>OZ244984.1:1795000-4072204 GCA_965223125.1 Alphaproteobacteria bacterium | reverse complement strand
CTCCGCGACGGGCTGAAAAGCCTCTTGGGCATAATTTAAAACATGTGATGTTGTGGGTTTTTCCATGGTCAAAAATACCACTGACTCTTCTGATTTGATTGCAAGGCTCTACCGAAACAGCTTGCGTATCCGGCGCGTCGAAGAATTCATCGTGCGCGTTTACGATCAGGATTTGGTGAAAAGCCCGGTTCATCTGTCGATTGGGCAGGAAGCGGTCTCCGTTGCGGTTTGTGATCATTTGAAGCCACAAGATGTCGTCTATGCCACATATCGCGGGCATGCGGCCTATTTGGCGAAGGGTGGCGATATTGCAAAAATGGCCGCAGAACTGTTCGGCAAAGATACCGGCAGCAGCCGCGGCAAAGCGGGGTCGATGCACCTTGGTGATATTGACGCGAACATGATCACGACCTCTGCCATTGTCGGAACGGGGATCCCGAACGCGGTCGGCCACGCCTTTGCGCTGAAGCAACAAAAATCCGATGCCGTCGTTGTCTGCTTTTTTGGCGAAGGGGCAACGGACGAAGGTGTGTTTCACGAATCTTTGAATTTCGCTGGGTTGAAGAATTTGCCCATCTTGTTCGTGTGCGAGAATAACCAATACGCGATCTATTCACACCAACGCGACCGAATGGCGCAGACAAACCTGTGTGAGCGGGCTGCCGTTTATGGCATTTCATCGAAATGGACCCCTGGCAAGGACATGCTGGATTTGCATTCCGTGGCGGGTGAGGCGATCTCAGCCATTCAAAGTACTGGCAAGCCGCAGTTTCTTGAACTGGAAACCTATCGATGGCGCGATCATGTCGGCCCCGGAGAGGACAGACATATTGGGTATCGCACCGATGAGGAATTGGACCAGTGGATAAAGGACGACTTGATCGAAAAGCTGGCGCTTGCCCTGGACCCGTCAGTGCGGGTATCTATCGACGCGGAAGTAAACTCCGAAGTTGAAACTTCGTTCGCTGCTGCAGAATCTGCAGCATTTCCTGACAACTCTGTCATGTACTCTAACGTCTATCGGTAACATGGAAGCCAACCGAAAACTCACCTATGCGCAAGCCTTGTACGAAGGTACGCGTCAGGAAATGACGCGGGACGAGTCTGTGTTTGTGTACGGCCTTGGAGTGGATGATCCCAAGGGGATGTACGGAACGACGCTGGATCTGCACAAGGACTTTGGGCCGGACCGTTGCTTCGACACACCGATTTCCGAAGACGCTATGACGGGGCTCGGAATTGGGGCGGCTATCGCCGGGATGCGGCCGATCCATGTTCATCAGCGCATGGACTTTTTGCTGCTGTGTATGAACCAGTTGGTCAATATGGCCGCAAAACTGAGCTATATGTCAGACGGCGCCGTTTCTGTGCCATTTGTGGTTCGCGGTATTATCGGGCGGAGCTGGGGTCAGGGCGCGCAGCATAGCCAAGCCTTTCACAGCTATTTCATGCATGTACCCGGCATTCGGGTCGTCGCGCCAAGCACGCCACACGACGCGAAAGGGTGCATGATTGCGGCGATCCGGGACAATAATCCTGTTGTTATCATGGAACACAGGATGCTGTACGGGAATGCTGGTTTCGTTCCGGAAGAGCCCTATGCAACCCCGTTTGGGAAGGCCAGAGTGCTTGCGAGCGGAAGCGATGTGACCGTCGTCGCGATCAGCCATATGGTGGTAGAGGCAGCACGCGCTATCCACCTTTTGGAGGAGATAGGGCTGTCTGCCGAACTCATCGATCCCGTCAGTCTTTCGCCGTTGGACATTGACACGATTGTCGCGTCTGTCCGCAAGACGAAGCGGTTGATTATTGTCGATACCAGTTGGACGGCGTGCGGTGCATCTGCAGAAATCGCAACCTTGGTCTATGAGGCCCTTCAGGGTGAGATGACGATCCAGGTTAAGAGGCTGGGCTATGAACCGGTCCCGTGCCCAACAACCCGCCCGTTGGAAGATGACTATTACCCGTCTGCGGTGTCCATCGCGCTGACCGCCCATAAAATGGCTGGCGGAAAGGACGACTGGCGTCCGATTGCCGGGCCAGCACGTGAGATTGAAGAATTCCGGGGTCCGTTCTGACGGATGAGACAAGATAGAATGGGGAAGCCCGTGAAAGAGAACTATCAGGCATTATTGGAAAACGTCCGATCCAGCATGGACGAGTTTTGGGAGGGAGTGAAACCGGATGCGGGTTTCAATCCATCAAACCCAATCGTGAGACTTCACGAACCGACCTTTGGTGTTGAAGAAATCATCGCATTCACGGAGTGCATGCTGATAACGCGCATCACGATGGGACCAAAAGTAAAGACCTTCGAGCGCGAGTATGCCGACAAGTTCGGATGGAACCACGGCGTGATGGTCAATTCAGGTTCCTCGGCGAACCTTCTCGCGCTTGCCGCGTTGACGAATACCGAATGTGAGGACGGTTTGCGTCCAGGGGACGAGGTGATCGTCCCAGCTCTGTCATGGTCGACAACCGTTTGGCCATTGATCCAAATGGGGTTGATCCCCGTTGTGGTCGACATCGACCCAGCGACATTGAACATCGATCCGGCACAAATCGAAGCCGCCATTGGGCCCAAAACCCGCGGTGTGATGATCGTGCCAGTCTATGGCAATCCATGCGACATGGACCCGATTGTGGAGATTTGTAAGCGTCACAATCTGGTTTTGATCGAAGATTGCTGTGAATCAATGGGGGCCACATACGACGGGGTTCCGGTTGGCAAATTCGGACGTGTGGGAACATTCAGCTTCTACTTCTCGCACCATATCACGACGCTTGAAGGCGGTATTTGCGTGAGCGATGACTTCGAATTCACGGAGTTGATGCGCATCCTCCGCGCCCATGGCTGGATTCGTGAGGTGGAAGACCGCCAGCGATGGATCGACCGATATCCTGAGATTGATCCGAAGTTCTTGTTCGTGAATGTCGGCTACAATCTGCGCGCCACGGATCCGCAAGGCGCGATGGGGTCAATCCAGCTGCCGAAGCTGGATGGGTTTATTGACCGTCGGCGCGAGATTTCCGCGCGTTACCGCGCTGGGCTCGAGCAGTATTCGGACATGATCGCTTTCCAAGATGAAACGCCGAAGGGCATGCATACCTGGTTCGGCTTCCCGATCATTTTGCGCGAAGCCGCGAAATTCATCGTCAGTGATATTACAGGTGTGTTGAATGCGGCGGGGATCGAAACCCGTCCGATTATCTGTGGGAATATCGCGCGGCAACCGGCGCTGATGGAAAGACCGCACCGAACGGTCGGAAACCTTTCTCATTCCTCGCACGTCATGGAGAACGGTTTTTCCATTGGGAATCACCAGTCTCTTAGTGATGAGGCGGTGGATTATGTGCTGCAGCGGTTGCAGGCTTTTCTGGAAAACGCGCTCTAGAATACCTTCGGTCTTCGGAGGCTTGAATTAAGGTGGGTCGACACAATGCCAACTCCTAAGGCGCTTATTACCGGCATCACCGGCATGGTAGGGTCTCACCTTGTCGACTTGTTGGTATCTGAAACCGACTGGGATATCGTCGGGATGTGCCGCTGGCGCAGTCCGCTGGATAATCTGCGCGATCACATCCCCAGCATCAATGCGGGAAAAAGGATTTCGCTGAAATATGCGGACCTGCGTGACGAGTTGTCGGTTCGCGATGTCGTCCGCGAGACGAAGCCCGACTATGTTTTTCATTTGGCCGCCCAAAGCTTCCCGAAGACAAGCTTCACAGCGCCTCTTGATACCTTGGATACCAATATTCAAGGCACCGCGCGCCTGTTGGAAGCCTTAAAGGAATTTGCGCCGCACGCGGTCGTTCATGTTTGTGCATCATCGGAAGTGTTTGGGCGTGTTCCAAAGGAAAAACTGCCAATTGATGAAGAATGCGGTTTTCACCCAGCGTCTCCCTATGCGATTTCCAAAGTAGGAACGGATCTTATCGGGCGATACTACGCCGAAGCCTTCGATATGACGGTGATGACGACCCGCATGTTTACCCATACCGGGCCGCGGCGTGGGGATGTATTTGCGGAATCGAGCTTCGCGAAACAGATCGCAATGATCGAACGGGAAATGATTCCCCCCGTCGTGAAAGTTGGAAACCTGAAGTCCTTAAGAACAGTTGCGGATGTTAGGGACGCGGTCCGCGCCTATCATATGCTCGTGACTGTGAACCCGATAAAAGGTGAATATTACAATATCGGCGGTTCATATTCCTGTGAGATCGGCGACATCTTGAACACGCTGATTGGTTTTTCATCATGCGACAGCATTAAGGTTGAAGTTGACCCGGATCGTCTGCGGCCGATTGATGCCGACCTGCAAGTCCCAAAATTGGATAAGTTCAAGGCGCATACCGGCTGGGAGCCAAAGATTTCTTATGAGCAGACAATGTGGGACCTGCTTGACTACTGGCGTGCGGAACTGACCTTGAAAGGGGATGCGTTTCTGGCGCGCTAGGAAGAATGCAGAACATCACTTTTGAACATTACATAACCGTGGGCCTCGCACTTTCATGATTATCACATCGACGCCGTATCGAATTTCTTTCTTTGGTGGCGGAACGGACTACCCCGTCTGGTACCGCGAGCATGGAGGGTCGGTCTTATCAACCTCCATTAACAGATATTGCCACATCCACGCCCGTTTCTTGCCGCCGTTCTTCGAACATTCCTATCGCGTTGTTTGGTCAAAGACAGAAACATGCGCCGATGTGTCGGAAATTCAGCATCCGGCGGTGCGAGAGGCGATCCGGCATGTGGTCTTTCATAATGGCTTGGAAGTGCATCACTTCGGTGACTTGCCGGCAAGAACCGGCGTTGGATCCAGTTCATCTTTTGCTGTTGGGATATTGCACGCTCTTTATGCGCTGAAGGGTCAGGTCAAAAGCAAACGCGAATTGGCTGAAGAAGCGATTTATCTGGAGCAAACACTTCTCGCGGAGAATGTAGGCATACAAGACCAAATTGCCGCTGCTTATGGTGGCCTCAACAAGATCGAATTCGATACCGAAGGTCGCTTTACGGTGCATCCAGTTCCGGTGAATGAGAATCGAATTCGGGACCTGGAGCGAAACCTTTTGCTTGTCTACACCGGCGTTTCCAGGACTGCCTCTGAAGTGGCGAGTAAGAAGGTCAAGGCGATTGCTGATAAGCCCGATATTTTAAAAAAAATGCATTCCTATGTCGATGACGCGATCGAAATACTGGCCACCGATAGTGACTTGCGAGCCTTTGGCGAATTGCTGCACGAGACATGGCAGCTGAAGAGCAGTATCTCAGATGCGATCTCCAACAACGAAATAAACCAGCTGTATGCGGATTGTCGCGCCGCAGGAGCGTTGGGTGGGAAGTTGCTAGGGGCTGGTGGCGGCGGGTTTTTCTTGCTGTTCGTCGAAGAAGAAAAACGCCAGGCGGTAGTTGAAACCCTGCGGGACTACCTTGTTGTCCCCTTCCGGTTCGAACGCAGGGGAAGTCATATCAGCCTGTATGAACCGGAATTCTACGTGCCGGTGTAGACATACTCCGCCTTTTTAGGCGATCACTTGTTTGTCTTCTTGGTTGCTTTCTCTTTTCTTTCTGGCCCCATTTGGGTTTGTGGTAAATTGCATTCCACGAAGCGTGGCTTCGGTGTCGGTCATCCTATTGTAGGCAGCAAATAACTCCTTTCGGTCCGCGACAGGGTAGCCGATCCGACGAAACAGGGCGTCTTTTATCATGCGAGTTAGAGACCATCGGTGCTCAAGGCCTGGTGCTGCAACGTAGAAAATCCAGAAGATTGTTAGAAAGGGTGCTGTGATAATTGTCCTGGAGATTCGGATGATTGAACCGAGCGTTCTTCGGATCCTGAAGCGAAAAGATTTTGTGGTAACCAGCCCGCCTGCTACCTCTTCGGCAATTTGTATCTCTTCTGCACTTGGTCTAAGCGTCATCGCGCGAAAAAGCTTATGAACCTCTTTACGATAGGGATAGTTCCAAATCACTTTGGGAAGGTTCTCGAAACTGCCTGAAAATAGGTCGCGCGGGAAAATGACGGACGCTAAAGTATAGTATATAAATCCCTTCAACATATTCTTGAGAAGCTTTATGCGGATCATAAAGTTTTCAATCAGTACGGTGAGTGCCGGGACCCTGTAATCCAAAATTTTCAGTATCTCTCCGTCGTCGACTGCTCTGGCAACAACCAGCTTTTCTACCTTTCTTTGTTCGATAACGTATTTGCGGGTATAGTTGGCTGAATGTAGGTCGCAGTAAATTTGAATGCGTCTTGCAAGATAGGAAAAACGCTCTTGAGAAGGGTAGGATGTCAGTCGCAGCCATTCCTGCATAATGCGCAGGTTTCTGGCCAGGAACTCGCGGGCGCTGATGTCTTTGCCGAACTCCATGCCGCCCAGTGCGATATCATGCACTTGAACATCGCGCCAATAGCCGTCTGTATGCCAGATGTTAAAACGATCCCCAGCGCCATTGGACAGGTGATATGCGACGCATTGGTGAAACGCATCTGTTCCCCAGCAATGACCAGTTCCTTCAGCCAATTCCAGCCACCTGCGTGTGATCAGCGCAAAACTGTCCGGCATGAATGTGCAATCGAACATTCGATGGTAGTTTCGGTACTTGCAATCCGATAGGCGAAGTCGAAATACGTCGTCTTCAAACCAGCCCACGTATTTCATGAGGAGATCGTCCCAGCCTGGGGTTAGTATGCGCAATTCATCGCTGGCGAAGACATAGAAATAGGTATCTGGATTGGACGCCTGAAATGCCTCGTGCTGGCCCGCCCAAAGGGTGAAAACGCCCCCGTGGCGCGGTGTGCAAACGTAGCGGATCTTGAAAGGCCGGCGTTTCTTTTCCCTCTCAAGGATCTCAGAGGCATCCTCCACATCGTCATCCACCTTCACAACCAGTTCAAGGCGGCTGAAATCGGACGTTACCTCTTCAAGGTTGTCCAGCATGCCTTCAAGCTGAGACGGCCGTCTCGACGGAACAATGATCGAAAGAAGGGGGGACATATGCCTATACCATTTGATTTTTTCAGATGCGCTTTTATTAGAAATTACACTCTGTTTTTCAACGATTTTTTTCGCTACGACAAGGCAAAACGATTGCGAGCGGAATTGACAGTTTTAGGCAGTTCGGCTTTATACAGAACGCCATAATTCTGGAAGAAATGTGATGTATCTATCGTATCAAGAAGAACCTCATAAATCCGTCGTGCATAAAGCTATGGGCGCAGATGGTCTCGTCAAGTCACGATATGGGGATGCAAAGGTCGATTTCTCTTATGATTCAACCCTTTTCGGGTTTCGAGAATTGGTTGAGCGGCACTTCCGTGAGCTTGGTTACTTAGATCCCAACAGCAATTTGGAGGCTCTGACAGACTGTAATTCGATTGAGGATTTGACTGTGGATGCAAGCGGGCAGTCCAAAGTCTCGTCCTCTTTGTACGAAATCGATGGCAAGTTCTATGATCGCTATGTCGATTTCTTACGAACGGTTGTTCGCGCGAACTTGGTGGATTTCAATTTTTATTTTCAGGCTCAGCCAACATTCCGTTGTTCGATTCCCGGCAGCCCTGGGTACAATTGGCGCCCGAATTATCATTGCGATATCGCGATTGGCCATCCACCGGACGAAATCAACTTTTGGATCCCGCTGACCATTTGCTACGGCAATAACTCCCTGGTTTATGCGGATTTGGAAGACAGCCTCTCAGTCTGGCGTTCCTTTGACTACAATTTCGAAGCGTTCCACCGTGCATTGGACACCGATGACGACGTGTTTGATCGTTGCCGCTCCATTACCAAATCGTATGACAGCGCAAATGGTCGCGGGCTGATGTTTGATTCACGCATCATGCACCTGCATCAGAAGAACGATACCCCGAACAGCCGTGTTAGCTTCGATTTCAGGATAATTCCCGTGGAGTCAATCGAATCAAGAACAGCGACGTTTGTGGGAACGGGACGCAGAAAGGCGTCTTTCCTGCCTGGGGATTACTATTCGGAAAAGAGCATCGATCATATCTAACGTCGGGCCACGATCAAGAAACCAGCTTTCAAACGGGTGCTGCATGGAAAAAAGCTCAATATCGACTTTTATGGGTCAGTCGTTGGAGGCGCTGAAGAAGCGCGATCCCCGCGTATTCCATTTTCCATTAGAAGCGTCTGACGTTGTTCATGAAGACGCGTGTCCGTTGTGCGGATCTGCTGAAACCGACACCGCCGCATCGGTTCATTTGGCCGACGGTCCGGTTTTCTTTGAAACATCGATCTGTCGGCAGTGCTTATTCACTTATCGCAGCAAATTTCCTGGATACGCATGGTTCCAAGCACGTTGGGCCCAAATTGCGACCCAGTCGGGGGAGGTGTTTAACCCGGCTTTGGAAGAAGACCGGAAAATGCGGTATTCGGTCTATCTGGACATGGTACGTGAAATGGTACCTGAAGGGGCGCGCGTGCTGGATATTGGCGGCAGTTACGGAACCGGTGCCTCCTTGTTCAAAGAGGCAGGATTCCAGGTGGAAATCTTGGAGCCAGAGGATGACCGCGTTCACTATGCGCGCGAGAAACTGGGTCTGGTTGCCCATCATACCGTTCTGGAGAATTTTGAGCCGACAGATACATATGACCTGATCTTATGGAGCCACAATCTGGAACATGTGGACGCGCCGCGCAGTTTGTTCGCGAAGGTTTCAAATTGGCTTCGTCCTCAGCACGGTGTCCTCTATCTTGAGGTTCCGTTGGTTTGGAACATCATTGACTGGTCTGATGCGCTTTTCATGGCTCACAAGAGCAATTTTGCCGAAGCTCATATCGCGAAGCTTTTGGACGAGACTGGCCTGACGCCAGTTCATAAATGGTACCCGAAATTGAACAGTCCTGTTCATGCAGACCTCGGCGTGATTGCCCGGGCGCAGGGGGCCGATGGTGCTGACAAGATTACTATGACGGACGATTTGTTGAACCGCTCACCGCACGATATCGCACAGCTATATCGTAGGCTCGCCCAGTTCGATATGTCGGATTTGCCGGACGGGCCAATTTCTTACCGTGTTCCGTTCATAAATCAGTTTTACACGACGGTCCGGTATAGCGAAGGGGGCTTTTCTCTAAACCAAGAAAAGTCTTTTGTAGACTATATTCCCTAAGGTTCTCTGCGTTTCTAAAAATTGCTTGGGTTTCATGTAAGGGTAACAGAAATCGATTTCGCACAAGGGGTGCGTATCTGGTGGGGTGGGGCCCTTCGCAAGGAGGCGTCCAGCGGACAGGGTAGGATAAACTAGGCGACACTTCTGTTTTCGCAGATCGTGCAGTACCGGTTACCACGTACCCATTATCTTTTTGAACTGTGATCACATGAAATTTTTTGAAAGTGGATAAGAAATTGAATAATATTAACGAAGAAAATAAATATAAAACCAATGAAAAACTCATTAGTATTCGGGATTCGGTGCGCCGTATAGTTTTGGATTCTCAGAAAAATAATCCTTATCCCCTCGATACCTGGGAATATGTTGGTAGGTATTTATATTACGTGCTTGATTTGGGGTCGGACTCTCTGCGGAACATTCGTCTCCACACAGAGATTTTTAATGGTGAACCGGTAACAAGCCTTTTGTTTTCTGGCTCGGCGGATGAGGCCATGATGGCAAGCCGGTACGGATACCATCACATAATACAGGATCTTCCAGAACATCTGATCCTCGAAGAACCCGATTTTCCAGCCTTTCAACATGAGTTGTACGAACCAGGCCCCAACGCCCACGCAGCGCGCCTCGGGCACATTGGCTTCAAGATTCAAAACCGGCGGCTTACGCCGGATATTGTTCGCTATCAAATGTACTTCCGTAACCTTTATAATCTTGGAATAATTGAAGAAATTGAACAGCGCACAGAGAATGACAGGTTCGTGTATCTGGAAATTGGGGCGGGATACGGATGTCTTCCTTATCAACTTCTAAGCCGGAATCGTGGCAGGCTCAGCACGATCATCGTTGATCTTCCGCTAATGCTTATTTTTACCGCGTGTTACCTGGCGGTAAATATTCCCGATCTGAATTTGTACATATTTGATCCAGACCGTCCGAATGAACGGCCGGATCCAAACGTCCATGATGTGATCCTTATTCCGAACTACCGCTTAGATTTGCTGAAGGACATTGACGGCATTGATTTGGCGTTCAATTCGCTGTCGATGCAAGAGATGGATGAGATGCAGATAGATGATTATCTGGATTTTCTAGCGGGTAAGGTCCGAGGAGGGTTCTATTATCACGGCACCTCTGTACTGTACGGGGAGGGGACAGAAACGAGCACGCAATCCATTGTTTCTAAAATTGCTGATCGGTTCGACATCAAACCATCTTTGGAGTTCTTTAAAGGTGTTGCATACGAAAAAGCAAAGCAAGGTGCGCACGGTTGGCCTGTAACACTCCCTTACGAGTTTTATGCGCTGTCAAAATCGAAAGAGGCGTTGGTGCCGGTGGCGGCGCATCTTCGGGTGGGATTAACGGATGGAACGTGGGGTGATGTCACCTTGACCGGTGAGATTATTCAGTCCGGCGCGCAAACGGCGCATCAAATGGCGAACACGCCGTCGATTGGGTTGTTGCGGCGGGGGTTAAGGAAACTGGGTCGGATTTTAAGCCGCATCTGAAGGTTCAGTCTTCTGCGGGCGGTTTAGGTCCAAAGACACGTTCAGGCGAGGAGCGAAGGGAAAAAGAGTATGGTCAATTCGGGTTCTGAGAGCGATCAAGAGCTGAACGAGAAACTGCGCGAAATACGCGATGCGGTGCGTCACACCGTAAGCGATGCCCAGCATAACAATCCCCATGAGTTGGGCGCCTGGGCGGCGGTAAGCCGCTTTCTGTACTATGTCTTGGACCTTGAGCCGGACGCGCTTCGCTATATTCGCCTGCATACGGAGATCTTTAACGGCGAACCACTGAATTCACTGGTGTTCTCTGGCGGTACGCCTGAGCAGGATTCTATCAATCGCTATGGTTACGCAGCCCTGATCGAGGGGCTGCCTGAAAGCGCTATCCTTGAAGAGCCAGACTTACCGCCCTTCAGCAGCCCTCTGTTCCAGGACGGCAAGCAGCCGATGGCGGGGGTCCCTATCCAACTGGGCTTTGACATAAGCGGAAGGCGTATCACGCCGGACCTTGTGCGGTATCAGTCCTATTTCCGGAATCTTCACAGTCTTGGCATATTGGCGGAAATAGAGAAGCGAACCGAAGACGACCGTTTTGTGTTTTTCGAGATCGGTGCTGGCTACGGTAGCTTGGCCTACCAATTGGCAAAGCGAAATCGTGGGCGGATGAGTTGTATCATCGTTGACTTGCCGCTGATGCTGATTTTCACAGCATGTTATATGGCAGTGAATTTGCCGGATCTGAATGTTTTCATTTTCGATCCTGCAAACCCTGACGCCCGGCCTGATACCAAGATCCATGATCTGATCTTGGTCCCGAACTACAGGTTGGATGTGCTTGAAGGTATCGATGGTATTGATTTGGCTTTCAACTCGCTGTCGCTTCAAGAAATGGCCGAAACGCAGATTGATGAATATCTGGATTTCATGAAACGGCATGTCCGCGGCGGGTTTTACTACCACGGAACCTTTGTCCTTTTTAAGGAAGATACCGTCAACAGAACCCAAAATATTGCGGCCAAGATTTCCGAGAGCTTTGCCATTCATCCGTCTTTTGACTTCTTTACCAGTACGTTATGGAAGAAGGCGCGTTCTGGCGCTCATGGTTGGCCGGTGACATTGCCCTATGAATTCTACGCAACACAAAAAGACCAATCCCCTTCTTTCCCGCGCAACGCCAAACTAAGAATCCGGCTGGCCGATGGGGCGAATGCGGATGTAACAATGGACGGCCAAATTGTGTATCCGACCGTCCGGGATGCGACGGTGGCGCGATCCTCTGGTATTGTGATGTTGGGAAAGAGAATCGTACGACGCATTCTTCGCATCATGAAGTGGCGATGATTTCTTAAGATGACAGGATGAATGGTATGGGCGACGTGTTAGACCCCAAGTCTTAACACGTATCTCTCTGATCGCAGGCGGTCCGGTGTGGGGGCTTTTGCCGGAACTCTTTTGAGACACCTTATCAAGCGGTCTCCAGCCCTTGTTTCGCCGGCAGGCCCCCCCAAAAAACGGCGTTCATGCCCCCGCATCCGCTCGGCTTTACTTTAGCCAAGACTTCGGAGCGCGCGTTTTGATGCTAGGCTGCGCTTCGTTCTTCGGTTTCGTTCTTGGATTCCTTGCCTGACGGATCGATCACCGTGCAGGGGTAGAAATATGCACCCTTCGTATAAGCGTACCAAACGACTTCGCGACACCACTGATCAAAGTCATGCCATTGCTCTGACGTTCGATCGATCAACACGCGCTCGTTTTCCCGCACTACATCGATCAGATCGCCCTGCCGAATGCTTTTGTAGAAGGACCAAACGTTGAATGTAAGGTCCAATTCCAAGTCTTGATCGACAAAGGGGTATTTGAACAGAGACCGGTTCAGCAGCAAAGCGTCGTCGAGCAACGTGTCGTCTAGCGGATCGCAGTCATTGCCGACGATGATGCTCTGAAGCAACCGTCCAAACTCCTCATAGAACTGATCGGTCATACCTTCATCAAACAGCCGCATGAATACGATCTCATTCGGATGCCAGTTTATCCCAAGGAATTTTTTTGAGTATTGAAAAACAGGGCCCCCTTGTTGGATCGATTCCGCAGTGTCCTGCAGACTATCAACTATCTCGCGAACAATTGGAAAGCGGTCCTCATCCGCTTTTGCAATCCCCTCTAAGATGTTCCGGTAATTAATCCCTGTCTGCTTGTGCGCAATGATAATCGGTAACTGGCACAGTTTATCAAACATAAAAAGACCTGCGATATAGCCGTAGACACGGGCACGTACCCAATCTTCTCGGCCCATTGAGTCCGTAGCAATTACAAGCTCTTGTTCTTCAAGAACATCGTCATCAAGTTCTTTGTTGGACCCATGGATGACGCCGATTTTGGACTTTACCAGTTCCATACCGAACGATTTGATGTACTCAGGGACACCCATCTCAGCATTTGGTAGAATGGCAAGATTTTGAATGTTAATGCGGTTGTGCTGGCCTTGTGAAATTAATAGATCAACGCCATCGGCAAAAGAGTCATACGTTTCACCCGGCAGTCCGATGATCAAGTCGGTGTATGTCTCAACACCAATCTTCGAGAAACGCCGCTGCATTTCCCAATAAGTTTCCAAAGAAATGTTGTCCCGTTTGATATTTTCGAGTGTGTGCGCATCCATGCTTTGCATGGACAGTGCAACACCTTTGCCGAGCCCCGCTTCATGCAAAATGCGCTGTGTTTCGTAAGCTCTTTCGGTAGCATTCTTTGTGGATTGAACAAATACCGTGCGCGGGTTTCCGTATTTGCTCTTCACGTCCGCAATATATTGCGCAATTTCTACATCCCGCTTCAGCATCCCAAAGTTAGCGTCGCAGCAAAAGATGTAGTCCACATTGTTTTGCTGAAACCAATCCACTTCTTGATACAGGCGATCCAGCTCAAACTTTGTGACCTTTGCCGCTGTATTCGAGCCCCAGTCACAGAAGGTGCACCTAAAGGGGCATCCTCGGTTCGTTTCCCAAAGGATAGCCCATTTAACGTCCGGGTTAGCCTCTATTAATGAATCGAAAACGCCGGTAAGATAAGGTGAAGGTATTTCTTCAATGTTTCGAAAACGCGGTCTGTCTATATTCACAATGTATTTGCCTACATCATCAATAAATGTTGTTCCGGCAATATCGCGCCAGTTTTCATTTTCATAATTATCCAGAAGATCAACGAAAGTTTTCTCTCCTTCCTTGTGAACCGCAACATCGATGAAAGGGTTTTGCCGCAGGAACTCTTCTGAACGGTCTGGCACGTGAGGCCCACCGAATACAATCCTTTTGTCTGGATATGCTTTCTTGAGGCGCCGAGCAGTTTCGAGAGAATACTCCGCATTCCAAGTATAGCAGCTAAATCCAATCAAATCGGCATTTTCAAGGTCCGCTACACTGTCACGTATTGGCTTGCGGCGAAATTGCATTGGCAGGAATTCGAATGCATCGGGCTCCCTCAGGTTTGCTTGTGCATAGGCCTGAAGAAGGCCAGTTGAATAGGGAAGATAATGCGTTCCCCCTCCGGCCCCCGTAGAGTAGGAGTTGTTAATCTGTACCAATCCTATCTTTATCATCATTCTCACCCGTGATTGTCCCGAACGGATTTATTGGTGTCGCTTCTATCGCAAACCTTGTGAAGGCACTACTCGCTGCAAATTGCAGAACCTAACGGGCTGCTCCTTAGCCGTACAGCGGCCCAAAATCCATATTGACGCTTTCTGATCGGTTCACAGTCTTCATATATATTTTAGTGCCACTTTTTCAAAGACCTCCTCAAGTGCCTGCCCAAAACCAGCCGGATCAAATAATTTGGTTCGCATAAGACTGTCTCTCTGGCTCATCCGTCTTTCGGATAAGGCATCTAGGCTGCTTGAAAGCATTTTTGCTATCTCAGCGCAATCTTCATTCGATTCCGCAACACAGTCATCCATATCGCCCGTTATTAATCTGACCGCCCCATGTCTGGCTGAAAGGCGATTGCCAAGCACCGAGATGCACGGGACACCCTGCCACAACAAGTCATTTAATGTTGCGCCACCGGACACAGGTTGAGCGTCCACCGCAATGTCGATATCGGCATACTCAGCCAGCAAATCCGTATAACTGGACAGGCCTCGGAATTCCAGTCTAGACGCTTCAATGTGGTTCTGCGCGAATAAGTCAGCAACGGATTCTTTTATCAGGCTGTGATCATATCCAGCGGCTTTTAATATCATTCGGGAGTCTGGGACGGCGGACAGAATCGCAGACCAGACCTTCACGATATGAGGATTGATTTTATGCGTAGAACCAAAATACCCAAATGTAATATGCCCGTTCTTCAACACGGGGGGTGGGGCCACAGGGACTTGCTTCTCATAGGAGGGCTGTGCCGGGGTCGAAAAAGCCACAAAGTACGGTGATCTGTATATCGTCTCGCAGAAATGACTTTCATGATTTTGTGGTATTAGGCCCTCCGATGCGATCATAAAGTCAAAGAAGGGCATTCCGCTGGTCGCGGCGAAATTTGGTCCGCCCATCTGATGGGGGGCGCATCTCAATGCGTAGGCGGGAAAACGCTGCGTCTGAGTTGGTCCGCTGAGATCGACGAGTATATCAATCTGGTGTGAGCGAACGAGCGCGCAGAGTTCAACGTCAGAGAGGGATGCCGTCTCATGCCAATGATCAGAGCAGTGCCGGTGATCCTCTGGAATCCTACCGTCGCTGTAACAGAATGTTTCAAACTTTGTTCGATCCAAAGCACCGATCGTCGGAAGCATCGCAGAGCGCATAACAGCGCTGTCAAAAAATTCGCAGACGTAACCAATTCGAATGGGCCCGCTGCGGGAGGTCTGCTTCAAGGGGGGCAGGTCAAATTCTCTTTCGTCTACAGCATACAGATGCGCCCAAGCCGTCGCTTCACGATACAAGTCTTCTCCAGATATATCCGGGTTCAGCAACAAACAATGAAGATAGGTTTGATGGGCTCGGGTTGTTCGAACACGCTCCAAGAGATCTTTTAAAACGGGCGTTGCGACGTCAACACGCCCCATTGAAAGCAAAGTATTTCCGGTTTCATACAAAATTTCCGGGCCGGGGTCTTCGGAACCGTTATGCAATACGTTAAGCGCGATCCCAACAAGATTAGGTGTGTCCAAGCAGGTCTGCTCGGTAATCCTGTGTTGATGAGAACCCAGGCCGACGGCATTCAGGAAAGTTTCAGGCTGCAAGTGCACGCCATTCAAATCCATTCTGTCAACCGGGATGGATTGAGGTGGAACCAAGCTACGAACCAGCTGTTGTTTGATTGGTCTAAGCAACTTGCGGATCATTTGGTCCACTCGGCAACACCGAATCCGGTCGCGCCAAACCCATTTCCCGTGAAGAAAATGTAGAGTTTCTCGTCAAGGGTCGCGATAGACGAAAAGCAGACCATGTCACTGTCCCACGCGCCACTTTCGCCGGGTGACAACCCCCCTAGTTGATCGTCGCGTTCCCAGGTATGCCCATCTTGGGATGTTGCATACCCAATCTTATAGCTGCCACTTCCGCCACGAAAATCGCGGTAGCTTCGATAGGAGAACCACATGTGATGCATGCCATCCCGGATCGTTACGTTGGGTTTGCACATCACCTCATCGTCCCGATTGGGGGGAAGAATCCGACGGTTTGGCCGCGTCCAAGAAATACCGTCATCAGAGGTCGCGTCGCGCAACTCAAACGCCCCTTCCGGCTTTCCGTCTACGGGGACCCAGGCGGTTCCGGTTGCGTACCACATCTTCCATCTATCGCAATCGCGCAGGACCCAAGGCGTATACGAAAAATAAGGTTCTTCGCGGCTTCGGTCCAAAATAGGGCCTTCAAAACAGCGCTGGAAGGTCACGCCCCGATCCTTGCTGATCGCAAGACCGGTACTGTTGCGCGACAAACCGTTGATAGCAGGGTTCCAACCAAGATAGTAAAGCCAGATGTCGTTCTCTACCCAGATGGCTTGCATCGGCTGAACGCCGCAATCGTCGAACGTGCCAATTTTTCCGCTTTCAAGCACTGGCCCAGGCGCGTGCCGGATCGTAACGGTTGGGTCATTACGATCCAAATCGACAAATGTGATGCATGCTTGGTTCTTGGCACTTCTCGGGGCATAAAATACCCGTATGCGATCGCCCAAGTCGATTGGCGTAGGATAGGCAGCCCATCCCGAAACGGTCGATAGACCGTCCTTTGGGTCAAAGACTTTCCCCAATTTGTTCCATGCCATCTTGCAGCCTCCGTTTAAACGTACCTGTTACCGTACAATTTCTACCCAAACATCGCCGTCTTTTACAGCAATCCTTTGTAATGTGTCGCTTGGTGACAAACTACACTTCGCAATGGGCGCCTTTGTTCCATCGCTCAGGATAAGCTGCGCAAGGGGAAGCGGGGGGCGAAGGGCGCGTACCAAGTCGAAGACCTGACGCCGTGTCGTTTCATGCGGTTCAAAATCGCCGTCTTCCGGTCGGCGTCGGCGCGCGTAGCTTGATGGGCCTGTCTGCGCAATGGAAGGGGGCAAATTGTCACTTTTCTTTACGATCTCCATCGCACGCACAGCAAGGTGCGTCGCCGCGCGGCTGCATTTTTCTGTGACCGACCAAATGTCGTCCTCCAACGTGATTTCAAAAGCCTCTTGAAAAATGATCGGACCCGTATCGACATCCCGATCTATCACGTGAAGGGTAGCGCCGGTCTGTATTTCACCATTCACCAACGCCCAAGATATTGGATGAATCCCCTTGTATTTCGGAAGCAAGGACGGGTGAAGATTCATGAAGCCGTGTCGCGGGGCGCCGACAAATTCCGGTTTTATGATGTCAAAGCGCTGACATAACCCGACACTTAACGCACCTGCTCTGGAAAGCGCCTCGTGGGCGGGAATTACGTCGCAGCCCAAACTGTTGGCTGCGGCCTCAAGGTCCTTGATGTCTGCGTCCGGCAAATCCCTGGGCGGGGAAATGAATGCGGCCGGGCCAACGGCGTCAGATACCGCCTTCAGCGTTGCGATTCCTTCCGGCTTTCCGCCGAAGAATGCCCATGAGAAGGTAGTGGTCAAAGCAATGATCCCGATCCGGATTTAATGGGTATTATTCAGAATATCCGTTTTTGGAGCCGATCCATACGCTTCACCTGTGAACATGCTCAGTGCGAATAGATCGTGTGGCATGACACGCAGTATTCCATTCAATTTATCGACGGCGTAAAGATCCATAGCCTGACCTTCGCCAAGACGCATTTGCAAAACATCTTGCTCGCGGATCTCTATTAAAAAGATGTACCTGATGCGAACAGAGTCTGACCAACCGCCACCAGACCAAGCCAATGTAGTGAAGGGAATATCAGGGACATCCGTTTCCCATGCGAGTTCTTCGAAAAGCTCTCGTACCAAGGCTTCTTGAGGGGTTTCACCTGCTTCAATCCGACCGCCGAACAGTCCCCAATAGCTGGGATAAAAGACGCCGGGTTTATCGTCTCTGTGCTGCAGCAAGACCTTGCCATCCTTGGTGTGCAGGATCGCGGACACGCTTTGGCTGGCGCTTGTTGCAAATTCTCCCGGGAAAAGACGCGCATCCGCCATAACGTTATGCGCCTAACGTCGGATTCGTTTTGTACACATAGACGGTATTTTCGTAGAGCCCGTAATCGTTTCGAATGACGAAATTTCGAGAAAGATGCGTGCACAGAAATCCCGCGATCTCATCCAACCCCCAGTGAAACAAATCGTCTCGTTCCCAATCCACATGTGTGCTCATCGCGTTGAATGCGATTCCGCATCGTGCCGCCCGGAACGAGGCCGTCAATATATCCTGGGCAAACGATACCATCGCAGGCTTTTCAATGGATTGCCGCTCCGTCAAAACACCGCACAGCATGATGTAGTCAATGCTGTCGGCGTCTAATGGGTCTTGCAAAATGTCCCGTACGGAAAACATGTCAGCTGCGTGTCGAGCCTGCGCCGCGGTGACCATTTTTTCTGACAGATCAATGCCGTGATACGTGATCGAATTCGCATGCTTCGACTGCGCGATGTGATCATAAAACAGACCGGGACCGCATCCCAAGTCCACCACACTTATGGACCCCGAATAAGGACGTATCACGTCCAGCATCACGTCGTGTCGTCGTGCCAAATCTTCGGCGTTTGGCCAGTCTACACCTTGTGGCGTAGCGCCGTATTTTTCCAAACATGCCTCGTAGTGTTCAACCAGGTCCGTTAAATCATGGGCATTGTTAACCCGCGTCATACAAGCCCTTTCCAAGATTTGTGTGATTTCTGTTCTGGGAAATCAAAACTTGTTCCAACGTCGCATAATACGGTATATTGATATGGGTTCAAGACACCTTAAACAGCAACAATTTCCTGGGTTTTTGATGGCTATTCTGGAGCTCCGCAGATCTGTTCTGCCGAATGCGGAGGCGTTGCTTCCGTACATACAGGAAATTGATCAGAACCGATGGTATTCGAATCGCGGGCCATTGCTGCAGCGCTTTGAGACGTTGCTTTCATCCCATTTTGGGGTTGAGCCTGATGAACTGGTTACGGTTTCAAACGCAACCGTCGGCTTGCAGCTTTCCATGGCGGCACGTTTCCTGGCGCGGGAAAGCTCAATGCGCAGCAATTACCAATGCATTCTTCCCGCGTTTGGCTTTGCTGCTTCTGTTGTTGCAGCAGAGCGTGCGGGTGTCAGGCCGGTTTTTTCAGATGTTGATCCGGGTCATTGGACAGTAACGCCCGATTTGGTCCGCGCGAGCACATTGTCCGCGTCCGAAACCTGTGTCATGCCGATTTCCCCTTTCGGCGTTCCCATTGATCCAAAACCGTGGGAGGCGCTTGAAAATGAAATGGGCATAGGCGTCGTGATCGATGCCGCATGGTGTTTTGATTCCGTGGTACCCAGTGCGATCCCAACGGTTGTCAGCCTGCACGCGACGAAGGTTTTTGGTATTGGTGAAGGCGGCGTTGTCATCAGTAAGAACAGGGAGCTGATTTCCAAGATCAGGCAGATGACAAACTTCGGATTTGACGCGGACCGGATGTCTGCTTTGCCAGGCAGTACAAATGCAAAGCTATCTGAATATTCTGCCGCGATTGGGTTGGCGGCGTTGGATTTATGGCCGTGTACTAGGGAACGAGCACTATGGCTTTCTGCGGTGTACCGCGAATACATGGGGACACTCTTACATCGTGATTTTTCTGGCACGTGGGCACCTGGTGCCATCGCGGTGAAACTTTCTGGGGCTGCCGCGGTAGAAGATGCAATGGAAGCCCTTCGGTCTAAAGGCATCGAAAGCAGACGGTGGTGGGGACCAATACTTCCCAAAATGCCTGCATTCGATCCCGTGACCACTGTTTTCACGCAATCTGAAGCGCTTGCAGAATCGGTTTTAAACCTTCCTTTCCACGAAGGTGTTGATCGCGACCATGTGCGCACGATTGCAAGTATTTTACAGCAGACTTCGGGACACTAAACCCTATTCAGGTTGTCGCGAAACTAGTCGGGTGATACACATCCGCTAGCATGTGATTGGTCAGCAGCCACCTGGTCGCGGGTAACATCGGGAATTAACATATGGTGCCGCTTTTGGTTCAAAATGGCGCAATCGATGACGAGCAGCGCCGGAATTTCGTTTTCAACGGCGGCTTGATCCTATTCAAGAATGTTCCGGGCGTGGAAGATCTTGGGAATCATATAAGGTCGTTGGCGGAAGAAAAGCTAGACTGTGCCGATCCGACAATCGCGCATCGGAAATACGGATTTGATGAGTATGCGTCACGGGTGACAGAGCTTCAAAAGACTGTTTCAGGCAGTTCGCTTGTCCGAGAGACCATGCGTAATTCTCTCAAAGATTTAGGCGTGGATCTCGCCACAACAGGACATTCGCGCTTCACAATGCGGGTGCAGCCTCCTAAAGAAAGCCACATATCCAGGAACACCACGACTTTGGGGCCACATCGGGATTCCTGGTATTGTGAAGACTATGCCCAAACGAATTGGTGGACGCCCTGGTACAAGTTGGAACCTGGGCGCGCCCTCCAGTTTTATACGCGCCACTGGAAACACCCTGTGGCAAATACCTCCCCCGGTTGGCGATTGGACGAGTTCCGCCGCAAACGCGCAGAAGCTACGGCCGCAGGCAAAAGTTTTGAAGAAGTGGTGGCGGCGTATCCGCCCGTTCGGGTTTTGGATGATTTATCCAAATCGCCGGTCATTGCCCTTATTCCCGAACCAGGGGACCTGCTCTGCTTTTCACTCGCGCATCTTCATGAAGGCCCCTCAAATTCAACGGAACGATGCCGGTTTAGCACGGATTTCAGGACGTTGAGTTCGGATGACATTCGTCGAGATCTTGGGGCGCCAAACGTCGACAGCGGAACCTCGGGGACTTCGATTGACGACTTTCAGGTGTTTGAGAGCGGCAAACCTCTTCGAGAGCTATTGCCGGATGCGCCGAGCCAGGTCGCAAATTAAAGTGTCCGCGTGATTTGGAAGGAGCAATAGCGAATGATGAGTTCGATTTATTTTTTGTCCGAACCGCTTTCTGAACAAGAACGCGCCGAGCGTGTGTTCCAGGGCGACATCCTTATATTCAAAAATATTCCGGGGATGCACCAGCTTTGCAGCTTTGCCGATCAAATGACCCGTAGCGCCTTCGCGCCTCATGATCCGCTGACCGCACACGCAGAACTGTCGTTCGATGAATACCTTTCGATTGTTGAACCATTGCAACGCAAGTTTACCAATGATCCGGATGCCAAAAAGCTATTCATTGAGGCGTTGGTTCAATGTGGTGTTGATCCAAACCAAACATTTTGTGACTGGTTTCCGATGCGCATTCAGCCTGGAAGAACCGACGGGGAATCCATGTCAACGGCGGGGCTCCATGCGCACAGGGACACATGGTACTCCAATATGTTCTCACAGCATAACTGGTGGGCGCCGCTCTATCGTATTTCGCCGGAAAACACGCTGGCCTTTTTCCCGCGTTACTTTTCCGAGCCGCTTGAGAACAATTCCAAGGGTTGGGATCTGATGAAGTTTCGGGCTGCGCGCCGTGACGTGCGAGCGCGCAATGGCTCTGCGAAGGAGGTTCGAGACGCGTATCCGGCTGTCGAGCCAGCTACCAATCCAGATTCTGCGGATGGGATCGCCATCGCGATAGAGCCAAGCGATATTATTTGTTTTTCCGCTGCGCATCTTCATGCAAGCGTCCCAAATTCGCTGCCAACAGCCCGTTTCAGCACTGAATTGCGTACGATTAACGTAAACGATCAAATAGAAGGGCGGGGCGCGCCGAATATTGATGGTCTGTCGACATCCGATGCTGTCGAGGACTTTTTCAGGATGACCGATGACACGCCCCTTCGGGATGTCGCTTAGCGTCGAAACGAGGCGTATCGCATGGATGATAGTGTGAGACACAAACAGAAGTGCGTCGTAGTGACCGGCGGCTGTGGCTTTATCGGGCAAGCTGTTCTCAGACATTTGTCAAAGAATGGCTACGCAATCGCCTTCGGGTATCACCAAAACCCAGATCTGGCAGATGATCTGCAACTGGAACTTGGTCAGGATTCGACCGTGATTTCTGAACAAACAGATGTCTCAAAGCCGGAAGAGGTCGATAGGCTTTTCGATCGGGCGGCTCACATCGGGACGATCCATGGATTGGTCAACTTGGCGGCAGCGGGCGGAAAGCGCCAGCAACTGGTGGATCTGAATGCGGCCGAAACCGCCCAAATATTTTCCGTTAATGTTATCGGAGCATTGAATTGCGCACAGGCTTTTGCACGCCATGCGTCACGCTCCAACGGAGGGGAAGGCGGTGCGATTGTCAATTTTTCCTCTCAGGCGGCCCGTTCAGGTGGCTATAGGCTCATTCCCTATGCGGCCTCTAAAGGAGCTGTAGAATCCATGACGGTCGCACTTGCATCTGAGTTGGGGAGCGAGGGAATTCGGGTGAATGCCGTATCACCCGGTATCATCCGAAGACCGCCAGAAACCCCGGACGAACAGCAATCCGCTGCATCGATACCACTCGGCCGCTTCGGTACGCCGGATGAAGTATCCGAACTCGTAACATGGCTTTTGTCAGACGGCGCACGTTATGTGACCGGCGCGATACTGCCTGTGAATGGCGGCAGACGTGCGTGATGGGGCTATGAACCATGACTGGAACTGATCTGCGTCCTCTCCTGGTTGTTTGTGGAGCAACGGGCTTTATCGGACGCAATCTATTGAACCATTTCGTACGGACCGGTCAGTACCGCGTTCGCGCGGTTTGGCACCAAAGAAAACCAGCTGAGGTGCCTGATGTCGAATGGGTTCAGGCAGACTTGACGCAAGACGAAGATGTGCGGCGGGTTCTCACAGGCGCGACAATCGTGGTGCAGGCTGCCGCAACGACTTCTGGTGCTGGCGACATCGTGGCGCGCCCTTATATCCACACGACGGACAACGCGGTTATGAATTCGCTGATACTGCGCGCCTGTTATGATTTGGAAGTGGCGGATTTCCTCTTTTTCAGTTGTTCTATCATGTATCAAAGCGGCGCAGCGCCGGTGAAAGAAACAGACTTTGATGCGTCGGTTCCGTTGGAGCCACGCTATTTTGCGGCCGGATGGACAAAGATTTACATTGAAAAAATGTGCGAGTTTTACGCAGGTCTTGGCCGGACGCGCTGCACCGTGCTGCGTCACTCCAATATATATGGGCCGCATGACAAATTCGACCTTAAGCGCAGCCACGTGTTTGGCGCGACTGTTACCAAAGTGATGACGGCTCCGGACGATGGTGCAGTTACTGTTTGGGGGACAGGGGAAGAAGCGCGCGATTTTCTGTATATCGATGACTTTGTCAATTGTGTCGATCTTTGCATGACGCCAAGAGCCAGTTCGTTTCGTTTGTACAATGTCGGCTTTGGCAGCGCCGTTTCAGTGCGTGATCTGGTTCACACAATCATCACACTATCAGGGCGCACCCTAACTGTTGAGTATGATACAACGCGACCAACAATACCGTTTGCTCTCTCCCTGGAGTGCAGCCGCATTGAGGCGGACTTGGGTTGGTCTCCCTCTATCTCGTTGGAGGAGGGGGTGCGGCGCGCGATTGAATGGTGGAAGAACAACAAGCCCGTTTTAGAAAGTAACTGACAATGGACGAAGCTGCCTTGAAGGTCGCGATTATCGGGATGGGCCATGTTGGATGCCCCATGGCGGCCGTTATTGCAGAGCGCGGGCACACAGTCGTTGGAATCGATGTGTCGAAAGAAACCGTCGACGCGCTGAATGCTGGCAAGACACGGATCTATGAGCCTGGATTGGATGATCTGATCGCGCAGGTCGTCCGTGCAGGAAAGTTTACCGCAGCATCAGATTTTTCTGCAGTATCAGGCTGTGATTTGATCCTGGTGACTGTTGGCACGCCACTTTCGCCGGAAGGCACGGCCGACTTAAGCGCTATCGTGACTGCAAGCGAAGCCCTGGCACCCCATCTTAGCGATGGGCAGACCGTAGTGTTGAAAAGCACGGTGCCACCCGGAACAACAGAAGGAGTGGTTGCCCCAGTCCTAGGGAAAAACGCGAAAATCTCACTCGCGTTCTGCCCTGAACGGTTGGCAGAGGGGGCGGCGCTTCGTGAATTGCGTGTTATCCCAATTGTTGTCGGGGGCGTAACGGCGGAGGATGCGTCACGCGCTGAGGTATTGTTGACCAAAGCGGTTGGCGTCCCGTGCGAGCGGGTTGATGGCACAACAGCCGCGGAGCTTGTAAAGCTTGCCGACAATCTGTGGATAGATTTGAATATCGCCTTGGCCAATGAATTGGCAAAGGTTGCCGACAGTTTGGGGGTTGATGTATTGCAAGTGATCCGCGCCGCAAACACGCTGCCGAAAGGAACGGGGAACGTGAATATTCTGATCCCCTCCATGGGGGTCGGCGGATCATGTTTGACCAAAGACCCTTGGTTTATCCAGCGTTTTGCAGCGGACAGGAATGTTCAGATTCAGCTTCCTGGCCAAGGCCGACAGGTCAATGACAGCATGCCCAGATATTCCGTCGATCGGATTGCCACCGCCTTGGCGGTCGCAAGGCCGGGAATGGATAAATCCGATATAAAAGTCTGCATTTTGGGGATCGCCTTTAAATCGGACACATCGGATTGCCGCCACACACCAACGGCCCCAGCGATCCAGGCCTTAAAGGATATGGGGTATCATGTCGTACTCCACGACCCCTATGTCACCGAGGACGGCCGTCAAAGCGTGACCGATTTGCCGTTGGAACCATCGTTGGAGGTGGCCCTTTCCGATGCGGATTGCATTGCGTTTTTCACCGGTCACAAGCCCTATCGTGACTTAACACCGGAAGGATTGGCCCGCGCAGCCAAGCGCGGCGCGGTTGTTTTTGACGGACGGATGTTCTATCCGACTGACTTCGTGTCCGCCTTGAAGGCGCACGGGCTGTCTTATGTCGGCGTTGGGCGCGGCTGAAGCTGTGATAAATTCAAAATTGCCGGAGATGTGTTTTGGGCATGGCTAAATATCTTGTTACAGGGGCGAATGGCTTTGTGGGAAGCCATTTGGTCGAATATTTTGCGCAGCAAGGAAGGGCGGTTATCGCGACCGATACTTGCGCGCCTCAAGACGCGGACAACCTGCGTGGGATTCTCAACTCTCCCAATGTTGAATACGTTCAAGCGGACATCAGAAGCGAGGAGGATATACTGAAGTTTTATCAGTTCGATATATCCGTCATCTATCACCTGGCATCTGTCGTCGGTGTTCGTCACTACATGACCGACCCACTGACGCTGATTGATGTCGTTGTTCTGGGCACCCGTAACATCGTCCGCATGTGCCATGAAACCGGTGCCCGCCTGGTATTTACCAGTACAAGTGAAATATACGGACGAAATAAGGATGTGCCGTGGAATGAGGATGCCGACCGTGTTGTTGGTAGCACAAAGGTCGATCGTTGGTCTTACAGCACAAGCAAGGCTGTTTGCGAACATATGCTCTTTGCGTGCCGTAATGTAGAGGGTTTTGAGTTTTCGATCGTTCGGTTTTTCAATGTGTACGGGCCAAGGCAAAATCCAATATACGTCGTGTCGCAGAGCGTTCATCGCGTTTTGAATGGGATTAGCCCGGATGTTTATGATGGCGGTGGACAGACCCGCTGCTTCACCTATATTGCAGATGTACTCAGTGCGATGGATTTGATGGGGACACATCCTGGCGCCGTTGGGGAAGTGTTTAATATTGGCTTCCCTGAGGAGCATACGATCCGTCACGTTGTCGACACGATCGTGAAAGAGGTTGGGTCGGAGATTGCCGTGAATGAAATCGATACCCGCCAGAAGTATGGTGCGGTCTATGAAGATATTGACCGGCGAATTCCGGATGTTTCTAAAGTCGAAAAGGTACTATCCTGGCGGGCGCAGACCGTTCTGGAGGAAGGAATTGCGAAAACCGTTGCTTGGGCCCGTGACGCGCAATGGTGGTTAGACCTGCGACGCGATACGTAACATCTACGCATTGCGTGAAAATTGGCTGGGGAAGCGTGTGCCTGAAACTGTCGCAGTGATGCAACCCTACTTTTTCCCCTATGCAGGCTACTACCGTCTGATGCGGGAGGCGGACTATTTTGTCATCTTCGACTGTGTGCAGTTCCCGCGGCGTGGGTACGTTCATCGCAATCGGCTGCACAAAGTTGACGGTGGTCTTGATTGGATCACCTTGCCATTGGAGAAGGCATCCCAATCCGCAAAAATATTGGAATTGCGGTTCGCGGCGGGCGCCCTGGAACAATTTCAGGCACGGATGCGGCCATTCGCGTGCTTCCAAACTGACGTTTGGGAAGATGCTCCCGCAGAACTGAAGCGGCTTCTTTTTCAATTTGACCGCCCACCGGTCGATTATTTGGAAGACACGTTGAAACACGTGGCTGCCCGAATTGGGGCAGGGTGTCAGTTTGTAAGATCAAGTCAGTTCAACTTGCCTGCGGAGCTGAAGGGACAACATCGTGTCCTTGAAATTGTGAAGGAATTGGGCGCGACAAGATACGTCAATGCGCCTGGCGGACGTGACCTTTACGACGAAAAGTATTTCCAGGAGTGGGGAGTTGAGCTTTCATTTCTGCCTCTGAATAAAGCGTCGACTGTCAGCGTTCTTGAGACGCTCATTCGGGGTGGCTCTCCCGACTTATAGGGCGCGTGTGTCTACAGGAAGATGACCGTATATGAACGCCAGCCAATCCAGTTTTTTCAAACTTCGACCAGCATTGAACGACTTTGCTGAGAGCCTTGGAATGTGGCGAGTTGTTTGGCGGGTCAGCCGTGACGACCTCATACAACGCTATGTTCGAAGCAAGCTTGGTCCGATATGGATTACCATAGGGTCGGCGGCGTATATTTTTGGCCTTGGCGCCTTTTGGAGCTTCGTATTCAACTTTGATTTGAAGCAGTTTTTGCCGTTCATGGCAGTCGGGTTGATCATATGGCAGTTCCTAATTGGTGTTGTCAGCGACGGGTTGGTTACGTTTAAGAACGGCGCCTCGATTATCACCGGAATGGCGATACCGCTTGGGTTTCACGTTCTGCGCCAAACCGCGCGCCAGTTGTTCACGTTTGCGCATACCTTACCCGTCGCGCTTATCACGGTGCTGGTGTTTGACGCCGGGTTTAATGCCAATACGTGGCTGTTGCTTCCGGGGCTTCTTCTGCTCTTCGCGAATTGCCTGTGGGTATCGCTGTTCCTTGGGATCATCGGCACACGATATGACGACCTGTCGACATTGGTGCGTATGATTTCGCCCTTCTTCTTCTTTGTGACGCCGATCTTGTGGCAGCCGGAACAATTAGGGCCACTGACACCGATCATTAACTTTAACCCGTTTTACCATTTCATCGAACTGGTTCGCGCCCCAATCTTGGGTGAAGTCCCTTTGTGGGAAAATTATATCTTTGTGATATGCGCGACGCTCGTTGGGTGGGTTGTATCGATCTTGCTGTTTGCGCGCGCAAAACACAGAATCGCGTTTTGGCTGTAGTGGGGCTCCAATGGTTTTCATTGAAGCGAAAAATATCTATCTCGAATATCCTGTCTTTGGCGGCAGCGATTGGGTGCGAAGCGCTGAGACATCCAAGGCCACGGCTGTGGGTGGGATCGTGACGCGCAAGAACAAGCGGCAAGCCTTCGTTCAGGCCCTGAGCGATATATCGTTTCGCCTTGAAGAGGGACAGAGCGTGGGCCTCATCGGTCGAAACGGGGCCGGCAAATCTTCGCTGTTGAAGGTTTTGGCTGGTATTTATCATCCAACGCGCGGTGAGGTTCTTTCACAAGGCAATATCCGTTCCTTGCTTGCGCTGAATGCTGGCGTGGAAACCCATCTCAGTGGTTTAACGAATATCAGGCGGCTTTGTTTGTTGACGGGGGCTGATCCCAAGGATGTCCCCAAACTGACGGAGGAGGTCGTCGATTTCTGCGAATTGGGAGACTTCATCCATCTTCCAATGAACACGTATTCCTCTGGGATGCTCGTCCGGTTGACCTTTGCTATTCACACTGCGGTCGCGCCGGAAGTATTGTTGATTGATGAAGGGCTTGGCGTCGGCGATATGGCCTTCATGCAGAAGACAAGAGATAGATTGAAGCGGGTTCTGGGCGATACAAAGGTCGTCGTCTTCGCCTCCCATAGCACGCGAATGTTGAAGGAACTCTGCGATCAAGGGTTATGGTTGGAGAAGGGAAAAATAAAGGCATTCGGGGACATTGATGATGTCCTTGAACAATATGAAAGTGCTCAGCAAAGTTTGGATGCAAAGGGTTAAGGTCATGACGCAGGAAAATTCTTCCCCCCCTCAGTTCAAATCTGATCCCGAAGGCGCGCTTGCTGGTTACAAGAAGTATGGCTTCCATATCGAACACGACGTTTGGTCGAAAGATGAAATAAGCGTGCTGAATGACGCCGCCCAGGACTTGCGCGCGCGCACACAGTCCGATTACCGCCCGCTGATGCATCCGCATCGGCAAAGCCCTGAGTTCCTGAAAGCACTTCGCCAACCGTTTGTGGTGGACCTTATTGAAGGGATGTTGCAGGGGGAAGTTAGTGGACTGCAAACAGAATATTTTTTCGGGGTTCCAGGAACGCTGGGCTTTGCCCGGCATCAGGACAATTTTTACCTGGAAGCAGACCAACACAGTTTTGGGTCGGTCTGGAGCGCGATGACGGATGTCAGTCCTGAGAATGGCGGATTGTACATTTATCCCGGCACCCATCTGGAGCCGATCTTGAATACGCAGCGCCTCGAAGGTGGGGCCGGCCAGAACCAAGACCCCAATGCGGCGAATGAGGATTGCATCGTACCGGAACAGTACTCAGCTATGAATGTGCACCTTCCGGCGGGATCCGTTGTTGTTTTGCACGGTCACCTTGTGCACGGATCTTTTCAGAATTCGTCTGACCGGACCCGCCAGGCGCTCTTATGTACGTACATTCTGAAGGGCCGGAAATTCCGCGCCGGTAATTACGCCAAAAGAACGGAAATCCCTGTTCGATAAACAAAAATACCGACCCGCTTATTTTAAGGTTTCCAAACGCTATGAAGACCACCGATACGGAATTTCGCAAGACCAGCCTGGCCGATGTGTTTTCGAAAGCGCCTTTGGGCTTTATCGACATCGGCGCTCGTGGTGGCATTCATGAGACGGTGAATGCATTAGCACCTTTTGTTTCGGTCTTGGGGTTTGAGCCGGATCCGGAAGAATGCGCGTTGATGGTTGCGCGTATCGAAAAGCATGGCTCTCCTTATGCTGCGGTCAACTTAGAGCCGGTCGGTTTGGCGGGCTACAATGGCACAGCGACGTTGCACCGCATATCGGTCCCGACAAACGATTCACTGCGCATCCCAAATGCAGAACTTGTTGCCCGTTACAACATGGTGAAATGGGAACGGATCGGTGAATTGAGCGTGCCTGTCTCCATGCTGGACGATGTCGTTTTCGGATCGCAGCAAGGGAACGAACATACGGGCGAAATGATCAAGATCGACACGCAAGGGACAGAGTTGGAAATCCTTAAGGGCGGGCAAAAAACCCTCTCAGAGCGCACAGTCGCGCTGATTGCCGAAGTCTCCTTTGCGGAGCTTTATGAAGGTCAGGGATTCTTTTCGGAAGTTGAACAATATTTGCGCGGATTGGGTTTTTCCTTTTACGGGTTCGACACGTTTCGTCTGCGCTCTTGTAACCGCATGGACCGGTCGCGGGAATGGAGCAGAGAGCGAGCCTTTCAGGCAGATGCTATTTTCTTCAAAGACCCGCTTCCCGGATCGCCAACGCGAGATGTCAATCTGACGCACCGGCAACAGCATTCCCTGATCGTGTCTGCGGTGCTCCTGGAATTCTATGAGTTCGGTTTGGAACTGGTGGACGCCTTTATCGAAAACGCCGAAGACCGTAAGGCCTGCCACGCCTGGATCTTGGCGATGGGCGCTATGGACACGGACAAAGAAAAGACCGATGTCGAAGCGCTTGCGAGAGAAGTTACGGCTGCGCCAGAGCGTATGGCCCTCGCCATTGGTGAATTCGTAGATACGCGCCGGCATCGAAGCGATGTTGCGAAACTGCTTGCCGATAAGGCTGCACTGAAATCCAAGTGACCGTGATCGACGCGATCAATGGTTGCGCCCGGTGATGTATCTGGATATGGCACGAGCGATCCAAAGGGGGTCCTTGGCGGTCTGCCGCATTGCGCATCGGATCGCCGGGAAAACATCCCCAGCTAACGCACTGTAGTACAAGAACCTCGCCACCTCATAGCCTTGCCAGGAACGAAGTAAGTCACGTTCCGGCGCATCGTGATCGCACCGCTGATAGGCCTCTTCAGCCATTTGAATATGTGCCATGATTGCCTCCGATATTCTGCGCGGATTGCCACCCATAGATCTGGAGAGCGGGTGAATTCTATACTTGTAAATGGTTTGGTCTGTCAGCAGGGCGTGTCGCGCGCCAGCTTGCAATGCGCGGATCATATAGTCTCGGTCGCTTGAGGCGTGGAAGCGATAGTCGAAAACACCAATCCGCTCCACCAAATTTCTATGAAACAGCCGTCCATCCAGGTATGTCGGTGCCATCAGGGCGCTGTTCCAATCAAGGTTGGGCAAATGAATTTTTGAGGATTGCTCCTCAGAGACGGTCTCACCCAAAAATATCACACCCCCGCTAACAATATCCGGTGGTTCATCTTGTGCGAGAGCACTCTTTGCTAATTCTATCAATTCTGGGAATACGGGTAAGTCGTCGCCCATCAGGAAGTGCAGTAAGGGCGCGGAGGAAATCTTGATGCCGATATTAACGGCGCTAGTGGCACTGTGGCCGTCCCCTTTCATCCACACTGCGTAATCAGGTAGGGGAAGGCCTGCCGTGAAGTCATCCCGTTCTCGAACGCCATCGTGAATAATAATCCATTCACAAAGGGAGCCATCCAAGTCGGCGTCGTTCATGACAGTGAGAAGCTGCGAGAAGAAGTCGGCGGTGTCATCGATTGGCGTAATGAGCGAAAGCAGGGAGGTCACGGTCCGATCCCATCACAGGCGCATCGAAGTGTCAGCGCGAAAACTTCATCATTTCGGGCAGCGCCGTAAGATACATGCTGTAAGGCGTTCCGGCACAGCGTTTTGCTTCCGCAAACAGCTCATCCTCCCCAATCCACCCGTTTCTCCACGCAATCTCCTCAGGGACCGCAACCTTCAGGTTGCGAGATTTATCGATCGCATCGATCAATACCGTCGCAGACATTACCCGCCGTGCTGTTCCCATATCGATCCACGTGACACCGCGATTGAGTGCGACAGCCGACAATTTCCCAGCCATATGATAATGCCGGATCATGTCTGTTATTTCCAATTCACCGCGCCCGGATGGTTTTAACTCGCGCGCAATTTTGGGCGCGTCACTATCAAAGAAGTATAGGCCTGTGATTGCATGATTGCTGATCGGATCCGTGGGCTTTTCTACGACATCAACCAATTGCCCCTCTGCATTCATTACGGCAACGCCATAAGCAGACGGGTCATTCACGTAGAACAGAAAAACCGTGTTCTCTGGCTTCTCCGCTTTTTCACGCAACAATCCGCTTAACTGAGAACCATGAAAAAGATTGTCCCCCAGGATTAAAACGGATGGATGACCGTCCAGGAATTCTTCGCCCACGACGAATGCTTCCGGCAAGCCACCGGGGCGGTCTTGCACGCTAATTTTGATTTCCATACCAAGACGACTGCCGTCACCGAACAATTTTTCAAACGCGCTGACGTCTTCCGCGTTGGTGATGATCAGGACTTCACGAATTCCCGCCAGCATTAACACCGATAATGGATAATATATCATCGGTTTATCGTATATCGGGATCAAATGTTTGTTCAGGGCATGCGTCGCCGGACGCAGTCGACTGCCTGTTCCTCCTGCTAAAATGATCCCGCGTCGATCTGACATGGTATATTTCTTCGAACCCAACGGCTGTTTGCAAGTTCACCGAAGGTATAAAACTTTGCTCAACATAGCCACTTTAAATTCAGACGGTCTGCATTGGTGAATTTTCATCTACGGTACATCGTGTGGTAGGGAGGAAAATAACCGATTGGGGAGATGTCTTTTGGGACGCCTGCCTCAGCACAAAGCACCTCATAGCGCGTTTGGTCCGCTATGATAGGTGCCCGAAACAGTTCATTTTTTATGCCACCCAGGCTTTTTTTAAAGAATTCAAGACTGTCGCCAGAGGTGATGCCGCCCGAAAGGTTTAAAAATGGAATCCCCAGCCTATGCGCCCATTCAATTCCGGCCCAATAAACAGGGCGCGAATCGTTCATTGAATCCTCGGCTTGCGCTTCGATAAAGGCGTCGGCCCAGTGCTCTGTGAATAGAAAGCACCGGACAAATCGGACGCTTCCGTCGTTTCGTGTGACGCCAACCAGATAGGAATACTTTGGATCAGAAGAAAATAGCTCAATTTGTTCATCGTTGAATCGATAGGCAGCGCTGACATTTCGGCGCGCCGCAAAATCAGGGTAGAGCGCTCTTAGGGCGTCTCGCAGTTTCGATTGGTCGAACGTTAGTTGTCCCGTCTGGTCCTCATGCCACCGCTTTAGATGACGACGGTTGTTCCTTCCAAAGCGGCGCCAAAGATCTTCAATCGTTTCGGATGTCGGAATACAAAATACAGGCTTCTCCGCGATAATAGTGATGCCTTCAAAAAAGCGTTCCGCCGGATGAACCTGGTTCAAGGAAATATGCGCGGTGACAAAACCATTATCTCGCAAAAATGTAACAAATTCCCGCATACCCGTGAATGGATTGCCGCTGAAAACCGGACCCGCGTTGCCGAACGTCGCGACAACATCCGCATGCTGCTCGCCACGGCGAATCCGAAGTGGAATGATGCAGCGCTCGGTTTGGGTTGATTGTTGGCAATAAAGAAAACAGTCTTCGGGGGCTTCTGGATGAACGATTTTGTTGAACCACGACGTATGTGCTGGACCGAAAACCGTTCCTGTTAGGCGCTGATCCCATGCTGACGCATCGGATAAAGGTATTGTTTGGGTCACCGTCGAGAATTCCTGATAGAAATCAATCAGCCGGGAAAGACACCGAACTGCGGATCGTTCCTCAATCCAATTGTCGGAAACTGGCGATCTTCCATCAATACCTGCGGTCCCCGATTGTAAAGATCCCCATTCGATTCCAACCACCACCAAAACTTTCCAACGTCGGGATTATATGGCTCTCGCTGAAGAATTTCGGATGTCCAATGCAGGGTGTTAATCATTAACTTACTCTCCAGAACACTGGCCCATTGGACAACCGAAAGATGGCAGATATGGTCTGTCTCGCCATGGCGTCCCATCGCAGCAGAAAATCCATTATGAGGTGAAATCCTGAACTCGAACGCTAAATCTTCCGAAGCTCCCTCAATTTCGAACCGGATCGATGCGGATATTGAAACCGGTTCCCGCGTAATGAAGCGCTCCATATTCGCAAGGTAGCTTTCCGTGCGCGCTTTCAGGTTTACGGTGGAACTTTCGCTGTACCAGGCATTGATCGCATCGATTTTGGTCCTGAACCGCGCTTGCACGGCCTTAAGGTCTTCCAGATAGTTCGACCAATCGATTTCCGGGTGGTTGCGCACCACCCCACCGGACTTCGACCACGTGTCGGAGGGATACATGATCAATATTTCGCGGTCATCATCAGGATAGGTTTCGTCATGCCAAGCCTGAAAAAGGTGGGGTGTCGCTCTGCACGCCCAGTTGCAGTGGAACAAGTCGTCATCCAGCCAACAGAAATCACCGGCGAATGGAATGATCGCGTCAATGTTGAGCATGTCGACAGCCCGCTTCTGCTCGACAAAAGAGGCGCGCTTGCTTCTAACAGCCTCGCGCATCTGATCTTCGGTCATGCGAAAACGACCCGGATACATCGATACGCCTGCGTATTGCAGCAACGCGACGTCGAAGTGATCGAACTTTTCCGCAAGTGTTTCATATAAAGGGACATCGCTTGGGCAGTCATTCACGTTCAAGATTCGGACGTCGGGGTGATCGATGACAATTGCCGAATTTTCCCAGTCCTGAGGCTTGCTCTCTGCTGCGGGGACAAAGGTAATATTTGTATCCTGGTCCAGTGCGTATTCCTCCCAAGGTTTTGGCTTATGAATGTTATAGAAGCCCATCCGGCGCATTGTGCGCTCCATGGTCTGCGCCCTAAGTCCTGGGTTCCAAGAAAACTCGGGCAGCAAAAGCGTGACGTCTCGAGGAATATGGTTAAGAGACGGGACGTGAAAATGGTCCTCATGCGTATGAGAAATATAAACATGAGTGACACCGTCCAGAACCTCTTCCGGTGCCATGTTGGCCACGGGATACTTCCACGTCGTAAAATTATAAACGGGTTCGTTCAGGATCCACGGGTCGCACAAAAGGGCGCCGAAGGGACCATCAATGCGGACGCATGCGTGCGAAACAAATGTTAGGCGTAACGAATCCGGCATTTTGTGACTGCTTTCTTGTCTCTTGATGGTTTAGATGTTCTATCAACACAGCATCTGGCTTTGCAACCGTGGTAAGGTTGGAAAACTCACGAATTATCGGACAGTGGAGCGCGCATGAGACGACCTGTTTTCAGAACTGATAGTGCGGACGATATCAATGTTCACCGTCACGAAATCGCTTATGACGGTTTCAACCGCCTCCACGTTTTAGATCTTAGCGTGAAAAGTTATGACGGGTCCTGGATCGGCCCTATCGACCGCGAAGTTATTGAACGTTGTGATTCCGTCGTGGTGTTACCCTATGATCCGGTCAGAGATGAGATCGTTTTGGTCGAACAAGTGCGTTTCGGGGCTTATTGCGCAGATGTGCAATACCGTCAGCTGGAACCGGTTGCCGGTTTGGTCGACACGGATGAAAGCCAAGAGACGATTGCATTGCGCGAAGTCCAAGAGGAATGCGGCGCCGTCGCGGATATGATTGAACGGGTTGGGTCGTTTCTGGTCAGTCCTGGCTGCCTGACGGAGGTTTGTCATGTCTTCGTTGCAAGAATAAATACTGACGATGTCCAAGAACACTGTGGGAAACGCAGCGAAGGCGAGGATATCAAGGCGCATATCGTACCACTATCAGAGGCGGAGAGCTTGATCGCTTCGCAGCGACTAGGTGTCGCAATCTCTTTTTTGGCTGTGCAATGGCTTCTTATAAATCGTGATCGAATAATGGATGCTTTCAACGGTCCGCACGCGCCTTAGATGGCACATATTGGTCTTTTTGATCGTTTTAGAAGCCTGGTTCACGGAATCAGTCGATATTCATGGGCGGGTTTGCTCAGCGAAAGGTTTTCATTTGTAGTGTAAGCCCCTATATCCATGCAATTCCGACGCGCTCGAGAGTAATGGAGAGTTTGGTATGTCAGATCCGATCAAGATTGGTCTTGTTCAGATTAACAACAGTTTTTCTGAACAGAATTATCTTCCGTACTCGACGGCTTTGTTGAAAAGCTACGTCATCGCGAATGCGCCTGACCCCGCGCGCTACGAATTTCTTCCGATGATCTACAAACGGTCCCGGATCGTTGAGATCGTCGAGAATTTGAAGGATGCCGATATTGTCGGCTTCAGCACGTATGTCTGGAATGGCCAAGTATCCCTTGAGGTGGCGCGGCGCCTTAAGGCGCATAGTGAAAACATTCTCATAGTTTTCGGCGGCCCCCATGTTCCGGACCAGCCAGAAGAGTTTCTGCGGACCAACACGCAAGTCGATGTGGTCATTCACAATGAAGGGGAAGCGCGCTTTCTTGAATTGATTGAAGCCTATCCGCAGAACGATTGGTCTCTGATGCCCAGCACCAGCTACATCGACCAGGACGGGCGTTGTGTGCGCAATCCGGACGGGACCCGTTTCAGAGACCTCGACCAAGTACCTTCTCCTTTCTTGGATGGGGTGTTTGATGAGTTGATGGAAGCCAATCCCGACGAAAAATGGATCGGTCTTTGGGAAACGAACCGCGGTTGCCCTTTCCGGTGCACATTTTGCGATTGGGGCTCTGCTACCGCCGCAAAGGTGACGAAGTTTGGCTTGGAGCGGCTTTATGATGAAATCAATTGGTTCTCCGACAAGAAGATTGAGTATATTTTCTGTTGCGACGCCAATTTTGGTATTCAAAAAAGAGATATCGATATCGCGGAACGCGTTGCGGACGTAAAAAGCAAGACGGGCTATCCGATGGCTCTTTCCGTTCAGAACACGAAAAACGCTACAGAACGTGCGTATCTCACTCAAAAAATATTGTCGGATGCTGGCCTGAATAAAGGTGTCGCGCTTTCAATGCAAAGCGCGGATATGACAACCTTGGAAGCGATCAAGCGCGATAATATCTCCCTTGAAACATACATGGAACTGCAGCGTCGTTTCACGAAAGACCGGGTCGAAACTTATTCCGATCTTATCCTTGGACTGCCGGGAGAAACGTATGAAAGCTTCTTGGCCGGTGTGAATCAGTTGATCGAAAGTGGACAGCACAATCGCATTCAATTCAACAATCTGTCTATTCTGCCGAATGCCGAAATGGGGAACGCGGAATACCAGAAAAAACATGGAATTGTCACGGTCACCTCAAAGATCATTAATATTCATGGTGAGCGCATCGATTTGGATGATGACGTGGATGAGTTTCAGGATCTTGTCATCTCAACCCATGCGATGCCACCGGAAGCGTGGCGCAGGACGCGTTCGTTTTCTTGGATGGCGGCGCTGCTGCACTTCAACAAAATATTGCAAATCCCCTTGATGGTCGCTCACGAGATCGGCGGCGCGCGCTATTCAGATATGATCGAAGCTTTTCTTAAAGTGGACGCTGCGGAGTTCCCTGTACTGGCTGATATCAGGGACCTGTTCGAAGCAGAGGCGCAGAGCATTCAGGAAGGTGGCCCAGAATACGTTTTCTCCAAAGAATGGTTGGGGATCTACTGGCCTGCCGACGAGTATATTTTCATCAAACTTACAGCGGAAAATAAGTTCGATGAATTCTACGATGAGGCACGTACGGTCCTTGAGCGCCATGTACGATCGTATGAGCCAAGTTATGATCAAAGTGTTTTTGATGAGGCGATCAAGCTGAACAGGGCTTTGGTGAAACAGCCTCATGTATCGGAAGATACTGAGGTTGAGTTGGAGTATAATCTGTTGTCGTTCTACGAAGCTACCCGTGCCAATGAGCCGACGGCGCTCAAAAAGGAACCTGCGGTCGTTCGGGTAGAACGCTCCAAAGCCGTTTATCATGACTTCCAGCAATGGTGTCGTGAAGTTGTTTGGTGGGGCAATAAAAAGGGTGCCTACCTTTATACCAATTCATCTTATGAAAAGCAGATGGCTGGCCACTTCTAGGTTGCGGGAACGCGTCGTTTCCAAGGATTGCCCGTGCAGTACAGAACACTCGGCTCAACAAATTTGCGGGTCTCAGCGATCGGGTTTGGTGGTTGGGGAATCGGCGGAAGAACCGTGGGCGAAACATCTTACGGTGACGTCGACGACCGTGTCAGCGCCGCTGCCCTGGATGCCGCTTTTGCGTCTGGGATCACATTTTTCGATACGGCCCCAGCATATGGTAACGGCCATAGCGAACATATGATCGGAAGCGTCTTTGCGGATCGGCGCGATCAAATTGTCCTTGCTACCAAGGCGGGACAGGAGCATTGGGGCCAGGGGCCCGATTTCGCCGCCGAGTCCATCTTGTGTTCGATCGAACGGTCGCTGAAGCGCCTCAATACCGACTATATCGATCTGCTTCAGTTGCATAATGTCCCGATCCCCTATTTCAGAAGCAATCCCGAAATCGCCAGCGCGCTCGATCAGTTAAAAGAAGATGGGACGCTTCGTGCCTGGGGCCTGTCCGTCAAGAGCCCTGATGATGCTTTGCTTGTCCTGGAAGACTTCGATATCGAAACTATCCAGTTGAATTTCAATATGTTGGACACACGAGCGGAGCTAGGTGGATTTTTCGCTTTGGCGCGGTCCAGGAATATCGGTGTTATTGCAAGGACACCTTTATGTTTTGGCTTTCTAAGCGGGGCGATAGATTCCGACACTGTCTTTCCGGCGGGTGATCACCGAAATTCCTGGACAACAGAACAGCGTGCGAAATGGTTGGAGGGAACGGCAAAGGTAATGGCTGCCGTTGACAATCGTTCCCCTGGTGAAAGTCACTCTGAAACTGCGCTTCGGTTTTGCCTTACCCCCGAAGTTGTAAGTGTTGTTTTGCCGGGAATATTGACCCCTGAAGAAGCGGTAATGAATGCAAGGGTTGGACACCTTCCTCCTCTGTCTATCCAATCGTATGAGCGCGTGCTGGAAATCAATCGAAGTACAGACTTCTTTGTTCCGCGTCCGCGCCCTGAGACACATAAGGCTGGCGATGCGTGATGAAAATTAAGCAAGCGGTCATACTCTGTGGCGGTAAGGGAACCCGTCTTGGGGCGCTCACAGAAAATTGCCCGAAGCCTTTGTTAAAGGTTGTTGGACGTCCCTTCATTTCTCATCTCATGCGCGACCTCGACAAAATTGGAATGGAAGAAATATTGCTTCTTGTTGGGCCTTTCGCCGATGAGTTTGAGAGAACACTAGGGCCAGCGACGCCAGGCGGCGCCAGAATTCATTACGTAAGCGAGCCGATGCCAGCCGGAACAGGCGGGGCACTTCATTACACGAAGGACCTGCTTCAAGAGGCATTCCTAATGATGAATGGTGATTCGTATTTTGCCATCGACGTTCAGGATTTTCTGTCCACGATGGTTGAAGAAGCACTGTGTACCTTGGCGCTGCGCCAGATCGAAGATGCATCGCGATTTGGGAAAGTGGACGTTGATGAGGCTGGACTAGTGTCTCGCTTTGGCGAAAAGTCAATGAGAGGCTCTGGGATCATAAACGCCGGTCTGTACGCGATGCGGAAGGATATTTTGCAAGATATTCCAGCGGATAGACCTTGCTCCTTGGAGGCAGAAACCCTTCCGCTTCTCGCCGCGCGTTCGCAATTATTTGGGCGAGTCTATCAGGGTAAGTTCCTGGATATAGGCACACCGGAAGATTTCGCTAAGGCAGAGCAATTTATCCTTGAAACTGCCAACAAATAAGACCTTTTGCGATCTTGTTGTATGGTGAGCCGGCTAGGCTAGTTCACGCTGAAATGCGCTGTATGCGGCCTCAAGGCTGAACAGGGCCTTCGCACGGTTTCTCGCTGCATTACCATATCGGTCTCTCAAGTCCGGGTCTTCCATCAGACGCAGGATACCCTGTCTCAGTTTCTCGTTATCGCCTGGTGGAACCACAATACCCGTCGGTCCAACAATGCGCGCGATATCCCCGATATCAGAGGCCAATACAGGAAGTCCCGCTGCCATGGCCTCCAACAATGAGTTGGGTATTCCCTCGCCAAACAGGGACGGCAATACGAAGGCGTCGGATTGCCAGAGAAGCTCTCTGACATCCATCACTTGTCCAAGAGCCAAGAACCGTTCGTGACCTTTAATACTGTCAGTGCCTGATCCTGCGGCAAGAACCCACGTGTTCGGTGTGCTTTCTGTCACGGCGACCAGGTTCTCATACCCTTTCATCGGATCGTTTCGGGCGGTCACGCAAAGGATGAACCCATCTTCTGGAATGCCATGCATTTCTCGAAAAGAACGATTGCGATCCGCACTGTCGATTGGATTTTTATAATGGTTTACATCAACCCCGTTATCCACAACACTCCAACGAGCGCGGGAATACCCAAGGCCTACATGAAAACGAGTAGCCGCATTGTTGTTTGAAATGATCTTGTCGGGAGCCTGGGAAAGTATCGCGCCCACCTTGACCGAAAACCGGAGAGCCTGAGAGTATTGAGAGAAATCCATATTGCTGCATCGAATTCCCCAGATCAGCTTCGTCTTGTACCGTAGACCGGATACGAAGCAGGAAATTGTCCCAATCACGTTACAATAATACATCCAACATTTCAGGATATCAGGGCGTTCTGAGCGTAGTAGCTTTGCCAGCATCCAAACCGTGCGTGGGAAATCCCAAGCGGAGTTCATATTCAACGGGTACACTTTTACACCGTGATTGAATAACGCCTTCTCAAACGCACCACCACTTCGCAAGGTCACAATAACCGGTTTCTTGCTCTGATCTTCCTGGGGTGATTCGGAAAGCACAAGGTTTACAAGCATTCTTTCCGCACCGCCAACATCCAGACTGCTGATAAAATGCAGAACCTTTTTCTTTTCGTCGGGTGGCAGTGGAGTGATTATCTTGGATGCCGGTCCAGATTTGCTCTTCGGATTGACGATCACCGTGATCGCATGGCGAAAATACGCGAAATCCCTGATCGGCCAGAGCAGGTATGAAAGAAAGCCGCAGATTAAGAACCGAAAGACCTTTCCGTGGTTTCGATTGTTCGCCGCCATTTCGATCAATATGTAAGACATGAAATGAAGCAGTGTAGAGAAGCCGTGATGAAGGACTTCTTTGAATCGCTTCGAAAATAGACGCGAAATCGATGACTGAACCACTGCATGATTGGGAGGCGGGGAAGCGCTAATATTTGCGAGTGGTATCGGGACGACGCGAATGGACGTAGCTTTCACGACATCAAAAAGCCAATCCCAGTCTTCGAGACGCCGGAAATTTCCGTCTTGAAGCCCAACCTTCTTGGCAAGGCTGGTTTTAAACAGTGCGGTAGTACCTGGACTGATGGCACAACCCCACACGACATCCCGGATGCTCTCAATGTCGGTGGGGATGCGAGCTTCACCACTCAAACCGTCTCTCGAAAGAAAGTTAAACCCGGTGCACGAGAAATCGAGGTTGTAGCGAGCCATAAAATCGAGCTGCATTTGCAGCTTTTCCGGCACCCATTGGTCATCGGCATCCAAGAATGCGATGTGGCTTCCAGTAACTTGTGAAACGCCAGTGTTTCTTGCCGCCGCTGCACCGGCGTTTTTATCGTGATACACAATTCGGATCGCATCGGAGGAAATACCGTTCAAAACCGCGCGATGACTTGCAGATGAACAATCGTCGACGACGATAACTTCCGTTGCGGGGTACGTCTGATCAAGAACACTGTCTATAGCGCGTTGAATCGTGCCGGAGCTGTTGTAATGCGGTATAATTACGGTGACGGTCGGCTTTTCAAATGAATCGGACAATACCTGCAGTCTCTGAATATCAGGTTTCGTAATACACGTGAAGCCTCAAGAATATATGAAGTTGGATCACCGGCGCAAGCCATCATTTGCGGTGGTGACAATCCTCATCCGTCCTGGACGGCATGCCCTGGCGTCAACTGTATTTCAACGCACAGCATATCTTGGAGACCGTCGAATTGATGGAAATGTCTGCAAGAAATCGTCGGGTTGCCGGACTGTCCCTTCTTGAAGCGCGTCGCCTTTGGCGGCTTGCGGTAGCCGACCTCGTATCCCTTTTTGTTGGCCATCACACATCCGACCACTTTGCGGGAATAGAGATCGATGACAACGGCCAGATACGCAAATCCTTCCAGGGTTCGGATATAGGTGATATCGGTCACCCAAGCTTGATCCGGTGCCGCCACATCGAACTGCCGATCCAGCGTGTTATCGATCACAAGGGATGGTTTGCCGCCATACGTGCCGGGGCGGCGTTTGTAACCGATCTGAGCCCTTATTCCTGCCATCCGCGCCAGTCGGGCGACACGATTCGGACTAATCCGAAGGGCCGACCGAAGGGAACGCGCAACTTCAAAACGGATCTTGAAGATGTCCTGCAGCAACGGGTGACGCTGCGGGAAGGAGATCGGGAGCGCAAAGTATCCACTCAGCACGCTATCGTCCGCGCCGCAGCCGCCAAGGCGTTGAAGGGCGATACGCGGGCCATACATATGATTGCCGAATGGGTGCTCGCATTGATCCCAGATGATGCCGAGCTCGATCCAATTGAGCGCGTTTCGTCCGCAGATCTGCGAATGATTGAAGGGATAATTGGCAGTTTGTCTCCGCAGTTGCCGGTGCGCAAGGTCCGACCGCCGCCCAAGCCTCGAAAGTCGGAGGCTTGAGGCATGGAATGGACGCAAGCCCATATCGATCACGTCATCAGGATGTCCCTGACCGTGATGATCGCAAAGTCCTTCAATAATCTAAAGAATGGAGAAGAGCTCAGAATAGGCTGGCTGATCCGATGTATGGCGTGGCACCTAGAGGAAGTTCTCGCCGGTCGAAGTAAACGGCTTATCATCAACGTTCCACCACGACACCTTAAGTCCATCAGCGCATCGGTCGCGTTCCCTGCCTTTGCCCTCGAGGAAAAGGGCCGAACGATCGAAGCGCTGGTAGACCGGATCGATCTCTCCGCGGGCACGGTCTCAATGCGCCTTCGGTTGGCGGCTGACGATCCGGAGACCATCGCTCGGTCGATCACGCTGAAGCGCCGAGGTGTGGAACGGCGAATCGTGATCCCGGGTCTGGGCGGTCACGAGGCAAGGCCCGATCCGTTGCTCTGTTCCCTGATCTCGAAGCCTCTCGTATGGATGAATCGTCTGGTATCTCCGGATCTGCCAAGCCTGAGTGCGATCGCCAAAGCGGAATCCATGTCGGTCGGCGATGTCAGCCGGACGCTGCAGCTCGCCTTCCTGGCCCCGGACATCGTCGAGGCGATCCTGGCAGGGCGGCAGCCGGTCGACCTGACCGCGCAGAAGCTCAAGCGCCTCAAGGAGCTTCCGGCCGAGTGGTCAGCGCAGCGCCGGCTTCTCGGCTTCAACACCATCGCCTGAGCAACGTTGCTGCATCCATCGTCTCTCGTCGTTTGGACGTCCGAAAAGGGCAGCAGAGACTTTTGCCGAGATACGCCGTATTCGTCGTCTGGAGACGCGTCTCCGGGAAAACGCGGGCCGCAGAAGCCCCGGAAAGCCGGGCTCTTGGGGCGGAACTGCCGCACAGGGCGAAATCGGGAGACTGAATGGTGGGCACTATAGGATTCGAACCTATGACCATTCGATTAAAAATCGAGTGCTCTACCAACTGAGCTAAGTGCCCGGAGAGGAATACCACGGATATTTTCGGGTCCCTCAAACCGGGGCGGAACATAGGGAAGTGTTCGGGGATGGTCAATCACTTGCGTGCCGTAAAATTCGCTTTTTCTTCATCTTGTTAAATCGCGTATAATCAGGCGTTCAGGCGATGTATCAGGACAGGATTTGTGCGATCCGGAGGCCGGTGTCGCGATAGTGCCGGGCGAGCAGGGAGGGGGCGGTTTCGGTGCTTCGGGAAAGGGTGGCCTGCATCAGATTGCGGTGTTCGTTTTCGATATCACGGTCATGATATGCGGTGGGATGGCGCAGTTCCGGGAAGCGGTAGCGTTCGCAGTCGAAATAGAGTTTGTCGGAGAAATCCAGCAGCCAGGCTGAGCCGCAGGCGGCGATCAATGCATGATGGAAGGCGTGATGGGCGGATTCGAGGTCGCGCAGGTCAGCCTCTTCGAGTGGTCGGGGAAGGTGTTCAGCACGCACTGCCTTCAGGGTGAGCGTATGGAAGGCGGCGACGATCTGTGCCTCCCAGGCATCACCGCCCCGCAGCATGGCCCGGCACAGGGCATCACATTCGATCAGGATGCGGGTTTCAATCGCGTCCCACATGTCGGTTAGGGAGATCGGCGCGACGGTGAAGCCGCGCAGGGCCGCGTTGACCACCAGCCGTTCCGCCTGGAGGCGGCTCAGCGCCTCCCGAATCGGGGAGAAGCCAACGCCATAGCGGGCCTTCAACCCTTCCAGCCGGAGCGGCTGTTCCGGTGGCAGGCTGCCGCTGACGATGTCCCAGCGAACGCGATGATAGGTCTGTTCGGCTAGTGTCATGTCGGTGTCGATCCCAAATAATGCAAAGCAATCGTAGTGTATCCTAGAGTGAGAGGCAAGATTTTCGAAAATCCTGGTTGCTAACGAAAATCATACAGGCCACACTGTCGCAAGAAAGCCGCTGATCCTGCAGCAGGAGATACCGATGTCCCAAACGAGCCAGAAACAGACCAGTCGGAAATCGATCCGCCAGAACTATCAGGAAGACGTTGCTGGGCGTGCCAATGTCGATGATACGCCGGAACTGCTGGCCTATTACGACGAGTTGGAGGAGTTGAACACGGCGGCGCTCTGGACCGTGGCCAACAAGATCGAGCCCTGGGAACCGCAATCCTCCTCCGTCCCGATGCTTTGGCGCTATAAGGATCTGCGGGAACATGTGCTGCGCTCGGTTGATCTGGTGACACCGGAGAAGGCAGGCAGGCGGGTGATCTATCTCGACAATCCGGGGCGGCGTGATGTGGCGGCGGCAGTCGGCTGGCTCTATTCCGGCTTGCAGGTGATGCATCCGGGGGAGTGTGCCTCGGCTCACCGGCATTCCGCCTCGGCCCTGCGCTTCATCATGGAGGGTGCAGGGGCTTATACCATCGTTGACGGCCACAAGATGACACTGGGGCGCAACGATTTCGTCCTGACCCCGAACGGCACCTGGCACGAGCATGGTGTGGAGGAGACGGGCAGCCCCTGCATCTGGCAGGACGGGCTGGACATTCCGCTGGTCAATGCGCTGGAGGCCAATTTCTATCAGGTCCATCCTGATCTGGGTCAGGCAGTCGGCTATGCCGTTGACGATATGACGAAGACTTGGGGCAATCCGGGCCTGACTCCGGCGTTGAAACCGACTGGAGGCGGTTGGGAAAAGGCCTATTCCCCGATGTTCAAATACGAGTGGGAGCCGACCTATGAGGCGCTGTCCCGCTATGCCGCGACGACCGATGGTTCCCCTTTTGATGGGGTGATGATGAACTATATCAACCCGGTCACCGCCGGGCCGGTGATGCAGACCATCGGGGCCAGCATGCAGATGTTGCGTCCGGGAGAGGCGACGCGCGCGCATCGCCATACCGGTAGCTACCTGTATCAGGTGGCGAAAGGGTCGGGTTATTCGATCATTGGGGGACGGCGATTTGATTGGCAGGAGCGGGATATCTTCTGTGTCCCGTCCTGGGCCTGGCATGAGCATGCCAACGGGTCTGATCGGGAAGATGCCTGCCTGTTCTGTTTCAATGACCTGCCGGTGATGCAGGCGCTGGGCCTGCATCGCGAGGAAGCCTTTGGCGACAATGGCGGGCACCAGCCGGTGATCGCGTGAAAAGTTCAAAGACATCGTAAGTGGAATGGAAAGCATCGTCACCCTGGAAGACGCGAAGCGGCTGTCCGGGGTCCAGAGCCACTGGCTGGGAGTTGAACCTGATGCTCTGGACTCCCGCCTGCGCGGGAGTGACGTTGAAGACCTCAATCATCCCCACCTGTGCGGGTATGACGCCAGAAACTGAAAGGACGACGCATGAAACTCGTTACATTTCGCGCCCATATCGAGGCACCGGCCCGTCTGGGAGTCCTGCGGGACGATCAGGTAGTGGATGTCGGCCTGCTGGGTGAGGCCTTCGGCGAAGAATTTCCGGACACCATGCTGGATCTGATCGATCTGGGACCGGCCGGGTTGGCCGCCGTCGAGGATGCGATGAATGAGGCGGACGGGCGCTGGCCCATCGGTGCAGCACTGCCGGTGGAGAATGTGACCCTGCTGGCCCCCATTCCGCGTCCACGCAAGAATATCTTCGGGATTGGCCTGAACTATGTCGAGCATGTGGCTGAATCGAGCAAGTCGCTGGATACATCGAAGGACCTGCCGAAACAGCCGGTGATCTTCTCCAAGCCACCGACCACGGTGATCGGACCGGGGGCGGCCATTGAGCATAATCGTGCCCTGACCCAGCAACTGGATTGGGAAGTCGAACTGGCCGTCATCATTGGTCGTACTGCGCGCAAGGTGAGCGAGGCGGATTGGCGGCGTCATGTCTTTGGATATAGCGTCATGATCGACATCAGCGCCCGCGACAACCGACGCGCCGGTCAATGGATCTATTCCAAGGGACAGGATACCTATGCCCCGTTCGGTCCATGTATCGTCACGGCGGATGAAATTGAGGACCCGCAGGGCCTAGATCTTTGGCTGACGGTGAACGGGGTCGAAAAGCAACGCTCCAACACCCGGCATATGCTGTTCAAGATTCCGGTGCTGATTGCCGATATTTCCGCCGGGATCACACTGGAGCCGGGCGATATCATCGCTACCGGTACGCCGGAAGGGGTTGGGGCTGGACGCGTTCCGCAGGAATGGCTGTGGCCAGGCGATGTCGTCGTTGCAGGTGTGGAAGGGATCGGCACGATCCGTCATCCGGTCGTTGCCATCGGACCGGATGTTTCGCAGGAATGAGGAATGTACTGAATGGATTTTGATGTCGCGAAGATCCCGCCACAGATTGCCTATAAGCTGCTGACTTCGACGGTGACACCCCGGCCCATCGCCTGGGTGACCAGTCTGTCGGGGGAGGGGGTGGTGAATGCCGCACCCTACAGTTTCTTCAATGTGATGGGCAGCGATCCCGCGACGCTGGTGCTGGGACTGCTGCGCGATCCGCAGAAGGGATTCAAGGACACTGCCGCCAATATCATGGAAACTGGGGAATTCGTCGTGAATCTGGTACCGGAGCGGTTGGCGGCGCAGATGAACGTCACGTCGATGGATGCGCCCCGCGATATAAGTGAACTGGCCTGTGCCGGTCTGACCGCGCGTCCCTCGCTGCATGTTGCCCCGCCACAGATCGCGGAGGCCCCGGTGTCCTTTGAATGCGTCAAGCATTCGGTCGTTGTAACCGGGCCGGAACAGGCCATCGCCATCGGTCGAATCCTGTCCATTCGAATTGATGATGCCTATGTGCTGGATGCCGAAAAAGGCTATGTCGATACGCCCGCCCTGAGCCTGATCGGCCGTATGTATGGCAGCGGCTGGTACACCCGCACGCAGGATACGTTCCAGCTTGATCGACCAACCTACGCCAACTGGGTCAAGGGTGGTGGGTGAGCCGATAATCCCCGGAGTTGAAACACATTTGCTTGAAAAGATCGCAAAGTGCGATATTTACGAGGGTGAGTGTGTTCAAGAACCATGCGCGCAAGGTGTATGATAAATTCCAACACGGGAGGTTTCCAGATGAAGATTACGACTGTTCTTACCACTGCGGCCATGGTCGCGATGACCAGCACGGCGGCACTCGCCCAGGATCGTACCGGCTGGCCGGAAAGTTTCACCGTCGGCACGGCGTCCCAGGGCGGCACCTATTTCACCTATGGGTCCGGTTGGGCCAATCTGGTCGCTGAAGAGCTTGGCGTTTCCGGTGGTGCCGAGGTGACGGGTGGTCCGATGCAGAACATGGCACTGGTTCATACCGGTGACGCTGCTTTCGGCATGACCACGATGGGTCCGGCCCGCGAATCAATGGAAGGGACAAATCCGATCGCACCGGGTCTGCAGATGACCAATGCCTGTGCGATGTTCCCGATGTACCAGACGCCGTTCTCGGTCACGACGCTGAAATCATCCGGCATTACCTCTGTCGCGGAGATTCCGGAAGGCGCGAAGATTGGTTTTGGTCCGGCCGGATCGACGTCTGATACGTATTTCCCGAAGATGCTTGAAACCCTTGGCGTGAAATTTGAGCGTCGCAATGGTGGCTGGTCCGATCTGGGCGGTCAGTTGCAGGATGGTCTTCTGGATGTGATCGCCTTTGCGGCCGGTGTTCCGGTTCCAGCGGTCAGCCAGTTGGAAGTCCAGACCGAAGTGAATATCATTGAGTTCACGGAAGAAGAGCAGAAGAAGATCATGGATGCCTATCCTGTCTCTGCTTTCACCATCAAGGAAGGCACCTATACCACATTGACCGCACCCGCACGGTCGGTGTCGATGTGGAACTTCGCGATTGCCAACTGCGATCTGCCTGAATCCTTCGTCTATGAAGCGACCAAGGTCGTGATGAGCGACAATGCCCGGATGATGAACATCCACAAGGCGGCGCGCTCCACGCTTCCCGAAAACTGGGACAAGAATACTTTCCTGCCCTGGCATCCGGGTGCAGCGAAGTGGTTCAATGAGAATGGCGGGGCGATCCCGGATAGCCTGATCCACGGCATGTAAGGCCGTATTCGGCTTGTAACTGAAAGCAGGAAACCGCATCCCGAATGGGGTGCGGTTTCCACTTTCGGATCCCGTGGTTTTTGTTTTATCTGATCTGATTTATGTCATTATGAATGTGAAGCGCGCCAAGAACGGGCTCACGAAAATTGATAAAGTATTGAACAGGGGAAAATTCATGAACGATAAGACCGATGAAGAGGTCAAACCTGTCCTCGCCGAAGGTGTTGACGAGGAACCTGTCGAAAGCAACCGTCGGCTTTTTGAGGGGCGGTCTCTTGTTGTGGTCAGTGTCCTGTCCATTGTTTATGCCGTATTCCATGTCGCTGCCCTGAATGGTCTGTCGATTTCAGGAATGACTGGTGGAGCGGTCAATTTACCATTTCTGCCCAATTTTCCCCTGGAAACCTGGAATTTCCGCATCGTTCATGTCGCAGGTGCGCTGGGATTGGGATTCCTGCTGTTTGCCGGATCCGGCTTTTCGGAGGATGAATCCGGTGAAACCAGACTTCTCGGTTATGTGACCTATGGTCTGCTGGCGGCGGCTTTGTTTGCCCTTGGCATGGCGGTTTTCTTCGTGTTCGAGATCGCGGGCGGGTTGGCCTGGAACGGTATCGATGCGCGCATCAATTTCAATGAAACATGGCTGTTCGGTACGCCCTTGTTGGCGGCGACCGTCGGCGGGATCGTCGTTTCCTGGTTTCATAAGCGGGTGCGGGGTGGGTTTTCCGCTCCTGATATCGTGCTGGGGGTTTGCGGGATCGCCGTTGCGGTCTATTTGATCGCGATCTACGGCACGCTTATGCGGAATTCTACCGGTACGCCCTTCGCACCGATTGGCATTTCACTGGCGGCGGTTTCCGGAACCCTGCTGATCATGGAACTGACCCGGCGCGTGGCAGGACTGGCGCTGGTCATCATATCGGTGATCTTCCTGATCTATGTGTTTGTCGGTCAGCATCTGCCCGGATTCCTGAATTCCCCGGCCATTGCCTGGGAACGCTTCTTCAGTCAGGTCTATACTGACACCGGGATTCTCGGGCCGACGACGGCGGTATCATCCACCTATATTATCCTGTTCATCATCTTCGCCGCCTTTCTTCAGGCGTCCAAGGTCGGTGATTACTTCGTCAATTTCGCCTTTGCTTTGGCTGGCCGCGCGCGCGGCGGCCCGGCAAAGGTCGCCATCTTCGCCTCCGGCCTGATGGGAATGATCAACGGCACGTCGGCGGGCAATGTCGTCGCGACCGGCTCGCTGACGATCCCGCTGATGAAGAAGGTCGGCTATCACAAGAAAACCGCAGGAGCCATAGAGGCTGCCGCATCGACCGGTGGGCAGATCATGCCGCCGATCATGGGGGCAGGGGCCTTCATCATGGCGGAAGTTACCGGCATTCCCTATACGGAAATCGCCATCGCGGCGATCATCCCCTCGGTGCTGTATTTCGTATCGATCTATTTCATGGTCGATTTCGAGGCCGCGAAGCTCGGCATGCGTGGCATGCGGGATGATGAATTACCCAAGATCCGGCAGATGATCCGACAGGTCTTCCTGTTCCTGCCTATCGTCATCCTGATCGCGGCGCTGTTCATGGGCTATTCTGTGATCCGTGCCGGAACACTGGCAATCGCTTCCGCCGCTGTGGTCAGTTGGCTGACACCGTATCGAATGGGCCCGAAATCCATCCTGAAGGCCTTTGATATGGCCGGGTTGATGGCGATCCAGATCATCGCCGTTTGTGCCTGTGCCGGGATCATCGTCGGGGTGATCTCTCTGACCGGCGTCGGCGCGCGGTTCTCCAATCTGCTGCTCGGTCTTGCTGAAACATCACAACTTCTGGCGATGTTCTTTGCCATGTGCATCGCGATCCTGCTGGGGATGGGGATGCCGACGACGGCGGCCTATGCGGTAGCGGCCTCGGTAGTTGCTCCGGGACTGGTCAATCTGGGGATTCCGGCCCTGACGGCGCATTTCTTCGTATTTTATTTCGCGGTTGTCTCGGCGATCACGCCACCGGTGGCGCTGGCCTCCTATGCGGCGGCGGGAATATCGGGGGCCAATCCGATGGAAACTTCTGTCGCCTCCTTCAAGATCGGTATTGCCGCCTTCATCGTGCCATTCATGTTCTTCTACAATTCAGCCCTGCTGATGGATGGCGGAACGCTTGAGATTGTACGTGCCGCCGTGACCGCCATTGTCGGGGTCTATTTCCTGTCTGCGGCGGTTCAGGGCTGGTTCTTCGGTGCGCCGGCGGTCTGGTTCCTGCGGGTATTGCTGACAGTTGCGGCACTCACGATGATCGAAGGTGGTCTGATCACCGATCTGATCGGGATCGGTATGGCGGTTGCTGTGATTTTCATCCAGCGGGTGCTGAAACCAAAGCCCGGTGCAACGATTGAGGTCAAAGGCTTGGATTAGGCTCCTTTCGCATTCAGATAGGTGCGGATCAGGCTTCGGTATCGAGCGCCGTCGAAGCTGTGATAATGTCCGGCATGGACGATGCGGACGGGCAGGTCGATGATCCGCTTCATGGTCGCAATATAGGCCTCTACGTCCGAATGATAGGCATCGTCAATCAGGTCGCCGTCATAGACGATATCAGCGGCGAACAGGATTTCACTGGCCCGCTCGTACAGCATGATTCCACCCGGTGAATGGCCGGGGCAGTGCAGGACCTCGAAGCGTCGGTTGCCAAGATCCATCACGTCGCCATCCTCCAGCAGCCGGGATGTCGGAGCGGGCTTGATCGAATAGGTATCGGATCGATAGGGGGCCGGGGGCAGGGCAGTGAAGATCGAATCGCTGACATACTGATCGGCCAGAGTCGACTGGCGCGTCGGATTGGCGAGGATATCCGCCTCCAGCCGATGGACGCAGCGGTCCTCGAATTCATGCTGACAGCCGATATGGTCGAAATGAATATGGCTGGCAACAGCGGTCAGCGGCTTTTCGGTGACCAGCGGTACTTCCTCGCGCAGGCTTACCACCCCCATACCGCTGTCGATCAGCAAATCCCGGTCCCGCCCGCGGATATGCCAGATGTTGCAGCGGAAATCAGGATGAATGAACGGCTCGTCGATCAGGGTGATGGCATCATCAATCCGCTGTGTGCGATACCAGTCACCGGCGGCGGCGCGATGCAGATCTGCCATGTTTCACTCCCATCCTTGTTGTCGGGGAAGGCTATCCCGGTTCAGAGGGGGACGGCAATGGCTGGAATTTTCACGGTTGCCCGATCCCTGCAAGGAATGCTGTACTGCGCACAGGACAAGATCGGCCCGGTGAGGTCGGCAAGGGGGAGGTTTCCGATTTGGGGTTTTTTGGTTCGGGGGTCTCCGCATGCATCCGGTAATCACTTTCTATGTCCACTGGGTTGACCGCATCAACCGCGTGATCGGTCGGGCGACAATGTATCTGGTCTATGTGATGCTGGCGGTGCTGTTCTATTCCGCCATCACAAAGGCCTTCTTCACACCGGCGCTCTGGACCCTGGAATTCGCGCAGTTCCTGATGGTTGCCTATTTCCTGGTCGGCGGTGCCTATTCGATCCAGTTGGACGGTCATGTCCGAATGGACCTTCTCTACGGTTCGCGCTCCCTGCGTACGCGCCTGCTGTGGGACTGTGTGACAGTGCTGTTCCTGCTGGTCTATCTGGGCTTCCTGCTCTATGGCGGGTTGTCCAGTACCAGCTATTCTCTCCAGTATATGGAGCGCAGCTATTCTGCCTGGCAACCCTATATGTGGCCAATCAAGGTCGTGATGTGCTTTGGTATTTCCCTGATGACTCTGCAGATGATCTCCCAGTTCTTCAAGGATCTGGCGGCCTATAGAGGGGTTGCGATTTCATGAGCTATGAGTTGATCGCGACCTTCATGTTCCTGACCATGATGGTGATGCTGATCACCGGTCAGCGCGTTTTCGGTGCCATCGGTTTCGTGGCGGTCGTAGCGGCCTACCTGCTGTGGGGCGACGGCGGGTCGGAGCTGGGCTTCAGCGCCGCGATGAAGCTGATGAAATGGTATCCGCTGATGACGCTGCCGATGTTCATCTTCATGGGGTACATCCTGTCAGAATCAGGCATCGCGGATGATCTCTACGAGATGTTCCACGTCTGGATGGGGCCGCTGCATGGCGGTCTTGCCATCGGGACCATCGTGCTGATGGTGATCATTTCCGCGATGAACGGGCTGTCGGTCGCAGGTATGGCCATCGGCGCGACCATTGCCCTGCCGGAACTGCTGCGGCGGGGGTATGACAAGATAATGGTGACTGGCGTCATCCAGGCCGGTAGCTCTCTTGGTATCCTGGTTCCGCCCAGCGTCGTACTGGTGCTCTATGGCATGATTGCGCGTCAGCCGGTCGGCCAGCTCTGGCTGGCAGGGGCTATTCCGGGCCTGATGATGGCCGGACTGTTCATTCTCTATATCGTCGTGCGCTGCCGTCTGCAGCCACATCTGGGGCCGCCGCTGCCGAAGGAGGAGCGGGATATCCCTATGGCAAAGAAACTCGCTTTGCTGCGCGCGGGGATCCTGCCGCTGATGATCTTCGTGTCCATGACCGGTCTGTTCGTGATGGGCTATACCAGCCTTGTCGAAAGCTCCGCCGTCGGTGCGACCGCAGCATTGCTGGCGGCGCTGATCAAGCGGCGACTGAATGCGCGGGTGATGGAGGCGACGCTGCGCAAGACGCTGGAAGTCACCTGCATGTTCATGTGGATCATCATGGCGGCCTTGTGCTTCGGGGCGGTTTTCGATGGTCTGGGGGCGGTGAAGGCAATCGAGTTTTTCTTCGTTGACCGGCTGTCCCTTGGCCCCTGGGAAATTCTGATCATGATGCAGATTTCCTATCTGATCATGGGCATGTTCCTGGACGATACCGCCATGCTGGTGATCGTGGCCCCGCTGTATGTGCCATTGGTCGGCGCGCTGGGATTCGATCTGATCTGGTACGGTGTGCTTTACACGATCACCTGCCAGATCGCCTATATGACCCCGCCTTTCGGCTACAACCTGTTCCTGATGCGGGCGATGGCACCGCCGGAGATTTCCCTGATGGATATCTACCGGTCCATCATCCCCTTTGTCGGTGTCATGATATTTGCTCTGGCCATTGTGATGGCCTTCCCGCAGATCGCGCTGTGGCTGCCTGATCTGGTTTATTCAAAATAGAGGAGACGATTTCCTGGTCGAACCGGGGTTATTGAAGGTGGGAATAATTAAGCCGGGAAGAATGTGATCACATGATACTTTAAAACCCCACCGAAAGTGCGGTACTGTTGCAACCTGAACAGAACATGGGAGACTTCGAAAATGGCAAATACAAACAGACGTAATTTTCTCAAGAAAGCCGGTGTCGCGGCAGCGGCGACGGCTGGTGCGGCAACACTTGGCGCGCCTGCCATCCATGCCCAGGCACCGATCAAATGGCGCTTTCAGACCTATGCCGGATCGGCGCTTGGCGAATTCGTGACCAAGCCGATCATCGACATGTTCAACATCGCGGCGAAGGGCGAGATGGAAATCGAGCTTTATTACGCCGACCAGATCGTGCCAACGGGTGAGTTGTTCCGCGCGATGCAGAGCGGCACCATTGATGCCGTCCATTCCGATGACGATTCGATGGCGGCCCCGGTGGATGTTGCGGTTTTCGGTGGATACTTCCCACTGGCGACGAAGCATATCCTGGACGTGCCGACCCTGTTCAATCAGTACGGTCTGGCTGATATCTGGCGGGAGGCCTATGGCGAGGTCGAAGGCGTAACCTGGCTGTCCGCCTCGGGTCAGGATCCGTGCCACTTCAACACCAAGAAGCCGATCCGCAGCCTGAAGGACATGGAGGGCCTGCGCCTCTACACCTTCCCGACGGCGGGGCGCTTCCTGTCGCGGTTCGGCGTCGTACCGGTTTCGATCCCCTATGAGGATGCGGAAGTCGCGGTGCAGACTGGCGAGTTGGATGGTATGGCCTGGTCCGGGATTACCGAGGATTATACGGTCGGCTGGGCTGATGTGACAGACTATTTCCTGACCAACAACATTTCCGGTGCCTGGATCGGGTCGTTCTTTGTGAACGAGAAGCAATGGGCTGACCTCCCGGATCACCTGAAGGCGCTCTACATGGCCTGCGTTGAAAGCGGCCATAACTATCGCAATCAGTGGTATTGGGGTGGGGAAGCCAGACTGCGGTCGGAAGGGACGAAGCTGGAACTGACCTCCATCCCGGCGGCGGAATGGAAGACGGTCGAGGATGAAGCGAAGAAGTTCTGGGACGAGATCGCTGAAACTGGCGACCGCGCCTCCCGCCTGATCAAGATTTTCCGCGAATATAATGCGGTGCTGGAGAAATCCGGTACGCCCTATACCTGCGGATAAGGACGCCTGGGGTCGGGAAGCCATCGGTGATGCCGGTGGTGACGTCAGACCTTTGATTTGACAGGAATGTCGTGATCCCCCGGCTCAGCCGGGGGATTTCCCGATGGGTGGTAGTGTTGCCTTGACGGGATGTTGCGATCTGAATCCGGTTTTTGCGCTTGTCGGGTCGGGGGTGGAGCGATTAGACCTGTTGGCCAATACGGATACTCAAAAACCCCACAAAGAGAGTCACAAAATGCCTGGAAATCTATCCTTTGATGATTTGAAGGTTGCCGTGCAGAACGGTGAAATCGATACGGTTCTGGCCTGTATCGTCGATATGCAGGGCCGCCTGATGGGCAAGCGGTTCCAGGCGGAATTCTTCGTCGAGAGCGCCTGGGAAGAGACTCATGGCTGCAACTATCTGCTGGCGACGGATCTGGAGATGGCGACCGTTCAGGGCTATGCCGCGACTAGCTGGTCGGCGGGCTATGGCGATTATGTCATGAAGCCGGATCTGGCGACCCTCCGTCGAGTCCCCTGGCTGGAGGGCACGGCCCTGGTGCTGTGCGATGTGCTGGATCATCATCATGAGCCGGTGCCGCATTCGCCCCGCGCCATCCTGAAGAAGCAGGTCGCGCGGCTAGAGGCTATGGGCTTGAAGGCCTTCATGGCGACGGAACTGGAATTCTATCTCTTCGAAGGTTCCTATGAGGAGGCGCTGGAAGACGGCTATCGCGGCCTGCGTCCGATCAGCGGCTATAATGAGGATTACCACATCTTCCAGACCACCAAGGAAGAGCATGTGATGCGCGCCATCCGCACCGGTCTGCAAGGGGCGGGCGTTCCGGTGGAGAATTCGAAGGGTGAAGCCGATGCCGGGCAGGAAGAGATCAACGTGCGCTACAGTGATGCGCTGGATATGGCCGACAACCATGTGATCATAAAGAATGCCTGCAAGGAGATCGCCTGGTCGAAGGGCCGGGCGCTGACATTCCTGGCGAAGTGGAACACCGATATGGCGGGCAGTTCCAGCCATGTTCATCAGTCGCTTTGGTCGCTGGACGGCAAGACGCCGAAATTCCTCGATCCGAATGCGCCGATGGGCATGTCCGATCTGATGCGGAACTATGTTGCGGGCCTGCTGACCCATGCCAGTGACATCACCTTGTTCCTCGCCCCCTATATCAACAGCTACAAGCGCTTCCAGGAAGGTACCTTCGCGCCGACCAAGGCGATCTGGTCGCAGGACAATCGCACAGCGGGCTATCGGTTGTGCGGCGAGGGGACGAAGGGCATTCGCATTGAATGCCGAGTCGGGGGATCGGATCTGAATCCCTATCTGGCGATGGCGGCGCTGCTGGCTGCCGGGATCGACGGGATCGAGCGCAAACTGGAACTGGAAGCTCCCTATACGGGTGATGCCTACAAGGGGGGACGCCGGGTCCGGCACATTCCCTCCACATTGCGTGAAGCGGCGGCGGCGACGAAGAAATCGAAGATGCTGCGCGCGGCTTTCGGTGATGCGGTTGTCGACCATTATATCCGGGCTGCCGATTGGGAGCAGTCTGAATACGACCGCCGTGTTACCGATTGGGAAGTCGCCCGTGGCTTCGAAAGGGCATAATCGGAATGGCACAGACGGTTCAGTGTATTTCCCCGATTGACGGGTCGCTCTATGCCGAGCGCCCCACTCTGTCGCTGGAAGCGGCAACGGCAACTGTAGAGAAGGCCCGGCAGGCCCAGAAATCCTGGGCGTCGCGTCCGCTGCAGGAGCGTATTGATCGGGTCCGCGCCGGTGTCGCAAAACTGGGTGAGATGAACGAGGAAATCGTTCCCTCCATCGCCCATATGATGGGCCGCCCGGTGCGCTATGGCGGAGAGTTCCGTGGCGTGAACGAGCGGGCCAGCTATATGGCCGAGATCGCGGAAGCGTCGCTGGCACCGCTGGTGGTCGAGGACAGCGATGCCTTCGAGCGTCGCATCCTGCGCGAACCTCATGGTGTCGTGCTGGTCATTGCGCCCTGGAACTATCCCTATATGACGGCGATCAACACCGTCGCCCCGGCGCTGATCGCCGGGAATGCGGTCGTGCTGAAACATGCCAGCCAGACCCTGCTGGTCGGCGAGCATATGGTTGCGGCCTTCACCGCCGCCGGTGTGCCCCCCGAAGTGTTCCAGAATGTCTTCCTGGATCACGGGACGACATCAGCACTGATCGCGGCAAAACTGTTCGGATTCGTCAATTTTACCGGCTCCGTCGGCGGTGGTCGCGCCATCGAACTGGCGGCGGCGGGCACCTTCACGGGGCTGGGACTTGAACTGGGCGGCAAGGACCCCGGTTACGTCCGGGCGGATGCCAATCTGGATGCGGCGGTCGATACGCTGATCGACGGGGCGATGTTCAATTCCGGTCAATGCTGCTGCGGCATAGAGCGGATTTATGTTGCCGAACCCCTGTTCGATGCCTTCGTGGAGAAGGCGGTTTCCATCGTGAACGGCTATGTGCTGGGCAATCCACTTGATCCGGCAACGACTCTGGGTCCGATGGCTCATAAGCGCTTTGCCGCCGAAGTGCGCGCCCAGACACAGGAAGCGCTGGCGGCAGGTGCACAGGCGCTGATCGACCCGAAACGCTTTCCGCAGGACGATGGTGGAGCCTATCTGATGCCGCAGATCCTGATCGACGTGACCCACGACATGCGGGTGATGCGTGATGAATCCTTCGGTCCCGTCGTCGGGATCATGAAGGTGAAGGATGATGCCGAGGCGATCCGTCTGATGAATGACAGCGAATTCGGTCTTACCGCCTCGATCTGGACCCAGGATGTTCAGCGCGCGGCGGAGATCGGGGCGCAGGTCGAGACCGGCACTGTTTTCATGAACCGCGCTGATTATCTGGATCCTGCTTTGTGCTGGACCGGTTGCAAGAATACCGGACGGGGCGGTGCCTTGTCTGTGATCGGGTATCAGTCTCTGACCCGTCCGAAATCCTATCATCTGAAGAAAGCCTGACCCATCATGAGCATCACAGCCAATTGGTCCTATCCAACAGCCATCAAATTCGGTGCCGGGCGCATCGCCGAACTGCCTGATGCCTGCCGCGCCGCCGGGATTACCCGACCGCTGCTGGTCACGGATCGCGGCCTGTCCAACATGCCGATCACTGCGGATGTGCTGGAGCGCCTGGATGCCGCCGGACTGGGTCGGGCACTGTTTTCCAATGTTGATCCGAATCCGACCGATGCCAATCTGGATGCAGGGATCGCGGTCTTCAAGGCAGGCGGTCATGATGGTGTTGTCGCCTTTGGCGGCGGGTCGGGCCTGGATGTCGGCAAGCTGATCGCGTTTCAGGCGGGACAGACGCGCCCGGTCTGGGATTTTGAGGATATCGGCGATTACTGGACCCGTGCCGATGCGTCGACCATCCGTCCCATCGTCGCTGTGCCGACGACCGCTGGAACTGGTTCAGAGGTTGGGCGCGCGGGTGTCGTGACGAACAGCGAAAAGCAGGTCAAGTCGGTGATCTTCCATCCGAAGATGCTGCCCGCCGTCGTGATCTGCGACCCGGCACTGACCGTCGGCCTGCCGCCGGTGCTGACTGCCGGAACCGGCCTCGACGCCTTCATCCATTGTCTGGAAGCCTATTGCTCGCCCTTCTATCACCCGCTGTCGGAAGGTATTGCGGTCGAAGGCATGCGGCTGGTGAAGGATTTCCTGATCCGCGCTTATGACGACGGCGCGGATATCGAGGCGCGGGGGCATATGATGTCCGCCGCCGCGATGGGAGCGGTTGCCTTCCAGAAGGGACTTGGCGGGATTCACAGCCTCTCCCATCCGACCGGCGTGCTCTATCATACCCATCATGGCCTGACCAATGCGGTCTATATGCCCTATGTCCTGATGCATAACCGCACGGCTATCGAGGCTAAGATAGAGCGTCTGGCGGCCTGGCTTGGTATTGCGGGCGGTTTTGACGGTTTCATGGCCTGGGTGATTGAATTCCGCGCCCGACTTGGCATTCCGCATACATCAAAGGCGCTTGGTATCGATGATGCCCAGTTCCATCGCATGGCGGAAATGGCGGTTGTGGATCCGACGGCGGGCGGTAATCCCATCCAACTGACGGTCGCCGATTGCGAGATGCTGTATCAGCGCGCCTATACCGGCGCCGTCTGACGTGCTCACTTTCGCCGCAGCGGTCTTTTTCCTGATCATCACGCCTGGCCCCGGTGTTCTGTCTGCCGCCGGGGTTGGGGCGGGATATGGATTCCGGGCCGGGACATCCTATGTCGCGGGGCTGTGGATCGGTACCAATCTGGTCGCGCTTGCGGTTGTCAGTGGCGTCGCTGCCGTGGTGCTGGCCGAACCGATGATCCGCACCATCCTGCTCTGGGCTTCGGCGATTTATCTTCTCTATCTTGCCGCGCGGATCGCCTTCGCCGGATCAAAGATCGCCTTTATCGAACGCAGCAAACCGCCCGGATTTGTCGGCGGACTGATGCTGCAGGCGATCAATCCGAAAGCCTATGCGGTCAACACGACCCTGTTCACCGGCTTCGCCTTCCTGCCGGAAAGCCCGCTTGCCGAGACCCTGATCAAGTTCGCGATCATGAATGCGATCTGGATTCCGATCCATTTCCTCTGGGTCTATGCCGGGGTGACGCTGCACCGGTTGGATCTGCCGCAGCGAACCCAGTTCATCATCAATATCCTGATGGCACTCTCCATGCTGACCGTCGTCGCCCTGGCCGCCTATTCCCAGCGGGGATAGGTCAGGCAGGATCGACCGGGCTTGGCGGGACACCGGCGCGTTCAATAACGTTTCCGGCATCGAACAGCAGGTCTTCGCGATAGCGCGGGCCGACCAATTGTACCCCGACCGGTGCCGTACCGCTGAGACCGGTGCTGACCGTCAGTGCCGGAACACCGAAATAGGGCAGGGCAACCTGCGTCAGTTGCGCTTCGAGCACCCGGTCGAAACCGACTTCCGACGTGACGTCCAGATGATCCGGAAAGGCAGGTTCGGCGCTGACCGGCAGCAGGCAGACCGGATATTCCTGCAAAAACATCTGCCACTCCCGAACCAGGGTCGCGCGCAGTTGCAGCGCATCCATCAGCGCGTCCAGCGTTGCCTCGCCGCCATGTCGTGCAAGCTGTGCGCAGACGAACAGGGCATCCGGATCGGCTTCCTTCTCAATCGCAGCCAGGGCTGTCCGCCTGAATTCAGACAGCCAGAGCGTGATCTGGGCGGCCAGCGCTGCGCGCAGGGGCGGGCAGGGGCGTTCCACCACCTCCCAACCGGCATCCGCGAGCGTGTCGGCGGCGGCGTGCAGGGCGGTGGCGACATCGGGATGGAGTTTCAGGCCTTCCGGTGCCGGGCAGAAGGCGACCCGCTTCGGCATGTCCGGCATCGCCGCCGGTGCCGGGACATACCAGCTATCACGCAGGTCTGGCGCACTCATCGCTGCAAAGCCGAGTTCGAGATCGTGGATGCTGCGCCCGATAGGGCCGGAGACCGCCATCAACTGCCCACCGATATGGCGGTCCGGTGCGGTGAAATTCACCGCCGGTATCCGACCAACCGTTGGGCGCAGGCCATGAATGCCGCAGGCATAGGCGGGATAGCGGATCGATCCGGCAATGTCGGTGCCATGAGCCAGGGCTCCGATGCCCGCCGCGACCGCCGAGGCCGCGCCGCCTGAGGACCCACCCGGCGTCAATTCTGGATCGCGAGGGTTCTTCGTTGCGCCGTGCAACCCGTTGCGGGTGAACCAGCGCAGGGAGAAGGCGGGCGTATTGGTCCGCCCGATGATGATGGCACCGGCCTTCTTCAGGTTGGCGACGACGGGGCTGTCGATTCCGGCAACCAGATCCTTCTGTAATCTGATCCCGTTCGTGGTGGCGTGACCGGCCTGATCGACATTCACCTTTACCGTGACCGGAACCCCGGCCAGCAGGCCCGGATCCTGCCCGTCGGCGATCCTGGCATCGACATCACGGGCTGCCTGCAAGGCTTCGTCAGGGAATTCCTGGACGACAGCATTCAATGCTGGATTGACGGCGGCGAGGCGTTCCAGTGCGCTTTCCACCGCCACGACCGCCCGGATGTTGCCAGACCTGACTCCGGTCGCAATATCCGCAGCAGACAGACGCCAGAGGGAGGTCGGATCGGCCATAACTTTATCCTTTCAAACAGTTCAACTCATGAAGCGGGCCGGGCGGAACGGGGCCAGAATATCCTGTTCCTGATTGTGAATCACTTCCTGTGCGACCAGTTGCCCGACAATCGCCGCCAGGCTGAAACCGGAATGCATCGTTGCGACGTAGAGGCCGAGCATCTCCGGCACCGCACCGATCACCGGCATACCATCACCCGGAATTGGTCGGCGGACAATCGTTGTCGTCTCGATCCGCAACGGGCCGAGGGCGGGAAGCCATGTCGAAACCTCCGCCAGCATCCGCTCCGCAGTCTCATCGGGATCATCCAGCGCACCGTCGGGATGGTGGTATTCGCCAATCACCAGACGCCCATCCCGTAATTGCTTTACATGCACCGTATCGCTCCAGATCGGGCGGCAGAGGCGTCCTTCGACTGGCGTGGTGGTCACCAGCATCCCGGCACGGTTCGCAACCGGCATCGACATGCCCGCCAGTTCCAGCAGTGCCGCGGTTCCTTCCCCGGCCGCGAGGATGGTCACATCGGCTTCAAACCGGCCATAGTCTGTTTCAACCCCGGTGACATGGGTGTCATTCCGCAGCAAACCTGTCACACGGTGTCCATAGGCTGTCCGGGCACCGAGCGCTCGGGCGGCAGCAAGAATGGCGGCGGTCGCCCCGGCCCCGTCAACCAGCCCATCATCCATCGACAGGAATGCCGCATCGGGCGGGGCGGACAGCAGCGGTTCGACGTCCCGAATCGCATCTTGGTCCAGCAATCGAACGGCGGCCCCCCAGTCCTGTTGCTGCATGCTTGTCCGGTTCGGGTTGAACAGACCCTGATCCCAGACCAGGGCTCCGCTCCAGTCGATATCCAGGTTACCTGCCAATTCCTGCTCCAGATCATGCCAAGCGGCGATCCCCGCATGACGCAGGTCGAAATAGTCGCGCCGTGTCGCACTGACGGCATTGATCCAGGCCCAGGACCGCCCGGATGCTCCGGCATGGGGTCCGATGGCATCTATGATTCGCACTCCCAATCCCACCCGGGCGAGCCGATGGGCGAGGCAGGCACCGATGATACCGGCACCGACAATGGTGACATTCTTCGCGGACATGGTGATACTCTTCCTTTCGGTCAATCAGGTTCCTTCTTTTGCATCATGGTCGCCAGCATGGCCGTTTGCATCCGTGAATCACACCCTGATATTTTTGAAAATATTTCACGACACATTTCCTTAATGAGTGTTAAACTCGCTTCAACTTGGAACTGCCCGGATGGGGTGCAGTTCCATGAAACAAATAATAAATCCGCAGGGGACGCGGAATGTGGCATATCGGATTCGAGGGGAACGGCCCGTTGCAGGGTCGCTTGAATTGATATCCTCACCCGCCTCTTGGGGAAGAGAGCAGGGCCGATGAACAGGATTTTCATAACCATTGGCCAAAGACTTGGCCTGGGGCTGGCGACGCTTGTTGTCGTGAGTCTGATCATCACGGGGATGCTGGAAACACTTCCCGGTGATTTCTGTCAGGCTTTCTATGGCCAGCAGGGGACTCCGCAGACCTTGGCGGATTGTCGCGCTAAGAACAATCTGAACGAACATTTCATCGTGCGCTATGGCCTGTGGCTGAAGGATGCGGCGACGTTTGAATTCGGTGAATCGCTGTCGAACCGGCGCGATGTCAGCGAGGTGATAGGCGTTCGACTGGAGAATACCCTGATCCTCGCCGGGTTCGCTGCCGCACTGTCGGTACCGATTTCCCTGGCCCTGGGCGTGCTGGCCGCGCTGTACCGGTATTCGATCTTCGACCGGGTCGTGAACGTCTTCACCCTGACCTCAATCTCCTTCCCGGAATTCTTCGTCGCCTATATCCTGATACTTCTTTTGTCCGTCGCGACGATGGGGCCGGATGGTCCGCTGTTTCCAAATATGGCGCTGGTCAATATCGATACGCCCTGGGATGAGCGATTGCACAGGATGTTCCTGCCGGCACTGACCCTGACGCTTGTTGTCGTTGCTCATATGATGCGGATGACGCGAGCCGCGATCATCAATCTGCTGGCCAGCCCCTATATCGAGATGGCCCGCCTGAAGGGGATATCCAATTCCCGTATCATCGTGCGCCATGCACTGCCCAATGCCCTGGCACCCATCGTCAACGTGATCGCGCTGAACCTTGCCTATCTGATTGTCGGGGTCGTGATCGTGGAGGTCGTGTTCAGCTATCCCGGCCTTGGAAAAATCCTGGTGGATGCGGTCAAGTTCCGTGATTTTCCCCTAGTCCAGGCTGCGGTGCTGATCTTTGCGGCGACCTATATCCTGTTGAACCTCATCGCGGATATCCTGACAATCGTCAGCAACCCGCGTTTGCTGCATCCGCGATAGGAGGGGAGATTCATGTCCTCGACAGAGATTTCCGCCCCAGAATCCAGTGCCAGATCCGTCTGGCTGGCACGGGCCGGTGCCCTGCTGGTACTGCTGTTCCCCCTTGCACTGTTCGCAATGAACCTCGGACAGAATACGGAATCGGCCTTTCTGGGCATTGTTGCTTCCGTCGCTTTTGCTTTCATCTTGTTCAAGGCCTGGCCCATGCTGGCGACGACGGTGGACAGGGACTATGTGCTACTGTCCGCAATTGTGATTTATGTCATCTTCGGCCTCATAACCCTGGATAAGTTTTCCCAGTATCCCTGGTCGGGTTATCTGGGGCTGGTCGGATTGGTCGTCATGGTCGGCACGGTGACCGCAACATGGAAAGAGACCCGCAAGGCACCGCCGACCGCGAAAATCGGCCTCTGCATCATCTTCATAAATATCATGGTGGTATGTCTTGCACCGCTGCTGACGCCCTATGAGCAGTCTCAGGTGCTGGGATCGTCCAACCAGCTTTGGGGGACGGAGTTGCGCAACGGTGCGACGGCGTGGCTCGGGACCGACGAGTTGGGCCGCGACTATCTGGCCCGCCTGATCCATGCCACCCGGAACACGGTCGGGATCGCGATTGTCGCCACCGCGCTGACCTTCATTGTCGGATCCCTGGTCGGATTGCTGGCGGCGACACTGCGCGGCTGGGTGGATCAACTGCTGAGCCGCATCGTCGATGTGTTGATGGCAATTCCGCCGCTGATTTTCGCGCTGCTGATCCTGACCGTCGTTGGGACCGGCATCTGGAAGATGGTGCTGGTGATTGCCTTGCTGGATTCGACCCGTGTCTTCCGTCTGGCGCGGTCCGTGGCAATGAACATCGTGGTGATGGATTATGTCGAGGCGGCGAAGCTGCGGGGTGAGGGTCTGTGGTATGTGATCTGGCGGGAGGTTCTGCCGAATGCGGCGGCACCGCTGATCGCGGAATTCGGGCTTCGCTTCTGCTTCGTCTTCCTGTTCATCAGCGCCTTGAGCTTTCTGGGGCTGGGATTGCAGCCGCCGCTGGCGGATCTTGGCTCCATGGTTCGGGACAGCGCGAATCTGATCAACTTCTTCGCCTATAGCAAGGCGCTGGCGATCATGCCGTTGCTGCCCGCCTTTGCCATCGCATTGCTGACGGTCGGGGTGAATTTCGTCGTCGACTGGTTCCTGCACAAGACAAGTGGATTGAAAGAATGAGCGACAAGAACCGGGGAGAAAAGGGCGACATTCTGCTGGAGATCAAGGATCTCAAGATTGAGGGACGGGCCGACGAGGACTGGATCGAGATTGTCCATGGTGTTGACGTTACGTTGCGCCGGGGGGAGGTGCTGGGTCTGATCGGGGAATCCGGAGCGGGAAAATCCACCATCGGCCTCGCGGCGATGGGCTATGCCCGGGACGGCTGTCGCCTGAGCGGCGGGGAAGTCTGGTTCGACGGGTTGGAACTGCGCAGTGCCAGTGATGAACAGCGCCGCAGTCTGCGCGGGCGACGCATCGCCTATGTGGCGCAATCCGCCGCCGCTTCCTTCAATCCCGCCCACAAGCTGATTGATCAGTATTGTGAGGGGCCGGTCCAGCACGGCGTCATGAACCGCAGTCAGGCAGAAAAAGATGCGAAAGATCTGTTCCGCCGCCTGCGCCTGCCCAATCCCGATACAATCGGTTACCGCTATCCGCATCAGGTATCCGGCGGGCAGTTGCAACGCGCGATGACTGCGATGGCGATGGCTTGCCGCCCCGATCTGATCGTCTTTGATGAGCCGACGACCGCGCTGGACGTGACGACGCAGATCGAGGTTTTGGCTGCGATCCGCGATATCGTCGAACAGTTCAATACGGCGGCGATCTACATCACCCATGATCTGGCCGTGGTCGCCCAGATGGCGGATACGATCAAGGTTCTGCGTTATGGCAATACGGTTGAGGAGGATGACACCCGTACGCTGCTGTCGACTCCGAAGGAGCAGTACACAGCGGACCTCCTGGCAGTGCGCAGCTATCAGCGCGAAGAGCGCGGACGGCCTGGCAGTGATGCGCCTTTGCTGCAGATACGCAATGTGGATGCATCCTATGGCACGGTGCCCGTACTCTTCGATGTCAGTTTCGATGTATACAAGAAGCGTACCGTGGCGGTAGTTGGCGAATCCGGCAGCGGCAAGAGCACGACCGCACGGGTGATTACCGGGTTGCTGCCGCCCAAGGCGGGCGATGTGACCTATGGCGGGACACCGCTACCCGCAGATTATCGCCAGCGCACGAAGGATCAGTTGCGCAAGATGCAGATGATCTACCAGATGCCGGACACGGCCTTGAACCCGAAATCCCATATCCGGGATGTGATCGGGCGACCAGCGGGCTTTTATCTTGGCCTGACCGGGAAGAAGCTGGAAGAGCGCGTGCGAGAATTGCTGCACCTGGTGGAACTGGAACCGGATCAGTATATCAACCGCCTGACGACGGAACTCTCCGGCGGACAGAAGCAGCGCATCTGCATCGCCCGTGCACTGGCATCGGAGCCGGAACTGATAATCTGTGATGAGGTCACATCGGCTCTCGACCAGCTTGTTGCCGAGGGTATCCTGAAACTGTTGCAGCGGATGCAGGACGAATTCGATTTCTCCTATATGTTCATCACTCATGATCTGGCCACGGTGCGGGCAATTTCGGATGAGGTGGTGGTGATGCAGAGTGGCAAGGTCGTGGAGATGGGGCCGCGTGGCGAGATGTTCACGCCGCCGCATCACGATTATACCGATCTTCTGCTATCGTCTGTCCCGGAGATGGACCCGGATTGGCTGGATCATCTGCTGGCCGAGCGTGCGGAACTGGCGAAGCAAGGTCGAATTCTGAAATCGGCCGACAACTGAACTATGGCGCTTGAACCCCGGATTTCACTGATCACACTTGGTGTCTCTGATATCGCACGCTCGACTGCTTTCTATGGGGCGTTGGGATGGAGCAGGGCCTCTGATTCCAATGATGATGTGACCTTCATTCAGTTGCGGGGGATCGTACTGGGACTCTATGGCCGGGCTGCCCTGGCCGAGGATGCAGGGATTCCGGACAGTGTTCCCGGATTTTCCGGTGTGGCGATCGCCCACAATGTCGGGTCTTCGGAGGAGGTCGATGCCACCATTGCCTTTGCGGTTTCCTGTGGCGGACATCTAGTCAAGCCGGGGCAGCCGGTTTTCTGGGGCGGTTATTCAGGTTATTTCTCCGATCCTGATGGGCATCTCTGGGAAGTGGCCCACAATCCGTTCTTCGCCATGGACGAAACCGGTGCTCTTGCTCTGGAATAGGACATCAGGTGTTTCGTAAGTATTATTAGCAACGTGCCTTCATGGATTTTGGACTGACATCCCTTTGAATTTCGATAACAACGGTTGTACTGTGGCGCTGACGGAACAGGCATGTCCTCCATCAGGTTCTGGTGAACCTCAAAACTAGTGAGTGGAAATGATATCCCAACCGGATTTCTGGAATCGGGCAGCAGGTAAATATGCCAATAGCCCCATCAAGAACATGCCTGCATACGAAAAGACGCTGGCGCGGGTCCGGGCCCATGTAGTGTCGACGGATAATGCGTTGGAACTTGGCTGTGGAACCGGCACGACCGCATTGAAATTGGCGGATGCGCTGAACCATATCACGGCAACGGATATTTCCGGCAACATGATAGAGATCGCCCGCAGCAAGGCCCGGGAGCAGGGTGCGGATTCTGTCAATTTTCAGGTGGCACAGCCGGGTGACGGATCGCTTCAAGGGCAGTATGACGTCGTCATGGCATTTAATTTTCTGCATTTGATGGCGGATCTGCCGAGGGTGCTTGCAGAAATTCATGACCTCGTAAAGCCTGGTGGCATATTCATCTCGAAATCCACCTGCATGTCTGGTCCTTATCGCCTGTTGTGGCTTCTTATCGCAGTGATGCGCCTGATCGGAAAAGCTCCCTATGTGAATTTCTTCAGTACTGCACGGCTGGAGCAACAGATCGAAGCATCTGGTTTCGAGATTCTGGAAACCGGTGATTACCCTGAATCTTCGCCGAACCATTTCGTCGTTGCCCGAAAACGGTGATGGTTTATGGCGCGCAATGGAAACCCCGATCCAGCAAAGTCCTGAGCCAAGAAATTTGATCGGCAGTTTGGCTACCATGGTAGTGTGATTGGGTCAGTCGCATTTGACTTCGGGTAATTGATGGAGGTGTGAGTGTCTCCAAATACTGGTAATGAAGCGTACCGAACCGCCCTTGAAGTTACTGAAGAGGATCGAGAAATTGCTGAAATCTGCAAGGCTTTGGCACATCCTGCGCGGGTTTTGATTTTAAGAAATCTTCTTGCCGAGGGGACCTGCATTTTTGGATCTCTGGCTGACAAAATTCCCTTGGCCCCGTCGACAGTCGCGCAGCATTTGAAACTGCTCAGCACAGCAGGTTTGATCAGGCAATGGACCGATGGTCATAACAGTTGTTACTGCATCAACCGTAGCCGGATTGATACTCTTAGTAAGCTCCTGAATACGCTCTGAGAATTTGGCCCTCTTTTTCGGCCCCCTTTTTCTGATTGTCTGACTAGCTGTTAAAATAATCCGTCTCGGTGGAGTTGCCGGAATGAACAAACGTATATATTTCCATATTCGTCGAAATACGAACAAGGATACAAAAATGCCCCAATTTCTCAACAGTCAAGATACTCTTCCCGTTGCCATTATCGGTGGGGGACCAGTTGGTCTCGCCGCCGTTGCACATCTTCACGCGCGGAATATTCCGTTCCGTCTCTTTGAGGCGGGATCAGATATTGCGCAGTCGGTGCTCGACTGGTCGCATATTCGCCTTTTCACACCCTGGCAGTTCAATGTTGATCAGGTCGCTGCCGATCTTCTGACCCGCAATGGCTGGCATGCGCCGGACCCGCATGCGATTCCGACCGGTGCCGAGCTTCGTGATCTCTATCTGCAGCCGCTCGCACACCTGCCGGAATTCGCTCCCCATATCGAATGCGGTTCCCGGATACTCTCCCTCGCGCGACGTGACATCGACAAGGTTCGCACCGATGGGCGGGAACGGCATCCCTTTGAGATTCTTGTTCAGCGATTAGACAATACGCACCACTGGTTCAGTGCCCGCGCTGTGATTGATGCTTCAGGGACCTGGCGGAATCCTAGCCCACTCGGAGCATTTGGACTGCCTGCAGACGGCGAGCAGGTTCTTTCCGACCGGATCGTCTATGGGGTGCCAGATATACTCGGTCGCGATAAAGGTCGCTATATGGGACGCAAAACCCTCGTCGTGGGGGCGGGGCATTCGGCAGCGAATACTTTGATCGCACTGGCATCGCTGGCGGAGGATGTGTCGGGAACGCAAATAGCCTGGGTATTGCGTGGCAAGTCACCGGATCGATTGTTCGGAGCGGGAGAGGCCGATGATCTTCAGGCGCGTGGAGCCTTGGGCAATGCTCTCCGGGGGCTCTATCTGGCCGGAAAACTGGAAACCCATGAAGGCTTCCGGTTGACTGGGCTAAGCGAGGAAAAGGGGGGCGTGACCGTTACTGGTCGTGTCGATGGCGTGATCGTGCAGATCGGACCATTCGATGAAATTGTCGCTGCTACCGGACAGAGACCCGATCTTGAAATGACACGGGAACTGCGTCTCGACCTAGACCCGAGCCTGGAATGCAGCCGGGTACTGGCACCAATGATCGACCCGAATGTGCATTCATGCGGCACTGTGCCACCACACGGACATAGGGAGCTCTCCCATCCAGAACCCGGTTACTATAGCGCAGGAATAAAGAGCTACGGCCGGGCACCGACATTCCTGCTGGCAACCGGCTACGAACAGGTTCGTTCGATCACAGCAGCCCTTGCTGGTGATTTTACCGCTGCGGATGCGGTTCGGCTTGTTCTGCCGCAGACCGGTATATGCGGGACCGGATTTCGCGCAGATATGTCGGTTGTGTTCTCTGAAGACAGTAAAGTACCTGAATCTGAAGGCTGTTGCGGAGGAGCTCCCCCGGAAGGTGTGAATGCATGCTGTCTTAAGGATGCTGATGCAAAATCCGCGGGCGAGAGCGGTTGCGGCTGCGGCGACAAAGCTGAGGCAGGACCCCGTCCGGCTGCCACCTGTTGCTGATTGTAGGACGAGTTGGCGGAATCGCGTGGATACTTAGCAGTCTGCTTGGTCATTGGCGCATTGCCCGAGAGGAACAGGTGCATTTATGGCACCGGTCCTCTCGGGCGGTGGCCCTGTCGGATGCGTTTGGAACGCGGGTAACCAGGCCCTAAACTCCGCCCTATTGGGTAATGTTGAACAATATCGCTGAGTGGCGGTTGGGCTGGATAATTACCTGCTTGGTTAATCTATCGATACGCCGCTGATGAAGCTGGAATAGCTGTCGAGGAAGTTCAAGAGTATCGCGAACAGGTTCCTGAAATCGCTGCTGAAATTGACATTGATCTTGAACGGGTGACCGTCAAGGACGGCAGGGTTGAAACCACTGAGCGACAGGCCGATCTGACCATTCGCACCGGGTGGCAGGTCCAGTGTGGCATTCAACCCGTCATACTGGAAGTTCTTCAGCGTGTCGGTGAGGAGTTGTACTGCCTGCTGATCGCTGGCAAGGGCTTGGTTTACGGTCTCGTTGTCGATTTGCAGCATGCCACCGCCATCCGCGGCGACAGTACCACCGGAAAGGATTGTGACATCCTCCAGTATGCGGATCGGCAGTAGGCCGGACAGTTTCCCTGTACCGCTCACCCCCTGGATTTCAAGCAGTTGAAGGGCCTGTTCCATGTCGACACGCCGCAGGCGAACCGTGCCTTCAAGGCTGGGAATGGAAGGGTCTATGCGCGTATCGATTAGGGCAATTTCACCCCCGAACAGTTCAATGCCAGCGGTGGTGATTGTGATGATCCGATCCGAGTCTATGCTAAAATTGGCGATTGCAGGCATCGGGGGCAGACCCGGCACGCCGAGAAGTCCAGAGATGCGTTGTGGTCCCCGTGTTGATCCGGGAGTAGCAAGATCGAAGGTAAATTCCGTCGTTATGGTGTTGAGGGAAATGTCCCGATGCGCGATCCTGACATTCTCCAGGGCCAGTGTCAGGAATCCTCGCGGTCCTGCCTCGGTCATCGTGCCCTCCATTTTTGCGATGACCGAGCCCTGAATTTCGGGCAGGACCGTATCTGCGGGCAGCAGCGATGAAGGAACGATGTCTCCCGCCTCAAGATCACCCGGTCCAAATCGGATCGGTGCGGTCTCCAGCATTATTTTGGTCGGTTGTCGGCCTTCCGGATCCAGGTTCAGGGCAAGATCGGCGGTGATCCGACCATCGGCCAGGGAGAGCGGGCCTTCCATCCGGTACGACCCGTCCCGTCCTTCCGACAGGGCCATGCTGGCGGTGAGGCCACCCGGAAGAAAGGCTGAATTCGCAACTGTCAGCCCTTCGGCGGACAGCGAAAGAGACCCGTTCCGCCCCCCGTAATCCGCGCGCAGGATGAGGCGGTCAATGGCGGCATCATGGCCGGGCAGAGTCGCATCAACTGGACCCAGAGCTAGCGTTGTGCCCGTCGCCTGATATCGGATCGAAACCGGCTGGCTGTCGAGGCTGATCGCGAAGGGAGGATCAAGGCCCGGCAGGGCGAGGCTGAGCGCGCCGAGCCGGAACGCGCCCTGCACCACAAGGCTGACGGCGGGATCGTCAAATCCAAACCCGACCTGCATCGGATCGCGCCCAGCAACATCAAGGCGCAGGCGCGGTGACAGGCGGACATCACCGGTTCCGGTCAAGCCTTCCAGGCGCATCTGGCTGCCCCGGTCCACGGTCAGGTCGAGCCCCGACAGTCCGTCGCGCAGGGACAGGGTGCCCGCCGCCTGCAATGCAGAGCGCTCCGCCCAGAGCGGTGGCAGGATCGACCCGAACATTGTGCTCTCTAGCGTATAGGGAATATCCATTGCGGGAACCGATCCGGACATCAGTGCTCTCGGATTCAGCATGACTTCCCCGATATCCAGGCGCAGGGCGATGTCGCGTGGCAGATCGAGGCCGCGCACGAGGTCCAGCCCCGCCGCCGCGAGCGTCAGTCGGTCGGGTTCAAGCGCGTCAGTCAGTGTCAGGAAGCCCGGCGTCAGGGTCATGGCCAGGGGGCCGAGCGCGAATCCGACATCCATGCCGAAGGCGAGCCGCCATCCGCCGCCCGCATCGGGCCGCAGCAGAGCGGCTGGCGCATCGCCGGTGCGGTTGATGACGATCTGCGGATCGCCGATGGCATAGGGTTGCAGCAGGTCGGGGAGAGCGTCCCGCACTGCCTGCGGGATCGGATCACTCTCGATTTCCAGCGGTTGTGGAAGGTTCAGGCTGACCTGGCCTCCCTCTACGATAAGGGAAAGGCTGCCATCCTTCGGGCGGATGCGTCCCCACCGCACCGGCTTCATTTCTGCCTCCGTCCAGGCCAGATCAGCCGTGCCGCTGACGGCAGCGAGTAGACCCGGCAGGCCATATTCGGCCAGGAATGCCGCATCAATCGGCCCACTGCGCAGATCGATCCGAGCTGTGGCCCGTCCGGTGGCGGCCTCCAGTTCCGGCAGAAAGGGCAGCCAGTGGGATAATGAAAGATCCAGTATTCCATCGACCGCCAGACCACGCCCGTCCGTTGCGAGAGTCGCAAGCAGCGCGGACTCGCTTTCCGGTGATGCCAGCCGGGCATCCAGGGTCATCGGATACAGTGCGGGTGCAGAATCCAGGGTCAGCGCCAGGTTGCCTGCAACTGTCTGGGGACCGATCAGTGTTTCGGCCAGAAATGCGATATCGGTCAGGGCGATGCGGCGGATTGGAAGGCCGATTGGTGTGCCTGAATCCGGTGTGGCTTTCTGCGCTTCGAACAGCGGTTCCAGCCCCTTGATCATCGGCGCGCCCGTATCGTCCAGAACCATGGTACCGCGCAGACCGGTCATGCTGAGGGAGTCGATCAGCACAGGATCGCCCTGGATAAGGTTGGGTATCTGATTGGGGATCACGGTGATCGACAGGACGGACGGGCCACCATCGATCCGCATATCTGATATCTCGATGTGATCCGTGTCCAGTTGCAGCACGGTCATCTGGACCGACAGTCCGGTCAGTTGTCCGGCAAGGCCGGGGGCCACGGCATTGGCAAGCGGTACGCGCCAGATCCATGCGGCGGCGGCGATCAGCAGCAGGGTCGGCAGGCCGAGCAGCAGCAGGGCCAGGATCCGCCAGAACCGTCGGCGTCGTTGCTGTGCCGCCTGTTCCGTCGGATCATCAACCAGCAGCCGTTCTCCGGCGGCGAGTGGCTTTTCAGGATCGTCACTCATTCCGCGACCTTCGGTGCGCCGATCCGGCATCCCACATCCAGACAACGCCGTATCGCGGCCTCCAGTTCATCGGAATAGGTTCCATCGGCAGTACCGCTAAAGAACCCCAGTGCGGCGAGATAGGATTGATAGAGACTAGTTGCGCCGGGACTTTCCGCAGTCAGCCTGCGATAGGTGACAATCGCATCAATCGGTCTTCCCGCCTCTGCCTGGGCAGCGGCAAGGACGAGGAGATCAGGGGGAGCGGATACCTGGTCGAGCAGGTCGAGCGCCCGCATGCCATCGCGCATGTCTCGATCCGGTGCCGTCGACAGGATCCAGGCCAGGGTACGCCGCGCATCTGTATGGGCGGGATCGTGCCCCAGGGCGGTTTCCAGATCCTGGATCGCGGAACCGAATTCCCGATGCGCGAACAAGGCAAGACCACGCTTGGCATAGGGGGCGGCATCCAGTGGGTTCAGCCCGGCGGCAACACTGAAATCCGCTATCGCACGATAGGGTTCCCGAAGCGTCAGCAGAATGTCCCCTCGCAGCATGTATCCCGGATACAGATAGGGGTCATAGTCCAGCGCAGTTTCAAGATCGGCAAGCGCCTGTTGCGCATTCCCGCTTTCATGCAGCGCTTCACCACGATTCAGGTGGGTCAGGGCATAATCCTTGAGATCGGTATAGACCGCCCCATTGATCAGCGCGGTACAGGCGTCAATCCTGGCATCCGATGCGGCTTCACTGTCACGGCAGAGGGATTCCTGCTGATCCTGCGCATGGGCAGGTGATGCCGCCAGCAGCAGGCAAAAGGCCAGACAGGAACAGTTGTGCAGACTGATGACCACCGTCCCACTCTCCATACAGGTTTCCCGCAGTGTGCAGAGCCTGGCCAGAAAAGAAAAGAGCAGGGGCGGCATGGATGCGAAATGATCCCATCCGCTGGACATCCAGGCTCTGGAACGCTAGGAACTCTGGCCCCATCTGTAGTGGGAAAGACCCGGTTTCAGCGAGGACGAGAGCATCATGGCGAGCGCCAACGACATTCGCGCGAAGTTTCTGGACTATTTCGGTCGGCATGACCACCGGGTTGTGGACAGCTCGCCCCTGGTGCCGCTGAACGATCCGACGCTGATGTTCACCAATGCCGGGATGGTGCAGTTCAAGAATGTCTTCACCGGACAGGAGCACCGCGACTATAACCGCGCGACAACCTCGCAGAAATGCGTGCGCGCTGGCGGCAAGCACAATGATCTGGAGAATGTCGGCTATACCGCGCGGCATCATACTTTCTTTGAGATGCTGGGGAATTTCTCCTTTGGTGATTACTTCAAGGACCGGGCGATAGAACTGGCCTGGAACCTGGTGACGCAGGAATACGGACTGCCAAAGGACAAGCTGCTGGTCACGGTCTATTCCGAGGATGATCAGGCCTTTGATCTGTGGCGGAAGATTGCGGGCCTGCCGGAAAACCGGATCATCCGCATCTCGACCTCCGATAATTTCTGGCAAATGGGCGATACCGGCCCCTGTGGTCCCTGTTCCGAAATCTTCTTCGATCATGGGGAGGGCATTCCTGGCGGCCCGCCAGGTAGCCCGGACGAGGACGGCGACCGGTTCATCGAAATCTGGAACCTCGTCTTCATGCAATACGAGCAACTGGAACCGGGCAAGCGCATTGATCTGCCGAAACCCTCCATCGATACCGGCATGGGGTTGGAGCGCATCGCCGCCGTATTGCAGGGCAAGCACAACAACTACGACATTGATCTGATGCGCGCGATCATCCTGGCTTCCGCAGAGGCGACCGGGGTCGATCCGGATGGGGGGCAGTCGGCGAGCCACAAGGTGATTGCAGATCATCTGCGTGCCTCCTCCTTCCTGATCGCCGATGGTGTGCTGCCCTCCAATGAAGGGCGCGGCTATGTGCTGCGCCGGATCATGCGCCGGGCGATGCGACATGCTCATATGCTGGGCGCGAAAGACCCGCTGATGCACCGTCTGGTCCCCGTGCTGGTGAAGCAGATGGGGGGGCATTTCGAGGAACTGCGCCGGGCTGAGCCGCTGATCACCGAGACGCTGAAACTGGAGGAATCCCGCTTCAAGACGACCCTCGACCGGGGTCTGAAGCTGCTGGATGCGGAACTCGAAGGCTTGCCGGAATCGGAAGCCCTGTCGGGCCGCGTCGCCTTCACGCTCTACGATACCTACGGGTTCCCGCTGGACCTGACCAAGGATATCCTGCGGGGGCAGGGCCGCACAGTGGACGAGGCGGAATACACCACCGCGATGGAGGAGCAGAAGGCGAAGGCGCGCAAGGCCTGGGCTGGTTCCGGTGATGCGGCGACGGAGAGCCTGTGGTTCGATTTGCGCGACCGTCTCGGCGCGACGGAATTTTTCGGCTACGAGACCGAAAAGGCCGAGGGCGTCGTGACCGCTCTGGTCAGGGATGGAAAGCCCGTCGACAGCGCCGCCAAGGGTGACAGCATCATTCTGATCGCCAACCAGACCCCGTTCTATGGGGAAAGCGGCGGACAGATGGGCGATCAGGGCATCCTGAAGACGGTGGGTGGTGCCGTCCTGACTGTAACCGACTGCCAGAAGAAACTGGGCGATATGATCCTGCATGTCGCAACTGTGGCCGAAGGATCGATCGCTGTCGGTGTTGCGCTGGAACTGCTGGTGGACGGGGAGCGTCGCTCCCGGCTGCGGTCAAACCACTCGGTGACCCATTTGGCCCATGAGGCTCTGCGTCAGGTGCTGGGCGAGCATGTAACCCAGAAGGGCTCCCAGGTCGGGGCCGAGGCGATGCGCTTCGACTTCGCCCATCCCAAGGCGATGACGCCGGAGGAGATCGACCGGGTCGAGCGGCTGGTGAATGCCCAGATCCGCCTGAACGCACCGGTGACGACGCGCCTGATGACGCCGGACGAGGCGATCAAGGCTGGCGCGCTGGCTCTGTTCGGGGAGAAATATGGCGATGAGGTCCGCGTCGTCTCGATGGGGGCGCCGAAGGGCGATGCATCGGGCCATGTCTATTCGACCGAGCTATGTGGCGGAACCCATGTCCGGCGCACTGGCGATATTGCCCTGTTCAAGATCATCTCAGAGGCGGCGGTGGCGTCAGGTGTGCGGCGCATCGAATGCCTGACCGGGCAGGCGGCTCTGGACTATCTCGCAACCCAGGAAATGCGCGTGAAGCAGGCGGCGGCGGCGTTGAAGGTTAGCCCTGCGGATGTCAATGAGCGACTGACGGGCTTGATCGAGGAGCGCAAGCGCCTGGAGCGGGAAGTCTCGGAACTGACCCGCAAGCTGGCAGCGGGCGGCGGGGGTGGATCGGCGGCACCGGATGCGAAGGAAATTGCCGGGATCAAATTCGCCAGCCGTGTACTGGACGGAATCGCGCCGAAGGAATTGAAACCGCTGGCCGACCAGTTGAAAACACAGATCGGTTCCGGTGTCGTCGCGGTGATCGCGGTGAACGATGGCAAGGCCTCGCTGGTGGTCGGCGTAACGGATGATCTCACCACGCGCTATGATGCGGTCGCCCTGGTTCGCGCCGGGGCCGAGGCGATGGGCGGCAAGGGCGGCGGTGGTCGTCCCGATATGGCCCAGGCGGGCGGCCCTGATGGCGCGGCGGCAGCCACGGCGGTGGCGGCGATTGAGGCGGCACTTACCTGAAAGGAAGCAAGAAGCAATGATCCGGACTCTGATATTCGTGGCAACACTGTGCCTGCCATTTGCCTCGTCCGCGCTGGCCGATGAGTTCAGGGCGGAATTCACAGACCCTGCATGGAACGGGGAGACGATCCCGAAAGGACAACAATGCAGTGAATATGACGGTGCCGGTGCGACGCCGCCTATCCGCGTGTCAGGGTTGCCGGAAGGAACCAATGCGGTCCTTGTTGCCTTCAATGATGAATCCTACGAGCCGTTGTCGACGGATGGTGGACACGGGATTGTCGGGTTTGATGTCGATGTGGCGAATGCAACGGCGGTCCTGCTATCGGTTCCGGGCGATACGGTGGAACTGCCCAATGGCGTGTGGATCGAAGCGGATAATCGCGATGATATTGGCGTTGTCGGCTACCTGCCGCCCTGTTCCGGGGGTACGGGCAATCTTTATTCCGCAACACTTTTTGCGGTACAGTATCGGGGGGAGGATTATGAGGTCCTGGCAGAGACCTATCTTCAACTCGGTCGGTATTGAATGCGACCGTCGCCATTATTAGGGAGGAATTCGATATGCGCGCATGTTTCTTTACGGGAGTCGTCTGTGCGGCTTTTCTGGCTGCGTCTCCGGTCCTGATTGCTCCGGCTTTGGCCGATGATCTGATGGTTCGTTTTGCAGATCCCGTCTGGACGGGGGACCGGATTCCGGACGGTCAGCATTGCAAGAAATTTCGGGGCAATGGCGCAACGCCACCCCTGACCGTGACCGGAATTCCGGCGGAGGCGAATGCCATTGTCGTTGAGTTCAACGACAAGAGCTTCAGCAAGCTTTCCTACGATGGCGGCCATGGCAAGATCGGGTTCATGATTGAACCGGGCAGTGCGGAAGTGACGCTTCCTGCGGTTCCGGGCGGTACGGACGAGATGCCAGAGGGTGTCTGGCTGGAAGAAAAGAACCGCGCAACTGGCGACTGGTACAGCAAGGGCTATCTGCCGCCCTGCTCCGGTGGGCAGGGCAATACCTATGAGGCGGAGGTCTATGCTGTGGTCAAGTCCGGCGACGATTACGAGGAAATCGCCGAGACTTCGATCCGGCTTGGCCGGTACTGAAACGGGCTTTAGCGAGTTGAAATCCCGGAAGAGTGATCCGGCGGGATTTCCCTGTCGTGAGGGGCGTGTCCGCGCTAGGCTGTGGGTCGTGTTCATCTAGTCGAAAGTCGCGCCATGACCGCACAGACTCGGTCCATCGGGATCATCCTGCTCGGGGCCGGGATTGTGTTCCTGGGCTATGGGCTGTTCATCACCCTGGTTCCGATTCGCGCACAGTTGGAAGGATTCGGCGGGACCGCCATCGGGATCATGGGGTCGGCCTCCTTTGTCGGCTTCGTTCTGGGTTGCGTCGCGGGGCCTAAGGTGGTGCAGGCCGTCGGCCATACCCGTGCTTTTGCCGGGTTCGCCGCCGTGGTGGCGGCGCTGACGCTGGTCTATCCGATTATTGTCGATCCCTGGGTATGGGCGGTGTTGCGCGGCTGTATCGGCTTCTGCCTCGCGGTCGTCTATATGGTGATCGAAAGCTGGCTGAACGAACAGGTGACCAACCGGATTCGTGGTACCGTCCTGTCGCTTTACATCATCATCGGGAATCTGGCGACCATCGGCGGGCAGCAGATGGTGGTGCTGTCGGAGACAACGTCCTACATCCTCTTTTCTCTGGTGGCGATCCTGGTCGCCATCTCGCTGGTGCCGGTGTCGCTGACCCCAGTGCGGGAACCGGATCAGATCCCGACGGCGCGACTGCGCATCGTGCGACTCTATAAATTATCCCCTACGGGTTTCGTAGGGTGCCTGCTGTTCGGACTGGCGGATGGTGCCTTCTGGACCTTCGGGCCGGTCTTTGCACAGATGCGCGGCCTTCCGGTTGCCGAGATCGCACTGTTCATGGGGGCGTTCATGGTTGGCGGGACGATCCTGCAATGGCCGCTGGGCTGGCTGTCAGACAGGATCGACCGGCGCATTGTGATCGCGGCCTGTGCGGCGGCGGCCATCGCGACCGGCCTTGGCCTTGCCTTCTGGGAGCCGCCCGCACCCTGGATGGGGCTGGTGCTTGCGATCCTGCATGGGGGAGTGATGATGCCGATCTATGCGCTTTGCATCGCACATTCCAACGATTTTGCACCCAACGGCGAACTGGTCGAGGTTTCCAGTGGGCTGCTGCTGCTCTATGGCCTGGGCGCGGTTCTGGGGCCGGTCATATTGGGGCCGGTCATGGAGAATTACGGCGCGGGCAGCCTGTTCGTGATGATCTCCGTTACCTTCACGGCTTTAGCGCTGTTCGCGCTTTATCGCATCACCCGCCATCGCGTGGCAGGGCCGGATACACGCGGGCATTTCACGCCAGTGCCAAAATCCTCCCCTTCGGTCTATGCGCTGGAATCCGAGGATGAGGATGAGACTGTTGAGGAACTGGGCAAATGACGCAATGGCAGTTGGCACAGATTAATGTTGCAACGGCGCTTCATGATATCGACGGGCCGGAAATGGCGGGCTTTACCGGGCGGTTGGATGAAATCAATGCCATAGCGGATGCCGCACCGGGTTTTGTCTGGCGGTTGCAGTCGGGGGAGGGGAATGCGACAGATATCCTGCTGTTCCCGGACAACCCGCGCTTTATCGTCAACATGTCCGTCTGGCGAGATTTCGAGAGTTTCTCCGATTTTGTCTTTCGCTCCGGCCATCTGGAACTGATGCAGGCCCGGCATCGCTGGTTCCAGGTCTCGCGGGAGCCGACCCATGCGATGTGGTGGATACCGGCGGGAAGCGCCATGCCTACGCCCGTTGAAGGCTGGGAGCGTCTGTTGCTTTTGCGCGAACAGGGGCCGACACCTGCCGCCTTTCCGCTGAAACGGCGCTACGATCCACCGCGTGACAGCGAAAGACGGGTGGGCTAGGTTTCGTTTATGGCAACCAAGGTACAGATATCCTGCAGTTATCAGGTCGAGGAAGATCGCATTCTGATGCGCGCACGCCTTCAGGACAAGGATGCGCGGATGTGGCTGACGAGGCGCATGGTGCTCCAGTTCCTTGCCTCCATCGGCAAGATTTTCGATCATCTGGTCGGGGTTCAGGCACAGCCGGTGGAGCAGCGCCAGGCGGTCTCTGAATTTCGGCGCGAAACAGCAGTCAGCCAGGCGAATTTCCAGACGCCCTATGAGGAGGAGGGATTGCAGCCTTTCCCTGCGGACGGGCCGATGCTGGTGAAGAAACTTAATGTTTCGGCGCTCAAGAATGGCGGGGTGCAATTGACCCTGACCGGGGGCGGGCCGGATGGTGTGCGCCTGAATCTGGGGGAGAAGGAATTGCACGCCGTCGTGCATATGCTGCATCAGACCGCCGAAAAGGCGCAATGGGCGCTTGGCGCGCATCTTGGCACAGGACAGGGCGCGATCAAGACAGCGCCCGCCAAACCGCGTGTGGTGAACTGATTATCCAATTGCGTCCTTCATCATATTGAGGAGTAACCTGGATGCGCGGTGGCGTGCTGGGAGTGGCCCAGATGGGGCCGATTGCGAAAACTGAAACCCGTAAACAGGTCGTTGACCGGCTGACCGATCTGATGCGCGAGGCGAAGGGACGGGGCTGTCGTTTCGTTGTCTTCCCGGAACTGGCTCTGACCACATTTTTTCCACGCTGGATCTACGATCTTGGTGCGCCGGAACTGGAGGCGTTCTTTGAGGACAGCATGCCGGGACCTGAAACGCAGCCGCTGTTCGACCTTGCCGCCGAACAGGGGATCGGTTTCTATCTCGGCTATGCGGAGAAGGCGGGGACGAAGCGATACAATACGGCCATTCTGGTGGATGGATCGGGCCGGATCGTCGGGAAGTACCGCAAGGTCCATCTGCCGGGACACAAGGAACCCGATCCGTCCCGCAAGGGTGAGCATCTGGAAAAGCGCTATTTTGACATCGGAAATCTTGGATTCCCGGTTTATGAGGCATTAGGGGGTCGTGTCGGCATGGCGATCTGCAACGACAGGCGCTGGCCGGAAACCTATCGCGTGATGGGTCTTCAGGGTGCGGAACTGATCGCGCTTGGCTACAACACGCCGGTCGGGCTGGGAGAACCATTTCAGGCTGCGGCGCTGGCCAATTTCCACAATGCGCTTACGCTCCAGGCCGGTGCCTATCACAATGCCTGCTGGGTCGCGGCGGCGGCGAAATGCGGTCATGAGGAAGGCTTCGACATGATCGGCCAGAGCATGATCATCGCGCCAACGGGCGAAATCGTCGCGCAATGCTCCAGCCTCGAGGATGAGGTGATTGCAGCGCGCTGCGACTTCGATCAGGCGCAGTATTTCAAACGCGAAATCTTCAATTTCGCCAGACACCGCCGTCCCGAAGCCTATGGCCTGATCACCGAGCGCATCGGCGCGGGCGATCCGTTACCCCCGGTCGCGGATGATTAAAAGTAGGGGCGCGCCCCTCAAGTAGAAAACGAAAGGGAACACGCATGTCGCGGACGGTTTACATCAATGGCACCTATTGCCCACCGGAACAGGCTACGGTGTCGATCTTTGATCGAGGGCTTCTGTTTGCCGATGCGATCTATGAAGTGGCGGGTGTGATCGATGGCAAGCTGCTGGATTTCGCCTCGCACATGCAGCGGCTGGATCGGTCGCTGGTGGAGATGCGGATGCCCGCCCCGTTGAGTCATGACGAGATCCTGACGGCAATGTGTGAACTGGTGCGGTTGAACGGAGTCGAGGAAGGGCTGGTCTATATGCAGATCACCCGTGGTTCCGATGGGGATCGTGATTTCCTGCCGCCGGAGGGCATGACCCCGACGGTTTTCATGTTCGCCCAGCATAAGGGTGAGGCGACACGGCGTGAATTCCGGGACGGGATCGCGATGGTCAGCGCGCCGGATATCCGCTGGGGCCGTCGCGACATCAAGACTGTCGGTCTGATGGGCAGCGTCTTCGCGAAATGGACCGCGAAACAGGCAGGCGGTGCGGAGGTGCTGATGCATCAGGACGGCTATGTCACCGAAGGCGGTGCCACCAGTTTCTACATCATCAAGGATGGGATGATCATCACCCGACCGCTGTCGAACGACATCCTGCATGGCTGCACCCGCAAGGCCCTGCTCGGCATTCTGGAAGACGGCGATGTTGGGCTGGAAGAACGTCTGTTCACGCTCGACGAGGCCCGGAATGCCGATGAGGCCTTCATCACCGGTGCCTCCACCTTCGTCTGCCCGGTGGTGAAGATCGATGATCATATACTGGGCGACGGAAAACCCGGCCCGATCACCCGCCGTTTGCAGGACATCTACATGAATTTCGCCCGCAAGGACGTGGTTTGAGGGATAGAGACCTCGAATGAACCTTGGGCAGTTTCTCCAAACTACAGATTGATGAATCTGCTTGAACCCGGCACATTGTGTGGCCTATAGGGCGCAGGGTTGGTGAGGCGACGTCAGATCGCCGTTGAAATTTGGGGCCACATGATCAGAACAGAGAATGTCTCGAAGCGGTTCGGGGGCATCACCGCCGTGGATGATGTCAGCCTGACCATCGAAAAGGGCAGCATTACCGGTCTTGTCGGCCCGAACGGGGCGGGGAAGACGACGTTCTTCAATCTGATCGCCGGGCGGTTCCCGCCGACATCGGGCAGAATTTTTCTGGATGATCAGGATGTGACGGGCCTGCCGCCGCATGATCTGTTCGGGCTTGGCCTGTTGCGCACCTTCCAGATCGCCCATGAATTCACCCATCTGACCGTCCGCGAGAACCTGATGACGGTACCGCCCGATCAGGCCGGAGAGACGCTGTGGAAGACCTGGTTCATGCCTGGCGAGGTCCGCCGTCAGGAAGCCGAGATCCATGAACGCGCCGATGAGGTTATCGATTTTCTCAACCTCAGCCATATCGCCGATGAGCTGGCCGGAAATCTGTCGGGGGGACAGAAGAAGCTGCTGGAGCTTGGTCGCACCATGATGGTCGATGCCAAGGTCGTGCTGCTGGATGAGGTCGGGGCGGGGGTGAATCGTACGCTGCTGAACGAAATCGGTGATGCGATCCTGCGGCTCAACCAGGAGCGCGGCTACACCTTCTGCATGATCGAACATGACATGGATTTCATCAGCCGCCTGTGCAATCCCGTCGTGGTGATGGCGGAGGGGCGGTTGCTTGCCTCCGGCACGGCAGAGGAGATCAAGGCGAATGATGTGGTGATCGAGGCTTATCTGGGTGCCGGGCGCGACCGCGAGGCGGAGCGTGCGGCGGATGGGGCGAGAACATGAGCCATCTGGTCGGAAAGGACATGCGGGGCGGCTATGGCGGGGCGGATATCCTGAACGGATGCACGATTGCCGTCGATAAGGGGGAGATCGCCGTTGTCGTCGGTCCGAATGGCGCAGGCAAATCGACCGCGATGAAGGCCCTGTTCGGCATGCTGCCGCTGCGGGAAGGTTCCGTGACGCTGGGCGGGCGCGACATTACGGAAATGAGCCCGCAGGACCGTGTTGCCTGCGAGATGGCCTTTGTCCCCCAGACCAGTAATGTCTTCGCCGGGATGACGGTGGAGGAAAACCTGGAAATGGGGGCCTATCTGCGCCGCGACGATTTCCGGGGCACGATGGAGGAAATCTTCGACCTGTTCCCGATCCTGAAGGAAAAGCGGCGGCAATATGCCGGTGAACTCTCTGGCGGGCAGCGGCAGCAGGTCGCCGTCGGGCGGGCGCTGATGACTCAGCCGACCGTGCTGATGCTGGACGAACCGACGGCAGGCGTCTCCCCCATCGTGATGGACGAACTCTTCGACCGGGTCATTGCCATCAAGAAGACCGGCATTGCGGTACTTATTGTTGAACAGAATGCCCGGCAGGCGCTGGAAATTGCCGATATTGGCTATGTGCTGGTGTCAGGGGAAAACCGCTACACCGATACCGGTGCGGCGCTGATGGCGGACCCTGACGTCCGCCGCTCATTCCTGGGGGGCTAGGCGATGCTGGATATCCTGAACACGCTGGCCCTGATGTCGAATTTCGTATTTGTCCCGGCGCTTTCCTATGGCTCGCAACTCGCATTGGGCGCACTGGGGATCACGCTTGTCTTCGGAGTGCTGCGGTTTGCCAACTTTGCCCATGGCGATCTGATGGCCTTCGGCACAATGGGGGTCGTTCTGACGACTTTCTGGCTGCAGGCGCAGGGGGTCAGCATCGCGCCCCTGCCGACGGCCCTGCTGGCGCTGCCGGTCGGGATCCTACTGGCCATTGCGATCAGTCTGCTGATTGATCGCAGCGTCTATCGCTTCTATCGCAAACGCCGCGCAGCACCGGTGATCTTCGTCGTGGCCTCTGTCGGGGTGATGTACATCCTGAACGGGCTGACCCGTTTCACCATCGGGCCGGATGACCAGCGCTTCGCCGATGGTGCGCGATTCATCATTTCCAATTCGGATTTCAAGACGCTCACCGGCCTGGATGAAGGCGTGACGATCAAGCTGTCCCAGGGCCTGACCGTGGTTGTCGCCATCGCCGTCGTAGCGGCCCTGTTCTGGTTCCTCCAGAAAACCCGAACGGGCAAGGCGATGCGCGCCTATTCCGACAATGAGGATCTGGCGCTGCTGTCGGGCATCAATCCGGATCGGGTGGTCGCCGTGACTTGGCTGATCGCCGCAACCCTGGCGACGATAGCCGGAACGATGTACGGACTGGACAAGAGCTATAAGCCCTTCACCTATTTCCAACTGATACTGCCGATGTTCGCCGCTGCCATCGTCGGCGGGATCGGGCAACCGGTCGGTGCCATCGTTGGCGGTTATGTCGTCGCCTTTTCGGAGGTCATGCTGACTTATGCCTATCGCCGGGTTTTCAACTATCTGACGCCGGAAGACTGGGATACGGGCGGGATGCTGCAAATCCTGTCGACCGAATATAAATTCGCGGTCTCCTTCCTGATCCTAGTCGTCGTGCTGCTGGTGCGCCCGACCGGGATATTCCGTGGAAAGGTCATCTCATGACGCTGACGAACCGCACCCGTCTTGCCTATGCGGGAATAGCGCTGCTGCTGATTCTGGTCGGCATCTTCCAGTCCTGGTCGGTGGCGTTAGTGATGATCAATCTGTGCCTGATTTCGGCGGTTATGGCACTGGGGGTCAATATTCAGTGGGGCTATGCGGGCCTGTTCAGTGCGGGTACCGTGGGTTTCGCAGCGCTTGGCGGGTTGGCAGGGGTGCTGATTTCTCAGCCGCCGGTGATCGAGGCTTGGGGTGTGGGAGGTCGGAATCTCGGCTATACGGTGGCGACGCTGATCGCAGTGGTCGCGGCGGTGATTGCCATATTCGCCCTGATGCCGAAGGGTGGAAAGCGCCGCGCGCTGCTGGCCGTCGTGATCCTGGGCGGCTATTTCTGCATACGCCTGTTCTTTGATCCGGCAACCGATGCGATTGAAGCGGTCAATCCGGCGTCACAGGGATTCCTGGGTGGGCTCAATCTTCCCATAATCCTGTCCTGGCCGGTCGGGGGATTGCTGGCGGCGGCGGTCGCCTGGGGGATCGGCAAGATCGCACTTGGACTGCGCGCTGATTATCTGGCCATCGCGACGCTCGGTATTTCTGAAATCGTGATTGCGGTAATCAAGAATGAGGACTGGCTGGCGCGTGGGGTCAAGAATGTCAGTGGTCTCAGCCGCCCGGTGCCACGGGAAATCGATTTGCAGGAGTCATCGAATTTCGTCGGCTGGGTCGAATGGCTGCATGCGGGTGCATTGGAGGGGTTGAGTGGGGATGAGCGCGTCAGCGCGCTGCGCGATTTCGTGCAGTATGATGCGGGACTGTTCGTGAAGATCGGCTATATGGCGCTGTTCACGATTGTGCTGCTGATCCTCTTCTGGCTGGCGCAGCGGGCACTGAATTCACCCTGGGGCCGGATGATGCGGGCCATTCGTGACAACGAGGTCGCGGCGGAGGCGATGGGTAAGGATGTCACCCGACGTCACTTACAGACCTTCATCCTGGGATCGGCAGTCGTGGGGATAGCGGGGGCGATGCTGACCACGCTGGACGGTCAGTTCACGCCGGGGACATACAATCCGCTGCGCTTCACCTTTCTGATCTGGGTGATGGTGATCGTCGGCGGATCAGGCAACAATCATGGATCGGTCATTGGCGGTTTCCTGATCTGGTTCGCCTGGGTACAGGCGGAGCCTGCCGGGATTTTCCTGATGGACATGATGACCTTCTTCATGGCGGAGGATAATGCGCTGAGAATCCATCTGCTGGATGCAGCAGCGCAGATGCGCCCGCTTTTAATGGGACTTGTGCTCTTGCTCGCAATGCGGTTCAGTCCCAAGGGGCTGCTTCCGGAACCGGTTCGCGCCTCGCGCTGAGGTTGATCGGGAGTGCCTGTAAAAAGAATCAACGAAAACCGTCCCATCGGGGGATGGCTTTGATGTGGGAGAAGTTGAAATGAAGAAATTCCTGCTTGCAACCAGCATGCTGGCCCTGAGCGCGACCGGGTTCGCCGGTGCCGCCCAGGCGGAAGTGAAACTGGGTGTCATCCTGGGTTTCACCGGTCCGATTGAATCGCTGACGCCCGGCATGGCGGCGTCTGCCGAAATGGCGATGGAGGAAGTCTCCAAGAGCGGCAAACTGCTTGGTGGGGAAACCGTCGTTTCCGTCCGCGGGGATTCCACCTGCGTCGATTCGGCGGCTGCCACTGCTGCGGCGGAACGCCTGATCACGTCGGATGGCGTTGCAGCCATCGTCGGGGCCGACTGTTCCGGTGTCACCGGTGCGATTGCCAATAACGTCGCCGTGCCAAAAGGCATCGTGATGATTTCTCCGTCGGCAACCTCGCCGGCGCTGTCCACGATTGACGATAACGGCTATTTCTTCCGCACCTCGCCCTCCGATGCCCGTCAGGGTCAGGTCCTGGCTGATATCCTGAAGGACAAGGGGATCAAGTCCATCGCTGTTACCTATACCAACAACGACTATGGCAAGGGACTGGCGGATGCCTTCCAGGCGTCGTTCGAGGCGCATGGCGGCAAGGTCACGATTTCCGTCCCGCATGAGGATGGCAAGGGTGACTATTCGGCAGAAGTGGCGACATTGGCTGCCGCTGGTGGCGATCTGCTGGGCGTGTTCGGCTATGTCGACCAGGGTGGTCGCGGTGTGATCCAGAGCTCGCTCGACACCGGTGCCTTCGACAGGTTCATCATCGGTGATGGCATGATCGGTGACAGCCTGGTCGAAGCGTTCGGTGACTCGCTGAACGGGACGATGGGTACCCTGCCGGGTAATGAAGGCGCGGGCGCAGAGGCTTTTGCGGCTGTTGGTCAGTCGATGGGGGTCGATACGGACGGTCCGTTCCGCCCGGAAAGCTATGATGCGGCGGCGCTGATCCTGTTGGCGATGCAGGCGGCTGGTTCCACCGACAGTGCGGCGATCAAGGACAAGATCCTGGACGTTGCCAATGCACCGGGTGAGCCGATCCTGCCGGGCGAACTGGCCAAGGGCCTGGAGATCCTCGCGGCGGGCGGTCAGATTGACTATGTCGGCGCGACCAATGTCGAACTGATCGGCCCCGGTGAAGCGGCGGGTTCCTACAAGGAACTGCTGGTCGAGGGTGGCAAGTTCACAACCGTCCAGATCCGCTGATCGCATCAGTTCAGTAATGACTGGGATCGGCCCGGCGCGAGATATTGCGTCGGGCCGATTTTTGTGCGGCGCAATTTTTTAAACTGGGTTGCATCACGTGCCTGTGAGGGACATATAAGCCTCTGGTATATGTACAAATATTGGGGATTCTGTGCATGACGAACTGGTCCATGGAAACAATCGGTTGGGATGCGTTTGATGCAGATCGTGTTGATCCGGCTCTGGTTCGGTTGGTAAAGGCCGCTGCGCTGGTTGAGTATAATGGCGCAACCTATACGACCTACTTGCGCAATGTCTTCACCGGGGATGAGGCGTTTCAGGCGAAGGCGGATCAGTGGGGCCGGGAAGAGGTTCAGCACGGCAGAGCCTTGGCGCAGTGGGCAACTATGGCCGATCCTGATTTTGATTTCGATTCGGCGTTCCAGCGCTTTACCAGCGGTTATTCAGTTCCGGTTGATGTAGAAGCCTCGGTCAGGGGCAGTCGATCTGCCGAATTGATCGCGCGATGCATTGTGGAGACCGGCACATCCTCCTTCTATACCGCACTCGGGCGGGCGAGTGCGGAACCGGTCCTGAAAGAAGTGGCCCACCACATCGCCGCCGATGAATTCCGGCACTACAAGCTGTTTTATGATGCGCTGGTCAGTTATCTTTCGACCGAACGTCTGGGCCGGTTGGCACGGATCAGGGCCGCAGTCGGGCGGATCGGTGAACTGGCGGATGACGAACTCGCCTATGCCTATTATTCGGCGAATATTCCGGCAGATGTTGCCTATGACCGTGCCGCCTGCAGTGATGCCTATCTGGGACGCGTCTATCGTCATTACGACAGGCCGCTGATCCGGCGCAGCAATGCGATGATCCTGAAGGCGGTCGGCCTGCCCCCCAATGGGTCCCTGAACACGATCCTGACCAGCGGTGCCGCCCGATTTGTCAGTTATCGTGCCCATAAAGTCGCTGAGGCGGCCTGACATTACAGCTGGAATGGTCAACCCGTGTTCCCAATTTAATGATAATCAAGTCATCAATCGATGATATCTCCGTTGTTTGATTAATGATCTCAATTTGGTACCTGGATTTCTGTCACGGATTACCATTTGGGAGAGGTTATGCTCAAGTCAAACTTCTATCAATCTCTGTACACAAAGGGAATTAAATCTGAATTTTTATGAAGGGATTTAAGTGATGAATAAGACTATCGGTAAAATATTTTTACTGTGGTTTTTCATCGTAATAACAGGATTAATATTGGCTGCTATGGAATCAAGTGCAGCAGGTTTTTTCTTCATTCTTGAATGGATTTTTGCGTTGGTTTGTACGGTAGTTGGTGTGCGTTATTTTATAAAAAACTGCAAAGAAAAAAATGAGCGAAAAAATGTAATCAAGGACAAGCGTGATGCAAGAAGGTTAAATTAACAGGGAATTGAACCTTCCTACTCCAAGGGTTTCACCACTCAAGACTTCCATATAAGTCCCCCCATGGTTCGTGATAGTATCCCCCATCATCGCCCGATTCAGAGGCGAGAACTGCGAGGGAGATGCGTCATGATCATCTATCCGAATATTCAGGTTAAGGGCGGGAAATGCGTCAACCTGCGCCGGGGCGACGTCGAGGATGTGGAAACCTATCCCATCGACCCGGTGACGGCGGCGGCTTCCTGTGTTTCCAAAGGGGCGGAATGGCTGCACCTCGTTGATATCGATGGCGTTCTGCAGGGCGGAGCTCATAATGGTGAAATTCTGTCCCGAATCATGAAGACCGCGAAGGTCCCCTGTCAGGTCGGTGGGGGCATCCGGACCATGTCGGCGGCTGAATGGTGGTTCAATGCCGGGGCGGAGCGGATTGTGCTGGGAACAGCGGCGGTGAAAGACCGGACATTCGTGCATGAGGCCTGTGCTCGCTGGCCCGGCAAGGTTGCGATTTCGATCGATGCTGCGGGCGGCAGGGTCGTGATTGAGGGATGGCGCGAGAAAACGACATTCACTCCGATCGCGCTTGCAAAGGAATTCCAGGATATCGGTGCGGTGGCGATTATCTATACCGATATCGATATGGACATCGAACAGCACGATGCGAGTTTCGCCAATACGATCCAACTGGCGAAAGAACTGGAGATCGACGTGATCGCCTCCGGCACGGTGCGCAGTCTGGACGATGTGGCGATGCTGAAACATCTGCCCCGCGTGGCGGGTGCCATTATCGGGCGAGCGCTGTTTAACAATAAGGTGACACTGGAAGATGCCATTGCAGTTGCCCACCAGCCGATTGTAAACACGCCGTTCATTTAAGGGTCCAGAAACCGGTTCTCTGGCGTCAGCATTCCACCACATTGACGGCCAGGCCACCCTGGCTGGTTTCCTTGTATTCGGAACGCATGTCCTCGCCGGTCTTTTTCATCGTCTTGATCGCGGCGTCGAGCGGGACGAAATGGGTGCCGTCGCCTTTCATTGCCAGTGAACAGGCATTGACCGCCTTCACCGCGCCCATTGCATTGCGCTCGATGCAGGGAATCTGCACTAACCCGCCGATAGGGTCGCAGGTCATGCCGAGATGGTGCTCCAGCGCGATTTCTGCCGCATTCTCGATCTGCATGTTGCTGGCCCCCAGGGCGGCGGCCAGTCCGGCGGCGGCCATGGCGGAGGCGGAACCAACTTCGCCCTGACAGCCGACCTCGGCACCGGAGATTGAGGCATTGTGCTTGATGATCCCGCCGATGGCGGCGGCGGCGAGCAAGAAGGTGCGGATGCCCTCCTGATTGGCGTCGGGCACGAAAGCCTCATAATAGCGCATCGTGGCGGGGATGATCCCTGCCGCGCCATTGGTCGGGGCGGTCACAACGGTGCCGCCCGCTGCATTTTCCTCGTTCACCGCAATCGCGTAGAGGCTGATCCAGTCCATGATGTCATGGTAGTAGCGCCGGTTTGACTGGCGGTTCTTCTCCAGTTCCTGGAGGATCGATTTTGCCCGGCGCTTCACGTCGAGTCCGCCCGGTAAGCGTCCGTCCTGACCCAGCCCGCGTGTGATGCAGGTCCGCATTACCCGCCAGAGCCGGTCCAGCCCTTCGATAACCTCGGATTCCGGGCGCACGGCACATTCGTTGCGCAGCTTCATCTCGGCGATGGTCAGGCCGCTGGCGACCCCCATTTCCAGCATTTCCTTCGCCGAATTGAACGGAAAGGGGACTTCAGATACCGGCAGTGATCCGGCACCGCTCCTGTTTGCCAGTTCCTCAGCGGAGGAGACGAAGCCGCCGCCGATGGAATAGTAGGTCTGTTCGGCCAACATATCGTCCGCTGTATCGAAGGCGGCGAAGATCATGCCATTGGCGTGGCCGGGCAGGGCGGCACCAAAATCGAAGATCAGATGATCCTCGCGCCGGAAGGCGATCCGCCTGCGTCCGCCCAGCGTCAGTTCCTGTTCGGCATCGATCTGATGGACAAGGGTCAGAACTTCTTCCGGATCGACTGAGTCCGGCTTCGCACCGGCGAGGCCCAACAGGATCGCCCGGTCGCTGGCATGGCCCTTGCCGGTCCAGGCGAGGGAGCCATGCAGGCTGCATCGAACCGTCGCGACGGAATCAAAGCATCCCTGTGCGTCCAGCAGATCGATGAAGCGGGCCGCCGCAACCATTGGGCCGACGGTATGGGAACTGGAAGGACCAATGCCGATCTTGAACAGGTCAAAGACGCTCAGGAACATGGTGCGATGGGCTCCCCGGATCGGTGTGGAAATGGACTCCTATGGTCGCAGAATGAGTAGGGCCCCACCGTCTTCCGGGCTGTCTTCGTCGCGCCCGGGAATTCTGAAATAGCGACCGTCGCGCCAGTCCTTAAGCAGATCGGCGTAATGTGGCGAAAAAGGATTGCCTGACTGCCCGCCCGCCAGGGCATAGAGGCTGTTGTCGAGATCGGCCAGATCGTAAATCGCACGGAAACCGGCACCATGGATATGGGTGAAGGGAGACTTGCCCGCGCCGCCCCGGCTCTGACCGCGATTGAGGGTATGGTCGCCACCCGACGTTTCCAGCGGCCGGTTGCCGAGAATCGAGAAGCCTGGAACGAGGTCGAGCAACTGATGCTGCATCGAGGCGGTGTGCGGCTTGCCCCAGTGCCAGTCCTCAGCGGTGTCACCCTGATTTTGGTTCAGGATGAAGACCGCCCGGTCCAGCGCGGTGGCAAGCGCCCAGGCACAGGTTTCCATTGTTTTGGTGCGAATGTCGTCGCACCAGGATGTGTTCTGAGTGAACACGGCTTCCACGAATTCCGCATTAGCACTCCAGTAATCTTCGAATGCGTCAGCCCCCAGATCATCTTCCGCCAGGACACGGACCAGTTCGTTCAGCATGGTCATATAGATCGCCGGTGCTGCCTTGCGCCGGTCCATCTGGTAGTCCCATGCCGCCATTAGAGTCAGAGCATCCGCAGCCAGTTTGGTATTGGGTTCGGCGCGCAGGAACCTCGGGACGAGACGCCGGGCGGCGTCGGACAGGATGTCGGTCTGGATCGACATGCTGTCCTCCAGCCGGTGATGCTTTGGCGTTTCAGCAAGGCGCTCGCGCAGCCGTTCAATGCGATAGCCGGGTTCGAACCGTTCCGATATCTGGTAGGGAAAGGCATCAGTGATGATGCGATTGTTGGCGTTCAGGATCATGCCGTCATCGGGATTGTGCAGCCCTGGCATGCTTTCCGGCAGGACCGATCCATGCCATGCCTCGTCATCAGGAGTGATCGGCAGGCTCCCGCCATGGCCAGGCGCACGGATCGGCAAGGTGCCGACGACTTTCATGCCGATATCGCCGTGGATATCCGCATAGAACACATTCTGTGCCGGATCGTCGAATTTATCGAGAGCCCTCAGGAAATCGTCCCAGTTTTGCGCCCGGTTCAAGGCATACAGGGCGCTTGCCGTGCGCTGGCGCTCAGACGTGCCGGTCCAGAGCAGCGCCCGGGGCGGAGTGCCAAGGCGGCTGACGACCGGGCCATATTCGGTTTCCATCACCGACAGCGGAACCGGGTCTCTAAACCGGACATGGATCACTTCGTCTCGGATTGTGGCATTTGAAATGGCGGTCCGGTCCAGAATAACGGTATCCTGATTGTCAGAATGTGTGGTTGTCATGCCCCAGGCGATGGTGCCGTTATGGCCCAGCACATGCATCGGAACCCCTGGCGCGGTCGCCCCGGTCAGAGTCAGTTCCGGTGTTTCGATCCGTGCCAGATACCATTGACCCGGCATCCGCAGGCCCAGATGCGGATCATTGGCCAGGATCGGTTTGCCGCTGTCCGTCCGTGCGCCGCTCAGCACCCAAGCATTGGAGGCATCATAATCCGCGATCCAGGCATTGCGGTTGCCATCGTTCATTGTCGTCGGGGTTTTTTCGTTCCGGGGCATCAGTTCCGACGCCCGCTCTGCGCCCAGTAATGCGGTGATGGCGGCAGTCTGCGCCTCCCGGAAGGCGTCACCGGAAAGCTGGATCGACATGAGGCGGCCCCAGAGAAGACTGTCGCGCACGGTCCAGGGTTCGGGTTCATGACGGGTGATCTGGAATTCGATGGGAAGCGGACGGGGGCGATCCGCCAGATAGGCATTCACACCCTCGGTATAGGCTTTCAGATCGGCCAGTTCCTCTGGCTCCAGCAGGCTTTCCTGAGCCGTTGCCTGATTGAGGAGACCCAGTTCCCGCATTAGAACGTCATAGGACAGCATCGGCGTTCCGACGATTTCCGCCATGCGTCCGGCACCGATGCGTCGCGTTGTTTCCATCTGCCACAGGCGCTCACGGGCATGCAGATAACCCAGGCTGCGATAGGCGTCCCGCATCGACGCGGCCCGGATTGTCGGAATGCCTTTCGGATCGAACAGTACCTGAACGGGGCCGCTCAGGCCGGGTAAAGCGGTTTCTTCCTGATCGTCCGGCACGCTCAGCATGCCCATGACGTAAAGTATCGCAGCGATAACCAGCGCGCAGCCCAACAGGGCAAGCACCAGATACAGGATGGATTTTCCAACAACGCGCATAACAGGTTCCGTTTCGTCCTGAGCAATTCTAGACCATTGGGCGATTGAATGCAGCCGTCGGTTTGGGCATGGTCCCCGCATGAATACTTAGCGCGACCCGGAGGTTTTGCCCATGGTCATTGAAAAAACAGTGCGATGCGCACATCCTGGTGGCTTTCACGACATGGTCTATTCCGATTGGGGACAGGCCAGTTGGGGACAGGCTGGTGCGCGCCGTACCGTCGTCTGCGTCCATGGTCTGACCCGAAGTGGGCGTGATTTTGACCGGTTGGCGCTGGTTCTGGCTGATTCCGGCTATCGGGTTCTGGCCCCCGATATCGTTGGACGTGGACGCTCCGGTCGTCTCGGTCCTTTCGGAAATTATGAAATTCCGCAATATATCAACGATTTGACCTGTATGCTTGCGGCAGAATCGGTTGCCGATATCGACTGGATCGGAACCTCGATGGGCGGCCTGATCGGCATGAGCATCGCGGCCATGGATGGTCATCCAATCCGTCGGATGCTGATCAACGATGTCGGTCCCTTTGTACCGAAGGAGGCGCTGCGCCGGATCGGGGAATATGTCGGAATCATGTGGCAATTCGATACGTTCGAGGCGGCGCTTGATCACGTGAAAAAGGCCTATGCCCCATTCGGACTGACCAGTGAGGAAGATTGGCGTTATCTGGCCGAACTGTCATTGCGCCAGGATGATGCGGGCCAATGGGTGAATGCCTATGATGGCCGGATCGCTGAACCGTTTCGGTCGGCGGATATCGGTGACGTTGATCTCTGGTCATTGTGGGATCACCTTTCGCTGCCGATTATGGTGCTGCGCGGGGCAGAATCGGATTTGCTGACGGCGGATGTGGCGCAGGCGATGATCCGGCGTGGACCAAAGGCGCAGTTGCTGGAGGTTGCGGGATGCGGTCATGCGCCGGCGCTGATGGATGCAGGGCAAATCGGCATCGTGCGGGATTGGCTGCAATCTGGTGAAGAGGGAGAGATCGCGTGAGCGTATTGGGTCGCATAGTCGCTTTGGGAGTGCTTTGCTTTTGCCTTGCAATGGGAGGACCTGCCCAGGCCCAGAGTCGGGACCAGGCCCTGGCCTCGGTTAAGGTTCTGACCGAGCAGTTGATAGAGCGAACCGAAAACGGAACGGCATCGGATGACAAGGTATTCGCGGGCGTGCAGGCGCTGACAGATGCATTGCGGCGCTTCGTACTGTCGGAAACCGAAATCCGTGCCGAAGCCAAGGTTGGTCCTCCTGCCGATTCCGCATTGCGACCGGGGCAGACGGAACCGGTTCGCTCGGATACACCCGGGCCGGAAATCACCCTTTCAGACGTACCGACTCCCTGGTTCAACCAACAGGCCAGCCGCAGTCAGGAAGCCCTTAATCTGGTACGGGACGGGGTCGAACAGTCGGTTCTCCGCCCTGAACTGGTTGCGCGTCTTCAGGTGGTCCTGGATGCGCTGAAGGACATCAATCGTCCGCCTGTGTGATCCGCGTTATACGGCTTCACCGCCAGGATTGTGATCCTGCAGGATCGAACTGACATCCAGGCCGGTCACACCTTCCAGATTGGCTACGGCTGAGAAATTCTCAGCTGCCCCGTCGCCGCTGGTATTCACCATCACGGTCGTGTTGCCGCTGCCGTCATCCTCCAGCTTCACATAATTTGCGATATCGTCGATATCGTTCATGTTCACGACGCTGGAGATGTCGAGGCGGTCTCCTTCCGCGAGGTTGAAATCGACGATGGTGTCGATTCCGTCCTCGGAGGAACCGAGCACGAAAACATCAGCACCACCACCACCTCGAAGCACATCATTGCCTGCGCCCCCATCGATCCGGTTGTTGCCATCATCGCCGCGCAGGGTATCATCAAAATCTGAACCGACGATGTTTTCGAAATTCGAAATCTGGTCGCCTTGTGCATGACCACCGGAAACCACGCCATTCTCGAAATCAATCATCACGGCGGCATCGCTGTTCGAATAATCGATGGTATCAATGCCATCGCCGCCATCAATGGTATCGGCCCCGGCTCCGGCAATGACGGTATCGTCACCTGATCCACCATCGACGAAATTGCCCCCGGCGGATGTATGGCTAACCGATGTATCGATCAGATTCTGGACGCCATCGGATGCGATGGTGCTGATATCCTCGGCGGAAAGCTGGCTGTTGAACAGGGCGATATCATCAATGGCACCGTCGAATTCATCGTCATTGTCTTCGTTGGCACCGAATTTCAGGGACTCGTCATTCTCTTCCAGTCCATTCGTAACGCCACTGTTACTGGCGACCATGCTGCCGTTCAACCAGAGTTGCAGACCCTCATCACCCCATGTGATGGTAACGGAGTTCCATTCTCCCCAGTTGATGCTGCCGCCTTCGAGCCGGACATTGTCTCCGTCGTCATCCGTAAAATTGAAACGGATTTTGCCATTGTTGCGGGTAGAAATATCAAACTCGCCCGGATCGTCGCCGCCTTCACCTTTTGAGACTAGGGTGTTCTGTTGCTGGTTTCCGTTGAAGGAGAAGGTGAGGGATCCGTTTGCCAATTCCATGGAACTGTTATGGGGAATGTCGATCTGGTCATTATTGCCATCCAGATCGGCACCGCTGCCGAAATTGCCGCTGAAGTCCAGAACTGTTCCGCCCGATGTCGTGCCGTGATTGTTGCCGACGCTGTCGGACACGCTGGTCCCGTTTGTCTCCTCCAGTTTCCAATAACTGATCGGGGAAATTCCGGCCACAGTGCTGGACTGGTTGGCGGTCAGGTTGATCGTGTCGTTGCCCGACCCACCGTCAATGACGTCATTTCCGGCCCCGGCAAAGATCACATCGTCACCGGCACCACCGAAGATCGTTTCACCATCACCCTCAATGCTTTGAGGCACTGTCAGTTCGATTGCATCGAAGAACAGCTGGACTTCCTCGTCACTGGTCGTCTTGCCTTCGTACAAGCCACCCAATGTAATTGAATGACTGCCTGCCGACAGGCTGCCAAGATTGATTGTGACGGTTTGCCATCCGCTATCCTGGGTTCCGACGCCGCTGTCCCCATCCCCTGCAACCCGCATGATGTAATCGTTGCTATTGGCACCGATCAGGGAACCATCCAATGCAACCCGCACCTCTGCTGCTTCATCCGCTTCCGAATTTGCGGGATAGACCATGCGATAGCTGAAGGTCAGGGTCGCATTTACCGTATCTTCCGGGACATTGATCGTCGTTGTCCAGCCGCCCGACATGCCAGAAACAGCATTGTTGTTCTGCCCTCCCAGCGTTACCGACAAACCGCCTCCGTCCTGTCCGGCGCTGCCGCCATGGGCTCCGGATTCGTAATATCCGTTGGAGGTACCGAAGACCCCATCAGAATAGGTGAAGGACCCGCTGCCATTGCTGAAATCCTCTGACAACAGTGCTGCCTGGGGACCTTGCGGATCGGACTCGGTGGTTGTCGTCAGTCCTTCATCCAGGGTGGCTGGAATACCGCTGCTGTGCATCCCTGCGATCTGATCCGCCGTCAAAGGGGCATCCAGCAGTGTCGGATTGTCAATTTTGCCATCCAGATAAGTGTTCAGATTGTTCGCGACATTGTCGCCGCTATTGATCTGTGAGGCACCAAAAGTCCATGGATTCTCATTCGCTGACAGGTTCCAGTCGGTTTCGACGGAATCCACGGCTTCCCCATTGACATAGAGGGTGACGGTTTCCCCGTCCCAGGTCACGCTGGCGCTGTGCCAACTGTGCCAGTCGATATTTCCACCGCTCAGGGTGAATGTTTCATCTTCTGTCTGAACGCGGAGTTCAACTTCTCGATTACTGTTGATGCGCAGATCGAAATGACCGCCATCGTCATAATCCGTTGAGTCCTTCGAGGCTAGCGTACCATTGTTCCAAGCAAGGAAATTCAGACTGAACGTTCCTGTCGTCAGTTCCATGGCTTCGGAATGCGGAACTTCGATATAGTCGCCGTTGCCGTCGAACTGGGCTGCATTGCCATTCGCACCCGATGCGGTACCGGTGCCGCCCCGCGCAGTACCGGTAACGCCATTGATGGAGTCTGTAACCGTCTCGTTCGAACCCCAGGTCGTATCCTCCAACTTGAAATGGAAGACCGCATTGATGGGCGTTTCGGTTCCACCGTCTGATCCACCCGATCCGCTTGATCCATTGCTCGCCGTGCTGCTGCCATAGATGATATCGTCGCCCGCCGTGCCGGTGATGACACCAGTACCGGTCGTGCCGGTGATGGTTTCTCCCTGGATTTCCGGGACGTCAACGGAAATGGTCTGGCTGATGCTGGCAGTTTCTCCGCCATCAGTTGATGTTGCGGTGACGGTCAGATCGAAGTCATCCGTTCCAACCGGCATGGTGACGGTCAGCCCATCCAGCTCTTCTGCGGTTAGAAGGATCGATCCATCGGATTGAACGATACCGGCTGAGAGTACCGCACCAGTGGGAAGGTCCGAGATGCTGATCGACAGCGTTTCGGAACCATCTAGATCGGCCAGTGCCGACTGAATGTCCAGGGCTACGGTCACGACCGGATCCTGACCGGCGGCGATTACCTGACTGCTTACCACATTGCCATTTGAATCCGTTACCGTTGCGGTAATGGCATGAATGCCGCCATCGGGGAAAGTGACGGTGATGCCGTCCGCCTCTTCCGGGGTCACTGTCCAGGTCCCATCCGGATTCTGTACACCCGCCGACAGAACAGCCCCTTCCGGAAGATCGGAGATCGTCAGTTCCGTGCTTGTCTCGACTGTGTCGGGAATACTGTAATAGCCGTCCTCATTCAGGGAAAGACCCGACGGGATCTCGGAGAACAGGATGTCACCGCCGATGGTTTCGCCATCCATCTCAACGAACAGGACCTGATCTCCACCATTTTCCCAATAGACGATTTCGATTGGATAGAGGCCGTCTTCGGTTGCGGTGAAGGTACTGGTGCTGGTTGCCGAGCCACGGTTGCCGTCAAACTCCGTGACGGTTTGCCCGCCGATTTTCAGGCGGAATCCGTCATCGGTGGTGACATTGAAATCATGTGATCCGGCCTCGATCTTGATATAACCGACGATCTTCACCGCGAATGTATCGGCGGAGGCGCCGGTCGTCCCTGTGGCGCTGGCCCCATCGCTGCCAAGAAACCCGCCCATATTGGAGCCGCCGGAGTAATCGATATTGGTCGCATTGAATGTGACATCTGCGCCACTGGCCGCGATCAGAGAGTCGACGCCATTCAGGTTGTTCAGGGATCCGTTGCTGTCAAATATCTGACCGTTCAGTCCGCTGCCTGCGGGCAGTTCATAGGGAGCCGTACCATCTATCAGGGCACCTGAAATGCCTTCCGGCAGGGTCAGGGGAACCGTGACACCCTCCAGGGTTGCGCTGACGGATGGTGCCAGCGTCAGGCTTGGCGTATCTGCCTCGGGATCGACGGATACCGGCAGGGTGCCGCTGTCACTCGCCGTGCTGTTGCCGTCAGTGGCGGTGACCGTGACGCTCAACTCGAAATCCTGATCGGAATGTTCTGGCGGGGTGATCGTCAGTCCGGTCAACTGCGCGGGGGACAGAGTAGCCGTTCCATTGCTGATGCTGATCACTGTGTCCCCTGACATCAGGACGGCTCCTTCGGGAATACCCGTAATCTCGATGCTGAGTGTTTCTCCCGCATCAGGTGTGGTGGCCTGGATGGTGAGGGGGATCGGTTGATCCTCGCTGCCGCTGGCTGATTGTGTTTCAAGGCTCGGCGCATCGGCGACCGCATCGATGGTGACAGGGATCGTCCCCACCGTTGTCGCAGTGCTCTCGCCGTCGGTGCTGATTGCGGTAACGGTCAGTGTGAAATCATTGGAGCTGTTGGCGGGGGGCGTGATGCTCAGGGCATCCAACTGCCCGGCAGTCAATGTCGCGACACCGCCGGTGACTGCAATCGCGATGCCCGATGCAGTCAGAGTCGCACCATTTGGAATGCCTGAGATTTCGACACTCAGCGTTTCTCCCTCGTCGGTCAGAGCGGCGGAGATGTCGAGAGTGATTTCCGTATCCTCATCGCCGGAGGCTGCTTCGACCGTGAGTTCCGGATTATCGGCAACCGCATCGAGGGTGACGGGAATTGTTCCAACGGTCGTGGCGGTACTGTCGCCATCGGTGCTGATCGCGGTGACGGTCAGTGTGAAATCATTGGAGCTGTTCGCAGGCGGTGTGATGCTGAGGTCTGCCAGCTGGTCGGGCGTCAGGGTGGCGCTGCCATCGGTAATGTCGATCACCGTATCTCCAGCCATCAGGATGGCACCTTCTGGAATGCCGGAAATCTCGACCGCAAGCGTTTCACTGTCATCAGTCAGGGCAGCAGAGATATCCAACAGAATGGACGAATCCTCGCCACCGGATACCGCCGAAACGATAAGATCTGGATCATCCGCAACACCAGCAACGGATACCTCAATCACGCCCACGACATTGGCCGTGCTGTCGCCATCCAGTGTGGTGGCGGTGACGGTCAGCGTGAAGTCGTCGGAACTGTTCGCAGGCGGCGTGATGGTCAGGTCCGCAAGCTGGTCGGGCGTCAGGGTGGCACTGCCATCGGTGACGGAGATGGTCTCACCACCCGCCATCAGCACTGCACCCTCCGGAATGCCGGAGATCTCGACCGACAGCGTCTCGCTGTCATCAGTCAGCGCAGCAGAGATATCCAGTGCAATGGCGCTGTCTTCCAGGCCAGCGGCAGCCTCGACAGAAAGCGAAGCTTCATCGGCAACACCCGCGACACTGACATCGAGCGTATCGGTGACAGTGGCGGTATCGCCGCTCTCACCGTCGGTCGTGGTGACCGCGATCCCGAGCGTGAAGTCGTCCGAACTGTCGGCGGGCGGTGTCACGGTGAGCCCGGCCAGTTGGTCTGGTGTGAGTGTGACGGAGCCATCCTCGTTCACCGTCCCGGCGGAGAGGGAGGCCCCCTCGGGCAGGCCGGTCACGGTGATGGAAGCCGTATCGCCCGGCTGCACATCGTCGATCTGGATATCCAGCGCAATCGCCGTGTCTTCATCACCGGATGCCGCAGAGGTCGTGAGCGATGCGTCATCAGCAACGCCGGTGACGGAGACCGGCAGATCAACCGAGGTCGAGGCCGTGCTGTCGCCATCCACTGTGGTGGCGGTAACCGTGAGCGTGAAGTCGTCGGAACTGTTTGCAGGCGGCGTGATGCTGAGGTCCGCCAGCTGTTCCGGTGTCAGGGTGGCGCTGCCATCGGTGACGGTAACGGCTTCACCGCCAGACATCAGCACCGCACCTTCCGGAATGCCGGAGATCGCAACCGACAGTGTCTCGCTGTCATCGGTCAGCGCAGCAGAGATATCGAGTGCAATGGCACTGTCTTCCAGGCCAGCGGCAGCCTCGACAGAAAGCGAAGCTTCATCGGCAATGCCGGTGACACTGACATCGAGCGTATCGGTGACAGTGGCGGTATCACCGCTCTCACCGTCAGTCGTGGTGACCGCGATGCCGAGCGTGAAGTCGTCCGAACTGTCGGCGGGTGGCGTGATGGTCAATCCGGCCAGTTGGTCTGGTGTGAGCGTGACGGAGCCATCCTCGTTCACCGTCCCGGCGGAGAGAGTGGCCCCCTCGGGCAGGCCGGTCACGGTGATGGAAGCCGTGTCGCCTGGCTGTACATCGTCAATCTGGATGTCCAGTGCAATCGCACTGTCTTCATCGCCAGAGGCGGCCTCGGCGGTGAGGGTGGCCGCATCGGCAACGCCGGCGACACTGACATCGAGCGTATCAGTGACAGTGGCGGTATCACCGCTCTCACCGTCGGTCGTGGTGGCCGCGATGCCGAGCGTGAAGTCATCGGAGCTGTTCGCAGGCGGTGTCACGGTCAGCCCGGCCAGTTGGTCGGGTGTCAGCGTGACGGAGCCATCCTCGTTCACCGTCCCGGCGGAGAGAGTGGCCCCCTCGGGCAGGCCGATCACGGTGATGGATGCCGTGTCGCCTGGCTGTACGTCATCGATCTGGATATCCAGTGCAATGGCGCTGTCCTCGAGACCAGAGGCAGCCTCAACAGAGAGCGAAGCCGCATCAGCAACACCGGTGACGGAGACCGGCAGATCGACCGAGGTCGAGGCGGTGCTGTCGCCATCCAGTGTGGTGGCGGTGACGGTCAGTGTGAAATCGTCGGAGCTGTTTGCAGGCGGCGTGATGGTCAGGTCCGCAAGCTGGTCGGGCGTCAGGGTGGCACTGCCTTCGGTGACGGTGATGGTCTCACCGCCTGCCATCAGCACCGCGCCCTCCGGAATGCCGGAGATCTCGACTGACAGGGTCTCGCTGTCATCGGTCAGCGCAGCAGAGATATCCAGTGCAATGGCACTGTCTTCGAGACCAGAGGCCGCCTCGGCGGTGAGGGTCGCTGCATCTGCAACGCCTGCGACACTGACATCGAGCGTCTCGGTGACGGTGGCGGTATCACCGCTCTCTCCATCCACTGTGGTGACGGCAATACCGAGCGTGAAGTCATCGGAGCTGTTCGCAGGCGGTGTCACGGTCAGACCGGCCAGTTGGTCAGGTGTCAGCGTGACGGAGCCATCCTCGTTCACCGTCCCGGCGGAGAGGGTGGCTCCCTCGGGCAGGCCGGTCACGGTGATCGAGGCCGTATCGCCCGGCTGCACGTCATCGATCTGGATATCCAGTGCAATGGCACTGTCTTCCAGGCCGGAGGCCGTCTCGGCGGTGAGGGTGGCGGCATCGGCAACGCCTGCGACACTGACATCGAGGGTATCGGAGACAGTGGCGGTATCACCGCTCTGACCGTCAGTCGTGGTGACGGCAATACCGAGCGTGAAGTCATCGGAGCTATTGGAAGCCGGTGTCACGGTCAGACCGGCCAGCTGCTCTGGTGTGAGCGTGACGGAGCCATCCTCGTTCACCGTCCCGGCGGAGAGGGTGGCTCCCTCGGGCAGGCCGGTCACGGTGATCGAGGCCGTGTCGCCTGGCTGCACATCGTCGATCTGGATATCCAGCGCAATCGCACTGTCCTCGAGACCTGATGCGGCTTCAACAGAAAGCGAAGCTTCATCGGCAACGCCGGTGACACTGACATCGAGCGTATCGGTGACGGTGGCGGTATCACCGCTCTCACCGTCAGTCGTGGTGACCGCGATCCCGAGCGTGAAGTCGTCGGAGCTGTTCGCAGGCGGTGTCACAGTCAGACCGGCCAGCTGCTCTGGTGTCAGCGTGACTGAGCCATCCTCGTTCACCGTCCCGGCGGAGAGGGTGGCTCCCTCGGGCAGGCCGGTCACGGTGATGGAAGCCGTATCGCCCGGCTGCACATCGTCAATCTGGATATCAAGCGCAATGGCGCTGTCTTCATCACCGGATGCCGCAGAGATCGTGAGCGATGCGTCATCAGCAACACCGGTGACAGAGACCGGCAGATCAACCGAGGTCGAGGCCGTGCTGTCGCCATCCGTGGTGGTGGCGGTGACGGTCAGCGTGAAGTCGTCGGAACTGTTCGCAGGCGGCGTGATGGTCAGGTCCGCAAGCTGGTCGGGCGTCAGGGTGGCACTGCCATCGGTGACGGAGATGGTCTCACCACCCGCCATCAGCACTGCACCCTCCGGAATACCGGAGATCTCGACCGACAGCGTCTCGCTGTCATCAGTCAGCGCAGCAGAGATATCCAGTGCAATGGCGCTGTCTTCCAGGCCAGCGGCAGCCTCGACAGAAAGCGAAGCTTCATCGGCAACGCCGGCGACACTGACATCGAGCGTATCGGTGACGGTGGCGGTATCGCCGCTCTCACCATCGGTCGTGGTGACCGCGATCCCGAGCGTGAAGTCGTCCGAACTGTTGGCGGGTGGCGTGATGGTCAATCCGGCCAGTTGGTCTGGTGTGAGTGTGACGGAGCCATCCTCGTTCACCGTCCCGGCGGAGAGGGAGGCCCCTTCGGGCAGGCCGGTCACGGTGATGGAAGCCGTATCGCCCGGCTGTACGTCATCGATCTGGATATCCAGTGCAATGGCACTGTCTTCATCGCCAGAGGCCGCCTCGGCGGTGAGGGTGGCTGCATCCGCAACGCCGGTGACGGAGACCGGCAGATCGACCGAGGTCGAGGCCGTGCTGTCGCCATCCACTGTGGTGGCAGTGACGGTCAGTGTGAAATCGTCGGAACTATCCGCCGGGGGCGTGATGGTGAGATCGGCCAGCTGCGCCGGTGTCAGCATGGCACTGCCATCGGTGACGGAGATGGTCTCACCACCCGCCATCAGCACCGCACCTTCCGGAATGCCGGAGATCTCGACTGACAGCGTCTCGCTGTCATCGGTCAGCGCAGCAGAGATATCCAGTGCAATGGCACTGTCCTCGAGACCAGAGGCCGCCTCAGCGGTGAGGGTGGCGGCATCGGCAACGCCGGCGACACTGACATCCAGTGTATCGGAGACAGTGGCGGTATCACCGCTCTCACCGTCGGTCGTGGTGACCGCAATGCCGAGCGTGAAGTCGTCGGAGCTGTTCGCAGCCGGTGTCACCGTGAGCCCGGCCAGTTGCTCTGGCGTCAGCGTGACGGAGCCATCCTCGTTCACCGTCCCGGCGGAGAGGGTGGCCCCCTCGGGCAGACCGGTCACGGTGATGAAAGCCGTGTCGCCCGGCTGCACGTCGTCGATCTGGATGTCCAGTGCAATGGCACTGTCTTCCAGGCCGGAGGCAGCATCAGTTGTCAGGGTGGCCGCATCGGCAACGCCCGTGACAGAGACCGGCAGATCAACCGAGGTCGAGGCCGTGCTGTCGCCATCCACTGTGGTGGCAGTGACAGTCAGCGTGAAGTCGTCGGAGCTGTTCGCAGGCGGCGTAATGGTCAGGTCCGCAAGCTGGCCCGGCGTCAGGGTGGCACTGCCATCGGTGAGGGTGATGGTCTCACCGTCTGCCATCAGCACTGCACCTTCCGGAATGCCGGAAATCGCAACCGACAGCGTTTCGCTGTCATCAGTCAGCGCAGCAGAGATATCCAGTGCAATGGCGCTGTCTTCCAGGCCAGCGGCAGCCTCGACAGAAAGCGAAGCTTCATCGGCAACGCCGGAGACACTGACATCGAGCGTCTCGGTGACAGTGGCGGTATCACCGCTCTCACCGTCGGTCGTGGTGACCGCGATGCCGAGCGTGAAGTCGTCGGAGCTGTTGGCTGCCGGTGTCACGGTGAGCCCGGCCAGCTGCTCTGGTGTCAGCGTGACGGAGCCATCCTCGTTCACCGTCCCGGCGGAGAGGGTGGCCCCCTCGGGCAGGCCGGTTACGGTGATGGAAGCCGTATCGCCTGGCTGCACGTCGTCAATCTGGATGTCGAGAGCAATCGCCGTGTCTTCATCACCGGATGCCGCAGAGGTCGTGAGGGTCGCTTCATCTGCAACGCCTGCGACACTGACATCGAGCGTCTCGGTGACAGTGGCGGCATCACCGCTCTCTCCATCCACTGTTGTGACTGCGATGCCGAGCGTGAAGTCGTCCGAACTGTTGGCGGGTGGCGTGATGGTCAATCCGGCCAGTTGCTCTGGTGTGAGTGTGACGGAGCCATCCTCGTTCACCGTCCCGGCAGAGAGAGTGGCCCCCTCGGGCAGACCGGTCACGGTGATCGAGGCCGTGTCGCCGGGCTGTACGTCGTCAATCTGGATGTCCAGCGCAATCGCAGTATCCTCGTCGCCCGCAGCCGCAGAGGTCGTGAGCGATGCTTCATCGGCAACGCCGGTGACGGAGACCGGCAGATCAACCGAGGTCGAGGCGGTGCTGTCGCCATCCGCTGTTGTCGCGGTGACGGTCAGCGTGAAGTCGTCGGAGCTGTTCGCAGGCGGCGTGATGGTCAGCTCCGCCAGTTGGTCGGGCGTCAGGGTGGCACTGCCATCGGTGACGGAGATGGTCTCTCCGCCCGCCATCAGCACCGCACCCTCCGGAATACCGGAGATCGCAACTGACAGCGTCTCACTGTCATCGGTCAGCGCAGCAGAGATATCCAGTGCAATGGCCGTGTCTTCATCGCCGGACGCTGCCTCAGCGGTGAGGGTGGCCGCATCGGCAACGCCTGCAACACTGACATCGAGCGTATCGGTGACAGTGGCGGCATCACCGCTCTCTCCATCCACTGTTGTGACTGCGATGCCGAGCGTGAAGTCGTCCGAACTGTTGGCGGGTGGCGTGATGGTCAATCCGGCCAGTTGCTCTGGTGTGAGTGTGACGGAGCCATCCTCGTTCACCGTCCCGGCAGAGAGAGTGGCCCCCTCGGGCAGACCGGTCACGGTGATCGAGGCCGTGTCGCCGGGCTGTACGTCGTCAATCTGGATGTCCAGCGCAATCGCAGTATCCTCGTCGCCCGCAGCCGCAGAGGTCGTGAGCGATGCTTCATCGGCAACGCCGGTGACGGAGACCGGCAGATCAACCGAGGTCGAGGCGGTGCTGTCGCCATCCGCTGTTGTCGCGGTGACGGTCAGCGTGAAGTCGTCGGAGCTGTTCGCAGGCGGCGTGATGGTCAGCTCCGCCAGTTGGTCGGGCGTCAGGGTGGCACTGCCATCGGTGACGGAGATGGTCTCTCCGCCCGCCATCAGCACCGCGCCCTCCGGAATACCGGAGATCGCAACTGACAGCGTCTCACTGTCATCGGTCAGCGCAGCAGAGATATCCAGTGCAATGGCCGTGTCTTCATCGCCGGACGCTGCCTCAGCGGTGAGGGTGGCCGCATCGGCAACGCCTGCAACACTGACATCGAGCGTATCGGTGACAGTGGCGGCATCACCGCTCTCTCCATCCACTGTTGTGACTGCGATGCCGAGCGTGAAGTTGTCCGAACTGTTCGCAGGCGGTGTGATGGTCAGCCCGGCCAGTTGGTCTGGTGTCAGCGTGACGGAGCCATCCTCGTTCACCGTCCCGGCGGAGAGGGTGGCTCCCTCCGGCAGACCGGTCACGGTGATGGAAGCCGTGTCGCCGGGCTGTACGTCGTCAATCTGGATGTCGAGAGCAATCGCCGTGTCTTCATCACCGGATGCCGCAGAGGTCGTGAGCGATGCGTCATCGGCAACGCCGGTGACAGAGACCTGCAGATCGACGGAGGTCGAGGCCGTGCTGTCGCCATCCACGGTGATGGCGGTAACCGTGAGGGTGAAGTCGTCGGAACTGTTTGCAGGCGGCGTGATGGTCAGGTCCGCCAGTTGGTCTGGCGTCAGGGTGGCGCTGCCATCGGTGACGGAGATGGCTTCACCGCCTGCCATCAGCACCGCGCCGTCCGGGATACCGGAGATCTCGACCGACAGCGTCTCGCTGTCATCAGTCAGCGCAGCAGAGATATCCAGTGCAATGGCGCTGTCTTCCAGGCCAGCGGCAGCCTCGACAGAAAGCGAAGCTTCATCGGCAACGCCCGTGACATTGACATCGAGCGTCTCGGAGACAGTAGCGGTATCACCGCTCTCACCGTCGGTCGTGGTGACCGCGATACCGAGCGTGAAGTCGTCCGAACTGTTGGCGGGTGGCGTGATGGTCAATCCGGCCAGTTGGTCGGGTGTCAGCGTGACGGAGCCATCCTCGTTCACCGTCCCGGCAGAGAGAGTGGCCCCCTCGGGCAGGCCGGTTACGGTGATGGAAGCCGTATCGCCAGGCTGCACATCGTCGATCTGGATGTCCAGTGCAATCGCCGTGTCTTCATCACCGGATGCCGCAGAGGTCGTGAGCGATGCGCCATCCGCAACGCCGGTGACGGAGACCGGCAGATCGACGGAGGTCGAAGCCGTGCTGTCGCCATCCGCTGTTGTCGCGGTGACGGTCAGCGTGAAGTCGTCCGAACTGTTCGCAGGCGGCGTGATGGTCAGCTCCGCAAGCTGATCCGGTGTCAGGGTGGCGCTGCCATCGGTGACGGAGATGGTCTCTCCGCCTGCCATCAGCACTGCATCCTCCGGGATACCGGAGATCGCAACCGACAGCGTCTCGCTGTCATCGGTTAGCGCAGCAGAGATATCGAGTGCAATCGCACTGTCCTCGAGACCGGAGGCTGCTTCAGCCGTCAAGGTGGCGGCATCGGCAACGCCTGCAACACTGACATCCAGTGTATCGGAGACAGTGGCGGTATCGCCGCTCTGGCCATCGGTTGTGGTGACTGAGAAGCCGAGCGTGAAGTTGTCGGAGTTGTTCGCAGCCGGTGTCACTGTGAGCCCGGTCAGTTGGTCGGGTGTCAGCGTGACGGAGCCATCCTCATTCACCGTCCCGGCGGAGAGGGTGGCTCCCTCCGGCAGGCCGGTCACGGTGATGGAAGCCGTGTCGCCGGGCTGTACGTCGTCAATCTGGATGTCCAGCGCAATGGCGCTGTCTTCCAGGCCAGAGGCTGCCTCAGCCGTCAGGGTGGCCGCATCGGCAACGCCTGCAACACTGACCGGCAGATCGACCGAGGTCGAGGCCGTGCTGTCGCCATCCAGTGTGGTGGCGGTGACGGTGAGCGTAAAATCCTCCGAACTGTTCGCAGGCGGCGTGATGGTCAGCTCCGCCAGTTGGTCGGGCGTCAGGGTGGCATTGCCATCGGTGACGGAGATGGTCTCTCCGCCCGCCATCAGCACCGCACCCTCCGGAATACCGGAGATCGCAACTGACAGCGTCTCACTGTCATCGGTCAGCGCAGCAGAGATATCCAGTGCAATGGCCGTGTCTTCATCGCCGGACGCTGCCTCAGCGGTGAGGGTGGCCGCATCGGCAACGCCTGCAACACTGACATCGAGCGTATCGGTGACAGTGGCGGCATCACCGCTCTCTCCATCCACTGTTGTGACTGCGATGCCGAGCGTGAAGTCGTCCGAACTGTTGGCGGGTGGCGTGATGGTCAATCCGGCCAGTTGGTCTGGTGTGAGTGTGACGGAGCCATCCTCATTCACCGTCCCGGCAGAGAGAGTGGCCCCCTCGGGCAGACCGGTCACGGTGATCGAGGCCGTGTCGCCGGGCTGTACGTCGTCAATCTGGATGTCCAGCGCAATCGCAGTATCCTCGTCGCCCGCAGCCGCAGAGGTCGTGAGCGATGCTTCATCGGCAACGCCGGTGACGGAGACCGGCAGATCAACCGAGGTCGAGGCGGTGCTGTCGCCATCCGCTGTTGTCGCGGTGACGGTCAGCGTGAAGTCGTCCGAACTGTTCGCAGGCGGCGTGATGGTCAGCTCCGCCAGTTGCTCGGGCGTCAGGGTGGCGCTGCCATCGGTGACGGTAACGGCTTCACCGCCTGCCATCAGCACCGCGCCGTCCGGGATACCGGAGATCTCGACCGACAGTGTCTCGCTGTCATCGGTCAGCGCAGCAGAAATATCGAGCGCTATGGCCGTGTCTTCAAGGCCAGCGGCATCGGAGAGAGTAAGGATTGGAAGGTCGGCGTCGGGGCTGATATCGACGTCGATGGTGTCCGTTACGATGCTGCGGGCCCCCCCGTTGGTTTCGATGGCAATGGCGCGGACGGTGAGGGTAATGCTGCCGCTGGCATTGGCGACCGGGATCAGGGCGAGGTCTGCCAGATCGGCTTCGGACAAGATCCATGCATTGGAAACACCGTCATGGAATCCCGCATTGAGAGTAGCCCCTTCCGGCAGACCGGATATCGTGACCATGAGGGATTCCGATCCATCGAGATCGGTCAGGTTGGCCTGGATTGTAAGGGGAATGGCGGTATCTTCTAATCCCGTTGTGGAATTTCCTACTAATAGCTCCGGGGTTGAGGCGATTGTATCGGGAACAGTGTCTTCAGCCCCGGCTCTGCCCTCTCCGCCTGAACTGGTACCGGTATCGCCCCTGCCGTCAGGTTGTCCCCGAGAGCGTCCATCCTCTCCGGTCCGATCTTCATCGGACCGTCCATCGGTGCGTCCTCCGCGGCCAAGGGCTCCGGATGCCGTCCGATCGCCTCCACCGTCAAGATCGTCATTGTTAAAACGCTCCGATGTCGAGCGGTTCGTGACGGAGTTCGGGCTGACGGTTTCTCCAGCGGCGGTTTCGATCTCAGCGAGGGATTCCGCCAGATCGGCGCTCATGCCGTATTCTTCGAGGAAATCCGGTGCATCCATTGCGGTACCGTCGAGCAGAAACACCTGATCGAGCAGGCCGTCCGCTACCGCCGGGATGAAATCTTTAACTATGATGATTTCATCATCTTCAGTTATGATGACGAGGTCGTTCTTGAAAGCACCGACGAATGCAGCGGATTCTGGATCAAAAGTGATCTGGATCGCGCCATTCTGGATGATTCCGGCTTCAGCGAGATCAATGAGAGTGCCAGCCTCTATGAGATGTTCGGGCAAGGGCGCATTCATGCCGCCATTAAGGGCCAGTTCCTGAATTTCAACGACATCGCTTTCAGCCATTTCAAGCCCTTCCGACCATTCAGGTCATTCGTGTATTCGGCATCCATCCGCATATAGCAGGTCCAGTGTTCCTACAGTCCCACGTTCGGTCACTTGTTTCTGTGATATTCATCACAGTTTTATATGTATTTTTATCGAATTCATTGAATAAATCCTGCGATTTTCCCCAAATTTCGATCAAAACTTCGGATCTTTGTAAAATGGATAAGGAAATCCCACCTATGGTAGTTCTGAAAATGCATAGAGGGGATGAAACAACCCAGTCGCAATGGGCATCGCGATTCCCAGTACAGATTTTTGGAAAATGACAGAGGTTTTCCTGGATTTGTCTCGGATTGGGCAGCCAGGATTGGATGCGGATTTGTGTTCATAGCGAGGGTTCCTTTCTGGAAAACCGCCTATTCGCATCTTGTATTCTAATTCGGGTCAGGGTTTTGGATCGTCTGCTTTCCCTGAAAGTATAAACCGTATGACCCTACACACACTTTGGTCGCCATGCGTTCCAGAATGGGTAGCCCTGTATGACTGCAAGATCAACAATATTTTGATAAAATTTTAAATAAATTAAATTATAATTTATTTTTTATTTAACAAATCTGCGACCTCCAAGGCAAAATAGGTCAGAACGGCGTCTGCTCCCGCCCGTTTGAAGCACATCAGGGTTTCCAGTATCCCCCGATCCCGATCCAGACGCCCGAGATCAAAGGCGGTGCGCAGCATCGCGTATTCACCGGAAACCTGATAGGCGAAGGTGGGAAGATGGAACTCGGCCTTAACCCGCTGAAGAATGTCGAGATAGGGCATGCCCGGCTTGACCATGATCATGTCGGCCCCCTCGGCGATGTCGAGGGCAACCTCACGCAGGGCTTCATCGCCATTGGCCGGGTTCATCTGATAGGTCCGCTTGTCACCGACCAGAGTGGCGGAGGAACCGACAGCCTCCCGAAAGGGTCCATAGAAGCAGGAAGCGTATTTGGCGGCGTAGGAAAGAATCCGAACATCGGTTCGCCCGGCATTGTCGAGTGCGGCACGAATTGCACCGATCCGGCCATCCATCATATCCGACGGTGCGAGTGTGTCGCAGCCTGCCTCCGCCTGGACGAGGGATTGCCGGACCAGGGCTTCGATGGATTCATCGTTGACGATGTGTCCGTCCCGCAGCAGGCCGTCATGCCCATGGCTGGTATAGGGGTCCAGTGCGACGTCGCAGATCAGCATCAGGTCCGGACAGGCGGCGCGGACGGCGCGAACGGCGCGGCAGACAAGATTGTCAGGGTTGAAGGCCTGGCTGCCATCCTCGTCGCGCAGCGCCGGATCGGTATAGGGGAACAGGGCGATTGCGGGAATTCCCATATCTTCTGCCTGTTTCGCGGCCTCGACGGCAAGGTCGACGGATAGTCGGTCGACACCGGGCATGGACGGAACGGGATCACGCCGGTTCTGGCCATCACTGACGAAGATCGGCCAGATCAGGTCGGCTGGTGTCAGGACATTTTCCGCGACCAGCGCGCGGACATTCGCATTGGACCGGTTGCGCCGTGGGCGTGCGGTCGGAAAACGGCCCGGAAATGCCATCGCACTCTCTCCCCCGAATTCTGTCGTTAATTGGTCGATCAAGAGACAGGTTAGCGATGCAATGTCCAGGCCGCAATTCCTCTATATCAGTCAGCTCAATACCTTATCCGGCAAGCCCCGCAAAGAGCGGCGTATCCAGATTCTCACCATCCGACTGACGCTCCGTTCGGGCGATCACCGGCGTTGCATTGCGGATGATGTCGAGCACCGGACAATGGGCATCAACCGTCCGCTTCAGGCGATCCAGTTCCTCCGCCGGGGCATCGCTGTCCAGTTCTACTGCGATATCGAGTCCCCTGAAACCAGGCCGTGCACCGGGATCCAGGGCATAGAGGCCGCGCAGGTCAATATCCCCTTTAACCGTGACGGAAACGCCCCGCAACGGAATGCCAAGCCTGTCGGCATAGAGGCGATAGGTGATTTCCTGGCAGGAGGCGATGGCAGCTAGAACCAGTTCAATCGGATTCGGCCCCAGATCCTGTCCGCCGAGCGCCTTTGGCTCGTCGACGGTGATCAGGAAATCACGGGCCTCCACCTCACTGTGCAATCCGTTGATCTGGCGGGATTGCACATCGAAATGGGCGATGGCCTTTGACGGATCGGCCGCAATGGTTCGGGCCAATGTGTCGAAGACGGCACCAAAGCCGGTGGAGCGGGGCTTTCCGGTCAGGGAGAGTGCGGTCATGATTCAGTTTCCTTCTTGTTGTGACCGCGCTCAGGCGGTGGCAGCGGCGGCGAGCGCCTGGGTCAGGTCGGCAAGGATATCGTCGATATGCTCGATCCCGATGGACAGGCGGATATAGGAATCGGTGACCCCGGTCTGACGCTGTTCCTCGGCGCTCAACTGCGAATGGGTGGTCGTCGCCGGATGGATGGCGAGTGATCGTGCATCGCCGATATTGGCGACGTGGTAGAAGAGTTGCAGCGCGTCGATGAAGGCGGCACCGGCCTGCTTGCCACCCTTGATATGAAAGCCGACAAGACCGCTTGCCCCACCCTTGAGATAGGCCTGTGCCCGACGCAGCGGTTCGCCAGTCTGATGTCCCGGATGAATCACGGCCTCGACCTGTGGATGGCTGGTCAGGAAATCCGCGACAGCGGCGGCATTGCGGGAATGCTCCCGGATGCGAAGCGGCAAGGTTTCAAGCCCCTGAATGATCTGGAAGGCATTGAAGGGCGACAGCGCCGCGCCTAGATCGCGCAACAGTGTTACCCGTGCCTTGATGATATAGGCGATGGGCCCCAGCGGCTTCACGGCCTCGGTCCAGACGGCACCGTGATAGGACGGATCAGGCTGGTTCAGATAGGGCTGGCGCGCCTTGTGCTCTTCCCAAGGGAAATTGCCGCCATCGACAATAAGTCCGCCGATGGAGGTGCCGTGTCCGCCGATATATTTGGTGGTCGAATAGACGATGACAGCCGCGCCGTAGTCGAAGGGTCGGCAGAGCACTGGGGCGGCGGTATTGTCGATAATCAGCGGAATTCCCAGTTCGCGACCGATGGTGGCCACTTCGCCGATGGGGAAGACTTCCAGCTTCGGATTCGGCAGCGTCTCCGCATAATAGGCACGGGTTTTGTCGTCTGTGGCGCGGCGGAAGTTTTCCGGGTCGGATGGATCGACAAAGCGGACCTCGATCCCTTGATCCTTCAGCGTGTTCGCGAACAGATTCCAGGTACCGCCGTAAAGATCAGTCGAGCTTACGATATTGTCCCCGGCATGGGCGATGTTCTGGACCGCATAGGCGCTGGCAGCCTGACCCGAGGCAACGCCCAGAGCGGCCACGCCGCCTTCCAGAGCGGCAATGCGCTTTTCCAGCACATCGACCGTCGGGTTCATGATACGGGTGTAGATATTCCCCAGTTCCTGCAGCGAAAAGAGCTTCTGGGCATGCTCGGCGCTGTCGAACTGATAGGAGGTTGTCTGATAGATCGGCACAGCCACGGCATTGGTGGCCGGGTCCGCCCGATAGCCGGCGTGAAGGGCCAGGGTTTCCGGATTCTTCGGGGTAATCGTCATCGTCGCTTTCTCCAGTTTTCTGTTTCGGCGCTCCCGGGGCACCTGATAGGACCCCGGGGCTCCGGATGTAATAAGTATCCAGCGAGGATCCGCGCCTTGGATCTGCCCCGAATGAAAGGGTCGACCCGGCTTCGCTTTAGCATTTGATGACGCGGTGCAAGCTGATCCTCAAATCACCGCGGGCGCACCTCCAGCCAAATGAAAGCCTTCGGTCGCCAAGCACCGGTCTGAAGGGATTTGATCTTGCGGGATAACAATGCCGCCCCGAAGGATCGGGGAAGGGCGGTCGGTGATGCCTTAATTCGGGCGAATGGGCCCGAAAATGACAGAACCGCCGCAGCAAGGGCCGGGCGGTTCGATGACCATCCCGCTTTAGCTGCATTTGTTAAGCGCCCGCAAGCTGAGCTTCAAATCGGCGCTGGCCATTAGATAACGGATACGGCGGGTTGGCGTCAAGTCCGTTTTGAGTTTTTTATTGATCCTTTTGATTATGGCCGGGTTGTCCATGCCTGCCGGTCATATCACTTTGCCGGACAGGGTGGTTGTGGGGACTGGCAAAGCGGGAGATTGCTCCCTAGTCTTACTGACCATCGAGAATTCAACAATTGGGACCCTGTCACATGGATCACGCTACCAGCTTGGACGTCACCGCCGAGGAAATCGAGATTCTGGAAGCGCTGGAGGAGAAGATCCGCTGGCTGGCAACCTGGACCATCCACAACGCCAATCATCTGCGCGAAAGCCGCGATGGGTTGAAGGTTGGCGGGCATCAGGCATCTTGCGCCTCGCTGTCAGCGATCATGGCGGCGCTCTATTTCCATGTTCTGCGCGCCGATGACCGGGTTGCGGTGAAACCCCATGCCAGCCCCGTCTTCCATGCGGTTCAGTATCTGCTGGGCCATCAGACGCGCGAAAAACTGGAGGCGTTCCGGGCCTATGGCGGGGCACAGTCCTATCCATCGCGCACCAAGGACAACGAAACAGTGGATTTTTCCACCGGCTCGGTCGGGCTGGGAGCGGCGGTGACGAATTTCGCAGCATTGACCCAGGATTACCTGCGGCTGAAGAACCTGATTCCGAACGAACGCCCTCCGGGGCGGATGATCGCACTGGTGGGCGATGCGGAACTGGATGAGGGTAATGTCTACGAAGCCCTGATGGATACCTGGAAGCACGATATCCGAAATGTCTGGTGGGTGATCGACTATAATCGCCAGAGTCTCGATGGGGTGGTGAACGAGCAGTTATTCCGAATCATCGGTCGATTCTTCCGGGCGGTTGGCTGGAATGTGATCACGCTGAAATACGGGTCGCGCCAGATGGCGGCCTTCGCAAAGCCGGGTGGGCAGGCGCTGAAGCGTTGGATCAATAGTTGCCCGAACGAGGTCTATTCGGCGCTCGCCTTTCAGGGCGGGGCCGCCTGGCGCAAACAGATCAAGTCGGACGAGCCGCACGACCAGGAACTCCATACGCTGATCGACAGTCACGACGACGGGCAGTTGAGCGCGCTGATGACCAATCTGGGCGGCCACGATATTCCGGCGCTGCTGCACACATTCTCGACCGTGCCGGACGACCGTCCGACCTGCTTCATCGCCTATACGATCAAGGGCTGGGGTCTGCCCCTGATGGGCCATAAGGACAACCATGCGGGCCTGATGAATCCGCAGCAGATGGAGACTTTCCAGCAGCAGGTCGGTGTGCCAAAGGGCCATGAATGGGACCGGTTCTCCGGCCTGGCAATTCCCGAGTCCCGGTTGCAGGCCTTTCTGGATGATTTGCCGAAAAAACAGCATCGCCTGAAGGAAGCGCTGAAGGTACCGGTACCAGAGCATTTGACCTATACACCCGCTGCGAAATCCTCGACCCAGGAGGTTTTCGGCAAGCTGTTGAACGAGATTGCCAAGCAGGGCGGCATGCTGGCCGACCGGATTGTCACCACCTCGCCGGACGTCTCGGTCTCGACCAATCTTGGCCCCTGGATCAATCAGCGCGGTCTGTTCGCCAGGGAAAGTCGCCCGGACGAATTCCGGGAGCGCAACGTCCCCTCCGCCCAGAAATGGATACGCTCGCCCCAGGGCCAGCATATCGAACTGGGAATTGCGGAGAACGACCTGTTCCTCAATCTGGCGGCTCTTGGTCTGTCGGAAAGCCTTTTCGGGGCGCGACTGCTGCCCATCGGCACGCTCTATGATCCGTTTATCGCCCGCGGTCTCGATGCTCTGAATTACGCCTGTTATCAGGACAGCCGCTTTATTGTGGTCGCCACCCCGTCCGGTGTCACGCTGGCCCCGGAGGGCGGGGCGCATCAGTCGATTTCGACTCCGATGATCGGTATGGGCCAGCCGGGCCTGACCGCCTATGAGCCCGCCTTTGGCGATGAACTGGCGGTGATCCTGCGCCATGCCTTTGTTCATCTTCAGGACGAGGAGACCGGTGGCTCGATCTATCTGCGTCTGTCCACCCGTCCGGTGGAGCAGCCGCAGCGGCAGATGACGCCTGATCTGGAAGACCAGATCATCAAGGGTGGCTATTGGGTCGTTCCACCGAAGTCCGGTGCGACGATGGCTATCGTCTATATGGGGGCCGTCGCCCCGCAGGCGTTGGAGGCCTTTACCGACCTTCAGAAGGACAATCCCGGTGCCGGGCTGATGGCGATCACCTCTGCGGACCGGCTGTATAATGACTGGCAGGCGCTGGAACGTGCCCGGCTGGCGGGAACGGACAGGGGCGCGATGGCCCATGTCGAGGATCTGTTCGCACCGCTGGCAAAGGATGCGCGCTTTACCTCTGTCATTGATGGCCATCCCGCCGCCGTTGCCTGGCTGGGTGCTGTGCGGGGCCATTCCGTCGCCCCGCTGGGGGTCGAAAGCTTTGGGCAGACCGGTGATTTGATCGACATCTACCGCCATTACGGCATTGATGCCGACCATATCCGCAGGGCGGCAATGCGAAAGCCAAAGTAATTGTCATATCGCCGGGTGCGTTCAGATTCTGTAGGCTTTGCATTTGGCGCAGCAAAGCCATGGAATCTGTGCGCTCTTTGCGATAAATCCAAATGATATCAACCGTCTTACCCGCGAAGGCGGGTAACCAGAGCGGTAGGGTCAATGTGCGTCTGCCGCTCTGGTCCCCGGACAGCCGCTACCGCGTCTTCCGGGGTGACGAGGGTCGTAGTACTTGATTGCTCATTGAGAAGGGCCGCAGGATTGAGGGAGCAGGCTCAAGATTCCTCTGCGGTAAAACCCTTTCGCCGGGGTTTCACCCCCGCCCCAATCCGCTTTTCAAGCACGTCCGTTTTCAGTAGGTAAGGGCGGCGCGGTTCGCATGGGGTCGGATCGGCGGAACCAGGGCAGGTTTGGCAGACGATCATGACGGCGGATTTTCATCGTATCAAGCGGTTGCCCCCCTATGTCTTTGCGGAAGTGAATGCAGCCAAGGCGAAGCTGCGCCAGGAAGGCGTGGACGTGATCGATTTCGGGATGGGCAATCCCGATTCCGCAACGCCCCAGCATATCGTCGACAAGATGATCGAGGCGGTGCGGGATCCGCGTACTCACCGCTATTCCACCAGCCGGGGCATTCCCGGCCTGCGCAAGGCATTGAGTGCCTATTACGCCCGCCGGTTCAATGTCTCGCTGGATCCGGAAAGCGAGGTCATCGTCACTCTGGGCTCCAAGGAGGGGCTGGCCAATCTGGCACAGGCGATCACCAGTCCCGGCGATATCGTGTTGGTCCCCAATCCCTGCTATCCGATCCATAGCTTCGGCTTCATCATGGCGGGAGGGGCGGTGCGCAGCCTGCCGTCGGGCGGGGAAATGGATCAGCCGCTGGATGTCTTCCAGCGCAATTTCATGGATGCGCTGAGCCGCGCCGTCGCTCATTCGATCCCGAAACCGCTGGCGGTGGTGCTGAACTTTCCGCAGAATCCGACGGCGCAATGCGTGGATCTCAATTTCTATGAGGAAGTCGTCGCCTTCTGCCGTCAGCACGATATCTACATCCTCTCCGACATTGCCTATTCGGAAATCTATTTCGGTGACGTGCCGCCGCCTTCTATTCTGGAAGTGCCGAATGCGCGCGATATCGCCGTCGAGTTCTCATCGCTCAGCAAGACCTATTCCATGCCCGGTTGGCGTATCGGCTTTGCGGCTGGCAACAAGCGGCTGATTGCGGCTCTGGCGCGGATCAAATCCTATGTCGATTATGGAGCTTTCACGCCGATTCAGGTTGCGGCGACCGCAGCGCTGAACGGGCCGCAGGATTGCGTCGCCGCCGTCCGGGCGCTTTATAAGGAACGTCGGGACGTGTTGGTCGATGGACTGGCGCGGGCAGGTTGGCAGGTGCCTTCACCGGAGGCGACGATGTTCGTCTGGGCACAACTGCCGCAGCGATTCAGCAATATGGGATCGCTCGCCTTCTCGAAGCTGCTGCTGGAAAAGGCCGGGGTCGCCGTCGCGCCAGGTGTCGGATTCGGGGAATATGGCGAGGGGTACTTGCGTTTCGGGCTCGTGGAGAATACCCAGCGCATTCGCCAGTCTCTGCGCTCCATCCGCACCTTCTTGGGGGAGGCGGATGTTTGAGGCGGCGCGGGTGACAGGATTGATCTGGTAACGGGGGTGAAGAAACGGCCATGGCCGATGCATTGAAAATTGCCGTCGCTGGTCTCGGTACGGTCGGGGCGGGCGTCGTTGCGTTGCTGGCCAGGCAGGCTGAACTGGTATCGCAGCGCTGCGGGCGTCCGGTTCTGGTGACCGCTGTATCCGCCCGCCAGAAGGATCGAGCGCGGGACTGCGACATATCCTCTATCGCGTGGTTCGATGACCCGGTGGTAATGGCGCGGGACGCGGATTGCGATGTAGTGGTCGAATTGGTCGGTGGCAGTGCTGGCGTTGCGAAGGCTGTCTGCGAGACGGCGCTGAAGGCAGGTCGCCATGTTGTGACCGCCAACAAAGCGTTGATCGCAATTCATGGCACCGATCTTGCCCGACTTGCAGAAGCGTCGGGCCGGGCACTGAACTATGAGGCGGCCGTCGCGGGCGGCATTCCGATTATCAAGGCACTGCGCGAAGGCCTGGCCGGGAACCGGATTTCCGGCTTGCAGGGCATTCTGAATGGAACCTGCAACTATATCCTGACGACGATGCGGGAAACCGGGCGCGCCTATGAGGACGTTCTGCAGGAAGCCCAGAAACTGGGCTATGCCGAAGCCGATCCCAGTTTCGATGTTGACGGAATCGATGCCGCCCACAAGCTGGCCATTCTGGCCGCGCTTGCCTTCGGGCGGGAGGTTGACTTTGCCGGTGTGCATATCGAGGGGATCAGCCGCATCGCGGCGGTGGATATCGATTATGCCGGGGAATTGGGTTTTCGCCTGAAACTGCTGGGCATGGCTTCAGCAGAGGGCGATGGCGTGATGCAGCGGGTGCATCCGGTTCTGGTTCCCGCAGATGCGCCGATTGCCGGGGTCGAGGGCGTGTTCAACGCCGTCGTGACCGAGGGCGATGCGGTCGGTACCAGCGTCTTTGAAGGGCGCGGAGCCGGAGCCGGGCCGACAGCTTCCGCCGTGGTTGGAGATCTGGTTGATATCGCCTGCGGACGGTTTTCACCGACATTCGGAGTGCCGGTGGAACTATTGCAGCCTGCGGCAAGTCTTTCCATGGAGCGCCGGGAGGGGGCCTATTACGTCCGCCTGCGCGTGATCGACAGGCCGGGCGTGATTGCAGGCGTCACAGCAGCGCTGCGGGATGAGAGCGTATCAATGGAATCGATCATTCAGCGGGGACGAGATCCCAACGAGCCGGTGGATGTCGTCCTGACCCTGCACGAGACGACAGAAGCGGCAATGAACCGGGCGCTGGCGCGGATCGAGGAACTGGACGCGGTGATTGAACCGCCACATGTGATCCGGATCGAGCGCTGACATAGCTATGATACAGGCATACCGAAAGGGTGCCGCAAACGAGACCGTGAAAGAGGAAACGACAATGGTGAGTATGGATCGGAACTTGGTGCTGGATGCAGCGCGCGTAACTGAGGCGGCGGCTTTGGCTTCCTGGCGATGGTGTGGGCGCGGCGATGAGCATTTGGCCGATCAGGCGGCGGTGGATGCAATGCGCGCTGCGTTGAACCGGCTGGATATCCGGGGGCGCGTCGTGATCGGAGAGGGCGAACGGGACGAAGCCCCGATGCTGTTCATCGGGGAAGAGGTCGGTACCGGCAAAGGGCCGCGCGTGGATATCGCGCTGGACCCGCTGGAAGGCACAACGATCACTGCGAAAGGCCAGCCCAATGCACTGGCGGTTCTGGCATTTGCAGAGGATGGAAAGTTCCTGCATGCGCCGGACGTCTATATGGACAAGATCGCGGTCGGCGGCGGACTGCCACAGAATATTCTGGACCTCGACGATACGCCTGCCGAAAATCTGCGCCGGATTGCCGAAGCAAAGGGGTGCAAGATTTCAGACCTGATGGTCTGCATTCTGGACCGTTCCCGTCATGCCGACCTGATCAAGGCGGTGCGTGAGGCCGGTGCCGGGGTCAATCTGATCGGCGACGGCGATGTTTACGGCGTGATGGCGACCAGCCAGGCCAAGAGTGGCATTGATGTCTATATGGGCTCGGGTGGCGCACCGGAAGGGGTTCTGGCCTGTGCAGCATTGCGTTGTATTGGTGGTCAGTTTCAGGGCCGACTGATGTTCCGCAATGATGAAGAAAAAGATCGTGCCAAACGGCTGGGCATCAAGGATTTTGATCGTAAATACGATATGATGGATCTTGCGGCGGGCGATGTTATTTTTGCCGCAACGGGTGTCACGGACGGGAATCTGCTGCATGGTGTCAGCATGACCGAAGGGGGCGCACGTACCCAGTCGCTGGTGATGCGCTCCTCTACAGGGACCGTTCGCAAGATCGAAACCGTGCATGATTTCTCCCGCAAGGACTGGATCAAGATCTGATTTCAGTCCGTGCCGGGATTGGACGAAAGGTCCGACGCCATGACCGCCGCGCTGAAATCTATTGAAGACACAGCCTTTCTGGGGGTGGCACAGTCTGCCTCCGGCAAAAGGTGGGAGGCGCGGCGGGATGATCCGCGCCTGACCGCCGCGCTGGCGCAACGGTTTGCCCTACCCGAACCGGCGGCCCGCGCGATGATCGCGCGCGGCATCGGACTGGATGATGCCGAAACATTTCTGGAACCGAAACTGTCCCGGGACCTGCCGGATCCCGCCCATTTGCTGGACATGACCAAGGCCGCAGAACGATTGGCCGATGCGATCCGTGATGGTCAGATGATTGCGGTCTTCGGTGATTACGATGTCGATGGCGCAACTTCTTCTGCCGTCCTGATGCGCTATGTCCGTGCCGCCGCGGGGCGGATCATCAGTCATATCCCGGATCGCATCGCCGAGGGCTATGGCCCCAATCTCCCCGCCTTGCAGAAATTACAGCAGGCAGGGGCGGCGGTCGTTGTCACCGTTGATTGCGGCATCACAGCCTTCGACGTGCTGGGTGCGGCAGCGGATCAGGGTATCCAGGTCGTGGTGATCGATCATCATGTCGCCGAGCCACGCCTGCCAAAGGCGCTGGCCATCGTCAATCCCAACCGCCTGGACGAGGAAAGCCCCCATGGCAATATGGCCGCTGTTGGGGTGACCTTCCTGCTGGTCGTTGCGGTTCATCGCTTGCTACGGGACTCTGGCTGGTTCAAGGACAGACCGGCACCCGACCTGATGGCACTGCTGGATCTGGTGGCGCTGGGCACGGTCTGCGATGTCGTGCCGCTGACCGGGGTCAATCGCGCTCTGGTGGCTCAGGGGCTCAAGGTCATGGGGTTGCGGGGTAATGTCGGCCTCTGCGCATTGTCCGATGTGGCGCGGATGGATGAGGCTCCCGGCACCTATCATGCGGGCTTCCTGTTAGGCCCCAGGGTCAATGCCGGGGGGCGAGTCGGGGAGGCGGCCTTGGGCACCGAACTGCTCTCCACCGACGATCCGGTCCGTGCTCAGGTCATTGCCCAGCGCCTGGATGCCTATAACGAGGAACGTCGGGAAATTGAGAGAATCTGTCTGGACGAGGCCATCGCCCAGGTCGAGGCCTCAGATGAGACGGAGGCGCCGGTCATTCTGGCCGCCGCACAGGGTTGGCATCCGGGTGTGATCGGGATCGTCGCCGGTCGTTTGAAGGAACGCTACAACCGACCGGCTTGTGTCATTGCACTGGATGAGAACGGCCTGGGAAAGGGTTCCGGGCGATCAATACCGGGGATTGATCTCGGGTCAGCGATCATTGCTGCGCGGCAGAGTGAGTTGCTCATCAATGGCGGCGGTCACAAAATGGCTGCGGGATTTACCGTTGCTGTCGCACAGCTTGCCGATTTTCGCGATTTCCTGCGGGCGCGTATCGCCGGGGAGGCAGGGCCGGGTGGCATCGTGCCAATCCTGAAACTGGACGGAGCGGTCAGCGTCGGCGGCGCATCGCTGGATCTGGTGAATTCCCTGGAACGGCTTCAGCCTTTCGGCCAGGGCAATGCGGAGCCACGGTTTGCCATTCCCGATGCCAGACTCTTTCAGGCCGACATCGTTGGCGCGGATCATGTGAAACTGTTGATCGGTGATGCGATGGGTGGGCGGCTGAAGGGCATTGCCTTCCGGTGTGCCGATACGCCAATGGGGCAGATGCTGTTGAATGCGCGCGGCGACCGATCCGTCCACTTGGCCGGTCGCCTGCGTAAGGATAGCTGGCAGGGCGTCGACCGTGTCCAGTTGATGGTCGATGATGTTGCCTGGTCACAATAATATGCCGGTGTCTTGCATTCGGCCCTTCACCCTCGCAAGCTGGGATTTGGTGATGCTGCTGGAGAAAATTCATGTCGGAAAGTCCGACCCACTGGACACAATTTGACCGGCTCTATGATCTGACCGATCCGCGTCCCTATTTTCGGGGTGTGGCGACCGGGGACTACCGCATGCCGGGCGTTCTGTCGCAGGTCGTCGAACGGTTGCTGCCTGTGTTGCAGGTGCGTCGGAACGATACAGGGCCTGTACGGCTGGTGGATTTCGCCTGCGGTTACGGAGCGGTCGGTCTGTGCTTGCGTGGCGGGCGAACGATGGCCGACCTTTATCGCTATTTTGAAAGTGATGCCTCATTGGATGCAGATGTCGCTGCATTCCAGGCTACGATGCGCCGGGATCTGGTTCCTCATCAAATTGATGGAATCGATATCGCGGGGAACGCGCTTGCCTATGCTAGGGCCGTCGGCGCACTGGATGGGGCGCATTGCGTCAATATGCTCTCAGAGCCGCCGAGTGAGGCATTGCGGGAGAGCTTGTGTAACGCGGATATGATTTTTGAGAGCGGGGCCATTGGTGATCATATTTCGGGTGCGGTTGCGGCTTTGCTGCGGCATGCGGGGGAGGCGAAGCGACCGTGGGTTCTGCTGTGTCCCCGTCCCCGGATCGCGATTGCGCCATTGCAGGCGGTGCTGTCGGAAGCGGGATACAAGATGGCGGTTCTGACGTCGGGCATACGCTACCGACGGGCCTTTTCCCAAGGCGAGTTGATGGAGGAAGTGTCGGCAGGTCTGTCCCATGGCTTGCGCGAGGAGGAATGCACCATCGACGGCTATTTCCGGGTCGATATCCGGGTGGCAATACCGGAGGATGAGGAATTCTCTCCGGCGTTGTCGGCAGTTGCTGGATTTGATCCCGAATCCGATAGTATGGATCATAGACTTTGATATGCTGCTGTCTTTCTGGTGATCCATTGGAAACGGCAAACGAACTGGGATCACCATGAATGAATCGGATCCGAAAGACTGGGTCGAACAAAGTCCCGCTTCCATAGTCCCGCTTGAGTCCGCCGAGCAGGTCTGCCAATTTTCCTATGGGAAAGAGGCCGTTCGCTGGTATTTCGCGCGGCTTCGGGATGTCGGCGGTCGAATTCCGCGCAAGAACGGTCTGGATCTGCGGGGGTTGGAAAATGCACTTCCGTTCTGCACGCTGCTGGCGGTCACGGCAGATGGTAGATGTCTTTTCCGTCTTACTGGTGAGCAGATGCTACAGCGCATCGGCTTCAATCCGGCCGGGATGGACTACTACGACCTTGTCCCGGAAATCCGGCGACCCTATGCTCGATGGGCCATGACGATGGTGGTTTCCATCCCCTCATCCTTTCATTGCCTGATCGAGCAGCGCTATAGTTCCGGCGAGACCGTGATGATCGAGTCCATCGGGTTTCCGCTGGCATCAGACGATCCCGCGATAGAAGGCTTCATTCTTTTCGTTGAGGATGCGGTTTCGCGCTGGAACCGTCTGGAAGAGCCAGGTGCCCGACTGCTGGGGGCGAATGTGACTCTCCGCAACCTGATCGATATCGGATTCGGTGTGGACGAAACCTACCGGGATCTGGTCCAGGTGCGATAACTCTCGTTGCTCTACAGCAATTCTTCCTTGCGAAGGCCCAGTTTCACGATTTTCTCGTTCAGGGTCCGCCGTCCGATGCCAAGGGCCTCGGCGACGGCGTCCATGCGCCCCTGATGGGTGCGGATGGCCTGGCCGATCAGTTGGCGTTCAAAGGCAGCGACCGCCTCACGCAGGGTGTCGGGGACTTCCGCCGGATCGCTGTCCGGGCGGATCGCTTCAGGCACGGAGCCGCGTCCGCGCCGGGCGGCAAGGATGCGCCGCTCCGCAGCATGGCGCAGTTCACGCACATTGCCGGGCCAGTCATGGGCCAGCAGGGCGGCGATGTCTTCGGTCCCCAGTTCCGGTGGATCGACTTCATAGAGGGCTGCATGCTGCTCAAGGAAATAGGAAAACAGCATCGCGATGTCGGATCTGCGCTCCCGCAGGGGCGGAAGGGTCAGGGTGACGGTATTGAGGCGATAGAGCAGGTCTTCGCGGAAACGCCCTTGGCTGGCGGCGGTCTCCAGCCTCTCGTTTGAGGCAGAGAGGATGCGGATATCGGCCCGCCGCGGAGTAATTGCCCCGATCGGGGTGAATTCACGGGTTTCAATGATACGCAGCAGTTTTGCCTGCACCGAAGGCGGGCAGGCACCGATTTCGTCAAGGAACAAAGTCCCGGTATCGGCGCTGTCGAGGATGCCGGGCATCGCAGCGCCATTTGTACCATTGGCGGTCCCGAACATGCTGGTTTCAAAATGGGCATCGGGAATGGCGGCGCAGTTGACCGGGATGAAAGGCCCGGCGGTGCGCGGGCTCAAGTCATGCAGTGCGCGGGCGACCAGTTCCTTGCCGGTCCCGGTCTCACCCAACAGCATCACGGGCACGTCGGTGTCGCTGAGGTCGAGCACGTCTTCGCGCAGGGCCTGGATGGCAGGGGCATCGCCCAGCAGCACGCGGTCGAGGCCGGATAGCCGTGCCAGTCCGGCACGCAACCGCTCGGTATCCAGCGTCAGGCGGTGCTGTTCGGCAGCATGGCGCAGCGCGGTCAGCAGCCGGTGCGGATCAAACGGCTTTTCCAGGAAGCTGTAGGCCCCGTCCTGCATCGCAGTCACTGCCATCGGAATATCGCCATGGGCGGAGATCAGGATAATCGGCGGCGCACCACTGACCTGCAATTCACGCAGCAGGTCGAGGCCTGTCATGCCCGGCATACGCACGTCGCTCAGGATCACATCGGGCTGAAAGGCGGCAAGCAGGCCACGCACCTGTTCGGCGCGGCTCAGCGCCTCGACCTGCCATTTGGCGGCGGCGAGCAGATGGGCCAGTGAGTCCCGCATTTCCCGGTCGTCATCGACGATGATGACGCGATACCCTTCTGCATCGCGCTGCATCAGGCCGCCGCCTGTTCGGTGCGCAGGGGCAGGCTAACGGAAAAGACCGCGCCACCCTGATCCAGTCCATGGGCAGTCAGGCGACCGTCATGTTCCTTGATGATCTCGGTCGAGATGGCGAGGCCGAGCCCCATCCCCTCACCGGATGCACGTGTTGTGAGGAAGGGTTCCTGTAATTGTTCCAGCGAATAGCCACCAAGTCCCTGGCCGGTATCAGCAACCGACAGACGCGCGGTCTGGCCTTCCCTTGCAATGCGGATATTCAGACTGCGGTCCGTGGTGGTTTCCATTGCCGCAATTCCATTGCGGATCAGGTTGATCAGAACCTGTTCAAGCCGCAGGCGGTTGCCGCGCACCGGCACGGGATGGGGAGGCATGTCGATATCAAGGGCGATGCCTGCTCGGGCGATATCCGCCTCCACCAGTTCGCGGGCACCGGACCAGACGTCGCGCAGGTCGATTTCCTCAAACCGCGTTTCACCCGCCGGAGTTTCACCGGACCGGTTCTGGCCAAGTCGGGTAGGGTCCGGACGGGCAAAGAATTTCAATTGGTTGAAGATGCTCTCCATGCGGCTGACAAGCCCGCCGAGGCGCTGGAGCCGGTCCCGCCGTGCTGACGGATCATCGTCGAATTCCGCTGCGGCGAGATAGTTTCGCATTGCCGCTAGAGGCTGGCCCAGTTCATGGGTGACCGATGCGGCAAGCTGCCCCAGCGCCGCCAGTTTGCTTGCTCTTGCCAGATCGGAACGGGCCTTCTCCAGCCGCTCCTCCGCCATGCGGCGTTCCTCGATCTCGCGCGCCAGCTTGGTATTCGCTGCCCGCAATTGCCGACTGTCGGCCTGCGAGGCCTGGAGTGCGGATCGGATGCGCTCCGACCGGAAGAACAGGGCGACGACCAGCAGCACGGAGGCGACGATTGCCGCGATGACGACCGCGATCATCGCGCGACCCCAGACCGGGCGTTCCTCTGCCAGGAAATGGAGGGTCCAGCCGACCTGCGGTACCTTTGTTTCGACATGCAGATAAGGCCGCTGGTCGAGGCGCGCCGTTCCTGCGGGGTCGCTTGTCCAGTTCAGTGGATCGAGCGTTTCATTGCCAAACTGACGGGTGGCCAGGATTGCGGTTCGACGCGCCTGTGACAGTTCCGCCAGGGTTCGATAGCGCCAGGATGCTTCGGAGGCGAGCACAACGACACCATCCTGATTGGATACGAATACGAATTCCCCGCCATCCTTCCAGGCCTGCTCCAGATTGTTGAGGCCGAGTTTGATCGCGATCACGCCGACGGGATCGCCTGATGCCGCGCGGACAGGCTCAGCGATGAAATAGCCGGGCAGGGAGGTCGTGGCCCCGATTCCGAAGAACTGCCCGCGCCGACCGGCCAGCGCCTCGGAAAAATAGGGGCGAAATCCGTAATTCTGATGCAGGAAGGTCATCGGCTGGTCATGGTTAGAGGCGGCTACGGTCAACCCTGTCGGATCCATCAGATAGATCGCATCTAGGTCGGTCTGTGCGACGAAATCCGCCAGCCTGCGGTTCAGGGCGTCCCGATCCGATCCAGTGGCGGCAGCGATAACAGTCGGGTCCTGGGCCAGGATGAAGGGAAGGTGCTGGTATCGCTCCAGCGCATTGACCAACGTGCTGCGATACAGCGACACCCGATTTTGCGCACGTTGCAGTTCCTCACTCTTGAAATAGGAGTAGGACAGGACGAAGAGCGGGATGGCGGTCAGGAGTGACAGAATCCCCAACAGGGCGATCCATCGCCTGCGAAAAGCCCCAATCAGTATCGGTTGTCGCTGTTCCATTCCGGTTTGTTACTGTTCTCGTTGTGCCCTGTCGATGCAAAACTATTGCACCTGAAGGCGCGGTTCGCCAGTCTGCCGACCAAGTGACTGAGACAGGGGAGAATGACATGGCCGCGATGCAGGTGCCGGGGGACTTCATCCAAATCGAACCCGGCATGTTTGATGAAACCGGACGCGCCGAGTCTTTCTTTTACTACCGGGTCTTCGATCTTGCATCCGACACGCTGTTGAATGCAGCGGGGCTGGGGGCCGATGCGCGCCGGACGATCAATCGATCAACCTATACCGCGACGGCTGAACTGCATATTGAAGAACCCGTCATCCAGGGGGAAAGGCTGCGGTTCGAGGTTGTCGTGACGCGGATCGGCGGCAAGTCGGTGACCTATCGCACTCGCATGATCGGGGTGGACGATGGCCGGGTGAAGGCGACCTATGATACTGTTGGCGTCTGCATGGATATGACGGGACCGACATCAATCCCCATTCCCGATGATGTACGCTCGGTGCTTGAAGGATATATGGACTGATCCTATGTGGCCCGGGCCCCACTGACGATATGCAGTTTGGCATGCAGCCGATAACCGGATGCTTCCCGTAGTGGGGCCAGACGTTTCAGGATATCCGCGTCCAGGGCGGCCCGGTCAGCAGGGGCGATACCATCCAGCAGATGCCCGAATGTCATAGCCAGCGGAGGGTGCCAGAATGGCGCATCCAGCGGGGCGAGCGGAGTGAAGGTTCTGGATTCCTCCGTAATATCGATGAAATCCGCCATCCGGAACAGTTCGGCCAGCGCGCCGCAGCGCCCGAAGCGAAATATCTGTAGATGATGATGGTCCGGCGGGAAGCCAAGGATGGCATGCACCGCATCGGATAGCAGGGTGAAGATGGTCTGGTCCTGTTGCTCGCCCCAGACCATGAAAGCGGCGCGTCCCCCCGGTTTCAGGACGCGGTGGACCGCACGCAATGCCTGGACCGGTTCAGGGACGAACATGATGCCGAACCGACAGATCACCCGGTCAAAGCAGGTGTCGCGGAAGGGTAGTTGCTGCATGTCGGCTGCCGCCAGCGCCAGACGGCGATGGAAATCCCGTTGCTGCAAAGCCTGGACCATGGCGGTGGACAGATCGGTTGCGATCACCATCCCGTCAGGACCGACCATTCGGGATTCTGTAAAGGCAGGTTCTCCCACGCCGGATGCAAGATCCAGCACGACATCACCCGCCGCAAGTCCGGAAGCCTCTATCAAGGGCAGATTGTACCGATCCGCCATAGCGGCCAGAGTATCGGACTGAGCGGCCCAGTCCGATGCTTTTGCATCCCAGAACCGGCGCACGCTCTCCGTGTCCGGTTCCGGCGATCCGGCAGGAGGTGGAACCGTCAAATGAGTTCGATCTTGTCCGCCATCGGTCCCTTGTCGCCGGGCCGGGCTTCAAAACGGACGCGCTGATCGCTTTCCAGGGCCTGAATACCGACCCTGCCCAGAATGCGCGCCGACACAAAAATGTCCGGACCGCCATTATCGGGAGTCACGAAACCGAAGCCTTTCGACTCATTGAAGAACTTGACCGTGCCTTCCCCGCTTTCTGCAGGTGGGCCGGTGGGACGGCGCGGGGGCCTGTCCGGGCTGCCGAAGCCGCTGCCGTAACCGCCACCGCGCGGGCCACGATCCTGGCTGGGGGCTGAGGCGGTTGTGGTGTCGACCGAATAAACGGTCGCGACCATCATGCCTTTCTCGCCCTGTGCCAGATCACAGATCAGGGTTGCCCCTTCGGCAATTCCGTTGGCATCCTCCGGCGGAAGAACGGAGGCATGCAGAAACGCATCGCTGCCTCCGGTACCGTCTGGCACGACAAAGCCAAACCCTTTGGTGGGATTGAACCATTTGACACGAACGGTCACCCGCTCCTGCACGACCGCGGGTGGTAAACGGCTATTCATGGGAAACCTGCGCTCCTTCGCTATTCCCTGGATGCCGGGCGGCATCCTCCCTAGCGAATGCACACCCTGCGACCCTCCTGTCAGGAGCCGCCAAAAATTACAGACTGCTCCCCTACTATCCAAAAACTTTAGGACATATCCGCGCGCGCGTCTACGGGGTAAAGATTTGACTGATAATCCTGAAAATACAAACACCCCCATCGGATCTGGTCCGATGGGGGTGTGTTACGCGATCTCAATGCCGATGGCGAACCCGCGTCCTGCCCGGAACGGGTGGAACGACTAGCGGCGGCTCGCGATCGTGTCGATCTGACCACGGGTCAGGCCGATGTCTTTCAGCATGTCATCGGACAGCGCGTGCAACTGGGCTGCGGTATTGCGACGGTCGCGATAGTCTTTCAGCGACTCGGCAAGTCCGTCAAAATAGGAAACGGTCTGGAAGGCCGCGCGGGCCACCATGTCTTTCAGGGATACGCCGCTACGGGCGGTGTCGAAGGAAGTAACGGTCATTTCATCTACTCCAGCAAGTCTGATTATCTGCGCACGGGCAGGAGGGCCGGGTTGGCGCCTCTGTTGGAGCGTGAAATGGTCTCTTTCACGGTATGTAACAATTGCAGAATACCGGGGGGTAGCGTGCAAAAACCGTATGGCTCATCAGGCATCTATTCTGTGAGTAGGAGGCATAAATCGGGAGTACTTATTGCTGCTTGAATAATCATGCTGAAGATATAGCCATGGATAAAGAAAAACCCCGCCTCGGACTTTGCCGGACGGGGTTTCTGCCTTCTGAGTGACCAGGTCAGGGCGCGTTGACGCTTGTCGGTCAACGGCGCGGCTGTCTGCCTGGTTAGCGACCGATCTTTTCGATGTCGCCGCGGGTCAGTCCGATGTCGCTCAGCATTTCGTCAGAGAGGTTGCTGATCTGGTTGATCGTGGCACGACGGGCCAGCGTTTCGGAAATGTGGGCAACGAGGTTTTCGACGCCGGTGATGGCGGAGAAAGCGGCATTGGCGATCATGTCTTTGAGGGAAACGGTCTGGGTGTTGGCTTCGAAAGTGGTGATGGCCATGTTGGTCACTCCTTAGGGTCTGTGTTTCGTTTCGGGGCGGAACCGCTTGTTGGCTCCGCGATGACTGGGAAATGCGCCTTTTTGCGCCGCGATACAAATGCAGAAACGGAGGCCGGGGGATGCAAAAACCGAATGCCGAAAATAGGGGCGGTTTCTGATGATTTCGCGACACGAAAAACCCCGCCGGAAGTGTCATTCCTCCAACGGGGTTCAGGTGATTTGTAATTGAATTCAGGATGTTACGGCTTCACCGTTTCCCGGCCCTGCCCAAACAGTATTTTTCGCGTCTCGTCAGTGATAGTTGGGCCGGTACGCAGTTTCTCACCCTTCTCATAGGCGCGGATCGTCGCCGGACGCGCAGCGATCTGTTCGAACCAGCGTTTCAGGTTCGGAAAATCGTTCAGATCTTGGCCCTGCCGTTCATGGCCGACGATCCAGGGATAGCAGGCCATGTCGGCAATGGAATATTCTCCAGCAACGAATTCCCGGTCTGCCAGCCGTTTGTTCAGCACAGCGTAAAGCCGGGCCGTTTCATTCACATAGCGGTCGATGGCATAGGGTATTGGTTCCGGGGCGTAGGTCTTGAAATGGTGGTTCTGGCCGAGCATCGGGCCAAGACCGCCCATTTGCCACATCAGCCATTGGGTCACTTCGACCTTTTCGCGCAGGGTCTGCCCGCCGAACTGCCCCACCTTGCCGGACAGATACAGCAGGATCGCGCCGGATTCAAAGACCGAGACGGGTTCTCCACTATCTTCTGGCGCATGATCAACGATGGCCGGCATCCGGTTGTTTGGTGCGATCTTCAGGAAATCCGGGTTGAACTGTTCACCGACACCGATATTGACCGGCTTCAGCGTATAGGGCGTCCCGGATTCTTCCAGGAACAGGGTGATCTTGTGACCGTTGGGGGTCGGCCAGAAATGGACGTCAATCATCTGGGCTGGCTCCTTGTCGAATTTTTCGCGACCTCGTCTCAGGCGGCATCGCGAATGGTTCCGGCGGATCCGGCAATACCGCCATAGGCTTTCAGCAGGCGCTGCAGCCAGGCATCGACCGGATCATCCGCCTCAAATAAGGTATGCATGGTGACGCAGCGCAACCATTGCAGGGGAGCAAACGCCAGATGATCGGAAAACAGCGGCGTCTCCCCTCCGATATAGGGCTGGTCAGCCAGCATGGTCCGCAGCGGTGCGGCAGCCTTGCGCAGGGCTTCGATGCGCAAGGCCGGGTCGCCGCAAATATCCTCCAGCTTCTTGCCGAAACGCGCTTCTCGTGTCTCCCGGAAATAGGCCTGATCCGTCTCGTCCAGCAATTTCCAGACGCCAAGCACGGCCAGTGGTGCGGCAGTCGTGTAAAGTGCGCTGTCCGCCCAGTGCCGCACGAATGTCACCCCGGCCCGACCGGCTGCCCCGCCGAACAGACTCGGGCGATCCGGATAGCGGTCTTCCAGATACAGGGCGATATCCCAGGAATCGATTACGGTGCGATCGCCGTCGGTCAGGACGGGAACCTTGCCCTGTCCGGAAAAGGCAATCGCCTTCTTGTCGGTGAAATGCCAGGGAACCGTCTTGTATTCCAGTTGCTTATGGGCCAGCGCCATTTTCACCCGCCAGACATTCGGACTGAACAGAATATCCGGATCACGCCCGCAGAGTTCGTAGAGTTGAATTGTCATCAGTGAATCCTCGCCTGTTTGAGTTTTGGAACGACTGTTCCAGTTTAGTGATTTTCGACGGTATGGAAACGCCTGGTTTGAGCCATCGGATCACGAAGACGGGAGCTTCGCGCATTTCTCTCTCCATATGTCCAAAACATATTACAAGTTCGATATGCCTGTGTTTCGTCCGCCTATGCGGCATGGTTGCGATGTCATGAAACTGTCTCAAAAGTCAGTGGTTTCAATATGGTCATTACAGGCAAAAGCTGGCAATAGACTGGTATTCGGAACAAAGCGGCGGGAGGACGCGCAATGCGTATTGCGCTGAACGGGTTCGGGCGTGTCGGCAAACTACTGTTGCGCGATCTGGTCGATAGTGGAATTGTGGGGGAGATCGTTCTGCTGAACGATGCCGTCGGCGATGCTGGCCAGCATGCCCATCTGCTGGAATTCGACACAGTGCATGGCCGCTGGCATCGGGATATCCGGGTCGAGGGCGATGACCTGATCGTCGGAACGACCCACATCCGGGTCACGTCGGAAAAGACCATAGAGGCCTTGCCCCTGGCGGAACTGGGTATCGATCTGGTGGTCGATTGCACCGGGTTCTTCAAGACAGTGGCAAAGGTTCAACCCTATTATGCGGCGGGCGTGAAGAAGGTCGTCGTTTCCGCGCCGGTGAAGGAGGCGGGTGCCCTCAACCTCGTCTATGGCATCAATCATGATCTCTACGATCCGGCGATCCACCATCTGGTGACGGCGGCGAGTTGCACGACCAACTGCCTCGCCCCGGTGGTGAAGGTGCTGCATGAGGAAATCGGGATCCGTCATGGATCAATCACGACGATCCATGATGTCACCAATACCCAGACCATCGTCGACCGCCCGGCAAAGGATCTGCGCCGTGCCCGTTCGGCGCTGAATTCGCTGATCCCGACGACGACCGGCTCTGCAACCGCGATCACGGTGATCTATCCTGAACTGAAGGGGCGGCTGAACGGCCATGCGGTGCGGGTGCCGCTGTTGAACGGGTCGCTGACCGACTGTGTTTTCGAGATGGTGCGGGAAACCAGCGTCGATGAGGTGAACGGGCTGTTCAAGGCCTGGGCGGAGGATCGGCTGAAAGGTATTCTCGGTTATGAAGAACGCCCGCTCGTCTCCGCTGATTACACCAATGATCCGCGCTCTGCCATTATCGACGCCCCCTCGACAATGGTCGTCAACGGGACGCAGGTGAAGGTCTTTGCCTGGTACGACAATGAGTGGGGTTATTGCTGTCGTCTGGGCGATGTCGCGCGGCTGGTCGCAAGGGGATAGGCATGGGCACGGATCGGCCATCGGGTCTTTCGGCTTATATCGCGGTCACGGCGGCCTATTGGGCCTTCATGCTGACCGACGGTGCCTTGCGTATGCTGGTACTGCTGCATTTCCATACATTGGGATTCTCACCCATCCAGCTTGCCTATCTCTTCCTGCTCTATGAATTCATGGGGATGGCGACCAATCTGTCGGCGGGCTGGGTCGCGGCACGGTTCGGTCTCGCGTCTACGCTCTATGCCGGTCTGGCGTTGCAGGTGTCAGCCCTGGTGGCGCTGGCCTGGCTGGATGCGGATTGGGCCATTACGGTCTCAGTGATCTTCGTGATGGCGGTACAGGGCATTTCCGGTATCGCCAAGGACCTCTCGAAGATGAGTGCGAAAAGTGCGGTCAAGACGCTCGCCCCCGCTGACCAGCCGGGTGCCCTGTTCCGCTGGGTCGCGATGCTGACCGGGTCGAAGAATGCGGTGAAGGGGATCGGCTTCCTGCTGGGCGCGCTGCTGCTGGGCGGCATTGGCTTCACAGCGGCAGTACTGGGAATGGCTGCAGTACTTGCGGTGATCCTGATCGCGGTTGTTGTCGCGATGCCTGCCGGATTGCCAGCGGGCCGGAAAACTGCCAAATTCGGGGAGGTTTTCTCGAAAGATCCAAATATCAACCGGCTCTCGGCGGCGCGGCTGTTCCTGTTTGGCGCGCGGGATGTCTGGTTCGTCGTCGGCATTCCGATCTATTTCTACAGCGTGCTCTCCGACGGCTCAGCAGAGGCGAATCGCACGGCGTTCTTCCTGATCGGCGGCTTCATGGCGCTCTGGATCATCGGCTATGGCATCGTTCAGGCCTTCGCGCCGACCCTGTTGCGGGCCAGTGCGGACAGCATCGCACGCAATGTCGGCCGGGCGCGACTCTGGGCCGGTATTCTGGTGCTGATCCCGGCACTCATGGCCGCAGCGGCGGCAGCCGATCATATCGGTTTCGGGGCAGGGGACGGCACCGACTGGCTGACTCCCGTCCTGGTCGTCGGACTGCTGATCTTCGGGATCGTCTTCGCCCTCAATTCCGCCCTGCATTCCTATCTGATTCTGGCGTTTTCGAAGGCGGAGCGGGTGTCGATGGATGTCGGCTTCTATTACATGTCCAATGCGGCGGGCCGTTTGCTGGGGACGTTGCTGTCGGGACTCAGCTATCAGATCGGTGGTCTGGTGCTGTGTCTGGCAACGGCGGCGGCGATGGCTCTGGCCAGTTGGCTCTGCGCGATCCTGCTGTCGCGGGCGCATTCGAAGCAGGCGTTGACCTGAGCCTTCGAAATGGCTATTACCCGCCCCGTCGCAGCGACCCGCCTGCGGCAGAGGGTGATGGGGTGTAGCCAAGCGGTAAGGCACCGGATTCTGATTCCGGCATGCGAAGGTTCGAATCCTTCCACCCCAGCCAGCCTTCGCCCTGACGGGCTTCGGCTGGGCAAGCCAGAGAGTGTCAGGGCGAAGGCTGTTCCGCCGTAGCCTCGGCGAAGGCGAATTGGGGGCATCAGGCATGTATTACGTGTACATCCTGCAAAGCCTGAAATTTCCAGTAAAACTCTATATTGACTGTATACAGGATGTTGCTGAACATCCGAGACGGCATATTGTGGGCAAGTCCGTTCCCATTCAGAGCATAAGTCCCCACCGGTCTGTGTAAGCAGATCAGAGTGGCGAAACGAGATAAAGCGGAACGAGATAAAGAGGTATTGAAAATCATGGCGAAGAAACCGGGCAAGGGTGGCGGCAAGAAGCCGGGCGGGTCAAAACCGGGTAGCGCGAAATCGGGTGGGCCTCACCGCAATGTTGCCGATGCGCGTGGCGTCCAGGTGCGCGTCAAGACGGCGCGGGGGCGGAAATTGTCTTCAACCCTCTGGCTGCAGCGTCAGTTGAACGACCCCTATGTGCTGGAGGCGCAGCGGCTTGGCTATCGCGGGCGTGCGGCCTTCAAGCTTGCCGATATCGATGACAAGTATCAGATTCTGAAACCCGGCGCGCGGATCGTCGATCTGGGCTGTGCGCCCGGCGGCTGGACCCAGATCGCCATGAATCGCTGCGGGGATGAGGCGCGGGTGGTCGGCATCGACCTGCTGCCCTGCGACCCGATTGCGGGCGCGGTGCTTCTGATCGGCGACTTCATGGACGACGACGCGCCGGACCGGCTGAAGGCGGAATTGCAGGGGCAGGCCGATGTGGTCCTGTCCGACATGGCCTCCAACACCACCGGCCACCCGGCAACAGACCATCTGCGCGTCGTCGCCCTGGTGGAAACCGCCTATGCCTTCGCCCGTGAAGTCCTCGCCCCCGGCGGGGCCTTCGTTGCGAAAGTATTTTCCGGCGGTACCGAGAACGATCTGCTGAAAATCCTGAAACAGGATTTCGAGCGCGTCTATCATATGAAGCCACCCTCCAGCCGCAAGGAATCCCCGGAAATGTATGTTGTCGCTCTGGGATTCCAGCATCTGGACGAAGGTTGAACGGGCATGAAATGAAGATTAATTAGTGTATTGTCACCGTAGTTCCGTAATTCTAATCACGTACACAGTCACCATAATTCCAGAACCAAGTTTGTATCGTCAATATTTACTTAAATACCGGCGGATAGCCTCTACTAAGACGCATATGCTTATCGTACCTATCTATGGGAAAATAAAAATCAACCAACGATATATTTTTTACTTCATCAGGAGAGAATACGGAAAATAGGATAACCACACCGCTATAAATATTTTCGGCAAGTTTTACCCCATCCTCACATTCTGATAGCTCTTTGTCTATGATCGGCTTTAGATCTCGCACAAAATCTTGGGCTTCTTCAAAATCTTGCTTCTCTCTCAAATATCTAAAATGGTTAATTATTTCTAGAAATTCTTCATTCCTCAAGAATTGAAAAACAAATTCTCTGAAGCGTTCACGAGATACTGGATATTTGTACTTTTCAACAATGCTTGCTATTACCATAGTTGTGTATCCCTTCAAAATAAATCAAATTAATTTGGTTTAGTTTTTTTTATAAGGGGCTGTCCCAGATAACTACCTGAGCTGACGCTTAACCCATTGTCTGAGTTGAGCTAATTGATCTGACGGATCGCTGTTGTTGAACCGCCACTCGCACTCCTTCAAAAATAGACCGAAATGGGCCTTCGGGACACCGTTGAATTTACGCATGTGACGCTTGGCCTGGTTCCAGAAATTCTCGATCCCGTTAATGTGGTTCCGCTTGTCGGCGAACAGCTCCGAGTGATTGATCCGAAAGTGTTTGAAGTCGGAGACGTCGAGCGCGTTGTAGCCCTTCCAGCAGTCGGAATAGACGATGCTGTCGGGGATGACCTTGCCCTCAATAATCGGCAACAGAGTAGCGCCGGAAGCATCGGGAATGATCTTCGTATAAACCTTCCCGCCACGCTTGAGAAGCCCGAAAACCGGGACTTTCCCCGGCGCACCACGACCTCTCTTGCCCTTTCTCTTGCCGCCGAAATAGCTTTCGTCCACCTCGATCTCGCCACCGAACATCGCCTCGCTTTCGGCCTCAAGCTCATAGGCGATGACCTCGCGCAACCGATGATAATAGAACGCCGCTGTCTTGCGGTTCACGCCACAAAGACAAGCTGCCGTACGAGCCGTCGTCCCGGCGACAAAATGCTCGATCAAACGATCCTGCTTGTAGTGACTCAGACGGCTCTTGCGCATGGACCCCATGATAACCCCCAAACCGGGTTATCTGGGACAGCCCCTTTTATAATTATACTTTTGCTTATATCTCGCCCTGATTGCGGAAATTGTCCGTCTCGGCAGCAAAGGTCCACCATTCACGAACAGAACTATAAAGGCAGGTGAATATCAGGTCCAGAGGTACTATTTCCGCGGGTTAGACGGTCTCGACGCATGCACTGATTGACCTGTTCACCGAAGGTAAGAAAACGGGTTGTGATTGGAGTCCGTATGCTCCACCACTACCCGCTTCCCATCCGCGCCGGGACCACTCATCCGGGCGGAACACCGACTCAGATTCACACCCGACCCCGCTCCAGCAACCGCGCCACGACACGGTCCAGTCGCGCCTGTGCCTCGACGCCGGAATTCAGTGAGGCGCAGAGATTGAGTGCGGCCGGGGGCGGGAGCTTGTCCTTGGCAATCGCGGTGTGGAGGGCATCCAGGGCCGGGCCGCCGCCCTGGTCGATATCCCGGAGCACGGGCGGGCTTGCCGCGCCGACCGTGTCGATCCGACCGAATCCTGCAATAGTGTCCAGGGCGGTGAGGAGTTTGGGGCCGACGATCTGCGGCGCGATCGCGTCCGGGTCGATGCGCGCGAGGATGCATTCCGTGGTATGGATCAGGAAGGGGAGGACCGGGTCGCCCTGCCGGAACAGGCAGATCGCATTATGGGCGTTGCGCCATGTCTTCAGCCGTCCGGCGATATCCTCCTCGACCCAGAGTTCGCGCCCGAAGGCCTGGCTTTCGGGGATGCTGTCGAGGTCCAGCCGGTCGGGGGCGAAGATCAGGACATCCGCATCGATCCAGACCGCCCGGCGATAGCCGTCCTCCAGCGCATCGCGCAGCAGCAGCAGGCGGGCCAGATCGGCCTGGATCGGCATCCGCCCCAGCAGTTTCAGGCGCAGAGCGTCCGGCAGCAGATCGAAAATCTCGTCCCCCAGAAAGCGATAGTCATAACCCCGTGCCTCGGCCCAACGCCGCGTGCTGTCGGCGCATTGCCCGATCCAGCCGCGCAGGACCTGGAAATTGTGGCTTTGTAGAACCAGCGTGTCGGAACCGGTCACGGGTCAGGCGTCCGAACCGCCATCCAGGCGACACCAGACCGGTGTATGGTCGGAGGGTTTTTCCTTCGCCCGCGGTGTCTTGTCGATGTCGCAGGCGACCAGACGGTCGGCGGCCTGGGGGGAGAGCAGCAGGTGATCGATGCGAACCCCCTCATCCTTCTGCCAGCGTCCCTTCACATAGTCCCAGTAGGAATAGCGGTGCGCCTCATGCGGGTGCAGCGCGCGATAGGCCTCGGTCAGGCCCAGGTTGAGCAGCCGCCGGAACCGGTTGCGGCTGTCGGGCAGGCAGAGCGCGTCATTCGCCCAGCCGACGGGGTCGTAGACATCGTCGTCGGTCGGACAGACATTGTAATCCCCGCCCAGCACCGTCGGAATTTCGCGCGGCAGGACAGAGGTGCGGATGTGATCGCAGAGCCGTTCCATCCAGCGCAGCTTGTAGGGATATTTCTCGCTGTCGACCGGATTGCCATTGGGCAGATAGATCGAGGCAACGCGCAGCCCCTGGATCGTCGCTTCGATATAGCGTGACTGTGGGTCGCCCTCATCGCCGGGCAGGCCGCGCGTCACATCTTCTATCGGGTGGCGCGACAGGATGGCGACGCCGTTATAGGTCTTCTGGCCATGCACCGCCGCCTGATAACCAAGCCCCTCGATTTCCAGGCGCGGAAAGTCGTCATCGACGCATTTCAACTCCTGCAGCAGGGCAATATCGGGCTTCGCCTCCTCAAGCCATTCGAGGATGCGGGGCAGGCGGGCCTTGATGGAATTCACATTGAAGGTCGCGATCAGCATGGCGGCGAGTATAATCCGTGTCGGACAGGTTGGACAGGCCGAAGATGATGGATTTGCTGACACAATAATGGTTCTTCGACATTGGCATTTTATCGTCACCCCGTACTTGATACGGGGTCCAGAGCGGCGGGCACTATTGGCGCATGCAGCCCAGGCCTCCCGCCTTCGAGGGAATGACTCGTCCGGTGTTTCTTCAGGTCGGATGCGTCACATGAGTGACGCCTAACCCGCCAGATAGTCGCCGATCCGCGTGATGGCGCGCAGGATGTTTTCCTTTGAATTCGCATAGGAAATCCGCAGATACCCCTCGCCATGGGCACCGAAACTGGTTCCGGCGATGGTGGCAACATGGGCTTTCTCGATCAGGTCGTTCTGCATCGTTCGGGCATCCCTGCCGGTCTTGCTGATATTCGGGAAGGCATAGAAGGCCCCGCCCGGCTCGATGCAGCTTACGCCCGGCAGCGCATTCAGTGCCTCGACCGTGGCGCGACGGCGTTCGTCGAAGGCTTTGACCATGGCGACGGCCGCATCCTGTGGCCCTTCTAGGGCCGCAATGCAGGCATATTGCGTGGCCGCGTTGACGCAGGAATGGTCATTGATGGCCAGCCGAGTCGCCTTCTCTGCCAGCGCTTCCGGCCAGACCGCAAAGCCCGCGCGCCAGCCGGTCATGGCATAGGTCTTGGACCAGCCGTCCAGCATGATCGCCCGGTCTGCCATTTCAGGATAGGTCAGGATGGAGCGATGCTCCCGCCCGTCATAGAGCATGCAGGAATAGATCTCGTCGCTCAGGATCGCCACATTCGGATGCGCGGCGAGGCCCGCGACCAGCTTGTCCATCTCCTCGACCGGGGTGACACCACCGGTCGGGTTTGCCGGGCTGTTGATGATGATCAGGCGCGTTCTGGGCGTGATCAGGGACAGAAGTTCCTCGGCGGAGAAGGCAAATCCGTTCTCCTCCCGCAGCGGCAGGGGCACTGCCGTCGCGCCGGTGAAGTCGATGGCGGATTTATAGATCGGGAAACCCGGATCGGGATAGATGATCTCTGCCCCCGGCTCACCGAACATCAGCATGGCAAAGAACATCGTCACCTTGCCACCGGGCACGACGACGACGCGGCCCGGATCGACTTCGACCCCGTGGCGACGGTGCAGGTCGGCACTGACCGCCTGGCGCAGCGCCGGGATTCCGTTGGCGGGTGTATAGCCGTGATGGCCGTCCCGCAGCGCCTTGATCCCGGCCTCCACGATATGCGGCGGTGTCGGGAAATCCGGTTGACCGATCCCCAGATTGATCATGTCCGCCCCCTGCGCCGCCAGCGCATTGGCCTTGGCCAGAACGTCAAAGGCGGTTTCGGTGCCCAGGCGGCTCATTCCGGAGGCGAGGGTCAGCATGGTTCGGTTCTCCCTGACAGTCGGTCGCATATCGAAGCCAGAGACTATGCCGTCCCCCGGAGGGACGACAAGGCGTTTTGGCGCGCGGCGTCGCATTCGGGCGACGGGCTGGCGAGCGGTGCCTGGTGAAGGCCCGACAGGGTTCCACTCCCCGCGCAAATATCGCGCAGCGCCATTGCCATTGCTTGACGCCACCCCCGCCACGGCGTAAAAGCGCCGCCGTCGGGTCGATGCGCTCTGCGCCTCAATCGCCCCCACTGCGGTGGCTGTAGTTCAGTTGGTTAGAACGCCGGATTGTGATTCCGGAGGTCGTGGGTTCAAGTCCCATCAGCCACCCCACTTTTTTCTTGTCTGACTTTGAGGCTAAGGTATTCCTTAGTCGCAGGGATATCATATATTTATACTCATTTTGAGGTTCGGAAGAGCGAGGTATCGGATAGAGGCAATTCTTTGGGAACAATTCCGATAAGGGATTTATCTATATTAAACGACATCAAAACAGGCTTTGGAAATTAAGCTGTAAAATCTACGATACAACTTTAACAACATTTTTGAAAAATAAAAATTCCTTGGTTGCTGAATAGAATAAGTTTATATTAAGAATCCTTGGATTGATAGAAAATAGGGAATTGCGATGCTCTTAATACCCCGAAAACGGGAAATAAAACCAACCGAAGGTTTTACGGTTGAGAATGATATTTTCGGTTACAGTGAATTTGGAGAACGCCTTACCAATATGATCTGCGGTTTATCGCAACCGCTTACTTTGGTGCTGGACGGACCTTGGGGAAGCGGTAAGTCAACTTTTGCTAGACAATGGGAGGGATATCTTCGCAGCCAATCGGTACCGGTCATCTATTACGATGCGTTTGCAAACGATCATTCAGAAAATCCATTTATCTCCATTGCAGCAGAAATCATCGCGTTGGGCGAAGATAACTTACGTGACGATGAAGAAGATAAATCAAAGCTTTTAGCTTTCACTGAAATGGGTGCAAAAATTGGTCGTGCTGCATTGCCGGTTGCAAGTCGGCTTTTAATTCAGATGCTTACAAGCTGGTTAGTAAATGCTGAAAGTTTACAGCAAATGAAGGGTATTTTAACACAATCTGTGGATGCGGTAGGGCAGGAGATAGGTGACGGTCTGGAATCCGCGGTTAAGACAAAACTTGGTGAAGCGAGAGAAGAACAGGAAACCATTGTTTCTTTTCGAATTGCCCTTTCCGCGCTTGCAAAGCAATTATCGAAAAAGAAAACTAAAAGTGGCGATACTACGCGGCGGCCTTTGGTGTTTATTATTGATGAGCTGGATCGATGTCGCCCTTCTTATGCTTTGGAGGTGTTGGAAAAGATTAAGCATTTATTCTCTGTCGAAGATGTAGTCTTTGTTCTGGTAAGCAATATGAATCAATTGGTTGCTGCTGTTAATGGTACATATGGTTCAGATATTGATGCTTGGAAATATCTTGAGAAATTCCATGATATTCGTGCGGTGTTACCGATTCAACGAGATAATAAACGTGTTCATATAGATAAATATATATCTTTTCTTTGGAATGAAATGGAGATTAGTTATGATTATGAAGAAGATAAAATAATAAAAGAAAGTTTATGCAATTTATGCGTTTACTATAATGCGAACCTTAGAACTATTGAGAAAATTTTTTCCGATATTATTTTAATTTATTCTTCTACAAAAGATGAATTTACAAGAATTAATAGAATAATATTGGTTCTGTGTGCAATGAGGCATCTATCCAAAGATAAGTACGATAAAGCAAGATCGGATGAGCTTACATTGGGCGATATACAAAAATTTATTGCTCCAATTGGATCCTCATTCGAAATAAATCAATATAAGATCGCCTGGGAATTTCTGTTAGATAAAAATTCTCGTTCCAGAAATAATAATTTACCAAATGAATATAATAAATTTATGTATATTACACAAACTAGAAAAGACCTTAAAGAAATTAGCGAAATATTAGGATGGTATGTTTCTATGATAGAAGAATTTTTTATTCCAAGAAGTATGTTATAAATTTTATAATAATAATTTTTGTTTATAAAATTGAGTTTTATTTTCATAATTATTATGAATGTGAAAATTAGTTGAATTTTTATTTATAGAAATATTTATCAAAAACTCTTTCAATTACTTTTGCGCGAATCTCAGCAGGACTTCGCCGATTGTCGTGAACCCGCTAGGAAGTGGCGAAACGGCGATTGACGGGGGCGGGGGGTGGTGCGAAGAGGCGATATGCGGGTTTTCTGAAATGAGGATCGGGTTCGACCATGGCGGTGCTTCTGGGGATTGATACGGGTGGGACCTATACGGATGCCGTCCTGTTCGATGATGAGACCCGCAGCGTCATCGCGTCTGCCAAGGCGCTGACGTCGAAGCATGACCTGTCGATCTGCGTCAGCGAGGCGACGGCGGCGGCGCTGGCGATGCTGCCGGATTTCAGCCCCTCTGATATCGGCCTCGTCTCGCTCTCCACCACATTGGCGACCAATGCGATTGTGGAACAGCACGGCTTTCCGGTCGGGCTGATCCTGATCGGGCAGGATGAAAAGGCGCTGGACCGCGCGGGTCTGCGTCAGGCGATGGGGAGCGATCCGGTGCTCTTTCTGCCGGGCGGCCATCTGCCCGACGGGCAGGAGCGGGAGAAGCTGGATCTGGAAAGCGCCCTGCCGAAGATCCGCGCCTTGTCGGAGCGGGTGTCGGCGGTGGCGATCTGCGGCTATTTCGGGGTCCGGAATCCCGGTCATGAGGTTGCCGTGCGCGATGCGGTGCGCGCCCAGACCGATCTGCCCGTTACCTGTGCCCATGAACTTGCCTCGGCCCTCGATGCGCCACGCCGGGCGCTGACGGCCCTGCTGAATGCCCGGCTTGTCCCGCTGATCCAGCAGTTGATCGTCGCGGTCGGGGGGATGCTGGACACCCACGGGATCAAGGCACCGCTGATGGTGGTGAAGGGGGACGGGTCGCTGATTTCCGCCGATACCGCGCTGACCCGACCGGTCGAGACGATCCTGAGCGGCCCGGCGGCGAGCGTCGTGGGGGCGCAGTTCCTGAGCGGGCGGGATGATTGCGTGATTTCCGATATCGGCGGCACCACGACGGATATCGCCGTCCTGAAGGACGCTAAGCCCGTGCTGGCCCCGGATGGGGCTTTCGTAGGCGGCTATCGCACGATGGTCGAGGCGATTGCGGTGCATACGGTCGGCCTGGGTGGGGATAGTGAGATCGGCCTGGATGAGGAGCGCGCTCTGCGAGTCGGCCCCCGCCGCCGCGTGCCGATCAGCCTGCTGGCGCGGGACTATCCGGATGTTCTGGGCACGCTGCAGGTGCAGATGGACCGGATGTGGTCGAAGCCCAATGACGGCATCTTCGCGGTCAAGCTGCGCGAGCGGCGCGGCGGGACACTGAGTCGGGGCGAGCAGCGGGTGTGGGAGATGCTGCAGGACGGCCCGAAATCGCTGGAGCAGCTGCTGGCCGGGCGCGCGCCGGAACAGCCGCTGCTGCGGCTCGTGGATCGGGGACTGGTGATCCTGTCCGGCTTCACGCCGTCCGATGCCGCCCATGTGCTGGGGTTGCAATCGGCGTGGAATGCGGATGCCGCCATCCTCTGCGCCGGACTGACCGCCCGTACCGAGCGGCGACCCGGCCTGCCGCTAGCGGAGAGCGGGGAGGCCCTCGCGCGCGCCGTGATCGACCGGCTGACGGTGCAATCCTGCATCGCCATCGTCGAGGCGGTGATGGCCGAAACGCCGGGCCGCAGCGCGCGCCGCTTCATGGATACCGCCTTTGCCGATGCCAGCCGCAAGGCGGATGCCGAAGCCCTGGTCGGGTTTGAGGTCCATCTGCGCCGCCCGCTGATCGGCATCGGCGCGCCTGCCGAGACCTATTATCCGGAAATCGCCCGCCGCCTGAATACCGAATTCGATGTGCCGCGCCATGCCGAGGTCTGCAACGCCGTCGGTGCGGTAGCGGGCGGGGTCAGCCAGCGGGTGCAGCTCCTGATCACCGCCCCGGCGGAAGGGCTCTATCGGGTGCATGGTCTGTCGGGAATCGAGGATTTCCGCGATCTGGAGACGGCGGCGGCCAAGGCCCTGGCCCTGGCGGAAGCAGAAGCCCGCAGCCGTGCCGATGAGGCGGGCGCGCTGGAAGTGAAGGTCGAGACCTCCCGCGACGACCGCATCGCCACCGTCGCCGGTTCCTTCGCCGTCTTCATCGAAAGCCGCATTTCCGCCACCGCCTTCGGCCGCCCGCGCATCGCCACGCAGGGTTAGTCTTGTTGTGCGAGGCCCATCCCTTGCCACCCGGCGCGACTGGGGGTAAAGACAGGCTTGGATTCGCAAGGTCGGGTTTCCGCCATGGCACTGCATCAGAAACTGCCCAATGGCATGCTGCTCGCATGGCCGACGCCGATCCTGACGCGCAGGCTCGATGAGCCGGAACTGCTGGGCGCGCTGAAAGAGATCGTACTGACGAAGGAACTTGCGCAGCCGGACGGCATGCGCCGGGCGCTGGTGAATGGCTGGCATTCCGAAACCGATCTGATGAAATGGGACGGCGCGGCGATCGGCACCCTGAAGGAGCGCATCGGGGTCGCATTGACGGACTATCTGGCGCAGATGGGCGGCGGGCAGACTTTTACCGGCAAGGCGCAGATCACCGCCTGGGCCAATATCAGCCGCCGGGGCGGCTTCCACCGCCTACATACGCACCATTCCTCCATGGTTTCCGGCATCGTCTATCTCGATACCGGCACGCCCGATCCGGATGATACGGATTTCAACGGCACGCTCAGTTTCATGGACCCGCGTCTGGCGGTGGAGATGATCCCGCTGCCGGGTTCGCCCTTTGGCGAGAAGCTGAAGATTGAGCCGTCGCCTGGACTGATGCTGCTGTTTCCCAGTTGGTTGCAGCATTTCGTCGATCCGTTCCGGGGCGAGGGCGCTCGGATTTCCATTGCCTTCAACATCGGCCTCTATGGGGGCGATAAACCGCAAGTTCCCTGATCCAGGCCATACCAGTCCATAGCCATACAATAAGGATACGAGTTTCATGATTCCACGTTACAGCCGCCCGGAAATGACCGTGATCTGGGAACCGGCCAACCGGTTCCATATCTGGTTCCTGATTGAGGCCCATGCCTGTGATGCGCTGGCTGAGCGCGGCGTGATCCCGAAAGCCTCTGCTGCTGCCGTCTGGGCGAATGGCAACAAGCCCTACACACAGGAACGGATTGACCGGATCGATGAGATCGAGCGTGAGACCAAACATGACGTCATCGCCTTCCTGACCGAACTGGCCGAGCATATCGGACCTGATTCCCGTTTCGTACATCAGGGCATGACATCCTCCGATGTTCTGGATACCTGCCTTGCGGTGCAGATGGTTCAGGCCGCTGACCTGCTGCTGGGCGATCTCGACCGGCTGCTGACCGCCCTGAAGACCCGCGCCATCGAGCACAAGAATTCCGTGTGTATCGGTCGGTCCCACGGCATCCATGCCGAGCCGACGACTTTTGGTATCAAGCTGGCCGGGCACTATGCGGCCTTTCTTCGCAACAAGACCCGGTTGCTTGCCGCGCGTGCCGATATCGCCACCTGCGCGATTTCCGGTGCCATCGGCAGCTTCGCCAATATCGACCCGGCGGTGGAGGCCTATGTCGCGGACAAGCTGGGCCTGACCCCGGAACCGATGTCCACCCAGGTGATCCCACGCGACCGGCATGCGCATTTCTTCGCCACGCTGGCGGTGATCGCGGGTTCCATCGAAAATCTGGCGATTGAAATCCGCCATTTGCAGCGCACGGAACTGCGCGAAGCAGAGGAATTCTTCTCCCCCGGCCAGAAAGGTTCCTCGGCGATGCCGCACAAGCGCAATCCGGTGCTGACGGAGAATCTGACGGGTCTTGCCCGGATGGTGCGGGCCTATGCCTTCCCCGCACTGGAGAATGTCGCCCTGTGGCATGAGCGGGACATCTCCCATTCCTCGGTCGAGCGGATGATCGGGCCGGATGCAACGGTGACCCTCGATTTTGCCCTGAATCGGCTGGCGGGCGTGGTCGAGAAACTGGTGGTCTATCCCGAAGAGATGATGGCCAATCTGAATCGTCTTGGCGGTTTGCACAATTCCCAGCGTGTGCTGCTGCAACTGACGCAGGCCGGTATGAGCCGCGAGGATGCCTATCGCACAGTGCAGCGCAATGCGATGGAAAGCTGGAAAACCGGCACATCTTTTCAAGATCTGCTGAAAGCGGATGCAGATGTGGCACAGCATTTGAGTGACGATGCTATCGACGCGCTGTTCGACATGGGCTACCACGTGAAGCATGTGGATACGATCCTCAACCGAGTCTTTGCCGACGAGGCCTGACACCGCCCCCGGATGGTCGGGGCGGCGTTATCAACTCGTTCCGGCCCTGCTGCTGATCTTCGGCATGGTCACGGCTGGGATGGGTACAGACGGGGTCTGGGCGCAGACCGAACCTACACCGGCGGACGATATCGCAAGACCGACCTTTGACCCACCCGAGTCCTACCGGGCAAGTGAGGTTGATCCTGTGACCCTGGCGGTGATGGCCGATGCCCTGCTGCGCTTACAGTTTCTTGCCGTTGCGGCACTGGAATCCGACGAGGATGTGGGGCTAGCACAGAGCGGCGTGGTGCGCGCCTATCTTGCCAGGGGGCAGATGGAGCGCGCGGTGGAAATCGCCCGGCGGATAACCGATACGGTCTGGCGTGCCCGTTCCTTTATCTGGATATCCGATTACACCAAGATCGTGTTGAAGGATCCAGTCATGGCGCGCGACTGGCTCGACCAGGCCGTCGTGGAATGGCAGACGCTTGATGTGACCCCGGATACGGTGCGGGAGGGCGATACGATCCTGCATGAGGTCGCCACGCGGCTGGCCGAACTGGGCCTGCCACAGGCGGCGATGCAGACGGCCCAACGTATTCCGGACCGCGCAGCGCGGGTGCGTGCCCTGCGGGAGGTCGCTTCCCTGACCCTGGCCCGACAGGACGATGCGGCAACCCGCCAGGAGGTTGCCCTCGTTCTGCGTGAGACACTGGAAGAGGCGCGCCGTCTGGAAATCAGTGTTTTTGAGCGCGCCGGGATTCTGATGGATATCGGTGCCGCCCTGCTGGCCGCCGATGATGTTGCCAGCGCCCAGCAGGCATTCACCATCGCGCAGCGTGATATTGTCGATGGTCCCAGTGACGGGCGGCTGGAGGCCCTGACGATGCTGGCCGCCCGGATGGTGGAGGCCGGAAACCAGCGCGGCGGCATGGCGGTGGTCCGGCTGATCCCGGAAGGGGCGGATCGGGCACGGGCGCTCGCCGCTGTTTCCGGTGCGCTGGGCAGGCGCAATATCGACGCCGCCGTACCTCTGTTCCTGCTTGCGATGGAAGAGGCGGAGCGGGTCGAGGATCAGTCACTGAGATTCGATGTGATCACATTCCTGGTCTCGCAGCAGACTCAGGTCGGACGCCTGAAAGATGCCTTCGAAGGGGCATTCAAGATCACCGAGGATGTACCGCGCGCTGCCGCGCTGCTGGACATGGGGCGGGTGCTGATTTCCCAGGGGAAACTTGCCGAGGCGCTGGTGTTGAAGGAATACATTCCCTATGTCGGCATGCGCGCTCAGGTGATGGCCCCGGTCGCCTTTGGTCGCGGGCTGGAGGAAGATCCGGAAGGGGCCAGTGCCCTGCTGGCCGAAGCCCTCGACCCGACAGGTTGGCCGTCTTTGCCGGATTATGTGCCTGATGCGCTTGATCTCGTCCTCCGGACCCAGATCCGTGTTGGTCTGGAAAGTGCCGACCAAGCCATTTTCAGCCGAGCCAGGGACCTGACGGATGTCCTGCCGGGAGACATCGCCAGGGTCCAGGCTCTGGTGCAGATCGCGATTGCCGAGGCACGGCGCGGGCGCATAGAGGACGCGCAGAAGACGATCAGCGCCGCCTACCGGATCGCCTTCGAACATCGGGACGCGCCGGGGTTCAATTCAGCCCTGCTGTCGATTTCACTCGCGCAACTGGCGGCGGGGGATCTGCTCGGTGCCTATGATACCGCAGCCCGGATACCGGAACCGCCGGAGGATACGGCACTGCCCCGCACCGTTGATGGCGGCTTTGCCGTACCGCGCTATCAGGCGCTGATCCGGGTCGCAGCTGCGGCGGGACGGCTGGGCGATCCGAATTTCGGGCAGGAGGTTACCGACAAGATCGGCCATGACCCGGCCAAGGCAATCGGCCTGGCCGCCGTCGCCATCGCCATGTCCAACCAGACATCGGACCTGATCGACGTCATCAACGATATCCGGGATGGCGGACTGCTCTCGCCGAATTTTGAAGCGCTTGACGTCGTGCATGGTATCGATGCAGTTCCATCTACCCCCGCAGCACCGACGCTGCCCGTCGCCCCCAGCCTGACCCCGCTGCCATCGGGAGCCAGCGACGGCTGAGGTTTATTCCACCGTCACCGCCTTGGCGAGGTTGCGAGGCTGGTCTACGTCGGTGCCTTTCAGGACGGCGGTGTGATAGGCCAGCAGTTGCACCGGAATCGTGTAGAGGATCGGGGCGACGAACGGGTCGACTTTGGGCAGCTCGATGCTGGCGAAGGGTTTTGCCATGCGGGTCATCTTCGCGATCCCGTTAGCATCGGACAGGAAGATCACGCGCCCACCGCGACTGACCATTTCCTGCACGTTGGAGGCTGTCTTTTCGAATAACGGGCCGGACGGGGCGATCATGATGATCGGGACATCTTCCTCGATCAGGGCGATGGGACCGTGCTTCATCTCGCCCGCCGGATAGCCCTCGGCATGGATATAGGAGATTTCCTTGAGTTTAAGCGCGCCTTCCAAGGCGATGGGGAAGGAACTGCCGCGCCCCATGAAAAAGACGTCCCGCGCCTCGGCGACGGTATGAGCGATCTCGCGGATATAGTCGTCGTGGTTCAGCACCTCCGCCGCCCGACCCGGCACTTCTGCCAGAGCGGCGGCCAGTTCCGCCTCCCGTGCGCGGCTCAACACACCCCGTGCCTTCGCCGTTGCGATGGCAAGGCAGGCCAGCACGGTCAATTGCGTGGTGAAGGCCTTGGTCGAGGCAACCCCGATCTCCGGCCCCGCCAGGGTTTGAAGCACCGCATCCGAAGACCGTGCGATGGTTGATTCAGGAACATTGATGATGGACAGGATATGCTGCCCCTCACGTCTGGCGTAACGCAGCGCCTCCAGCGTATCCATGGTCTCGCCGGACTGGCTGATGAACAGCGCGAGACCGCCCTGGGGCAGCGGTGTTTCACGGTAGCGTAACTCGGAGCCGACATCGACCTCCACCGGCAGCCGTGCCAGACCCTCAATCCAGTATTTCGCCACCATCCCGGCATAGGAAGCGGTGCCACAGGCCCCGATGGTGATCTTCGGGATGGTGGCCAGATCAAAGGGCAGGTCGGGCAGGGTGATGGTCTGTGTTGCCGGATTGAGGACGGTATGCAGCGTATCGCCGATCACGGCGGGCTGCTCATGGATTTCCTTCTGCATGAAATGGCGATAGTTGCCCTTGCCGATCATCGCACCGGAGACGGCGGTCTCGACAATCTTGCGGGTTACCGGTCGGCCATCCGTACTGAACACATCCGCGCCGCTCGGCGTCACGACAGCCCAGTCGCCTTCTTCCATATAGCTGATGCGCCGGGTCATCGGGGCCAGCGCCAATGCGTCGGAACCGAAGAACATCTCTCCCTCGCCATAGCCGATTGCAAGCGGGCTGCCGCGTCGGGCACCGATCATCATATCGGGCACGTCGGCGAAGATCATCACGAAGGCAAAGGCACCGTCCAGCATCGGCATGGTGCGCGCCACCGCATCCCGAGGACTCAGACCCTGCTCCAGGAAGTCCGAAACGAGATGGGCTACGACCTCGGTATCGGTCTGGCTGGTATAGGAAATGCCCTTGCCGGACAGCCCGTCGCGCAGTTCCTGATAGTTCTCGATGATGCCATTGTGGACGATGGCGACGCGACCCGTCGCATGGGGATGGGCATTGGCCTCCGATGGAACGCCATGGGTTGCCCAGCGGGTATGACCGATCCCAGTCGTCCCGCCTAGCGGATGAGTCTCCAGCACCGTCGCCAGATTGTGCAGTTTCCCTTCGGCACGGCGACGGTCGATAGAAGAGCCGACCAGGGTCGCGATCCCGGCGGAGTCGTATCCGCGATATTCCAGCCGCTTCAATCCGTCCACCAGGATCGGGGCGACATCCGATTTACCGAGAATACCGATGATTCCACACATATTTTTCTCTAACCTTTTGAGTTGAAATCAGGATTTCTTCAATGCTTCCTTGCGTGACTTAAGTCGGCGACGCAGTGTTGCCGACAGACCGGGCGTGTCTTTCTGTTCCCCCCGCGCAAGGGACAGTGCGTCAGGCGCGACATCGCGGGTGATCGTTGATCCGGCACCGACCAGGGCCCGTGCCCCGATCGTGATTGGAGCGACAAGTGCGGAATTGGAACCGATGAAAGCCTCTTCCTCGATCACCGTGCGGTGCTTCAGATATCCGTCGTAATTGCAGGTGATCGTCCCGGCCCCGATGTTTGCCTTTGCGCCGACGGTGGCATCACCGATATAGCTCAGGTGGTTCGCCTTCGCACCGGGGCCGAAGATGGCGTTCTTCACCTCGACGAAATTGCCGATCCGCGCATCCGTGCCGATTTCCGCACCGGGTCGCAGCCGCGCAAACGGTCCGATGACCGCGCCAGATCGGACGATGCAGCCTTCCAGATGGCTGAAGGCTTTCACCGTCACATTGTCTTCCAGTACCACACCGGGGCCGATGACGACATTCTGGCCAATCGTTACATCCTGGCCGATCACGGTATCCCAGGCGAAATAAACCGTCGCGGGGTCCAGCAGGGTCGCGCCATTCTCCATTGCCGCGCGTCGTGCGCTATCCTGCCAGGCAACTTCGGCCATCGCCAGTTCGGCGCGGGAATTGATCCCGCGCAGTTCCGATTCATCCGCCCGGATCACAGCGCAGTCCAGACCATCCTGGCGCGCCAGCGCCACTATATCTGTCAGGTAGAATTCTCCGTTGGCATTGTCGTTTCCGATCCGGTCGATCCGGTCGAAAAGACGTGCTGCCTCTATCGCCATGACGCCAGAATTGCATAAGCGGATGCGCAGTGTATCCGCATCCGCATCCTTGTGTTCTATGATCGCCTGCAGCCCGCCCTGGGCATCGGTGACGAGGCGGCCATATCCTGTCGGATCATGCGGGGTGAAGCCCAGCACGACGATAGCGGGTCCGGCCTCTCGTGCTTTGACCATTTCGGCCAGCGTATCGGGTGCGATGAAGGGCGTGTCACCGAAAACGATCAGAACGGTTCCCTGATGGAAATCCGCCAGCAGATCGCGTGCCGCCTTTACCGCATCCGCCGTGCCGAGCCGGTCGTGCTGGATGGCAGTCGGGATTGGCGCGACGGCCTGGGAGACGCTTTCCATATCCGGGCCGACGACGACAACGCTCTTTGCCGTTTGCAGGGTGGCAACGGATGCCAGGATATGGCCGATCAGGGGCAGGCACGCGATTTCATGCAAGACCTTGGGCCGTTCGGACTTCATGCGCGTCCCCTTCCCGGCGGCAAGGATCACGGCGGCAATGGGCTGATCGGACATGGGGTGAAACCGGTTGCGTCGTTATGATTGATGATGGCAAGCATAACTGCCACAGGTCACGGTTCGGGCCAAGTCACAAGGTGTTTCGCAGAATTTCGGAATGTTGCGATCTGTTACGGTTCCAGAAGTGGCTGTTCCGGACCCGCCGCCAGCGTATCAAGCAATTCCAGAACCCGCCGTCGCTTTTCGGGGGTCAGGTCATTAACCCCGTCATTTATCAGCAGATGCATGTCGAGATCGAATTCACCGCGTTTGCGGCTGGCCCAGACAAGACTATCCGCCAGATCGCGGCCAATTTCGTCTGATAACCTGTCACGCACCACATTCAGTTCATCAAGCGTAAGCCCTGTACCCATCCGAACCCGCCTCCCACACCCAGTGAAAAGGTAGCCGCATTCGCAGTCGGGTTTCAACAGTTTTGGCAGTTGTATTCAGGGCAGCGTCTGGTAACGCTAGGAAAAGCGGATTTGAAGAATACTGACTGGAAACGCCGCTCTTCTTGAATGTAGTCCCGGAAGCCATCGAATTTGGTCCGATGACTTCCGGGATTCTTACCTGCCAGGATGGGGCAGGGTATCAGCAGGCGGCGAGGGCGCGGCGGGCCATGACGCCAATCAGGTGCTTGCGATAGGCCGCAGAGGCGTGGATGTCGGCATTCAGCGAATTTTCGTCGATGCCGCTGCTGTCTGGCGCTTGCCCGGCGTCGATTTGAGATTCGATGTCGGTTGCCCGGAAGACGCCATCCTGCCCGGCACCGGTTACTGCGACGCGGGTTCCTTTCCCTGTCTGGGCAATGAAAACACCAACCAGAGCATAGCGGGAGGCCGGATTGTCGAACTTTGCATAGGCTGCCGCTTTCGGGATCGGGAAGCGTATTGAAGTGATGACCTCATCCTCCGACAGTGCGGTTTCGAACATGCCGGTGAAGAAATCTTCCGCAGAGATTTCCCGTTTGGTTGTCACCACGGTTGCACCAAGGGCGAGCAGGGCAGAGGGGTAATCCGCTGCCGGGTCGTTATTGGCAACCGACCCGCCGATGGTGCCGCGATTGCGGACCTGCGGGTCGCCGATACCTCCTGCCAGTGAGGCGAGGGCTGGGATCGCCTTCTGTACTTCCGTCGAGGCGGCGACGGCGGCATGGGTGGTCATCGCCCCGATGGTGACGGTCGATCCATCGACGGCGATGCCGACGAGGTCACGACAGCCGCGTAGCGAAATCACGTCGCTGGGTGAGGCGAGGCGCTGTTTCATCGTCGGGATCAGTGTCTGGCCCCCGGCGAGAACTTTGGGATCCGCAGCGGTACCAATGGCGGCAGCCGCATCGGCGGCACTGGCGGGTGAGTGATAGGAGAATTCATACATGACGGTTTGTCCTTTCTGACCAGCGCCGTTTATTCAGCCGCCATCGGCACACGGGCCGACTGGATGGCCTGCCAGATTTTCTGGGGCGTTGCGGGCATGGAAATGTCTTCAACCCCGACATCCTGCAAGGCGTCGAGAACTGCATTGATCACGGCGGGCGGGGAGCCGATGGCCCCGACCTCGCCGCAGCCCTTCACGCCGAGCGAGTTATGGGCACAGAGCGTGCTTTCCGTGGTCGCGATGAAGTCCGGCAGATTGTCGGCGCGTGGCATGCAGTAATCCATATAGGAGCCGGAGATCAACTGGCCGCTGTCGTCATATTCGCAGGATTCCAGCAATGCCTGGCCGATCCCCTGGGCAAGGCCACCATGGATCTGACCCTCGACGATCATCGGATTGATAACCCGTCCGACATCATCCACGGCGGTGAAGCCGACAACCTGGGTCGTGCCGGTATCTGGGTCGATTTCCACCTCGCAGATATGACAGCCACCAGGATAGGTGAAGTTCAACGGGTCGTAGAAGGCGTTTTCCTCCAGTCCCGGTTCCAGGGTTTCGTGCGGGAAGTTGTGCGGCACATAGGCGGTTAGCGCCACCGTGCCGAAATCGACTTCCTTGTCGGTCCCGGCGACGGTGAATTTGCCGTCCTTGAACTCGACATCCTCCGGCGAGGCTTCCATCAGATGGGCGGCGATCTTGCTGGCCTTGTCGATCACCTTGCCCAGCGCCTTCATGATCGCCTCGCCACCGACGGCCAATGACCGCGAGCCATAGGTGCCCATGCCGAACGCGATGCGGTTGGTATCGCCATGGTCAATGGTGATGTTGTCCAGCGGAATGCCCAATGTCTCGGAGACGAGCTGTGCGAAGGTGGTTTCATGCCCCTGACCGTGGCTGTGCGATCCGGTATAGATCGTCACGGACCCTGTCGGATGTACGCGCACATTGGCGGATTCAAACAGACCGGCACGTGCGCCGAGCGACCCGACGACGGCGGAAGGGGCGATCCCGCAAGCCTCGACATAGGTCGATATCCCGATGCCGCGCAGTTTGCCGCGTGATGCGGCTTCCTTCTTTCGGGCAGCGAAGTCACTCCATTTGGAGAGTTCCAGCGCCTTGTTCAGTGTCGCCTCGTAATCGCCGCTGTCATATTGCAGGGCGACCGGGGTCTGGTAGGGGAAGGCGTCTGCCGGGATAAAATTGCGGCGGCGGATTTCCACCTGATCCATGCCAAGCTGCTTGGCAGCCTTGGAGACGAGGCGTTCCAGCAGATAGCTTGCCTCCGGCCGTCCGGCCCCGCGATAGGCGTCGACCGGCACGGTATTGGTGAAGATCGCCTTCACATTGGCGTAGATCTTCGGCGTCGTATAGACCCCGGCCAGTAGTGTCGCATAGAGATAGGTCGGCACGCAGGTCGAAAAGGTGGAGAGATAGGCCCCCATATTCGCCTTGGTATAGACCTTGAGACCCAGAAATTTCCCGTCCGCATCCAGTGCCAGATCGGCATGGCTGATATGGTCGCGGCCATGGGCGTCGGACATGAAGCTTTCCGACCGTTCGGCGGTCCATTTCACCGGACGACGAATCTGCCCAGCCGCCCAGGTGACGATGGCTTCTTCGGCATAGTGATAGATCTTGGAGCCGAAGCCACCGCCGACATCCGGGGCGACGACGCGCAGCTTGTGTTCTGGCAACTGCAGTACGAACGCCCCCATCAGCAGGCGAATGACATGGGGGTTCTGGCTGGTCGTATAGAGCGTGTATTCGCCGGTTCCCTTGTTGTAGTCGCCGATGGCCGCGCGCGGTTCCATCGCATTCGGGACCAGTCGGTTGTTGGTCAGGTCGATGGAGACGACATGGGCGGCATTCTTGAATTCCGCATCGACATCCGCCTCGTCGCCGAGTTCCCAGTCGTAGCACATATTGCCGGGGGCGGCGTCGTCATGGACCAGCGGCGCACCGGGCGCGATTGCCTTTTCCATATGCGCGACGGCGGGCAGTTCCTCATAATCAATTTCGATCAGTTCCGAGGCGTCGCGGGCCTGGGCATAGGTTTCGGCGATGACGATGGCGACCTGATCGCCGACATGGCGTACCTTGCCCTGGGCCAGCGCCGGGTGGAACGGCTCGTTCATCGGGCTGCCGTCCTTGTTGTTCACGCCCCAGCCGCAGGGGATGGAGCCAACCTTCATATCCTCGCCGGTGAAGACCGCAACGACACCGGGCGCGGCCTTGGCGGCGCTGCTGTCGATGCCCTTGATCTTCGCATGGGCATGCGGACTGCGCAGGATATAGCCGTAGGTCTGACCCGGCTGGTTGATGTCGTCGGTATAGTTGCCGCGTCCGGTCAGGAAGCGGAAATCCTCTTTGCGCTTTACTGAAGCGCCGATCCCGGTTGCACTCATGACGTTGTCTCCCTAGAGAAAGTCCTGTTGCCGCGCCGGGGCCTCTTTTCGCCGATTGGCTGTGGGCCGGTTGCTGGCGCGCGAAAGCGTCGATCCGTTACTCCGCTGCGGCTTTCTGGCCGCGCATAGCGGCGGCACCGGCAGAAATCGACTTCACGATGTTGTGATAGCCGGTGCAGCGGCAGATATTGCCCTCCAGCCAGTCGCGGATTTCGTGGTCGGTCGGATTCGGATTGGTGTTCACCAGATCGATGGCGCTCATCACCATGCCCGGCGTGCAGAAGCCGCATTGCAGGCCGTGATTGTCGCGGAAGGCCTCCTGCATCGGGTGCAGAACGTCGCCGCTTCCGGCCAAACCTTCAATGGTGACGACAGCTGCGCCCTCGGCCTCGATGGCCAGCATGGCGCAGGATTTCACAGATGTACCATCGACATGCACGACACAGGCGCCGCACTGGCTGGTATCACAGCCGACATGGGTTCCGGTAAGGTCAAGATGTTCGCGGATGAATTGTACAAGCAGAGTGCGGGGCTCAACGGTTCCAGTCACCTGTTTTCCGTTCACCGTCATTGAAACGGTTGGCATGCGCTCTTCCTCCCTGATGCGGTTGTGGGTGATCTCGACAGACCACCTTCTTCAACAGAGAGTGTGGAACGACCTGCTTTTGCGGTCAAGGGGACAGCGAGTCGGGTTTCTGTGAATTCCCTGTGACGGGCGGCAGGCTCACATCCTTCCGCATCCTTAGCCATAAATCCTATCTGTCGCCCCGGAAGACGCGCAGCGGCTGTCCGGGGTCCAGGGCGGCAAGCTGAATCTGTGCGGGCAGCCCTGGACTCCCGCCTGCGCGGGAGTGACGGATATAATCGTGTTTTTCTATGATATTTTTCCCATGCCGGGAGATGCCCGGATCGAGTCCGGGCAAGACATGGGGTTACTTGGAGATGAAACCGTCACCGCCGGACTCGATCCGGCGGTCTCCCCGTGACGGGCGGTCTGTCGTCAGTTACCGACGCCCGGCATGGTGCCGTCGCCGCCGAAGAACATGGTCAGGCCGAACAGGACCACGATCAGTATCAGGATCCACTGCATCGGCGTCATGCCTTTGCGGGTGGCTTTCTGTTGGGTGACTGAATCCAAAGCAGCGTTGGTCGCGTCTTCCTGAATCCGTTCCGTCTCTTGAGCAGGTGAGGGCGGAACTGGCGCGGCTTCCGGCGGCATGACGGGGGGCATCGCATCTGGGGTAGCGCCAGGGGTTGCTGCGGGCTCCGATGTTTCTGTCGCGGCGGTTTCTGCCATAGGCCGGTCGCCGGTCTCTCGCTGCTGGGCGATGACGACGAATTTGTCGAAGAAGTCTGTGGCGTATTTCTTCGCCGTCGAATCAACCAGGCGCGCGCCGATCTGGGCCAGCTTGCCGCCGACCTGGGCATTGACGGTATAGGTCAGGATCGTGTCGCTGCCATCCTCCACCAGTTTCACATCGGCCCCGCCCTTGGCGAAACCGGCGGCTCCGCCCTTGCCTTCGCCGACGATGGTATAGCTTTCCGGCGCGTTGACATTCTCCAGCCGCACCGCGCCCTTGAAGGTCGCCTTCACCGGGCCGACCTTGGCGGTCACGCTGGCCTCGAACCCGCCATCCTCGGTGCGCTCCAGCGACTCACAGCCCGCGATGCAGGCCTTCAGGACTTCCGGGTCGTTCAGGGCGTCCCAGACGGTCTGCCGCGTGGCCGGGATGCGGTATTCGCCTTGCATATCCATGGTTCAAACCCTTTCATTCACATCGCCCCGGTTCCGTTTCCGGGAACAGGTTCGCCAACTGGCACCCCGTTTGCTATACCAAGAACCAGCAGAAATGAAAATCGGGAGTGGTGGTTCAAGATGACGGTACCGGTTGTGACATCCGTTCTGGACGTGGCGCTCTGGATCTTTGATCAGGCGCGGCGGGACGACCAGCATCTGCCTGCCCAGAAGCTCCAGCGCCTGCTCTGGATTGCCCAGGGTCTCTATGCGGCGGAAACCCATGGCCGGATGCTGATGCCCGCGACCTTTGTCGCCGAGGAAACCGGGCCGACCGAGCCGACGGTCTTTCATATCTTCGAGGACAGCCGCCCGCCCATCGCCCAGCACAAGCTGGTGCCGGAGGCGGAGAATTTTCTGCATCGGATCTGGCAGAAATACGGGCATCACTCCGCAGACTACCTGAACCGCATGATGTCCCATAACGAGGTCTATCGCCGCGCCTATCGCAAGGAAGTCGGCACGGTCATCCCCTTCGCGGCGATTGTCCAGCATTTCACACAGAAGCCGGAACCGCGCATGCAGGTAAAAACCTCCGACGGCCGCTTGCTGCGCAAATGGGTCCCGACAGCGAAACCGGTGCTGCGACGGGGGTAGTATCTTCCCACGAGGGCATTCCCAGATCGCGGCACGTCCGTTAAGGTGCGGGCGGTAATCGTTTTGAGAGGATCGTTACATGCCCGGCGTTTACGGGTCCCTTGCCGCTCTGCTGGCCAGCATCGCGCTGCTCTATGGCGGCAATACGCTGATGAGTACCCTGCTGCCGGTCCGGGCTGGGCAGGAAGGGTTCGATGCGGTCTTTGTCGGCGGCATGGGGACGGGCTATTTCATCGGCTTCATTTTCGGCTGTCAGTTCACGCCCTGGCTGGTGCGGCGGGTCGGGCATATCCGGGCCTTTGGGGCAATGGCGGCGATAGCGGCCAGCACGACGCTGTGTTTCGTGCTGTTCCTCGATCCGGCTTCCTGGATTGTGCTGCGGCTGATCTATGGCGTGGTCGGGGCGGGTCTGCTGATGGTGGTCGAAAGCTGGCTGAACGAGCGTGCGGGGACGGGCAGTCGTGGGCGAGTGCTGGCGATCTATACCCTGGTCTATCTGGCAGCGCAGGTTGCCAGCCAGCAGCTGTTTCTCTTCATTCCGGCGCGTGACGTTACCCTGTTCCTGATCGCTGCCATCGTGGTCTGCCTGTCGCTGGTGCCGATTGCGGTCACCACCTCGCAATCCCCGGCACCGTTGCGGACGGCGAAGCTGAAACTGCGCCCGCTCTATCTGACATCGCCGGTCGCGACGCTGGGCTGTCTGGGGGTCGGGCTGGCGAATGGCGCGTTCTGGAGCCTGGCACCGCTCTATGCCCAGGGATCGGGCCTGTCGACGCAGACGGTCGGGATGTTCATCACCGCGGTCATCATCGGCAATGCCGTGCTGCAATGGCCGATCGGCTGGCTGTCGGACAAGGTGGATCGGCGCATTCCGATCCTGATCTGCTTTTTCGGGGCCAGTGCGCTGGGCCTCGTCATGTCCGTCATGGAGGGGGTCTACCTGATCCTCGGCATCGCCGCGATTTACGGGGCCTTTGCCCAGTCGATCTATGCCCTGCTGGTGGCCCATGCCGGGGACCGGGCCGATCCGGAGGATTTCGTCTCCACCAGCGGCGGATTGCTGATGCTGTATGGCATCGGGGCGCTGATCGGGGCCATGCCGGGGGCGGTGCTGATGGATGTTTTCGGCCATCATGCGCTGTTCTGGTGGACGGCCTCTGTCCATTCCGGCATCGGCCTTTACATCATCTGGCGGATGCGCAAGCGTCCGGGGCGGATCGCGACCGGCAGTGAGGCCTTTCAGCCGGTACCGAAATCAACCCCGGCGGCGGTCGAACTCGATCCTCGCGCCGATGCCTCGCCCAGTCTGGAGGAGGCCGATGCGGAGCGACAGGCGCAGGCGGAGTCCGGTCCACCGACGCCATCCTGACAGTTTCATCCCGCCGTCGTTCCGAACCGTCTTGTCAGGGACGGGTCGGGGGCCTATCGAAAGCGCATGATGCAAAACCCGACCGAGACGCCGAAAGCGAAACGCGGCGTACAGTTCAGAACATTGTTGACCGTGCTGCCCCATCTCTGGCCCACCGGGACGGGGAGCGGCGGCATCCGCCTGCGCGTGATCGCGGCCATGGTCGCGCTGGCATTGGCCAAGATCGCGAATGTCTGGGTCCCGCTGTTCTATCGCGACGCGGTCGATGCGCTGGACGGGATTGCGAAGGGGGCCGACAGTGCCGCTGTGGTGGCGGCTGCCGGGGTCGCGGCGATCCCGGTTGCGCTGTTGGTCGGTTACGGTCTGATGCGGCTTGCCTCTGTCCTGTTTCAGGAATTGCGGGAGGCGCTGTTCGCCCGTGTTGCACAGAATGCGATCCGCACCGTCGCGCTGAAGACTTTCCGGCATCTCCATGGGCTCAGCCTGCGCTTCCATCTGGAGCGGCAGACGGGCGGCCTGTCCCGTGTGATCGAGCGCGGTACGAAGGGGATCGAATTCGTCCTTTCCTTCATGCTGTTCAACATCATTCCGACGCTGCTGGAGATCGCGCTGGTCTGCGGCATTCTCTGGGGCCTGTTCGATATCGGCTATGCGATTGTCACCTTCGTCACCATCGTCGGCTATATCGCCTATACGCTGCTTGTGACGGAATGGCGTTTGAAATATCGGCGGCAGATGAACGACAGCGACACCGTTGCCAATACCAAGGCCATCGACAGCCTGATCAACTACGAGACGGTGAAGTATTTCGGCAACGAGAACCATGAGGCCCGGCGCTATGATGCGGCATTGAAAAAATACGAGAACGCCGCCGTGCGCTCGATCACCAGCCTGTCCGTCGTCAATGTCGGGCAGGGCGGGATCATCGCTACCGGTCTTGTCGTGCTGATGATCATGGCCGCCCGGGGCGTTGCGTCGGGGGAAATGACGATTGGCGATTTCGTGCTGGTGAATACCTATCTGATCCAGCTTTACCTGCCGCTCAATTTCCTGGGTTTCGTCTATCGCCAGATCCGTCAGAGCCTGACCGATATGGAGGATATGTTCCAGCTGATGGACGTTCCTTTCGAGGTCGAGGATGCACCGGATGCGGTAAAGATCACATCACCGGAGGGCCATTTGCGCTTCGAAGGGGTCGATTTCGGCTACGATCCGCGCCGCCCGATTCTGAAGGGTGTGAATTTTGCCGTCGAACCTGGAAAGACGCTGGCCATTGTCGGACCGTCCGGAGCGGGCAAATCGACGATCAGTCGCTTGCTGTTCCGCTTCTACGACCCCAGCGGCGGTGCCGTGACCATCGACGGGGTCGACCTGCGCGCGGCGACGCAGGAAAGTGTGCGCGCGGCGGTCGGGATCGTGCCGCAGGATACGGTCCTGTTCAACGATACGGTCGAATACAATATCGCCTATGGCCGCCCTGATGCGACAGCGGAGGAGGTGCGGGAGGCCGCGAAGCTGGCCCGCATACACGATTTCATCGAAAGCCTGCCCGACGGTTATCGCAGCATGGTCGGCGAACGGGGTCTGAAACTGTCGGGCGGCGAGAAGCAGCGGGTGGCAATCGCCCGCGCGATCCTGAAAGGGCCGCGCATTCTGTTGTTCGACGAGGCGACCTCGGCGCTGGACACCGCAACCGAGCGGGAAATCCAGAAATCCCTCAAGGAGGTGAGCCGCGGGCGCACGACCCTGGTGATCGCGCACCGGCTGTCCACCGTCGTCGATGCGGACGAGATTCTGGTCCTGAGCGACGGGCGGGTGGTTGAGCGCGGACGTCATGCTGATCTGGTCGCGGCGGCGGGCATCTATGCGGCGATGTGGCACCGCCAGCAGGAGGGGCAGGAGAAAGTCCAGATATCAGGGGAAAGCGGATGAAAGCGGTTGACCTGGCACAGAAACTGTCGACATTTTCGGAGCATTGGTCGCCGAGGATCGTCTCTCAATTCAATGGCCATGACGTGATGGTGGTGAAGGTGAAGGGGGAATTCGTCTGGCACTCCCACCCCGATACCGATGACTTCTTCATGGTGTTGAGCGGAACCGTGAAGATCGAGATGCGGGAAGGAGATGTTGTCCTCAATGCCGGTGATCTTTACGTTGTCCCGAAGGGCGTCGAGCATCGCCCTGTCGCCCTGGAGGAAGCGCATCTGCTTCTGATCGAACCGCAGGGCACCCCCAATACCGGCGATGCCGCAACGGCCGCCCGGAAAATCGAAATCTGACGAACCCTCTTTGCAAAGGTATCAGAAACCCATGACCAAGATCAGCTTCACCTATCTGAACGGCCCCGATATCGACCGGTTGGCGATGACGGATGCGGAAATCCTCGCTGCGGTGGAGCAGGGTTTGCTGGCGCAGGGGCAGGGTGAATGCGTGATCGAGCCGCGCATGCATCTGACGACAGATCCGAAATACAATGGTCATTTCAATGTGCTGCGTGGCTATGTTGGTCCTTTGCATTATGCCGGAGTGAAGGTTGTCGGCGATTATGTAGACAACTACAAACGTGGGCTGCCATCGGAAATGGCGATGCTCACTCTGTTCGATCCCGAAACGGGCATGCCCAAGGCGCTGCTGGACGCGACGGCGATCACGGAGATGCGGACCGGCGCGATCACCGCGCTGGGGGCGAAGTATCTGGGTCCGAAGACGGCGAAAACCCTGGGCCATATCGGTGCGCGCGGCACAGCCTACTGGAATGTGCGACTGCTCGACAGCCTCTATGATTTCGAGGAAATCCGGGTTCATTCCCGCCGCCCGGAAAGTCGTGACGCTTTCGCAACGAAATTGTCGCGGGATATCGGCAAGCCGGTGATCGCGACGAAGGATTGGGAAAGTTGTCTCGATCAGGCCGATATTCTGGTCGAGGCCTCGCGCCTGCCGGAGCCGACGCCGCTGTTCAGGACCGAATGGGTCAAGAAAGGCGCATTCGTTGTCCCTTATGGCACGATGAGCACGCTGCCGCTCGACTTCACCGACATCATGGACAAGATCGTGGTCGATGACAGGGGCCAGATGAATGCCGGGCCACTTGGCGCGTTGCGCCCGCATATCAATGCCGGAAAGGTATCGACCGAAAGCGTGCATGGCGAGTTGGGGGAGATCGTCGCGGGCAAGATCCCTGGACGGGAGCGCGCCGACGAGACGATCCTGTTCTGGCATCGTGGTCTGTCGCTCAGTGATATCGCCCTGGGTGCGGCGATGCTCGCCAAGGCTGAAAGTCTGGGGATCGGCCAGTCGCTTCGCTACGCCTGATCGAGGCTGGAGACCCTGACCGTCATCCCGGAAAACGCGGGCTGTCCTTCGGGGTCAAGCCGGTTTGGCGCAGGACGTCCCAATATCCTTTGAACCAGTGGCCTTCGGTTCGGGCGATCCAGCCCTCGCGGTCGCTGAAATAGGCTTTTGGGATTTCGTGCCAGGACAGGTTTGGCAGGGCATGGTGGACGAGGTGGAAGTTGTTGTTGAGGAACAGCAAGCGCATTAGTGGCCCGGCCTCGACGATGGCGCAGCGCGCTTCCTGGTTCGCCGCCGGGCGGTGTTCGGTGAAGGAACGAACTGTCATCAGCGCAAAGCCGAGATAGACCGCGATTGCCGCTTCCAGCACTGGAATGTCACAGAGCGCGAAGACCCAGTAGGCGACGGCGGCATTGCTGGCCAGCAGGATCAGCCAGGCACCGATATAGGTCCGGTCGCCCGAGGCGTATCGCCGGATTTCTGAACGCCAGAAACCACCGACCATCAGCCAGGGTCCGATCACCATGCGTCCGATCAGGCTGTTGTTGGCCCGCAGCAAGGCCCGCCGCCAGCCGGGTAGCGAGTCCCATTTCTCAGGCAGCACATAGAAACTCTCCGGGTCCTCGACCGGATGTCCCAGAGTCTCGACTCCGTGATGGGCGATGTGGATATCGCGATAGATTTCATAGGGGATGTAGAATGTCAGATTGGGCAGGACCAGAAGCCGGTTGATCTGTCGGCTGCGAGTCGGATGCCCGTGCAGCACTTCATGCATCAGATGGCCGTTCCAGCAGATCAGATAGCCGAGCAGCGGAACCGCGATCCAGACCGGAACTGATTGCCAGAAATATGTCAGGACACCGAAACCGCCATAGATGCCAATCCATACGACCCAGGTGGGCCATTCCGCCAAAGCAGACCGCTGCCGCGAACTGCTGGGGGTGGGAAGGGTGTCGAGCGGTGATCTTGCCAGAGATGCCATGTCTGTCCTCAATGTTGCACTGCTACACATTCTCGTGAAGGCGATGTTTTGAAAATGATAGACTTGTCATCATTAAACCCCATATGATTATTTAATCGCACTATGTTCATAAAAGTAAACACGAGGTTGGTTTGGTAAGAAAATCGGATTACCCCATTGGACGGAGTTTGGACCGGCAGGAAACGGTGGACGCCTTTCGGCGTCGCCTGGATGCTGCGATGACCAGTGTCGGGGTTAATCAGTCAGGCCTGGCCCGCGCGATTGGCGTGGACCGCTCGACCCTGTCGCAACTGCTGTCGCGCGGGGCGGACCGGTTGCCCCGCGCCGATACGGTGGCGGCGATGGCAACGGTGCTTCAGGTCAGCACGGACTGGCTGCTGGGTCTGGCGGAGGAGCCGGGGCAGGGCGCGGCGATCCTGCGGGAATCGATTGAGATCGCCCGCCCGGATTCCTTCGAAGGCTCGGATTCCCTGCTGGAGCAGTGGCACACCGCCGCCGTGGGCTATAAGGTCCGCTATGTGCCGTCCTCATTGCCGGATCTGGTGAAGACCGATGCGGTGCTGGCCTATGAATACGATACCTATCAAGCGAAATCGACGGCGGAAGCCAAGACCTCGATACAGAACCGGCTGGCCCTGTCACGCATCCCGGAAATGGAGATGGAAATCTGCCTGTCCTGGCAGGCCCTGCGCGGCTTCGCCAGGGGGGAGGGAGTGTGGGAGGAGTTTCCCCGTGCCGTGCGCCTGGAGCAGCTTGACTACATGGCTTCACTGCTGAACGAGTTGTATCCGAGGGTACGGCTTTTCCTTTTCGATGGGCGTAAGGTCTACGCCGTTCCCTATACCGTCTTCGGTCCGCGCCGGGCGGCGATTTTCCTGGGACAGATGTATTTCGTCTTCAATACACGAGAGCACATCCGTACCCTCTCTGATCATTTTGACGCGCTGGTCCGCGCCGCCAAAGTCCAGGCCCACGAAATGCCCGCCTATATCCGCAGCCTGAAGGAGGATTGCACAGGCGAGTAGATCGAAGGTGTGACATGGGTTTGCCCTGGAGGAGAGTGAGAGAGTTGATCGGAGCGATGAAATAGCGACCCGAGTGAGCTGAAAGCCACGTTAGCTGAATTCGAATACCCTATTGTTAAATTGACAACCATTGATCGTTACTATCTGGTGGTGAAATATTTAGCTATCATACTAAAGAGAGAGTGGATGGGGATGTCTGGGATGTCGGAGTTGGAGGTGCAAGCATCGGATTCGGGACGGACATGGCATGGCTTCAGTTTTGTCGGCAATGGCTGGGCCTATTTCGGAATATGTTTGCGCACGTTTCTTTTGGCGGTTGTTACTTTCGGGATATACGATCCCTGGGGCATGGTGGAGCGTCGGCGGTACATGCTGGGCAATACCCATGTTGCCGGTCATGGTTTCGATTATCACGCCGACCCAAAAACCATTCTGATCGGGCGGTTGATTGGAATTGCCGTTATCCTGGGCTTGACGGTTCTGAGTCAGTTTTGGCCCCCGGCCGGTCTTCTCTATCTTCCGCTTTTTGTCTTTGGTTCTCCCTGGATCATCAATCAGTCGATGCGTTTCCATATGCGCAACACAAGTTATCGCAATGTTCGATTCAATTTTGAGGGAACCTATTTGCGGGCAATGAATGTTTTTGTCGCGATGCCGATCCTTGTGACGGTAACTTTTGGATTCTTCATCCCATGGGCCTCGCGGGCGGCACGGGAGTATCTCATCAACAACTCTTCTTACGGAACATCGCGGTTCGCAGCGAAAATTCCCGTGAAGTCCTTAATCAAGATCTTTCTGGTACTCTGGTTGATTTTTGTCTCGATCATGGTGCTTCTCACTGTTGCACTTGCCGTCGTTGCCATGAATGGAAGTGGTACGGATTCGATGGTCATAGCCTTTGTCGTCGTATTCTACTTTCTGTTGTTCATAATTGTTTCGATTTTCACTATCAAAGTACGGAATGTTTCCGTCAGTAATATGACACTTGAGGGTGGGCATGGTTTCGTCAGTGACGTACCCATATCCGGTTTTGTCTGGCGGCTTGTTTCACGCGGGTTTCTGGCGACGATCAGTGTTGGATTTCTTATTCCCTGGGCAACGGTTGATATTCATCGTTTCCTGATGACGCATACAGCCCTTATGGCCGCAGGTGATCTGAATTCATTTGTAGATCATCAGGCCGCCACCGGGGGTGCTTTTGCGGCGGAATACGGTAGCTTGGAAGGATTTTCGGATGGCATGTTCCCCGGCGGAATATAAGCTGGAGTCCAATTCCTGAATGGATCACTCCGCTCCGATTGGCTCTGTCACGATTGAAGGCCGTCTTTTCGGTGCTGGAAGCAGCCGATTCCAGGCCGTAACCCTGTATCAGATGGATGACCGGATTTATCTTCGTGATTCTGCGATGAAAATTATCGGATCGATCGATCTTGCACAGGTCGTTCCGGACAGGCCTGTCGCTGGACTTCCCCGGAAGTTGAACCTGCCATCGGGGGAATTGCTGGAAATCGACGATCATATGGCGGTTGAGGAGATGATGGCCGAATCCCGCCGGACCCGTCCGCGCCGCCCCGTTTCTCTGGGGCTGAGTTTCGGGCGCTGGGTCGTTCTGATCGGTTTGGCAATTCTGATGCCTGCCGCCTTCTGGTTCTCCTATCCCCTTGCCGCGGACAGTATTGCCCGATCCCTGCCAGTGTCACTGGAGCAGACACTTGGTGCATCCTCACTGCAACAGTTTGATAAAGTATTGTTCTCGCCGTCTGAGCTTTCGGTTTCGGAACAAGACCGGATGCAGGTCCTGTTTGATAGTATCGTTGACGCTTCGAGCCTTCCGCCGGATTCGACCCGGCTCGTTTTTCGCCGTTCTGGATTGCTTGGTGCGAATGCAGTGGCGTTACCCGACGGAACCATCGTGATGTTGGACGACCTCGTTGCGCTGGCTCGGCGGGACGATGAACTGATTGCCGTGCTGGCCCATGAGATCGGACATGTCGAACACCGGCACGCCATTCGCCGGGTCGTTCGTGCGGCGGGCATCACCGTGGTGGCGAGTCTTATCCTGGGCGATAGTGTGTCGATGGTTGAAGAACTTGTTTCCGTCGGGCTTGGTCTTGCGGAGTTTTCGTTCTCACGGGAGTTCGAACTGGAGGCGGACCAGACCGCTGGCCGTATCATGCATCGGCTGAACCGGGATCCGGAGGCTCTTGTTGACCTGCTCCGCCGGGTCATGGTGGGTTGCGGCGAGGAATGCGAGGAGACCGGGTTGTTTTCCACCCATCCCGGCATGCGCGACCGGCTGGAGGCATTGCAGTCCCCTCGATAGTCCCTATTTGCGGGAGGCCGCAAAGCCCTGTAGAGAAGGGCTTCGGGATCATAAGCGAGAGTGACGGGCGATGGGCGCGACGATTTTCATTGATGGTGAGGCGGGCACGACCGGCCTGCAGATCAAAAGCCGGATCGAGGGACGGGATGATCTTGATTTCATCCGTCTGGACGCGGCCAGCCGCAAGGATCCCGCTGCCCGGCGTGAAGCCCTGAACGCGGCGGATATCGTCATTCTCTGCTTACCCGATGTGGCGGCGAAGGAGGCGGTGGCTCTGATTTCCTCCCCAACCACGCGGGTGATCGATGCCTCTTCTGCCTTCCGTGTTGCGCCGGGCTGGACCTATGGTTTTCCTGAATATGACATCGGCAGCCGGGCGGCGATTGCCGAAAGCGCGCGCGTCACCAATCCGGGTTGTTATGCCATCACGTCGGTTGCGATGCTGCACCCGCTGGTGAAAGCGGGCCTGCTGCCTGCTGACTGGCCGGTCACGATCAATGCGGTTTCCGGCTATAGCGGCGGCGGCAAGCAGTTGATTGCCGCCTTTGAAGATGCGAATGCCCCGGACCATACAGATGAGGTCTTCCGGGTCTATGGGTTGGGGCTATCCCACAAGCATGTGCCGGAAATCCAGACCTGGGGCGGGCTGAAACATCGCCCGCTTTTTGCGCCCAGCGTGGGTCGCTTCGTGCAGGGGATGCTGGTTCAGCTTCCGCTGCAACTCTGGGCCTTGCCGGGTAGACCCGCGCTGGAGGATGTGCACGGGGCGCTGGCCGATCATTATGCCGGGCAGAAATATGTCACCGTCGCACCGCTCGCTGACAGTCTCGATCTGGCGAAGCTCGATCCCGAAGCCTTGAACGGTACCAATGAAATGCGCCTCCACGTGATTGGCAACCCGGCGGAGGGGCAGGCTGTCGTCATCGGATTGCTCGACAATCTGGGCAAGGGCGCGTCGGGACAGGCAGTGCAGAATCTGAACATCATGCTGGGTCTGCCGGAAGAAACAGGTCTTGATCGGCAGGCGCATATCGCATGATCGGCGTCTTCGATTCCGGCCATGGCGGCTTGACGGTCCTGCGCGCGCTCATCGCGGCCCTGCCGGAGGAGCGGTTTGTCTATCTGGGCGATCATGCCTATGCGCCCTATGGCATGCGCTCGAATGAGGAAATCTATCAGCTTACCCGGCGGCGGGTCGAAGGATTGATCAAGCGCGGCTGTCGGCTGATCGTGCTGGCCTGCAACACGGCCTCCGCGGTTGCGCTGCGCCGGTTGCAGCAGGATTGGCTGCCGCGCCATGCGCCGGACTGTCGAGTGCTGGGCGTTTTCGTTCCGATGGTGGAGGCGCTGACCGATCAGGACTGGTACGTTCAGGGGCCGTCCCCCTATGCACCGCAGCGCCCGGCCCAGACTATCGGCGTGTTCGCCACCAAGCGCACGGTCGAGAGCAAGGCCTTCCCCGAAGAGGTCACCCACCGCGCCCCGAAAGTCAGTGTCATCCAGCAACCCTGTCCCCGGCTTGCCGAGGCGATAGAGGAGGGACTGGCCGATGATCTGCTGGCGCGTGGTGTCGGGCGCTATTGTGAGCAGTTGCTGGCGAAGGCGGGACGCTCAAAGATTGATCTGGTCGTGCTGGGCTGTACCCATTATCCGCTGGTGGAAGGTTTCTTTCGCAAGGCCCTGCCGCCGGGCACGAAGATCATGGACCAGCCGACCATCGTTGCCCAAAGCCTGATCGGCTATCTGGACCGGCATCCTGAATTCCGCAGACCGGCGGGAGAGGCTCCGGGCGTTGATTTCCTGACCAGCGGCGACCCGATCCGGGTGCGGGAGATCGCCCGGCGTTTCTTTGGTGAGGAAACACCGTTTCAGCATTTGAGCGGCATCGCGCCCGATGCTGACCTGCCGCCTGAGCCTTCGCCCGAACCACTCCCCGATCCTGATGAAAGCGAGTCGGCATGATGTCCGATATCCTGCCCTTCGGCGACATTTATCCGATCCTGGCCGAAGGCGTTTTCGTCGCGCCGGGGGCGAAGGTGATTGGAGATGTGGTGATCGGACCGGATACGGGCATCTGGTATGGCTGCATCCTGCGCGGCGATGTGAACGAAATCCGGATCGGGGCCAGGGTCAACATTCAGGACGGCACCGTCATCCATGTCGCCTCCAAGGGGCAGGGGACCTATATCGGCGACGATGTGTCCGTCGGGCATATGGCGCTGCTGCATGCCTGTACGGTGGATAGCGGGGCTTTCATCGGCATGAAGGCGGTGGTGATGGACGGTGCCGTGGTCGAAACCGGCGGCATGGTCGCCGCCGGGGCGCTGATCACACCGGGCAAGCGGGTGCGGAGCGGCGAGCTCTGGACCGGATGGCCCGCGAAACACGCCCGCGCCCTGATCGACAAGGACCGGGAGATGATGACCTGGACTCATACCCACTATGTCACATTGGCCCGCCGACATGCGGAAAGCCTGGGCAAGGGTCAGGGTACAGATACCTGAATCCGGGATCAGGTTTGACCTCTTCCCCGCAACCCGTATAACCGGGCGTGACGGATCGTATTCACGGATAAAGGTGTTCCATGCTGGACAAGACCTACCGGCCTGAGACGGCCGAAGGCGCGCATTATCGGCGCTGGGAGGAAGGCGAATTCTTCAAGCCCGGACGGCGTCCGGAGGGGAAACCCTATACCATCGTCATTCCGCCGCCGAATGTCACCGGCAGCCTGCATATGGGCCATGCGCTTAACAACACGATCCAGGATGTCCTGATCCGATATCAGCGCATGAAGGGGCGCGATGCCCTGTGGCAGCCGGGCATGGATCATGCCGGAATCGCGACCCAGATGGTGGTGGAGCGGCAATTGGCGCAGCAGGGCAACCAGTCCCGCCGCGAAATGGGCCGTGATGCCTTCATCCAGCGGGTCTGGCAGTGGAAGGATGAGAGCGGCGGCGCGATCAAGGGTCAGTTGAAGCGCCTCGGTGCGTCCTGCGACTGGAGCCGCGAGCGGTTCACCATGGACGAAGGGTTGAGCCAGGCGGTGCTGAAGGTCTTCGTTGACCTGCACCGGGAGGGCCTGATCTATCGCGACAAGCGGCTGGTGAACTGGGACCCGGCGCTGGAGACTGCGATTTCCGATCTGGAGGTGCAGCAGGTCGAAACCAAGGGCAAGATGTGGTTCTTCCGCTATCCGGTCGAAGGCATGGATGGCGTGACGATCACGGTCGGCACCACCCGCCCGGAAACCATGCTGGGCGATACCGGTGTTGCGGTCCATCCGGAAGACGAACGCTATCGTCATCTGATTGGGAAATATTGCATCCTGCCTCTGGTCGGGCGTCGTATTCCCATCGTTGCCGACGAGTATGCCGATCCGGAACAGGGATCCGGCGCGGTGAAGATCACGCCTGCGCACGATTTCAACGATTTCGAGGTTGGTCGGCGCACCGGGCTGGAGGTCATCAATATTCTGACCCCGCAGGCACGAATGAATGACAGCGTGCCGGAGGCCTATCGTGGGCTGGACCGGTTCGAGGCGCGCAAACGGGTCGTCTCTGATATTGATGCCTTGGGCCTGCTGGAGAAGATCGAGGATATCGACCATACGGTTCCCTATGGCGACCGCGGCGGCGTCCCGATCGAGCCCTATCTGACCGATCAGTGGTATGTCGATGCCAAGACCCTGGCCAAGCCCGCCATCGAGTCGGTGGAGCAGGGGCGCACGAAATTCGTGCCGGAGAACTGGACCAAGACCTATTACGAATGGATGCGCAATATCCAGCCCTGGTGCGTCTCGCGCCAGCTCTGGTGGGGGCATCAGATTCCGGCCTGGTACGGCCCCGATGGTGAAATCTTCGTGGCGATGAGCGAGGCGGAAGCTCAGGCCGCCGCCGATGCTCATTACGGTGCGCCGACCCCGCTGAAGCGGGACGAGGACGTGCTGGACACCTGGTTCTCCTCGGCGCTCTGGACCTTCTCCACTTTGGGATGGCCGGAGGAAACGCCGGAATTGCAGCGCTATCACCCGACCGACGTTCTGGTGACGGGTTTCGATATCATCTTCTTCTGGGTCGCCCGGATGATGATGATGACGCTGCATTTCATGAAGACGGAGCCGTTCCACACGGTCTATGTCCATGCGCTCGTTCGTGACGAGCATGGGCAGAAGATGTCGAAGTCGAAGGGCAACGTCATCGACCCGCTGGAACTGATCGACCAGTATGGGGCCGATTCCCTGCGTTTCACCCTGATCGCCCTGGCCGCTGCCGGTCGCGATATCAAGCTGAGCCCGGCGCGGGTCGAGGGCTATCGCAACTTCATGACCAAGCTGTGGAATGCGGCGCGGTTCTGCGAGATGAACCAGTGCGTTCTGGACGAATCCTTTGATCCCGCCTCTGCCGAACAGATGGTCAACCGCTGGATTCTGGGAGAGTTGAGCCGGACCCGCGATGCGGTGACTGTGGCGCTGGACAGTTATCGTTTCAACGAGGCGGCGGGTGCGCTCTATCAGTTTGTCTGGGGAACATTCTGCGACTGGTATCTGGAATTCGCTAAGCCGCTGTTCGCGGGGGATGATGCCGCCGTTCAGGCCGAAACCCGCAAGACAGCAGCCCATGTGCTGGAGCGTATCCTGTGCCTGATGCATCCGATCTCTCCCTTCATCACAGCCGAACTCTGGGACCATGTGAAGGGGGAAGGCGCGGAACCGTTGATCGAGGCCGCCTGGCCTGAGGCCATGCCGGTCGATGCGGAAGCGGAGCGGGAAATGGGTTGGGTCGTGCGCCTGATCTCCGATATCCGCTCCGCACGGTCGGAAATGAACGTACCGCCCGGAACCAGGGTTGCACTCGCGATCCAGGGCATGCGCCCGGAAGCGGCGGGCTGGCTTGAGCGCCACGACAGCTTGATCGCGGGCCTTGCCCGTATCGCCACCGTCGAACATGTTCCGGAGATTCCGAAAGGGGCGATCCAGCTTGTTCTGGACGAGGCGACCATTGCCATCCCGCTCGCCGGGATCATCGATCTGCAGGCGGAGCGTCAGCGGCTGGAAAAGGCGATTGCCAAGGCCGACGGCGAAATCCGGAAGATCGAAGGCAAGCTCGGCAACGAGAAATTCGTCGCCAATGCCCCGGAGGAAGTCGTCACTGAAAATCGCAACCGCCTGGCCGATGAACAGGCCCAGCGCGAAAAGCTGGCCGACGCACTGAAGCGGATCGAGGCGGCAGGCTGAGTGTTTTTTCCCTCCCTTTAGGGGGAGGAGATAACTGAAAACCTGTTTCTATAAAAGAAAGCGCCGCCCAGAAGGGCGGCCCCCCATGTTTCTAAAAAAGAAAGCGCCGCCCCGAAGGGCGGCGCAGGGGGAAGAAGCGGGAGAAGACCATCCTCAATAGGGAATGCCGAGCGCCTGTTCGGGCGGAGTGAAATTCATGCCATGGGCCTCGGCGACCGCCTTGTAGGTGATCTCCCCCTGGAACACGTTCAAGCCCTGGCGCAGATGCGGATCATGGGCAAGGGCGGTACGATAGCCCTTGTTCGCCAGCGCCAGCGTGAAGGGCAGCGTCGCATTGTTCAGTGCGAAGGTGGAGGTGCGCGCCACTGCTCCCGGCATGTTCGCGACGCAGTAATGCACCACGCCTTCCTCGACATAGGTCGGGTTGGCATGGGTGGTTGGACGGGAGGTTTCCAGACAGCCGCCCTGGTCGATGGCGATATCGACGACGACCGATCCGTCCGGCATGGTTTTCAGCATCGTCCTTGTGATCAGCTTCGGTGCCGCTGCGCCGGGCACCAGGACCGCGCCGATCACCAGATCCGCATCCTGGATCGAGCGTTCGATGGCATCGACGGTGGAATAGAGGGTTTTCAAACCGGTACCCCGGAACTGATCGTCCAGTTCGGCGATGCGGGTCAGGTTGCGCTCCAGGATCGTCACTTCCGCGCCCATGCCAAGGGCGATGCGCGCCGCATTGGTGCCGGACACACCACCGCCGATGACGATGACCTTTGCCGGGGCGACGCCTGGAACGCCGCCCATCAGCACACCGCGTCCGCCCTGTGCCTTCTCCAGACAATGGGCACCGGCTTGCGGGGCCATGCGGCCCGCGACTTCGCTCATTGGGGCCAGCAGCGGCAGGCCGCCGCGTGGGCTCGTCACAGTCTCATAGGCAATCGCGATACAGCCGGATCGGATCAGGCCTTCCGTCTGTGGCAGGTCCGGTGCCAGATGCAGATAGGTGAACAGCAACTGCCCGTTCCGCAGCATCGCGCATTCAACGGCCTGCGGTTCCTTCACCTTCACGATCATCTCGGCAGTGGCAAAGATCGCTTCTGCGCTGTCTTCGATGGAGGCTCCGGCGGCGCGATAGTCATCGTCGCTGATGCCGATCCCGGCCCCGGCCTGGCTCTGCACCACGACCTTGTGACCGTTATGCACCAATTCGCGCACGGCGAAGGGGACCAGTCCGACGCGGTATTCGTGATTCTTGATTTCCTTTGGTACGCCGATGAGCATGTTATCCACCCCTGACTGTGCATGGCGATCTAACCCTGGGTCAGCCTGCCTTTGTTGTCTGTTTTGTTAGATCATCCTATCTGAAACTGCAGGAAATGTGCTTGCGAAGACCAGGGGTTCAGAGGATGCTTTTGCAGCTTTCCCGCATGTTTGATTGGAAAATAGATGGAATCCCGCAAATTCAAATTCGACAGGATCGATATCGCCCTTCTGGCGGCGATGCAGGATAATGCCCGTCTGACCCTGGCTGATCTCGCTGAGCGGCTCGGAGTGGTCGCGTCAACCTGCCAGCGCCGCCTGCAAAGGCTGGAGGAAGAAGGGGTGATCCAGCACTATGTCGCCCTGATGGATGAGGAGCGATTGGGCTTTGAAGGTGAGGTGATGGTACAGATTTCCCTGAACAGCCAGAGCGAAGCCGCCCTGAATGCTTTCGAGGGGCAAGTGATCAACATTCCCGAAGTCGTGGAATGTCATTTGATGGCGGGTGATGCGGATTATCTGCTGCGGATCGTCGTCCGCGACATGCGTGATTTCGAGCGCATTCATAAGGCTTATCTCTCCCGCCTGCCGCATGTGACACGCATCCAGTCGAACATGGCGCTGCGCCGGATTGTTCGCAAATCCCCGCCACTGCCGGTGGTCGGTTCCGGATGATCGCCAACCGGGTTGGCGCTTGTCGAATTCCCTTCCAAAGATCAATGATTGCGCTATCCTGAATATGGGATTTTCAGGGGATAACAGCTATGAAATCAGGCTTTCTGTTTGCCGCGATCTTGGTCACGGGGATTACGGGTGCGATACCGCGTGCGCAGGCGGTGGAACTGGTGACCGGGAACAATTACTTTCCCTATACGGACGAGCGTCTGCCGGAGGGGGGACTTGCCACCGTTCTGGTCAAGGCAATCATGGCGCGGATGGAGGTTCAGGCGAATATCACCTATCTGCCCTGGGAGGAGGGCTATGCCGCGACCCTATCCGGACGCTTTCTGGCAACCTATCCCTATATTCGTACGGATCGGCGGGAGGCAGAGTTTCTGTATTCCGACGAGTTGTTCGCGGTACGCCCGCACATCTTCTTCAATTTTCAGCGTGCGCCGGGACTGACCCAGCCGTCGGAAATGGCCGGACGCTCGCTCTGCCTGCCTGCGGGATGGGAGGTCGACAGCTATCTGAAAGAGGTTCATGAGAGTGGCGGGATGAAGGTGGTTCCCGCAACGAATGTCGTCGGCTGTTTCAAGCTGTTGTATGACGGGAAGGTCGATGCGGTTTCCATCGACCGCCGTCTTGGCATCGCTGCAGCACGGGCAATCAGCAATTCCGCCTGGTTCAAGGTTCGTCGTTTGACCATCGATTCAAGTCCGAATTATCTGATCATCCCGAAATCCCTGGCCGGTGCCCAGGACTGGATCAATCGCTTCAACGCCGCCAAGGCGGAGTTGCGCGCCGAAGGCACCATCGGTGTCCTGACGACAGAGTATTTTGCAAAATATCAGTAATATTCAATAAGGTTGGATGGTACCTGTCGCTAGACCATCAGATGACGGCGGACGATGGTTTCGTCCATATCGCCGATGGCACCGGCGACGACGACTTCGCCGCGATCCATCACGGCATAATGATCGGCAAGATCGCGGGCGAATTCGAAATACTGCTCAACCAGCAGGATCGCCATATCGCCCTTGTCGCGCAGATAGGCGATGGCGCGGCCGATATCCTTTATGATGGAGGGCTGGATACCCTCGGTCGGCTCGTCCAGCACCAGCAGGCGTGGGCGCATAGTCAGGGCACGCCCGATGGCAAGCTGCTGCTGCTGCCCGCCTGACAGGTCGCCGCCGCGCCGGCCCAGCATGGTTTTCAGCACCGGGAACAGCTCGAACACATCATCCGGGATCGAATGATCTTTGCGGGTGAGGGGGGCATAGCCGGTTTGCAGATTTTCGCGCACCGTCAGCAGCGGGAATATCTCCCGCCCCTGGGGCACATAGGCGATGCCGCGTCGGGCGCGCTGATGCGGCGGCATGCTCCCCAGATCCTCGCCCTGCCAGCCGATCCTGCCCGCACTGATCGGATGCTGCCCGACGACCGCGCGCAGTAGGCTGGTCTTGCCGACCCCGTTGCGGCCCAGAATGCAGGTCACCTTGCCGATTTCAGCGGCGACCGAAACGCCCTTGAGCGCCTGGGATGCGCCGTAATGCAGGTTGATCATTTCCACCGTCAGCATGGTTCAGCGCCCCAGATAGACTTCGATAACGCGTTCATCAGCACTTATCTTGTCGAGTGGCCCATCGGCGAGAACCGAGCCTTCGTGCAGCACCGTCACCTTCACGTCGAGGTCGCGCACGAATGTCATGTCATGCTCCACCACTATCACCGAATGGGTCTTATTGATCTCACGCAGCAGATTGGCGGTTTCCACCGTTTCGGCATCGGTCATCCCGGCTACCGGCTCGTCAACCAGCAGCAGCTTCGGATCCTGCGCCAGCAGCATGCCGATCTCCAGCCACTGTTTCTGGCCGTGGGACAGATTCCCTGCCAGTTCGGCGCGCAGATGGCCGAGGCGGATCGTATCGAACAGCCCATCGATCCGCTCCCGGATTTCCTGCGTCCTGTCCGCAAACAGGGCAAAGAAGACGCCACGCCCACCCTTGAGGGCGAGATAGAGGTTATCCTCCACTGTATGATGGTCGAAGATCGTCGGTTTCTGGAATTTCCGCCCGATGCCAAGCTGCGCAATGGCGGCTTCGTCCATCTGGATCAGATCGTGTTCGCCATCAAAGATCACGTCGCCCATATCCGGGCGGGTCTTGCCGGTGATGACGTCCATCATCGTTGTCTTGCCGGCCCCGTTCGGGCCGATGATTGCCCGCATCTCTCCTGGTTCGAGGATGAGCGAAAGCGAGTTCAGTGCCTTGAACCCGTCAAAACTGACGCTGACGCTGTCGAGATACAGGATCGAGCCCATCGCGGTCATGTCAGTCGGCCTCCGCCGGGTTGGTGGTTTGATTGGGGCGGGAGTCGGCCAGCGCCTTACGGGAGGCCAGCTTGCGGCGCAGCATGCCATAGGCACCCAACACGCCCTTGGGCAGGAACAGGGTCACCCCGACAAACAGCGCCCCCAGCGCGAAGAGCCAGATTTCCGGAAGCGCCCCGGTGAAATAGGTCTTCGCTGCGTTGACCAGGATCGCCCCGATGATTGGCCCATAGAGCGTTCCACGTCCGCCAACCGCGACCCAGATCACCATTTCGATGGAGTTCGCCGGAGCAAATTCACCGGGATTTATGATCCCGACCTGCGGCACATAAAGCGCCCCCGCAACCCCCGCCAGCGCAGCCGACAGGGTCCAGACGAACAGCTTGTAATGTTCAACCCGGTAGCCGAGGAACCGGGTGCGGCTTTCCGCATCGCGCACCGCGACCAGCACCATGCCGAGCTTGGAGGAGACCACCGCCTTGCAGATCACCAGACCCAGCATCAGGACGAAGGCGGTTGCTGCGAACAGTCCGACCCGTGTCGCATCGGCCTGGATGTTGAAGCCCAGGATTTCCTTGAAATCGGTCAGGCCGTTATTGCCGCCGAAACCCATATCGTTGCGGAAGAAGGCGAGCAGCAGGGCGAAGGTCATCGCCTGGGTGATGATCGACAGATAGACGCCGGTCACCCGCGATCGGAAGGCCAGCCAGCCGAAGACGAAGGCCAGCAGCGACGGGGCCAGAACCACCATGATCGCGGCGAACCAGAACATGTCGAATCCGTACCAGTACCAGGGGAGTTCCTGCCAGTTCAGGAAGACCATGAAATCCGGCAGTTCCGGATGCGCATAGACGCCCCGCGTCCCGATCTGGCGCATCAGATACATGCCCATCGCATAGCCGCCCAGCGCGAAGAACGCGCCATGGCCCAGTGACAGCACGCCCGCGAACCCCCAGACAAGATCGACCGAGAGCGCCAGCAGCGCATAGCAGAGATATTTTCCAAACAGGGAGACGATATAGGTCGGCACATGGAAGGGGGAGCCTTGTGGTACCGCCAGATTGCCCAATGCAATCAGAAGGGTGACGATCAGGGTTCCGATCAGGACGCCGGTTAGCTTGCCATCGAGACCGCGCAGTAGGAAGCGGGAGATCATGATTCCACCGCCCGGCCCTTGAGCGCGAACATGCCACGCGGGCGCTTCTGGATGAACAGGATGATGAAGACCAGCAGCAGGATCTTGCCCAGCACCGCGCCCGCATAGGGCTCCAGGAACTTGTTGGCGATGCCCAGCGTCATCGCACCGACCAGCGTTCCCCAGAGGTTACCGACGCCGCCGAAAACGACGACCAGGAAACTGTCGATGATATAGGACTGACCCAGATTGGGGCTGACATTGTCGATCTGGCTCAGCGCCACCCCGGCGATCCCAGCAATGCCGGAACCAAGGCCGAAGGTGGCGGCATCGATCCAGTTGGTCTTGATCCCCATGGAATTCGCCATGCGGCGGTTTTGCGTCACCGCCCGCATCCGCAGACCGAAGGAAGTCTTGCGCAACACCAGCATCAGCACCGCCAGCACGACCAGCGAGAAGATCACGATGGCAAGCCGGTTATAGGTGATTGTCATATGGCCGAGTTGAAACGCACCCGACAGGAAGTCCGGCGTTCCGACCTCCCGATTCGTCGGGCCGAATATGCTGCGCACGGTCTGTTGCAGCAGCAGTGCCAGACCCCAGGTGGCAAGCAATGTCTCCAGCGGGCGACCGTAAAGCCAGCGGATCACGCCGCGTTCAATCAGGACACCGACCCCGCCCGCAACGAGGAAGGCCAGCGGCAGTGCGATCAGTAGCGAATAGTCGAACAGGCCTGGCATCGATGTGCGGATGATGTCCTGCACCACGAAAGTCGTATAGGCACCCAGCATCACCATTTCGCCATGCGCCATGTTGATGACGCCCATCACGCCGAAGGTGATCGCAAGCCCAATTGCCGCCAGCAGCAGTACCGAACCAAGCGAGATTCCATACCAGGCATTCTGCGCCATGTTCCACATTGCCAGGTTCTTCTCGATCACCCGGATGCTGCGCTCGATCTCCTCCAGCAGTGCACCTTCCGTCGTGCCTTGAGCACCGGACAGGACCGCCAGCGCCGCCTGATCCGCGCGCGCCGCCATCAGCACAACAGCAGCCTGTTTCTCATCCACATCCATCGCAGAATTCAGAACCGCTGCTGCGCGGGCTTCCAGCATCACTGTGCGGATACCATCATCCGTTTCCTGCGCGATGGCCGCGTCCAGCATCTCGATGGCATTGGCGTCCTTCGACTTGAAGATCGATTCCGCTGCAAAACGGCGGGTCGCAGGATTATCGGACAGCAGGGTCAGGGCACCCAGGGCCGACCGTATTTCCCGGCGCAGGCGGTTGTTGACCTTGATCTTGTCAAAGGCAGCTTCCGGGGCTTCTCCCAGTATCTCGCTGCTGACGGGATCGCTGGCGGTCAGGCTGCCGGATTTGACCGTACCGATCACAACGGCCTTGTCGGATTTGCGGATATAGAGAAGACCTTCCGCAAGCGCTTCGAGGGCGGGTACCGCGCGGGAGTCCCGTGTCGCGGCGATTGCCTGGATCGCGTCGGCCCGCTCGCCGAAACTGCCATCGGCCAGGGCAGAAATCTTGCTGGAAAGATCGGGGTCTTCTGCTGCCTGCGCGCCGGGGAGACCCAAGAGCAGGATCAGGGCGGCGGCGCTTATGAACAAACGAATGCCATGCTTCATGACGGAATCCATCTCTGGGAAGGGGCCGCGTGAAGAAAACGGATATATTCAGTCTAGGAGAATGCTTCGAGCCTGGAGGCGTCGGGGGCCATGGTGATCCATCGCCCCCGACGATCCGTCAGGTCTACCCTCAGCCGCCTTCGCCGCCGCAGGTTCCGGTCTTCGTATTGAAGTTGCCGCAGGACATCGGGGCCCGCCAATCAGCAATCAGGTCCATCGAGCCCGGCAGGAAGTCGGACCAGGCGTCACCGGGGACGAGGCCCGGTGTGCGCCAGACTGTGTCGAACTGACCATCGGCCTGGATTTCACCGATCAAAACCGGTTTTGTGATGTGGTGGTTCGGCATCATTGCCGAATAACCGCCGGTCAGGTTCGGCACGGATACGCCGACCAGACTGTCGATCACCGCATCCGGTGCCGTCGTCCCGGCCGCTTCCGCTGCCTTCACCCACATGTTGAAGCCGATATAGTGGGCTTCCATCGGGTCATTGGTGACGCGCTTGTCATCGCCGATGAAGGCTTTCCACTTGGTGATGAACTCGGCATTTTCCGGCGTGTCGATGGCCATGAAATAGTTCCAGGCGGCCAGATGGCCGACCAGCGGCGCAGTGTCGAGACCGGCCAGTTCTTCTTCCCCGACCGAGAAGGCGACAACTGGAATGTCTTCGGCCTTGATGCCCTGGTTGGCGAGTTCCTTGTAGAACGGCACATTGGCATCGCCGTTGATGGTCGAAACCACCGCCGTCTTCTTGCCTGCCGACCCGAAGGTCTTGATGTCGGAAACGATGGTCTGCCAGTCGGAATGCCCGAACGGTGTATAGTTGATCATGATATCCTCTGCCGCCACGCCCTTGGACAGCAGATAGGTTTCCAGGATCTTGTTGGTCGTGCGCGGATAGACATAGTCGGTTCCGGCCAGAACCCAACGCTCGACGCCTTCAGCATCGGCCAGATAATCGACGGCGGGAATGGCCTGCTGGTTCGGTGCGGCACCGGTATAGAAGACGTTACGCTGGCTTTCCTCGCCTTCGTACTGAACCGGGTAGAACAGGATGCTGTTCAGTTCTTCGAAGACCGGCAGCACCGACTTGCGTGAAACCGAAGTCCAGCAGCCAAAGACGACATCGACGCCGTTGACGGAGATCAGCTCACGCGCCTTTTCCGCGAAGAGCGGCCAGTCAGAGGCCGGGTCGACCACGACGGGCTCCAGCATCTTGCCCAGCACGCCGCCTTTCTTGTTCTGCTCTTCGATGAGCATCAGCATGGCATCCTTCAGTGTGGTTTCACTGATCGCCATGGTGCCGGAAAGGGAATGCAGGATGCCGACCTTGATGGTTTCGGCCATTGCCTGGGCCGAAAAACCGGCGAGCACCATGCTCGAAACGGCTGCGGCCCCAAGAAGGGAACGAATGCGACTTGTCATCTTTAGCCTCTTTTGTCTGGGGTTGATGTTGTTGCTCCGGTTATGTTGCGCTGCAACAAGCGTACCAGACTGTGCTTTACGGAAAGCGACCGGGTCGTCAGAGGGTTATCCATTTGTTTCGCAATGGGTTTTTGTCATAAACCTGTCATCATTCCAGTTCGCGAATAACTGTTGAAGAATGATCGGTTTGTCTATTTTTTAGTCATGGTGATTTCATTGACTAAAATACATGCAATTTTATTGATTTCGGTTTCGGGTGATTGTTTTCACCGCTCCCCGGCCTCATCTTTGTAAGGCAGGGGTTCGCCTCTGCGTCAGGGGTTGTTGTTGCTCCAACGATCCCGCCCCCGCAGGCCCTGGTCTGCGGGGGCATCTATTTGAAGTCAGCCGATCCGGCCCACTGCGATCAGGGCAGCGATCCGTTCGATATCCTCGCCCAAGGGGCGGCTTTCACGGATGCGGGGGCTGGCGGCACGGATCGTGTCATGACAATTCCGCAGATTGTCGGGGGCAGGCGTTCCCCGCAGATCCATCGCCTGGGCGGCGACCAGACATTCCAGCGCGATCAGATGGTTAAGCAGTCCGACAAGATCGGAGAGCGTCAGCGCTGCGGAAAGGGAGTGGGTCAGGGCGTCTTCCACCCCGTCGGCGTTCAGGCTGGGCCAGGATGCCAGCGGCATTGCGGCGCGGTGGATTTCAGCCAATAGCGATTCCGCCAGTTTCAGTATCGGGGCAAATCCGTTGGTTCCGACTTCCGGATCGGCCAGATAGAGCGGCAGGCCGCTCAGCCGTTCGGCACAAAGTTTCGCCATCCGCGCCACGGTCAGTGTTGCCAGCGCGGAAAGGGCGCGCGCCAGCGTCTCGCAGGCCAGGGTCAGATGCGGGGTGAAATAGTTCCCGGTCGAAACGATGCGCCCCTCCGGCAGCAGCACCGCCGGATTGTCGCTAGACCCATTGATTTCCACCGACACGGTCTCAGCCGCCTGATCCAGCGCCTGCCGTGCCGATCCCAGGACCTGTACCGCATTGCGCAGCGACAGCGGATCCTGCAGGCGGCGCGCCTGTGCGGGGTCGCAGATATCGGCTCCCTGAAGCAGGGTCAGCAGATCAGTTCCGGCCTGCTGGTCGTGTCGATGCGGTTTCAGTGTCAGAACGTCCGGATCAATGGGTGTCAGGTTTGACCGGAAGCCCAGCAGCGACAGCGCGGTTGCGGACAGGGCTGCCCGCAGGCTGCGCTCAGCGGCCCGCACGGCCAGGGCTGCGGCGGCGGCACTGAAACAGGCATGGTTGGCCAGCGCCAGCCCGTCCCTCGGTCCCAGGGCGGGTGGGGTCAGATCGACGGCTGTGAGTGCTTCCAAAGAGGGGAGGAGAGTACCATCCGGCATCGCCATGGTACCGCCTATGCCCATGATCGCCCGCGCCAGGCTGGCCCCCGGCAGTAAATCCGCCGCGCCGATGGATCCCCACCGTCCGACCTGAGGCACCAGCCCGGCATTGACCGTGGCAAACAGATGCCGGGCGATGGCCGGAGAAGCGCCGGACGCGCCGGACAGCATGGTATTCAACCGTACGATCATCGTGGCCCGGACCAGCAGGGCCGGAAGAGGCGGCCCCAGCGCATGGGCACGTCCGTTAAGGGTTTCGACGGAAAATCCGGCCAAGGCCTCCGGTGACAGGGCTTCGGTTGCGCGGGAGCCGAGCCCGGTGGTGACGCCATAGATCGGAATGCCCTGCGCGACTGCGTGGTTCACGACTTTCCGGGCCTGCGTGATCCGCCCCATGCCATCCTGTGACAGGGTGATCGGCATGATGCCTTCCGACAGGGCGGCAAGACTGTCGGGGGTGAGGCTGGAACCGGTCAGAAGGCCTGGCTGCTGTATCATAGGGGTGGCGTTCCATCACAAATGTCGGTTCGGGTGTGGCCGAGCCAGGCCAGTTGGTCCGGGACAGGGGGGCGGAAATAGACAATCACCCTGCCTTCCGGCTCCGCTGTGGCTCCGTCCTGCCAGGGGGCCATGCCATGCAGCATATGGCGATGCAGGATATAGCTTTCCCCCGGTGCCGCGCAAATCGTGATCCGGCGGCAGGTCTCAAAGATCTCCCGCCGCAGGGACTGATAGGAATCGGTCAGGTCGACAGTTCCCCATTCATCGGGGGGAATATCGTGAAAGGTCTTGCACAGCCAGGTCCGCACAATGTTGTGAGACCCTTCCCAGAGCGACAGCGGTGCCGCACCCCCTGAATACCGCGTGACGGGAATACCGAGGACGAAGCCGTGATATTCACGCAGAAACCGCCGTCGATCCGGCCCTTCTTTTGCCAACCCGTCGATATGCGCGGCGTCGCGGTCTCGGCGGAAACGGTAGACGGCGGGACTTTCCCCGGCCATCGGCTTTGGATAGCCCGGATGGCAGACGGAAACTTGTGCCCGATCCCAGGGCAGATCAGGGTATCCCAAAACTTTGCGGATGAAATCGCAGGCCACCCCACCGAGCGGCATTCCGTCCGGTACGGCACCATCCGCATCATTGGGCAGGACATTGACTCCGGCGAACCAGGTATCACCATGACGCCACCAGTTCGCATTCTCCGGATCGGCGATGCTGGTGCGGATCGCGGGACCGGTGGCCTCGATCCAGTCCAGCAGGGTGGGATCAACCGGAAACCGGCACCATCCTGACGTCAGGTAGCTGTGCAGTTCCGGTGAGGGGGGAGATTGATGTTGCGGTTGCGGCAATTGCGGGGCGCCTTGTATCGTCAGTTCGGGATCACAGCAGGGAAAGATATCGGATGCCCCGCATCGCCGTTGGTGGGTTTCAGCATGAGACCAATACGTTCGCCCCTGTGAGGGCAGGGTTCAAGGAATTTGAGGAAGCGGGCGGCTGGCCCGGCCTGTCCAGAGGGGAGACGATGCTGGCGGCGGTGGAGGGGGTGCATATCCCCGTCACCGGCGCAGTGTCCGTTCTGCGGCAGGCCGGTGCGGAGATCGTGCCCCTCTGCTGGTCTGCGGCGACGCCGTCCGCCCATGTCACCGAAGATGCCTTTGAGCGGATATCGGCGATGCTGCTGGAGGATCTGGCCATTGCCATCAGGGCCGGACTGGACGGGCTCTATCTCGATCTGCATGGCGCGATGGTCTGCACCCATTTTCAAGATGGGGAAGGGGAGTTGTTGCGCCGCATCCGCGCGTTGGTCGGACCTGATTTGCCAATCGCCGTCAGTCTGGACCTGCATGCCAATCTGACCGAAGCGATGGTACGCCATGCCGATGTGCTGGATATCTATCGCACCTATCCGCATGTCGATATGGGGGAGACCGGTGGGCGCACGGCGCGTCATCTGTTGTCGATGATAGCAAGTGGTGGGCGGTGGGCGAAGGCGTTCCGGCGCCCCGATTTCCTGATCCCGTTGAATTTCGGCTGCACTGATATTCCAGCACCGAAGGCATTGTATGGCGATGTTCTGCCGGACTTGCTCGCAGGCGACCGCAGGCTGAATGCCGTTGCACTGGCGATGGGGTTCCCTTTATCCGACATTGCCGAAGTTGGACCGGGGATCCTTGCCTATGGCGCGAACCAAGCATCCGCCGACCGCGCGGCCTCGACCCTGTTGGATCAGCTTTTGGCGCGGGAGGCACAGTTTGGGGACAGGATATGGACTCCAGAGTCGGCACTGGACGAGGCGAAGCGCCTGTTGCGCCTTCCCGGTCGCGGACCGGTCGTGTTGGCTGATACCCAGGACAATCCCGGCGGCGGCGGTCCAGGCGATACGACGGGCATACTGCGCGCCTTGCTGGCAGGCAGGGCGGGGCAGGTCCCCGGCGGTGCCGTGATCGGCGTCTTCAACGATCCTGACAGTGCCGAAGCCGCTCATCGTGCGCCTCTACATTCATATGTGGATATCGAAATCGGGGGCAAGCTGTTCCCTGGGGATCGTCCTCTGTTAGGTCGCTATGAAATTCGTGCGCTGGGCTCGGGTGAATTTGTCGGAACCGGGCCGATGTGGGGCGGCGCGCGCTATCAGATGGGGCCTTATGCGCGGCTTCATAAGGACGGAATCGATATTGTCGTCGCGTCCCGCCCGGAACAGGCGGGCGACAAATCAATGTTCCGTCATGTCGGTATTGATCCAGCGGAGGTTGGCATTCTGGTACTGAAAAGCTCGGTCCATTTCCGGGCTGACTTCGCCCCCATCGCCCGTGCTGTATTGACCGTTGCGGCACCCGGCCCAGTCTATGCCGATCCCGGATCGCTGGATTTCCGGAATATTCGACACGGTTTGCGGCTTCGGCCTGGAATCGACAGAGATCCGCAACGGATTGGCTGAGTTTTGAGATTTCGTGAGGTTACTGTTTCTCGGCATCCTGCCGGGGCAGGCGGACGCTGGCGGAGGTGCCGCAATCGGGTTTGCTGCGAATGAACAGCGTCCCGTTATGCATTTCGACCAGAGCCTTGGTGATTGTAAGGCCCAGCCCGGTACCGCCTGTTCCGACGGGATTGCTGATCATCGCCGTTTTGAAGGGCTGGAACAGATACGGCATGACGTCGTCTGAAATACCGGGGCCGGTATCCTCTACCGCAAATGTCAGATGATCTGGTGCAGATTGTCCGATCAGGACGATTCGGCCCTTATCCGGGGTGAATTTTACCGCATTGCTGAGCAGGTTTAATATGATCTGCTTGATGGCCCGGCGGTCAAGATGAAGCAGCGGCATATTGGTTGGAATATCATTGCTGAGGGTCAGGTTCTTTTCATCCGATTGCTGGCGAACCAGTTCAAGGCATTCAGCCGCGATGTCGCGCAGGATCAACGGTTCCAGCTTCAGGCGATAGGCTCCGGCCTCAATCTTGGAAATGTCCAGCAGATCGTTGATCAGTTCCAGCAGGTAGTATCCGCTCTCGCGGATGTCCTTTGCATAATCTGCGTATTTCGGGTCACCGACCGGCCCGAAATACTGCATCTGGATCATCTCGGAAAAACCCAGAATCGCGTTCAGTGGCGTTCTTAACTCATGGCTCATCGAGGCGAGGAAACTGGATTTTGCCTGGTTCGCGTCCTCCGCCCGGCGAAGCGAGGAAAGCAGATCCTCCTCCAGCAGCTTGCGACGGGTGATATCCTGGGCGACGCCATAGTTCACTTGCAGGCGTGTCGGCCCGATCCATTCAGTATGCCCGTGTTCCTGAATCCATTTGATATCCCCGCCGGGCATGCACAGGCGATAGGCAATCGAATAGGAAGTTCCATATTCGGCGGATTCCAAATGAATGCGGGTGACCGTCTCGCGGTCTTCCGGATGGAGTCGCGACAGGAAAATAGCGTTGGACGGTTCTGTCACCGTCGGGTCCAGATCCAGTATGCGATAGATTTCATCGGACCAGACAAGATCCCCCCCTCTGCCTTTTCGATGCCAAAAGCCAAGCTGAGCAATACGCTGTGCTTTTATGAGTTGTGCCTGGGTTTCCTTCAGATCGATCTGGTATTCAAGTTGTTCCGTAATGTTACGGGAAATGCCCTCAACACCCAGAAACTGCCCTGCTTCATCCCGGTAGATGCGCGCACTGTTTGCTGCCCAGAATTCGCTGCCATCGCCCCGGCGCATTCTGACCACATACCGTGCCAGGACGCCGTCGTTTTCAACTAACTGTTCCAGGAACTGGTCATAGTCGGCGGGGTTCACGTGCAAATCGGCATAAGGCCGTCCGATCAGATCCTTGATTGGACTTCCAAACAATCCCGCTCCAGAAGCGGACATCATGACTACCCGGCCCTTGGAATCGGTGCGATAGAAAGTTTCGACGATATTTTCCAGAATGTTGCGATGGTTTCTCTCGCTCTCCGCCAGGGCGCGGGTCTTGTGCAGAAGTTCCAGCTTTGCCGACATCATCGACGCGATGGCCTCAAGCATTATCTGATGATCGGCATTGAATGCGTCGGGATATGCTTCTTCGCAATCGATTACCCCGAAGGCATTCCCTTCGACGATCAGCGGGACGCAGATTTCCGACCGGGCGGGAAGGATGTCCTGAATATAACGGGGATCCTTGGCGACATCGCCAATTCGTTCTGGCGTCAGGTGCTGTGCCACATAACCAGTAATACCGGCCCCGATCGGTATTTCCAGGCGGTTAGCGATGGCAAATTCTTTGGGGTTCTTATCGCCAATCGCTGCAACCTGGCGCAGGATCTGTCGATCATGGTCAATGAAATACACGACGCAATCGTTGAAACCGAGGCTCGCGACGATTTCCTTTGCAACAAACCAGGCAATTTTCAGTTCGTCGTCATAGCCGATCAGGTCGACTGAAAACCTCGTTAGGGTTTTTAGCCAGGATTCTTCCATTTCTGTGATCGGGAGTCCCGTTGCACGCGTAACGGGCATTTCACTATAGTTCATGTATGTTGCCTATTGCTGTTCATCTTATACTTTAGTGTCCTCAGGGTTAAGGAAGCGTTACCAAATTGCCGGAAATATGGAGAAATCTGGATTCATTCGGCCGTATTTTCACGCGGTTGAATTTTTTCTGGTGGATCAGATTTATACTTTATGGAGAATTTTTAAGGCGCATTCGGTAATCATGCCGCCATAAGGTGAATTGCTGGCTCAACAGGAAGGTTCCAGTTATGCGAATCAAGATCGGAACAAATGTCAGATTTTGACCCTGACTTGCACTCGATCCTTTATGGAACATCAGTTTTTGGCAAATTTCTGCATTGTGTTCGGGATTGAAGCTTGGAGTGAGGGCTGATTTGCGTATAGTACGGCATTGAATCGGAAAAGGAGCCATATCCCATGTCATTCGCAGAAGCCCTCACCTTTGACGACGTGCTCCTACAGCCCGGCCATTCTGAGGTTCTTCCGGCCAATACCGATACCGGAACGCAGTTAACCCGAACGGTACGTCTTGGTATCCCCCTGATTTCCGCAGCGATGGATACGGTGACCGAAGGACCGCTGGCGATCGCTATGGCGCAGCAGGGCGGGATCGGAGTCGTTCACAAGAACATGGCGGTCGAGGCGCAGGCGTCGGAAGTGCGTATGGTGAAGCGGTTTGAGAGCGGAATGGTCGTGAATCCGATTACCATTACGCCGGAACGCACACTGGCGGAAGCGCTGGAAATGATGCGCCATCACCGGATCAGCGGCATTCCGGTCGTCTCCAAACGCTCCAAGAAACTTGTCGGTATCCTGACCAACCGCGATGTGCGATTTGCCGAGGACCTGAACACGCCGGTGCGTGAGTTGATGACCAAACGGGGTCTGATCACGGTGCCGGAAGGCGTCTCGCGGGATGAGGCCAAACGCCTGCTGCACCAGTACCGCATCGAAAAGCTGCTGGTGCTGGACGGAGAGAAGCATTGTGTCGGCCTGATCACCGTTAAGGACATCGAAAAGGCGCAGAACTATCCCAATGCCTGCAAGGACGAGCGCGGACGACTGCGGGTTGCGGCGGCGACCGGGACGGGCAAGGACGGGCTGGCGCGGGCAGAGGCTTTGCTGGATGCCGGGGTGGACGTGATCGTCGTTGATACTGCCCATGGCCACTCGCAGGGCGTGCTGGATCAGGTCACCAGCGTCAAGAAACTCTCCAATTATGCCCAGGTCATTGCCGGGAATGTCGCGACAGCCGAGGGCGCGCGGGCGTTGATCGACCATGGGGCCGATGCGGTGAAAATCGGCATCGGGCCGGGATCGATCTGCACCACCCGGATCGTCGCCGGGGTTGGCGTGCCGCAACTGACCGCCATTCTGGAAGCGTCCGAAGTCTGTCGGGAAAAGGGCGTTCCATCGATTGCTGATGGCGGTATCAAATTCTCCGGTGACATGGCGAAGGCACTGGCTGCCGGGGCCAATGCGGTGATGATTGGATCACTGCTGGCCGGGACCGAAGAAGCACCGGGCGAGGTGTTCCTGTTTCAGGGGCGGACTTATAAATCCTACCGCGGAATGGGTTCTGCCGGGGCGATGTCACGCGGATCGGCGGATCGGTACTTCCAGGAGGAAGTGAATGAGAGCCACAAATTCGTGCCGGAAGGCGTGGAAGGTCGGGTTCCGTATAAAGGCTCCGTCTCTGGCGTCGTACATCAGTTGGTCGGCGGTCTGCGGGCGGCGATGGGCTATACTGGCAGCCGAACCATTGAGGATCTGCAGCAGCGCGCGGTGTTCCGTCGCATCACCAATGCGGGGCTGCGCGAAAGCCATGTGCATGATATCACGGTGACGAAGGAATCCCCGAACTATCAGATCGACCGCTGACACGGCTGATTTGATCGCGGCGATACGTCATTGATGGCGGCAGGCGGGGTGTTCCGGTGCCGACAGTCTTTATTCTCTGGATGAAAGTCAGGTTCGGATGACTCCTGGTGCGCGGATAACGGCGGCAATCGAACTGCTGGAGCGTCTCGACCTGCCCAACGCGCCCCCGGCGGACAAGCTGATGGCCGATTGGGCACGGCACAACCGCTATGCCGGGTCGAAGGACAAGGCGGCCGTTGCGGGCATGGTTTATGGCACGCTGCGCCGTCGCGGTCAGATCGACTGGTGGCTGGCACGGGTGCGCGCAGGGGTTGTCGATGCACGGGCGCGCCTGCTGGTCTGGCTGCAACTCGGCGAGGGGATGCGGCTGACAGACTGGGAAGCGCAGATCCTCGGCGAACGCTTCGACCCCGCTCCGTTGAGCGGGCATGAGAAGCGCATCATGGTGGAACTCGGTGCCCAGCGTGGCTTTGAACTTGACTGTCAGCCTGCCGTGACTGCTGGAAATGTCCCGGATTTCCTGGAACCGGATCTGACCGCGCTCTATGGTGAAGACATCCGCCGACAACTGGCCGCCCATGGTAATGAGGCGTCGGTCGATCTGCGGGTGAATACGCTGAAGACCGACCGCGCCACTGCCCAGGCGGCACTGGCGGAAGAAGGTATTCCAACCCTCCCGACCCGACTGTCGCCAATCGGATTGAGGCTTGCGGAGCGCAAGCCGCTGAGCGGGACCAAGACCTTCAAGGAAGGGTTGATCGAGCCGCAGGATGAAGGCTCGCAATTCGCCGCGCTGCTGGTCGAGGCCAAGCCGGGGATGAAAGTTGTCGATTTCTGTGCCGGGGCCGGGGGTAAGACACTGGCATTGGCCGCGACGATGCAGAATACCGGACGCATCATCGCCTGCGACGTATCCGAAGCGCGCCTGAAGCGGGCGGCACAGCGTCTGAAGCGGGCCGGGGCCTTTATGGTGGAACGGCGTCTGTTGTCCTCTGAACGCGACAAATGGATAAAGCGTCGTGCCCAGCGCTTCGATGGTGGTTTTGATCGGGTCGTCGTCGATGCGCCCTGTACCGGGTCCGGCACCTGGCGGCGCAATCCCGACCAGAAATGGAAGCTGACACCAGAAAGCCTGGTCGAGGTGATGGGAAAGCAGACGGCTCTGCTGGATAGTGCCGCACGACTGGTCGCACCGGGTGGGCGGCTCGTCTATGTCACATGCTCAATCCTGCGCCAGGAGAATGAAGAGCGGATTGCCGAATTTCTTGGCGAGCGTCCTGACTTCTTTGCGCATCCGGTTTCAGATGTCTGGTCGGCGGTGTTGCCGGATGTCGCCTATCCGGGAAGCGCGGACAGTGCGTTCCTGCGCCTCACCCCGGCGGATCACGGCACAGACGGGTTCTTCATCGCCGTATTGGGCCGCAAACTGGCATAGGTCAGTTTCGGATATAAATCTGTCAGAACCCCTATCGTCCGCCGCGACCAGTGGTTTTCCCAAGCCCGTTTTGCCGGGCAAATTCGGAGCGCTGGGCAGCGTAGTTCGGGGCAACCATCGGATATTCCGGCGGCAGGCCCCATTTGGCGCGGTACTGTTCGGGGGTCATGTCATAGGCGGTGCGCAGATGGCGTTTCAGCATTTTCAGCTTGCGACCGTCCTCCAGGCAAATCAGGTAATCGGGCGTCACCGAGTTCTTTACGCTGACGCTGGCCTTGGCACGAAGCGGGCGCGATGGCGTGCGGGGTGGCATGTGGCCAAGACTGGCGAATTTCGAGAAAACGTCGCCGATCATGTCGCTGATATCAGCTTTCTCCACCGTATTGTTGCCGACATAGGCGGATACGACACCCGCCGTCATCTGCAACAGATCGGCCCTGCGTGCCTGCATATCAGATGCTGGTTCATCGCCCTCCGATGCTTTCCGCAAAATATCCTTGCCCATGCCCTGATTTCCCCCTGATCGAACCGCGTTTGGAAAGGTCTCTGGCAGTTATTCCATATCCAGCATTCCAAATTTTCTCTTAATTGTAGTCAAAGAAAGCGAATCAAATCAATATAGATTCAGTATTGATATATTTAGTCTTGTTTGATTTGATAAAAGAAATTCTAATTTACACAATTTGTAGTATCCTGTTGCAAGGGTGGTTACTATATACAGCGCAGAGTGAAAGAGATGATGTCGATGATCCGTACCAAATCAGTGGGCTTTCCTAGGCTGGATTGCTTCCGGTTTTGCATATCGTTGATTTTTTTTACGGTTTCGCTCGGGATAATCTGGTTTCAGTCTGCTGGTTCCGCCTATGCCGCCGATGATGTGGAAGAACAGGAATACGCAAATTTGCTGGCAAAGATGGCGGAATGCCGGGAGGAGCCGGAGCTCTGTGAGGATGCATTCCGGGAAGCCTGTCAGGAGCGATGGAACTGGACGACCCATGCAATGGTGATGTGCGAGGTCCAGATACATCGTTACCTTGATGATCAGATGGACGTGGTTTTCCGGCGGGTTATGGCTGCGGCGCAATCACGGAACGCCAATCTTCATGCGCATATTCGTTCGGAACAGCGCGCATGGCTTTCCTATCGTGATCTTCGATGCGGTACCTATCCCTATTTCCAGGGAACGATCTGGCGCGTGGTAACGGCCTCCTGCTACGTTGAAATGACCCGAACCCGTATCGAGGATCTGAAGGAGGTCGAGACCGGAGCAGATTTGGCATCCGAACCGCTTCTGGATTGGGATTACCGTGCGGCGGTCCGGATTGACCTGGATTGTGATGGGGATGAAGATCAGGTAGTGCCGGGCATTCGGATGGATGCGCTTGGCGGGGGCGTCACTATCGGCATCTTGGATTCGGATTCGGAACAGGAACCGGACCCCATCTGGGATCTGCCGGTCGATCCGGCGCTGCAATCCGGAATATGCGCGGTCCCGGTGGCACTGAAACCCCTCCAAGGCAAGGTTTCGGGGGATGGTGAATCCTCCTGCCCGATTCTCAGGATCGATGACGGGCAATGCGATGCCGTTTTTCTGTCGCGCCGGTCACCTGACGGTAGTTATTCCGTATCACGGAATTGACAGGCTCGCCCCTTCATTCATTCTCCTGTTGTCCCCCAAGTATGGGGGTTTCTCTGGCAATACCATCGACATTGTGTTACATCCCGCGCGATTTGGGAGAATGGATATATGTCCACGGCAATGCCTGCGAACAGAACCATAGCGCTGGCCTGCGATCATGCGGGGCTGGAGATGAAGCGTGCGCTGCTGCCGGTTCTTGCGCAAATGGACCTGTCGGTGCTGGATCTTGGAACCCATGACGGGGAAAGTGTGGATTATCCAGACTATGCCGACCTTCTGGCCGCAGCGCTGAAGGACGGACGGGCGACACGCGGAATTCTGGTCTGCGGAACAGGGATCGGGATTTCCATTGCCGCCAATCGTCACCACCATATCCGGGCCGCCCTGTGCCATAATTCGACCGATGCGCGGCTGTCGCGGCTGCACAATGACGCAAACGTCATTGCATTGGGCGCGCGCACGATGGGGCTGGAGGTCGCGATGGAGTCCATTAGGGCCTTCCTGACCACGGGTTTCGAAGGGGGGCGTCATGCCCGCCGCGTTGCCAAGATGTCGGATATCGACTGAGCATCTGTCTGTTCAACTTGGGCCGAGACCGGCGTGACCCTCGGGCGCGGCAGGCCCCAACCGAGAAGGACCCTGAGGATATGAGCACCGCTGAATCGCAGGAATTGTATGGCTACAACGGCTTTTTTGAGGATGATCTGCGAGACGCCGATCCGGCGGTCTATGCCGCGCTGACGGATGAGTTGCGCCGCCAGAGCGACGGTATCGAACTGATCGCGTCTGAAAACATCGTCAGCCGCGCGGTCATGCAGGCCGTTGGTTCCGTGAACACCAACAAATATGCCGAGGGTTATGCCGGTCGTCGGTATTACGGCGGCTGCGAATTTGTTGATGTTGTCGAGGAACTGGCGATTGAACGGGTCTGCAAGCTGTTCGATTGCAAATTTGCCAATGTGCAGCCGCATTCCGGCGCGCAGGCGAACCAGGCAGTGTTCTTCGCGCTGCTGCAGCCGGGTGATACCTATATGGGCCTGTCGCTGGCATCGGGCGGGCACCTGACCCATGGCGCAGCCCCGAACCAGTCCGGCAAGTGGTTTAATGCGGTTCAGTATGATGTGCGTGAAAGCGACCATTTGATCGATTTTGATCAGGTCGAGCGCCTCGCCCAGGAACATAAGCCCAAGCTGATCATCGCCGGTGGTTCCGCCTATCCGCGCCGGATCGATTTCAAGCGGTTCAGGGAAATTGCCGACAGCGTCGGGGCCTGGTTCATGGTCGATATGGCGCATTTCGCCGGTCTGGTGGCAGGCGGACAGCATCCCAACCCGCTCGATTACGCCCATATCGCGACTTCGACGACGCACAAGACGCTGCGCTGTACCCGGGGCGGTATCGTTCTGACCAATGACGAGGCGCTGGCGAAGAAAATCAATTCCGCCGTGTTCCCCGGTCTTCAGGGCGGGCCGCTGATGCATGTCATCGCCGGCAAGGCGGTGGGCTTCGGCGAGGCCCTGCGCCCGGAATACAAGGCCTATACCGCCGCTATCGTGCGCAATGCGAAAATGCTGGCCGCGACCCTGGTTGAGGGCGGGCTGGATATCGTCTCCGGCGGGACCGATACGCATCTGATGCTGGTCGATCTACGCCCGAAAGGCCTGACCGGCAATATCGCCGAGAAGAGCCTAGAGCGTGCCGGGATCACCTGCAACAAGAACGGGATTCCCTTCGATCCGGAAAAGCCGATGGTCACCAGCGGTATCCGTCTTGGCACGCCCGCAGCGACCACGCGGGGCTTCGGTGAGGCCGAATTCCGAGAAGTCGGGAAATTGATTGTGGAAGTACTGGACGGACTGGCAGCGAATCGGGAAGACAATGGAGCGGTGGAAGAGTCCGTGCATACCCGCGTGAAGGCATTGTGTGCGCGCTTCCCCTTATATGACGCGCCCTATTGACCATCGGGCGGGTGGCTGATGTGAACTGGACCCGGGGCGGAGCCCGTCCCGGATCTTTTGGAGGGGGCTAGCAAGCGATGAAATGTCCGTTCTGCGGTAACGACGACACCCAGGTGAAGGACTCCCGACCAACGGAGGATAATTCCGCCATCCGACGCCGCAGGATGTGCCTGAACTGCGGTGCCCGTTTCACCACCTTTGAGCGCGTGCAGTTGCGCGAACTGACAGTGGTGAAAAAGAACGGCCAGCGTGAGCCCTTTGATCGGGATAAGCTGATCCGCTCCATGCAGATCGCCTGCCGCAAACGGAATGTCGAACTCGACAGGATAGAGCGGATCGTGAATTCCATCGTCCGCCGTCTGGAAAGCTCCGGTGAGAGTGAAGTGCCGGTTTCCACGGTCGGTGAGATGGTCATGGAAGCGCTTCTGCAACTCGATCAGGTTGCCTATGTCCGTTTCGCCTCGGTCTACCGCAATTTCCGTGAGGCCAAGGATTTCACGGACTTCGTGCAGCGGGACGTCTCACGGCTCGATGACGAGCTCTGACCGACCCCGATCATGACAGCAGCCCCCGACACGGCTGAGGATGTCCGCTGGATGCGGGCGGCATTTTCTCTAGCCCGGCGTGGTCTGGGGCGTGTCGCCCCCAATCCGGCGGTCGGCTGTGTTCTGGTAAAGGAAGGCAAAGCCCTGGCGCGTGGCTGGACTCAGCCGGGCGGGCGGCCCCATGCCGAGACCGAGGCGCTGGCACGGGCCGGGACAGGCGCGCACGGGGCAACCGCCTATGTCACGCTGGAACCTTGCAGCCATACCGGTCAGACCGGCCCCTGCGCCGATGCGTTGATCGCTGCTCGCATATCGCGTGCCGTCGTCGCTCTCGTTGATCCCGACCAACGTGTTTCCGGGCGCGGGATTGCGCGATTGCGCGAAGCTGGGATCACTGTCGATACCGGAATTCTGGAAGCCGAAGCTCGAGACCTCAATCTGGGGTTCATCCTGTCGCGCACCGAAGGCCGCCCTCTGGTCATGCTGAAACTGGCAACCTCGCTGGACGGTCGGATCGCGACGGCGTCCGGAGAAAGCAAGTGGATCACCGGGCCGGAGGCACGGGCGGATGCGCATCTGCTGCGCATGACACAGGATGCGATCCTGGTCGGAATCGGCACGGCGCTGGCCGACAACCCAGCCCTAACCTGCCGGTTGCCAGGGGTCGAGCCAGGCCGGTTGCGGGTCGTGCTGGATCGCCAGGGCCGATTGCCCGCCGATACAGCCCTATGCGATGGCACGGCACCGACCGTTCAAATCGTCGGACCGGATTGTTCCACACCGATTCCTGTGGGTATTGAGCGATTGGAAGTCCCCCTGGATGCCAAAGGTCTGCTGTCGATCCCGGATGTCCTGTCCCGTCTTGGAGCGAAGGGCGTTACCCGTTTGATGGTGGAGGGGGGCGGGCAGGTGGCTGCGTCTTTCCTCAAGGCCGGACTGGTGGATCGCATCGTCTGGTACCGAGCCGGTATCGCGCTGGGGGGTGATGCGCGGAGCGGCATCGGGATGCTTGGAATAGATTCTCTGGCAACGGTTTCCCATTTCAAATTTGTCCGATCGCATTGTCTTGGCTCGGATCGCGTTGATCATCTGGTACGCGATATCTGAAACTGGAAGTCCCCCTGCATACCATTGATCCATAGCAAGGCGAGTGTGATGCACACATGTTAAAATCCTGTCAGTACGTTGAAACAGGAGCCATTCCATGTCCCATACCCCGCATGAGCTTGCCGAGGAATTTCCGGATCACACCCAGGCCATCCACGATCTCCGTGAGAAGGATGTGCATTTCCACAAGATTACGGATGAATACCATGACCTGAACCGGGAAATTCATCGCGGCGAGAGCGATGTCGAGCCGATGGATGACCTTCATATGGCGGAATTGAAGAAGCGACGCCTTGCAATGCTGGATGAAATTCGAGGTTATCCGTCCTGATCCGGTGACGCCGGGTTTGCCTTATCGGGCGAGAAGCGTAAATACAGGCCCTGACTTGCACTATTTCAGGATCAGGACGCGCGCTCGACCATGTTTACCGGGATCATTACAGACCGGGGCCGGATCGCCAATCGCGAGGATCGCGGCGATACCCGCTTCATCATCGAAACCGCCTATGCGGTGGAGGGTATCGATCTTGGTGCCTCCATCGCCTGTTCCGGCTGCTGTCTAACGGTCGTCGAGACCGGGCGGACGGTCACCGGGCAGGGCTGGTTTGCCGTCGAGGCTTCGACCGAGACACTGTCCAAGACGACGCTGACGGGCTGGAGCGAAGGCACGGAACTTAATCTGGAGCGCGCGCTGCGGCTGGGCGATGAATTGGGCGGGCATTTCGTGCTGGGCCATGTAGATGGCGTGGCGGAGATCACCGCCCGCGTGCCGGAGGGTGACAGCTTGCGCTTCACCTTTTGCCCGCCTGCTGAATTCATGAAATATCTCGCTCCCAAGGGTTCGGTCGTGCTGGACGGCGTCTCGCTGACAGTGAACGAGGTCGGGGTGGAGACCTTCGGCGTCAACATCATTCCTCATACGGCGACGGAGACCGGTTTCGGCACTGCCCAGCCCGGTGATCGCGTCAATCTTGAGGTCGATGCGCTGGCCCGATATGTTGCGCGCCTGCTTGGCAAGGAAGGATCGTGACTTCAGATGCAAAATGACAGTCCGAAAACCGTCTCGAAACAGGATATCGCCCATGCGCTAGAGGGCCGCGCGGTCGAGGATATGCAGGTGCTGTCCTCCATCGAGGAAATCATTGAGGAAGCGCGCAACGGGCGGATGTTCATCCTTGTCGATGACGAGGACCGCGAAAACGAGGGCGACTTGGTGATTCCGGCGCAGATGGCGACGCCGGAAGCGATCAACTTCATGGCAAAGCATGGTCGTGGCCTGATCTGTCTTGCCTTGCAGGGCGAACAGGTGAAGCGACTCGGCCTGGAACTGATGCCGCAGAAGAATGCCAGCCGTTTCGGTACCGCTTTCACCGTTTCCATCGAGGCACGGGAAGGGGTGACGACCGGTATTTCCGCCTCCGATCGGGCGCGAACCATTGCGGCTGCGGTCGCCCCGGACGCGACGCCGGAGAATATCACGACGCCTGGCCATATCTTCCCGCTGCTGGCTCGCGACGGCGGTGTGCTGGTCCGTGCCGGACATACAGAGGCAGCGGTTGATCTGGCACGTCTGGCCGGTCTCAATCCCGCAGGCGTGATCTGTGAGATCATGAATGATGATGGCGAGATGGCCCGCCTGCCGGACCTGATCGGTTTCGCGCAGTATCATGGTTTGAAAATCGGCGCCATTGCTGACCTGATCGCCCATCGCCGACTGCATGACCGGGTTGTGGAACGTACCGAGAGCACGACGCTGAATTCCGTCCATGGGGGCGACTTCGACATGCATGTTTATGTCAATCGCCTGTCCTATGCTGAGCATGTTGCGCTGGTGAAGGGTGACATCACGTCGGACGGGCCGATCATGGTGCGGATGCATGCACTCAGCATCCTGGACGATGTGCTAATGGATTCGAAGGCCGGGAAGGCGGGCGATCTGCAAAAGGCGATGGATCTGATCGGCGAGGCGGGGCGTGGTGTTGTCGTACTGATCCGTGAGCCGCATGCAACTTCCCTGTCCGACCGGGTGCGGATGCGCGAGAACAAGGCAACGGAAACCGCCAGTGGTGAATTGCGCGACTATGGGATCGGTGCCCAGATACTGACCGATCTGGGTGTGCATGAAATGGTGCTGTTGTCGAATACCGACAAGACGGTGATCGGGCTGGATGGCTACGGTTTGAAGATTGTTGAGCGCAAGCCGCTCGACCCGAAATAGGGAAGGGGTTGGATCATGGCGCATATTCTGGTGATCGAGGCCCCGTATTATGCGGCGATTTCGGAGGAATTGGGGCGCGGCGCGGTCGAGGAACTGGAGGCGCAAGGGGCAACCTATGACCGGATCACGGTCTTTGGTGTCTTTGAACTGCCCGCCGCCATCGCCATGGCGCATAAGGGACAGCCGGGCCGTTATGATGGCTATCTGGCGCTGGGCTGTGTGATCCGGGGAGAGACGACCCATTACGACTATGTCTGCAATGAGAGTGCGCGCGGCCTGATGAACCTTTCTGTCGACCATCAGCTTGCCATCGGTTATGGCGTGGTGACGGTGGAGAATGAGGCACAGGCTTGGGCGCGCGCCTCCCGCGACAAGAAGAACAAGGGCAAGGACGCGGCGGCGGCCTGCCTGAAGATGATTGAACTGCGCGGCACATTCGGCCTGACCTCTTGAGCGATACGGTGGAAATGACAATGACCCAGGACGAGATGACCCCGAACCGGGGCAGCCGCCGTCGCGCCGCGCGCCTTGCCGCCGTTCAAGCGCTCTATGATATCGAGATTTCCGGACACAATCCGCGTCAGGCCATTGACAGTTTCCGGCTGCGCGGCGGCACTGCTGATTTGGATGGTGAGACCATTGAGGCGGATGGAGAGTTTTTCGCGGAACTGGTGCGGGGCGTCAGTGCGGAAAAGGATGATTTGGACCGGATGATCGGCGAAGCCATCGACAAGGGGCGCAAGGTTGCCTCGCTGGAAACCGTGCTGCGTGCCATCCTGCGGGCCGGTGCCTATGAAATGGCGCGGCGCGACGATATTGATCCGCCGGTCGTGATCAGCGAATACCTGACCGTTGCCGCCGCTTTTTACGAGCCTGCGGAAACCGGGTTTGTGAATGGCATCCTGGATCGACTGTCCACCGTCCTGCGTGGGGATAACAGCGCGTCCTAGAAGAACCCTATCCACAAAGGCGTGAAGCCGAGCGGGGAAAATTTGGTTGGGACGGTAAGCGATGAAAAATTCCAACGATCCTGATCTCAACTCCGGCGAATTTGACCGGATTGCCCGATATTTCCGACCTCTCGCCGCCGGTGCCGAAGGTGCGCTTGGCCTGGTTGACGATGCCGCCCTGATCCGGGTGCCGGAGGGGCGGGAACTCGTCGTCACGGCTGATACAATGGTGGAAGGGGTGCATTTCATTGGTGATGAGGCCCCCGATCAACTGGCGCGCAAGGCGCTACGGGTCAATTTGTCTGATCTGGCGGCAATGGGCGCGCGCCCCCATGGATATCTGCTGTCGCTCAGCCTGCCGAAGCATATCAATGATGCCTGGGTCGCAGGCTTCTGTGAAGGGCTGGCGGCGGATCAGGCGGCATTCAACTGGCACCTGCTGGGCGGGGACAGTACCTCGACGCCGGGACCGATCTCCATAGCCGTGACTGCAATGGGGACTGTTGCCATCGGTTCAGCGCTACGCCGGTCGGGCGCGCGGATCGGTGATTCGATCTATGTCTCCGGCGGGATCGGTGACGGGTTCCTGGGGTTGCTGGCGGCGCGTGGACAATTGCCATACGGGCCTGAATCCGATGCGATGCTGGCGCGCTATCATGTGCCGGAGCCGCGCATCGCGCTGGGATTGGCGCTGGTCGGACGGGCGCATGCGGCTATGGACGTGTCCGATGGGCTGGTTGGTGATCTGGCGCATATTTGTGCCGCATCCGGTGTCGGTGCGCGGATCAATGCTCCCAATGTCCCGCTGTCGCCCGAAGCGGCGGAACTGGTGGCCGATCAACCGGGACTGTTTCCTGACCTCCTGACCGGGGGGGATGACTATGAATTGCTGGTCACCGGTCCCGCCAATGCGATTGAGGAAGCCGGGCGGGAAGCCGGAATGCGGATCACCCGGATCGGGGAGATCGTCACCGGATCGACCGTCGAGGTGCTGGACTCCGACGGTGAACCTCTGACCTTTGCACGGACAGGCTTCCGTCACGGCTGATGCTGCGTTATGACTGTGTCATGAATATCACCTACGACCTGCAATCGCTTCCGGCCCGGATATGAAGATCCTGGTCATCATCGTATTGCTTCTGCTGATGGTCGCGGGTGGCCTGGGTGGCTATTACTATTTTTTCATTCTCCCCAATCAGGATGAAATGGCTGAACCGCCCCCGCCTCCGCCGCCGGATACCCGCCTGGTGGAACTGGATTCTTTGCGCATTCCGGTGATCCGGGGCGGTGTCGTTGTCAGTTATGTGGTCCTGAGCGTCAATCTGGAGACAATCGGCCCAGAAAACGAGGAACTGACGAAGAGCCTTCTGCCCCGTGTCCGCAATGCCTTCATCACCGATCTGCATGGTTATTTCGCGGCGGTGCCGGTGGAAAACAGCATCATGGTGAAGGATATCAAGCGTCGATTGATGGTGCTTTGCAGTCGCGTCCTGGGACAGGGTGTCGTCAACGATGTGCTGATACAGAACGCCTTCAAGCAAAAGACTTAGTCTTCATTTGAACGTGGCAAAACGGCTTTCACGCGCTAATGTCCGTGCCGCGCCTGCGGGTGCCAAAAACAAGTCAATTCGTTGGAGGAATGTCGAGAATGAGAAATCTGGAATTGCCGGGTCGATCCCCCGTTCACGCACCGACCGGCATGGCAGCGACGTCGCATGCCCTGTCCAGCCAGACTGCCGTCGCCATTCTTCAGGCGGGCGGCAATGCGATGGATGCGGCGATTGCCGCCTGCGCCGTGCAATGCGTGGTGGAGCCGGGTTCGACCGCCATCGGCGGGGACAATTTCTGCCTCTACGCGCCCGGCGGCAGTTCCGAGATCATTGCCTTCAATGGGTCCGGCAAGGCCCCGACCGGCGCGACGGTTGAGTATTATCAGAAGCTCGGCATAACATCCATTCAAAGGGATGCACATTCGGTAACGGTGCCGGGGGCGGTTGATGCCTGGTGCCGCCTGCATGCCGATCACGGCAGGCTGCCCTTTGCCCAGATCCTGGCACCTGCCATCGCCTATGCACGCGACGGTTATGGCATTTCGTCCCGCGTATATCGCGATTTCAAGGCGGAAGAAGAACTGCTGGCCGCTGAGCCCTCCACGGCGGAGACGTTCCTGGTGAATGGTCAGGTGCCTGCGATAGGCACGCGCCACGCGCAGCCGAAACTGGCGGCGACATTGCAGAAAATCGCGGAGGGCGGGCGTGACGCCTTTTATACCGGCGATGTGGCGGAAGATATGGTTTCCTATCTTCAGTCCAAGGGCGGCCTGCACACGATGGAAGATTTCGCCAGTGTGAAGGGGGACTACGTCACCCCGATTTCTACCGAGTTCCGGGGGATGAAGGTATGGGAATGTCCTCCGAACGGGCAAGGGGTGATCGCGCTGCTGCTGTTGAACGTCATGCAGGGTCTTGCCTTTGACAAAGCCGCCGGGCCGATAACCGCGGATCGCATCCATCAGGAAATAGAGGCCTGTCGCCTGGCCTATCGTGCGCGCAATCTCTATCTTGCAGACCCGGATTTCAGCCCGGTTCCTGTCGATGAACTGTTGTCCGAATCCTATGCTGCATCGATCCGCGATGCCATCGACATGACGCGCGCGGGCGACCCGCCGAAGGATCTCGACCTGCCGCGCCACAAGGATACGGTTTACATCACCGTCGTCGACAAGGATCGCAATGCGGTCAGCTTCATCAATACCGTCTTCTACGGATTCGGCAGCGGGCTAGTCGCGCCGAAGTCTGGGGTGCTGCTGCAGAACCGGGGGATGGGGTTCACGCTGGAACCCGGACATCCCAATGCCATAGCACCGGGCAAGCGCCCGCTGCATACAATCATTCCAGCGATGCTCACCCGGGGCGGTCGCGCGGTGATGCCGTTCGGCGTCATGGGCGGCGAATATCAGGCTTTCGGCCATATGCAGTTCCTGACCCGGCATCTGGATTTCGGTCTGGATATCCAGGAATCGATGGATGCGCCGCGCTTCATGCCCAACCCGTTCACCGGCGAGGTGGAAATCGAAGGCGCGGTACCGCAGGCAATTCGCGATGATCTCGCAGCACGAGGGCACCGTCTGGTTGCACCCCGAGGCCCGGTCGGTGGTTCCCAGGCGATATTCATTGATTGGGAACAGGGAATGCTGACCGCAGGTTCCGACCCGCGCAAGGATGGCTGTGCGATTGGCTATTGATGGGTTCCGGTTCGGGGAAGGATGTCTGGCATGTCGGTGAATAATGGGGTTGTTGCGTCAGACCCGACAGTCCGCAACACTTTGCTGCTTTGCGGTGCTCTGGCGCTCAGCAATACCGGCGCGGTGCTGATCATGACGGTGACGGCTCTGTCCGGGGCCTATCTGGCCCGCCCGGATGTGGTCTATGATCTGCCGTTGATCGGGACATTTTCAGAACGCGCACTCAGCACATTGGCTCTGTCGGTTCAGTTCATCGGTACGATGGCTGCCGCTCCACCTGCCGCATTGCTGATGGCACGGATCGGTCGGCGGGCAGGGTTTTCGCTGGGACAGTTGATCGGTGCCGGTTCCGCCGGGCTGGCGACTTACGCTCTGTTCATTCAGCACTTCTGGCTTTTCGTCCTGGCCGGGTTCCTGATCGGAGTCCATAACGCCTTCTGGCAGCAATACCGTTTTGCCGTTGCTGATACGGCCTCACCGGAATTCAGGCCGAAGGCGGTTTCCTATGTCATGATCGGCCCGCTTGTGGCGGGGATTTTCGGACCGGAGATTGCCAAGCATACCCGTGATCTGCTCAATCCGGTTCTGTTCGCCGGAGCTTACATATCCGTTGCGATGATTTCGATGATGGCCATTGGTGTGTTGCAGTTCATCCGAATCCCGACACCGCCCCGTCGCAAACCGGGGGATTCGACGGGACGCAGTTTCAAGCAGTTGTGTCGGGAGCCAAAATTTTTGATCGCGGTCCTGTCGGGCATGGTTGGTTATGCCACCATGTCCTTCATCATGACGGCAACACCGCTGGCGATGATCGACTGCGGGCATCTGTTTACCGATGCTGCCTTCGTCATCCAGGGTCATGTGATTGCAATGTTCGCCCCCAGCTTTTTCACCGGATCGCTGATCGCCCGCTTTGGCTCACCCCGCATCATTCTGGTCGGGGCCGGACTCTATATCCTCTCGGTTTTGATCAATCTGACCGGGGTGGAGATGATCCAGTTCTTCTCGGCGCTGGTGCTGATCGGGGTTGGATGGAATTTCATGTTTGTTGGCGGAACGACCATGCTGACCGAATTCGCCAGGCCGGATGAAAAGGCCAAGGTTCAGGGCTTCAACGATTTCATGGTTTTCGGCACCGTCGCGATGGCAAGCCTGATGTCCGGTGCCTTGCAGCAGGCCTATGGCTGGGAAACCGTTGCGGTCAGCATCGCCGGGCCGGTCCTGGTGGCGGCGCTTTGCGTCATGCTGCTCCAGGGGCGGGACCGCCGTATGACCGCGACGGCGGAATAGAATGGTGTATGCCGGTCGGGCGATTGTGCGGACACCCGACCGGTATTCCGTGGTTCAGCCTTTCGGATCCGCATTCAGGTCGGCGAAATTCCGGCCCTCGGTGACCAGTTTTTCCAATAGCGGGGCCGGTTGCCAGAAGAAATCATCGTCCTTGGAGAATTCCTTGATATTATTCAATATTTCAGCAAGACCTGTCTGATCCGCGTAGTTCATCGGACCCCCACGCCAGCGCGGGAATCCATAGCCCGCCAGCAGCGTTACATCGACATCAAGTGGACGTCGGGCGATGCCTTCGTCGACCACCTGTGCAGCCTCGTTGATCATCGCGGCCATGTAGCGGCGCACGATTTCGGCATCGCTGAATGCGCGCGGCGTGATGCCGAGTGATTTGCGTTCCTCGGTAATGATTGCCTCGACCTCAGGGTCTGGCGTGCCGCGTCGGGCACCATCGTCATAGCGATAATATCCGCGCCCGGTCTTCTGGCCAAACCAGCCCTTTTCGCAGATACGGTCGGCGAATGTGCCAACCCGTTCGCGGGGATCACGCGTGGCGGCCCGGCGCTTGCGGGAGGCCCAGCCGATATCCAGACCGGCAAGGTCGCTGACCGCGAAAGGCCCCATGGCAAAGCCGAATTTCACGAGGGCGGAGTCGATCTCATACGGACTCGCCCCGTCCAGGACCATGTGCTCGGCGGCGAGACGGTAGCGGGCGAGCAGGCGGTTGCCGATGAACCCGTCGCAGACCCCGGCCCGCACGGCGATTTTCTTCAATGTCTTGGCCAGCGCGAAGCCGGTGGCGGTCACCTCCGGCGCGGTCCTGTCGGCGACAACGACCTCCAGCAGCTTCATGATATGGGCGGGGGAGAAGAAATGCAGTCCGATCACGTCCTGTGGGCGGTTGGTCATCGCGGCAATTGCGTTGATGTCGAGATAGGAGGTGTTGGTTGCCAGCACCGCGCCCGGTTTGCAGACCCGGTCGAGGGTGGAAAAGACGTCCTGCTTCACTTCCATGCTCTCGAATACCGCCTCAACCACCAGATCTGCATCGGACAGGGCGGCATAATCGGTGACCGCGGCGAATTTTTCCGCCAGCAGGGTATCGCGCCCGGCTTCGCTCATCTTGCCGCGCTTGACTCCGTCATCAGCCAGTTTGCGGATGGTGCCCGCTGCTCGCGCTGCGGCATCATCGTCCCGCTCGATCAGGGTGACATGCAATCCGTTCATCAGCCCGCAAAAGGCGATGCCAGCCCCCATCGTGCCACCGCCGATTACGCCCATGTGATGCACGGGACGGGGTGCAATGCCTTCGATCTCCGGCAGTTTGGCAACTTTACGTTCGATGAAGAAGGCATGGATCAGGCCCTGCCGCTGCGGCGAGTCGAGCAGTGTCTTGAACAGCGTGCGCTCCTGTACCATGCCCTCGTCGAACGGAAGCGTCAGTGCTGCCTCAATCGCATCAATGCTGGTCAGTGGCGCGATCTGGCCGCGCGTGGATTTCTTCAGTTTCGTGCGCCAGGCGTCCAGTACAGCATCATCTCTGGCGGGAGGCGGCATGTCCCGAACGCGACGGACGCCCTTGCCGTCGATCAGCAGGGATTTCGCAAAGGCCAGTCCCGCCGCTTCCGGATCGGATTCTGACGACAGGGAATCGACGATGCCGAGGCGCAGGGCCTCTTCGGCGGGGACGTGACGGCCTGAGGTGATCATGTCCAGAGCCGCCTCGACACCGGTCAGACGCGGCAGGCGTTGGGTTCCACCTGCACCCGGCATGATGCCTAGAGTAACCTCCGGCAGCCCCACTTTGCCCCCTGGCAGGATGACCCGGTAATGCGCGCCGAGCGCAACTTCCAACCCACCGCCGAGGGCGGTTCCGTGCAGCACTGCGATCACCGGTTTGGACGCGGATTCGATGTCTCGGATGACGTCGGGCAGGGCAGGCCGCTGTGGCGGCTTGCCGAATTCGGAAATATCCGCACCTGCGATGAATGTGCGCCCATCCCCAATCAGGATGGCGGCATCGATACCGTCATCCTGTTCGACCTGTGAAATTGCGTCTTTCAATCCCTGACGAACGGCCTGAGAGAGCGCGTTTACGGGCGGGTTGGCGATGCGGATCACGGCGATGCGATCGGATTTATGGATGCGGACGACGGCGGTCACGGATATTCCCTTCTACAGTCTGCTGATATTGTGTCGGCTTATACCGGGTGGAGCATGGCCTCGTTTGTCGGGCCGGACTGTATCAGGCACGGTTGATGTTTCAATACAGGGGGAGCCTGATCCGCAGGACGGCTCGTGCCGATAGAAACTGACTCAGCTGGAGAATGACCTGATGAGCGATATCCTTCACCATATGATTAAGGGTGGCCCCACGCCGGTCGCTCCCTTTTCCCACGCGACAGAGGCGAACGGCTTCGTTTTCCTGACCGGTCAGATGCCGACGGACCCTTTGGACGATACGGCCCCGCTTCCCGTTGGTATTGAGGTACAGACCCGACGGGTGATGGACAATCTGGTTCTGATCCTCTCCGGCCTTGGTCTCACACTCGGTGATGTCGTTCAATGCCGCATCTATCTCACCCGGTTCGATCAGGATTATGCGGCGATGAACCAGACCTATCAGGCCTATTTTGAGCCTGGCAGACTTCCTGCCCGGACAACAATTGGCGTGATGGGCCTTGCTGTGGGTGCACTGGTTGAGATCGACATGGTCGCACGTCGGGTTGTTTGAACATCCAGCCGCACACTCGCTGTGCTTTACCTGATGCGTGATAGGACGTAGATTGCGCCCGCCTCGCAGGTGAGGCTGCCAAATCCACGCAAAAGGCTCAATCCATGCGACTTTCCCCTGCCGTCCGCCTCAGTGAATATTTCATGCCGACTCTTCGGGAGACGCCGAGCGAGGCGGAGATCGTCTCGCACCGCCTGATGCTCCGTTCGGGGATGATCCGGCAGGAGTCGGCCGGTATCTATTCCTGGCTGCCGACCGGTTACCGCGTGTTGCGCAAGATCGAGCAGATTGTGCGGGACGAGATGGATCGCATCGGCTGTCATGAAGTGCTGATGCCTACCATCCAGTCGGCTGAACTCTGGCGGAAATCCGGGCGTTATGATGATTACGGCAAGGAGATGCTGCGCATTTCCGACCGGCATGATCGCGAAATGCTCTATGGCCCGACGAATGAGGAGATGATCACCGACATCTTCGCCGAGCATGCCAAGAGCTACAAGGACGTGCCACGGATGATGTATCACATCCAGTGGAAGTTCCGGGACGAGGTTCGACCCCGCTTTGGTGTGATGCGCGGACGCGAATTCCTGATGAAGGACGCCTATTCCTTTGACCTGACGCCGGAGGATGGGCGGGTTTCCTATAACAAGCAGTTCGTCGCCTATCTGCGGCTCTATGCGCGGATGGGATTGAAGGCGATTCCGATGGCAGCCGATACTGGCCCCATCGGCGGCGATATGAGCCATGAATTCATCATTCTGGCAGAAACCGGGGAAAGTCAGGTCTGGTGCGATTCCGACCTGCTGGAGCTTGATCTGTTGAATTCGGAGATCGATCACCGCGACCCGCAGCAGATGAGCGATGTTATCGGCAAGGTGACGTCCTACTATGCCGCCACCGACGAGCAGCATGATGAGGACGCCTATCGGGCTCAGGTATCGGAAAACAAGCGGATGTCGGCGCGGGGGATTGAGGTCGGGCATATTTTCTTCTTCGGCACGAAATATTCTGACCCGATGAATGCGCGTGTTCAGACCAGTGATGGCAAGAGTGTTCCGGTTCAGATGGGTTCCTATGGTGTCGGTGTCTCCCGGCTGGCCGGAGCGATCATTGAGGCCTGCCATGATGACAATGGCATCGTCTGGCCGGAATCGGTGGCCCCGTTCCGGGTTGGCCTGATCAACCTGCGTACCGGTGATGCAGCCTGCGATGCGGCCTGCGAGGATTTGTATACTCGCTTGCAGGTGGCGGGCATAGACGTGATGTATGACGATCGCGAGGAGCGGGCAGGCGTTAAATTCGCCGATATGGATTTGATCGGCCTGCCCTGGCAGGTGATTGTCGGGCCGAAAGGCGTTGCAAACGGTGTCGTGGAGCTTAAATCCCGCAAGACCGGTGTGAAGGAAGAACTGACGATAGAAGCGGCTCTGACCCGGTTGGCGGAGTAGGTTTGAAATATTGTAAATTGGAGGCGCTTTAAGTCATGTTTTCCGGTGTTGAGCGCCTTGTCGCCTTTCGCTATCTGCGGGCCAAGCGGCAGGAAGGGTTTATTTCTGTCGTTGCCTGGTTTTCGTTGCTTGGCATCATGCTGGGGGTGGCGACGCTGATTATTGTGATGTCGGTGATGAACGGGTTCCGGGCAGAACTGCTGGGCCGTATCATCGGTCTGAACGGCCATGTCACGGTGCAGAGCGTTGACCGGCGGATTGACGCCTATGAAACACTGACCCAGCAACTGCTGATGCGATCCGATGTTATGGCTGCGACCCCGATGGTTGAGGGGCAGGTGATGGCCAGTTCAAAGAATGGCGCCGGTGGTGCCCTGGTTCGCGGCATCCGCACGTCCGATCTGGAAGGGCGGCAGATATTGCGTGATGCGCTGGGGCAAGGCGATCTTGATCGCTTTGCCGAAGGTGACGGAATTCTGATCGGGGTTCGAATGGCGAACCGGTTGGGTCTCATGCGCGGCGATTCACTCACGCTCATTTCTCCGAACGGGACAGTGACGGCCTTTGGAACCGTGCCGCGAATGAAGTCCTTTCCTGTGGTCGGGATATTCGATGTCGGCATGTATGAATACGATAATGCCTATGTCTATATGCCGCTTTCAGCCGCCCAGGCGTTTTTTCGGACCGGGGAGGCGGTCGGAACCATCGAGTTGATGATCGCCGATCCGGATCAGGCCCGCAGCGTCGCCTATGCACTGCGCGGCAGCCTGTCCGGTGGTCTGACCGCGATGGATTGGCAGGGGGTAAACAAGAGCTTTTTCAACGCATTGCAGGTGGAACGCAATGTCATGGCGCTGATCCTGTCATTGATCGTCATTGTCGCGGCGTTCAATGTCATCTCCTCTCAGATCATGCTTGTACAGGACAAGTCGCGGGGAATTGCGGTGCTACGCACGATGGGGGCGACACGGGGATCGATCCTGCGCATCTTTTTCATGACCGGCAGTTCGGTAGGGGTGATCGGTACTGTCCTGGGTGCAACGCTGGGCATTTCCTTTGCCGTCAATATCGAAACGATCCGGCAGTGGATCCAGTCGCTGTCGGGTGCGACGCTGTTTGATGCGGAAATCTATTTCCTTTCGCGCTTGCCCGCGAAGATTGATCCGGCTGAGGTGATTCTGACTGTCGTTTTTGCCCTTGTGATCAGTCTGTTGGCCTCGATCTATCCGGCTTGGCGCGCGGCACGGCTCGATCCGGTGGAGGTGCTGCGCTATGAGTGATGAATCGAAGGCACCAGCGCTGGATTTGCAGGCGGTCGGGCGGGTCTATAAGACCGCAGCGGGTCCGCTGGTCGTTCTGAAAGAAGCATCGCTGGCGATCCGTCACGGCGAGTTGGTAGGATTGGTTGCACCGAGTGGTACGGGCAAGTCGACGCTGCTGCATGTAGCGGGATTGCTGGAATTGCCGGATTCCGGTGATGTCGTCATGGACGGTCGGGGATGTGGCAGGTTGGGGGATCCGGATCGCACGGCCATTCGCCGCACGACAATCGGCTTCGTCTACCAGTTTCATCACCTTCTGCCGGAATTCTCCGCGCTGGAGAATGTGATGCTGCCGCAGATGGTGGCTGGAAAGTCAAAATCCGTTGCCCGGAAGAAGGCGGCGGAATTGCTGGACTCCGTCGGTTTGACCGCAAGGGCCAGTCATCGCCCGGCAAAACTGTCAGGGGGGGAACAGCAGCGTGTCGCCGTGGCCCGCGCGCTGGCCAATGATCCCGCCGTGCTGCTGGCGGATGAGCCGACCGGCAACCTTGATCCGGCAACATCCGAAACCGTCTTTGATCTGTTGGTCGCCCTTGTAAGGGATCGCGGGATGAGTGCCCTGATCGCCACCCACAATGTCGCACTGGCGCAGCGGATGGATCGGGTCGTCACTCTGAAGGACGGCATGATCAGTCCAATCTGAATGTAATCGGGCGAAAGGTTGGTAGGGGGACGTTCCAGGTAATTCCCTGGAAATGGACCTTGTCGGGAGAAAAATTGTACCCGATCACAGGATGGACTAAATACTCCGCTATGCTAGCCTGTGATGTGTTCTAGGGAAGGGGCATGGATGGCAAAGTCATCTTCAAAGGGTTCCAAAAAGAAGAGTGCGGGGAAGGCTGCGGTCGAGGATCAGGCCGTCGTCTCTCGGATGAAAAGTCCGGAGAATGCGGAAGCCGACGGGTTGCAGCGTATTCTGCGTCATGCGGAGCCATTGGATGCAACCCGCCATGGCGATCTTCGCGTGACGGCCGGACGCGATTTCAGCTTTGCCCGCTCCCTGCATACCGTTCCACTCAGCGCCGTTGAATTCATGCCATCGGCCCGGCACTACCCTATCATTTTCGCCGGGGAGTCCGTGATCCAGCCGGTTGCGCTTTTGGGGTTGCGGTCGGATGAGAACCTTTTCGTCGAGGAGGATGGGCGCTGGAAAGAGGGGTGCTATGTTCCCGCAATCCTGCGTCGCGCACCCTTCGTCCTGATGCAGGATACCAGACAGGGCCGGGATGGGGTCGGGCTGTGGCTTGATGTGGACTCGCCCTTGATTTCCAAAACCGAGGGAACGCCAATCTTCAATGAGGGTAAGCCGACCGCGCTGCTGGCAAAGATGGCAAATTTTGCGGCGTCGGTTTCGCGGGAACAGGCGCGGACGCGCACCTTTGTGAATGCCTGTCTGAAGCATGATCTTCTGGTCGAGAAGCGGATGGAGATCACCCTGGCAAGCGGTCAGAAGATCATATTCTCAGGATTCCGGGTGATCGATGAGGAACGTCTGCGCAATCTGGACGATGCCGCAGCGCTGCAATGGTTCAGATCCGGCTGGTGTGCGCTGGCCATCGCGCATTTCCTATCACTCGGGAATATGGGCCGTCTCCACCACCGCTCCAACCGTCGGGTGACGACGGGCGGATAGGGGCGGTTTCCTTCTGTGGGAAGGGACAGGTTGGCCTTTCCGCCCAAGCCTGTCTGGGGTACACCAGATTGGTTGGGGCATCGCGGAACAGGTAACGGTCATGGCTGAGGATGGAGTGACGCTGCAACCGGAGGCATCCGGGTCACGGCAAGAGGACGCGCGGTTTCTGGCTGCGGTCAGTGCCATGAAGGCGGGGGATCTGCGGCAGTCGGAACGACTGGTGCGGGAGGTGCTGGCGGATACACCCCGTGATGCTCAGGCAACCCATCTTCTGGGTGTCATTGCATTTCAGGCGCAGAACCACGAAGCGGCCCTGACTCTGGTGCGACAGGCGGTTGCGCTGGAGCCATTGGTGGCGGCGTATCAGAATACTTTGGGTTTCCTTCTGCGGCTGGCCCGGCAGCATGAGGAGGCGATCCGGGTTTTGAGACAAGCCATTGCGCTGCGATCAGATTATGCCGAGGCCTACAACAATCTGGGCATCGCCCTGTCGGAATCCGGCAGGTTGGAAGAGGCGATCACCGCCTATGAGGGAGCGCTTGCGACGCGGGGTGATTTTCCCGAGGTCCTGAACAATCTGGGCAATGCGCTGGCTCGGAGCAATCGTCTGGAGGAGGCGATTGCCCGCTATGATGCGGCGATTGCAATCAATCCGGATTATGCGGATGCCTGGTCGAACAGGGCCGATGCACTGTTGTCTCGAAACAAGGATAATCTGGACGAGGCGCTCACCGCCTATCGGAAATCTGTCGAACTGAATCCGCGTGGGGTGGAGGTCTGGGTCAAGATCGGGACCTGTCACCACACCGCCGCCCGGTATGAGGAGGCGGAAACGGCATTTCGTCAGGCTCTGCGGATCAATCCAAACCATTTGCGCGCTCTGACATCGATTGCCGCGACGTTGGAAAAGCGGGGGGACATGGCATCCGCCGCCGCACATCTGCGTCATGCCCTGACCCGCGTGCCGGATGATGTCGGTGCTTTGAAAAGCCTTGGTCATATCACCCTGAAGCTTGGCAATTCGGTCGAGGCGAAACATGTCCTGGATCGGGCGCTGAAACTTGTTCCGGCGGATCCGGACGCGCTTTATACCTATGCCAACTGTCTGTTGCGGATGGAACGGTTGCAGGAGGCGATGGATCTGTATCTTCGGGTTCGCGAATTGCAGCCCAATCAGGCCAGGGGTACCTTTGCGCCCGCCGCCGTGCTGCTGATGGACGGGCAGTATGACAAGGGCTGGGCGGCCTATGAATCGCGCTATGCGATGTCGGCCTTCAAGCCTAATGTCCCGAATGTGCGGGAACGGCTGTGGGACGGTGGGCCGCTGAACAGGCGCAGGCTGCTGGTGCATGTGGAGCAGGGGTTCGGCGACACGATACAGTTCTGCCGCTACCTGCCGCTGATCAAAGAGCGGTTCGGGGCCGATGCCAAGGTGATCTTCCTGTGCGAACCGGAACTGCATCGCGTTCTGGGGACGCTGGACGGGGTGGATGAGGTCCATCACCTGCGCCAGCGGGATGTCCAGATCGTCTATGATGTTCAGATTCCGCTCCTGTCCCTGCCGCATCGCTTTGGGACTGTGCTGGAAACCGTGCCCCGGACCATTCCCTATCTGTCGGTTCCGGCAGAGGCGGCGCGGAAGAAAAAACTGCCGCAGTCAAAGGGCGCACTGATCAAGGCCGGGATTGTCTGGACCGGACGGCCAAGTCACTCCGACAATCTCTATCGCTCGATCCCGATGAAATTGCTGGCGCCGCTATTCGATATAAACGGGGTGGATTTCCATTCACTGCAGGTTGGCAATGGAGTTGATGAACTGGATCCCCATCTGTCGCGCGGGAATGTCTTCGATCATGCCGGTGAGATAAAGGATTTTGCCGATACGGCGGCGATCATCGCGGAACTGGATGTTCTGGTCACGGTCGACACGGCGGTCTGTCATCTGGCTGGGGCAATGGGCAGGGATGTCTGGACCATGATTCCTTTTGGCGGTGAATGGCGCTGGCTGCGCAATCGCGAAGATACGCCCTGGTATCCCAGCATGCGTCTGGTTCGCCAGCGAATCCTTGGGGATTGGGGGCAGGTGATCGACCGCGTCCGGGACGGTCTGGAAGGCGCGGTGCGGACCCGCCGGGACATCCAGAATGCGTTGCCAGCGAAAAGTCCTGCACCTGCCAAGAAACCGTCAGGACGACGTAAGAAATCCTGAACGGGTCGTTTCTGTCCCGCTATTAATTCACCGCTTTTATTTCGTCGTCGCGACGTAGACGCCATCCCAGTCGGCAGGAGGCGGATTGTCGCGGAATTCGTGCAGGCGTGCCATATAGATATCGTAGAACCCGTCCAGCACCCCGTTCAGGCGGCCCTTCAGGGCATTCATGAGCCGTTCCGCCTCGTCCCAGCGCTGATTGCGATAGGCGGACAGCATTTCAGCATGCTGAGTGGCAACCGATGTGAAATCGGGATTTCCCTTTATTTCATCACCACCTAGAAGCGTGAATATCCGCACAGCCTCCGTCTTGCCCTTGACCGCGATCAGATCCAGTTCGGCGATGGGCAGGCGGTCCTTGATGTGCAACGCGGTTTCTTCGCCTAATACAATCCCGACGCCGTAACTTTTCGATTGGCCTTCGAGGCGCGCGGCGAGGTTCACGGAGTCACCCAGCACCGAATAGTCGAAGCGCTGTTTGGAGCCCATATTGCCGACGACGCAATCGCCGCTGTTGATTCCGATCCCGATATTGAGCGGCAGGAAGACCTTGTTCTCCTCCAGTGCTTCCTTCTTGCGTTCCTGGTTGAGGTCTTCAAGCGAGCGGAACATTGCCAGCGCCGCTTCAGAGGCTTTCTGTTCCTGTTCCTCGACATCAAGAGGGGCGTTCCAGAACGCCATGATGCAGTCGCCCATATACTTGTCGATGGTTCCGCGGCGATTCAGGATTTCCTCGGTCAACGGTGTCAACAGTCGGTTGATCAGCACGGTCAACCCCTGTGGATCGGCCTTGTACTGTTCGGAAATCGTGGTGAAGCCGCGTACGTCGCAGAACAGCAGCGTCATGCGCTTTGTCTCGCCACCAAGTTTCAGTTTCTCCGGATCGGCGGCTAGCTGCTCTACGAGATCGGGGGAGAGATACTGCGCGAAGGCTCCGCGCACCTGACGCTTTTCGGCGGCATCACGGGCGTAATTCGCAAAGGTCAGAACTGAATAGACGGCAAAGACGAGGCCACTGGGATAGGTCAGATCCAGCAGTAAACGCTCGTTGGTGAACAGATACCAGCTTGTAGCGACGAAGCCGCCAACGGCGACGGTCAAGCCGACCAGGGTCACGACAGGACCGACGCGCGGGATGAAGAAGATCAGCAGCAGTCCGACCGCCCCCATGGCGATGAATTCGGTTAGCTGCATGGTTTCCGGATAGCGCACGAAGGTCTGGGTCAGGACGTTTTCCAGCAGGTTCGCGTGGACCTCGACCCCTGGCAGGCGTGGGTTGATCGGGGTGGCTCGAATATCCAGCAACCCAACGGCAGAGGTTCCAATAACGGCCAGTTTTCCGGCAATCCGCTCGTTCGGGACTCGTTTTTCCATGATATCGGCGGCGGAAATGTACATCCGGCCTTCGTTATTCGTCATGTTGAACTTGTCGGATTCCGCGAAATAGACCCAGATTCGACCGGTGCTGTCGGTTGGTATCGGGAAATTCCCCTGGGCGGTCTGCAACCGGATCTCATGGATGCCGCCCAGATCAACGGCGGCAAAGATGCTGTTGCCGCCAAGGCCGACGCGGATCATCTCAATCGACAAAGCGGGCTTGATCACATCGTTGATCATCATGACCAGCGGGACGCGCCGCACGACTCCGTCCACTTCCTCGCCGATAGAAAAAACGCCAAGCCCGGTGGCATAACCTTCGATCTCCGGACGGTTATAGATCAGCGTCGGAAACTTCATGGCGTAATCGGTCAACTGTTGGGTCGGGTCGGCGACATCCTTTGTACCCAGCGCGCCCTGAAAAGAGGTCCAGAAGGCAACATCGCTTTCCGCCAGGACCTGGGTGCTGCGCGAGGCGGATTGGCCAAGTACGGTACGAACGGTGGACAGCGATTGCGCCATTACGGATTCGTTGGGTGGTGTTTCGGCCAGGGCCCGCTTGATTGCCGGTGAGAGGTCCTGCCGGGTTTCAGCCAGTAATCCGGGTGACGTCCGGTCCAGTTCCGGGAAGACCATATCGAAGCCGACCACGGCGATTCCATAGTCGCGGAGCGCGTCCAGCAGGCGCGCAATCTGGGTGCGGGGCCAGGGCCATTGACCGATCTCGGCCAGGCTTTTCTCATCAAGATCGACGATGATGACGGGGGATGGGGTCGGGGGGTCGCGCGGCTGGATCACATTATACAGATCGAAGCTGCGCAGCCGCACCATCTCCACCGGCATCGGGTCCCAGACGCGGATCGCAATTCCGCCAGAAAGGACGGCAAGGGCGATGAGCGTCGGCAGTCCGGGCTTCCACCAGGGGCCGCGTTTCTTGGATTTCCGGGCGAACAGCTTACCGAATACGCTACCGATCCGCTTGCGCGCGGATGTGTCCCCGTCCGTTCCGGTGGTTGACGATGTGGTGCTCATGACAGACTGATCCCCCCGGATTAAACGATAACAATACTCAAGCCAGTCTAGCCCACATGGTTAACCGATGCCCGGAAATTCTTATGCAGGGGTGGAATTGAATTCCACGGCCATATCGGTATCGACAAAGGCATTCGCGCTGCCGTCGTTTGCGGAATAGATCGCATAGCTGCTTGTTCCGCCGCTGTTGTCATGGTCGACGGAGACAGTGATACCGGTATTGGTCCATGCGAAACTCTCCTCATCAAAGAACAGCGTCTGACCGGAATTTCCTTCGATAATTAGTGCGTTCTCCTTCAGCGCATCCGATATGCCAAGCCCGGCGATAAGATCGTTGCTCGTTTCCGACGCGCCGAAAATGAAATCCGCGCTCATGTTGATCATACCACCCGCGGCACCGGAGAAATCGACAGCCTCCAGATTGTTCACGCGCCAGATATTCTCGGACCCATCGGCGAAACTGAGATCTTCGAGATACAGGATATCCCGGCCACCCTGTCCAGCATCCATATAGGTGATCGAGGCACCGGCCTGAAGCGTGAAGGAGTCGTTCCCGCCCAGCCCGAACCAGACCGACGATCCATTGGTGCCGCTGTTGAACACGTTATCCCCCAGAGTGCCATAAAGCCGTTCATTGCCGGACATGAAGCCAACAAGGTCCGTATCCAGATAGAATGAGGTTTCGTCGAAAGTCGGAATAACGATCTTATCCAGAATGCTGAAATTCGCATCGCCTGTACCGGTCTCGTTCATGATCAGGATGCGGTGGAAACTTCCAAACTGTGAATCAGCCTGGATTTGCGGACCGGTTCCAACCAGCGGGAGACCGGAATAGTCGTAATCATCTGAAAGACGCAGTTCCAGTGTGCCCTGATAGGTAATCGCGCCATTAACCTCCAGTCCAGCACTGTGATTCGTGGTGAGGACATTGCCATCACCCATTTCCATGATCAGTCGCGATGACCGGGACATCACCAGATCCTGGGTAATGACGAGTGGTTCGTAATCCAGAAGAATTGCTGTCGCATGGTTGCCGATGAAGATTGTGCCACTGTTTATGACACTTCCCTCGATTGTCCCGCCGCCGGAGGATGTGCCTGAGATCACATCGTTGCTGATCAATCCCTCATTGGTCAGTGTCCCCGATCCGCCGCCGACGGACAGCGTGCCCCCCGTGGCATCCTCGCTGGGGACAAGATTGATCGTACCTGTATTGGTGAAATCGTTCACAGCGAGGGATGCATCGACCCCCGCCGAATTTCCGCTCCCGAGAGTCAGCGTACCGGAATTCTCGAACTGATAGCTTGTCAGATCGACGGTGATGTCACTGCTTGTCGCTACAAGTTGCATCAGACCGGTATTGTTGAATACTCCATCGCCCGTAAATGTGCCGCCGGTCAGTCCCAGTGTCCCGGAATTGACGACATTGTCGACCGCCAGGGTGACCCCGCTGTTGAGAGAAAGGGCGCGATTGACGGTGAATGTGCCTTCGCCGACGACGGACGATCCGCCTTGCAGGGTCAACAGGGCATCCCCGGCATCGTAACTGAAATTCTCACCGGAATTCACACGCAGTTGCGACCCCGTGGCGAATTCCAAAGTGCCGGTTCCGGTCAGATTCGTATCGGTTCCAACGACGATGCTGGACGTGCTGCCGATCAGTGCACGGGAATTCGCCGCTGTTTCGAAGGTACCGTTGGTCGTATCGATGGAACCCCCTTCGAAAATCCGCATGAAGCCAGCGAGTGAAATTGACCCTGTGTTCAGGATCTCGATATTCTTGATCTGGTTTTCACCGTTCTCAAACAGGCCCCCACTGAAGGAAATGAGGCCGGAATTGGTCAAAACGTTGCTTGAACCGCCGTCGAGAATGGATTCTGAATTTGCCACTACCTCTATGATACCGGCATTCGTCACATTCGCATTGAAGGCAATCGTGCTGTTCGCATTGGCGCTGTAGAAATCAAGCGTACCATCCGCATTATCGAATGCCGTCGTGTTGATGTCCAGATCGCCGCCATGGATAACGATTGTACCGTTATTGTCGACGTTCAGGCCTGCCGACAGTATCGCGCCGGTCAGGTTTTCTGATCCGTCGATAACCAGCGTGCCTGTGCCGTCGATGGCGGCGCCTGCGGTGATTTCCAGAGATGCCGCCTGCGTGCCGAGCGTGAAACTCTCGCCGCTTTCAACGCGCAGTTTTCCGGCCTCGTTCAGATGCAGAATCCCGGAACCGGTCAATTCGGTATCGCCCCCAACCGTCAGGGTTCCCTGAATGTCGAGGGTACTGCCGACCGCGATTTCAATATAACCACCTGAACTGTCGAGTGTTGACCCTTCGGAAACGCTGAGGGTGCCGCTCTCCACGGAAACCTGCCCCAGATTTTCGAGTACCCCATCAATCCATTGCGTCAGTGAATTGCCCGAAGAATCCCGTGAAACCAGATCGCCTTCGAGCGTTAGAGTCTCGCCATCGGCGATGTCCAGCACCGTTCCAAGGGTGCTGCCCAGCGCGGAATTCATGATCAGCGCGCCTGCAATGATGACGCCGCTGCCAATGGAGAGTTGCGCGGCAAGCGTGCCGGATGTCGCGTTGAGGGTGCTGCCCGATTGCACAAGCGCCGATCCGCCCAGTGTCAGTGTCTGTCCATCGACATTAACTGCGGCGACCGAGAGGGTGACGCCGCTGAGGTCATAGTCCAGGTCTTCCTCGAAGGCCAGCGTGCCAACCCCGCCGATTTCGCTGCCGGAGGCAAAGCTGAGGATCAGCGAAGTCTCTTCCAGTGTCAGAACCTCTCCCGGTGCAACAAAAAGTTGGCCCCCGGCATCGAACCGGATGGTTCCCGGATCGGGTGCCAGGAAACTGTCCGGATCGTAGCTGAAAACGGTATCGCTGCCCGCGACGAGGGTGCTGCCGGAGGCGAAGGTCAGTGTGTTGTTCGGCCCGTTCCCGCCACTGGTCATGAATATCTCACCGTCGCGCGTATCCAGGACCCGCCCGTCCATAACGACCGTATCGGCCTCGACTTCCAGCAGGCCAGTATTCGTCAGATTGACGTCGATCTGGAATGTACCCACATCTCCGTTCGGTTCGCGGGAAATGCCGATGGTCCCGGTATTCGTCAGGGTCGCATCCGTATCCGTCGTGAACAGGGCATCCTGTCCCGATCCCTGAGCGACATTCATGTGTACCGAAATTGTACCGGCATTCGTTATGTTGGCGTTCACGGTCAGTGTCGGCGCGGCGTCTTCCTCGGCAAAGAGCAGGATTTCGCCACCGGAATTGTCGAATCCGGTCGTGGCGATCTCGAAGTTTCCGTCGCCGACTTCCAGAAAGCTGTTGTTGATGAAGGTCAGGCCCGAGGACAGCGTCACATTGGTGGGATTGAGACCGGAGGAAACAGAAAAAGTACCGCTTCCGGCAATCTGACCGCCGGAGGTGAAGTTGAAACTGGCACTGCTTCCTCCGCCCCCGGACTGGAAGGTTTCACCCGCTGCAACCTCGACTATACCAGCCTCGCCGACCTGAATGTCACCATCGAACAGCCGTGTGTCGGTGCCCACGATCATGGTGCCGTCCAGCAGCAGTTCTTCTTCATCGTCGATGGTAATGGTGCCATTGCGCGTATCGAGTTGGCCCTCAACAATCAGGGATTTCTCAATGGTGATGTCGCCCTGATTGATTATCGAGCCGATGAGATAGTTCGCCTCGGTATCGACGCGCTGGCTGTCTGATATCAGCGTGTCGGTCAGGATCAAGGTGAAGCCGTCTGCTACATCCAGGGTGGCTCGGGCAGTGGAATTCGTTTGGGAGTCCAAGATGACGATGCCATCCAGAGTGAGATCGGTATTGACGTTGAGTGCGACGCCATTGACCCGGGCATCTACGTGAATGGTGCCCTGACTGTTGTCGATATTGGCATGGTTGAAGTCTATGTCATGGGTGGATTCGAGGGTCATCGTGCCTTGGTTGATGACATTGCCGGTCATGAATTGGGCACCGTTCATCAGGATATCCGTATCTTCCGCTACACGGAACGTGCCGGTTCCGCCGATCTGTCCGCCGGCGGTAAAGCTCAAGCGAACGGTATCCTCGGTGACAGTGAAAGTCTGTCCCGCTACCACGTCGAGCAATGCCGACTCAAAACGGATTTGACTATCGTTATCGCCGTCAGAAGTGAGCACAGATAGGCTGCCGACGGTCAGGGTGGAACCCGATAGCAGTCTCAGTTGACCGGCCGGACCGTTGTCGATGCTGGAAACATTAATCGTACCGCTTCTCGTATCGATAGAATTGCCGCCTTGCAGCGTAAGCGTTCCGGTAATGTCGATCTGGCCGGTATTGACGATATCGAGAGAGACAGCGAGATCCCCGGTATCTCCTGTCGGTTCGCGAGTCAGGCTGATGTAACCGGAATTCGTCAGCACCGCATCTGTATCTGTCGTAAAGAAAGCGTCATTGCCTGATCCGGATTCAACCAGCATATGAACCGAAATCCAGCCGGCATTCGTCATATTGGCGTTTACTGTTAGCGTTGGAGCGTCTGTTTGGAACGCTTCCAGCCGAATTACACCATCCGTGTTGTCGAAATTCGCAGTTTCGATAATGAAATTGCCGTCGCCAACCGCCAGTTCGCCATCGTTTTCAAAGGTGACTCCGGCGGCAATCGTCGCATTCGTCACGTAGAAATCATCATCGGTATTGTAGAAGGTTCCGGTCCCGCCGATGGTCCCGCCGCTGACGAATTCGATAAGCTGGTTGTTGCTGGCGGAATAGGTGAAGGTTTCACCGGAGGTCACGGCGAAGGTTGCACTGGCGCTCAGGTTTACTGCCGCATTCAGGGCTGTGTCATATCCTGTCAGCACGGTGCCGCTGAGCGCCAGAGCTTGGCCTGACACGATATTGAGGGCACCGTTGACGAGGTCCAACTGCCGTCCAGCGAACAGGTTGGCACTGTCGCTGAGGCTGATCGTGCCGGTATTGACGATATCGATGTTCAGATCCATCGCACCGTTACCGGCGGCGGCGGTGATCAGCCCTTCATTGTAAAGCACAGCATCGTTTTCCGCCACGATATCGCCGATCAGTGAGGCCGTGCCACCGATCGTCGTGAAGGCGATGGTATGGCCCGCCTCATGGGTCAGATCCTGATGGATCGTCAGCACGCCTGCATCGCTGGCGTCGCTGCCGACCTGCAGCACACCGGTGCCGCTGAGCGTTGCGAAATCAAGGTCGGTATTGACCCGATGGGCGGTCAGCGTTCCATCATTGTTGAGTGCGCCCATGGCCAGCGAGACGCCCGCCACATCCAGTTCCTGGCCTTCGCCGATGGCCAGAATCCCGTCACCTGAAACCGTCGCTCCGGTTTCGAGGTCGAGGGTTACGGGGTCCACTAATCCTGGCGAAGCGAAGACGATATCCACATCACCGCCCACATCCCGCTGATAGGTGGCGACGATGCTGCCATCGTCGAGTATCAGCAGTGACGGGTGGCTGAGTGTTCCAGTGATGTCCGATGTATTGACCTGGACCGCATCGCCAACTTTGTTCAGGCTGTTATCATAGCGTTGGGTATAGATGTTGCCCTGGTATTCATAGGCGACAACCAGTCCGCTACCGGGCAAGGCCGCAACCGTCGGATTGTTCGCCCCCGCCTGAACGGTGACCGTGGTCGGGAAGGAACTGCTACCGAAGGCAGATGCCAGTCTGACCTCCGTACCGGAGTTCCAGACTACAACATAAAAATCATTGGCCAGAACGTCGAGACCAACCGTGTCGTTAACGGTGGTGGTTCCAAAATTAGCCCCGCTGGACGAGCCTGACAGATCCCATCGATTAACCAGAACGGTCGTAGTGCCTGCATTTGTCCTCAGGGCAACCGACAGACCGTCGGCACCGCCCTGGCTATAGGCATGTGCCGCCGGTTGATGACCGAGAACTGTGTTGGTTGGCCCGAAGATCGCACCGCCCTGGCCGCCCTCGGTTTCAGTTCCATTGACGTCGAAATGCCATTGGTCGGCAGCATGGCCGCCGCTGTTGACAAAGGTGACACCGATGGCGACATCGCCAAGATGTTCGAACACTTCAATCCGATCAAAGTAATTCGAAGCACTGTATGACCGCAGCGTGTAGATGGCGGGTACGTCCTCCTCCAGGATCGGGTCGCCGTCTGAATCGAATTTCTCCATCATTAGGTAAGTGTCGTCGCCATCATCGACATAATAGACAGCGCCTATTTCACCGTTGGAAAACTCGATCAGCTGCAGATCCTGGGCGGCGAAGTCTCCACCCTGATTGACAAGGATTTCGCTCCCCAGTGGAGTTCCGTCGGACGAAAAGCGCTGAATCCGGTCGGCATTGCCGTTCTGGTCGTCCCAGGCAACCCAGACATCGCCGGTATCGATCTGGATCATGCTGGACCGGATCTGGTTTCCGGTCGTCGTTGTGTTGGCAACCTGATTGGTTGCGAAATCCTGCGCCTGCGGGCCATAGGTGAAGGTCTCGCCCGCCGCAATGGACAGCGTGCCGTCGCTGGTGATGCCGATGACACCATCGCCGATCATCTGTGTATCGGTTCCGACCGTCAGTGTCCCCATTACATTCAGGAAACCGTCTTCGCCGATATCGAAGCTGCCGTTGCGGCTGTCCATATGGTCGTGGACATCGACCTGCACACCGCTGAAGGACACCGAACCTTCGTTGACGATGGTGCCGAACAGGTCATGTGTGACTTCGCTGCCTGCGGTATCCTGCGCGAGCAGGGTGCCGGTGATCGTGAATGTCACGCCACCCGAGACATCAATGGAGGCGGAGTTGCTGCCGCTGATCGTGTCCAGCAGCAGGGTGCCGTCGAAGGTTTCATCTTCGGTCACGGAAAGCTGGGCATCGCTGTCTTCCGTTGCTTCGATGGCAAGCGTTCCGTTTGAGAAATCAACATTCAGGTCCGAGAGGACAAGCGTACCGCCCCTTGTCCCCATCGAGCCCAGGTTGACGATGTTCGACACAGAGAGGGTGATGCCTTGCAGGTCCAGTGACGCGCCGCTGGCTATCACTAGTGTCCCGGTACCACCCAATTCACCCCCGGCACTGAAATCCAGATTCAGACCGTCCGACGTAAGCGTCATTGTTTCGCCTGCCGCGACGGATAGCAGCGCCCCGGATGCAAAGGCGACAGAACCGGCATAATAGCTCTGTCCATCGCGACTGGTGAAGATCGTATCGGTTCCGGCGATCAGGGTGCTGCCGCTCAGGAATTGCAGGTTCCCGACCACAGTATCCGAATAGGAGGTAACCATTATCCTGCCGTCGCGGCTGTCAATTACTGTATTCGTGCCGACTTCACCGGAGCCCAGAATATCGATGGTTCCGGTATTCAGGATATCGGAATTCAGGACAAGAGTTCCCGAATTCGAACTGAAGCCCTCGCTTCGCAACAGGCCGGAATTTGTCAGGGTGCTGCCATTGCCGGATGTAATGACGGCATTCAGACCGGCGGATTGGCCCCCATTCAGATCGATATCAATCACACCCGCATTGGTCACGGCGGCATCAATAGTCAGTGTGGAAGAGGATTCGTTATCTGAAGTGACGTCCAGCGTGCCGCTCGTATTGTCGAAACTTGCAGTCTGAATGGTCAGGTTCCCGCCTTCGATAAATATTACCCCGTCATTGACGAAGGTGAGGTCGCTCGCAATTGTTGAATTCTGGAGATAGAGATAGCCTTCGTTCACCAACGTGCCGAACCCGTCCAGGATTCCTCCTTCCGACGTGGCGGCCAGTTCGAACTCGGTGGACCTACCATCCCCTCCAACAGTAAATATCTCGTCTGCCGCCACGGTTAACGTCCCGCCATCAAGGACGAATACCCCGGAAAGTGCACTATCTTCGCCAACGATGAGCGAACCTTCGATATTCAGGCTGTTGAATTCCGTGGTGTACAGTGAGCCATCGCGGGTATCGAGCGTATGTCCATCGGTCAGAACAGCGCCACCGTAGATGGAGATCGATCCGGTATTGACGATATCAACGTCGAGTACCTGATAATCTTCGGCTAGATCAGCAGATATTACACCGGCATTGATCAGGGTCGCGCCATCCACGCCGGTTATCGTTCCGGCCATGGAGGCGGATTCGTCCAGGGACGAAAGTTCAATCCGGTGTCCGGACTGATTGGTCAGATCGGACATCAACGAAAGAGTGCCCGACGCGCCGCTGGTCGATCCGACCCGGATTTCACCGGTACCGCTGACGGTACTGAAATCGGTATGAAGCGCTGCGCCGGAGACACTGATCACGCCGTCATTGTCCAGCCCGCCCATGGCCAGCGTTGCACCGGAGGCCTCGACGGTTTTAGTCGCCTCGATGACAAGCGTTCCTGTGCCGTCCACGCTGGACCCGGATTCGAGGACAAGATCCGCGGAAGGGCCAGGCGATTCCAAACGCACGGCAATCGTCTCACCCCCTTGGCCCTCCTGGGTCTGATAGGCGACGCTGTAGCCGTTTTCCGTCGCGACCATCTGGATATTCGTCGAATAGACGAAGGGGCCGCTGTCGATCAGCACCGGTTGACCCACCGGCACACCAGCGGTGTTGTATTCCTGAACATAGACTTCCGAGCCGACTTCGCCGCCGATCTCGTATCCGACCAGGAAGCCGCCCCCATTGAGCGCGATGACACTCGGATTGCTGGCATCCTCGGCGATCAGGATAGGGGAAGGGCTGGGAAGCGCCGTATTCGTCGAACGCATCATCGCATAGACGTCGTAACCGTCGACCCATACGGCGACGAAGGTGTCGTTCCCCAGAGAGGCGACGCCGACGCTGGCGGCGCTGGCGGTTTCCCCCAGACCGATCACGTCAACAGTTTCGGTGCCGTTTTGCTGTACTGCCGCGAAGATCGTAAAAATTGGCTCCTCGGTTTGCTCATTAAAGCCGGTTTCCGCAGTATAGATAAGGACATCGAAGGGGTCGCCCGCACCTTCCACATTGACGATTTTGGTATTCGTTCCGGAAACGTGATTGCCACCGACGCTTTCGGTGGTCTGTGGGATATGGGTTCCAGTTTCGTCATAGGAATAGATGCGGACATCGCCGTCGCCATTCGCATAGCTGATGACGAAGCCGTCGCTTTTGGCTGCGGCGTCCAGACCGTGGACCACTTCATCAATATACTCATCGACCTCGGTCGGGATTTTCAGGGCCGTATCGGTTAGGAGGATTCCGGTACTGTCGTAGATTTCGACATAGATTTCGGAGCTTGAAAAACGGTCCATTGTATAGACCGCCGCGACATTGCCGTTGGCCAGTGTCACGAGATTGAGGTTATTGGCAGGGACCTCATTGAATTCATTGATTACGATGGCGTCGCCCAGAGGATTTCCGGAGGCGTTGTAACGCTGGATGGCGACAGGCGTTCCGTCCTCACTCCAGCCGACCCAGACATGTCCGTTGGGAAGCCGGGTGATCTCCGGTCCAAGCTGATCATCCATCCCGACCAGTGGAACCTGACTTTCGGAACCCAGGGACACATCGTCGGAGTCGGCGAGGGTGAAGCTTTCTCCCGCTGCGATGATCAGGGCACCACCGGAATTGATCACGATGTCGCCGAGACCTTCCAGCACGGTATCGTTGCCGACCAGCAATGTTCCGCCGATGTCGAATTCGATTTCTTCCGCAATCGAGATCGTGCCGTCACTGCTGTCCAGCGTATGGCCTGCGGTCAGGCTGCCGCCGACACTGAGGTTGATCCGCCCGTCATTGACGATGTTGATGTCCAGAAGATGGGTCTGGGAACCGCCATCGCTTACCAGCGAGATCGTCCCGCTGGCCGTGTTGGTCACAACCTCTGCATCGCTGTGGGTCAGCGTGCTGTAATTGCCGCTGCCCTCGCTGCTGCTCAGCTCGATGGTTCCAGCATTGGTGATGTCGTCATAAAGCCGCAGGCGTGCCGCTCCCCCCAGGTCGGATCGGATGCGGATCAAGCCATCGGTGCTGTTCTGGAAGCTTTCCGATTCGAAGATTGACAGTCCGGCGGTAACCGTGATCAGGCTCTGGTTCACGAAATTGTCCAGACCAAGCGCGGCGTCGGCAAAGGTGATCCCGCCTGATGCATTCACGAATGCGCCCGGACCGTGGATCGATCCGTCCACGAGCAGGATCAGCCCTTCCGAATGCGTGAATGTCTCCCCAGACGCGATGGACAGGGCGGTGTCTTCGGTCAGTTGAAGCGTGCCGCCGCCGGTGAAGTCCGTGTCGGTGCCGAACCGGATGGTGCCGTTATCGATGGTCAGCTTTTCAGTGCTGTCGACATCGATGGACCCGTCAGTGGAGTCGAGGATCTGAGCCGCACTTTCAGAGCTGCCGAATTTCAGTTCGGAATCGACGAAAATCGATCCGGTATTGGTCAGATTGCCGTCAATGCGCTTGATGCCCAGCCCGGCCCCGCCGGTATCGCTGATGCGAAGCTCGCCCGCATTGGTCAGCGTACCATCGCCGCTTTCACCCATCCGGACCGTGACGTCGCCTGCCTGGGCACCGGAGAGATTGTCGAGAACCAGAGTCCCGTCATTCTGGTAATTTCCGCCGAATTCGGCCAGGGCTTGATCGCCCTGGTCGGCCCGCAATCCGATAAGTCCGGCACCGCTTAATGTTCCATCAACGGTGAGTGTGCCTCCGGTGACCAGCAGTGATCCCGTATTCGCAACCGCACCGTCCGTCTCGATATCCAGGCCCTGGACATTCAGCACTCCAGTATTCGCCAGCAGACCATCGACAATCGTCAGGGCACCTGATTCAATATTGAACGTCCCGGCATTGCCGAACCGCGCAATGCTGGACGTCAGATCGCCATCAACGGACAGACTGCTGCCGCTTGCATTGACGAAGGTTCCGGTACCGAAAATCTGGCTGCCGCCGCCAAAATCGATGACGCCCATGGAGCCGCTGTCGTAGCCGTATGTGACGCCGTCCGCGACGCCGAGCCGCGAGCCGCTGCTGATCGACAATGTTCCCTGACTGCCGATGAACGCATTCTCCCCCAGGGTCCAGTCGGCACTGTTGACCGTAACCCGGCCTCCCTCGTTCATGAAGGTAAGGACGCCGGTTTGCAGCACTTCGACGGAAGTTATGAGTTGCTGGCCTGTCCCGGTGATCGTCCCGCCGGTCAGGGTCAGAAACCCGGTTCCGTCAAGGACGCCGCCGGTTCCGGATTGATCAAGAATCTGTCCGGTCACCATGCCGTTGAGCGTCATCGTGGCATTGGTATCGTAGCTGATGTCACCTAGATAGGTCAGGCCCGCGCCAATGGTGGAGCCGGAGAGTTCCAGTGCGTTGTCGCCGGTGATTGTCCCTGTGCCGCCCAGGACGCTGGCGGTCCCGAGATTAATATCGGCATTGCCAATATTGTTCAGGGCACCGTTCACGGTCAGGGTTTCCGCGTTCCCAACATTGATGACAGCACCGCCACCTTCGGTGGATTCATTCTCGAATACGCCATCAATGATAACGCCGCCCAGATTCATTGTTCCGAAATTGCTCAGCGTTCCATCGCCGCCAAGTGTACTGCCAGCTTGCAGGACTATCGTGCCGTAGTATCCCTCGTTCTGGATGGTGAACCCGGCCCCCAGATCCAGCACGCTGCCAAGGCCGACGACAAGTGCGCCTGAATCGTTGTCGAAATAGCTCCCGCTACCCAGTGTCAGGGTCGATGAGTCGAGAATGAGTTGCGCACCCATGCCGATTTCGATATCGCCGCTCGTACTGTCGATGGCCGCGCCCTGGATTGTCATCGTACCGGCAACTTCGCCAAAGCCAGGCACGGCGATAAGGCCGGTATTGTCGATGGCACCGGCACGGATCACCGCAGTTTCGAAAATGCCTGATGTCTGACCGACAAGGTTTCCGGTATTGGTGATCGTGCCTTCACCATCGCCGACGATCAGGGTTGCGGCATTATCGACCTGCATGATCCCGTCATTAGTAAAATCGTGATCAATGATCAGGACACCGTTTTCGTTCTGGTTCGACGGATCAACCTGAACAAAGCCGTAGTTAAGGAAACTGCCGGACAGGGTCAGGGTGCCGTCCTCACCTGCCGCGCCGCCAACCAGGATCGTGCCGCCCTCGGCGACCACCAGATTGGCACCGATGACATCGCCCGTACCGGAATTGTTGCTGGTCAGAATACCGTCGAGTTGCAGCAGATTGCCCTGGGTTCCGCCAAGGATCGACGCGCCGCCATTCATGTCCACGACACCATCGAGGGCGATCGTGCCATCGGCTTCGATCCTCATGGTTGACCCGCTGGATAGGGCCAGGGTGCCATTCGCGTTGTCGAATGTGCCCAGAACCGTCAATCCGTTCGCCCCAATGGTCAGATCCGCATCATTGTCGAGCGTCCCGGTCGAACCGATGGTCAGGCCGTCCAGAGTATCATCAAATTCCAGCCGATAGATGCCCGGCCCTTCGAGGATCGCCCCCTGATCCAGTTGGACGATGCCTCCTGAGGCAGTCGTGCCAAAGAAGATATCGTTGCCGTCGCTGCCTGGTCCGACATAAACGAAGCTGACCCCGTCGCCATCGACGGTCGGTACGGCCACGACGCTGGTCTGGTTGCCTGTCGTATTGCTGGCGATGACTTCCAATGAATCCACAGGATCGCCGGAAGAGTCGTAGCGGCGAGTGAAGATGTCGGTATCGTTACCCGTGCCTTCGAAGAGAACCTGAAAGCCACCATCGGCCATGGCGACGACAGTTGGATGTGAACCGTCGATATTATCGCCGGTCACCGTGATCTGGCTGCCGATTATGTCGCCAGCGGAATCGATCATCTGGGCAAAGATGTCGTTTCCATCGCTATAGACGACGACGCTGGCACCATTAGCCAGTGCGGCGACGTCGATAGCCCCCGTGAAATTGGGGGAGGAGGTGATCGTCACTGTTGAATGCGCGGCATCCGCCGGGTTGACGAAGGTGACGCGGATATTCACATCGCCTGAGTCCAGAGTGCCATAGGCGATGGCGATGCGCCCGTCGGTCAGGGTTGCAGTCCGCGCACCCTCCACGATAGGCAAACCGGGAATAATCGTCGTCGTGCTGTTGGTTGCACCGGTGCCGAAATATTTGACGCTGAACGAATTCGTGGCGGAATTGCGAGCTACATACCCGTACCCGTCAGCCCCGAAAGAGAAAGCGTTGAAGTCGACCCAGTCGATTCCCGTCCCGCCAATCAATTCGTGGAATGATCCGATATGACTACCGTCATTATTGAACAGTTCATATTTCATGATCGTGGTTGAGGCGTTCTTCTGATTGTAGGCAATCAGGAACCGGCCGTTATCCATCGCCGTTACGCGGGGGGTCTGCTCTCCGCCTGAGGATCCGGTCGCATCGAATTCCAGGATCAGATTGCCGAGCGGGTCGACGATGGCAGCCTTGTCGTTTCCGGACTGCTCCCAGACCACGACGTAATTGCCGTTGCTCAACCGCGCGATGTCGGGGATCGACTGGTGACCGGCATCGGTCGCGTTGATCTGCTGATCAGCCTTGGGGGCGTTAGTGAAAACACCGCCTTCGGTTACACTCATCGTCGCGCCGCTGCCAAAGGCGATGGTGCCGTCCGAGCCGAGGTCGGTGCCGCTGCCGACCTCGATCTCTGCGCCATAGGCGACCGAAAGCACGGCGTCGGTCTGTCCGTCAAAACTGCCCTGTGTCATATCCAGGCGACCGGATACCGATACCGACCCGGAAAATGTCAGATCACCGGTAACCGTTGCATCGGACACCGCCAGTTCGGCCCCGTCCGACAGTGTCAGTTGATCTATATCTTCCAGCGCCCCCGATCCATCCAGTACGGCATCGATGCCAAGCGCGATGCTGCCCCCCTCGATTGAGGCGTTGAGGGTGAGCAGATCTCCGGTTCCCAGCGTGATCAGACCGGTGGCTTCGGCACTGGTATCAAAGTTTTCAATATCGACGTTCAACACGTCTTCATCGAACCGGATCGTTCCGGCATTGACGATGGATCCATCGCCATCGATGACCGTCGTGGTCGATGAATCAAACTCGAAGAAGTCGATGTCGTTGTACCATTCCCCGTTGACGGTAAGGGTGGAGCCTTCCTTGAAACGGTACCGGGCCGTATCGCCGTTCAGCGACACCGTTTCACCATCCGCGATTTCCAGCACGCCGCCGCTGTTCACGTCGATGGAGATGGAACTGTAGTCTTCTCCGGCATATCCGGTGCCGCTGCCGATGATCAGACGTCCGCCGGAATTGATGTCGACTTCCGTCTGGGTGATCGTTCCGCTGCTGGTGAAGGCAAAGACCCCCCCCGTCACATCCACGGATGTATCCAGATCCAGACCGTATTGATTTTCCAGAGAGATCGTTCCGGTAATGGAGAATCCATCGTCGCCCATCAGATTCAGGGCATCATCCGCAAACTGGAATAACGTGACATCCCCGATGCTGACAGTGCCGTCATCGGCGGTAATCGTGCCCCCGTCGATGTCAAACGCACCCGAGGAATGGACGATACGCTCGAACCCGGAATATCCCGTCGAACTCTCGCCATCAGTAAATTCCGGAGTGGTGTAGCCGGAGGAATAACTCAGATTAACGGTGAGTGAACTGTCGGTAACGATAAGCGTGTCCTGCCCAGTGTTGCCATAGGCCGCCTGATCGATGGAACTGACCGTGATCACGTCGCTGCCGGAACTGCCTGAGACCGAATCGAAATTGGTGAGGGTGGAAATCACACCCTTGTCGTTGAGAATTCCGGTGCCGAAATTATAGGTTATTCCGGTTTGCATCGAACTGAGATCGAGCGTGTTGTAACCGCCTGCCGCATCGATACTGACGCCGCTGGTATTGATCTGGACGGTATCGTTCCCGGCCCCGAGACGCACGAATTCGATATTCGTGAAGGTGTCGTTGTCGATAACTGTGGCGGTTCCGTCGTTCAGGTAACTGTCTTCGGAAAGCGCGTTCAGGGTGACCGACAGATTGGCGGTATTCTGGCCCGATACGGAATCATAGGTCAGGCTGTCATAGCCATCGCCGCCATCATAGTAATCGTTGCCTTCGCCCGTGCCCGCCACGACCGTGTCGTCGCCCGCTCCAGCATTGACATTGTCGTTTCCGCCACCAGCCGTGATTACGTCATTACCGGCCCCTGTGCTGACGGAGTCGTTACCACTACCGAGTGTGATCGTATCGCCGCCACTACCGGTTGATATTTGAAAAGACGAAGTAGATGTTGATTGGTTGACCGTGTACCCGGTCGCAGATCCGGGATTGCTGTATCCGTAATCAAAACCGCCGCCGGGAGAGGCGGTGAAACTACTGAGTCCCAGAACCTGATTCCCGCCGCTGGGAGGTGTCACAACTGGCGGAGGGATAACGGGGGTCGTCGGCGGTTTGTCAGATTCGTTCGTGCCGGTGCCGGTGCCTGTACCTGTTCCTGTACCTTGTCCGGTGGTTGGGGGTGGGGTCGTATCCTGTCCCGTAGTGGAATCCAGATTATCCTGACCTCCAGTATTGCCGGAATTCGGGTCGGTGACATTAATAGGGGGGGCTGTTTCTTCTTCAGAATCATCGGTATCGTTTGACGCAGTCTGGGTTTCCTCTCCCTGCTGCTGTCCGGTCTCTACATTCTCAACTTGTTCAACCTCATCGACTTCCTGTTCCGTACCGGGGCCTTGCGTGACCTGGATTTCCTCATCCTGAAGTTCTTCCAGATCCTCTTCGGACAGATCGTCCTCGGCTACCTGCTCCTCGTCATCCTCGTCGCCTTCATCTTCGGCAAGGTCTTCTTCGGACAGGACTTCCTCTTCGGATTCAGCGGTGTCTTCACCGCCGGATTCTGAATCGAAACTGGCTTCCTCGTCGCCGGTGTCTTCACCGCCGCCTTCTTCGGTTCCTTCGTCCGGACCCTCGTCGCTGCCATCGTCTTCCGATTCGATATCGTCGTTCGGGTCCGGCGCGTTGTTGACGATTTCCGTCAGGTTCAGTTCCAGCGGTTGGCCGGTGCGGGCCTCGACCGACTGCTTGATCGCGAATTCGATCTGTTGCAGGTCGTTCGGGCTCAGCGCCTTGAACTGGGACGCGTTGCGGGCAATGACGTCCTGTATATTGTCGGCGAAAGAACTCAGGCTGAGGCCGCCCGTCGCAGCATCGGGTGATCCGACGGCGGTGGCGAAATTCTCGCTCAATACGATAGTCTGAGTGCCTGCCGTGACCGAGATTTCCCCGTCGACGATGGTGAAGCGGAAGGTCTCGCCGCTGTCGGTCAGGTCGCCGGAGACTTCCCCGGTCACGATGGTGCCGCGAATCCCGATGGTGGCGACCGGGGTGTTGACGGTCATGTCGTTCGGATTGGTCTGCGCGATCTGACCGGAGACAAACAGGAATCCGCCCTTGAGGATGGAGAAGGCGGATTCTCCGGTCTGGGTCGCGGGGTCATAGACCATCTCGTCCAGCGCCAGCCGGGCATCGCCGCCCAGCGTGAAAATCGTGCCGTCGACGAAGGTGATCTTGATCGACCCCCCCCGGGCGGTTTCGATCTGATCGCCCTGGAAGACCGGATCACCGGCCTGGAGCAGAACCCGCGTTCCGTCCGGGCGCACGGCATAGACCTGGCCGGTCATGGTCTCGACCGATCCGATGGACTCCCCCTGCGCCTGCGCAACCTGATTGTCGTTCAGCGAGGCTGACTGACCCGGTGCTTCCGGTTGCAGGAAGGATTTGACCAGTTCCGGTGTCAGGCGTCGTCCGAAAGCGCCGGTAATGTCCGGCATAAATTCGACGGCGAAGTAGTTTTCGATCAGGACAGCGGTGCCGTCCGGCTTTATCAACAGTAGATCCGAGCCTTGGCGGACATAGCTGCTCTCATAAATGAAGGAAATGTCGGACAGGTGCACGGAATCGCCACTGCGCGCATCCAGATGGATGACGACATCCACGGAGTCAGGGCCGGTATCGAATCGGGTGGTGTTGTCCGAGGGGTCGGACAGGCCACCATCGCGGGCGGCGACATCTGCGAAATCGTCTTCGGTCAGGCTGATCCCGCCCGCATCGGAACCATTCGGCAGGATTTGCGCATCGGGACGCGCCGATGAAACACCGTCAGACCCATGGGGGGTACCCCCATCAGAACCGCCGTTTTCAGACAATGTCCGATCCATCGTACCGGAGTCCGATGCATTCCCCACCCCGGCTTCCCCGGAAGGAAGCGGTGATTCTACCCGTGCCATGTCTATCCTCAGGGGTTCCATTGAGTTTGGAAATGGAATGCTTCTGCATTTCCGATTCCATGATTCGCCTTCGAACCCCGATAAGCAGTGCACCCCTCTTGGGAATTTCATTAGCATTTTATCGATCTTCTGGAAAGATTTCAGTTGTTTCCCGGATAAAATTCCAGTGTCGATTTCGTTAACCAAATTCCACCCTCGGGTTGATGCGTGACGCCGTCGCTCATTTTCCGTAGTATCCTGTTACAGGGTGAGCGACCGGGTGTGCAGGAATGGGGCTGTAATGCAGGCCCAGGGGCGCGGGACGATTGAAGTCGGGGTGTTTCTGTATGTCGGACGGCCAGGTTGTAAAACTCACGCGGCAGGCGTTGCAGCGCGGAAAGGGAAAGCTGCTTGAGGCACTTTTTTCCTCTCTGTTCATCAATGTTCTGGCCCTGGCCGTTCCGGTTTTCATGCTTCAGGTCTATGATCGGGTGGTTTTTCACGCAGGGCTGACGACGTTGCAGGGGCTGGCCATCGGCATGGTCGTCGCGATTCTGTTCGACGGGCTGTTGCGGCTGGGTCGGTCCCGCCTGTTCCAGCGCATAGGACTGGACATCGACATCGATGTCGGGCGCGCCCTGTTTGACAAGATCATGCGCCTGCCTCTGCGGGTTCTGGAAAGCCGGACAACGACGACGTGGCAGACGCTTTTCCGGGACATTGATGCGATACGTGGAGCACTTTCAGGCCCATCCATGGGCCTGCTGATGGACCTGCCCTTCGCCATCCTGTTTCTGCTGGTGATATTCTGGTTGGCCCCGCCTCTGGCGATGGTTGTGCTTCTGGTACTACCTCTTTTCATGATCCTGGCCTGGCGGTCGGGGGCGAAATCAGCGGGCCTGACAGAGACGGAGCGGCAGGAGAGCACCAAGCGGGAAACGCTGGTGTCGGAGATCGTCGCCGCCCGCGCGACGGTGAAGTCCCTGGCGCTTGCCAGCCGGTTGCGCCCGATCTGGGAACAGCGTCATGCCGATACGATCCGTGCCTCACTGGCGCGCGGCATGACGGGCGATGCTCATATGACGCTAAGTCATGTCATGAGCATGGCGACCACCATTTCGATGACCTGCGTCGGGGCGCTGCTGATCCTGGAGCAGTCGATGACGATCGGGGCGCTGATCGCATCAAACATGCTGGCAGCGCGCATGGTGGCCCCCATTGCCGGGCTCGTCGGGCAGTGGAAGACCTTGCAGAATGCCAGGGAGGCCGCCCGTCGCCTGGATGAGGTGATGGCGCTGAAGGACGATGTCACCGCACCGGAACTGCCCTTCGATCGGCCTGTCGGGGTGCTCCGGCTGGAGGAACTCTCCTTCCGTTATGCGAAGGACGGTGAGGCGGCGATTGAGAAGATCGACGGTACCATCGGCCCGCGCGGCCTTCACTGCATTGTCGGGCGCAACGGCAGCGGGAAGACGACATTCTTCAAGCTGCTGGCCGGGCTGTATCCGCCGGATACCGGCAGGGTGATGCTGGACGGGGCGGATATCGCGCAGTTTCCGCGCGCGCAACTGTCCCGCTGGATCGGCTACATGCCGCAGGAAGTGGTGATGTTCAGCGGATCCGTGCGTGAGAATATCCTGATGGGCGCGCCTGGTGTCGAGGATGGGGATGTGGTCGCTGCGGCCAAGCGGGCAGGGGCGCATGACGCCATTGCGCAACTGCCGGGTGGATATGAGACCGAGATCGGGGAGGCTGGGGGGCGGCTGTCCGGTGGGCAGCGCCGTCGTATTGCCGCTGCACGGACCCTGATCGGGAATCCCTCAGTGCTGCTGTTGGATGAGCCGTCGGGGGATCTCGATGGGGAGGCTGAAATAGCTCTGGCGCGGAGCCTTCGGGAGATGGCGCGGGATCATACCATATTGGTGGCGACGCATTCCCCATCGCTGTTGGCGGTGGCGGACACGATCCTGGTTCTGGACCGTGGACGGGTTGCTCTGGCAGGGCCGGCCAAAAGCGTGCTGGCTAAGCTTAAGGGAGGCGCGGTTGCGGCATCTGGGGCACGCCAGGAGCAAAGCCAGGATGCGAGTCGACCTGTACCGCCGCCCTCAACCCCCTCACTGCCGCCTTCTCAGTCCTCTGACGCCGTGAACCAATCAGATTCAGCAGAGAATGACGGAACCACACCATCAGCCGGTGCGGACAAAACGATCAAGGCAGCGGAATAGGTAGGGATAATGGCAATTCAAGGCGGTGATGAATCCCTGACGCCTCCGGTGCTTCAACCATCGGATTCGTCCGGGCGCGGAGCAGGACAATCGGTGGGTCATGGCGTGGCACCGGGCAGCCCGCTTGATATTCTTCGCGATGGCATAAGAGTGGGGGCGTCGCGGTTCTCCATTTGGGGACCGGGACTTCTGGTAGCCGGATTTATCGGTTGGGCCAGTGTTGCGCAGCTTGATGAAGTCTCGGTGGCGATGGGGGAGGTGATCCCGCAGCAGAAATTGCAGTTCATCCAGCATCTCGAAGGCGGGGTGATCGAGGATGTGATGGTGAGGGAAGGTGATCAGGTTGCGGCGGGCGATGTCATAATGCGCCTCAATCTCGCCGGGGCCGGGATCAATCGTCAGGAATTGCAGGTCCGGCTGGATGGCCTGCACCTTGCCAGGGCGCGCCTGACCGCAGAAGCAGAAGGTAATGACGTGGAGCCGGTTTTCCCGGAGGATCTGCTTGAAAGCAGGCCGGAAATGGTCAGCGCTGAGTTGCGGAACTTCATGGCGCGCAAGCGTGATCTGCTGTCCACCCTTTCCGTGCTTAAAGAGCGCGAGGAACAGCGCCGGTTGGAAGTGGCGGAATATGAGGCGCATCTGGCCTCCGTCCGGCGCGATCTGGCGCTGGTTCAGGAGCGGTTCGAAATGTCCAGTGAATTGCTTAAGGAAGGCCTCGTTTCCCGCATGGATCACACGCAGGTCAAGGGGGAGGTGGAGCGGCTTTCCGGTGAAATCGCGGTGTTGCAGCAATCCATTCCCCGTGCCCGTTCCGCACTCGACGAGTTGACAGCGGAACGTCAGAAGGAGATTGAGCAGTATCGTCGGCGCGCTTTTGAGGAATTGGTCCCCATCCAGACCCGCATCGCCGAGTTGAAGGAAACTCTGGAAACCGCGACAGATCAGGCTTTGCGGGCCGAAATCCGCAGCCCGATTGATGGTATCGTGAAAGAATTGAAGACCAATACGATCGGCGGGGTCATTCGGCCCGGTGAACCTATCGCGGAGATCGTGCCGATTTCGGAAGAGCTTGAAATAAAAGCGAAACTTGACCCCAAGGATAGAGGATTCGTGACGGCGGGGCAGCGCGCCGTGGTCAAGATCACGACCTATGACTATGCCCGTTATGGCGGGTTGGACGGAATAGTAGAGCGCGTGGCCGCCAGTACGACCGTGGAGCAGGGGGGGGAAACCTACTATGAAGTTGTCGTTCGAACCGATAAGACGTATCTAGGTTCGGTAATTGGTGACTTTCCGATCACACCGGGGATGGAAGCGACAGTCGATATCCATACCGGGACCAGAACGGTACTTGATTACATGGTGAAGCCTGTGCTGAAACTACAACATGAAGCATTCAGGGAACGTTAGCATACCCTGTATGTGGTTTTCTTCGCCCTGGCCGATTTATGGACGACATGGACAATAGATCATGCGTCTTTGTTCGAATAGAATGTTCAGGGAGAGTTGAAAGGGCGTCAGTGGCTGGGACAAGGGCAACAACCTGGGGTTATCGGCATCGCATTTCTTCACTTGCGGCGACAGGGTTGATGTGTGCCCTGTTTTCTGCGGCTTCGATCACGGCACAGGCCCAGACCATGGGCGATGAATTGCGCGAATTGGTGCGCTCAAATCCTCGGATCGAGGAACAGCGCGCAATCCTGCGCCGCGCCCAGGAATCCGTTCGTTCCGCCCGATCCGGGTTTCTGCCAACCGTAACGGCAACCGGCAGCTACGGGACCGAAGAGGTTTACAATCTCTCGACACGCACGGCTTCGACTGACAGCGACTTCATGCCGTTCAATTCACTGGGCATCGAAATCCGCCAGACCCTGTTCGACGGGATGCGCACCAGCAACAGCGTTGATTCGTCTTTGATGGCCCGTGACAGCGTTGCCTTTGCCCTGGAAAGCACGGTTCAGAACACCCTGCTTCAGGGAACAACCTCCTATCTGACGGTGTTGCGCCTGAATGAACTGATCCGCGTCGCCCGCGCGCGGGAACGCACGATCCGGGAGCAGTTGAACCTGGAAACCGAACGGGTAGAGCGTGGTGCCGGTATTGAGGTCGATGTGCTGCAGGCCAAATCGCGGCTGCAATTGGCCATTGAAGCCCGGGTCGACCTGGAAGGGCAGCTTCGGCAGGCGATTGCCGGATATATACTTGCCTTCAATCGGGAACCCGATATCACGAGCATGCGGCTGGAGCCGATGCCCATGGAAATCGTTCCGGCCACGGTAGATGACGCGCTTTACATTGCCCGGTCGCAGAATCCGCTGATCGTCGGGCGCGAATTTTTGGCCCGTAGTGCGCGATTCTCCATTGAAGCGGAACGGGCAGGCTACATGCCGACGCTGAGTGCTGTCGGCAGATGGAACCATGAGAGCAATGTCGGCGGAACGCGCGCGATAGAAGAGGACATGGCGCTGCTGATCCAGATGTCATGGGAGATTTTCTCCGGTTTCCGTACCCAGGCTGCCATCGCCACGGCCCAGGAAAACTGGCTGGAGCAGTTGGCCGCAGGTGACCGCACGCTGCGGGAGGTTGAGCGGCAGGTGCGTCAGGCCTGGACGAAGCTTGAAAACACGACGGAACGCAAGGAACTGCTGTTTAACGCTGTTTCTATCGCGCAGGAAGTCTTTGTGGCCCGCCAGAAACTGCGCGCGGCAGGCAAGGAAACCACAATCAACGTCCTGGATGCCGAAAACGAGGTGTTTCAGGCCGAACAGAACCTGATCCGCGCCGATTATGATGCGCGCATTGCGATTTATGAATTGGCAAACGCAATGGGCATTCTGACGCCCACCACGATGAATCTCGACGTAAAGGTAATTGACGATCTCGATTTTTATCTGACAGAGGATGGCGATGTGCGTGCCCTTCCGCCGCTGGAGGATGTTGAATCACGTCGGGCTAAAGCGGAACCATTCGGACAGCCAAAGGGCACCGATCCCGCCGAGGATCTGGAATCCGATACCGCGCCGATTGCGCCTGCCCGAAACACGCAGGAACCGATCACACAGGAACCCACGGCACCGGCATCGGCTGCACCCGCCCCGCAATCTGGCAATGATGCCGACGGTGGTGCTACGGGTAGTGGGGAACCACCTTCGACGATATCCCCGCCACCGGTGGAGAATTTGGAGGAGGAAGTAATCGACCCACCTTCGACCGGGGCGTTGCCGCAACCGGTCGAATCCGCTGATGCGGGAGGACAGAGTGAAAGTTTCCTGGAAAGCCTGCATCGGCTTTTTGGGGATCAGCAGGCCAGTCCGACGACGGAACCTCCCTCCCTAGCGGCTGTTCAGGCAGAACCGGTTTCACCTTCGGTTCCGGTTGCAACGTCTGAACCGGTCGAGGCTCTTGTTTCCGTTACGCCGGTTGAGCCACGATCTGCCGTTGCTTCTGTACCGGCAGCAACGCCAGAATCGGCAGTTGTCGAGAACCCGGTCGCGACAACGATCTCGGGACTGACACCGACTACCCTTGGGGTGGTGACCTCCATATCCCCGGTCGTTGCATCGAAACCGGTTGAAGTGAATTCGATTACCGTCCTTGCCGAACCAGGTGCGGGTGGGTTCGAAATTCCAGGAAGCACCCTGTTCGACAGTATGACATCATCGTCGAATTGAACGGGAGAGGCGTATCATGACGCCATCGATACCATCGATCAGATCGCATGTCTTCCTTGTCGCCCTGACGCTGGGCCTGTCCGCCTGCGCCTCCATGGAGGAGCGGGATGCCGCGGTGACCGGCATTGAGCCTGAGCGGTTGGAGCAGGTCCGCGCAGCGGCGGCAGCCCCTCCTCGCTTACAGGCGGGGGATCGGTTCTCCTATGATAATCCTGATGTGACCTGGGAAGTCGTCTCTGTCGGCGCGGACGGACGCATTGCCTGGCGTTCCAACACGGGGGAGACACAGGTCACCGATGCGAATCCACTTTTGCCGGCCCTCGAATGGGCCAGTCCGGAACGGGGTAGCGGTAAGCGCCTGATCACCAATATGTCCCGGCCGATGTTTCCGCTGACGCCCGGTGAAAAGCTCACGTTTCGTGAAACCGTCGATACCAATGTGCCGCCCTTTGCCTGGGAATATGATTGGCAATGCGTTTCCGGCCCGCTGGAGCGTACCGACGTGCCGATGGGTGGTTTCCCTACTTACCGGATTCAATGCGGACGGAAGGGAACGGATGAGGTGGTGTTTCACTATGCGCCGGAAATTGGAAACTACGTGAAACTGGTGGTGCAGGATGCCGCCGGGGGCATGCCGCAGATTCGCTCGCTGACGGATTATGTTTCTACTGCCGGGGCGATGCGTATGGAGGCGACGGGGGCGCCAAAGCCGGGCGAGGTGATGCTGGAAGCGGAACAGCCGGATGAAATGTCAAAGAGCATCAACGGTGCGCAGGGAAATCAGGGTGAAGCCGGGCAGGTGCCAAGTGGTCCCAGGCCGCTCGGCATGATCGCTGGCGTTCAGCAAGGCTCACAATCCCCGACTCAGTCACAGCAACCCGCTCAGGCCCCGGCACAGCCGCCCCAATCCGGTCTGGCTTCGGATTCTGCGTCCGAGGGGATTGCGGGGAACGGGGCCACAGTTCAACCCGGAACGATTTCGGTGCATCTGGCTTCCTACAAGAACGCCGAGAATGCTGAAACCGGCTGGAAGGCGCTGATGGCAGGCAATCGCGACCAGTTGGAGGGTTTGAGACCGATTATCCGTCGCGTCGACCTTGGTACTAAAGGCATATTCTTTCGATTGCATGCGGGACCAGTGATCGACAAGGTTCAGGCCGATGCGATCTGTCGGACCCTCTCCCAACGGGGTGTTTATTGCAAGGCGATGACGCTCTGATAGTTGAATATGAAAAAGCCGCCCGGAGGGCGGCTTTTATCATTGGTAAGGAAAATCCCGTTCGAAGGGGAAACCTTACTTCATCTTGCTTTCCTTATACGCGACATGCTTGCGCACGACGGGATCGTATTTCAGGAATTCCATTTTTTCCGTCATGGTGCGCGGGTTTTTCTTGGTCACGTAAAAATGACCTGTCCCGGCGGAACTCACCAGTTTGATACGGACGGTCGCGGGTTTGGCCATTGTAGCAATCCTTCTTCTAGCATGGGCGTCGCACCCCGCCTATGGGGAGCGCCGCAGTCAACGGAGGCGGAAGATAGCCGCGCGGCGCGCGATGTCAAGCGGTTATGCAAGACCATCCGCCTGGCTTTGCCGATGGATCAGCCGGGCCCCCTCGACATAGGTGTAGACGCGGACCGGTCGGGTCGGAGCATGCAGATCCTCGTCCCGCTTCCAGAGGCTCAGGGCTTCGCCCAGTACGAATTTCGTAACCCCGCTCAGCCGCGTACTGGACAGCGCGCCACCAACCGGCATCCAGAGAACTTCCGGCAATTCTCCGATGGCACGGGGGGTACCGAGCAGATCATCAATGCTGGTCATGAAGAACCGTGTGTCGAACCGGATCGGCGAACTGGCAGGCGTGATCGCGCGCGTGATGTAGTGCAGGCTCTCTGCCGCCGGGCGTAGGCCTGCTGAAATCAATTCGGCAAAGAACGGGTCCGCATTGCCAAGGCGGGACGACAACTGCCCCTGCCGGGCCAGGCTGACGCCTGTTTCTTCCCAGGTTTCGCGAATCGCGGCGGCATGGAACCGGCTGCCTGGCCATCCGCTTTCCACAAGCGCGTGATCCGGGGTATCGACCGCGCCGCCAGGATAGACGAAGTAGCCGGGCATGAACCGTGCGGTTTCCCGTCGCCGCCCGAGCAGGACTTCCGGGGCATCGGCGGTGCCGCGCAGGATAACCAGACTGGCTGCATCAGTTGGTGTGACGGCAGGGGGCGTGACGGCTGGGGGGGCGGATGGATCCGGTTCAGGCACCATCGGGCATCCTGGACAATGTCAGACTTTGGCGCATCAGCATCGGTGAATCCAGCAGCAGTTCGGCTATTGTCGTATCGATATCGCCGGAGGCATGGGGCTGCCAGCGGCAAAGATCCTGCATTTCCTTGACGGCGGCCTCATCCGTCGGATCGACGGTGCGCCGATGCGTCAGCATGGTGCGACCATTGTTTGAACCGCTGCCCAGCGCCATATTCAGTGTCACAACCGCATCCGACGCCCCGCTGGTGCAGATCGTCGGCATGACGCCAAGACGTTGCAATGCATAACCACTGGGGGCAACGAACCGGGCCCAGGTGATATAGAGCTCACCGCCATTGGGCAGGGTTGTGACGGTCTGGATGCTGCCCTTCCCGAAGCTGCTCATGCCGATCACGGCGGCACGACCATGATCCTGCAGCGCTGCTGCCAGAATTTCCGCCGCACTGGCCGATGCGCCGTCGATCAGCACGACCAAGGGCAATCCCTCGGCGATATCGCCTTTCCCGGCAAAGAAGCGCTGGTGGCTTTTCGGATGCCGTCCATCGGTAAGGGAAATCAAGCCTGAATGCAGGAATAGGTCGGCGCTGTCGATTGACTGGTGCAGCAAGCCTCCCAGATTGCCGCGCAGGTCCAGAATGACGCCGGACAGATCTTCGCCGATCTCCCATCTGGCCGTATCCATCGCTTCCATGATGCGTTTCGATGTGCGTTCGTTGAAGCTTGAGACACGGATAACCGCATGATTTTTAAGACGCGACAGGTGGACCGTATTTGGGACAATCCGTGTCCGTCCAACCATCACGTCTATTGGTTCAGGCAGGTCGCTGCGTTTGATGGTAAGCTCTATCGCCCGGTCGAGCGGGCCGCGCAACATGCGCTCCACCTGGCGCTGGGAACGCCCGGCAATCCGAAGTGTATCGATTGCAACGATGCGATCCCCCGGCAGCAATCCGGCGGCATCTGCTGGCTTGTCCGGTTCGATGCGGGTGATCCGGGCCCCATCCGGATCGCTCTCGATCTCCGCCCCGATCCCGCCATACCCCTCGCGCTCGGCCTTTAACTCTGCCGCGGCACTTGGATTGGCATAGCGGGAGAACCGATCCAGGCTGCGCAGGGCGGAATTTATGAACTGTTCATACAGGGAATCCTCGGATGCCGCGCCAAGGGCTGATCCGGATGTTTTTGCCTGCAACAGCATGGATTGTGCAAATTCAGCCCAATCCTCAACCGAACTGTCGACTGGCGGCAGTCGCTCCCTGGCAATTGTCCGATCAAGGATCGCCATGTGCAGGCTGTCATTCTCGACGACCAGTCGATAGCCGGTATCAATCCGGCGCAGCCCGTCAAGACCGGCAATGGTGAAACGGCGCAGATCGACCGGGTCGACGTAGACTTCCGCCGTTTCCGAATAAACTGCCTGAAACATCGATTCGACCCGTTGGGCCAGTTCCGGATCGACATTGGATGTCGTGCCACATCCGATCAGAAGGATCGGCAGGGCCAGTGCCAATCGGCATCGGCTGGGAAGTCGGTCTTGGAGGTGTCGAAAATGCATGGCGGAAATCAGATTACCCGCGTCGCCGTATCCGCGCCACGGACTTGTTGTCGCAAAGCGTGGATTTTCCTCACATTCAGGCGGTTTTGCATCAAATTAACCCTGTCTCAGCGTTTGCTTTTCCCACCAGGACTACCGGGTTTCCGGGCACCGCGCCCGATCTTCCCCTTTGGCCCCTTGCGCGGACCGGATCGCGGGCGCATTCCGGCACCGCGACCGGGTGTGCGCGCCTTGCGATCCTTGATGATATGGCCACCGTCAACGATTTCGAAAGCAAGGCCGCCGGTGATCGTATTCGCCTCGACCAGCCGCACCGTGACCGCTTCTGCCAGTTGAAAGGCAAGGCCGTGCTCCTGGCCGATCAGGCGCTGGCTCACCTCGTCATGCCAATAGCGGTCGTAGGGCAGGGAATTGACCGGCACCAGACCATCCGCCCCGGTCTCGTCCAGGCGCACGAACAGGCCGAAGCGCTTCACGCCGGTGACGCGCCCGGTAAATGTCGCACCGATCCGCTCGGACATGTAAGCAGTCAGATAGCGGTTCGTCGCATCCCGCTCGGCGGCGATGGCCCGGCGTTCGGTATTGGAAATCAGTTCCCCGAATTTCTCGAATTGCAGTGCCTGCTGGTCGGGGAGTCCATTCTGGCCGAGTCCATAGGCGGAAATCAGCGCGCGATGAACCAGAAGATCCGAATAGCGGCGGATCGGCGAGGTGAAATGGCAATACCGCTCCAGCGCCAGTCCGAAATGCCCCTGATTGTCTGGTGAATAGACCGCCTGACTCTGGGAGCGCAGCACCATGTCGGAAACGAGCTGTGCCTTCTCCGTCCCGGCGAAACGGCTGAGAATCTTGGTGAAATGATGCGGGCGGATGGTGCCATCTGTTGCCAGTTTCACGTCCAGTGCCGCCAGCGATTCCCGCAATCCCTCCAGTTTGTCCAGGCCCGGCGGTTCGTGCACCCGGTACATCACCGCCCGTGCCCGCTTCGCCTCCAGCAATTCGGCGGCGGCGACATTGGCAGCGATCATGAATTCCTCGATCAGCTTGTGGCTGTCGTGGCGGCGGCGGGGTGCGATCCGCTCCACCGTTCCGCCCGATCCCAGGATCACCTGCAGTTCCGGCAGATCCAGTTCCAGGGTGCCTCGCGCCGCGCGACCGCGCAGCAGGCAGGCATAGGCGGCATAGAGCGGGCGGATGATTGGATCGATCAGCGGATCGGTATCCGGGTTCGGGCGCCCCTCGATGGCATCCTGTACCTGATCATAGGTCAGTCTTGCCTTCGACCGCATGATGCCTCGCATCACCTTGCGGTCCTTCAGGATGCCATCCGCTGTGATTGTCATTCGGATCGCTATGCAGGCGCGATCTTCATCCGGACGTAGCGAGCAGAGATCGTTGGACAGGCGCTCCGGCAGCATCGGTACAACCCGGTCGGGGAAATAGACGCTGTTGCCCCGTTCCCGCGCGTTACGGTCCAGAGGGCCTTCCGGTCGGATGTAATGGGCGACGTCCGCAATTGCGACCAGCAGGACATGCCCTCCCGGATTACCGGGATCGGTATCGGGTATGGCATGGACCGCATCGTCAAAATCGCGCGCATCCTCGCCATCGATGGTGATCAGCGGGATATCGCGCAGGTCGGTGCGATCCTCCGGCGTTACCGGTTTGGCGCTCTCTGCCTCTGCAATCGCGTCTTCGGGAAATTCGACGGGAATGCCCTGAGCATGGATTGCAATCAGGCTGAAAGCCTTGGGCTCATCCAGCCTGCCGATGACTTCAGATACCCGTGCTTCATGCCCGCCGCGATGACCACCGCGCAGGGGTTCGGCCAGGACCAGGTCGCCGGGTTTCGCATCTCCCAGATTGTCGCGGAGGATGAACCAGGTCTTTTCCTTCTGTTTCTTGTCGGTCGGCACGAGTGTTGCACCACCTCGTGCAGGCTCCAGCACGCCCAGCAGGCGACTCGGCCCCGGTTGCAGGACCCGGATGATCGAAGCCTCATAGCTTTTGTCGCCACGTCGTCGCAACCGTGCCAGTATCCGGTCTCCCAGTTTCGGGGCCGGGCCGTTCCGGGCTCCGCCGGTGACGATGATATCGGGTGGGATGCCGTCTTCCTCGACATCCCAGGTCGTTGGGCGGGCCCAGGGTTCACCATCCGCGTCCAACCGCTCGATGATCAAGACTAGGACTTCCGGCAGCGCACCCTTGGGTGCGACCTTTTTCTTGTGGCCCCTGTCGATCAGGCCATCGTCTTCCATTTCCTTGAGGATATCTCGCAGGGCTGCGCGTTGTGCGCCCTTGAGACCGAAGGCGCGGGCCAGGTCACGTTTGTCCAGCGGACGGTCGCTGGCATCAATATAGGCCTTGATTCGTCCCTTGTCAGGCAGGGTGCTTTTGATTTCTCGGGCGATGTCGTCCGGGTTGTCCACGTCAGCTTGCCTTGCGGGCCGTCGTCTTTTTCGCTCCCGCTTTCTTGGTGGCAGCTTTTTTTGCTGTACCTTTTTTTGAAGCAGCTTTTTTGGCAGCTTTACTGGCTGGGGCCTTTTTCTCCGCCGCAGGCTTGGCGACGGCCTTCTTCGCCGCCTTCGCCGCGATCAGGTCCAATGCCTGTTCCAGAGTTACCTCATCCGGATCCGTGCCGCGTGGGATGGAGGCGTAAATCTTGCCGTGCTTCACATAGGGGCCAAAGCGTCCTGCACCCAGTGATACCGGCTTTCCGTCACCTGGATGCGCGCCCAGTTCCTTCGAGACGTTGGCACGGCCTTTGCCTTTTGGTCCGGCTTCCGCCAGCACGGTGACGGCTCGGTTCAGGCCGATGGTCAGCACGTCGTCATCGACGGGAAGCGAGACAAAGGCGTCGCCATGTTTCAGATAGGGACCATACCGTCCGATTCCAGCCGCCACGGGAAGCTTGCTTTCCGGATGCGCGCCAAGCGCTCGCGGCAGGCTCAATAGCCGCAATGCGGTATCGAGATCGATGGTCGCCGGGCTCATGGATTTCAGCAGCGAGGCGCGGGGCGGCTTGGTCTTCGCCTTGCCCTTCGCATCCTTCTCCGCTTCACCGGCCTGGACATAATAGCCATAGGGGCCTTGGCGGACGCTCACCATGTCGCCGGTTTCCGGGTGCGGCCCCAGACTGCGCGGATATTCCGTCGCATCGGGTGCCTCGCCATTCAGATTGGCGGCCTCGTCCAGATTACGGGTGAACCGGCAGTCAGGATAGTTGGAACAGGTAATGAAAGCTCCGAAGCGTCCGAAATTCAAACCCAGTCGGCCATTGCCGCAGGACGGGCATTTGCGCGCCGCCTCGGTGCTGCCGGTCTCGTCCGGGGCGAAGAAATGCGGCCCCAGCACCTCGTCGATCTTGTCGCGTACTTCCTGACCGGAGAGTTCCAGCGCCTTTTCTGTCGTGCTGCTGAACGCGGTCCAGAAATCGCGCAGAACCGATTTCCAGTCGATCCGCCCGCCGGAGACATCATCCAGCTTTTCTTCAAGTGCTGCCGTAAAATCATAATCGAAATATTTGTCATAAAACGAAGAAAGAAAGACAGTGACAAGTCGTCCCCGATCCTCCGGAATGAAACGGCGCTTGTCGAGTATAACGTATTCACGATCCTGCAATACTTTCAGGATGGAGGCGTAGGTGGACGGTCGACCGATCCCCAGTTCTTCCATCCGTTTCACCAGACTCGCCTCGGTGAAGCGGGGCGGGGGCTGGGTGAAATGCTGATTCGCATCGGCCTTGGTCAATGCCGTTCGATCACCTTCGTTCATGTTGGGCAGACGACCGCCCTCGCCATCCTCGTCGTCCTTGTCGTCGACACTTTCGATATAGAGGGTCAGGAAACCGTCGAAGCGCACGACCGAACCGTTGGCCCGCAGACGGGCTGCCTTGTCGCCGGTATCGATATCGACCGCGACCTGGTCCAGCGTGGCGCTTTCCATCTGGCTGGCAACAGCCCGCTTCCAGATCAGTTCGTATAGTTTCAGCTGGTCCGCTTCGAGATAGCGCGCGACCTGTTCCGGGCGACGGCGCATATCGGTCGGGCGGATGCATTCATGCGCTTCCTGCGCATTTTTTGCCTTGCTGCGATACTGGCGCGGGCCGGAAGGCAGGTAAGCCGCACCATAGACATCACTGATCATGGTCCGCGCGGCACCGATGGCTTCGCCGGACATCACCGTGCTGTCGGTTCTCATATAAGTGATCAGACCAACCGTTTCGCCGCCCAACGTGATGCCCTCATAGAGCTTCTGTGCCAGTGTCATGGTCTTGGTCGCGCCGAAATAAAGCTTGCGGCTAGCTTCCTGCTGCAGGGTTGAGGTGGTGAAGGGTGGGGCAGGGTGACGCTTGACCTGCTTGCGCTCGACGGCGGTAACATGGTGGCCGCCGGTTTTTACTGCCGCCAGGGCGGTTTCCGCAGCATTCTGGTTTCCAAGATCGAACTTGTCGAGCTTGCGCCCGTTCAGATGCGTCAGGCGGGCGGTGAAGGGCGTGCCGTCCGGGGCCGCCATCTGCGCTTCGATGCTCCAGTATTCGCGCGCCTTGAAGGCTTCGATCTCTGCCTCACGCTCGCAGATCAGGCGCAGAGCGACCGACTGCACGCGACCGGCGGATTTGGCACCGGGCAGCTTGCGCCAGAGAACCGGCGACAGGGTGAATCCAACCAGATAGTCCAGTGCCCTGCGGGCCAGATAGGCCTCGATCAGTTCCTGGTTCAGGTCGCGTGGATTGGCCATCGCCGTGGTAACGGCGGATTTGGTGATTTCATTGAAGACGACGCGGCGGACCGTCAGGGACCCCAGAGCCTTGCGCTTCTGCAATTCCTCCCGGATATGCCAGGAAATCGCTTCCCCCTCACGATCCGGGTCAGTGGCCAGGAACAGCGACGTCGCCCCCTTGCAGGCACGGACGATATCATCGATCCGCTTCTTTGCGCGGGCATCGACCTCCCAACTCATGGAGAAATCATCATCCGGGCGGACGGAGCCATCCTTGGGTGGCAAATCCCGGACATGGCCATAGGATGCCAGGACAAAAAAGTCGTCCCCCAGATATTTATTGATGGTCTTTGCCTTGGCCGGGCTTTCGACAACAACAACGTTTTGGCCGGTCATAAAGTGAAAATGCCTCTAAAGATCACGGTTCGCACAGGCCACAGAATTGGCACCGGGAATCGCCAGCGTCAACCGCTCGTTTCTAAGTTGTTGAAGGACTTGTGATTTCCTGGACGATTCAGGATCATTCACTCTGTGAAATCGGCGGGCGCGTTTTCCAGTGGTTCACTACCATAGCGGCAGTTTTTGAATCGATCCTGTCGAAATAGGCGGCAAGACGCTCCAACTCATCTTCAGAATGTCCAAGTTCCAACCGGTCGAGGACGGATGTGTATCCATCGGCGTCCATCCCGATCGCCTTCATCGCGACGGCGAGCGTCTGCCCATCGGCATGGTCGAAGACCCATCGCGCCGTGTCGAGCGGCAGCCGGGTATGATCCGCAAAGGCGAGCGCAGCCCCGTCCTTGCCGTCGCGGAACAGCCGCGCCAGCAATATTGCGGCGGGCCGCATCCCACCCCGCGCTTCCTGTTCCGCCCAGCCGCGTCCAACGGCTTCTGCCAGTGGGTTCGGGCGGTCCAGCGCATCCAGAACGGCGGTATCGACAATATCCGATACCGTTGCCCCGTCGATGTCATAGTTTTCGATGATGTGACGACGCAGCGCATCCCCGACGATGGTAAACAGCTTGCGGGCAAGATCATTGCCAAGATCCCCGCGATGCGACAGCGGTGCCCGCAATTCCGAATGGTCGATGGAGCGATCAATCAGGATCGAAAGGTCCGGTGTCGCAATATGGGCAGTCAGGTTTTTCGCCAGGGCCGCGTCCACGATCTCGTCATCCATGGCAATCAGCCGTGAACTGACGGTTTCCGAAAGTTCGGGGCGTGTCGCAACCGCCAGCGCATGGCCGTGTCCGTGATCTGCAATCAGCCGGATCAGGTCCAGATCACTGAGCAGCGGGGAACCACGCAGGATCGGATAGGCGACATGAACGGTATCATTGGCAAGAAAGGCAATTAGATCTTTCGGGACATCTGACCGCTCCGACAGGTAATCGGAAATATTGCGTCGAACGGCGACTTCCACCTTATCGATCAGCATGCGCAGGATGTCGAAGGTAAGTGCAAGTTCACGGGTACTCAGATCGGATCGTGAATCCAGACACAGCTTTGCAACCGAGGCCGCAAGACCCCCTTTCCCGTCCAACGCGCGTTGATGCGCGAGGCGCAACAGATGTTCGAATGATACGGCGCGTTCTTCCATCGTCCGGTCTTCTTCCTTGCCCTGCCCCGGGCCCCTCCGCGCGATACGCGAAAGGCGACTTGAGGACCAGCATTCTGCCAAGGCCCTCGACACTCTCTACTTCTTATATATGAGAGTAATGCCAAGTTAGAAGGTTTATCGTTCGGGAATTCACTAAAAACAAAGATAAGGATTTTGGAATATTTATATGTAATATGGATTGAATTGCTCTTATGCCATCAGAATAACTCAGATTGGCGTCGTGCGGTAGCTGGATGCGTCGCGGATTCCTGGATGGTTTCGTTCGGTAAAGGGGCAAGCCTGGAGACTCTGTTGCCGGGAAGGCGTTCGGCTAGCCCGGCCAGTTCCAGTTCCAGCAGAACCGTTGCGATCAGCGCTGGAGGTATATTCAGATCGGCGATCAGGTCGTCCACGGATACAGGGGTTGGGGCGAGTGCCCGGTCTATGGCCGACCGCGCCTCGCGCAGTTCCGCGTCATCCGGGTCGTGTCCAGTCGTGGCATCGTAGTCAGCGGGGGCTGGTGCGTTGAGTCGAGGCATGGGAATATCCTGCAGCAGGGCTACCATTTCCTCGGGAGTTTCCACCAGCCCGGCGCCCTTGCGGATCAGGTCGTTCGTACCCCTGGCACGCGGGTCGAGAGGTGAGCCGGGCAGGGCGAAGACCTCGCGTCCCTGATCGGCGGCAAGCCGTGCGGTGATCAGCGACCCGGATCGCTGTGTCGCTTCGACGACCAGGATTGCCGACGACATGCCGGATATGATCCGGTTTCGGCGCGGAAAATGCCGCGCCTGCCCGATGGTTGCCACCGGCAGTTCGGCAACGATGCAGCCCTGTTCAATGATGCGATGATAGAGGTCGGTATTCTCTTTTGGATAGATCACATCGATGCCACCCGCGACGGCGGCGATGGTGCCTGTCTTCAGGCTACCGTGATGGGCTGCGGCATCAATCCCGCTGGCCATGCCGGACGCGATTGCATATCCGGCTTCGCCCAATTCCAGAGCGAACCGGTGCGCAAGCCGCTTTCCATTGGTGGAGGCATTGCGTGACCCGACAATTCCGACACAGGGCAGTAATAGAAGATGCCGATTTCCCAGGACACTGAGGACCGGGGGAGCATCCTCTGTCACCGCCAGAAGTCGTGGGTATTCAGCCTCTCCCCAATGCACCATGGTGCCGCCGACCGACTGTAACTGATCCAGTTCCCGCTGAGCCTCCGCGCGGGTGGTTATTCGCAACCGTCGACGCTGGCCGCCACCGCGACTGGCCAGCGAGGGCAGAGCCTCCAGTGCTGCCTGCGCGGTCCGGAAACGGATCATCAACTGGCGGAAGGTGATAGGTCCGATATTCTCCGACCGGATCAGGCGGAGGCGGTCGAGGCGTTCATCATCATCCAAAGTGGCTGGCTCTGTCATGGTTGCGATATGCTGCCCGACTGTCATCTATGCGGTCAATCCCATAGTGACCCATGCCGGTGGCAATGTATCGGTTTTTAACCATAACCTTGACGGGGAGAGGTTAAGGTATTGTTATGGCAATCGGTTGTTATCTGGACAGAAACCTGACCTTGGAAGTGGGGCAATCGCGATGCCGTTACCGGGTAAGAATTCAACGGCAGTCTGTCTTTGGCTGCTCATGCTCGTCCTGGATGCGGACGGCAAGCGCAAGAATATCGAATTCGCGGAAATCCAGGAATGCCTGAGTGATCTGTCACCCTTGTTAACTGACGATCCGAAGGGGCAGCCGGAAGTTCTGATGGCGGCGCTCAATCAATATTATGAGGAAATTGAACAACAGGGTACCGATGATGTCATGAATTCGGTACTTGAACAGATCGATGATCTAGAACTGCGTCAGAAGGTCTATGTGATGCTGATGCGGGTGGCGATTTCCGACCGTCAGTTGCATCGGGAGGAAGACCGCTTACTGCGGAAGATCGGCCATGCCTGGGGATTCAAATTCGACGCATAACGACAGCAATCAGGATTTTCTGCGGCCGATCCTGGGTTCTTCCCGACGGAGAAGACGTCGGATGTTGGTGTAATGCCGGATCCAGGCCAGTACCGCGAGCACGGCAGCGGCGATCTGGAGGATGGGGTCAGGTCCTCCGAATTCAGGCAGCATGGCGATGAAGGGAGTTGCCGCCAGGGCAACAAGGGCGGCCAGTGAGGAATAGCGGAACAGAGCAGCCATCGCGAGCCAGATGCCGCAGGCCGCCAGCCCGACGGGCCAGTTGAGTGCGATCAGCGTGCCAAGCGTCGTCGCCACGCCTTTTCCACCCTTGAATTTCAACCAGATCGGAAAATTGTGGCCCAGTACGGCGCAAACGCCTGCCAGTGCCGGTGCCATCTCCACTTCCGGGAAAAGGCTGTAGGCCAACAGCACAGCGGCAGCCCCCTTGCCGCTGTCCAGCAGCAGGACCGCAAGGGCCAGAGGTTTGTTGCCGGTACGCAGAACGTTGGTTGCGCCGATATTGCCGGATCCGATACTGCGGATATCACCCAGTCCGGCCAGACGGGTCAGCACCAGCCCGAAGGGAATACTGCCCAGAAGGTAACCGCCCAGGGCGGCGATGACGGGGATCAGGTCGATCATGGCGGCGTCAGGTCTCAGAAACCGGTTTCAGCAAAGAGCGGGCGTCCGTCGACGACGGTGCGCAGAACCTTACCCTGCACCGGGCGACCGCCGAAAGCCGAATTCTTGGATTTGCTGTGCAGCGCATCCTCGTCAATTTTCCAGGGTCGGGACAGGTCGAACAGGACCAGATCCGCAGGTACTCCGCGCTTCAGTCGCCCGCCGATCAGGCGGAATCGTTCCGCCGGGCGCAGCGTCACCAGCGCAAGAGCATCAAGCAGGCCCATATGCTCATTGTGATACAGGCTCAGCACCATCGGCAGCAGGGTTTCCAATCCGACGACGCCGAAGGCCGCATCATCGAAGGGCAGGCGTTTCGAATCCTGATCATGCGGCGCATGATCTGACGCGACGATATCTATCGTGCCATCCGCCAACCCGGCGATAACGGCCTGCCTGTCCTCCTCTGAGCGCAATGGCGGGGAGACCTTCGCAAAGGTGCGGTAATCGCCGATGGCAAGCTCGTTGAGGGCGAAATAATGCGGGGCGGTATCGCAGGTGACGTCCATGCCAGCGGCCTTGGCCCTGCGGATCGCCTCAATCGCGGCGGCGGTCGTGACGTGGGCGAAATGCAGCCGCCCGCCGGTGCCTTCAAACAGGCGCAGGTCGCGTTCGACCATGATTACTTCCGCGACTGGGGGGATGCCGCCAAGGCCGAGCTTCGAGGCGAGTTCGCCATTGTTCATGACGCCTGATCCCGCCAATGAAGGCTCTTCCGGGTGCTGCACGATCAAAGCATCGAAGGTGCGGGCATAACTCATGGCGCGACGCATCACCTTGGCATCGGCCAATGCCCTTTCACCATCGGTAAAGGCGACTGCACCCGCTTCCGACAGCAGGCCGATCTCGCTGATCTCCCGGCCCTCTAGGCCCTTGGTCAGGGCACCATAGCAGAAGACCTTGGTGCGTTTCAGTTCGCGGGACCGGCGGGCAATGAATTCCAACACCGGTACGTCATCAATCACCGGCATCGTATTGGGTAGCTGCACCAGAGTCGTCACCCCGCCATGGGATGCGGCAAGACTGGCACTGGCGATGGTTTCCTTGTGCTCTTCGCCGGGTTCCCGCAATTGTACCCGCACGTCAATAAGGCCAGGTGCCAGACATTTCCCCTGGCAGTCGACGACTCCGTTCACGGAAGGCGCGCCGGTGCGGAACAGATGCGCCCCGAAATCCGCAATCCGACCATCCTCGACCAGCAGAGCACCGATCTCGTCCAGGCCGGTTGCCGGATCCAGCAGGCGGGCGTTCAGATAGGCGATGCGGCCTTCGGAATTCATCGTTTCCCACCCTCCCGCAGCGGTCGAGTGAGGATATCAAGACAGGCCATCCGAACGGCGACGCCCATTTCCACCTGCTCCCGGATCAGCGAGCGATCAATGTCATCAGCCAGCTCGGAATCGATTTCCACACCCCGGTTCATCGGCCCCGGATGCATGACCAGCGCGTCGGGCCGTGCATAGGACAGTTTCTCCCGGTCCAGCCCGAAGAAACGGAAATACTCACGCACGGAAGGGACGAAGGCCCCCTGCATCCGCTCCAGTTGCAGGCGCAGCATCATGACGATGTCCACATTCTGCAATCCGTCGCGCATGTCGGTGAAGACCTCCACCCCGAAGCGTTCGGCCTTGGCGGGCAGCAGGGTCGGCGGTGCGATCAGTCGGACACGCGCGCCCATGGTCTGAAGCAGTTGGATATTGGATCTTGCGACACGGCTGTGGGCAACGTCACCGCAGATCGCAACGGTCAGTCCGCTGATCTTGCCGACCCGCCGTCGGATCGTCAGCGCGTCCAGCAATGCCTGTGTCGGGTGTTCGTGGCGACCATCACCGGCATTTATGACCGCACCGTCGATCTTTTCCGACAACAGTCGCACCGCACCCGAATTGGCGTGGCGAACGACCAGCACATCGGGGTGCATCGCGTTCAGGGTCATAGCTGTGTCGATCAGGGTTTCACCCTTTTTGATCGAACTTGCAGCCACGGCCATGTTTATGACATCAGCACCCAGGCGCTTGGCCGCCGCTTCGAAGGACGTGCGGGTGCGGGTTGAATTCTCAAAGAACAGATTGATGACCGTCAGCCCCCGCATCAGGTCGGATGTCTTGTCGACCCGGCGGGACTGTTCGACATAGCCGTCGGCCAGATCCAGGATCATTGTTATCTCAGGGGGGGAAAGGCCCTCAATGCCAAGAAGATGGCGATGGGGAAAGGCTGTTTCCGGTGTCTGCTTCATCGGTCGCGAGTTATAGGCCAATTCATCGCGATGACAAGCCTGTCGTCGATAACGGTGAGAGCATCGGGTGAATTTCCAACTCCATTGTTAACACTTCATTAACCATAGCCCGGCAAGGTTATTGTCGATTCGAGAAAAAATACGACCTGGAGGTTAAATTGGATTGGCATAAGCGGATTGCTTGCACGATAGTATTTTTTCTAATTTTATCTTCACTATCAGAGATATACTTGATTCATACTGATACAGATCAGCTTCAGTTGATTGCGTTGCTGTCTTTTTCGAACTGCCTTGTTCTGGTTGTATCAGGCTTTTTACTTATAGCGCTTTATTTTGGCTGGGGTTTGCGAGCCATGCCGGACCCTCATAAACGGAATGTCCCGGATCTGCGCATCCGATATCTGACTGCCCTGTTCGACAATGCCCCGATACAGATGAATGTGAAGGACAAGGCCGGGCGGTATCTTCTGATTAACCCGCAGTTCGAGCGTCTGTTCGGCGTGAAGTATCGCAACATTATCGGAAAACGGCCGGAAGCGGTTCATTCCAATCGTCTGGCTGCTTCCTGTACGGCCCATGACCAAGAGGTTCTGACGACCAGGAAGCCGGTCAGCTATGAAGAAATATCGGATACCGCATTGGGGTATCGTACCCTTCAAACCGTCAAGTTTCCGGTTTTTGATGAGGATGGGTCGTTGCTGGGTCTTGCGGCCACAGTGACGGATATCACCGACCAGCGCCAACTGGAAAGGGCACTGATCGAGTCAGATCGCAAGATGCGTGTCATTCTGGACAATGCGCCGATTGGGATTTTCATGCGCGACCGGGGTGGACAGTATGTGATCGCCAATGCCATGGCCTGCCGCATTGCCGGTTGTACCGAGGAGGAGGCGTTGGGCCGGACGCCAGGGGATATTTTTGATGATGCCGCGGTGCGGGCCATCCAGAAGACGGATAGGGTGGTGCTCTCGTCCGGGGAAAGCGTTGCCTATGAGGAAACCGTCCGGATCGGGGATCAGGAGCATATGCTGGAGGTTCTGAAATTCCCGATACTGGATGCGGCAGGTGCGGTGCAGGGGATCGGCGGGATCAAGATCGATATAACCGCCCGCAAGCGCATCGAGGATGATCTGAAGGTTGCCATGCGTGCCGCCGAAGTGGCCAATCAGGCAAAATCCGCCTTTCTGGCGAATATCAGTCATGAAGTCCGCACACCTCTGAATGCCATCGTCGGGTTTTCCCAGATATTGGATGACGAAGTCTTCGGTCCGGTCGGAAATGAAAGGTACCGGAGCTATGTGAAGGATATTCACAGGAGTGGGGTCTATCTGGCTGGTCTCATAGGGGATATTCTGGACCTTGCCAAAATCGAGTCGGGGGAATTGGCACTTGTTGATGATCGTGTTCGGTTGGAGGATGTGATCGTCGCCACCTTCCGGGTTGCGGGATTTTTGGCGGAAGCGAAAGGTGTTCATCTGTCCTGTGGTGAAGAGGTGCCGATTGAAATACTGGCCGATGCGCATGCCATGGGACAGGTGCTGAACAATCTGCTTTCCAATGCGGTCAAATTCACGCCCCCCGGTGGCAAGGTTGATGTGCGTCTGGCCGACGGACCAGAAGGGTCGTTTGATATTATCGTCGAAGACACTGGTATCGGAATAGCGGAAGATCATCTGACCCATGTCTTCGATGCCTTCACCCAGCTTCGGAAACAGGATATTCAGGGGGAACCCGGAACCGGGATAGGGTTGACCATCGTCAAGCGGCTCTGCGAGGCGATGGGGTTGGAAATCTCCCTGCAAAGCAGGCCGGATATCGGTACCACCGTTCGGGTCCGGATACCCTCCCGCCGGGTATTGCATCCACGTTAGGACTGAATTCGGGCAAAATCTCGGGTTTCCTTTGTGTCTTTGTGGTATTCAGGACACGATGCGCCCTAAGATGGCGCAACAGGACGTGTCGGGGGCGCGGGTGAATCGAGGTTATATTATTTCTTCGGTGCTGCTTGGGGTGGTGCTGACGGTTAATCTGGGCGCATTCGTGCTGGTGCTGCACCGCGACCCGGTGTGGGAGGGACGGTTCGTTCTGGCATTTGCGCTGGGCATTGGTGTACTGGCGGTGGTCGGGTTGTTTGTCCTGGGCAACCGTCAGGCCCGTCAGGAAAGGAAGGACAAGGCAGCCGCACGCCAATTAGGGTGGTTGAGGCAACTGTTCGAAAACGCCCCGGTCGAAATGTTCGTGAAAGACCGGGAGGGTCGCTATCTGCTGGTCAATCCGCATTTCGAAGCACTTTATGGATGCCGGAACAAGGATATCACCGGAAAGAGTCCCGAACATGTCCATGATCATGAATTGAGCGATTTCATCATCGAGCATGACCGTGAGGTACTGGAAACTGGTCGGGCGGTCACCCGCGAGGAGATTGTGAAGTCGGATCAGGGCAGGCGCTATCTGCACACCATGAAGTTCCCCCTCCTTGATGACGGTGGCGGGGTGGCTGGGTTGGCCGCCGTCGTAACAGACATCACGGAATTGCGGGAATATACACGGCAGTTGAGTGAGGTGGATCGTCGAATCCGAGTCATTTTGGACAATGCACCGGTCAGCATATTTCTGCGTGACCGGGATCATAGCTATGTGATTGCAAATCCCGTGGCATGTCGAATGGTCGGAAGACCGGCGGATGAGGTGCTGGGCAAGCGTCCGGCGGATTTGTATCCGCCGGAAATCCTCAGGCGGATTGAAAAGGCAGATGCGGTCGTGCTGGAGTCGAAGCGTCCTCTGATCTATGAAATGCAGGACTCGATTGATGGCAGGGAGCAGGTTCTCGAAGTCCTGAAGTTCCCGATCCTGGATGATCACGGCGAAGTCCAGGCGATCGGCGGTATCGAGGTTGATATCACCGAGCGCAAGAGCATTGAACGGGAATTGATGCTGGCCAAGGAAGATGCTGAAATGGCCAACCGGGCGAAATCCGACTTTCTGGCCAATATGAGTCACGAGATACGAACGCCGTTGAATGCCATCATCGGATTCTCCCAGATTCTGGAATCCGAGGTCTTCGGACCGGTTGGCAGCGAACGCTACCGGGCCTATGCGTCGGATATCTATAACAGCGGCCTGTATCTCCTGGGATTGATCGGAGACATCCTGGACCTGTCAAAGATCGAGGCCGGTCATATGGAACTGGCACAGGAACGGGTCTTGATCGATGATGTGGTGATGGCCGCCTACAAGGTTCTCCAGACCCATGCTGAGCGCAAGAAAATCGCGCTGATCCGGGTTGGATCCACGGAAGCGACCATCCTTGCCGACGACCGTGCAATGCGTCAGATCATGATCAATCTTATTTCCAATGCCGTGAAATTCACTCCGCCGGGCGGTACCATAAGCGTGACACTGGAGCAGCCGGGTTCGGAAGGGGGATTGTTGATTGTTGTATCCGATAACGGCATTGGCATCGCCCGCACGGATATGGAACGGGTATTCGAGGCATTCACACAGGTTCGCGCGCCGGATATTCAGGGAGAGGCCGGATCCGGCATCGGTCTCGCCATCGTTCGGCGGCTTTGTGAGGGCATGGGTTTTTCCATCACTCTCGACAGTGAGTTGAATAAGGGGACCCGTGTTGCTATCCGTGTGCCGTCTGGACTGCTGCTGGATGCAACCCACACTGATACACCTTCGGCCTGATTGCGCTGTTTCGGCTGCAAATTCGACTGACTCCCTAATTTATTGGACTTTTCATGAAAGACCGTGACTTCGTCTCTTTCGGCATCGATTTCGGGACGACGAATACCGTCGTTTCCAAATCCCGCAGCCGTGATGATATTGAAATCCTTCGATTGGATGTTTCCGCGACGGATGGCCGGGTTCATCCCTCAGTTCTCGCATTCGAATCCATGCATGAAAACAATCGGCATGATTTCGATATCGAGACCGGTACCGCGGCGATTGCTCTTGCCTCAGACTGGCCTGATGACGTTCGATATGTCCAGTCCTTCAAGAGCCATGTCGCCAGTCGGGATCTGGACGGAACGGTCATATTCGGAAAGCGGTTCGATTTTCCGGATCTTCTGGCCTGCTTCCTGCGCAAGTCCGGGATTGCAGACCGGATCAACGAGCATGCGGGTGAAAAAAAGATCATCGTCGGACGTCCGGTCAAGTTTCATGGCGAACGTCCGGATGATGCCTTGGCCGTATCGCGCTATCAGGCGGCATTCGCCACGGCGGGGATCGCGGATTTCGACCTTGCACTGGAGCCGGTGGGGGGCGCGTTCTCCTTCTTCAAATCCCTGAAGATATCCGCCTGCGTTCTGATCGCTGATTTCGGCGGCGGGACATCGGATTTCGTTATCGCGCGGTTCAGCCCTACCAGATCCGGCGTTCGATCCGAATTGCTGTCCCATGCCGGTGTCGGAATCGCCGGTGACAGTTTCGACCATCAGATCATCCACAATGCCTTGCTGCATCACTTCGGGTCCAATGCATCCTATCGGCTGAACGGCAAGGCATTGCCGGTGCCGCGAAGCTATTTCTCGGCATTGTCGCAATGGCATCAGCTGACGCGGCTGCGCGCCCCGAAGTTTCTCGACACCTTGAAGGATATCCGCCGGACCGTTGATGATCCGCAGGCCATCGACACCCTGATCCATACCATTACCCACAACAAGGGCCTTGCGATCTCGAAATCCGTGTCGGCGGCCAAGGCGGCGCTGTCCGAAAAGGAGACGGCGGAGATCGTGATCGAACTCGGTGACGTGACGCTGCGGGAGCAAATAACCCGCACGGATTTTGAGACCTGGATTGCCGATGATGTCCGACAGATCGAACGAACTCTGGACGATGTGATCCTGCGCTCCGGCATTCCGGAAGGTATGATCGATCAGGTCTTTCTGACCGGAGGGACTTCTTTCGTGCCCCGGATATTCTCCCTGTTCGCGGACCGGTTCGGTGCGGACAGGGTTCTGGCGGGGGATCGGTTCAGTTCGGTTGCGGAAGGTCTCTCGCTGATCGGGCTTGAGGCCGATACCGGCTATTGGACTCGTTTCTAACCCGAAGAGAGGGCGCGGTTCATATGTCTGGGCGAGCAGGCTTGCGGTATCCGTGTTCTATCGCTCGACGGTCAGTGCGAATCCATCGTAGCGTTCGGACATGACGGATACGATCTTTCTATGCGCCTATCGCCTGGACGGGCAGGGGGGCGCGATGGTGCTGAACGAGGGGGCCGCGAAGGTGGCCTGGGCGTCGGGGGAACCCGATATCTGGATCCACTTCAACCGCGAATTCGCCCCGGCAATCGATTGGCTGCAAACGGAGTCAGGGATTGATCCGGTGATTGTCCATGCCCTGCTTGCCCCTGAGACACGGCCACGCTTTGATGCGGTTCCCGGCGGCGTGCATATCAATCTGCGGGGCATCAACACGAATGAGGGCGCGGATCCCGAAGACATGGTCTCGATCCGCTTCTTCTGTGATGGTCGCCGCCTTGTCAGCGCCCGCCTGCCCCGCCTGCGGGCGGTCGATGATGTGCGATCCAGCATCGCGGAGGGCAGGGGGCCGAAATCCGTCGGTCAGGTCATCACTGCTATTGGTGATCGCCTGACCTATCGCATCGCCGATCTGATCCTGAAAATGGATGAACAGGTGGACAGTATGGAGGAAAGCGTCGACCCGGATGTCGATCTGTTGGGTGAACTGCGCCGCCGGGTGCTGGAATTCCGTCGCTATGTCGCCCCGCAGCGCGAGGCGCTGGCGCGGGCATCCGCCCAGTTCGATGATATACTGGACGCCCGGACCCATGCCCAGTTCGCCGAGATCCGGGAACGCACGGCCCGGCTGCTGGACGACCTGGACGTCATGCGCGACCGTACCCAGTTCATCCGGGAGGAAATCGCGGACAGGCGCAATGACCGGATGAACCGGGCGATGTACTCACTTTCCCTTGTTGCCGGATTGTTCCTGCCGCTTGGTTTCATGACCGGCCTGCTTGGAATCAATGTCGGCGGTATGCCGGGTGTCGATGATAAATGGGCATTCTGGATTGTCTGTCTGCTGATGGTGGCAATTGGAATCGCCGCCTGGTTTCTGTTCAAACGCAAACGATGGCTGTGATTTTCATGTCCCTGACAATTCGTGATATCTCTTCCGGTGATGCGGCATGGCTTCATGCGTTGAATGTCGCCTGCCTGCCCGCGGTGAATGACCTGTCGCCGGATCGGCTCTGGGCTCTGGTCGGCAAGACGGCCTCCACCCGCGTTGCGGAACTGGATGGACGCCCTGTCGGGGTTGCGATGACCCTGGCTCCCGGGGTAGACCATGACAGCATGAACTATCTGTGGTTCGACCACCGGTTCCACGATTTCCTGTATTTGGACCGGATCATGGTCGATCAATCCGCGCGCGGCTCCGGTGTTGGCAAGGCGCTTTACGAGGATGTCTTTCGGATTGCATCGGCGATGCCCGGTACCCGCTCCGTCACCTGCGAGGTAAATTTGCGCCCGTTCAATGGTGGGTCCCTGCGATTTCATGCGGCCCTGGGGTTCGTGACCATCGGAGAGCAGGAGACCGAGGGCGGCAAGAAAGCCGTAACCCTGCTGCGGCGCGCGGTTGGACAGGGCGGGGCACCATGATCACGCAGGGGTATCTTGCGGAAATGGCGGCCTATAACCGCTGGCAGAATGATACGCTTTATCACCTGTGTGAGGAAATCGGCGATGCAGCGCGGCGGCTGGATCGCGGTATGTATTTCTATTCGCTGCATGGAACACTCGACCATATTTGCATGGTGAATCGCGCCATTCTGGCCTTTCTGGAGGAAGATAGACCACCACCCTCGCAATATGGCGATATCGTCTGGCCGGATTGGGATACTTTGAAAAGTGTGCGGCTGTCACAGGATGCGCTGTTTGAGACTCTGGCTGCCGACTGGTCTGAGGACTGGATGGTGCAGTCGGTCATCGTAAAGAGCAGTCGCCTGAAATCACCGCGTTCCATGCCGCGCTGGGTTCTGATCGTCCAGATGTTCAATCACCAGACCCACCATCGCAGTCAGGCCACAGCTGAACTCCACCGCATGGGACTGGATTATGGCAGCACCGATATGCCGTTCCGACCCGGTGCCGGATATCTGGTGGACTGAAAATCTATTCCCATAACATATTTTTTAGCACGACTTGCAATTAAGAACTATTCTAAATATATTCATTTCACGGATCTGGAAAGGAATAGGGATCATGGCAAGACAGATAGCGAAAACGGCGAGTTATGGGGTTATGCATCTGATCGTGGCGGTCACGGTGGCCTATGCGCTGTCCGGCGACTGGCGGATCGCATTGGGGATCGGGATAATTGAACCGATGGTCCAGACGGTCGCCTATACCCTGCACGAACGGTTCTGGAATCGGGATCGTCCGGTAATAGCCACGGAAAATAACCTGACAGGTGCGGCGACAGTATAGACCCTGCATCTAAAGCCGACTGTCACCGTTCCAGCAAGATCATGCAACTGCATCAAGATGGATTCTGCCCTCATGCAGGAAACAGGTTTTCGTGAAGAGCGTCAGGTCGAGGGGGTTGGGCAGACGGACATCCGACAATCCCGGCATGTGTCCCGTCTGATCCCCGAACGAGCGATGGATTTGGGACAGGGTTATGATGATCGATCCAGTGGCCTGCGCAAAGGTTTTCAGACTTTGTATCTGATCGCCCAGAACTGGATTCCGGCGTTTCTGGTCCAGCAGTTGCAGATAGTCGATCACAACCAAAGTATTGCCTGACAGGCCTTGCAATCGCGCAATGACATGATCGGCGCAAATATCATCTGACGCATCGAGGGTGAAGGTCATGCCCGATGATTTCAGACGCTCCCGTATTTCTGTCTCGCTCCATTCCAAAGTGAAAAAGAAACCCCGTTGGTCCCGTTTCGCGGCTTCGGATACCAGGTCCAGGCCCAGCAGGGTTTTGCCATGGCCCGGTCGTGCACCCAACAGCACCAGATCGCCTGGATCCAGTTGTTCCAGTATCCTGCTTGCCGGTGTCTCGCAGGCGAGCGAAGCGGACAGGTGGCTCCAGCTTTGGAAACCTTCGCCCCTCGCCAGTCGGTCGAGTGCTTTGTGGAGGGGGATTTTGGTTTCGCGGGCCATCAATCTGGCCTGCCGTTTCAAGTGAAAGATCGGGGCGGACAGTTTCATCGAAGAACCTCCTCATTCGGGCGGTAATCGCAATCCCTCCCTATGCGCGGCCCGTATGGAGTGGCTCAACACTGGTAATCGTCCCGCATGTCACATGCTTTCCCGATTGGAGGGGGGAGGCCCGGACCCGGCCCGCATCCAGCAGGATAATGACGGATACTCGACCGGGCAAGATGGGAGTAGTCCTCATAACATAACTAATGTAGTTAGGAATGATTTAAATAATTGATGTGCATGATGCTATGCTAGTGCTTAGTGACGAAAGGCTAGCGGAAAAACCGACGCTCAAAGATCCCGACTATGCGCTCCACGAGATTGACAAATTTGTGGAGGATTATCGGAACAGGTTGATCTTCGATCCCGCGAATATCTGAAAACGTTACACCAACGGTGATTTGTAGATTTTGTACAAACTTGGCTTGGGCGGGAAAGGTGGCAAAGTGTACACCATCATCCAGCGAGCCGAATGGTTCAGAGTTTATCTGAATGGGATGATCACACGAAAATGTTCCTGAGTATCCGCCCAAATAGATGGAGTGCAAGAACAGTGTTTGATGTTTATCACGCAGGTCCAGTTTATTAAGCATGTAGAGCAAGTCATTCCCTCCACCGTAAGGTTTGAGCCGGTTGATCAGCTTTTTGGCGGCTGGTGTGAGTTTTCGCATTTTCTCAGGAGCGCGAGCTTCGTATCCGGCTCGATCCTCTGCAAAGGGGAAAGAGACTCCATTCATCGTTTTTCCGTTCGATGCTGAAAGGCAGCACGCGATGTGGTCAAGTGCTGTCCGGAGATTATGGATAGCATCGCCAACGACAAGAGAGATTTCGACAGGTACGTCTTCGCCAACATGAATGTTTGCTACGCGTAGTCCTCCATCGCTAGGATGGGGGCCAATGACGAAATTGTAGGGCACTGTGTTTGTGAAGTCGGAAATTTGTCTTTCCACCTCTTGTATCAAGGTTTTTGCTCTTTCAATCTTTAGCTTCGGGCTGCGCAAAGGATCATTGTTCATTTCAGTTACCCCTAAAGGCAAAGATCAAAGCTGAGAGGGCGAAAGCGTCTAAAGCGCATGCTTACAAGACTGCCAAAGCCACATAAGGAAATTAGTAAAGGTTAGAAAACATTAACCAAATAGACTAGAAAAAGAAATCAGGCGGCCATTCTACAAATAACAATCACCCGAAAGATTGATCGCCTAAACACCATTTATGCCGCAACTGAAAATTGAAAATACGTTCTTGACCTCAAACATGCTGGCAAGTCCTTTTTGCCCCTGTCCCGCAAAAGCCGCTAGTATGTCAAGTATAAAATAGCCCTTAGCCTGTTCGCAGATTCATATAGGCGATCGTGCAGACGACGCAGCTAAAGGCGAGGATAAGGGCATCGGCACCGATCAGGATCACATCGCCGACGATCCCCAGTCCACCGATGAGATTGAGCAGGATGATCGCTACGAAACTACTGCCCGCGAAAATCAGGACCATCAATCCGAATATCCCCATCCTGGACCCCTTGGACAGGGTTGCACTCCGCTTCATTGCCGCGATCACGCCTAGTTCCTCAACCATCATCACCGGCCCGGCGACAAACCAGATCGTCAGCAGGAACAGGCCTGGAATGAGGAAGAACATCAATCCGATGGACCCGCCTATCGTGCTCAACAGGCCGAGCAGGATCAGTGGCACCGCGCGGCGCAGACCGCTGCGTATGCAGTCGCCGACTGTTGTGGGATTGCCTTGCAGATAGGCCACTGTCCCGATGCAGATCATGCCAAGCGCCAGCATGGTCGGCGCGATGGCGGCGACAAGGACTTTCGCGTAGATCGCAACAGGACCGCCGGAGGCTGCGTTCAGCGCCTCCGGTGTCATTATTTGGTCATGAATGCCGAACAGGAATGTCAGCAGGACCGAAATTACCTTCATCAAGGCCGCAATCGCGAAGAATGCACCGAAATTGTCTTTCAGACATGTCAGGCTGCGGGAAAGAACCGGGCCAATCAGAATTCTGGTCATGAAATCAACGTATCCTGTCTGACATGGTCCGATTGAATCCATCCCCTGCGGGTTGGATGGAGTGAAAGTAGTGACGCCGGACCAGGAAGGCAATCGCCCGTTCGGTTGCTCTTAACGCCCACACCTGTGCATCGACCGTCACTCCGCGAGCGCAACGATCTCCCTATGCAGCGAAGCAGGGAGGCTGATACCCTGGACCGGGGTTTCCTGGCGGGCACGTCGGCGGCGTTCGCCGGGCAGGCGTACCCCGTCCATTGCGGTCAGTTCGGCAAAGAAACGCTCGCAGTGATCGGCCCAGCCCGCTGCATCGCCAAAGCGGGACGGGTCGAGGGCGATCACGGTTTCACCACCGACCGGGGGGCCGCCATCCTTGTTGTCGAGCCGTCCGGATTCAACTGAGAAGACAGAGCCGATCAGCCCGCCCGCCAGCAGTTCCACCATGAGGGCGATATTGGAACCCTTGTAGCCGCCGAAGGGCGATTGCGCGCCCTTCAGAACCTCGTTCGGGTCGGTCGTCGGATTGCCTTGTGGATCGATGCCGGTGCCCGGTGGAACGGGATGGCCATCGCGTGCATGGATCTGCACGTCGCCCCGGGCCATCGCGGCGGAGGCCTGATCGAAGACATAAGGCGCTTTGCCGGGGCGAGGCCAGGAGAAGGCCATCGGATTGGTGCCGAAGAAGGGTTTGATGCCGCCTGCAGGCGCGACCATCGGCGAAGCCTGGGTGAACGCGAAGGCGCTGAGTCCCTGTTCGGCCAGGGTCTCGACCTCCGGCCAGAGAGCGGCGAAGTGATAGATGTCAACCAGCCCCATGGCGGCGATTCCTTGCGCTCGTGCCTTTTCGGTGAGCGCGGGCAATCCGGTCTCCAGCGCCAACGGTGCGAAACCGCCATCGCCGTCCACCCGCAGGACGGAGGGGGCGACCTCCGAGACCATGGGCCGTGCTGAACCATTTACCTTGCCGCTTTTCAGGGAGGCGCAATAGCCGGGCAGGCGGAACAGCCCGTGGCTGGCGCAGCGGTCGCGTTCAGCCCGGATCATGATATCGGTAACGGCGCGGGCATTTTCCGCATCGGCACCATGGCGGGACAGGGCCGCCCTCGACAGCGCTTGCGCCTCGGCTAGTGACAGGCTGATGGTATCCGGCATGGCATGTCTCCCGCAGGACTAAGGTTTGACGCGAACCTCCGGCGGCACTTCCGGGACATTGCGCTTGCGCTCCCGGTAGATCGTGTAGAGGCCGCTGGCGACAACGATGGCACCGCCACCGATGGTGAAGATGTCCGGGACGCTGCCGAAAACGATGAAACCAACCAGCGTCGCCCAGACCAGCAATGTGAAATTGAACGGTTGAAGGGTCGAGGCGGGTGCGCATTCCAGTGCCTTGATCAGCAGCAGGTGGCCGACCGCCCCGGTCAGCGACAGCAATGCCAGCAACCGCCACGCGGCACCGGTCGGCTCGATCCAGTAGAACGGGCCGATCAGCGTCATCACGGCAGCCCCGATCACGGCCATATAGAGCATCGAGGTGTTGGAACTGTCCTCCCGCCCGACCACGCGGGTCAGGACATTGTATGCGGCGAACAGGAAGGCGGTACCAAGCGCGATCAGCGATTCGATCTGGAAGACGCCGAATCCGGGTCGCAGGATCACGATTACGCCGACAAAACCGATCAACACGGCAGTCCAGCGACGGATACCGACCTTTTCGCCCAGGAACATAGCTGACATCGCCGTCACGATCAGCGGGAAACTGGCGAAAAGCGCGTGGATTTCCGCCAGTGACAGAACCCGCACGGCCAGTACGAAGGCCCCGATCTCCAGCACGATCAAAAGCGAACGGACAATCTGCAACCAGGGTCGATGTGCCTTGACAACCGTTTTTAAAGGTTGGTTCCAACTGCTTAGAATAATGGCAAAAACCGCGAAAAAAAGGAACCGGACAAGCAGTATCTGCGGGGTCGCATAATCCTGCGCCAGTTGTTTCGTCACGGCATCCTGACAGGCGAATATGAACATCGCGCCTGTGATCAGCAGGATACCTTTTGTCGGATTGTCAGTCTTTGGTGTCATGAGGATACGGCTTATACCGATTGGCGCGATGGCTCAATCTCCGTTTACAGGTATTGCTTGCAATCCGGATGGGCTGAATGGGATCGCTTGATCGCGGGGGGCGGGAAGACTAAGACAGGCCAGCATTCCTGACAGGTTCAAGGGTTCCAGATGTCACAGCTTTCCGATCAGGTCGCCAACCGGCGGACCTTTGCGATCATCAGCCATCCCGATGCGGGCAAGACGACACTGACTGAAAAGCTGCTGCTACGCGGGGGTGCGATTCATCTGGCCGGTGAGGTTAAGGCCAAGGGCGACCGTCGTCGGGCGCGGTCTGACTGGATGAAGATCGAGCAGCAGCGCGGAATTTCGGTGACGACATCGGTCATGACCTTTCAGCGCGACGGGGTGATCTTCAACCTGCTGGACACGCCGGGCCACGAGGATTTCTCCGAGGATACCTACCGTACCCTCACCGCGGTTGATAGCGCCGTGATGGTGATCGACGCCGCCAAGGGGATCGAGCCGCAGACCCGCAAGCTGTTCGAGGTCTGCCGTCTGCGCGATGTGCCGATTGCGACTTTCATCAACAAGCTGGATCGGGAGGCGCGGGATCCGTTCGAATTGATGGACCAGATCGCCGAAGAACTGGCGCTGGATGTCGCCCCCGTCGCCTGGCCCATCGGGTCCGGGCGGGATTTCAAGGGCTGCTATGACCTGATCAATGATCGCGTCCTGTTGATGGGGGAGGATCGCACCGAAATGGTGCAGGTCGGCGGTCTGGATGATCCGAAACTGGCTGATCTGATCCCGGCGGAGCAACTCAAGAAATTGCGGGACGAGGCGGAACTGGTGCGGGAGGCCTGCCCGCAATTCGACCTGCAGGCCTATCTGGAAGGTCACCTGACGCCGGTTTATTTCGGTAGCGCCCTGCGGAATTTCGGGGTCGGCCATCTGCTCTCCGGCATCAGCCTCTATTCTCCGCCGCCCCGCCCGTTGAATACCGACAAACGTGCCATCGACCCCTCTGAGGAGAAGGTAACCGGCTTCGTCTTCAAGGTTCAGGCGAATATGGATCCGAACCATCGCGACCGCATCGCCTTCGTGCGGCTGGTTTCCGGCAAATTCAAACGGGGCATGAAGCTGAAGCATGTCCGGTCCGGCAAGCCGATGGCGATCTATAACCCGATCCTGTTCTTTGCCCAGGACCGTGAAATCGCCGATGAAGCTTATCCTGGCGATATAATCGGCGTTCCCAATCACGGCACCTTGCGCGTCGGCGATACGTTGAGCGAGACCGAAGATCTGCGCTTCACGGGCATCCCGAATTTTGCGCCGGAAATCCTGCGTCGGGTCCGGCTGGATGATCCGATGAAGGGCAAGCATCTGAAAAAGGCGCTGGAGAGCCTGGCGGAGGAAGGAGTGACCCAGGTCTTCAAACCGGAACTGGGTTCGAACTGGATCGTCGGTGTTGTCGGGCAGTTGCAGCTTGATGTGCTGCAAACCCGGATCGAGGCGGAATACGGGATCAATGTAACGCTGGAACCGGCCCCCTATGAGACGGCGCGCTGGGTTTCTGCTGATGATCCGGCCGTACTGGACCGATTCATGGGGGCGATCCGCAGTGCCATGTCGACCGACCGCGACGGCGCACCGGTTTTTCTGGCCCGGAATTCATGGGAACTGAACCACCAGCTTCAGAACAACCCGGATGTCCGTTTTTCCAAGACGAAGGAACGGGCATAGAGAATTCCTGTTTTCTGTCTGGATGTGCATCATGTCTTGCGGCTGAAATCTGACAGTTTCGGGAATCCGTATGCATTGCAGGTATAGTCCGGCACCGATACTGTGACTCTGTGGTCCTGAGGGTTTGCAGCTTGCGATGGATCAAGGATTGATTTCAGCATATGCGCTAAGATGCAAATGTTCCGAGATGTGTAACTCTGGAGTTTGACTGATCATGTCGACCGAATTGTCATTGACCGAACAGCGGGACCGGTTCGTTGCATTTGCATTCGCCGCTTCGGATGTGCTGATCGAGGTCGATCAGGATGGGCGTATCGTTTTCGTCACGGGGTCGGTCAAGAGCTTGCTTGGTCATTCATCCAATGAATTGATGGGAACTCTGGTCGCCGATCTGGCGGCACCGGAAGACTGGATCGTCTTGAGCGAATTCCTGAAGAAATTGATCCGGACAGGGCGCGCGTCGGATCGTCTTATCTCGCTGGATTCCCCGGATGACAGGCTGCACCAGGTCAGCGTTTCCGGAATGAGCAGCCCGCAGCGTCCCGGCATTCATCATCTGGCGATTAAGCGCGTCCCATTGGCATCGCGCCGGACGGAGGTGATGATCCCTGACTGTCCGATGGGAGTGCTCGATTTCGCCAGTAGCGCCGCCACGATGGGGGTTGCCGCGCGCAAATCGGGGGAAATTGTCAATTTCGCCATGTATGACGTGAACTGGAACGAGGTTGAGGGTCTTGTCGATCCAAAGCAGGAGCGGGAATTGAACGATACTCTGGTGCAGACTATGCGGGCCTGGGCCGCTGGAGGCAGTGGCGTCGGTCAGATCGGTAAGGGCAAATACTCCCTGCTGCTGGATGAAGGTATTGATCCCGCCGCCCTGTCGACCCGCATCGCACAGGTTGCGAAGGAAAAGCACAGTGTGCTCGATCTATCGGTCAGTCATGCGACGCTGGACATCTCCGATGTGATCGATACCGACGAATTCAGCGCCAAATTCGAACAAGCAATGGCGGCGTTCGATGAGAAGGGGGGCGAGCGTTTTGATTTTCTCTCCTTCGATGAGATTCCGCCCAAGGTGAAAAAGGCTTCGATCCCATTACCGTCGTCCACCGAAACAGCCCGCCAGCGGGCACGCCGCAAGGGCGTGCAGGAAGGCTGGGGCTGATCCCGCCCGTTCCGCTCGCATTGGAACACATTCTCTGACAGTTGCGTGAGATGCCGTCCCGACCACTTGGCAGGGGGTGTCTTGCTGTCAATATGGCGCAAAGGGATGGGGTTCGTTACGCGCATACTACAAAGCAGGAGAAGAGATATGTTCATTCACACCATGGTTCGCCGCATTGGTATTGCCCTCATGTTTTTCGCGGGCCTGGCCATTAGTCCGATGGCCGCGCAGGCGGGGGAGATCAATGCGTCCACTTTCGGCGGCGTTGCTATTGAGGGGACCGATCCAGTTGCCTATTTCACCGACGGTAAGCCGGTCAAGGGATCGGATGAGATCACCCATGATTGGAACGGTGCGACATGGCACTTCGCCAGTGCTGAAAATCGGGATCTCTTTGCCGCTGATCCTGAGAAATATGCTCCACAATATGGTGGATACTGCGCCTGGGCGGTCAGTCAGGGCTATACCGCAGACATCGACCCGAATGCCTGGCGGATCGAGGACGGCAAGCTGTACCTTAACTATTCCTCCGGTATTCAGGAACGCTGGATGGCCGACATCCAGGGGCACATCACTGCCGCCGACAAGAACTGGCCGGGGGTCAAGGCCGGCCTGTAGGGTATATGGTAGGTGCCGGGATCGGAAGGGGACTGGAATTTGGCTGACTCAACGGGTGGGTAGGATTGCTGTCATGGCCGTCCAGGTTCCGTGTGGGAGAAAAATCGGCTTGTCTCTCCCCGCATATTGGGAGTACCCAATTGGGGAGCCGGGTGGTCATGGTACCGCCCATTCAGGACGGACCCACTCTCGGAGAATGACCATGCCCGACGGTATGACGCAGAACGATCTCAGCGCCTTCTGGATGCCCTTTACCGCGAACCGGCGGTTCAAGGCCGATCCGCGCATTCTCGTCTCGGCCAAGGACATGTATTACAAGAGTGCCGAAGGGAAGGACATTCTCGACGGGACGGCAGGCCTGTGGTGCGTCAATGCCGGTCACGGCCGCCACAAGATCGTGGAAGCTGTACAGAAGCAGGTCGCCGAACTTGATTTCGCACCGACCTTCCAATTCGGCCATCCCAAGGCATTCGAACTTGCCAGCCGTCTGCGCGACATGTTCCCCGGCGATCTGGATCATGTTTTCTTCACCAATTCCGGGTCCGAATCCGCCGATACTGCGCTGAAAATGGCCATCGCCTATCAGCGTGCGCGCGGGCAGGGCACCCGTACCCGTCTGATCGGGCGGGAGCGTGGCTATCACGGCACCGGTTTCGGCGGTATTTCGGTCGGCGGGATCGTCAAGAACCGGATGTATTTCGGCTCGCTGCTGGCGGGTTCCGACCATATTCGCCACACCCATGATCTGGAGCACAATGCCTATACCAGGGGCGAGCCGGATTTCGGCGCACATCTGGCCGAGGATCTGGAACGTCTCGTGGTATTGCATGACGCGTCGACCATCGCGGCGGTGATCGTGGAGCCGATGGCAGGTTCTACCGGTGTGCTGCTGCCGCCGAAGGGCTATCTCAAGCGGCTGCGGGAAATCTGTGATAAGCACGGCATCGTGCTGATTTTCGATGAGGTTATAACGGCATTCGGGCGGTTGGGTTATGCCTCGGCTTCGGAGCGGCTTGGCGTGATTCCCGATATCCTGACCTGCGCCAAGGGCCTGACCAATGCGACCATCCCGATGGGCGCGGTCGTGGTGAACAAGAAGATTCACGACACGATGATGGAAAAGGCAGACGCGCCGATCGAGCTGTTTCATGGCTATACCTATTCCGGCCACCCGGTCGCCGCTGCTGCTGGTCTGGCCGCACTGGATACTTATCGGGAGGAAGGACTGTTCGCCAATGCGCTGGCGCTGGAGCCCTATCTGGAAGAGGCGATCCATGGGCTCAAGGGCCTGCCCAATGTTATCGATATCCGCAATATGGGCCTGGTCGCCGCCGTCGAACTCGCCCCGCGCCCCGGTGCACCGGGCGAACGCGGCTATGAGGCCATGGTGAAAGCCTACGATAAAGGTCTGATGATCCGCATCACCGGCGACATCATCGCCCTCTCCCCGCCGCTGATCTGCGAGAAGAAGCATATCGACGACATGGTCAGCATTCTGGGTGATACGCTGAAGGAAGTGGCGTAGATATCTATCCCCCTTTCATCACTGCTGTGAAGATAGGAGTCCAGAGCGGTAGGTTCGGGCGTTCGAGCTTGTCTCTCTGGACCCCGGACAGTCGCTGTCGCGCCTTCCGGGGTGACGGACGTGCAGGCATGTTTTGAGGCACGAAAGGGAAAACCTTGTTTACTATACCAAGCAGCCCCTCAGAACAGAGATAACTGGTCGTCTCGTTTCTCTGGGAGCGCGGGGGGCGGTTCTTCGATCAGGTCAATGGGTTGGGCAAGATCAGCATCGTCATTGCGCACGTCGTTCAGGCGACGGGAGATCGGGTGATAGGCGAGACGGTGCGGGCCTGTATAGGGTTCCATCAGGGCGGCGGCGGTTTCCGGCGTTCCGGTTAGCCAGGTCTCGAATTTCTCTGCATCCAGAATTACCGGCATCCGGTGATGCAGTTCGACCAGCGCCGGGTTGGCGTCGGTGGTGACGATGCTGCAGGTTTCCACATCCGATCCATCCCCACCCTGCCAGCGCTCCCACAGGCCCGCAAAGGCGAAAAGCCTGCCATCGTCGAAAGCAATACGGAAGGGTTGCTTGGCGCTTCTTATGGTCTTCCATTCGTAGAACGCATCAACCGGGATCAGGCAGCGTCGGCGCTGGAATGCCGTTCGAAAGGACGGTTTTTCCTGCACCGTCTCTGCCCGTGCATTGATCAGCTTCGCCCCGATGGATGGGTCTTTCGACCAGCCGGGTATCAGGCCCCAGCGGGCCATGAACGCGCTGCGCCCGGCGGCATCCCGGCGCACGGCCAGCACGGCTTGCGTTGGTGCGATGTTATAGCGAGCGGGCAGGTTGGGTATCTGGCTGAAACCAAACAGAGCGCGGATGCCATCGACCGGGGTCGTCAGGGAAAAGCGCCCGCACATTCTATTGTCTCTCTTCTGATTGATTCCGGACGCGCGTTTCCGAGAATGTCTCTCTGGCGGCGGTGATCCGGGTTGCAGTTGTAATGCCGCACAATACCGCAAAGCCATAGGCGAGTACCGGGAAAAAACCGGGCAGGAGGCAGATCAGGATGAAGAACAGAATCGTTTCCGTCCCTTCGGTCAGACCGCCCAAGTGATAGAAACTCTTACGTCCGCGCAGTTCGGTTGAAATTCCGTGCTTGGCCGCGGCGATAGCATAGGCGAGGAAACTGCTACCGGTACCAACAAACCCAACAATCAGGATACAGGCGGCCAGCGCATTCTCCTGCGGTGCCATGATGGCAAAGCCGAGCGGGATTGCGGCATAGACGATGAAATCCAGCACAATATCCAGATAGCCGCCGTAATCTGTCGGGCCGCGCAGGCGGGCGAGGGCTCCATCGAGTCCATCCAGCAACCGGTTGAAGAGAAAGAGCATCAGACCGACCAGCGGATATCCCAGAGCAATCAACCCCGCAGCTGTGACCCCGACGCCAAAACCGACATAGGTAAGGGCATTGGCGCTCAGCCTTGTCCGATACAGTGCCTGAGCGATCCGGTTGAGCGGCGGGTCGATCAACGGGCGCAACCGGGCATCGAACATGGGCTGCGCCTTATGCCCCCATCTGTCGGGCGAGATCAATCAGATCATCGGCGATGATATCCCAGTCGCCGTTGGCGGTCAGATCGGTTTTTTGACCCGGACCGTATTCCGTATCCCTTGAGAAAAAAGCGGTCTTCAACCCGACGGCACGCGCAGCTGCGAGATCATCGTTATGGGCGGCGACCATCATTACCTGATCCGGGGTGAGCGAGAGGGCGGCAGCGCTGGCCAGGTAGACCTTCGGGTCCGGCTTGTAACCCTGCGCAACATCGGCCCCCAGAATCTGATCCCAGGGCAGGCCTCCAAAGGCTGCAAGCGCGGTCATGAGCGGAATCGAGCCATTGGAACACGGCGCGATGGTGTAGACCCGCTGCAGTGCGGTCAGGCCCGCAACACTGTCCGGCCAGGGCGGCAGATGTTCCCAGGCCCGGTTCAATTCCGCCATTTCGACTTCGTCCAACTGACCTGCGAGGCCGAAATCAGTCATAACCTTGTCCAGATTCTCGCGGTGCAGGATGTCGAGTGGTGTATAGGCACGCCCGCCGCTGCGGACCTCCTGCATCTTCGGCTGGTATTCCGCGCGCCAGGCCTCAGCGAAGGCGATGGAGTCTATCGGCAGGTTGAAGCGTGCGACGTGGTCGGCGACACCGCGCCGCCAGTCCACGATGGTCCCGAAGACATCGAATATCAACGCTTTGACCATGCACGCCCCCAAACGGAAAGCTGTCATACCGTTACTGGCAGCTCAGGCATTCCTCATAATCGGGCTGCACTGCCTTTGGCAGATCTTTGCTGTTCACCCGTCCGGCAAAGGGAACCGATACCGCACCGGACACCTGCACGCGGACCGTATCATCGGCCTCCGCCCGCTGGATCGATTTTGAGCGGCAATAATAGAGGCTTTTGACCCCTTGCTTCCAGGCCCGGATATGCAACTGGTGCAGATCACGCTTATGGACATCGGCCGGCAGGAAGATATTCAGCGACTGCGCCTGGCAGATATAGGGGGTGCGGTCACCGGCATGATCGATCAGCCAGCGCTGGTCGATTTCGAACGCGGTCTTGTAGACATCCTTTTCCGCATCGGTCAGGAAGTCGAGATGCTGGACCGAGCCTTCATTGACCGAGATCGAGGACCAGGTATCATCATCGTCCTTGCCCTTTTCCGCCAGCAGCGCCTTCAGGTGCCGATTGCGGACGGTGAAGGATCCGCTCAGTGTCTTGTGCGTGAAGCTGTTGGCGGCAATCGGTTCGATACCAGGCGACGTCCCGCCGCAGATGATCGAGATCGATGCGGTGGGCGCAATCGCCATCTTGTTGGAAAATCGCTCCATGATCCCGAATTCAGCGGCATCAGGGCAGGCACCGCGCTCCTCGGCAAGCAGACGGGAGGCACGGTCGGCCTGGGCGCGGATATGTTTGAACATCCGCGTGTTCCAGACCTTCGCCATGACGCCTTCCATCGGGATTTGCATCGCCTGCAGGAAGGAATGGAATCCCATCGTGCCAAGCCCGACCGAGCGCTCGCGCATGGCGGAATACTTCGCCTTGGCGAATTCATCGGGTGCGTGATCGATGAAGTCCTGCATGACATTGTCCAGGAAGCGCATCACATCCGGGATCATCTGTTCTTCCTGTTCCCATTCCCGATAGGTTTCCAGATTGAGCGAGGAGAGGCAGCAGACCGCCGTTCGGTCCTTTCCATGGTGGTCGATACCCGTCGGCAGGGTGATTTCCGAGCATAGATTGGACGTCTTGACTGTCAGGCCCGCCAATTTCTGGTGTTCCGGAATGGCGCGGTTCACGTGGTCGCCATAGATGATATAGGGCTCTCCGGTCTCGATCCGCGCCGTCAGGATGCGGACCCAAAGGTCGCGGGCGCGGACCATACGCACCATCTTCTGGTCTTTCGGAGAGACCAGCTTCCATTCCTCGTCGGCCTCGACCGCGCGCATGAAATCGTCGGGAATGACGATACCATGGTGCAGGTTCTGCGCTTTCCGGTTCGGATCACCGCCCGTGGGACGGCGAATTTCGATGAATTCCTCGATTTCCGGATGCCAGACCGGCAGGTAGACCGCAGCAGAACCGCGCCGCAGCGAGCCCTGACTGATTGCCAGTGTCAGCGAATCCATCACCCTGATGAAGGGGACGACGCCGGACGTCTTGCCGTTGCCGCCCACCGTTTCGCCGATGGAGCGCAGGTTTCCCCAATAGCTGCCGATGCCGCCGCCTCGGGCTGCAAGCCAGACATTCTCGTTCCACAGGCCGACGATGCCTTCCAGGCTGTCGGTGCTCTCATTCAGGAAGCAGCTGATCGGCAGGCCGCGCTTGGTCCCGCCATTGGACAGGATCGGCGTCGCGGGCATGAACCAGAGCCGGGAGATATAATCGTAGAGCCTCTGGGCATGGCCTGAATTGTCGGCATAGTGCATCGCGACGCGGGCGAACATGTCCTGAAAGCTTTCGCCGGGCATCAGATAGCGGTCGCGCAGGGTCGCCTTGCCGAATTCGGTCAGAAGCACATCGCGGCTGCGATCCACCCGGACCTGTATCCCGCGTTCGTTCTGCTTGAGGTCGCGTGAATTCTGATCCAGATCCCCTTCTTCCAGCAATGCGGATGCTTCCGGCCCTGTGGGACGGGCGTTCTTGGCAAGTTCGGCGAGTTTGTGGTCCATATCGGCCATTATGTCATCGCCCTGTGCAGCTTTGATGGATCCGTCCGGCACGTGTCTTACCCCCAAGTCCTTCGGCCGATCAAGGGCCGTCTCGGTTCAGTCGCTTATCCCCAGTTTCGCCCCTCCCAAAGGCTTGCCCGATATTCCTTGTTTCCCAAGGACCGGACCGAAACCGGAAGATGCTTATCCCCCGTTATTCACAGCATGTGGACGGATTGTTCTGTGGATATTAACCAAGTTAACCACAATATATCGGCCTTCTTTGCTGCGGGGCACAAGATATAGCGAATTGCGAGTTCGTGTCAAAGGCAAAGTGACAGAATAGGGACTCCGCAAGGCATCCAAATGGGATTGCCAATTAACCGTTCAAAAGAGAATCAGGATTGGTCTGGACGTGGATCTATGGATCCCGTGGCTGAAAGAATCACGGCTACAGGCCGGGTCGCTTCGAATCCAGCACAGACGATCATGGCAATAACCATGAAGGGCATGGAAAGGATCATGCCTGCTACGCCCCAGATGCTGCCGAATACCGCAAGGGAGAGAAGAATAACAAGAGGGCTGAGGTTGAGCGAGCGCCCGATCATGCGGGGCTCCAGGAAATTACCGAATATGATCTGCACGACAGTGAGAAGGCTTGTAGTGATGAAAAAGGGAATCAGGGAATCGAATTGCACAAGCGTCAGAATTGCGGGGAAGGCGACGCCGACAAGGGCACCGATATAGGGAATATAACTCAGGACTAGAATCAGCACTGCCCAGAATCCTGCGAAATCGACCCCGACGACGGCCATTACGACGTAACTCATCAGGCCGGTAACGACGGCCAGGAATGTCTTGATCCCAATATAGGTTTGAATGTCCTTTGTGATTCGTCCGATCATTTCACGGGCGCGTCGCCGGTCTTCGTTTTTCAGGAAAAGCGCATCAATCTTGCGTTTGAACGTGACCTGCTCCAGCAGGATGAAGACGATATAGAAGAGAATGGTCAGCGTATTGCCGGTGATCGATGCCAGCGCAGAGACAGAGCGCCCCAGAATCATCTGGATATCGATTTGCTTTGTAATCTCCTGGATGCTGGGGATTTCGGTGGCTCCGGCATATCCAATGATCCGGTTGATCAGTTCGGCAATATTCTTCTCATAAGCGGGAAGCGCCTCATTCACCGCCGTGATGTTGCTTCGGATCATATTTGCCAGAATCAGGAACACCCCGATGAACAGCAGGATTGAAATAGCCATGCTGGCCCAGTCAGGCAGGGATCGACCCTTGATCTTGGTGATCGAAATTCGCAGAGCCAGGGAATCGAGCAGCGTTACAATGAATATGGCGATTACGAAGGGAAGCAGGATCGCCTCCCCAACAACCATGAGGTAGATGAACAGAGCGACCAGCCCGAATCCCGCAAAGATACTGACGATTCTTAATCGCCCGACGCTGCGGGGTTCCGGTGCTGAAACTTCAGACATTCTGGTCGTTACCCTCTATGCGAAGTAAACGGGGCGCAAAATCGGGCATACAGTCTAGTCAATGGCTGGGTATTCAATGGCTGGTGACGGTTCCCTGTTTGGGAGCCGACGTGCCGGTGGCTGCCGTCGAGGCATTGCCGCCATCGTCCTTGCGGCGATAGGCGACACCGCAATGGGTCTGACAATATGGCTTCCCTGGCACCGCACTGGCACCGCAGAAATGGAACTCGTCGGTACCCGGATGGCCAACCGGCCATTGGCAATGCCGCTCCACCACATTGGGAATCGGCAGCGGCGTATGACGTTTGATCTGCTGCGGGCGGGAGGAAAGGCCGAGGCGATGGGCCTTGCCGATCACGGCATTGCGAGTGACGCCGCCAAGCTTCTCGGCGATCTGGCGTGCCGTGTACCCGTTTGTCCACATTCCCTTGAGCAGGGAGACGCGCTCATCTGTCCAGTCCATGGTGCACCTCATGTCGTTGCGACGGATCCCGGAAGCGACCAAGAATGCCGTGCTGTTCGTCTTGGTGGCTCGACTTCGGACGACCCGGAATCGGCACGAACCTACCGGGCGCACAGAGTCAGCCCTGCGCGGTAAACTAATAGATGTTGTGGTCTATTCGCTTGAAGGCACAATATACGGGTGGTTTCCGAGTCTCAAGCAGAAAACGCGATTCGTCGCAGATTTTGTGTGATCTTTGCGATTCTTAAAATCCGTCAATCCCTGAATCAAATAAAAATAGCATCAATTTCCATAGAATCTGGAACAGTTTACACCTTTTTATGGGATTCGCTGAAGCGATTCAGGGCGAATCGGGTTTGGTGCAACAGACACAATATCTTGTGGTCAGATGTCTGGTAAATAAACAGGAGAGCATATAGCGATTATCAAATCCGGTATGATTGCCCCATACAGTTGACTGTTCGGGAGCATGAATCGCGGATTGTTGATGGCTGTGCAGGTCGGAACCTGATTCACCCACCGCCGAAACGGCCCAGATTGCCGAAAAGCTGTTCGAGGATCGACATGGTGCGGCCGGATGTGGGGGTTTCCTCGCTGCGATAGGAAACTTCCGTCAGGGATTCCTTGTCATAGTTCTCAATTGCCTGAAGTGTACCATTCTCGTCGAACTGGAAGGCAAGCACCTTGTGTTCGACGACCTCCGGCTCATAAAAGGCCCAGCTTTCCTTGCGCTGGCTCATATAATACCAGACATTTTCGTCGAAGGTGCTGACCGTTGAGGGCGTGCCGATGGCGGAAACAACATCACGTTTGGTGGATTGTCCGACTGTGATAGATTCCAGCCGGCTTTCCAGAGGCAGGTTTCCGCGGAGGGCAACCTTCGACTCGCAAGCACTCAGCAAAATGGCGAGGGCACAGACGGCGTAGCCGGTCTTCAGACCGGTTCTCATATATAACTGCATTCTGCCGCTGCGCATGGCTATGACCCTGTCGGTGTTTCGGAGTTGGAATTTCGTGTATCAGCACCCGCAGCAATGTGCGGCGCGCCGCAGATTTTTTCAAGTCATCTTGCCCAAATACGGCAAGAGCGCTAAGTCGGGCCTGAACCCGGAGTGGAGATAGACCCCGTGCTGGATATGATCAGAGGTTTCTTTCGTACCAGACTGACGCGCGAGCAGAAGGTCGCTTTGGTGCTTTACGAGCAGATCGTGTCGGCGGCGCGCGCGCCTGTGCTCTATTCAAAGGCCGGTATCCCGGACACATTGGAGGGCAGGGTGGAGAGCATCGCACTGCACGCCTTCCTGCTGTTCCGCCGAATGTCCGGTCAGCCGGGATGGGAGGAGATCGGGGGTGCGTTGTCCGATGAGATCGTCGCCGATTTCGACCGTTCGCTGCGCGAGATGGGGGTTGGCGACATGTCCATTGGCAAGAAAGTGAAGAAACTGGCACAGCGATTCTTCGCGCGGTTCGATTCCTACTGGGGCGCGGTCAAGGGAGCGGAAGGCGCTGAGGATCTGGCAAGCCTGATGCGATGGACCGTGTTTCAGGATCGTCCGGTCGGAGAGTCGCGCATCGACGCGATGGTGGACTATTTTGACGCCCAGTCCAAACATCTCTTTGCCCTGGACGCGAAAGCCATCCTGATCGGGCGGGTGTCCTTTCTTGATCCGGCACCCTTGATGGGGCATTTGCCGGAGTATGGGGTTCAAGCGTCTGAATCGGAATCGATGGAGACCGTCACCTGATATGACCGATATTCCGTCTGAATTCAGCTATTCGGTAGAAGTTGACCATGTTCCGTCCAAGGGGCTGAACTTGGTGCTGGAACCCGATGCGTCGCAGCGGGAGGCTCTGGCCCGGCGATTCGACATCGTATCGCTGGATGCTTTCAAGGCGGATTGCCGCCTGCACCTGCTGGCCGGAGGGCCGATGATGCGGCTGGATGCCAGGATTACGGCGATCGTGCAGCAGACTTGTGTTGTTTCCGGTGCCCCGCTGACAGTAAAACTGGATGAGACGATCTCGGTCGAGTTCGCGCCGCCAGCCATGGTGGATGAGAATATCGAACTCACCTTGGCCGATGCCGATCCGCCCGATGTCATCCTGAATGGCAAGATTGATCTGGGGGAGGCGGTTTCCCAGCAACTGGCGCTGGCAATTGATCCGTATCCGCGGGCGGAAGGGGTCGCGCTTGAAGCGGTTCTGGATGCCTTGCCTGCCGGACGGAAGGCGGTTCTGGACCGTTCCGGGCCGGAAAAACCCTTTGCCGCACTGCAATCCCTTGCGAAATCGGGGCGGCAGAATGACGAATAGGCGTAAAACCGGGTTGCGGTGGCTCCGCAAAGGGTCTATGTAACCCGCCGTTTTGCAAGACATCTCAAGCTTACGAAAGTCAAGAAAATGGCGGTTCCGAAGAGAAAAGTGACGAAATCCCGGCGTGGCAACCGGCGCTCCCATGACGCGCTCGGCAAGCCGACATATCGGGAAGATCAGACCACCGGTGAAATGGTGCGTCCGCATCATGTCGACCTGAAGACCGGTATGTATCGTGGTCGTCAGGTTGTCGAGCCCAAGGCTGGTATCTGACCTGGCATATAGACCCGGAATCTGGCTGGTGTGGCGAAACGACAGAGTTTCGGTTGCCGCATTGCCTGCTCCGGCAAACACGTGATCGGGCCCTTGTCGGGCCCGATTGGTGTTGGTGGTGGGGCTGGTTGGTTTGTACCAGGGTCGAGTTTTGGCGGGATCGGTTGTGAAAATCGAGTCGCATGAAGGTTGTCGGAGCTTGGGGGACGTGCTCCGATGGGGTACGGGTCGGGTATCGTCAGGCTCAATCGCAGGAATGCGGAGCCGGTTTTGAAATGATGCCGGGCCGCCTGCTTCCGGAGGCCTGATCGGGGCCTGGATATTAGGGGACAATGCCTGTGGCGAAACCTCTGGTGATCGCATTGGACGGGATGGGGGGCGATGGTGCGCCCGACATTGTCGTGCGCGGTGCCGCTCTGGCCCGGGAGCGCCTGCCGATGGCGCGGTTCCTGATCTTTGGAAATGAGGCGCAGCTGACTCCCCTGATTGAGCGTGAATCAGGACTGAAGGATCATGTCGAAATCCGCCACACGGACCAGGTCGTTGGCAATTCGGACAAGCCGAGCTATGCGCTGCGGCATCTGAAGGATTCAAGCATGCGCAAGGCCATCGATGCCGTGCGCGATGGCGAGGCCGATTGTTGCGTTTCCGCCGGGAATACCGGTGCGCTGATGGCGCTGGCCATGTTCGGGCTGAAAACCCTGCGCGGCGTCAGCCGTCCGGCGATCTGTTCCTTTTTTCCGACCCAGAAGGGCGAGACCTGCATGCTGGATCTCGGCGCGAATGTCGAATGCAGCGCACAGCATCTGCTGCAATTCGCCGTGATGGGAGAGGTCTTCGCCCGTACAGTCATGGGGATTTCCAAGCCCAGTGTGGGACTGCTGAACATCGGCACGGAGGATTTGAAGGGGCGGGATGAGATCCGTGAGGCGGCTGCTCTGCTTCGTGCCAGCCCGCTGCCGATCCGGTTTGCCGGATTTGTCGAAGGCGACGATATTGCAGGCGGAACGGTCGATGTGATTGTGACCGACGGGTTCACCGGTAATGTTGCGCTGAAGACCGCGGAAGGGACCTCGCGCCTGATCAGCGCATTCCTGCGCGAAGCGTTCCAGTCCAGCACCGTCGCTAAGATCGGATACCTGATCGCGCGGCGCGCCATCGCCAAACTGCGCTATCGCGTTGATCCGCGCCGCTATAATGGTGCGGTTCTCCTTGGCCTGAATGGCATTGCGGTAAAAAGCCATGGCGGCACGGATGAAATTGGATTTGCCAATGCAATCGGAGTCGCATCGGATATGTGCATGCACGGCTTTATCGAAAAGATGAAGGCTGATTTCGAAACACTCGACAAGGAAGGGGCGTCGGTTGTGGTACCAAGCGACACCAACGCCAAAGCAGCGGCATCGTGACGATTAGAAGTGTGATACGGGGGGTCGGCGCCTATCTGCCGGAACGGGTTGTCTCCAACGAGGAATTATCCGAAACGGTCGATACCAGCGATGCCTGGATTCGCCAGCGGACAGGAATCGCGCGACGCCATATCGCCGCGCCCGGTGAGTTGACGTCTGATCTGGCCTGCATGGCGGCGCAGCGCGCGATGCGGAACGCGGGGGTAACGGCAGAGGATGTCGATCTGATCATTCTCGCCACGACAACGCCTGACAATACTTTTCCCGCAACGGCAACGCGGGTGCAGGCACGGCTTGGCGTTCGGGCCGGGGCGGCCTTCGATATTCAGGCGGTGTGCACAGGTTTCGTCTATGCCCTGACCCAGGCAGACAACATGATCCGTCTCGGTCAGGCGAAATGTGCGCTGGTTATCGGGGCGGAAATCTACAGCCGTATCCTCGACTGGCAGGATCGCGGCACCTGTGTTTTGTTCGGGGATGGGGCCGGCGCGGTCGTCCTGCGCGGCGAGGCGACAAACGGCGTTGAAACAGAGCGCGGTGTGCTCTCAACGGTTCTAGGAGCCGATGGGCGATTTTACGACAGCCTTTATGTCGATGGCGGGCCTGCTTCGACCGGGACCGCCGGTTTCGTGCGCATGCAGGGCAAAGAGGTCTTTAAGCAGGCGGTCGAGCGGATGTCGTCCCTTGTCGCGGGGTTGCTGGCGGATCAGGGACTGACCTCGGCGGACCTCGACTGGCTGATTCCACATCAGGCAAATATTCGCATCATTAACATGGTCGGGGACCGTCTCCAGATTCTAAGCGAGAAAGTGGTCGTTTCCGTCGAGGAACATGCGAATACATCCGCCGCCACCATTCCACTGGCGATGAATCACGCGATGGAGCATCAGCTTTTCAAGCCCGGTGATCTGATTGGTTTGACCGCGATGGGAGGGGGATTCACTTGGGGCGCGGCATTGGTGCGCTGGTAGTTGTCGTGAATCGAGTCGCGTTCTCTTTTGGTTTGTTGACGCGATAAACGGACAGGGATACTCTGCTACCTCTTAATCGTTTGAAAACTTTGGGGGAGTTGGGCCATGGCGGGAAAAACCGTTACCCGCGCGGAGCTGGCCGAAGCGGTCTATCAGGAAGTTGGATTGTCGCGAATCGAGTCGGCTGCTCTGGTCGAGGCGATTCTGGCGGAGATGGCTGATGCGCTGGTCGCGGGGGAAGCCGTCAAGATATCTTCCTTCGGCAGTTTCTCCGTGCGACAGAAGGGGGAGCGGGTCGGTCGCAACCCCAAGACCGGTGAGGAAGTACCGATCCTACCACGTCGCGTTCTCGTTTTTCGTCCCAGCCATGTGCTGAAGGATCGCATCAACCAATGATCAATCTGGTCCGTGGGCGGGGTGTTGTCCGCGCCAGGAGATTGAGCAGGAGGTTGGTATGAGCGACACGAGCGATTCCCATCGTGCGGAAAAATCCGCAGATGCCTTTCGGACTATTACCGAAGTGGCCGATCTGCTGGATATCCAACAGCATGTTCTGCGATTCTGGGAAACCAAGTTCACCCATATCAAACCGATGAAACGGGCGGGCGGCCGACGCTACTACCGCCCGGAGGACGTGCGCCTGTTGCAGGTGATCCGGCGTCTGTTGCATGAGGAAGGTTATACGATCCGGGGTGTTCAGAAGCTGCTGCGTGAACATGGTCTGAAGTCGGTCCTGGATTGGGGCGACGAGGGTGTACCGGTTCCGGCCCCGGAACCCGAACTTCCGCATGCCGCGTCCGGGGCACAAATCGATCTGGACGTACTCCACAGCTTGCGCCGTGAACTGATAGCAGCGCGTGATCTGCTTGCCCTTGCGGATGGGATTGCAGCTGAACCCGAATAGGGAATTGCCAGCCGGGGTCACAGGCCTTATTAGAGGGCTGTCGACAGGGTCGACGGAGCGTAGCGCAGCCTGGTAGCGCACCATACTGGGGGTGTGGGGGTCGTAGGTTCGAATCCTGCCGCTCCGACCAGTAATGGCCTTTAGAAGGCCAGTCGAACAGAAGGGGTTGGTGGCTCTAAGCCGCCAACCCCTTCGTCGTTTCTGGTCATTCTGGTTAACACCACATCCTGTCCATTCCCCTACAGCTTGCGTCACCACATACTCCGATAGGCAATATATGCCGGTTCAGCTCGGCAGATAATTCCTGCTAAGACATTGAAAATATTGCCCATTGACGGGGACTCGGTTCCGTGATTCAAGGAGTGTGCTATGACTGTGTTCGCAGAACTCCATCGGCGGTCCCGCCATTTTGTCGCTCCGGCTTTCGGTGCCTGCATTCTTGTGTATTTTGCGTATCACACAATCCAGGGGGATCGCGGCCTGTTATCCATGATGCGGATTTCCAACGAGGTTGCGCGGGCTGAGGCAGCATTGAATGATCTGCGTGCGCAGCGGCTGGAATTGGAGCACAGGGTCGGTCTGTTGGACCGCCGCAGCCTGGATCTCGACATGCTGGAAGAGCGCATGCGCCTTGATCTGAACAGGATGCGTGAGGATGAAGTGATCATCTTTCTGCCGCCGCGAAGCTGAAACATTCACGCAACATCCATAGTCCGGCTAAGTCTTTGTAGTTTATGCTGCACTGCGCAAAAAAGACCGCTATCAACCTATTCAACTGAAATTCAGTTAACTATCACTTTTTTGTTCTATATCAATAATTTGCACGACCTATTGATTCACTCAGCAAAAACAAGTACCGATACCGTCAAGAGGGCTGCATGCTCCTGCGCACGACCCGTGACCAGGGGCGATCTGCCGCAAAATCCGAACGGGGCCGCTTTGCGTGATGATGCGCATCGGGCAACGGAAGCTGAGGGGAACGACCTATGGCGAAGAAAGCGACTGCCAAACGCGCAGCCAGCAAATCCGCAAGTAAATCCGCGCCTGCCCGAAAGGCCACATCCGGTGCGTCGGCAAGCCGCGACGACCTGTTGAAATATTACGAGGACATGCTGCTGATCCGCCGGTTCGAGGAAAAGGCGGGACAGCTTTACGGCATGGGTCTGATTGGCGGCTTCTGTCATCTCTATATCGGACAGGAAGCGGTAGTAACCGGCATGCAGGCGGCCTCGAAAGAGGGCGATGCGGTGATCACCTCCTACCGCGATCACGGTCATATGCTGGCGGCGGGCATGGACCCGAAGGGCGTGATGGCTGAACTGACCGGGAGAGAAGGGGGCTATTCCAGAGGCAAGGGCGGCTCCATGCATATGTTCTCCAAGGAGAAGAACTTCTACGGCGGTCACGGCATCGTCGGCGCGCAGATTCCGCTCGGCACCGGCATCGCCTTCGCCATGAAGTATAATGAAACGGACAATGTCTGCATGGCCTATACCGGTGACGGGGCGATCAATCAGGGGCAGGTTTACGAGGCATTCAACATGGCGGCGCTCTGGAAACTGCCGGTCATCTATGTGATCGAGAATAACAAATATGGTATGGGAACATCGGTCGAGCGGATTTCCGCCTCCGGCGCGAACCTGCATGATCGCGGTCAGGCCTATGGCATTCCCGGCGACGAGGTCGACGGGATGGACGTGCTGGCCGTGCGCGAGGCGGCGGATATGGCCATCGCCCACTGTCGCGCGGGCAAGGGTCCCTATATCCTGGAAATGAAGACCTATCGCTATCGGGGACATTCCATGTCCGATCCGGCGAAATACCGTTCCAAGGAAGAGGTCAACAAGGTTCGCTCCACCTCTGATCCCATTGATCGGGTGAAGGCGTTGCTGATCGATGGCGGACATGCATCGGAAGAGGATCTGAAAGAGATCGACAAGCAGGTCAAAGCGGTCGTCTCCGAGGCCGCCGACTTCTCGCAATCGAGCCCGGAACCGGATGTGTCCGAATTGTGGACCGACGTGCTTCTGGAAGCCTGAGACGACGGCAGCGGACAAAAAGGAAAGAACGACCATGGCTATTGAAATTCTGATGCCCGCCCTGTCGCCCACGATGACTGAGGGCACGCTTGGGAAATGGATGGTGAAGGAGGGCGACAAGGTCGCCTCCGGCGATGTGATGGCGGAGATCGAAACCGATAAGGCGACGATGGAATTCGAAGCCGTCGACGAAGGCGTGATCGGCAAGATTCTTGTCGAGGCCGGGACCGAAGGCGTCGCGGTCAACACGCCGATCGCGGTACTGCTGGAAGAGGGCGAGGATGCCAGCGCAATGGACAAAGCGGCCTCTCCCGCTGCGGCACCTGCAAAGGATGCACCTGCATCAGTACCAGCAGCACCCGCTGCGGTGAAATCGCCTGAGGCTCCTGCACCGGAACCGGACTGGACCGGAGCGATGAAGTCCCAGACGGTGCGCGAGGCGCTGCGCGATGCGATGGCCGAGGAAATGCGCCGCGATGGCAAGGTTTTCCTGATGGGTGAGGAAGTCGCCCAGTATCAGGGGGCCTACAAGATTTCCCAGGGCCTGCTGGACGAATTCGGCGAAAAGCGGGTGATCGATACGCCGATTACCGAACACGGATTCGCCGGTCTTGGCGTTGGGGCGGCCTTCATGGGGTTGCGTCCCATTGTCGAGTTCATGACCTTCAATTTCGCAATGCAGGCCATGGACCAGATCATCAATTCCGCCGCGAAGACTCTTTACATGTCCGGCGGGCAGATGGGCGCGCCTATTGTCTTCCGTGGTCCGAACGGAGCTGCCGCGCGGGTTGGCGCGCAGCATTCGCAGTGTTACGCAAGCTGGTATGCCCATTGTCCGGGTCTGAAGGTCGTCGCTCCCTGGAGTGCGGCCGATGCCAAGGGCCTGCTGAAATCCGCCATTCGGGATCCGAACCCCGTGATTTTCCTGGAAAACGAGATCATGTATGGGAAGACTTTCGACGTGCCGGATACCGACGACTGGACGGTTCCTATCGGCAAGGCGAAAATCGTGCGGTCTGGCACGGATGTCACTATCGCTGCCTTCTCAATCATGGTCGGTAAGGCGCTGGAAGCGGCGGATGCTTTGGCAGAGGCGGGGATCAGCGCCGAAGTGATCGACCTTCGCACCATCCGTCCGCTTGATACTGCAACGGTGATCGAATCTGTGAAGAAGACCAACCGGCTGGTATCGGTCGAGGAAGGCTGGCCCTTCGCCGGGATTGGCTCAGAGCTTGGCATGATGCTGATGGAGCAGGCCTTCGACTATCTGGATGCGCCGGTGGCGCGGGTGGCTGGGGCCGATGTCCCGATGCCCTATGCCGCCAATCTGGAGGCTCTGGCGCTGCCCCAGGCCAAGCATATCGTCGAGGCGGCACGCGCCGTCTGTTATCGCTGATCGGGCAGGGAGGAGTTAAGGACCATGGCAATCCAGATACTGATGCCGGCTCTCTCGCCGACCATGACCGAAGGCACACTCGGTAAGTGGTTGCTCAAGGAAGGCGACAGCGTTGCCTCCGGCGATGTGATGGCGGAAATCGAGACTGACAAGGCGACGATGGAGTTCGAGGCCGTCGACGAGGGGGTGATCGCCAAGATCCTTGTCCCTGAAGGCACCGAAGGCGTTGCGGTGAATACCCCCATCGCGATCCTGGCTGAAGAAGGTGAGGACGTTGCGAAGGCGGCGGCGTCCGGCGGGGCGGCTGCTACGCCCAAAGCGGAGAGCGCACTTGCGGCGACTCCAGAACCGGCCAAGGCCGATCCTGCAAAGACTGAACCTGAAAAGGCGGCCTCGTCCTCTGCACCATCGGCACCGGTGGGAGATCGTGTCTTCGCATCACCCCTGGCGCGGCGTCTGGCGGAATCGGAGGGATTGGACCTGAAGGCGATTTCCGGCTCCGGTCCCCATGGCCGGGTCGTGAAACGCGATATCGAGGCCGCGCTGTCGTCGGGTACTGGCAAGGCCGTGCCTGCTGCGGCGGAAGGTACCCCTGCTGCTCCTGCATCCGCTCCGAAAGCGGTGGCTCCGGCCGTCGGTGCTCCGCCCGCTTTGTCCGCTGACGATCCGATCTTTAGGATGCTGCCGGAAGCGGAAAAACTGCCGCATAGCAATATGCGCAAGACCATCGCCCGACGGCTGACCGAATCCGCCCGTGACATTCCGCATTTCACGTTGCAGGTGGATGTCGAGATCGACCGGCTGATGGCAATGCGCAAGCAGTTGAACGAACGGGAAGGAGCGGACTACAAGATTTCCGTCAACGACTTCCTGATCAAGGCAACGGCTTTGGCGCTGACCCGCGTCCCGGATTGTAATGTTGCCTATACCGACAGCGCGATCCTGAAATTCAAGCGAGTCGATATGGCGATGGCGGTTGCGATTGAAGGCGGATTGATTACTCCGATTATCAAGGATTGCGCCGCCAAGGGTCTTGCGACGATCTCCAGGGAAGCGAAGCAACTCGCCGCCAAGGCACGGGACGGGAAGCTGACCCCGGAGGAGTATCAGGGCGGTACCTTCACGATCTCCAATCTCGGCATGTTCGGGGTGAAGAGCTTTACCTCCATCATCAATCCGCCGCAGGGTGGCATTCTTTCGGTCGGGGCCGGGGAGCAGCGTCCGGTCGTCCGCGACGGTGCCCTGGCCGTCGCTACCGTGGTGACGCTCAGCCTGGCGGTCGATCATCGGTGCATCGATGGTGCGGCAGGGGCGGCCCTGGTGAAGGAACTGAAAGCGCTGATCGAAGACCCGATCGCCTTGATGCTGTAAGGGAAGGGACCTCGCATGGCTGATACCGCATTCGATACCGTCATCGTCGGGGCCGGTCCCGGCGGATACGTCACGGCGATCCGGGCCGCGCAACTGGGGATGAAGGTTGCGGTGGTGGAGGCCAACCATCTGGGGGGGATCTGCCTGAACTGGGGCTGTATCCCGACCAAGGCGCTGCTGCGATCCGCTGAAATCTATCATTACATGAAGCATGCAGCCGATTATGGCCTGACTTGTGAGAAGCCTGGCTTCGATCTTGATGCAGTGGTGAAGCGTAGTCGGGGTGTGGCAAAGCAGTTGAATTCCGGTGTCGGGCATCTGCTGAAAAAGAACAAGGTCACGGTCTTCGATGGCTGGGGCAAGCTGGCGGGCGGTTCCGCAGGTGCGCGCAAGGTTACTGTGGAGAAAGACGGCAAGCCGGTCGCGGAACTGACCGCAAAGCATGTCATCCTGGCGACGGGCGCACGGGCGCGGGAACTGCCGGGGCTGGAGGCGGATCACAAGCTGGTCTGGACCTATCGCGATGCGCTGGTTCCTAATACCATGCCGAAGAAGCTGCTGGTCATCGGCTCCGGTGCCATCGGTATCGAGTTCGCCAGTTTCTTCAATACACTCGGCGCTGAGACAACCGTGGTCGAGGTGATGGACCGGGTTCTGCCGGTCGAGGATGCGGAAATATCCAAGCTTGCGAAGAAGGCTTTCGAGAAACAGGGGATGAAGATCCTGACCGGCGCGGTGGTGAAACAGCTGAAGCGCGGCAACGACAGCGTTACCTGCGTGGTGGAGCAGGGCGGCAAGACTCAGGAAATCACAGTAGACCGCGTCATCTCCGCCGTCGGCATCGTCGGCAATGTAGAGGGGATTGGCCTGGAAGGGACGAAAATCAAGGTCGAGAAGACCCATATCGTCACTGATAAGTGGTCGCAGACTGACGAACCCGGTGTCTATGCCATCGGCGATCTGACCGGCCCGCCCTGGCTGGCCCACAAGGCCGAGCATGAAGGGGTGATCTGTATCGAGAAGATCGCGGGTTTGAAAGGTGTACATCCGCTAGCGGTGGAGAGAATTCCCGGCTGCACCTATTGTCATCCCCAGGTCGCCTCCATTGGCCTGACCGAAGAGAAAGCGAAGGCAGCGGGCCATGACGTCAAGGTCGGACGGTTCAGCTTCATCGGCAATGGAAAGGCGATAGCGCTTGGCGAACCGGAAGGTCTAGTGAAGACGGTTTTCGATGCGAAGACCGGCGAGTTGCTCGGTGCGCATATGATTGGGGCCGAAGTGACGGAACTCATCCAGGGCTATTCCATTGCCAAGACTCTGGAGACGACGGAGGAGGAGTTGATGCATACCGTCTTCCCGCATCCGACCCTCAGTGAGATGATGCATGAATCCGTGTTGGATGCTTTTGGGAAAGTTATCCACATGTAGGATGGTTTCTAGCTCCCGGTTTTCCGGGAGTTTTACCGGTTTCAGGGATTACATTAAAATATCAGGGAGAATCGCATAAAATTTGTATAAAATTTTATTTGTTTTTTCTTCTCTATTGCACGGAACTGTGGCACGTGTACAGTTAACGTCATTAGGGTGGTATCGATTATGGATATCGTTGAGGGAAGAGGGGCGGTTCACATGGAAGCCATCGAGCATCCGCATATAGCGGAAGTTCGCCGCGAACTGGTCTATGAGAATAGCCGGTGGCGTCATCTTCTCATTGTTGTTACGGATTTGTCCCTTGATCCTGGTGCCCCGGACCATGACGCTAAAACCCTAAATGACGTGATACAGATCGTCGCCAATGCGGCGATTGCCGGTAACAGCGGCTATCACGGTATTGTTGTCCGTAATCCTTAAGTTTTCCCTGGGTTAGCCTCCCCACATAATCTGAATTCGAGACCGCAAACACCCAACGGGTCGTTACGGACTTGACCCTGACGGTGCGAGTCCTCAATTTCAGGGGAGTTAACCGTCACTGGAAGGGATGGGCAGGCATGACCGATCAGCCCGACACCAAAGAGCGCGCCTTTCGACATCCGGAAAAGCGCAACCGGCCGGACAATCCGATCCAGCGCAAGCCGGACTGGATTCGCGTCAAGGCTCCGGTTAGCCGGGAATATCAGGCGACCCGCAAGATCGTTGAGGACCACAAGCTGGTTACGGTCTGCCAGGAGGCTGGCTGTCCTAATATCGGCGAATGCTGGGCTAAGAAACATGCCACCTTCATGATCATGGGCGAAATCTGCACTCGCGCCTGTGCCTTCTGCAATGTCTCGACCGGTAAGCCCGGTGCGCTGGATACTTTCGAACCCTACCGGGTGGCCGATGCGGTGGAAAAGCTGGGGCTGGAACATGTCGTCATCACGTCGGTTGATCGGGACGACCTGGTGGATGGGGGTGCTGAACATTTCGCCCAGACGATCCGTGCGATCCGGGAACGCACTCCGGAAACGACCATTGAAATCCTGACCCCAGATTTCAAAGGAAAGCGGGGAGCGCTTGAAATCGTTGTTGAAGCGCGCCCCGATGTCTTTAATCATAATCTTGAAACTGTGCCACGTCTCTATCCCACCATCCGTCCCGGTGCCCGATATTTCACGTCTCTCCAGCTTCTGGCGCAGGTGAAGATTCTCGACCCATCCATCTTCACGAAGTCGGGCCTGATGGTCGGGCTGGGCGAAAGCAAGATCGAAGTCCAGCAGGTGATGGATGACTATCGGGCCGCAGATGTCGATTTCCTGACCATTGGCCAGTATCTGCAGCCGACACTCAAGCATGCCGCGCTGGATCGCTTTGTGACGCCGGATGAATTCGCGGCCTTTGCCAGCATGGCGCGGGCGCGTGGTTTTCTGATGGTTTCCTCCTCGCCCTTGACCCGATCAAGCTATCATGCAGGAGATGACTTCCAGCGGCTGCGTGCGGCGCGGGAGGCGCAACTGGCGCAGCAGGAGGGACGGATCAAATCCGTGACGGAAGCCGCCGAATAGGGTAGGTGGTTTCCCATCATCAACATGCCACGCCGCTGGATCGATGCCGAAACACGCAGAGCAACGCCATTTGCCCTATCGGACCGAGGATATGTATGATCTGGTCGCCGATGTCGCGCGCTATCCGGAATTCCTGCCCTGGTGTCGGGCGGCGCGCATCCGCAGTCAGACCGACTCCCTGCTGGTCGCCGATCTGGTGATCGGGTTCAAGGGGGTAACGGAACGGTTTACCAGCCGGGTAACACTGGACCGCGCAAATCTCACTATTCTGACAGCCTATGAAGACGGTCCTTTCAAGTATCTCGATAACAGATGGAAATTCATGGATTATCCGGATTTATCCGGCTGTATTGTGGATTTTCATGTTGAATTCGAATTCCGCTCGAAACTATTGCAGGCGATGATCGGCCTGGTCTTCACTGAAGCGGTACGCCGTATGGTCGGAGCATTCGAATCGCGAGCCGAGGATTTGTACGGCCCACGCATGTAGTCAGCAATTTGCAACTCGTTTCCATTCTGCATCGATTTGACTGCGAATGTAGGCAGTTGTGGCATGAGTCGATTTCACGATCAGAATATTCCAATTATCAATTGTGGCAACCGCGCCAGTCATCCTCGACATATTGTGTCGAATGGCGGAGTCATGTAATTCATACCCAGTAAACTATGCATCATCCATAATTGAGAAGGGGTGGCCGTGATTTCGACGGCGCAGATCAGGGCCGGTCGATCCCTGCTGAACATCAAACAGAGCGAGCTTGCAAAGGTCGCGGGTATATCGCTTGCGACCCTGAACAATATCGAACGCGGGATCGGTGACCCCAGGGCCAGTACGCTGGAAGCACTGGAGCGTGCCCTGTTCCAGGCCGGGGTCGAGGTCGAAACCGATGGCGCGACGGAAACCGTGCGGCTGCACCGGCTTGCTCGTCCCAGTGCCTATGAGACCTATCATGCCAGCCAGCGCATTCTGGAATGCCTGTCGCGGGACAGCTTGCTGAAGGTGGAACGCATCCTGTTTTATGCCCGGCGCGATCACGCGATCCGCGACGGGGACGAGGCAGTGAAGCTCTGCCTGTTGCTGGAAGGGCGGGTGCGCAGCGTTCTGTTCGATCAGGTGAGCTTCACCTTCGCCAGCGGCGCGCGGTCGGCGGAGACGGCGGGGATCCTGCTGGCGGCCTTCGCCCTGCATCGTGAGCGGCTGTTCATGCTGGATCGACCGATCGAGGATACGACGCTTGCCTCTCTGGGGGAGGCGGTGGAGCGTTTGCGGCAAGCCACCTGGCGGCCCCTGGAACACCCAAAGACACTTATCGACAGTTTCGATGACTGGGACGACAAGATCGCCCGCTATGGTGACCGGACGGGCCATCCTTTGCGCGATCTGGTACGACTCACCGGGACGGGGATAGAAGTGGCGGCACTCAGCACGCCCGACTGACCGTCAGTGACAGAGCCGCGATCACCGTTGCGCGGCGCACTTCAGCGCGGTCTCCTGCGAATCTATGAGCTTCAACAACTGTCTCCAAACCTTTGATAGAACAGCCAATATAGACGAGACCGGCGGGCTTTTTCTCCGATTCTCCTGGACCGGCGACTCCGGTTACCGCGACCGCGACATTCGAAAGAGAGCGGCTGAGGGCACCTTCTGCCATTGCTTTGGCAACAGGTTCGGAAACAGCACCATATCGGGTAATCAGATCGGCATCGACCCCCAGCATCTCGGTCTTTGCCCGGTTCGTATAGGTGATGAAACCCCGGTCCACGACGTCCGATGATCCCGGAACAGCGGTCAACGCTGCGGCGATCAATCCGCCGGTACAAGATTCAGCCGTTGCAACCATCCGTCCTGAACGTCTGAAAGAATCAAGCGTTTTGAAAGCGATTTCATAGAGTTCCTGATCTATCATAATGTAGAGCTCCAGGAAATTAGCATGCCGATCAGATAGAGTGATAGGGCGGCATAGATCGCGGCCAGCACGTCGTCCAGCATCACGCCCATGCCGCCGGCGATCTTGCGGTCGGCCCAGCGTACTGGCCAGGGTTTCAGGATGTCGAACAGCCGGAACAGGACAAAGCCGACCAGATAGTGCAGCCAGTCGGGTGGCACGAAGGCCAGCGTGATCCAGACGCCGACCACTTCATCCACCACGATTTCCGACGAATCGTGTGATTCCTTGACCCGATCATATTCCGTTGCGGCCCAGACGCCGACTGGAAACAGAGCGATGGCGGCGGGTAGCAGGTACCAGCTTTCCCCAAATGTCGCGATGACCCAGGCGAAGGGCAGGGCAGCGAGGCTGCCCCAGGTGCCGGGAGCCGGTTTGATAAGGCCGCTGCCGAACCATGTGGCGATAAGGAGGGCGGGGCTCATTCTGCTTCTCCCGGAACGGAAACCGTGGCAATGGCCTGGCAGGCGATGCCTTCACCGCGCCCGGTGAAGCCGAGCTTTTCCGTCGTCGTCGCCTTCACCGCCACCCTGTCGATGGAAATATCCAAGATTTCCGAGATCCGTGCGCGCATGGTGTCCCGATGCGGGCCGATCTTCGGGGATTCGCAGATCAATGTCGCATCGATATTCATAATGCGGCCGCCGCGTTCCCGCATCAGATTAGCAGCATGGCGCAGGAACTGATGGGAGGCTGCGTCCCGCCATTGCGCATCGTCAGCCGGGAAATGCTGGCCGATATCCCCCGATGCAATCGCGCCCAGTATCGCATCGGTGATCGCATGCAGACCGACATCGGCATCACTGTGGCCTTTGAGGCGCTGTGTGTGCGGAATCCGGATTCCACAAAGCCAGACGCCGTCGCCCGGTTCGAATCGATGCACATCGAATCCCATGCCGGTTCTGATTTCCCGTACCGCCGCCATGCGCCGCTCCGCCTCTTCAAAATCCGCTTCTGTCGTCAGCTTGATATTCTGCGGGTCCCCCTCGACCAGCGCAACCGGTAGTCCCGCGCGTTCCAGCAAGGCGGCATCATCAGTCGCTTCCTCTCCATCGACCGCTGCACGATGCAGGGCCAGGATCGTGGTCAGGCGGAATCCCTGTGGCGTCTGTGCCCGGTACAGCCCTGCGCGCGGAATGGTCGCCGCGATCTGCCCGGTATCAGTTGCGGATTTCAGCGTATCGACCACCGGCAGGGCCGGAATCGCAGCACCTGTCGCTACGACTGATGCAATCACGCGGTCTATCAGGTTATTTCTCAGGAAGGGACGGGCGGCGTCGTGGATCAGAACAATATCTTCTGGCGCGGCGATTTCCGACAGGGCTTCCAGCCCGGCATGGACGCTGTCCTGTCGCCGTGCACCGCCAGGGACGATCCGGACATTCGGCATGTCACCAATGGCCGCCCGGCAGAGCGCATCCTGTTCTGCGCCGATTACAATAATGATTTTGCCAATTCCCGGATGTTTCCGGAATGCCGTCACAGTTCGACGCAGGACCGGGATTCCATCCAGTGGGCGGTATTGCTTCGGTACGGTCCCGCCAACCCTGACCCCCTGACCGGCGGCGACAATGACGACATGAAAGAAGGGCAAAGCGGTAGACATCGATGATGGGTCCAAAAGCGTTGGTTGGGATGGATATCCGTTTCAGGCGACAGGGCACGGTGTTATATAACGCAGCATGCCAGTCGAGTCGCCGATCTTTCAAATCATTGCCGCCGCCAGCCTCGGTCCCGCGATATGGGCCGCCTGGACGGATCGTCCGCAGGGCTCCTTGTTTGGGGGCCTGCTGGCGCTTGCGGTCATCGGGCCGGTTTTGTGGTGTCTGATGGTGCTTCAATCCGGTTGGCGAACAGATTTCTCTTTCACCGTCTGGGTATCGGCGGCGGCAACCCTGGTGGTTTTTGCTGTTGTTGCGGCACGCTCCGAACCGGCGCGGCGGCTTTCCATCCTGATCCTGCCCTATCTCCTCTTCCTGGTCGGCTTTGCCATTGTTTCGAACAATGTCGACCGGCATCTCGGGGAATCGCCCGGAGCCTGGATCATCACGCATATTCTGATCGCGGTGACGACCTATGGGCTTCTGACCCTGGCTGCCGTTGCGGGGCTTGCGGTTTTCGTGAAGGAACGGGCTCTGAAATCCCGTCGCCCGACGGTATTGGCGACCCTGCTGCCGTCGGTGGCCGAGGGCGAGCAACTGCAGGATCGCCTGATGCTGGCCTGTGAAGTCGTGCTGGGCCTTGGCCTCGTCACCGGGATCGCGATCCATGTTCAGCGCGGGCAGCCACTGCTGGAGCCGGATCACAAGACTCTGCTGACATTGGCAGCCTTCGCGGTGATCGGACTGCTGTTGCTGTTGCAGCGCTATAGTGGCCTGCGGGGGCGGCGTGCCGCACGGATCGTCATGATCGCCTATCTGCTGGTCACACTGGCCTATCCGGGTGTCAAATTTGTCACGGACGTGCTGTCCGGTTGATTTGACGCTATCCTCGCAAGAACCGGGTGGGACCGGGATCGAAAGCGTCCTACATCCTCTCTCGAAGTGACCGAGGGAGATTCAGGAATGACGACCATGGATGATTATTGGGAAGCACAGCGCGATTACGCGCGCATCGGCAAGGCGCTGGAGCATATCGCCGCGACCTGGGGTGAGCATCGACCCAGCCTTTCGGATCTGGCGGGTGAATGCGGCATGAGTGAATTTCACTTCCAGCGGGTGTTTCAGCGCTGGGTCGGGCTCAGTCCAAAGAAATTCCTTAGCGTTGTCAGTCTGGAGACCGCGAAACAGGCTCTGGACGGGCAGGCGGACCTGCTGAATGCCAGTTTCGATGCGGGTCTTTCGGGACCGGGGCGGCTGCACGACCTGTTCGTCAGTTTCGAGGCGATGACACCCGGCGAGTACAAGCGTGCGGCGGCGGGTCTGACGATCCGCTGGGCCTGGCATGAAGGGCGGTTCGGACGGACGCTTGTACTGGCTGCTCCTCGTGGTCTCTGCGGTCTGGCTTTCCTCGACTCGCGCGGGGAGGCTGCCTGTTTCGAAGATATGGCAAACCGCTGGCCCGAAGCGACTCTGATCCAAGATCCGGTGGCGACGCGGCCCTATATGGACCGGATATTTGCGGAGCCGGGATCGGAAGGCGCGGAGGAAGGGCTGCGCCTGCTGCTGAAGGGTACCGAATTTCAGGTGAAGGTCTGGGAGGCATTGATGCGTATTCCCCCTGGCGATTATACGACCTATGGCGATTTGGCACTGCGGCTCGGCATGCCGAAAGGAGCGTCGCGCGCCATCGGCACGGCGGTCGGAGCCAATCCGATTAGCTGGCTGATCCCCTGTCATCGGGTGGTGCGCAATTCCGGCATGCTGGGCGGGTACCGTTGGGGCTTACCGCGCAAGATCGCCATGATGGGCTTTGAGCGCAGCGGCCAGGGGCTGCGTCTGGATATTGCCGGATAGCGGATAAGGACTGGAAAGGCGGGGGAGGCTGTGCCATGTAACGGCGCAATCGAACAAAATGGACCGGTCCCGCCGATATGAGTGCGAACGAACCACTGGTGCTGGCCCTGCCGAAAGGGCGGATTCTGGACGAAGTGCGACCGCTGCTGGATGCGGTCGGGATTCATCCGGAAGCGGCATTTGACGATCCGTCATCGCGGCTGCTTAAATTTTCAACCAATATCGGCAACCTGTCCATCATCCGGGTGCGCAGTTTCGATGTCGCGACCTTCGTTGCGTTCGGCGCGGCCCATCTGGGGGTGGCCGGGAACGATGTGCTGCTGGAATTCGATTATCCGGAGCTTTATGCGCCGGTGGATCTCGATATCGGCCATTGCCGCATTTCGGTGGCAGAGCCTGCCGAATTGGTCGCGGGCGACGATCCCAGCCGCTGGAGTCATATTCGCGTGGCGACGAAATATCCGAACATCACCCGTCGGCATTTCGCCCGGCGCGGCGTGCAGGCGGAATGCATTAAGCTCAACGGCGCGATGGAACTGGCACCGGGCATGGGGCTGTGCCGCCGCATCGTCGATCTCGTCTCCTCTGGTCGCACGCTGAAGGAGAATGGGCTGGTCGAGGTGGAGACGGTTGCCGAGGTCACATCCAGACTGATCGTCAATCGCGCCGCTCTGAAAACCCGGTCGGAGGAAGTCGGCGATTATGTCGCGCGGTTCCGGGAGGCCACTGCCCGTGCCGCATGATTATCCGGTATCGCAGCGCTTGAACGCAAGCGACCCAGGGTTCGCCAAGGATTTTGATATCCTGTTGAACGCCAAGCGGGAGATGGATGCGGATGTTGACCGCACGGTCGCCGATATCCTGGCCGATGTGCGTGAACGCGGTGACGCCGCCGTGGTCGACTACACCAACCGCTTCGACAGGGTTTCCATCGGGGTCGCGGATCTGCGTATCCCGCAGTCCGATCTCGATGCGGCGGCGGAGTCTTGCGCACCGGAGACACTGGCGGCGCTTGCCCTGGCGGCAGATCGAATTCGATCCTTCCATCAGAAGACATTGCCGCAAGACCTTGATTATACAGATGAAGTTGGGGTTCGTCTTGGTGCACGCTGGACGCCGGTCGCGGCAGCAGGCCTCTATGTTCCGGGAGGCACAGCGGCCTATCCCAGTTCCGTGCTGATGAATGCGATCCCGGCCAAGGTCGCGGGTGTTCCACGTCTGGTGATGGTCGTTCCGACCCCTGACGGTGTCACCAATCCCCTCGTCCTCGCGGCGGCCAAGCTGGCGGGTGTGGATGAGGTCTATCGCATTGGCGGGGCACAAGCGGTGGGGGCGCTTGCTTATGGCACCGCGACCATCGCACCGGTTGCCACCATCGTCGGGCCAGGCAACGCCTATGTCGCCGCCGCCAAGCGCCGGGTCTTCGGAACGGTCGGAATCGATATGATCGCCGGACCATCGGAAATCCTGGTCGTTGCCGATGGCATGAATGATCCAGACTGGATTGCCGCCGACCTGTTGAGTCAGGCTGAACACGATACCTCGGCGCAATCGATCCTGATCACGGATGATGCCACCTTCGCCGACGCGGTCGAGGCCGCCGTCGCGCGCCGCCTCGAAACCCTGCCCCGGCGGGAGATCGCGGGGGAGAGCTGGGCGCGGAATGGCGCGATCATTACTGTATCAGCTTTGGATGAATCTGTTCCGCTGATCGATTCGATAGCGCCGGAACATTTGGAACTGGCGGTCGCCGATCCGGTAACCCTGTCGGATCGTGTGTTGAATGCCGGTGCTATCTTTCTGGGCCGCTATACGCCGGAAGCCATCGGTGATTACATTGCCGGTCCCAATCATGTGCTGCCAACCGCCCGCAGCGCGCGGTTTTCCAGCGGTCTTGGTGTGGTGGATTTCATGAAGCGGACATCCCTCGTCACATGCGATGCGGAGAGTCTCGCCCGTATTGGCCCGTCCGCCGTGCTGCTGGCGGAGGCGGAGGGGTTGGGTGCGCATGCACTGTCGGTCGCCATCCGCCTGAATCAGCGATAGCGCAGACACTTTATCTCTCATATCGAAGTATCGCCTACGGGCGCGCGGTGCTCTAAACTCCCGCGTAGCATTCGGAACAGGAGTCTGGACCATGAGCGATACGACTTTCAATGAGGCGACCGACAAGATCGTCGCACTGGAACTGGACGAGAAGACCGTCGTCCGCCGCAGTGTGGAAGTCGAGCATGAACGCAAGGTTGCGATGTACGACCTGCTGGACATGAACCGGTTCCGACCACTGGGCGATTATACCGGTCCCTACAAGGTTCGGTTGGCGATTGAAGATGGCAAGCGTCTGGTCTTCCAGATCGACGACGAGAGCGATGAGAACCTGACCAATATCTCTCTGCCGCTGTCACCGTTCCGGGGAATCGTGCGGGATTATTTCCAGATCTGTGAGAGTTACTACGACGCGATCAAGAAACATTCCCCCAGTCAGATTGAGACCATCGATATGGCAAGGCGCGGATTGCACAATGACGGGGCGGAGGTACTGGTGGAGGCGCTGAGGGACAAAATAGCCATCGATAAAGCGACTTCCCGGCGTCTGTTCACGCTGGTCTGCGTGCTGCACATTCGCGGCTAGGTAACAAAGGAGTCAGTGGAACACGGAAAGGGAAGGGGCGCGCGAGATGATGTTTTCCGCCGACGACCTGCCCGATGCGGTGATGTTCTGCTGCACCATGAATTCCATTCGATCCCCCATGGCGGAAGGCCTGCTGAAGAAAATGCATGGAACGAAAATCTATGTCGACAGCGTCGGTGCCCGGAAGGGGGAACTGGACGGCATGATGGTGGAGGTGATGGCCGAGATCGGCATCGATATGTCCCACCACAAGGTCAAGACATTTGACGAACTGGAAGATACCTTCTTCGATGCCATTGTCGCGCTCTCCCCGGAAGCGCAGCACCACGCCGTCGAACTGACCCGCACCATGGCCTGCGATGTCGTGTTCTGGAACACTTTCGATCCGTCGATTATCGAGGGCAGCCGTGAGCAGAGGCTTGACGCCTATCGCCAAGTGCGCGACCAGATCCACCAACGCCTTCTCAAAACCTTTCCGGTAGCGTGATTTGAACGAAAATCTGCCTTTGATCCTGGCTTCGGCCAGCCCGCGCCGTCTCGACCTGCTGACCCAGATCGGGATTCATCCCGATTCCGTGTGCCCGGCTGAAATCGATGAAACGCCTTTCCGCGGCGAATTGCCAAGACAGCATGCCGCGCGTATGGCGCTGGAAAAGGCGCTGGCGGTGGCTGCTTTGACGGAAAGCCCTGCCGTAATCCTGGCCGCCGATACGGTCGTCGCGCTGGGCCGCCGTATTTTGCCAAAGGCGGAGGATGAGAAAACCGCGCGGGCCTGCCTGACCAGTCTGTCCGGGCGACGGCATACGGTTCATGGCGGGATCGCGCTGATTGTCCCCGATGGCCGAATCCTGACCCGTCTGGTGCAGACCGCCGTCACCGTCAAACGGCTGCATGATGTCGAGATCGAGTCCTATATCGCCAGCGGTGAATGGCGCGGCAAGGCGGGCGGCTATGCCATACAGGGCCGGGCCGCCGCCTTCATCCGCCAGATCAATGGCTCCTATTCCAATGTCGTGGGTCTCAGCCTTTATGAGACTGCGGCACTCCTGACCTCCATTCGTATCGGAACCTGACAGCATGACCGGCGCAGCGGAAATTTATATCGAGGGCAGCCCGGCGGAGCGGCGGGCAGGGCATCTTGACGAGAACGGCCTCGCCATGGCGCTGGATATCGAACGGGTCACCCGGCCTCGGCTGGTCGGTGCGGTCTATCTGGCGCGTGTCACCGGTATCGACCGACGGCTCGGTGCGGCTTTCCTCAATCTTGGCGCAGATGGCACTGGTCTGCTGGCCAAGGCCAAGGATATCGGCGAAGGCGAGGCGGTGCTGGTGCAGATATCCCGCGACGCCCATGACGATAAAGGCCCGGCAGCTTTGCGTCAGATTGTGCTCTGGGGCCGCTATCTGGGTCTGCAGCCGGGCCGGGGCGGGGGCTTGCAATGTGCCCGCGCACTGGGGCAGGGAAAGCGGCGCGCCGAAGCAATGGCCCGCGCCGAATCCGGGATATCTGATCACACCGACCTGATCCTGCGCGGTCCTGCCTATACCGTGACAGAGGTGATCCTGGCCGAGGAAGCCCATGCCCTGCGGACGCTCTGGGCCGATATCCAGGCCCGCGCGGCGGTGGAGAAGGCACCGGCACTGCTGCTGCCGCCGACGCCGTTCGTAGAAACCATGCTGCGTGATGCCGGACCGGAAGCACGGATCGCGCTGGACGACCGGCTCGATTTCGCTCAGGCGGAGGCACTCTGCAAGACGCGATTTCCGGATTTGATCCCCGGTCTCGCCTTTCACAATGCACCGGAACCGATCTTCGACGTTTCGGGATTGAGCGATATCCTGGAACAGGCTTTGGGGCAGGAGGTCCGATTGTCCGGCGGCGGGCGTCTGACGATCCAGGAAACCAAGGCGCTGACAGCCATTGATGTCGATATGGGCGCGAGCGAGACCGGTCTGTCCAACAAGGAGGAAGCGATCCATCGCCTGAACAGGCGCGCAGCGGATGAAATCGCCCGGCAGATCGTGCTGCGGCGGCTCTCGGGGCTGATTGCGATCGATTTCGCCGGTCTGACGGCGCGGGGCAAGATGAAGACACTGATCGACATTCTACGCAGCCGGTTGAAATCCGGCGACGGGTTCAGCGATGTACTGGGAATGACGGCGGCAGGCCTGGTCGAGATCACCCGCCAGCGGGTCGGTCCCAGCCTCGCCGATCTCTGTATCGCGCCCCCGACACCGGCGCGTCCGGCAGCGGATGCCCTGGCGGCGGAAGCATTGCGGCGTGCGCTGCGTCTCAAAGGGGCGGGGAAACCGGTCGTCGCTTTACCGGATACGGCTGCGGCATTGCTGGCGACGGGATCGATGAAGGCGGCGCGGGAGGCCTGCGAGGCGCGGCTCGGCCAGCCACTCGACCTGCGTCCCGGTGCCGCTCATCTGGATGTCAGGATGGAGCGTTGAGACGATGATGGACCCGGATCGCCCGCGTATCGACAAACACAACAAGCAGAAATGTCCGATCTGCGGCAAGCCCTCGGCGGAGGACAGCAAGCCCTTCTGCTCCGGGCGCTGTCAGGATGTCGACCTGAACCGCTGGCTCGGCGGCGTCTATCGCATCGAAACCGATGAAGGCCCGAACGACCTTCCGGCGGGGTCCAGGGAGTCGGATGAGGACGACCGGATTTAGTAAGTTTACAGCGCCGGTGGTGGTGTGAATTTTCCCTGAAAGAAGACTTGTCAGACCCCGCCAATTCTCCTAAACACTGTCCCACTTCGCTGGTTATGGACTGGTTCAAGTCTGGTGTGCCCGGGTAGCTCAGTTGGTAGAGCATGCGATTGAAAATCGCAGTGTCGGCAGTTCAATTCTGTCCCCGGGCACCATTTTCTTCGAAAATGATGCCCTCTGATTAAATGTTAGGTTCGAACAAAGTTCGAGCCGGCTCACCATTTCTCCTAAAGTCGAATTTGCGCCCCGATTTTGGTTCGGCATCCCTTTGGGATGGCGTACCATTCTTCCTTAAGTCGAATTGTTGCTCAGAATTTCGCTAAACCCGGCTTCGTCCTGGTTATCATTTCCCCTGAATCGCAAATGGCTGTCCGATCTGCCTTGGGTAGGCTCGATTTTGATCCTGTTCCCGTCTCAGACGTTTTCCCCTCTGGAGGAGAGATACGCAGTCGGGAGCAGAACGTTGAGTATAAATACTTATTTCGTTCTTTTTCGTTTGACATAAAAATGCGTTCCGTTGGTACTGAGAACATACAAAGATCATACGCTGAGGTCATACCGAATCGCACTCTCCCTGTGTCAAAATCATAAAGGATCATGGCATGATCAATCATCTGTTTCACACCTCCCGTTCTTCCGGTTCTGCTCGTACCAGCCAGGCGCGTACTGGCCTTTCTGCCGGATACAACGGCCCCTACGGATCGCGGCTGGAGGAAAATCTGGTCAGCTATCTGCGTGGGCAGACACTTGGACCATCCGATGCGCCCCCCACACTGGATACCGCACCGGATACCACGCTGGACGCCGCATCCGTTGAGATCCCCGACCGCCCGCATCTGACCGTCGGGGACGTGCTGGGCATGGCCGATGGGCTGGGGCTCGTCGATCCCGTGACGGATGACAATGCTCGAACCGTGGCGGGGCGGAGCTCCATTGCCTTCGTTCAACTGCCGAAGACCGAGGCCGAAAAGAGCCGTCTCGACGACTGGATGGCGAAGCGCCCGTCGCATATTCCGGTCGCGGTCTGGCAGGCGATGGAACCCGCCCTGCCGGGTCTGTGGGACATGCCCGGTTGGGGCCGCCTTCCCCTCGGGATGCGGCTGGAGATGGAGAATGCGCTGGCGACGCCCCAGGGCCGCGCCGGGCTGCGGCGTGCGGCGCAGGCCGAAATCGAGGCATGGATATCGACGGGAAGGAGCGCTCGGCACTCCTCGCCGCGGTGGACAGGGCGCTGCCGGTGGAAACGGACGCGAAGGGCGGGGAGGGTGTAGCCGTAATACTTTCTGGAGGTAGCAATCTGACTATTTATGCAGCGGAGATAACATCCGGATAGCGGTCAGATTACAACAGGCGCAGTCTGGCGCAAGATGGATCTGATCATGCTCATCGCAGCCAGAGCCGATGATTTCGGGTTGTCGGGGAGAGTCTTGCCTTCAAGCTGGACCGATATCTGCCCGAAGGCACCGCTTGCCTCTATGGCGTGATGGTTTCCCGTCGCGGTCGGATCGGCGATCAGGACCACTTCCGTCGCATCCAACCCCAGACCGGCCAGAGCGACCATGGCCGCAACATTCGCGTTTTTGGGAAAGCGCAATGCGGCTTCCCGGGCGCTGCCTCTGAAATGCTCTGTCGGTTCCCTCACATCTGTCAGGTCCATGACGTCTTCTGCCGGAGTTCCTTTCCAGCCGACCGGTGGTTTGCGCGCCACATAACGCACCTGGGACAGTCCGCCCATTCTGGCCGCCGATAGCGCATCGATGCCGCCGATGGCACCAGCCGCCATTTCCAACTGGGTCTTCCCCTTCATCGCGGCGAGTTCCAGCCGCTTTGCCAGAATAGGGTCCGCCAGGGCCCCAACGGAAAGAGAGATGACTTTAACCCCGGCTTCCAGCAGGGCGACTCCGTGGCCGGATAACCCGGCATGACCAGCGCAATCTACAGCGAGGTCGAGGCTGTCTGCAGGAAGATCTGCGACATTTGTTGCCACAAGGACATCGGGACCGGCAAAAGCACGCGCCGCGTCTTCTCGTCCGGGGCGGCACAGGATGGCGGTAATCCTCACTTCCGCTTCTGCGGGCAGATTGTCGCGCACATAGGACGCTATCGGGCCATACCCGATGAACACGATGGAAAGCATAGGGCTTTATCCTTGAATCTTACTTCTCCAGGTATCGAATAATCATATCCGATGCATGGTCGATACGCTGTTTGAGGCGGGCGGGCTTCATGAGACCCTGATTGAATATCGCTTCGAATGTGTATCGGTGGGAAATGTAGTAGGCGGACAATGCGGTGATCGAGATATAAAGATCCGTGGGATCAATATTGTCCCGAAACTTTCCGGTTGCAGCCCCCTTTTTCAGGATTTCCTTGATCGTATCCAGCAGCGGATTGTACATGTCCGGGATTTTCTTGGACTGTTTTACATGTTTTGCTTCATGCAGGTTCTCGCTTGCCAGCAGACGATTGAATTCCGGCATTTCGACCCAGATATTCGCCGTGAATTCAACCAGCCGACGCATTCCTTCCTCCGGGTCCATACCCCGGATGCTCAGGTCGCTCTGCCGATTGCGAATTGTGGCATAAGCGCGTTCCAGCACCGCGATGAACAATTTTTCCTTACTGCCAAAATAGTGATACAGCGCATTCTTGTTCAGTTTCGACGACAGTGCGATGGCATCCACGCGCGCGCCATCATATCCTTTTTCCGCAAATTCTTTGGTCGCGGCAACCAGGATCCGTTCTTGAGATGCCGCCGAGTCACGCTTTAGTTCGGGATTTGCCTTCTTCAGGGCCTTTGTCATAAGAACTCCCCAATAAACAATGTTTTCTTGACTGGTCCATCTCAGCGATAACGTGAGCATTGTGGATATCAAAACATGCCCGATTGCAATGGATTATATGATCTAGATGCTTTCTGAATGAGGCCTGTTTTACCGCGATCATACTTCAAATACAACTGACAGCATTTCTTGCCTCCCGTCATGATATCAAGGCTTGGCAGCCGTGCCGTTGACACATATTATCTAACTAGTTAGTTATTATGCAATGTGATTTTATCGCTGAAAGAGGGTTGATAATGTCAAGCGGCGCATCGATTGAGACGTTCCATTCCCATATTGATGCGGATAATTCCGCACCTGATACCTGGGAAAGGGTCATCGACATCATCAATCCATGGACCGGTGATGCCGTGGCACGACTGCATTGTGTGGGTACGGATCGGATTGATCATGCTGTCGCTGCTGCCAGGGCAGCATTCCAGAAACATCGGTATGCGACACGCCTGCAACGGTCGCAATGGCTGGAAGCCGCTGCCGCCCTAATCGAGGCTGATCTGGACGTTCTGTCCGACATGATGGTGCGGATGATTGGAAAGCCGGTAAAGGCGTCAAGATTTGAAGTCGGGCGCAGTGCCGCATTTGTGCGGGCCTGTGCCCGTCATGTCCATGAGATGGCTGGGGAGATGGTCCCACTGGATTCCAGTGCGGCCGGTGCGGGTCGTATCGGTTATGCAGATCGCGTTCCCTATGGCGTCGTGCTGGGGGTGACACCCTTCAATGCTCCGGCAAATCTGCTCGTGCAGAAAGTAGCGCCGGCCCTGGCGACCGGAAATGCCATTATCGTGAAACCCTCACCTGAAGGGGCTGCCGTGGCCCTACGGATCTCGGCCCTGTTTGCACAAGCGGGCCTGCCGAAAGGTCTGTTTCAGGTTGTCCTGGGTGATGCGCAGGAGGCTCTGGCCCTTGCGGCCCATCCCGACATTTCCGTCGTGACCCTGACTGGAGGGACTGCCGCAGGCGAGGCGCTGGCAAAGGCCGGAGGAGCGAAGCCGTTTCTGGGGGAACTGGGGGGGAATTCAGCCAATATCGTGTGTGCGGATGCTGACATTGAGGACGCTGCGACGCGCATTGCGCCCTCGGCCTTTGAAGCAAGCGGTCAGCAATGCATTTCCACACAGCGCATTATTGTTGATCGGGCGGTCTACGGGGAATTCGTGGAGGCGCTGTTGGAGCGGGTATCAAAGCTGAAAGCGGGGGATCCGGCCAGGGCTGATACGGATCTGGGGCCCGTGGTTCACGCGCGATCGGCGGAACGAATAGAAGGCATGATCAATGAGTCGATTGCTGCGGGAGGGCGGTTGCTGACAAATCCCGACCGTCGAGGCTGCCTCATTCATCCAACCCTGATCGAAGATGTTCCCACCACCTGCCGTGTCGTGCAGGAGGAGATATTCGGTCCCGTGGCGGTGCTGATGCAGGCTGACGGTGTTGAGAATGCGATTCGTCTGGCAAATGACTGTGAGTTTGGGCTTCAGGCATCCTGCTTCACCACCAGTCTGGATGCGGCTTTCAAAGTTGGGCGCGAGGTTCAGGCCGGATCTGTCTGGATCAATGAGGCAAGCCGCTTCCGTCTGGACAACTATCCTTTCGGCGGTTTTGGCAAGAGTGGTTCCGGTCGCGAAGGCGTCAAATATGCCATGGAGGAAATGACGACTTTGAAATTCCTCGGTATTCGCCTGCCGTCACAGAAGTGACCGGACAAAAAGGATCGGACGGACCTGACATGCATTCCGATGAACAGAAATCGGCAGACTCTTTTGTCCGGGACGATGGCCCGGCTGTCGTCACGGCTGCTGTATCGGAAGCGGCAGAGGTCGGCCTGTCGATGTTCAAAAAGGGCGGAAATGCCTTTGACGCCGCCTTGGCGGCTGCCTTTGCGGAAACCGTTTGGCTGCCCATGAAATGCGGCCTGGCAGGTGATGTCGTTGCTTTGTACAAGCGGCCAGGGGCACCTGTTAGGGCGATGCTGGCGATTGGCAGGGGGCCGCTTGCCTTGTCTCAAGGGGTATCCCTGACGGCGACAGGTCCCCGATCCGTAGGTGGTGCCGGTGCGCCGGAGGGCTATGCCCGTCTGGCCGATTATGGCGACCTGCCGCTTCAGACATTACTTGATCCTGCGATAGAAATGGCGCGGGATGGTGTCAGATGGACACCGGTTGCCGTTCGTCTGACGGAAGAATCCGAGAGTTTGCTGCGGAAATGGAATGGCGACATCCCGTACCTGCCGGATGGCAAGCTGCCGGAGATCGGTGCGGTTTTGCGCCTGCCGGGTCTGGCCAGACTGCTGGAGGCTTTCGGTCAGGACCGGGGCAGGCTGTTCCATGGCGGGATCGGTGAAAAGATCCTGTCGCATGTCAATGGCCTAGATGGTGTGTTGCAGCGGGACGATATGATCCGCGCCGTAGCCACTGATATGCCATGTGATGGCATGATGCTGAATGATACGGATATCCTCTATACAACCCCCCATCCAACCCATGGCGTCGTGCATGCCCAGGCATTGAGAAACACATTGTCGGGCATGCCTGAAACCCGGGCACTGTTGCAGGCACAGGAATCATTCGGTGCCGGTGCGACGGGCGGTACGTCCGTTGTTACCGCAGCGGATTCTTTAGGCAATCGCGTTGTTCTCGTCCATTCCAATTCCTTTCCGCGCTATGGGGCGGGCATCGTCGTGTCAGACTATGATCTGATTCTCAATAACAGGCCGGGGCGTGGATTTGCCCAGGGGGTCGATCCGGGGCATTGGAACGCCCCGAATTCCCTGTCCATTCCAGCGACCACTCTGAATGCATGGTTTCTGGACACTCTGGACTCTGAATTCTGGGGCGGGACACCGGGGGGCGTCAATCAAGCCGTCTGGAACATGCAGGTGACTCACGCTCTGATGCGGGGGATTGAGCCGCAATCTGCAATTGATGCACCGAAATGGGGGCTGTCTCCCACGGGGGATGTCATCTGGGAATCCAATCATGAACAACGGGATGAGACCCAGAAATCCATCGAACCCCATGGTCATCGATCAGCCCTGCAGATCATTCAGATCATGAAGACAACAGGGACAATGCGGGCGGGGGTTGATCCCCGTACCAATGCGGATGTCCGCTTTCTGTTGACCTCACCAACCCAGACAAACAACCAATAAAAAGGAGAGAAACATGGCTATTGCCCGTCACCCGCGACCACAGGAGTTGGAAGGCGTCCCTCTGGAAGAAATCATGGACACGTTCGTCGCACGTTATAAGGATCGCAAGGCGGACTGGAACGCCTTTGAGGATGCCAAAGTCGAAGGATACAAGCGGGCGCAGCACCGGTTCATCGGGGCAGGTGGTTCTGGAAAGCATGGCGGCACGGATTTTATTCCCGCACGCGGTTTTACCCTGTCGATCATGTTCGTCGAGCCGGGGCAGGGGAATGCACCTCACACCCATGAAGTCGAAGAAGTTTTCTTCGTCTTGCAGGGAATGCTGACCGTGTTTGTGGAAGATGAAGCCGGAAATCGTCTGTCACAGCGCCTGGGTCCGTGGGAATGTATTTCCTGCCCCCCCGGTGTCATTCATGGATATGTGAACGACAGCTTGGAGCCGGTTTATTTTCAGGTCATGCTGGGACGTGGTCAGCCAGAAACGATGGGCTATTCCGACGACTCGCTGTTTCAGCGCCGCAGCAATCACTTGAATGAAGATCAGTAAGCGCTGGAAATACAAATCGGTTCCAGGGTGTTTTTTTCAGGGAATATTCAATGAAAGCAAGTCCGTTTGCATATTCTGCCCCGGAGTCCTTGCAGGAAGCTCTGGACCTTCTTGCCAGCCTGGATAATGCGAAGATCCTCGCAGGGGGTCAGAGTCTTATGTCGATGCTCAATCTTCGATATGCGATGCCGGATCATCTGATCGATGTTAACGGCATTTCCGAACTGGCAGGCATATCGATGCAGGATGGCCGCATTTCCATCGGGGCGATGACCCGTCAAAGGGTTTTGGAACGGGATACCCTGTTGCTGCATAAGGCACCGATCTTTCATGAGGCCCTGTTGCAGGTCGGGCATATCCAGACCCGCAACCGGGGCACCATTGGGGGCAGCCTGTGTCATCTGGACCCCGCTGCGGAACTGCCCGCCCTGGCCATGCTGTATGATGCGACATTGTTCGTGCGGTCAGCATCAGGGGAACGGTCACTGCCTATGGCGGAGTTTCCGGCCTTTTACATGACGCCAGCCCTGGAGCCTGACGAGATTTTGACGCGCATAGAGTTCGATCCCTGGAAACAGGATAGCTACTACGCCTTTGTTGAATTCAGTCGTCGACATGGGGATTTCGCCATCGTTGCCGCCGGATGTTTGTTCAGCCTGTCGGCTTCGGGTGTGATCGAACGGGCTGCCATCGTGCTGGGGGGCGTTGGTGCGGCACCAATGCGCCTGACGGAAGCGGAATATGCTCTGATTGGGCAAGAACCCGGACGGGATGTATTCGATGCCGCCGCCCGCATCGCCCAGTCCATCGAGGCAATGGAAGACAGTGTTTATTCGAGCCAGTATCGCGGCCATCTGTCGGAGGTGATGATACGGCGTGCCTTGACCAGGGCTTGGGACAGACAACAGGAACGCGCGGCATGACAACTTCAGCAGATACCCTTCATGACATAGCCCTGACGGTGAACGATGTTCCACGTCAGGGGGCCTGTGTGGCGCGCCAGAATCTGGCTGACTTCCTGCGCCATGACCTTCACCTCACCGGCACACATGTCGGGTGTGAACATGGTGTATGTGGTGCATGCACCGTACTGGTCGATGGGCGGGCGGTACGTGGCTGCCTGATGCTGGCGATTCAGGCAAAGGGTCGATCCGTGACCACGATTGAGGGTCTGACACGGCCCGATCAGCCGCTGGGAATCCTGCAGGAGGCGTTTGCTGAGCATCACGCCCTGCAATGCGGCTATTGCACGCCAGGAATTCTGATGACCCTTGTCGAGGTATTGGAAGATGATCCGAACCCTTCGGAGATGGCGTTGCGGGAGGCGCTGTCCGGGAATCTGTGCCGATGCACCGGTTACCAGAATATTATCGATGCCGCGCTTTCCGCTGCTGCGGCCCTGCGCCAGAACCAGAAATAGGAACGTCAGAATGGATCCTCGCTTTATTGGTCAGTCTGTCAGACGCCAGGAAGATGATTCCCTGCTGCGCGGCACGGGGAAATTCGTGGATGATCTGGCACCTCATGGTTTGACCCATGCCGCCTTTCTGCGCAGTCCCGTTGCCCATGGCAGAATTCGAAACATCGATGCCTCCCATGCTCTGGAAGTACCCGGCGTCATTTCCGTACTGACGCTTGCGGATCTGCGATCCGTGCTGACGGCGGATCGATTGCCGGTTCAGTTCAAAAGCGAAGGTTTACCGCCCAATATCGGCCCCTATGTCCTGGCCCGGGAAGAGGTGGTCTATGTCGGTGAAACCATTGCCCTGGTCATTGCGGAGAGCCGTGCCATCGCCGAGGATGCTGTCGCCCTGATCGATCTGGATATTGAGGAACTTGATCCAGTCACCGGGTGTCAGCAGTCAGTGCAGCCGACCGCACCGAAAGCGGCATTGGATCGCGACAGTAACATTTATGCCCAATTCGAAATGGGATATGGGGAGGTCGACCGGAGTTTTTCCGCTGCGGCGCATCGCATATCACTATCCCTGGTTCAGCATCGCGGCGGTGCGCATCCGATTGAGGGGAGAGGCATACTGGCGCATCCCGATCCGCTGTCGGGTCAGATGACCGTCTGGTCCTCCACCCAGCAGGCCCATGAAGCGCGTGGCTTCCTGATCGAGTTGCTGGGGCTGGATGAAACCCTGCTGCGTGTCAGAACGCCCGAGGTCGGTGGCGGATTTGGCGCAAAGTACCTGTTATATCCGGAAGAAGTTTCCGTCACGGCCGCCAGCTTGTTACTGCAACGCCCCATCAAGTGGATCGAGGATCGACGGGAGCATTTCCTGGCCGCAATTCAGGAACGCGATCAGTTTTGGGAAATTGAGGCCGCCTGCGATGCAAGCGGGAAACTGGTGGGCATTCGCGGGTCGATGATTCATGATGCCGGGGCATATGTGCCGCAGGGTGTGAATCTGGCCTATAATGCGGCAACGGCGGTACCCGGCCCTTACGATCTGCCAAACTACGCACTATCGGTACAGGCGGTGGCGACCAACAAAGTGCCGACAATTCCCGTGCGCGGCGCTGGATATCCAGAGGGCACATTCGTCATGGAACGTGCGCTGGATGCATTGGCGGATGCCGCAGGTCTGGACCGGATCGAGATTCGTCGCCGCAATCTGATCCCCTTGTCGGCGATGCCCTATGCAACGCCTCTGAAATCCCGATCCGGGGCCGGGATCACCTATGACAGTGGTGATTTCCACGCCATGTATGAACAGGTGCTGAAAGGGATTGATCTGGAGGGTTTTGCTGCCCGAAAGGCGCAGGCCGTAGAGGCTGGTCGATTGCTCGGTATCGGTGTTGCCTGCGGTATCAAGGGGACGGGACGCGGCCCCTATGAATCCGCGACGGTGCGGATCGGGAAATCCGGCAAGGTTACGGTCTTCACCGGGGCAATGCCCATGGGGCAGGGGCTTAAAACTGCTCTGGCCCAGATTACCGCAGAATCTCTGGGAGTCGATCCGGGCGTCATCACCGTTGTGTGCGGTGATACCAGCACCATTCCCTTGGGTTTGGGCGGATTCGCAAGCCGTCAGACTGTTGTTGCCGGATCCTCTGTCGCAGTCGCGGCCAAGGCGGTGCGGGAGCAGGCGCTGACAATCGCTGCGGGATTGTTTGAGGCCGATACGGGCGATATTGAACTGGTCGATGGCACGGCACGGGTCAAAGGTACGGAAATTCAGGCTACATTGAAGGAACTGGCACGGATTGCTGGTGGGTCGCCGGGATACTCACTGCCGGTGGGCGTGACGCCCGGCCTGGAGGCAACGGAGTATTTCATGCCTTCAGGCCTGACCTATGGCATGGGGGCGCATGCGGTCGAACTGGAGGTAGATGGGGAAACCGGAGCCGTCACGCTGCTGCGTTATGCTGTCGTCAATGATTGCGGGCGCGCGATCAATCCCAAACTGGTGATCGGGCAAATCCATGGCGGAGTCGTTCATGCGATTGGAAATGCGCTGTTCGAGTTCATGGGATATGACGACCAGGCACAGCCAACCACCACGACACTGGCGGATTATCTGATCCCGACAGCCCCTGAAATTCCACGCATCGATGTGCATCTGGCGGAATATCCAAGCCCGCTGAATCCCCTTGGCGTGAAAGGGGTTGGGGAGGCCGGGTGTCTGCCGGTCGCGGGCGCGATTGTCTCCGCTATTGAAAATGCTCTGGGCAGCAGGGATCAATTGATTCAGCGCATTCCGGTCCTGCCGCAGGATCTGTATCACTTCATCCAGCAGACAAAGCAGACCAACGCCGCATGACGGGTGCTTTTAGAGCGGCGGGCGGTAATTCTGACCTACCTAGGACACCCAATGCGGTTTTCTGGTTAGGAGCGCTTTGCGCGGCGATGCTGGAGCATCGCGAGCGGAGCGCGACGCAGTCCAGGGAGCCGCATTGGGTGCCAACGGTCGGCTTTGTGATCCTAGATGGGTCAGTATTCCCGCCCGCCGCTCTAGGCCGCCCCGAATACCCGTTTGATCTGACGCCACAATAGCCAGAAGAACAGCGATATTCCGGAAATCGGGCTGCTGGATGAAGTCTGGGATGGTTTTTCCGTGTCTGATGGCGGTGCCGCCGTCACCGTTCTGGATGATGCATCTGTATCTAGTTCGGATTGATCAGGCGGGACTGGGATCGATGGACGCGGGCTCTGTTCGATTTCCTTGTGCAGATTCTTTGCGAACTGACCGATCAGATGGGTCGCCAGATCGTTGATCATGCCCGATCCCCGGCCATACTGCGCGACCGATCCGGACAGATTCACTACCGATGTGATCTTTACCACCGTCTGGTCGCCTTCCGGCTCCAGCATGAAGGAAACATCGGCAGTGGCACCGCCGCGTCCCTTGGTATCCCGTCCTTCCGCCCGCACGGTCGCATGATAGTCTGAATCCGATCTTTCGGTGATTTCCGCCTTGCCCTTGAAGGACAATACGACTGGTCCCAGGCGAACCTGAACCTCGCCCTGGTAGATACCGGCATCAACATCGGCATCGGTCAGCTTTGCGCCGGGCATGCAGGGAGCGATGCGCGGAATATCCAACAGGACAGTCCAGGCTTCGTCTCGGGGCAGGGGGACAGTGAACTGGTTTTGAATCTCCATAATGCCCTCAGAGTTTTATGTTGATGTTTTTGGTGTTCGTGCTGGCCAGCAACTCTTCCAGACCTTCTTCGCGCCCCAGTCCAGACTGCTTATAGCCGCCGAAGGGTGCTCCGACAAAATGCGGCCCGGCATGATTGACCCAGATATATCCTGCCTCCACTCTCGCGGCGGCCCGGTGTGCCGTGGTCAAGTCCTTGGTGAAGATGGCGGCGCTGAGACCGTAATCCGTATCGTTGACCTGCTGAAACAGATCGTCCTCATTTTCCCATCGGAAGACCGACAGGACGGGTCCGAATATCTCTTCCCGTGCAATCCGCATGGACATGGTAACATCGGAAAAAACCGTGGGCTGAATGAAATATCCATCCTCAAAGCCCTTTGTGTTACAGACCTTGCCCCCGCATCGCAATGTCGCCCCCTCCTGAATCCCGGCGTCGATATACATCAGGCTCTTGTCAAACTGGGTCTTGCTGATCAACGGACCCATTGTTGTCTTCGGGTCGGTTGGATCGCCTGGCACATAATGGGCACACCCGGCGATTATCTTTTCCAGAACCGCATCATGGTGGGAGGTGTGGAGGAAGACCCGGCTGGTCGATCCACAGGATTGCCCGGCCCAGGTCAGGTTCATCCCCATGATCGCCCCGTCTGCTATTGCCTCAATGGACTGGTCAGGATAGGCGATCAGAGCGTTCTTGCCGCCCATTTCCAGGCCGACATGCTTAACGGTATCGGCCGCGGCGCGCAGGATTTTCTTCCCGGTTCCGACACTGCCGATCAGCGAAACCTTGGCGATATCCGGATGGCTGGACAGGGCGCTGCCGCATTCCTGATCACCGGTCAGGACATTATAGACTCCGGGGGGCAGCAATTCTTCCTCATCAATGATCTCCGCCAGCCGCAGCGCGGATAACGGAGCCTGAACAGAGGGCTTAACAATAATGGTATTGCCAGCCGCAAGAGGCGCTGCGCAGCGCATTGTCGCGAACATGATCGGGTGATTGAAGGCGATGATGCGGGCAATGACGCCCAATGGTTCCCGGACTGTATAGTTCAGATGGTCGGAGGAGATCGGGATTGTCTCCCCCTTGATCTCTGTCACCAGACCGGCGAACAGTTCCAATCCGCGTGCTCCCATCTCGACATCACGATGCATCTCGGCAACCGGGTTACCGCAGTCAATTGCATCCAGTGTCGCCAATTCATTGCTGTGTCGGCGCAGCGACGCAGCCAGGGCGCGCAGCCGGTCAGCACGTTCCAATGGTTTGATGTGACGCCAGGTCTGAAAGGCCATCCGCGCAGCGGCAACGGCGGCATCGACATCAGATGATCCCGCTTCCGCCACAATGCCCAGAGAGGATCCGGTTGCCGGATTGATCAAATCCGTCGTTCCGTTCTTGAGGCTGGGATGCCACGCACCGCCGTAATAGAGTTGGCGGTGTTCGGGCAAAAGTGCGCGATGTTCCGATTTCATTGTCCGTTATCCATCCTTTGAGCGTGCGCTTCCGCGCCTTTCCTTGTAATTAACTAACAAGTTAGTAGGATAGTTCCAAGAGAAAAGATCATTAGGATGGGAGTAAGCAAAACATGTGGGGTTCGGATCTGATTGCTGCGGGTCTCAGGCAGATTGGATTTACATTCACCTCTCTCAATCCCGGTGCCAGCTATCGGGGCCTGCATGACAGCATGGTGAATTATCCTGAGGGTAAGTTAGATATCCTGACCTGTTTGCATGACGAACATGCGGTCGCGGTGGCACATGGATGGACCAAGGTGACGGGTAAGCCTGCCCTGGCGATGCTGCACAGCAATGTCGGGCTGCTGCATGCGGCAATGGCAATCTACAATGCCTGGGTGGACCGCGCCCCGGTCGTTATCATCGGGGCTGGTGGTCCGCGCGATTCGGTGCGTCGACGGCCCTGGATCGAATGGATACACAGTTTCCAGGATCAGGCACAGCTCGTCCGACCCTATACGAAATGGGATGATCAACCGGCCTCTTCTGTCGCGGCGGTTCGGTCGATTGCGCATGGTACCTTTCTGGCGATGGAGGGGCCTAAAGGGCCGGTCTATATCTGTCTGGACGTCCTAGATCAGGAGGAATGGCTGGACTTGTCTGTTTCGGTTGCTGAGCAAGTCGCGCAACCGGCAATTCGATCACCGGGATTGAATACAGGGCAAGTCGGGGAAATCGAGCGCGTGTTGCGGGAGGCACAGAGACCACTCGTTCATTTCGGGCGCGTCTCCAGGAATGAGGGCGATTGGGCCACCCGAATAGCCTTGGTTGAGGCATTGGGCGCACGGGTTGTCACAGATATCCGATCCGCAGCGGCCTTTCCGACGGATGCGTCCGCCCATGTCAGCCATCCCGGCTTTGGCATGGACAGGGCACAACAAGCGGCAATTGGAGCGGCTGATTGCATTCTTTTGTTCGATCCGATTGATCCCGCCACTGTTCTGGCGGCCTGTGACCCCACATTGACGGCTGACCACATGTTTCTGATTAGTCGAGATCACGCGGCCCATCGCGGATTCGTAAAGGATGGATATGCCTTGCCCTCGCGCGCAACGGTTCTGCCGGTCGATCCCGATACGGCTCTCCGTGATTTGATCCAGGTGTTCGGGGGCGAGAGCAGAGAGTTCTGGGATATACCGGATGCATCACAGGGACCAGGGCCGGATGCCCAAAGCCTTGCCGCCCCCGTCGCCTATGCACGAATAGCGCAGGCCTTGAAGGATCTGCGCCAACTGTTCCCTATTACACTGGCCAAGCTGCCGTTGAGTTGGTCCGGTGATCTGATCCCGTTCCACCACCCGCTCGACTATCTGGGCCGGGATGGCGGGGAAGGGCTTGCATCCGGCCCCGGCCTTGCCGTCGGTATCGCTCTGGCCCTTAAAGGGAGTGGCCGGTTGCCAGTCATGATTCTGGGCGATGGCGATTACGCGATGGGGGCATCGGCTCTGTGGACCGCAGCGAACAAAAACCTGCCCTTGCTGGTGCTGATCGCGGCCAATGGTGTTTATGGCAATGATGTCGTTCATCAGGCGCGTGTTGCGCAAGACCGCCAGCGACCGCTTGAGAATATCTGGATCGGGCAATGTTTGGATGACCCGTCCCTGCGGATTACTGATATCGCGCGCGGCCATGGCGCGGTAGAGGCTGTCCGGATTGATCAATCCGACCCGACACTAACCGACACGATCACACATCTGGCACGCTTGGCACTGGAAAAGCAGGGCGTTGCGGTGCTGGAGGTGATCATGCCGGCACGCTGATTCGAATCAGATTTTCGTCAGTTCCAATGTGGAGGGGGCGAACAGTTCTTCCATACTGACCAGGCGTTCGGACAGGCCCTGTTCGTGGTGATAGCGCAGGAAGGTTTCCAGAACCTTCTGATTTTCATGGGCTCCATAGCTCCAGAAATCCTCACCCATCAGGGCCACGGTCTGATCCCGTTCCATCACCGACCAGGGAAGACTGACAAACAGATGGCCGATCTGTGACAGTTCATACATGGCGAGCTTTTTGGACTCCAGAAAAGCCTTGTACAGATTGACTGCGACCCAGGGGTGCTTCTCATAAATCGACCGCCGCACACCGATGATATGCATGATCGGGAAAATGCCGGTGTTGCGAAAATAGTCCTGCTCCGCCGCACGGTAATCAGGGAACATGCGCCCTACATTCGGTGCGCCTTTCAGGAAACAGGATGGTGCACGGGCACTAATCAGCGCGTCGATTTCACCGCTTGCAAGCATATCGGAAAGTGTCCGGTCAGAAGGAATCGGTTTCAGATCGATGTCATCAGGCAGATCAAGATTGGATCTCTCTGTCCTCCCTGCATCTTCCAATCCCCCCTGTCGCCATTTCACAGACCGTACATCAACCCCGTATTCATCTTCCAGAATGCCGCGGATCCAGACCGTTGCGGTGATCTGATATTCCGGCAGGCCGATAACCATGCCTTTCAGTTTGGAAGGATCGTCGATACCGCGGTCGGTTCGAATGTAAATCCCTGAATGCCGGAACAGACGGGAGACGAAGGCCGGGATTCCGACATAGGGGCTGTCCCCGCGCGACGTCAACATCGTGAAACTGCTCATGGAGAGTTCGGTGACATCGAATTCCTGATACTTGAAAGCCCGGTGAAACGCTTCTTCTGGTTCAATTGCGGTCGGATAGATATTGCACCCATCAACCCTGGCCCGCCCATCCAGAACCGCCTTGCAGCGATCATACTCACAGACAGCCAAACTCAGATCCAACACCGCCATTCCTCAACCTCCATGTTTCGACATCAACCGGTCACAGACCCTCAATTTGTTTAGATGAACATCTTGACAGCCGTTCGACAAGGCTTTTAACTAAATAGTTAGTTACGATAGAACTGAACAGGAGAGATGGGATGAAAATAACGAAAATCGTCACCGGGCTGGCCATGTCAGCCCTCGCTTTTGGCAGCGTCTTCGGCGGTGTCTCAGGGGCTGTTGCCGAACCAGTAACGCTGAAAGCCGCAATTTACACCGGCAATTCTTCATCACCGTTCCGAACGACATTTGATGCTTTTGTCGAACATCTGAACAAGAGTGGCGAAGTTGAGGTGGAGAGCATTGTTGGTCCGGAGGCTGTTCCTTCCAATCAGCAGGCCCGCGCCCTGGCAGACGGTCTGGTTGATATCGTCGCCGCCCCGCCAAGCTATTTTGAAAACCTGCTTCCCGGACTGGGCGGATTGAGTGCACCCCGCATCACCACCCAGGAAATGCGGGCCAAGGGGGCATTCGATGCCACCAATGAATTGCTTGCACCGGTGAACATAAGAATGGTCGGCCTCTATGCCGGTGATATTCCATTCTATATTTTCTCCAACAAACCGGCGCGTTCACTGGCCGAATTCAAGGGTTTGCGCCTGCGGACAACGAATACGGTGAAGGCATTCTTCGAAGCGCTTGAGGCTCAGCCGCTGCAAATCAAACGAGGTGAAATCTACACCGCGTTGGAGCGCGGTGTCGCCAATGGGTATGCGAACATCAATTCGGAACTGTTTACTTCCAGTTGGATTGAGGTTGCTAAATATCGCCTTGGCCCTGGCTTCTACACGCCCAACATTGCGATTTTCATGAATCTGGAAAAGTACAACAGCCTGTCGGATGCCCAGAAGGTGGCACTGGATGAGTCCGGCGTTTATGTTGAAGGTGCCCCGACCGCGGCGATGAAGGCTGCGGAAGATGCTGCCATCGATAAGGCCGTGAAAGAGAACGGATTCGAGGTCATTGAACTGTCTGAAGCGGAAACCAAGCAGTTTCTGGATATGGCATACAATTCGACCTGGGCTGAAATTGAAGCCCGTGCCCCGGAATTCAGTGCCAAGCTGAAGCCTATTCTGCTAGGCGAATAAGAATAATGGAATATTGGTCCCTGGTCGCTGCTATGATGGCGGCCGGGGACTGATTTCCTGCCTGCTTTATGCAGACCGGCAAGTCGACAATAGCGATCCGTATTCTCTAACATTTTTCTAAATGGGGCATGTGTCATGTTTTGGGCTCTTTGGGATCGGTTCCTGGACTCTCTTGCTGCCGCGTCAGCCCTCATCGTCGTAGTCATGATTTTAGGCGTAACGATAGATGTCTCGATGCGGTTCTCGGGACATGACGGTATTCCCTGGGTTTTCGACTATGTCGAATACGGAATACTGGCGGTTACGGCATTCATGGCCGCCTATATCATGCGCATGTCGCGTCATGTTGAAGTTGACCTTGTCCTTATGGTCGTGCCTCCCGGTGTGGCAAAGGCAATGAGGGTTTTCTCTGGAATTCTTCTGGTGATCATTTCCAGTATTCTGGCTTTCTATGCGCTGCGGGCCTCCATCCAGGCCTTTGGACAGGGGTCCATGATTTTCCGGTATGTCCTGATCCCTGAATGGCTGCCTTTCGGGGCCATTGCGTTCATGTTTTTCACGCTTGCTGTTGAGGGTATTCGACGGGTGCACATGAGGTCGAAGGAAGACCTGTCCGTCGGCGTGACCAGAACGGATGCGTTTTAATCAATCCATATCTGGGTAAAAAAGGGGTCCGCGCCGTGGAATGGTATCTGGTGATGATAATCCTTGTTGGAACGATCATCCTCTTGATGGGGATGGGGGTTCCCGTCGCTTTTGCCTTTTTTGGTTCCAACATTATCGGGGCAATAATTTTTCTGGGTGGCGAGATCGGTCTGGTCCAGGTCACGCGGAATGCGGTGGAAGCGGTCGTCAATTTTACCCTGGCACCCCTGCTGATGTTCATTGTCATGGGGGAGGTTCTGTTCCATTCCGGGCTGGCCGTGAAATGTATCGACGCAATTGAGCGTCTTTTCACGAAAGTTCCAGGTCGCCTGAGCCTGGCGGCCGTTGGCGGTGGGGTGGTCTTTTCTGCCCTGTCGGGGTCCAGCATGGCCAATACCGCCATGCTGGGCAGCACCCTGATCCCGGAAATGACGCGGCGCGGGTATCATCCCAGTATTTCCATGGGACCGATCATGGCGGTTGGTGGCGTGGCAATGCTGATCCCGCCGTCCAACATGGCGATCCTGCTTGGCACCGTCTCTCAAATCCCGATCAGCTATATCCTGATCGGTGGTATAATTCCCGGAATTATGATCGGTGTGACGCATGCCTCCATCGTGCTGGTGCGGTGTCTAATCAATCCAAAGCTGGCACCGGTTTATGACCTGCCGCCCATGAGTTTCTGGAAACGGTGGGGTGCCTTCTTCACCTATGTTGTGCCATTGATGTTCCTGTTTGTGATTGTCGTCGGCAGCATTCTGGGCGGGATTGCGACACCGACAGAATCCGCTGCGCTTGGCGCAACCGGGGCGATTCTGTTTTCGATCGCCTATCGTCGCTTCTCCATCGAGATGCTTCGAAAGTCACTGCTTGGTTCCGCAGTCATCGGGGGAATGATGTTGCTCATCATCGCCGGGTCCAGCACGTTTTCGCAGGTGCTCGCGTTTTCCGGCGCGACACAGCAACTGGTCGCCATGGTCAGCGCCATGGACCCTCACCCGATGACGGTCATCATCGGCATGCTTGCCATTCTCCTACTGCTGGGAATGATCATGGATTCACTCAGCATGATCCTGTTGACCATTCCGTTCTACATGCCCCTGGCCCAGAGCATGGGAATTGATGTGATATGGCTGGGCATTCTGGTCCTTTTTGCGATTGAGATCAGCGGCATGACACCGCCTTTCGGGTTGCTGTTGTTTGCAATGAAGGGTGTGTCGCCGCCGGGAACAACGACGGTGATGATCTATAAAGCAGTGGCGCCATTCGTAATCGCAGAACTCGTGCTGCTCTCAATCATTGTAATGGTTCCTGAATTGGCGACTTACTTGCCATCGTTGATTCAGAAATAGGGGGATGTGGATGAATTTTCTGTTGGCGAACTGAATAGTGCACTTGCGGCCTGAATAGCCAGTAGTGCCGATAGTATTCCCCGACAAAGGTACTGCGCTATATCGCGTAACTTGGTGGTCCGCTCGACATCGCCGAGATTGCCTATTCCGGAGTCTTCTCCACTCCCTTGGCCGCGTTCCAGTGGCGGTCGAGCTCTTCTAGCGGGACATCCTCGACCCGCTTACCCTCGGCGGCGACGGCGGCTTCGATGGCGCGGAAGCGGCGTTCGAACTTGCGGTTGGTGCGCTGGAGCGCCTTTTCCGGATCGACGTTCAGCATCCGGGCCAGATTGGCGGCGACGAAGAGGATATCGCCCATTTCATCCTCCAGCCGATCCGGGTCGCCGCCCTCAGCCATGGCCTCCTGCAATTCCCCGACTTCCTCCTCTAGGTCCCGGAAGACATGCTGGGCGTCTGGCCATGTGAAGCCGACCCGGGCGGCACGCTTGGAGAGTTTCTCGGCGCGGATCAAGGCGGGCAGGGCGCGGGCGACCCCGGACAGGGCGCTGTCATCCTGGCCTTTATCCGCCCGCTCGTCGGCCTTGGTTTCCTCCCAGCTTCGCCGCACCTTGTCGGACGAGTCGATATCCGATCCTGAAGAACCGAAAACGTGGGGGTGGCGGCGGATCATCTTGTCGGCGATGGCACCGGCCACATCCGCGAAGGCGAAGCTGCCTTCCTCTTCGGCCATGCGGGCGTGGAAGACGACCTGCAGCAAAAGATCACCCAATTCGTCCTTCAGGTCTTCCCGGTCGCCGCGTTCGATCGCATCTGCAACTTCATAGGCTTCCTCGATGGTATAGGGGGAGATGGTGGCGAATGTCTGTTCCAGATCCCACGGGCAACCACCCTGCGGGTCGCGCAGCCGGGCCATGACTGAAAGCAGACGGTCAATGTTAGAGTCTTCCTGCATAGCTTTAAAAATCCTTACAGATACCAGTCATATTCGCGGGGCAGGGCGGCGGACATCAGGGCGTCGAACTCGTTCTGCTTCACGGTGCGGTACATCTCGACATAATCCGCTCCGAGATAGTCCGACAGGATCGACGCATCCTGCAACCGGTCCAGTGCCCTCCAGATCGTGAGGGGCAGGGCAGGGTCGATTTCTTCCCCGGCATTCCCGGCTCGTGCGGGGCCAAGCGGCTCAAGCCCCCTGGACAGGCCATGATGGACACCGGACAGGGCGCATGCCAGCGCCAGATAGGGATTGGCATCCGCCCCCGCGACGCGGTGCTCGATCCGCCTCGCCTCGCCGCGCCCGGAGGGAATGCGGAAGGCGACGGAGCGGTTGTCGTAGCCCCAGTCCCTCGTCACCGGCACGAAGAGATTGGGCGCGAAACGGCGATACGCATTCAGGTTCGGCGCGAAGAAGGCGAAGGATTCCGGCATTGCCGCCTGCAATCCCGCCATCGCCTGGCGCATGCGTTGCTCGCCCGGATCGCGATCCTCATGGAAGATGTTGCGCCCGTCCTTATCGAGAAAGCTCATGTGGAAATGCAGGCCGGAACCGGATTCCTCCAGGAACGGCTTGGACATGAAGGTCGCATCCATGCCATGCGCCCGCGCAACGGAGCGCACACAGCGCCGCAGCAGACAGCCATGATCCGCCGCTTTCAGCGGATCGGCAACATGGGCGAGGTTCAATTCAAATTGTCCCGGCGCGAATTCCCCGGTCGCGACGGTGGCTGGCACGCCCTGGGCCGCACAGGCATCGCTGATGGCGGTCAGGATTCCGGCATATTCCTCCAGCGCCGCGATGCTGTAGACCTGATTGGCGCGGGCGGGCTGGCCGGTGAGGGGGGATTTCACCGGCAGCGGCCCATGATCCTCCGCCCGCTGGAGATCAATCAGGTAGAATTCGAGTTCCAGTGCGACGACCGGGGTAATATCCAATTCCCGAAACCGCTCCGCCACCCGAGCCAGAACCTGCCGTGGCTCAAAGGAGACCGGTAGATCGCTGTCAGGCCGCCGCATCTGCAGCATCACCTGCGCCGTCGGTTCCGGTGCCCAGGCGACCGGTGCCAGCGTGCCGGGGATCGGAAAGGCGAGGGCATCCGGATCGCCATCGGAAATCCCGTGACCCAACGGATCACTGGTATTGCCCGTCGCATCCAGCAACGTGATCGCCGCGCACATCGTCAGCCCGTCCTGATACAGCTTTCCGATATCCCGCACCGGATAGCGCTTTCCCAACGGAAAGCCGCAAAGGTCGAACAGAAACCCATCAACATGCCGTGTCTGCGGATGCGCCGCCAGATAGGTATCGATTTCCTGCTGCCAGGAGGCGGTGTCGGTAGCGGATTTTGGCATGGGCGGTAATCCTGTGTTGTGTGGGCCATGTCGGTTAATTCAGGGAGTGTAGGCAGAGGGGGGCGATCCGTCGACCCATGTGCTTTGTGGCAATGGGATTAGTATTTTGTAGGTGTCCATCATCAACGCTCCACTGCTGACAATTTTTGGTATCCGGTCCGTGATACTCGGAATGCCTCAAATGGGAGGTTGCTTCGATGGCTGGAAGGCTCGGATTTCTTTTTGGCGTCGGTGCGGCCATGTCGGCAATGATCGTATTGCAATTAGGCGCGTCTCTCTCGAAGCCCGCGATGGAGGCTTATGGCGCTCTAGAAATCACCTGGCTCCGGGTGACCTGGGCCGCAGTGATTCTTGTTATTTTCGTGCGGCCCAGAATGTTCTCTTATTCGCAAGTCCAATGGCGGACGGCCCTGTTGCTAGGGGCCGCAATTTCCGTCACCAATCTCTGCTATTATCAATCGCTGCTTTACCTGCCGATCGGTGTTGCCACATCGATAGAATTCATAGGTCCGTTATCAGTGTCGGCTTTTTATCTGGTGCGCTCCAATCCGGTCCGAATCATATGGCCCGTGCTGGCGGGAATCGGCGTTTTGTTACTGTCTACAAGTCCGCCTTCGAATGGAGCGTATGGCCTCGACTGGTCGGAAACCTCCATGCCCGGCGTGGCATGGGCGCTCGCGGCCGCTTGCGGATGGGGCTCTTACGTCGTTTTCTTGAAAAAGACAGGCACCGCATTTTCCGGACTGGAAGGATTATCGATGTCACTTGTCATGGCCGCAGTGATTTCAGCCCCATTTGGACTTCTGGGTTCGGGTGAGGGGATATCTGTTGAAGCCATTCGAACAGCATTTGGACTGGCTATTCTGGTGCCACTGTTGCCGTACATTTTCGAGATGTTTGCCCTACGCAGAATGCATGCGCGTGCCTTTGGTGTGCTTATGTGCGTTGAGCCGGTCATCAGCGTAGTGATCGGCTGGATCGTACTCAGTGAATTCCTTTCCGTCTTGCAGGTCTCTGGTGTGGCGCTCGTGACCATAGCCATAGTGAGAGTCACGACGTTGAAATCGATGGCAGCATAGCGAAGCAACCTTGAGCGGGCAGTGGCCGATAACTGGGAGCAGATCCCAGTAAAGTGTTTATGTTATCGTGATAATTTATATTATGGAAAATTTAATATCACATTAAGCGTTAAATTTATATCTATATATCAGATGGTTTGTTCGTGATCCTGATAACATGATTCTGAAATATGGTGTCGGCATGCAGTCAAGATAAACTACCCAACGCAATACGTCCCGTTGCGCACCAATGAGGATATTCCCGAATGAAAGCACGGTTCAGGGCCATCAGTGGCAGTATCCTGTTCGGCTTCGTGCTGTGTCATCTGCTTAACCATGCATTCGGTCTGGTTTCCTTTGTGGCACAGGAAATTGCGCATGGCTATCTTATGGAAATCTGGCGCACAGTACCGGGTACGGCGCTGCTGACACTGGCATTCCTCTGTCACTACGGTATCGCTATGCAGGCGCTTTACGTGCGGCGGACATTGCGGCTCTCCGGCATGGAATGGCGACAGATCGTCAGCGGGTTCCTGATCCCGGTTCTACTGGTCGAACATATCCTGGGAACCCGGATTGCCGAGGAAGTTGTCGGTATCGATCCCGATTATCGCTACGTCGTGGCGGCTCTCTGGGTCGGAAATCCGGTATCCGGTGCCGTGCAGGCTTTTGCCGCTGTTCTGGCCTGGGGACATGGCTGTATCGGACTTCATCTATGGCTTCGGGTGAAGCCGTGGTACGAGCGCTGGCGTCGTATCCTGATTACGCTGGCAGTGATCGTGCCGGTGCTGTCGCTGGCAGGATACGTTTCCGCCGGGTTCAGCCTGCTGGCCGAATTGGAGCGCGATCACATGATCGCCGAAATCTTGCGACAGGCCCGTTTCGATGCCAGCGGAATGCAGGTGCTGATTGATCTTGTCAAACCGGTTACGCTGCTCTTCATCGCGCTCGCCCTGGCACCGCTGGTTGGGCGCATGATCCGGGGCTGGCTGACCCGATCACCGAGCATCATCCTGATGTTGCCTGACGGGACGAAAATCCCGGTGCCTCCGGGTGCCACGGCGCTGGAGGCTCTGCGAGCGGCGAACCGGCCCCATGCGGCGGTCTGTGGCGGACGCGGACGCTGTACCACCTGTCGCGTGCGGGTGATACAGGGGGTGGAGTTTCTGGAGACTCCGGCGGAACTGGAAGCTGCTGCCCTGGACCGTATCAAAGCGGTGGCCGGGGTGCGACTCGCCTGTCAGATTCGCCCGAAACGGACTCTTGGACTGACCCCTCTCCTCCCGCCCACGGCCACGGCGAAGGATGGTCGCCAGCTCGGAGGGCTGGAGGGCGAGGAAAGACGGGTGACGAGCCTGTTCGTCGATATTCGGGGATCGACCAAGCTGGGAGAGGAAAAGCTGCCCTATGACGTGCTGTTCATCCTGAACCAGTTCTTTTCGGAGATGAGCCAGGCCATCGAGGAGACCGGCGGACATTATGCCCAGTTCAACGGCGACGGGCTGATGGCGCTCTATGGTCTTTCAGGCAGCGAGGAAACCGGTGCACGGGCGGCAATCAAGGGCGCGCAGGCGATGCTGCTGCGTCTCGAAGGACTCAACCGGTCACTTGCCAGCGAGTTGCCCTTCCCGCTCAAGGTCGGGATCGGATTGCATCATGGCGAGGCGATTGTCGGTGCCATGGGCCCTCCCCGCGCCCAGATCACCAGTGCCATTGGTGATACGATCAATATCGCCGCCCGGCTGGAAGGTCTGACCAAGACCCATGATGTCGCGCTGATATTTTCTCAGGAGGTCGCCCTGGCCGCCGGGATGGCAACGGACGGATTGATCTCGGCGGAAGTTCAGGTTCGGGGCCGCATGGCTCCCGTCACCTTTTTCCCGATTCCCCATCCCCATGCGCTTGAATAGATATGGATTTCAGGTCAGCGGCGACCATTCCCGAACTGTGTTTCGACCCGCCTGTTTGGCGGCATAGAGCGCCTGATCAGCATTGTGCATCAGGGTTTCCTGACCATCGTCGCGTTGCAAGGGTGCAAGACCGATGCTGAACGTGATGCGAAATTCCTTGTCCCGATAGGATATGGGTGTTTCGGCCATGGTCAGGCGAATACGTTCCGCCATGGTTCGGGCTTCCTCTATATCCGTATTCAGGCAGATTACAGCGAATTCCTCACCACCGATCCGGGCTGCGATATCCCCTGAACGAACCGTTTGCCGGAGGACCAGTCCAACCTGTCGCAACGCCTCATCGCCGGCAGAATGGCCATATTCGTCATTGATCGGCTTGAACAAATCGATATCAATGGCGATGAGGCAGAGCGGAACTCGCTGCCGTTCTGCCTGTGCGACGTCGCGGGCAAGCACTTCCAGAAAATGCCGCCGGTTCGGCAACTCGCTTAACGGATCGGTTCTGGCTTCCGCCTCTGCCCGTTGCTTGGCGATCTCCAGTTCCTGGGTACGAAGACGGACGAGGGCACGCAAGCGCAGGATATGAATCAGCAGCAATCCGCTGACGATTGCGACGACGGCGATGGCAATTTCGAGACGATATCTGTCAAGCAACGCGCGAACGGAAATCTCGTTTGTCATCGGATAGAGAAAGTCGCGCAGGTCGACAGGATTGACGATCTTTCCTTCTTCGCGAAATACGGCCTCAATTCGATGCCAGCGCTCTTCGTTCATGTAGCCGATGGGCACGAGCGATGGCAGGATCAGCTTGATCGCTTCCTGTGCCTCAAAGAGCAGATGTTCTCTGGATTTCTGCTGCGTATTATATTGCTTCAGGATCAGGTCTACGGTTTCTTCAGGATGTGCCACTGCATAGGCCCAACCCTTCAGGGTCGCGTCCCGGAAAGCCTGGACATAGTCCGGATTCTGATCAATCAATCGCTCGGTCGTCAGCAGAATATCGCCATAAAAATCAATCCCATACTCTTTCGGATGAAAGACCTGATAGGGAATCCCCCGCTGCTGAAGCAGATATGGCTCGTTGGTGGTATAGGCGTTGTAGGCTTCGGTCTGTCCGTCGATCAGCACGTCAATGGCGGTGTTGCTGGGGACGAGTTCAATATCCTCGGGCGTGACGCCGACGCTGCGCAACATGGACAGCAGTTCGGCATTCATATAACCGCCGCTCAACATCGCCCGCTGACCCTTGAAGTCGGATAGTTCGCGCGGAGTCTCCCCGGCAAGGCTTATCAGGATCGAGGGCGAATGCTGAAAGACGGCGGCAAGCGCGACAACGGGAACACCAGTAGAGCGATAGATCAGCGCTCCGGTATCTCCAACCGCGAAATCCACCCGCCCGCCCATCAATTGGTCTATTGGGGAGAGTTCCGGTGAATGCTCGATCAGGGATACGGACAAACCCGCATCCTGATAGTAACCCTGGTCTATCGCCGCGTAATACCCCCCGAACTGAAACTGATGCCGCCATTTCAACTGGACACGAACTTCTTTCAGCCCTGTCGTACCACCCGTCCGGTGTAATGCCTGCTGTGCCATCGCATCAGGGGCAAGGATCAGCATTGAAACAAGTAGAGCTGTGCCGATCCAATGCATATCTGCGGTCTCTCCCCCGTCAGGTTGCAGGACTGATGCGCAGGCCTCCAGGAATTGGATCGATCTGCGCATTGAAGTTCAGGTCTTCGAACACCGCCCGCAGACGATCCGCCAGCCACCAGCTTGGCGCGATGGTTTCATAGCTGATCAGGATCCTGTCCTCCCGTTCGCCTTCGGTGCGGGAAGACAGATAATACGGGAATTCGACGCGCATCGCATCGACGACCTCGGCACGAATATCCTCCGGCATGGCATCGAAGAGAATGCGATACCGGATCGGATCGATCAGCCAGGGCGGCGGAACTTCACCATAGCCGCGTGGCGGCGCCGGACCGAGGCGTTGCAGCAATGCGTCCCCCGTCGACTTGAAAAACGGGGCAAGGATATCGGTCACCTGCTCCGATTTGCAGGCAGGATGACTCATGCAATCGGAATCGACGGTGACCTGAACCGGTTCGGCATTGTAGCGCGCCAGGGATTCTCCCCGTGTTACATCAATCAGATCGACGAAGGCCGACACCGTCAGTGCCCCATCATCACGATCACGCACCGACAGCCGCAGGAACAGGATCGTTGCCGGAACTTGCCGGGATGCATCCTGACCGCGCGCCGCGCGATAGAGACGGCGGTGCTCTTCCCGGCTCATGCCGGTCACCAGCCGTTCACCCTGATGCCAGGCCAGGGTTCGTCCGTATTCAACAGGTATGCGATAGCGGTCGCTTTCCAGCAATGTCGCGAAAGCGTTCAGCGCCGCCCAGGCCATCGGGTCGTCATGGGGAACACCCCGCGTCGAGGCATCGTCTATGGCGATGATGAACCCCTCCTGCACGGAATATCGATAGGGGATTTCAGCCAGGGCAGGCAGGTTTCCTGCAACAAGTGCGAAAACGGTGAAAAGGCACAGTTGAAAATGACGCATGTGAGTCCTCCTCAACTGTATTTAAGCGTGATACCGCCATCCACCAGCAATTCCAGTCCGGTAATATATTTCGATTCGTCCGATGCCAGGAAAAGCGCGGCCTGGGCAACATCCCAGGCATCCCCCATATGACCCATCGGGCACTGCGCATCGCGGATTTTCCACATTTCCGAGACATCCCCCTTCGCATAGGTTCCGGCAATTCCAGCGGATTTCTCCACCATCGGGGTTTTCATCAGGCCCGGCAGGACGAGATTCAGGCGAATGCCCTTTGAGGCATAGTCAATCGCTGTCGATTTGATCAACTGATTAAGCGCCGCCTTGGTGGCGTAATAGCTGGAAAAAGGCACACCGGTATGGCGGATTGAGGCGATGGAGGATATCGCGACGACCGAACCGCTACCCTGCCCCTCCATGACGGGCAGGACATGTTTCAGGGTCAGGAAACAGCCTTTCAGATTGATATCGAAAACCTTGTCCCAGTCCGCTTCCGCAAGATCCGCAACGCCACCAACCTCAGCAATCCCGACATTGTAGTCCAGAATGTCGATCCGCCCGAAACGCGCGACCGTGGCGGCGACCATTGCCTCAATATCGGCATGGATCGCAACATTGGCGGCATGAGCCTGTGCAGTTCCACCCGCGTCGCGGATGATCCGTGCAGTCTCCTCCGCAGCGTCCAGATTAACGTCGGCGCACATCACCGCCGCCCCTTCCCGCGCGAACAAAACCGCCGTCGCCTTGCCGTTACCCCAGCCGGGACCGATTGAACCCGCGCCAACGATCAGCACGACCTTGTCCTTCAGGCGATCCGCCATGCATTTTCTCCCATTATTTCTTTTCTTATGCCGCGCCGGTCACATGGTCGGCCACGAACGGATTGCTGCGGCGTTCCTCGCCAAAGGTAGAATAGGGTCCATGGCCAGGGATGAACACCGTCTCATTGCCCAGCGGCCACAGCTTTTCAACGATGGAGCGGATCAGCAGCGGTCCGTCGCCACGCGGAAAGTCGCTGCGTCCGACCGACCCGTTGAACAGCACGTCGCCGACCCAGGCGATCCCGTCGGCCCGGTCGTGAAACACGATATGGCCCGGCGTATGACCGGGACAGTGATAGACATCCAGCACCGCCTCCCCGACCGTCACCGTTTCTCCTTCCTCCAGCCATCGATCCGGAGTGAAGGATTCCGTGGCGGGAAACCCATATTTCGCACAATCCTCCGGTAGGCGGTCGATCCAGAAGGCATCTTCCTGATGCGGCCCCTCCAGCGGTACGCCCAATCGGTCGGCAAGCGTCCGGGCGGCGCTGCAATGATCCAGATGCCCATGGGTCAGCAATATCTTCTCTATTTCCACTCCCTGCTGCTGGGCTGCAGCCAGGATACGGTCGACATCACCACCGGGATCGACAACCGCCCCCTTCCGGGTCTTCTCGCACCAGATGACAGAGCAGTTCTGCTGAAATGGTGTGACTGGAATAATGACTGCTTTCATGGGTTTGCAGTGGATTCTTCCTTGATTTCCTCAAGATGGGTGTCGAGTGAGACTCCGAACATATGGTCACTGTTCTCGATCAGATGACTGGCCGCGCCAACGATTTTCGGATCGGCCCGTTTGACCAGCTTCAAGTTCTTGTCCGGATAGGGCAGACGGTCGAGAAAATGGGTCATGCTGCCCAGTCGGGCGCGACGCTTGTCGTTGGATTTCACCACCGTCCACGGCGCATCCGCCGTATCGGTATAGAAGAACATCGCCTGTTCGGCTTCGCTGTACTCGTCCCATTTCCCCATTGCCGCTTTGTCGATGGGCGAGAGTTTCCAGCGCTTCAGTGGATCGCGTTCGCGCGCTTCGAAGCGGCTCAGTTGTTCTTCCTGGGTGACGGAGAACCAGAATTTGAACAGATGGATGCCGCTATTCACTAGCATCCGCTCCAGTTGCGGTGTCTGGCGCATGAATTCCAGATATTCCATCGGGGTGCAGAACCCCATCACCCGTTCCACACCGGCGCGGTTGTACCAGGACCGGTCGAACAGCACCATCTCCCCTGCCGTCGGCAGATGCTTGATATAGCGCTGATAGTACCATTGTCCGCGTTCCTCCTCTGTCGGCTTCTCCAGGGCGACGACGCGGGCACCGCGTGGATTCAAATGCTCCATGAAACGTTTGATCGTGCCGCCCTTCCCTGCCGCGTCCCGGCCTTCGAACAGGATCACGATGCGCTGGCCGGTTTCCCTGGCCCATCGCTGAACCTTGAGCAATTCGATCTGGAGCGATTCCTTGCGGCGCTCGTAGAGCTTCTTGTCCATTGATTTCTTGTAGGGATAGTTGGGACTGCGAAAGCTTTCGAGTATCGCCTCGTCAATTTCCGCACCGGCACCGTGATAGGCCTGTTCATGGCGCATTGCATTGCCATCGGCGGTTTGCTCCGGCGGTCGCTTCTGCGGATCTGGGATGCTGTCCAGAATTGGTTTCTTCGGCATATTGTAATCTCGCTTTCAGCGTTTGGCGTCCATCTCGCGCAGGCTGGTTTTCAACACCTTGCCGTAATTGTTCTTCGGCAAGGCATCCAGAAAGATATAGTCCTTCGGGCGCTTGAAGCGTGCCATTTTTTCCAGGCAGAGCGCATCCAGGGCGGCGGGTGCAGCATCACCGACGACATAGGCCACAACGACCTCTCCCCATTCATCATCCCGTCGACCGATGACCGAGACTTCGAAGACGTTTGGATGCTCCAGCAGCACTTCCTCGACCTCTCGGGGATAGATGTTCGTACCACCGGATATGACCAGATCCTTGGACCGGTCCATAAGCGTCAGATAGCCGTCGGCATCGAAGCGCCCGACATCGCCGGTATGCAGCCATCCATTGCGCAGGGTTTCGGCACTGGCTTCGGGATTGTTCCAATAGCCTGACATGACGCTGTCACTGCGGGTGATGATCTCTCCCGCTTCACCCTGGGGCACGGGATTGTCATTGGCATCGACCACCCGCACCTCGACATTGGCATAGGGCTGTCCTGCGGAACCCAGGCGTTCCAGATAGCGTGGCTGATTCGTATCGGCGATGGCTTGCCGTTCGAGGCAGGTGATGTTCATCGGGCTTTCGCCCTGCCCATAAATCTGAACCAGACAGGGACCCAGCTTTGCCAATGCGGCCTGCGCATCCTCAACATACATCGGCCCGCCGCCATAGACGATGGCCCGCACGGTGTCTGTGCGGATTTCGCCCGGATGGCGGGTCAGGCGATTGACCATGGTCGGGGCTGCGAACATCGACACGCCGTTCCAGGCGGCGAAGGTCTCGGAAATTTCCGCTGGATCGAAACTGCCGCTTTCCGGTGTCACCTGACAGCAGGCCCGGGCCAGATGCGGCAGGATATAGAGCCCCGATCCATGACTCATCGGTGCGGCATGCAGGATCGCGCCGCCCGGCTCCAGCCGGTCGATGCTGGAGAAATAGCCCCAGGTCATGGCGGCAAGATTGCGATGAGACAGCATGGCACCCTTCGGCCGCCCAGTCGTACCGGAGGTGTAGAACAACCAGGCTAAGTCGTCATTTTCGCGCGATACGGGATCGCAGCCTGACGCTTGTTCAAGTTTCTGGTACGCGACACCTCCCAATTCGATCATCGGAACGCCGTTAGGCAACCCACATGCGGCAGTCTCCGCCACATCCTCCGATACGAAGACGGCCCTCGCACCGCAATGCTCCAGAATATATTGAACCTCGGTGCGATGCAGTTTCGCGTTGATCGGAACCGCAGCCAGACCGGCCCACCAGATTGCATAAAGAGTTTCAGCATAATCCGGCCCGTTCTTCGCAAAAACCGCAACCCTGTCGCCCGGTGCCAATCCCAGTTGGTCGCGTAAACCACTCGCCAGCGCGCGCACCCGAGCGCCGCTTTCACAAAATGTGCGGATCGTCCGGTTGCCCAGACCGATGGAGGGTAAATCACCGAATGCGGTCGCCGCCCGCTCCAACCAGATCGCCAGATTCACGCTTATCTCCCCAATATATTTGGACGTGTCGCTGGCAGGACTGTACCCACCATTCACGGAATGCCAAGTGTCGCGACTTTTCGGATGGATGAAATACCTGTAAACGCAGGCAGGACTGTCTGGAGATCGCCAATCATGCCAAGGATCCGACCCACCACCGCGCAGGATGCCGCTACGCTCGCCCGACTGGCCGATGCCCTGAACCGTCATTTCGGAATCATGCAGCCTGCCTTCGGGGCGGACAGGATTCAGCCCCATATGGCCGGGGAGGATCCGTTGCTTTTTGGATATCTGCTGGAGGATGGGATCGACGCACTGGGTTATGCGCTGTGTCAGAAGTTTTTTGATACGGATTCAGGAACGATGGCGACATGGCTGCTTGATCTCTACATAACCGACGATCTGCGCGGGCAAGGCTGGGGGCGAAAGCTTCTGGCCCGGGTGGCACGGGATGCGGCGGCCAAGGGGCAATGCTGTATCGGATTGGCCGTCTACGAGGATAATCCAGCTCGGCATCTCTACGACCGCATCGGGGCCGCCCTGTCCCCGCAGGCCCTAGTCTATGAATTGCGCGACGGCAATCTAGACAGGCTGGCGCAAGAGGACCAGATATAAGCCCATGAACAATCCGTTTCACTCCCAGACATCGCCGTCACGCCCACCCGCCCTCAATGCTCCGGGCGTTGTCCTCTGGATCATCGGTCTGACCATAGCGGCGCATCTGTTTCTACTGGTCGCGCCGCAGGACTGGGTCGAATCCATGCTGGTCTTCTGCGTGTTCAATCCGGCGGACCTTGTCTATTTCAGCCAGGAACCGATAATCATCACGGCGCGCTGGGTCGGCCATGCGCTTGTACATGCCGGGTGGCTACATCTTCTGGTGAACTGCGCTTTCCTGCTGGCCTTTGGAACACCGATTGCGCGACAGATTCCAACCTACAGCTTCGTTGCGCTTTATCTGCTCGGCACGGCGGGTGGTGCCTGGATGGTTACTCTCATCTATAGCGAACAAACGCTCTACCTGGTGGGGGCGTCGGGCGGCGTATCCGCCCTGGTCGGTGCCTTGTCGCGCATGGTTCTGCTGCGTCGGGGAAATGAAATCGTACCGCATCCGTTCAGCAACCGCCGTGCCGGGATGATCTTCATCGGCATATTCTTCGCGACTAATCTGCTGTTTCTCATCCTGCCCGGCCCCGGCGGCACCACCGTGTCGGGGGAAGCGCATATCGGTGGCTTCATCGCCGGATTCCTGCTTTCCTTGCTACTGCCCTGGCGCGCAAGGGGGAAAGGACATCCCGCCAATGACTGACCAGAAATCGATCACTGACGTGTTGCAGCAGCGCTATGGTGCCGCGCCGGAGGCTATGGAGAATCTCGAAGGATTGGTGACAATGGCCGGTCGAGGATCCTGCCGCGTCTATGACCCGGCCCCCCTGCCCGATGCGCTGCTGGATACCCTGGCGGCGGTCGCCCTGGCCAGTCCGACCAAAAGCGACCTGCAGCAACGCGATATTCTTTTTGTTGAGGACCCGGCCCTACGATCCTGGATCAACAGCCTTTTTCCGGATATGCCGTGGATTGTCCGCGTGCCGCATTTCGTCATCTTCCTCGGCAACAACCGCCGCCTTCGCCACGTTCACGAACGCCAGGGGCATGCCTTCGAAAACGATCATCTGGATGCATTCTTCAATGCCGCACTGGATGCCGGAATCGCGCTTTCGGCCTTTGTAACCGCGGCAGAGGCTGTGGGGCTTGGCACCTGTCCAATCAGTGCGTTACGTGATCATATTGAGGCAGTATCGGAGCGACTGTCCTTGCCGTACCATGTCTTCCCGATCTGCGGCCTGACGCTTGGCCGCCCGGTCTATCCGCCCCGCATCAGTCCGCGTCTGTCACTTTCCCATACCATTCATCGGGATCGTTTCGATGACTCCGCGATAGATGCCGGACTCGATGAATATGACATGCGCCGCAACAAATCCCGCCCATTCGCCAGTCAGCGCGATACCGCACGGTTCGGGACGGCAGCCCGATATTCCTGGTCGGAGGACAAGGCACGTCAATATGCGACCCCGCAAAGAGCGAATTTCGGGGCCCATATTCGCAAATCAGGTTTCAAGCTGGACTGACATGTTGACGTGCGCCTATTCTCCACCCATGTATAATGTTAAGAATGATTCTTAATTGGAGACGCTGTTTTGACCGACCCGCAATCCTATCTGGACTTCATTTCTGGCAGACGATCCGTCAAGGCGGACCTGCTGATTGATCCCGCTCCATCGGATGACGTACTTGCCGGTTTGCTTCAGACGGGCATGAGCGCCCCGGACCATGGGGCATTGCGTCCCTGGCGGTTCAAGATCATCCGGGGGGATGCTCGCCTGAAACTATCGGACCTGTTTGAAACGGCACTGCGGCGCAACGACCCGCAGGCGACCGAGGAGATGGTTGCGATCATTCGTTCCAAGCCAATGCGGTCCCCCCTGATCGTTGCAATCGGTGTTGACATCGTCGAGAATCACCCAAAAGTCCCGCCGGAAGAGCAGCTTGTCGCCGCTGCCTGTGCAACGGAGAATATCCTGCTGGCCGCCCATGCGGCGGGCTGGGGTTCTGTCCTGTTGACGGGCTGGCCTGCCTTTGATGAAACCGTGCGACTGGGTCTGGGATTTCAGAAGAAGGACCGTTTGGTCGGTTTTCTCTATATCGGTACGATTTCCGAGTCTCCCCGCACCATGGCACGACCGGATGTGGCCCAGTTCATTGAAAACTGGACCGGCGCATAAGAATACCGGGGATAAAGGAAATCAGGCGACTTTCACCGCAGGCGTGCCGTCGGTGTGCTGATACATGCCGCGCAGGTTCGGGACCGGCTTGAATCTGTCAGTGACGCCAAGCACGGTTTCCGCCCCACCCAGATAGAGTACCCCGTCCTTGGCCAACACTTCCGATATTCTGTCCAATACCGACGCTTTGGTCGGCTGGTCGAAATAGATCAAGACGTTCCGACAGAAGACGATATCGAATTGACCAAGCGCGCGGGGATGTTCCAGCAGATTGAAGGGGCGATAATCGACCATCGAGCGCAGGCTGGAATCGATATGCCACTTGTCACCGTTCTGCTTAAAGTATTTCACCAGCATCTGGATCGGCAGACCGCGCTGGACCTCAAACTGGGAATAGATTCCTGCTTTGGCCTTGGCCAGCATTTCTTCTGAAATGTCGGTCGCGACGATTTCAAACCGCCACCCCTGCAATCGGGCCTGTTCCTCTTTCAGGATCATGGCCAGGGAATAGGGTTCCTGGCCGCTGGAACAGGCGGCGCTCCATATCCTGATTTTGCGACTGGACGCGCGCGCCTGCATCATTTGCGGCAGCAGCGCGTTGCGGAAGGAGTCAAAGGGTTTGCTGTCGCGGAAAAACAGCGATTCATTCGTAGTCATTGCCTCGGTGATGTCTGCAATCAGTTTCGCATCCTTACGGGTGCGCACGACATCGCAGACATCGTCCAGATCGCGCAATCCGTGTTTGCGCGCAACGGGCATCAGACGGGTTTCCAGCAGATAGGCCTTGTCCTTGGTCAGCACGAGACCGGACCGCTGCTTCAGCATCGTCGAGAGCATGTCGAAATTCTCGATCTTCATACCCGACCTCCATCCACCGCAAAGCGTCGGATTTCCGAACCGATCTTATCCAGCGGCAGAACTGCCCCGCACAGGCCCGCCGTTGCAACGGCACCCGGCATTCCCCAGACCACGCTTGTCGCCTCATCCTGCGCCAGCACCTGCGCACCGGCATCAACGCATGCCTTCGCCCCCTTGGCCCCGTCGGATCCCATGCCGGTAAGAATTGTCACCAGCAGGCGGCCACCATAGATCGCTACCAGACTGCGCAGCATCGGATCCACAGACGGACGCACGAAATTTTCGGGCGGATCATTGGAAATGGCAAGGGTGGTTCGTCCGCCGCTCGATTTCACCAGCATATGAAAATTTCCCGGAGCCAGATAAATCTTGCCCGACTCCACGATCAAACCGTCAGATCCTTCGACGCAGGGCCGACCAACGGCACGGCTGATATGCTCTGCCAGGATCGTCGTGAATGTGGCTGGCATATGTTGGGTGATGAATATCGGCTGCTGCACGGCACCGACATCCTTCAGTACCTTGAGCAGCGCCTGCGGCCCCCCGGTGGAACTGCCAATTGCCAGCGCATCGGGACGGAATGGCTTCAGCGGGCGCAGCACGACCTCCTTGCCACGGCCGATGGCGGTAGCACTGGATGGCAAACGCCCGGATGCCGTATCAGCACGGAAGGCGCGCACGGACCCGCGCTCAGCGGTGCGGGCGGCACGTCGCTGTGCCGCCCGGCCAAGGGATCGGACCTTGTCGACCAGTTCACGCTTGAACTCCTCGGCGGATCGCAATTCACCGGTGGAACTGGGCTTGGTGACGTAATCCGCCGCGCCGAGCCCCAGTGCCTTGATGGAGATTTCCGCATTACGCTTGGTCAGGGTTGACGCCATGACAACCTGAATATGGGGATATCCAGCGACGATCTTGGGCAGCGCCTCGATCCCGTCCATCCTGGGCATTTCGATATCAAGAACGACAACATCCACATCACTGCGTGTCAGCATGGACAATGCGCGTTCTCCATCGCCAGCCGACGCGACGACGGTCATGTCCGCCTCCGCTTCCAGGATCCGGGTCAGCATTCCTCTAATGACCAGAGCATCATCGACCACCATGATGCGGATCGGATCAGCAACCGTGGAGGATGGTGTCGTGGCATGGGCTGACGCTGTGGAGTCGCTCATTTACAGGAGCCCGACTTGCGTGAACTTCGATTCCACAATCTCACTATCGAATGGCTTCATGATATATTCGTCGGCACCGAAGGAAATAGCCTCCTGAATATGATTCAGGTCATTCTCCGTTGTGCAGAAAATCACCTTGGGCTGATCGCCGCCGGGTTGCTTGCGCAATTCCTTGAGGAATTCGAGGCCATCCATAACCGGCATGTTCCAGTCCAGCAGAACCCCCTCGGGCATGGATTTTCGGCACAGATCTAGCGCAACCTGACCGTTTTCAGCCTCGATCACGTCGAAACCGAGTTCTTCCAGGATCTTTCGCGCGACCATGCGTATTACCCGCGAATCATCCACGACTATGCAAGATTTCATCGTCATACCTCACAACAACCCAAAAGACGCAAGCCGGTGGCGGATACGGCATTCATTCGCCTGAATATGTATCACAATTCGCCAAGTCAGAAACCATGCGATCAAACCGCGCATATATCTATAAGACTAGACGCCGCCGCCTCCAGTCGCAACAGGTCCTTGCACCCGTCGCGCGACACGATCAGACGATCACCCGTCTGGAACCGAACTACATGAAACTCGTATCCAGCGTTTCCGCCAAGGCCTGAAGCAGCCCTTCGCGATCCTGCTTCGAGACGTAATCGGTAAATCCGACCGCATGTCCCCGTTCCAGATCCGACTGTGTTGTATGCGAGGACATGGCAACAATCGGAATACCGGACCAGCGGCCCCCCGCCCGCAGTTCCTCGACAAGCTCAAAACCGCTCTTTCCCGGCATTTCGATGTCGGAAACGATCCCGTCGAAATTGTCACCCCGCTTATACAGTTCCAGGGCAGCTTCAGCGCTGTCAACGGAGGTCACGGAATATCCCGCGACGGACAGCATCGGGGTCAGCAGATTGCGAAAGAACGCGCTGTCATCGACGATCAGAACGCGTTTCTTGCGTGAGGCCTTTTCTTCCAGCGACCCGGAGCCTTGATCATGTCCGAACCAGTTCGGAAAGGCCACTGTCAGATAATGCGCGGTATCGATGATTTCCGTCGCCTTGCCGTTGACAATCGCACTGCCGACGAAGCCTTCCTTGGTTGCGCCATGCTCCACAACCAGATGGTCTTCAACGATATCGAGTATCTCATCCACCACCAGTCCCATGGAGCGGGAGCGGTCGGAGAATACGAGTGTCGGCTTCTTGCCGGTCGTCGGGAAGGATTCCGCCGGATTGACCGGGATCAGCGGCATCAGCGTGCCGCGATACTGCACCATGGCACGCCCGTTCGAGAATTCGACTTGATCGAAGTCGATTTCCTCGAGTCGTGCGATGAGTGCCAATGGGACCGCTTTAGGCTGTTTGCCGTCGGCGCGGAACAGCAGCAGAGCCACCCGTTCGTTGTCGGTCTCGACACGTGCCTCGTTCGCTTCCTGTGTCAGTTGGTCAACCGTCTGCAAATCACCTGTGGCCTGGGCGATGCCGTTCGGATCGAGGATCATGATCACACTGCCGTCGCCCAGAATGGTATTCCCGGCGAAGATCGGGATCTGGCGCAGCAGCGAGGAAACCGGTTTCACGACGATTTCCTCGGCGTCATAGATCTTGTCGACGATGATGCCAAAGGTATGCGGCCCGACCTGGCTGACAACAATGAAGGCCTCGTCGAGGTCCGTCATGTCATCGGCACCCTCCACATCCAGCAGCTTGCGCAGATTGATCAGCGGCAGCAGGCGGTTGCGCAGGCGCAGGACCGGCGTACCATGGATCATCTCGATCTTGTGCTCCGCATCGGCGGAGGCGCGCACCAGTTCGACGACGCTGATCTGCGGAATTGCGAACCGCTCTGACCCGCACTCGACGATCAGCGCGGACACAATCGCCAGTGTCAGCGGGATCTTGATCGTGAAGGTCGTCCCCTTGCCTTCGATGGAGGCCAGTTCGACGGTGCCACCGATTTTGTCGATGTTGCTCTTGACGACATCCATGCCAACACCACGGCCAGACACAGCAGTAACCGCGGCAGCCGTCGAGAATCCAGCGGCAAAGATGAATTGCTGGATTTGATGTTCGGTCATTGAATCCAGTTCGGATTCACTCGCCAGCCCGATGGAAACGGCCTTGGCGCGGATCTTGTCCGCCGCAAGCCCCTTCCCGTCATCGGAAATGCGGATCAGGATATGCCCGCCTTCATGATAGGCATTCAACGTGATCGTTCCGGTATCCCGCTTGCCGGCTGCGACACGCTCGGCGGGCAGTTCGATACCGTGATCGGCGGAATTCCGGACCATATGGGTCAGCGGATCCTTGATGATTTCCAGAACCTGACGGTCCAGTTCGGTTTCCGCGCCGATCATCTGAAGATCGATCTTCTTATCCAGTTCCAGTGATAGATCGCGCACGATGCGGGGCAGTTTAGCCCAGGCATTGCCGATCGGCTGCATCCGGGTTTTCATCACCCCTTCCTGCAGTTCGGAAGTCACATGCGACAGGCGTTGCAGGGGCGCATTGAAATCGCTGTCCCCCTGAGAGCGCAGGATCTGCAGTAACTGGTTCCGCGTAAGGACCAGTTCAGAGACCATCGTCATCAGGTTCTCAAGAAGATCGACATTGACCCGGATCGTCTGGGTGACACCTGCCCCTTCCTTCTTTTCGGCGGGGATGACGTCCTCTTTTGCAGCAGCACTTGGCGCGGTCGATGCTGCTTTCACCGGCAGCGTTGAAGCGGCGGCCTCCGGTTCATCGTCTTGTTCCTTTACGGCGGCAAATGGATCCCCCGGACCCTTGTATACTGCATTGTTAAAGGCGGCCTGCAGTTCTGGAGAATCCTCGGCGACTTCCTCGGAATTAAGCATCGCGTCAAATGCAGCACTGCCCGCACTGGTTTTGATTTCGGCTTCCATCGCCATGGCTGTGGCGGCATCCTCGTCGTCCACAGAAGAACCAGACTCATCGCCGGGAACTTGACCGGTTTCGGCCAGATGGTTCAGGCGGCGGATCAGGTCCGTATCATCTCCGGCCGGTTCGGCCTCGGTCTGCTCCAGACCTTTCAGGATCATCTTGATCTGATCGAGAGACTCCAAAACCAGCGAGACCGCACCTTCGGTGACTGTCAATTCGCCATCCCGGATGCGTCCCAGAACATTCTCGGATGCGTGGGCGACCGCTTCCAGCCGCGGCAAACCCAGGAATCCGCACGTACCTTTGATGGTATGAACGAGCCGAAATATGTTCGACAGAATTGCCTGATCATTCGGATTCTGTTCCAACTTGATCAGTTCGGTATCCAGCACATCCATGCTTTCAGCCGTTTCTGTCAGAAATTCACTCAGCAAATCGTCCATTTTTCCCTCCGAACGGGGTCCACCATCGTCAATGATGGTGGTAAATGCCTGGGTCAGGCTATCGATACAATTACCAAGGTAGCCTGGTAAAGGTTAAGAAAAGTTTTATTGAACCATGCGTTCGACAGAAAGTTTAAGCTCATTGGGATTTTTTTCCACAATGATATGTCCGTCAAACCCTTCCGCGAAGGCCCGTGCCAGAGCGGCATGCACGGTGCGGGGTGTCAGGTCTTCATCAGCAATCCTGCCCTCCAATGTATTAAGCAATTCGATTTCCGGGGCGATATCCGGGCCATTGGCGATGATCTCAAACCGATCAACCTGCGCCGTGACCCGGATTACCCCGCCCCTGGCAAGACAGTCATGAGCGATTTCGATCAGGATCAGCGCGACCCGACCTAAACCAGGTGTCAGTGTTGGCAATATTGGCGGCATTGGCCATGACAGGGTGTGCCGGGGCGAATCCTCAATGAAGTCAACCGCCGCGGCCTTGAATTGCGCGATATTCGTAATGTCGTGGCCGGAGCGCCCATAGGCCATGCGATAGAATTGCAGCCGCGTGCCCGCTTCTTTGGCGCTGCGGGAAACCAGACTGGTTGCATCCTCTCCGGCCTCTGCGCCCAGTTCTTCGATCAGTTCCAGTCCGTTGGAAATTGCACCGATCGGCCCGACGATTTCATGAACCAGACGGGATGCAATCATCTCCGCCAGAAGTGCCATGCGCGAAAAATGATGGTTTTGTGTCATTAGATATGGCCTCTGTGCGTATTTTCTGCCAAGTTATGTTGCGTCGCAATATCGTGGTCTCTGGATTTCGCGTGCCTGAAAGAAGGGTAATCGAGAGACAGGCAAATCGAAAGACGAGGCTATCGAATGGTCATGTCAGCCACCGACACTCACAGCCTGATTCCAGGCGATCTTGTTCCCGGCGCCTTTGTCCGTCATCCGGATGCCCCCGAATGGGGCGTCGGACAGGTTCAATCCTGCGTCGGAACACGGGTCACCGTCAATTTCGAAGAATGCGGTAAGGTCCTGATTGACACGTCAATCATCGGACTGGTCGCGGCGGATGCAGAGATTGACGCCTGCTGACCAGACGCTTAAGCCTGCTTACCGGTAAACAGGCATCCTGATCCGCGAATGGCATTACGCTGTTGCCGGGTCGGATGATTATCAATTAATGCGACCCGGTAGGAGAGTCAGGCATGCCCGATGGTGACAGCAGCGTCCAGCAGTTCCGCAGCCCCGGCTTCGGACGCCGCAAGACGACCCCCCATTCGAAAGGGCGGCAGATTGATCCCGAGGCGTTGCAGGACGTCCAGGACCTTCTGGGCGAGTCACCGCGCGACCGCGACCTGTTGATCGAATACCTGCATCTGATCCAGGATCAATACGGCTGTCTGCATGCACGGCATCTGAATGCACTGGCCGTTGAAATGAAATTGGCCATGGCAGAAGTCTTCGAAGTCGCCAGCTTCTATGCCCATTTCGATCTGGTGATGGAGGGGGAAACACCACCCCCTGCCCTGACGGTCCGGGTCTGCGATTCACTGACCTGCGAGATGCTGGGGGCACAGGACATCCTGGCGGATCTACCAGGGAAGGTCGGCCCGGACGTGCGGGTGTTGCGCGCACCCTGCATGGGGCGCTGTCACCAAGCACCGGTCGCGGAGGTCGGGCACAAGCATCACGTCCAGACCAGCGTCGATGCCTTGGCAAAGGCTGCCATCGCGGGTGATAGCCATGCCGTGATCCCCGACTATCAGGATCTCGATTCCTATCGTGCAGAAGGTGGCTACCGTCATCTGCAACGGTGTCTCAATGGCAAACTGCCGGTGGAACAACTGGTCGAGCTTCTGGAATCCTCCAACCTGCGGGGCCTCGGTGGCGCAGGCTTCCCGACAGGGCGGAAGTGGAAGTTTGTGCGTATGGCCCCTGCTCCGCGCCTGATGGCGGTCAATGGCGATGAAGGCGAGCCCGGCACGATCAAGGACCATCACTACCTGTCGCGTCGCCCGCATCAGTTCCTGGAAGGCATGCTGATCGGGGCCTGGGCGGTCGAGGCCGAAGCGGTCTATGTCTATATGCGTGACGAATATCCCGATGTCATCGCCCTGCTGAAAACTGAAATCGCCAAACTGGAAGCGGCAGGACTGGCCTCTCATACGAAGATCATTCTGCGACGCGGTGCGGGTGCCTATATCTGTGGCGAAGAAAGCGCGATGATCGAATCCATCGAAGGCAAGCGCGGTCTGCCCCGTCACCGCCCACCCTATGTCGCGCAGAATGGAATCTTCGGACGCCCAACCCTGGTCAACAATGTGGAAAGCCTCTACTGGGTTCCGGAAATCCTTGAGAAGGGTGCTGACTGGTTCTCCGAACAGGGCGAGAATGGCCGTAAAGGGCTGCGCAGCTTCTCCGTTTCCGGGCGAGTGAAGGAACCCGGCGTCAAGCTGGCCCCGGCGGGGATCACGATCCGCCGCCTGATCGACGATTTCTGCGGTGGTATGGAAGACGGTCACAGCTTCAAGGGCTACCTGCCCGGCGGTGCGTCCGGTGGCATCCTACCCGCGCATATGGATGATATCCCGCTCGATTTCGACACGCTTCAGCCGCATGGCTGTTTCATCGGCTCCGCCGCTGTCGTGGTGCTGTCGGACAAGGACGATATGGGTGCCGTAGCCCTCAATCTGATGAAGTTTTTCGAGGATGAAAGCTGCGGCCAGTGCACGCCCTGTCGCGTCGGCACGGAAAAGGCGGTCAAGCTGATGGAAAAGCCGCACTGGGACGTGCCCCTGCTGGAACAACTGTCCCGCACGATGATCGATGCCTCGATCTGTGGCCTCGGTCAGGCTGCACCAAACCCTATTCTTACCTTGTTCAAGTATTTCCCCGACGACATACCAAGGTAAGGCCTGGGATAGGATATTCTGTCAGGAACAACTGTCTGTCCATTGGCTGATCCTGCTAGGGCTGGCCTTGTCGGGGGCGCTTGCCTATAAACTGACTGGATGAGATACGCTCTGTCCTCGACCGTTGATATTACACCACCCGATATATCCGACCACGCGCATGGAACGGGGGGAATTCCTTATATTCACCGTTTAGAGGGTATGAGGAAGGGGCCGGTTGCTATGGTCTCCGCCGTCGTGCACGGCAATGAAATCTCCGGTGCCATCGTGATCGACCGATTGCTGCGCGGGGACTTCAAACCCCATTGCGGGACACTCCTTCTTGGCTTCATGAATATCGACGCCTATCAACGGTTCGATGTCACGGACCCCGGCGGATCGCGTTTCGTGGACGAGGATTTCAACCGAGTCTGGTCAAAGGCGGTGCTGGACGGTCCCGGCGATAGTTTGGAACTTCGTCGTGCCCGGCAGGTTCGACCTGTACTGGAAGATGTCGACTATCTGTTGGACCTGCATTCGACCAGCGGCTATGGCGGCCCGATGATCCTCACCGGGATGACGGATCGATCCCTTGCCTTCGCCCGATCTCTGGCTGCGGAGGCGCCTCTTATCCGCGATGCCGGACATCGGGCCGGATGTCGTATGCGGGATTATGGTGCCTTTGCCGAGGATGATGCCGACCCGACCGCCCTGCTGGTTGAATGCGGTCAGCATTGGAACTCTGCCTCCGTCGAGTTTGCGGCGGATATCCTGCACCGGTTTCTGTATCGATTGGGCATGACGGAACTCGCCCTGCCTGCCCATCCGCAACGGGTTCTGACCGTAACCCATGCTGTCACTGCGGCGACCGGGTCCTTTCGGTTCGTGGCCGGTTATCAGGGGATGGAAGCAATCAGAAAGGCCGGTACGGTGATTGCCCATGATGGTGAGGATCCCGTAGCAACCCTTTATGATGATTGCACTCTGATCATGCCGACCCATGACTGTAGAGCGGGCCAGACGGCGGTGCGTTTCGCAAAGGATACCCCCTGACATGGACCTGCCGGGTAAATCCCTGAATATCGACATGGTTCGGCGCATTGCCCTGGCGCTGTTGCTGGGTGGTATCGGCGGCCTGATCGCAAACTGGGCAACGGTGCCGCTGCCCTGGATGCTGGGTGCGATGGTCACCTGCACGGTTGCCGCCGTCATGGGAGCGCCGATCAAGGGACCGACCATCCTGCGGGAACCCATGGTCGCGATCCTGGGTGTGATGCTGGGTGCCGGATTTGCACCGGAAATGCTGGATCGCGCCGGACAATGGGCGATCAGCCTCACGATGCTGATCGGCTATGTCATTCTGGCAGGCTTGCTGGTCTATCCGTTCTTTCGCAAGGTCGGCGGGTACGACCGGCCCACCGCCTATTTCGCGGCGATGCCCGGCGGATTGAACGAGATGATGCTGGTCGGTGGCGAGAATGGCGGCGACGAGAAGCGCATCGTCCTGACCCATGCTAGCCGAATCCTGCTGACCGTCCTGATCATCCCTATCGGGTTCCGCCTGTTCAGCGAGATCGAGATGGGGGATCGTAACCAGTTCGGCGTTGGATTGGGGGATGTGGCTTTGCGCGACTATCTGCTGCTCGGGGCCTGTGCCGTGATCGGCTATCCGGTGGCGAAGTTGATCCGCTTGCCCGCCCCGATGCTGGTCGGTCCGATGCTGGCCAGCGCCATTCTGCACCTGACCGGTATCACCGCCGCAACACCCCCGATGCTGATCGTGAATGTCGCGCAATGGGTGATGGGGACGATCATCGGCTGCCGCTTCATCGGCACCGCCCGGTCGGAGGTGTTTCGCACCATAGGCCTGAGCGTCGGATCGACCGCGATACTGCTGGCGATCACCGCCCTGTTCGCGGCTTTGGTCGTCGCTGTCGCCGATCTGCCGCTCAACAGTGCGATCCTGGCCTATTCGCCGGGCGGTCTGGCGGAGATGAGTCTGGTCGCGCTGGCTCTCGGCGTCGATGTCGCCTTCGTCGCCACTCACCATGTCATTCGCATCGTCTATGTCGTGATCGCTGCCCCGCTGGTCTATCGCCTCTTTCTGAACAAGGGCGGATAGAAACACTCCGGCCATCAGAAACACTCTGGCAATCCCGCTGCGGATTGGTACCCTGATCGATATCCGCGCCAGGCAAGCCCAAGCAAGTATCGAGGATCCGAATCCATGACCCAGCGTACCGAAGAACTGTTCCGTGAGGATTCCTATCTCAGGGAATGCGAGGCGACCGTGCTGGAGGTGACAGAGCGTGGTGGCATCGTGCTCAACCGCACCGTCTTTTATTATACCGGTGGCGGTCAGCCCGGCGACAGTGGCATCTTGACCCATGCCGATGGCACGGTGCGGATCGGCACCACGATCCAGGCCGACGGCGATATCCTGCATATCCCGGCGGAGGGCGAGACCCTGCCCGCATCCGGCACGAAGCTCACGGCAAGCATTGATTGGGATCGACGATACAGGTTAATGCAGATGCATACATCCATGCACCTGCTCTGCGCCCTCGTCCCCTGCGGCGTTACCGGCGGTCAGGTGGGGGAAGACAAGTCGCGCCTCGATTTCGACGTCGGTGACTATACCCTGGACAAGGACGCATTGACTGAATCCCTGAACCGACTGATCGCGGAGAACCATCCGTTGACGACGCAATGGATCACCGATGCCGATCTGGATGCCAATCCCGATCTCGTCCGCACCATGTCGGTCCAGCCCCCGCGCAATGCCGGTCGCATCCGGTTGGTGAAGATCGGTGAGGCGGTTGACCTGCAGCCCTGTGGCGGCACCCATATCGCCCGCACTGGTGAAATCGGCGCACTGCGCATCGGCAAGATCGAGAACAAGGGCGCAAAGAACCGCCGCGTCCACATCCATCTGGAAGGATAGACCCATGTCGCATTTCCCCCTTGTTTCCGCGCAATGGCTGACCGGGATGCTATCCGATCCCGGTGTGGTGGTGCTGGATTCCAGCTATCATCTGCCGACTGTGGGACGGGATGCGAAGGCTGAGTTTGCGGCTTTGCGAATTCCGGGCGCGCGGTTTTTTGATATCGATGCGGTCAGCGATCCCGACGATCCGTTACCCCATATGGTGCCGTCGCCGGAGCGGTTCGGGGAGATCGTGGGGGCGCTGGGGATTTCCAACGACACGCATGTCGTCTGTTATGACAGCTACGGCCTGTTTTCCGCTGCCCGGCCCTGGTGGATGTTCCGGCTCTATGGGCATGATCGGGTCTCTGTGCTGGATGGCGGGCTTCCCTTCTGGCAGGCGGCGGGACTGCCGGTGGAGACAAGCGCGCCGGTCGTGCCGGAGCCAAAGACCTTCACTGCCGATTTCCGGCCCGGCCTGCTGCGCCGCGTAGCAGAAGTGCAGGCGAACCTGACGGAAGGATCAAATCCAGGCAATGAGGTTGTCCTCGACGCCCGCGCCGCCGAGCGGTTCAACGGCACTGCGCCGGAACCCCGGCCCGGCTGTCGCAGCGGCCATATTCCAGGCTCCCTCAACCTGCCCTTCACCACCCTGCTGGATGCAGACACGAAGAAGATGCAGACTGTCCACGGGCTTGAGGCCACATTCCGCAAGGCAGGCGTGAAGCTGGGTCGGGATAAAGTCGTCACCTCCTGCGGTTCCGGCGTCACCGCCTGCGTTCTGGCCCTGGGACTGCACCTCCTGGGTGATGAAACAGCGGCAGTCTATGACGGGTCCTGGTCGGAATGGGGCACGCGCAGCGATACGCCGGTTCACAATCCCGCTACGCAATGAGGGATGCGGACATGAATATCAGGGAGTGCCTTGATACCGACATAAAGCAGGTGATTGCCCTGTGGCAGGCCTGCGATCTGACCCGGCCCTGGAATGATCCGGGCCAGGATATTGCGCTGGCCCGCAAATCGCCCGGATCGGTGCTGCTGCTGGGCGCGTTGGATGGAATAATCATCGCGTCGGTGCTATCGGGGTTCGATGGGCATCGCGGTTGGCTTTATTATGTCGCCGTCCATCCCGACCATCAGGGGAAAGGTCATGGCCGTGCCATCGTGAAGGCGGGTGAGGATTGGCTGCGACAGCAGGGCTGCCCGAAGGTCGAACTGATCATCCGTCCGGAAAACACCCGCATGCAGGCGCTCTATGGCGCGCTTGGCTATCGACTGGAGCCGCGGAGCCTGATGGCGAAATGGCTGGTGGAACCGGCAGTTCCCTCTACCGATATGACGACACCCCGGATGCTGGATGTCACCATCACCTATCTGGAAATGACCGAAGCACCGAACCGTGCCCTGACGAAGCCTCCGGTGACGATTCTGCCGCTGTCGCTGATGCGGGCGCATCATCCGACCGTATCCTTCTATCGCTATATGCAGCATACGATCGGCGATCCCTGGCTGTGGTGGGAACGCCGCGCGATGAGCGATGCCAGGATCGCCACGATCATTCAGGACCCGGCGGTGGAAATCTACATACTCTCCATGGGGGGTGTCCCCGCTGGCTTTATCGAACTGGATTTCACTTCGATGCCGGACCTGGCGGAGGTCGCCTATTTCGGGCTGCTACCGGAATATATCGGGCTCGGCCTCGGCCCCTATCTGCTGGACTGGGGCATTGATTGCGCCTGGTCACGCGATCCACAACCGGCAAAGCTGACGGTCAATACCTGTACCCTCGACCATCCCAAGGCTCTGCGTGGCTATCAGCTTGCCGGATTCGAGGTGGTAGACCGGGTCGAGAAACAGGCACCGGACCCGGTCGCGGCAGGTCATATCCCGAAGTCGGTCGCAATCCAGAGTCCTGGCTACTGAAATCGGAGATAAATCCTTGCGCAACCATCCCAGCCTGCCAATCGACACCAACCGGCTCTGGCAGGCCCATGAGGAACTGGCAAAACTTGGCGCAACACTGAAGGGAGGCGTCAATCGACAGGCGCTGACCCGCGAAGATCAGGCGGCCCGCGCACTTTTCACCCACTGGGCGGAAAGTGCCGGATGTCGGGTGGAGAGCGATTGCGTCGGTAATCTGTTTGCACGGCGTGAAGGGCGCGACCCTACCCTGCCCGCCGTCTGCACCGGCAGTCATCTCGACACCCAGCCGACCGGTGGCAAGTATGACGGGGCCTATGGCGTGCTGGCGGGACTGGAAGTCCTGTGTGCCCTCAACGATGCCGGGATCGAGACCGAGCGCAGCATTGAAATCGTCGCCTGGACGAATGAGGAAGGCACCCGCTTCGCCCATAGCGGATCGGCCCTCTATGCCGGAAAGGTGGATATCGCAACTGCCTATGACGCGCGGGATGCAGAAGGAATGCGGTTCGAGGATGCACTGATCGAAATCGGTGCGAAGGGTAGACTGCCCCTGGGTGGTCGCAGCTATGACAGCCTGTTCGAAGCGCATATCGAGCAAGGCCCGATCCTGGAGCGGGAGGGGTATGCCGTCGGGATCGTGACCGGCGCGCGCGGCCAGACCCGCTATGACGTGACAGTCACCGGGATGGAAGGTCATGCCGGGACGATGCCGATGGAGATGCGGCGGGATGCCCTGACCGCCGCCGCGCGGCTGGTGCTGGCACTGGAGCGTATCGGCCTCGATTTTCCGCCTCAGGGTGTCTGCACTGTTGGTGCATTGACCGTGCATCCGAATTCGCGCAATACCATTCCCGGTACAGTTTCCTTCACCATCGACCTGCGCCACCCGACTGCAGAGGGGCATCAGGCGATGGAACAGAAGATCGCCGACGTGATGGCTGCTGAGCAGACAGCCGGTCGTGTTACAGTCAAATGCCATGTGCTGGACCGGGAGGATCCGATCCTGTTTGACCCGGAGCTTGTCGATCTGCTGCGCTCCGGCGCGCAGGAACTGGAGCGCCCGGTGATGGATATCTTCTCCATGGCCGGGCATGATGCCTGCTACATGGCCGGGCTGCAGCCGACCGCGATGGTCTTTGTCCCCTGCAAGGACGGGATCAGCCATAATGAAATTGAATCCGCCACCGCCGCCGACTTGGCCGCCGGGGCGGAGGTGCTGGGCGCGGCAATGCTGGCCCGGGCGATGCGCCGATAACCGAGTGCCCAATTCCCGAGAGGATTTTTTATGCTGATTACCTGGCGAGACAAGAGTGCCCCTGCCCCGACGCCCGGTCCTGAGGATCGTGCCGTCACGGCGACGTCTGGGGATTTTCCGGATACCGATCTGGAAGCGGGACTCTATGCCGCCGCCCGCGCGTTGGGGGCCGATCTGGCGCGACAGGGTGCCGCCCCGCCGCATATCCGAAGCCTGACGATCCAGACCCCTGATCCCGCTGCTTTCGAAGCGATGCTACCCGCACTGGACCTGATGTATCGCGAGGCTTTGGGGGGCAATTTCGGACAGGTGGCGCTGCTCGCCGGGGATAGCTTGACCCTGACAGCCAATGCGCTGGTGCCGCCTGAATCGAAGGAGATCGTTTTCGGTTCCTATACCGCCGCCGAACTGTCCTTTCAGTACAGCCCGCGTGCGACAGTTTCCGACGCCGCCGATATCATGGCCCGCTGGCGGGTCGAAGGGAGCGCGTGGCAGAAATCACGCACGGCGGAACTGCATTACGGGACCAAGCCCAGCCAGACGCTGGATATCTACATACCTGACGGGGTAAAATCGCCGCCGCTGCATGTCTATATCCATGGCGGCTACTGGCAGGCCCTGGACAAGCGCGACAATGGGCATCTCTGCGCCGAACTGGTCAAGGCGGGGGTCGCGGTCGCGGTTCTGAACTATTCCCTCTGTCCGCCGGGCACCATCAGCGACATCATCACCGAATGCCGCGAGGCCCTGAAATTATTGCATGGCATCGCCGGGGAATATGGGTGTGACCGGGATCGGATCACCGCCAGTGGCCATTCCGCAGGCGGGCATCTGGTCGCCATGCTGGCATCCACCCACTGGCCGCAGATTGATCCGGATCTGCCCCGCGATCTGATCAAGGGCGTGGTCTCGATTTCCGGCCTGTTCGATCTGGAACCGCTGCGCCATACCGGCCTGAACAATGCACTGGGTCTGACGGAGGAGACTGCCCGCCAGAGCAGCCCGGTATTCCTCAATCTTGTGGCGACCGGCCCCTTCATCGCCGCCGTCGGGGGAGACGAGAGCGACGAATTCCGCCGACAAAGCCGCGACTATGCCGATCACTGGGCCGACCGCCGCAAGGACATCCGCTATCTGGAATGCCCCGGCCTGAACCATTTCACGATTGCCGATTCCCTGGCGGATCCTGAATCGGAACTGTTTCAGGCGGTGCTGGCACAGGTGCAAGGGTAGCACATCGCTGAAATCGGAAGATACCAAAGCGGGGGCGAGTCGGTCTATGATGCCCCAGAACGCTGTTTAGGTAACATGGATCGAGGGAGTAACCGCATGCTGCGTGCCCTTCACATCGGTTTCGCACTGATCTGCGCCGCGCTGGTTTCGCAACTGCCAGCCTATCACAATCAGTATCTGCAGCGGATCGGCGGGGCGCTTGACGAAATCTCTGCACAGGTCACGGGACTTGATGAACGCGCGATGGCAGCGGGGGTCGACCGCTATGATTATATCCGCCGCTTCCAGGACAATGACGATGGCGTGATCCAGAGCGAGGGCAAGGCAATGATCGCCCTGCTTCAGCGCCAGAAACGTCTGACGGAGGCACAGGCGCGACTTCGGGATGCGCCCTGGTACATGATCGCGATTGAGATCGCCTTCCATCTGGAACCGGATATCGCCAGGAACACCCTGACCGACTTCACCCCGACCCTGCCCCTTTCGGTCAGCGGTGGCGCGCATGCCTTTCTGGGATTCTTCTTCGGCTACCTGATCCCGGCCGGAATCCGCAGCCTGTTCCCCCGCAAGGTGATCAAACAGGCCTGATCCCCCTACCCATGGCTCTACTACTCCGCCGCCGCGTAGGCCGCATAGCGCAGATAGTAGTCCGCTTCCTCGGTATAGATCGGGCCGGTATGCGCCAGGAAGCTGGAATACAGGACGAAGCGATCCGCCTCGAACCGTTCCGGGTGTGCCAGACGGCGTTCGGCGACGAAGCGTTCGGCTTCCTCCACACTGGTCGTCTTCAACCGTGCCAGGGTGACATGCGGCAGGAATTTACGGCTTTCCGGTTGCAGGCCGCAGCGCACGGCGACGGATTCGATCTTGCGCTGAAGGTGTAACAGCCCTTCATCCTTGCGGGCCTGGGCGATCAGGGCGCTGGGTCGACGTTTGTTGCCGAACCAGCCCAACCGGTCCAGCGTCACGTCGAAGGCAGGCGCATCGATACGCATCAGCATATGGGCGAGGTCTTCGGCCAGGCCGAAATCGATCTCTCCAATGAACCGCAGGGTGAGGTGGAAATTATCCGGATCGGTCCAACGGGCACCGGGGAGCCCGTTCTGCAACCGGGTCAGCGCATCCCGTACAGAGTCCGGGACAGGCAGGGCGACGAAAAGCCTGATCATGGCGCGCCTCCACTATATATGGGGTCAGGATCAACCCCACCCCCTTAATACCCGATTGGCGTCGCCTTGTGAATGGTTTCTATTTCGTCCAGGACATCTTTTGACAACACCATCTCACCAGTCGCCACGGCGGCCGCCAACTGGTCCATCGTCCGCGCGCCGATGATATTGGCGGTGACGAAAGGCTGCATGTTGACGAAGGTATTGGCCATCTGCGCCGGGTCAAGGCCGTGCCTGCGCGCGACGGCGACATATTTCGCCGTTTCCTGCGTTGCCCGTTCGGATCGATAGCGCGGGAAATACTCCCCGAAGAGGGCCATGCGCGACCCTTCCGGCATCGCCCTGTCCAGATACTTCCCGGACAGAACCCCCATCGCCAGCGGCGAATAGGCCAGCAGCCCGACCCCGGTGCGACAGGACATTTCCGCCAGGCTGAATTCGAAATCCCGTTTCAGCAGGTTGTAGGGATTCTGGATCGAGGCGATGCGCGGCAATCCGGCCTGATCGGCCAAACGCAGGAATTCCATCATCCCCCAGGGGGTCTCGTTCGACACCGCGACATGCCGGACCTTCCCCGCCGCCACCAGTTCCGCCAGCGCGCGCAGGCTTTCCTCGATGGGGAACCCGTCCGTCTCGGGCGTGTGGGAATAGCCCAGTGTGTTGAAGGTGGTCGTCTCCCGCTCCGGCCAGTGCAGTTGATAGAGGTCGATATAATCGGTCTGCAACCGCTTCAGGCTCGCATCGCAGGCCTCCAGGATCGACTGGCGGTCCAGACGGGTCTCACCATCGAACAGATGCGGGCGCATATAGGGCAGCCGTGTCGCCCGTCCCGCGACCTTGCTGGCCAGGATGACTTCCGACCGGCGTCCGGTCTTGCGGAACCAGGTGCCGATGATCTCCTCCGTCCTGCCATAGGTCTCGGCCCGGGGCGGCACAGCATAAAGCTCCGCCGTGTCCCAGAAATTGACGCCCTGATCCAGGGCATAATCCATCTGCGCATGGCCCTCGGCCTCGGTATTCTGCTCGCCCCAGGTCATCGTGCCCAGGCAGACGACGCTGACATCCAGATCCGTATGGCCAAGTTTGTTATATCGCATCGTGCGGTGCTTCCCGTTTCAGTGAGTGTGATGATCAGATTTCCCGGCGGCGACCGTACTGGCTCACTCCCCGTCTGTCACCCCGGAAGGCGGGTCTTGTCACGTTCAAAGGGTTTACCGCAAAGAGCGCAGAGAAGGTGCAAAGGACGCGGAGGGTTGTGAGAGTGTGGCTGCGTTAAATCTTACTCGTCACCCCGGAAGGCGCGACAGCGACTATCCGGGGTCCAGAGCGGCAGGCGCGCATTAACCCTGCCGCTCTGGTTACCCGCCTTCGCGGGTAAGACGGTCTGGGGGAACATTTAGCGGGGATACATCGGCCTGCGCCCTTCCCTCTGCGCCTCCTCGGCGTCCTCTGCGATAAATCTTCCCGTTACTCCTGAGGCGTAATCCCCAATTCCTGTATCCGGCGCTGGAGTGTCAGCAGGTCGTGCCAGGCCTGGCGTTTGGCGACCGGGGTTTTCAGCAGATAGGCGGGGTGGAAGGTTGCCAGGGCCGGGATCGTTTGTCCGGCAATCTGGACATCGTACCATTTGCCACGGCTGCGGGTGATCCCCTGCTTGCCGCCGACCAGACTGGCGACGGCCTGACCGCCTGCCAGCAGCAGCAGGTGGGGCGCGACGAGGGTGATCTGCTTTTCCAGGAAGGGGCGGCAGATCGCGATTTCTCCTTCATTGGGGGAGCGGTTGCCTGCCGGACGCCAATAGACCGAATTGGCGAGATAGACGGTCTCGCGGCTCAAACCGATGGCTGCCAGCATCCGGTCCAGCAGCAGACCGGAATCGGCGACAAAGGGGGTGCCTGCCCTGTCCTCCCCGGCATCCGGCGCATCGCCGATCAGCATGACGGGCGCACCGACCGCACCGGCCCCGAAGACCAGGCTGTTGGCGTATTTCTTAAGATCACAGCCCTCGAAAGCCTCCAGCGCCGTTCGCAGGGCCTCCAGCGATGAACAGGATTCGGCAGCAAGCCGTGCCTGAGCGGCGGCCTCGGCGGCCCCCAGAGGTGCATCATCGGAACGGGTGGGCTGAGCGGGGGCAGCAGACGAAGGCTCGACTCGGCTTTGCGCCTGCGGAACCACTGCCTGTTTCGCGGCCTTGCTGGCTTCCGATTCCAAATAGCGATCGCAGGGCTGGTCCAGCAGCGCCTCGTCGGCCCCCATGGCAATCTGCCATTCGAGCGCTGAAATCAGGGATTCTACGTCGCTTTCCAACACGTTCCCGTCGCCAACCATCATTGCACTTTCGAGCGTCTTCGCTATTGTGCCCGGCAATCAGCCATCCGCCAAGATAAGGATCACGGGAATGTCCGAAGCCAGCCAGGAAGCCGTCCAGCGCGAAAGCATGGAATATGACGTGGTGATCGTCGGTGCCGGCCCATCCGGCCTTGCCACCGCCATCCGCCTGAAACAGCTTGAGCAGGAGACCGGCAAGGAAATCGCCGTCTGCGTGATCGAGAAAGGCGCGGAAATCGGTGCGCATATCCTGTCCGGTGCGGTGCTGGAGCCGCGCGCGTTGAACGAGTTGATCCCGGACTGGCAGGAAAAGGGCGCGCCGCTCGATACGCCCGCCAAGGACGATCACTTTCTCTTCCTGACCAATACCAAGGCCTTCCGCCTGCCGACCCCGCCGCAGATGAACAACCACGGCAACTACATCATATCGCTTGGCAATTTCTGCCGCTGGCTGGGCGAACAGGCCGAGGCGATGGGAGTCGAGATCTATCCGGGCTTCGCCGCCGCCGAGATCCTGTATCATGAGGATGGCAGCGTGAAGGGTGTCGCGACCGGTGATATGGGCCGCCTGAAGGATGGCAGCGAAGGCCCGATGTTCCAGGTCGGCATGGAGCTCTGGGCGAAGCAGACGGTCTTTTCCGAAGGGTGTCGCGGGCATCTGGGCAAGATGCTGATGGAGCGCTTTGACCTGCGCCAGGATGCGGAGCCGCAGACCTATGGTCTGGGCATGAAGGAATTGTGGGAAATCGACCCGGCGAAATCGGAGCCGGGCAAGATCATTCACACAACCGGATGGCCAATGGATACAAAGACCTATGGCGGTTCATTCCTGTATCACCTGAATGGAAACCAGGTTTCCATCGGCTATGTGATCGGCCTCGACTATGAGAACCCGCATCTTTATCCCTATATGGAATTCCAGCGCTTCAAGCACCACCCGGAGATTCGCAAGATCCTGGAAGGCGGCAAGCGTGTGTCCTATGGCGCGCGGGCATTGAATGAAGGCGGCTATCAATCGATTCCGAAACTGACCTTCCCCGGCGGCATGATGGTCGGCTGCGAGGCCGGATTCCTGAACGTGCCGAAGATCAAGGGCACCCATACCGCGATGAAGTCGGGTATGACCGCCGCAGAGGCGATCTTTGAAGCCCTCACCAGCGCCGCCGGATCAGGCGCAGAGGCCCCGCGTGAGATCACCGCCTATCCTGAGGCATTGAAGAAAAGCTGGGTCTGGGAAGAACTGTATGCCGTGCGCAACATCCGCCCGTCCTTCAAATGGGGGTTCTGGGCGGCGCTGCTCTATTCCGGCATCGATACCTATCTGTTCCGGGGCAAGGCTCCCTGGACGATCCACCATCATGGCCCGGATCATGCTTCCCTGAAACCCGCTGCAGAGTGTCGAAAGATCGATTATCCGAAACCGGATGGCGTGATCAGCTTCGACCGGCTGACCAATGTTGCCTTTTCCGGCACCAATCACGAGGAAGATCAGCCGGTTCACCTGACGCTGAAAGATGCATCGGTCCCGATCACGATCAATCTGGCGCAATATGATGAACCGGCCCAGCGCTATTGCCCCGCCGGTGTCTATGAGATCGTGCGGGAGGAAGATGGCAGCAATCCGCGTCTGCAGATCAACCACCAGAACTGTGTCCACTGCAAAACCTGCGATATCAAGGACCCGACCCAGAACATCAACTGGGTCGTCCCGCAGGGCGGCGAAGGCCCGACCTATCCGAACATGTAGGGCCGGATATTGGCGGGCTGGGTCTATGCCCTCCCCGCCAGCCGCTCGAACCCGGCTTCCAGGTCGGCGATCAGGTCGGCGGGGTCTTCCAGACCGATATGATAGCGCAGTACTTGGCCCTTTTCGGTCCAGGGCATGGTGGTGCGGATGCGGTCCGGATAGGCGGTGATGCACAGGCTTTCGTATCCGCCCCAACTGGCCCCGATCCCGAACAGATCGTAGCCTTCGATCATCGCGACCAGGCGGTCGCGGTCGGGGGCGTCCAACACCACGCCGAACAAACCGCAGGCACCGGTGAAATCCCGCTTCCAGATCGCATGGCCGGGGTCGCTTTCCAGACCCGGATGCATCACACGCAGCACTTCCGGGCGCTGCTCCATCCAGCGGGCGATTTGCAGGCCGTTTTCCTGATGCCGCTTCAGGCGGGTCGGCAGGGTGCGCAGCCCGCGCTGCACCAGATAGACATCATCCGGCGCGACACTGTTGCCATAGGCCATGCCGGTCGCGTGAATACGCTCATAAAGGTCCTGGGTCGCACAGGAGATGCTGCCCAGCATCGCATCGGAATGACCGCAGGGGTATTTCGTCAGTGCATGGGCCGACAGGTCGATCCCCAGTTCCAAGGGTTTGAGGAAATAGCCCGCCCCCCAGGTATTATCGATGCCGGTCGGTATGCCCTTCGCCTTTGCGACGGCGGCGATGGCGCGGAGATCCTGCATCTCGAAGGTCAGCGATCCCGGTGCCTCAGTCCAGATCAGTTTCGTCTGCGGGCGTATCAGATCGGCGATCCCGGCCCCGATCAACGGGTCATAGAATTCGACCGTGCAGCCAAGTTGCGTCAGATGACCGACACCCAGCTTGCGCACCGGCTCATAAACGCTGTCGGGGATCAGGAAATGCGCGCCCGGCTCCGCAAAGGCGGCGAAACAGAGAGCGCAGGCGGCCATGCCACTGGGTACCAGTTCGGTATCGGCAGCTCCTTCAAGCTCGGTCAGGGCATCACGCAGGGAAAACTGCGTCGGCGTACCCATGCGGCCATACATCACTGAATGGCGACCGACCTTGTGCACCGTGCCCTCCTTGCGTCCCTCCCAGGATTTCAGCGTCGGATGCAGGATGGTGGAGGCATGATAGACGGGCGGGTTGACCACGCCCAGATTGTCCTGAGGATGGCGTCCGGCATGGACAGCTACGGTGTCGTCGCTATGGTTTTTGTGATCGGTCACGTCCTACCCCATCCCGTTATTGTTGCCTGTTGGTCCTTGGGAGTGGAGCCTATGCGTCTTCGCCGGATTTGCAAATCCAACGATGCCGGAATCGCATGATGGAAATGGTTCATACAGTTGTGATTGGCGCGGGTGTCGTGGGGCTGGCCTGTGCCAGACGGCTTGCGGAAGATGGCCGGGACGTGATCGTGCTGGAGGCGGCCGAGGCCATCGGCACCGGAACCAGTTCGCGCAACAGTGAGGTGATCCATGCCGGGATCTACTATCCGAAAGGCAGTCTGAAGGCCCGGCTCTGCGTTGCGGGAAAGCAGGCACTCTATCGATACTGCGAGGAACGCGGTATCCCGCACCACCGCTGTGGCAAGCTGATCGTCGCCACCTCGCCAGAGGAGGAAGCGGTGCTGGCCGGGATTCGGGAGAAGGCCGAGGCAAACGGAGTTGCGGACCTGCGCTGGGTCGAGCGGGCGGAAGCGCGGGAGATGGAACCGGCGCTGCACTGCACCCGCGCCCTGCTCTCCCCCTCCACCGGTATCATCGACAGCCATGCGGTGATGCTGGCCTATCAGGGTGATGCGGAGGCAGCGGGGGCAATGATCGCATTCCATACGCAGGTTGAGGGTGGAGAGATACGCCCAGACGGAATCCTGCTGCGATGTGGCGGGGTGACTCCGATGGACCTGCTGGCGCGAGAGGTTGTGGTGGCGACGGGCCTGCACAGCCAGACAGTGATGCGCTCTCTAACCGGGTTCCCGGCGGACCGGATACCGGGGCAGTATTTCTGCAAGGGTAATTACTTCACGACCTCGGGCAGGTCGCCGTTCCGGCATCTGATCTATCCGGTTCCCGTCCAGGCGGGACTTGGCGTACACGTGACTTTCGATATGGCAGGCGGACTGAGATTCGGCCCCGATACCGAATGGATCGACGGTCTGAGCGATCCCGGAGTCTACGAGGTCGATCCGGCACGGGGAATTGCCTTCTACGAAGCCATACGGCGCTATTATCCCGGTCTTGCCGATGGTGCCCTGACCCCCGGCTATGCGGGTATCCGCCCGAAATTGCTGCCGCGTGGCAGTGTCGGCGACGATTTCCGCATCGACGGTCCGGCGGAGCACGGCATTGCCGGACTAGTCTGTCTGTATGGAATCGAAAGTCCCGGACTTACCGCATCCCTGGCTATCGGCGATCTGGTTGACGCATGTCTATCCGAAAAGGGGATCAGTGCCCGGTATTGCGGATGATCAGCCCATAGGTGAAGGTCGCACCGAACAGGGTCAGCAGATAACCCGTCCATTCCATTGTCACATCCTGCGCGCCGCTGGCCATGAACAGACCCAGCAGGGCGATGATGGTGCTCACTATTCCCAATCCATAGCTGGCCATTCCGTGTTTCTCCAAATGGAAGCGATTTTCCAACCGTATATGCCTGCTCTGAAATGATGATGCCTTGACCTGTATCAATGTCGGGGTGGTTTGGATGGGGCATAGAGTATGGAGATCGATCCACCTAGATGGGTCGAGTCCGGGGACACGCGGTTGGAGAGTTGGAGAAAACAAGATGAGCATTGCGCATGCCGATGCGGCTGCGGTGCCGGATTATGACGAAACCGTCGTTCGGTACTTCACCGTCGCGACCGCCCTGTGGGGCGTTGTTGCCTTTCTGGTCGGAACCCTGATCGCCTTTCAACTGGCATTCCCAGTATTGAATTTCGATCTGCCCTGGCTGTCCTTCGGGCGGTTGCGACCGCTGCATACCTCCGCAGCGATCTTCGCCTTTGGCGGCTGTGCGCTGTTCGCAACCTCGCTGCATGTCGTGCAGCGGACCTGTCGGGCGGCGCTCTATGGCGGGCGCGAACTGGCAATGTTCATTTTCTGGGGCTACCAGCTCTTCATCGTCATGGCGGCCCTGGGCTATGTCACCGGGGTCACTCAAGGCCGCGAATACGCTGAACCGGAATGGTTTGTCGATCTGTGGCTGACCGTCGTCTGGGTCGCCTATCTGATCGTCTTTCTGGGCACGATCATGCGCCGGAAGGAACCGCATATCTATGTCGCGAACTGGTTCTATCTGGCCTTCATCGTCACAGTCGCGCTGCTCCATGTCGTCAACAACATGGCGATGCCGGTCTCCTTCCTTGGCGCGAAAAGCTATTCGGCCTTCGCAGGCGTTCAGGATGCACTGACCCAGTGGTGGTACGGTCATAATGCGGTCGGGTTCTTCCTGACAGCCGGTTTCCTGGGGATGATGTACTACATCATTCCGAAACAGGCGAACCGCCCGGTCTATTCCTATCGCCTTTCCATCGTCCATTTCTGGTCGCTGATCTTCCTCTATATCTGGGCCGGGCCGCACCACCTGCACTATACGGCACTGCCGGAATGGGCTCAGACGCTAGGTATGGTCTTCTCCATCATGCTCTGGATGCCGAGTTGGGGCGGGATGATCAATGGAATCATGACATTGAGCGGCGCCTGGGAGAAGCTGCGGACCGACCCAGTGCTGCGCTTCATGGTCACCGCCGTCGCCTTCTATGGCATGTCGACCTTTGAAGGGCCATTGATGAGCGTGCGGGCTGTCAATTCGCTCAGCCATTATACCGACTGGACCATCGGGCATGTCCATTCCGGGGCCTTGGGCTGGGTCGCACTGATCAGCTTCGGGGCGCTCTATTTCCTGGTGCCCGTTCTGTGGCATCGCGAGCGTCTCTACAGCCTGACCCTGGTCGCCTGGCACTACTGGATCGCGACCATCGGCATCATCCTCTACATTACCTCGATGTGGGTATCGGGCATCCTGCAGGGCCTGATGTGGCGGTCCTATGACGAACTGGGCTTCCTGCAATACAGCTTCGTCGAGACGGTAGAGGCGATGCACCCCTTCTATGTGATCCGGGCCATCGGCGGCGTGTTCTTCCTGATCGGGGCGCTGATCATGGTCTACAACCTCTACCGCACAATGCGGGGCGACCTGCGTGAGGAGGCTGGCGCAAACCGGCTCGCCTCTCCGGTTCCGGCAGAGTGAGGGGAACGAAATCATGTCATTGATCAAACACAAGATTATCGAAAAAAACGTCTCGCTGATGACGGTTCTGGTCCTGGTCACCGTCTCCATCGGCGGGATCGTGGAACTGGTACCCCTGTTCACCATCGAAAGCACCATCGAGGAAGTGGACGGGGTGCGCCCCTATTCGCCGCTGGAATTGGCCGGGCGGAATATCTACCTGCGAGAAGGCTGCTATAACTGCCATTCGCAGATGATCCGGCCCTTCCGGGACGAGGTCGAGCGCTACGGCCACTATTCCATCGCTGCGGAAAGCATGTACGACCATCCGTTCCAATGGGGCTCGAAGCGCACCGGGCCGGATCTGGCACGGGTTGGTGGCAAATACTCGAACGACTGGCAGGTTCTTCATCTTGTCGATCCCCGCGCGGTCGTGCCGGAATCGATCATGCCTGGATACCCGTGGCTAGCCGATACTGTCCTCAAGGAAGACATGGCCGATCACCTCAAGGCGCTGACCTATGTCGGTGTCCCCTATACAGAGGAGATGATCGAGAATGCCACAGCCGACATGAAGGCCCAGGCCGATCCCGATGGTGATTGGGATTCCGTGCAGGCCCGCTATCCCGGCGCGGTAGTGGGTGATTTCGACGGCGATCCGACGCAGTTGACCGAAATGGACGCGCTGGTCGCCTATTTGCAGATGCTCGGCACCCTGGTCGATTTCAGCCAGTACGATGCCGACGCCCTGCGCCAGTAAAGGAAACCAGAGCTATGATGGACAAGATCGTCGAACTCGCGAATGCCGGATGGAATGTCTGGCTGCTGCTGATGTTCCTCATCGCCATAGGCTACGCGCTGTGGCCCAGCCGCAAGCGTCAGGCGGAAATGGATCATGCAGCCCGAATCCCGCTTGAGGATGATGCCGGTCCAGACCGGCGGAAATAAGGAACAGCACCATGTCGAATGATGCCAATAAGAAAAGCGAATTACGGGATGCAGTCACCGGCGTTGAAACCACCGGCCATGAATGGGACGGGGTGCGGGAACTGAACAACCCTCTGCCCCGCTGGTGGCTCTACGTCTTCTATATCAGCATCGTCTATTCGATCGGGTATATGGTGATCTTTCCATCGATCCCGCTGGGCAAGACCTATTTTGCCGGAACTTCCGATTATTCCGCCCGGCATGAAGTGGAACAGCAGATTGCCGCTGCCGAAGCCGCGAAAGGTGACATCCTGCAAAAAATCGGAACATCGGACCTGACCGATATCCGACGAGATTCTGAAATGCTGGCCTTTTCCATCGCTGGCGGCGGTGCCGCCTTTGCGGAGAATTGCGCTGCGTGCCATGGTACCGGTGCGACCGGTGGGCCTGGTTATCCGAATCTTCAGGATGACGACTGGCTGTGGGGCGGTGATCTGGAGGCGATCCATACGACAATTCAATATGGCATTCGCTGGAACCAGAACGACGACAGCCGGTTCTCGGAAATGCCCGCTTACGGCGCGATGGGTATGCTGTCCACCGATGAAATCAAGAATACCGCGCAATATGTGCTGGGCATGTCAGGTCTGGAACATGATGCAGTCGCTGCTGAAAACGGTGGGGCGGTTTATGCCGAACAATGCGCCGCCTGCCATATGGAAGACGGCAGTGGCATGCAGGAACTCGGTGCGCCCGCCCTGAATGATGCGGTCTGGCTCTATGGTGGAACGGCAAAGGAAATCGAAACCCAGGTGCACCAACCGCGCCATGGCGTCATGCCATCCTGGGAAAACCGCCTCAGCCCTACCGTGATCAAGATGCTGACTGTCTATGTCCATGAACTGGGGGGTGGTCAGTAGCAACAGGTATCCCTTACAGATCCCAGCCGCTGGGGGTTTCCCGTCGGCGGGCTCTGGGGATCGCGCCATCGGCGGCGCGGGCGAGTGCTTCCTGATCGAATTTACGCTTGTAAACCATGCGTTCCAGCTTGCGGACCACCTGCTGCGTCAGGACATGTTCACCCGCTGCTGCATCGCCGACGATTGAGACTTCGATATATGTGACCGGATCGACTGCCGACACTTTCACATAACGCCCCTGTGGCACGAATTCGATCAGTGCCCCCTGGGGTAGGATGGTCTTGTTGGCGGGCATCGGTTTTCTGTTCATGGCCCTATTTTATGCCTGCGCCGCGATGCCGTCCAAGCAAATGATTTGATCCTTATTGTTTTAAGCTTAAAATACTTCTTTACAGCGGCTATCGACGGCGCTAGCACAAAGAACTAGATTGTCCGACATCGACCCTGATCGCATAAGGAATATGATAATGAGCGACCGCAAGATCCTCGCGCACTTCGATTGGCAAGACCCCTTCCTGTTGGAAGATCAACTGACCGAAGAGGAGCGGATGATCCGCGATACCGCCCGTGACTACTGCCAGGACAAACTGATGCCCAGGGTACTGGAGGCCAACCGGCATGAGCGGTTCGACCGCGAGATAATGACGGAAATGGGCGAGTTGGGCCTGTTGGGCATGACCATCGACCCTGAATATGGCGGGGCCGGTGTCAATTATACCTCCTACGGGCTGGTGGCGCGCGAAGTGGAACGGGTGGACAGCGGCTATCGCTCGGCCATGTCGGTTCAAAGCTCCCTGGTGATGCATCCGATCAACGCCTACGGGTCCGACGAACAGCGCCGTAAATACCTGCCCAAACTGGCCAGCGGCGAATGGGTCGGCTGTTTCGGTCTGACCGAGCCGGATCACGGCTCCGACCCCGGCTCCATGGTCACCCGCGCGAAAAAGGTTGATGGCGGCTACAGGATTTCCGGTTCCAAGAACTGGATTACCAATTCGCCAATTTCCGATGTCGCCGTGGTCTGGGCCAAGACGGAGGATGGGGTCATTCGAGGCTTCGTTCTGGAACGCGGCATGAAAGGTTTTGAGACGCCGAAAATCGAAGGCAAGTTCAGCCTGCGCGCCTCGATTACCGGCATGATCATGATGGATGAGGTTTTCGTCCCCGAAGAAAACCTGTTGCCGAATGTCAGCGGATTGAAAGGCCCGTTCGGCTGCCTGAATAATGCGCGCTACGGCATCGCCTGGGGCGCGATGGGCGCGGCGGAATTCTGCTGGATGCAGGCCCACAGCTATGTCATGGACCGCAAGCAGTTCGGACGTCCGCTTGCCGCCAATCAGTTGATCCAGAAAAAACTGGCAGACATGCAGACGGAAATTTCTCTGGGCCTACAGGGTTGCCTGCGCGCCGGACGACTGAAGGATGAAGACCGTTGCCCCGTCGAACTGATCTCTCTGATCAAGCGCAACAGTTGCGGCAAGGCGCTGGATATCGCGCGGGTCGCGCGGGATATGCATGGCGGCAACGGGGTATCCGATGAATATCACGTCATCCGTCACATGATGAACCTGGAAGCGGTCAATACCTATGAAGGGACTCATGACGTCCATGCCCTGATCCTCGGGCGTGCCCAGACCGGAATTCAGGCATTCATGTGAGAACTGCCCCCGACGTAGGACAAGGTGGAGATCAGGCCCGTATGGTACCCGTAATACCGGGACGCGCTTGGATTATGCTGTTCGCCCTCACCTTCTTCTGGGGGTCGATGTGGCCGTTACTGAAGATTGCGGCCTATGAAATCCCACTGATAACCCTTCGCGGCGGATCAGCCTTGCTGGCTGCAAGCATCCTGATGCTGATCGCCCTTGCGACCGGCAGACGGCTGCTGCCCGGAACCGGGGAAATACGCCGGATCGGGCTCTGTGCACTATTCCTGGTATTCTGCTGGTTCTATCTCTCCGCCCTGGGAGTCAGTCTTCTACCGGCCGGTCGTACCGCCCTCCTCGCCTATACCATGCCCTTCTTCGCATTGGTCATCGGGGTCGTGTTTCTGAAAGAGAAAGTAACAGCGATCCGGTTGTTCGGTGTCGCCGCCGGTATCGCCGCCGTTCTGGTTCTGACCTGGAACGAGCTTCATGCAATTTCCCAACACGGCTTCCCCCTTGGTGTCGTTGCCGTTCTGAGTGGTGCCCTGGTCTGGAGCATCGGCTCGACCCTGCAAAAGGAATTTCGGTTTCAGACCCCGGTTTCTGTCCTTACCGCCTGGATGCTGATTTTGGGAGGCGTACCGCTGTTGTCTGTCGGACTGATGCTGGAACCTCAGACCTGGGTTAATTCCGTTTCCGCAGAGGCCCTGATCGCGGCGGCCTGTACGGCGGTTCTGAGTCAGGGGCTTGGCTTCTGGTGCTGGTCGACCATGTTGAAACTCACCGATATTGCATTCTGCTCCATTGCTATCCTGATCGTTCCACTTGCCAGTCTGATGTTGAGTTTCATTTTACTGGGAGAAAAGCTCGGCATGACCGAATTTTTCGGGCTGGGTCTGATAACCATCGGTCTTGCCACGGTTTTGCCACTCGGTGGACTCAAATCCCTCCTGTTTCGGTGATCGAATACAGTATCAGAAGCATGTGAATGCAGGGCTGCGACCATTGTTCGCCTTGCATCCGTTTCGTGTTACCCTTATCACCCTCTCATGGAGCGTCGGCCAACTGGCACCGTACCCTCAGGAGATTAAAATGACCCGTATGATCGCCGCGTTGTTTCTGTTTTTTTCCATTTCGGCGACTGCCAATGCGCAGACGGACCCGGAAGCGGCTTCTGATTTCATTGTGACGCTGGGTCAACGGGCGGTCGAGGTCCTGCGCGACCAGTCAATTTCCCTTGAAGATCGGGAATCCAAGCTGCGCGCCATCGTCGGGGAAAGTTTTGATGTCCGCACCATCGGTCGGTTCGTTCTGAATGACGGCTGGGACAAGGCCAATGCGGAGGAACGTGAGGAATATCTGGAGCTCTTCGCCGATTATGTACTCCAGGTCTATACTCAGCGCCTCGGCGGCTATTCCGGCCAGCAGTTGGAAATTGAAAGCAGCAAAGCCCACAAGGACCGCGATGCAGTTGTCGCAACCCGGATCGTTCAGGAAGGGTCCGACCCGATGTCGATCCAATGGCTAGTTCGTCAGTCTGACAAGGGTATGCGAATTCTGGATGTTATCATCGACGGAAAAAGCCTCGCCCTGACACAGCGCAAGGAATTCGAAGCGATTATTGCTCGGGAACAGGTTAGCGGTCTTTTGAACCTGCTCCGTCTTAAAGTTTCCAAGTATTCTGCCCAATCCTAACAACGTTGCTGAGTTCCAGTCTTAAAATTAACGAAGACATCCCTTGTCGAATTAATCACTTCCAAGCATAATGGTGGCAAGGGGGACTGACCAATGCTGCTTCATGGAACTGAAAAACTGGTCGGGACTGGAAAACTGGTTTTGATTGCCACGACTTTTACGGTCGGGGTGATCATTTCAGGACTGTTTTCGCCGACCAAAACCTTTGCTCTCGATTTTCAGGATGGCTGGAGCGCATATCAGCGCGGCGAATTCAATGAAGCTCGCACCATCTGGCTGGAATTGGCGGAGGGCGGCAGCGCCAAGGCAATGTTCAATATAGGTGTTCTTCATGACGAAGGACGCGGCGTCGCCATCGACAAGCAGAAAGCCATCGAGTGGTGGATCAAAGCGGCAGAGGCCGGTCACGCGCTTGCCATGCACAATCTCGCCCTTACCTATATCGAGGGCGACGGCGTCACGCAGAATTATGATCGAGCCTATGGTTGGCTGGAACGCGCAGCCTATCACGGTCTGGTCCGGTCTCAATATTCACTTGGCAAAATGTATGAATACGGACTCGGTGTTGCGGAGAGCCAGATCCGTGCGGCCTTGTGGATCGAGCGCGCGGCCATTGCCGGATTCGACCGCGCCCAATACAATATGGGCAAACGCTATCGCGATGGGCAGGGTGTGGAGGTCAATCGCCAGATGTCCGCCCGATGGTTCCTTGCCGCCGCCAGACAGGGCTATGCACAGGCCCAGAACCATGTCGGAAACCGCTATCTGAAGGGCGATGGGCTGGAAAAGGATCTGGTAGAAGCCTACAAATGGCTCACACTTGCCGCCCAGGCAGGTTATAAACGCGCCGGTGAAACGGCGGAATCCCTGGCCGCACAGTTGAGTGAGGAGCAGAAAGCGGAGGCCCTGTCCCGTGCCGCTGCCTTCATCCCGGATCGTGCATCGGTCTACTGAGAAATATCAGTTCCTATAAACCAAACATCTACTCGCTTTTGTTAGCGAAGGATTGATCCGAGCAACCCTCTGATCAGGCTTCGTCCGATTTCCCGACCTGCCGTGCGCAGAACGCTTTTCGCCGTCACCTCAAACATCGAGTCCGATCTGGATCGGCTGCGGCCAGTGCTTGAGCGGCTCGTCGAAGCGCGGCGTCTTGCTTCCTTCTCGGCTTCCGCGCGCCGCCTGGCCTCCGCAGCCTGTTCGGCATCCTGTTCGGCGCGGTGGGCAAGCCTCTCATAGGCAGAATCACGGTCAATCAGGGTATCATACCGCCCGGACAGGGCGCTGTGGCGCAGCACCGCTGTCCGTTCCGCCGGTGACAGCGGGTCGAGTCTGGAGCATGGTGGGCGGATCAGGGTCCGTTCGACGATACCCGGTATGCCTTTCGGACCTAGAGTCGATACCAGAGCCTCGCCGACGCCCAGTTCCGTGATCGCCTCGACGGTACTGAATGTCGGGTTCTCCCGGAAACTCTGCGCAGCGGCCCGGACTGCCTTCTGTTCCCGGGGCGTATAGGCCCGCAAGGCATGCTGGATCCGGTTGCCAAGCTGGGCCAGAACCTCATCCGGAATATCCGCAGGGCTTTGGGTGACGAAATAGACCCCGACGCCTTTCGAGCGGATCAGTCGGACGACCTGGGCGACCTTATCCAGCAGAGCGGGCGGCGCATCCTTGAACAGCAGATGCGCCTCGTCGAAGAAGAAAACCAGACGCGGCTTTTCCGGATCGCCCAGTTCCGGCAGTTCCTCGAACAGTTCCGACAGCAGCCACAGCAGAAATGTCGCATAGAGCCTGGGTGACTGCATCAACTGATCCGCTGCAAGCAGGTTGATGACGCCCTTCCCGCCCTCAATACGCATCAGGTCGGACAGCGCCAGGGCCGGTTCGCCAAAGAAATGATCGCCTCCCTGGTTCTCCAGAGTCAGCAATCCCCGCTGGATGGCCCCGACAGATGCTGTCGTGATGTTGCCATAGACTGGCCGAAGCGCCGATGCATTCTCGGCCACATGCGCCAGCATCGCCCGCAGATCCTTCAGGTCCAGAAGTAACAGCCCTTCGTCATCTGCCAGATCGAAACAGATGTTCAGTACCCCCTCCTGCGCGTCAGTGAGGGAGAGCATACGCGATAGCAGGACCGGCCCCATTTCCGATACGGTGGTGCGAACGGGATGCCCCTGCTGTCCGAACAGATCCCAGAAGACCGTCGGGAAACCCTGAAAATGATAGCGATCCGACCAGCCAATCGCCTCCGCCCGCTTGGCAAGGAATGGCTTGCCCATGCCGGTCTCCGCCTCGGCGATGCCGGAGAGATCCCCCTTGATATCAGCGGCAAATACCGGAATTCCGGCGGCTGAAAATCCTTCCGCCAGGTTTCGCAGAGTAACCGTCTTGCCTGTCCCCGTGGCCCCGGCGACGAGACCATGGCGGTTTGCCATGCGCAGATCAAGATACTGGTCGGTATCGCCGCGACCAAGGAAGAGACTGTTTTCGAGGATCACAATTGTATCCGTTTCACAGATTGGACGTGCAGAAAGCGCATTTGGTCGCCTTGATCGGCACCGATGACAGGCATTGCGGGCAGTCCTTTGTCGTCGGATCGGCGGGCGGGGGTGCCTTTTTCAGGCGATTGATCTGCTTGATGACAATGAAGATCGCGAAAGCCACGATCACGAAATTCAGCACGGTATTGATGAACAGACCGATATTGATTGTCGCCGCCCCGGCCTCCTGCGCCGCCGCCAGGGTTTCATAGGGCGTGCCGGACAGGTTGATGAAGAATTCACTGAAATCTACACCACCCAGGATCATCCCGATTGGCGGCATGATGACATCCTTGACCAGCGATGTGACGATACCACTGAATGCGGCCCCCAGAATGATCCCGACCGCAAGGTCGATGACATTGCCGCGCATGGCGAATTCCTTGAATTCCTTCAGCATGGATATTTCCTCCATTGGACCGACAGGTCGGCCCGTACAGCCCCGGTTGATAGAAAACCGTAAGCCGCTGCCGGAACGCCAACAACTGAAATCTTGCATCAAGCCGCATATAACGGCGTGATGCTCAGAGTACCACAGGACGTGTATGCGACCGATGCCTCAACGCCATAGACTGCGCGCAACCGATCTGCCGTCAGCATTGACTCCGGCGTGCCGTCCGCAACAATCCTACCACCGGACAGGCAGAGGACGCGGTCGGCGTAATGTGCGGCAAGCGACAGATCATGCATGGCCGCGATGACGGGAATTCCGCGTGTGCGGCTGTGCTGGCGCACGGCCTCCAGCACCAGAAGCTGATGGCGCAGGTCCAGCGCAGCCGTTGGCTCATCCAGCAGCAGGGCTGCCGGATCTCGAAACAGAACCTGTGCCAGAAAAACCATCTGCCGCTGACCGCCGCTCAGTACATCCATTGGCGACAGGCGGATGTCATGCAGACCAAACTGATCCAGACACTGCTCCGCCTTTATGACAAGGGATCGCGATACCCTGAATCCCAATCCGGTCAACCGGCCCAGCAGGATCACTTCCAGCACTGTCAGGGAGGAATTCGATCCGCTATCCTGCGGCATGTAGACGATGCTGCCCCGACCACCGGACAGCTGCACCCTGCCACCGTGCCGGATGAGACCCGCTGTCGCTTTCAGCAGGCTGGACTTGCCGGTGCCGTTCGGGCCGATCAGGGCCGTCACTGTCCCGGCCTCCAGCGACAGAGTGACGGGTTCCAAAACAGAAACCGCGCCATAGGAGACCGAAACCTGCATCAGATCCAGTGTCACCAGAAAGACCTCCTGCGGATCAGGATCAGGCCAAACAGAAACGGCACCCCGAAAATGGCGGTGACGATCCCAATAGGGATAATGCCGCCCGGCGAGATCGCCTTCGACGCGATGGACGCACCGGCCATCACCAGGGCCCCGACAAGGGCCGACATCGGCAGCAAAGCACGCTGATCCTCCCCGACCAGCATTCGGGCGATATGCGGGGCGACGAGGCCAACAAAACCAATCGTGCCAACGAAGGCTACCGCCCCCGCGGTCAGCAAGGCGACAAGGGCGAATATCCGCAGCCGCAACCGCCCAATATCCACCCCAAGGCTGCGCGCCCGGTCATCACCCAGCCGCAATGCCGTCAAACGCCAGATATCGGGCAGCACACACAGCACAGAGACAATGAACACGCCGCCTGCAATCCAGACACTCATCCATGTCGCCCTCATCAGACTGCCGAACAGCCAGAAGACGATTTCCTGCAACACTTCCGGTGCGGCAAGATACTGAACCAGTGATTGTAGCGACTGGAACAGGAACAATGTTGCGATACCGGCCAGGATCATCACCTCCGCTGTCATTCCGCGATAAGTGGCAAACCCCCAGACCAGGGTTGTCGCAACGCAAGCTGAACCAAAGGCTGCGAGTGGGACAGTGAGTGCGGGCATAAAAGGCAACTGCGCACCGGTTAGGATCACCAATGCCGCCCCGAATCCGGCTGCTGCCGAAAATCCCAGCGTATAGGGACTGGCCAGCGGGTTTGCCAGGATGGTCTGCATCAACGCCCCGGCAACCCCCAGCGACGCCCCGACGACCAGCGCCATCAGGGTCATCGGCAGGCGGATTTCCTGGACGATGACACGGATCATCGGATCGACCCGGTCCTTGGACAGAAGCAGTCCTGATGCCACTTCTCCCACGGTCAGAAGTGCCGGGCCAATCAGGATATCCAGGACCACCGCTGCGAACAGAACAATTCCGCCCAGTGCCAGAAAGACAAGGCGTCGACGCATCAGCGCCCGATAGGCCCCCTGGCTGTCTTCCAATTGTCCCGCCAGTTCCCGATCACGGGGTCCGGCGGGACTGACAGACTGGTCCGTCACTCGACCTGGACCATGAAACTGCCTTCTGCCCGGATCGGCAGATAGGTCTCATAATAACGTCTCAGGGTTTCCTGCGGATCGATATCCACAAACGCCTCCGGATGTAACGCCTTGGCGATGTATTGCAGGAAGGCATAATCGTAGAGGGTCCGCGCGCCACCATGATAGACACTGAAGACACGCCCGGACTGAACGGCCGGCAAGGCCGACCAGCCGGGTCGGTGCAGATAAGGGCGCAGGCGCGCGCGCGTCATCTCCGCATCAAATCCGAAACCGATCAGAACCGCCTTCTCATTCCCGACCCAGTCCGATCCAGGAATCAGAATGACGTCCGGCTGACTCGCAACGACATATTCCGGATTGAGGGGGCCCCAGCGTTCGATCCGCCCCTCCGCGATGTTTTCACCACCGGCAAGCGCAATGACTCCGGCCCACATTGTCCCGGCATAACTGTTGCCGTATTCCCCTGCCCCCTTGTTGCCCAGTTCGACATAGACCTTTTCGCGCACCTCTCCCGCAGCCGTGTCACCGGCGACACGGGCGACGACATCAGCCACCGCCGCCTCGTATTCCTGCGCCAGTCTTTCCGCGCGTTCCTCCGCGCCCATGACCGCCCCGATGATCCGCGTGCTAGCAGTGTGCTTTTCGACTGTCTGGGCATTGTAATCAACGACGACGATGGGAATGCCCGCCGCCTCCAATTTCTCGACCGCGCTTCCCAGCCCGGAAAACTGCCAGGCCGCCAGGATCGCAACATCGGGTCTGGCCGCAATCGCCGCTTCGATATTGAAGGTGCCGGATTCGACATCGCCAATATCGACCAGATCGTCGATACCGGGTGCCACGTGCACATATGCATCCCACTGTGCCTTGCGCCACCCTTCCCAGGTTGGGCGGGAGATCGCGACCACCCGGTCATAGGCACCAGGGCCGACAATGGCGTAGAAATCCTCAAAATTGAAGCCGAGCAGCACCCGATTGGCAGGATGATGAACCTGCACCTCCCGTCCCAGGATATCGGTGATGGTGATATCATGGGCACTGGCACTGCGCGGCCCGGATACGGAAAGCAGAAGGAAAGCGGCCAGAAGCAGCGCATAGGACGCCACCGTAAACATACGGTACATTGGATAACCCTCTCTAAAGTCAGAGTCTGTTGTCCGGCATCATCAAGAATGCCGGACCCGTGATGATCGACAGAACTTAGACGGAGGGAGGCGGTGCGCGGCTGTTATAGCCGAACCCATCGAATTGACCGGCAACGCGTGAATCCTGCCCCGATAGCAGGGACACAACGGTCATCGTCAGGATGATATCCACACCCTGCACCGTACTTGCCAGGACTGGCATGGACCCAAAGGTCTGGCACCATTGACAGGGATGCGATGCAGATTTCGGTGGAGTGGATTGACCATCCGCATTCACGACGATGGTCTCGAATCCGGTCGGCGTACAGATCACTATCGTGGTCTGGCCCGGCAGGGTCAGCAGCGGTGTCCCCGCATTCGTTCCCGCATAGGCCCCGGTCACGACAAGTTGCGCCGCCAGCCAGAACAGGACGGGCAGCAGGCGAAGAATGGCGACGGGTTTCATGCGAGATGCCAAGCGTCTATTCCCAAACAATGCGGCCCAATTCAATAAACCTGAACCGCAGTCCCCGATATGAACCGAAGCCTCTATATTTTGCAATGGGATTGCTGTCGCAGTTTTCAGCAATGTTTCCCGACCACCGCCAAGTGTAGTCCATGCGTTCCCGTGTGGATTCCAGAAAAGTGATTTACTGCTACTCATAAATTAAACGCGGCTGAGTTGAACCGGATTCTCCTAGCCTGACCGCAGATTTAATCTCGCAGTGAAAATCATCAGAAAGCATGCAAAATTTCTCCAATTAAGCGGATAATCGAGCAAGATCGGTTGACCTATTCATTTTCTGCATGCAATTTCTTCGAAACAAGCAAAACACAAGTGAGGATTCGCCATGCCAGAAAGCATCATCCCGATGCATCAGGACGCCGCACCCCGTACTGGAATGCGCCCCGATGCCCTGCCCCGGCATGCCGCGCCGCCGCTGATCGACAGCCGCAAGCCGCGCTGCCCGCCCTTCGTGGAGATCACCCATGAGGACCAGTTGCTGCCCTATCTGGAACATGTCGCACAGCGACCCTATAACCATGGCCTGAATGCCTGCTGGGACCTGAAGAAGGGCGAACGTGTTCTGTTACGGGTCGACAATTGGCACAGTGAATTGACGATCAAGGCCTGCCAGAAGATCCTCGAGAAATATGAGGTCAATTACGAGATCAAATACATCGACCGAGGCCCGATCCCGCAATGGGTCGGTGCTGACGAGGTCGACTACTACCTCTTCCGCACCAAGGAACTCGCCGAGTGGATGGATATGTGGGAGGAGGAAGAGAAGAAGCAGAATTACGACAAGATTCTGATGGGCTATGGCGGACCGGTCCTGGCGGAGCGCTTCATCAAGATTCAGCGCATGCCGTTCATCACGCCGGAAATCCTCGCCTCCCCCGCCCACGCGATGCCGATTGAAGTGCTGAACGCGATGGACAAATGGACCTGGGACCGGATCCGCAGCGCCAAGAGATGCCGCATCACCGACCCGGAAGGCACCGATATTTCCTTCACCAACCATGATGAGTACTGGGATTCGAAGCGGGAATTCTACAATCCGGACCTGACCGCAGCGACCTGGACCGGCAACGAGCATTTCGGCAAGACCTACCTGCCCGGCCATATCACTGGGCGACCCTGGATGTTCCATCCGTTCAAGGAGGACGGCTGCGGGGTCATCGCGGGGACGACCAACCATATCGCGCCCTGCGACTGGACACAGCTGATCGTCGAGAATTCAAAGATCGTCGAGATCAACGAAGGCGGCGAGTTCGGGCGCAAACTGCGCGAGGTCATGGAGAAGACGAAGGATATCCAGTATCCGACCTTTCCCAGCAAGGGCATCATGCATTGGTGGGAAGCCTCCATCGGCACCAACCCGCATATTCATCGCCCACGGAAGGATTTCCCCTCCGGCTTCGTCAACTGCCTCTATGAGCGGGTGCGCTCCGGGGTCATCCATATGGGCTTCGGCACGATCATCTCGTCCATGGCGGAACGGGAAGCGGCGCGGATGGGCCATCTGGTTGGCCACTGGCATCTGCATCTCTATTTCCCGACCTATGAGACGGAACAGGCAGGCGATAACGAAACGATCATCGAGAACGGTCGCCTTCAGGCGCTGGACGACCCGGCAATCCGCAAGCTCTGCGCCAAATACGGCGATCCGGAACTCTGGCTGGACGAAAGCTGGAACCCCGCCGTGCCTGGTCTGAACATGAAGGGCGACTACTGGGACCATTACGCGAAGGACCCGCTGCACTGGGTCAAGACCGAGTTGGAAGTCTGCCGCAACTACCATCCGATGTTCATGGAGATGGTCGGCGCGGATGACAAATACTGCACCGGCGCCGGGGCCGAATTCTGGAAAGGCGGCTGCTGCGACCATAGCGGCGTCACCTCAACAGTCCTACCCGGAAACTGCTGCGGACATGATCACGACTGAACCGAAACCGGCACATGGGAACATGTCAGATGCCTGAAGCCAAATAGCCCCAAGGAGGAAACAGAGATGGGATTTAAAACAACACTGATGGCCGTCACGATTGCGGCCTCTGCACTCACGCTTGCCGGAGAGGCCTATGCCAAGACCCTGCGTTATGCCGAGTTTGGCCCGAACCGCGGCACCCGCGCCGAGGCGCTGAACTGGTTTGCCGATGAGATCAAGGCGCGCTCCAATGGCGAACTGGAAATCGAATTTCACTGGGGCGGCTCGCTGGCCGCGACCAAGACGGCGATGCAGGGCATCAGCGATGGTATCGCCGATATGGGATCCATCATCGGCTTCTTCACGCCTGCCCAGCTGCGCGGTTACAATATCGGCGATCTTCCGGTCGACAATTCGGATGAATGGGTCGGGACGCGCGCACTGTATGATTTCGCGACCACCAATCCTGCTTTGCAGAAGGAATTCGCCGATCAGGGTCTGACCTATGTCACCAACTACACGACCGGGCCGGTTCAGTTGATCTGCAGCAAGGACGTGAAGACACTGGAAGACCTGAAGGGCACCGCCGTGCGCGGTTCCGGCCCTTATGGCAAGGCAATGGCGGATCTGGGTGCCGTCGTCCAGGGCATGGGACAGGACAAGGTTTATGAGGCCCTGAATTCCGGGCTGATCGAGTGCAACCAGAACTACTACTACTCGATCAAGGCCTACAAACAGTACGAGGTCGCCCCCTATGTGCTGGAACTCGACTGGGGCCAGAACATGGCCTTCGGGATCGTGATGAACAAATCCTCCTATGACAGCCTGAGCGATGCCGAGAAGGAAATTATCAATGCGGTCGGTTCCGAATTCATCGACTATCAGGCACAACTGATGATCGACGGGCGCGTTGCCGACAAGGATCTGATGACCGGCGGGATTGATGGCAAGACCATTACCGTTACCCGCTTGTCCGATGAAGAGCGTCAGACCCTGCTGGACAGCGGTGCGAAGTATGTCGATCAATGGGTCCAGGAAGCAACCGAACAGGGCTATGATGGCAAGGCCCTGCTGGACAACTACAATGACCTGATCGCAAAATATACCGCTGAAAAAGACGCAAGCGGATATCCATGGGCGCGATAGAAGACAGAGTGGAACCGGATGTGACTGGGAAGGGGCATGATGCCCCTTCCTTTTCCGGCACTGAAGGCAGTGTCGTTGAACGCTGGTTTCTGCTGATCGCCGTAGCTGGAATCCTGACCCTCTGCGGGATCGTGACCGTGACGGTGATTTCCCGCACGCTTTACAAGCCGCTCATTCCCGATGACGTGCTGCTGATCCGCGAAGTGATGGTGGCGGTCATCCTCCTCCCGCTTGGCGTCGTGACTGCCAGTCGGGCGCATATCAGCATATCGGTTTTCACCACCTGGGCGGGGCCACGCCTGCTCAGCCTGTTTTCCGCCATCGGACACGGCATCGGTATAGTCTTTGCCGCATTGATGGCATTTGCAGGATACAGAATGCTGGTATCGGCCTGGGCGTCGGGTGAATATTTCGACGGCCAGATCTATCTGCCGCTCTGGATCGGATATGCGACTTTCGTCTTCGCCCTTCTCGCCTTTCTGGTTCGGCTGGCACTGATGCTGGTCAAGGATATCCGTGCCATCGTTGCACATCGCTAAGCAGGAATTTTAGGTATGGATCCGACCACCCTCGCCACGCTGGCCCTGGGCCTCGTGCTGATCTGCCTGATCATACGGGTGCCGATTGCCTTCGCGCTTGGCGGTGTTGCGGCGCTTGGTCTGTTCATCTTCTTCTCCTGGCGGCCGGGTGGAGAATTCGAGGCAGCGCGCGGGATCATCCCGGCTCTGTCAATCATCGGCAATACCAGTTTCGAATTCGTGCACAATTATCCGCTCAGCATGATTCCGCTGTTCATCGGCCTGGGGCATATCGCTTTTCATGCCGGGATCACGACCGATCTGTATGACGCCATGCGCCTCTGGCTGGCACGCCTGCCCGGCGGTCTTGCCATGGCATCGGTCGTCGGCTGCGGGGGTTTTTCCGCGATCACTGGTTCCAGCGTCGCCTGCGCTTCGGCGATGGGCCGCATCACCGTCCCCGAAATGCTGCGCGCGGGCTACAGCCCCCAGCTTGCCACCGGCTCAGTCGCGGCGGGCGGCACGCTGGGTTCCCTGATCCCGCCGAGCCTGCTCTTCGTGATCTATGCGATCTTCACCGAACAATCGGTCAGTACCCTGTTCCTCGCAGGAATCCTGCCGGGTCTGCTCTCCATGCTGGGTTTCCTGATCACGATCTATGTCTGGGCCAGGGTGAAGCCTCAGGATGCCCCGAAATTCGAGGGCATACAGGCCACGCTGACCGAGCAGATCCGCGCCCTGGGCCAGGTCTGGCCCGCCGCATTGATCCTCGGCATCATCGTCGTCGGGATCTACTGGGGCTTTTTTACCCCGACCGAGGCAGCCGCGATTTCGATGTTCGTCGCCATCCTGATCGGGTTCGGGCGGCGGCGGCTCAATGCAGGGAACCTTCTGATCGCCCTGAAAGAGACGGCGGTGCAGACCGCCGCGATCTTCCTGATCGCGATTTCCGCCAAGGTCTTCGTCTCCTTCGTATCCCTGACGCGGATCATTCCCGGTGCTCTGGACATGCTCCAGGCAACCGGCGCGCCGCTCTTCGTCATTATTGCGGGGGTGGTGCTTCTCTATCTGCTGCTTGGCATGTTCCTCGATTCCATCGGCATCCTCGTTCTCACCCTCGCCTTCACCGTGCCGCTGGTGGAGAGCTATGGGTTGAACCTGATCTGGTTCGGCGTGGTGGTGATCAAGCTGCTGGAGATCGGCCTGATCACACCACCGGTGGGGCTCAATGTCTTCGTGATAAAATCCGTCTCGCCCTCGTCGGTGGGGCTGGAGGAGATATTCAAGGGCGTGGCCTGGTTCCTGATCCTTGACATCGTCGTGCTGGCAATGATCCTCCTGATACCGGAAGTCTCCCTCTTCATTCCCAACGCAGCACGATGACTAATGCAGACCCATGTCGACCAGATCACACAGGACCTACGCCAGAAAATCCTGTTCTCGGCCTATAGCGCCGACCAGAAACTGACGGAAACCGGACTGGCCACCGATCTTGGCGGGTCGCGCACGCTGGTGCGGATCGCGCTGGGAATCCTCGAACAGGAAGGCCTGGTGGTGCGGACTCCCAATCGGGGGTTCCGGGTACGGGGTTTCACGCTGGAAGATGTCACCAACGCGATCCTGGTGCGCGGCGAACTGGAAGGCATGGCAGCGCGCACCGCTGCGGAAAAAGGCCTGGACGCAGAACAGGCCGAAGCAATCCGCCGCACACTGGATCGGATGGATGCAATGTTGCGGGATGGATTCGCCGACCCCCAGAACCAGATGCTCTGGATCGAGCACAATCAGACCTTCCACGGCCAGATAGTAAGCGCCTCGGGCAACGAGACCCTGCGCAACACGATTGATCAGGTCTCGAAACTCCCTCTCGTCTCCTCCCGCGCCATCGTCTTCGATCAGGCCGACCCGCAGAAAAGCCTGACCTCCCTCTGCCGCGCCCATGACGATCACCACCGCATCTTCACGGCCATCCAGAACCGCCAGGGCGAACGTGCCGCCGCCTGCATCCGGGAACATGCCCGCATGAGCGCCCAGAACAAGGCCAACAGCATCGATTCAATGAAACAGGGCCTGCTCGGCCCGCAACTGCCCGGAATCGGATTGGTCGCGCGCTAGGGAATCCTGCATTTGCATGAGCACACGCAAAAATCTCCAGTCATTTGATATCTTGGAAAATTCATCGTTACCAATGGGTCCGCCTGATTGGGATTTGCTTCGCAGGATACGAAGTGGCCGGTGATGGTACCATCTGTGAAACGACAGATGCGCCCATTGTTGAATGAGCGCATTGCCGAAACATCAAAACTCGAATTCGACTGTCAGAGCAATGTCCCGGGCATCTTGCCGAAAGGACGTTGCCGTCACTTCCAGATCGGATCACCAAGATCGATATCCGACTTGTCCGTCAAGCCGCCTGCAGCGGCCCCAACGGCCCCGCCAACGATAGCACCCGTACCCGGACTGCCCAGCAACAGACCACCGACGCCACCGACAGCGGCCCCGATACCCGCCCCTGACAAGGTGCGGTCGGTCTTCGTATTGCCACATGCCGAAAGCACGACAAGGCTGCAAATCAGCACACTCAATCGCATCACATTTTTCATGGAAATCACATCCTGAAGGTTTGGGTTATAGTGCCAGAATGAGACCTCATCATGAGAATCATTCTGAAAATCGGGTCTATTCCTATACGATAGATCCCTATTCTTGATAAGATATTTGGTGTTAAAAATAAAACTTTCAATAGTTCGAGTTTTTTATTTTTAAATATTATATTTTTACTTTTGGCAATAAACTAAAAAATTATGATTTATTCATAGAATTGATTATAAAAATTTACACGAAGACGCATGTAGTTCCAAATTGCGGTGACTTTCATTTGCTTCAGATGTTATGCGAACGAAGTACCGGATCGGCTGAAAGAAGCCATTCGACCAGATAGCGCGGCGGCAAAACAATCCCAAAAAACCAGCGTGAGGGGTAAAAAAAAGCAATGAAAGTTTTAAAAGCCAAGTTTGAAAGTGTTTGAAAACCTGCGTCCAAAACGACCTACCCATTGAAAAGATTGGCGGCCCCAGCAGGACTCGAACCTGCAACCATCCGCTTAGAAGGCGGGTGCTCTATCCAGTTGAGCTATGGAGCCAGCGGGGGTTTCGGTACCCTGTTCCGGCAAACGCTGCAAGAATTTTGATCGGGTTTCAGGGGGCGGAGGATGCGTCGGAGCGCGGATTGCCGCCCTTTCTCCATTGGCCGGGACTGATGCCGGTCACGCGCTTGAAACTGCGGCTGAAGGAAGCCTCGGATTCATAGCCGACCTGTTCGGCGATGCGCGCGACCGAGTGGGTTGAATTGTGGAGCAGCCCTGCGGCGACCTGCATGCGCCATTGTGCCAGATAGGTGATCGGCGGCATTCCTACCAGTTCGGCAAACCGTTCCGCCAGCACCGTGCGGGACAGGCCGACGGCGCGGCCCAGTTCGGTGATCGTCCAGGCATGGGCCGGGTCGCGATGCAACAGGCGCAGCGTGGCACCGATCTGTGGGTTTTTAAGAGCCGCGAACCAGCCACTGGACCCATCGGGCAGGCTGGCGGTGTAGCGACGGATCACCTCAATGAACAGCAATTCACTAAGCCGCGAGAGCAGGATTGCACTGCCCAGGCCCCGCCGGGTGCTTTCCTTTACGGTCGCGTCGATCAGATGCCCCAGCCAGCCATCCGTCGTGTCATACCCATTCGGGATGTGAATGATCTTGGGTAATGCCAGCAGCAGCGGATTGAACGGTTTCTCGTCATGTCCCAGAAATCCACAGATCAGATCTGCCGAGACACTCTCCCCTTTTCCGACCGTCAGGATATAGGGCAGAACCGCACCCTCGCTGGGCGGTTGATAGACCCGGATGTCCGGCGGATTTCGCATCCCGGCCTCGCTGGAGAAGACGTGGGGATCGCCCTGCGGAAAGACGACGATGCTGCCCGCCGACAGTTTCATCGGCGGCGTATCGCCCTCCACCAGATTGGCCCAGCAGGTTCCCTCGGTGACAACGTGGTATTCGATCACTCGTTGGGCATCGGGCATGATGATCGACGCAATTTCCGACGCTGCGGGTGCCTCCGACACCCAGGGGTCATGCGCGGAGATACGGAAGAATGTCGCGCCACGCAACTGGACCCCTCGCAAAACATCGGAAATCACATCGCCGTCAGAGCCGACGGAAGAACCGGGCGGGTGGCCCGGTTCGATCCCGGTAACTGGATCTGGATCGTGATTCTTCATCGGATCGTCCGTACATTCGATCATTTTGAGCGCAGGCGGACGATCTGACAAGAAATCCGAACGCCGCGCCATTCTGTTGCTGTTCCGAACCCTATACACGCATCCCGACGTCGAGGCTACAGGGTGCCGGGTATCACGCTACCCAAGCCGCATAGACGGATCTGAAACGAGCGACCATGGTCGCCCCGCGCATGCCGCGCAGGGTAAAACCAGGTCGCGCCTGAAATGTGAGAAACAGAATGGATGGAATGACACAGATGCAGCCTGTCGATGTGTCAGCGCTGCAGGCCTTTGCCGAAAAGGTGATGGCGGATATCGGCGGTGCCTTTGCGGTATTGCTGGCCTATATGGGCGATGAAACCGGACTGTTCGGGAAATTGCGGGATCATGGACCATGCAGCATTGAGGCCCTAGCCAGTCATGCCGGGGTCGATGCCCGATACCTGCGTGAATGGCTGAGCGCCCAGGCGGCAGCAGGATATGTGACCTATGAGGCGGCGTCCGAACAGTTCTCCCTCACACCGGAACAGGCAATTGTTCTGGCGAAGGAAGGCCATCCGGCCTTTCTGCAGGGGATCTGTCAGGCCGTGGTCGCACAGGCAACGACGCATGAGAAGGCAATCGACATCTTCCGTTCCGGGGCCGGGCGTCCTTGGGGTGAGCATCATGCCTGCTGCTTCTGCGGCACGGACCGGTTCTTCCGCTCGGCCTATTCCGCATATCTGGTCGACTCCTGGCTGCCCTCCCTGGACGGGGTCGTGGACAAACTGAAGGCCGGAGCCAAGGTGGCCGATATCGGTTGCGGTCACGGCTCCTCCGCCGTCCTGATGGCGAAGGCATTCCCGAAATCGACTTTCATCGGCTATGACTTCCATGCCCCTTCCGTCGAACAGGCCTGGAAGAACGCCCTCGCCGCAGAAGTCGATGAAAACTGCCGGTTCGAGGTCAGCACGGCAAACGAAATTCCGGACTCGGATTTCGATCTGATCTGCATTTTCGATGCGCTGCATGACATGGGTGATCCGGTCGGTGCGGCGCGGGCAATCCGTGCGGCGCTGAAGCCGGGGGGAACGCTGATGGTGGTTGAGCCATTGGCCGGAGACAGCCTGCCCGAAAACATGAACCTGCTGGGTCAGATTCTCTATTCCGCCTCGACTCTGGTCTGCACCCCTGCATCCCGCGCGCAGGAGGTCGGTCTGGCACTGGGTGCCCAGGCCGGACCAAGGCGGTTGACGGAAGTCCTCAATCAGGCGGGATTTGATCAGGTTCGCGTCGCCTGCCGGTCAGACGGCAATATGGTTCTGGAGGCCCGGCGATAAAACAGTCCCGGTAATCCAGGGGGATGCGTTGCGGAAAACCCGCCGCATCCCCTTATTAGTGCGCTTGATTGAGAACACAGAAATCACTGATGAACGGGAAAACGTCGAATGTCTGTCATTGAACTTTGTCAAAAAAGCATCGCCATCAGCCTGCCGCCCATCGGCCGCACAATCCTGATGCGGGTCTGGCACACACTTGTCCGGCGCTATCGGCGCGGTCAGCATCGTCATCACCTTGAAGGGTTAAACGACCACCTGCTGGCCGATATCGGCCTGACACGGATGGATATCGACATCGCCATCACGACCGGACAAGGGCCGCGAGACCGGTGCCGATCCGGGTCGCCTCAGTGAGTCCAGGGACGCCTGCGGTTGTAGGAGAAATTGTCGGAATAGGATTTCGGCTTGATCGAGCGGTCTTTTGGCTTTTCTACCGTATAGGCATAGCCCTGCTTCTCCGCATAGGAGATCGCTTCCTCCGCTGTATCAAATTGCAGGCGCACCTGCTTGCGGGTATCGGCGGAGCCGATCCAGCCCATCAACGGGTCCGGGCGGCTGGCATCCTGCGGCTCAAATTCCAGAATCCAGTCTTTCATCTTGCCGCGACCGGATTGCATCGCGGTTTTGGCAGGCTTGAAGATACGAACTTCCACGGGGGCCCCTCCATTCGGATTTCCGATTTATCGACAGGTCATATCACGCTTCGCCCAACATTCCCAACCGGATTTCCCGATGTGAACTCCCGTTGGCAGGACCGGATCATCCCGTGAAGGAATCCTTGTACCGCTCTCGCAACAGGTTCTTCTGCACCTTGCCCATCGTGTTGCGTGGCAGATCATCCAGCACATGGATCGATTTCGGTTGTTTGAAGCGGGCCAGATGAGGCGCGATGGCGGCAGCAATCCCCTCAGGGTCGAGCGATTGCCCCCGGTTCGGAACCAGCACAGCGACAACGCCTTCCCCGAAATCGGGATGCGGGACGCCAATCACGGCGGATTCAAGCACACCTGGCTGTTCGTCCAGCAGCAGTTCGATTTCCTTGGGATAGATATTGTAGCCGCCTGAAATGATCAGATCCTTCGCCCGCCCGACGATCTGGACATATCCCCGGTCATCGATCTGGCCCATATCGCCGGTGATGAAGAAACCGTCTGCGCGAAACTCCTCTTTGGTTTTCTCCGGCATCTGCCAATAGCCCTTGAAAACATTGGGGCCCTTGACTTCGATCACACCGATTTCGCCTTGCGGCAGGACTCGCCCGGTCTCCGGATCGGCTATACGCAGATCGACACCGGGCAGCGGGAATCCAACCGTCCCCGCCCGACGCTCCCCATCATAGGGGTTGGAGGTGTTCATATTCGTTTCGGTCATGCCATAACGTTCCAGGATGCGGTGACCGGTCCGCTCCTCGAACGCGACATGAGTTTCCGTCAAAAGCGGCGCACTTCCAGACACGAAGAGTCGCATATGCGCAACAAGATCCTTCGTGAACCCCGACTCCTCCAGCAGGCGCGTGTAGAAGGTCGGAACCCCCATCATCGTGGAGGCTTTCGGTAACAGGGAAAGCGCCTGATCGACCTTGAAACCGGGTAGGAAGATCATCGAAGACCCGGCCATGAAGGTGATGTTGGAAGCAACGAACAGACCGTGGGTATGAAAGATCGGCAGCGCATGCAGCAGCACGTCCGTATCAGTGAACTGCCAGTACGAGGCCAGGGCACGCGCATTGGACAGCAGATTGTCCTGCGTCAGCATCGCGCCCTTGGACCGCCCGGTGGTGCCGGATGTGTAGAGAAAGGCCGCGAGATCACCCCCTGCCCTCTCCCTCGTTTCGAAATCCGTCGGCCTGTCCGCCGCCGCATCACTGAAACTGCCGCTACCGTCACCATTCAGTACCATCAACTGCGCGCCATGCGCTTTGGCGACCGGTGTCAGGCTCTCCACCGCTCCTGAATCACAGAGCAGGAGTTTCGGCGTCGCATCACCGACGAAATAATCGACCTCCCGCGCGGTATAGGCAGTGTTGAGCGGCAGGAAGATCACGCCGGTCTGGACGCAGGCAGCATAGACCGCCAACGCCTCCGGAGATTTAGCGATCTGAACTGCCAACCGATCTCCCGACTCCAGCCCCGCCCCGGCGATCACATGCGAGAACCGCGCGACCGTATCGAGAAAGCTACGGTACGAGATCACACGTCCATCCGCCATAATCAGAAGCGGTGCAGCACTCTGCCGGTTTGGTGCGAACAGGGCGTCATAGAGAATATTGGACATGGAACCCGCTCCTATCCGACCGCCTTGCCCAGAACAAGTTCCGGCAATCCGGTCGCTAGCCAGGGGAAGAAGCACAGGATCACGATGGCCAGCACCATGCACAGCACGAAGGGGATCGAGCCGCGCAAGATCGTCTTCAGCGGGATATCCGGCGCGATCCCGTTGATGACATAGAGGTTGAGCCCGACCGGTGGCGATATCAGCCCGATTTCCATATTGATGGTCAGGATCACTGCGAACCAGTACGGATCAAACCCGGCATTGATGACGATGGGCAATAGGATCGGTGCCGCCATCAGGATCACCGCGACCGGCGGCAGGAAGAATCCGGCGATCAGCAGGAAGATGTTGATGAAGATCATCAGCACCCAGGGATTGACATCCAGCGTCCCGATCCAGGTCGCAATCGACTGGGTGATGAAAAGACTGGATAGCATATAGGAGAAAACGCCTGCAGCCGCGATAATGAACAGGATCATCACGCTTTCGCGGGTCGAATCGCGCAGAACGACCCATAAGGCGGCCGGACTCCAAAGCTGATAGATCACAACCGCGACAAGCAGACAGAGAATTGCGCCAACGGCAGCGGTTTCGGACGGTGTCGCATAGCCGCCATACATTGCCACCAACACACCCAGAATGATCAGGATGAAGGGCAGGACACGTGGCAATATCTCTAACTTATCACGCAAAGTGTAGGTCTTCTTGCGCAGAGCGACTTCCGACCCGTTGCGCCATGTGTCGTAGAGCGACCAGGCCATGAAAAGCGCCACCAGCATAATTCCGGGGACGACACCGGCCAGGAATAGACGACCAATCGACGTTTCTGTCGCGATACCGTAGACGATCATCGTTACAGATGGTGGTATCAAAATACCAAGCGTTCCTCCGGCAGCAATTGATCCGGCTGCGACTCCATCCGGATAACCGCGTTTGCGCATCTCCGGGATACCCATTTTGCCTATGGCGGCGCAGGTCGCCGGGGACGAGCCCGACATCGCCGCAAACAGGGCGCACGCACCGAGATTGGAAATCACCAACCCGCCCGGAACCTTGGTCAGCCAGCGGTCCAGCGCCTCATACAGATCACCGCCTGCCCGTGTCGATGCGATAGAGGCCCCCATGATGATGAACATCGGGATCGACAACAGCGCGAAATTATCCAATTTCCCAAAGAAAATCTCCGGCATCAGTTCCAATGACCGCATGCCATCGAAGACGATGAGGAACCCGGCTGCAACCAGCAACAGCCCGGTTGCGACGGAGATACCCGAAAACAGCACAATAATGGTAATCGCGGCGACCAGCAGGCCCAACAGCAAAGGATCCATCAGACGGCGCTCCCCATGCCGCAAGATTTATCGCGCCGGGACAGCACACCGAGGAGATCCGCCAGAAGCTGTAGCAGGAACACACAGAACCCGACAGGGATCGCAAAATAGGGAATCCACAACCGAACACCCCAGACCGTGTCCGAACGCCAATTCTTGGCCCAGGCCTCATACCATTGCTCAAAACCGTAAAAGGCCATCATGCCGACCACCAGAATTGTCGCAATCAACACCGCAGAGCCAAGAATACGTCTAGCCTCAAAAGGTAACATCAAGGGCAACAGATCAACATTGACATGTCCGCGCAGCCTCTGAACATAGGGCAGTCCCAGCAACGTTGCCGATACCATCAGATAGACGACGGCTTCTGTCTGCCATATTGTTGATTGGTTCAAAACCGCCCGCAGGAAAATCATTTGGCAAGTAATCGCCACGGCGGCGACGATCATTGCAGCAGATATCCAGCCACATAATGTAGAAATCTTTCCGACAATACGGATAAACCAGTCACTTGTTGAATGCGACTCCGGCTCGGACGGATGCGGATTCATCGCATCGGCTCCCCTAGATGAAATTAAGAAAATAAAGACGCCGATCCGGGCGAGGCAGTCTGTGTGCCCCGCCCGGATCGTCCAAGTTTATTCGACTGACAGGGCCATATCGAGCAATTCCTGTCCGCCAGGCACGTTCTCGACGAAGTTCTTATATGAAGACCCCTTCGCCATATCACGCCACATCTGGAACTCATCCGCCGTCATCTGGGCGATTTCAACTCCGGCTTCCTTGAAGACACGGACGGATTCGGCATCCTCTTTTTTCGCCTCATCCAGATAGAAAGCCTGGGCTTTGGCCGCACCGGACTGAAGCGCTGCTTTCTGTGCATCCGTCAACCCGTCATAGGTTGATTTGTTCATCAACAACGGCTGATACATGAACCACAGGGCAATATCGCCGGCTGGCGTATAGCATTTTACCTGCTCATAGATCCGGTAGGATACGAAAGAGGACGAAGATGTATTGGTCGCCTGCAACACGCCAGTCTGCATCGCTGGATAGATTTCCGAAGAAGCCATGGATGCAATGGATGCACCGGCTGCCGCCAGCATCTGCTCAAATGCCTTCCCCGCAGCGCGGATCTGGATTCCCTGAACATCCGACGGTTTGGTAATGCAGCCTTGCGTCGAGGCAAAGCCCCCGGCGAGATAGCCGTGCACCAGCACCATCACATCGTCTTCCGCCATGATTGCTTCGATCTTCTCCATGAAGGGCGATTCATTCAGCCGGGCGGCATGATCGTGATTCTTTACCAGGCCAGGCATCAGGGTCAGGTTATATTCCGGACGCTGCCCTCCAGCATAGGAAAGCGGGAACACTGTCATATCCAACTGACCACGCGACAGTGGTTTGTACTGCTCGGTTGGCTTGAACAACGATTTTGACGGGAAAATCTGGATTGTCAGGTCAACATTTGCTGCCGCGACTTCATCCGCGACGATCTGGGCAACCTTGTGGCGCACATCCGATGTGGACCATTGGTGTGACAGGCGAAGCTCTGCCGCCGATGCCGAGCCGACGATGCCGACAACAAGGGCAGCCGCCGCTACAGCGGCGCTCAATTTCAGTTTCATGGCGTTCTCCCGATAAAGTGTTCGTTTCAGTCTAACGCCATGTTCCCTGGCGCCTTGCGTAACAGGGTAAAGCGCCTGCATTCAATGTCAATGACAATGTATACAATTTCTGAATTGTCGGGATTCCGGGAAACTGATACCCTTATCGCATGACGATACGCACTGCCGATACCCTGCGCGACAGCTTGGAGCAGATGATCCTGACCGGTGCCCTTGCCAACGGGGAACGCCTGGAGGAAGTGCGTCTTGCAACCCAGTTCGAGGTCTCCCGCACGCCAATCCGTGAGGCATTTCAGATGCTGGCCGCTTCGGGCCTGGTTGAACTGATTCCGAATCGCGGTGCCTTCGTGCGCCAACCGGAATTCGTCGAGATGATCGAGATGTTCGAGGTCATGGCAGAACTGGAATCACTCTGTGCCCGATTGGCAGCACGGCGGATCAATGAAACGCTGCTAAGCGGCATCCGTGCGGCGGCAGCAGCCTGCGAACATGCCCTGAGCCACGGCGGAAGCGACGACTATTATCAGGAAAACGAGACATTCCATTTCCTGATCTATCAGGCCAGCGGCAACACGTTTCTGGCGTCGGAGGCCGCCCGTCTGCAGAAACGCCTGAAACCCTTCAGGCGCATGCAGCTACGGGTGCGCGGACGCATGGCGCAGTCGATGCAGGAACACCGCGACATCCTGGCCGCCATCGAAGCGGGGGATGAGGAGCGCGCGGCGAAAGCCCTGCGTGGCCATGTTTCAATCCAGGGCCAGAAGTTCAACGATCTGATGGCCAGTTACAAGCAGCAGGCCAGTGTTCCGATGGCCAGTTGACCGGAGACCCGGACGATTGGACAGCTGGGGGAATTCGATGCGCCTGATCGTCCTTATCGCCCCCCTCGCCCTTGCCCTGCTATTCCTCCCCGGCCTATCGAAATCTGGTTTGGCCCAGCAGGATTACGTGCTCGCCCTCTCCTGGCAGCCTGCTTTCTGTGAGACTCTGCCTGACCTGCCGGAATGCCGCAGCCAGACCGAAGACCGGTTCGATGCCCGCCATTTCGCACTGCATGGGCTGTGGCCCGAACCTCGCAACAATGTCTACTGCGGTGTTCCAAATGCACTGCGCGAACTGGATCGTCGGCGGCAGTGGGGTCGCCTGCCCGCGCTCGACCTCAGTTCAGAACTGCGAACAGCTTTGAATATCGTGATGCCAGGTGCACAATCCTACCTCCACCGGCATGAATGGATCAAACATGGTACCTGTCACGAGGTACCGGAGCCGGAATCCTATTTCCGAGATTCGATGCGGCTTCTGGATGAAATCAACCGATCCGGCTTGCAGGAATTATTTGAGGATGCAATTGCATTGACCCTGCCCTATGACACTATTCGAACGGCGCTTGATCTTGCCTTCGGCAATGGCGCGGGAGATCGAATCGAAGTTATCTGCAAGCCGCTTGGCAGTCGTGAGGTCATTGTAGAACTGCGCCTCAACCTATCCGGCCCGATATCGGATCGCCCGCTTGCCGACCTGATCCGGGATGCCCGTCCGCGCCAGCCCGGCTGCGATAGCGGCATTGTCGATGCAGTCGGAATTACGGGCTGAGATAGCGCTTCAGGACTGTAGCAGTTACCCGCTCCACCGCCGGGTCGCCACCCCGCAAGCCAGCCACCCAGTTGCAACTACCGGAATGGAAGACCTCCCCCTGCCCTTTCGGGAACTGCACGATCATGCCGTTGCCGCGCAGACTCTCGGCACAGGCTTCTGGAGAGTCGCTGCCATGACGCAGACGTGCGACGAAGCGGGTTTCCATATCCCCTATGAAGGCTGGAAAGTCCGGGTTTTCCTCTCTTCCCGGCGGTTCCCCTGTCATCGCCAGCCCGAGGCCCAGAATGCGCAGCCCGTCCGGCGCGGCGGAGCCCGGTGCCGGTTCCGGCAATCCATTGCGGATGATGTAGTCGAGTCCGTCCGTCTCATAGCCGAAGGCACCACTCGGTTCCCCCAGCAGATCACCATAACCGAGACCCGTCCCAGCAAAAACCCAATGCTCCGGTCGATAGAGTGGAAATCCGCGCACGCCCCGCGCGCCGCAGCGTCCCCATCCGGCATAGATTCCCCAGGTCGCCTCCAGCCCGAAGGTTAGGGCACCGGAACGTCCGACAATCGGTGCCTCCCAGGCCGTCGTCGTCAGCCAGGGTGTATCCGACCGCGCCATAGGATCGGTTGCTTCCGCATCATATTTGTAACAGGTCTGCCGCCGTCGGCTGGCATCCAACCGGCATTGCCACAGGAAGTTCCCGGCAAACCGCGCGACTTTACCACCTGCCTCGACATAGGAATCGATCACATCACGCATGCCCCAGGTCCAGTATTCGTCATGGCCGACGAAACACACGCACCTGTAATGGGACAGGATATCCGGTTGATCCTCCAGATCGCTCTGGGCCACGATATCGACGGCAATCCCCGCCCGCTCCGCCCAGAGCAGGAACAGACGCTCGTAGCTGGCCCAACCGGAAGAAGCGTATTTTCGGCTGTGTCCGGTCCGCCAGGCCCATTCCATATGCGGATAGCGCAGCGGTGCATCCGGGGCGGGCGGCGCGTCCAGCCGGATGCGCGGCGCATCCGGCGGCAAGGTCACGAATCCCCGATCATAGGGGCGATCCAGACTGACCACCGGTGCGCAGGCATTCCCATCCGGCCCGCAAATACCGTCGTAATGATTGGAGCCGCCCCAACTGTTATACGCCCACCAGGTACAGGTCGACGCAACCAGCAACAGTCGTCCCTGGTCCCGCGCATACCGCAGCGTCTCCGGCGTGGGACGGATCAGTACCAGCCCGTCGCTTTCAACCCGCCGTCGTCCGCCCGGATCCCAAGCCTCGATATGCAATCGATACCCACCGGACGGCCATTCCACCGGAACGACAATTTCCAGACAATCCCGCCAATTGCAGCCGGAAACCGAACAGTCCGCCGGGGCTTCCTGCCAGATTCCGCTCTCTTCCCCGGAGCGCCAAACAATCTGCGGCTCCTGTCCATCTTTCAGGATCGTTACCCGATAGCGTGCAAGATTGGTCGATGTGAATATCCTCAGCCGTTCACCCGGCGCGACGCTGACCCGGTCAGCGTAAATCCACGCCTGCGCCCCCTCATCCGCCGTCGAGGCCGTCTGATACCGCCCCTGCAACACAGCCTCACGCCGCTGCTCGGGGGAAAGATCAGAATCCTTCATGATAATGTCGCCTTCACATTGTCGGAATGGCGACTATGCCGGGCAAACCTGGAACCGTCATGTATTTCAGAAGATGCCAGCATACCTTGGTACATTCAGCATGGCGAATAGACACAGTTGTTAGAGGGAGTTGCGCCGTTCCGCTGCCTCCTGCCGCCACAGATCCCAGGGGCGCTTGACCTGCGCTTCTATCGTTTCAGAGCAGGTTCGACATTCTCCCGCCGTCAGATAGCGAACCGCCCCCAGTTGAGAGGCCTGCAACTGGTAACGGGCGTTCAATTCGGCATAGACGGCACGGTACACCGCTTGCTGGATCGAGCCGCCCACGACCGTCGACCCATGGCCGCGCATCAGAACGATATCCGATGATTTGAAGCAGTCCGCCAATGCACGCCCCTTGTTCTGATCACTGATCAGGATATCGGTATCGCATCCAAACTTCTCCCTGATCTCAAATACTGGCGCGCTTTCCCCGATGAATCCCGCCATATGGAACAGGGCTCTCAAGGGCTGTGTTTCCGAGACCGTCAGCGGCACGATGGCATGGGAGTGGCTGTGGATGATGGATATCACATCCGGTCTTTGCCGGTAGATTTCACCATGGATAAAGCGTTCCAGATAGACCTTGCGCGTTTCCCCGCCGACCGGATCACCATCCAGCGTGAATTCGACGATATCGTCTTCCGTGACCTGCCCCGGTGCCATGTTCCGCGCCAAGAGGAAACGATCCGGATTGCTGTCATGCCGGACACTCACATGGCCGAACGCATCGACAACCCCCTGATCGTAAAGAATATGATTCGCCGCAACCAGATTTTCCAACACAGCATTTCCGATGCCGGACGGGTGCCGGGACGGAATATCTGTTCCATTTTCCACACCACTCATACCACTCATACCTTTGCTCCTGATGCTATTCGACAAATACCAGTGATACGCCTGTTCCGATGTCCGCCGCCGACAGTGTGACCGGATAGAAAAGGTCAACATGGCGAAAACCGACAATTTTCAGTAAATATCCGTAAGGCGGTATCGTGGCTGGCACAAGCCCGAGACTATCAGTCGGATATGACTTAGATGAATGCGGCAATCTGGAATCCTTCCTCCTTTGCTCTGCGATAAACCAGAGTTGCCGCAACCAGGTCTTCCATTGCAACGCCCATCGCCTTGTAGACGGTGATTTGATCGTCACTGGTTCGGCCCGGCATCTTGCCACACAGCATGTCGCCCAACTTCGTCGCGATAGTTGGGTTAATCCCCTGCAATTCTGCACATCCGACCGGTTGAGGCTCGAAGGAGGCATCGTCCTCCACGAACAAGGTGTGATTTCGCACCAGATTCTGCGGCAGTTCACCCGGCCATGGCGTATAACCGACAGAGGTCACATGAGTACCCGGCTTCACCCAGTCAGCGGCAATCACTGGCGTGCCGGAATGACTGCAGAGGCAGACCACATCGGAACGGCGGACAGCGCTTTCCACATCCACGACTGCCCGCGCCTTTGGATTATGTGCAGCGAGCATCTCCGCATCGTTATAATAAAGCGAGCATATCTGAATCTCGTCGAAATCCCGGATCAGGGGCAGCAGCCTCAGATGCTCACGGCCCTGAACACCGGCGCCGATGATCGTCGCAATCCTGGCATCCGGACGCGCCAGTTTCTGTATCGACAGCACGGCCGCCGCTGCGGTGCGTATCCCGGTAATATAAGTCCCGTCCATAACGCAAAGCGGCATACCCGTTTCTTCATCGAACAGGTTGATCAGCGCCAGATGATTGGGCAGGTCAATTTTCAGATTTTCCTCGAAGACGCAGACCATCTTGACCATCATCGGATCGCCCCTGCGCCAGGCCGGCATGGACAGCATGAACCCTTTCTGTGGCACCATGATCTCTGGTCTGTGTGGTGTTTGGATATCACCCTGGCTTAAAGCCCGGAACCCGTCTGCCAAGCCGTCCAGAAGCCGGTTCAAGTCCAGCAACCGCATGACTTCAGCTTCGTTGATCACCATCAATCGCTGTTTGCCCTTTGTAATCTCGGCTGCACTTTTCTGCACAGCATTACCGGGGATCATGATATTTCTCCTTGTGATACACTATTATCGTGGCAAAGGTTCACAGGTGAATAGAGAGAAGATTCAAGAATTTTCCCAATTACCATTCAGGTTGAGGCTATTACTTTTGGTTATATACGATGAACAGTAAGATTCCTTCCCTCTCGGCCCTGCGCGCCTTTGAGGCCGTAGCGTCAACGCGCAGCTTCACGGCAGCAGCGGACGAACTGGGTGTGACCCAGGCGGCGGTCAGCCGACAGGTACGATCTCTGGAGGAATTGCTGGGCGTGCCACTAATCCAGCGACTACATGGAACGAACGAACTGACGGAGTTTGGGCACAGGCTATACGTGCCGTTGCGGGACAGTCTTGATCGGATCGATTCTGCAATACGATCCGTCTCCGCCTGGCCAACGAAAACTCTACTTACTGTCAGCGTCGCGCCATTCTTTTCCTCAGTCTGTCTGACGCCCCGCATTATGTCCTTCATCCATGCAAATCCCTCCATTGATCTGCGGATACATCATTCATACGCTCCGCCGGACTACACGCGCGAACGCATTGACATGGGTATCAACTGGGGGGATGGGGACTGGCGTGGTGTCGAGACGGTGAAGGTGATGGATGGGGGGCTGACCGTCGTCTGTGCGCCAGAACTTGCCGATGTGAATATGTTGGAGAACAGCCCCGCCGCCTTGCGTAAACATGCGCTGTTCTATGAGTTCAAACTCAAGGATTGGGTGCAATGGTTCAATCAGGCAGGTATCGATGATATGCAGAATTTCACAGCAACCCGGATCGACGACACCCACGCCCTGCGACGTATTGCATTGAATGGCGACGGCTTTGCGCTGCTATGCCGGGAAATGGTGATCGAGGATCTCGATTGCGGTCGGTTGCGGCAACCCTTCGGGACGACGGTCGATACGGGCTGTCACTATTATCTGAATTACCCATCGGATCGGGAATTGTCCTCTGCCGCTAAAAAATTTCGATCCTGGCTGTTGGCGATCATGGCGCCATTGCAGATTGGTGAACAGTATCCGGACTCCTAAATAAGCTACCTCAGTACCCTACTGATGATCATATGCGACCTTTTCACCCGGCAGATTGACCGGGATCAATCCGGATCTGCAGGATATGGTGCAGAACAATCACTCGATGCTCCGTGCGGTAAGTCGGATGCCAATTCCGGGCAGCCGATTGCGCAAACTGACGGGATGTCGGGAGGAAGGAAGTAAAATCCATGCCCACAATCACCGAACGGATGCGTGCCTGGCGCGGTCCGGCGATTCTGACCTACGGTTTCCGGCCCTTCTTCTTCGGGGCCGGAGTCTGGGCCATTGTCTCGATGCTCCTCTGGTTGCCCATGCTGAGTGGTGCCGTAACCCTGCCCACAGCACTGGATCCGGTTAGCTGGCATGCGCATGAGTTCCTTTTTGGCTATCTGGGCGCGGTGGTGGCGGGTTTCCTTCTGACCGCTGTGCCGAACTGGACCGGGCGGTTGCCCATTCTGGGCTGGCCGCTTGGCGGGCTTTTCGCGCTTTGGCTGCTGGGGCGGCTTGCGATCCTCGGGTCAGCGATGCTGCCGCCCCTGGCCGTGGCGTTGACCGATCTCGCCTTTCCATCCGTGTTGATCGGGGTCATCGGGCGGGAGGTCGTTCAGGGTTGCAATTGGAAAAATCTGATCGTGCTGGGCATGCTAGGCGTTTTCGCAACCGGCAATGCTGTCTTTCACTGGGAAGCGGCACAGGGAGACTATGCCGCGCAGGGTCTGGGTCTGCGGATCGGATTGGGCGCGGGGGTGATGATGATCGCGGTGATCGGGGGCCGCATCATACCGTCCTTCACCCGCAACTGGCTGGTTCAGCGCAGAGGAACAGTGCTGCCCGCCCCGCCGATGCAACGGTTCGACAAGTTCGCGCTACTGGTCCTGCTGACCGCGCTGCTGGTCTGGATCACTAGGACCGAGACCGCGTTGACCGGAGTCCTGATGATCGTCACGGGAACCGCGCATCTTGTCCGGCTGTCCCGCTGGGCCGGGTATCGGACAGGGGCAGAACCGCTGGTCTGGTCGCTCCATGCGGGCTATGCCTTCTTGTCGCTCGGCGCATTGGGTCTGGGGGTCGGGATATTGTTCCCGGACATGATCGGCATGGCCGCGGCGCAGCATCTCTGGATGGCGGGTGCCATCGGGATGATGACGCTGGCTGTGATGACGCGGGCAACGCTGGGCCATTCGGGGCAGGCGCTGACAGCGGGACCGGGAACGCAGGTCCTCTATCTTCTGCTGATCGCCTCGGTTCTGGCGCGCGTTGCCGCAGGATGGTTTCCCGCGCAATCTGAGTGGCTGCACATGCTCGCCGGACTCGGTTGGCTCGGCGCATTCGGCACCTTCGTTCTGGTCTATGGGCGCTATCTCTTGAGCCGTAAACCACAGACCTGATCCAGCCGATCAATGAGGAAGAACGAGGACGATCTTTCCCGCATGGCGCTTCTCCTGAAAGGCGCGCTGTGCGTCGGCAATCTTCTCGATGGCGTAGGTGCCCGCAAGGAGCGGCCGGATCTCGCCCTTCTCGATATAGGAAATCAGGTTCAGAAAGACCGGTGCATCCCAGGCTGTCGACCCGATCAGCGTAATGTCCTTGAGATACATGTCCCGCATGTCCAATGCGACCACCGGCCCGGCGATGGCCCCCGATGAGACATAACAACCGCCGCGCTTGAGGACCTTCAGCATCGTGGCAAATCCGGAACCGGCGACATTATCTACGACGACATCCACACTCTCCGCACCGAGGGTTTCCAGCAGGTCATCCTCCCGCGTCAACACGCGATCCGCGCCGATTTCCATCAGACTATCGCGCTTGGACGCGCTCGTCACCGCGATCACCCTGGCCCCACGACGCTTCGCAAGCTGCACTACCGCCGAGGCGACGCCCCCTGATGCGCCGGGCACCAGAACATTCATGCCCGCACCTATCCCCGCACGGTGGAGCATGTTCTCCGCTGTGCCGTAAGCGCAGGGGATGGAAGCCAGTTCGGCATCGCTCCAGTCGCACTCGACCGCGAAGACTTCCTGCTCGGGGACTTTGACATATTGCGCGAAAGCACCGTCGAAATCGACGCCAAGCCAGACCATGTCCAGACTGTCGAAGCCCTGCTTGCGCATGCAGGGGCGGACAAGAACCCGCCTGCCGATCAGCCCCTCACCCCCGCCAGGACCGACCGATGCGACCCGTCCGCAGCAATCGACACCCTGAATCAGCGGAAAGGGCGTGGCCCCGTTCCAGCCGCCATCCCCCCGCCCCGCATCGCTCCGCGTATCGTCCGTCCCCCCGGTGACCGAGGATGCGTACCAGCCGATGCGCGTGTTGATGTCGGTATTGTTGATCCCCGCCGCGAGCACTTTCACCAGCACCTCACCCGGACCCGGCACCGGAACGGGAACCCGCCTGTATTCGAGCTTCTCATAGCCCCCCGCCCCGGTAGTAACGACAGCCATCATGGTATCACCCGTCCCCGCTTCATCGCGCAGCATACCCATATGTCCCTTCACCGATTGCCGTGACCATGCGGAGGCGATCCTACATCGATAATCGGCTTTGCCCGAGTCGGAAGTCGAGAAAACTGGCGGTTACAGGATTGGGTTGAAGATGATCGATATCTACGTCTAGATGATTGGTTAGTTATCTTTAAATGTTTCAAATTGCTCTGATTCTTCTGCTTCTTGCAGCACCACTCGTCAGAACAATGATTAAACTTTACTTCTTAAGCTTTCAGAAATAACGCCATAGTGATCATAAATGGGAAATTCCAGCACAAAATGGTCCGATTCTGCAGGAGCAGATCACAATGGAGAAATTGAACGCAACAGTTTTATCTGTCGCTCCTCAAGAAAAGGATACTTATCACTGGAATTTGCAACCAATTTCCCGCATGATTGGAATGTATATTGGCATGAAGTTCTCAGGCTTTATAGGATAGCCAAAATGAATATTGATCTTAACTCTCAATTTGTTGCAGGTGCAGCCGGAGCAATTATTGATGCTGTGGTCGGTGGAGCTATATCATTCCTTCTACAGTGGTATGGAAACAGCCGTGATCAACGCCTCAAAGAGGCTGAGCGACAGGAAAAGCGAAAAGAACGAGCTCAAACTTTATTAGTTAGGATGATTGCGATCTTTACTCATATCTCAAACCTCACTCAGTATGTTGATGAGGCGAACGAAAAAAGAAATACCCCTTTAGGATTAGTTGAACCTTGGCAAACCTACCTCCCAATCGCAACAATGCCGCCCAGCATTGAATTCACTGCCGAAGAAATGGGCTTATTATTTTCACTGAAAAATGATGACTTGTTTAACAATATGATCGTATACGACCAAGTCTACCGAAACACACTGGACTTGTTTGCTCGTATGAATAACTTGAAATCACGATTGATGGATGAACTGCCAGTAAACTTTGATGAAAAGCTTCATGGATTAACTGTGCTGGAAATGGACGAATTTAGAACCTTCCGAACTCAAATGATTCTTTTTAATGACATATTTGAACAAACCATTCACTGGTGTAGGAAAGAAAAGAAAATCTCATCAAATATAGTTGTTGAACTCCATAAAACACTAGCAAAGGAGACCGGTATCACAATGTCTCTTGAAGGTGGTGGCATCTCCTCGAATCCGAAAGGCACTGCCTAAAGTAGAGTTTATGGGGGGCTTTTTGTTTATGATTAATTTTGACCGATGATAGGATCGGCTCAAAGGTAAAATTTGGGGGCAATGATATGGACATTTTCGACATAGCTCGGGCCGGGGCCATTCTATGCGGTATCCTTTTAACCGGCGTAGTCGTTAGGTCAATGTGGATCTATCACCCGCCAGCATACAGAAACCTCCAGTTCCTTATTATCTCTGTCATCTTCTTTGCTCTATCAACAGACACAAAACTAGTAGTGAACTCAAATACAGAAGGGTTCAAACTAGAGTTAGCCGAACTCAAGCAACAATTAGCGACTCAATCGCGACTGATCCAAGTGCAAACAGAACTTTCAAGCCTTGCACTCGTCTCATTAGTCCGATGCCCGGACAAAGACTCTGAGAAGAAATGGATGTTTCCAGAAATGATCGACTGCGAGGATAACCCAAAGCCTAACGAAAAAATATTAGACGCCGCATTTGAGAAATCCCTCGGATTACAAGTTCTGGATCTCTCCAGTGCTTATGCTGCGTTACAGTTTGAACAGGGGGTTGGAAATCCAATTCCAAACGCGAAGACCCACTTTGTTGAAACCATAAAACTGCTGGGAAAAAGAAGAGCTCTTTTAGAGGAACAAAAAAGCTTACTGAACGACCTAGAGAAATTTAACACATCCTCTGCCAACTAATCGCAAACGCGAAAAACACCGCCGCTATTCCAGGCAAAAACTTAGTCCAATCACAATGTGTGAACCAGAAACCAATCACAGAAACTTAAAAAAGAGAAAATCAACCTATGACTAAATAGTCAAAATGACACAAAAAAATCTAGCAAAATCTAGCGGAATTTAACGAAAAAAATGCCTTAACCCATTGAGAAAGTGGCGACCCCTACGGGATTCGAACCCGTGTTGCCGCCGTGAAAGGGCGGTGTCCTAGGCCTCTAGACGAAGGGGTCGCGATCGAGGCGCGGCGGTTAGGCCGCTTCGTGTGGATGGGGATTTACCGAGGTGCGGGGCGAAGGTCAAGCATCAGTTTTCAATCCGCGCACTTTTCTGGAACACCGCCCCGCCCCTCAAACAGGCACGGGACTTGCTTGGAGATTTACGGGGATCTCTGTCCGCCCCCTGACGACACATTCGTGAGGCCTTGCCAATGGTTGCCTATTCGCTCTTTGCCGCGTCGATCAGCGCCATGAACGCGCAATCGCTGTCGTTCCAGAACATCAGTGACAACATCTCGAACAGCACCACGACCGGCTACAAGGCAGGCCAGGTGCGGTTTCAGGAGATGGTCGTCTCCCAGGCTGGCAGTTCCTCCTTCAGCAAATTCATAGGAACCCAGGCGAACCAGCAGGTCTTCCGGGATCGCGAGGGTGTCATCTCCGGGACACAGCGGCGGCTGGACGCCTCCCTGTCCGGATCGGGGTTCTTCATCACCTCAACCGCCCTGACACCGACCGACAGCACATTGGAACTGACCGATGCCGGACGGTTCGGCGAGACCCTGGTGCTGAATGGAGCAGATGAGGAAGTCTACCTGACGGATATCAAGGGCAATTTCGTCCTGGGCTGGCCCTTCGATGTCGAAACCGGCACATATGGTGTCGATACCAACTCCACAACGTCGCTACAGCCGATCAGGGTCGATTCAAATACCGCGACCTATGATGCGCGGGCCACGACGGAGGCAATGCTATCCTTCAACCTGCCCGCATCCGCGGCAACGGGTGATACATTCTCCTTCGATCTGCCGATCTACGACGGGAGCGGCAGCGATGACGGTTTCAACGATGCCCAGCAACTGATCACGACCTTCACCAAGACAGCCACTGCCAATGTCTGGGACATGACGGTCAGCGGCACCGGCGGCACGGTCACGACCCCCGCCGTACAGCCGGTTCAGGTCACCTTTGATGCGAACGGTAATCTGGACCTTGTCGATGGGACGGCGGCAGCCCCCTTCTCGGTTTCCGTCGACTGGGCAAATTCTGGCATCACCACTCCCTTTACCATCGATTTCCGGGACTCGACTCAGTATGGCAATGCTTCGTCCCAGAATGATCTCCGGGTCAATGGCAATCCGGAAGGGTCGCTGAACAATGTCTCCCTGGGCGCGAACGGCAATGTCATCGGGACCTATTCCAATGGCCTGACCCAGCCGATCGCCCGAATTGCCGTTGGCGACGTGATCGAGCCGAACCGGCTGCTCAGCGCCGGTCAGACCCATTTCAAGCTTGGACCGAATTCAGGTGAATTGCAGTTGGTCGATCTGGCGACCAGCAGCCGGGTCCGTTTCGTCCCGAATGCGCTGGAGGAATCGACCACGGATCTGGCGCTTGAATTCAGTAACATGATCATGACCCAGCGCGCCTATTCCTCAGCGGCGACATCCTTGCGAACGGTGGACGAGATGGTCCGCACGGCAACCGAGCTCAAGTCCTGATAGTCGCCTTCCCGCTCCTGCGGCATCTATCGGAACAGTACCGAACCTCTTTCCAAACACGCGCCCATTTCCTGCGCCATGTGAAGGGGCGGTTGCAGGTCGGGCATGTCTTTTCCGGCAGTTCCGATTTCCGCCGCATCCTTGGCATTACGGTATCCCCCTGAACCAAATCCGTGCCACCCCCGTATCGGGATGGACTGAAATACGGGGCAAACGGGACTCTGGACCGCCCTGCCTCTCATGAAAGACAGGAAACTCATGCTGACATGCTTTCCGGATCCTGCGGACGCGGTCGTGATCGGGGCATCAGGCGGAATCGGAGCGGCGCTCGTGGCGCGGCTGGAGCAGGATCCCGGCATCGCAATGGTACATGCCCTGTCGCGTAATCCCGTCCGGTCGGAAAATGACAGGATACGTCCCTTCCCCATCGATATCACCGATGAAGCGAGCATCGCCGCAGCCGCCGACCAGATCGGGCAGCCCGGCCTTGTCATCGTCGCAACCGGCATTCTGCACGGCGCGGCTTTCGGTCCAGAGAAAACCTGGCGCGATCTCGATGCCGACCGGTTGATGCATGTCCTGCGCGTCAATGCCATCGGCCCGGCACTTGTTGCCAAGCATTTTCTGCCCAGACTGCCCCGGCGGGGCAAATCCGTCTTCGCTGCCCTGTCCGCCCGCGTCGGCAGCATTGGCGACAACCATCTCGGCGGCTGGTACGGGTATCGCGCCTCCAAATCGGCCCTGAACATGCTGCTGAAGACGCTGTCGGTCGAACTGGCCCGCAGTCATCCGCAGGCCTGCATCCTGGGCCTGCATCCCGGTACAGTGGCGACCGACCTTTCCGAACCTTTTCGAAAGGCCGTGCCACCGGACCGGCTGTTCAGTCCGGATCATGCCGCCCGGTGCCTGCTGGAGGTGATCGACCGGGCCGGGCCGGATCAAACCGGCCTTACGCTTGCCTGGGATGGCACACCGATCCCATTCTGATACTCTCAATGAAACGGCTCCCTGCGGAAATCCGCAGGGGAAAATCCGCCATGGCGCGAAATCCTTCATGGGGTTCCGGGGGTTGTGCGTCTATAGTGGACGGATAAGAATTCAAAATCAGTCCAACAAACCTTTGGGAGGTCACTATGAAACGCAATCTGCTCGGTCTCGCGACCAGCGCCACGCTGGTTTTCGCCTTTGCCGGGGAAGCCCTGGCAACGGAATGGAATGTCTCACTCTGGGGCAAACGCCGCGCCTTTACCGAACATGTCGAAAAACTCGCTGAACTGGTCTCGGCCAAGACCAATGGGGAATTCACGCTGAATCTCTCTTATGGCGGTCTTGCCAACGAGAAGGAAAATCTCGACGGGATTTCCATCGGTGCCTTTGAAATGGCGCAGTTCTGCGCGGGCTATCACGCGGACAAGAATCCGTCGATCACGGTCATGGAACTGCCCTTCCTGGGCGTCAGCTCGCTGGAGCAGGAAAACGAAATCTCCATGGCGGTCTACAAACACCCGGCAGTGGTTGCTGATCTGGGCCGCTGGAACGCGACGGCGATCATGCCAACGCCCCTGCCGCAGTACAATTTCGTCGGTGTTGGCGATGCACCGCGCAAGATGGCCGATTATCAGGGGCTTTCAGTCCGTGCCGTCGGTGGGATCGGTGAGGCGATGAAATCCATCGGTGCCGTGCCGACCTCCATGTCGGCTACCGAAGTGCGTCAGGCGATGGACAGCGGCGTGGTCAAGGCCGTCTCCTTCGCGCCGCATGCGCATATGTCTTTCGGCACGGTTGAAAATGCCAAATGGTGGACGACCAACCTGAACCCCGGCACCGTCAACTGCCCGGTCGTGGTGAATACCGATGCACTGGCCGCCCTTACCGATGCCGAGCGGGAAGCACTGCTTGGGTCCGTCGATGAGGCGATGGCCCATTACATCGATTTCTACAACAATCAGACCATGGCGAAATGGGGTCCGCTGCTCGAGGAAAAGGGTATCGAACTGATCACCTATGATGCCGCGGCTCTGGCTGAATTCCGTGAAACCGTTGCCGGTCCGACTGCGCAGAAATGGATCGAGGACAATGCGGCTCGTGGCCTGCCCGCGCAGGAACTGTACGACCTTGTCTCCGGCATGCTCGACTGATCCGGAATAAACGGAGCGTTAAACGCTCCTGAAATATCCCGTCGTCCCGATCCAGATCGGGGCGGCGGGGATTTTCCGAATGGTTCCGGCAATAATACCCTGGGGAGTGGCGCACCATGTCCAGCGCATCATCCGTCCTGTCCGACAATTCATTGCTCAGTCGACTGGATCGAGGCCTCTACTATATTGAGGAACAACTCGCCCTGCTCGGCGGTATTGCCGTCTTTTCATTGATGGTCCTGGCCGTCATCAGCGTCGGTGGGCGCAATTTCATGAATCAGCCGGTTCCGGGCTATGTCGACTGGATCGAGCAGATCATGCCGCTGATCGCCTTCATCGGCATTGCCTACTGCCAGCGCCTTGGCGGACATATCCGGATGGATATCCTCATCAGTCATCTGAAAGGGCGATGGCTCTGGCTGGCTGAGACGGTGTCCTGTCTGATCATGCTGATCCTGATGCTGCTGCTGGTCTGGGGAAGCTGGGCCCATTTCGACCGATCCTTCGATATCAATGCCCCCCTCTGGAGCCGGGATTCCAGCCTCGACATTCGCCTGCCGCTCTGGCCAGCAAAACTGCTGGCCCCGATTGCCTTTGGAATCATGTGCCTGCGCCTGACCCTGCATGTCTGGGGTTATGGCCGCGCACTGATCACCGGCGCGCCAGATCCTGTCGCTGTCCCTCTGATCGAGGATGCCAGCACGATTGCGGCGCGCGAAGCCGAGACCGTATCAGGATTTGATGCCGACACTATTGATGAGAAAGGTAAATCCTGATGGATCCGATCGATATAGGTCTTGCGGTCACGGGTGTTCTTTTCGTCATGGTGCTGATTGGCGTGCGGGTGGCCTTTGCCGCCGCACTGGCAGGTGTGATTGGACTGATCTGGATATTCTGGGCCAAGAAAGGCTATGACGGCAGCCAGTTCATCTGGGCACTGACCGTTGCGGTCAAGACGGCAGGACAGGTACCGCATTCCAAGGTCTCCTCCCAGGCGTTGTCGCTTATCCCGACCTTTATCCTGATCGGCTATCTGGCCTATTATGCGGGCCTGACCAAGGCACTATTTGAGGCGGCCAAGCGCTGGGTCGGATGGCTGCCGGGCGGACTGGCCGTGTCCACGATCTTCGCCACGGCAGGCTTTGCCGCCGTCTCCGGAGCGTCGGTCGCGACCTCTGCCGTCTTTGCCCGGGTCGCAATTCCGGAAATGCTGGAAAATGGCTATGACAAGCGCTTCGCGGCAGGCGTCGTCGCGGCGGCGGGTACACTCGCCTCGCTTATCCCGCCCTCAGCAATCCTGGTGATCTATGCGATCATTGTGGAGCAGGATGTCGGCGCCTTGCTGATCGCAGGATTCCTTCCTGGCGCCTTTTCCGCCCTGATATATGGCATGCTGGTTGTTGGCCTTGCCCTGACCTTCAAGAATTTCGGGCCGCCCGTTGGCGGTTTCACCTGGGGTCAGCGTTTCAGTTCCCTGCCCGGTGCCTTTCCGATCTTCTTCGTCATCACGATCATCATCTTCTTCATCTACAATCCATTCGGCGGCGATGCCTGGGGGACGCCGACGGAAGGCGGTGCGCTCGGGGCCTTCGTTGTCTTCCTGATGGCGCTTTATCGCGGCATGCGCTGGAAGGAACTCAAGAAGACATTGCTGGAAACGGCGAAACTTTCGGTGATGATCTTCTCCATCATCTGGGGTGTGCTGATCTATGTCCGGTTCCTTGGCTTTGCCGACTTGCCCGGTGCCTTTGCAGACTGGATCTCCGGGCTGGAACAAAGCCCGATGCTGACCCTCGTCCTGATCCTGCTCGCCTATGCGGTGCTGGGGATGTTCATGGATGCGATCGGGATGCTGCTGCTGACACTGCCGGTCGTCTTTCCAGCCGTGATCGCGCTGAATGGCGGCATGGATGTCAGCGCCGCTGACAGCGCCTTTGGCATGTCCGGCGTCGGTTGCGCGATCTGGTTCGGGATCATCGTGGTGAAGATGGCGGAGCTCTGTCTGATAACGCCCCCCATAGGACTGAACTGTTTCGTTGTGGCGGGCGTTCATCCGGATATTTCCGTGCAGCAGGTCTTCCGGGGTGCCTCGCCCTTCTTCGTAGCAGACGCGCTGACAATCGCGGGTTTGATAGCCTTCCCTGGCATCGTGCTCTATCTGCCCGGACTATTGCTCGGCAGCGGATAGCGGATCAGGTTCAACCGGTCGGACAAGGGTCGGCAGGGCGGCAACAATCGTCCTGCCGAGTGCCTGCATGAGACGCCTGCGCGGGCTGGTGCGGCGAAATACCAGACGCACCCGGCGCGAGGCTCCGTCATCCCTTTTGCCTCCGCTCTCAGGGCGATCAAAGGGACGTGCAACCACTCCGGTCTCCGTAAGTCGCCCGCCTCGCGTCGCCAGCGACGGAATCAATGTGATCCCCGCTCCGGCGGCAACAAGGTTGAGGATCGTCTCCATGCTCGTTGCGCGCATGTCTGGAAACCCCCGTGCCGTCCCCCATTCTCCAGCCAGGGCCCTGTGACAAACCGCGAGCGCCTGATCGCGAAAACAGTGGCCCTCACTCAACAGCAGCAGTTCTGACGGGTCGATATCCGTCGCCGTCAGACTCTCGGCATGGGTAAAGGCATGCCCGATGGGAAACGCCACCCAGAATGGCTCGTCATATAGCGGGATTTCCGAAAACAGTGACGGGTCGGGTTCCGTTGCCAGGATTGCCACATCCAATCCCCCCTCCCGCAGTAAGGAAAGCAGTGGATCGGTCATATCCTCTACAAAGGAAGGCCTCAGATTGGGAAATTCAGACCGGGTCAGGGACAGCAGGTCCGGAATCAGCATCGGGGCGATCGTCGGGATGATCCCGATGCTCAGTATCCCCGCAAACGGATCTCGATGCCCGTCGGCTAGTCGCCGAATATCCTCCGCCCCTTCCTGCATGCGCCGGGCGACGGCCAGTATTTCCGACCCGACCGGTGTGATACGGACGGACTTGTTCGTGCGCTCAAACAGCACCACGCCCAATTCCTCCTCTAGTTTGCGGATTTGGGCGGACAGGGTTGGCTGACTCACATGACAGCGTTCTGCCGCCTGGCCGAAATGACAGGTCTCGGCCACGGCACAAAGATAGCTGAGGTCTCTCAAGTTCATATGATATCTCCATAGATAGAATAAATTGATATAATAGAAACAATCAATTTCACAACATAACTCTAGGGCAGTATCTTGAGTTCATGGGACGACCTGACCGGAAGTCCCCCTGAACGAGGAGGAATAAAAGCATGACCAGCAACGATAAACCCAAGGCACAATGCCCGGTGATGACCACCAGTGCCGGCAATCCTATTGCCGACAACCAGAACAGCATGACCGCAGGTGCCCGTGGACCGATCCTGATGCAGGACTATCAGTTGATCGAAAAGCTGGCCCACCAGAACCGGGAGCGGATTCCGGAACGTGTCGTGCATGCCAAGGGCTGGGGTGCCCACGGCACCTTTACCGTGACCCATGACATCACGCACTACACCCGTGCCAAGCTGTTTTCGGAAATCGGCAAGCAGACGGATGTGATCTCGCGCTTCTCCACCGTGGCCGGTGAATTGGGCGCGGCGGATGCGGAGCGCGATGTGCGTGGGTTCTCGCTGAAATTCTATACCGAGGAAGGCAACTGGGACATGGTCGGCAACAATACGCCGGTCTTCTTCATCCGCGATCCCTATAAATTCCCTGATTTCATTCATACCCAGAAGCGCCATCCAAAAACCAATCTGCGATCCGCCACGGCAATGTGGGATTACTGGTCGCAAAGCCCGGAGGCCCTGCACCAGGTCACGATCCTGATGTCCGACCGGGGCATCCCGAAAGCGCCGATGTTCATGAACGGCTATGGCAGCCACACCTATTCCTTCATCAATGCGGAGGGGGAACGGTTCTGGGTCAAGTTCCACTTCAAGACCCAGCAGGGCCATCAGCATTTCACGGATGAGGAATCGGCAGCGGAAATCGGTCGCTCTCGGGAGACCTATCAGGAAGCCCTGTTCGGTTCGATTGAAAAGGGCGAATTCCCGAAATGGAAGCTCTTCGTCCAGGTGATGCCGGAGCTGGATGCGGAAAAGACCCCGTACAATCCCTTCGACCTGACGAAGGTCTGGCCGCATGGCGATTATCCGCTGATTGAGGTCGGGGTGCTGGAACTGAACCGCAATCCGGAAAACTATTTCCAGGAGATCGAGAACGCAGCCTATTCGCCATCGAACATCATCCCTGGAATAGGGTTCTCGCCGGACAAGGTGTTGCAGGCCCGCATCTTTTCCTACGCCGATGCGCATCGCTACCGGCTGGGGACGCACTATGAGTCACTGCCGGTAAACGCACCGAAATGTCCTGTGCATCACTATCACAAGGACGGGACGATGAATTTCCGTGCCCCCTCCCCGACGCCGGATGCCTATTATGAACCCAACAGCTTCGGCGGACCGCGCCAGGAGGAAGGCTATCGCGAGCCGCCACTGAAGATTTCCGGAGACGCGGATCGCTTCAACCATCGCGAAGGCAATGACGACTACGCCCAGCCCCGCGCCCTCTACAGCCTCTTCGACGAGGGACAGAAACAGCGTCTGTACAAGGCGATGGGCGGGTCGATGATCGGCGTGCCGGAAGCCATCGTCCAACGGGCGCTGGGCCATATCGCGAAGATCCACCCGGACTATGCCGCCGGGGTTGCCAAGGTAGCCGGGGTCTCTCTGACAGCCGCCGCTGCGGAATAGGGTCCCCCTGCCCTGAACCGCAGAAAACGAAAGGGCCGCTTCATTGAAGCGGCCCTTTCTCATTGGCTCCCGAGGTTCGATTCGAACGAACGACCGATCGGTTAACAGCCGATTGCTCTACCACTGAGCTACTCGGGATCAGCGATGGGCGGTTGATAAATCTGCCCACCGGATAAGTCAATTCGTTTTGCCCGAAATTTTTTAGCTCGCCGCAGGACGGATAGAATATTTTCGACGCGCGGTCAGAATTCCTTAAGAATTTAAGCAGATGATGCTAGGAACTGTGTGTAAATCAAAACGTCCACGAGCAATCCCTACTTCAGACGAGGCCCCCATGGCAAATGCCCCCTCCCGTAAGCCGTTTTCCGCGGAACGCAAAGCCCGCGCGAACGGCTCTCTGCCCCATCACCCATCCGAGGGGTCGGACGTGGCGGCGGAGCTTTTGGCCCTGCGGCAGGAAATCTCCCGACTTCGGTCGGATCTGAAAAGTGCCGCCAGTGCCCCGGTATCACATGCCTTAATATCGCATATGGCCGAGAATTCGACCGATATGGACGGCGAAAGCGAGCATATCCGGGCGGTCCAGATTGAAATCGCGCAATTGGTGAAGTCTATCGGTCGCGCCAAATCGGAGATCGCGGCGATCCGTCACCCCAAATCCGAAGATGACCGTCTCATGGCCGCCTCCAACGAATTGGACGCCATCGTGGAGGCAACGGAATTCGCCACCAACACCATACTGGAATCATCTGAGAATATCGAAAAGCTGGCCGCCAATCTGGCGGGTCTGTGCCATGACGATCAGGACGTCGTCGATGCCAGCGAAAGGATCGTCGGCCAGGTCGTCCGGATCATGGAAGCCTGTAATTTCCAGGATATTACGGGGCAGCGAATCAACAAGGTCGTGGAAACAGTACATTTCATCGAACAGCGTGTATTGGCGATGATCGATATCTGGGGGGTAAAGGCCTTCGAGGATCTTCCCATTGATCCTGTAAAAGGCGATACCGATGAAGACTCTCTGCTGAACGGCCCGCAACTGGCCAACAAGGGAATTTCACAGGCTGATATCGACGCGCTGTTCGATTAGTCTGCTCCACTCCCTTACAACGCTCCCGGACTCCACATTCAGGCAGAACTATAGCTGCTCAAGCTGCGCTTCAATATCAGACACCAATTGATTGAGCTCGTTGATTTTCATTTTGACCGATTGCAGTTGGGCACGGGCCGCTTCAGCGGGATTTCCTGACTCCTGCGGGGCGAATTCAAGACTGCCATCCAGCAGCCAGTGAGCACTGACGCCCAGAACACCGGCAAGCGTAATGATCCGGTTTGAACGCGGGTCACGTTCGCAGGATTCCCAGTCATTGACCGTGTCGACCGTCACGCCCATACGGCGCGCCAGTTCTTCAACCGACCAGGAAAGCGCTTCCCGGGCATCCTTTATGCGTGTTCCGATGGCCGAGCCGGTATCACTGCCGACACGGGCGGAATTGGAAACAGTCATGTCAATCCTCTCAAGTCAGATTTTTCGCGGGCGCTTCCGCTCAGCCGCCGATTCTTCCGTCCCGGTCGCGTTCTCTTCCTCAAAAAGAATGCGATGCGCGGCGCCGTCCAGATCATCGAACTGACCGGACCGCATTGCCCAGAGAAAGGCAACAAGGCCACATATGCCCAAAAACAGGGCAATCGGGATTAGATAGAGCAGTCCCGTCACGATTGGGTTCCCCGTTTAATATCGCATGGTGCGACAGGCTGGGGTTCGATAGGCAATAGCTTAGCCGACCATCCCGGTTTCGTCCAGCCCCCACCGGTCCAAACTCCGCCGGTCCAGTTCATTCGAAGCGCATTGCCGATCACGATCAGGGACGAGCCGGACATTGCGATGGCGGCGATCAGGGGGGTGACATGGCCTGCAATCGCGATGGGAACGGTGACGATGTTGTAAAGAAAGGCGAGCAGGAAATTCTGCTTCACCAGCCGCTCAGAGATACGAGCCACCTTCAAGCTCTCCAGGATTGGGGCCAGCCGTTCACCCTGAAAGACGATATCGGCGGCGGTTCGGCTGATATCGGCACCGCTGGCGGGTGACAGAGAGACAAGCGCCGCAGCAAGCGCGGGAGCGTCATTCAGCCCATCGCCGATCATTGCTGGTCGCCGTCCGGCCCGCCGCAAACCTTCCAGATAGCGCAACTTGCCGTCCGGCGACACCTGGGCCTGCCAATTGTCTATGCCCAGCGCCCATGCCGCCGCAGAAACTGCCCCCGGCCTATCGCCAGACAACAGCCGTACCTCGATCCCCATCTCCTCCAGTGACCGTATCACTGCCCCGGCATCCGAACGCAAGGCATCGGTGAAACGATAACAGACCGGTTCATGGTCCGGTCTGGCGTACCAGATTTCAGGTCCAATCACGTCGGCGCTGAAAGAATCCACAGATTTCGGCGACAGACCGACAAAGGAGCGATTCCCCAACCGATGCGGTCCGTCACTCCCGTTCCAGGTCAGCCCGGCTCCCGGCTTCTCCAAAACACCGTCAGCGGCTTTGATTCCCGGTCCCGCTGCAGCGACCAGCGCCTTGGCAAGCGGGTGCAGGCTGGCGGACGCAATACCTGCCGCTTGACGCAGAACATCGGAATCACATGCAACTGCATTCACCAGTTCCGGTCGCCCGACCGTTAATGTTCCGGTCTTATCGAATACGACCATATCGATCTGTGCCAGACGTTCCAGTGCTGACCCGCTCTTCAGCAAGATGCCCTGACGCATCAGTCTCGAACAGGCGATCACCTGCACCACCGGAACTGCAAGCCCCAATGCGCAGGGGCAGGTTATGATCAGCACCGCGATGGCAATCATCAGCGATTCCTGCCAGGCAAGGCCCCCGAAAACGAACCAGCCGATAAAGGCCGACAGGGCAAGCATATGCACCACAGGCGCATACCAGTGTGCCACGGCATCGGCTATGCCGACATAGCGGGTACGGCGCTGCTCCGCTGCTTCCATCAATCGCGCGATTTCTGCTAGCAGGGTTCCCTCCCCCGCTGCCCGTACCGTCAGCTTCAGTGGCGCGCCTAGATTCACGGCACCGGCATATACGTCAGTGCCCGGCCCTGCCGGCTCAGGGACGCTTTCACCGGTGATCAACTGATTGTCGATATCAGATGTTCCGGTCAGCACCGTGCCATCGACTGGGATGCGGTCTCCGGCGGGAACCAGCACGACCATGCCGGTGGTGACCGATGCGGGCGCACAGACGCGCAATGTGCCATCCGTTTCCACCACGATCACCGCCATTGCCGACAGACCAGTCAGTTGCTCGGCGGCGGATCGCGCTCGCCCCCGCGCCCGGCGATCCAGATAGCGCCCGATCAGCAGGAAGAACAGCAGCGTGATCGCCGAGTCGAAATAGGCATGTTCGGCCCCACGCAAGGTTTCCATGACGCTCATCCCGATCGCCAGCATGACGGCAAGCGAGATCGGCACATCCATATTCGTGCGCCCGGCTCGCAGCGCCGACAGGGCGCTTTCAAAGAAAGGTCGCCCGGCATAGATCACCGCCGGAGTCGCCACTAGGGCCGAAATCCAGTGCAGCAGGGTCCGTGTTGCCGGGCCCATATCCTGAAAATGCCCGGCCCAGACCGCGACCGACAGCAGCATCACATTGGCGGCGGCAAAACCGGCAACCGCCATGGCGCGCAGCAAGCGCCTCTCCTCCTCGTCCCGACCGGCGCGCAGCACCACGGGATCATAGGGAACGGCACGGTAGCCGAGCCCATCCAGCAGGGCGATCAGATTTTCGGGTGCAACTTGGGCCGGATCGAAAACCACCATCAGGCGGCTGGTTGAGAAATTAACCCGCGCCTCGGCAACGCCGGGTTCCCCTTTCAGCGCCTGCTCGATCCGCGCTATGCAGCCGCCGCAGGAAATCCCCTCGATCATCATGTTGAGGTTGACGGTTCCGTCCTCGCCATCCTTCAGATAGGGATCAAGCGGACCAAGCCTGCTCCGCACAGCAGCATGCGGGTCAGGCTCAATCTCAGGCACTATCGGTGCACAGCAGCCTGTATACGATTGAAGGCTCATCAAAAGCTCTCCGAACCCAGAAATATACGCTCTACCGTCTGATGCGTCTCGGCGCCACGCCAGACCAGGTGGCGCAGGTTCCACTGTCCTGCTACAGGTAAGGCCACCTGACCGCTGTAGATCCCGGCCCCGCTACGAGTCAGTTCAACCTCCTGATCGAGGCCATACTGTGTCGGGCGCTCAAAGGACACTTTGACGGATGCATCGTCGATCCCCCGTCCACCACGATCCCGCAGAACCAAAGATACGGAGAAATGCCCTTTCACCCCCTGTCCTGCGACGGCGGACTCCACCGTCCATCCCAATTTCTCCTGTGCCCGCACTGCTTCCAGGGTTCGATTGTAATCGACACCTTTGAGATAATGGTTGCGGGTCTCAAGGCCGGTCCAACTGCTCAGAGCGAAATAGATCAGCGCGCCATTCGCGGATAGAACAACCGCGAAGAAGGCAAAGAAAATCAAAGGAATCAGGCTTCGTTTCTTGTCTCGAGCGGCGATCATGGCACCCTCGTCAATTCGCGTTGCGATCATCGGGTCGGTCCTCGGAAAAGAGCATCATAGCGCGTCGTTGCGGGCTGGTCAGGGCTTTCCTCTGACGGATCGAAGGCTTCGATCAGCACGAACTGGAAATCCATGACCTCATCGGCAAGTGCTTCCGGTGGCACGGTGACAAAGGCTTTCAGGGTGCGCACGCTGTCCGGATCAACGGAAATCCGCGCACTGCTCCCCTCCCCGTCCCGCCCTTGAAGTGCCAGAGAGAACCCCGGTAGATCGCGGACTGTCAGGTCAAAGTCCCGTGCCATCAGGGTCTTGTTCAGGACACGCAGGGTGAAACCGTTGCGGATGGAACCATCCTTCAATGTTACGAAAATCGGATTGCGGTCTGCAATGACACTGACATCCAGTTGCGAGCGTGTTGCCAGGGTATAGAAGAAAATCCCTGCGACCAGGATCAGCATCCCGATGTAAATAAAGGTCCGGGGTCGGAAGAAACGATGTTTGACCGGTTTTCCCCTGGCCCGCGCCTCCTGCCGATTGACGGAATCATAGGCAATCAGATCGCGTGGCAGGTCGATCTTCTCCATCACCGAATTGCAGGCATCGATACACAGGGCGCAACCGATGCATTCCAACTGGTTGCCGTCGCGGATATCGATCCCCGTCGGACAGACGGCGACGCATTGACCACAATCGATGCAATGGCCACGGCTTGAGAAATCGTCGTTCCGAGACGGTTTTGCCCTGGGCTCCCCGCGCCAGCGTTCATAGGTCACGATCAGCGTGTCCTCATCCAGCATTGAGGCCTGGAAACGCGGCCAGGGACACATATAGGTACATACCTGTTCCCGCGAGAAGCCAGCCAGAAGGTAGGTTGTCATCGTGAACAACCCGATGAAAAAGAGCTGATTTCCGGAAAGATCGAAGGCAACCACATCAAGCAACAGGGTCGGAGCATCGTTGAAATACATCACCCATGCCCCGCCGGTCAGCAGGGCTATGATGATCCAGGCCGCATGCTTGGTTCCGCGTTTGGCGATCTTGCCAACGGACCATTTTGCCTTGTCCAGACGGATCCGGGCACCGCGATCCCCCTCGATCAGACGTTCGACCCACATGAACAGATCGGTCCATACGGTCTGCGGGCAGGCAAAACCGCACCAGACACGACCCAGCAGGGCGGTGGCAAAGAACAAGCCCAGCGCGCCCATGATCAAGAGTCCGGCGAAATAATAGACCTCCTGGGGCCAGATCTCGATCCATAGAAAGTAGGCGCGGCGTGCAGGCATATCGATCAGGAAGGCCTGATCTGGTGCCAGGGGACCTCGATCCCAGCGCAGCCAGGGGGCGATGTAATAAATTGCCAAAAGTGCAATCAATGCCGCCCATTTCAGGCGGCGGAAATCACCCCATACAGTCTTGGGATGGATTTTTTTGCGTGGCGCATAGAGCGGCTGTTTCTCCGGATCGATCTCAGGTGAAACGGGGCCGGGATTCGGCTCTATCAATCCATTCGATGTATCAACCATGGCCCTCTAGTCCCAACGCATCCTGAATGGAATGCACGGACTGAATACCATGTCGTATCCAGGGCGTCCTTGCGCTGGATCAAAACGGATATTCTAACTCATGATTTCGAATGCGGCCTGGGAATCCTTGCGCAGCTGATTCACAATTCCTTCGCGGTCGGAACTGGGGGAGACAACATCCCCGAGGGATTTGCAGGTATATCCAAGACGAACGACATCCCGGATATAAACCAGATCCGTGCGTTCGTTCTCTTCCCGCTCATTGCGCAGCATGAATCGGCGAAAATAGATGTCAGTCGAAATCGGGTGACCGAGTTCCATGACGCTGTCGATATAGGGCTGGATTTCCGGCGGGATTTCATCCACCGACAGGTCAAAACAGAATGTCTGGGCGTTGTAGCTGGTGCGGGACATCTTCAAGAGCGCGCCGCTCGCCTCTTCAAAGGCATCGTCGCGCTTCAAAAGATGAATTGCCAGAAACTGTTCCGGCATTTCCGCAGTGCGTTCCTCATACCACCAAGCCGGACCTTCGAAAATGCCGGGTGCGTCGATATAATCCTCACTTCGCTCGGCAGGCTGGAATTCATAGGAGACATTGATGCGCTCCGCTTTCGGAAGAACAGAATCCAGAGCATTCTGAAGTTCAAACGTATTGCCGCCGATCTTCGGATAATAGGCGGCTTCCTTTGGATTGATTTTGCAGCCACCCAGGCTAAGCCCCCCGATCAGGACCGCAAGGATCACTGCCCTGCCATATCTCATCCGCATATCCGCCCTCATGGTCTGGAGGCACAACTGCCCCAAATTGCCGTATATTGTCTGCATACCCCTATTCGCGCACTATCGCTAGGGGGTCGATTGCATTTTTTGGCAAATTTTTGAATATCGGCACGGAATCACCGGAATCAGGGTGATCCGAAGATCGGATGCAGTACACGATCCCCCGGTCTGATCCCCAACCGGGAGACAGTTCCCCCAGCCAGTTCCAGCACCCCCCGCACTCGCGATTTTGCCTGAACCGGCTCCAGCGAATGCGGCACTGTGCGCTCCCGCAGATTCTTTATGATCCCGTTGCGGTCGATGAACAGCATGTCCAATGGGATCAGGGTGTTCTTCATCCACATGCTGGCCTGGAGATCGCGCTGATAGTCGAACAGCATGCCCTGATCAGCAGCCAGTTCTTCCCGGAACATCAATCCACGTGCACGCTGCGCCTGGGTTGCTGCGATCTCAACCGTGAAGTCGTGCCGATTGCCATCGGAGGTAATGATGCTGAGCGGTGTTGTTTCAAACGAAATTTCTTCCGCAATCGACAGGGTCGGCAGAGTCAGCACAAGGCCGAGAAGCAAGGCGATCAGAAACGGCGCGCGACGATACATCATGCCGTTTTGATAGCGTGACTTTGCGTTAAAATAAAGGTCCGGATCAGATTGTCCCATTGCGCAATGCCAGTCGGACGGTTTCGCGCAGGCTATCCCGGATCGGTCCCCCATTCGGAGGATCCAGCAAGCGGTCAAACCAGCGCGACGGTGCCTGCCGCGCCATGCTGTGCCGCCAGGATATCTCACGCAGCACCACCTGCGCCGCCTCGGGTAATGCATCCTCTGTCGGGATACCCCGACCATCCACGGCGGCCCAGACCAGCGTCCAGGCCCGTGCCACCGCATAGGGGTTATAGCCACCGCCCCCCAAAACGATACGTCGGGACGCCATTGGCAGAAGGGCGGAAATGGCTGCCGGATAGACCCGGTTCGACAAGCCAAGTCCTGAAAGTGGATCATCCGCCAGCGCATCGACGCCGCACTGGATCATGATCGCATCCGGCTCCGCCGAATCAACAACAGGCAGAATTACGGTCTCCAGTACATAGAAGAACTCATCATCATTGAAACCCGAAGGCACCGGAATGTTAACTATTCCAGCACGCCCGCCATGATCGGCTTTCCCCGTTCGTGGCCAGCGCCCGTCCTCATGCACCGAAATAGTCGTGACGCGCGGATCGTCGCGAAAGGCATCCTCCACCCCGTCGCCATGATGTGCATCCAAATCGACATAGACCACGGAGCCCAATCCCTGATCCAGCAGCGCTAATATTCCGAGTACCGGATCATTCAGATAACAGAAGCCGCTGGCGCGCGCCGGTTGGCCGTGATGCGTTCCACCCGCCGGACTGTGGACAGTCCCACCCGCCGCGACCAGATGGGCCGCCAGAATCGACGATCCTGCCGCCGTGGCGGGCCTGCGAAATACCTCCGCATAGATCGGATTACCGTTTCGACCAATATTGAAACGGTCCTTTTCCGCTTCGCTCAAGTCGTCCTGCTCAGCACGTTGCAGGGCGGCGACATAATCAGCATCATGGAACCGGTGCAGTTGTTCCGGTGTTGCGATCGGCCCCTCGACATAGCGTTCAGCCTCTAGCCATCCCAAGGCGCGGATCAGGTCCACCGCAACGCTAACCCGAGGGATGGAAAGTGGATGCTTCGCTCCATATCGGGAGTTGCGATAGATTTCCGAAGCAATGAGGCAGGGACGGTCAAGCATGGCGCAGAAGCTAACCCGTCCCGCCCGACCGTCAACCGATCTTGCAATTCCGGGGGGGCTGATTACCTTCCGAGTCCGAACAATCAATGCAGCGACACACGCAGCAACGAGATCAAGGGGGTAGAAGACAATGTCACTGACCATCGGTTCCACCGCACCCAATTTCACCGCGAAGACAACACAGGGCGATATCGATTTCCATAACTGGATCGGCGATTCCTGGTGCATCCTGTTTTCGCATCCAAAGGATTTCACGCCGGTCTGCACGACGGAACTCGGCTATATGGCCCGCCTCGAACCGGAATTTTCCAAACGCAACGTAAAGATTATCGGCCTGTCCGTTGACCCGGTGGATGATCATTCACGCTGGGCCGACGATATCGAGGAAACCCAGGGCTTCCGTCCGAACTATCCGATGATCGGCGACACCGATCTGGCGGTGTCCAAGGCCTATAACATGCTCCCCGCCGCGACCGAAGGCGGTTCCCAGGGGCGCACGGCAATGGACAACAAGACGGTGCGCAACGTCTTCGTCATCGGTCCGGACAAGACGATTCGATTGATTCTAGTCTATCCGATGACGACGGGCCGGAATTTCGACGAGATCCTGCGGGTGGTCGATTCCATGCAACTGACCGCCGAACATCAGGTGGCGACACCGGTGAATTGGAAGAAGGGCGATGATGTCATCATCGTGCCGGCGGTCACCGATGAACAGGCGAATGCGAAATACCCGCAGGGCTTCCGCAAACTGAAGCCGTATCTGCGTTTCGTCAATGATCCCAGCAAGTAACCCGGATACTCTCACCCGGTCTTTCCTTGACGAAAGACCGGGTGGCCGGGCTGGTATGATGCAATCAGTTACTTTTGGTCGGCAAACCGGCACCGATATCGATCAACTCCCGTTCCAGCACACCAATCCCTTTCAGTTCAGTTCGATGCAGGACATCGCGCACCGAATCCTCGAACGGAATGTCGATGAAGATCAGCAGGGTGCCACCGCCATTCTGCCGTAGCGGAAACCCGACGGATTCCGCATTCTGGCGATACCCCGTGGCATAGAGCCAATCGATTATGACATGCATGCCATAGGGAAACTCGGCCATGTCCCGCAACGCACGAATCGCCACTTCCTGCCGATCCTCCGGGACCACGCTGCGATAACTCTTATTGGTTGGATCGAAACCGAAGCGATGAACCAGCCCCGTACCGACAAGCCTGAGAATGGAATCGTTTTCAACCGATAGATCGTGGATGGCAATATGTGGCAACAGGCTGGGGATCGCAACCGGATCAAAATCCGAACGCACGGGCATATGATCATCACCTCTGGGGAGGCTGGCCCAATAGGCGGCAAATTCTGCGCATTGCCGCGTTCTGAAAGAGACCGACGACAAGTCTGGACAAGGTACCGTCACACCAGAACCTCCCTACCCAAAACAATCATAAATAAGGCAAATAGGACTCTGCCCGATTGAACTTGATATATGCTCTGACTATTACTCTAACAATACTCACATGGTTTGGATAGAAAAATGAAAAAAGAACTCAACCCTGTATTGATAATCGGTGGCGGTCTGGCAGGCAGCGAGGCTGCGTGGCAACTGGCACGGCGCGGCATTTCTGTTCGTTTATGCGAAATGCGCCCGATTGTCGGGACGGCGGCGCATCAGACCGACGGGCTGGCGGAACTGGTCTGCTCCAATTCCTTCCGTTCCGATGATCCGGAAGGAAATGCGGTCGGCCTGCTGCATGAGGAAATGCGCCGCGCGGACTCCCTGATCCTGCGTATGGGGGATCTGGCGCGAGTTCCCGCGGGCGGCGCACTGGCCGTTGATCGCGATGACTTCTCCCGCCGGGTCACGGAAGCCCTGGAAACGCATCCCTGCATCAGGATTGAGCGTGGGGAATTCAATCGACTGCCCGATGCCGACGAATTTGACAGCGTCATCGTCGCGACGGGTCCACTGACCTCTGCCGCACTGACGCAGTCCATCCTGGACATCACAGGCGAGGCGCAACTGGCTTTCTTCGATGCCATCGCCCCCATCGTGCATCGCGACAGCATCGACTTTGACAAGGCCTGGTTCCAATCACGCTACGACAAGGGCGAAGGGCAGGATTACATCAACTGTCCGATGACCGAGGATGAGTACAATGCCTTCATCGATACCCTGATTGCCGCCGAAAAAACGGAATTCAAGGAATGGGAGAAGGATACTCCCTACTTCGAAGCCTGCCTGCCGATAGAGGTTATGGCGGAGCGTGGTCGCGAAACCCTGCGCTTTGGTCCGATGAAGCCGGTCGGCCTGACCAACCCGAAAACCGGCGGGCGCGCCCATGCCGTGGTGCAACTGCGTCAGGACAATAAACTCGCCACACTCTACAACATGGTCGGGTTCCAAACCAAATTGAAGTATGGTGCGCAAGCCGCTGTTTTCAGGACCATTCCGGGGCTGGAAAATGCCGAGTTTGCCAGACTTGGCGGCATTCACCGTAATACATTTCTGAACAGTCCTCGCCTGCTGGACCCCGGCCTACGCCTGAAGGCGCGCCCGACAATACGCTTTGCAGGACAGGTCACCGGTGTGGAAGGATATGTCGAATCCGCTGCCATCGGCCTGCTTGCTGGCCGTTTTGCCGCTCAGGAACGCCTGGGCCTTTCCCCATCCAGCCCGCCGGAGACGACGGCGCTGGGTGCGCTGCTGGGTCACATCACGGGTGGTGCTGAGGCTGAGACATTCCAGCCGATGAATGTGAATTTCGGGCTGTTTCCGCCCCTTGATGGAGACGAACGCCGCAAGACACGCAAGCGGGGACGCGAGCGCAAGGCAGCCATCTCCGCCCGAGCCTTGCAGGATATCATGCCCTGGTTAGAGAATTGAACCGAACAGACTTGTTCCCAGCAGGGACCAGGCACGCCGGGCCGGGCCCAACTGATTGACCTGCGGCTGGAACGGGTCCATCGACACAGCATCCAGTCTGTCCGCATAGAGCTGGGCCAGGCGCGCCGGGGCTAGCGCCGCCCGTGCCACCTTCGGGCAGTGGGCCGATCCAGCGCGAACATGGGCAAGTTCCGCTCGTCCTTGCCTCAGAAGCCAGCCGGTCCAGGCACGAACGGCATCACTGGGGACCGCTTTCTGAACATCCCTGTCCAGATCCGGATAATCACGCAGCCAGTTGGCCGGAACCGACATTCGACCGATCTGGCGATGGACATGAAGCGCGCGCGCCAGGCCGATCCAGGCCCAGGCCCGCCCCGCGGATCGTCCAAGCTGAATCTGGTCCGGTGTCACCATTCCAGAATCAAACAAGCATCGCAAAGCCAGTTCCCCCATGGCACCCCCGGTCATATCGACATAGGCAGCGAGGGTGGTTTCATCGGCAGGAGGAATGTCGGATAAATCCTGCGCCCTGGCATCCAGCATCTCCAGCATCAATCCGATTGGGAGCCTGGCTTGCGCCATCGATGCGGCAAGTGGCTGTACGACCTGATGGCGTCGAGGCGTGCCATTGATGCATTCCGCCAGGGCGTCACGCCACCATTGCAGACGGATTTCACCCAGGATTGGCTCCCGCACGATCTCCCGCAGCCTGGCGATTTCCAGATTGAAGGCATAGAGTACCATAAGGTACCGCCGTCCCGGCATTGCAGCCAGCATGGCGGTCGCAAATCGGTCAGGGTCGCCGTCGCGAACCATCGTGGCGCAATAGTCCCAATCTTCCGCATGCACCGATCCATCCACCATCAGACCAACCCCAGACGCTCAGCCAATGACTTCCGCAATCGTGCAGTCAGGCCGGATCGATCGATTACCGCGGATGGATCAGCCGCAAGGTCGTCATGCAGACATTCGTAAATCGATAGAAGGGCATCCAGTATCCGTGCCTCCGTCCGACCCAGGAAGGGCATCAGCAGATCGGCCATGTGCCGTGCTGCCCGACGTCGCTCCCCTGCCCGGTCGGCAATGTCCCGCAACATTGGCAATGCCGACCCAGGATCAGCCGCAACGCTTTCACGGGTCAGGCCATGATCCCGGAAACAGGATTGCGGGATTGTCACCAGCTGTCCGCCACGGGCGCTGTCCTTGGCGAAATCCCGCAGGATATGGACCAGATAGCAGAATATCGCCATGTCCCGTGCCTGATCCGCCAATTCAGAAGCCGCGATTCCGGCGGTGAGATTCCCACTCTCATTGCGAGCCTGGAGCACGAACAGAAAGACCGCCGCCGGAGCAACTGTTGCACCCTCGCAATAGGCATCGAAATCCGGCCAGGACAGCATCCGGCGTTCTTGGACATCATAGATCATGGCATCCGCAAGCCGCCGCCACGGATCGGACGGCAGGTCACTGCCCCGCGCGGCATCGCGCAGGGCCATGAACAGGATTCGATCCCGGTCAGGCAGGCTCAATTCGGAACGGGGTTCGCAATCCGCCAGTGCATCAATGGCAGCATCATGCCAATCGGTAATCCGGATACGGGCACCATCCCGAAAGTCATCCCGTTCAGTCTGCGACAGGGCCAGAAACTCATCATCGACGTAATCATCGATCACCCGCATGGTGGCATAGGCGGCCTCAAACAGTCGGCGCTTTTCCGATTGCAAGGCGCGACCGACGAACCAGAGGTTGGATGCACTTCGCCGTGTTACCTCCTCTGCGAGAAGTGACGGGGTCAGATTGTCAGATTTAAAGGATCCATTCATAATCGGCACTGAACGCGATGTGCTTGCCATTGGCAAGGCCATGGATTGCCGTTACTAGTGAACTTGTCTGGAACATCCGGAATGCACTGCGGAACGAATTTCACATGGCAGGAAGCGGTCGTATCAAACCCACTGAATCCCCACAGGATGATGCTGCCTTTCGTAGGCTGCGCCAGATGGTGGACATGGCCGGTGTCGGCCTGTTTGAAACGACGGTGGATGGTACCTATCGCTTTGTGAATCTCGCTCTTGTGCGCATGCTGGGCTATGATACGGCTCTCCAGATGCTCTCCGAAGGACGTCCTTCAGGCAGTTTTTATGCCGATGAAAAAGATCGCGACCGGTTTGTCCGCAGCATTGCCAAGCATGACGTGGTCAGCGGATTTCTCAGCAAGGCCAAACGACGGGACGGTACAATTTTCTGGGTCAGTGAGTATGCCACCGCCCTGCATGCCCCAGATGGCACGATCACAGGCTATGTCGGTTCGATTTCCGATGTCACGGAACTCGTCGAAACTCAGGATATGCTGGCTCAGGCAGAAGCCGATTATCGGCGTATCTTCGAGCGCGTAACTGTCGGAATCTATCGATCCTCTCTGGAAGGTCGGCAGTTACGCTCCAATCCAGCGCTGGTCAGGTTGAACGGCTATGAGAGCGAGGAAGAACACCTTCTCGGTGTCACCGATATCGCGACGGAATGGTATGTCGAACCGACGCGACGTGCTGAATTCCAGCGTCTACTTGCCGAATATGGCAATGTCGAAAATTTCGAATCCGAAATCTATCGGCACAAGACGCGGGAACGTATCTGGATCACCGAGAATGCCTATCTGGTTCGGGACAGATCGGGCGAACCTCTTTTCTATGAAGGAACGGTCCAGGAAATAACCGCTCGGAAGAAGTCGGAGCAGGAAATGCGGGCGGCGATGGAAGCCGCAGAAAACGCCAACCGCTCAAAATCCAGGTTCCTTGCCAATATGAGCCACGAATTGCGGACCCCCCTGAACAGCATCATCGGTTTCACGGAACTGATCCAGATGGAACCCCATGGCCCTATCGGTGCACCAACCTATCGCGAATATCTGGGCGATGTACGAAAAAGCGCGATCATGTTGCTGCAACTGATCGATGATATTCTGGACATTGCCAAACTGGATGCCGGTAAACTGGAAATCGGGAGAGAAATCCTGTCGGTTGAAGAGGTAATTCAGGACACGGTCACGATCCTGGCCCAGAAAGCGAATGCCGCCGGACTGACTGTTTTGCAGGAAATCGGTCCTGATATCCCTCCCCTGATCGGGGATGGTCGGCGCGTTCGACAGGTACTCGCCAACCTGCATTCGAATGCGATCAAATATACCGATCCCGGTGGCACCATAACGTTATCCGCCCGCCATGAGTCACCCTGGATCATCCTTGAGGTCCGGGATACCGGCGTGGGTATTCCGGATGGAGACCTGTCCAAGGTTTTCCTGCCCTTCGAGCAATCCAGCTATGCCATCGGAAAGGCGAAGGACGGCACCGGGCTTGGCCTGCCATTGACCCGCGAGTTGATGGTCCAGCATGGTGGCGACATCACGTTGGAAAGTCAGGTCGGTGTTGGCACGACGGTCACCGTGCGGTTTCCCGTGATGCCGGAGGAATAATCAGATCGCAATCAGGGCCGCAGCGGCACGGCGGCCTTCCACCATCAGCACATTGAATGTTCGGCAGGCCGCCCCGGTATCCATGATGTCCATCGAAAGACCGGATGCGCGGATGGCTCGGCGCAACGAGGACGAAATCTGCGCCATCCGCCCCCCGGTTCCCAGCAACAGCACCTCAATGGCAGGTTCTTCAGCCCGTATATCGGCCAGCGCATCCAGCGACAGGTCGTCCGGATGTGTAACCTGCCAGGGGACAACCCTTCCCGGTAGAACGATTAGGGATCCCTGATACGCCTGCCCCCGAACCTGAAACCGTCCGGGACCATAGCTGTCTATCAGGGAACGCCCGTCGGGCACTGCCGGGGTGATATCCATCTGTTCGTAAACCCTCCTTTTCCGGGAGAGGTGCAACTATGCTTTTACGTTTTCCGCTTCGATGGCGGAACCGACTTCCTCGCCACGGTGTGGTTCCATCACCAGCAGCAACGGCACTGCAACGCAGATCGACGAGAATGTCCCGATCAATATACCCCAAATCAGGGCAATCGAGAAATCGCGGATCACATCACCGCCGAAAGTAGCCAGTGCGACCAGGGCAATCAGCGTCGTGATCGAGGTCATCAGGGTGCGCGACAACGTCTTGTTGATCGCCTGATTCAACAGTTCCGTCATCGGCATTGTCTTGTATTTCCGGATCTTCTCCCGGACCCGATCAAAGACGACGACGGTATCGTTGATTGAATAACCCGCGACCGTCAGCACAGCCGCCACCGTCGCAAGATTGAATTCAAGTTGCAGAAGTGCAAACAGACCCAAGGTTGCCAATACATCATGCACGAGCGCAATAACGGCGCAGACGCCGAACTGCCATTCGAATCGCAACCAGATGTAAATCAGGATCGCGCCGATGGCGAAGCTGATGGCGTAGATTGCCGCAAGTTGCAGTTCCTCGCCCACCGTCGGACCAACTACTTCTATGCGACGATATTCCGTAACCATGGAGTCGATTGCCGCCCGCGCCGATTGCAAGGCCGCCTGCTGCTCGCTGTCCTCGCCCGGCTGGCGCTGGATGCGGATCAACAGATCATCGATGGCACCAAATTCCTGAATCTGAACTGAACCCAAGCCTAGACCGCCCAATACATCCCGGAATTCTGAAACCCCTTTACCCTCGGCGGTCTTGACCTCAATCAGCGTCCCGCCAACGAAATCGATGCCGAGATTGAGACCCCGGACACCAAAGAGAGCGATGGATGCTGTAACCAGCAGAATGGCGAAGATATAACCCAGACGACGATTGCCGATGAAATTGATATTCGTCGCATCCGGTACGAAGCGCAGCAGCATGGTTCAGGCTCCCCCGACCTGCGGCTTGGCCGCAATCGGCAATGTCGTCGGTTTCTTAGCGCGCACATAGCGAACGATCAGATAGCGCGTCACCATGATCGCCGTGAACATGGAGGTCACAAGTCCAATGGCAAGTGTGACCGCAAATCCCCGGATCGGTCCCGACCCGAAAGCAAAAAGCAGAACGGCAGCTATCAGTGTCGTCAGGTTGGCATCGATGATCGTCGTCAGTGCCCGACTGAACCCGGCCTCGATGGAATTCAGCGGAGGGCGACCGTTATTGGCCTCTTCCCGGATGCGTTCAAAAATCAAGACGTTCGAATCAACCGCCATCCCGACCGTCAGGGCAATCCCTGCAATCCCCGGCAGCGTCAGCGTAGCTCCCAGCGCCGACAGGACACCCAGCAGTAGCACAATATTCAGCATCAGGGCGATATTGGCATAAAGACCGAACCGCCCGTATGTTACGAATACGAACAGCACGACAAGCGCCAGACCAACCAGACAGGCAATTTCACCCGCCTCAATCGAATCCTGACCAAGCCCCGGACCGACTGTCCGCTCCTCAATCGTATCCATCTGCGCGGGCAATGCTCCGGCCCGCAGCAGCAGCGAAAGTTCCTGTGCACTGGCCAGCGTGAAATTACCGGTGATGATACCGCTGCCGCCTAGAATAGCTCCTTGAATCCGGGGCGCGCTAACAACCTTGTTGTCCAGCACTGCCGCCAGGAATCCGCCGACATTTTCCTGCGTCACGCGCCCGAAACGCTGTCCGCCAGCGGCATCGAAAGTGAAGGAGACAACCGGCTGACCATCCTGAAATGTAGCCTGTGCGTTATCCAGATTTTCCCCGGATACGAAGGCCTGGCGTGTCACCAGATATTCCCTGAGAGGCTGGCCATCCTCTGTTGTTTCCGCAGAGGGAAGCAACTGATAGCCGGGGGGAGCCCGACCGGTCTGCATGGCCTCAGCCAACCGATCAAAATCAACAAGGTGGAAGGTCAGCTTGGCCTGGGCATTGAGGATTGTTTTCAATTCCTCGGTATCGCCGAGGCCCGGAACCTGAATCAGGATACGATCAGCCCCCTGGCGCTGGATAGACGGCTCTGTCAGGCCAAGGGCGTTGACGCGGCGCGTAACGACTTCCAGCGACTGCGCGAGTGTCCGCTGGTTTATATCGGCAACGGTTGCTTCCGAAAGCTGAAGGCTGAAACGGGTGTCGCTGGTCTGTTCCACCTCAAAGCCCGGCGCGGCATTATTGATGCCGTCCCGGGCATTTTCCGCATCCGTTGCATCGCGGATCGTGAAGGAAACCGTATGAGTTTCCTCATCGACATTGAAGCTGCCGGTCCGGACGCGCTGATTGCGCATTTCCACCCGCAGCGCTTCGGCGGTTCCGTTCAGCCGTTCACGGAGTACATCATCAGTACGGACCTGGACGAGGATATGCGCGCCACCGCGCAGGTCGAGCCCGAGATTGACCGGCTTGCCCGGTGCCCATGTCGGCAGTGAGACCCATTGGGAGAAATGCCCAGTCACGTTCGGCGCGGCATAAAGAACGCCGATAAACACAACGAGCCAGATCAAGCCGATTTTCCAGGGTGGGAACTGCAACATGGGAACCATCCATCGCGTCTGTTATTCAGGACAAGCGCAGGCTGTCCCGTAATCGGTATCGAGGTCGAGCCGCCTCAGCCATTATTTCTTGCCGAAAAGGCTTCCAAGGATGCTTTTCTTAGGTTCTGCGCCCTCATTGGCCGGTGTCGGTGTCGGGGCAGGGCCTTTCGCCGGTTCGGTTTTCGAAAGCACGTCGAGAAGGGTTGATTTCAGAACCTTCACCTCGACTTCGTCGGCGATCTTGACCATCAATTCGCCTTCGTCGATCACCTTGGTCACCTGGCCCATGATGCCACCGCCCAGCACGACCTTGTCGCCGCGCCGTGCCGATGCCAGCTTCGCCTGATGCTCTTTCTGGCGCTTCTGCTGCGGACGGATCAGAAGGAAATAGAAGATCGCGAAGATCAGGATCAGGGGCAGGAACATTTCCAGCAGACCGCCACCGGCTGCGCCCGCACCATCCTGTGCATATGCCGTCGAAATAAACATGATCAGGCTCCCAATTGCGTTATGTGCGAGATGGGGATTGCAACGGCACTCCACCACCCTCCAATTCGCCGGGGACTATACGGACCCGCACCGAAAGTGCAATGCCGCGCATCGGGGTTTTCCGCGCATTCTGCACGACCAGACAGGATGGACGTCTGATTGACCCTCCATGACGGTGCGGATAGGCTCTGCGCCGGTTCTCGTCCCCATCCATTCAGGAAACAAGCTTCATGTCGGATACCGAGTTGCAGCAGACCCTCAGCCGCATCGCCGATGCGCTGGACCGTCTTGCCCCTCCCCAGCCCCGCCCCTTTGGAATCGGCAGTGCCGATGCCTTCATCTGGCACCCGGAGGCGGATCGTCTGGAGCCGGTGGAAAAAGTCAATCGCGTCGATATCCGCCTGCTTCAGGGGATCGACCTGCAATGCCAGCAACTGCTGGAAAATACCCGCCGTTTCGCCCGCGGGCTTCCGGCGAACAATGCCCTGCTGTGGGGCGCGCGGGGGGCCGGAAAAAGCTCTCTCGTCAAGGCAGTCCATGCAGCCGTAAACCGGGAGGAACACAGGGACGGTCCAGAAACATCGCTCTGCCTGATCGAACTGCATCGGGAGGATATTCCCACCCTGCCCCGGTTGCTGACCCTGCTGCGCCCGCTGGACCGGCGCTTCATCCTGTTCTGCGACGATCTGTCCTTTGATGGTCAGGATGCTGCATACAAGTCATTGAAGGCTGTACTTGAGGGTGGAATTGAAGGGAGGCCGGAGAATGTGCTGTTCTATGCCACATCCAACCGCCGTCATCTGATGCCCCGCGACATGATCGAGAACGAGCGGTCGACCGCCGTCAATCCATCTGAAGCGGTGGAGGAGAAGGTCTCCCTTTCCGACCGGTTCGGGCTGTGGCTGGGCTTCCATACCTGCAACCAGGATACCTATTTCGAGATGATCCGTGGCTATGTGGCCGCCTACGACCTGCCAATCGAGGAGGATTCCTGGCGTCCCTTGGCCGTGGAATGGACAATGACACGCGGAGCGCGATCTGGTCGCGTCGCATGGCAGTTCATCCAGGATCTCTCCGGCAGGCTGGGCGTACCGCTCCGCGATGCATAATCCGCCGGAGGCGGTAGATCGGCGGTTTACCCGCCCCCCGACTGTCGCTATCTTCCGCCGCCTTGAACACCCACCATCAAGATCGCGAGACAGACCATGCAGGTTACCGTTGAAGTCTCCCCCGGAGAACTGATCGACAAGCTGACGATCCTTCAGATCAAGTCGGAACGCATTACCGATGCCGACAAACTGAGAAATGTCCGCATTGAACTGGAGGTGCTGACCGTCGCCGCCGCGCCGCTTATGGCGCAGAGCGATGCCGTCGCGGTTCATACCGCCGAGTTAAAGCGCATCAACGAGGCGCTCTGGGAGATCGAGGACGATATCCGCGACTGCGAGGCCGAAGGTCGGTTTGATCAGACCTTCATAGAACTGGCTCGGGCGGTCTATGTGACGAACGACCGCCGCTCCGAGGTCAAGAAGAAGATCAATCTCGCGCTCGGATCGCGTCTGGTCGAGGAAAAATCCTATAAGGATTACACCCGAAAACAGGCATAGGTTCCCTGCCCCGTGTCGATCCTTTTCATCACCTCGACGCATATCGGCGACGCCGTACTTTCAACCGGACTGCTGTCGCATCTGCTGGACAGTTATCCGGATGATGGCGTGACCATTGCCTGTGGTGCCCCGGCGGCCAAGGTCTTTCCGGCGGTGCCACGCCTGGAACGCCTGCATATCATTCGCAAGCAGCCGCACCACCGGCACTGGATCGACCTCTGGCGTAGCACGGTGACCCGGCGCTGGCGGGTGGTCGTTGATCTTCGCCGCACCGCCCTGCCCTGGACGATCCCGGCACGGCACCGATACGGTCTGCCGAAAAGCGATCTGCCGATCCACCGCGTCGAACTGATATCCCGAACTATGGGCCTTCCGCCGCAATCCCCGGTGATCTGGACCCAGGACAGCCACCGCACCAATGCTGCCGGGATTGTGGGAGACGCAGAGACTGTGATCGCACTAGCCCCTGGTGCATCCTGGCCCGGCAAGATCTGGTCCGCCGACCGGTTCAGCACCCTTGCCCAAAACCTGACTAGCGATAATGGCCTGATTCCAGGAGCCCGGATCGCCTTGATCGGTGGGCCGGATGAACGAGACGCCGCCGCACCACTCTTCGCCACACTGCCAGCAGATCGTCTGATCGACGGATTCGGACTGGATGTCCTGACTACCTATGAACTGTTGCGCGGCTGCCGCCTGATGGTCGGCAACGATTCCGCCATGATGCATCTTGCCGCCGCATCGGGCATTCCTACTGTCGGCCTGTTCGGCCCGACCAAGGATGAGCATTACGCGCCCTGGGGTCCGAACGGCCTTACCATCCGAACACCGGAATCCGTTGCCGAACTTACGCAGTGGGACGGGTATGATACCAAGACCACGGGAACCATGATGGATGGCTTGACCGTGGACATGGTCGAAGACGGAATCCGGAAACGCTTTGGTGCGGTCCTGCAATAGCCTGATCTTGCGGTAAATCGATTTGCCATAGTCCTTGCCGGGGCTATCTGATTTCCCTTAGCATGGGGAAGACTTGAAAAGGCATATTGCGTCATGTCGAAAACAGAGGCACGGGTCATTCAGTTGAAGGACGTGAAGCCAGCCCCCCTGCGGGGTGGCTCCAAGCCGTCAAAGGTGCAACTGGCCTATCTGTGCCGAGGGCTGGAACAGCCAGGGGGCAAACTTCCCCTCTTCGATGAAGCCGGACAGCGCATCAGCGACCGCACGGTGCGCAGTTGCATTGAACAGGGCTGGGCCGAACCCTGGTTCAACAATCCCCTCAAACCGGACTGGCTGGTTTGCAAATTGACCGACCAGGGTCGCAGCATCGCCCGCCAGAATTCCCATGGCAATTGACCTCCCCGGCAGGCAATCCCTGATCAATGCGGCACTGGGCCTCGCCCTGATTGGAGGCGGAGCCCTGACAGGCGGTTTCATCCTGCAATTCATCCTGGGCAGTCCCGGTCAGGATCTGAGCGCGCAACTGACCGCGCCTCCGGGTGTTGAGAGGATTCCGCCCGAACTGCCTGGTGCACGCGGCCATGTCGAAGCCGTCGCCGCACAGGATTACATGATAGTAGCCGCGCATCCGGTCGCCAGCCAGGTTGGTGCTGCGATCCTGGACCGGGGCGGCAGCGCGGTCGATGCAATCATCGCCGCCCAGATGGTGCTGACCCTTGTCGAGCCCCAGAGTTCCGGCATTGGGGGTGGTGCCTTCATGCTGGTCTGGGATGACACCCGATCAGAACTTTTCAGCTATGACGGTCGGGAGACCGCACCGGCAGCAGGCAATACCGACTATCTGCGCGACCAGACTGGGGCCTACCGACCCTTCATGGAGGTTGTGACCGGGGGTGCGTCAGTCGGCGTGCCGGGCCTGATGCGCATGCTGGATCTAGCCCATCGCAATCATGGAACACAGGACTGGGCCAGCCTTTTCCGGCCCGCGATCACTTTGGCGGAAGACGGGTTTCCGGTCAGCCCGCGCCTGCATACGCTGCTCCAGGAAGCCCCGTTCCTGATCGATATGGAAGCTGCCGGTCGATATTTCTACGATTCTGAAACGGGCGAACCCTGGCCGGTCGGTACACGGTTGCGCAATCCGGACCTTGCCGCCAGCCTCAGAACCCTCGCCCAGGACGGGGCGGATGCCCTGTATGAAGGGCCACTGGCCGAAGCCATCGTGACGGCCGTCCAAACCGCCAGTCGGAATCCCGGTACCCTGACGCTGTCGGACATGGCCGGATATCAGGCCAAGCGACGCGAGAACCTGTGCCTGGAGTACCGGGATTTTAACGTCTGCGGCATGGGTCCTCCCTCCTCCGGCGGATCGACTGTCCTGCAGATCCTGGGCCTTATGGAACACAGCGAGCGCGACATACGCCATACCGAACCGCTGTCCGCCGACGGGATACAGATCTTTGCGGAAGCCATGCGTCTCGCCTTCGCGGATCGGGACCGCTACATCGCCGATGCCGATTTCGTCCCAGTTCCCGTAACCGACTTGCTGGCAGAGGCCTATCTGCGCGACAGGGCCACGCTGATGGATTTCGGCATGGCGGAAAAGCAGCCCCAGCCACCTGGAAACCCGCTGCGGGAACGCGTCTTCCGACCGGACCTGCTGGATGACAGTCCCGAACTGCCCGCCACCAGTCATCTCGTCGCGGTGGACCGGACCGGCACTGTCGCGACGATGACCAGTTCCATTGAAACCGGCTTCGGCTCGCGGGTGATGGTTGGCGGTTTCCTGCTTAACAATCAGCTGACGGATTTTTCATGGACAGACGAACGGGATGGCGAACCAGTCGCCAACCGCTACGAACCGGGCAAACGCCCGCGCAGTTCCATGGCTCCGATCCTGGTCTTCGATGCGGATGGAAAGCCGCTCCTCGCGCTCGGTTCACCCGGGGGCAGCCGCATCATCGGCTTCGTCGCAAAGACCCTGACCGGGGTTCTGGATTGGGACATGTCGCTTCAGGAATCGATTGAAATGACACATTTCCTGAACCGGAACGGGGATCTGGAAATAGAGGCCGATCCAAGCCTCGATCCCGTCGCCGCCACCCTGGCCGCGCGTGGCTATAAGGTGACACGCTCAGATATGGCAAGCGGCCTGCATGGCGTGGAACTGCTCGGACGATGGCTCTATGGCGGTGCCGACCCCCGTCGGGAAGGCCGTGCCGTCGGCGAAAAGACTCTGGAACCGGATCTGGAGGCAGTCTTCCAGACACTGCTGCCGAAGTCCGATCCGTCACAGTAATCCCCGCATCGCCCCCTTTCAAGGAAAGAGCGATGCGGGAACGGGGATATAATTACCAGCTGTTCATTTCCGTCTTCAGATTGGCGTCGATCTGGTCGAGGAACTGGGTGGTGGTGAGCCATTTCTGGTTCTCGCCGATCAGCAGCGCCAGATCCTTGGTCATGTGACCGCTTTCGACGGTGTCGATGCAGACCTTCTCCACTGCATCGGCGAATTTGATGACGTCAGGTGTGCCGTCGAACTTGCCGCGATACTTCAGGCCACGGGTCCAGGCAAAGATCGACGCGATCGGGTTGGTCGAGGTTTCCTTGCCCTGCTGATGCTGGCGGAAGTGTCGGGTCACGGTGCCATGGGCCGCCTCGGCTTCCACCGTATTGCCATCCGGCGTCATCAGCACCGAGGTCATCAGGCCGAGCGAGCCGAAGCCCTGGGCCACAGAATCGGACTGCACGTCGCCGTCGTAGTTCTTCGCCGCCCAGACGAAATCGCCCGCCGACTTCATCGCAAAGGCGACCATGTCGTCGATCAGACGGTGTTCGTACCAGATCCCGGCTTTCTTGAAGGTGTCCTCGAACTCCGCCTCGTAGACTTCCTGAAAGAGATCCTTGAAGCGCCCATCATAGGCTTTCAGGATGGTGTTCTTGGTCGACAGATAGACCGGGTATTTCCGCATCAGGCCGTAATTCATGCAAGCCCGGGCGAAACCACGGATCGAATCATCGAGATTGTACATGCCCATCGCAATGCCGGAGCCTTCGAACTTGAAGACCTGATGGCGAATGGTCTCGCCGTCCGGGTCTTCCGGCGTGAAGGTGATCGACAGCAGGCCTGCGCCGGGCACCAGGAAGTCGGTCGCACGATACTGATCACCAAAGGCGTGACGGGCAACGATGATCGGCTTTGACCAGCTTGTCACAAGACGCGGGACGTTCTGGCAGACGATGGGTTCGCGAAAGACGGTGCCGTCGAGAATATTCCGGATCGTCCCGTTGGGGGAGCGCCACATCTTCTTCAGGCCGAATTCCTTCACCCGGTCTTCATCCGGCGTGATCGTCGCGCATTTGACACCGACGCCGTGCTGCTTGATCGCATTGGCCGAGTCGATGGTGATCTGGTCATCGGTCTCATCGCGCTTCTGAACACTCAGATCGTAGTATTTCAGGTCGATATCGAGATAGGGCAGGATCAGTTTGGACTTGATGAAATGCCAGATAATGCGGGTCATTTCGTCGCCGTCGAGCTCGACGACGGGTTTTGCGACCTTAATTTTGGACATGGGTGGGGCTCTCCCGTGAGTGTCATATACCGGAACAGGCGGAGCGCCGCCGCAGACCGCATAATTCGGCCCGGCGGTATCCCCGTCGCTGCGTTCGGCGCGGACCATACAAGACGCCCCGCCAAGCCGCAATCACCACGCGCGGTTCCCGGATTTGCGCCTAATCGAACAGCGCGTCGATATCGGATTGTCCCATCATACTGGTCGTGTCGCGCCCAGTGCTCTCCTCGTGAGCAAGGCGGGCGGCATAGCCCTTGGCATCCATCGCACCGTTGATCAGGGCGCTCATCATGTCGATCCGCCCACGCAGGGTGGCAGTCAGATCGCTCACTGCATGGGACAGCTGTTCCATATCCCCCGATTCCGCCATGTTCCGAAGCACCGGAATCCCTTCCTCAATCTCGGCATCGATTCGCGCGATACAGTCGTCCATCGGTTCGCGATAGTCGTCCGGCGCATTTTCATAGGCCCAGATCGCCAGATTCCGATGCTGAAAGGCGCTGTCGCGAAAATGCTCCTGATAGGTTTTTGGCTGCCAGGCCAGGACTTCATCCAGCATCTCCGGCATATCTGCCACCATCTCGACCATCATCACCAATTCATTGTAGTGATTGAGGTAATCGGTCGAAAGCAATGTCGTATCGTTAATCGTGGTATTCTTGACCAGCTTTCTGTAGGTCCCCGTCAGCTTCACCGCGTCGGTCCCCCATTCCCGTCGTTCGGATCACCCCATCCCATCACTTCATCCCAAGGCCAGTCTTAACCCTATTTCAGGATCGTGACGAGTCGCGTGTTCTAAATTTGGGGCATGAAAGCTTGGAATCGTTGGATCCGGACCGCTACTCTATGCGCGATCAAGGCGGTCGGTTCCGGACCGGGCGGCAGCGGCCCCTTCCATCAGGGCGGGAAGCACCTCTTCCACGCGCTCAACAATTCGAAAGAGATGCAGATAGCGTTCCTTGACGAACCCTTCCCGGACCTGATGCTCAACCAGATGCACGAAGTGGTCCCAGTAACCATCAGAATTCAATAGAACAATCGGCTTGTCGTGCAAATTGAGCTGCTTCCAGGTCAATATCTCGAATGTCTCATCCAATGTGCCAAGACCGCCCGGCAGGACAACGAACCCATCAGACATTTCCGCCATCCGGGCCTTGCGATCATGCATGGTTTCGGTGCGGATCAGTTCCGTGACATTCATTTTCCCGACCTCCGCCCGATCCAGGAAATGCGGAATAATCCCGGTCACCTGACCGCCACCATCCAGCACGGCCTGGGATACCACCCCCATCAGACCAACCGCTCCCCCGCCATAGACAAGACGAATATCCGCCTGGGCCAGCATTTCCCCCAGACGACGGGCGGATTCGGTATAGGCGGAGCGATTGCCAAAGCTGGAACCGCAATAGACACAGACTGACCCGATGGATGAATGCACTGTTAAACAATCCCCTAGCATTGAAACGGCTTTCACCATACCGTCCCCGGCAGATGGGGTAAAAGCCGAAATGGCTATTTGACAGACATGATGGGTTGGAATTGCGCCAAACGGCCTGGGGCATTAGACTGCCCCGCGAAAGGCCGGATTTGCGCAAGACCGGACTTTGCAGGATCAGGGCAGGATCGGGCGACGAACGTCATGTCCGGGATCATCATGCGGGGATGAAAGTGGGGGCAGAGTGAACCGAACAATATTAATTGGCGTCATTGGCACCGTCTTGTTGCTGCTTGCGCTCCTGCTCGCATGGATGAGCGGTGTTGATTCTCCACCTGAACCGCCCCCTCCGGCGGCAACCAGTGAAGCTGCGCCCACTGCCCCCTCATCAACTTCCGGGGAAACCACGACGGATTCGTCCACGACTTCGTCATCCGATTCAACTCCGTCCTCGACCACTCCTGCTTCAGGCGATGCGATCGCGGATCCGACAAAACCGACTTTCGATGTTGTACGGATTGATCCCAATGGGGACACAGTGATCGCCGGACGAGCCGAACCGGGTGCAACTGTCACGATCCTGGACAACGAGACGGATCTCGGAATCGTCAGTTCCGATTCCCGTGGAGAATGGGTCTATCTGCCCGGCACGCCTTTGGCCCCCGGATCGCATGAGTTGAAACTGAAATCAGAACTAAAAGACGGGCGCATCGTCAATGGCAGCGGTGCGGTCGTTCTTGTCGTGCCGAAGCCGGGTGAGGATATCGCCGGGCGCGAAACGGATGGGGACATCCAGCAAAGCCCGATTGTCGTACTCATCCCCGACAGCAGCAAACCGGGTGCGGAAGTACTTCAGAAACCCCGCAGTTCCACCTCGACGGCAGAGCCGAGTGGTGTTCAGAGCGCGGATGGAACCCTGAGCGTCGAGACGATTGACTACGACGAGAACGGCAATATCTCGATTGCTGGACGCGGGCCGGAAAACTCCACGGTTCTGGCCTATCTGGACAATGCCCTGATCGGCAGCGGCCGTGTCACCGATGAAGGTAAATGGCGCATAGACCCGAGCAAGGAAGTCGCACCGGGTATTTATCAGATGCGATTGGATGCGGTCCGGACTAATACAGTGGTTGCACGTCTGGAAATTCCGTTCAGTCGCGCTCAACCCTTGACCGACCTGCAAGGGGAGGATTTCATCGTCGTGCAGCCGGGGAACAGCCTCTGGCGGATCGCCCGCCGGACGCTTGGCAGCGGCTTCAATTATACGGTGATCTACGATGCGAATATCGACCAGATCGGGGATCCGGACCTGATCTATCCCGGCCAGGTCTTCGAAGTCCCGAAACAATAGACCACCTGATGGTGATTATGAGTACGGGGATGGTCGGATGCGCCAAATCATTTGAATTCGGGTGATGTAACACCACCTTTACCAAGGCCATATCCGTTTTGCGCACCATGAATGCCGATCTTGATACAAAGGATGACATGACATGAAAGACACCCTGCAAATCGTCATGGTCCCGATTCACCGGGAAGGGTATCCTTTCATCGTGCTGTTTGCGATTTTCGGCATTGGTATTGGCATGATCTGGGCACCACTCTGGGGAATCGGCCTGATCCTGACTGCGTGGTGTGTCTATTTCTTCCGTGATCCGGATCGCGTAACGCCGCAACAGGACGGATTGGTCATCAGCCCGGCTGACGGCATCGTCCAAAGCATCATCCTGGCGGAACCGCCACCGGAATTGGACATGGCGGCAAAGCCAGTCTGGCGCATCGCTGTCTTCATGAATGTCTTCGACGTCCATGTGAACCGCGCCCCAGTCGATGGCACGATCACGAAAATGGACTATCGGCCCGGCAAATTCCTGAATGCCTCGCTGGACAAGGCCAGTACGGATAATGAGCGTCAGTCCTACCGCATCGAAACCGGTGACGGGAAAGAACTGGCAATGATCCAGATCGCTGGGCTGGTCGCACGGCGTATCCTGTCAGATGTGGAAACCGGTGATACCGTCAAGGCCGGCCAGCGGGTCGGCATGATCCGCTTCGGCAGCCGCGTCGATATCTACCTGCCACCGGATATCCTGCCGCTGGTCTGTATCGGGCAACGCGCGGTTGCCGGTGAAACGGTTTTGGCTGATATGGGCGGTGGCAAAATCAAGAAACCGCGCGAAGGAGCCGTGCGATGAACATCCCGTCACGCGGAAATCCACCATCATGCTGAGCCGGAAATCGCCTGGACGTAAAATACCGCGCCTCAAGGGCATGACGGTGGCGCGGCTGATTCCAAACATGATCACCGTTGCCTCGACCTGCGCAGGACTGACCGGAATCCGCTATGCGCTGGAGGCCCGGTGGGAATTTGCCGTGGCGGCGATTCTGGTCGCAGCCCTTCTGGACGCGCTAGATGGACGCATGGCACGCCTGTTGCGGGCGACCAGCGATTTTGGCGCGCAATTGGACTCGCTCAGCGATTTCGTTGCCTTCGGCGTCTCCCCTGCCCTTATCGTCTGGCTCTGGAGCCTGTCCACGCTGGGCGGACCTGGCTGGGGCATCGCCCTGTTTTTCGCGGTCTGCTGCGGCCTGCGTCTGGCGCGGTTCAACAGCCGCCTCGATACCCTGCCGCCCTATGCTTACAATTATTTTCAGGGCGTACCGGCACCTGCCGGGGCCGCCATCGGGTTGCTGCCCCTTACAGTCGGATTTGTCCTGGGCGATCCGGGAATCGTCCCAGTATGGGCGGTCGGTCTCTGGATGATTCTGAGCGCCCTGCTGATGGTCAGCGAGGTTCCAACCTATTCCTTCAAAAAATTCAAACTGGCACCCCGATGGATACTGCCATTCATGGTTGGCATCGGCCTGTTGATCGCGGGGCTTGCCAGTGCGCCATGGATCGTTCTGACCCTTGTCGGCATCGCCTATCTGAGCACCATCCCGCTATCCCTACGGAGCTATGCCAAATTACGGCGAGAGGCTGAGCGCATGCAAGCGGAGGCGGATCAAACATCGGATTCCAGTAAAAAGAACGATGCAAAGATAGATGTTGCGGAAATCAGGCCTCTGCGTAAGTCCTGACTGGATGAAGTGCAGGTTCAGTTCGCCAAACAGCGATAGGTTACACGGTTCTTCTTGCTGATCGGACAGTTGTTGAAGAACGTGTCGTGTTCCCATTGTTCGACACCACTGGCTCCTTCTTTGCAGAGTTCCAGGGCAATATCCGCAAGGGCCTGCCGTGTTGTCGTTTGCGCACTGTAGCACAGAGAAACAAGTTCCGTGTTTGGTGGCGCGTCAACGCCACCGGATTCCGTCTTGCTCGGCAATTCCGCGCAAGCCCCGAGCAGCATCAGGGCGGCGATCAGAACAAAGGATCGGTTTCTTCCTGTCATGGACAGGGTTATGGCACGGTTCGGCGACGATTTCCAAGCCGGAACTGCACCCGGACAAGACCGCGTCATGTCAGCACCCGCATGGCGTCATCGAGTCCCTGAACCGTCATAGGATACATACGATCACCCAATTGCTGCCGCACCAGCGTGATCGAATGATGATAACTCCATTGCCGCTCGGGCTGCGGATTCAACCAGACGACATTGTCAAAATGATCCAGAATGCGCTGCATCCAGACCTGTCCCGACTCCTCATTCCAATGTTCGACGCTGCCGCCGGGATAAAGGATTTCATAGGGGGACATCGTCGCATCCCCGACCAGCACCACCTTGTAATCTCTGGAATAGGTACGCAGAAAATCCCAGGTGGATATCCGACTGCGATGCCGCTGGCGCATATCGGAAAACAGGTACTCATAAACATAATTATGAAAATACAGTGATATCAGATGTTTGAACTCTGAGCCCATGGCATCAAACAGTTTTTTACTGTCCAGAATATGGTCATCCATGCTGCCGCCGACATCATAGAGCGCGATGATCTTTACCGCATTGTGCTTTTCCCGCTGCCACTGGATATCAATATAGCCGCCATTGTCGGCGGTGCGGCGGATCGTATTACCCATATCCAGTTCAAAGGCCGATCCTGTCCGGGCGAAACGGCGCAGACGGCGCAGCGCGACTTTCATATTGCGGTTCGACAGCGGTTCATTGCTGTCCAAATTACGGAACTCTCGCTTATCCCAAACCTTCACCGCGCGTCGATGGCGGCTTTCATCCTGCCCGATGCGAATCCCTTCGGGATTGTAACCATAGGCACCGAAGGGGCTGGTCCCGGCGGTACCGATCCACTTGCTACCGCCCTGATGCCGCTTTTCCTGTTCGGACAGGCGCTGCCTGAGTGTTTCCATCAACTTCTCGAAACCGCCCAACGCCTCGACCATGGCCTTTTCTTCCTCGGTCAGGTGCTTTTCCGCCAGTTTCATCAACCACTCGGTCGGCAGGGCCATAGCCTCGGTTCCAGGCTCAGACAGAACACCGGCAAAAACCTCCGAAAACACCTTGTCGAACCGGTCCAGATACCGCTCGTCCTTCACCAGGGCGGTTCGGGCGAAATAATAAAACTGCTCAGCCTCCCGATCACAGATGTCCAGAGACAGGCCTTCCAACACGGTAAGATACTCGCGCAGGCTGACCGGCACGCCAGCCGCCTTCAACTTGTAGAACAAAGTCGGAAACATCGCCTTCTCCGCAGAAAACACCATCAGACTCACAGATTTCCACCTATTATAAACCAGCTCCAGTCTCCGGAAACCCCGCTGTTTGCTTTCTGACATGCAAGTAGTTTAATCACAGATACTTAGTAAAATAATGTTACTTGCTCCCTGAATCGCATTACCATATCCTTAACCAAGTTTCCGGAATTTTTCCCGGAACGGTCGCGTAGGGGTACGCTGACATTCGTGGTGCCGTATTCCGGTCAGGGGACAGAAATCCGCGCGACCGGGACGGCATCCAGCAGGATTGCCGAATGAGAAACATTCCGGTCGAACAACTGGTGGCTGTCGCGCGCAGTTCACGTCGCGAAGATCGGTCCGCCCTGGCCGAGGCTATCGGGGATTTATGCCTGAAGACCGGCAGAACCCTGTCCAATCGGGAAAAATCCCTGGCCTATGACATCATTTCGGCGCTGATCCGGGATGTGGAAACCCAGGTGCGTGCCGCTCTTTCCAACCAGTTGGCCGACCAGCGCGATGCCCCCCACGACCTGATCGTCAAGCTTGCGAATGACGTGATCGACGTTGCCCGTCCAGTGATCATGCGCAGCCTTGTGCTTCAGGACACGGACCTGATCGACATGATCGTCAGCAAGGCGGAGGCGCACCAGATCGCCGTCGCCCAACGCGAAACCCTGCCCGCCAAGGTAACCGACAGGCTGGTACGCACGGAGAATTCCTCCGTTATAGCCACAGCCCTGTCAAATGAGGGCGCGTCATTCTCTGATCGCACACTTGATGATCTTGTCGGTCTTGCCAGGGATTACGAGAGGCTTCAGGAGCCCCTGGTCAAGCGCAAGGAACTCTCCACCGCGCAAGCGCGGAAAATGTATGAATTCGTCGGTCACGCAATGCGTACGGCATTGGAGGAGAAGATTGTCGCAAGCGGTGCACAGATCGACATGGACATGGACAAGGTTGTCGACCAGGCCGTCGCCGATGCGCTGGATCAGGAAGAATTTCTCTCCCCCCTGGATCAGCCGGGGCATTTTGGGCAAGAAGGCGGATTCGGTACCAAGCCGCATCCGCGCCAGCTTGTTGCCGCACTGGAGCAGAATGATCTGTTCCGCTTCGAAGAACTATTCCAGGAAGTCACGGACCTGACCGAACAGGGTGCGACCCGCGTGCTGTATGATTCGGGTCCGGAAGCGATTGCCATCGCATGCAAGGCCTGCGGCTTCGACCGTCGGAATTTCGGTGATCTCCTGGCCCTGTTACAGGGGGGCGGAGAGCCGGATAAATACCGCCAGAGCTCGGCCTATGTGAAGATCACGGACTATTTCGAGCGCATCGACCGCACGGGCGCCGAGCGTGTCCTGTCCGCATGGCGCCGAGCACCCGACAACAGTTGGGTGCGGTAAATCTCATTTCTACCTCAGTCTTACAGCATCAAATAGCATCGGTGTCATAACAACGTCGACTGATCACTCACGATGAACCAAAACGACGCGCAAAGGGAATTCACATAGTGATAACGCCGGACACCTTGGCAGCCGGAAAGCGTATATCGATTGCGCTGCACCCGAACCACGACATCCTGGATACAACCGATCCGGAATATAGGGAAAGCTATGGTCTGCCGTTTGTATTCAGTGACGGGGAATATGTCACGGGCATGACCTATCCCTGCCATTTCCTGCTGAACAAGGAGGGAGGGCACAGAACGGTTGCGTTCACCTACACCAACAGCATGGATTATTACGCGATCATCTTTCCGTCGGAAGTGAACGAGGCCAAACAGCAGATCGGCGTGAAGTTCATGTCGATCCACCAATACCGCAGCGCGACTTTCCTGACACGCCCGCCCGGTCCACTGGTTTTTGAGGTTCCAGGCGGACCAGACGGACCGGTAACATCGCACGATTTAGGTATGGCGGAATCAATCGCCCGCGGTGAACAGCACTATCTTGTGATTCAGTTGAACGCCTATCGCACCTGGATGGTGCCAATCGACATCAGCTACGATTATTTTGAACAGGGACGGTTTGAGTTTCGCACAAAAAGTGTTCTCAGTTCGGTTCATGCCGTCAGCCCCGGAGGCTTCCGCGACTCCCTGCTTGGTTCAGACCCTGAGACTGAGAAACAGTTCGCTCAGCCTGAATTCGGATTCCTGATGTCCACTCAGTTGGTACCCACCTATCTCCGGGTACGCGATGATGGCACGTACTATACCGCAGCCAGTGAACGGACAGGCACACCCTCACAGTATCACTGGATCAAGGTCTTCGCCTTTCCGTGACAGGTTTTGTGACTGAAATCACAGGCCCTTCCTCTGTACATCCCATGCCTGAATGAATCCGAACCTAAGTAGACGTCGGGCTTGGCTTCGAATTCCGACGGTATCAGGTCAATATATCGAATACAGCGCCGATGAAGAAATATTCAAACACGATCCTCCTTCTCAGCTGCAATTCTCGAATGCACTAAATTCAAGAAAAATTTTAATTATTGCATTCAAAAAGGGAATCTTGCCTATCATGAGATGAAATATGGAGGAATATCTGTGTTTCTTCGCTTCGACTCCGCCCTTACATCGCTCTGGCTGGTCGCTGACCGGCGCGAGGCTGCGCGGGTTGAGCCCGACGGTATCGGCTGGACCGAGCGATGGATGCGCCTCGACCGCCGCAGGGCTCTCGCTCTGCTGGAGGAACGCCGAGACCGGGCGGAAACGGTGCGGATCGCCCGTGATGGTCTGGCGCGGATCGGCGAATCCCGTCTGTCCGGACTCGATGATACCGCTGTCCTCCGCACTGCCGCCAGTCATGTTGCCCCCGGCTGGGCAGTGCTGGTTGAACGAGTTCATCCGTCCGGCGGCTGGCACAGCGATGACCCCGCCCCTCCCGCCCCCGTTCCTGAGGCCATCGAACCAGAGGAGAACCCAACCGGCGTTCCCGTAAAGAAGGATAAGGATCATTTCATCATCGTCGAACTTGTCGGCGAAAGCGGTGAACCCATCCCCAATGAACTCTGCCGCCTCACCCTGCCAGACGGTACCATGGTCGAACGCAAAACCAACAGTCAGGGCAAGCTGGAGGAATACGGCATCGTCGAGGGCGATTGTAAGATCGAATTTCCAGAACTGGACAAGGACGCTTGGGAGGCGGTGATCTGATGACAAGCGACAACAAACCACAAGCCGGGCAGGATCACGTCGTCGGGACCGGTGATTACACCGATTACCTGGCAGCCGTGACGGGCCATTTCTGGGAAACGATCTGGAACGACCCTAAAAATGCGTCCCTGAAAGAGGATCGTGCACATCGTAACGAATTGCTGGAGGGCGATACTCTCCACATCCCGGCACTTCGTGAAAAACAGGAAAGCCGCGAAACGGATCTGATTCATCGATTCAAGCGACGGGGCGTGCCCTTCGAGATCGTCTATGTAATCCGGGTCGGCGGCAAGGTCTTGCCGGACGCGGCATATGAAATCAAGGTCGGTGCCCGCCAGTATGAAGGTAGAACGGATTCGGACGGCAAGTTGAGTTGCCTCATACAGCCGAGCGCCAGAACCGGTACATTGACATTCCATCCCGATGAGGACGGATTACCGCGTTCAGTCACTGTGGATATCAAGATCGGACCGACACCACCGATTTCGTCCATCATCGGACGCCAGACCCGACTTGCCTTACTTGGTTATGCGGTCGGTACGCCGGACGGTCGACCTTCGGATATGTTCGACAATGCCATAAGTACGTTCCGTGAGAGCGCAAGCCTTGATCCCGACGGCGGCGACGACGGTGCGTTTCTCCAGGCGTTGGACTCGGCTTTTAACGATCTGGTGGGCGGTACGTGATTGAACTGACGCTGCCACAGAGCTTCGGCATCGGTTCAATCGGATTCACGAAGGACATGAAAACCGGGGTAACGTTACCCGACCGAGCGGTCGGGAATGCCGGATTTATGGCGATCTATCCGCCCGCCGTCGCTGCAGGACGAGGAACCGACGCACCGGGCGGGGCGTTGAATCCCGTGAATATTCCTGGTGGGCTATGGATTTATGGCTTTCTGTCTAAAATCGAGGACGTCCCCGCAGCGTCCGACATAGATCCGAAGGGCCTTGCCTCAGACGCCAACCTGGAAGATGGGCCTCATTATATTCTTGAATTCGACGGTATCGATTTGCGCTGGTTCGAACTTCGATCAAAGGACTTTGACGAGTTCTACCCGACCGATCCCGGTGACCATGTCGACGATCAGGAGGGGACAAGTTTCTTCTACCTCTATGCCCGAACAACCGTCGAGGCCAAGGAAAGAAGGGGATACGGCTTTCACACCGGATTCCATATCACCCATGCGGACCAAAACCGACGTCACAAGGATGCGATAAAGCAACTGCACAGTGACCACGACCGGTTTTTCTATCTCTCTGTTCGGGCCGAACCAGGCGAAATCGTAGAAGATGGTCTTGCCGAATGCGGGTGGTATCTACTCAACATCAGTCTTACCGAAGATGGCGTCGGTTTACCCGCCTTGAACATCACATCGGATGGAACAACCGAAAGCAACTGGGTCGTACAGTTTCTCTTTCCGACCGATCCGGTCACACAGAAACGACTGCATCGCGTCATCAGCGCGGATTTCGTTCCGGACACAAACTTCAATGATGGCGGGGACGGTCGCGGTTATGTTCTGGTTCCTCCACCGACGATCTTCGATGAGGGTTTGAATCCGATGCCGGAGGATATTCTAGGTAAAAGAGAAAACCCGTTCGAAATCCCTTCTTTCAGCGTTGTCGGCGTAACTTTTACGGAAAAAAAACCACCAACCTGGACCTATGACCCGACGAAACGGCCTCCAGAATATGACGTCTATGCCCAGGATGAAACATCTGCACTAAAACGGCGTGTCGCCACAAAGCGGGAACTGGGCGCAGCATATAGCTCTAAAACACCGCCCGATGATGCAGAACTGTACTTCTCAGACGAAGACGAGCGTAGCGCGGAGCAGGCGGCATACGAGGATGGGGCAATGCTTAGCATACCGGAAGACTGGGACGGGTCGACGGACTCGGAAACGGACGAGGTCAGCTCAACCGACACGGAAACCGACGAGGATAGCCCCCCACGAAAAAAACCGAAGCGAGAAGAGAAACCGGAGGACGAGACCGACTGACATGGAAGCTGCAATAAAGGAACACCATGCCGCTCATTGAGGTTACAGGCCCGGGCCATGGTCTGGCGGCCTTTACCGCCCATTGTGCAGTTCGAATTCGGGCGATCACTGCATTGGCAATCGGACAGGGGCACCTGCACCACCTGACAGACCACACCGGTGCGACTGTCCTGTATTTTGAAACAGGTTCTGGCTGCCGAACAACGGCGCAATCATTCAATAACGCTGATGCGGATACCGGCGGAACGTCCCAGGTGAATTTCAATGCGAACGATTTCATCATATTTTCGCATTGGGACGAAGATCACTGGTGGCAGGCGATTCGCAATCCGGGGACTGGTGACAGATTCACCATTCGCGCCAACAGTGCACAGGGCGCGACAATCATAGCGCCCCGACAGCATATGTCCCCGACATCTCAACAGGCACTGAACGATCTCGTTGGTGGTGGGTCAAATGTGCATATCTGGTCTTTCGGTTTCCTGCCATTGCCTCCAGGGGCCGTACCACCTGCAAACATCACCATCGCCACACAGAGAGGGTCCTTGTATCTGGAGCGCGGAACAGGTGATCCAACTCAGGTTGGTGAACGCAACGAGAGCGGGATTGTAATGACTGTCCTGGACACCTCCGGCGCACGGAACGAAAGAATCGGCTTGCCTGCCGATTGCCAACACCGATACATGCCCGTCGGATCGCCCGCTGCCGCTCCGGGCGATCCTATCCACTTCACAGCCCCCCATCACGGGTCACGTCACGGATTGCATGATCCCAGCATCCCAAGGCCGCCAGGGGCCGGGGTTCTGGTCGCTCCGCCGGGGGCTCCGACCGTGGTTATCTCCGCAGGAATTCCAAATCATTATGGTCATCCCACAGCCGAAGCAATCGCAGCCTATGGTGCCGGGGGGTACGGCTATCCCGGTGCGGGATATGTCATCGCACGGACAGCCCAATTCGGGCGGTTTCCTGTAAACCAACATCAATCCCTTGGGACCCTGACGGCAGCCCCGCCGCCACCACCAGCCCCCTGGTACATGAACGGCTATTTCTGGATTGCCGGGGCCGTTGCAGGAGTGGGTATCATTGCTCTGCAATTTGGCATGTAGCGAGCACCGGTATATTCGCACTCCCGTCCTCTATACTTCTGCCCGCGCCAGTCCAAACCCGATTTCCAGCAGACGCCGGGCGGCATCAGGAGTATTCCAGGCGGCGTGGGCGGTCAGTGTGACATTATCAAGCGCCAGCAGTGGGTCGTCAGCAGCAGGGGGTTCCTGTGGGAAGACATCAAGGGCCGCATGAGCGAGCGGCCCGTATTGCAGGGCGTGGATCAAGGCGTTGTGATCCACAATCTCGCCCCGGGCGACATTAACCAGAACCGCGCCGGGCTTCATGCGACCGAGCAGATCAATACCGATCAGGCCCCGCGTTTCCGGCGTCGATGCGACATGGAGGGAGACCGCTTCCGACTGCCGGAATACTTCTTCCAGTGAGACCTGAACGCAGGGCAGATTCTCCAATACCGGGCTGCGGTTCCAGGCAACGACCTGCATCCCGAAGTCCGCACCAAGGCGTACCATCTCCCTGCCGATACTCCCCAGACCAACGACGCCCAGCACCTTGCCCCTCAGTTCCGGCCCGCCCAGAACTGGCCAGCCACCCCGGCGGATGGCGCGATCCATCACGGCAATCTGGCGGCTGGCACTCAGAACCAGACCGAAGGCAAATTCAGCGATGCTGCGGCTGCCATAATCCCGCACCGGCAGCACCTCAATCCCCAGAGATACCGCATGGTTGATGTCGATATAGGTTGATGCCCCGGTGCCCAGAAAAACGACCCGATTCAGGGTCGGGGCCAGCCTGTCCAGCACCGCATTCGACATCGGCGTATGGCCGTTGATCGCCACGGTGGCACCGTCCAAGCGCGTAAGCAGATCGGCCTCGTCCACCGGATTGCCGCGACAGAAAATGATCCCCGCCGTCACCTCCGGCGGAAGAGCGTCTATCGTCGCTGCATCAAGCGCACCATCGAAATAGACGATGCGTTCCGGACAGGTCGCTATCATCAGCTATCGAACCCGTCCGGCAGCGACAGGGAGATATGCACGTCCTGCAATTGCTTGTCGGAGACCGTGGCGGGCGCGCCCATCATAAGATCCTGCGCGATCTGGTTCATCGGGAAGGCGATCACCTCACGGATATTCGTCGTTCCGGCCAGCAGCATGACGATCCGGTCGATCCCCGGTGCCGAGCCCCCGTGCGGCGGCGCGCCCAGTTTCAGGGCATTGATCATGCCACCGAAGCGAGAATCCACGACTTCCGGGCCATAACCCGCGATCTCGAAGGCCTTGTACATCACATCAGGAAGGTGGTTCCGGATCGCGCCGGAGCTGAGTTCGACCCCGTTACAGACGATGTCATACTGGTAGGCCAGGATCGAGAGTGGATCGGCATTCTGCAATGCGTCCATCCCACCCTGTGGCATAGAGAACGGGTTGTGGGAGAAATCGATCTTCTTCAGATCCTCATTGTATTCGAACATCGGGAAATCGACGATCCAGCAGAATTCAAAGCGGTTCGCGTCGATCAGGCCAAGTTCCTCCGCGACTCTGGTACGGGCAGCCCCGGCGAATTTCGCCGCATCCTCTGCCTTGCCGGCGACAAAGAAGATCGCATCGCCCGACACCAACCCGGCGGTTTCCGCGATTTGCGCGATCCGGTCGGCGTCCAGGTTCTTGGCAATCGGTCCTGCGGCCCCGTCCTCGCGCCAGACGATATAGCCAAGACCCGGCTGCCCCTGGGCCTGTGCCCAGGAATTCAGCTTGTCGAAGAAGCTGCGGGGCTGACCTCCGACATCTTTCACCGGAATGCCGCGTACCACTGCGCCACCCTCAACCAGCCGGGCGAAAATCTTGAAATCGGAACCCCGGAAGGCTTCCGAGACATCAACGATCTCAATCGGGTTGCGCAGATCCGGCTTGTCGGACCCGTATTTCAGCATCGCCTCGGCATAGGGGATGCGTGGGAATGGCAGTGCAGAGACCAAACGACCGTCGGCAAATTCCTCAAACACGCCATGCAGCACCGGTTCGATGGCCGCAAAGACATCATCCTGGGTCACGAAGGCCATTTCGAAATCGAGCTGGTAGAATTCTCCTGGCGAGCGGTCGGCGCGGGCATCCTCGTCCCGGAAACAGGGTGCGATCTGGAAATAACGGTCGAAGCCGGAGATCATCAGCAACTGTTTGAACTGCTGCGGTGCCTGCGGCAGGGCATAGAACTTGCCCGGATGCAGCCGCGAGGGCACCAGGAAGTCGCGCGCACCTTCCGGTGATGAGGCCGTCAGGATCGGAGTCTGGAATTCGGAGAAACCCTGATCCACCATCCGGCGGCGGATCGACCCGATGATCGCGTTGCGCAGCAGGATGTTGCGATGCATTTCCTCCCGACGCAGGTCAAGGAAGCGGTTTTTCAGACGGATTTCCTCGGGATAGCCAGCATCCTGATTAACCGGCATCGGCAGCGGTGCTGCAGAAGACTGGACAACGCATTCGCTGATATAGACCTCGACCGCCCCGGTCGGCAGGTTCGGATTGACGGTTTCGGGTGTCCGCGCGACGACCTTTCCGGTAACGGTGATGACCGATTCCAGGCTCAATCCTTCGATCTGCGACAGCAGCGGCGAGGAGACATCGATTACGCATTGGGTCAGGCCGTAATTGTCCCGCAGATCGACGAAAAGCAGGTTTCCGTGATCGCGCTTGCGATGTACCCAGCCCGACAGGCGCACCTGCAGATCGGCGTCTCCGGCGCGAAGCGCCCCACATGTATGTGTGCGATAGGCGTGCATGACCGTCACTCCAGATTTCAAGAGACAGGAGACCTACGGCCCCCTTCGATTTCGGTCGCGAAAGGGCCTGTTTCCAGCCTGAATGTCAAGGCTGAGCGACGCATTGTAGGCATTGTTGTGGGATCAATACATCATCACACGAAATCGCCGGGATTGAGGGTGATCCGACGGTTCCCCCACCAATACCGTTAAACACCATATCTTCCAGACAATGAACAATGCGGCGGGTATTGATATTAGTCCTCTTTCACCATAAGTCCCCAACCGTCACAAATCTGGATATGAAATCCCACATGGACGCATCGCTCGCTCTCCAGAACCTGATCTCGCCACCGGTGCTGTTCTTTGCCCTGGGACTTGCCGCCGCGCTTGCACGCTCGGATCTGGCTATTCCAGAAGCGGTGGCAAAGGCCCTGTCGCTCTATCTGATGCTGGCCATCGGCTTCAAGGGCGGCGTCGCAGCAGGCGATCATGGCCTGGGCCTCGACCTTCTGCTAGTGATCGGTGCAGCGATCCTGTTGAGTGCCTCTATTCCGGTAATCGCCTTCGCATTGCTGCGAGCGACGACGCGGCTGGGTCAGGTGGATGCGGCGGCGATTGCCGCCCATTACGGATCAATCTCCATCGTCACCTTTATCGCTGCCACTACGGCCATTGAACTCGCAGGTCTGCCCTATCCCGGTATCATGGTCGCTGCCGCCGCCGCGATGGAGGTGCCTGCCATCGCGATTGCCTTGATCCTCGCCCATCGCGGTCGCTCGGCTTCTGCCACCCGCAACGAGGCACCGTGGCGGGAGGTCGCGCTGAATGGGTCGGTTCTGCTGCTGATCGGGGCTTTCCTGATCGGCATGGCGACGGGAGAGACCGGATATCAGGACATCGCGCCCTTCATCTCCGACCCGTTCAAGGGTGTCCTGTGCCTCTTCCTGCTGGATATGGGGCTGGTGGCCGGACGGGAATTGCGGCAGGTGCGCCGGACACTCTCCCCTGCCCTGCTCGCATTCGGACTCTACATGCCGCTGATCGGATCGGTCCTGGGTGGTATCACAGGGGCGGTAATCGGCCTGCCGACCGGCGGAATCGCGCTGTTCTCCGTGCTCGCCGCCAGTGCCTCCTACATCGCCGTTCCCGCCGCGATGCGCCTTGCCTTGCCGGAAGCGAAAGCGGCGCTGTATCTAACCCTGTCGCTGGCGGTCACCTTCCCGTTCAACCTGACGCTCGGCATTCCGTTCTATATCGCCCTTGCGGGCTGGCTGTCATAGGATACGCGCCATGGAACCGTTGCAGACATTTCCAAAGAAACGCCTGTCCATCATCATCGAAGCCCCGTTCCTGAACCGGCTTCTGGGGCTGCTCGACCGGCTGGAAGTGCCCGGCTACACCGTCCTGCCCGCACTGGCCGGACGCGGGGCAAGCGGGGTGTGGCGGCGGGATTCGCTGTCCTCTGATGCCGGGCGGATGGTGCAGGTCCTGATCGTGCTGGATGAGGAGAAGGTCCCGGCCGTGCTGAGCGAAATTCGCACCGTGCTGGACCGCCAGATCGGGATCGTCACGCTATCGGATGTCGAGGTTCTGCGCCCGGAGCTTTTCTAGCGCCAGGTCCAGAGTCTCTTCGAATTCCGCCCCCGATTCCAGGACACCATGGGCCGCCAACATCGCACGCAGATCCTCATTAGCACCGACGATGAACAGGCGCACGCCGACCTGCCGCGCCTTGCGGGCTGTACCCTCCAGGACATTCGCCGCCGTTGAATCCAGGAAGGGGACCGCGCTGCAATCGATCACGACATGGCGGCGATGTTCCGAAATCCTGTCCAGCACCCGCCCGACGGTGGAGGCCGCGCCGAAAAAGAAGGCACCGGATATCCGATACACCTCGACATTGAGCCCGCTCAGCCGACCCGGATCGATCACGGCCCCATCCACCGGGGCATCGTCGGACCGATCCTCGACGACGAAGGGTGTGTGGTGTTCTATCGCCAGGGTCTTTCCCATCCTGTCGATGAACAGGATTGCTCCCAATGCGATGCCGACCACGATCCCCTCTGTCAGATCCCGCAGGACCACCAGAAGAAACGTTACAAGCAGCACGACAAAATCCGCTCTGGATGCCCGCAGCACCGCCAGGATCGCATGCTTCTCGACCATATGATAGGCGATCACTACCAACACGCCTGCAAGGCTAGCGAGGGGTATGTAGGAGGCGAGCGGGGCCGCGAACAGCATGAATCCCAGGATTATCGCTGCATGCAGCATTCCCGCGACAGGACCGCGTGCACCTGCCCGTATATTTGTGGCCGTTCGGGCGATAGTACCGGTCACGCAAATGCCCCCGAACAGGGCGGAACCGATATTGGCCACCCCCTGCGCAACAAGCTCGCAGTTCGAACGATGCCGCCGACCGGTCATCCCATCGGCAACAACGGCGGATAGCAGCGACTCGATAGCCCCCAACAGGGCAAAGGCAATCGCATCCGGCAACACGGCGATCATCAGATCGAACGACATTGACGGCAGGGCGGGCATAGGCAGACTGTTTGGAATGCCGCCGAACCGGGTGCCTATCGTCTCGACCGGCAGATTCAGCAGACCCGCGATCCCGGATGCAATCACGACGGCGATCAGAATGCCGGGCCAGGAAGGTCGCCATCGCCGCTGCAACAGGATGATCCCGACGGTCAAGACCGCCAGAACCACCGCCGCCGGATTGATCGTTCCAACCGCCCCCGATAGGACACCAATCTTCGGAAGAAATGCCGCAGGCTCAGATCCAACAAGAGTTAATCCGAATAAATCTTTGATCTGGCTTGCGAATATAATCACCCCGATACCAGCGGTGAAACCGACCGTGACCGGATAAGGGATCACCTTGATCAAGGTTCCAAGGCGCAACAATCCAATGACGATGAGAAACAGCCCGGCCATCAGGGTTGCCAGGATCAATCCTTCGATCCCATGACGCTCCAGCGTCAGGGCCATAACCACGATGAAAGCACCCGCCGGACCGCCGATCTGAAACCGGCTGCCACCCAGCAGCGACACCAGAAACCCACCGATGATGGCTGTCACCAACCCCCGATCCGGTGAAACGCCTGCGGCGATGGCAATTGCCATGGACAGGGGCATTGCAACAATGGCGACGGTCAGTCCGGCAATAAGATCGTCTCGCAAATCCCGCCGACCATACCCCTCCCGCAGGACGGTGACGAGTTTCGGTGTAAACAGATCCCTGAAGCCGGGTTCCGGATCGGATGGCAGGGATGCGGACATGATGCGGCAAATCCTTACAGCCGGGAAAATCCGAGCCTATGCCCAATATCCGACCCCGCAAAGCGACCTTGTGTCGCGGCAAGAAGAGCCAATCTGCCGCTTCATATCTACTATCCTTGCAGCCCTGGTGGAAATGTTCCGATCTGTCAGAAATCATAGACAGTCAAACAATTCTTTACCGCTTCCCCTTCCCTACCGACTCACGTATAGCCGAAGCGTCATGACCATTCCGCTGATCGCCACGACCGACGTTCTGGCAGCCTATTGCCGCACCATCGCCGATGCCCCCTGGGTGACGGTCGATACCGAATTCATGCGCGACAAGACCTATTGGCCCAAACTCTGCCTGATCCAGATTTCCGGACCGGAACCGGGAACGGAACGCGCCATCGATCCGCTGGCGGAGGGTCTCGATCTGACACCGGTTTTTGATCTGATGCGGGATCGTTCGATCCTGAAGATATTCCATGCCGCCCGGCAAGATCTTGAAATCTTTTATAATCTGATGGGCGAAGTCCCTGCCCCGCTGTTCGACAGTCAGGTTGCCGCCATGGTTTGTGGCTATGGCGATCAGGTCGGGTATGAGGCACTGGTGAAGCAGATATGCGCTGCCGATATGGACAAATCCTCCCGCTTTACCGACTGGGCCCATCGACCGCTGACCGAGCGTCAGATGACCTATGCGCTGACCGATGTCACGCATCTGCGCGACATCTACCGCAGCCTGTCGGAGCGCCTTAAGAAAACCGGGCGTTCACATTGGGTCGAGGAGGAAATGGCCATTCTTTCCAGCGCGGAAACCTATCGCAGCGCGCCGGAGGATGCCTGGAAACGGGTCAAGCTGAGGGGTGGCAAGCCGCGTTTCTTGCAGATCGTGCGGGAGGTCGCGGCCTGGCGGGAGCGTGAGGCACAGGAACGCGATCTGCCACGCAACCGGATCATCAAGGACGACTCACTGCTGGATGTGGCAGGCAGCGCGCCCAAGACACTGGACGATCTGTCCCGCATCCGGGGACTCAGCCGGGGCTTCGCCGAAGGAAAGCTCGGCAAGGGATTGCTGGAGGCCGTCGCCACCGCACAGACCGTGCCGAAGGATCAACTGCCGGTTCCCGCCACGCAGGATCGTCTGCCGCAGGGATTGGGGCCGATGACGGATCTGCTCAAGGTTCTGCTGAAACGCAATTGCGAAACCGCAGGCGTCGCCGCGCGCCTTGTCGCCAATTCCGATGATCTTGAGCGAATCGCGGCCTATGATACGGCGGACGTGCCTGCCCTGAGAGGCTGGCGTCGGGAATTGTTCGGAGAGGACGCGCTGGCCCTCAAAAGGGGTGAGATCGCCCTGACAGGCGGGGCCGGCGGAATCGACGTGATCCGGAAGGAGAATTAGGATGCGGATTATCGCTGCATTTGGCGTCGTGATCCTGATAATCGGGCTCGGTCTGGCCGCCCGCTTCCTGATTATGGACGATGGTGTCAGCCCAACTCCTTCTGGTGTCCAGACAACATCCAACGGCGACGGATCCACCCCGCTGCAGCCGGGCACGGCCCAGATGTCGGTTCCGGAATTCCCGCAACCGACTACTGAACCATCCACTCCGCAAGCCCAGTCCTCGGATGATCCTGCCCTGGCCCCGGTCGAAACCCTGCCGGAAATTCCAGGTCTGCCCTCGGATTCGACCCAGACTCCCTTTGCCTTGGGTCTTCCGCTTGATTGCAGTTTCGGTGATGACTGCTACATCGTCAGTTATGTCAATGCCGGTACGGAACAGGAACCACGTGATTACTCCTGTGGCTCATTGAGCTATGACGAACATCGCGGCACGGATTTCCGGATCATCGATACCGAGCAGATGGAAGCCGGTGTCAATGTAATCGCGGCGGCACCCGGTACGGTGCTGCAAACCCGCGAGGGAATGCCGGATGCGAATTTCAAACTCTTTGGACGTGCGGCTGTCCAGTCACGCGGTCGCGGCAATTTCGTCGCCATCGATCACGGTAATGGCTATATCACCACCTATGCCCATCTCAAGCGCGGTTCCGTAACGGTCCGTCCGGGAGATCAGGTCGTACAGGGTCAGATCCTCGGTACCGTGGGCATGTCCGGCCTGACAGAATTCCCGCATGTGCATTTCGAAGTATCCCGTGATGGTACCTTTATCGACCCGTTCACCGGGCGTGGCCGTCATGAAGGCTGCGGATTGGATGGCACACCGTTGTGGCAGATCGATGTTGAGGCCCAGTTGCGCTATCCCCGCACATTGGTGATCCACTCCGGGTTCGCTAATCAGGTCTTGAACCGCGCGGCAGTCGAATACAGTCTGTTCACGCCCTCCCCAATTTCTACCGACGCCTCGGCACTGGTGATGCATGTCTATCTGGCCGGGATACAGCCCGGCGACGGATTCGTCGCGGAAATCACGGATCCGAATGGTCAGAGATTTGTGCGTTCCGGTCGCCACTTCGACCAGTTTAGCATGGTACGTCTGCTTGCGATCGGGAAACAGGACCTCACGGAACCGCTTGTTCCCGGCCTCTACACCGGAATTTTTCAATACTTCCGTAAAGATGCCAACAATGACGATCTGGAAATCTTTTCCCTGACCGAAACCGTAACGGTTCGCTAATCCAGATTTCAGGATCGTGCCATTTCGGCATAGCCGCCACTGAAATAAAGCAGTGGCTCAGGAGATTCCGGTGCCCCTAGGGCGATGCGGCGCACGCGACCAATCAGGATCGTGTGATCCCCGCCCGGAATTCCCTGTTCCAGTGTACAGACAATATTGCACAGACACTGCGCAATAAGTGGCGGCTCGTCCGGCAATCCATCCAGGATCGGGACTCCGGCGAAACGATCCTCATCCCGAACAATGGAAAATCGATCCGACAGGGCGCGTTGAGCAATGCTCAGTATGTTGATCGCAAAGCCGCCCGCATTGAGGATGCCGTCATGGGATGTCGCCGCCCGATCCAGGGAAAACAGCACTAGTGGTGGATCCAGCGATACCGATGAAAAGGAATTGACCGTCACGCCCCAGCGCTGTCCGGATGAATCCCGTGCCGTCGCAATCGTGACACCCGTGGCGAACCGACCGCAGGCACCGCGAAACAGCGCTGGCGGTATCGTATCATGCCCGTCCATCTGATCTGGATCCCCTTCAACGATTGCGCTATCCGCTGGCACTGTATGACCCGCGCGGGCATAACATGACGGACGAACAAGGGAAAGTGAAAGGCCGCATGAATTTCAGGGGACGCAGACAAATCCTGATCGCGCTGATCGCCGAGTCAATGGCGGCCCTGGCGGTTCTTGCGGCGGTACAGATACATTTCGCAGTCATGGGAACAGACCTCTCCCTGTTCGTTAAGCTGGCGATTGCCTGTGTCAGTGCAGGCACAACAGCGTTGCTGCTGCGCGCACCTGTGATCTGGGCTCTGTTCTTGGCAGTTCTGCCTGCGCTGCTTGTTCTGACCCTGCGCCTGGATATGCCAATCTGGGTACCTCTTGCCATCCTGTGCGGGTTGGTTCTGATCCTGCGGAATACGTTGACGGAGCGGGTTCCGCTCTATCTCAGCAATGTGAAAACCATTGAACTGCTTTGCGGGTTGCTGCCACGTGAGGCATCGATCCGGGTGATCGATCTCGGCTGCGGTCTTGGTGATGTGCCAGTGGCACTGGCGCGCTATAATCATCATCCGGACAGCCGCTTCATTGGCATAGAGAATGCGCCGGTTCCTTTTATTCTGGCCTGGATTGCAGCATGGCAGAGGGGTGATCCGCGTGTTGAAATCCACTTCCAGTCGCTTTGGCATGCCAATCTGAACGGGGTGGATATGATCTATGCCTTTCTCAGCCCGCATCCGATGCCGGACCTTTACGCCAAAATCAGGGCAGAGGTTTCCGACAAAGGTATCTTCGTCAGTAATTCATTCACTGTGCCCGGCCATCCCCCGGACCGCTTGATTCCGATCAAAACAGGTCGGGCAACGGATCTGCTGATCTGGAATTTACCTATCACAAACGAAGCGCACGAATTCGACATTTCGAATGCCGGAGTGATGGACAGGTCGGGATGAGTCCGACTATGGTACACCCGGTATTTGGGGATACAATCCGCCCGTCAGTAAAATCGGTCCGTTGACTGGTCCATAACAGACAGAAGGTCGGTTTTCGTCTATGTTCGTCATCATTGGAATTGTGCTGGTTTTCGTCGCCGTTATTGGCTCCTACATGGCAATGGGGGGTAAGCTTGGGGTCCTTAATCAACCATTTGAATTCACGCTGATTTTTGGAGCAGGAGCCGCCGCTTTCCTGATCGGTAATCCCTTGCGGGTCGTGAAGGGTGGTCTTGGCCGTCTTGGCGGCATATTCAAAGGCCCGAAATACAAGAAGGCGGATTATCTGGAACTGCTGACAATGCAGTATCAGGTCTTCAAGCTGATCAAGCAGAAGGGCGCGCTGGCGGTGGAGGCACATGTGGAAAACCCGCATGATTCCAAACTGTTCGCGCCGTTTGAAAAATTCCACAAAGACCATCATGCGATGGAATTCTTCTGTGACTATCTTCGGCTGATGACGCTTGGCACCGATAATCCGCACGAGGTCGAGGCCCTGATGGATGCCGATCTGGAAGTGCATCACATGCAGGACCATCAGGTCGCCCATGCTCTGACTAGCATGGCGGAAGCCTTCCCAGCCCTCGGGATCGTTGCCGCCGTGCTGGGGATCATCAAGACTATGGGGTCGATCAACGAGCCGCCGGAAGTCCTGGGACAGTTGATCGGCGGTGCGCTGGTTGGAACCTTCCTTGGGATTCTGCTGTGCTATGGCTTCTTTGCCCCCTTCGCCAGCAATGCGAAGGCGATCATGGAAGAGGAAGCAACCTATTTCAATTGCATGAAGGCCGGTATCCTGGCGCATCTCGCCGGTTACGCTCCGTCGGTTTCAACGGAATTTGCCCGGAAATCGCTGGCACCGCATATGCGTCCTACCTTCATCGAAGTCGAAAACGCTGTGGAATCCCTGCCGCCGGTTTCCGTCTGACCCTCGGAGATATCGGGGTCGCCGGATGGGGCGGCAATGCGGTCAGGGTTCAGGAGATACTGACAGGTTATGGCAGACGGGCTGCAGGGTGAGGCGCTCAAACCGCTGATCCTGAAAAAGAAGATAAAGATCGCGGCAGGTGCCCACGGGGGTGCCTGGAAAGTCGCCTATGCCGATTTCGTAACCGCGATGATGGCCTTTTTCCTGCTGCTCTGGCTGCTGAATGCAACGACCGAAGAGCAGATGACCGGCCTGTCTAAATTCTTCGCTCCGCCCAATGCGGCGGCGGAGGGACAGGGCATCGGCGAGGCTCTGTCCGGCATGGTTGCGACCATCGACGGTGCGATGCGCTCCGCCTCCTCTCCGCCGACCACCTCGATTGCAATCCCGCAATACGGATCGGAATCCGCCGGCAAGGAATCCGGGCAGATCCGGGATACTGTGGATGAAACCCAGGTGAACCCGGAAGAAGTCCAGGCTGAGATCCAGGAGCAGGAACTGCTCGACGATGCCCTTGCGAAGCTGAAGCAATCCATCGAAGAGGATCCGCTGGTCCGTGATTTACAGGACAGCATTCTTTTTGATGTCACCGACCAGGGCCTGATGATCCAGTTACTTGACTATCAACGCCGCGAGATGTTTGAGCCCGGCACTGATGAAATGACCCGCCGCGCGATACGTCTGCTTGCCCTGATAAGTGGCATCATCGTCGAACTGCCCAATGACATTGCTATAACGGGCCATACCGATTCCAGCATCCAGCCCAACGCAACCCCAGACTACACGAACTGGGAGCTTTCCGCCGGCCGCGCCGCCGCCAGCCGCCGCTGGATGGAGCAGAACGGATTCCCGCCCGATCGACTGGTCCGAGTCGAGGGCAAGGCCGATACCGATCCGTTGAATCCCCGCGATCCGGAAGACGAGCGAAATCGCCGGATATCGATCCTGCTGTTGCGTGACCATCCACCCAAACCAACTGCAACGGAAATTGCACCGGGAAATCAGGATGCATCTGCCGAACCCGGTCGAACAGCAGGACCGGCACCGGCATCAGACCCGGAGGGTGCGGCTCCGCCCCCCCTGCCGGACTTGTGAGAGGCTGCCCCCATGCCGGATCTCGAACAACAGGTTATCGTGAAAAAGGTAAAGGTGGCGGAAGACGGTGCCCATGGCGGTGCGTGGAAGGTTGCCTATGCCGATTTCGTAACCGCGATGATGGCTTTTTTTCTGCTGCTCTGGCTGTTGAATGCATCGGAGCAGGAGGTTCTCGACGGACTTTCCAACTATTTTACTCCAACCACCCTTACCTCCTCCTCCGATTCCGGATCAGGAAATGTTTTCGGCGGGTCAACGCCCAATGATCCAGGCCCCACGCAGGAGAAGACACCGGACTCCACCGATGCCAGCAATCCGACATCGACCGGCGATCTCGATTCCAGTGAGGATGAATCCGGGCCGGACGATACGCAGAGTACAGGCCGCGCCGGGCAGGTGAACGCCGTGGAGGAGGAGCGTCGCCTCAATCAGGCCAAGCAGAACCTGGAAAGCCAGATTGACGAATTGCCGCCGGAACTGGCTGACCTGATGGAGACGATCAAGATCGACGTGACGGATGAAGGGTTGCGAATCCAACTGATCGACAACAAGGACAAGGAAACTTTCCGGGAAGGTACGGACGAGTTGACCGACCATGCCCGGATGGCGCTGCGCCTGCTGGCGGATATCGCCATCAACCTGCCCAATCCGGTATCCGTTACCGGTCATACAGGAACGACGGAAGCGGTCGAACGAATTTGGGAACTTTCGGTCGAGCGAGCGAATGCGATCCGCCGCGGCCTGACGGATAACGGTCTGCCGGAACGAAGATTCGAGACCGTCGTCGGGGTTGCCGATACCGATCCGATAATCCCCGACAATCCTGCTTCACCTCAGAACCGGCGCATGACGGTCGTCCTGCTGCGTCAGGCCCCTCGCCCTTGAACGCAGCACCTCTATCCCCAACGGGAACGGAACTTGAATTGGCGGATATCCTCCCCAATTAGATCAAGTTGATAGACCAAGCGGGAGTCGGCCTGACCATGAGCGAACAGAATGACAAACCCTATGGCAAAGGCTTTACCCTGGTCGGAGAAAAGGTTTCCCGGTTCGATGATCCGCATCATTGGGAAGGCTGCCTGTTCCGGCGGTTTTTTGGATATCTGATCGATATCGTCGTCATCAGCATTCTGGTAACGGGCCTATGGGTGGTCAACATACTGACGCTTGGATTATTAACCCCGCTCGTGGTTTTGATCAGCGGTATCGCCCCCTTCATCTACCATACGATGATGATTTCCTATAGCGGGGCCACAGTGGGACAGCGTCTGGCCGGTCTTTGCGTTCGGGACGCCGGGACGGGTGATAAGCCGTCACTGATCCAGGCCTTCATCCTGACCATGCTGTTCTACTTCAGCCTGTCACTCGCCTTCATACCGTTGCTCTATGTCTTTTTCGATCCGAAGGAACGCTTCCTGCACGATCTGTTCAGCGGTACCCGAACCCTGCGCGCGGACAGCCAGACAGTCACCGCCTAGCGTGACTGTTGGTTTGCTGTTGTATTACAGCGGCAAGACCTCCTACACTCCTTCAACAATAATGTTGTGAACAGGCCATTTGCGGGGTCTGACAAGGGGCGCGGTTACGGTAAAAAACCGGACGGCGATGCAAAGATAAATGGGAGACGGTAACGACGCGTCGGCGGGTTTGCCGGGCTACGATTCAAATGGTTTCTTTTGTGAAATCCTCAGCGCTGCCACCAAGGGGCTAATCCCGAATGCGGTAGTCCAGCGGCTGCGTGGCCTGGATGCGAGGGAATTGACCGCACGATCCGAGGATGCATCGCGCGAACTCTACAATCTGGGCATCACCTTCACGGTCTACAGCGACCGCAACATGATCGATCGCATCCTTCCTTTCGACGTCCTGCCCCGCGTCATCGGGGCCGATGAATGGGCCTCGGTGGAAAAAGGCGTCAGCCAGCGCGTCGAGGCGCTGAACAAATTCATCTGGGACATCTATCACGACCGGAAATGCCTGAAAGACGGAATCATTCCGGCTGATCTGGTGCTGGGTAACAAGAACTACCGGCCGCAGATGCAGGATGTCGATGTACCGGGCGGCACCTATGTCCATGTCTGCGGCATTGATCTGGTGCGCGACGGCGAAGGCACTTTTCTGGTGCTGGAGGATAATGCCCGAACCCCGTCCGGCGTATCCTATGTCGTAGAAAATCGACACATGATGCAGCGTGCCTTCCCGGATCTGGTCGATGCCTTCGGAATCCGCTCCGTCGACGATTACGGACCGCGACTGCTGAAGGCAATGCTGGACGTATCACCTGCTGGAATATCGGACCCGCAGGTCTGCCTTCTGTCCCCAGGTGCCTATAACTCCGCCTATTTCGAGCATATCTTTCTGGCACGCGAAATGGGTGTACCACTGGTCGAGGGCCGAGACCTGCTGGTCGAGAACGACCGAGTCTACATGCGCACGACGGAGGGAACGGAGGAAGTCCACTGCCTCTATCGCCGCATCGACGATGATTTCATTGATCCGCTGGCGTTCCGGGAAGACAGCCTGCTGGGCGTTCCTGGCATTTTCGATGCCTACCGCAAAGGCAACGTGACACTGGCCAATGCCATTGGCACCGGCGTCGCCGACGACAAGGCGGTCTATGCCTATATGCCACGCCTGATCGAATACTATCTGGATCAGGAAGCAATCCTGCCCAATGTTCCGACCCATATCTGCCGGGAGGCCGAAGGGCTGAAATACACGCTGGATCATCTGGAGGAACTGGTGGTGAAGCCGGTGGGGGAATCCGGCGGCTATGGCATCATGATCGGCCCCCGCGCCAGCAAGGCAGAAATTGCAGAATTCCGCATCAAACTGCGTGACGATCCGGCGAATTTCATCAGCCAGCCCATGATAGACCTGTCGGTCTGCCCGACCCTGCTGGACGGCAGGATCGTGCCGCGCCATGTCGATCTGCGTCCGTTCTGCGTGACGGGGAAGTCCAGTTGGGTCCTGCCCGGCGGATTGACCCGTGTCGCCCTGCGCGAAGGCTCGCTGGTGGTCAATTCCAGCCAGGGCGGTGGATCCAAGGATACCTGGGTCCTGATGGACTAACCCCCCTCGCCGACGGAGAGATGACAGCATGACACAACTCAGCCTCCTCGCCCGTTTCGCCGAGGACATCACCTGGATGGCCCGTTACATGGAACGGGCCGACAATCTGGCCCGCCTGCTGGAGGTCAACGAGGTGTTCGCCCGCGACCGGCGCGGTCAGCATAACTGGGAAGCGATCATCGGGCTCAACAACGATACCGATTCCTTCGCCCGTAAATACGGTACGGCGACACCGACACGCACCGCCTATTTCTACATGCTGGATCGTGACAATCCGACATCCATCATTTCAGCCGTCCGCGCGGCGCGGGAGAACGCCCGGTCATTGCGCCCGCTGATTTCGACCGAGATGTGGACGCATCTGAACATGTTCTACAACGAATTGCAGGCCATCGTCGCCACGCCGGAAAGCATTCCCAATATCTCCCGCTTCTGCGAACGGGTACGCACCGCCTGTCAGGCCCATACCGGGATCACGGAAGGCACATTCTACCGGGATCAGGGCTGGTATTTCTATCAACTGGGCAAGTATCTGGAACGGGCGGATCAGACGACTCGGCTTGTCGATGTGAAATACCACACGCTGTTGCCAACGGCGGATGATGTCGGGTCCATCCTGGACCTCAGCCAGTGGAACGCCCTGCTTAGGTCAGCGGCGGGATACCATGCCTATCGCCGCGTCCATCCGCGCGGCATAGACCCCATCGGGGTTGCGGAATTCCTGGTTCTCAATAATCGGTTCCCAAGATCCGTGCGCTATTGCATTGCGGAAGTTTCCACCTTGCTCTCCCAATTGATCTACACCTTCCAGCTTACCCGGGGTGACCGCGTCGCAGAGGCGGTGGAGGTTATTCACCGACGGTTGGAGGATACAGACATGGAGAATATTGTCAGTTTTGGCATGCACGAATTCCTGGATGCGGTGCAGGTCGATCTGATCGCCGTTGCCGAGGCGATGGACATTGCCTATTTCGGTCATGTGACAGAGAATCAGGAAGCAACAGCCTGATTTCAGGAGGCTACAGCATGAGCCATCAGCGTCCGATGGGTCCAATCATGTTTCACCGATCCGGTCCGATGTCCTGCCCTTACCTGGACGGGCTGGTGGAGCAGCAATTGTTTATGGAACTGGGCGGCCCGAGCGCGCAGGACACCTTCGAGCATCTGAGTCAGTACGGATTTCGACGGTCGCACCACATCGTCTATCGACCAACCTGCAATGCCTGTCAGGCCTGTATTCCCGTTAGGATTCGCGTTGCCGATTTCCAGGACAAGCGCCGCTATCGCAGGATTCGAAACCGCAATGCGGACCTGACAATGCGCGATGTTGGTCAGATCGCGACCGAGGAACAATACAAGCTGTTCAGTCGCTATGTCCGCTCACGCCATGGCGATGGTGACATGGCGGGAATGTCGATCCGCGATTATTCGAATCTGGTGGTGGCAAGCCCCGTCGATACCGGACTCCTGGAGTGGCGAACGGAATCGGGCCGCCTGATGGCGACCTGCATCACCGACCGGCTGAAGGACGGATACTCCGCCGTCTACAGTTTTTTTGAGCCCACGGAAATTCGACGTAGTCTTGGCAATCACATGATCCTGTCCCTCGTCGAACTTGCAAGAAATACCGGAAAACCTTTTGTTTATCTTGGTTTTTGGGTCTCTGGCAGCGAGAAGATGGACTACAAGTCTGGGTTCCGTCCAATTGAGGGATTCTCCTCCGGCGGGTGGTCGGAAATTGCCGATTCCGATCACTGATCAATTTCGATTACAGTGTTCACGGTCAAAACACCTTGAACCTGTTGCAGGCGATCCAAATTGCGTTATAACTTTGCGCAAGCGGACTTGGGGACAAGGCCGAAAACAAAGACCAGCCGAAACCGTGATGATCGCAGGATTGCACGGACGGGTGGTTGCAACATCGCAACTTTCAGTTCCGGCGCGGTGTCGGATTCTGTCGGTTCGAAAAGAGCACTGAGAAGAGGGAGAATTATGAAACGTCGCGATTTCCTTAAAGCCGGTACCGTTGCTGCGGGTGCAGCCGCCGTTACCGCCGCCTCCACATTTGCGAAGCCCGCCATCGCGCAGGAACGCATCGAAATGAATATCGTTTCCACCTGGCCACGGGACTTCCCGGGTCTGGGGACTGGTGCCCAACGCTTCGCCGAACGGGTTCAGATCCTGTCCGAAGGCCGCATTCAGGTTCAGTATTTCGCAGCTGGTGAGCGTGTCGGGGCCTTCGATGCCTTCGACGAAGTCGCCTCCGGCAATGCCCAGTGCTATCATGGTGCCGACTACTACTGGCAGGGCAAACACAAGGCCTGGAACTATTTCACCGCTGTGCCCTTCGGCCTGACCTATACCGAAATCAATGCCTGGATCCGCTTCATGGGTGGTCAGGAACTGTGGGACGAGCTGGGTGCCGAATTCGGTATCAAAGGCCTGATGTGCGGAAGCACTGGCGTTCAGATGGGCGGTTGGTTCAACAAGGAAATCAACAGCGCCGCCGACCTTCGCGGCCTGAAGATGCGTATTCCGGGTCTCGGCGGCGACGTGATGGCGAAACTCGGGGCCTCCCCGATCTCCCTCCCGGGTGGCCAGATTTACGAAAACCTGGTGTCGGGCTCGATCGACGCGACCGAATGGGTCGGTCCGTGGAACGATTACGCGATGAAGTTCTATGAAGCGGCCAAATTCTACTATCATCCGGGCTTCCATGAGCCCGGCTCAATGCTTGCCGCCGGTTTGAACAAATCCTGGTGGGAAGGTCTGTCACAACATGACCGCAACATCATCGAAGCGGCTGCTACGGTTGAGAACGATGTGATGATGTCGGAATTCAACGCCAATAACGGTACCTATCTCGCCAAGCTGGTAAATGAGCAGGGCGTCCAGGTGAAGGCGTTCAACAACGATGTCTATGACGCGTTCGGACGGGCCTCGAACGAAGTCTTCGAAGAAGTGGTGGCGCATAGCGATCTGGCACGCCGCGTACACGAAAGCTTCGTTGCTGCACGGGCCGATCTCGGTAACTGGGGTAATCTTGCAGATGCGGGTTACATCTCCCAGCGTAACCGTGTGCTTGGTGCGTAAGCCTATCGCCTAACAACGAACCGGTGGACGGGATCAGATCGTCCCGTCCACCCTTCGTTCAAAAAAACGGATTGCCCGAAACAACCGCGCAAAGATCGCAAACGGGCTATCTCTAAAAAACATGAAATCAGGGAAATTATTCGGATCGAAAAATCCGATTTTGCAGGGACGTTAGGGAGAGCCAATGAGCACGGTTTCGAATGATGCGACTTCGCAAATAGGTGAAGTCAGCTCTGGAGGGTTGCTGCCTGTAGCCGTGCGTATTTTGGGATGGTCTCTGACCATGATCACGCTCCTCTACCTTGTAAACAATTATCTGAACCTGTGGCAGAATTGGCCAGGTGCTATGGCCGTCTTCGGGCAGTTGAAAGATCCCGAAGCCAGTACCGCACTATCGGTGATCCAGGTTCTTACTTATATCTTTGCGGTCTGCTTGAGCGCGGTCTATGTCCTGCGCTCGCCGATGCGCTCACTTCGTCTCGATGCGAAATCGATGATGGCGATCACGAATTTCATTATCCGGTTCGCGTTCTGGGCCGTTGTACTGATCGGTATTGTGGATGCAATAATATCCTTTCTACGTGTAGAGGGACTTCTTGGGCTGCTCGTAGGAACCGAACTCGAATCGAATCTTGGGCGCTCTCACTTTAGAGCACCTTTTGTCCATATGCCGTTACTATTGCTGGCTTTATTTCTTGCCATCCGTGCCCGGACCCTTGGTTTTCAATGGCTGGCTCTGCTGGTCGTCGGTGCGGAACTGTTCATTGTGTTGACCCGTTTTATCTTTTCCTACGAACAAGCCTTTCAGGGCGATCTGGTCCGCTTCTGGTACGCAGCGCTTTTCCTGTTTGCCAGCGCCTATACCCTGTTCGAAGACGGACATGTTCGCGTTGACGTCCTCTACGCGGGCTTCGACGACAAGACGAAGGGGCTGATCAACGCGGTCGGCTCTATTTTATTGGGCGTAACCCTCTGCTGGACCATCCTGATTTTCGGATTGTGGGACAAATCCAGCATCATCAACTCTGCCCTGATCGCTTTCGAAACTTCGCAAACAGGATATGGCATGTATGTAAAATTCTGGATGGCAGGGTTCCTGGCGGTTTTTGCCGTCAGCATGACCATTCAGTTTTGCAGTTATCTGCTGGAAGGCGTGGCAGATTTTCGTGGTGAGCCGGGTCGCCGGGAGCCTCCGCCCGTTGGCGGCCATTGATTGAGCAGTAGTATTAAACCCTGTTGCTGAACACCAAATGCTGGATACCGATATACCATGGAACTATTCTTTCTCTTCCTCCTGATCGTACTGATGGCCGGTGCACTTGCCTCGGGCTTTCCAGTGGCATTCTCCCTGCCCGGTTCAGCAATTCTCACTATCGGTCTGGCCGCTGGTGCAGGTTTCCTTTTTGAAGGCGATGCGAGTGCCTATTTCCATCAAGGCGGAGCTTCCAACTGGCTCAGTGCCGGGGTTACGAATTTCAGAGGAATTTATTGGGAAGTCGAGCGAGATACTCTGATCGCTATTCCCCTGTTCGTATTCATGGGGATCATGCTGCAGCGCTCAAAGATCGCCGAAGACCTGCTGATCACCATGGCGCAACTTTTCGGTCCGGTCCGCGGCGGTCTCGGAATATCCGTGGTTTTCGTCGGTGCCCTGCTTGCAGCAACCACCGGCATCCTGGGCGCAACTGTTGTCGCCATGGGGATGATTTCACTGCCTGCCATGCTGCGCAACAATTACCAGAACTGGCTGTCGACCGGAACGATCATGGCTTCGGGTACCCTTGGCCAGATCATTCCTCCCTCGATCGTGCTAATTATTCTGGCCGACCAGTTGTCGAATGCCGTCGATCAGGCCGGGGCCGCACGGGCGGCGGCATACAAGGCCGCGACCGGTGAGTTCTCGATGCCGAGCGAGTTCGGCGTAACATCGACCAGCGCCGGGGACATGTTCATGGGTGCGATGCTGCCCGGTCTCGTCCTCGTTGCGGTCTATATGCTGTTCATCCTCCTCGTCGCATTCATAAAGCGAGACGTGGCCCCACCCGTCCCGTTCGAAGGTAAATTCGACCGTGCGTTTCTGGGTAAGGTCGTCATCGCGCTGATCCCTCCGCTCGCCCTGATCTTCATCGTGCTGGGTTCGATCATCACCGGTGTCGCGACTGTCAACCAAGCTGGCTCCATCGGTGCAATCGGTGCAATGGTGATGGCTGGGTACCGCCTGTATGAAGGCCACAAGCGAGCTTTCTATCCGGTCGCCCTAACCGGCATCGCGATTATCGTTATCATGGCTCTGACATCGCTCTACACGATCAACATCAAGTCGATCGATACCAATGAAGAACTGATCGTCATAATATTTGCCCTGCTTGCGGTGGCGGTTTTCCTCGTCGGCGTGATCTGGAGCGGTGCCCGCACGATGCGGGTCAATAATACAATGCAAGGCGTCCTGATGGAGACCGCAAAGACGACGTCTCTCGTCTTCATCATCCTGCTCGGAGCCGCGATGCTGACCTCAGCCTTTCGCGCGTTCGGGGGTGAAGATCTGGTCAAGGATTTCCTGAGCGGTCTTCCCGGTGGATTCTGGATTCAGTTCATCATCGTGATGCTGGTGATTTTCGTACTCGGTTTCTTTCTCGACTTTATCGAGATTGCCGTTGTCGTTGTCCCCATTGTCGCCCCGATCCTGCTCGCCGACCCCACCGCCAATGTCAGCGCGGTCTGGCTGGGCGTCATGATCGGGTTGAATATCCAGACATCTTTCCTGACGCCACCGTTCGGCTTCGCGCTGTTCTATCTGCGAGGTGTCGCGCCTGCGGCGGTCAAGACAATTCAGATGTACAAGGGCGTCGTCCCCTTCATCATCCTGCAGCTTCTGGCCCTGCTCATCGTCGGTCTGAACCCGCAACTGGTGAACTATCTGCCGACGCGATCATCGCTGTTGTCCGAAACTGCCCCTCCCCCTTCTAATCCTCGGCTTCAGGCCTGTATCCAAGATTATGTCGCCGAACAGTTCGACGAGAATGGCAATGATATTCGTGCCGGGATCTCCGCCGCTCGGACCTGGGATCTCAGCAGCCTGCCAGAAAACATGCAGACGGATGTGACCCGTGCACTGGACAATGCAGAAGCAACCTTTGGGGCTCTTCAGGATGCCAAAGCCGCCGCCGCTGATATTGACGAAGCGGCAACCGCCTATCGTCCCCTGTTGGTGGAAGCGCGTTCTATCCAGCGCGATATCGAACGTCATGTAAAGGGGCTGGAAAATGATCGCCGGGATCTCGGCAGCCTGAAACGTAATTCGCCTGACGAAGTTGACGAAATAGCCCGTCTTGAAGCGCATATCCTGCAACTCGAGGCCGAGAAACTAGAACTCGAGGAACGGTTCCCGGATGCATGGCCGGTTACGCAGCGGGAGTTCACCAAATTCCTGACCGCCGAGAAACGGGCTGTCGGTCAATACCGTCGTACCATGGACAATGCCTACGAACCGATAGGCGCGCTGGCCCGAACACTGGAGGGCACGACCGCATTGGAAGAGCTGAAACCAGAAATTGCTGCCCTGGCCGACAGCATTCGATCCGAGGAACCATCGACAGTAGAAGCTCTCTTCAACGAGATCGAACTGCGCGTGGGTGATATCGAGAATGCCGGCGATCTTCGCACGGCCCTGTCCGAAGCCCGACGTGCGATGAGCAGTTCCGGCAATTCCGTTCCTAACCCGGATCAGGCATTGGAAAACCATGCCAAGGCGATGGATATCCTTGATACCGAGATAGCATGGCGTACTACCGCCTCGGCAACGCTGCTTTCTGACGTCAAGGCCTATGAATCAATGATCCGGAACACAATGGGCCTGCGGCAGCAGTCCCGGATTCCACGCGAAGTTGCCCTGTACGTCGCATCTTGCCGCTCCAGTCACGAGGATATCTCTCTGTACTTCTGACAGCGACGAGAAGACAGTCACGCGCTCCTAGCGGATCACAGAATGATCGGAAGGCGGCACGGATATAAATCCGAACCGCCTTCCGCATTTAAAGGATTGATCCGTTACAACCTGTTCCCTCGGCTAAAACTTCCTGAATCACCACCACCATTCATAGCTGGCGCATAGCGGAGCATTGGGGATTATCCCGTTTCAGCCTGGAGAACATAGAAAAAAGAAGAGGTCACCGCAAAGGGCGCAGAGAAGGCGCTAGGAACGTGGAAGGAGTAGCATGCCGTCGTATCCTGCACCCTTACATCCGATTTTTACGTCTCCCCCTTTGAGCTGTTGAAAGAACACAGAGCCTGAAACATTGTCTGGCATAAAGGTCCGATTATCTTTGCGTCATCCGGAGCGATGGGGATTTCATACATTCCGAATTACATTTGAAACGTCCAGATATCCAAAGAAAAGGCCCGGCGCAGTGCCGGGCCTTCCCTGAATTTTCTGGTAATTAAAATTCGTATCAGCGCGGGCGGGTGACCACCTTCCAAGCCAGAGGCAGAACAGCAGCGGCCAGGGCGCATTTCACAATGCCGCCGGTAATGAAGGGCAGCATGCCATTGGCAACCGCCAGCCCCAGCGCATCGCCATGGCTGATACCCTTGGCCAGGGCCAGAACCTGTGTCAGCCAAAGAATGCCGAAACCGAAGATGATCGCCGTTCCAATCACATTGGCCGCGAAGGTGGTGAGCGGATTACGATCCCAGCCGCGCTCCGCCAGCCAGCCGACAGTGATTGCTGCCACCACAAAGCCAACCAGATAGCCGCCAGTCGGACCGGCAAAATAGGCATAGCCACCACCAGCCGCAAAGACCGGCAGACCCATTGCACCTTGAACCAGATAGGTCAGCAGCGTGACACCGGCCAGACGCCATCCATAGGCCATGGCGATCACCAGCACCGCGAAGGTTTGCATCGTCATCGGTACCGGATACATCGGCACATTGATCTTGGCGGAAATCGCCATCAGGGCGGTGCCGCCCAGAACCAGCACGGCATAACGGAGCCAACGCCCCTGCCCTTCAGCCTGCCAGAGCGTGTCGGCCAGCGTCGGCTGGGCCGTGATTGCATTCGACATAGTTGCTACTCCCTCATTTGACGAATTCCGGGTGACGAATTCCAGGGCACCCAACCGGTACCAACTGTGTTTATAGAGGATAGAGGGTCAGGCGTCATGCGTTTCGAATTCCGCAGGCGCGGTGATTTCCAGCAATTCGCAATCTTCAGAGCATTGCCGCAATTCATGGCGGATACCCGGTGGTTGATGGACACAGGCCCCCGGTTCAAGCCGGACCTCCCCCTCACCCTCATACCAGAAGATGACCCAGCCCCTGAGGACATAGACCATCTGGAAATTCAGTTTATGGGTATGCGCACCGGTTCCGGTGGTACAGGCCTCCCGTGCGCGGATCACCTGGGCATGGTACCGTCCACCGGTCGCACCGGCAATTCCCAGATCCCGATATTCAAAAAAGGACCGGAGCCCCTTATCATCGAAAACACCGTCCCTGGCATGCTGCACCGAAAATTCCGACATCCCGTTCCCCCTGACCTGTTCCTAACTGAAACGATTGGAGCGCGGGAAACCCGCTGGCGGCATCCGACCCACCTGCCCCCGCTTCCCGATCCAAGGCGTCAGATCGATTTCAGTACGGACACGCTCCCCGATCACCCAGGTCAGCCCGTCGGACTTTGCAAAAGTCTTGATATCACTGAGATCCCCGTCGCGGTATTTTTGCAGGATCACGCCCCGTCCGCGTGCCATTTCCGGCAGTTCATCCAACCCGAAAACCAGCAGCTTCCGGTTTTTTCCGATCACGGCGACGGTATCATCCTTCGGTGCCAGAAACCGGCAGGCTACCGCCTCCACCTTTCCGGATACATTCAGGATTTGTTTGCCGTTGCGGGTTTGGGCGATCACATCGTTTTCAGGAATGATGAACCCACGTCCATCCGTGGATGCCAGCAACAGTTTGCGGCCTGGCTCGTGCACGACAAGGCTGACAATCTCGTGGTCATTCGGCAGATCGATCATCAGGCGCAGCGGCTCACCATTACCGCGCCCCCCTGGCAGCTTGTCTGCACCGATCGTATAGAACCGCCCATTGGTGCAGAATATCAACACTTTGTCGGTCGTCTGGGCGGGAATGACAAAGCGCGGCCCGTCATCTTCCTTGTATTTGATCTCCGCATCCCCGGCGAGATGACCTTTCAAAGCCCTGACCCAGCCCTTGGCGGAACAGACGATGGTGACCGGTTCCTTCTCGATCATCGCTTCCAGCGGAACGACGATGGCGGTCGGGACTGATCCCAATTCTGTTCGCCGCCTGCCCAGCGACGTTCCAGGGCCATAGATTTTCTTCAACTCGCGGATTTCATCGCTGATCCGCCGCCAGCGCAGAACATCATCTCCCAGCAGTTCAACAAGCCCTGCCAGCTCTGATTCCAGCGTTTCATGCTCCTTGCGGATTTCGAATTCCTCAAGTTTGCGCAAACTACGCAAACGCATGTTCAGGATCGACTCGGCCTGCAGGTCAGTCAATGCAAATGCATTCATCAGACTCTGCTTTGGATGGTCCTCCTCCCGGATGATCCGGATCACCTCATCGAGATTGAGATAGCAGACCAGATAGCCTTTCAATATCTCCAGCCGACGCTCGATCTGCGCCTTGCGGTGTTCGGAACGACGGATCAGAACATCGTGCCGGTGATCCAGGAAGGCCTGTAGCGCTTCACGCAGATTGACCACTTTCGGGACGCGACCGCCCTCGGTGAGTACGTTCATGTTCAGGGCAAACCGCGATTCCAGATCGGTATGCCGGAACAGGCTTTCCATCAGCATCTCAGGATCGACATTGCGAGATTTCGGCTCGATCACGATCCGCACATCCTCGGCGGATTCGTCCAGCACGTCGCCAAGGATGGCGATCTTGCGCTCCTGGATCAGTTCGGCGATCCGTTCGATCAGGCGGGACTTTTGCACCTGATAAGGGATTTCCGTGACCACGATCTGCCATGTGCCACCCTTGATCTGCTCCACCTCCCAGCGCGCCCGGATGCGGAAGGACCCGCGCCCGGTCGCATAGGCTTCAGCAATGGCTTCCCGGCTTTCGGCCAGAATGCCCCCGGTCGGGAAATCGGGGCCGGGTACGAATTCGGTGAGTTTCTGGATCGAGGCATTGGGAGCCTTGATCAGATGCAGCAGTGCATCACTCAATTCCGCAACATTGTGCGGCGGGATGGAGGTCGCCATGCCGACAGCAATCCCTGCCGCGCCATTGGCCAGCAGGTTCGGAAAGGCGGCGGGCAATACAACCGGCTCCCGTCCCTCACCGTCATACGTACCGCGAAAATCAACCGCATCCTCATCTATCCCGGCCAGCAGCCGATTCGCGGTTTCGGTCAGCCGCGCCTCCGTGTAGCGCATCGCCGCCGGATTATCGCCATCAACATTGCCGAAATTGCCCTGACCATCAACCAGCGGATAGCGCACTGCGAATTCCTGCGCCAGTCTCACCATGGCCTCATAAATCGACTGATCGCCATGGGGATGATACTTACCCATCACGTCACCGACGATGCGGGCGCATTTCTTGAATCCGCTTTCCGGGTTCAGCTTCAATTCACGCATGGCGAACAGCAGGCGGCGATGGACCGGTTTCAGCCCGTCGCGGGCATCGGGCAGCGAGCGCGACGTGATCGTCGACATGGCATAGGCCAGATAGCGTTCGCTCAGCGCATCGGCCAGCGGAATGCGGTGCAGGGCCAGCGCCGCCGCACCATCGACACCGCTTCCGGAACCGATGTCATCAGTCATGGGTCATCTCCTCGAATATCACATAGATAGTGTATCCGCTGCGCCCCATAACGCAAGATATCGTGAGTAGGTCGTATCGAAACCTGACACTGGTCCAACCCTGGTCCAACCCTGCGGGCCTATTCCCCGCCCGCAGGGTCGGTGCGGCGTCCAGGCGGCGTCCCGTGCCCCCCGGTCGCCGGGTCTGCTTATGTCGGAATCCCGTGACACTGTCCGGTCGGGCCGGTGACGATTTGGTGTCAGGCTTCCTGTTCAAATCATGGAAGTCTGGGTTCGATCAAATGCATGGCCAGTTCATCAGCAACGAAGCGTTCTGCCTCATCCAGGCTTGAACTCGCGGTGAGTCGGGCGGTCAGTCCCAGACTTTCCGCACTGGTCAGGGCCAGCGTGATCAGGCTGGCATAGCCTGCATCGCGCGTGACGATTGCGCCGATCACTGTCCGGATGCCACTGTTCCAAAGCATCTGGTCCTGCAGATGCATATCCGGCAGCGTCCATTCATTCTCGTGCCCCTTCGGATTATCAATGATGTAGGCAAAAACGTCGCCCCGATGCCGATACAGCAAGGCACGATACAACGCCAACCGCTCTTTCCGGTGCATCGGTCCGGTCAATGTCGCATGATGCAGAACCACCCCTTTCGACAGACGCGATTCATATGTGACCCCCTTCAACCTGCCAGCCCCGATTACCTCCTCTGGCATTCAGAATCCCCTATCACATTGACTAGTCATTGGATTCCCCTTTCCAATTTAGCGTATAAAGTGTAAAAATTCCATTTTTGGTGACTTTGACAACCTTAGTTAAAATTTTCCTTCCTGAATACTGAAAAATTGGAAACTGCCCTGTGGATAGCCCAAAGCGAAAGGCCCGCCGAAACCGACGGGCCTTTGCCTGAATGCGATACAGTGATGTGTTCGGTTTACCGTTTCGAGAACTGGAAGCTCTTGCGGGCCTTGGCGCGACCGTACTTCTTGCGCTCGACCTTGCGGCTGTCGCGGGTCAGGAAGCCAGCGGCCTTCAGCGGACCACGCAGACCCGGCTCGAAATTCACCAGCGCGCGGCTGATGCCGTGACGCAGGGCACCCGCCTGACCGGAAAGACCGCCACCATTGACGGTGCACATCACATCGAACTGATCGACGCGACCGGCTTCCTCAAACGGCTGCTTGAGGATCATGCGAAGAACCGGGCGACCGAAATAGACGACCTGGTCCTTGCCATTGACGACGACCTTGCCGCTGCCGGGCTTCAGCCAGACGCGAGCGACGGCGTTCTTGCGGCGGCCGGTCGCATAGGCGCGACCGAACTCGTCCTTCTGGGGTTCTATAGGAGCGCTCGCGGCCTGAACCGCGGCGGCCGTCACACCGGTCGCCTGACCGAGTTGCGACAGATCTGAGAGTGTTTGCTTGTCATCAGCCATGATTAGCGGCTCCGCTTGTTCTTCGGGTTGCGCGCGGCAAGGTCCAGCGCCACCGGCTGCTGGGCCTCATGCGGGTGCTCGACCCCGGCATAGACGCGCAGGTTCTTCATCTGCTGGCGACCCAGCGGTCCACGTGGCACCATCCGCTCGACAGCCTTTTCCACCACGCGCTCCGGGAAGCGACCGGTGAGAATCTGCCCTGCCGTGCGGCTCTTGATCCCGCCCGGATAACCGGTGTGCCAGTAATAGGTCTTGTCCGCCAATTTGCGACCGGTGAGCTTCACCTTGTCGGCATTGATGACGATGACATTGTCGCCGCAATCAACATGCGGAGTGAAACCCGCCTTGTGCTTGCCGCGCAGAATTTTCGCGATTTCGGAAGCCATGCGCCCCAGGACCATGTCCTGCGCATCGACGACGAACCAGGTTTTCTGGACCTCCGCCGGCTTCATCGAGTAGGTTTTCATCATTGCTGCCTGCCATTCCAAAGGGCCACCCGCGTGAAAGTCGCGGTTCTGACCGGTCTCGTCCATTTCCCGACCCACGTCGGGGACGCGGGTTAGTAGACCGGGCAGCGGCGAACGTCAACGCCTGTTTTTCGTCTATCGTTCAAAATATGATAATATTTTCAATATGTTAGATTAACGGTATAATAATACCGCAAAAATAACAGCGAAAATGACCCGAAATACCGCTGAAATCAATCCCTGGAACCCTGGACTTCACCGCGGAGGGATCGAATAGGTGCCGGTTACATGGGCGCAAAGATCCGCATCGCCCATGGCGCGGATATCGACGCGCCCGACGGCAAGGCGCTTTCCCAGCTTGAGCAGGGAGACATCCGCGATCAGATCCTGCTCCGCCGGTTTGCGCAGGAAATCGATGGTGATGTTCGTCGTCACCGCCAGGGCGACCGGCCCGATGGCCCCCATGACCGCCACATACAGCCCGAAATCGGCCAGCGCGAACATGGCAGGGCCGCTGATCGTACCGCCGGGGCGGATGTGACGCCGGTCATAGGGCAGCCGGATGCGGGCCGTCCCTGCCCCGAAATCTTCCACAATAAATCCGTAATGCTGCGAGAATGGTGCATCGGTATTGAGGATGTGGTCCAGTTCCGCGCGGGTCAGCTTATCCGTTGTCATATGTTTGTTTCTCCCTCGCATCGCTGTAGCAATTCGACCCGTCTTGAACAAGCCGCCCCAATCGCCGATGCTGACGGTTCATGATACGACAAGGAGAGGGACCATGTCCGACACCGCCGCCCCTTCCCATACCGCCGCCCCTGTCGACGATACCCCGGAGCCGCTGGTCCTGCGCCAGGACGAGGGTGCCATCGCGACGCTGACCCTGAACCGACCCAGGGCCTATAACGCCCTGTCCATCGGATTGATGGAGGCGGCGCTGGATGCCCTCGCCGCCGTGGATCGCGACCCGTCGATTGCCGTAGTCATTCTGCAGGGGTCAGGGCGCGGATTTTCCGGGGGGCATGACCTGAAGGAATTGCAGGCCAATCCAGATGTCGCCTTTCGGCGCCGCACTTTCGATACCTGTTCCCAATTGATGCTCGCCGTGACCCGCCTGCGCCAGCCGGTGATCGCCAAGATCCGGGGCATCGCAACGGCGGCGGGCTGTCAACTGGTCGCAAGCTGCGATCTGGCCGTATCCTCCGACACCGCCCGTTTCGGGACGCCGGGCGTCAATATCGGGCTGTTCTGTTCGACCCCCATGGTCGCACTCAGCCGTGCCGTGCCGCGCAAGCAGGCCATGGAAATGCTGCTGACCGGTGAGTTGATCCCGGCGGAGACCGCCCGCGCCTATGGCCTGATCAACCGCATCGTGCCGGAGGACGCCCTGGATGATGAAACCATGGCGCTGGCTTCGCTGATTGCCACGAAATCCCACAAGGTTCTGAAGACCGGCAAGGAGGCCTTCCACCGTCAGATCGAAATGTCGCTGGAAGATGCCTATGCCTATACCGGCGGCGTCATGGTTGATAATCTGAGCTTCAGCGACAGTGAGGAAGGCATCGCCGCCTTCATCGACAAACGCCCGCCACTCTGGACGCATGAGTGACGGGTATGGATAGAAGGCGAGCGTGAGAGCCTGAAACCTACCCCATCACGAAGGTGGAACCATCGTAAACCGCCGCCGTATCGAGTTCCTCCTCGATCCGGAGCAACTGATTGTATTTCGCCAGACGGTCGGAGCGGCTGAGCGAGCCGGTCTTGATCTGACCGCAATTCGTGGCGACGGCCAGATCGGCGATGGTCGCATCTTCGGTCTCGCCGGAACGATGGGACATCACCGCCGTATAGCGCGCCTTGTGCGCAGTCTCCACGGCCTCCAGGGTTTCGGTCAGAGTGCCGATCTGGTTGACTTTGATCAGGATCGAATTCGCCGTGCCTCTGGCAATCCCATCACGCAGGCGAGCGGGATTGGTCACGAACAGATCGTCGCCGACAAGCTGACAGCCCGCACCGAGCTTCTCGGTCAGCAACGCCCAGCCGTCCCAGTCATCCTCGGCCATTCCATCCTCGATGGAGGCAATCGGATACTGCGCGACAAGAGCCGCCAGATAATCGACATGCTGGGCGGAGGTCATATCCCTGCCCTCACCCGCCATCCGGTATAGCCCGTCGCGGTAATATTCGGTCGAGGCGCAGTCGAGTGCGAGGACGACATCCGTCCCGGCCTTGTAACCCGCCGCCTCAATCGCTTTCAGGATGAAATCCAGTGCTTCCGTGGCGGAAGACAGGTTGGGGGCGAAACCGCCTTCATCGCCGACATTGGTATTGTGGCCGGCCTTCTTCAACTGTCCCTTGAGGCTCTGGAACACCTCCGCCCCACAGCGCAATGCCTCGGCAAAGCTGGTCTGGCCGACCGGCATGATCATGAATTCCTGAATGTCGATGGGATTATCGGCATGGGCACCGCCATTGATGATGTTCATCAGCGGCACCGGCAGGCGGCTGGCAAAAGTGCCGCCGACATAGCGGTAGAGCGGCAGGGCGGCAGCAGAAGCGGCGGCCTTCGCAGTCGCTAACGAGGCCCCCAGGATCGCATTCGCACCGAGGCGGCTCTTGGTCGGAGAGCCGTCCAGTTCGATCATCGCGCGGTCGAGGAGCACCTGCTCCTCCGCCTCCATACCCATCAGCAGGTCGAAGAGTTCGGTATTCACTGCCTCGACAGCCTGCAAGACACCCTTGCCGCCATAGCGCGGCCCGCCATCGCGCAATTCATGCGCCTCATGCGCCCCGGTCGATGCCCCCGACGGCACAGCCGCCCGCCCGAAAGATCCATCCTCCAGCGTGACCTCGACCTCCACCGTCGGATTACCCCGACTATCGAGAATTTCACGGCCATGGACATCGATAATTGCGGTCATAAAACTCTCCTTCGGCAGGAATTCTCATTGAGTTGCGGGACTTATAGCGCCCTATCCAATTCGGGGCAATCACGCGGCGCGGATCATAGAAAATGCAGCAGACTGCGCAGGAAAATATAGGTACCCAACGCAAAAATCGCCCATAGGAACAGTCGTTTAAACCGCTCTTCCGGTATGCGTCGCCGCAATTGAATGCCAAGAACCATACCGGCAAGTGCGGGCAGAACCGCTATGGCGGACAGTTCGAGGACATCCCGATTCAGGATATCATGCTGTCCCAAGCCGATGGCCAGGCCGATATAGGTCAGGCTGAACAGAACCCCGAGAGACTGCACAAAGGCATCCCGGGGCAGATCCAGGGATTGCAGATACATAACCCCCGGCACCACCGAGGATCCGGTGACACCGGTAACGATCCCGGTCAGGATTCCGGCCAGGGGAGACAGCCAGACATCATGACGACCCGGCGGTGGTATCTTGACAGTCCAAAGAGAGATCAGGGCATAGATCATCAGGATCGTACCCAGGAAAACCGTCAGGATGTCAGGGTCAACCAGTACAAACAGACCGGTCGCCAGCGTGGTAAATATTGTCGCGGTAATCATCAATGGCCAGGTTTGACGCCAGACTCGCACCAAATGACCACCAATAACGGCCTGATAGATATTCGTCAGAATGACCGGCAGTGTTGCCAGAGCAAGAGCCTGATCCAGTCCGAGAAAGAGTGTCGCCAAACCAATCCCGATGGTTGGCAGGCCCAAACCGACAACACCTTTGGAAAATCCAGCAAACAGAAAAATCACAACGACGGGCAGCAGTATGTCAGGCATGGTCCTGATCCTGTGCTCAACCGGTCATCACAGCTTTCGTGATCCGGTCATAGTTCTGCAGCGTCAGCAGCAGGTCGCGCATCTGGTCCAGTGGGACCATGTTCGGGCCGTCGGAGGGTGCGTTGTCGGGGTCTTCATGGGTCTCCATGAACAGCGCCGCAACACCGACCGCGACAGCGGCGCGGGCGAGAACAGGCACGAATTCCCGCTGACCGCCCGAAGAGGTTCCCTGACCGCCCGGCTGCTGCACCGAATGAGTCGCATCGAAGACGACGGGCATACCAGTCTGTTCCGCCATGATCGGCAGTCCGCGAAAATCGGTGACCAGGGTGTTGTAGCCAAAACTGGCCCCGCGTTCGGTCACCAGCACATTGGAATTGCCGCTTTCCACCAGCTTGGCGACGACATTCTTCATGTCCCATGGAGCCAGGAACTGCCCCTTCTTCACATTCACCACCCGTCCCGTCTGCGCGGCGGCGACCAGCAGATCGGTCTGACGACACAGGAAGGCCGGTATCTGCAGCACATCGACGACATCGGCGACGGCGGCGCAGTGCTCGCGTTCATGCACATCGGTCAGGACCGGCACATTGTAGGAATCCTTGACCGCCTGGAACACCGCCAGCGCCTTGTCGAGGCCGAGCCCGCGCTTGCCAGTCAACGACGTCCGGTTCGCCTTGTCATAGCTGGTCTTGTAGATCAGGGAAATGCCGAGACCGTCGCAGATTTCCTTCAGCGCGCCACTCATATCCAGCGCGTGATCGCGGCTTTCCATCTGGCACGGACCGGCGATCAGCACGAAGGGCTTGTGATTGGCGATCTCGATTGCGCCGAGTTTGACCACATGCGGGGTCACGGACATGTCCTGATCCTCTTGACTGTTAAACGAGACGACTGATCTTCACCGCCGCCTCAATGAAGCCTGCAAACAGCGGATGCGGCTCGAACGGCTTCGATTTCAGTTCCGGGTGAAACTGAACACCGACGAACCAGGGATGATCCTCCCGCTCCACGATTTCCGGCAGAATGCCATCCGGCGACATGCCGGTAAATTTCAATCCGACAGCTTCCAGTTTTTCGCGATATCCGACATTCACCTCATAGCGATGGCGGTGACGCTCGGAAATATGCTGTTTGCCATAGATTTCCTCGATCCGGGAACCCGGTTCCAGCAGGCAGGGATAGGCACCGAGCCGCATCGTGCCACCCTTGTCGTCATTCTCGCTGCGCGATTCGACGCGGTTGCCGCGCTTCCATTCGGTCAACAGGCCGACGACCGCATCCTTGGCCGGGCCGAACTCCGTCGAGGAGGCACCGGATACTCCGGCCAGATTCCGCGCCGCCTCAATCACCGCCATCTGCATGCCAAAACAGATCCCGAAATAGGGAATATTGCGCTCCCGGGCAAAGCGGCAGGCGGCGATCTTGCCTTCGGAACCCCGTTCCCCGAAACCGCCGGGGACGAGAATGCCATGCACGCTTTCCAGATACTGGACCGGGTCATCGGTCTCGAATATCTCGGATTCCACCCATTTCAGGCGTACCCGGACGTTGTTGGCGATCCCGCCATGGACCAGAGCCTCGGCCAGCGATTTATAGGCATCCAGCAAGACGGTATATTTACCGACAACGGCGATGGTCACTTCACCTTCCGGTGCGCGCACGGCGCGGGCGATATCGACCCAGCGGGTCAGATCGACCGCCTCTTCCTGACCGTCCTTCAAGGCGTTGAAATAACGCAGGACTTCGATATCCAGCCCTTCCCGATGATAGGTCAGCGGGACGGCATAGATCGTATCCACATCCAGTGCGGAAATGACGCGGCTTTCCCTCACATTGCAGAACAGCGCGATCTTGCGCTTCTCGCCCTGGGGAATGTCCCGCTCCGCCCGGCACAGCAGGATATCCGGCTGAATTCCGACCGACAGCAGTTCCTTGACCGAATGCTGCGTCGGCTTGGTCTTCAATTCACCCGCCGCGCCGATATAGGGCAGCAGCGTGCAGTGTATGTAACAGGCGCGCTCCCGGCCCAATTCGTTGCCAAGCTGGCGGATAGCCTCAAGGAATGGCAGTCCCTCGATATCGCCGACCGTGCCGCCGATCTCGCACAGGACAAAATCCTCGTCGGTAATGTCGGAAACGACGAAATCGCGAATCGCGTCGGTGACATGGGGAATAACCTGGACCGTACCGCCCAGATAATCGCCGCGCCGTTCCTTCGCGATCACGTCGGAATAGATCCGGCCCGTCGTCACATTATCAGACTGACGCGCGGGAACGCCGGTGAAGCGCTCGTAATGGCCAAGATCCAGATCGGTCTCCGCCCCGTCATCGGTGACATAGCATTCACCATGCTGGTATGGACTCATCGTGCCGGGATCGACGTTCAGATAGGGATCGAGCTTGCGCAGACGAACCTTGTATCCGCGCGCCTGAAGCAACGCGCCGAGTGCCGCCGAGGCCAGACCCTTACCAAGAGAGGAGACCACGCCGCCTGTTATGAAGATGTATCGTGCCGACATGGGAGGTCACTTTATCCTTTGCCTGAAGTCTGACAAGCCCGATGCGTTGCGGATTCCACATCCGGCCCAAGAAGAAGGCGGCTCCTGCGCCGCCTTCCTTGAATTCCTTGACTGTTTTCCGATCACTCCGTGGTCGGAACGGTGGTCTGACCCGGTTCTGTCGGAGTCGCTTCCGTGCCCTGTGCCGGGGCCGAATCGAATATCGATTCGCTGTTCCGGTCACCGCCAGCCAAGATGGCGAGCGTCAGGCTGGTTGCGATGAAACAGGCGGCCAGGATTGCGGTCGTCCGGGTCAGCGCATTCGCAGCCCCGCGTGCGGAAAACATGCCGCCACCCCCGCCGCCACCACTGCCCATGCCAAGCGCGCCCCCTTCGGAACGTTGCAGCAGAACAACAGCGACCAGCGCAATCGCGATCAGCAGGTGGACAATCAGAATGATGTTTTCCATCGTGGTCCGGGCCTCATTCACAAATCACGGTTTTATGGCGCGGTACAGTGTACCGCGCCTCAGATGAGGGCTATGTAACGTGTCGCCCCCTTAATTTAAAGCCTGAATAACAGCAAAACGATATGTAGGGTTCAGGTCGATCCGATGATCGCCAGAAAATCATCGGCCTTCAGGGCTGCACCACCGATCAGTCCACCGTCGATATCGGGTTGCGCCAACAGATCCGCTGCATTGCCGGGCTTCATGGATCCGCCATAGAGAATACGCAAAGCAGCGGTTTCCGTTACGCCCATCGTCCCTTGCAGATGCTGGCGGATATGGGCGTGAACCTGATTCGCTTCCTCCGGCGTTGGCGTCCGCCCTGTACCAATGGCCCAGACGGGTTCATAGGCGATCACCGTATTCCGTGCCGTCGCTGAAGCGGGAACCGACCCGTCCAGTTGCACTGAAATCACCGCCATGGTCCGATTGGCGTCACGCTCGGCCTCAGTCTCCCCAACACAGATGATCGCCACCAGACCCGCAGCATGGGCCGCCCGTGCCTTGGCGGCAACGGTGGCACTGTCCTCGCCGTGATCCGCGCGGCGCTCCGAATGGCCCAGAATGACATGGCTGCACCCGGCATCCTTCAGCATAACCGCCGCGATATCGCCGGTATGAGCCCCCATCCCCGCTGCGTGGCAATCCTGCCCGCCCAGCAGAACAATGCTGCCTGAAAGCGCTGCCTGCAAAGGGGCCAGCAATGTCGCGGGTGGACAGATCAGCACCTCACAGCGGGCATCCTTGCCCACCCCCCTTGCAACGGCCATGGCAAGGGTTTGCCCGTCCGGGCGCAGACCGTTCATTTTCCAGTTTCCGGCGATCAGGGGAATGCGTGTCATCGCTCCGGTCCTTCCCGATTTCGTTTCATGCAAACTTTCGGATCGAAGGGTTAGCATGCCTTCCCTGATTTCGCCAATCCGCGTTGATCTCCCGATTTCCCTTGGCAGACGGCCCGGCATTTGCGATTGCGAGGGGGGAGACGCACTTTTATGATCCGCGCGCACCATAGATGCGACGACACAACCGATGCGAACCCCTTCCTGAAACGACGATATAGAGCCAATCATGTTACAGAAAATGCGCACTTCCACTGGATCCTGGATCGCCAAAGGCATTCTGGGACTGCTGGTCCTCAGTTTTCTCGGCTGGGGTGTCGCCGACTACACAACGACCGGGGGCAGCGGAAACACGGTTGCCGAGGTGGGAGATCGTGAAATCTCCTTCACGGAATTCTACACGTCCTACCAGCGCTTTCTGCAAGGTCAGCAGCTTGGCGGGATAGAGCCGGAAGTCGCCCGTCAATTGCGACTGGGCGAGACCGTTCTGCGCGGCATGACGACCCGCATGCTCTATGAGGTCGAGGCCAGCCGCCTTGACCTGACGGCCAGCGACCGGATGGTGCTGGCGGAAATCGAGAAACGACCGGCTTTCCAGGGAGCGGGTGGCACGTTCAACCGTCTGCAATTTGAAAACGTCCTGCGCCAGAACGGACTGTCCGAGGCGGCGATGGTGGAACTGATCCGCAAGGATATCGGGCGTGGCCAGTTGATTGGCGCGGTAACCGCGGGCAGCGCAGCCCCGACAGCCCTGATTGACCGGCTTTTCACGCATTTCGGGGAGCGGCGCTCTGCAGAATTCATCCAGATTCCCATCTCGGGCGTTACCGTGCCGGAAGTACCGGACGATGCCGCGTTGCAGGCATTTTATGAAGAACGCAAAGAAGATTTCCGGCGACCGGAACTGCGCGGCATCACCTATGTCCTGATTTCACCGGAAGCCGTTGCGGAAACGATGGAAATTCCGGAAGCGGACCTGCTTGCGGCCTATGAGGACAGAAAGGATGAATTGAGCCAGCCGGAACAACGCAGCATCAGCCAGATTCTGTTCAATACGGAAGACGCGGCACAGGCGGCGGCTCAGGCTCTGCGGGATGTGCCATTGGATGAACTGGATGCCAGGATCACCGAACTGGATTTGCAAATGATCCCGCTGGGCGATTTCACGCGCCAGCAGGTCCCAAATGAAAGCCTCGCCAATGCCGCATTCGACCTGCCCGGAACCGGAGTGTCCGGTGCTTTTGAAGGCGCATTCGGCTGGTCTCTGGTGGTTGTCACCGATATCCAGGCCGGTTCAGAACCCACGCTTCAGGATGTCCGCGAAATGCTTTCCCGCGACCTAGCCCTGGACCGTGCCTATGACGAAGTTTTCAGTCGTGGATCACAGTTGGAAGATGCCTTCGCGCAGGGCATGTCACTGGCCGAGGCCGGAGAAGCCATTGGCATCGAAGCCAATATCATCCAGGCTGTCGACGCAACCGGACGCGGCCCCGACGGAACACCGCTGGAAGACCTGCCGGAGGGATTGACCTTCCTGCGTACCGCCTTTGAAAGCGTCACCCAGGAGGGCGATATCAGCTTTCTGGAAACAACGGAATCAAATGCCATGTTCATGCTGCGGGTGGACGACATTACCCCATCCGCCATTCCCAATTTCGGATCCGTGCGGGATGAAGTGGTTGCTGCCTGGATCGACGATGCCCGATATCAGGCTGCCGAGCAGCAGGCGGAAGCCCTGGTTGCACGACTTGGGGACGGTGAGGACATGGCTCAAATCGCAACCGAGCTAGGTGTCGAAACCGACCGGATCGAAGGCTTCAACCGTGCCGGGCAAGGACCGTCCGGAACACGCATCACCGATGTGCTGGCACAGGAACTGTTCCGGATAGAGCCGGGCAATGGAGCCTTCGCCATTGATGGAGATGCCTTCGTGATTGCCCGTCTGACCGGGATCACCCCTGCCGAGCAGGCATCCGATCCTGCCTTCAAGGATAATTTGGCGGATGCGGTGACCGGCGGCATGGTCAACGACCTGATCGAGCAGTTGGGGGCTGCCCTGGAAAAATCGATCGAAATCGAAATACATCCCGCCGTGATTGATCAGGTGTATCAATAGCCATGGATTGCCTGCCCGATGCCGATATCTTCAAGTCCAGATATGATGCGGGACTGCCGCAGGTAGTCTATACCCGCCTCGTCGCGGACCTGGAAACGCCGGTTTCCGCCTATATGAAACTTGCCGATGCGCGGGCCGATGCGTTTCTTTTCGAATCCGTCGAAGGCGGGGCGATCCGGGGACGCTATTCCTTCATCGGCATGAAGCCGGACCTGATCTGGCGGTGTTTCGGCGATGTGGCGGAAATCAACCGCCGGGCGCTGCATGATCCGATGGCCTTTGAGACCCATTCCCTGCCCACACTTGAGTCACTGCGCGCGCTGCATAGCGAAAGCCGGATCGACATGCCGGAAAACCTGCCCCCCATGGCGGCGGGGCTGGTCGGTTACATGGGCTATGACTGTGTCCGGCTGGTAGAGCGCATACCGGACGGGAATACGGATGTCCTGAATGTCCCGGATGGGATTTTCATGCGCCCGACCCTGGTCGCGGTCTTCGACAGCATCGAAGATGTCGTCACCTTCGTGACGCCCGTTCGCCCCGACCGAAATATCAGTGCTCAGGCCGCCTATGAAAAGGCGCTGGAGCGGCTGGCGGAAATGCGCGACAGCCTGGAACGCCCCCTGCCCTATTCCGTCGCCAGCCGGTCGGCCCAACCTGAAGGGCAGGAACCGGTCTCCAACATGACACCGGAGGCCTATCAGGACATGGTCCGGCGGGCAAAGGACTACATTCTGGCGGGCGACGTGTTTCAGGTCGTGCTCTCGCAGCGTTTCGAAATGCCCTTCGACCTGCCGCCCTTCTCGCTCTATCGCGCCCTGCGGCGGACCAATCCTTCCCCCTTCCTGTTCTATCTTGCCTTTCGGGATTTCTCCATTGTCGGGTCCAGTCCGGAAATCCTGGTGCGTCTGCGCGACGGCAAGGTGACGATCCGACCCATCGCCGGAACCCGCCCGCGCGGCGCCAGCCGGGCGGAGGATGAGCGGCTGGAGGCGGACCTGCTGGGCGATCCGAAGGAATGCGCAGAACATCTGATGCTGCTCGATCTCGGGCGCAACGATGTCGGGCGCGTGGCCCAGATCGGCTCAGTCGACGTCACTGACCGTTTCATTGTTGAGCGCTACAGCCATGTGATGCACATCGTCTCCAATGTCGAGGGCCGCATCAAGGCGGGCGAGGATGCCCTGACCGCGCTGATGGCGGGCTTTCCGGCCGGTACTGTGTCCGGCGCACCCAAGGTACGGGCGATGGAGATCATCGAGGAACTGGAGCCCGACCGGCGCGGTATCTATGCCGGCTGTATCGGTTATTTCGGGGCCGATGGGTCGATGGATACCTGCATCGTGCTTAGGACTGCCGTGGTCAAGGACGGGCGCATGATCGTTCAGGCCGGGGCCGGGATCGTCGCCGACAGCGATCCGCTTTCCGAACATACCGAATGCGTGAACAAGGCAAAGGCGCTTGTCCGCGCAACCCAGGAAGCCGTGCGCTTCTCCACTGGACGGAATTGAGAAGGACTGATGATGAGCGGACATCTGCTGACCACGGAAGCGGAACTCGAAGCGATCTACGGCACCCCCAAAGGGGCATCCGTGACCAAGGAAATCGACTATATTTCCGATCACTATCGCCAGTTCATCGAAGCTTCGCCGTTTGTCGTGCTTTCTTCGGTCGGACCGGAAGGACTCGACAGTTCTCCGCGCGGAGACCCCGCCGGTTTCGTTGCCGTGGACGATCAGAAAACGGTTCTGATCCCCGACCGGCGCGGCAACAACCGCATCGATTCCCTGCGCAACATCGTGCGCGATCCGCGCGTCTCGCTGCTGTTCCTGATCCCCGGCGTGGGCGAGACACTGCGCATCAATGGACGGGCCGAAATCACCGTGGACCCGGCTCTGCTGGAGCGTTTCGTGATGGAGAGGAAGTCCCCGCGCAGCATCATCCGCGTCACCGTCGACAGGGTTTATTTCCAGTGCCAGAAGGCGCTCGCCCGTTCCAGCCTCTGGGACCCCTCCATCCAGATTCCCCGCTCCGCCCTGCCGTCAGCAGGCGACATCCTGTCCGCCCTGACGAAAGGCGAATTCGACGGAAAAACCTATGACGCGGCCTATCCAGAGCGGATGAAGCAGGAAATCTACTGAGCCCTTTTGACTATTCGGTCCTGCAAACCCCGTCCAATGAATAGTAATCCCCTGCATCCTCGGTAAATATCTGTCGGGTAAGCAATAGCCCGGTCGGACTGTCCAATGTACCGGCGGTGATCGACAGATGGGCTTCGTCGTGCTTGCTCCAGAACAGGTTACCGCCGCACCGGTTGCAGAATCCTCGTCTGGCACTGTCCGAAGAGTCGTACCAGACGAGGGTTTCCTGCGAGACGAGACGGATGCTCTCCCGATCTGCTGCGGTCATCGCCGCAAAATGACCGGATGTCTTCCGGCACTGGGTACAATGGCAGGCGATGACGGGCCTGAGCGGCCCGTCGACTTCATACCGCACGCCACCGCAAAGGCATCCTCCCTTATGCATTCTTCTCTCCTGTTTCCGCTTCGTGGTCATTCGGCCAGACGCAGGAAGGCCCTGACCTCGATACTGTGTCGCCGGGCTGCGTTGCGCGGCGTGTTGGGGTCTACGAAGGCGCTGTGCGGCGTGAACCGCGCCCGACCATCTCGCGCCGAGTCATAGCCCTTGATCAGGATCGCCTCTGACGGAACCATATCCGGGAAATACGTCCAGCGTTGCCTGGTACTATGGCTCACATGATAGATCTGGCCCGTGCGATGCGGGAAGATCAATGCCGTTTCGCGTAAATCGGTCGGTCCCAGGCTGCGGGCATCCAGCAGCGCCAGCGGCAGTGCCTCAACAGGACCGGCCAGAGGCCGCCAGAGATTGACCTGAATCACGCGGGACCGGAACCAGCGATCCGCCTCTGCCTGACCGATCAATTCTGCCAATCGCTTGGGGGCGGAACTTTCGGTATAGTCGTTATGAGCATTCAGCACCGGATGTCGCCCCGCCGCATTTGCCGCGATCCGGATCGTATGATCGAAGATCACGATCTCATCAGCCCCGGTTGCGGATTTCAGCGTATCCAGCACCTCCGGATAATAGATATCCCTGATCCGGGGATCGTCATCCACCGTCACCGGATCAAGGGCGGTCGGACGGATCACGAATTCGAACCCGGATTCATCCAGAGTGTAGCGATCTTCCTGTAAGCGGCCATTGATGACCTGAACACTGCGCGGTTCCGGATCATAGTTCCGAACGGCCTCTCCGGCATCACCCAGATAGCGGGCCTCCGGCGAACGAATGCCGGCAGGAACGAAATTCAATTCTGTGGTTACAAAGGGATATTGTGACATTTCAGACTCCATTCTGCCGATTGCATCGCGTTCGGCGGTTGAGACAAGCCCCCTTGTCCCGATAAATATCTGACCAAATTCAGTCCGGTACAAACGATGATTTCTTGAAAGATTATTAAGTAGTACTTACATATTATGAATGAGCGATCATCTGCCCCCCATCGCCGCCCTTCGCGGATTCGAAGCCGCCGCGCGGCATCTCAGTTTCTCGCGCGCCGCTGCCGAGTTGCATGTAACCCCGGCGGCCATCAGCCAACAGATCCGGGGGTTGGAGGAACTGTATGGTACCGCGCTCTTCATCCGCACCACGCGCAGCCTGACCCTGACTCCAGCAGGCGCGGCGATCCTGCCCCCCTTACGCGACGGTTTCAGTGCCTTCCGCGAGGTCCATCGAAGATTGAATGCCGAGCGGGAAAGCGGCCTGCTGACGGTCAGCGTCTATCCGACCCTGGCTGAGAAATGGCTTATTCCCCGATTGGAGGGCTTCCGCAGTGCCTATCCGGATATTGACCTGCGCTTCGATGCGACCGACCGATTCACGGATTTCCAGCGGGATGGGGTGGATATCGCGATCCGATACGGGACAGGCGACTATCCGGGACTGACGGTGATCCCCTTCCTTGAGGAAAATGCGGTGCCGGTTTGCAGCCCGACCCTGGCCGCGCGGTTGAAGTCTCTGGAGGATCTGCGGGGGGAAACCCTGCTGCATGCGGAATGGCGAATGGAGCGGGAGGCCGCCGCGAATTGGCGGCTGTGGCTGAAGGCCGCGCATCTGACCGGCATCGACCCAAGCCGAGGCCTTCGTTTCAGTTCGGAGGCAATGCTGGTCCAGGCGGCCATAGACGGGCTGGGTGTGGCCCTGACCCAGTCAACCCTGGTCCAGGGTGACATCGCCGCCGGCCGCCTGGCCCTGCCCTTCGGTGAGGATCACAGCATGGCGACTGAATTCGGCCATTTCATCGTCTATCCCAAAACCTCAGAAACCATCCCCAAACTGGTAGCCTTCCGTGACTGGGCCCTGGCGGAGGGAGAGATCAAGACCTGAAGGCTTCATGACATTGGAAATTGCGGAGTAGTATTCCAAAGCATCGTCACCCCTGAGGACGCGAAGCAGTTGTCCGGGGTCCAGTGAGACTAACAGGGAATCTGACCTGTCGCTCTGGACTCCCGCCTTCGCGGGAGTGACGGAAAAAGGAAAGGTTTTCCGCCAAAACGGTCGAATTCAGTCGGGCAATTGACCCTACCGGTCATAATATCCCGCCCGGACCGTCGCGCCGATGAAGTTGCAGATCAGGCGTTCTGCATGGGCCATGGTCAGTCTGCCGACATCGTGGCTAGGCGTCATTTCGACCAGATCCATGCCAATCACCCGGCCCTTTTTCACCAATCCATGGATCAGCGCGCGGGTTTGCAGCCAGGTCAGGCCGCCGGGGGTCGGAGCGAGGACGCCCGGCATGATGGTCGGATCGAGGCCATCCGCATCGACGGTCAGGTAATAGGGGCCGCCATCGGGAATCCGGGCCAGAACGGCGTCCATGCCGATCTCGTGCATCTCGTAAGCGGTGATCAGGTCTGCACCATAGGCTTTCGCATCTGCAACTTCCTGCGGGCGGGCGCTGCCGATGCCGCGCAGGCCGATCTGCACGATCCTGTCGATCCAGGGCATTTCGGAGGCACGGCGGATCGGGCTGGAATAGCCTTCGTGTTCCCCGTTCACCTCATCACGCCAGTCCAGATGGGCATCAATGTGGACGAGGGTAATGCGCTCATGGCCGCAGACCTCCAGAGCACGCATCACCGGTATCGGCACACCATGATCGCCGCCAATGACGATGGGGGTCGCGCCGGAAGCAAGGATCTTGCGCACCGCCGCCTCGGCCCGTCGGTAATGTTCCGCCGGGTCGCGCATATCGGCGGTGACATTGCCGCAATCGACCAGACGCACATCGCGCCCGTCAAGCAGCGGCCCGCCCAGATCCCAGTCGTGATGGGTCAGCGTATAGCTGGAATCGAAAATACCATGCCGCCGCAGCGCGTCCGGGGCCAGGCTCTGATCATTGACCCGCGCCTGGGTGCTGTAGGGCATGCCATAGGGAATGCCTAGGATCGCCACATCCGCTGACAGGCCGTCCAGGTCCCCCGCAAAGGGAAGGCCCAGAAATGTCCCGGTGGGACCGCCGGGCGGCTCTGTCAGCAATGTGTCACTCATGCCTCAGATATCCGCATAGACATGGGTTTCGGCCTTGGCACCGGGATGCGTCACCGCCCCCTTCACCGCCGGTCCCACGGTCTGGGCATAGCGCCAGAGCGCCCCCGACTGATAGTTGTGGGAGCGCGGAGTCCAGTCCTTGCGGCGTTCCTCCAACTCGTCCTCGGTCAGGGCGACCGAGATCGTGCCTTCGACTGCGTCCAGTGAAATGATGTCACCATTGCGGATAAGACCGATCGGCCCGCCAACGGCTGCCTCCGGCCCGACATGGCCGATGCAGAAGCCGCGCGTCGCGCCGGAGAACCGGCCATCAGTGATCAGCGCGACCTTGTCACCCATCCCCTGGCCATAGATCGCCGCCGTGGTCGCCAGCATTTCGCGCATGCCGGGGCCGCCCTTCGGGCCTTCGTAGCGGATGACCAGGACCTCGCCTTCCTTGTAGTCGCGCGCCTCGACGGCGGTGTAGGCCTCTTCCTCGCTGTCGAAGCAGCGAGCCGGCCCGGTGAAGGTCTGTTTCTTCATCCCGGCGACCTTCACGATGGCCCCTTCCGGTGCCAGATTGCCGCGCAGGCCGACAACACCGCCGGTCGGCGTCAGCGGATTGGAGGTCGGGCGCACGATGTCCTGATCCGTCGGGAAGACGACATGGGCCAGATTCTCGGCAATCGTCTTTCCTGTGACGGTCATGCAGTCACCATGCAGATAGCCACCATCCAGCAGCGCCTTCATGATGATTTCGACACCGCCGATCTCATACAGATCCTTCGCGACATACTGCCCACCTGGCTTCAGGTCGGCGATATAGGGGGTGGATTTGAAGATTTCGCAGACATCATTCAGGTCGAAATCTATGCCGCATTCATGCGCCATAGCAGGCAGATGCAGCCCGGCATTGGTCGATCCACCAGAGGCGGCGACAACGCGGGCGGCGTTCTCCAGCGATTTGCGTGTTACGATGTCACGCGGGCGGATGCTTTTGGCAAGGCACTCCATCACCGCCTTGCCCGAGGCCTCGCAGAAGGCATCGCGGCTTTCATAAGGCGCAGGTGCCCCGGCGGAACCCGGCAGTGCGAGGCCAATGGCTTCCGAGACACAGGCCATGGTATTGGCGGTAAACTGTCCACCGCAGGACCCGGCGGAGGGACAGGCGGCGCATTCGATTCCATGCAATTCTTCCGCATCAATCTGTCCGCCGGAGAATTTACCGACCGCCTCGAACACATCCTGAACCGTCAGGTCGCGGCCCTTGTAGCGACCGGGCAGGATCGACCCGCCATAGATGAAGACGGACGGCACGTTGAGGCGGATCATCGCCATCATCATGCCCGGCAGAGACTTGTCGCAACCCGCCAGCCCGACCAGGGCATCATAGCAATGGCCGCGCATCGTCAACTCGACCGAATCAGAGATCAGATCGCGGCTTGGCAGAGAGGAGAACATGCCCGCATGGCCCATGGCGATCCCGTCCGTGACGGTGATCGTGGTGAATTCCCGCGGCGTGCCCATGGCGGCCTTGACCCCCAGCTTCACCGCCTGCGCCTGACGCGACAGTGAAATGTTGCAGGGCGCGGCCTCGTTCCAGCAGGTAGCGACGCCGACGAAGGGTTGCGCGATCTCCTCCTCCGTCATGCCCATCGCGTAGTAATAGGAACGGTGGGGGGCGCTCGACGGCCCGACGGAGACATGGCGGCTTGGCAGTTTCGATTTATCAACCATTGTTTCTAGGTTTCCTCATGACAGGTGCATTCCGGTGCCTGACGCTGTTCTATCACTCCATTCAGGCTTGGAAAACGGAAACGGTAGCATAGCAGTTTGGAAATCAGCATTCTGAGATCAAAGCGACTGCATATAAAATAGGCATTTGCTTAATTATCGACCAACACTATACTGTGCCCGTGTCTGACCATCCCTCTCAAATCCCCGAAAACATGCATCTTTCGGGGAAAACAAACTCTGGCACGGCAAGTGCTGTTAGGGCGTCTGAATGAGAAGCCTGCCAGCGCGGAGACGGGCAATCGAACGTCTCATTCGCGGTGGCTTTCAGTTTGAGGAACCCAAGGTATGAAGAAAATCGAGGCGGTCATAAAGCCGTTCAAGCTGGACGAGGTGAAAGAAGCCCTGCACGAAGTAGGAATCCAGGGCATCACCGTGACCGAGGCCAAGGGCTTTGGTCGCCAGAAGGGGCACACGGAACTCTATCGCGGCGCTGAATATGTCGTCGATTTCCTGCCCAAGGTGAAACTTGAGATCGTGATCGACGATGCGCTGTGTGAGCGTGCCGTCGAGGCAATCCAGAACGCGGCGAAGACCGGCCGTATCGGGGACGGGAAAATCTTCGTCTCCTCTGTTGAAGAGGTCATCCGCATCCGCACCGGTGAAACCGGGTCGGAAGCGATCTAGTCCAATCTGGTCGACGGATCGTGTCTGGGGAGTTTAGCCCCTCGCACTGTCCCCACCGACCGGTTTCATTCCAACAATCAGACACATATCGAGAGGGAAAACGATCATGTCCGATGCAGTGAAAAAAGTGATGGAAATGATCAAGGAACACGACGTGCAATACGTCGATTTCCGGTTTACGGACCCGCGTGGCAAGTGGCAGCACACCGCTCAGCACGTCTGCACTATCAAGGAATCCGTCTTCAAGGACGGCATCATGTTCGATGGCTCGTCCATCGCCGGCTGGAAGGCGATCAACGAATCCGACATGATCCTGATGCCGGATGCCACGACCGCGATCATGGACCCGTTTGCAGTGCAGCCGCAGATGATCCTGTTCTGCGACATTCTGGAGCCGGCCACCGGTCAGCCCTATGACCGCGATCCGCGTTCGACGGCAAAAAAGGCACTGGCCTATATGGAAAGCCTGGGCCTGGGTGACACTGCCTATTTCGGTCCTGAAGCAGAATTCTTCGTGTTTGACGACGTGCGCTGGTCAACCAGCATGAACAAGATGTCCTATCAGATCGACTCGATCGAAGGCCCCTACAATTCGGATTCTGAATTTGAAGGCGGCAACTTCGGCCACCGTCCGGGGGTCAAAGGCGGCTATTTCCCCGTCCCGCCGGTCGACAGCGAAACTGATCTGCGGGCTGAAATGGTCACAACCATGATCAGCATGGGCCTGTCGATGGAGAAGCACCACCACGAGGTTGCCCCGTCACAGCACGAACTCGGCATGCGTTTCGATACGCTGGTGAAGACCGCCGACAACATGCAGATCTACAAATACGTCGTGCAGATGGTTGCGCATCAGTATGGCAAAAGCGCCACCTTCATGCCGAAGCCTATTGTCGGTGACAACGGTTCGGGCATGCACACGCACCAGTCGATCTGGAAAGACGGCAAGAACATGTTCGCCGGGTCCGGCTATGCCGATCTGTCGGAAATGTGCCTGTTCTATATCGGTGGGATCATCAAGCATGCCAAGGCGCTGAACGCCTTCACCAATCCGTCGACCAACAGCTACAAGCGGCTGATCCCCGGCTTCGAAGCCCCGGTCCTGCTCGCCTATTCGGCCCGGAACCGCTCCGCCTCGATCCGCATCCCCTACGACACCAGCCCGAACGGAAAGCGTCTGGAAGCCCGCTTCCCCGATGCGATGGCGAATCCGTATCTCGCCTATACCGCGATGCTGATGGCCGGTCTGGATGGTATTCAGAACAAAATCCATCCGGGTGACCCGATGGACAAGGATCTGTACGACCTGCCGCCGGAAGAACTCAAGGACATCCCGACCGTCTGCGGTTCGCTTCGGGAAGCGCTGGAAGCTCTGGATAAGGGACGCGCCTTCCTGAAGAAGGGCGACGTGTTCTCCGACGAGTTGATCGACGGCTATATCGATCTGAAGATGGAAGAAGTCTACAAGGTGGAGCATACGACCCACCCGATGGAATTCGCCATGTACTATTCCCAGTAATTCCGACAGGAATCACCGGGATCAGTATCACATTCCGGCGGCCCCGCTCTCGAAAGAGGGCGGGGCCGTTGGCTTTCAGCATTCAGCAGAAACGGTCTGATCGGAAGGAAAAGCCCCTCTATTGGGCAGAGCCATCGCCGCATCCGCCTCGATCCGGCGCGTTACACCGGTCCCTGCTATACCGGCAAACAGCCAGTCCGCATCATTGTCGAATGATCTTTGCGGCGCGATCCGAACCGTCGGAATAGCACTGAGGAAAGCACCATCGAACCGTCCAGCCTCGAAACGGAAAACATAACCGGGGGTCAATCCCATACGCAGGTCGGCGATGCGCAACACATCCCCTGCCCGCTCCAGACGCACGAACCCCTTAGCGAAGGCTGCCACGCGCATGACATCGTAGATTGACTCCGCACAGGCAAGCCAGTCCGGATTTCGGGGATGGGCATAGGCCCGTATCTCAGCCGCATCGCCCAGCATCGGTACGTATATGTTCGCATAGGATCCGCCGCGCAGCACGATGGTCTTCCAGAACAGAGTGCTGAATGGCGCGGGCGAAGCCAGAATCCGGTCCCCTTCCTGAGCCCCGCCCAGGGCCTCTACCGCGCGTGCCATGGCAATCTGCTGGCCGGCCAGGCTCCAGCCCAGATATCCGGTCGACATCACCAAAACGATTGCCAGTCCACGCCTGAATCCTGGTCGCCATTCCCCCTGAAACAAAGCCCACAATGTCATGACAAGCAGGGGCAGCGTATAGACCGGGTCAATGATGAAGATCGAACCGATGCCGATGGGCACCTTTGAAACGGGCCAGAATAACTGCGTTCCATAGATCGTCATCGCATCCAGCAGCGCATGGGTCGCAAAGCACAGGAAAACTGCCAGATAGACGGCAAGACGATGGGTGCTGAGCCCTTCCTCCCGGAACCGCCTGAACACACGTAACAGCGCTTCGCCAAAGACCGGCGTAACCAGGGCATGGATCAGTAACGAATGGCTGGCCCCGCGATGCAGAACGAAATCATCAACCGGACCGTCAAAGGGATAAAACACATCCAAGTCCGGCACGGTGCCCAGCAGGCCCCCAACAAGGGCTGCTTTCCGAGGCCCGAGCCGTCGTCCCAGAACCGCCGTCCCAACACACGCACCCAGAACAAATTGCGTTGCGGAATCCACTGATACCCTCCTCCTAGCCCAAACCGATCACGGTCTTTGCATAAGGCGAACCGGATCCTTTGGACGATATAGCAGGGATTGACGGAAAGTCCCGTCCCGCAGCATCAATGAATTGTTCTTTCAGGCGGAAAGCGAACAGTCACGGCGGTTCCGATCCCGACCGTGCTTTCCAGCGACAGGCTGCCGCCATGCAACTCGGTCAATTGTTTCGAAAGTGACAGCCCCAGACCGGTTCCCTCATGCGTCCGATAGGCATCGGATCGAACCTGGCCAAACGGTTCCAGGACTTTCGGGATATCAGCTGGCGCAATGCCAATCCCGGTATCCCGAACAACCAGTGACAGGGCGTCATTCTTCTCCTGAACTAAAATCGTCACCTGACCACCGGGCACATTGTACTTAACCGCATTGGTCAGCAGGTTCAGAATCACCTGCTTGACGATACGATCATCGGCCCGAAGCCGATGCGTGCCATTTTTCTCGACACGGATATGAACGGGATTACGATCCTGTCTGCCACCGACCATCCGAACGCATTCGTCGATCAGGCGTTCCATGTCGATATCAATTTCATTCAGCACAACCTGACCGGCATCAATCTTTGACAGATCAAGCACGTCATTGATCAATTGCAGCAGATGTTCGCCCGAACGACGTATATCCAAAAGGTATTCAAGGTATTTCGCATTGTCGATCTTGCCATAAAGCTGACAATGCATCACTTCCGAAAACCCGATTATCGAATTCAGTGGCGTACGCAATTCATGACTCATATGGGACAGGAACTGTGACTTGGACGCGCTGGCCTGTTCCGCCTCCTGCTTGGCGTGTTCCAGGGCGCGACGTTCCTTGAGTTGTTGGGTGATATCGGAATAGAGCGACACCATGCCGCCACCGGGCAGCGGATTTCCCTTAACCGCGATCGACAGACCATTCGGGCGTTCCCGGACCATGGAATGCGGCTCGAACTTTCGGGCAAGCTCAACCCGCGTGCGAACCAGCGTTTCGATATCCCCATCACCATATTCGCCCCGCATTGCATTGTAGCGGACGAATTTCTCGAACGGATCGCCAAATTTCAGTTGGTCCGGGGGAAATTCAAGCAATTCCAGAAAACGCTTGTTGTAGATCACCACATTCAGATCGGAATCGACCACGCTGATCCCGTCCGTCATGTAGTTCATCACGGCATCCAGTTGTTTGGATTTCTCGGATAGTCGGCTTTCGACGGCTACCGACCGCCGAGCATCCTGCAACAGCCAGCCCAAAAGGGCAGTCGCTAGGGTAAAGACGCCGATATACGGGGCCACCATGACCTGCAGCATTTCCGACAGATTGCTGACAGGCAGCAGGGTGAACCAGAGGAAACTGAGAACGTGAACAAAAAAACCGAAAACCAGATACTGATTGAAGCCCTGTCCGAACAATCTGCGCCGATACAGCAGATGATAAACGAGCCCCAGCCCGACGCAGGTCACAATTACCGCCACCCCAACAACGGCGCCGCCGCCACCCAACCACAGCCGATAGCAAGCCGCTATGATACCCGCCAGTATGCCAACGACCGGACCGCCGAAGAAACCCGCCATGGCCAGGATGACAGATCGTGCGTCAAAGATCACACCGTCCGGGAACCGCAAAGGGGCCATCATCCCGATGATACAAATGCCGCCGAACAGAATCCCGGCCAGCACCAGTCCAGGCAACTCATCATTCCGCCAGCGTCTGAGGATGAAACCATAAAGAAGGCAGAGGGCGAGAAGCAACGCCACTCCCTTGATCAATTCAATGAACACCTGGACGCTCTCCTGAAATCGCGATCTTGTATATCGTCGCACTTGAACAAGGTTATTCTGGCATCAGAACCGTAACGAATGATTAACGAATAACTGAAGATGCAAAAAAACGTGCATTCCACCCAGCCATGCGCCCGATGCAGGTCTAGGTTACGGCACGCGCGTTTGTGCTGCATCGCAGCATGGCCCATCTAAGGGACAGCAATACTGAAACCAGACCACGATGATGGAGAACACCATGGACGCCGTATTCTGTTCCGCCCTGCTGCTGGCCGCAACGATAGCCGCCAATGCCGCCATGCTGACACAAGTTTTCGCCTGAACTTAAACGCCCCACTGATATCCTGCTGATCGAACTCAATAGGCCATCCAGCCGCCATCGACCAGCAGGTTGTGACCAGTCATGTAACTCGCCTCCGGGCTCGCCAGGAACAGCGCCGCATTGGCCACGTCTTCCGGACGACCCAGTCGGGGCAGTGGAGTCCGGGCGGTGGAATAGTCCAGATTGACCATGCCATCGGCACGGCCGGTCAGGATTTTTCCCGGTGCGACCGCATTGCAGATGATTCCGTCCTTCGCATAGTCCACAGCGATCTGGCGGGTCATGTAGACAACGCCCGCCTTGGATACGCCATAACTGAAATCGCCCGGCGAACAGACCATGCCATGCTGGGATGATATATTGACGATCCGCCCCCGGACGTCTGGATCATCAGGCTGCGGGTCCTGTGACAGCATCTGGCGCACGGCCCGCTTACAGCCAAAATAGACCCCTTTCAGATTAACATCCATTACCCGATCCCAGCTTTCAGGCTCGGTATCCAGCAAGCGGCAGCCATCGCTGATCGCCGCGTTGTTGACCAGAATGTCCAGTCGACCGAATGCTTTTACGGTATTTTCAACCAGTGCATCGACCGACTCCCAGGATGCAACATCACACTGGAATGTCAGACAGGTTCCTCCCTCGGCAAGGATCATCTCCTCTGTCGTTACCCCGCCTTCAAGCGGATCGAGACGGATATCCGCCAGTGCGACGCGCGCGCCTTCAGCGGCGAAGCGCCGCGCGATGGCCCGCCCGAGGCCTGAAGAAGCACCGGTTACGATGGCCACCCTTCCTGCCAGACGATCCCCCATGATCTACCCCCTTATTTCATGCCACCCTCAAACTTGGACAACGACGTGTTTCCCCCGCAGACCAGAACACCGACCCGCTCACCCTGTCGCGGTCGATAGGCACCACCGGTCAATGCCGCCAGAGCGGTCGCGCCGCCGGGTTCAACGATCAGCCGGAACCTGTCCCACAGCAGCGCCTGTGCCGCCACAATCTGTTCATCCGTCACCAGCAGCGAATCCGATACATAGTTCCGGACCGCATCGAACCCCAACGTACCGATCCGCCGTGCCCCGAGAGAATCAGCCGCAAGTCCCGAGATGGAGACATCGACTGGCCTGCCCGCAGCCCGGGCCGCATTCAGACTTGGCGTCCCTTCGCTTTCCACTGCAATAACCCTTAGATGTCCACGATACCAGTTTACAACACCTCCGATCAACCCGCCACCACCGACCGCAATCAGCAATGTTTCGATTTCTGGTGACTGTTCCTCGAATTCCAGCGCCACCGTACCCTGACCGACCAGGATTTCCGGCTGATCATAGGCGTGCAGCATCAGAGCCCCGGTTTCACGCTGGCGCGCAAGACAGGCATCCAGAGCCTCGGCAAATTCCCGCCCGATCACGGTGACCGCAGCCCCATAAGACCGCAACCGCTCTAGCTTGGCGGAAGAAATGATTTCAGGAACGAAAATCTCTGCCCGATGCCCGAGTTCCCGGGCCGCATATGCCACTGCGGCACCATGGTTTCCCCCGGATGCGGCAATCACGCCTGACTCCGGTACCGGCAGGGACAGCAGGGAGTTGAACGCACCCCTGACCTTGAAGGAGGCGGTATGCTGCAACTGTTCGAGTTTCAGGACCACCGTTGCGTAATCGTGCATATCTCCCGGCAACAGGGACAGCACTGGTGTGCGGCGGATATAGGGGGAAATCCGGTCATAGGCAGCGCGAATGTCTGCCGGATCAATCGCCGGATCAACCATTGAATCTGTCATGAAAATCCAACTCCTGTTACCCTGTCCCAACTACCCTATCTGCCTACACGTCAGCATGCTGCAAGGGCAAGCGCCTGGCCGCACGAAGATTGTGTAAATTGATGAAACTGTGCCACAATATATTCCTATAACCTCCGACACATGGACAGGGCGAAGGCAGAGTTGTGCAGGATTTCACGGTAAGTCCATTTTTTGAGATTCTGACCGCTCCGAATTCGCCGGAGGCAAAAAACCTGTACGAATACTGGCGCAGCCTTCATCGCGATACAGGTACATCCGGACAGGAGACACTTCCGCGACGGAAGGATATCACTCTGGAAAGCCTTGCTGCCTTGGGCTGTGCCGACCGGGTGTTCATTCTGGAGCCGCTGGTGGATGGCGACTGGCAATACCGGTTGCTGGGCAGCGAGATCGTGCGTTATTTCGGGCGCGACGTGACCGGCATACCATTGCGCCGCCACATGGTGAAGGAAGAGGCCGACAAGGCGATAACCCTGTCGAACCGTGCTGTTGCGGAATTGATCCCGATCTTCCTGAATGTCCAGTTCGTCAGCGGCGACTATTCCGGGATGATAGAAACCATGTCGCTGCCAATCCTGGCACGCGATGACGGAGATATCTGGTTATTCGGCGGATCGTTTTTCACACCCGACCCCTGATTTTCCGGCTTCTTGGTCTTGCCCAATCCGGTCTAGAAATGCGGCAACATCCTCCAGGAATCCATGGTCGAACAGGTCCGTATGACCGGCCAGCGGCTTTTCGACAAAATATTTAGGTTCCCGTGCCGCCTGAAACAGACGGCGTCCGTGAATGATCGGAATGACCCGATCCAGCGTTCCGTGGCCGATCAGGATCGGAGCCTGAATTTCCGGTATGCGCAGAACCGAATCGAAGGGATCTTTCAATAGCAGACGAACCGGAACATACCAGTAATGCCGCGCAGCAACGGCGGCGATGCTGTCATAGGGAGCATCCAGTATCACAGCACAGGCGCGATCCTTCCGACCCGCCAGCGCAACGGCAATTCCGGTGCCAAGCGACTCACCATACAGCACCGTTCGATCTGCCCCGATACCCTGGTCCCGCAGCCAGTCCAGAACCGCGACGCCATCGGCGATCAAGTCCTGTTCCGATGGTGTGCCCCCTGCCCCCGAATTATAACGATAGCCTGGAATCAGCACACCCCAGCCCCGTGCAACCATCGCCGCCATCCGCGCTTCCCGGTCCAACTGGGTGCCAGCATTGCCGTGAAAATAGACGACAACTGGCTGTAATCCATCCTGTGGAGCAGCCCACCAGCTGAACAGGCCCAGCCAGTCATGAGAGGGAATCTCCTCGATATGCACGATATTCGCCAGGGCGGCACCCGGTCGCGGTCGATCTGATACGGGATGGTACATCAGTGCGCGCTGGGCCAGAAAAAGCCCGAGCACCAGCAGCCCGTACAAAAGCGCAACAATCCCAATCAGAGCCCCGAGGAAGGATGTCAAACTTGTCATTCGGGCCTCTTTCTACATCGCTGAGAACATTCATATCGAAGAACCGCATTTGAGTTCTACACGAATTCCTGACACCGGAAACCGTCGATAGCATCAGTTCTCATGATATCCTGTGACTTCAACTTGCAGCGACCCCGGAAAACTTGTTATGGACGATGGGGAGGGAATCGATAATTATCAGTTGCGATATTGGGTGTGTGGGTATCATGGTGCTAAGTCCTGATCAAAAATCAGGCATGGATGCAGCAATGACCCGGTACAAGTAGAGGCGCAATGTAATGACGGACCTGTCCCGTGAAGAACTGCGGGCACACTTGTCTGCCGTCGAGGCGCAGGTCCGTGCGGCCTTGCGCATTGTTGCGGCTGAATCCAAATCCGTACAGCAGGCCCACAGCGCATTGCGTGCCGATCTTTCAGCGGCCCTCATCCGGCTTCAATCCGAAATGAACGATGGCAACAAGCGCGTTGATGGCAAGCTGGAAAAGGCGATATCCGAAATCAACGGCCTGTCGCGCCAGCGTCGGATGACTGCCGCGATCCTGACGACTCTGGTTCTCCTGTTTGGCATCACACTCGGCCTGTTCGCCGGTGGCGGTTGGTATCTGGTCAGTCGTGACAACGGTGGCATGCAGATGTCCGCCCCATCCTCCCGCACATCGCAGACCAGCCCTTCCAGCGGTGCGACAAGCAATGCCGGTGCGGCCAGTATTGCGATTCCTTCCTCCAACGCGCCTGCTTCTGGGGAAGAACAGCAACGTCGAGTACTCTCCGCACAATAATCCATCACCGCCGACGGAATTGCCGACCTCCCCCGTTTTCATTCCTATAGAACCCGTATAGAGTTCCCAGGTATCGACTATCGATACCGCTTTTCAGATGGATTGCGCTCGTGACAGGATGGTTTGGATCTCTTCGTACTGCTGGTGTCCTGCTAGGCTTGGGCTTGGCCGTGTCCTGTACGCCAACCGTCCAACTCGAAGCTCCACGAGAGCCGATAACCATCAATCTCAACGTCAAGCTGGACGCCGATGTCCGCTTGCGCCTGATCAAAGAGGCTCAGGAAGATGTTCAAGCCAACCCGATTTTCTGATACCGCCATGGTCAACCGTAGAGCGGTCCTTGCCGGACTGGGCGTTTGCCTCGCAGGCAGCGCGATGCTGTTCGGCGGCAAACCGGTCCACGCCGCCGAATCCCTGGACGGCCCCCGATCCGCCGGGATCGTGGGGGAACGCTATGACGGCTATGCCGTTCCACGTGACGGTGCGGGTGCCGATGTTCAGAATCTGATAGCGGATATCAATAACAAACGACGGGCCTTCTATCAGCAGAAGGCAGGCGAACAGGGTGTGGATATCACGGCCATTCAGGAAATCTACGCCAAGGCCATCTATGACAAGGCCCCGTCCGGCTGGTGGTTCCAGACCCGCGACGGTTGGGTACAGAAGTAAGCTCCTGTATCGCTTTCCATTCCGCCACGCCGTCAGAAATCATCATGCATGAAACAGGTTGAGGCAGAGGCAGGCGACCCTATATCCTCAGGGAATGCCTGTTTCGACCCACTGTGAGGTTTCATGACATCCGCCCTGCCCAATTCCGTAGACGAGACGCTGTCACTTCTGACCGACGGCAACTATGTCGCCGACCGGTCCTTGGCCACGGCTTTGTTCCTGTCCTTGAAGTTGCATCGCCCACTGTTCCTGGAGGGTGAGGCCGGGACCGGGAAGACGGAAATCGCCAAGGTGCTGTCCGCGACCCTGGATCGCCCTCTCATTCGACTGCAATGCTATGAGGGACTGGATATCGCATCTGCCGTCTATGAATGGAACTATGCCCGCCAGATGATGGAAATCCGCTTGTCGGAAGCGTCGGGGAAAGCGGACCGCGCGGCGCTGGAGGCGGACCTGTTTTCCGAACGCTTCCTGATCAAGCGCCCGATCCTGCAAGCGCTGGAAGCCTCGCAAAGTGGTCAGGCACCGGTCCTGCTGATCGACGAGTTGGACCGCACGGACGAGCCTTTCGAGGCCTTCCTGCTGGAAGTCCTGTCGGATTTCCAGGTAACGGTGCCGGAATTCGGAACCGTGAAAGCAAAGGAACCGCCGCTGGTCGTCCTGACGTCCAACCGGACACGGGAAATCCATGACGCAATCAAGCGGCGCTGTTTCTATTACTGGGTCGATTATCCCGATGCCGCCCGCGAACTGGCGATCCTTGCGGTGAAGGCCCCGGATGCGCCCGCCGCACTGAGCAGGCAGATTGTTGCCTTCGTGCAGAAAATCCGCACACTGGACCTGTTCAAGCTGCCCGGTGTTGCAGAAACCATCGACTGGGCGCAAGCGCTTACACAGCTCGACCGCCTTGCCCTGGACCCTGAAACGATCAACGACACGCTGGGCGCGCTCCTCAAATACCAGGATGATATCGCAAAGCTGCGCGGATCGGAAGCGGCGAGGATATTGGAGGAAGTGAAGATCGAACTTGCCCAAGCAGGACAGGCGGCGTGAGCGAGGAGGCCTTCCAGCCCAGCGCCAATCTGATCCTCGGCAGTGCCGATGGCGGTCGACTGGCGGAAAATATCATGCATTTCGGGCGCGTGCTGCGGGCTGCGGGCCTGCCGGTCGGACCGGGCAAGGTACTGGATGCGCTGGAAGCGGTAAGTGCCGTCGGGGTGGACAATCGCCGCGACTTCTACTGGACGCTCCACGCGATCTTCGTCAATCGCCGCGACCAGAGAGACCTCTTCGATCAGGCCTTCCATTTCTTCTGGAAGAACCCGAACCTGCTGGAGAAGGCGATGGCAATGCTGCTTCCCGCCATGAAGGGGGAGCAGGAGCAGGCCAAGGCGGAAATGTCCGCGCGCCTCGCCGAGGCTCTGGCGGGGGAACGCCCCCCTGCCCCGGAATCCGACTCCGACGATGAGAACGAGCAGTTCGATATCGATGCCAGCCTGACCTTCTCCCGCCGCGAAGTGCTGGCGGAGAAGGATTTCGAGAAAATGACCAATGCGGAACTCAACGCGGCGCGCAAGGCGATCTCCCGCATGCGGCTTGCCTTCAATCCGGTCCCGACACGCCGGTTCCACCCTGATCCCAGAGGGCGACGCACAGACCTGCGCGCGACCCTGCGCCAGGCCGCCCGGACCGGTGGGGATATTACCCGACTGAGCATGCGCAAACGCCGTCGTCGGGTGCCGCCGCTGATAATTCTGTGCGATATCTCCGGGTCGATGGACCGATATGCGCGGATGATGCTGCATTTCATCCATGCCTTGACGAACGACCGGGACCGGGTGTCGAGCTTCCTGTTCGGGACCAGACTGACCAACATCACCCGCACGATGCGGCGCAAGGATCCCGATGTCGCCATCGATCAATGCGCCGCGCAGGTTGCTGACTGGGCCGGTGGAACGCGGATCGGCGTAACTCTGGCGGAGTTCAACCGCACCTGGTCGCGGCGGGTGATGACACAGGGACCCATCGTATTGCTGATCAGCGACGGGCTGGATCGAGACGGCGCGGCAGGGTTGGCGGTGGAGATGGAACGGCTGCACAAATCCTGCCGCCAGTTGATCTGGCTGAATCCGCTGCTGCGCTGGGACGGTTATGCCCCGAAGGCCAGTGGTGCCCGCGCCATGATCCCCCATGTCGACAGTTTCCGCCCGATCCACAATCTGGACAGCCTTGCCCAACTGGCGGATGCTCTGACAAAGGAAAGCCCGATGCAGAATCTGGCGCGATGGAAGGAACTGGCAGCATGAGCGAGATTGTCGATCCCCTAGTCCAGGCGAAAACCTGGCAGGATCAGGGGCTGAAAGTAGCGCTGGCGACGGTTGTGGAGACCTGGGGATCATCCCCGCGTCCGGCGGGAAGCCAGCTTGTGGTGAATGAGGAGGCCGGGTTCGAAGGCTCCGTGTCTGGCGGCTGCATCGAAGGGGCGGTGGTAACCGAGGCGCTGGATGTCATGGAAAGTGGCCAACCGATGCTGATGGAATTCGGCGTTTCCGATGCCATGGCCTGGGAGGTCGGGCTGGCCTGTGGCGGGACAGTGCGGGTTTTCGTTGAGAAACTGGAGGCCTGATCCACATGAAGCGTGTGCTGCTGGATCAGCTTGAAGCCGCCCGGGCGGAAGCGCTGCCCACCGTTCTGGTCACCCGGCTGGCGGACGGCGCGCAGCGTTTGATCGTTGCGGGCGAAGCTGTCGCCGGGGATCTGGAGATTACCCCTACTCTGCATGCTGCCACCGAGGAAGCACTGCGTCGCGACAAATCGCAGACGGTGGAGGGAAGCCATTTCGTCCAGGTTTTCAATCCGCCGCTGCGCCTGATCATCATCGGCGCGGTGCATATTGCCCAGGCTCTGGCACCGATGGCGGTCATGGCGGGTTATGCGGTCACGGTGATCGACCCGCGCGGAGCCTGGGCCAGTGCGGCGCGCTTTCCGAATATCGACGTGCTGCAGGATTGGCCGGAAGAAGCGATGCTCGCACTGAAGCCGAACCGGCGCACCGCCATCGTCGCGCTGACCCATGATCCGAAACTGGACGATCCGGCGCTCGTCGTCGCCTTACAGTCGGATTCCTTCTATATCGGCGCATTGGGCAGCCGGAAGACCGCCGCCGCCCGCGCTTTGCGGTTGAAGGAGTCCGGGTGTTCGGAAGAGGCTATCGCGCGGATCGACGGACCGATCGGACTGAATATCGGGGCCGTCTCCCCGGCGGAAATCGCGATTTCCATTCTTGGCAGGATGACGCTCGACCTCCGGGGGTCGAAGGAGGGCTGATGGAATTCGGTCCCGTTCCCCCCGAGTCTGTCGCTGGCACAATCCTGGCGCATGCCATCACCCTGCCCGACCGCAGGCTGAAAAAGGGGCATCTGTTGCTGGCGGAGGATGCGGAGGCGTTGGTCGCCGCGGGGATCGCAGAGGTCGTGGTCTGTCGCCTCGGCCCCGGCGATATCCATGAAGACGCAGCTGCAGACCGACTGGCCCGCTCGGTCACCGGAGCGGGTCTGAAATGCAGCGCCGCCTTCACCGGTCGGGTCAATCTCCTGGCTACAGAGCCGGGTATCCTGACCTACGATCCGGCAAGGCTGGATGCGGTCAACCGGGTGGATGAAGGAATTACCCTTGCAGCCCTGCCACCCTGGTCCCGCGTAGCCGCGCGCCAGATGGTGGCCACGGCAAAGATCATTCCCTTCGGCGTTCCAGCAATCGCACTGGACTCGGCCTGTCCGTCGGAGCCGTTGTTCTGGATCACGCCATTCCAGCCAATTCGTGTTGGCCTGATCCAGACGGAACTGGACGGTATCAAACCCACCGTGCTGGAAAAGACCGACCGGATCATGGAAGCCCGCGCCGCATCGCTTGGTGCCCGCCCGCTGCCGCCCCTGCGCTGCACCCATTCAGAGGCCTCACTCACGGAAGCTCTGACAACCTGCCTGGAACAGTCTCCACAGATCATCACCATTGTCGGTGCGTCGGCCATCGTCGACAGGCGCGATGTCATTCCGGCAGCCATTGAGCGGTGCGGTGGGCGGATAGAGCATTTCGGGATGCCGGTCGATCCCGGCAATCTGCTGCTGCTGGGCCATATCGGCGATGTCGCCGTGATCGGTGCACCTGGCTGTGTCCGCTCCCCCAAACCGAACGGTTATGATTGGGTCTTCGAGCGTCTGGTCGCTGGCCTGCCGGTGGACCGACGCGACATCATGGCGATGGGTAGCGGTGGTTTCCTGAAGGAAATCCCTGCCCGCCCCCTGCCCCGCGCCGAGATCGAATCAACCCATTCGGCTGCGGCGGCACGGATCGCAGGTCTGATGCTGGCCGCCGGACAGTCCCGGCGCATGGGACCGACGATCAAACTGCTGGCGGATCTGGACGGCAAGCCGATGCTGCGCCATTCGCTGGAAACGCTGCTTGCTGCCGATATCCAGGGCGTCACCGTCGTGACCGGTCATGAGGCCCCGCAAGTACGCGACGTGGTGAAGGACCTTCCGGTGCGTTTCGCCAACAGTCCAGCCTATGCGTCAGGCCTGTCCGAAACGGTGAAATCCGGCATCGCCGCCCTGCCTGAAGATGCAGACGGCGTTCTGATCTGTCTGGGCGACATGCCCCGCCTGACGGTGGAGACGCTGAACCGCCTGATCGCCGCCTTCGATCCGATCGAGGGGCGCGCGATCTGCGTTCCCGTCCATCGCGGTAAACGCGGCAATCCGGTCCTCTTCGGTCGCCGTTTCTTCGCCGAGATCATGGAGCTTTCCGGCGACACCGGGGCAAAGTCCCTGATCGGAGCCTATGAGGATCAGGTCGCGGAAGTGCCCGTGGACGACCCCGGCATCCTGCTTGACCTCGACACGCCCGCCGCCCTGGATATGGCGCGAAAAGACAAATAAAGTCGCTTGAGCCGGGCCGCAATGCGGTGCCATAGTCGCCTCCGACGGATTAAGTCTAAACATAAAGGATCAGCGCATGTCGGAACAGTATGATGCAATCGTGATCGGGGCGGGCGTGATTGGCGCTGCCGTCGGTCTGGAACTGGCGCGTAAAGGCTATCGCACGGTCAATATCGACAAGCTGCCCGCTGCCGGATACGGCTCGACTTCCGGCTCCTGCGCCATCATCCGCACCTATTATTCCACTGTGGACGGATCGGCACTGGCCTATGAAGGCTATTACTACTGGAAGAACTGGAAGGATTATCTGGGTCTCGGCGACGATGCCGACCTCGCCGTCTTCCACGAAACCGGCACCATGGTCATGAAGGTCGAACTGAACGGCTATATGAAAAAGGCCATGGCCATCGCCGACGAGATCGGTGTGCCCTATGAGGAATGGACGAATGAGGATATCCGACGGAAGATGCCGCATTACGACCTGAACTGCTTCCATCCGGCCAAGCGTCCGGAGGATGACGGTTTCGGCGAACCGACCGGTGGCGAGGTTGGCGGTGCGGTTTTCTTCCCCAAGGGCGGCTATATCAACGATCCGCAACTCTCTGCCCATAATCTGCGCAGTGCGGCGGAAAAGCTCGGTGGACACTTCAGATTCAACGCAGAAATCATTGAAATACGAAAGAATTCTGATGGATCCGTGGCGGGCGTTACCTTGAAGGATGGAAGCCGGATCGATGCCCGCATCATCGTCAATGTCGCCGGTCCCCATTCCGCCAAGGTCAATGCCATGGCCGGTGCGCTGGACGACATGACGGTGAAGACCCGCGCGCTGAAACAGGAAGTCACCCATGTCCCGATGCCGGTCGAAGGCTGGTATGAGAATGGTTTTGTTACCTCCGACAGTGACATTGCCTGCTATACGCGCCCCGAGAAGGGGAATTTCCTGCTGATTGGCTCGGAAGATCCACCCTGCGATACGCAGGAGGAAGTGGACCCAGACAACTGGGACCGCAATTTCTCCGAACAATGGCGGGTGCAAGCCCTGCGCGTGGCGCAGCGTATCCCCTCGCTCGGCATTCCCAGTGTGATGAAGGGCATCACGGAACTCTACGACGTCGCCGACGACTGGATTCCGATCTATGACAAATCCCAGGTTCCGGGTTTCTACATGGCCATTGGATCGTCGGGCAATCAGTACAAGAATGCGCCTGTCGCGGGCAAAATGATGGCCGAACTGATTGATCGGGAACAGAAGGGCCAGGATCACGACAAGGACCCGGTGATCTTCCATATGGACTATACCGGCCGCGATCTTAATCTGGGATTCTTCTCGCGGCGGCGCGAGATCAACAAGGACAGCACCTTCTCCGTCCTGGGATAGATGAATGGTGAAGCCTCACCCCGCTTCTGGCCGACGCGTCGATCTGATCGCGAAGGAAACACCGTTTCAGGGCTACTTCCGGGTTGACCGCTACCACCTGCGACACAGCCGGTTCGATGGCGGAATGGGGCCGGAGATCAGCCGCGAAGTGTTCGAGCGTGGCCATGCTGCTTGCGTCGTTCCGTATGACCCGATCCGCGACGAGGTCGGGCTGATCGAACAGTTCAGACCGGGAGCCTATGCGGCGGGAGACCCCGACCCCTGGCTGATCGAGATCGTTGCCGGGATCATCGACCCGGGCGAGACGGCGGAAGATGTCGTTCGGCGCGAATCGCAGGAGGAATCCGGACTGCTGCTGACCGATCTGACGCCGCTCGGCACCTTCTATCTGACCCCCGGCGGAAGCTCGGAGAGCATGGCAATGTTCGCTGGGCGGGCAGATTTTGCGACGCTGGGCGGCATTCATGGCCTCGATGAGGAAGGCGAGGATATCCGCGTCTTCTCCGTTCCCGTCGAGGAAGCGCTAGCCATGATCCACGACAACCGCATCCGCAATGCAAAATGCGCACTGGCCCTGCTTCTATTCGAATCTCGTCGGCAGGACTTGCGCCGTCAGTGGACCTGACCTATTTACCGGTCAGCAAAGAGGGTATCTTTTTATTCACACAAAAGGACTGCGCAATGAGTTTCCGCACTGACTTCACCGATGCCGTGGGCCATACACCGCTGATCAAACTCAAGCGCGCCTCGGAAGAAACCGGCTGCACCATTCTGGGCAAGGCGGAATTCCTCAATCCGGGCGGATCGGTAAAGGATCGGGCAGCGAAATACATCATTCTGGATGCAGAAGCGCGTGGCGAGCTTGAACCGGGCGGGCTGATCGTTGAGGGCACAGCGGGCAATACCGGCATTGGCCTTGCCAGTGTCGGCAACAGCCGGGGCTATCGCACGCTGATCGTGATCCCGGAGACACAGAGCCAGGAAAAGAAGGACGCGCTGCGGCTGCTGGGGGCCGAACTGGTGGAGAATGTCGCCGTCCCCTACAAGGACCCGCGTAATTATGTCCATACCGCCAAACGCATCGCCGAAGAGCGCCGGGCAACCGAGGTGCATGGTGTCCTTTATGCCGACCAGTGGGACAATCTGTCGAACAGGGAGGCGCATATCCGATCCACAGGTCCGGAAATCTGGGAGCAGGTTCAAGGGAATATTGATGGGTTTTCATGTGCAATGGGAACGGGCGGAACGCTGGCCGGGATGAGTCTGTTCCTGAAGGAAAAAAACAAGGCGATCAAGATTGCTGCGGCCGACCCGGTGGGTGCTGCGATGTACAACTGGATCAAGCATGGCGAGTTGAAAGCTGAAGACGGAGGCTCCATCGCTGAAGGCATCGGCCAGGGGCGCATCACCGGCAATATCGACGGCGCAGTCTTCGATGATGCCTACAAGATTCCCGACGAAGAAGGATTGCCCATTGTCCACCGCCTCCTGAAAGAGGAAGGCCTGTGCATGGGCCTATCCACGGGCATCAACATTGCAGGCGCGATCCGCCTGGCCCGTGAACTGGGGCCGGGCCATACCATCGTGACCATTCTTTGTGACTGGGGCCACCGGTATATGGGCAAGGTATGGAACCCGACCTTCCTTAATGAGAAGGGCCTTCCCGCCCCCGACTGGCTTTAGGGTATGGAGGGGCCATCGGTCGATTCGCCCGGATGAACGATACCGGCGGAGATCACGAGCTTGACCGCGTCCTCAATCGGCATGTCGAGAATTTTGATATCCTCTTTGGGCACGAATAACAGAAATCCCGATGTCGGGTTAGGTGTCGTCGGCAGGAAGACATTGACGGTTTCGCGCTGTAATTTCTCCCGCAATTCGCCCCTGGTTTCTGCCGTCACGAATGCGACTGCCCAAAGACCCTTTCGCGGATATTCGACCAGCACCGCCTGACGGAATGCATTGGACTGGTTTTCCAGCACGGTCTGGAAAATCTGTTTCGTCAGCTTGTAAAGACTCCGGATGATCGGCATCCGGTCCAACAGTTTCTCGCCCAGTCTTACAACCCAGCGCCCGACAAGACCTGCGGCAAAGGCACCGATCAGGGTAATGACCAATACCAGCACGACAACACCAAGACCGGGCAGACCGAAATCGAACCCCAGATAGTGCTGGAAATACAGTTCCGGATTATACCGTTCCGGTATCAGCGGTACGATCTGGTCATCGATATAGCCAATGATCCATACGGCCAATGCGACCGTGATTGTGATCGGTGCCGTGACCAGAATACCCGCAAAGAAATATGCCCTGAGCCGCCCGAAGAAACTGATCTTCGCTGATGGCGGAGGCGTGTCCGATCCTGAACCCGACTCGGAGCCCGGATCCAACTGTGTCATCTGGCACCCATCCCTGTTTTCGTGAACCACCCTGCCGACTGTCCCGGCTCTGGGCGTATGCCGCGCACTATACGGTCTTTACTGGACGGGTTTCAATTGCCGACTTTGTCCCGTCGAGGGGTATGCAGCACATCTGACGCATGTCCGATGCGATCCGACAGGAAATGAATCGAAACAGTGGTTCCTCGTCCTCGTTCGGAATCGATTTCCAGACTGGCGCCATGCAGCCGAGCCAGATTCTCTGCCAAAGGTAAGCCAAGGCCGGTGCCGGTCAGATCACCGCCGGGAGGTGCGTCAAGTTGCTGAAACTTAGTTAATGCCAGGGGAATCTCCTCCTTCCGCATGCCGATCCCGGTATCCGAAACATACAGGATGAGGCCCCCCGTCTGCGTACCGGTCGCGCCGACGCGAATGGATCCTCCCCGAGGCGTGAACTTGATCGCATTGGACAGAAGATTGAGCAGAATCTGCTTCACGCGACGCTCGTCACACCGCAGCAGGATAGCCGGATCCTCGACTTCGATCCCGATTTCCAGACCCGAATTGCGGGCACGTTCATGGATCAGGCGCACCGCCGCTTCAATGACAGACTCCGGCGACACAAAGGCCTCATCCAGTTGCAGATGCCCGGCCTCTGCCTTCGAAAGATCCAGGATATCATTGATCAGGGAGAGGAGATGACGACCACTTTGCCGGATATCCGTCGCATAGTCGCGATACCGCTCCCAACTTTCCGGACCCATCACCTGGGATTCCAGTATTTCAGCAAAACCGATCACTGAGTTCAGGGGCGTCCGCAATTCATGGCTCATATTGGCCAGAAACTCGGATTTGGAACGATTTGCGATCTCTGCCTGATCCCGTGCCCGCGCAAGTTCCTCAGTCCGACGCCGCACCGCCGATGATATCCGGTGGTTCACCTGCAGCAGCACCGCGATCAGGATCCCCATCATCACGAATAGACCGCCGCCGCCAAGCCGGACAAGCATGCCGAGTGAACGATCCCGCCCCCCCGCATAGACAGGTAACATATCCCACGAATAGTACCATGTCGTAAGTCCGTGCGGCACTGTTTCGACGAATGTCATAATCGTGTCAGGCGCAGATACGGCTGGGCCATAGATCGGTCTTGTGCCGCCCGAATCGGATGTTTCCGACAGGCGCAGGACAAGTCCGTCCGGGGCTATCGTCACCATGAAGGATTCCAGAAATGCGTCCAGATCGAACAAGGCGATGATCACCCCTTCGACGCCATCGATCCGTGTCCGTGACGCCATGGCGGTCATGATACGCCCATCCGGCCTGACAATGCTGCGGCTCAACAGGACATCGCCGTCCCGCGCCATCGCCGCCGACGCGACATCATTCAACCGGGTCATGCCGTCCATGGTTTTCGATTCGGCCAGGAAATCGATCTTCCCATAGGATTGGACAACCCGAAAATCTGGCATATCTCCGGCACCTGAAACCTGGCGGGCAAATCCCACCCATTCGAACGTGATCGCGTCGGCATGGTGAACAGCGCGCATCACCCGCGATTCCAGTTGCTCCTCAGGCAGCGCCTTGCCGCCATCAACCCGTTCCGCGATGACGGAGATCGCCACCTTGGCCTGATTAAGGGCCAATGATCCGAATTGGGTCAGGCGACGGGCATCGGCCTGGGCGCGATCAATCCATGCCGCCTTTTCCCGCTGCTCCAAACCGTCAGCGGTGTAGAATGTAACACCCAGTCCCCCCAGAATCACAAAGGCGGCGAAGGCAACAACCCCCAGGGTTTGCCAATCCCTCTCCGTCCTTGTCCGCCCTTCCGCCATGAACCCACAGCGCCTTCCCGTTCTACCAGATGTTAAAAATATGGATAAGTTTCGTAAAACACATAGATAGATCAATATTTTAGGGTTCGGAATGCATTTCCGAACTCTCATCCTATGATAGAGACTAACGAGTCTTAAAGCACTTGGCGACAACCCTCTCGCCTTACATGCATTGTTAAGCTACTGTTTGCCACCAAATTACGTTGGATGGGGTTGGGACAATGCTTGAAGGGAATGCGAGAAGTCTCGCAAATGTTTTTCTTTTCAAGGATCTATCGAATGAATCCCGCGAAAAGATCGAAGCACGGTGCCGCTGGCGCGACTGTTCGCCCCAGGAACAGATGATCGATTTCAAGGATGATACGCAGGATATATTTTTCATTGTCAGGGGTGTGGCGCGGGTTGTGAACTATTCCGTATCCGGGCGGGAAATCGCATTCGACGATCTGAAGGCAGGGTCGATCTTCGGAGAACTGGCAGCCATAGATGGCGAACCGCGCTCCGCCAATGTCATTGCCGTCACGGATACAACTGTTGCAATGATGAAACCCGAGACATTCAGGCAGGTTCTGATTGAGCATCCCAGCGTTGCACTGGCCCTGATGCGGCGGCTCACCCAGATGGTCCGCGTCTCGGTCGAACGGATCATGGACCTCAGCACGCTGGGTGCAAACAACCGGGTCTATGCAGAACTTCTGCGTTTGGCCAAGCCAACGATGAAGGATGACGGCACCGGGAGGATAGAGCCGGTTCCGATCCATTCCGAAATGGCCAGCCGCGTCTCCACCACCCGCGAAACCGTTGCCCGGGTACTCAGCGATCTGTCCCGCAAGGGCCTGGTCAAGCGCACCGGCAACGTGCTTCTGCTGACCGACACGGATCGGCTGCGTGACATGGTCGAGCAATTCCGCGGGGACTGACGGGAATTCATCTTACGTCTACCAACGAAAAGGCCCCCTGATCTCTTCAGGGGGCCTTTGCATGTGCACAGTGCTACGGGTTTTAGTGAACGTGGACGTATTCGTATTCCACCGGCTGGCTGTTAATGCCGCGGTCCGGCGGGGCAATCCAGCTCGCAACCCGTCCCGGCTCCATGACCGGCTTCATCTGGCTCTTCACATAGGCGCGATCGGCTTCGGTCGGCAGGAATTCGGTCTTGCGACGTTCGTATTCCTCCGGCGAGATCAGCTTGCCGTCCGGGGTCATCGTCATATTTGCCCAGGGGCCAATGGACCGGCGGAACCGTTCGCTCGGCAGGGTGATCTCAAAATCGAAACCGGCCTTCTTGATCAGACGGTTCCATCGGGTCAGGCCGACCATGCAATCCTTGATATAGGCCTGACGCACAACCTCATTCATGGCATTGCGCATCGGCACAGTTTCGATCATCGACCCGCCATTCGGATTCGGCACATCTAGATCGAAGGTGCTTTCGGCGCAGATATGGTCCTCAAAACGGGCCTCGTCCGGACGTCCCTTGACCCCGGAAGCGAAATAGCTAGCCGCGTTCGACGACTTCTCCGACCCGAACAAATCGAGGCAGGAAGAGAACCAGAAATTCACATAGCGCTGAATCAGCGGCAGATCAAAGGCACCCGCCTTGCGAATGATTTCCGGATCGTCGCTGCCAGTTTCCTGCATCACCTCAAGCGCCCGCTTGATGATACGACCGATACCGGTTTCACCGACGAACATATGATGCGCTTCTTCGGTCAGCATGAACTGACAGGTGCGCGCCAACGGATCGAAGGCGCTCTCTGCCAGGCATTTCAGCTGGAACTTGCCATCGCGGTCGGTGAAATAGGTGAACATGAAGAAGCTCAACCAGTCATCGATCGGTTCGTTGAAGGTGGAGAGGATACGTGGATTGTCGACATCACCGGAATGACGCATCAGCAATTCTTCCGCCTGCTCGCGGCCATCCCGACCGAAATGGGCATGCAGCAGATAGACCATCGCCCAGAGATGACGCCCCTCCTCCACATTGACCTGGAACAGGTTGCGCAGGTCATAGAGTGACGGGCAGGTCTGGCCCAGCAGGCGCTGCTGTTCGACCGATGCGGGCTCGGTATCGCCCTGGGTGACGATCAGGTTGCGCAGCACGGCACGGTGTTCGCCGGGTACATCCTGCCAGACGGATTTGCCAAACTCGTCACCGAAACCGATGGTGCGGTTCTCTTCCCGGTCTGCCAGGAAGATACCCCAGCGGTATTCCGGCATTTTGACATGACCGAAATGCGCCCATCCCTTGGCATCGACCGAAACGGCGGTGCGCAGATAGACATCGGAAGCCATGAAACCTTCCGGACCCATTTCCGTCCACCAGTTGAGGAAACGCGGTTGCCAATGCTCCAGGGCACGTTGCAGGCGGCGGTCGGTGCTGAGTTCAACATTGTTGGGGATGCGCTCTTGGTAGTCGATCGAAGCCATGTCGTTTCTTCCCTTTTCTTGTCTGAATTGATGATCCGACCGCCCCCAACCGGACCTCTCCTTAATTCCTCAAACGCGCTTCCAGTCAAAATCCGCTTTCGAACCGCTGCCGAACTGTTTCAGCGCACCCTTCTCACCGACCGCATTCGGGCGGATGAATATCCAGTTCTGCCAGGCAGAAAGCCTCCCGAAGACCTTGGTGACCATAGTTTCCTGACCGCCGAACCGCAGATTCGCCTCCATGCCGGTCAGGGCATCCGGTGACAATGCAGCCCGTTCCTCGATGGCAATGCGCAATTCATCATCCCAATCCAGATCGTCCGGCGCGAAGGTGACAAGCCCGGCCTGCTCCGCAGACTCGGCATCCAGTTCCTCACCAATCATCGGTTTCAGGCGGTCATGTACATCCGGCTCTGCCATGAAACGGGTCTGGAGGCGGCTCAGGCCGTTGACCTCGACCAGATGGCCGAAATTCATTTCGCCCAGAGTCAATACCGGTCGGGTCGCGGGCTGGTCGGGCAGCGAGAGCATGTAGGAGCGGTCGGCGCAGAGCGCCAGTTCCAGCAGGCTGCCGGCAAAACAGCTACCCTCTTCAATCACTGCGAACAGGCTGCGTGAGGTGACATCGAGGCGCGCGAATGTACGACGCATCATGCCAAGAACTTCGGTCACGAACCAGTTGTTGAGATTGGCCAGGACCGCCGCGTCAGCTTCCAGCACGCGGGCCGCATCGCCTTCCGTCTTCAACAGCCAGAGGCCGATTTCCTCATGATTGGTGCGCAGCATCAGGATCGCATCGTCCAGTTCCCGCGCCATGGCCAACGGCCACCAATCCATGCCTTGCTTAAGTATTGTGTCGATATCCGACGGGACCGGCGCATCCGGTGCCTTCACCGTCAGCGTCACAGTGCGCCCATCGGCATCCAACCTGACATCGACATTGGGATAGCTGTAGCCGTCGTCGCGCACATCGCGGGCAACAGGGTTCATTTTGATCCCCGTGGCATCGCTTGGCCGCTTGCTGGATTTGGCCAATTCCTCAGCGCGGGCCTTCACCTTTTCCATGAAGCTCTGCTTGGGCGCAATGTGATCGACCAGATTCCATTCCTTCGCCCGCTGGCCGCGCACGCCCTCGGTCGAGGTGCAGAACACATCCGCCAGATCACGACGCATTTTGCGCTTGTCGGTCAGACGGGTCAGTCCCCCGGTCCCAGGCAGCACGCCCAGCAGCGGCACTTCAGGCAGGCTGACAGCGGAAGATCGGTCGTCGATCAGGAAAATCTCGTCACAGGCCAGCGCCATTTCATAACCGCCACCCGCCGTCACACCATTACAGGCGGCAACGAATTTCAGACCTGAATGTATCGAGCTGTCTTCCATGGAATTGCGGGTTTCATTGGTGAACTTGCAGAAATTCACCTTCCAGCCATGGGTCGACATGCCCAGCATATAGATATTCGCGCCTGCGCAGAACATCCGATCGAGGCCGGAAGTCAGGACCACGGTCTTGACGGTCGGATGCTCAAACCGCACGCGCTGCAGCGCATCATGCAGTTCCATATCAACGCCCAGATCGTAGGAGTTCAGTTTCAGCTTATATCCAGGACGGATACCGCCATCCTCGTCCACGGTCAGCGTCAGCGTCGCGATCTCACCGTCAACGTCCAGCGACCAATGCTTGTAGGTCTCTGGATCGCGGTCATAGGTGATGAGGTTTTCATAGGCCATGAGGCTTCTTCCCATTCCATCTGAAGGTTTCTTGTCTAAGTTGACATGAATTATAGTGCATTATTGAATTGACGCAAGGGGAAATACCGCATGGTATCCCATAGAAACTGTTAAATTGTGCAAGATAGTGCATATTTATGCTGATAGAGGTAGGATCCACAGTCCAGTGTCCGGAAACCAAGTCTGGGACTTCAACCCTTCACTCAGGGCGCATGTCCTCGGCGCTGCGAGCGCTGGCGAGGACGAGGGCGATCAGCACGGCGACACCCCCGCCATACTGGATCGGGGTCAGCACCTCCCCCAGCAGCACGGCGGATAGCACGATGATCGTCAGCGGTTCAAAATTGAAGATCATCGCCGCCTTCACCGAGCCGATGCGCGCCAGAACCGGATAGGTAAGGCCCAGGCCGATGGCATAGACCAGGGCGGCAATCCAGAACATCTGCCAGCCGAATGCATTGACCGGTAACCCATCGTCAAGCAGCAACAGGCCCGGCAGGAAAATCAGTCCGACGGCAAAATTGGTCCATCCCATCAACAACAGCGAGGATGCCTTTGCCGTCGCGGCCGGAACGACGACGAAATAGGTCGCGGCCCCGACCGCCGCCAACACGCCCAACAGGATTCCGATAGGATCAAGATCGCTGAATGTCGGTCCAAAAACGAGGGCGAGGCCAAGGAACGCCAGGCTGAATATCCCGATCCGCCGTGGCCCCGGTATTTCCCGCGCCTGCACCGCACCCACCACCAGCACAAGCAGCGGATAGAGATAGAATATCAATGCGGCCAGACTGGCCGGAATGCGATTCAGCGCCCCGAGATAGCCATAGGAAATCGCCACGGTCGAACCGGTGATCAGGGCGAACGCGACCCAGGCGCTGCGGGGAACGGCCAGCGACATGCCCCGCATCCGCGCATAGACCAGAAACGGAATAGCAGCACCAACGGAACGGATCATCGCGAAGGCAATCGGGTCCGCCCCATTGTCATAGGCAAGTTTCGCAAGGGGTATCTGGATTCCCAGCAACCCGGCAGAAAGCAGGCACAGGAATATGCCGGACATGGATGCTGTTCCCCCCAACATGGTCCCGGTTGACCGGAATCTCATAATACGAACCACAGATTCTCCACGCTGCGCCCGCTTCAAAAATAGGGGCGCGCGTTATCCCGTCTCACTCTTCACGCCGCAGGATTCCAGCTTTTCGACGATCCCAGTCCCGCTGCTTGATATCCTGACGCTTGTCGACCTCGCGCTTGCCGCGCCCAAGGCCGAGCGCGATCTTGGCAATGCCGCGATTATTGAAATACAGACGCAGCGGGATCAGGGTCAGGCCCTCCCGCTGGACCGACCCCATCAGCCGCGACAGTTCCTTGCGATGCAGCAGCAGGGTCCGAATGCGCTTTGGTTCATGCTGGGCGCGCATCGGCGCATGGGAATATTCGCCGATATAGAGATTGTGCAGGTAGATCCCATTGCCCTTCGGCGCTGCATAGGCGTCCGACAGGTTGACCGTTCCCGTGCGCAGCGACTTGACCTCAGTCCCGGTCAGGACCATTCCGGCCTCGAACTCTTCCTCAATGGCGTAATCATGGCGTGCGCGACGGTTCACGGCAATCGTTCCCGTGGACATCAAGCCCTTCTTTTTCTTATCCTTTCCAGCCATGGTCTCATCGCCGCCTCAGCGTCCGTAGTATCAGTTCAAATCAGTCCAGCACTCTGCATCGCCGCAGTCACTGTCGCGCGAGTCTCCGCCGTAGCCGTCACCAGCGGCAGACGGACCACATCGCTGGACAGGCCCAGAAGCGAGGCACCGAATTTCGCCGGTGCCGGAGATGACTGGCAGAACATCGCCGCATGGATCGGCATCAGCCGATCCCGTGCGCCCGTGAACGTATCCCAGTCCTTCTGTTGCCAGCTGTCATGCAGTTGCGCACACAGCTTCGGGGCAACATTGGCTGATACCGAGATGCAGCCATGCCCACCCTGAGCCAGGAAGGCAGCTATTGTCGCATCCTCACCGGACAACTGGCAGAAATCTGCACCCAGGGTCACACGGGTCTGCAAGGGTCGGGCGAGATCGTTGGAAGCATCCTTCACGCCGACAATGCTGTCAAAATCCTGCGCCAGGCGCGCCATGGTCGCGACCGACATGTCGATCACGCTCCGACCCGGTATATTGTAGATCAGGATCGGAATATCAACGGCCGAGGCAATGGCGGCGTAATGCGCATAGAGACCATCCTGGGTCGGCTTGTTGTAATAAGGCGTGACGATCAGAGCCGCATCCGCTCCGGCTTCCTTGGCGTGGCGCGTCAGGCTGATCGCCTCGCGCGTATTGTTCGACCCGGTACCGGCAATGACCGGAACCTTGCCGCCCGCGACCTCTATGGCGATATCGATGACCCGGCGATGCTCATCATGGGACAGCGTCGGGGATTCACCCGTCGTGCCAACCGGAATGACACCATCCGTGCCTTCGTCGATCTGCCACTGCACGAATTTAGCGAAACCGGCTTCATCCACCGATCCATCTTCATGCATGGGCGTGATCAGCGCCGTCATCGATCCGCGAAACATCGCAGGCATTTATCTCACTCCTGAAGCGTTGCTTATAAGATCCGCATTATAGGGACCCATTCTGGAAACAGCCGGGGTAGTTACCATAGGCTTTACCGACGCAACAAGTCCGAAACCGGGTCACGGTCTTGCGAGGCCCTCCTTTTTCTGGACCTGCGCTGTTGCGAAGAATCGCGAACACCCCGATACTGCGACAGGAATCGTTTGCGGAAAGCGCTCGGCGCCCGCAGTAGGCCTTGTCACGAACATGACCAGAGGAGCGTTCCTGAATATGCAGGACCGATTTGTTTTCGCCCCCCCTCCGACCAACCGGAGGCGATGGATTCTGATCCTGTTCTCGGCCCTGATCCTGACCATGGGATTTCATTCGCCCGGTCTGGCGGCGCTGCTCAGCGCCGAGGATCGCAAGCAATATGAAATCGCCTTTCGGGCGATGGATGACGGACGCTGGGATGTCGTATTCAATCACGCCGCGCGTCCGTCCGAACGCCTGCCAGCGAAGGCAATTGAATGGCTTCATCTGCAACGTAGTGACACGACTGCCAACTTTGCTGAAATCGCCCAATTCGTTGCCGAAAACCCTTCCTGGCCCCGGTTGGACCGCCTGAAAGCCAGGGCCGAGACGGTAATGACCGATGTCCTGCCCGATACCGTAATCCTGGCCTGGTTCCGCGATAATCCGCCAACCACGGGGGCCGGGTTCTTTCTGTATGTGAATGCACTAGAGCGGGCAGGCATGACCGCCATGCTGACAGCGGAAGTCCAGCGCGCCTGGCGTGACCTGAATATGTCGGCAAGCGATGAGCACGCATTCCGCCAGCGCTTCCGGAAGATCGTGCCAATAGAGGATGAGATATATCGTCTGGACCGGCAGATATGGGAAGGCAATTTCGGTGCCGCGGAACGGCAGGCGAAACGGGTTCCAGACGCCTATCGCATGCTGGCCGATGCCCGCATCCGTCTGGCGCGGCAGTCGGGCGGCGTCGATGCCGCCGTCGAACGGGTTCCACCCAGTCTGGCCGATGATCCTGGCTTGACATTCGAGCGCATGCGGTGGCGGCGCAAGAAGGGGCGCTTTGACAGCGCCATCGAATTGCTGGCCTGGCCGGAAATGCAGGCAACCCAACCGGAATTATGGTGGCAGGAACGCGCGATCCTGTCCCGCGACCTGCTGGAAAACGGCGATCCCGAGCGCGCCTATGAAGTGGCCAGCCAGCATCGGGTGCCTGACGGGGCGGGGTTTGCCGAGGCCGAATGGTTTTCCGGCTGGGTCGCGCTGCGCTTTCTGAAGGATCCGGAACGGGCCTTTCCGCATTTCCGCGACATGTACAACAATGTCGGCTACCCGGTCAGCCGCTCCCGTGCCGCCTATTGGGCCGGACGTGCTGCGGAAGAAGCGGGGCGGACCGAAATCGCGCAACAATGGTATGGCGTTGCGGCCCGTCACACGACCAGCTTTTACGGGCAATTGGCGGCGATGAAACTGCCGCTCTCCTTGAGCGTGGCTTATGCGGTCGACCCACCGGTCACGCCCGAACAGCGACAGGTTTACAATGATTCCGAACTGACCCGTCTGGTGCGAATGCTGGCGGAAATCGGGGCCGACGATACAGTCAAGATCCTGATCTGGCATCTGTCCAGCCGCTACAATGATCCGGCCTATCTGGCGCTCACCGCTGAACTGGCGGCAGAGATCGACCGGCTGGATCTGGCCGTCGTCGCCTCCCGTCAGGCGATCAAGACCGATGTCGTGACCCTGGCCGGCTATCCGATCCTGCCAATCACCGACAGCCAGATCGCCGATCTTTCCATCGTCCACGGCCTGATCCGTCAGGAAAGCGGATTCGATATCACCGCCATCAGCAGCGCGGGGGCACTGGGCCTGATGCAGTTGATGCCTGCCACCGCACAATCCGTCGCAAGGTGGGAGAAAATTCGCTATGACAAAAGCGCGCTGACAGCGGACATCAACTACAATGTCCGACTGGGCAGTGCCTATCTGAAAGACCTGCTGGCGAAATTCGATGGCATGCTGCCGATGGCGCTGGCGGGCTACAATGCCGGGCCGCATCGTGTGACGACCTGGATCCGGCGCTTTGGTGATCCACGCAGCATGAGTTTCGAGGAAACCATCGACTGGATGGAATCCATCCCCTTTTCGGAAACCCGCAACTACGTTCAGCGGGTGCTGGAAAATATCAATGTCTATCGCCAGCGTGCCGCCGGGCGCACGGTGCCGATCACAATGACCGCAGAAACCGGCTGATGAGGAATTTCGCATGACCAGCCTATCCGGCATTCGCGCCTGCGTCTTCGACGCCTATGGAACCCTGTTCGACGTCCATTCCGCCGCCGCTGCCCTGAAGTCGGATATCGGCCCGAAGGCGGATCAGCTTTCCGCTGTCTGGCGCAGCAAGCAGTTGGAATATACTTGGCTGCGCAGCCTCATTCCGGCCTACAAGCCGTTCTGGGAAGTCACACAGGACGGCCTCGATTTCGCCCTGGAGGAAGTCGGGTTATCCAATCGGGCGGACCTACGGCAAAAACTGCTCGATCTTTATTTCACCCTCGCCGCCTATCCGGAAGTTCCGGAGATGCTGAGCGCGCTGAAAGCGGCCGGGATTAATACGGCTATCCTTTCCAACGGATCAATGGACATGCTCGATGGTGCGGTCGATTCCGCCGGTCTGCGCAACCGGCTTGATGCGGTGCTCTCCGTAGAAACCGTCGGAATATTCAAGCCGGATCCGCGCATCTATGATCTGGTCATGGCGCATTTCGGACTGACAGAGCGCAGTCAGGTCGCCTTCATGTCCTCCAACGGCTGGGATGCCGCCGCTGCCGCGCATTACGGGTTCCAGACCGTCTGGGTGAACCGGTTCGGGAAGCCCTGGGAACGGCTGCCGGGTGAGCCCCGACTGATCCTGAAGGATCTCCGCGATCTGCCTGATCGGATCAAATCCTGACGCCGTCGATGCAGTCCAGGATAATCACGGCCCGCGACGGAACGCGACTCTTCCTGCAAGACCATGCACCTGCATTCAATTCTCCGGCACCACCTGTACTGTGTCTTTCCGGGATAACCCGAAACTCGAAGGACTTTGATCGTCTCGCCCCGAACCTGACGACAAAAGGCCATCGTGTTCTGGCACTGGACTATCGTGGGCGGGGTCGGTCGGATCGTGCACGGGACCCTTCCAGCTATACGCCCGCCACATATCTGGACGATATCCGGCATGTCCTGACGGCTCTCAATCTGGACCGGGTAGTGGTGATCGGCACTTCGCTTGGCGGTTTTCTGGCGATGGCAATGGGAATTGCAATGCCAACCTCACTGGCGGGCGTAGTTCTGAATGACTGCGGCCCCAACCTTCCCACCGACGGAATCGGTCGCATCACGGATTACATCGCCGCCGCGCAGACTTATCCGGACTGGAATGCCGCCATCGCAGAAGTGAAAATCATGCTGCCCGACCTCAATCTAGATGCGACGGGTTGGCGATTGGCGGCGGAAGGCTGCTTTGCCGAAGGGACGGACGGGCGCATTCATCCTGACTGGGATCCCCGGATCGCCAACACCCTGCGCCGGGCCGGTCCAGTACCACCACTCTGGCCGCTCTATCGCTCGCTGCGGCCCTTTCCGGTCCTGGCGTTACGGGGTGCTCTTTCCACCCTATTGTCGGAAGACTGCTTTCGGCGTATGGCAGAGAACCATCCAGACTTGCAGCAGGCCACGATTCCCGACCGGGGTCATGCGCCCACTCTCGACGAACCGGAAAGTAGGAGCGCCCTCTATGCCTTCCTTGCCCCCCTCCGCCGATCAGGCCCCTGACTTCAGCGATATCGAAGCCGCCGACGCACGACTGCGTGATATCGTGATCCATACACCCCTGCTGGAATCACCACTGCTGAATGCACGGGTCGGACGCCGTATCCTGGTCAAGCCGGAATGCCTGCAACGCACCGGTTCCTTCAAGTTTCGCGGGGCCAGCAACAAGATCGCAACTCTGGACCCAGCCTATCGAAAAGGCGGTGTCGTCGCCTTCTCCAGCGGCAACCATGCCCAGGGCGTCGCTGCCGCAGCCCATTATGCTGGTATTCCGGCGCTGATCGTCATGCCCGCCGATGCCCCCGCGATCAAGCGGGAGAATACCGCAGCCTGGGGCGCCGAAATCCGCCTGTATGACCGTTTCACGGAAGATCGAAACGCCCTTGCAGAGGGTCTGGCAGAAGAACGTGGCGCGGCTCTGGTGCGCCCTTTTGACGACCCGGAGATCATCGCGGGTCAGGGGACGGTCGGCCTGGAAATCGCCCGACAACTTGCTGAACTCGGGATTGTGCCAGATGCGGTCGTCATTCCCTGCGGCGGCGGCGGCCTGACATCAGGGACCGCGCTGGCGCTCTCCCACCTGATCCCCGGTCTGGCAATCTATGCGGCGGAACCGGAAGGGTTCGACGACACCGCCCGCTCTCTGCACAGCGGCACGCACCAATCGGTGGACCCGGCGGCGCGTTCGATTTGCGATGCGCTGCTCTCCCCCTCGCCCGGCGTGATCACCTTCGCCCTTAACCGCCACCTGTTGAAAGACGGGCTGGTGGTTAGTGATGCCGAAGCCCAGGGCGCGATGCGCGCGGCCTTCCTGGACATGAAGCTGGTGGCGGAGCCCGGCGGTGCCGTCGCGCTGGCCGCGATTCTGTCCGGGAAGCTGCCACCCGGTGACGGGCCGGTCGTCGCCGTGATTTCCGGGGGCAATGTCGATCCGGAACAATTCCGCGCGGCACTCGCCTGATCGGACAATCTTCTATCGCGGGACTTCCTGATCCACCTCATCGGCCCCAAGGGGGGCGGAGAGTTCCGGTGCATAGGCCGCCTGTGCCGCGCGTGGCTCATAGGCCTCCTGATCCTCGACCGGGACCGGCTCGCGTCGGGTGATCCTGTAAACTACGAACAGGCCATAGGCGATGGCGATCACGATGGCGAGATACATATAGGCGGTAACGCCAAAAAACTCCGTCAGGATCGTGGCGAATCCAGGGATCAGGAAGCCGGAAATCGACCAGCAGAACAACATCGTCATCGACAGCGACACATAGTATTGCGGTTCCGCCCGGTCATTGGCATGGGCGGTGGCGACGGCATATATCGCCTCCGTCGCGCCAGCCCAGACACCGAAGATCAGGATCAGAAGCCACAGATCAATCCCCGACAGCCGCGTGCTGATCGCGGCGAACAGTATGATGATCCCGCAGGCGGCGACCAGGACATAGCGTCGATCCATGCGATCCGACAGTGCCCCCAGCGGCATCTGCACCGCGATCATCCCGAACTGCATCAGAAAGACCAGCAGGCCGATATCGCCCTGGCTATAACCGCTGGCCTGAGCATAGATCGGCGCGAATCCCTGCACCATCATCGTCAAACCGCCGACAGCCAGCAGACCCAGCATACCAACTGGCGAAATCCGCCAGACCGCCTTGAACGCGACTGAAACATATTCAGGTGGCAGTGGTGCGCGCAGATTGGTCAGCCCCACTGGAATGATCGCCAGCGTTCCAAAAAGCACGGCGATCATCGGCCCCAGTGGCGTCGATAAGTCGATGAAGGCAATGATATAGCCGCCGAGCCCCAGGCACAGCACATAGGACATGTAGAAAATCGCCATCACCCGCCCGCGCCAGTCATTCGGACAGGAATCGTTAAGCCAGCTCTGGGAAACGATGAACAGACCAGTCACCGCGAAGCCATAGGTGGCGCGTGCTGCAATCCAGTATACAGGGTTCTGGCTGAGCCCGATGGTCAGATGCGTGAGGATCATCAATGCGCCCAGCGTCATGAACGCCCTGGCATGACCAACGCGCTTCACAATCGGCCCCACAGCCAGGCAGCCGATAAACCCACCGCCCGCCAGCCCGGTGATGATCCATCCCGCCATGGAGGGGGAATAGCCGAGCGCGCCCAGCCGAGTCGGGACATAGGCGAAGATCAACCCGTTGCCGATGGCCACAAGTGCCATGGACAGAATGAGCCCCGCAACGGCAAAAGGGGGTGCCGTCTGCGGCAATGTATAGGTCGAACCGGCATCGATTACGGATTCTGGGGAACCATCGGAATTGGACATGCAACCTCACAATAGGAAACGTCTTTCCCCTTTCGCCCGGCTTTGGGGTAACGTCAAACCCTTCCCATCACGCGGGTTGATAACCCGCCGATAAACCGACCGTGATTTGTGCGAAGTTGCCAACCATCCAAACGCTGGCTGGAGGACAATCCGGTGATCCAGGTGGAACTTGAAAAGAATAGCGTGCTTGGTCTGTCAGGCAGCGATGCCGACATCTAACGGGCCGTTACCACCTATCGCACCCACCGCGCGAAGATCTATCTGCCCGACGCCCCGAAGGAGGAGTATCTGGTCAGCCATTCCCCCACCCTCTGTCTGATGGGACCGGATGGCGCGTTCCTGACACTGTTTCCCCATGGCAGCGACCCGAAAGCGATGACAGCTGCAATCCTGCGCTACCTCCAGGATCGGTGAGGCCAGAGTGTTTTGCGCTACCGGCACAAGCCGGTGGTCGCTATTCCCGAATACTGGTTGTATGGTCTTCGAAACTCGGCATATCGGGACCCTGCACCATGTCAATCACGCTTTACTACGCACCGGACAATGCCTCACTGGCGCCGCATATCTGCCTGCGGAAGATCGGTATGCATTTCGATCTGGCGCTGGTCGACAAGACCAGGGGAGACCAGCGCAGCGAGTGGTACACCGCCCTCAACCCCCATGCCCGGATACCGACGCTCGTCCATGGTGATCCCGCCGATGGTGGGGTGATCGTTCGGGAAGCTGCTGCGATCTGCCTGTATCTGGCCGAACATTTCCCCGAATCTGGATTGATGCCATCCGTCGGCAATCTTAAACGACCGGCAGCGCTCGACATGCTGGTCTATCTGACCAATACGGTGCAGGCCGATCTGATGGTCTGGAACTACTGCGCCCGTTATGTCGATACGCCTGAAGAAATGGCAACGATCAAGCGGAAGACAGGCGTGCGGCTAGACGAGATGTTCGCGCTGCTGGATCGGCATCTCGACAAAGACGGCCCTTTCGTCTCGGGCGAACACGTCTCCTGTGTCGATTATTTCCTGCTGATGCTGGCGGGCTGGGGTGAGCAGTTCGGGATTGTGGACCTGCCATCCACCCGCCCTGCCCTGCTGCACCATGCACGGCTCTGCCAGTCCCTGCCCGAGGTCCAGGCGGCCTTTTCGGCTGAGGGCGTGGATTTCTTCTTCTAGCGTTCCGAAAAAGGTTTATTCCCACATGATCAGCGCCCTGAAAGGTCCGAATGCAATCGGCATTCTCTGCGTCGTGATGGCGGTTCTGTTCTTTTCCGCTTCCGACATGCTGATCAAATGGATGAGCGGCGATTATCCGCTGCATCAGATCGTTTTCATCCGCGCCCTGACCAGCCTTGCCATAATCCTTGGCATCTTCGTCCCGCTGGAAGGCGGGTTCCGGAATCTGATGAGCAAGCGCCTGCCGCTGCATCTGTTTCGCGGCTTCTGCGTGGTCATCGCCAATGTCGCCTTCTTCACCGGTCTGGCCTCGCTGCCCATCGGCGAGGCCACGGCGATTTTCTTCGTGGCCCCCCTGTTCATAACGGCCCTGTCAGTCCCGTTCCTGGGTGAGAAGGTGGGCCTTCGCCGATGGCTTGCCGTCAGTGTCGGGTTGATCGGCGTCATCATCATCATGCGGCCCGGTACGGAAGCCTTCCGCTATGCCGCCCTGGCCCCGATCCTGGCAGCGCTTGCCTATGCAACGATGCAGATCACTGCGCGCAAGCTGGGCGTGACTGAAAAAGCGTCAGTCATGGCCTTCTATATCCAGGTTACATTCCTGATCACCTGCGCCAGCGTCGGGCTTCTGTTGGGGGACGGGCGCATGGCGGAAGGTCTGGAAGACCCGAGCCTCCTGTTCCTGCTGCGCGCCTGGACGATGCCGACCGCCGGGGACTGGCTGATCCTGATCCTGGTCGGCGGCCTGTCCGCCTGCGGTGCCTATCTGATATCACAGGGGTATCGCAAGGTGGAGGCAACCATCGCCGCTCCCTTCGAATATGTCGCCATGCCGATGGCTGTCTTCTGGGGCGTCGTGATGTTCGACGAATGGCCGGACGCCATCGCGATGGGCGGCATCCTGCTGATCATCGCCAGCGGTCTTTATGCCTTCTGGCGGGAAAATATCAAAGGCACCCCGATTGCCGCCCAGAATCCTCTGCCCCGCAACCGATAGAAAGCGCTCGCAACATTGCCTTCATACCCAGCGCAGGGCGGCAGTATGAACCGGGGCGTCCCAAAGGGTTTTCAACTCTGCATCGAGCTTGACCAAGGTCACAGAACATCCTGCCATTTCCAGCGAAGTGCAGTAATTTCCGACCAGGGATCGCCCGATTGAGAGGTTTCGCCTGTCCAGTTCACGAGCGACGGCATCATACATGCCATAGAGTTCCAGCAGGGGTGTGCCACCCATGCCGTTGACCAGCACCAGCATTTCCGTCCCCGCCTCCAGCTTCATATCCTCCAGGATCGCATCCAGGGCCTCGCGGGCGATGGTATCGGCCTGCATCAGGGAAACGCGACGTCGACCGGGCTCGCCATGAATGCCGACACCAAATTCCATCTCGTCTTCACCCAGGGTGAAAGTCGGGCTTCCGGCAGCGGGCACAATGCAGCTTGTCAGCGCGACACCGAGAGAGCCAGAGGCCGCATTGATGCGCGCCCCCAGCGCCTGGCATTCGGCAAGGCTCGCCCCCGCCTCCGCCGCCGCACCAACCATCTTCTCCACGATCACCGTCGCCGCCACTCCGCGCCGCCCCTGGCTGTGCAGTGAACTTTCAACCGCGACATCATCATCGGTCAGAACTGTGGCGGATACCCCTTCCAGCATCTCCGCCGCCATTTCAAAATTCATCACGTCCCCGGCATAGTTCTTCACGATGAACAAAACGCCGCCGCCGGTATCAACCGCCTGAGCCGCCAGCATCATCTGATCCGGTGTGGGGGAGGTGAAGACCTGTCCCGGACAGGCAGCGTCCAGCATGCCGGTGCCAACGAAACCCGCATGCATCGGCTCATGCCCCGATCCGCCTCCAGAGACGAGCGCGACCTTGCCTGCCCTGGCCGGGGTCTTTCGGGTCACGAACATCGGGTCAAGAGAGACCGATACGATATCCCCATGGGCACGCCCGAAACCGCGCAGGCTGTCGGTCAGCACGGTGTCCGCTGCATTCATCAGTTTCTTCATCGTTTTTCCTCCCTCGTCAGCTCTTTCGGCTCTTCGGTAAGCCCTGGGCCAGCGCGATCACCCGTTCGGCAAAATCATGGATCAGATGTTCCACGTCGCGCCGCCGGTCCTCGTCCATATCCGGCGGCAGCGGTATTTTTATCGTGTCTCGCTCCGCCGAGGCCAATTCCTCGACCGCCCCGGACTGGGACGGGTGGGCACGGCGATAGACAGCAAAAAACTGGCGCTGCTCCTCCTCATTCAAGTGACATATCCGGAACATGGCCGGTATATGCTGGGCTGGCAGCGGGACGCGATAGGCGGGGTTGGTGACCTGTGAGATGAAACTCTTATGGGTCCCGAAAGCCTCCGCCATCTTCTGGCGGGTACCGGATGGGCGTCGGTCGAGATACTGTTTCAGCAGGATCTTGTACTGCACGACCGGGTCATCCGGGGAGATGCGATCATCCGCCATGCCGCTATACCACCGACTTGAGGCTGTGGGCCGCAATCGCCGTCTTCACCGCAGCAACCTGAGCGGGGGCGCAACTGAAACAACGCAGACCGGCATCCAGCAGAGCGGCGGCATGTTGCGGGCTGGAGGCCATGTCGCCGCACAGGCTGACGGGTACGCCACGCGCCATGCCTGCGGCGACGGTCGCGCGGATCATATGCAGCACCGCCGGATTGGCGGGATCGGCAAGCACCGCAACCGCCGCGTTATCGCGCGCGCTGGCCGTCGTGTACTGGATCAGATCATTGGATCCGATGGAATAGAAATCCGCATCGAACGTATCCGCCGTAAGGGCCGCCGCCGGTACCTCCACCATCATTCCGATTTCCGGCAAGGTGCAGGCAATCCCTGCCCGTGTCAGTTCCTCGACCGCTTCCCGCATCAGACGCCGCACCTCATCCAGTTCCCGGGGCACCGTCACCATCGGCACCATCACCTTAATGTCGCCCAGCGCAGCGGCACGGACAAGCGCGCGCAACTGCACCCGGAACAGGTCTGGCTGACGCAGCGACAGCCGCACCCCCCGAATACCCAGAAACGGATTGACCTCACCATCCTCGGTAATACCGGGCAGTGGTTTGTCGCCCCCCGCATCCAATGTCCGGATCGTCACCGGACGACCCCCGGCCCAATCGATCAGACGGTGATAGAAGGCAAGCTGCTCATCCTCACCCGGCGCGCCGTTCTGGAACAGGAATTCCGTTCGCGTCAATCCCACCCCATCGCAGCATTCCGGCGTGATGCTGTCCAGAATCATGGGCGCATCGATATTCACAAGCACCTGGATCGACTGCCCATCCGCCGTCACAGCGGGGCGGTTCAGGATACGGGCATATTCGCTGGCCAGCCGCCGCCCGCGCTCCATCGCGCTGCGGGCCGTCGCCAGCGTTGCCTTTGTCGGGTTCAGGGTCAACCTGCCCTGCCCCAGATCCAGCACAGCAAACGCATCCTCCGGTATCTCGACATCAGCTCGCTCCAAACCGACCATCAGTGGAATGCCCCGCGCACGGGCCAGGATCGAGACATGACTGGTTGCACTGCCACCCTGCACCACCGCTCCGGCCAGTCGCGACCAGTCCAACCCCAGAAAGGTAGACGGCGTCAGATCTTCGGCCAGCAGAATCGCCCCTTCCGGCGCATGCGCCGATCCGCCTGTTGTGCCATGGAGCACATCTAGGACGCGATCCCGCAAATCCTGCAGATCGTCGGCACGCGCTGACAGAGTTACATCGCCATCGGCGCGATATTCACCGATTTCCCGGTCCAGAGCTGCCGCCCAGGCTCTATCAGGCGGAGTTCCGGCGTGAACTTCCTCTTGGATGGGGGCCAACAGGTCGTCATCCTCCAACAACGCCAGTTGGAATTCCAGTATCTCTCCCGCCATCGCATCTTGTGCCGCGATCAGGGATTCAAGGTCTTTGGCTGCCCGCGCAATGGCCTCTTCCAGACTGCATACCGGTGATCCAGTTCTCTCCGACCGGTCCAGCCGATAAAGCGGCCCCAGCACAGTGCCCCCGGTGACCGGAATGCCAGTCAGATGACGTTCCTGCCTCAGCTCAGTCATTGAAATCCCTGTTCACCAGATCGACCAGCGCCCGCACCGCCAACGCCGCATCCTCACCCGAGGCACGGATATGCAACGGTTCGTTCGCAGCCGCCTTCAACTTCATTACCGCATTGGGGGACTTGGCATTGACCCAGGACTCCTGCCCCTGGGCGCGGATCTCAACCCGTGCGGCAAATCCCTTTGCGCGCTTTGTCAGTTTCACCGCCGGTCTGGCATGCAGGCCCGTCGGGTCCAGGATCGTCGCCATATCGGTGACCCACAGGGCCTCTTGCCTGACTTCGGTCATGACTGAAAATCTTCCGCTGTTTCGCGCACGGTATTGAGGGAAGAGCCCCCCGCCGCCTCCGTCGCCGCCATCACTGCCCCTTCGACGACCGGGGCATTGCAGATCTGAACATGCGCGCCCATACCGTCAGGCAGCATCTCTATTGCCATTTCGCTATTGGTTTCCGCCCCGCCCAAATCGACCAGCACGGCAACACCCTTTGGTGAATAGACCGACTGGATCGCCGCCATGATCGCCGCGACATCCGTGCCGAGTCCGCCATCGGCGGTGCCGCCACACTGGGCGACTCTCACATCGTCGCCGACCATCTGGCGCACCATATCCGCCGCCCCTCTGGCCACATCGGCAGAGTGGGATACAATCACTATCGAGACGGTATCGCTCATAAATCCTCCAGAACGCTACAAACAGCATGGATGAGAAGTGCACTTGACCGTGCGCCGGGGTCGAGATGCCCGATGGACCGCTCCCCCAGAAAGGCCGCCCGGCCCTTGGTCGCCCGCATGTCCTGCGTTGCCGCCAGCGCAGTATCGGCAGCGGCACGAATTTCAGGGATCAATCCCCCGGACGACAGCGTGGCATGGACCGGTGCCAGCACATCCAGCATCGTCTTCGCACCGGTATCCGACTTACCCCGCGCCTTCACCGCCTCAATCCCGGCAGCCAGAACCGCCGAGAGATCGGCTGCGGTGACCGGTATGCCGGAAGTGACCTTGCCCATCGCCATCAGCAGCGATCCATAGAGCGGGCCGGACGCACCACCGACCTTCATCACCAGCACCATTCCGGCCTTCTGCAATGCCTCACCAAAGGGCTTCGTCTCGATCTCTTCGCGTGCCTCGACGATGGCGGCAAAACCGCGCTTCATGTTCAGCCCGTGGTCCCCATCACCGATGGCCTGATCCAGCGCGGTCAGTTCCTCTGCGTGGCTCTCTATCGCCTGCCAAGCGGCGTCGATCAGCGATGCAATCAGGTCCCTGTCTGTATTATCGGACATATCAACTCCCTCCGGCAGCGGCTGAGAAACTGCCGATACGATCACCCTGCCCATCGAAGAACAGGGCCGCACCATCGCGCACGGATACATTCACGGTCTCCCCCTCCCTCACGGCCGCCTGCGCGCCCAGAAGGGCATGAACTTGCGTACCAGCCAGATCCAGCAGCACCACCGTCTCCACCCCCAGTGGCTCCACCGTCAGCACCTGTGCGGGCAGTCCCGCCCCGTTCAGCACAACATCCTCCGGACGTACCCCGACCGTCTGCGTCTGCGAGGGACCGGAAGACAGATGGAGAACCTCCGGTGCCAGCAGATTGATCTGCGGGCTGCCAAGGCGCATCGCGGCATAGACGCTGTTCGGCTCCTCATAGACCGTGCGGGGGGGGGCAAGCTGTTTCAGCACACCTTCCGACAGCACTCCAATCCGGTCGGCAAGGGTCATCGCCTCCAACTGATCATGGGTCACATAGACGATGGTCGCGCCAAGGTCACGCTGGATGCGCTTCAACTCAACCCGCAGATCCTCCCGCAGCTTCGCGTCGAGGGAAGACAGCGGTTCATCCATCAGGAACAGCGTCGGTTCCCGCACCAGCGCGCGACCGATGGAAACCCGCTGCATCTCGCCGCCGGAAAGCTGGGTTGCGCGATTGTTCAGTTTCTCGCCGATGCGCAGCATCTCGGCGATCTCGTGTACCCGCTTGCGGATCGCCTCCGCACTCATCCGACGGCCCGGTGCGCGCAGCGGAAAGGCCAGATTGTCAAAAACGGTATAGTGAGGATAGAGCGAATATTGCTGGAAGACGAAGGCGACGTCGCGCTGTGCCGGGGCCATCCGCGTAACATCCTGCCCGGCCAACGCGACGCTGCCCGCATCCGGCAGTTCCAGACCTGCAAAAAGCCGCAGGGTCGTCGTCTTCCCCGCACCGGTCGGGCCCAGCAGCACAACGAATTCACCATCTGCGACATGGATCGACAGGTCTGATACCGCCACGGTTGTCCCAAAACGCTTGGTAATCTGATCGAGTCTGGCATCAGCCATGGGCCGTCCCTCCCACAACCGGTTGCTCGAACAGGGCGCTGGGCACGGCAAGGTCGCTTTCCGGATCAAAGACGATCAGGCGGTCCGCGTCGAAATCCAGACCCACCGTTTCTCCGTCCCGTACCCGTACGGTATTGGGTGTCCGTACGCGCAGACGCCCTGCCTCTGTATCAACCGTCACCATCTGGCGAGCGCCCATATATTCCACCGCAAAGACACGCCCCCGCAATCCACCTGCATCGGTCAACCTGATATGCTCAGGCCTGGCCCCCAGAATTGCAGTCGGCGCAGAGAGTGCGGCGCGGGTCTCCGGAATGGTAATTTCCGATCCAGTCACCCGGATTGAGGTCGCACCCGCTGCGATACCACCCTCACCTTCCAGGAAATTCATCGAGGGGCTGCCGATGAACCCGGCGACGAAACGGGTCGCGGGTCTGGCATAGACCTCCATCGGCGCACCGATCTGCAACACATTCCCCTTGTTCATCACACAGATCCGGTCCGCCATGGACATTGCCTCGATCTGGTCGTGGGTGACATAGACCGTCGTCGCATTGACCCGGTTGTGCAGCAGGCGCAGTTCCTCACACATCTTGTCCCGGAATTCGGCATCCAGGGCACCCAGCGGTTCATCCATCAGGAAAGCCTTGGCCTCCCGCACGATGGCGCGACCCAGAGCGACCCGCTGCCGGTCGCCCGCCGCCAGACCACCGACACCCCTGTCCACCATATGGTCGATCTGCAACATCCGCGCGACCGCTTCGGTCCGACGCCTAACCTCGGCACGCCTAACGCCCTGAACCCGGAGCGGGAAGGAGATATTGCCGCGCACCGTCATATGCGGGTAAAGCGCGAAAAGCTGGAAAACAAAGGCGATGTCCCGCTCCGACCCGCGATTATAGGTAACATCCTCACCACCTAGCAGGATCTGCCCGTCACTGGGCATCTCCAGGCCCGCGATCATACGCAGCGTTGTCGTCTTGCCGCATCCAGACGGGCCGAGCATGACGAAGAACTCACCATCACGCACGGTGAAGCTGGACTCACGCACGGCCATGAAATCACCGAAGTTTTTCTTCAGGTTGCGGATTTCAATTTCAGCCATCGCTGTCATCCTCCGGAAAATGGCTGACGATGATAAAGCCGATTGTGCCGGTCAGGATCGCCGCAAAGGACCAGCCATAGAGCCACAGGGAGAACGGCTGCATCAGCATGAAGATGCCAATCGCGATCAATAGGGACGCCGCGTTCTCCCACGGTCCCCGGCGGAACCATCGTTTCAGGCTGGGCTTCTTCAAGGGTTCGCTCATTTCCGCACCGCCCCAAATGTGATTCCGCGCAGCAACTGATCGCGCAGCAGGATCGTGAACACGACGACCGGCAGCAGGAACAGAGTCGTCCCGGCCGCAACCGCTGGCCAGTCCAACCCACCCTCGCCGATGATGATCGGGATGAAGGGCGGTGCCGTCTGTGCCTCACCGCTGGTCAGCAACAAGGCGAAGGCATATTCGTTCCAGGCAAAAATCAGGCAGAAGATGGCGGTTGCCGAAATCCCTGCCCGCATCTGCGGCAGCACGACCTTGATAAAGGCCTGGAAGCGGGTATAGCCGTCGATCACCGCCGCTTCCTCATATTCCCGCGGGATCTCATCGACGAACCCTTTCAGCAGCCAGACCGACAAGGACAGATTCACCGCCGTATAGAGCAGGATCATCCCCAGAGCCGTATCCGACAGGCCAAGTTCGCGATACATCAGGAAAATCGGGATCGCGACGGCAATCGGCGGCATCATGCGGGTCGAAAGGATGAAGAACAGCAGATCGTCCTTCAACGGCACCTTGAACCGCGAGAAGCCATATGCGGCCAGCGTACCCAGGAACACCGCGAGAAAAGTCGAACCGAAGCCGATCACGATGGAATTCTTGAACCGATCAACAAAACGAGATGGGCCGGTGACGACCATATTGCGCTCCCGAACCAGTTCCTCATACCAGGTCTCCGGTGGGCCTAGACCTGCAATATATTCCGGCGTCTGGCGGGAGCGTGAGGTGAACAGATTCACATATCCTTCCAGCGTCGGCTCGAACTGGACCTTCGGCGGATAGGCAATAGAATCCGACGGCGACTTGAACCCGGTCATCAGGATCCAGACCAGCGGGATCATGGTGATCAGCGCATAGGCGACGACCAGAATACCCGCGATCCATTTGGTACGGGCACTGGACCCGCTGACGGAATGGGCGTTGCTGCTCATGACTTCACCCGGTTAAGCGCTTTGACATAGATATTGCCGAGCCCGAAGACGGTCACGAACAGGATGATCGCAAAGGCCGAGGAATAGCCTGTTCGCCATTTCTCGAACGCTTCCCGCTTCAGATTGATGGAGGCGAGCTCGGTGGTGGAACCAGGCCCACCGGAGGTAAGTTCAACAACAAGGTCGAACATCTTGAAATTCTCGATCCCCCGGAACAGCACCGCCAACATCAAGAAGGGCAGCACGCGCGGAAGAGTGATGTACCAGAACTTCTGCAAGGCGTTGGCGCGGTCGATCTCGGCGGCCTCATACAGATAGGCGGGGATCGAGCGCAGCCCGGCAAGGCAGAGCAGCATGATGTAGGGCGTCCACATCCAGGTATCGACGATGATGATCGCCCAGGGTGCCAGATCGACGGAACCGATCATGTCCAGCGGCCCGACATTGGCGAAGATATTAACGATATAGCTAAAAATGCCGGTTTGCGGCTGGTAGAGATAAGTCCAGAACGTGCCAACCACGGCGGGCGACAGCATCATCGGGATCAGGATCACCGTCGTCCAGAAACTGTTACCCCTGAAATTCCGATTGATCAGCAGGGCAAGACCAAGTCCGATCAGCACTTGGATCACCATGGTCCAGATCACGAAATGCGCCGTTGCCTGCAGATAGCCCCAAATATCGGCACTACCCAGGATGCGCTCGTAATTGCGCGTGCCGACCCATTGGATCGGGCGTCCGGGTTGATTGGCGCGATAGCTGGTAAAGGACAGATACAGCGTCCAGAGCAGCGGAAAGATATTGATCGCCAGCAGCAGGATCAGCGTCGGAGCGATGAACAGCCAGGCGATCATCCGATCCGACAGACCCGTTACCCTGCGTCCCAGTCGGGCTGGTGTTGCCCGTGCAGCGACGGTGGCGAATTCTTTCAGGCGTTCCGAAGACATGACAGATCATCCAACACAGGGAAACCGAGAGCGCAGGAAACCGGGGTTCCAGTGACTGCTAACAGACTATGATAGACACAATTGTCAGGGGCGGGATATCCGGCGTGCGGTCGATGAAATGACCGGCACGCCGGATAAATCCGCAACGGGGAGACTAGAGCTTCCCGTCATCCTCGAACACTTGTGTCCAATCGACGATCAGCTTGTCCAGTGCTTCCTGTGCCGTGCCTTCACCGGCGACGACATAGTTATGAATGCGCTGTTGCATCGCCAGCAACAATTCCGCATAGGTCGGCTCCTGCCAGAAATCCTTCACGCCACCCATGGCCTTCAGGAATTCTCCGGCGAATGGGGTCGATTGTGGGAAGTCCGCAGCACCCGCCACTTCTACATGGCAGGAATAGCCGCCCAGTTCCCACCATTTCGCCTGAACGCCTGGCTGTGCGAACCACTTGATATATTGCAGCGCCTCGTCCTGCTTCTCGGAATAGGCGACAACAGAAATCCCCTGGCCGCCCAGCGTTGAGGCTGCGACCTTCTGTTCCGGATTGACGAAGAAACCCGAGACATCCCCGCCGACGGTTTCATCCTTAGCGATACCGGGGAAGAAGGCGAACCAGTTCATCTGCATCGCCACCTGACCCGACTTATAGGCATCCAGATTTGCAACCATATAGGCGTCCGAATGGCCGGGCGGTGTACAACAGTCATAGAGCGATTTGTAGAACTCGACCGCCTCTGCCGCTTCGGGCGAATTCACCACACCTTCCATATCGTAAGAACCCGGCGTCTTCTCGTACTCGAAGCCCCAGGCATACATGGCCGCAGTGACACCCATGGTGATCCCTTCCGAACCCCGTTCGGTATAGATCGCCGCGCCATATACGGTTTTTCCATCAATCTCCCGCCCCTGGAAGAACTCGCCGACTTCCTTCAATTCCGTCCAGGTCTTCGGTGGGGCCAGATCACGCCCGTGTTTCGCTTTGAATTCCGCTTGCAGGTCTTCGCGCGCAAACCAGTCCTTACGGTAAACCCAGCCCAGCGCATCCCCCATGGCCGGAAGCGCATAGTAGTTCGGCGTTCCCTTTGGCCAGGTCGAATAAGCATCGACTGTAGCGGGCAGGAAATCCTCCATCGAGATGCCTTCCTTGTCGAAGAAGTCGTTCAGCTTGACGTAGTGGCCATAGGTTGCCCCGCCACCGATCCACTGGCTGTCACCGATCATCAGGTCACAGAGCTTCCCGCCGGAATTCAGTTCGTTCAGCATCCGGTCGGCGAAACTGGTCCAGGGAACAAACTCGAAATTCATCTTGATGCCGGTTTCGGCCGTGAAATCCTTCGACAATTCGACCAGCGCATTCGCCGGATCCCATGCCGCCCAGCAGAGTGTGATTTCCTTGTCCTGCGCCTGTGCCCCTCCCGCACCGAGGGTCATAAGTCCAGCCACCAAGGCCGCTGTCGCAGCGGCGCCTCTTACGTGTTTCATTGATTCCTCCCAAAGTGGTTTTACCCTCTGAGTCGATCCGGATACATCCAATCCGTTCTGTAACACTGAGGGCGTCTTTGGCGGCTGGTTTATTGTTAAGGAAAGTCCGCCAATTGAGTTTAGATAAACTCAATCACTAAACTTCGTCAAGGACGGAATCATCTGAAATTGATACGAATGAGGAATTATTCATGCTGCATTGCGGTAAATTCATGAAATTTAATTACTTATTATATATGATCAATGATAAATAGTTTAGTCACCATGTTCTTTTTTGAATAAACTCACAGATGCTTGATTATCGATCACCTCCGCATCATCACTGCGAGAATCAAGAACATTTCTGGCCAAAACTGTCGAGGGGAGCTTTAGAGCCGCAGGCGCAAATAACGCTGTTTGACGTTAGAAATGGCATTGTACCGGGCCAAATTGTAACCGGTCCTCCGGTGGGGTTGAACGGAACATTAGGTATCCCGTCTACACCTGAGGAAAAAAGAAAGGAAATGATGCTATCAAAGAGGGCGAAGAGAAATTTATGAAGGCTGTGACATTTCCAATTTCCCGTAGTCAGAAGAAGCGGGAATCAAAGGACTGCTACCTTCACTCATGCCCATGCGAGAATCGAAATCATCGGGTCCAGCACCCTGCCGGTCACCTTTGCCCCTGGATAGCTGCTCCCCACCTTCCAGGGAACAGGAATTTCGGACGCTCGAATTCCATTTGAAACGTCGAAAAGCCATAAAGATCATCACGGAGAAACAAAGACACCTTATTTGGGGCCAGCCAGTGCCCTGGGTCCGAATTCTTCCACTTCGGAAATTTTTTCCTCTGTACTCATTCGTTTGCAGAGACCTTGCAGGAAGGCACCGGCATCAATGGACAGGCTCTTGTGATGGATATCCCCCACAACCTTGGCCGTCGCGGTCAGAACGACCGTGCTGCCCCGGATTTCCCCGTTGACCGTCCCTGCGATCTTGATCGTCTCACCAGTGATTGCTCCGTTAATGGTCGCACCCTGCCCGATCGTGACGGTACGAGTTCGAAGATCACCATTGACGCGACCATCAACCTGAACATCGCCTTCAGATTCCAAGTCGCCCAATATGCACATATCGGCAGCAACAATGGAAGGAGGACCAGGTCGAACCGGCTTCTGCTGTGCCACAGACGAAGGTTTTGCCGTATTTGTGTTGGGCTTAGATTTTGTGAACATGACGCCCCGCTTCTATGAATGCTTCCGGGTCCATATGAGAACCATCGACGACAACTTCATAATGTACATGCGGTCCTGTACTGCGCCCGGTCGTACCAAGTGTCCCGATCACTTTACGATGTTCCACGATCTCCCCCTTCTTCACATTGATTTTCTTCAAATGGGCATAGATCGTCTTGATCCCGCATCCATGATCAACCTCGACCATGAAACCATAGCCCGCATTCCGCCCCGCGAAAGTCACCGTTCCAGGGGCTGAGACATGCACCGGAATCCCGGTCCATCCACCGATATCGATCCCGCTGTGAAAGGACGATTTCCCATTGATCGGGTCCTTGCGCTTCCCGAAAGGTGACGTCATCTGAAAGTTGTCAACAGGCGAGAGCAGCGGAACGCAGCGCATTACCTCATTCAATGCTGACATCCGCATCAACCGACTTTGGAGGATTTCGACATTGGTCGCCAGTTCACTGGCCAGCGTCGGCTCCATAACCGTCTGCAAGGCCATGCTTTCATTCAAGGAAGCAACCGCCACCGGCCCTCCCATACCAGTATCAAAACCGGCCACGCGCAGCAGCTTGTCGACATCCAGCCCTGCCATTTTCAGGATACCTTCATTCCTGGAAATGCCGTCTTCCGCCTCCTGTGTCAATTGCGTGATAAGCTGGTGCTGATCTTCCTGAACGCTTGTCACCGCGTCCAGCAGTTCACGGGTCAGGGATACTTTTTCCAATGTCCCGTTGATCGCATCCAGCCGCGCGGGTGAATCCCCGGCAACCTGCGCCAATCCCACAACGACATCACCGATAGCGGTTTCCATATCGACCGCATTATTGCGCGCCGTGCGCAGTTCCGCCATCAGATCACCGATCTGCATTTCCAACGCTTGCAACGCCCCGATTTCCTCGTCGCCATCGCCGCCCTGATTAGAGGCATCGGTCAGTTCAGCCAGTTGCTGAACAACAGATTCCAGGCGCTGGCGAGTCTTGTCGGTTGCTGATTGATGCAGGTTCAATTCCGCCTCAACAACCGCCAGATCCGCCGTCAGGGATTCCCTTTCCCCCGCCATTGCAACACGCTCGGTTTCCAGCGTTCGCAGATTTTCAGTCAACTGCATCACATTGGCGGTCAGACGCTCACCCCGTGACTGTGCGGCACTGAGACCCGACTGCAGGGATTCAACCTGTCGCGCCAGCCGGGTCCGAACATCATCCAGATCCTCAACGCGGGTCCGTTCCTCGGTCAACGCCGTTGTCGTGATCTCCAGCCGGGAATTCAAATCCTCAATCATGCGGGATGCGGTGCCCAGATCCTGCGACAGTTGTTCCGCGCGCAGACGCCAGTCGTCCCGACTGCCGGACAGTGCGTTTATCTCGGCGCGCTCCAAAGCCAATTGTAGATCGCGCTGCTCAACGCTGCCCTCTAGAATAGCGACATGATCCCGCGCAGCGGCAAGACTGTGTTCCAGCTTTGAAATCTGGTCATGCAAGGCATCGCGGCTCTGGATGATCCGGTCCCGATCTACCTGGGTCAGATTCAGATCGCGATTGATCTTCTCGAAAGCATTTTCAATGCCACCTGCAACGGAGGCCAGTTCGGCCAAATCAACCACGCCCTGGGACGAGTCCGAACCGGCGCGCGACAGGATATCCTTGGCCAGTTCAGCAACCCTTTGCTGATAAGACATCATGTCGCCATGCAGGCGCTCATAGGCGACGCGGGCTTCCTGGATTTCGGCAAGCTTACGTTCGATCCGCGCTTCCTGCACCCAGACCAGACCATTGGCACCGGCAAGCCATACGGTGGTGCATAGAAGCGCACCGGCAAATGTCATCTGCGGCACACGACCAAGCCGTATATACCGGATCGAACCTTCTGAACGCAGGATAATTTCCCGCTCTCTGAAAGCCCTCATAAACCGTTTCCGGAATTTAGCCCCTGCCCCTGCTGAATTATCTGTCATGCCGCCCGAATATACCCCAAAAAGAGAACACCGCGTGTCCCGAAGGCCCATCGCCAAGCGCTGCTTTCATGAATTGCCCACCCACTCCAAAGAGCCAATTCTTAATACCGGATCAGCGTGCGTCATGCGAGTCTGAATCGCAGGTACCGCTAATCAAATCCCGTATCGCCGTTGGGTCCTCGAATACACCCTAACAGCCAATCCCTAAATTTTGCAACACGAGGTTCATTGCGCCGTTCCTTCGGACAGACAAAATACCAGGGACGTCGGCATTCCACCTTCAGATCGAACGGCATCACCAGCCGCCCGCGCTTCAGGTCATCCGCGACAAAGGCTTCAAGAGCCAGTGAAACCCCCGATCCGGATGCCGCTTCCTCCAGCGCCAGCAGATAACTGTCGAAGCGGGATCCGCTGACATTGGGTGTCAGGAATTCAACACCTGCCGCCCGCAACCAGTCCGGCCAGTCGTGCTTGGCCGGATACACATCCAAAAGCCGATGATGACGCAAATCCTCCGGTGTCCTGAGAGGTGGCCCGGATTCCAGAAGTGAGGGAGCGCAAACCGGAAACAACCGACCCTTTCCCAATAACGTATAGTCCAGATCCGCATGCTTGGTCTCGACAAACAGGATGCCCGCATCGACTTCCCCACGGGCAAAATCCCAATCGGTGTAAGAGGTTGCCAGGGCCACCTGGACATCCGGCTGCACCTGGGAGAAGGCGTGCAGACGCGGCAGAAGCCAGCGCACCGCCAGAGTGACATAAACCTGAATTGTCAGCGGCCCAGCACTTTGCCGACGCCGTAGCATATCGGTTCCGGCAACGATGTTATCGAAGGATTCACGCAGAATCGGAAACAGTATCCGCCCCTCCTCCGTCAGGCGAACCGCCCTGCCGCCGCGTGAGAATAATGGCACGTTCAGATGGTCCTCAAGCGCCTTTACCTGATGGCTGATCGCGGAATGAGTGACATTGAGTTCATCCGCCGCCGCCCGGAAACTGCCATGCCGTGCCGCCGCCTCGAAGGCGCGCAACGCACTCAACGAAGGCAGTCGCCGGTGACGGCTAGTCGGGGTGCATCTGTCACTGGCCATGCAGGTTCCTCATGAACTGAACTAAACGATCCATCACGCTTGTTTGGTTAGCTATGGCAGGGACACCGCCCCTGATCAAGAGATGCCTTAGCTGAAATGAACTTACCAATATTTGAGAATATAGAAATTGCCGATTATCGGAAAAGAGCCTTACTGTGTTACTGAAACTGGTACCATTTCGGTGCCTGATGCATGGTCCAGCAAACAAGGATTCCCGCTCATGTCGTCTCCGGCCCCGCTTGCTTCGGATCCCGTCCTTCTGGATAGCGCCGACGAACCTGCCGCAAACAAGCGGCGCGGAGGCAGGCTCGCCCGGCAGGCACTGCGGGCCGCCCCCCTGACAGATGACATCCGACCGGTCCGACCCGGCATGGAGGGAGGGCGCTACAAGGTTCTGTCCGACAGCGATATCCTGAAGATTCACGAAGCCGCCATCGAACTTCTGGAAACGGTCGGGCTGGCCGATGCGATCCACACCTGCATCGATGCAGTCACCGCCCGGGGTGGTTTCATCAGTGAGCATGGCCGCCTCTGCATACCCCGCGCGCTGGTCGAGGATACGCTGGCCATTGCGGCACGCAACTTCGTGCTTCATGGGCAGGATTCGAAGCACGATATGGAACCGTGGGGAAAGAAAGTCTATTTCGGCACCGCAGGGGCAGCAGTGCATATGATCGACCCGATCACCGGGATCTATCGCGAATCGACGACCCAGGATCTATACAACATTGCACGTGTCGTGGACCGGATGGACCATATCCATTTCTATCAGCGCTCCATCGTCTGCCGCGATCTGCCAGACCCGTTCGAGATGGATTTCAACACCTGCTATGCTTCGGTATCCGGCACGTCGAAGCATGTCGGCAGCAGTTGGGTCCTGCCCGAACATGTCGAAGCCTCCCTGGAAATGCTGCATATGATCGCGGGCGGCGAGGATAAATGGCGCGCGCGCCCCTTCGTCAGCATGTCCAACTGTTTCGTTGTGCCGCCGATGAAATTCGCCGAGGATGCCTGCCGAAGCCTGGAAGTCGCTGTACGCGGCGGCATGCCGATCCTGCTGCTGGCCGCCGGACAGGCCGGTGCCACCAGCCCCGCCTCACTGGCCGGGGCAGTGGTACAGGAAGTGGCCGAAGTGCTTGCGGGACTCGTCTATGTCAATGCACTCGCCCCTGGTCATCCCTGCATTTTCGGCACATGGCCCTTCGTCTCGGATCTGCGCACTGGTGCCATGTCGGGGGGCAGCGGTGAGCAAGCGCTGCTGATGTCAGCCTGCGCCCAGATGGCAAATTTCTATGACCTCACCGGTGGCGTCTGTGCCGGCATGGCGGATTCAAAAGTTCCTGACGCTCAGGCAGGTTATGAAAAAGGCTACAACTACGCCCTGGTCGGCAATTCCGGGGCCAATCTGGTCTATGAGTCGGCAGGTATGCATGCCAGCCTGCTGGGTTTCTGTCTGGAAAGCGTGGTCATCGATAATGACGCGATTGGTGCCTGCCTGCGCACCGTGCGCGGGATCGAGGTTGACGACGATTCGCTCTCACTCGACGCGATCCGTCAGGTTTGCATCCAGGGGCCGGGCCACTATCTGGGCCACAACCAGACGATTGAGCGGATGCAGCGCGATTACGTCTATCCAACCGTCGGCGACCGCACGAGTCCGAAGGAATGGGTCGAACTCGGCTCCACCAACATCGTCGACAAAGCGGTGAAGAAAACCGCCGAAATCCTCCGCGATCACCACCCGACGCACATCCCCGCAGAAATCGACTCCCGCATCCGCGAGAAATTCCCGGTGCGCTTTTCGAAGGAATAAACGGTCGAGTGCCTGCATTGACAGGCTTTGAACTTCACCGCACAAACCTGACATGACCGATACGATCTCCATCCGTCAGGCCATGCAAGGTGATGCCGTCGCTCTGATGCCCCTCTTCATGGCTTTCTTTCATGAGGAAGGCATACCCGTTGATCCTGCGCAGATGGTCGCCAACCTGAACCGCATGATCGCTTCGGAAGCATCGAAGGTCCTGATCGCGCTGGACCGGACCGGCACCGCTGTCGGCTTCGTCACAGCCACCATCACCCATGGTGTCGAATTCGGGGCCTGTGCGGAAATCGAGGATCTGTTCGTGACACCCACCTGGCGTGGACAGGGACTGTCCCGCCGGTTGATGCAGGACATCACCGCATTCTGTCGCGATCAGGGGGCACGGATGGCAACCGTTGTCGTGACCGGCGACGGTATGCAGCAAAATCTCGGGGTCTTCTATGAACGGCTTGGTTTCCGGATCAGCGACCGAACCGTTTTCTATTTGGAACTGGAGGATAGCCCTCCGTGAACTTCAAACGCTATGCCGTCTATTTCGGTCCGCGTCCGGGCGAGCCTCTGCATGAGTTCGGAAAATCCTGGTTCGGAACCGATCCGGAAACCGGATTGCCGGTGACGGCATTCCCCCTGCCCGGCTTTAGCACGGAAAGGCATGCTGATCTGATAGCAGCGCCAAGGCACTATGCCTTGCACGGCACCTTGAAACCGCCTTTTCGATTGGCGGATGGCACCGACTATCCAATGTTGAAACAGGCCGTTGCAGCACTGGCAGCGGGGCTTCAGCCGGTCGATATCGGGCGACTGGAATTGATCGAGCTAGGTGGTTTCCTGGCCCTCTGCCCCGCCGCACCGGTCCCGACATTGCCTGACCTAGCCGCCGCCTGCGTGACGGAACTCGATGCATTCCGCGCAGCGCAGACGAAAGACGAACTGACGAAGCGCAGGGCAAACGGTCTGACTCCACGACAGGAAGAGAATCTGAGATGCTGGGGTTACCCCTATGTTTTGGAGGATTTCCGGTTCCATATCACCCTGACCGGACGGCTGGGGGATGCAGAACGCGACGCGGTTAAGGCAGCCCTGCAGCCGAGGCTGGCCCCGGTTCTGGCAGAACCGATCCTGTTGCGGGACCTTTGCCTCTATGGGGAACCTATGGATGGCGGACCATTCCAGGTGATCGAGCGGATCGAGTTATAATCCTTCGAGTGCCGCCAGGAAGGCCGACGCCCCCTCTGCCAAAGTCCCATCATTGACCACGGTCACAACATCAGGCCCCTGCGGAGGGGCGAAATCGACACGGGACAGGCGTGCCTCTATCTCAGTCACAGATTCCCGCCCCCGCAGGGCAAGCCTGCTCGCCAGAACTGATGGGGATGCCGTGACATGGATAATCCGCCGATTGGTATAGCGGGCGCGCATTGCATCGATCACACCGCGCGACAGATTGGCCAGAACGGATCGGCCCTCGGCCAGATTCGCCTCACACGCCACCGGTATCCCGTAATGCAGCCCATGAGCCTGCCAATGCAGGGCAAAGGAGCCACTTTCCGCCTGTTTCCGAAACGCCGCAACTTCCAGCGGGATATGCACCTCACCGCCCGCATCCACAGGCCGTGTGATGGCACGGGTCACGAACAGGATCGGCCCATCCGGACCAAGGGTCTGCCGTGCCGCGTCGATCAGGCTGTCCTTTCCGACCCCACTGGGCCCGACGACCGCGATGAAACAGCCGCGACCGTCCATCCGGTCAGGCAACCCGAATACCCTCGCGCCAGACACCCCGCAGGATCGGATGCTGGCGATGGTCCCGCACCCGCAGCAAATCCCCCCGCAGACCGATAGCAATCTCCCCCCTGTCCGATAACAAGGCTGAACGGGCCGGATTGCGCGTCACCATGGCAATCGCCCCCGGCAGGTCCAGATCCGCCACCTGCCCGACCAGCAGAAAGGCGGCATGAATCAAACTGGCTGGCGCATAATCACTGGAGATAATGTCCAGATAGCCGTGTCGTGCCAGATCGACAGCGGCAATGTTTCCCGAATGCGACCCGCCTCGCACAATGTTCGGCGCGCCCATCAGCACCGCCAGCCCGCTTTCATGACTGGCTTTGGCAGAAGCAACTGTTGTTGGAAATTCGGCTATCGTCATACTGTCGCGCACCGCCTCGGCGACATGCTCCGCCGTCGCATCGTCATGACTGGCAAGGGCATGGCCATGCTCCCGCGCCAAACCAACAGCATAGGCTCGGTTCCGTGCCCCATAAAGGCGCTGATCAACCCGCCGCGCCTGCATATAGGCTGTCATTTCCGCGTCGGTGAAGCCCTTCTTGAATTTATAGTATTCGACATACTTGCTCTCATCGACGAATTGCCGCTGGCCCGGCGTATGATCCATGATCGAAATCAGGCTGGTCAGCGGACGCCCGATCAATGGGTCCAGCAGATCCTCCAGCCCCGGAAAGGCAATCTCACAACGCAAGTGAATGCGGTGCGACGCCTTGAAGACCCCGTCCCGTTCCCCCTCTTCCAGCGCATCGCAGATTGCCTTCAGAGATTTCAATCTGACATCCGCCTCGTCAAAGGCACCGACGGCGACACTGTCATAGACGGTTGTGATCCCCGCCGAAATGATCTGCGCGTCATGTGCAATCGCGGCAGCCAGCGCCGGCCACATCGCACCGGGGCGCGGCAGGATGTGCTTCTCGATATTGTCGGTATGGAGTTCCACCATCCCCGGCATCAGATAATCGCCCGCACAGTCGATCACCTCGGCCCCCGGTGCATCCGGAATGTGATCTCCCTCCGCCACCGCCGTGATCCTGCCGTCAGTGACGGTTACGAAACCCGCCACCAATATCTCATCGGCCAGGATGACCTTTGCATTGGCAAAGATCACGGTCCCCGAATACGACCGATTGTCACAAGCCGTTACCGGTTCTTGAATGTCATTCATTGCTGGTACACCCATTACATCGTCTCATCATGCGGCAACCCTGTACGCCTCTATCGAAAACTCCCGATCACAGACAGCGGCTCGGGTTTCCGTATCGTGAAAAATACCGATCAGCGCTGTTCCCGCAGCCTTTGCATCCCGGATCAGGTTCAGCACCGCCTCCCGGTTCGCCTTGTCGAGGGACGCCGTGGGCTCATCCAGCAGCATGATCGGGAACTCAGCGACGAAACCGCGTGCAATATTCACCCGCTGCTGTTCCCCGCCGGAAAATGTCGCGGGCGCAAGATGCCAGAGCGAGGATGGCAGGTTAAGGCGCGTGAGGACATCTGCCGCCTTTTCCCGCGCTGCGGACGATGCCATGCCACGCGCGACCAGCGGTTCCGCCACGACATTCAGGGTCGAAACCCTGGGCACGACCCGAAGGAACTGGCTGATATAACCCAACGTCCAGCGCCGGACGTCCAGAATTTTCCGCCCGTCAGCCTTCGCGATATCGACCCAACCGCCGCGATGCGCGACCCTGATCGACCCTGCCTGACAGAGATAATTACCATAGATCATCCGCATCAGGGTTGATTTACCCATGCCGGACGGGCCGGACAATGCCACACATTCTCCCGCCCCTGCCGCCATCTCCAACCCTTGAAAAACCGGCAAAACAATGGCGTTTTGATTATGTAGCGTGAAGGATTTTTCAACTCCGCTCAGGATCAGCATATCGGTCATAATGTTTCCCTTTCCGTCACGGTTGCAGGACGGAGGAGACGAGAAGTTGGGTATAGGCGTGCTGCGGATCATCCAGAACCTGATCCGTCAGCCCGGTTTCCACGACATACCCCCGACGCATCACCATCAAACGATGGGAAAGCAGGCGAGCAACAGCAAGATCATGGGTGACGATCACCGCACTCAACCCCATTTCAGTGACTAGCCCCCGCAAAAGGTCAAGCAGCCGCGCCTGCACGGAAACGTCCAGCCCCCCGGTTGGCTCATCCATGAACACCAGACGCGGGCCGCTGACCAGATTGCGGGCGATCTGAAGGCGCTGCTGCATACCGCCGGAAAAGGTGTCCGGTCGGTCATCTATGCGGCCAACATCAATTTCGGTCTTGGCGAGCCAATCCAGCGCCTTGTCGCGGATCTGGCCATAGTGGCGCGCCCCACCCGCCATCAATCGCTCGCCCACATTACCCCCGGCGCTAACAGTCATGCGCAGTCCATCGCGGGCATTCTGGTGCACGAAGGCCCAGTCAGTGCGCATCAGCATCCGTCTTCTGGACTCGGAAACGCCATGCACATCAAGCTGCTCTCCCAACCGGTCTGTATAGAGTATTCGCCCCTCATCCGGAGCAAGACGCCCAGCCAGACAATTCAACAGCGTCGTCTTGCCGGACCCGGACTCCCCGACAATCCCGATCACCTCCCCCGGATAAAGATCAAAGGAGACATCCGTACAGCCCAGATGCGGACCGTACCACTTCTGCAAGGTCTCCACCGACAGAAGCGGTGCAATTTCGGAAGCATTGCTCATTCCGCCGCCTCCATAGCCGGGCCTTCATGGCCCTCCGCGCGCCGCCCCGAACAATGATCGGTATCAGAACAGACGAACATCCGGCGCCCCTTATCGTCCAGAATGATCTCGTCCAAAAAACTGTCCGTTGCACCGCAGAGCGCGCAGGGCTGATCCCAGCCCTGAACCTCGAACGGATGATCGTCGAAATCCAGGCTCACCACATCGGTATAGGGCGGGACGGCATAGATCCGTTTTTCCCGCCCGGCCCCGAACAGTTGCAGCGCCGGAGATCGGTTCATTTTTGGGTTATCAAATTTCGGCGTCGGCGACGGGTCCATGATATAGCGCCAGTTAACCTTCACCGGATAGGCATAGGTGGTCGCGATATGACCATGCCGGGCGATATCCTCATACAGCTTCACATGCATCAGCCCGTATTCCTCCAGCGCATGCATCTTTCGGGTTTCGGTCTCGCGCGGTTCCAGAAAGCGCAACGGTTCCGGAATCGGCACCTGATACACCAGTATCTGATCCTCGCGCAGAGGCGTTTCAGGGATGCGATGGCGTGTCTGGATGATTGTTGCCGCTTCGGTTTTCTCTGTTGTCGCAACCCCAGCGACACGGGTGAAGAACTTGCGTATGGAAACGGCATTGGTGGTGTCATCCGCGCCCTGGTCGATCACCTTCAACGTATCCTCCGGCTCCAGAATGGAGGCAGTGACCTGTATCCCGCCGGTCCCCCAGCCATAGGGCATCGGCATTTCCCGCCCGGCAAACGGCACCTGATAGCCGGGCACGGCCACCGCCTTCAGGATCGCGCGACGGATCATCCGCTTTGTCTGCTCGTCCAGATAGGCGAAATTATAGGCCTGTTCGCTCTGAAAATCCTCCACCACAGCGCTCATTCCGCCGCCTCCGCCTGCTCTTTGCGCATTCGCCGGACCAGTGCCAGTTCCGACTGAAAATCGACATAATGCGGTAGTTTCAGATGCTCGACGAACCCGGTGGATTGCACATTGTCGCAATGGGAAATGACGAACTCCTCATCCTGTGCCGGGGCCACCCGTTCCTCCCCCAGTTCACCCGCACGCAGACTGCGGTCCACCAGCGCCATCGCCATCGCCTTGCGCTCCCCCTGCCCCATGGCGACGCCATAACCCCGGGTGAATTGCGGTGGTGCGGATTTCGATCCCTTGAACTGGTTGATCATGTTGCACTCGGTCAGTTCCATCTCCCCAATTTCAATGGGGAAACCGAGTTCCTCCGGCTGGAATTCGACCGCGACCCGACCGATACGGATTTCGCCTGCGAAGGGGTGGCTGCGGGCATAACCGCGCTGGGTCGAATAGGCGAGACCCAGCAGATACCCCTCATCCCCCCGCGCCAGACTTTGCAGGCGCGTGGAACGATCCATCGGAAATTCCGCCGGGCTGCGGGTGATATCCCCCGGCACTGTGCCGTCGCGATCTGCCTCCGGCTGCTCGACCAGACCCTCCCCGGCCAGCAGGTCCAGCACATGGGGAGTGTCCAGTTCTGATGCCTCACCCGGCTCCGCCACCGGTATGTCCCCACTATCGGCCGCCAGCTTGAAATCGATCAACCGATGGGTGTAGTCGAAGGTCGGGCCGAGCACCTGGCCACCCGGTACATCCTTGAAAGTGGCGGAGATTCGACGGTCGATCTTCATTTCGCCCGTCTCTACCGGCAGGCTGCTGCCAAAGCGTTGCAATGTGGTGCGATAGGCACGGACCAGAAAGGCGGCCTCGATCAGATCTCCCCGCGCCTGCTTGATCGCCAGTGCGGCAAGATCGCGGTCATAGACCGAGCCTTCGGTCATCACCCGGTCCACCGCCAGCTTCATCTGCTCCCGGATCTGTGCAACGCCCAGTTCCGGCACCGATGGATCACCGCGCCGATCCTCGGCCAGCAATCGGTGGGCATTGTCGATGGCGCGTTCGCCTCCCTTGACGGCGACATACATGGTTCAGTCCTCCCAATCCGTCAGCCGCGTGCTGCGCGGCAGGGCGGCCAGACTGTCCGACCCTGCGAAAATCGTATCAATGCCCAGCGGGTAGAGTTCCGAATTCTGCGCCAGAATTCCCCAGGCTGCGCCTGTGATACCGGTTGGTGCCAATCGGTAATGCACTTCCACCCCCGGCCCGGTCAGGCAGGCCCCTCCACTTTCCGAAAAACCGGGAACCAGCACAACAGCGGTTGCGGAACGGTCCGGATAATCTGCCGTTCCAATCGCCAATTGCCCGACTATCGATGTGATCTCATCAACACCAAAAAAGGCAAAGCGCGCCTGTGCCGGATCATCAATGATTGGTGCGCCAGTATGGAATCGCAGATGGTCGCAAACCGCGTTGGATCGAAGCCCTTGTCCCAACCAGACCGGGGTATCCGGGTCCAGCAGGCTCAACGCGACACAGACCGCCCCGCCATTCATTGGGTTCGGTACCGGTGGCATGACAGGCAGAAAGGTGATGCGCCCAGGACGGGCCATCGCATTCAGGATGGCGCGGAACGTGATCGCTGAATCGCGCACCGGATCGCTGAAACCGGCTATCAGATCAACAATCGCCATCAGTCAGTTCTCCCCCCGGACCATGGTGAAGAACTCAACCCGTGTCGCCGCAACCTTTTCGGCACGGGCGATATCCCGGGCCATGCGTTCTTCCTGCAAAGGCCGGATGATCGCGGACAGCAGCGCCGACCGCCGCTGCGGTTGCTGCAACATCGCATCCAGCAGGGCCGCAATCCGCGCCTTCACCTTGTCGCGCCCGCCCAACCAGGCATGCCCGACCGTCCCGTCGGCAAGGCGCAGGCTGCATCGTGTCACCGTCATTTCCCCCAGATTGAAGGCCGCACCGACCCCACCGATTCGGCCCTGGGTCATCACCAACCCGAATTCCGGTGCCCGCAGATAGGTAAAATCCGGCTTGTCCGGTACTGTTTCCCACAGTGCGGCAAGCCGGTCGGACGGTGCCGTCGCCAGCACACCCATCCAGATCTGCCGGGTGATTTCCGACTGTGACAAAGCCACCTCGGGCAGCTCCATCCTGGAAGACGATTTCATGCGTGATCCTCTTTACCAACTGCACCTGATTTGAATTTCGACCGCATCCCCCGGCAGGCATTCGACAACTCTGCCAAAGGTCTAGACAGCAATCATTTTTTTGTATAGACGTCTAGATGAATTAAGGATGCCGGAAACAAGATTGGAATGCAATACGGGTTTCCGCGTCCATGCATGAAATTCCTGTGACGATGATCGCAACATGAGGGATCAAAGGTGTATTCAATGGAAGGTGAGCCGATCTGGCGCCAGATCGTCGGCACGATAGGGGAAGAGATCGACCAGGGTCTCTATGATCCCGGCGACCGCCTGCCGACCGAAGCGGATCTGGCACGGCGCTTTGCGGTGAACCGACATACGGTGCGGCGCGCCATGAGCTTCCTGCAGGAAACCGGAAAGGTTCGGATCGAACAGGGGCGCGGCACCTTCGTGCAGAGCGACCTGATCGAATATCCGATTGGCGAACGGACCCGCTTTACCCAGAACATCACCGGTTCCAATCGATTGCCCAGCAAGACTCTGCTGCGCAGCGAGCAGGTGCGGGCGGATGCGGTAATCGCCCGCAACCTCGACCTGCGAAAAGGTGCACCAGTCATCCTACTGGAGGCGATCAGCGAGGCCGACGGTCGACCGATCAGCGTCGCCACCCACTATTTCCCGGCCAAACGTTTTGCGGAGATGATACCGGCCTTTCGACAGACCTTATCGATTACGGAATCTCTCAAAATCTGTGGAGTTGATGACTACAAGCGGCTGTCGACACGCATCACAGCGACGATGCCATCCCGCCAACTCGCGGCGCATCTGCAACAACCACCAACCCGGCCAGTGATCCAGACCGAAGGCATCAATGTGGATCTCGACGGGCGCGCCATTGAATACGGTCTTTCATACTATGCTAGTGATCGGACCCAGCTGATCGTGGAAAGCGAGTCCCTGCGCGACCATGCGGCGATTAGAAGGAGTAACACTTAATCTACGGCACAGATATTGCTTGTCATTTCAGCATCGGATATCGACCAGGATGCAAATATGATCGAGAACAGCGCCATCGGGTTATTGGGAACGGGACTGTCCCTGTTCTCTCCTGCCACAAAGGCAGCAACCGACTCATCCACCGGTGCGAATTCCTTCATAGCAACCCTGTTCAATACCCAGATTGATTCTCCGCAAGCCTTCCAGTCAATCACTCAACGGTCTGATATATCGAATATCCCGCCCTATGAGATTGACGAACTTGCCCCCGTTCAGGAAACCGGCACCAGCGCCAGTAATAATCTGATCCAGCAATCTCAAATCGGGGGGGAGAATTACACTTCCGGCCTGAATGCCGATGAACCTGCCAATATCATCGATGCCGGAATCGTCCTTATGACGCGCCCAGATGTGGTACGACAGACCGGGGGCAGTGACACAACCCTGCTTCCCGCGACATCCTCCCGACTGTCTACTGACACAATGCGTACCCTGATCGCGATGCAAGGGTAACAAGGGACCGGAAGGGACTGTATTCCAGTCCTTCCCTCCATAAACCATCAATCGTCCGGGTCATCCCAGCGCTTGCGGGCACGATGGGACATCCGCTGGATCTCTTCCTGAACCAGACGTTCGACGAGACCCGGTAGGTTTTCATCTAGCCAGGACCGCAGCATCGGTTTCAGCAGACCCTTGACGATGTCCTCCAACGTCTCGCCCGCATGTCCCATGCGGATTGAGCGTTCGAGCGATGCGAAGTGATGGATGCCAAAGCCTTCCGTCTGATCGGAAATGATCCGATCATCATCACTGATCGACGGCATTGGACTTGGACGCGGTTTAGGCGGAACGAAGGCAGGCTCAGGGCGGGGTGGCGGTGGAGGCGGCGGAACATATTCCTCCTCCTCATCCTCCATATCGACGAGTTCAAGATCAGGCGGCTCGTCGGAAACCTCATCCATGAGTTCGAGGGGCTCTTCCTCCACCTCTTCCTCTTCAAGCTCCAGCGGCTCTTCTTCCGGTTCTGGCTCTGGCTCTGGTTCCGGCTCGGGTTCCGGTTCTGGCTCGGGTTCCGGCGCAACCTTCTTCGGCGGCTCATCATCGCCGTCTTCGGAAATGATTTTCCGAATAGACGCGAGGATCTCTTCCATCGAAGGTTCTTGGTTGTCGCTCATCGTTCTGTCACCGTTTCCGCCCTGGTCGCATGACACACCTGTCGGGGTAGCCTAAGCCGATTCCCCCTGCGTCATCCGAAAATACCGTTCAATTCCGGAAAAGAGTGCCCGAGTCGCAACACATTCCGCAAGTCTGCAATAAAAGATTGGGAAAAGACCGGATAAATGCCAATCAGGGTTCAACACCCATGGCATTGTCATCTGACGCATCGGTCTCAACGTCGTCCCCAACGCCCCACCACAGGCCCTTCACCTGTTCGTAGTGTTCGTGCGGATCGTAATACGGCACATCGAGAGCCAGATCCTGCGCCGTCAGGGAACCGATAGCCGCAGCCAGATCATAACGCGCCACGGTTTCGTCCCGCATGGCCCGCACCAGACTGACCTTCGCATCCAGCAATTCCTGCTCGGCATCCAGCACGTCCAGAACTGTGCGCTGTCCGACCAGTTCTTCCTGCTGCACGCCGTCCAGTGCGATTTCCGCTGCGCGGACCTCTTCCTCATTCGCGACGATGGTTGCACGCACTGCCTGCAACCGCTCCCAGGAACTCAGGGCCTGCTCGCTGACATCCCGTCTGGCAGCCTCAATGTCCAGGCGCGCTTTCCCGGCATTGAGCTTCGACTGTCGGATCTGGCTTGTTTCCAGCCCCTGCTGATAGATCGGCACCGTCAACTGGGCCGTTACCTGACCAACCGTAGAGGTGGTCCCCTTATCGGACTTGTCCCAGTCCCGACCAGCCGCGCCGATCAGATCGAAGCTCGGCAGCAGGTCCGCCTGCTGCTCATCGATATCATGCAATGCCGCCCGACGGTTATAAATCGCGGTCAGCACTGCCGGATTCCGCTCCATTGCCATCGCTCGAGCGGCATCCCGACCTGCCGGCAACAACGGCTCCAGCGTCGGATCACTCAGGTTGCTGGGAGGAGTACCGATGATTTCTTCAAAAAGCGCCCTGCTGACCTCCAGGTCTCCACGTGCCGACGCCAGATCGGATCGTGATCGGGCCAGTCGGGATTCCGCCTGGGCGACATCGGTCAGCGTCGCGACTCCGGCATCATAGCGATCCTGCGTCGCCTCAAGCTGGCGCTCCAGCCGAAGCACGTTCTGTTCGTTCAGATCGACAACCGCTTGATCGCGCAACACGTCCATATAAGCGGTGACACCCTGCAACAGGATTGATTGCTCAATCTCAACCAGCGCGGCGCGTTCCGATAGAACATCGGCCTTGGCCCCCTCCACCGCTGCTTCGGTTCCGCCACCGTCGTAGAGATTTTGGGTGATCTGAAGCTCGATCCCGGAGGTCAGCCGGGTCGAACGAGACGTCGTCAACCGCGTCTCCGTCTTGCTGCGCAACCCGTTCACATCCCCAACAAAGGAAATGTTGGGACGCCAGCCGGACATTGCCTGGGGCACACCCTCATCAACGGCTCGAAGCTGGGCACGCCGCGACTGCAGGGTCGGATTGCTGCCATAGGCCTCGATCAGCGCCTCTTCTAGCGTCTGTGCCTGAGCACTCTTGATCGGGCTTCCCGTCATCACCAAACAGACCGCCGCCACTGCCGACAGCATCACGGTTCGAAACGTCATTTTCACCATGCCCTTGGCCTCTCGTCGACACCATCGTGCCGACCTGTAAAGTGTGCACCCGAACATACTCAAACGAACTGCATCAGAACTATCGGAGTCCGTCAGAAAACAAAAGCCGGACTTCGCGCGAATCCCGGCAAGGGCTTCACCGTGGCATCGAACAGAATTCGATCCGATGTCGTCCCATTGATCTTACCGAACAGCGTCGCCCGGCCGATCTCCCCCGGTCCACCGACCACCGCCATCAGCCGCCCCCCCTCGGACAACTGGTCAAGCAGGCTCTGCGGCACGATTTCGACACTGCCTGACATCAGGATGATGTCGTAAGGCCCTTCCTTGGGATAGCCTTCCGCCAGCGGCGCAGTAATGCCAACGACATTGTCCAGCGCCAGTTCAGTCAACGCCTTCCCCATGCCTTCAACCAGATCCGGATGATCCTCCACCGCGAAGACGGAGCGGCACAGGCTGCCAAGCAAGGCCGAGGAATAACCCATGCCGGCACCGATCACCATGGCATTGTCGGTCAATTGCGGCTGCGCCTCCTGGATCAGGCGCGCCAGCGGCATCGGTGGCATCAGCCATCGATCCCGCGCGACCTCGACACTCTCATCCAGATAGGCATGAAGCCGCTTCGAAATCGGCACGAAACGCTCCCTCGGAATGCTGTGCAAGGCCTGCAGCAGGCGCGGGTCGGTAACCTTGTTGGTGCGCAACTGCGATTCAACCATGTTGCGCCGCGCGAGGGCAAAATCCATAGCGATACCCTGTCGTTTGTGCCGTGAAGGACTACCCAACGGTTATAAGTGCCCGCATTGCGAATGGCAACGCAGGAAGGACGGAAATCGACACGACAAAACCATATTCTGCCGCAACGCAGCAAATCGGCGACCTGCCCACGCGAAACAGGTTGACGGAAATGGTGCTCTCCCTTAACTCACCATCAACCACGGCGGCGCGATGGCGGAGTGGTTACGCAGAGGACTGCAAATCCTTGCACGCCGGTTCGATTCCGGCTCGCGCCTCCACTTTCCCCAAATTCTCCCGATACCTTTGCGAGTTGACAGGCGCGCCTCAGAGAGGCCACCCTGCCCGCAATTCATGGTCAGGGGGAAACATAAAGAATTCTGAACTCATTGTGGTGCATTTATCGAGGCCTTTTCAGATGATCTGGTCGATATCCTATCCCCGGACATGGCTGAGGCGACACTGGCGGAGATATTATGAGCCCGCTGCATGAACGATAGACCGATCATCCTATTCGATGCCGAATGTGTGCTGTGCTCAGCCAACGCCCAATTCGTTTTGAAGCACGACAAGGCTGGACATTTTCGCCTTGCGTCAATGCAGGGGGAGGTCGGTGCGGCGCTGTATCGCGACCACGGCATGGACCCGCATGATCCCAACAGCATGATCGTCGTCGAGGGATCGACGGTCAGGCAGGATAGTGATGCAGTGCTCAGTATCTATGAGGCACTTGGCTTTCCATGGCGTCTGCTGACAGTATTCCGATTAATACCCACCGTCTTGCGTGATCCGGTCTATCGGTGGGTTGCGCGAAACCGCTATCGCCTGTTTGGCAAGCGATCGAGTTGCTGGGTCGCACCACCGGAATATTTAAACCGGATACTTTAAGCGACATGGACAAAGGCTCTCTATGAAAATCCTGATTCTTGGCGGCTATGGGGTGTTTGGAGGCCGTCTGGCGGAACTTCTGTCCGATATTCCCGGCGTGGAACTGCTCATTTGCGGGCGTAACCTGGGCAAAGCCGTGAGATTTTGCACGCTCTATCAGGGGCAAGCTGACATCCGACCCTTCCAACTCGACCGTCGTGAAATTGCAGATGGGTTATTCAGACTGAAGCCTGATCTTGTCGTGGATGCCTCGGGGCCGTTCCAGGACTATGGAACCGACCGGTACACCGTCATTTCTGCCTGCATTGCCGCAAGGATCAACTATCTCGACTTCGCCGATGCAGCAGATTTCGTGTTTGGCGTTTCGCAATTCGACGAAGAAGCGAAAAGAGCCGGGGTATTTGTCATGTCTGGCGTGAGCAGCTTCCCGGTCCTCACCGCCGCTGTACTGCGTGAAATGGCCAAGGACATGGATATCGTTGCCGTGGAAGGCGGTATCGCGCCATCGCCATATGCTGGCATCGGCCTCAACGTCATGCGGGCCGTGGTCGGTTATGCCGGTGCGCCGGTCAAACTCCTACGGGAGGGAAAAAGGGGACACGGTATCGGTTTGGCCGAAAGTATGCGCTTTACGGTGGCTGTGCCGGGACGGCTCCCGCTACGGAACATCCGTTTCTCGCTGGTGGATGTACCGGATTTGCAGGTCATTCCGCCCGAGCATCCGACAATGACGAGCATCTGGATCGGAGCCGGGCCGGTTCCCGAGATACTGCACCGGATACTCAACCTGTTGGCAAAGGCGAGGGCGACATTCCGCCTGCCCTCACTGGAGCCAATTTCGCCCCTGTTTTATGCCGTGCTGAAGGCGATGAAATTCGGCGAGCATAGGGGCGGCATGTTTGTTCGGGCACAGGGAATCCGGGAGGGTCATCCAGTCGAGCAAAGCTGGCATCTATTGGCCGAAGGCGATGATGGTCCCTACATTCCATCAATGGCAATAGAGGTGATCATTCGCAAATTACTTGCGGGAGAGCGTCCTCTGACAGGAGCACGACCCGGTACTCATGCGCTTGACCTGGCTGATTATGACACGGTGTTCGAAGGCCGTTCGATCTTCACAGGCTTTCGCAAGGATGAAAGTGTAAGTCCGTTATATCAAAGAGTATTGGGTTCTGCCTTCGATACACTCCCGCCCCAGGTCCGGAAATTACACGCAAGCCAGACCGAGCGTCACTGGATTGGCAGGGCACAGGTTCAGCGTGGAAAGGGCATACTGGCGAGAGGTATTTGCGTGCTGATCGGTTTTCCGAATTCAGACGATGATGTTGCTGTCTCTGTCCGATTTACCCCGGAAGAGGATACAGAACGATGGACCCGCGACTTTAACGGTAAGACCTTCACCTCCATTCAGTCGTGCGGCAGGGGAAAGGATCAGCATCTTCTGGTCGAGCGGTTTGGCGTGATTTCCGTCTCTCTCGCCTTGGTTGCCGATAAAAACCGGCTGTTCCTGATCCCACGCAGTTGGAGCCTATTTGGATTGCCTATGCCAAAGATGCTATTGCCCGGCGGAAACAGCTTTGAAACCGAAGAGAACTGGCAGTTCTCTTTTAATGTTGAGATTCGTGCGCCTGTCGCTGGACTGATCGTGTCCTACAAGGGACAGCTTGCTCAAATTGAGGATTCTATGGAGACTGAAAATAACAATTCTTGATCTACTATATTGATGTTAAATCTTAAAAAGGAAAAAATTAGATTCCTACTCGCGTTTTCCCCTGGTTTTCAGCTTCCAGACCTTGACAGATGTGGGGCAAGGTCGCCACCCTGCCCGCAATTCATGGTCAGGGGGAAACATGAAGAATTCCGAACTCATCGTCACGCATGTAGCGAGGCCGCATCGACCGGGGCCCTTTCCAGATGATCTTGCCGATATCCTGTCCCCGGACATGGCTGAGGTGGCACTGGCAGAGATATGCGGTTGGCCCGGTTATACGCCGACCCCTCTGCTGAATCTGGATCACCTTGCCCAATCACTGGATGTGGCGCAGATCCTCTACAAGGATGAGGGTGAACGCCTTGGGCTCGGCAGTTTCAAGGCGCTGGGCGGGGCCTATGCGGTGCTGCGACTCGCCGCCGACCGGATCACGGAGAAGACTGGTCAAAGTCCTATCCTCCGAGATATTCGCGAAGGAAATCATCGCACGGCGCTTTCGGACCTGACCGTCGTCACCGCGACCGACGGCAACCATGGCCGCTCCGTCGCCTGGGGTGCCCAGATGGCAGGCTGCGGCTGCCGCATCTACATCCATGCCGGGGTCAGCGAAGGCCGCAAGAGCGCAATGGAGGCGTTCGGGGCCGACGTTATCCGCATTTCCGGCGACTATGACGATTCACTGAAAGCCTGTGCGAAGGATGCCGCCGCGCAAGGCTGGGTCATCGTCTCCGACACATCCTATGACGGCTATATGGATATCCCCCGGCAGGTCATGGCGGGCTATACCGTGATGGCGAGCGAAATCTTCGACCAACTGGCAGGCGACCCGCCGAGCCATGTTTTCGTCCAGGCTGGTGTCGGCGGACTCGCCGCCGCGATCTGCGCCCGCTTCTGGCAACGGCTGGGGCCCGCCTGCCCGCGCTTCATCATCGTCGAGCCGACCCGCGCCGCATGCGTATTGGAAAGCGCCAGACAGGATCGACCGATGGCGGTGACGATTGAGGAGGAAACCGTGATGGCCGGACTCTCCTGCGGCGAGGTCTCCCTGCTTGCCTGGGAAATACTGTCCAGGGGTGCGCAGGATTTCGTCACCATTGGAGAGGAAGGCGTCGGCCCGGCGATGCGCCTGCTCGCCTCCGGCAGGGCGGGCGGCGGTGCCATCGTGGCGGGCGAATCCGCCGTGCCCGGCCTGCTGGGAGTCCTCGGGGCCGCAAGCCGCGCCGACCTGCGTCATGCCATGGGGATCAGCCCGTCCAGCCGCATCCTCGTCTTCGGCTGCGAGGGTGCGACCGACGCGGCGATCTATCGGTCCATCATCGACGCGCCAGGGCCGGAGGATGCCGGACTGATGGAACCCTATCATGCACCCCTCCCTGATGACTGATATGCCCGAACGCGGTTTCCCCCCAACGGAATTCGAGGCCCGCACCGCGAAGGCTCAGGCCCAGATGGCAGAAGCCGGGATCGACGCGATCCTGCTGACGACGGAGCCGGAACTGCGCTATTTCAGCGGCTATCTGACCCAGTTCTGGCAGAGCCCGACGCGGCCCTGGTTCATGGTCCTGCCCGCCCACGGGAAGCCGATTGCGGTCATCCCGCAGATCGGGGCCGCCTGCATGGCCCGGACCTGGATCGAGGATATCCGCACATGGTCCTCTCCCGCGCCGCAGGACGAGGGCGTGAGCCTGCTCGCCGACACACTGCGTCAGGTGATCGGACCATCCGGGACGCTTGGCATTTCTGAAGGGCCGGAGACACATCTGCGTATGCCGATTGCCGATTTTCGGCGGCTGATCGCACTGCTGCCGGGCATCCGGATGCAGGATTCCAGCCTCATCCTGCGGCGCCTGCGCATGGTGAAGTCAGAGGCGGAGATTGCCAAGATCGCCCATGCCTGCCACCTCGTCTCCGACGTGTTCGAAGCCCTGCCCGGCTTCGTCCATCCCGGCATGGCTGAGGTCGAGGTCTTCCGGCACTTCAAAATAAATTGCCTGGAGCGTGGCGTGGACGACGTCTCCTATCTCGTCGGCAGCGCGGGACCGGGCGGCTACGGCGACATCATCTCGCCCCCCTCCCAGCGCCCGATCCAGACGGGCGATGTGCTGATCCTGGATACCGGCTGCGTTTTTGACGGCTATTTCTGCGATTTCGACCGCAATTTTGCCTTCGGTCAAGTCGACGCCGCTGCCCGCTCCGCCTACCGGGCGGTCTGGGACGCGACAGAAGCCGGATTCGAGGCCGCCCGCCCCGGCGCCACCTGTTCCGACATTTTCACCGCGATGCAGTCGGTGATGGCAAAAGCAGGCGCGCTCGGCAACGATGTCGGTCGCCTTGGTCACGGGCTTGGGATGCAACTCACCGAATGGCCCTCGCACACACCGGACGACCATACTGTCCTTCAGCCGGGCATGGTCCTGACCCTCGAACCCGGCATGACCTTTGCCCCCGGCCTCGTCATGGTCCATGAGGAGAATATCGTGATCTGCGAAACCGGAGCGGAATATCTGACACGGCGGGCGGCGGCGGATATGGTGACCATACCTTGATTTTCTGAAATAGCCGCGATGGGCCAGAATCCAATCGAGGCTATGCCCTCATTTACATGCGCGGATCAGGATCGATGCTCCACCGTCGAACATCCTGAATTTCCATTAACGTTCCGACATTGGAAAATCACCCAGCAGTCATCAGCGCAATACTTCTGCACGACAAGGTTCTCCACCGGGTTATCCAGATAAATCCACCGTGTTCACGACCGTTCCCGGTGACAGAACGGGAATCGGACGTAATCTGTTGCGCATGACACAGCATGCCGATTTCGTTCATCTGCGCGTCCATTCCGCCTATTCGCTGGCGGAGGGGGCAATTCGCGTCAAGGATCTGGTGAAGCTTTGCGTCGGGCAGAAAATGCCGGCCGTCGCGATTACCGATACCAACAACATGTTCGGTGCACTGGAATTCGCCCAGGCGGCCAGCGAGGCCGGGGTGCAGCCGATCACTGGCGTACAGTTGAGCCTGCGGCGGGAGGAGCGCGACGGGGCCGGGCTTCAGGTCGGACTGCGTCCCGCACCGGACAGGATCGTGCTGCTGGCCCAGGATGGGCCGGGCTATGAGAACCTGATGAAGCTGGTCAGCGATTCCTATCTGACCTCCGAACCGGGGGAGACGCCACAGGTCGGCATGTCGGATCTGGCGGCGCATTCGGACGGATTGATCTGCCTCGGCGGTGGTCCGGACGGACCGGTCGGGCGGCTGCTGATTGACGGGCAGGATACGGCGGCGGCAGAATGCGCACAGGCGCTCGCCGCGATCTTTCCGGGGCGGTTCTATATCGAAATCCAGCGCCATCATCTGGTTGAGGAAAACCGGATCGAGGCCGGGCTGATTGATATCGCCTATCGCCACGACCTGCCGCTGGTCGCCACCAATGACTGCTATTTCCCGACCGAGGAGATGTACGAGGCCCATGACGCGCTGCTCTGTATCGCCCAGGGAACCGTCATTACCGATCCAAACCGGCGCAAGCTGACACCACATCATCGGCTGAAGTCCGCGCAGGAGATGCGCGCGCTGTTCGCCGATCTGCCGGAAGCGGTGGACAATACCGTCGTGATTGCCCGGCGCTGCGCCTATATGCCGGAAAAGATCAAGCCGCTGCTGCCCGATTACAAGAAGCGCGGTGACCGTACTGCGCAGGAGGCGTTGCGCGACCTGTCCGTGGCCGGACTGGAAAAGCGGCTGGAAGAAGAGGTCTTCGAGCCGGATATGGATGCGGCGATGCGCGAGGCAACCGCCAGACCCTATCGCGAACGGCTGGATTTCGAACTGGACGTGATCGGGCAGATGGGCTTTCCCGGTTATTTCCTGATCGTTGCGGACTTCATCCAGTGGACCAAGGCGCAGGACATTCCGGTCGGGCCGGGCCGCGGCTCCGGGGCTGGCTCGGTCGTCGCCTGGGCACTGACCATCACCGATCTGGATCCGCTGCGCTATAATCTGCTGTTCGAGCGGTTCCTGAATCCCGAACGCGTGTCGATGCCTGATTTCGATATCGATTTCTGTCAGGACCGGCGCGACGAGGTGATCAATTATGTCCAGGCCGAATATGGCACGGACAAGGTCGCCCAGATCATCACCTTCGGAAAATTGCAGGCCCGTGCGGTTCTGCGCGATGTCGGGCGCGTGCTGCAAATGCCCTATGGTCAGGTCGACCGGATCTGCAAGCTGGTGCCGAACAACCCGGCCAATCCGGTGACCCTGACCCAGGCGATTGAGGGTGAGCCGCTGTTGCAGGCGCAGATTTACGAGGATGAGGCCGTCGCCCGGCTGGTCAAAATGGCAAAGGCACTGGAAGGGCTCTACCGCCATGCCTCGACCCATGCAGCGGGTGTGGTGATCGGCGATCGGCCCCTGCACGAACTGGTCGCACTCTATCGCGATCCGCGTTCGGAAATTCCGGTGACGCAGTTCAACATGAAGTATGTTGAGCAGGCCGGGCTGGTGAAGTTCGACTTTCTGGGGTTGAAGACCCTGACGGTGATCGACAAGGCCCGCAGGCTGATCGATCAGCGCCCGGATTCGACCGGGCCGCTGGACATCACCAAGATCCCGCTGGATGACCCGAAAAGTTTCGAGATGCTGTGCAAGGGGATTTCGACCGGGGTGTTCCAGTTGGAAAGCTCCGGCATGCGCGACGTGCTGAAGACGCTGAAGCCTGACCGGCTGGAGGATCTGATTGCCGTCGTGGCGCTCTATCGTCCGGGGCCGATGGAGAACATTCCGACCTATATCAAGCGCAAGCATGGTCAGGAGGTTCCCAAGTATCCCCATCCCAAGCTGGAGCCGGTGCTGGCGGAAACCTTCGGCATCCCGATCTATCAGGAACAGGTCATGCAGATGGCTCAGGTCCTAGCAGGCTATACGCTGGGTGGGGCGGACCTGCTGCGCCGCGCCATGGGCAAGAAAATCCAGGCGGAGATGGATGAGCAGCGGGCGATTTTTGTCGCCGGTGCGAAGGAGCATTCCGATGTCGAGGCCAAGCAGGCGAATGAGATATTCGACCTGATCAACGCCTTCGCCGGATATGGGTTCAACAAGTCCCACGCGGCCGCCTATGCGCTGGTCGCCTATCAGACCGCCTGGCTGAAGGCGAATTATCCGGTTGAATTCATGGCCGCGTCCATGACGCTCGACATGCACAATACCGACAAGCTGAACGTCTTCCGGGAGGAAATTGGCCGCCTCAAGATCGGCCTGCTGCCACCCGACGTGAACCGCTCCGCCGTTGATTTCTCGGTGGAGACGACCGAGAGCGGCGAGCGCTGCGTGCGCTATGCACTTGCGGCGTTGAAGAATGTCGGGGCGGGCGCGATGGAGGGCGTGATCGCCGCCCGGAAAGAGGGCGGACCGTTCAAGGATATCTTCGATTTCGCCGAACGGGTCGAGGTCAAGTCGCTGAACAAGCGTTCCGTCGAAAATCTGATCAAGGCTGGTGCCTTCGACAGTCTGGAGCCGCATCGCCGCCGCCTGTTCGACAGCCTGGAGAGCATTCTGGGGCACGGTGCCGCGACCCAGGCCGACCGGACCAGCGCCCAGACCGGCCTGTTCGGTGGGGATATGGTCGAAGTGAACCGACCGAAGCTTTCCACAGCCCCGGAATGGCCGCCGACGGAGAAACTAGGCTATGAGTTCGACGCCATCGGCTTCTATATGTCGGCCCATCCGCTGGAGGCCTATTCCGCCAGCTTCGGCAAGCTGGGGATCAGTCAATGGGCCGAAGTACAGGCGGGCCGCGTGCCGCTTTCCAAAGGGGTCAAACTGGCCGGTCTGGTTGGCGCGCGTCGTATCATGACGACCAAGCGCGGATCCAAGATGGCCTTTGTGTCGATGTCCGATGCCAGCGGCAATTTCGAGGTGACTCTGTTCTCCGAAACCCTCAGCGGTGCGCGGGAATTGCTGGAGTCCGGCCAGCCACTGATCGTCACGGTGAATATCGACAAGAAGGGCGAAGGTCCAGAAGCAGAACTGCGGTTGACCGCCAATGCAGTGAAATCGCTGGAGGAGGAAGCCGCTCAGGCCGCGAACGGAATGCGCATCGTACTTGACGCCACTGATCCGCTGGACGCGCTGAAACGGGTCTTCGAAGGCCATGCCCGCCCCGGTCGCGGCCGTATCGAAATCCGCGCATTGAATACCGGTGAAGGTGATGTCGATTTTGCCCTCGAAAAAGGCTTCCAGGTCAATGCCGCCTTCCGTCAAGCAATCAAATCGATCCCCGGTATTGTGGACGTGCAGGATTTGTAACGGTACCCGGCGGCCTTCTTTAGCAACTGCACGGCAAAGCTTCTATGCACTTCTGTCGGCTTGAGCGCCGGTTGCAAGGATGCGATGTTGATCCCGTAACAAGTCAGAGCGACCTGAATGCAGCAGGAACCCATCGGGCGGGCCTCGCCGAAACTGGCTGCCGCCTTTTCCAATGCGGGCCATTTTCTGTTTCACTATTTTGCCGCGATGTATTTCACCATCGTGCTGGCGATTGAGCGGGACTGGCAGACGTCTTATGAGGCGCTGATGCAGCTCTGGTTTCCGGCGGCGCTGCTGATCGGTCTCTGCGCCCTGCCCGCCGGACGGCTGGCGGATCGCTGGTCCAGTCCGGGCATGCTGGTGGTGATGTTCCTTGGCATGGGGGCGGCGACTGTTGCCTGCGGCTTCGTCGAGACAGAGACGGCGCTGATGCTGTTCCTTGCTGGTCTGGGTCTGTTCGGTGCGATCTATCATCCGGTTGGCATTCCCTGGGTGATCAAAACCAGCGCGGGCAAGACCGGCATGCGGCTGGCGGTGAATGGGATTTTCGGTGGTCTGGGGGCCGCCGGAGCAGCAGTTGGAACCGGCTGGCTGATCGAGATTTTCGGCTGGCGCGGGGCCTTCGTCATTCCGGGTACGATCTGCACCGCCATCGGCTTTGCCATGTGGTATGCGATGCGGACGGGTCGTGTAACCGAAGGCGCGAAGGTCGCTGCCAATCGTCGGGACAAGGCGACGGCGGGCGGCAATCTGAAGGCCGTGGCCCTGATGATGATCCCGATGTTCGTGCTGGGCCTGATCTATAACAGCGTCCAGAACATGATGCCGAAACTGTTCGAGGAACGAATGGTCGACCTGCTCTCCGGCGAGATCGGGCTGGTCGGGACGGCAGTCGGTGCGGTCTATGCCATCGGGGCGGCGATGCAGCTTGTCGGCGGCGTGCTGGCCGACCGGTTCAGCCTCAAGCGCGTTTATCTCTTCCTCTGGCTGTTCCAGGCACCATTGCTGTTTGTGCTGGCAGAGTATTCCGGCATTCCGCTGGGCCTTGCCGCCATCGCGCTCGCCATGGCGGGAACGGCGATCCTGCCAGCGGAAAACATGATGCTGTCCCGCTTCGCGCCCGCCGAGCATCAGGGCGTCGTCTTCGGGATCAAGTTCGTCGTCTCCTTTGGGGCCGGGCCGCTGGGCCTGTTCCTGATCACGCAGGTTCGGGAGGAAACGGGGAGTTTTACGGCTCTGTTGCTGGGCTACAGCCTGCTTGCCGCACTGGTCGTGATCGTGGTCGGGCTGCTGCCACGCCAACCCAGGGATCAATTCGGAGCCGAACCGGAAGCAGAGCCGTCGACACCGACCAAGCTCAATCCGGCTGCTGCCGAGTAAGGTCCGGTTGGTGACCTTAATAGGCTCTTCCACTGTCATGGAAACGAAAATCAAGGGAATCCTACCGTCACTCCCGCGAAGGCGGGAGTCTAGAGCAGCAGGTTCGATTCCCTGCTGGTTGCTCTGGACCCCGGACAGCCGCTGCGCGTCTTCCGGGGTGACGGGTTGGAGTCGGAGCAGCCTATTTCCTTTCGTTTCGTCGCCGATCACACTCCCATGAGGAAGGACGAATGAACCGCGAGCGTCTTTCGACCTTCCTGTTTATGGCCATCGCGGTGCTGACCGTGGTGGGTGAGTTATCCGGCCTCGGTGCGTTGAAGCAGGCGGCTGCAGGCTGTGTCGTCGTCTTCCTGATCCTCGAATACCGCCATATCCCGATGTTGCAGCGGATGGTCGGCACGGCCCTGATGCTGGGCGGGGTCGGCATGGCGCTGCTGACCGATGACCCGGTGGCGGTGCTCAATACCGGCGTGCTGCGGGTGCTGCCCTTCCTGCTGCTTTTCGCGTCGGTCGCCTGGTTGCAGATACCCTCGGCCCAGAGTCCGTCGCTGCTGGCCGTGCGGGAAACGGTGCTGGCGCAACCACCGGGCCGCCGCTTTGCCTGGGTTGCCGCGGTCGGGCATTTCCTGGGTGTCGCCTTCAATCTCGCGGGACTCTCCCTGCTGACCCCGATGGTCGCGAAGGGTGTATCCGAGCAGCTGCAGAAGCGCCTCAGCCGCGCCATGATCCAGGGTTTCGGGGCAGGAACCTGCTGGTCGCCGCTCTATGTCGGAACGGCGGTGATCGTCGCTTCCGTGCCGGGGGCAAGCTGGATCGCGGTCGGCCCGACGGGCTTCGTCATCGCCATGGGGCTGCTGGTCTGGAGCTGGAGCGTGGACCGGCTGTTCTCCCGCCCCCGGCTGGTGCCCCCGGCGGAGGTCAAACCGCCTCCGCCGCCGCTTTCCGCCGCGATCTGGGCGAAGCTGCTGGCGATCCTGATCACGCTGTTCGGCTGCATCATCGGATTGGTGGAAGGGCTGGACTGGTCGATACCAATCGCGCTGGCCGTCACCGCGCCGGTCTATGCCCTGTGCTGGGCCGCAATGATCCGGCGCGGCGGGACCGGCGATGGCGCACGGGGCATGGTGCAATCGGTCGTCACCGGCCTTCCCGGCCTGCGTGGAGAGGCATTGCTGTTCACCGGGGCGAACATGCTGGGCGTCGGCATCGCCGCTCTGGTACCCGATGGCGGGGCCGGAGAATGGATCGCCCGTTTGGGCCTGCCGTCCGGCGTGATCCTGGTCGCGATCATGGTCGGCTATGCAATGGCCAGCGCCATCGGCCTGCATCCCGTCGTGACCGTGGTGCTGGTCACTTCCATCCTGACGCCGGAGGTGATTGGTGTGCGCCCGGAAATCCTGGCCCTGGCGCTGATGGTGATGTGGGGACAGGGTACCAACATCTCCCCCTTCTCCGCCACCAATCTCTACATGGCCCGCGTCACCGGCCAAAGCGGCTGGACCACCGCCTGGCGCTGGAACGGCCCGATGGTGATCGCGACGACCGCCCTGCTGGCGGCGGTAATGACGGTGCTGAACGGGATCTGGTAGCGGTGATTAAGAACATCTTATACTAACCTAAAAATTGTATATCAAAAAGAAAGGAACTATTTATCATGATTGAGAAGGAGACATCAGGATTAGAATGTCTGTAGCCGGTTCTGATTCTTCGATGTGATCGTTCTGATTAGAATCAACTGTATGAAGCGAAAAATGGGAAAACAGTGCAGAAATATACGGAGTAAATTTACGGTCTGTAGGGAAAATAAACTAAAAGAACCTATATTTTTGAAGGTAACTGCCCTTGGTCAGTTGTATTCTTTATTTTTGGCATTTTTATGTGGTTTATCTACCATTGTTTTTTATAGTTTTATTTATAGAAAATATGATTTTATTGAATCTATTTATATTAGTTTAAATTCAAGTGCATATTCCATGATATTAATTTTTTTTTGCATACTTTCTTCTTCTTCAATGATTTTTTTTAAAGATCGAGATAAAAAGCGATCAATGATTTTTATATCATTTTTATATTTACTGATTCTGATGGTATTTTACATAAGCGCCTACGGTAAGGAAGGTGTAAGTTTATCTCATTCTGGCGTTACATTTGTTCAGGATGGAACTATTAAATTTGATATGTATTTGGAAATTTTGATGAAAAGGATATCGTTTCTGACTTTTTATTTATTTTTTTACTATCGATCATATTGATTTTTTAGCTTAATGCGCGGTTGGTACATGGTCGGCGATGGACGAAAGGTGCAAGGACCGTGCCTGCGGATGCTACCGAGGATTATCTGTACTCCGGTGCTGATAATGATTGGAAGGCAGGGCACCAACATCTCCCCCTTCTCCGCCACCAATCTCTACATGGCCCGCGTCACCGGCCAGAGCGGCTGGACCACCGCCTGGCGCTGGAACGGCCCGATGGTGATCGCGACGACCGCCCTGCAGACGGCGGTAATGACGGTGCTGAACGGGGTTGGGTGAGAGGGATCAGCGAAATCCCAGTGCTTCACACAGCCTCTTAAAAATCTGCACCAACCTTCATCCAGGGAGGTGACAGGGCGGTGATGCGGGACTGGGCGGGGCAGTCGGGGCGGTGGGTGCCGGGCAGATAGCCGATGGACATCAGGAATTCGCCGGTGATCTCTCCGCCCGTGAAGCGGAAGGTCTTCTTGAACAGTTTAACCCATTGCGGCTTGGTCAGCGGGTGATGGGCGGCGAGCCAGTCGGCGAAACCACCATGGCTCTGTCGCAGGGATTGGATCACCTGTGCATTATGGATCGCAGCATGCACCTTCAGTCGGTTGCGCACGATATTGGCATCGGCCAGCAAACGCGCCACCTCCGCCTCGCCATAACCCGCAACAGCATCGACATCGAACCCGTCAAAGGCGGCATTCAGGCCTTCACGCTTTTTCAGGATCAGACCCCAGTTCAGTCCCGCCTGCATGATCTCCATCACCAGCCGTTCGAACAGGCGTCGCTCATCCATTTCAGGAAAGCCGTATTCCGTATCGTGGTAGGAGCCATGGACCGCATCGCCGATGGCATAGTCGCAATACCAGCCCATGGCTCAGAGCACCCTTACCTGAAATATATCCACAGCCAGCCAGTAGGCCAGCAGAAGGAGTGCAGCCCCGAGGGTCGACCACAGGGCTTTCTTTCCGATCATGTGCCGGACCGGTGCACCGGTATCGTGGCCCGTTTCCGGCGCGTCGTCCCGCCTCACCCCGATCGGCAGGACGATGAAGAACACCAGCCACCAGGCGATGATATAGACGACGATGAAAGAGGCGATGCTCACGATACGGGCCTAGATCTGTTCGAGTTCGACGAGGGTGCCACAAAAATCCTTGGGATGCAGGAACAGCACCGGCTTGCCATGGGCCCCAATCTTCGGTTCCCCATCGCCCAGCACCCGTGCGCCCTGCGCCTTCAGGCGGTCGCGGGCGGCCAGGATATCCTCCACCTCATAGCAGACATGATGCATGCCGCCGGACGGATTGCCGTGGAGGAATTTCGCAATGGGGGAGTCAGGGCCGAAAGGATGCAGAAGCTCTATCTTCGTATTGGGCAGAGTGACGAAAACCGTCGTCACCCCGTGCTCCGGCAGATCATGGGGTTCCGAAACCTCGCCGCCCAGAACATCGCGGTAGACCGCACTGGCCGCCGCCAGGTCGGGGACCACGATGGCAACATGATTGAGCTTCCCGATCATTCCTCAAATCCCTTCCCAAACCTTTCTATACGCGGATCAGATGCACATCGACCTGGGGCCGCCTGCGGGTCAGTTGCTGTAACTTGCGACGCAGCGCGATCCGCACCGCCTCGCAGACATGGGCATCGTCCTTCAACTGCGCCTTGCTCAGCCCCTCGACCGTATCCTCGGCCAGATCCAGCAATTCTTCCCATTCCGGCCCATCTGAATCCAGCAGGCCAGACAGGGTTAGCTGTGCTTCGTCGACCAGCCGACCGGCCTTGTCCAATGCGATGGAGACGACCGCCGCCCCGTTGAGCGCCAGCCTCTTGCGCTGACGGATCGAGCCGTGATCCATCGGAATCAACCGGTCGCCATCCACCGCAAGACGTCCGGAATAGACCTCGTCCAGAATTTCCGCGCCATTCGGGGTCAGATTCAGCAGCATCCCGTTATGGGCAACGATGCCATGGGGCACCTGACAGCTTTGCGCCAGCCGGGCATGGGCCAGCAAATGGCGGTGCTCGCCATGCACAGGCACGGCCAGGCGTGGGCGAATCCAGGAATACATATCCGCCAGTTCATCCCGGTTGGGATGGCCGGAGGCATGAATATCCGCATCATTGGCGGTGATGATGGTACAGCCGCGTTCCGTCAGCGCGTTCTGTAATTCGCCGATGGCGACCTCATTCCCCGGAATTTCCCGGCTGGAGAAGATCACCGTATCGTTCTCGCCAAGCTTGATGTTGTTATGGTCGTTCCGGGCAATCCGGGCCAATGCCGCGCGCGGCTCCCCCTGACTGCCGGTACAGATCAGCAGCACCTTGTCCGGTGGCAGCTTGGAGGCTGCCTCGTCGTTCAGAAAGGGCGGCAGATCCTGCAAATAGCCGCATTCCCGCGCGCATTCGTCCATCCGCCAGAGCGAACGCCCGACCAGCGCCGGTTTCCGTCCGCAGGCGAGCGCCGCCTTGGCCGCGCTTTCCATCCGCGCGACGTTGGAGGCAAAACAGGCAATCGCCACGCCACCCCTGCACTCACGCACCACATCGGCAAGGTTCCGACGCACATCGCCCTCGGAACCGCTGCGCCCGGCATTCATGGCATTGGTCGAATCGCAGACCATGGCCAGTACGCCCTCCTCACCAAGCGCGATCAGACGCGCCTCATCGGTGGTCGGACCAACCAGGGGATCGGGATCTAGTTTCCAGTCCCCGGTATGCAGCACCGCCCCCTTGGGCGTTCGGATCACCAGTGCGTTCGGCTCCGGGATCGAATGAGTCAGCGTGATCAGTTCGATATTGAACGGGCCGACATCGAAAGTACCGGACATCGGCACTTCAATAATCTTCACCTTGCGACCGAAATCCACTTCGGAGAGCTTCCGGCGCAGCACGGCGGCAGTGAAGGGCGTCGCATAAATCGGACAGCGCAGCCGGGGCCAGAGATACTGGACCGCGCCCAGATGATCCTCATGGGCATGGGTCAGGACCAGGCCGCACAGATCCTCCAGCCGCTCCTCGATGAAGGAGGGATCGGGCATGATCACATCAATGCCAGGCGTCCGGTCATCGCCAAATGTGATGCCGCAATCGACCATCAGCCATTTCTCGTCATGGCCGTAAAGATTGAGATTCATTCCGATCTCACCCGTGCCCCCCAGTGGAAGGAACAGAAACTCATCAATACCAGGCGTATCCGTCTCGCGGAAACCAAGCGCGGTCATACGATACCCCCGTTCCGCTGATAGATTTCCACCAGTCCGCGCAGGGTGAGCGAGCGGTCGGTATGCTGGATAACCGCAGTGCGCTCGGCGAAAAGTTCCGCCAGGCCACCGGTTCCGATTACTTTCATGTCTTCTCCATATTCCAGGCGGATACGTTCCACCATGCCTTCGATCATGCTGACATAGCCCCAGAAAATCCCCGACTGCATCGCATGCACGGTGGACTTTCCGATGATCGTCTTTGATGGCGCAACCTCCACCAGGGGCAACTTCGCAGAGGCAAGATAAAGCGCCTCCAGCGAAAGCCTGATCCCCGGCGCGATCACGCCGCCGCGATAATTTCCATCTCCATCAACGACATCAAACGTCGTCGCCGTCCCGAAATCGATACAGATCAGCGGTCCGCCATAGGATTTATGTGCCTCAACCGCATTGACCAGCCGGTCCGCGCCCGCCTGCTCCGGGCGGTCGATCAGAACCTCGATGCCGAGTTTGACGTCCGGCTGACCGATCACCACCGGTTCGCCGTTGAAATAACGGCGGCACAGGCTGACCAGATTGAATTCGGTTTCCGGCACGACCGATCCGATGACCGTTCCGGTTATCCTGGTATGATCCAGATCATTGAGCTTCATCAACTCACTGAGCCAGACGATATATTCATCCGCCGTGCGCTTGGGATCATTGGCACAGCGAAAGGCCTTCACGAAGTCGATGCCATCGAACACGCCGAAGACGACATTGGTATTGCCGGAGTCAATTGCAAGCAGCATCGAAGCCTCCCTTCCTTTCAGGTGAAGAATACATCACCAGCCGTGATCCGATGACATTTTCCCTCATCGTCCCGGAGCAGCAGCGCACCGCTGTCATCCAGCGCCTCGAAACACCCGTGAAGCTCCCGATCCGGCAGTCTCACCCGCAGCCGTTCTCCGCGCCCATGCGCCTTGGCAAGCCAGGCTCTGTGCAGTTCCTGCGCGCCTTGCTTATGCCAAATCCCGCGCCATCGGTCGATTCCTTCCAGAACCCTGTGGCAAAGCGCATCAAGGGTACTCTCTCCGCCTTCCGCCGCCAGATGCGTCACGGGATAGGGTGTATCCGCTGGATGATGTGCAACATTGATTCCCATGCCGATCAAAATCCAGGGCGATGCCGCCTCCCCACCCGCTTCCAGCAGGATACCGGCGATCTTCCTGCCCCGGATCAGCACGTCATTCGGCCATTTCAGCGTGACGCCGGGCATGTCCATGGCCCCATCCAGGGCAAGGGCGGCGGCAAAGGAAAGCTGCGCACAATCCGCAAGCGGACGGGTTTCCCGCAGCAGAACCGTCATATAGAGATTGCCGGGTTCAGACACCCAGCTACGCCCGTGTCGTCCCCTCCCGCCGCGCTGCTCGTCCGCGCGGACCAGGGTGCGATCCGGCGCATCCACCCGTGCCATGTCGCGCGCGGCATCCATGGTGGAGCCGATGCTCTCGAACCGATGGCAGGTCCAGCCGGGCGGGACCGCGCCACCACTCGCCCGATCCAGGCTCAGGCTCACCCGGGGAACAGCGACGTCGCGGCATAAGCCGCATAGTCGGCGATCTGCTGCGGTACCAGAATGAAGACCAGAATGGCGATGGCGGAAACGACGAGAATTCCCTTCATCGTCCGGCCTTCCATCGGGTCAATCACCTCATCCGGTTCATCAAAATACATCACCTTGATGATACGCAGATAATAGAAGGCGCTGACCACGCTGGTGACGGCTCCGATCACGACCAGATAGACCAGTCCGGCATCAAGGGCGGCCCGGAAGACGAAGAACTTGCCGAAGAAACCCGCCAGCGGCGGAATGCCTGCCATTGAAAACATGAACAGCATCAATGCCAGCGCCATGCCGGGCCGCGATTTGGAAAGCCCGGCGAGGTCGGAAATCTGCTCTACCATCCGGTCCTTGATCTTCATCGACAGGATGATCGCGAAGGTTCCGACATTCATCGCCAGATAGATCGTCATGTAGAGCATGACGCCCCCGGCTCCAGCTTCGGTTCCGGCGGCAAGCCCCATCAAGGCATAGCCGACATGGCCAATGGAGGAATAGGCCATCAGGCGTTTGATATTGGTCTGGGCAATGGCAGCGAAGGCACCAAGAACCATGGAGGCGACGGAAATCAGCCAGATGATCTGCTGCCACTCCCCAATCAGCGAACCGAAAGGCTCCAGCATCACGCGCAGGATCAGCGCCATCGCGGCAATCTTCGGTGCGACGGCGAAGAAGGCGGTGACGGCGGTTGGGGATCCCTCATAAACATCCGGCGTCCACATATGGAAGGGCACGGCCGATATCTTGAAGGCCAGACCGGCGGACAGGAAGACGAGGCCGACGATCAGCCCGGTCGGCGCTGTCGCAGTGGCCGTCATCTGGATTGCAAGACCATCGAAATTCGTTGTTCCGGCAAAACCGTAGATCAATGAACAGCCATAGAGCAGCAACCCGGAACTGAGTGCACCCAGAACAAAATATTTCAGGCCCGCTTCCGTGGATCGCAACTGATCCCGCTGGAAGGCCGCGACGACATAGAGCGAAAGGCTCTGCAATTCCAGACCGATATAGAGCGACATCAGATCGTTGGCCGAAACCATCATCAGCATGCCGAGCGTCGCAAAGCACAGCAGGATCGGATATTCGAACCGCGCCATTCCCTCACGCCGGATATAGGCATCACTCATCAGCAGCGCGCAGATCGCGGCCACGATCACCAGCAGCTTCATATACAGTGCGAAACTGTCGACGACGAATAGACCGCCCATCGCACGCTGATAGTTCGATCCCTGCATCGCGATCAGGATCCCGGTGACGACCAGCACAAGGATGGCCAGCAAGGACACCCGCCCGAGCGCGGTTTTGGCGGGCGAGAAGACACCGACCATCATCAGCGCCATGACGCTGACCGCCAGGAAGATTTCCGGCAGTGCGGGCGAAATGAAGGAGGTTTCAAAGGACATGATGCTGATCCCTCCTCATCGTTATTGCTGTGTGGCCAGGGCGGCGGCCTGCTCGGCCGCGGCCAGGGCCGCATCATAGGTTTCGACAAGATTGGCAACCGAGACCTCAATCGGATCAAGGAAGGTCGACGGATAGATCCCCATCCACAGAGTCAGGATGACCAGCGGCGCGAAAATCGCGATTTCGCGCGGACTCATATCCAGCATGGCCTTCACGTCATCCTTCTTGATCTCACCGAAGACGACCCGGCGATAGAGATAAAGCATATAGGCGGCCCCCAGCACCATGCCGGTGGCCAGGAAAGCGGCGACCCAGGTATTGTGCTCGAATGCGCCATAGAGGATCAGGAATTCACCGACGAACCCGCTCGTTCCCGGCAGACCGACCGAGGCCATGGTAAAGAGCATGAAGACCAGGGCATATTTCGGCATGATCGAGGCAAGCCCGCCATAGCGGGAGATTTCCCGCGTATGCAGCCGGTCATAGACGACGCCGACACAGAGGAAAAGCGCACCGGACACCAGCCCGTGGCTCAACATCTGGATGATCGAGCCCGCCACGGCGGTCTCATTCATCGAAAAGATCGCCGCCGTCACAAATCCCATATGAGCAATGGAGGAATAGGCGATCAGTTTCTTCATATCTTCCTGCACCAGCGCGACCAGCGAGGTATAGACGACCGCGATGCAGGACAGCGTGAAGACCAGCGGCGCATAGGCATCCGACGCAATCGGCATCATTGGGATGGAGAAGCGCAGGAAACCATAGCCCCCCATCTTCAACAGCACGCCCGCCAGGATGACAGACCCCGCCGTCGGAGCTTCCACATGCGCATCCGGCAACCAGGTATGAACCGGCCACATTGGCACCTTCACCGCGAAACTGGCAAAGAAGGCCAGCCAGACCAGCATCTGCAGGTCCGTTGCGAAGGTCGTTGCCATCATGGTCGGAATATCGGTGGTGCCGCCCGCCGCATAATAGAGCGCGATCAGGGCAACCAGCATCAGGATCGAACCGAGCAACGTGTAGAGGAAAAACTTGAAGGCCGCATAGATCCGGCGACCCCCACCCCAGACGCCGATGATCAGGAACATCGGCAGCAGCACACCTTCGAAGAAGATATAGAACAGTAGCATGTCCAGGGCTACGAACATACCGACCATCATGGTTTCCAGCACCAGGAAGGCGATCATGTATTCCCGCACCCGCAGCTTGATCGACTGCCAGGAGGCGAGGATGCAGAGCGGCGTCAGCAGGGTGGAAAGCAGGACGAACCAGATCGAAATCCCGTCAACACCGACCTTGTAGCCGATACCGAGGCTCTCCAGCCAGGGCTGATACTCGACAAGCTGGAAATCCGGCGTCGAGCCGTCGAAATTGGCCAGCACCAGCAACGACAACAGGAATGTCGTCAATGATGCGGTTAAGGCAACCCAGCGTGCATTGCGGGCAACCTCATCCGGCTTACCGCGAATGATCAGGACGAAGAACGCACCGATCAGCGGCGCGAAGGTCATCAGGCTGAGAAGAGGAAACGAGGCGTCCGACATGGTGAAGTTCGGTCCCTTCCCGACGGCCCTAATGGGCCAACAAATAGAAGCTGATCAGCACGACGACCCCGATCAGCATGGCGAATGCGTAATGGTATAGATAGCCGCTCTGCAGCACGCTAATACGACCAGCCGCCGACGTAGTGGCTTTCGCCACCCCATCTGGCCCCAGCCCGTCAATGATGCTGCCGTCGCCACGCTTCCAGAACAGCCGACCCAGCCAGAAGCAGGGCCGCACGAAAAGGAAGTCATACAGCTCATCGAAATACCATTTGTTAAAGGAGAACTGATAGAACGGCCCCCAGAAATCCCCGATCCGACGCCCCTTCTCCAGCCCGTTGCGATAGACCCAGACCGCACCCGCGATCCCGATGATACCGACCACCAGCGGCAGCCATTTTACCCAGAGCGGCACGTGATGGGCATTTTCCAATGCCTGATGCTGTTCCAGGATCAGGATCGAATCACCCCAGAATTCCTGATAGTGATGGCCGGTGAAGTAGGGATAGAACACCGCCCCCGCAAAGACCGCGCCAAAGGCGAGAACATAAAGCGGAATCAACATCGTATTGGGCGATTCATGGACATGCGCCATCACCCGCTCATCCGCCCGCGCCGGAGTGTGGAACGTCATCCACAACAGCCGCCAGGAATAGAAGGCGGTCATCACCGCAGCGGCAATGCCAAGCCAGAAGGCATACAGGCCGATACCACTATGGGCACCGTAAGCACTCTCCAGGATGACATCCTTCGAGAAGAACCCGGCGAAACCTATCGGCGTCCCGGGAATGCCAATCCCGGTCAGTGCCAGCGAACCGATCCACATCATGATCATCGTCTTCTTGATCAGCGGGCCGAGGCCGCCCATGCGGCGCATGTCCTGCTCGTCAGAGACAGCATGAATGACCGCGCCCGCGCCAAGGAACAGCAGCGCCTTGAAGAACGCATGGGTGAACAGATGGAACATCGCCGCCGGATAGGCCGAAACTCCCGCAGCAAAGAACATATAGCCAAGCTGGGAACAGGTCGAATAGGCGATCACCCGCTTGATATCATTCTGGGTCAGGCCGACCGTTGCCGCAAAGAATGCGGTGGAGGCCCCCACGAAGGTCACGACCAGCAGCGCCGTCTCGGAGAATTCAAAGATCGGCGACAGACGGCAGACCATGAAGACGCCCGCCGTCACCATCGTCGCGGCATGGATCAGCGCGGAAACGGGGGTTGGCCCCTCCATCGCGTCCGGCAGCCAGGTATGCAGACCAAGCTGCGCCGATTTCCCCATCGCCCCCATGAACAGCAGCAGGCAGACCGTGGTCACGGCCTCCTGCGGGGTCAGGGTCATCCACAGGAAGGTAAAGCTTTCGCCCTGCTCACCACTCTCGATAATCCCCGGAATAGCCGCGAAGATATCGTCGAAAGCCAGCGCGCCAGTCAGCACGAATACCCCGAATATGCCGAGCGCAAAGCCGAAATCACCCACGCGATTGACAACGAAGGCCTTGATCGCCGCCGCATTAGCCGATGGCTTCTTGTACCAGAATCCGATCAGCAGATAGGAGGCAAGGCCGACCCCTTCCCAGCCGAAGAACATCTGAACCAGATTGTCGGCTGTCACCAGCATCAGCATCATGAAGGTAAACAGGCTGAGATAGGCCTGAAAGCGTGGCACACTGGGATCGTGATGCATGTAGCCGATGGAATAGATGTGCACCAGTGACGAAACGGTGGTGACCACAACCAGCATCACACCGGTCAACGTATCGATCCGGAGAGACCAGTCGAAGGAGAAATCACCGACCGTCACCCATCGCATCAACTCGACCGTATAAGCCTTATCCGCCGGGCTGTCCGCCAGGATGCCGACCTTGATGAAGACAACCCAGGACATCAGCGCGGCAATCACCAGCAGGCCGGAGGAGACGATCTGCGCGAACAGATCCCCATTGTGCCCGCCAATTGCGCGACCGGCGAACCCGGCCACCAGCGCGCCGATCAACGGCAGGAATACGATCAGTGCTTCCATCGGATCTGCGCCTCTAACCCTTCATGTTATTGACATCGTCAACCGCGATCGAAGCGCGGTTGCGATAGAAGACCACCAGGATGGCAAGGCCGATGGCCGCCTCCGCCGCAGCAACGGTCAGTACGAACATCGCGAAGACCTGCCCGGTGAGGTCCTGCAGAAAGGCCGAGAAGGCCACCAGATTGATGTTCACCGCAAGCAGCATCAGTTCGACCGACATCAGGATCACGATCACGTTGCGACGGTTCAGGAAAATCCCGAACAGGCCAAGCGTGAACAAGATCGCCGCGACGGCCAGATAATGCGAAAGTCCGATTTCCATGGTTCCGCCCCTGCCTATATGCCGCTGCCGGAATCGACCTTAACCACGCGAACCTCGTCCTTGGACGAGCGCGCGACCTGATCGCCGATATTCTGTTTCCGAACGCCCGACCGCTGCCGCAGGGTCAGCACGATTGCCCCCACCATCGCCACCAGCAGGATCATCCCGGCCCCCTGGAACAGGTAGACATAGTCGGTATAGAGAATTTGACCGAGAGCCCGCGTGTTGTGAACCTCTCCCACCACCGGACCCAGGGTGATCGTCGACATTTCCGGCCCGAGCGTCCAGGACAAGGCAACTACGGCCAGTTCCAGAAACAGGATACCGCCCAAAGTCGCGCCAAGATAGACATAGCGCTTCATCCCCCGGCGCAGTTCGACGAAATTCACGTCCAGCATCATCACGACGAAGAGGAACAGAACCGCGACCGCACCGACATAGACGACGACCAGGATCATCGCCAGGAACTCCGCCCCGATCAGGACGAAGAGTCCCGCCGCATTGAAGAAGGCGAGGATCAGGAAGAGGACCGAATGCACCGGATTGCGGGACGTGATGACCATCACGCCGCAGGCCACGGTGATCGCGGCGAAAATGTAAAACATGAACCCGGCGAATGCCATCGGTTCCCCCCTTAATTCAGCAACGTCCCAATGGACGTCAAATCAGTAACGCCCCGGTTAAGGGCGCGTGGCCCCCCGCTTACCGGTACGGCGCATCCATTTCAAGGTTGGAGGCGATCTCCGCCTCCCATCGCTCGCCATTCGCCAGGAGTTTGTCCTTGTTATAGAACAGCTCCTCACGGGTTTCGGTGGCGAATTCGAAATTCGGTCCCTCAACAATGGCATCCACCGGACAGGCTTCCTGACAGTAGCCGCAATAGATGCATTTCGTCATGTCAATGTCATAGCGGGTCGTCCGCCGCGAGCCGTCATCGCGCGGCTCCGCCTCGATGGTGATCGCCTGTGCCGGGCAGACCGCCTCGCACAGCTTGCAGGCGATGCAGCGTTCTTCCCCGTTGGGATAACGGCGCAGCGCATGCTCGCCCCGAAAACGCGGACTCAGGGGGCCCTTCTCATAGGGATAGTTGATCGTATGCTTGGGCCGGAACATCATTTTCAACGTCAGGCCCATGCCACTCAACAGCTCCGCCAGAAGAAAGGACTTCGCGGTACGCTCCAGACTAACCATGGCGCGGCTCTCCTTTCCGTCAGTGGGTGGGCAGCAGGTCGAAGGCAACAAGGAACCCGGCCGTCGCGACGACCCAGAACAGCGACAGAGGCAGGAACACTTTCCAGCCCAGCCGCATCAACTGGTCATAGCGATAGCGCGGGAAGGTCGCCCGAACCCACAGGAAGATGAACAATACGAAGGCGATCTTGATCGCGAACCAGATCGGCCCCGGTATCCAGGTGAAGGGCGCGGCGTCCACAATCGGCAGCCAGCCGCCAAGGAACAGGACAACGGTCATGCCGCTCATCAGGATCATGTTGGCATATTCGCCCAGGAAGAACAGGGCAAAGGCCATGGCCGAATATTCGACATTGTAGCCCGATACCAGTTCCGCCTCCGCCTCCGGCAGGTCAAACGGTGCGCGATTCGTCTCTGCCAGCGCCGAGATGATGAAGACCACGAACATCGGCAACAGCGGCAGGAAGTACCAGTTCCAGAAACCGCCCCCGGCCTGGGCCCGCACGACGTCACTCAGGTTCAGCGACCCAACGCAGAGCAACACTGTCACGATCACGAAGCCGATGGAGACTTCATAGGAAACCATCTGCGCCGCCGAGCGCAGCGCCCCGAGGAAGGCGTATTTGGAATTCGATGCCCATCCCGCGACAATGATGCCATAGACGCCAAGCGACGAGATGGCGAAGAGATACAGCACGCCGACATTGATATCCGCCAGCACCCAGCCCTCATCGAAGGGAATCACTGCCCAGGCGACAATGGCCAGCACAAAGGTCAGCATCGGCGCGATCAGAAACAGCACCGGATTCGCACCCGATGGGATGATGGTTTCCTTCATCAGCAGTTTCAGCCCGTCGGCGAAAGGCTGCAACAAGCCGAAGGGGCCAACGACATTGGGGCCCTTGCGCAACTGCATCCAGCCGATGACCTTGCGCTCCGCCAGAGTCAGATAGGCGACGGAAACCAGAACCGGGACCATGATCGCCACAATCAACAGGACCGTGATCAGGGTGGGCCAGACATAGCCCGTCCACCAGATGCCTTCGAACAGGTCAGCCATGGGTTCCGGTCCCTTCCCCGCGACGGTCCAACAGGAATGTCTGGGTACATTCCGCCATGGTTTCCGATGCCCGCGAAATCGGGTCGGTCATGTAGAAATTTTCGATGGGCGACACGAAAGGCGCGGAGTCCATAGTTCCCGATACCCCGAAATCGGCCCAGCTGGCGGCTTCCGCATCATCGATCCGCGCCAGATGCGGATAATCCGCCCGCATGGCCTTGCGCAGACCGTCGAAATCGATCCAGGGCAAGGGCTTGCCCAGTGTTTCCGACAGCGCCCGCAGGATCGCCCAATCGTCCTTAGCCTCCCCCGGCGGGAAAGCGGCGCGACGGCCAAGCTGCACGCGACCCTCGGTATTCACATATGTGGCGTTCTTTTCGGTATAGGCGGCACCGGGGAAGATCACGTCGGCGGCATGGGCACCGGCATCACCGTGATGGCCATGATAGACGACAAAGGCATCGCTGTCCTTCAGCGACCCCGTATCAATTTGATCCACGCCCAGCAAGTAGACCAGCTTCACGGCACCGGATTGCGCGCCAGCTATGATCCCGTCGCGATCCGCGCCCTCATCCCCCGGAACGAAGCCGACATCCAGCGCGCCGACCCGGCCCGCCGCCGTGTGCAGCACGTTGAAACCGTTCCAGCCATCCTTGATCAATCCGCACATATCGGCGATCTGCTTCACGGCGGCCAGTACCGCCGCCCCGTCCTTGCGGGCCAGCGCCCCCTGCCCGACGATCAGCATCGGGCGTTCCGCATTTTTCAGCACGTCGGCGAAAGGATGGTCGCCGGACGCGACCTGTTTCAGGGTCTCCGGACCCGCCCCCAGATAGTCGCTGTCATAGGTCGTTGTGACCGGCTGACCGATGGTCGCGACCTTGAGCTTCCCGTGCAGCCAGCGCTTGCGGATGCGGGCATTGATGATCGGCGCTTCCCAGCGGACATTCGACCCGACGATCAGCAGCGCATCGGCTTCGTCAATCCCGGCAATCGTGCTGTTGAAGACATAGCCTGCCCGGATACCGGCCTGGAGTTTCGCGCCATCCTGGCGGCAATCCATGTTGGGGGAGCCGAGGCTGTCCATCAGTTTCCGGAGTGAATAAACACTCTCCACACAGGCCTGATCACCGACCAGCGCAGCGATCTGGTCCCCCTTCAATCCCGCCGCCGCCTTGGCGACCGCCGTCATGGCATCCTGCCAGGAAGCGGGTTTCAGCTTCCCGTCCATGCCCCGCACATAGGGCCGGTCGAGGCGCTGGCGGCGCAGTCCGTCGCAGGCATAGCGCGTCTTGTCGGAAATCCATTCCTCGTTCACGTCCTCGTTGAGGCGCGGCAGCACGCGCATCACCTCATTGCCACGCGTATCGACGCGGATGTTGGAGCCGACTGCATCCATCACATCGACGCTTTCGGTCTTCTTCAACTCCCAGGGCCGCGCATTGAAGGCATAGGGTTTGGATGTCAGCGCGCCGACCGGGCAGAGGTCGATCACATTGGCCGACAACTCGCTGTCCACCGCCTTTTCCAGGCTCGAAATCTCGGCATTCTCGCCGCGATTGAGCAAGCCAATTTCCTCAACGCCCGCCACTTCTGCAACGAAGCGCACACAGCGCGTGCAATGGATGCAGCGGGTCATGATCGTATTGATCAGCGGCCCCATATACTTGTCTTTTACCGCGCGCTTGTTCTCGGTATAGCGCGATCCATCGCGCCCGAAGGCCATGGCCTGATCCTGCAAGTCGCATTCGCCACCCTGATCGCAGATCGGGCAGTCCAGCGGATGGTTGATCAGCAGGAACTCCATCACGCCCTTGCGCGCCTTCACCACCATCTCGGATTCGGTGAAAATTTCCTGATTTGGCGCAACCGGAAGCGCACAGGAGGCTGCGGGTTTCGGCGGGCCCGGCTTCACCTCAACCAGGCACATGCGGCAGTTTCCGGCAACCGACAGACGCTCATGATAGCAGAAGCGCGGCACTTCCACACCAACCTGCTCGCAGGCCTGCAGCACGGTCATGCCCTGCTCGACCTCATGCTCCTGCCCGTTAATCTTGACCGTTATCGTCGCCATTTCGACTTTCCGTTCCTATTCATACCGCGCTAACTATTAGAATAGCGCCCATAACCCAATCACTGCCGCAATCACAAACGAACACGCCACCTGAAGCACAAGTTGACTACCGAGGAACTTCCCCCATTTCCCATAGGCTCCCAGTACCAGCTTCGGCGTCACCTTTTCCGTATTTTCGGAAAGGATATGCTGATCGTCATGATCTTCCTTCATTCTCTCCTATTCTGCCGCCGCCGCGCTGACCATGCCGGATTTCGGCATCGCCAGACGCGTGCGGTTCTTGATGCGGTCTTCGATCTCGTCGCGGAAATGGCGTACCAATCCCTGGATCGGCCAGGCCGCCGCGTCGCCCAGCGCACAGATCGTATGGCCTTCCACCTGTTTGGTCACCTCGATCAGAGTATCGATCTCCTCGATCTCCGCTTCGCCGCGCACCAGACGCTCCATCACCCGCCACATCCAGCCAGTGCCTTCACGGCAAGGCGTGCACTGGCCGCAGCTTTCGTGCTTATAGAAATAACTCAGCCGCGCGATGGCCTTGATCACATCCGTTGACTGATCCATCACGATCACCGCCGCCGTGCCCAGGCCCGAGCGCTGTTCCTTCAGCGCGTCGAAATCCATCAGCACCGTGTCGCAGATATCCCTGGGCAGCAACGGCACGGACGATCCGCCGGGAATGACCGCCTTCAGATTGTCCCAGCCGCCACGCACGCCGCCGCAATGCCGCTCCAGCAGTTCTTTCAGCGGAATCGACATCGCCTCTTCGATATTGCAGGGCTTGTTCACATGCCCGGAGACGCAAAACAGCTTGGTCCCGGCATTGTTCTCACGCCCGAAGCCCAGAAACCATTCAGCCCCCCGCCGCAGGATCGCAGGCGCAACCGCGATGCTCTCGACATTGTTCACCGTCGTCGGGCAACCATACAGGCCCGCCATGGCCGGGAATGGGGGCTTCAGGCGCGGCTGCCCCTTCTTGCCCTCCAGGCTTTCCAGCAGCGCGGTTTCCTCACCGCAGATATAGGCCCCAGCGCCGTGATGAATGTAGATGTCGAAATCATAGTCGCTGCCGCAAGCACCTTTGCCGACCAGACCAGCGGCATAGGCCTCGGCAATCGCCTGCTCCATAACATCATATTCAAGGCGGTATTCGCCCCGGATATAGATGTAACAGTGATGCGCGCCCATGCCGATGGAGGCCAGCAGGCAACCTTCGATGAAAGTATGCGGATCATTCCGCATGATTTCCCGGTCCTTGCAGGTACCGGGCTCGGATTCATCCGCATTCACCACCAGATAGGACGGCTTTTCGGAGGTCGCCTTGGGCATGAAGGACCATTTCAGACCGGTCGGGAAGCCCGCACCGCCCCGTCCACGCAGGCCGGATGCCTTGACGATCTCGACGATCTTGTCACGCCCGAGGTCGATCAGTGCCTTGGTATTGTCCCAGGCACCCCGTTTCCGCGCGGCTTCCAGGTTCCACGGGTGATAGCCGTAGAGATTCTGAAAGATGCGATCCTCGTCCTTGAGCGGAGACCAATCCGGCATGGTTCAAGCCCCCTTCCCTAACTTCTGACCTGAGGTGCCGGGCCGGATTGCAGCACCATCGGGCCACCTTCCGGTTCGGAACAGCTTCGACCGTTCTGCGGGCCCGGCGTCACTGCCTCGCCCCTTGCAAGACGGTCAATGAGGTCGGTCATGATATCAGGCGTCAGATCCTCGAAATAATCGTCATTGATCTGCACCATCGGCGCATTGCAGCAGGCCCCCAGGCACTCAACTTCGGTCAGGGTGAACTTGCGGTCCCCCGTCGTCTGACCGGCATGAATACCAAGCTTGCCCTCGATGGCCGCGCGGATGTCTTCCGCGCCGCGCAGCATACAGGGCGTTGTGCCGCAAAGCTGGATATGGAATTCTCCCACCGGCTCCAGATTGATCTGGGTGAAGAAGCTCGCCACCTCCATCACCCGGATATAGGGCATGTCGAGCATGTCGGAGATCTTCCGCATCGCCGCCGCATCGACATAATGGCCCTGATCATGGCGTTGCTGCTGTGCCAGGAACAACAGCGCCAGCACGGCGGACTGAGGGCGATCCTGCGGATATTTCGCAATGTTCCGCTCGGCCTCCTTCAGGAAGTCGCCGGTGAACTCGAAACTCTCTGTCGCCATGCTCTCTGCCGTCATCATCAAAATACCCTTTTAAGCCCGACCGCTCTTAGCGGTCGATCTCTCCGAACACAACGTCGAACGACCCCAGCACTGCGACGGAATCCGCCAGCATGTGTCCCTTGCAGACATGATCCATCACTTGCAGATGCGCAAAGCCCGGCGCGCGGATCTTGCAGCGATAGGGCCGGTTTGACCCATCGGCGACAAGATAGACGCCAAATTCCCCTTTCGGAGCCTCGACGGCGGTATATGTCTCGCCTTCCGGCACGTGAAAGCCCTCGGTATAGAGCTTGAAATGATGGATCAGTGCTTCCATCGACCGTTTCATGTCGGCACGACGCGGTGGAGCCACCTTGCTGTTCTCGATCATCACCGGGCCTGACGGCATCTTCGCCAGACATTGCTTGATGATCGACAGCGACTGGCGCATTTCCTCGACCCGCACCAGATAGCGGCTATAGCAATCGCCATTGGTACCAACCGGGATGTCGAAATCCATTTCACTGTAAACGTCATAGGGCTGCGACTTGCGCAGATCCCAGGCGATCCCTGATCCGCGCAGTACCGGCCCGGTCAGCCCCCAGGCCATTGCATCTTCCGGGGAAATGATCCCGATATCAACCGACCGCTGCTTGAAGATGCGATTCTCGGTTAGCATGTTTTCCATATCGTCGATGAATTTCGGAAACGCATCCGCCCATTCCGCGATCTTCTCAGCCATATGCTGCGGCATGTCCTGGTGCACGCCGCCGACCCGGTAATAGGCCGCATGCAGGCGCGCACCGCAAACGCCTTCATAGAACTCCATCAGCTTCTCGCGTTCCTCGAAGGCCCAGAGCATCGGGGTCATTGCGCCGACATCAAGGGCGTAGGCAGGAACGTTGAGGAGGTGATTTAGGACCCGACTGATCTCGTCGAACAGCACCCGCATATACTGGCCGCGCACTGGCGGCGCTATGCCCAGCAGATGTTCGGCTGCCAGACAAAAGGCGTGTTCCTGCGCCATCGGCGCGACATAGTCCAGACGGTCGAAATAGGGAATCGCCTGCAGATAGGTCTTGTATTCGATCAGCTTCTCGGTGCCGCGATGCAACAGGCCAATATGCGGGTCGAGGCGCTCGATCACCTCCCCGTCCATCTCCATCACCATGCGCAACACGCCATGGGCAGCAGGATGCTGGGGGCCGAAATTCATCGTCAGAGTCTTGATCGTCGGATCCTGATCGGTGCCGCCCAGAGACCGCGCGGCAACCGGCTTGTCGAAAGAATCGGTGAGGCTCATGCCTTGTCCCCTTCCTTCGCGGCAGCCGTGGCCTTCTCGTCACCCGGCAGGGTCGGGGTCATTCCCTCCCACGGGCTCATGAAATCGAAGCTGCGAAATTCCTGCGTCAGCTTGACCGGCTCATAGACGACGCGGCGTTGTTCATCGTCATAGCGCAATTCGACATAACCGGTCAGCGGGAAATCCCGACGCTGCGGATGCCCGTCGAAGCCGTAATCGGTCAGGATGCGGCGCAGGTCCGGATGATCGGAGAAGAAGACACCGTACATGTCCCAGACCTCGCGCTCGTACCAATCGGCGGTTGGCCAGATCTTGACGACGGATGGCACGGCGGAATCCTCATCCGCATTCACCTTCACCCGACAGCGCGTGTTATGCTTGAAACTCACCATATTATAGACGACCTCGAACCGCTTTTCGCGATCCGGAAAATCGACGCCGCAGACATCGACCAACTGCTGGAACAGACAATGCGAATCGTCGCGCAGGAACTTGCACAGCTTCACCAGATTCTGCGACGAAACAGTGACGATCAACTCGCCATTGACCAAATTCTGCCCGTCGATCTGATCGCCGAACTTGGCATCGATGTAATTCCCAAGGTCCTGCAAGGCTTCGCGTGTCGCGCTCATGACCATCCCATACCTTAATGCGTTCCGTCAGCGCGCGATGGTTCCCGTGCGCCGGATCTTCTTTTGCAGTTGCAGCACGCCATAGACCAGCGCCTCCGCTGTCGGCGGACAACCGGGCACATAGATATCGACCGGCACAATGCGGTCGCAGCCCCGGACAACGGAATAGCTGTAGTGATAATAACCGCCGCCATTGGCGCAGGAGCCCATGGAAATAACCCAGCGCGGCTCCGCCATCTGGTCGTAGACCTTGCGCAGCGCCGGGGCCATCTTGTTGGTCAGTGTGCCAGCGACGATCATCACGTCCGACTGGCGGGGACTGCCCCGGGGCACCACGCCAAACCGGTCGAGGTCATAGCGCGGCATATAGGCATGGATCATCTCCACCGCACAGCAGGCCAGCCCGAAGGTCATCGGCCAGAGCGAACCGGTTCGCGCCCAGTTCACCAGCTTGTCGAGATTGGCAACGACGAAGCCCTTGTCCTGCAATGCGTCGGTGACGGCATTCAATGCCAGATCCTGGCCCGGTCCGGGCGGCAGGACGGTGGCCGCAGCGGGGCTGGTGCCCGCCTGATCCGAGGTCACTCCCATTCCAGGGCTCCCTTGCGCCATTCATAGATGAAACCGATTGTCAGAACGCCGAGGAAGATCACCATCGACCAGAAGCCGAACAGGCCGATATCCCCCAGGGCAACGGCCCAGGGGAACAGGAAGGCGACTTCCAGATCGAAGATGATGAACAGCAGCGTGACGAGATAGAACCGAACATCAAAGCGCGAGCGGGCGTCATCGAACGCCTCGAAACCGCATTCATAGGCCGACAGCTTTTCCGAATCCGGGCTCTGCTTTGCGACCAGCATGCTGCCGCAGACCATCAGGATCGCAACCGTGATGGCGATCCCGAGGAAAACCAGGATCGGGAAGTATTCGCTCAGCAGCTCTTCCATCGCGGTCTCCGCACCATTTGGGTATCGCGCCGGTCCGTGCCGCAGCGCGCATCCCTTTAATACCTACCCTGAAGGCCCTGCGCACAGCGTCACGCCTGCCCCGATCACGCTCTTTTCAAACCGTATTTTCGTAACGTCATGTTGCACGGGCGAAGGATCGGGTCAAGGCATCGCCTGCCCGATCCCACCCCCGACGCGACGATTATACGCGCCACGGGGCGGATCGCAAAGGTTGCCGCAAGACGAAATGACGCAGCGCAGCAATTATTCATGCCGCGCATCGTCTTTCGCCCGAAGGCATTTGATATTTCTGGGAAAATGGCGGGAGTGACGGGGCTCGAACCCGCGACCTCCGGCGTGACAGGCCGGCACTCTAACCAACTGAGCTACACCCCCGCATGGGTGGCTTTCGAACCATCCGTCCGAAGCGAGACGGTTGATATTGCACCCCCCGCCCCCTGTCAAGCAACCAACGCAAAAGGGTGATAACTTTTTTGACTGTTTTGCTTCATTTTATCATGGACATCTAATCGAACGCCTCGTCCCATGTGCCCTTAGTCGAGGCCTTGGAGTATTCCGTCGCGCGGTTTTCGAAGAAATTGGTGTGTTCGACGCCGTTCAGCATTTCGTCCATCCAGCGCAGCGGGTTCTTGGTCGTGAGGTACATCGGCTGCAGGCCGAGTTGGGTCAGACGGCGGTCGGCGATGTAGCGGATGTATTGCTTCACCTCTTCACCGGTCATACCCTCGACTGCGCCCATTTCGAAGGCAAGGTCGATGAAGGCGTCTTCATGGCTGACGATGGTGTCGCATGCCTTGTAGAGGTCGCGCTGCAATTCCTCGGTCCAGACCTCCGGATTCTCGGAGATGAAAGTCTTGAACAGGCGGATGATCGAGGCCGTGTGCAGTGATTCGTCGCGCACCGACCAACTGACAATCTGGCCCATCCCCTTCATCTTGTTGTGGCGCGGGAAGTTCATCAGCATGGCGAAACTGGCAAAGAGCTGAAGCCCTTCGGTAAATGCCCCGAAGACCGCCAGCGTCTTGGCGATATCAGGCTTGGTGCTGACGCCCCAGCCCTGCATGTAGTCGTATTTGTCCTTCATCTGCTTGTATTTCATGAAGGCGGTATATTCGACCTCCGGCATGCCGATCGTATCCAGCAGATGGCTGTAGGCGGCAACATGCACGGTTTCGATATTGGAGAAGGCGGCCAGCATCATCTGCACTTCGGTCGGCTGGAAAACCTGGGAATAGTGCCGCATGTAGCAGTTGTTGACCTCGACATCCGCCTGGGTGAAGAAGCGGAAGATCTGGGTCAGCAGATTGCGCTCCGACTTCGTCAGCGTCCGGTGCCAGTCCTTCACATCATCGGCCAGCGGCACTTCCTCCGGCAGCCAGTGGATGCGCTGCTGCATCAGCCAGGCCTCATAGGCCCATGGATAGTTGAACGGTTTGTAGACCGGGCTGGCATTGAGCAGAGACATCGGTGACCTTCGCAATTGACTGTTCGTATTTTCAACCCGGAACAATAATATATATAGTGTTCTTGGCAAGGGTCTTATCTATATCTTGTGGCTTATCCCCAGCTTTTCCCCAGACTTGTTCACAGTTGCGGCTTTCATGGGGTTGCGTGACGCCTTGCCAGAGCCCGGCGCATCGTGAAATCTGATCTGTAGAACCGGATCGGAACAGGAGCCAGGACGATGCTGCGACCGAAGACCTATTCACTCGAAGGGGTGCGCCCCGTCATTCATCCGACTGCCTTCGTCCATCCGACGGCGGTACTGATCGGCGATGCCATCGTCGGGCCTCGCTGCTATGTCGGACCCGGCGCGGCAATGCGCGGCGATTTTGGACGGGTGATGATGGAGGAAGGCTCCAACCTTCAGGATAACTGCATCATGCATGCCTTCCCCGGCATGGACTGCGTAATCGAGATCGATGGCCATATCGGCCATGGTGCGATCCTGCATGGCTGTCGAATCAAACGGAATGCCCTGGTCGGCATGAATTCCGTCGTGATGGACGGGGCCATCATCGGTGACAGCGCGATGGTGGCGGCTATGGCCTTCGTGAAGGCAGGATTCGCGGTGCCTGACGGGATGCTGGCGGCGGGCACGCCTGCCAAGATTCTCCGCCCCCTGACGGCGCAGGAAATCGCCTGGAAGGAGGAGGGAACCCGCGACTATCAACGCCTATCCGAACGCTGCCACGCGACCCTGATGGAATGTGAACCGCTGGAGGAATTGGAGGAAAACCGACCGAGTCTCCAGGCCGGCGAATCAGTCCCCCTGTTCCAAACGAAACGATAGAGGGAAATAGAAGCAGGCAGGTAGAAACGGGCAAGGGATGCGTTCATCCCTATCCCACCTCTGCGGTTGCTTCCTGATTTTGGCCCTTCGACGTTGGATGTGGCATTCCTATGGATTGCGGGGAAGCGCCTTGGCGGCGAGAAGTCGGCGACGACGCTCGCGATAGAAGGAATAGACGCCTGTCCCGATCACGATGGAGGCACCGACCAGCATCCAGACATCCGGGATGTCCCCGAAGACGAAAATCCCCAGCAGGATCGCCCAGACCATCATCGTATATCGGAAGGGGGCGACCACGGCGATCTCCCCCACCCGCATAGTCATGACGCTGAATACATAGCCGAAGACCAGAAAACCGGCGGCGCAGGTCAGCAGCAACACACCCTCCCCCGTCACCGGACGCCACTCCGTCATCGGGATCATGATCGCACCGACGACGGTCACCATCAGGGATGTCATCAATGCAACGAAACTGGATGGTATCGTGGCATGCAGTCGGCGGGTCGAAAGATCCCGCAGGACAACGAAACAGACAGAAACCAGAGCAATCAGGGAGAACTCGTTGAAACCATCTGATCCGGGCCGCACGATGATCAAGACACCGCAGAACCCAAGCGCAATGGCCGACCACCGCCGCCATCCCAGGGGCTCCCGCAAGAAGACGGCCGCAGCCAGCGTCACGGCAAGCGGCAGCGATTGCAGGATCGCCGTGACATTGGCTAGCGGCATGTTGAACAGCGCCGTCAGGAAGGTGATCGTCGCCCCCATTTCCCCAACCATACGCAGCGCCAGTATGCCCCGCTCCCGCTTCGGGATCGATACCCGCAATTCCCCGCGCCAGGCCGCAAGCGCAATGATCAGGGTGGTCGCCACCAGGCCGCGCAGGAATAATGCCTGAAACATCGACACCTGATCGGAGGCGAGTTTCATCAGCGCGTCATTCACCACGAACGCGGCCATGCTGGCGGCCATCAGGGACGCGCCCTTGACATTATCGGACAGAACCATGGTCTGCTTATCCGTCAGCGGATCGGAAAGGTCCAGCACGATTTTATCAAAATGGCCCTGTCGATAGGTGGTAAAATCACTATATCTAAAGCCAATTAGACAAGATGAGGATGCGGTGCCATGCAACGACAGGGAACCAGACTGTCGATCAACTTGAACAAGGTCGCCCTGCTGCGCAATCAGCGGCATGTCGGCTATCCTGATCCCGTGGCCGCAGGGCGTACCGTGCTAAAAGCCGGTGCCCATGGCCTGACCGTGCATCCCAGGCCCGACCAGCGCCATATCCGGCGTGACGATGTTACCGCCATCGCCGCCATGATCCGGGATGAAGGCTGGGTCGCGAAGGGTGTGGAATACAATATCGAAGGCAATCCGTTTGACGAATTCCTGACCATCATTGACCGTGTGCGCCCGGATCAGGCGACCCTCGTCCCGGACGCACCCGATGCGGCCACATCGGACAGTGGCTGGGACGTCTTCCGCCATGCCGACCGGCTGCGCGAGGCGATCAATACGCTGAAAAGCATCGGCTGCCGCGTGGCCCTGTTCATGGATGCCAGCGATGATCCGGAACCGGCGATGCGCAAGGTCGCCGCACTGGGCGCAGATCGCATCGAACTCTATACCGGCCCCTATGCGGACGCTGTAGGCACGCCAGATGAGGCGGCACAGCTTGCCCGCTATGCGAAGACAGCCCAGGCGGCGGTCCAATCCGGGCTGCTGATCAATGCCGGGCACGATCTGACCACCACGAATCTGCCCGCCCTGGTTCAGGCGCTGCCGCGACTGGATGAAGTCTCAATTGGCCATGCCTTTACGTCCGATGCTCTCTGGATGGGTTTCGACGCGACTGTCAAAGCCTACCTGACCGCACTCCAACCAAATGCAGCCAGCAAGGAAGCAGCAGCCTGAAGGCAACCGAGCGATTGATCTAGTTTCTTTCTTCCTGCTTGCCGCCCTGGACCCTGCAGGACGAAAAAGATTCAACGCAGAGATCGCAGAGGAAGCGCGGAGAAAACAGCGCTTGCCGCTTCCATTTTACTCCCTCCACCATGGGGGAGAGGAAAACCTGGAACCTGATACGAACAATAAGAGTGACAGGCTTACAAACCTCCGCGTCCTTTGCGTCTCCTCTGCGCCCTCTGCGATAAATTTTTCCGGAAGCCGCGATGGAGGTTGTCCGGGATTATTCATTGCAAGATGCTGAAAACTAAAAATTGACCCGAGTCCATCCACTACACCGTCAGGCGTCGAGTCTGGCCTTCAGGAGCTGGTTCACAAGGCCCGGATTGGCCTGACCCTGAGTCTGCTTCATGACCTGGCCGACAAACCAACCGATCAGCTTGGCATTGCCGCCGCGATAGCCCTCGACCTGGCCCGGATTCTCGGCGATCAGTTTATCGATGATCACCTCCAGCGCCCCGGTATCGGAAATCTGCTTCAGCCCCTTGGCCTCAACGATATCGGCGGCGGCGGCACCTGTTTCGAACATCTCATCCAGCACATCCTTGGCGATCTTGCCGGAAATCGCGCCGTCGCGGATCAGGACCAGCAGCCCGCCCAGCGCATCCGCCGAGACCCTGCCATCCTCCAGGGTCAGTCCGGCCTTGTTGAGCCGCGCGAAAAGTTCACCCGAAACCCAGTTCGCTGCCAGTTTCGCATCACCGCACAGCACCGCGACGGAATCGAAATATTCCGCCATCGACCGATCCGCTGACAGCACGCCCGCATCATAGATGCTGAGCCCGTACTCATCGACAAAGCGCCGCTTTTTCGCATCCGGCAGTTCCGGCAGGCTTTCGCGACATGTATCAATAAAGGCGTCGTCAAATGTGATCGGCAACAGGTCCGGATCGGGGAAATAGCGATAGTCGTGGGCGTCTTCCTTGCTGCGCATGGAGCGGGTCTCACCCCTGTTCGGGTCGAACAGACGTGTTTCCTGCACCATCGTCCCACCGCCCTCGATCAGGCGAATCTGGCGTTTCGCTTCAACGTCCACTGCCTGACGGATGAAACGCAGCGAATTCACGTTCTTCACCTCGGCGCGGATGCCAAGATCTTCACCCGGTCGGCGCACGGAGATATTGATATCGGCGCGCATCGACCCTTCCTGCATGTTGCCGTCGCAGGAACCGATATAGCGCAGGATGGAACGTACCTTTCCGACATAGGCCGAAGCCTCGTCGCCGGAGCGGATGTCGGGCTTTGAGACGATCTCCATCAGCGCCACCCCGGCGCGATTGAGGTCGATCAGACTCTTCTCAGGCACCTGATCATGGATCGACTTGCCGGCATCCTGTTCCAGATGCAGCCGCTCGATCCCGACGATACGGCTGGTGCCATCCTCCAGATCTATCTCGATCTCCCCCTCGCCGACGATGGGCTCCTCATATTGGCTGATCTGATATCCCTGGGGCAGGTCAGGATAGAAGTAGTTCTTGCGGGCAAAAACCGAGTGCCGGTTGATTTTGGAATTCAGTGCCAGCCCGGTCCGCACCGCCTGGCGCACGGCCTCACCATTCACGACCGGCAGCATGCCTGGCATCGCCGCGTCGACCAGTGACACCTGACTATTCGGTTCCGCCCCGAATGCGGTCGCCGCCCCGGAAAACAGTTTCGCAGCCGTGGTTACCTGAGCGTGGATCTCGATCCCGATCACCACTTCCCAATCCCCGGTCTTGCCCCGGATGAGATTCTTTTCAGTCCCGTTTTCCATACGACCACTCTTACCATTCGCGCTTGAAAGAGAGGGAGAGGAATACCGGGCAGCGGGCAGAGTGGCAAGGGTGCAGCAAGAAACCGACGCCACGCTGTCGCACCCGGCCATCGACCGTTGAACCTTTTCCCGTTAGGGACTACATAACGGGGGTCGAAGGTTGAAATACCCGACCTTCATTACAAACACTGATCCGTAAGCCGGGGGAACCATCGCATGAGCCAGTTTGAAGATCGCAAGAAAGGCTTCGAGGCCAAGGAAAGCCATGACCGGGAAGTCGAATTCAAGGCGATGGCCCGGCGCAACAAGATGCTGGGTCTCTGGGCTGCGGAACTGATGGGAAAAACCGGAGAGGCTGCGGATGCCTATGCGAAAGAGGTCGTGATCTCCGATTTCGAGGAACCGGGCGATGACGACGTGCTGCGCAAGGTGCTGGGTGATCTGCAGGCAAAAGGCGTCGCGACATCCGACCATCTTGTCCGGGCGAAAATGGACGAACTCCTGCCCATCGCACGCGCTCAGGTAAAGAGCGAAGACTGATCAGATGCCCACGTCGTCCATGATCTCTACCGGCGACCCGTCCAAGGGATAGATGTGCAGGCGGCGGTTGGATTGTTTCCGCGCGGTCTCTACGTCAGGAAATAGCTGGCGCTGATAGGTAATGCCGAACAGGCCTCTGCGCCCGTTCGCAGTGTCCTGTACCGGCAGCAGCAACCGCTCGCCAAATCCAGGTTCCGGGCGTTCAGCAAACAGGATCCCGGACAACAGAACAATCGCCGGTCGCGTCGCACAGGCACGGAAATAGGCATCCACCCGCTCCACTGAGGCTGCTGGTGTGATCTCATCAAGATATCTGCCAAGAATACTCCGCTCATAGCGCCCATTGACCTCCTCCCCCGCAAGGCGGTAACGAAGACGCTGGCTTTCCGGCTCCAGTTCGATCACGAAGACATGGGGCAAGGCCCTGACAAGGGCCAGCGGATCGATGCTTTTACGCTCAGGCAGGCTAACCCCATCCGGCGACATGAGCGACATCCAATGATCCAGCAACAAACGGCTTTCATCATAGGCCAGTTCATCCCGAACCGCAGTTGCGGCGCTACGCCAGTTCCTGAAATCAACGCTGTTCAACTGGCAGCCCCATCGTAAGCGTCCAGGGCGGAATGAAACGCGCGTACAGCCTGCTCCGCACCATCCGGGTGATCCCAGACGGCAGAAACGGCACAGATAAACTCGCAGCGGGTCTCCAGTACCGGCACCAGATTGTCGGGCGTGATGCCCCCGACCGCAACACAGGGAACCTCCATCATTTCCGCCCACCAGGCCAGCGTATCGAGGGCATGCGGCGCAGCGGGCAGGTCCTTTGTCCTGCTGTCAAAGACCGGACCGAAAGAAACATAATCGGCTCCGGCCTCCGCGGCTTCCATGCTGTCATGGCGCGACGTGCCACAACTGACCCCGACGATGGCATCCTCCCCCAACACCTTCTTGGCCGCCCGTATCGCCTTCGGGTCTGCCTGATCCAGATGCACCCCATCGCAGCCCAGATAGGCCGCCAGTTTCACATTCCCGTTCAATATGAATGCCGTATCCGTATCCTTGAGAATGCCACGTAACAGATTGGCGGCGGTTCGGATCTCATCCTCCCCAGCGTCAGGCATCCACAACTGCATGCAGGCGACCGGGCCGCCCGACAATGCCGCGCGCACGGAATCGGCAAAGCCCACCGGCTCGAAGCGCGGTGGGCTTACCAGATAGATCTGCGGATCAACGCGGTCGGTCATACTTTCTCTTGGTAGATCTTGATGATCTGATCCAGCATTGCCAGTGCCTCCGCACGGGGGCGCTGGAAGGTATTGCGCCCGATGATCGATCCATTAGCCCCGCCATCGCGCAGACCTCGCACTTCCTCATAAAGGCCATCCAGTCCCTTCGCTGCACCACCCGAGAAAACGACAATCCGCTTGCCGTTAAAGGCGGACTGCATGACATGCTCCACCCGCTTCGATAGCGTCGAGATATCAATTTTCTGGGCTTCGTAGACCTTCTTCGCTTCCGGCTGTTCCAGATGCGCCGTCGGCGGCTTCACCTTGATGATATGCGCGCCAAGCTGGGCTGCCAGATGAGCGGCATAGGCGCAGACATCCATTGCCGTCTCGCCATCCTTGGAAAGCTCCCCGCCACGCGGATAGGACCAGATCACGACGGCAAGACCGACGGATTTCGCCTCCTCCGCCATTTCGCGGATTTCCTCGATCAACTCATTGGCATAGTCGGAACAGGGATAGATCGTGAAGCCGATGGCCGAACAGCCGAGTTTCAGCGCGTCCCCGACCGAGGCGGTGATCGCCTGATCCTTGGTCGTTGCCCAACTGTTGGAGCTGTTGACCTTCAGGATCGTCGGAATCTGCCCCGCAAAGGTATCAGCACCCAGTTCAAGCTGGCCCAGCGGCGCAGCATAGGCGTTCAAGCCCGCATCGATTGCCAGTTGATAATGATAATGCGGGTCATAGGCTGCCGGATTCGGCGCGAAAGATCGGGCCGGACCATGTTCGAAACCCTGATCGACGGGCAGGATCACCATCTTGCCGGTTCCGGCCAGGCGACCATGCATCAGCAGCGAGGCAATGTTGCGCTTGGTGCCCGGTGAATCGCTTTCGTAATGGGACAGGATTTTTTTGACTTTGGGTGTGAGTTTCATGCAATCGAACCTTCTCGATGGCGACCTGGTCATGGTCATTGCTGAACGCGCTCACGACGGGGTGTCAGGCGCGGAATGGACCGGAATTGGCGAATAGCGACATACACGCCCGAACCCCGATATGCAACGGTTCAACGGTGATACATCGGGACTGCCATTCAGTAATCCCATTTGAACTGGACCCCGACGCTGCTGTCGGTTTGACCACTTTCGGTGTTCACCGAAATGTTTGGGGTCAATTCAACCTCGACCTCGACACTCCCTGATCCGGGTGCCGCTCCCTGGCGGGCCCCGACATACACACCGTCGGCGATGTACTTTCCTGCCTTCACAGCCGCACCGCCCTCTCCGGTATCGACCTGCAGCACATCCACCCCGACCACCTCGCGGATGCTGCCCAGCACATCCAGGCCCGAGCCACCGCCTGATAATTCCGAAACAGACGCGGCAAGCTGTATCCCTTCCGCTGCGGTCAGGGCACCCTTGTTCTTGCCGAACAGGACGCGGCTCAAAATCTCATCCTGCGGCAGCGATGGCTGGGATTCCAGAATGACCTCCGGTCGGCTGGACGGGCCCGCCAGTCGCGCGATTACGGTCAGCCCGGATTCCTCATAAACCCCGCGAATGCCCAGCAAAGGGTCCAGCTTATCCCCTCCCAAAAACCGGATTTCCGAGTCCCGCAAGGCGAAGCTCTTGCCGATCACATCGAAGGTTCCGCGCCGAGCGGCGAGACGACCCGTGACTAAGGGGGTAGACACTGTCCCCGCAACCTGCAACGCACCCTCCCATTCCGAATCGAGACCACGCCCGCGCACGAAAACCTGCCCCGGCAACGCGATACGGATATCCAGCGCGATATCTGGCCCAAAGGAAGTCTCAGGTGCGGAAGGTTCTCCCCCTCCTTCCTCCCGGATGTCGAGCGTCGGGATGCTGGGTGGCAGGGCGATGTTCAGATTGATTTCAGCACGGCGCACGGCGATATCCCCGGCAATGATCGAATCCGCCTCCCGCAATTCGGCAGTCAGGTCGATATCGGTCCAGAACTTCATTCCATCATTGTGAATGACCTGGAAATTCTGCGTCGACAGACTGGCCGAAAGGCGCGGAGCATCGAAATCGAGATCACCCTGCCCGGCAATTTCAAACCGCGACCCTGCGGGATCGACACCCGTCAGTTTCTCGACCTTCAGTGTACGGTCATCAAAGCGGATCGTGCCGGTCACGGCGGTCAGGATCGTGCCAAGTTCCATATGTTCATAACGCATGTTGTCGAGACGCGCCGTGCCCGTCATCTTCGGGTCATCGAAACTGCCAGTCAGGTGCGCCTCGATCCCGAAATCGCCCGATACAGCATGTTCCGGCAGTGGTATAAAAGCCCAGAATTCCGCTATATCCGCCTGCAAATTCACCTGCCCTTCCATCTGGGCCGCCGTATCCAGACGAATGTCTGGCACGACCAGACGCATCCGCACCGGCAGCGTTGCATCCAGCCTGCCCGTCTCGATCCCCGGCCCCTCGGTCCGTGCCTCAAGAGATAGCCGCTCATTCTCCAGCGAAGCAATGAGGGACATGCCGTATCCCTCCGCCTTGTCCAGCGTCTTCAGTTCGATTCCCACGAGATCGGCTTTGGCCGTGGCCGTCACCGCCCCGCCGCGCTCTTCCGCCTGCAAACGCGCGGTCAGGGTTCCCTCCAGTCCTTCCCCACCCCGCAGCGCCAGAAAGGGCGACAACGGCAGGGCCGTGATTTCAACATCGAGACCGGCTTGCTTCGCATTGCGCGAGTAATCGAGTTCCACCGTTCCGTCTGAGAGCCCCAATGCGAGTGTCACCCGCGCAACCCCGGCAGCATCGAGCCGAACGATACCATCACGCTGTAACTGAATCGGGATGTCGCCGTACTGCCCCGACAGGCGATCCAGGCGGATATCGACATCATCCCCATCGCGGCTGACATCCGCCCCTGCGGCCAAGCTTAACGGAACAGGTTGATCCGGGTCAGCTTCCTCACGGCCCTTCAATACGACATCAATCCGCCCGCCTGCCAAGGCTCCCCCGACATCGGACTCTTTCCCCAGATCGACATCCACACTGGCTTCCGTCAGCATCATCGTCCCCATGGCAAGGGACCGCGCTCGCAATTCGGCGCGCATGCCGTCCAAAGATAGCGCATCGGCCAATGTGATGCGGGCGGTCATTGTCCTGATCCGCATTTCCGGCACCGGACCATCCGGTCCTGCCGCGAACTCACTCAAAGTCAGATCAACATCCGCCGCCTGATCACCCGCCTGATTCCGCAAGGAGACGGTCGATTGGAAAGTACCGGAAAGATCATCCAATCCTGCGAAATCCGCCGCTGGACCTATTCTATCCGACCGCAGGTTTAGTTCCCCCTCGGCGGGCAAAGTATAGCCATTCAAGGCCAGGTCGCCGGACGCCACCACCCCCAGCCCCTGCAACCGGATATCCGAGAGTTCAAGCCGCTCTGACCGGGGAATCGCAATCGTCCGCAGGGAAAACTCCGACCGGTCCAGCATTCCGCCAAGAGACAGGGCCATGGCAGGATCATTCCCCGGCCAAGTCACCTCCGCTGACAGTGCTATCCCATCAAGGCGATGGGCCTCATAGCGGGCATCAAAAGGTTCGAGCGTTACAGAAGCCGCTGGACGTGACAGCGACCCGTCGAACCGGGCAGTCAAATCCAGGGTCGATCCAGCTATCGTCAGGCCAGGTACAGACGGCAATGCGCCCACATCCAACCGCGCCTTGAGGTTGCCCCTGATCCGATCCAGGGAGGGCGGCAGAGCCAACTGCCCGGACAAGGTTCCCGACTGTGCGGTCAGGGCCGCCAGTGTTCCTTCCAGTCCTCCTTCGTCGGTCAGGAGCACTGTACCTTCGGCAGTCATGGATGAGCCCAGCAAGGCCGTAGTTTCAGTATCGATCAGAAACAAGTCCGAGAGGCGGATGGCAAAATCGCCGGAAACACTGCCATCCGCCGACACTTCCAGCGCTGCCATATCCAGTTCCGCACGCCCCTTGACCAACACTCCCGCCAATTCCGAAAACAATGCGAGATCCGCCACCGTGATCGACAGACCATCGCCCAATACGATGCCATCCAGCAGCGCGACATTCCCCCGCATCGTGATACCGACCGGTTCGGCCGTGAGGGCGATATTCTCGATACGCTCAAAAGTTGGCGAGATACGGCCTGAAAACCGCAACACGGGCTCCGGCCCGATTACGGCCTGAAGCTCCTGTTCGGGCCATGCCACGCCACCCGCCCTAATGCCGCCGTCCAGATCGATTTCCCCCACCTCCGACATCGTAGCAACGAGCGACAGGCTCGCCTCCTCCGCCGACAGATCGGAAACGGTCGGATCGGTCAATCCCGCCTCCAGCGACAGGATCGGTTCCTCCAGAGTACCGGAAAGCCGAAGCCCGGCGCGGGCCTCTCGGAATCCGACCGATGGATCGATCAGCACCGCAGCCGCCGGGGCAAGCTCCAGCGCCAGTTCAGCATCAACGCCCCCCTCTTCCGTCAACCGCCCCGTACCTGTCACGGACATCACCCCGTCCTGCGCGATCTGCAGGTGGTCGAGCGACAGGTCTCCACCCGGCGCATGGGACAGGGCAAGGTCGATATCCTTCACGCCCCCCAACATCTCATCCAATCCCAGCAATGAGGGAGAGAGTATGTCCAATACACCCTGAAAGGATGCATGCTGCGTTGATGAGCCGACATCCGCCCGAATGTCACCCTCGAGTCGCGCAATCTCCTGAATCGTCGCCGTGACCGTCCCTTCAATCGCCTCCAAAGTCCCTGACAGGTTGGACGTTATGACCGTATCACGACGCTGGTCCGGATCGATATCAGATATGGCCCAGACAAGACCATCATGCGGTAACATGCCTTCAACACGCGCCGAAACGGTGCCCCCCGAAGAAGGAGAAATGGTTGCATCAACCATCAAACGATCCACCAGTCGATCCCCTAGCCGCGCCTCCAGCAGGATTTCGGTTCGGACATCGCCATTCTCCAGCGTTCCGACCGAACTCTCCAGGCGGGCCTGATAGACGGTCAGCGGGTCGGGACTGAATGTAATGCGTGGAAGATCGATCCGGCGCAGATCCAGATTCACCGGGAGGCCGGGTATCGAGAAAGGTTCGGCTGCTACCTCTTCCACCGGGCCGGTACCGAGACTCAGTGCAACGACCAACTCCCCCGCCCCGATCTCGTCGATCCGCAGGACACCGCCGAACAGGTCCATTGGGTGCCAGACAAGCCGGATGTCCCGTGCGACAATTTCAAATCCGCTGATCGGGGAAGCAATCCGCAAACTGGCGATCCTGACATCCCGCCACAGGGTACCGCTGACGCCCGATATCTCCGCTGATCCGTCCAAAGCATCGCCAATCCGTCCCTGCGCCCATCCGGCCAGTATACGCAGCCCCGCACTGGTTCCCGTAAACCAGCCCAGGCCAAGCACAAGGCACAGCAACACCACCGCGAAACCGGTGGCAACCAATTTCAGTCCCCGGCGAACAGGATTGGTGCGGTTCGCAGGAGAGTCCTTTGACACAGCCTGCATTCAGAATGCCTGTCCCAGACTTACGTAGAATTGATAGGAATCATCGACATTCGCACGTTTGCGAAACGGTGTGGCGATATCAAGGCGAACCGGGCCAATTTCCGTGAAATACCTGAATCCCAGACCACCGCTCCACCTCAGGTCCAGATCGTCAAAAGACGGCTTCGTCGCCTGATAGACATTGCCCGCCTCAATGAACGGTACGATTCCAATCGTTTCCGTCAGCCGGGTCCGCAGTTCAAGTCCCAATTCTACAACGGAGCGCCCACCAAGCGGGTCCAGTTTACTGTCCAGCGGTCCAAGCTTCTGAAAACCGAATCCCCGCACCGATCCACCACCACCGGCATAGAATCGCTTCCCTGCCGGAATGAGACGACGGTCCGCCCCGACAATCGATCCGATCTTCGCACGCCCCGCCAGAACAAAATCCCCCGATTCATCAATCCTCAGATATTGCGACACCGTCGCGGCGGAACTCAGAAAGGACGAGTCGTTGGTGATGTCGTGATAGGGGGCCAGGCCAAGATCGAACCGGTTTCCACGACTGGGATCGAGAGGATCATCGGTATCGTCCCGGCGCAGATTGAGGCGCATGCCGATCAGCGTCACTCGGTCGATCTCATCCATCAGATCGCTGTTGTCATCCTGTTGAATCAGATCCAGCGTCGGTCCGACCGTCGCCGTCCAGACCGGTGACAGGCTTCGTTCCAACCCGATGAAGGCGGTGGCACGGCGCTCGTCGAAGGCGTCACTGGTGATATCCTTCAACTCCCCTTCCGCAACCAGTGCCTGATCATCCCGCAGAAACAGAGGCTTCCGGAAGGTCGAATCGAACCCGCGCTCTATTTCGGACAGCGACAGGGTAGTGCGGAACCGCTCTCCCTCGGACAACAGGTTCCTGTGTTCCCAGAACGCATTGACGCCGGGACCGGTGCTGGTCGAATAACTGCCCCCGACGCCAAGCGACCTGTGTGCACGCTCCGTCACGGTAATCGTGATATCGGCGGGAACAGGGTCGCCATCCTGCAGAGCATCGGCGGGCACTTCCGGCGTGATCGTTATCGTATCAAACAGACCGGTGCGCGACAGCTTGCGCTGGGTCTCCTCGACCTGCCGGATGTCATAGAGATTTCCCGGTACCCATGTGACATTGCGCCGGACAAAATCAGTCGAAACATCGCCTGCGCCCTGCACCCGAGTCTCCCCGAATATCGCCCTTGGGCCGGGTGCTACGATATAGCTGACCGCCATGGTGAAATGCTCACGGTTTATCACGGTTCTGCGGGAGGTTACCGCCGCGTTCGGAAATCCGATACCGCGATAACGCCGTGCCAGTCGGGTCTCCGCATCTATAACCGCAGCGGCAGTTGCGATCTGACCAAGATCAAGGCGCAGGTCCGACATCACGTCGTCACTTGCGGTTTCTGAATCCGCCCCGATCTGGATCGTCACGGATTCCAGGACATAGGCCGGGCCTGGATCAATCAGAAAGGTAATTCTGGGTTTCGCCTCGACATCCTCGGGCATCTCGATTTCATAGCGCGCCGTACCGTCGTAATAGCCCTGTGATCGAAGAACCTGCCCGAATGTTGTGACATCCCGCTCCGCCCGACGGCGCAGGCCGGCTATACCGCGCGGCAAGTCGCCCTGAAGCTGAACCGAGAGACTGCTGGCGCGGAGAGCATCCTCGATGAGGTCACCCCGGTTCACATTCTTTTTGTCGGTACCCTGTCCACCATTCAGACCATCGAACTCAATGTCATAAGCGGTCTCACTCAGGCCAAGTGACTGGATCAAGCTTTGCGCACGGGCGGTTCCGGCACTGTCTCCCATCGGAAACACACCCGAAACAATCACCAAAAACACACACCAGACATAGTTTTTTTGCATTATATCATCACCATAGCCCGAATACTCACGATCCGGACCCGCCAATACAAGCTATTATCCACTTCTGATATGTCCAGGCGCGGCACAATATCTACATGTAGAGCGATTTGTTCCAAACCCATCACGGCAACGTCATCGGAGCATACACCTACGCCCCCCGCCTGAAGACGCTCAGCTGCCTCACACTTTACGAATACATCTGTAAAATCTGGATAATAGAGCCTAAAATACTCAATCCCAACCCATCACATATCTGGGCTAAAAACCTAGTTTAGCAAAGGAATCAAGCACGTCCTACAGTGAAATCTGCTTATCGTCCGACCGGGAGCGCAGGATCGCGTCCAGGACCTTGAACAGGCGCTCCAGCATATCGAAATTGAATCGCCCGCCGGACGCATTGGCCATATAGCGGCGCCATGTCCCGATCACCTGGGCCAGAACCCCGTTGCAGCCGCCCAGCGTCCAGTAATACTTTTCCGCATTCATCAGAAAACCGCGGAAAGCCGCTGGTTTATCATTCTGTATGAAATCATCGTAACTGGACTGATAGCGGGACAGGATCACCGAAATATTGTTGGAAACATTCAGTGCCTTGGATGTCAGCGCCCGCCGGAACATGTCGATCTGCTGTTTTTCGGACTGGGTTAGGCGGGGATAGTCCAGCGGAACCGAAGTGTCGCTTTTCAACCAGGCAACCAGTTTTCGGATATCCTGCTGACGCTTGCTGAATTCATTGTCGAAAAAGGCGACGCCCTTCCAGGCGGAGAAGACCTGCGGCGCGTCCTTTTCCGCCACCCCGAAGGCGGAAATGAATATCCCACCCCCGCCCAGCTTCGGATCCCAGATCGTCTCCAGAAACTGGCGCGAGGAACTCTCGATCTTACCCGCGTTTGAAATATTCAACGCCTTGGCGACAATGGGTCGAACCTTGGACTGGATCAGGCCCCGCACCTGCGACGCTTCCTCGGAGGTGATCGAGATATAGGATTCGTGAACCTGATGGTCGGCAAGGTCAAAGGCTTCCTTCAACAGGAACGGGTCCAGCGACGGACAACTGGTCAGAACCTTCAGAACATCCATGTCCCGCTTGGCTGCTTCTTCATCAATCCGAAGGCCGATATAGCGCTGGGCCAGTTCTCCGAATTTCTCGTCATCACTGAAAATCCCGAAACCGCCGACCTTCAGGTCCTTCGCGTCCTTTGGAACGAAAATTGCCGTCCGCACGGCCTCGGTCTGGGTCTTGTCCGAAAACTCCTCCAGTCCCGGAATGATGCTGCCGCTGGCCGCCTGCGCCGCATCGAAATTCGGATACTTGAAGATCACCGTGGTGTTGAGGGTATCGTTCTGGAACAATCGCTCTGTCGGGGCCAGCGGCTTGGACAGCTTGTTCACACTTAACGCCACGGTCGCGCTTGCGAAGAGGACGGATTCAAGGGTGGGCGTCATGCCGTCTCCGCTGGTAAAGAGCCAAAAAATGGCAGCAATATTGACATAAGGAAGATGTATCTATCTTCTAGCATAAAAGGCTGAAAATGAAACTGTAACCCGGCACCCCATGGAAAATTTCCAAGACATCATCCTATCGCAGCACGGCGGTATCGGACATATCCTGATCAACCGCCCGAAATCATTGAATGCCATCAACTTTGATATGGTGCAATGCATTGCCGATGCCCTGCGGCAATGGGCGGGGGATTCCGGCATCGGGGCGGTTATGATCGAAGGGGCCGGAGAGCGTGCCTTCTGCGCCGGGGGTGATGTCGTCGCGGTCAGTCGCGCCGCGAAAGAGAATTCCGACCTCAGCCGCACCTTCTTTCAGGCGGAATACCGTCTGAACACCGCCATTCACAGATACGCCAAACCCTATATCGCCTTCATTGATGGTATCACAATGGGGGGCGGGGTCGGCCTGTCGGTCCATGGCAGTCATCGGATCGTGACCGAAAACACCCTGTTCGCCATGCCCGAAACCGGCATCGGCCTGTTCCCTGATGTCGGCGGCAGTCATTTCCTGTCGCGCTGTCCGGGGGAGACGGGGATCTATCTCGGCCTGACCGGCGCGCGGCTGAAGGCGGCGGACATGATCGCCCTCGGCCTTGCGGATCACTTCATGCCTTCCAGCGCCCGCGACGCCTTCATCGCGGCACTTGGCGCAGCGGATCTCACCTGCGGCGATGCCGACCGTCAGATCAATGACATCGTGGACGGATTCGCGGAATCCGCCGGTGCCCCGCCACTGGACGAACACCGCGATGCGATAGACCGAATTTTCGCCGGTTCCGATATGGCCGCGATTATGGCTCGGTTGGAGCGGGAGGACACGGATTTCGCAAGAACCACTCTGGCTCATCTTGAAACGAAATCCCCGACCATGCTGAAGGTCGCCCTGGCGCAGTTGCGACGCGGTGCCCGGCAGGATTTCGATGCCAATATGAAGATGGAATACCGCCTTGTCCGCCATGCCCTGCGCCCCGGTGCCGATTTCCATGAAGGCGTGCGCGCCCTGCTGATCGACAAGGACAAATCCCCGAAATGGGTTCCGGCCAGGCTGGCCGAGGTCACGGAAGACATCGTCGCCGATTTCTTCCACCCGCCACCCGAAGGCGACCTAACACTTTAACGTTCCGGCAGCAACCTGCATTGGTGTAGCCTTGAAAAGATACAACAATCATGTCTCCACGCGGGACATGTCTCTAAGGGGGAAATGGCAATGAAGATCGGTTTCATCGGTATCGGCAATATGGGTGGGCCAATGGCGCGCAACCTGATTGCGGCAGGGCATGACGTGACCGTTTTCGACCTGTCGGAGGAACTCGTTGCCGCCATCGTGCAGGCGGGTGCGACCGGGGCCGGAAGCGCGCGCAGCGCCGTTTCCGGGGCCGATGCCATCATCACCATGCTTCCCGCCGGCCCCCATGTGCGGCAGGTGTATGAGGAGGCGATCCTGCCCAATGCTCCGGCGGGCGCGATCCTGATCGACTGTTCGACCATCGATGTCGAAACCGCCCGCGCGGTAGCAGCACAGGCGGCGGATCGGGGCTATGGCATGGTCGATGCCCCGGTTTCAGGCGGCGTCGGCGGTGCCGAGGCTGGAACCCTGACCTTTATGGTCGGCGGATCGGATGCAGCCTTCGCCGAAGCAAAGCCCATCCTGGAGAAGATGGGCAAGACCATCGTGCATTGCGGTGGTCCCGGTAACGGCCAGGCCGCGAAAATCTGCAACAACATGATGCTGGGCATCCAGATGATTTCCGTCGCCGAAGCCTTTGTCCTGGCGGAAAAGCTGGGTCTCGACCACCAGAAGCTGTTCGACGTGTCGTCCAAGGCATCGGGGCAATGCTGGTCGCTGACCACCTATTGCCCGGTTCCGGGTCCGGTACCGACCTCCCCGGCCAACCGCGACTACCGGCCCGGATTCGCCGCCGCGATGATGGCGAAGGATCTGCGCCTCAGCCAGGGGGCCGCCGAAGCCTTCAATGCGGATACCCCGCTGGGTGCAAAGGCGCTCGAAATGTACAGTCAATTTGCCGATTCGGGGAATGGGGGGGTGGATTTCTCCGCGATCATCAAAATGGTGCGCGGGGAGTAACCCCATAAAACGAGGCTGGACAAAGCTTTAGCCGGTCGATTATGTTTGCTCCTATGCGTGGGGGCAAATTCGGTGTAACACCATTGTCGCAGGCAGCCCGGCCCGTCGGGTGCGCCGATGCAGTGGTCAAGCAATAAAAGAGATGTGCCCGTGAAGGAGGAGTATCTTAGCGTCATCCGATTGATCGAACGACTGCATCGACAATTTCTCGAAGTAGTCAAAGGGGAGGTCGACCGGCTTGGCATTCGCGACATCAACAACATCCAGGCCCTCATTCTCTATAATATTGGAGAGGATGAGCTGACCGTGGGTGAGTTGACGCATCGTGGCTATTACCTTGGTTCCAACGTCTCCTACAACGTTCGAAAAATGGTCGAAAACGGCTACCTGATCCAGGAACGCTCCACCCATGACCGACGCTCGATCCGCGTCCGACTGTCCGACAAGGGCATGGATGTCCGGAACAAGGTCAACGATGTCATCACCGAACAGCAGGTAAAGCTGTCGGAAAGCGGCATCAACGCCGAACAGTTGCAATTCACCGCAACCGTTCTGAACCGTATAGAGCGTTTCCTGTTGCACACCTATGGATACGGCCCGACACGCTGACCGCACGATTTTTCGGATTACAGTGCCCTGCCCGACCGCTAAGACGTGACCGCAGCCATGAACAGGAGGCTTGCCAGGGTTGACGCCACGGTCCGAAGATGATTCCAGCGCGTCCAGTTTCTGACGTAATCCGACCACGATGCATGGCTTGCAGGATTCATCGGATCCAGGCGGTCAAGGACGGCGTTCATCGGAACATTGCGGAAGACCGTGCAGGCGAACATGCCGAGCAGGTAGATCACACCACCCCCGACAAGGAGGGCGCGCACGGGACCACCCTCATCCCACAGGCCCCAACCTGTCAGGAACAGGGCCGCCACCGTGGTTCCGAAGAACAGCGGCATGAACGCAGATCGCAGGATCACCCGGTTTACGGACTGCATGGCTGCGATCCCGGCAGCGGGATCGATAGCCTGCAATGCCCGTATGACGAAAATCGAAAAGGTGAAATAAACGCCTGCCATCAGGCCGCAGCCGATGGCAGAAAACCAGGTAACGGTGGTTACTACTGCGGCGGTCACCACAGCGTCCATCACAGTCGATAGAGTTCACCAACCGACAGAACCAGCCTGCGCACCTTGTCGTTGATCAGGGAGTAGATCATCATCTTCCCATCTCGACGACAGGAAACGATACCATCGTCCCTCAGACGCGCCAGTTGCTGGGACATGCTGGGCTGGCGAATGCCGACCGCCTGTTCCAATTCGCTTACCTTGCGTTCCTCATTGGCCAGCAGGCACAATATCTTGAAGCGATGGGCGTTTGCGATTGCCCGCAAAACGATTGTCGCAGAGTTAAAATCGATGTCATACACCGACTCATCGGAATGGTCCTGTTGAATACGCGCTATCATTGTTCTCATGGTCCCCACCACGAAGCCCCTCACCAAGTTGCTGTGCAACTCAATCGCATTAAAATGTTTAGGGTATTTATCCCCGAGCATTCAAGGCTTATTTTGAGGGTTACGGTTAATAGTCAGGTAGGAGATGCAGAATGGCTGACGGAGTTTGGGATAATATGGAGGGGGAATGTACCTGCCGTGCGATACGCTATCGAATGCTGGCGCAACCAATGTTTGTACATTGCTGCCATTGCAGTTGGTGTCAGCGGGAGACAGGATCTGCTTTCGCTCTCAATGCCTTGATCGAAATGGACAATATCAAATTGATTAACGGGGCACCTGAAGCGGTGCCGGTTCCAAGCGCCAGTGGCAAGGGTCAGACCATTCTGCGCTGTCCGTCCTGCCGTGTTGCGCTGTGGAGCCATTATGCCGGGGCCGGAGCGAAAATCGCCTTCCTGCGCGTGGGTACATTGGATCATCCGGATCGCATTCCACCCGATATCCATATCTTCACGGAAACAAGGCAACCCTGGCTCCAGATTCCGAATGACGCCCGCCAATGCCCCGCCTATTACGACCCGCGTCAGGAATGGCCTGCCGAAAGCCAGGCCCGATTTTGGGCACTCAGGAATTGACTCCTGTTCTTTGCGGAAGAATCGTTTCCTCATATTGGGGGATGGCTGTCACCGATCATGGTGATGGGCTGCATCGCAGCATGAGTTCCGTTTGATGCAGATGCATAAAGGGATATGTTGAATTGATGACTGCGGAACCGACTGAAACAGTAATACAAGCTTGGCTCAATCTTGTCCGCGCCCAGCATCGGGTATTGGGTGCTGTGGAGGCGGATTTGAAATCCGCAGGATTTCCGCCATTGGCCTGGTATGATGTGCTGCTGGAATTGCGGCGGGCGGAACCGGACCAGTTGCGCCCGATGGAAATCGAACAGAATCTGTTGCTGGCACAGCATAACGTCTCGCGCCTGATCGACCGGCTGGAAGCGGCCGGCCATGTTCATCGCCAGCCCTGCGAAAACGATGCACGTGGCCATTGGGTGATTCTGACCGAACAGGGGCGGCAATTGCTGATCGATATGTGGCCCAGCTACCGCACCGCAATCCAGCGACATGTCGGATGCAGACTGACAAATGAGGAGGCCGCGACCCTGGCAAGACTGCTCGGCAGGCTGCGCCCAACTGAGTATTGATTTTACCCCCGGCAGTCCCTACAACCGCCATCACAAACGTCTGTCGGGGCGTGGCGCAGTCTGGTAGCGCACCTGCTTTGGGAGCAGGGGGCCGTTGGTTCGAATCCAGCCGCCCCGACCAATCTTCATCATAAATCTTCAGGACTTAATATCAGGTGGTTGGTACCTGAATCCGAGTCTATTCCCGCACTGCTTTGCAGAGCGTAAGAATGAAGGGACGGACGTATTCATGTCGTTGCAAGAATTATGGTGCTTGTTGTAACAATCCTGATCAAGCGATTTTAAAGGAGACGCAACATGGATCGTTTCACTGGCGGGTGCCTGTGCGGCAGCGTCCGAATTGTGGCGTCAGGTGCCCCTTATCGGGTTGGGCTGTGTCACTGCCTTGACTGCCGCAAGCATCATGGGGCGCTGTTTCACGCTTCCGCTGTGTTTCCTGAAGATGCCGTGACGATTGAAGGGGAAATCCGCGACTACGAGGGGCGGTTTTTCTGCCCGGGTTGCGGATCCTCCGTGTTCTCCCGCAGCGCGGATGAAATCGAAGTGAATATAGGCTCCCTAGATGCTCCGGACCTGCTGAGGCCAACATACGAACTCTGGATCGACCGCCGCGAGTCGTGGCTGCCGCCGTTTCCAGACATGAAGCGATACAATCGGGACCGTGACTCCACGGATCGCTCCGAGGAATAGTCCGCCGGGCGGTTTTTTACCCCCGCGCACCCTCGCGGCGGGAGAGGAAGGCAAGGCGTTCGAACAGATGGACGTCCTGCTCGTTCTTCAGCAAGGCACCGTGAAGCGGGGGGATCGACTTGGTGGGATCGGATTCACGCAGGGTTTCCGGGGTGATATCCTCCACCATCAACAGCTTGATCCAGTCCAGCAATTCCGAAGTGGAGGGGCGTTTTTTCAGACCCTGCACGTTGCGGACCTGAAAGAACAGCGTCAGCGCCTCATGCAGCAGGCGCTTCTTGATGTCCGGGAAATGGACCTCGACGATCCGCTCCATCGTCTCCGGGTCGGGAAAGCGGATGAAATGGAAGAAGCATCGGCGCAGGAAGGCGTCGGGCAGTTCCTTCTCGTTGTTCGAGGTGATGATGACGATGGGCCGTTTCTCGGCACGGACGACTTCCCGGGTCTCGTAGACGTGGAACTCCATCCGGTCGAGTTCCAGCAGCAGATCGTTCGGAAACTCGATATCCGCCTTGTCGATCTCGTCGATCAGCAGAACCGGGGCTGGATCCGTCGTGAAGGCCTCCCACAGCTTGCCCTTTATAATGTAATTGCGAATGTCATTGACCCGCTCGTCCCCCAACTGGCTGTCGCGCAACCGACTGACCGCATCGTACTCATAGAGCCCCTGCTGGGCCTTGGTAGTTGATTTCACATGCCATTCGATGAACGGACGGTTCAGCGCCTCGGCAATTTCCCGCGCCAGTTGGGTCTTGCCGGTACCGGGTTCTCCCTTGACCAGCAACGGGCGCTGCAGGGTCACAGCCGCATTGACGGCAATGGCAAGATCGTCGGAGGCGACATAACTCGAAGTGCTGGTAAAGCGCATGGGCCAGGGTTCCGAAGCGTTGGATGTATCCGATGAATTCGCGATGGATCAGTATTGCAGGAAGATTTCGGCGCGCCGGTTGCCCGCCTCACCCGCCGGGGTTTCCTCCGAATATTTCAATTCATTGCTGCCCCTGGCGTCGACCAGGACCTGTTCGATTGGAATTCCGGCATCGACCAGTGTCTGGCCGACTGCGGCGGCGCGATCCAGTGAAACCTTGTAGTTGACCAGCGCCTGTTCAGATTGCGACCCGCTGACACCGGACATACTGGAATGGCCGACAATGACCACCCTCTTGCCACCGTCACGCCGATAGATCTGGGCGACCTGTTGCAGGATGCCGCGATCCCGCTCCGTCAGGCTGGCCCCGCCATTGGGGAAATAGATCGTGGCCAGCATCTGCGTCGCGCTCGGGGCGGCGGCAACGGTTGTCCCCTGCCCCGTTCCCTGCCCTGTACCTTGGGCCATGGGAGCCGCCGATGGCGGTGGTGGCGCGGGCTGAACGGGAGTGGATTGGGCAGAATTGGACTGATCCGATGCAGCAGGCGCAGTCAAGGGCTGAGGGGCCGGCGCAGGTGCGGGTGCAGGGGCCGGTTTTGGTGCGGCTGCCGACTGAACGGGCACGGGTGCCGGTGCTGGTGCAGGGGCCGGAGTCACGGCTTGCGGCGCGGGAGCACTCATTGTCGTGGATGCTTCCGGTGGCGGCGTGATCAAACTGGCCGTCGGCGGTTCGGATGGAGGCGTTGCCGGATTCGTAGCAGGACTGACGCGCGGCGGCGGTGCGGTGCGACGGATCTGCTCATCGGTATAGAGTGCGTTTTCCCGATCCGCAGCAAGGACATCGGCCAACTGCATGTATTCGCGCTTGATCCCCGGCTCCGGCGGACGTTCCGGAACCGCCCCGATATTGGGGTATTCACCGTCGGCACCGGGCACCGGTTGAGGTTCTGAATTGGCACTGGCACCGCTGTCGCTGCCTTCGAACCAGTTGACCGGATTCACGGCATCCACCACATCCTTGCTCGACTCGCAGGCGGCGAGGATCAAGGGTACGGTGAGGGCCAATACGAGCGGCAGGCGGATGCGCGGGATCGTCACTTTCTGCATTGTATCATTTACCTTGGTTTCCGGACCGTTGGCCCCCACATGGTTTGCCACTACATGATTCGCTACTACTTGATTCATATTCGAAAACACCGCAGCCTGCATCTGGTGGCCTGTGTTCAATGGACGCCATACCTGAATGCCAGTGCCGCATCATAGAAGTCCCAGGACGCAGCGGCAACCAACGGGTTGACCCATATAGGGACCGCCCGAAAAGGGACGGATTACGAACCGGCCTTGGGTTTTATGCTGCAGTGCAGTATAACTCCGGGGACCAATATCGGACGAGTCGGACATCGCGTCCACTATCCTGCCGCATCCGGATTGGCCCGAACGGCATACAGGACCGAAATACAAGGGAGTTGGAGCATCATGACAGACCGTAGCCAGGAACCGAATGAGCCTCAGGATGAATCTCATGACTGGCCGGACCCGGTCGAATGGTCGCGCAACATGGCCGCCATCGCAGAGCGCAGCCAGCGCCTCGTCCAGGATTTCATGGCCCGGCAGAAAGTGGACGGGGAAAGCCCGATCGGTCATGGCGACCCCATGAATATCGGCCAGACCTTTCTGGAAATGACCCAGGCGATGATGAAGAATCCGGCCGGCATGATGCAGGCGAATATCAATCTGTGGTCCGATTATCTGAACCTCTGGAATGCAACGACCCGCAAGATGCTGGGGCATGAGGCGGAACCACTGATTCATCCTTCGAAAGAGGATCGTCGTTTCAAGGATGCGACCTGGAGTGAGAATTCGGTCTTCGATTACATCAAGCAGTCTTATCTGCTGACCGCACGCTGGATGCAGTCGACGGTGGGGGAAGTCGAAGGACTGGACCCCAAGACGATGAAGAAGATCGACTTCTACACCCGTCAGTTCGCCGATGCGATGGCACCGACGAATTTCCTGATGACAAACCCGGAAGTGCTGCGCGAGACCCTGGATACCAAGGGCGACAATCTGGTACGTGGCCTGGAGAACATGCTGAGCGACATGGAGAAGGGCAAGGGGAAGCTCAAAATCTCCATGACCGACCAGGAAGCATTCGAGGTCGGCGGCAATCTGGCGACATCGCCGGGGGAAGTCGTTTATCAGAACGACCTGATCCAGTTGATCCAGTACACACCCACAACAGAGACGGTGCACAGGGTTCCGCTGCTGATCGTTCCGCCCTGGATCAACAAGTTCTATATCCTCGACCTGCGGGAGAAGAACAGCTTCATCAAATGGGCCGTCGGTCAGGGTCTGACGGTCTTCGTCGTCTCCTGGGTCAACCCGGATGCGTCTCTGGCGAACAAGACCTTCACCGATTACATGCTGGAAGGGCCGCTGGCCGCAATTGACCGGATTGAGGCGATTACCGGGGAACCGTCAGTCAACATGATCGGTTATTGCCTGGGCGGAACGCTAACAGCGGCAACGCTGGCCTATCTGCAGGCAAAGGGCCAGGAAAAGAAGGTCAAGTCGGTAACCTATTTCACGACGATGATCGATTTTTCCGAAGCCGGTGAGTTGGAGGTCTTTATTGACGAGGAACAACTCGCCGCGCTGGAAAACAAGATGAACGAACGCGGCTATCTGGAAGGGTCGGAGATGGCAACGACCTTCAACATGCTGCGCGCGAACGACCTGATCTGGTCCTTCGTTGTGAACAACTATCTGATGGGTAAGGATCCGTTCCCCTTCGACCTGCTCTACTGGAACAGTGATTCAACCCGTATGCCCGCCGCCATGCATTCCTTCTATCTGCGCAAGATGTATCTGGAGAACAAACTGATCGAGCCGGGAGGAATCACGCTGGACGGTGTCCCGATCCGCCTGACCGACATCAAGACGCCGACCTTTGTTCTCTCAACCCGTGAGGATCATATCGCGCCGTGGAAATCGACCTATGCGGCGGTGAACACCTATTCCGGGCCGGTGAAATTCTGTCTGGCGGGCTCCGGCCATATTGCGGGCGTGATCAATCCGCCGAACCCGGACAAACCAAAATACGGCTATTGGCTCTATAACCGAAAGGTGAAGGACCCGGATGCCTGGCTGGAAAAGGCAACGCATCACGAGGGATCCTGGTGGCCGGAATGGAAATCCTGGCTCGACAAATTCGCCGGGGCTCTGGTCGATGCCCGTCCACCCGGTTGTGGCCAGGTGCAGACCATAGAAGCCGCTCCTGGTTCCTATGTCCGAACACGGATTTCCTAACCGAATGCAGGGGAAAGGTACCGCATATTCCGCTGTTACGCGGCTGAACGGGCATATACCCTCCCCTGCCTTCCCGGAAACCTACATCGCCCGTACTTCCACCAGGAACTTGTCAACTGACAGGGCTAGGCTTTCGGCCTGGACGCTCAATTCCGATGCCGCCCGCAGGGTTTCGCTGGCGGCCTCCCCGGTCTCGCTTGACGCCTGGCTTACCCCGGTAATGTTGGAGGTGACTTCCTGGGTCGCAGCCCCCTGCTCTTCCACCGCCGCTGAGATCGCAGCCGATATCTCGCTGATCTGATCGATGGTTCCAGTAATCGCGGCGATTGCCGCCACGGCACCCTGAGTCGCCCCCTGGATGCTCTTGATCTGGCTGGCGATTTCCTCGGTTGCACGGGCTGTCTGGTTGGCGAGCGATTTCACCTCGCTGGCAACGACAGCGAAGCCTTTACCGGCCTCCCCGGCACGGGCGGCCTCAATCGTTGCATTGAGGGCCAGCAGATTGGTCTGGCTGGCTATGTCGTTGATCAGTTTCACTACATCGCCGATTTTCGTCGCCGCCTCGGCAAGGCTTTGCACCTGGGCATTGGATTCCCGCGCCCGGTCGACGCCCAGTCGCGAGATTTCGGAAGCATGCGCGACCTGTCGGCTGATCTCGTCGATGGATTTCGCCAATTGCTCCGACGCGGCAGCCACGGTATTGGCCTGGACATTGGTTTCTTCCGCCCCGGCGGCCATGGTTTCCGACGTCGCCTGCATTTCCGTCGCGGCGGCGGAGACGCCATCCACAACTGATTTCACAGTGGATTCGAAATCATCTGCAATGCGCACCTGCTTCGTCACCACCGCCCATGTCAACAGTGCGGCAGTATAGGTACCCTTGCCATCCCGGATTGCCGAAACCCGCAGGTCCAGTGTCTCATCTCCCAACCGGATTTTGGCATTGTGCGGCAGATTGCGTTCATCCCGCAGCAGGGTCTGTTGATGGTGCGGATTCTTGTGAAAGACATCAATCGAAGATCCGATCAGATCCTTTGCCTTGATCGGCAGCAGATGTTCCAATTTCCCCAAGGTATCGATGGTAGACTTGTTCGCGTAGGTGATGGTAAATTTGTCGAGGTCACACATCATCGCATTGATCGGCAACTGGTCCAGCATCTGCCGCTGGGTGCGGGTTTCATCCTCCCGACGCAGCTTCTCGGTCACCAGTTCCCAGGTCACCATCGGCGCGATGTAACGACCGGACCGGTCACGGATCGCAGTAATGGTCAGATCCAGTTTCTCACCGCCAATGGTGATGACCGCGTTGTGGGGAAGGTTGCGCTCGTCCGCCAGCATCCCCCGCTGATGCGCCGGATTCTTGTGGAATATGTCAATCGAGGTTCCCAGCATCTTGTCAGCAGAGCAGGGCAAGGCGTGTTCGATGCTTTTCAGCGTCTTCAGCGCCGCCTTGTTTACATAATCAATTCTGAACGTCTTGAGATCACAGGTCATAACATTGATCGGCATGTCATCAACCATGACCGAAAACGACTTCGTATCCAACGCCATTTCATAACCTCCCGCCAGTCGCCGGATCGGTCCCCCGATTCATCGACACAATACCACCGCAAACACCCTGCTCACGAACGGCTGTACCGTGATTGCTTGCGTCCATGCCGCTATATTCAAAAATTACATACAATCGCTAATAAAAAGTTACTAAAATTTGAATGTAATTCCCGACACCCAGACAACCCCTTGTTTTCAGTGGATTGTCAACGAACCGCCCACATGGTCAGATCTTGCGCTGCGCCATCAGATAATTGCTGAAAGCCATGTCGGCGGAAAAGATATCGTCGATCAGGATACGGAAGAGATCCCGCAACTCTTCGATATCAACCCGACTATGCATCTCGCAATTACCGAGAATGCGATAGACGCTGCCCAAGGATTGATCATGATGGACAATGTGATGATTGAGATGCGGGTACTCAAAGGATTTCATCAGCCGCTCCTCGCTTCTGAAATGCGAAAGCAGCAGATTGCCGACTTCCCTTGTCTTCGAGACAACCTCGAATTCGGCATTGTTGATATGTTCACGCACCAGATCGAGCGCGGCCACGATCTCTTCATGTTCGCTATCCACGGCTTCGACATGTATTTTACCAGCCCTCGGGACGAAGAACTTAAGCGAACTCATAACAACCACTCCCCTAGGATTATAATATATGGTAGCAGAAAGAACTGCCTGACACAACTCGGATTAAAACCATAAATTGAGTAATCGACCCATTATAATGCTGAAAGGTTAAGAGCATGAAACAGCCGGAAACCCTTGCAGCCCTGGAAAAGCTTGGCCGTGTCCGGCTGAGTGAAAATTTCTTCATGCGCGACTTCCTGTACAGCGAGATTGCGGCAATGCACGGGTTCTCCAATGTTCCGGAAGACCCTGATCTTGCCATCGCGGCGGGAACGAAACTCTGCGAGGAACTGCTGGAGCCCTTGCAGGAAACCTTCGGGCGGATTGCCATCCGGTCCAGCTACCGCTCACCCGAGGTCAACCGGTTCGGCAACGAAAACGGCTTGAACTGCGCCCGGAACGAGGCGAATTATGCCCATCACATCTGGGACATGCGCGATTCCGCCGGTCGGATGGGCGCGACCGCCTGCATCGTCATTCCCTGGTTCGCTGACCGCTATGAGGCCGGGGCGGACTGGCGCGCGCTGGCCTGGTACATCCACGACCACCTACCCTACCATACCCAGTATTTCTTCCCCAAACGCGCAGCACTGAACCTGAACTGGCGGGAAGAGCCGGAGCGCCGGATCGACAGCTACATTGAACCGGTCGGCTGTCTGACGAAACCGGGCAAGGACAACCATTCCGGGTGTCATGATGACTGGTATCCTGACTTCCCGCCATTTCGGGGATGATTCGAATCCCGGTCTTGTCCACCCGGAACTTGCGGCATAGGGTCGGGAAAACGACCTGTCCGGAAAGACCATCATGCCTCATATTGTCGACAGACTCCCCCTGAAATCCTCCGCACCCGGTACCGAACGATTCCTGACCGTGCACCGGTTCGGCAGTGCCGGTTCCAGCCCCAAGATCTACCTTCAGGCCGCGCTGCATGCCGATGAATGGCCGGGTCTTATGGCGCTGAACCACCTGATCCCCCTGCTGGCGCAGGCCGATGCCGACGGACGGATCACGGGCGAGATCGTCCTGGTTCCCTATGCCAATCCAATCGGATTGGACCAGCGGATGGGATCAGCAGCACCAGGTCGCTATGCCTATGATGGATCCGGGAATTTCAATCGCAACTGGCCCGATCTATCCGCCCCCGCCGCCGAGTATCTGGACGGCCCGTTCACTGGAAATGCGCAGGCGGATATCGCAAATCTGCGTCAGGCGCTGCGAAAGGCAGTTGCCGATATGCCAGCCCGAACAGATGTCGAGCACTGGCGGCGCATGCTGCTGTCGCTCAGCATCGATGCCGACGCGGTGATCGACGTGCATTGCGACCAGGAAAGCTATGCCCATGTCTATTGCCACGTCGCCCATGCAGAAATCGCCCGCACCATGGCCGCAACGGTGGATTTCCCGATCATTCTGCTGGAGGAGGAGGCAGGAGGATTCAGCTTCGATGATTGCAATGCCGGGGTCTGGCGGCGCATGACCGACCATGTGGAAGGAGGCGAAACGCTGCCGATGGCGTGTTTCGGATGCACCCTGGAACTGCGTGGCAAAGACGATGTCAGCGATGCGCTGGGCCGACGTGATGCCGAAGGATTGCTGCGGTTCCTGATGACACAAGGCGCGGTCTCTGGCGATCCGGGTCCAGTGGAAGGCCCGGACCCTTATCGTCTCGATGCGGTGGACGTGATGCATACTGACACGGCAGGCCTGATCGCCTACAAGGCCGAAATCGGCGATATCGTGGAGGAAGGTCAGGTCATTGCAGAGATTATCGACCTGACGGCGCCCGACCCGCTTACCGCCCGCACACCGATCCACACGCGCACGGCAGGCCTGTTCTTCGCGCGATCTGATCTGCGTCTGGTGCCGCCCGGAGAGGGGATCGGCAAGGTCGCGGGACGCACGCCTCTGGCACATCGCAAAAAAGGTGCCCTGCTGGAAAGTTGAGGCACTTTCAGCAAACGAACTTCCATTGTTCATTCCTCTTGTCATCGGAGACCGGTCCGGGGCACACTTTGCATGGGTGACTTGAATGGGCATGGGGAGAGTGGTCATGTTCAGAAAATTTCTTTCGCGATCAGAGGAAGCGGCGGACAGCAGACGCTTTCCCCGCTTCAATTCCCGGAAAATCCGGTTCCGCATGGATGGGCGTGAACTTGATGTCATGGATATCTCCGCCACCGGAATCCAGGTACGCGGTGCGCCAACATGGATCGTCAGTGGCCAGGGGCTGGTCTTCGACCTGCTGGTCCCGGTTCGGGGCGGCACCACAGTCGTCGAAGCAAGCGGACGGGTGATCCGGCGCGACGAGCGCAGTCTTGTCGTCGCCTATCAGAGCCCGCATCCGAACTGGCGGCGTCTGTTGACGGATTTTCTGGCCAAACAGTGACGGATCATACTGCCAACGCTGGACCATCTCCGAGCGCGGGGATCGCCTGGATCGATGACGAATTTCGCCCGTTGGCCGAGGCGAAAATCGGAGTCACGGACTGGGGTCTGGTACGGTCGGATGCCACCTATGACGTGGTGTCGGTCTGGGATGGTGCCTTCTTCCGGTTGGAGGACCATCTGGATCGGTTCGAGACCTCGATGCGCGCGCTCCGGCTGTCGGTTCCACAGGACCGGGCGGAGATACGCCGGATTCTGATCGAATGCGTACGCCGGTCCGGGCTGCGCCGGTCCTATGTCGCCATGGTCTGCCTGCGCGGCATCCCCGTCCGACCGAGCCGAATGCCGAGCGCCTGCGAGAACCGCTTCATCGCCTATGCCAGACCCTGGGTCTGGGTCTTCCCGGAAGAGGTAATCACGCGCGGTGCCCATCTGATTATCCCCGACACGATCCGAATTCCGGCGCGATCCGTCGATCCGCGAGTTAAAAACTATCATTGGGGCGACATGACCTATGGCCTGTTCGAGGCGGAAGATGCCGGTGCGGATAACGCCCTGCTGACCGATGCCGACGGGTTTATCTGCGAGGGACCGGGATTCAATGTTTTCGCCCTGATCGATGGCGTGGCTGTGACGCCCGACCGGGGCGCGCTGGAAGGGATCACGCGGCGCACCGTCCTGGAAGTCTGCGCGGAACTGGGTATCCCGACCGAAATCAGACCGATCACCATCGAGGAATTCAAATCCGCTGACGAGGCCTTTGCCTGCACCACCGGTGGCGGGATCATGCCGATCCGCAGACTGGACGCACGTATCTACGGCAATGACGCACCCGGCCCCCGGACGCTGGAAATCAAACAGCGATACTGGGACTGGCACGCCCGCCCGGACCTCTGCCTTCGGGTCGATTACGATGCCTGATATCCGCCATGGCATCCACCCGGTCGGAGCCTCGGACAAGGCCGAATGGCGGGCGCTCTGGGACGCCTATTGCACCTTTTACAAGGCCGATGTCTCACCTGCCCAGACCGACCTCACCTGGTCGCGCATCCTTGATGCCAATCACACGATCAACAGCTTCATTGCCCGCGATGCCTCGGGGTCGGCAACCGGCTTCGTCACCTGGCTTACCCATTCCAGCACCTGGCTCGACCGGGGTGACTGCTATCTGGAAGACCTTTATGTCACGGAGTCCGCGCGCGGCCAGGGCACCGCAACCGCCCTCATTGCCGCCGTCCAGCAAGCAGCGGAAATGCTGGGCTATGAGCGTTTGTACTGGATGACCAACATCGGAAACACTCGCGCCCGCAGCCTCTATGACAGCATCGCCGGGGGCGAGGATGGTCATGTCCGATATCGCATGAGACTTCGATAAGGGGAGCCTTTGCGAGAGGGGGAGAAAATCCTCCCCCTCCCCCAATTTCAGGCGGTTATGCTATCAGCTTGGTACTTTGCCGACCACGCCTTCGACATACCAGTTCATGCCAAGCAGATCGCCGTCTGTCAGCGATGCTCCATCGGCCACCGCGACTTCTCCCGCCTGATTCCGGATCGGGCCGGAGAAGGGGAACAGCGAACCGTCAGCAATCGCCTTTTCCGCTGCTTTGGCTTCTGCGACGACATTCTCCGGCAGCGCCTCGTTATAGGGACTCATTTCCACCATGCCGGAGTTGAGACCTCCCCAGACATCGCCAGACGTCCAGGTTCCGTCCATCGCCGCGCGGGTGCGCTCGATATAGTAGGGTGCCCAGTTGTCGACGATGGCGGTCATATGTGACTTCGGGCCGAAACGGGACATGTCGGATGCCTGACCGACAGCCCAGACGCCGCGTTCCTGGGCGGTCTGCACCGGTGCGGGAGAATCGGTGTGTTGCAGGATGATGTCGGCACCCTGATCGATCAGCGCCTTCGCCGCATCGGCTTCCTTGCCCGGATTGTACCATTCGTTGATCCAGATCGGGGTCACTTCGATATTCGGATTGATCTTGCGCGCCGACAGGGTGAAGGCATTGATGCCCCGGATCACTTCCGGGATCGGGATTGAGCCGATATAGCCGACCTTGTTGGTCTTGGTCATGTGCCCTGCCAGGATACCGACGACGTAGCGGCCCTCATAGAAACGCGCGGCATAGGTTGCGACATTGTCGGCGCGGGTATAGCCGGTCGCGTGCTCGAACATCACGTCGGGGAAGTTTTTCGCGACTTTGTTGGTCGGATTCATGTAGCCAAAGGATGTCGTGAAGATCAGCTTGTGACCGCTGCGGGCGAGCTGTGTGATCACGCGCTCCGCATCCGCGCCTTCGGGCACCGACTCGACGAAACTGGTCTGAACCTTGTCACCGAATTCCGCTTCGATGGCGAGGCGACCCTGATCATGCTCATAGGACCAGCCATGATCGCCGACCGGGCCGACATAGATGAAACCGACCTTGAACGGGTCGGCGGCGGATGCGGAACCGAGGGTCAGCGGCAGTGTGGCCGCCGCACCGGCAGCCAGGGTCAATCTGTTGAAGGACCGGCGGGAAAACTGGGTCATTGGTGAAACTCCCTGTTCTGATGATTGGCGGATGGAATCTGGACTTTGGGCACGCGCACACGCCATCCCCCGATGACGCGGTATGTTGCATCGCAAAACTGTAACAAGTCAGCCGTCGGGATGAAACACTTTCCCGATGCTGGCAGGCGCATTCAACCGGATACGCGTGGCATCGCGCGAGATCAGCACAAGGACCACGATGGTTGCGATGTAGGGGGCCATGTTGAGGAATTGAGATGGAATGTCGATGCTGCCCATGCCCTGCAGATGCAGTTGCGCCAGTGTCAATCCACCGAACAGATATGCACCCAGCAATACCCTGCCCGGTCGCCATGTGGCGAAGACGACCAGCGCAAGCGCAATCCAGCCACGCCCGGCGGTCATCGCCTCGGCCCACATCGGCGTGTAGGAAAGCGACAGATAGGCCCCGCCCAGTCCCGCCATGGCTCCGCCGAACAGAACCGCGGCCAGCCGGATGCGGCGCACCGGGAAGCCGATGGCATGGGCCGCCGACGGATTCTCCCCCACCGCCCGCAGGGTCAAGCCCGCACGGCTGTGATAAAGAAACCAGGCGACTCCGGCGGTCGCGATGAAGGAAAGATAGACCAGCCCGTCCTGCCCGAACAGAACCGGGCCGACCAGCGGCAGGTCGGACAGCCCCGGCACTGCCAGTTTCGGCAGGGCTGCAATCGGCTGACCGACATAGCTTTGTCCCAGCAAGGCGCTGAAGCCGATCCCGAACAGGGTCAGCGCCAGCCCGGTTGCCACCTGATTGGCCAGCAGGCCCAGTGTCAGAAGGGCAAACAGGGCAGCCATAACCGCCCCCATCACGGCCCCGGCAGCGACGGCAAGCAGGCTGCTTCCCGTCTCCAGCCCGACGATGAAGGCCAGCACCGCGCCCGCCAGCATCATGCCCTCGACTCCGAGATTGAGCACACCGGACTTCTCCACCACCAATTCACCAATGGCGGCGAAGAGCAGCGGCGTCGAGGCGGCAATGATGGAAATCGCGATGGGGGCCAGCAGGTCCATGACTATCCAGCCCTCCCGACAACCGCACGACGGGTCTTCACGCGGTAGTGAACCAGCACGTCGCTCGCCAACAGAAAGAACAGCAACATACCCTGGAACACCCCAGTCACAGCCAGTGGCAGCCCCAGTTCAATCTGTGCCGATTCGCCGCCGATATAGCTGAGCGCCATCAACAGCGCAGCAAACAGGATACCAACCGGATGCAGCCGCCCCAGAAAGGCGACGATGATCGCGGTAAAACCGTAGCCGGGGGAGATCGACGGTGTCAGTTGCCCGATTGGCCCGGCAACCTCTATCGCCCCCGCCAGCCCTGCCAATGCACCGCCTGTCAGCAGGGTCGCCCAGATGATCTTTGGACGGCTGAATCCGGCATAGCCTGCCGCAGGCGGCGTCAGGCCGACGACCGTGATCTGAAACCCGATGAAACTGCGCGCGATGATGAACCAGGTCGCCGCGACGGCGACAAGCGCCAGCGGAAAGCCGACATGCATCCGCGTCCCGGACAGGATCACCGGCAACAGGGCACCATCCCCGAACATCCGGGTTTGCGGAAAACCGAACCCCATCGGATCCTTCCACGGCCCGGTTACGAGATAACTGAGCAGCAGCCCCGCAACATAGGTCAGCATCAGACTGACCAGAATTTCATTGGCGTTGAACCGCGTGCGCAAGAAGGCTGGAATCGCCGCCCAGGCCGCCCCGCCCAGCATCCCGCCCAGCAGGATCAACGGCGGCAGCCACGGTCCCTCCCCACCATAGAACAGCAGCGCCAGACCACCGCCTGTGGTCGCGCCCAGGGTCAACTGTCCCTCCGCACCGATATTCCAGACATTGGCACGGAACCCCAGCGCCAGGCCGACGGCAATGATCGCCAGTGGCGTTGCCTTCACGGTCAATTCGCCAAGTCCGTAGGAATCCAGCAGCGGACTGACGAAATAGGCCCGTAGCGCCGCCATCGGGTCGAACCCCATCAGCGCGAACATCACCGCTCCAGACAGAACCGTCAGGATGACCGCCAGTACAGGCGTCGCATAGAGCCAGAGACGCGAGGCATCAGGGCGGCGCTCCAGGGCAATCATGCGGGAACCCCGGATTCGGGCTCGAACAATCCGCCCATCAACAGCCCGACATCCTCCGCCGTTGTCGCATGGGTCGGACGGCTCTCTGACAGCCTGCCATCAAAAATCACAGCTACCCGGTCGGCGATGGTAAACAACTCGTCTAGATCCTGACTGACAAGAACGATACCGGCACCGGACCGGGCGAGGTCGATCATGGCAGATTGGATCGCGGCGGCAGACCCGGCATCGACGCCCCAGGTCGGCTGGGCTGCGATCAAAAGCTTCGGTTCCTGCAATATCTCCCGTCCGATGATGAATTTCTGCAGATTGCCCCCGGACAGGCTGCGCGCGGCGGCACCGGTCCCGGCGCTGACGACATTGAAGGCAGCGATCACATCCTCGGCCTTCTGGCGTGATTTAGAGCGCGAAATCAGGCCCCGCTTGACCAGCCCCCATCGCTGCCAGCCGCTCAATAGAGCATTTTCCTCCAGCCCCAGATCGGGGACCGAACCATGACCCAACCGTTCCTCCGGCACGAAGGCGATACCCATCTCGCGCCGCCCGCGCGCACCGACGCGACCAATGGAGCGACCTTCGAATTTGATCCAGTCATCGCGGGGTGAAATGTGTTCCCCGCTCAGCGCCGCCAGCAGCGTATTCTGCCCGTTTCCCGCAACCCCGGCGATCCCCAGAATTTCACCGGCACGCACCGTGAATCCGATATTCTTCAGACTAGTCCCGAAGGGTGTGTCCGCCTCCATGCTAAGACCCGCCACTGCGAGCAGCGGCACTCCCTCCCCGACCTGAATCGGCTTCCCCGCCTTGGGGCCGTCGAAGGCGCGCCCGATCATCATTGCGGCCAGACTTTGCGGCGTTTCCTGGCGCGGATCGCAACTGGCGACGACCTTGCCACCACGCAGGATCGTGGCGCGGTCGCAGAGATCGCGGATTTCCTGTAGTTTGTGGGAAATGTAAAGAATTGTCCGCCCCTCATCCCGCAACCGGCGCAGCACGGTGAAAAGCTTCGCGACTTCCGCCGGAGTCAGAACGGAGGTCGGCTCGTCCATCACGATCAGGCTGGGATTCTGCATCAGGCAGCGCACGATCTCCACCCGCTGACGCTCACCGACCGAGAGTTCATGAACGATCCGCGTCGGATCAAGGGCCAGGCCATATTCCTGGCTCAACCGCTCGATCTCCCGGATCAACGCCGGGTTTCGCCCGGTGCCGCCGGTCATCGCCAGCGCGACATTGTCCGCGACGCTCAATGTCTCGAACAGGGAAAAATGCTGGAAGACCATGCCGATGCCCAGTGCCCGTGCGGCATGGGGGGTCGGAATGTCTACCGGATGCCCTTCCCATTCGATGGTGCCGGAATCGGCGCTCTGGACACCGTACAGGATTTTCACCAACGTCGACTTGCCCGCCCCGTTCTCCCCCAACAGCGCATGAATCTCCCCCGCTGCCAGATCGAGGGATATAGAATCATTGGCAAGACAACCCGGAAACCGCTTGGTGATCCCCCGAAGACGAAGCCGCAACCCGGCTGTCGGGTCGGAGTCGGATGGTTTGGAGGAGGGTGAGGAGGCCATATCTGACTGCATTTATCGTGTGTAATCAATCGCTCAACCGTTTCCAAGAAAAAGAATGTCTTTTCCATGAATTTTTGCCGTGACCAGACGGGAGTCTTTCCCTACACTCACAAGTCAAGAAGGGGATTGCGGGCGGGTGCATAACAAAATCGTCGCAAAAGCTCCATCCGAACGACGCGGTACGGCAATGACCATGACCGATAATAACGTCGACGGGGCCCAAGTTTAGGGAGGGCTTAGGCTCAGGCGCGCGATCCAATGGATCCGCTGCGCCGGGCCAAAATAAAACGGGATCGTCCTTCATGGGCGGTCCCGTTTTTTATTGGCGCCTCGACGTTTCAAGTGACCTTGGGAGTGTCCTCGTCGCCCCGGAAGACGCGAAGCGGCTGTCCGGGGTCCAGAGCCACCAGCAGGGAATTGGATCCGCCGCTCTGGACCCCGCATCAAGTGCGGGGTGACGATGGAAACCCTTTCCTTTCCGCTTTTTCCGATAGCGGGGACATGGAAAGCGCAGCAGCCCCTAGAGCGGCGGGCGCGAATTCTGACCCGTCGCTCTAACTCCTGGGATTGGCCTGATGCAGGCGGACGATGGCGGAAACGGGAACCAGTTGGAAGCCGCGTTCTTCTGCAGTTTCCAACCAGGTGCGGATGACATCCAGCGTCTCGTCATGGGGGTGACCTATCGCAATCGCATAACCCTGGCGAAGCGCGGTCTCCTCCACCCGGCGCAACTGCCGCCTGATGTCATCCCGGTCGATGCTGTGATCCAGGAAAATATCGCGCACCGCATATGGCACCTGCATCCGCGCGGCCTGACCATGACCCTTGGAGTCCTTATTGGTGATCGAGTCGATGAAAATCAGCCCCCTGCGCTTCAACTCCGCCATTACAAGCGCCATGCCCTCCGCATCGGCGGTGAACCGGCTGCCCATATGGTTGTTGATCCCGACATACCCGTCGAATTGCGACAGGCCCCAATCTAGCCGACGCAAGATCTCCGCCGCCCCCAGTTCCCGCTGCAATGCATTCGGACCGGGATCGACGCCAAGGTCAATGGGGGCCATCGGTACATGCACCAGAATCTCATGTCCCCCGGCCCGCGCCGACGCGACCAGTTCGCGTAAGTAATAGCCATAGGTCAGAAACGCCATCGTCATCGGCCCCGGCAGTTCCAGGGCGCGCCTGCTGCGGGCCTGATCGATACCCAGATCGTCGAAAACCAGGGCGATCATCGGCTTGCCAGGCTCCAGAGCCACCGGAACCGCGTGTTTCAACCAGGTATCCGGATCAGCGGAGGGAATGATCGGTACAGCGGGTAGGGCCGCAATCAGCGGTACTTCCGGGGGCGGTTCCGACTGCGGGACGACGGTTTTCGGTACCGGCCGAGTCGCTGCAGGGGCTGCATCCGGGTCAGGTCGATAGGCTTCCGGCTGTGCCGCCAGATTCTCCTCATAGAGCCGCCGCGCTGCCTCGGAACCGCCGACCGTCACCGAGGGCACCGTCGTCGGGTCTGAACCCTGCTCTCCCTGACGGCTGGCCGGGTCCATCGATACCCGTGCCGAGGTCTGTGGACCGGGGCTGTTCGGGGACAGCCAGAATCCGATTCCGGTGCCCAACAGGATACCGATCATCAGAACACCCAGAACGAGCATGCCATAGCGCAGCGAAGGCCGCATGAACGATGCATGCCTGCGCCCCGTGCGTCCAACGCGGGCACCGGCCACCGATTTCGGCGGTGTCGATCTGCGCGGTGCTGTCGATTTCCTGACCATGCCCGGACGTTCCGATCCTGTATCGAGTTGCGAACGCTAACGGATTCCGCGATCCGCTCCAATCCCCGAAAGCTGGGCGAGAGATTGCCTTTTCCCGCCCTGATCCCCTTGCTATAAACCATCGGTCTTTAAACCGCAGGGTTTGATTTTCACAATAGGGTCCGAACCCTGATTTAGCCGGTGTTGATTGATGTATGTCCTGATCGATAACTATGACAGCTTCACCTATAATCTTGTCCATTATCTGGGAGCGCTCGGGGCCGATTGCGCGGTGCATCGCAATGACAAGATCAGCGTCGCCGATATTCTGGTCCTGAAACCGCAGGGAATCATCCTTTCTCCCGGTCCGTGCGATCCACCAAAGGCCGGTATCTGCTTAGACCTGATCAAGGCGGCGGCGAAGAATGCGATCCCGCTGATGGGCGTATGCCTCGGCCATCAGGCAATCGGCCATGCCTTCGGTGCCACCGTCGCGCGCGGGCCGGTACCGATGCATGGCAAGGTATCCGAGATATCGCATGATGGAACCGGCCTGTTCGACGGACTGCCCTCCCCCCTCAAGGCGACCCGGTACCACAGTCTTGTCGTCGAGTCGAACGACCTGCCGGACTGTTTTACCGTGACCGCCCGCACCGATGACGGCATCATCATGGGCATGGAGCATCGGGAGTATCCGCTGCACGGCGTCCAGTTCCATCCGGAAAGCATCGCCTCCGAACATGGTCATGATATTTTCGCCAATTTCCTGAAACGCACGCGCAATTAGGATAACAGGGCCATGGGCGCAGACATGCTGGATATGAAACAACTGATCGGCAAGGTCGTGGGGGGAGCCACCCTAACGACCGAGGAGTCAGAACGCGCCTTTGACATCATCATGTCCGGCGATGCCACCCCGTCGCAGATGGGCGGTTTCCTGACCGCGCTGCGCCTTCGGGGCGAAACCGTGGCAGAAATCACCGGCGCGGCACGCACCATGCGCGCGAAGGCCAGCCTGATAAAGGCCCCAGAGAATGCAATGGACATCGTCGGGACCGGTGGTGACAAGCTGGGCACCTACAATGTCTCCACAGCGGCGGCTCTGGTCGTGGCGGGATGTGGCGTGCCAGTTGCCAAGCATGGCAACCGTGCCGCCTCCTCCAGATCCGGTACCGCCGATGCGCTGGGCCAGCTTGGCGTCGATCTCGACTGCCCCTTTCCCAATATCGAGCGTTCGATCCGAGAGGCCGGGATCGGATTCATGATCGCCCCGCGCCATCATGGGGCAATGCGTAATGTCATGCCGACCCGGATTGAGCTCGGCACTCCGACGATCTTCAATATCCTGGGACCGCTTTCCAATCCTGCCCTGGTGAAACGCTATCTGATCGGGTGCTTCCGCCCGGAATTCATCGAGAAGATGGCGGAAACCCTGCGCGATCTGGGGGCGGAGCGGGCCTGGGTGGTACATGGACACAGCGGCATGGACGAAATCAGCACCACCGGGCCGACCCGCGTCGCCTCGCTGGAGGATGGTAAAGTCACGGTATTCGAGATTTCACCGGAAGATGCTGGCCTGCCCATTGTCGGACTGAGTTCCTTGCTGGGAGGGACGCCGGAAGAAAACGCCGCCGCGATCAATGCCCTACTTGCCGGGAAGCCCTCCGCCTATCGTGACATCGTCGTCTTCAATGCTGCCGCCGCATTGCTGATCGCCGGAAAAGCCCCGAATCTGAAAGACGGGGCGGATTTGGCAATGGAGAGCATCGACAGCGGAAAAGCAAAGATCGCACTGGCGAAACTGGTCGCGATAACAAATGATAATGGTAAGGGGGGGAATACGGGATGAGCGACGTTCTGGCAAAGATCTGCGAGGAGAAACGGGACCATGTCTCGATCCGCCGGAAGGTCGTCCCGCTGGCCGATATTCGCAGCATGGCTGCCAATGCCCCAAAAACCCGTGGATTTGCCAATGCTCTGACATTCAAGGCGAAATCAGGTCAATACGCGCTGATCGCGGAAATTAAGAAAGCCTCCCCTTCCAAGGGTTTGATCCGGGAAAGTTTCGATCCCGAAGCACTGGCCAAGGCCTATGAAAAAGGCGGTGCCACCTGTCTTTCCGTACTGACGGACGAACCCTATTTCCAGGGCAAGGACCAGTATCTCTCGGCTGTCCGAAATGCCTGCTCCCTGCCAATTCTGCGCAAGGACTTCATGCTGGAACCGTATCAGATTTACGAATCCCGGGCGCTGGGTGCGGATTGCGTTCTTCTCATCATGGCTGCCCTCGACGATGGCCGGGCAGCCGAACTGGAAGCCCTGGCGATGGATCTGACGATGGATGTGCTGGTGGAGGTCCATGACGCGACGGAACTGTCCCGCGCCCTGAAGCTGAAATCGCCGCTTATTGGCATCAACAACAGGAATTTGAAGACACTGGAGGTCAATCTGGCGACAACGGAGGCGCTTGCAGGCCAGTTGCCGAGCGACCGGGTTCTGGTTTCCGAAAGCGGACTTTACGCACCGGAAGACCTGGCTCGGATGGAAAAGGTCGGTGCGATGCGATTCCTCATCGGTGAATCGCTGATGCGCCAGGATGATGTCGAGGCCGCGACACGCGCCATCCTAACCCGCGGCAAGGGCTGAGCCGATGGCGCGCGATCTCACCCATTTCGATGCCAATGGCAATGCCGTCATGGTCGATGTCTCCGACAAGGGCGAGACGGAGCGGACGGCAACGGCCTGCGGCCTGATCCGCATGGCACCGGAGACTCTGGCGACAATCCGCGAGGGGCGCGTCAAGAAAGGCGACCCACTCAGCGTCGCACAGCTTGCCGGGATCATGGGTGCCAAGCGCACACCGGACCTGATCCCGCTCTGCCATCCGCTGGCACTGACCTCGGTGAAAGTCTTCCTGACCCTCGACGAAGAGTGCTCAGCTGTGCGGATCGAAGCCACAGTGAAGCTGAAGGGCCGAACCGGCGTCGAAATGGAGGCGCTGACCGCCGTGTCGGTCGCCGCCTTGACCGTCTATGACATGGTGAAGGCAGTGGACAAGGGCATGCAGATTACCGACATCCGCCTGATCCACAAGGCGGGGGGCAAATCCGGCGAGTATCGAGCCATGCCATGATCTCCGTCGCCGAGGCCCGCCAGCGCATCCTTTCCGCCCTAGAACCGGTCGGCATGGAAACGGTGTCGCTGGCCGATGCGCTGGGACGGGTGACGGTGGAGCCGCTGCTTGCCCGCCGCACCCAGCCACCGAAAGACGTCTCTGCCATGGATGGCTATGCCGTGCGGGCGGCGGATATCGCAACCTGCCCGGTTGACCTGATCGTGGTTGCTGAGGTCGCGGCGGGGGCATCACATGATGTCCCGGTCGAGCCAGGCACATGCGTGCGGATATTCACCGGCGCGCCCCTGCCCGCCGGGACCGATACAATCGTCATCCAGGAAAATACCCGCGCTGACGAGGCCGCCGGGCGCGTCACTGTGCTGGAAGGTGCCACGCGCGGAACCTATAGGCGCAAAGCCGGGCTTGACTTTGCAGAAGGTGACGCGCTGATCCCCGCAGGCCGACGCCTGACCGCCCGCGATATCGGCACAATCGCTACAATGAACATTCCCTGGCTGTCGGTCCGGCGCAGACCCCGTGTCGCGATCCTGTCCACCGGGGACGAGATCGCATTGCCTGGCGATCCGATCGGCCCGAACCAGATTGTCAGTTCCAATGGTCCAGCCCTGGCCGCCGCTGTTCAGGCTGCAGGTGGCATCCCGACCCTGCTGCCCATTGCCCGTGATGATGCGGACGTCCTGAAAGAGGTCGTGCGGGGGGCAAAAGGGCATGACCTGCTGCTGACCACAGGCGGCGCTTCCGTTGGCAAGCATGACCTTGTGGGAAGCGTCCTGCAGGATGTCGGCCTGACGCTCGATTTCTGGAAAATCGCGATGCGACCCGGCAAGCCGTTGATGTTCGGCATGCTGGGCGATATCCCGATGCTGGGCCTGCCAGGCAATCCCGTCTCCGCCCTGGTCTGCTTTCTGCTGTTCGGTGCCCCGGCGCTGACCCGTCTGGTCGGGATGGCTGCAACCGATCCTCCCAGAGACATTGCGCGTCTCACCGCGCCCCTGCCGAAGAACGATCAGCGGGAAGAATATTTGCGCGCGACCCTGCACCGCGATTCGGATGGAATGCTGCGGGCGGATCCATTTTCGCAGCAGGACAGTTCCATGATGCTCCGCCTTTCTGAGGCGGATTGCCTGATTATTAGGCAGCCCCATGCGAACCCTGCGGATATTGATGAACCAGTTGAAATTATTAGATTTTCTGGCTGGAATTACGGTTTCTGAATCTCTGCTCCGCCCTGACATGCCGCATTTGTTCTGATTTTACCCCTTGACAGAACATGCGAACAAAATTAGTCCGATAGACAGCATGACCCCGGAGCGCGCAGAATGCCGCGCCTGAACAGGAGAAGAACACGATGCTCACGCGCAAACAATATGAACTCCTTATGTTCATCCATGATCGCTTGCAAGACAGCGGAGTCTCCCCCTCTTTCGAGGAGATGAAGGAGGCATTGGACCTGAAATCGAAATCCGGGATCCATCGCCTGATCACCGGGCTTGAGGAACGTGGCTTCCTGCGTCGTCTGCCGAACCGGGCACGGGCGCTGGAGGTCGTGCGTCTGCCCGAGAACTCGACACCGGAGCAATTGCCGATCCGCAACCGTCGCGTTGAAATGCTGCGTCAGAAGGAAATCGGCAGTCGCCGGTCGATGATGCGCGGCGGCGGAAACACGGTACAACTGTCGCTCTATGGGCGGATCGCCGCCGGTACGCCGATCGAGGCGCTGCGGGACCATTCCATGCTGGTCGATGTGCCTGCCACCCTGCTGGGACGGGGCGACCATTACGCGCTGGAAGTCGAAGGGGATTCGATGATCGATGCCGGAATCCTGGACGGCGATACCGTGGTGATTGAACGCACGGAGCATGCCAGCAATGGCGACATCATTGTCGCACTGGTCGAAGGCAGCGAGGTCACGCTGAAACGACTGCGCCGCAAGGGTGACAGTGTCGCGCTGGAACCTGCCAACCAGAATTACGAAACCCGCATCTACCGCCCGGATCAGGTCAGCGTCCAAGGACGGCTGGTTGGACTGCTACGGAAATACTGACCTCTGTATTCGGGGCAGAAAGTCATTGCCTGCCGGTCCATGGCCTGACACCGCGATGGGTTTCGACCGTTTCGGCATGCAGATGTCCGCCCCTGTCATAGAGGACATGCACCCCACCCCGGTGCAAGTCCGCAGGGCCCAAGGCCAGGCGGTCCCGGCACAGGGCGGGATGGGGCTGGATCGGCAGACGAACCGCATCGCTGAACACACAATCCTCGACAAGTGCGCGCGGATCGGCAGTAAAGGCAAAGGCCCCTTCCCTTCCGGTCGATAGCGACAGTTTCAGAACACATCCCAGCGGATCACAGCGCAGCGGCGAGTCGCGATGCGCCATCAGGTCGGACCAGTCACCCCCGACCGGCAGTGCCGTCTTCTCCGCCCAAACTCCGGTCGTGAATTTGTCCCGCCGCGTGGCTTCCAGCCACAGCGACCCGTTCCAGACAATGCCGGCCTGATCCCCCGTCTCATGCAGCAACAGCACCGGGACCGGTTGTGTCAGGGGCGATGCCATGCCCAGAACCACCACCGGCAATCCCAGATAGCGCCATGCCCGTCGCCAGATCGCACACCACAGTCCGCCCAGCACCGTGCAGGCAAGGCCCCAGCCGGGCATTGCTGGCGAAAGGCCGGTGGAACCCGGAAGTTCCGCGACAGAGGCGGCAATCCACAAAACCGCCTCTATACCCCATCCAGCGACGGTCAACGGCACCGCTTCCAACCCCAACGGCATCAGCAGCAGGCTCAGCAATCCCATCGGCATCACAATGAATGTGACGACCGGCACCGCGAACAGGTTCGCCAGAACGGAATAATGTGCGATCCGCCCGAAATGATGGACAGCAAAGGGGGCGGTTGCCGCCCCGGCGACAACGGTGGTCAAACAGATTGCCGCCAGATAAAAACCGACGCGCCGCCCCCATCCGCGCCCGAAAGCACCGGACCCACCCATACGGTAGCTTTCGTAGACAGCGACGAGTGCGATCACGGCGGCAAAGGAGAGTTGGAAACTTGGCCCGACCAGACTGTCTGGCGCGATGCTGAGGACGACAACGGCGGCAACAGCGACCAGCCGCATGGAAATCGCCTGCCGGTCGATCAGCACCGCCAGCAGGACAAGACCGGTCATCAGAAAAGCGCGCTGTGTCGGAACCGTTGCACCTGAAAGCAGCAGGTAGCAGAAGGCCCCGACAAGGGCGGTGCAGGCAGCCCATTTCTTGATCGGTCGATCCCGCGCCCAGGATTCCCGCAAGGCCAGCAACATCCGCACAGCACCGAATATGATCATCGCGATCATGCCGATATGCAGGCCCGAAATCGCCAGCAAATGCGCCAGGCCTGAAATCCGCAGATCCTCCAGCACCGACTCAGGAACGGCGGAACGGTCACCGGTCAGCAGCGCGGTCGCGATCCCACCCGGCGTTCCGGGAAGCGCTGCCTGCAACCGCATGGATATCGCCATGCGCAGCCTTTCCAGATTGAGCCAGAATGCCTCCACCGGCCCGCGCGGGTCTGGCCGGGCAATTTCCCGCCAGTCCGACATGGAGAACCCGACCGCCCCCAGACGCTCGAACCAGGCCGCCCGCGCGAAATCATAGGCACCGGGAAAGGAGGGCCTGGGCGGTGGCGAGAGTCGGGCGGTCAAGGTGATCCGACTGCCGATTTCAGGCACCGACCCGGCCCGCAGCTTGACCCGCACAGCCTGCGGCACCGGTTTATGCCCCCAGTACCGCCCCAGGTCCAGATCCTCCAGCCGCAATCGCGCGCCATCCGAAAACGCCTCCACCGCCACGACTGTACCGGTCATGCCCCGGAAAACCTGCGCGCGGTCCAGGACTGGCGCGGCTACCTGATCTGCTGTCCACGCCGCAAGCGCCAGCCCTGCGGCAAGCCCGACGGGCAGCATCAACAGACCGGCAACCAGACCTGCCCGCATCCGCAGCGCCAGCAGGATCGCCATAGTCCCGGCAATCGCCATTCCTATGGTCCCCGTCAAGGGAGGCTCAACCGGCAGGGCAAAATAAAACGCAATCCCGAACCCATAGAAAACCGGCAACCAGAGCGCCCATCGATCCCGCTCCGCCATCGCCAGATCACGCATAAGGACGAACAGATATCGATGCACCGTGGCCGGTGATCTCGTTCCGGCACGCAGACCGGACAACCCTGAAAAACGACCGCCCTGCATGGCATCCTCCCAGCGGAACGCTACTTTAGGGAGTTGCCTCCAGATTGGCGAGAGACTTTCACCAATGCCCTTCCCCGTGCTACACGGGCGCAGCCCCACAGAACACTGTCCAGAAAACACTGCCCAGAAACACGACAAGGACCGACCATGACCGTTGTGACACGTTTCGCACCCTCCCCTACCGGTTATCTGCATATCGGCGGGGCACGCACGGCCTTGTTTAATTATCTCTATGCCCGGCATCATGGTGGCGCATACAAGCTGCGCATCGAGGATACCGACCGAAAACGGTCCACGCAGGACGCCATCGATGCGATCAAGGATGGCCTGTCCTGGCTCGGCCTGGAAGGCGATGGCGATATCCTGCTACAATCCAGCCGCGCCGACCGTCATGCAGAGGTTGCCCGCGATCTGCTGGCCAGAGGGCATGCCTATTACTGCTATTGCACGCCGGAAGAACTTGTCGAGATGCGGGAACGGATGAAGGAAGAAGGGCGCAAGACTCCTTATGATGGAACGTGGCGCGACCGCGACCCGTCGCTTGCCCCGGAAGGGATAGAACCAGTAATCCGCATCCGCATGCCTCGCGATGGCGGCAGCACCGTCATCCATGATCTGGTTCAGGGCACAGTCGAGATCGAGAACGACCAGTTGGATGATTTCGTACTGTTGAGGGGGGATGGCACACCAACCTATATGCTGTCCGTCGTCGTTGACGATCACGATATGGGCGTGACCCATGTGATCCGGGGTGACGACCATCTGGTCAATGCGTTCCGCCAGTATCACCTGTTCAAGGCGGCAGGATGGGATGTGCCGGAATTCGCCCATATCCCGCTGATCCACGGCCCGGACGGGGCCAAGCTTTCCAAGCGGCATGGCGCGCTGGGGGTCGAGCAGTATCGTGAAATGGGCTATCTGCCGGAAACGCTGAAGAACTATCTGCTGCGGCTTGGCTGGTCCCATGGCGACGAGGAGATCATTTCCCAGGAGCAGGCGATTGCCTGGTTCGATCTGGACGCGGTCGGGCGATCCCCGTCACGGATGGATTTCCAGCGCATGCAGAACCTGAACGCCCATTACATGCGCCAGACTGATCCGGATCGATTGGTTGGAATGATCGCACCACATCTGGGCGTTGCCGATAACGACACATTGCTGGAGCGTCTGCGCACCGGCATGCCGGGCCTCGTGCTGCGAGCGGAAACCATTCCGCAACTGGTCGAGGCAGCGCGGTTCTATGTCGAGCCGCCGCAATTCCCCCTGACCGACCCGAAATCGGCCAAGCTTGTCTCTGGCGATGGACCTGCCCATGCAAAGGATTTCGCAGCAACGGTCCTGGCGAATCTCGATCCCTGGTCGAAGGAGGCCCTGCACGAGGCGATGGCGACCTATTGCACCGAAAAGCAAATCGGTTTCGGCAAGCTTGCCCAGCCAATCAGGGGAGCACTGACCGGAACCCATGCCTCCCCTGACCTGTCCGAGGTCTTGTACGTATTCGGGCGCGCGGAATGCCTGGTGCGGATATCCGCGCTTCCCGACAACGGATAGCGCTGTCTCATCAGTTTGGAAATTTCGCCTTATTGTGCGCTGCGTCATAAACGGTTACTGTGCGGCACACCAGACGGGAATTTAGCCCGAACCAGAGCCGATGGCGCGTCCTGAACCGGAACAAGCGCCGGAATCGCGGCCCCTGGGCAAAATGATACTTAGGAGGCGCCAGCAATGAGCGATACGAAACATACGATGACCCTGACGGATAATGCGACGGGGAAGAGCTGGGAACTTCCTGTTCTCGGGGGCACGGTCGGCCCGAAAGTGATCGATATCCGAAAACTCTACGGCCAGACCGGTTACTTTACCTATGATCCGGGTTTCACCTCGACCGCGTCCTGCGACAGTTCGATCACCTATATCGATGGCGACGAGGGAATCCTGCTGCATCGCGGCTATGCAATCGAGGATCTGGCCGAAAATTGCGAGTTCATGGAAGTCTGCTACCTGCTGCTGCACGGCGAATTGCCGAACCTTGAAGAACGCACCAAGTTCGAGAAGACCATCACCTATCACACGATGGTGCATGAGCAACTGTTGAACTTCTATCGCGGGTTCCGTCGCGATGCGCATCCGATGGCGATCATGGTCGGTGTCGTTGGCGCACTCAGCGCCTTCTACCACGACTCCACCGACATCAACGATCCGGCGCAGCGCATGATCGCATCGCACCGCCTGATCGCCAAGATGCCGACAATCGCGGCCATGGCATTCAAGTATCCAATCGGCCAACCCTTCATGTATCCGCGCAACGATCTCAGCTATGCCGCCAATTTCATGCGCATGACATTTGGCGTCCCGGCTGAGGATTATGTGCTATCACCCGCCGTCGAACGGGCGATGGATCGCATCTTCATCCTGCATGCCGACCATGAGCAGAATGCGTCTACTTCCACCGTGCGGATCGCCGGTTCATCGGGCGCCAATCCCTTCGCCTGCATTTCCGCCGGGATTTCCTCGCTCTGGGGACCGGCCCATGGTGGGGCGAATGAAGCGGTGCTGCTGATGCTGGAAGAGATCGGCGATGTGAAGAACATCCCAGCCTTCATCAAGCGCGCCAAGGACAAGGACGATCCGTTCCGCCTGATGGGTTTCGGGCACCGGGTCTACAAGAATTACGACCCCCGCGCCGGTGTGCTGAAGAAGAGCTGCGACGAGGTGCTGGCCGAGCTTGGCGTGCAGGACCCCCTGCTCGACATCGCCCGGGAACTGGAACGAATTGCACTGGAAGACGAATATTTCGTCAGCCGCAAGCTGTTCCCCAATGTCGATTTCTATTCCGGTATCATCCTGAAGGCCATCGGCTTCCCGACCAGCATGTTCACCGTCCTGTTCGCTCTGGCACGCACCGTCGGCTGGGTTGCCCAATGGAACGAGATGATCGCCGACCCGAACCAGAAGATCGGTCGCCCGCGCCAGCTCTTCCTGGGCAAGGACAAGCGCGAATTCATTCCGGTCGAGAACCGCTGATCCATACAGGTTTTCAGACCGAACCCTCTGCAAGAAAGGCCGCCGGATACAAATCCGGCGGCCTTTTCATTCCGGAATCAGAGCTTGCCAGATCAGTAAAGCCATCAATGACTTCGCGCCAAATCTACGCCAACACCACATCACCGTATGCGGATATGACTGCGATTGACATGAAACTACTCTGGTTATTAAAACGAGAAGTACGCTGCCCCGGTCCAACCCGGTCTTGCAAACTTCTCCAAAATTGATCCTGGTTCGCGGACAGGGAAGTGACATGGTGAGCTTTGACAGAATTGAAGACCTGATCGCTGGTGTGCCCCCTGCCTTGGCACTGCGCGCAGGGTTGGAGCTTGAAATTTTTACCATCATCGGTGACGGAGAGGTGACTGCGGATAGCCTTGGGGCCAAACTCGAGATCGCCCCCAATCGCCTCTCGCGCTTGCTTTATGCGCTAGCCTGTATTGGACTTCTCGAAGTCAAGGATGGCCAGTTTCGCAATGGTGCTGAAGCGTCGACCTTTCTCAACGCGACCAAACCGACTTATCGTGGAGGCGACCATGCGCTTCTGCGCGAACTCTGGGGTGCAGATCTGCTGACGGCAGACTCCTTGCGGCAGAACCGGCCAATGGCGTTGCATGACTTTTCAGAGGCCGGACCCGAGTCTGCGGTGGCATTCAGCCAAAGAATCGCACCGGGCGCGTTGATATTCGGAAGAAATCTTGCTCAGGAGATTGACCTGTCCGCAGTTGGCTCAGTGATCGACATTGGCGGTGGTCCCGGAACCGTCCTCGTGGGACTTCGTGAGCGGTGGCCGCAAGTCGTCGCAACATTGATGGAACTCCCCTCGGTCACGGCTGCTGCAAGAATCATCCTGTCAGAATACGGTGCTGATGATGTGATTGTGGAAGAAGGAAACATAATTCACTCGCCATCGCGCGGTCAGCACGATCTTGCGATCATGAAGGCTGTTGTCCAGGTTCTTCCGCCTGAACAGGCGCGCCGTTCGATCCAGAATGCCGCGCGTTGCCTCAAACCCGAAGGCGAGATTGTCATTGCGGGCTGGGGTGTCATCGATGACGACCGTCTGGGACCTCCTGACGGTGTTTTTCTGAACCTCACTTTCCTGAATCTCTACCGGCATGGTGAATCGTATACGGAAGGCCAGTACCGCAGTTGGATGACAGAGGCCGGATTCATCAATATCGTCAGGTCACGTATGCTGGATGGCTGCACGATATTTCGTGCGCGACTAAGAGGCTAGATGGGTCGCGATGCAATCCAGAACCGCCTGCGCCGCTGCATCACTTGGCAAGATACCAGGGGCCGGTTCCAGCATTGCAAGATAGGGGGCCAGCGCCTCCATCTGACCACTCCCTGATTGTGACAGCAGGGCCAGGATATCATCGGCCAGGGTTTCCGCCCGGCATGCATCCTGAATGCGTTCCGGCACGATCTCGCGCCGGGCCAGGATATTAAGAATATGGGCGAATTTCGAAAAGATCAGACGGTTGACGATCCAATAGGTCAACCCATTGATACGATAGGCAATCACGGTCGGAACCCGTGCCATCGCCAGTTCCAGCGCGACTGTCCCCGATGCTGCCAGTGCCGCATTGGCCGCCGCCATGGCATCGTACTTCTCCTGTCCGTCGGCAATAACGGTTACCGGCAGCGCCCATGCGGCGACCTGCTTTTCTATCCGTTCGGCCAGATGGGGAACTGTCGGCATCACCACATGCAACCCCGGAAGACGTTCTGCCGCACGGCTCACGGCATCCCGAAAGATCGGTAACAGGCGATCGACTTCACCCCGCCGTGATCCGGGCAGGACGCAGAGCAGCGGTACCGTCTCCCCGATCCCGTATGTCCGCCGAAAACCTGCACCATCCCCTTTATCCGCGCCACTCTCCAGGATCGAATGCCCGACAAAATCGGCCTTCAGACCGACCGCCTCGAAATAGGGGGGTTCGAAAGGCAGCAGGCAGAGCAGTCGGTCAAACAGCGCCTTGAACGCATGGACACGTTTGGGTCGCCAGGCCCAGACCGTGGGGGCGACATAGTGCAGCTTGGGAAAGCGCGTCGGTCCGCAGGCAACAGCCAGACGCTTGTTGAAACCTGGCGCATCGATGGTGATCAGGATATCGGGATCGAACCTATGGACAGCCTCTGCCGTTTCCGCGATCCGCCGCTTGAGGCGCGGAATATGGGGAATGATTTCGATCACCCCCATGACCGCGAGATCGGAGATGGGAAACAGGCTCTCCATCCCCTGCCGCTGCATTTCCGTCCCGCCGATCCCGGCGAACTGAAGTCCCTCCGGCACCGCCCGGCGCAGGGCTGCGATCAACCGCGCGCCCAGCAGGTCACCCGACACTTCCCCAGCCGAAATGAAAATCTTCAGCGCCGGAGCCTCGTTCATGCGCCGGTATCCTGGCCGGGAACCGCTACCAGAAACAGGCCCGTTGCTTCCGCCGCCGCCAGTGTCTGATTGCGATCCACAAGCAGGCTTCTGCCAGCCTCTACCACGACGCCCCTGAATCCGGCCTCGGCAGCCCGCCGCAATGTCTCCGGACCGATGGTCGGCAGGTCCGCCGATTCCGTCTGGTAGGGCTTGCTGAGCTTGACCAGAACCGGTCCCGGCCCATCCCGTTTCAGGGTTGCGCATCGGGCTATCAGGGCGTCCGTCCCTTCCGCTGCCTCGACACCAAGGACCATGCCGCCCTGCACAACGACGGCCTGACCAATATCGAGACGGGCCATCACATTCAGCACCTGCCTGCCCTTCTCGATATCCACCTGCGCATCATCCGGTACCGAGTGTCGGCTCAGACATCCGGGTTCCGGTCGTATGTCGGTCAGAATGACATGGATCGGATGGACCACGAGTCCTTCCTTCTCTCTCAGATAATCGATGATGGCCCGCAGCAGGCCGTCATCGCCGAGACCGAGCAACCCGCGCCCGAGAATCCTTGCAGCCTTCGCATCCGGGCGCAATCCCAGCATGGAGGGGCGATGCACGCCGCCAACAAATATAAGGTCGGCTATGTCTCGTGCCTTCACCAGATCGATCGCGTGCTGGGCACCCCCCAACCGTATCGGCTCAACCGCAAAATCCGGCTTGAAATCATCGGGATTGGCCTGATCGCGCAGGGCGAGGATCAGAACCTCGATATCCATGGACCGCGCTCGCTCCGCGACCTGCCTTGGCAGTGCCCCCCGTCCCGCGACAATCGCCAGTTTCTTAAAGGGCGGCGACATCACTCAGCGGTCGTCGCCCTGGCCGAGCGCCCTGGGCTGGGTCAATCCACGACTGGACTGGGCCTGGACGAAATCGACGATCTGCCGCACAGCCTCGTCCCCCCCGAACATCTCCGCCACGTCCGACACCCGCTCCTTGATCGTGCCTTCATCCGCAAACAGCATGCGATAGGCGGAACGCATCCGGTGGATGGTTTCCTTGTCAAACCCGCGACGTCGCAGGCCGATCACGTTCAACCCGCAGAGATTGGCACGATCCCCCATGACGGAGCCGTAGGGAATGACATCATTCTCCACCCCCGACATGCCGCCGACCATGGCATGGGGTCCAATGCGCACGAATTGATGCACGGCGGACAACCCGCCGATTATCGCGAAATCACCAACAACGACATGACCGGCAAGGGTCGCGTTATTGGCAAGGATGACATTGTTGCCGACCCGACAGTCATGGGCGACATGGGCGCTGACCATGAACAGGCAGTCATCCCCGACTTCGGTGATCATGCCGCCGCCCTCGGTTCCGGGATTCATCGTAACATATTCGCGGATCCTGTTACGTTTTCCAATGACAAGGGTAGAAGCCTCGCCATGATACTTCAGATCCTGCGGTGCCAGACCAATGGAGGCGAAAGGGAAGATTTCCGTTCCTTCCCCGATCCGGGTAGTGCCGCCGATCACGACATGGGAATGCAGCCGCACGCCCTCATCCAGCGTTACATCCGGGCCGACGATGCAGAACGGTCCGACGGAAACCGAAGGTGCCAGCTTCGCGGCGGGATCAACAATCGAACTTGGATGAATTTCAGACATTGTCCGGCCTGTCCCGGATCATCGCGGCAAAGGTTGCTTCGGCGCAGATTTTGCCATCGACAATGGCTTCACCCCGGAATTTCCAGACCTGCCCACGATGCTGCTTCTTGGTGACATGAATTTCCATCCGATCCCCCGGCACGACCGGACGACGGAATTTTGCCTCGTCAATGGACATGAAATAAACCAGCTTGCCTTCTGAGTCAGGCCCCAGACTGCTGACCACCATAACACCCGCCGTCTGGGCCATGCTTTCGATGATCAGCACGCCCGGCATGACGGGTTTGCCCGGAAAATGTCCCTGGAAATGTGGCTCCCCAATCGTCACGCATTTGATCCCGATAGCGCTTTCATAGGGAACCACGCTTTCGACCCGATCTATCATGAGAAACGGATAACGGTGGGGAATCCGTTCCATCACCCGCAGGATATCAATATCGTTCAGGTAATCATCCATCGTATCACTCATTCCGCGCCCACTTCTTGATTTTATTTTTTGTCACGTTTCTTCATCAGGGATTCCACAAATACATGCTGCCTCAGCCATTGCCGTATCGGCACAGCGGGATATCCCCCTACCTTCTCACCGGCCGCAACATTCCGAAGGACACCAGCCTTGGCCCCGATCTGCGCACCGTCTCCAATTGTCAAATGCCCGGCTATGCCTGATTGGGCCCCGCAAGCAACGAAGTTTCCAAGCTTGGTGCTGCCTGCAATGCCACTTTGACCCGCCATCACGCATCCTCGTCCCATGACGACGTTGTGCCCGATTTGAACCAGGTTATCAATCTTGCAACCGTCACCAATGACGGTATCCGGCCCCATGCCCCGGTCTATCGCCGTATTGGCACCGACTTCAACGGCATTTCCAATCCTGACAATTCCGACCTGCGGCACATCCAGATGCCCTTCCGGGCTCATGGCGAAACCGAAACCACGCGACCCGATCGTGACACAGGAATGGATGCGGCACATTTCCCCGATATCAGCATATCCAACATAGCTTCCCGCCCCGATGAACGTTCCCCGACCAATACTCACCCCCCGATCTATCGTGGCGTTGGCACCAATCCAGACATCATCCCCCAACACAACATCGGCATGGATGACCGCATGCGGATCAATGCACAGCCCGGTTCCGAGTGTGGCGCTTTCATCAATATGAGCAGTCGGATGAATTCCCCGCGCCGGTCGATATTCCGGATAGAAAAGCTGCGCGACCCGGGCAAAATCATAATGGGGACGGCGTGAAATCAGACCGATTGCGGTTTCCGGCAAAAATTTGAGATCGGATTCCAGCAGGATAACGGCTCCTGCGGAACAGTTTCCCAGTTTTTCAGTATAGCTGCGGTTGGCGAGAAACGTAATCGTAGCTTCATCAGCATCGACCATCGATCCCACGGCAGTTATCACCCGATCTCCATATCCCGGCCGCGAAACTTCGCACCCAAGGATATCGACCAATTCCTGGATCGTGAACGGGCCCTTTCGGGTAAAAAACCGACGGTCCGCCATCGCTCAACCTGCTTATTGGGACGGTGCCAGTTTAAACTCCACCGTGGAAATCCTCTGATCCAGACGCTTGATGATCTCTTCCGTTATTTCAATTTCCGAAGAGGCGAAGACGATTGTCGCATCACCACTCGACCGGTCCAGAACCAGATTGATATCCTGCTCTTCCGCAATCTCGACGACAATAGTACGGAAATGTTTGAAAATCTGCTGGCGCGCCTCAATCAACGCCTTCTCCAGATCCTGCCGACGTTTCTGCGCCATCTGGTTCGATTGCTGAACCTTTGCTTCATATTCAGTCCGGCGCTGGTTGAATGCTTCCGATGACAGAATGGCCTGCTGCTGTTGCAGGCCCTGTCCTTCCTTCTGAAGCTGTCCCTGGATTTCCCTGAGTTCGGCAAGAACGGTATCATTCGCTGCCTTGAACTTGTCGCGCAGGTCTTTCCAGGCAACGGCCTCCTGCTCAATTCTTGGCGCGTCCAAAACGGCCAACTTGACCGGTGCTACCGACTGGGCATGAAGGGACGTGTTGAAGAACACCCCAAAAGCCACGACTGCAAAGCACATGAGGCCTTTGATCTGCCTCACACGGCTTAAGAAAACCATATATTAGAACCTCGTTCCGAAGTTGAAGCGGAAGATTTCCGTCTTATCGAAATCCTCCTTGAGCACCGCATGGGAAAAGTCGGCGCGGATCGGTCCGAACGGTGATTTCCAGGCAATCCCGGTGCCAATCGATGCACGGAGCGATGCCTCATCCCGAACACCGGCACCGGAATCATCCAGTTGCGTTAGATAACCAACATCGGTGAACACAGCACCGGATACCCCGAATTCATCGGGCAAACCGATCGGAAACAGCAGTTCCACGGTACCACGGGCAAGCTTTTCACCGCCCAGCGCATCATCGCTGCTCACGTCACGAGGCCCCGCACCCGCCGTCTCGAAGCCTCGCAGATTGTCGCCGCCCAGACGGAAACGGTCACTCAGGCGGATATCCTTCCCGATACCCACGATATTGCCGACCTCGCCGGAAGTAACCAAGCGGATATCTTCCGTAAAGGGCAGATACCACGACCCGCTCAGTGTCGTTTTCAGATAACTCACATCCCCACCAAGCCCGGCCACGTCGGTGCCAAGAGCAACAAGATAGCCATCCGTCGGGTCGACCCGGCTGTTCAATTTGTCATATGTAAGGGTCTGCCCGACCAGGGAGACGAAGGTATCGCCCTCTTCCGAGCGGACAAAGCGACTGGCACCAGATGCTATATTCTCAATCGTTTCCCGTGCAAACCGATACCGAAGCTGCTGCCGCCAGCTGTCATTCAGTTCATATCCCAGCCTGAACCCAAAACCTGATTCCTGGCTGTCATAGGACGCGATATCCTGAAGATCCCGCACGACATGGAACAGATCCACACCGGCAGCCAACTCGCGATCCAGAAAATACGGCTCGGTAAACGAAAAATCGACGGTCTGACGACGCTGCGACAGACTTGTGCTCAGGCGAAGATCCTGCCCGCGACCAAGCAGATTGCGCTCCCGGATCGTGATCTCTCCAAGCGCACCATCCGCCGTCGAGAACCCGGCTCCGACCGACAGTTCCCCGGTCGACTGCTCCTCGACATCAACCATCACGACGGTCTTGTCTGGGTCGGAACCCGGAACATTCGTAACCTCGACATTCGAGAAGAAATCAAGATCTGTCACGCGCTGGCGGGACCGCCGCAATGCGGTCGCATTGAAGGCATCGCCCTCAACAATCACAAATTCGCGCCGGATAACCTCGTCCAGCGTCCGCACGTTTCCGCGAATTTCGATACGCTCGACAAAAACCCTCGGGGCTTCCTGAATCTCAAAGGTAATGTCGATTTCGAGGTCGTCCCTGTTCCGATTCACAACCGGACGGACATCAACGAAGGCATAACCCAAATCGCCAACCGCATTCGTGATGGCAATGATCGTATCATCCACCGCATCGGCATCGTACCAGTCACCGGGTTCAAGCCCGATTGCAGCCTTAAGCGGCTCAGGATCAATATCCGGTATCCGTGAGGTCAGATCGAAGGCTCCAAATTTATAGCGCGGCCCCTCGTCCACCGTGAAGGTTATGAAGAAGGCATCCTGCGCCTCGGTCAATTCGGCGACAGCGGAAGTCACGCGGAAATCGGCAAATCCGTTGGCAAGATAGAAGCGCCGAAGCAACTCGCGATCAAATGTCAGCTTGTCCGGATCATAGGTATCCGAACTCGACAGAAAACGGTACCAACGGGATTCCTTGGTGACCAACTCCTCCCGAAGCGCGCTGTCCGAGAAATACTCATTGCCGACAAAGGACACCCGCTCGATGCCAGTTTTCTCGCCCTCGGCAATTTCAAAAACCAGATCAACGCGATTCTGCTCCAGTTGGATGACCTTGGGCTCAACTCGAGCGGCGAATCGACCGCTCCGCCGATAAAGCTCCAAAATGCGCTGAACATCGCTCTGAACACGTGTGCGCGTGTACACCACACGCGGGCGCAATTGGGTTTCAGCCTGCAGTGTTTCATCGTCCAGGCGATCATTGCCCTCAAAGGCAATGCGGTTGATGATCGGATTCTCGACAACGCGAATCACCAGGGCATCACCGCTCATCTGCATCGTCACATCAGCAAAAAGCCCGGTCGCAAAAAGGGTTTTCAGCGCCTCATTCACAGTCTGCCCGTCGATCTGCTGGCCTTCACGCAATCCGATATAGGAGAGCACGGTTTCCCGCTCGATGCGCTGTGCACCCTCAACGACGATACGACCGATGGTCGGAGACCCAGGTTGAACCTGCGGCGCGGTTCCGGACGAGCCTGGCACTGTCCCCTGCGGCTGCGGCGCAACGATAGGCGGAACGGTCTGGGCCTGAGCCACGACGGAAAATGCCCCGACGGCCAGAACGGATACGAGCAGAACAGCCCCTGTCCCGGCCCGGACGATTCCCCATAAATCGCCAGTTCTGCCTGAAAACTTCGTCACATGAACGCCCTTCCGCAACCACATCAATTTATGTATCCCCAAACCCCACATATCGGCAAAAGCCGAAATCCGGCATATTCATACCCTATCCAGAGTCTGGATTAAACCGGAAAATTGAAGCCGAATCAAATTGCTTAGCGCGGATTCCTAAAGGATGCCCAATCCACTCCGCCGCCCTTGCAAACCGGGCTGGCGTCAACCAGAGAGGCCTAGAAGTTCCGGTATTCGAAGATCGTTCAGCGTTACAAGGATCATCACGAACAGCAGCACCGCCAGCCCTGCCCGCAGCAGATATTCCTGGAACCGCTCGTTCAACGGCTTCCCACGCACCGATTCGATGGTGTAAAACAGAAGGTGTCCACCATCCAGCATCGGGATCGGAAGCAGGTTCAGCAACCCGAGATTTATCGACAGAACCGCCGTGAAGATAACCAGATCCAGCGCGCCGCGCTGCGCCACCTGATTGGACATATCAACGATCTTCACCGGTCCACCCATATCGTCCAGGCTGCGGTTGCCCGTGATGATCTCGCCAATAGCAGACAGGGTCAGGACGCTGTAATCCCAGGTTCTTTCCACCGCACGAGTCAGTGATTCGACAGGCCCGAAAGTCACCACCTGAAACGGCGCGTGAATACCGATCAGGAAAACACCCGACTCGGCATTGAACCGGGGCTGCAGGCGCGTGGTGGAGACCAGCCCGTCACGATCAACCTTGAGGATCAGTTCGCGCCCGTCACTTCCCTGCACGATTTCAACCAGCGTAGCCCAGTCCGGGATCGCGCGCCCATCAATCGACAGAATGCGATCCCCTTCCTGCAATCCGGCTTCTTCCGCCGCGCTGCCCTCGACAATCGCGCCGACACCGAAGGTCGGAAAATCACGCGCTTCCCGAACGCCCGCTGCCCCGAACAGAAAGGAAAGAATGGCAATGGCGAAAATGAAATTCGCCGCCGGACCGGCAAAAACAATGGCAAAGCGCTGACCCAGGGTTTTGTGATCGAAGGAAACAGCCAGATCCGCATCGCTCACCGCCCGTCCCGTCTCGCCCTGAACCTGTTCCATGCTGTGCTCGCCATACATGCGCACATAGCCGCCCAAGGGAACGATGCTGAATTTCCAGCGTGTGCCGTGACTATCGGTCCAGCCGAACAGTTCCCGCCCGAAACCGATGGAGAAGACCTCAATCCGCACACCACAGAACCGGGCGACCAGATAATGTCCCAATTCGTGCACGAAGACGAGAACGCAGAAAACAATCACCGCATTAAAATAGCCGATGCCGCCGATCAGAGAATCCATTGTGTATCCTTAGTCAAGATTTCCGCCATTTCATTCAGCAGCCTGTGCAGTCAGTTCCATGGCCTTGGCGCGTGCCTCACCATCCAATGCAAAAACATCGTCCATCGTATTGATCTTCCAGGCTGGAATGGAATCCAGCATTCTTTCGACCGTCACCGCGATATCGCAGAACCGGATACGCCCCTTCAGGAACGCATCGACGGCAACCTCGTTCGCGGCATTCATAATACATGGTGCATGGGCACCCGCGATCAAGGCATCCCGCGCCAATCGCAGCGTTGGAAAGCGAACCTCATCCGGCGGTTCAAAATCGAGCCGGTTGGTAGTGGTAAAATCCAGCCGTGCCGAAGGACTTTCCATCCGTGCGGGCCATGCCAGGGTATGGGCAATCGGTGTCCGCATATCCGGACTGCCAAGCTGCGCCAGCACCGAACCATCGGCATATTCGACCATCGAATGCACCACCGACTGGGGATGCACGATGATCTCGATACGATCCTGCGGTATTCTGAAAAGATAATGCGCCTCGATGAGTTCCAGGCCTTTATTCATCATCGTTGCGGAATCGACTGAAATCTTCGCCCCCATATCCCAATTCGGATGTGCGACCGCCTGGGCCGGGGTTGCCGCCGCCATCGCCTGACTCGTCCATTGCCGGAATGGCCCTCCTGAAGCTGTCAGTATCAGGCGCCGGATCGACTCCCGGTTCTGCGACTCGAAGACCTGGAAAATCGCATTGTGTTCCGAATCGACCGGCAACAGTGTCGCGCCATGGTGGGCCACTTCGCGCATCATCAGATCACCGGCGGATACCAGACATTCCTTGTTGGCGAAGGCAACGCAAGTACCAGTCCGCACTGCCGCCAGCACTGGATTCAGGCCAACCGCACCCACAATCGCCGCCATCACATAATCCGACGGATACCCGGCCAGTTCGATCACCGCATCCTGTCCGGCGGTTGCCCTGCATGTCGACCCCGCCAACGCATCCTTCAAATCCGGATACAGGCTCTCATCGGCGATGGTGGCAACTTCCGCCCCGAATTCCAGGGCCATGCGGGCCAGAAGACCGACATTTCGATGCGCGGACAGGCCGACCACCTGAAACCGATCCGGCGCGCGACGGATCAGATCGAGCGTATTCTGCCCGACGGACCCGGTCGCCCCCAGCACCGTGACACGACGTTTTTCAACCATCCGCCGTTATCCTCCGACTTCCTGCAGGACCAGCCAGGGCCCCAGACCCAGGACAGAGGCCCCCAGAAACCCATCGAAACGATCCAGCAATCCGCCGTGACCGGGGATCAGTCTGCCGGAATCCTTCTGACCGGCACGACGCTTCAACCAGGATTCCACCAGATCGCCGATCTGCGAACAAACCGAAAGCACAACAAGTGCCACCATCGCATGAACCACAGTGCGCACGCCAATACCTCCGATCAGCAGCCACAGGGTCGAAAGTCCCAGAATCACGGCGAAAACTATGCCGCCAATCGCACCGGACCAGGTCTTGTTCGGGCTGACTGTCGGGGCCAGCTTGGGACCACCAAACCGGCGACCGGTGAAATAGGCCCCGATATCTGTTCCGATGACAGCCGGGACCAACAGAACCAGTGGCGGAACCACATAGACATCGGCCCGCAGATCCGCCAGTACAATGGCAAGGCATCCAAGACAGACAGAAGCCGCCGCCACCATGCCAAAGGGAAAGGCGCGTTTCCGGGTTGCAGCCGCCCAGGCGAAAACCACTGTTCCCGACATCAGCAAAAGGGCGACCCAGACTGGAAATCCACCATTCGGGAGAACCGGCATCAGGGACAGAAGGCCAAGAGCGGCCATCGCCGTCGCCAATATCCGACGCAAGGTTCCCCGAACACCGGTCAGATTCAGGGCTTCCCAGATCATCCCAGCGGCCAGAACAGCAACGAAGACCACCAGATAAGAACCGCCAAGATACAGTTCAACCGCTGCGATCAGGACCAGTACTGTTCCAGAAATAGCGCGCAGTTTGAGATCGGCAGGCAGGTTTGATGCAGGGGGAGGGGCGGGTTCTTTCATGCGAAACTCGCCGATGCGCCGAAACGACGATCACGACGGCGATACTCCTCCACCGCCTGCTGAAATGTCACCTTGTCGAAATCCGGCCAATAAACATCGGTATAGAAGAATTCAGTATAGGCGCATTGCCAGAGCAGGAAGTTGCTGATGCGCTTCTCGCCGCTGGTCCGGATCAATAGATCCGGATCCGGCAATCCGACTGACCAGAGATAACTTTCGAATAATCCCTCATCGACCGCATCCGGCTCCAGCAGGCCCAGCTTGACCGACCGCGCGATACGACATGCCGCATCTGCGATCTCCGCCCGCCCGCCATAGGACAGGGCGAGGGTCAAGGTCTGTCCGGTATTGGCCTCCGTCGTCTTCTCGGCTTCCTCGATCAGAGTCTGAATGTCGCTGGCCAGCCGCCTACGCTCCCCGATCACGCGAAATCGAACATTCTTTCCATGCAGTTCCGCGATTTCCGACTTCAGATAGCGCCGCAGCAGCCCCATCAGGTCATGAACCTCGCTTTCCGGACGACGCCAGTTCTCCGACGAAAAGCTAAACAGGGTCAGATATTCGATTCCCAGATCCCCAGCCGTCTCCAATGCCAGCCGCACCGCCTCCGCACCTTTGCGATGCCCGGCGACACGCGGCAGCCCCCGCTGTTTCGCCCATCGCCCGTTGCCATCCATGATGATGGCAACATGCCGGGGGGGCGGGATTTCCTGATTCTGCTGGTTCATGCTCACACTGAAGGCCATTTCGACAGGGCGGTACCGACACGGCGGCGAAGGATCATACCTGCATGATATCCTTTTCTTTTTCCGCCAGTGCTGTATCCACGCGCCCGACATATTCATCGGTCAGTTTCTGAATCTCATCCTGGCCGCGATGCAATTCATCCTGGCCGATCGTACCGTCCTTTTCCTCACGTTTCAGCGTATCCATGCCATCCCGGCGTATGTTGCGGATCGCGATCCGCGCCTGTTCGGCATATTTCCCGGCAACTTTCGTCAGTTCCGTGCGGCGTTCCTGATTCAACTCCGGCAGAGGGATGCGCATCACCGTGCCTTCGGTCATCGGATTCAAGCCCAGTTCGGATTCCCGAATGGCCTTCTCCACCGCCTTCACCATGCTGTTATCCCAGACGGTTACCATCAGCATGCGTGGCTCCGGCGCGGAAATGCTGGCAACCTGATTGATCGGCATGGTGGCACCATAGGCCTCGACCGTGATCGGGCTCAGCAATTCGGTGGACGCGCGACCGGTCCGCAATCCCTGGAATTCGGTCGACAGCGCTTCCAGCGCGCCTTCCATGCGACGTTTCAGGTCTTTGGTCTTGGATGACATCTCTTTTTTCCCCGTATGACAGGCCCGTATCAGTGGGTCTCTACATCGACCCGCAGCTTCTTTTAGCCGGTTTGCCCGCTTCGGTCCAATGGGTCAATGCTGGGCTGTATCCGGATCAGTTCACGATGGTGTACCGCCCGCGTCCACAGACCACTTCGGCAAATGCGCCCGGCTCATAGAGCGAGAAAACCAGAATCGGAATGCCACGATCCCGCGACAATGTGATGGCAGAGGCATCCATAACCTGAAGATTGTCGGTCAGCACCTGCTGATAACTCAACCGATCATATCGGGTCGCGGTCGGATCCTTCATCGGATCAGCAGTATAGACGCCATCGACCTTTGTCGCCTTCAGCATCGCATGGCAATCCATCTCGGACGCGCGCAGGGCCGCAGCGGTATCGGTGGTGAAGAACGGATTGCCGGTCCCTGCCGCAAAAATCACGATCCGCCCCTTTTCCATATGCCGGGTGGCCCGACGGCGAATATAGGGCTCGCAGACCGTCGCCATCGGGATTGCCGACTGGACCCGGGTCGGTGCGCCCTTCGCCTCCAGCGCGGCCTGCATCGCCAGCGCATTCATGACCGTCGCCAGCATGCCCATGTAATCCGCCGTGGTCCTCTCCATCCCCTTGGCGGCACCGGAAACACCGCGGAAGATATTGCCACCACCGATCACCAGACATATCTCGCAGCCCAGATCGCGAACCGCGATGACCTCTTCGGCAATCCGTTCGACGATTTCCGGGTCAAGGCCGAATTCCCGATCCCCCATCAGGGCCTCACCGGAAATCTTGAGAAGAACACGTTTGTAGACGAGCGGACCGGCATCGTTGGGCATTCAGGAAATCTCCCACGGGTTCCAGGGTCGGACGGGCTGCATTCTGGCCCGGCCTCGGGCATCAGGCAAAAGAAAAGGGCCGCCCCCGATCCCGGAAGCGGCCCTTTATCGACACACGGGGATCAGCCCTTCATCGCGGCGGCGACTTCAGCGGCGAAATCCTCTTCCTTCTTCTCGATGCCTTCGCCCAGCACATAGCGCACGAAGCCCGTCAGAGCGACCGGCGCGCCGATATCAGCAGCGGCATTCTCAACAACTTTGCGAATCTTGGTCTCGCCATCGATGACGAAGACCTGCTCCAGCAACACCACTTCCTCATAGTATTTGCGGATACGGCCTTCGACCATTTTCTCAATGATCGTTTCCGGCTTGCCCGATTCACGGGCCTGTTCGACCAGAACCGCACGTTCCCGATCCAGGTTCGACGAATCGACGTCTTCGATGTTCAGGGCTTCCGGGCGCGCGGCGGCGATATGCATCGCGATCTGCTTGCCCAGCGCTTCCAGCTTTGCCTTGTCGCCAGTCGATTCCAGCGCGACCAGCACACCGATCTTGCCCAGACCCGGAACAACCGCGCTGTGGACATAACCGGCAACCACGCCATCGCCGACGCTCAATGCAATGGCGCGGCGGAAGCTCATGTTCTCGCCGATGGTGGCGATGTTGTGGACAAGCTGTTCCTGCACCGTGCGGTCGGTCTTCGGATAGGCCGATGCCAGGATCTTCTCCGCATCGCCCTTCTCTGCCAGTGCAATGGCGGCGACGTCGCGCACAAAGCCCTGGAATCCGTCATTCCGTGCGACGAAATCGGTTTCGGCATTGATCTCCACAACCGCACCGACCGTACCGTCGGTCACGACCGCAACCAGACCATCGGCGGCAACGCGCCCGGCCTTCTTCGCTGCAGCGGCCAGCCCCTTGGTGCGCAGCCAATCGACCGCCGCTTCCATGTCGCCATCGGTTTCTGCCAGTGCCTTCTTGCAATCCATCATGCCCGCGCCCGTCGTGTCGCGCAGTTCCTTCACCATGCCTGCCGTGATCTGGCCCATGGGGTTACTCCTCTCGTCTCATTCGTTGACCTTGTTCGGTGGCACCCCAGGATCAGGATGCCGCGATCCCGTCGCCTTGCCACAAATTCATGACAAGGCGACGGTCGCATCGGGAAGTCCCGAAAATAAAACCTCAGACCTTCGCGGCGTCTTCCTCGACCGCCGGTTCAACCGCATCGGCATCGGCCATCGTGGCTGCTTCCGCAGCAGGCTCTTCGACCGGGGCTTCCAGGACCGGCTCAACCGCCGGGGTGGAGGACGCGCCGATATCAATACCCGACGCCGACATGGACTGCTGCAACCCGCCCAGAACCGCACCGGCAACCAGATCACAGTAAAGGTTGATGGCGCGCATCGCATCGTCATTGCCCGGCACCGGGAACACCACGCCATCCGGATCGGAATTGGAGTCCAGGATGGCGATAACCGGAATATTCAGGTTGTTCGCTTCCTTGATCGCAATCGATTCCTTGTTGGTGTCGACAACGAAGATCAGGTCCGGGATATTGCTCATATCCTTGATCCCGCCCAGCGCGCGATCCAGCTTTTCCTTCTCCCGCTCCAGACCCAGGCGCTCACGCTTAGTCAGGCCCTGAAGGTTGGATTCGTCGGCGAACTGGACTTCCAGCGTCTTCAGCCGCTTGATCGAATTCGCGATGGTCTTCCAGTTGGTCAGCATGCCGCCCAACCAGCGGTGATTGACATAATACTGACCGCATTTCAGTGCATTCTCGGCGATGATCGACTGCGCCTGGCGTTTGGTGCCGACGAACAGCACGCGCCCGCCTGCCGCCGCGACGCGGCCGACTTCTTCCAGCGCGCGGGTCAGCATCGGAACGGACTGTTCCAGATCGATGATATGAATGCCGTTGCGCTCACCAAAGATGAACGGCTTCATCTTGGGATTCCAGCGGCGGGTCGTATGTCCGAAATGTACGCCTGCTTCAAGCAGTTGACGCATGGTAAAAGTTGGCACGGCCATGAAATGGCTCCTTTGCTTCTCCGGTTGATCCTCCACGCGGCCCTTGGTTTAGCCAGGATTTCTCCCGGCACCGGACGGAACGGACCCTATGACGGTCAGCATCCCGGAAAGCCCCGTGTGTGTTGTGAGCGGGCCTATAGACCGCGAAAGCCGGAAAGGCAAGGGGGTGTTGCCGGATGGGGGGCAAACGCCCTTGTTGCCAATACTGCCTAACGCCCCTTCCAGACCGGTTTGCGTTTCTCGGCAAAGGCCCTGTCCCCTTCCAACTGGTCTTCGGAATTATAGAGCGTCCGGATCGTCGGTAACTGCTGGCGGTTCAGCAGGTTGAGCGCATCCTGGAATCCAAGCGCCTCGGTCTCACGCAGCGTCTCCTTGATCGCGGCAAAGACCAGCGGCGGGCCATCAGCCAGCAGTGCCGCCTTCTCCCTTGCCCGCTCCATCAGGCGATCAGCAGGAACGATCTCGTTCACGATGCCCCAGCGCGCGGCTTCCTCCGCATCCAGCACCCGACCAGTGAACAGCATTTCCATCGCAACGTGATAGGGAATGCGACGCGGCAGCTTGATCGTCGCCGCATCGGCAATGACGCCGGAGCGGATTTCAGGCAGCGCAAAGGTCGCATGCTCGGCGGCGATGATGATATCGCAAGACAGCATGATCTCGAATCCGCCCCCGAAGGCGATGCCGTTCACCGCCGCAATCACTGGCTTGTTCAGACCCGGCAGTTCCTGCAAGCCGCCGAAACCGCCAACGCCATAATCGGAATCCGGCTTCTCGCCCTCCGCCGCCGCCTTCAGATCCCAGCCCGGACAAAAGAATTTCTCACCCGCACCGGTCAGGATCGCACAGCGCAATTCCGGATCGTCGCGAAAGGCAGCAAACGTATCACCCATGATCCGGCTGGTCGCGGCATCGATGGCGTTTGCCTTCGGTCGGTCGATGGTGACCTCCAGAACGCGTCCATTGCGCAGGGTTATGATCGGGTCGGTCATGGCTTGATCCTCTCCATTGACTGTTTGGAATTTGATACGCTATTCGCCATCTTCAGACTTCTACCCAACGTATCAGGGCATCAGCGGCGACGGCACCCTGGCCCTCGGGCAAAACGATCAGCGGATTGACGTCGAGTTCAATCAGCCGGTCCCCCTGTGCCTCCGCAAAGTGCGCGATGGCAAGGATGGCCGCGATGGCTGCCTTTCGATCCCCGGCAGGCTTGCCCCGGAATCCCGCCAACAGTTTCGATACCGCCAGACGATCCAGCGCAGCACCGATCTCCGCCTCCGTCACGGGCAGCAGCAGCAGCGTCGCATCGCCGATCAGCTCGGCCAGAACACCACCCGCGCCCAGCATCAGCATCGGGCCGATCTGCGGATCGCGGGTGACGCCGACGATCAACTCGCAAACCCCACCCTGCGCCATTTTCTCGACTATGAAGCGGCCCGACAAATGACTCATCCGTTCCACGGCATCGGATACCGCCTGCCCGTCGACCAGATTGAGCGCCACGCCGCCCGCCTCCGTCTTATGAGCCAGATCAGCATGGCAGGCCTTGACCACGACAGGATAACCCAGCGCCTCCGCTGCCGCGACCGCTTCGGTTTCAGAAGTTACCAGCGCGCCCTCCGGTGCCCTCAGGCCAAATGCGCCTAGTGCCTTCTTAGCGCGCCATTCATCGAGCGTAACGGCCTTGCCTTCCGCCAGCGGAATGCTTGCCAAACGCCACGGTTCCGACAGAACCCGCGCCCGCGCCGCGCCGTACCAGGCCGCCCGCTCCACCGCGCGCAGGGCGTCATCGAACCCCTGCAACGGGACAATGCCCTCAGCGAAGAACATGTCCCGCAGCGCGCGCGGCATGTTCTCCGACAGACTGGAAGCGACGATGGTCGGGCACCCGCTCTCCTTCGCGGCGGCAATGATCGCCGCCTGCGCCTGGGGCCAGCCAAACAGGTCCAGCCCCTCACGAATCGGCGTATCGAGCGCCAGCAGGCCGATATCGACATCATGGCGCAGTGCCTCGGTGAAACACGCCTGCATCGCCGGACCATTGCCCCAGATGTAGGTATGATAATCCAGAGGATTATCGATAGCGACCTTATCGCCCAGAACGGCATGCAGCGCCGCGACCCGATCCGCCGCAAAGGGGGGCATGTCCAGGCCGATCTCATGCGCGATATCGGCCATGATCCCGGCCTCGCCACCGGAACAGCTCATCGTCACCAGTCGCTTTCCCGGCAGACCCGGATGCAAATGAAACAGCTTCAGATATTCCAGCAATTGCGCCAGCGTCTCCGCCCGCACCACGGCCAGCCTGTCGCAGAGCGCATCGAAGGCAGCGGAAGAACCGGTCATCGAGCTTGTATGGGAGAGGGCCACCCGCGCCGCCGCTTCCGAGCGTCCGGTCTTCAGCACCACCACAGGAACACCCTGCTGCGCCGCGATTTCTGCCGCCCGGCAGAATCCGGAAATGTCGCCGACACTTTCCACAAACAGGCCGATGGCAGTGATCCGAGAGTCCCGCAGCAGCGAGAGCATGATCTCCGCGACGCCGTCCTTGGCCTGATTCCCCAGGGCCGCCAGTTGGGCGACAGGCAGGCCGCGCTCCTGCATCGACAGGCTTATCGCGACATTGCCGCTCTGGCTGATCAATGCCACACCACGGTCCAGCCGGTGGCCGCCGTGATCGTCGGGCCAGAGGGCGACCCCTTCCAGATAATTGACGATGCCGTAACAGTTGGGGCCCAGCATGCCCATATCACCCGCCGCCGCCAGCAGCCGCCGCTGACGGTCTTCGCCCAGAGCGCCAGTCTCGGCGAAACCGCTGGCATACAGGACAACACCGCCCGCCCCCATGGCCGACAGTTTTCCCACCGCCTCGATGGTCTGTTCGGCGGGAATGGCTATGAATACCGCGTCGGGCGGTTCCGGCAGGTCCTCGACTGTCCCGACGCTCGGAATTCCGGCCATGATCGCTCGTGATCGGCTGACCGGATAGATTCTGCCCGGAAAGCCGATACGCAGACATTCAACGACGCATTTCTCCGCCTCGCGCCCGCCGATCACCGCAATGCTGCGCGGCCGCAGCAGCCGGTCCAACCCTTCCGTCATGTTCTAGCCACCCAGCGGACGCAGCAAGCCGCGGGAGATAATGTGGCGCTGAATCTCGCTGGTTCCCTCCCAGATCCGCTCGATCCGCGCATCGCGCCAGATCCTCTCCAGCGGCAGTTCCGACATCAAACCCATGCCGCCATGAATCTGGATCGCCTCGTCAGCAATGAAGGCCAGTGCCTCGGTCGAGGTCAGCTTGGCAATCGCTGCATCCATGTCTTCCATGATGCCCTGATCATATTTCCACGCCGCCTCATAGGTCAGCAGTTCGGCGGCCTTCAGCTTCGTCTTCATGTCGGCCAGCTTGAACGAAACCCCCTGAAACTTGGAGATTTTCTGGCCGAACTGTTCCCGGTTCACTGCCCAGTCCAGCGCCAGTTCCAGTGCTCTGTCGCACCGCCCCAGACTCAGGGCCGCAACCTGAAGGCGGGTTGCGCCCAGCCAGTCATTGGCAACGTCGAATCCCTTGTCAACCTCCCCCAGAACCTGACTTTCCGGAACTCGGCAATCATCGAATTCGAGAATGAAATTGTGATAGCCGCGATGGGAGACATTGTTGTAGCCGGGCCGCATCACGAAGCCGGGCGTGCCCTTGTCCACCAGGAAGGTCGTGATCTTCTTGCGGGTGCCGCGTGTGCCCTGTTCCTCACCCGTCGCCGCCATCAGGATCACGAAATCAGCCCAGTCGGCATGGCTGATGAAATGCTTGACCCCGTTGATCACGAAATCCGACCCGTCGCGCCGTGCCGAACATTTCATGCCACGCACATCGGAACCCGCCCCCGGCTCCGTCATCGCGAAACAATCCACCTTCTCTCCTCGACAAGCCGGATAGAGATACTTCTCGCGCTGTTCCTCGGTACAGGCCTGCAACACGTTGGAAGGCCGATAGACGATATAGTTCAATGCCATGCTCGCCCGCCCCAATGTGCGGTCCAGCATGCACATGGTCAGTGTATCCAGCCCGCCACCGCCAACCTCCTCAGGCATATTGGCGGCATAAAGGCCCAGTTCGATGGAGCGCCGCTTGATCTGCTCCCCCAGTTCCGGGCGAACCTTGTCACTGCGCTCGACCTCCTCCTCATAGGGATAGAGTTCCTCCTCGACGAACCGGCGCGCGGTGTCGATGATCATCTGCTGTTCTTCGGAAATGCCGAAATCCATCAATCCCTCCCTTTCGGTATGCCCTGCTTCACGTCATCCGTTCGTTTCGCGGTTTTTCCGCAGAACTTCGCCTGCACCTTCGCGGTACTGCGCCAGTGCCTCCATGATGGAGATCAGGCAGTTGTCACGCAGCTGCTCCATTTCCGGAATGGTGATGCCTTTCAACTGATCCTCGGTTCCGCTGACGACAGTATCGATCAATTCGTCGGTCAGTTCCGGGGCTTCCAGCTTTGTCCAGGGCAGCTTCAATGCCGGGCCGAACTGGTGCATGAAATGGCGCATTCCCTGATCGCCTCCGGCCAGGGCGAAGGTGCGGTTGACGCCCATGAAGGCCCAGCGCAGGCCGGGACCGTAGATGATGGCATCGTCCATTTCCTGGGTCGTCGCATGGCCTTCTGCCAGCATGTGCAGGTTCTCGCGCCACAGCGCCTCCTGCAATCGGTCGGACAGGAAGCCTTCGACTTCCGTGCGGCACTGGATCGGATACATGCCAATGGATTTATAGAACGCCCCCGCCTGCTCGCGCGCCGCCATCGACGTCTTCTTGCCACCGACGATCTCCACCAGCGGCAGCAGATAGACCGGGTTGAAGGGATGGCCTACCAGCACCCGTTCCGGATGCGCGCATTCCGCCTGAAAATCACTCGGCAACAGACCGGAAGTGGAGGAGCAGATCAGCACATCCGGTGCCGCCGCCGCGTCGATCTGGCTGTGTATCCGGATTTTCAGGTCCAGCCGTTCCGGCACTGATTCCTGGATCAGGTCGGCGGCCTGTGCGACCTGCTCAATGCTGTCGGCCATGCGCAGCCGATCCTGCGAGGCGGTCCCGTGCAGCCCGACCTTGGTCAAGGCAGGCCAGGCATTGGCAACCTTGCCCCGGATGATCGCTTCCGCATCCGGTGCCGGGTCATAGGCAATCACGTCATAGCCGTTGGCAAGGCAGCGCGCCGCCCAACCGCCGCCGATCACGCCACCGCCAACCAGGCCAATCGTCTTTATCTCACGCATTCGAAGAACACTCCTCAAACCAGCTTTTTCAGAGAGAACTTGGCGCGCGCTTCATCCGGCGTACAGACCCGGGCACCCATCAGTTCGATGATGCTCCGCGCCTTTTCCACAAGTTGTGCATTCGTTGCCAGAACACCGCGCTCCAGATACAGATTATCTTCCAGCCCGACCCGGACATTGCCGCCCAACAGGACCGCCTGAGCGACCATCGGCATCTGCATGCGGCTGATTCCGAAACCGGACCAGTTGGCACCGGGGGGCATCATGTCTGCCATCGCCTTCATCGCGGTCGTGTTCGCTTCCGCCCCATAGGGAATGCCAAGACAGAGCTGGAACAGCGGCGGATCGTCCAGCAAGCCTTCCTGATGTAATTGCTTGGCAAGCCAGAGATGGCCGGTATCGAAGACCTCGACCTCCGGCTTCACACCGATCTCCTTCATGCCCTTGGCGAGCGCGCGCAGCATCGGCGGTGTATTGGTCATGACGTAATTGCCATTGCCGAAATTCATCGATCCGCAATCCAGCGTGCAGATTTCCGGCAGGCATTCACGGACATGGTCCAGCCGCTCCGACCAGGGTGCCATATCGGTTTCCGCCGCGACGATGGCCATCGGGTCTTCCGGTGGGCCGAGTGTCAGATCACCGCCCATCCCGGCAGTCAGATTGAGCACCACATCGGTGCCACTGTCACGGATCCGGTCGCAGACTTCCTTGAACATGGCGGGCGAGCGACAGGGCTTGCCGTCTTCCTCCCGCACATGGATATGCACGATGGCGGCCCCGGCCTTGGCGGCCTCGATGGCGCTTTCGGCGATCTGCTTTGGCGTCTTTGGCAAGTCGGGATGCTTGTCCTGTGTCGCCCCGGAACCGGTGACCGCACAAGTGATGACGACGTCGGTATTCATGGTATTCATGGGCTTGGTTTCCCCTTGTGTGAATTTTCGTCGAGCCTAAGCGAGCAGCCCGAATGCGCTATTCATTTTCCGACTTGAACATGATCTAATCCGTCTTTATTTTCATTGCATGTTTCATCTCCCCCCCAGTGACAGGACGGAGCGGATCGGCTTTCTGCTCCTCCCCAAATTCTCGATGCTCGCCTTTTCGGCCATGCTGGACCCGCTGCGCATGGCAAACTGGCTGTCCGACAAGCCGCTTTACGAATGGGTGCTGATCTCCCGCGACGGGGCACCGGTTCCGGCGGCGAATGGTGTCAGCGTCGCGGTCGATCATTCGCTTGCCTCCGCCCAGCGGCTGCCGACCCTCGTCGTTGTTGCCAGCTACGATCATGAGGGATTGGCAACACCCGATATCCTGGCCCTGATGCGGCGCTGGTCCAGCTTCGGCACCGCACTCGGCGCGCTGGATAACGGCACCTTCATCCTCGCCTCGGCGGGACTGCTGGACGGCTATCGTGCGACGGCGCATTGGGAGATGCTGGAAAGCCATATCGAGCATTTCCCCCGTGTCGCCTTCAGCCAGGATCTGTTCGTCGTTGACCGCGACCGCTTCACGGCGGCGGGCGGCACGTCGGGGCTGGATATGATGCTGAGCCTGCTGCGTCATCGCCATGGTGACGCTTTGGCGACCAAGGCGGCGGATGAATTCGTGCATACCCGCATCCGCGAACCGGGGGATGCCCAGCGTCATGCCCTGCGCGAGCGGCTGCGCGGCGTCAATCCGCGCCTGATCCGCGCCATCGAGAAGATGGAGGCCAATCTGGAAGACTCCCTGCCGATGGCGGATTTCGCCGAGGCTGCCGGGATCTCCCCCCGAGAATTGGAGCGCCAGTTCCGAAAATGGCTGAAGACGACGCCCGGCGTCTATTATCGCGGATTGCGGCTCGACCGCGCCCGCCACCTGCTGCGCCAGACCGATCTGCCGATTATCGAGATCGCCTATCGCTGCGGCTTCGGCTCCCCCGCCCATTTCAGCCGCAGCTATTCAGCCCGCTTCGGCCATCCCCCCAGCACGGAGCGCCGCCCCTGACAGGGGAGCCCGCAAAGATGGGCATTCGGGAGTGACGGTGCAGATCGGTGCGAACCTCTCTGGACTCCCGCCTGCGCGGGAGTGACGAATGAATGTCCACTTTCTCCCTGTTTATCGATACCTTTTTCACCTATATACACCCTACCCTATCGTCATACCCGCGAAGGCGGGTATCCAGGGCGGCTGGCTGGATTTCTGGCGCGTTTTCCAGAACCCTGAAAAGCCCAAATACCTCCCATCCCCGGAATATCTCCTGACACTCTGCGCGTCCCCGTTCGGATCGCTTTCAATCCGGCGCGGTGCTTTGTACTGTGCGCCTCCTGTTCGATACGAAGGATCGTGACTGTTGAAAGACGATGCATTCTGCCCGGTGATCCTGTCCGGCGGCTCCGGCACGCGGCTCTGGCCGCTGTCCCGGCGCACCTATCCCAAACAGTTGCTGCCGCTGATCGGTGACGGGTCTCTGTTGCAGCAGACGGCGCAGCGGCTGGCGGGCCTGCCGATGGCGGTTGCCCCCATCGTGATCGCCAATGACGACCATCGCTTCCTGATCCGCCAGCAACTGGAGGAGATCGGCATCGCACCGCAAGCTCTGATCCTGGAGCCGACGGGCCGCAATACCGCGCCTGCGGTTGCACTGGCCTGTGGCATAGCGCTGGCCGATGGGAATGATCCGATCCTGGGAATCTTCGCGTCCGACCATCGCATTCGGGACAATGCGGCCTTTCGATCCGCCATCGCCACGGCGCTGGAGGGGGCGAAGGCCGGGCGGATCGTCACCTTCTCCATCACCCCGACACGGGCCGAAACCGGCTATGGCTATATCCGCCACGGCGCGCCCCTCCCCGGCCTGAGCGGGATCGACGCCGTCGATGCCTTCGTCGAGAAGCCCGATGCGGCCACCGCGCAATCCTATCTCGACCTCGGCGGCTATGGCTGGAACAGCGGCATGTTCGTCTTCCGCGCCTCGGTGATGCGCGATGAACTGCTGACCCATGCCCCGGCGGTCTGGGAGGCCGCAAAGCGGGCGCTGTCCGGCGCGGTGCAGGATCTCGGTTTCGTGCGGCTGGATGCCGCCGCTTTCGCCGCCGCCCCCTCGGTCTCCATCGATGTTGCGGTGATGGAGCATACCGACCGGGCCGCCACTGTCGCCGCCGATATGGGCTGGAGCGACCTTGGCTCCTGGGGCGCGCTGCATGGCGTGGCCGCGCTGGACGACCGGGGCAATGCGCGCAGCGGCGCGGTCGCGATCCGCGATACCGCGAACAGCTATCTGCGGGCGGAGGACGGACGGCTGCTCGCCGCCATCGGCCTGTCGGACATGGTCGTCGTCTCCACCGCCGATGCCGTCCTTGTCGCGCCGATGAGCCGCGCCGATGAGGTGAAGGAGATGGTTGCCGCCCTCTCCGCCGACGGCCATCCGGAGGCCGAGACGCATCTGCGCGTCTCCCGGCCCTGGGGCACCTATGAGGATATCGACCGCGCGCCCGGATTCCGCGCCAAGCGCATCACCGTGCGCCCCGGCGGCCGCCTGTCGCTGCAACGCCACCGCCAGCGCTCCGAACACTGGGTCGTCGTCCAGGGCACCGCCCATGTCACCATCGATGGCACCGAGACCGTACTGACCCGTAACCAGAGCACCTATGTCCCGATCGGCGCGGTCCACCGCCTGGAAAACAAGGGCGACACCCCGCTCCACCTGATCGAAGTCCAGGTCGGCGACTATCTGGAAGAAGACGACATCGAACGCCTGGATGATGTCTACGGGCGGGGGTAGGTCCGGATTTGGTAGCTGAAAATGGTTCCTGATACGGACTTGAAACCGGACATCGAAGCGGTTTCAGTTCAGGGCAATAGCCCCTTCCTGTCAAAGCCACTATTGATCTCGGACACTGTACAGATCAGCGAAGGAAACCGACTTACATGATCCCAATAAGCCACGATCAACCTCTCCCATACCAAAGCCGCTAGTCGAGTAATAAAACTTTAGAATCAATTATTTATAATGGCACTGTCGTGGGCACCTTTGCTATAAAATCAGATAGAACGGTTTAAGATTAAACTAGAAGGGCACCAAAAGGGCACTCACTCTAATTCAATAGTTCAAACACAAAATAGGTGACGAGATATATGATTGAGAAGACACCAACCAACATAAGGATAAAAGCTGAAATGTTGAACCATTGGGGATAAATTCTTTGTGGGGCCATTGGCACAGGGGATGCTTCACCTTCACAACTTCTGACACGAACGACCGCTGGCAATTCCCTTCCACTTATCGACTCGATGCGAAACCATTCCTTTGGGCCTAAATTCGGCACTCGAACCACTAATCGACGGTCGGGTAGCATCTCAGTTTGATACGGTATGACTGGCCAAAGTTCAAAATTTTCAGGTTCCCAATTGTAAATTACTTCGACGCCATTCGCTGGCATTCTACCAACATTTTGAACGAAGACACTGCCCGTTCGTATCAAAGTAGTTGTAGGAGAGGCTTGTGCAGCTTCAGCTTTTGTCCCGTCAAATTCATTCGATGTGCCTTCAGACAATTGTTCAGTGTGAGGTTTTACTCGAATTAAATGTGAATACTCATGCGGTTTCGACCACATTATTTTTGCCGATGGTTGAAGCCCGCGGAGAATTAATCCACCAACCACGGTAACAAATAACGAGACGAGAAACGGACCTAACTGAGAGGTTAACCAAAAGGTTGGTTCTGATAGTTCTCCAGACACCTGATAAAACCCCACTTATACGCGCCTATACACTCATTATAACTGAATGAGTGAGGGTAAGCGACGTATCTTTATAGTATACGCAAATGATGCATTCCAATGAGACAAATTTCTTGTACCAACAGGGTCTTAATCAACGTCACGAGACACACTCACCTAGTCCCCCTCAACTCGTCAACAACAGCGTTCGCGGGTCTATGGCATTGCGGCCCCGGCGGATCTGGAAATGGACCTGGGGGCTGTCCACGCTGCCGGTGGAGCCGACGCGGGCGATGGCCTGGCCGCGCTGGATGACCTGGCCGCGCGTGACCAGCAGCGTATCGGCATGGGCATAGGCGGTGACATAGCCGTCGCGGTGCTTGATCAGCACGATATTGCCGAATCCCTGCAATCCGTCCCCGGCATAGGCGACGACTCCGGCCTCCGAGGCGCGGATCGGGCTGTTGCGGGGGGCGGCGATGTTGATGCCGTCATTGTGTAACCCCCTGCCCTTTGGCCCGTAGCCGGAGACAATGCTGCCCTGAACCGGCCAGAGGAAGCCCTCCCCGGACAGTGCGGGCGGCTGCGGGATCGGCCCGACAAGGCGCGGTGGCGGGGTCGGCTTGGCGACCGGATAGACGACCCGGTTCGGCCCATAATCCGGCTCCACCGGCGTCGGCGCAGGCGGAGCGGGCGGGGCGGGTTGTGTCGGTGTCGCTGAAGGCGCATTCGGATCGGTTCCGGGCTGCGGGGCCGGTATCGAGGTAGAGGGGGAAGAAGGCGGTTGCGCGGCATTGGGGCTGACCGCCACGGTCTGGCGCGTGACCGGGCCTGTTCCCGCCGGGATGCTGAGCCCCTGCCCTACCTGAATACGATAAGGGGCAGGGATGCGGTTCAGCCGCACCAACTCGTTCATCGCCACGCCATAGTGCCGGGAGATGCCATACACCGTCTCCCCCGCGCGGACGGTATGAACACGCACCGCCGGAATGCGGATGCGCTGCCCGACCAGCAGGTCATAGGGCGGCGACAGGCCGTTCTCGACGATCAGCGTGCGCAGCGGCACCCGATAGCCGCGCGATATCGCATACAGCGTCTCCCCCCGGCGCACGGTATGGACCCCGTCCTCGGGCGGGGCGACGGCGGTATTGGTCGATCCGCCCGCTGTTGATCCGCCCGCAGTCGATCCACCGGTCGTGCGCGCTGTCCCCTGCCCGGCGTCAGGCACCGACGAGCCGTCAAAAATGCGCACATCCGGCCCGCGCCCGCCACCACAGGCGGTGAGCAGCAGGCAGAGCAGCGCGACAGGAAGCAGCCTAGCCATGCCCTGCCTCCACACCGGGCAGCAGCGGCACAAAGCGCACGCCGCCCAGTTCCTCCAGTTGCAGCCCCTGCGTTGTCCGTACGCCCAGCATCAGGGTCTGGCTGTCCCCCGTCTCCCCCACCGGCACGACGATCCGCCCGCCCGGTGCCAGTTGATCGACCAGCACGAGGGGCAGTTCCGGCGCGGCGGCGGTGACGATGATGCGGTCGAACGGGGCCTGTTCCACCCAGCCGGTGGAGCCATCCCCGAAGCGGGTGACGATATTGTGCAGGTCAAGCTGCCGGAACAGCCGCTCCGCCTCCTTCATCAGGGGCTTGTGACGCTCGATCGTATAGACCCGCCGCGACAGCTTCGAGAGGACCGCCGCCTGATAGCCGGAACCGGTGCCGATCTCCAGAACCTTGCTGCGTCTTGTGAGTTGCAGCGCCTCGGTCATCATCGCGACGATCAGCGGCTGGCTGATCGTCTGGCCGCGTCCGATGGGCAGTGCGGAATCGTCATAGGCATGGCGCTGGAACGTCTCCGGCACGAACAGCTCACGCGGGATCGATTCCAGAGCGGACAGCACCGCCTGATCCAGAATCCCGTTCCGTCGCAAGGCCAGAATCAGCTTTGCGCGCTCCGAATTGACGTCCATCGCGATCACGGCACCGTCCCAAATTGATGGTAGAGCCTAAAGCGCTTCGGTGGCCCGGTGCAAGAGGTCCCAGTCCGTTCGGTCCAGGGTCAGCGGCGTCACGGCGATCCGGCCATTGGCGATGGCACCGGAATCCGTGGCCGGGAACCAGCTTCCCTCCGGGTTTCCATGATGCAGGATATAGCGCGAGTCCGATCCCGGCACGGGATGATAATAAAAACCGTCGCGCGACAGGCCCTGATGACAGACCTGCGGTTCCGGATCGGCGATGCGCTTGGGAAAATTGACCCCATAGGCCCCGCCCGACGCGAATCCGAAGCGGCAGATCCGGGTCAGGACCGTCGGCAGATGCGCCCGGACATCGGTCCAGGTTTCCGGCTCGACCGGCTGTCCGCTCTCATGATCGGCGCTCAGCGCGATGGACGGGATGCCGTTCACGGCGGCACACATCGCCGCCCCGACCGTGCCGGAATACAGCAGGTCACCGCCGATATTCAACCCGTGATTGATACCACTCAGCACCAGATCGGGCGGCGCTTCCGTCATGAGGATGCGCAAGGCGGCCTGCACGCTGTCCGCCGGTCGCCCCGTCACCGCATAGCGGCGTTCTCCCCGCGCGAGCAGTTCAACCTCCCGGCGCAGGCTGACCATGGCCGAGGCACCGCTGTGTCCCTCCGATGGCGCGATGACCCAGAGCTCGCCCACCAGAGGCCGAACGATCCCCTCCAGAACCGCCAGCCCCTCCGCATCGATCCCGTCATCATTGGTGATCAGGACACGCGCCCGGGACAGATCAATCGATGATATCATATGTCCGACTACACCCTGACCGCGACTGAAATGGTTTCCACGCCACCCATATAGGAGCGCAGGGCGTCGGGAACAGTGATGGAGCCATCGCCATTCTGATAATTTTCCAGTATGGCGATCATCGTGCGCCCCACCGCAAGGCCGGAACCGTTCAGAGTATGGACAAAGCGCGTTCCCTTCTCCCCCGCCGTGCGGAAACGGGCCTTCATCCGGCGCGCCTGGAAATCACCGCAGTTGGAACAGCTTGAAATCTCCCGATAGCGGTTCTGACCCGGCAGCCAGACCTCGATATCATAGGTCTTGCGTGCGCCGAATCCCATATCGCCAGTGCAAAGAACAATCGTGCGGAATGGCAGGCCGAGCGCGCTCAGAATGCCTTCGGCACAGGCGGTCATCCGCTCCAGTTCCGCGTCCGAGTTATCGGGATGGGTGATGGAGACCATCTCCACCTTGGAAAACTGGTGCTGGCGGATCATGCCACGGGTATCCTTGCCCGCCGCCCCGGCCTCCGACCGGAAACAGGGCGTCCAGGCGGTCAGCCGCATCGGCAGGTCACCCTCGTCCCAGATCTTCTCCGCCGCCGTATTGGTCAGCGGCACTTCGGCGGTCGGAATCAGCCAGAACCCATCATCGGTATGGAACAGGTCCTCGGCAAATTTCGGCAGTTGCCCGGTCCCGAACATGGCATTGTCGCGCACCAGCATCGGCGGCACGACCTCGGTATAGCCATTCCGCTCCGTATGGGTATCCAGCATGAAACAGGCCAGCGCCCGCTCCAGCCGCGCCAGGGCCCCTTTCAACAGCACGAAACGCGCGCCTGACATTGTCGCGGCGGTCTCGAAATCCATCAGGCCCAGTGCTTCGCCCAGATCGAAATGTTCCTTCGCGGCGAAATCAAAGACCCGCGGTTCTCCAATCCGGCGGATTTCGACATTCTCCTCCTCCCCACCCCCCTGGGGAACATCGTCAAAAGGCAGGTTCGGCAGGCTGGCGAGCAGCGCATCCAGCTTCTCGGACAGCGCCTTTTCCTCTTCCTCGGACTGCGCCAGACCGTCCTTCAGAGCCTGGACCTCGGCGATCAGGTCATCGGCATCCTCGCCCTTCGCCTTGCGCATCCCGACCTCTTTCGAGGCCGCATTGCGGCGACTCTGGATTTCCTGCATCCGGGTCTGGGCGGCACGGCGCGCCTCGTCCAGTGCCAGGATATCGATAGAGGGAGACGATACGCCACGGCGAGCCATCGCCGCGTCAAAGCCTTCCGGATTGTCACGGATCAACTTCAAATCGTGCATCGTCAAATCTCCAGTCAGTCGCTCGGATTGTATCGCGCGGAGGCAGGATCAGGGCTGGTCCGCCGGTCTGGATGTCAGGACGGCGTCTTGTCCTTGCTCTCACCGTCCTCTTCATCCTCGTCATCCTCTTCCACATCGAGCCCGAGCAGCTTGTCACGCGCCTTGCGGTTTCTCTCGATCAGGGTACCGCACCAGATCGAAATCTCGTAGAGCAGGATGATCGGAATCGCGAGGCCAATCTGGCTCAATGGATCGGGTGGAGTAAGAATGGCCGCTGCGATGAAGGCGATCAGGATTGCATAGCGCCGCTTCTCCCGCAGGCTCTTGACCGAGGTCATCCCGACCTTGACCAGCAGCGTCAGCAGGACCGGAAGTTCGAAACACAGACCGAAAGCAAAGATCAGCGTCATAGCAAAGGACAGGTATTCGCTGACCTTCGCCTCCATCTCGACGCGCAGGCCCTCGGCGGCAGTCTGCTCGAATCCCAGGAAAAAACTGAGCGCGACCGGCATCACCAGGTAATAAACGAAAGCGGCCCCCAGGGTGAACAGAAACGGCGTTGCCAGCAGAAAGGGCAGGAATGCTTTCTTTTCATGGCGATACAGGCCCGGCGCAACGAACATCCACATCTGGCCGGCAATCAGCGGGAAGGTGAAGCAGAAGGACGTGAACAGCGCGACCTTCATCTGGGTGAAGAACCATTCATGGGGCGCGGTGAAGATCATCCGCCGCCCTTCCAGATTCTCGCCCCAGGAACTCACCAGCGGATAGGCCAGAAAGTTGTAGATATGTTCGGCAACCGCAAAGGCCAGGAAGAACCCGAGCAGCAGCGCACCGACGGAAATCATCAGGCGCCGACGCAGCTCCTTCAGATGATCCATCAGCGGCGCTTTGGAATTTTCGATCTCACTCTCATCGGCGGACGTCATGCCGGGTCATCCGTCTTGGGTTTTGCGGCAGTCGTATCCGCCGGTGACTTCTCAGGCTCAGGCTTCGGGGATTCCTCTTTTGGAGTCACCACAGGACGAGGTGTCGTGGGACTTGGGGAATCCGGAAGCGAATCCTCCGGAGCGGGAGATTTTGGTGTGGAGTCGACCGGAGCAGGTTCATCCACCTTGGACGGTGCCGGTTTCGGGAAGTTCGGGCGGGCGCTCTTGTTTATGTGATCCTTGACACTGCCGACCTGTCCCTTGGCATCCTTCATCGATCCCGCGACTTCGCCGGTCGGATCGATCTCCTTCACCCAGTCGGACGACCCATTCTTGACCTTGGTCACTTCCTTCTTGATGTCCTGAAGATCGGCATCGCGGGCCATTTCATCCATGGCGCTGTGGAATTCCCCGGCCAGCGAACGCGCCTTGCGCATCAACCCCGTCACCGTGCGGAACACGCGCGGCAATTCCTTCGGCCCAACCACCAGAATGGTCACGACCGCGATCACCATGAATTCCTGCCAGCCGAAATCAAGCATGGCCCACCGAACCAGTACGGGTTACAGACTGCGGGCGGGGCGCCTGCCCCACCCGGCACCGATCAGACATCAGCCGTTCGCGGCCTTGTCCTTAGTACCCTCTTTTTCCACAGACCCGTCAGCGGCGATCCGCTTCGCTTCGGCGGTTTCCTCGGGTGTTTCCTCACTCTCGTCCTTCATGTTCTTCTTGAAGGATTTGAGGCCTTTGCCGAAATCACCCATCATGCTGGAAATCTTGCCCTTGCCACCGAACAGCAGCAGGACAACGACGAGCACGATGACCCAGTGCCACCAAGAACCGATTCCCATAAAACGTACCCCTGTGCTCTCTTTGCCGCCCGCATTGCCTGGGGGCGACTGTGTTTGACATTCCCGACCCTAGCCGTCCACCGGACCGACGTCCAGACGACCCGATGTCGCGCATCCTCGCTATGTAGCGCCTTCGGACGGAAAAACAAAGACCTGACTGCGATCCAATTCGACCGATTGTATCGCACCTTCCTGTGGCAGATACCGACCGGGCATGCGGGAATGCAGATGCACCTCCTGATCGGATGCAACGCAGGTACATAAGTGGATCAAACTTGTGCGCCCCAGCATGCGGGCCGCCAGAACCTTGACCTGACCCGCCTTGTCCGGCGCTGCCGCGGCCAGACGCACTGCTTCCGGACGGATGACGACCTCAGCCTCTGAACCTTCCGCAAGATCACCTGCATCAAACCGGCCCAGTGGCGTTGTCACGGCCCCGCCCTCGACCCGGACGGCGATCCGGTTCACATCACCGAAAAATCCGGCAACAAAGCCGTTGCAGGGATGGAGATACAGCGAATCCGGCGTGCCTTCCTGCTCGACGCGCCCGTCGCGCATCACGACAATGCGGTCGGCCATATGCATCGCTTCCTCGGCATCATGGGTCACCATCAGCACGGCGGCACCGGATTCCTTCAGCAGATGCAGGGTCCGGTCCCGCACCGCCTCCCGCAGACGCGCATCAAGTCCGGAAAACGGCTCGTCCATCAGAATGCCATGGGGTTCCGGGGCCAGCGCCCTGGCAAGGGCAACCCGCTGCTGCTGACCACCGGACAGTTCATGTGGATAGGATTGGGCATAATCCTCCAACCCTACCTGGGCCAGAACCGAGGCCACCCGGGCCTCCCCCGCCGCTCCGCGCGGCAGGCCAAAACCGATATTCCGCGTAATCGTCATATGCGGGAACAACGCATAGTCCTGAAAGACCAGCCCCAGATTGCGCTTTTCCGGCGGCAGCATCTGTCCTGGACGCGATACCGGCGCACCATCCAGAAGAACCTCACCGGCCCGCACCGGCTCCAGTCCCGCGGCGATCCGAAGCGCCGTCGTCTTGCCACATCCCGACGGACCCAGCAGGCATACAACCTCTCCCGGATAGACTTCCAGATTGAACCCTTGCAGAGAGACCGTGTCGCCATAGCTATGGCTCACATCCCGCAGGGCAATGGTCGGAATACGCTCGTTCACATCCTTCATGATATCAAGGTATTGAGACCGCGACGCATATTCAAGCTCGCATCCCTCATTCCTCCAGCGCGATATGTTCCTCGCCCTCCACCGCATCGAACAGATCGTCGTTTTCCAGGAAGGCTTCGCGCTCCGCTCCTTCTTCCTCCGCATCAGGGTCGGTATCATCTGAATCCCCGGCCCGCATTGCGATGGCACCCAGGTTCGGGCGGCTGTCCAGCAGACCGGCGGCCTTCAATTCCTCAACCCCCGGCAGGTCGGTCAGATCCTCCAGACCGAATTCCGCCAGGAACCGTTCCGTCGTGCCCCAGGTCACCGGCTTGCCCGGTGCCCGACGTCTCCCGCGCGGTCGGATCCATTCCGCCTCCAGCAGAGCATCCATCGACCCTTTCGACAGGGCGACCCCACGGATCTCCTCGATCTCCGAGCGTGTCACTGGCTGATGATAGGCGATGATCGCCAGCGTTTCGATGGCGGCACGGGACAGTTTGCGCGGCACTTCACGTTCCAGAACCATATGTGATGCAAGATCGCTTGCAGTCCGAAAGCACCAGCCTTTGCCGACCTTGACCAGATTGACGCCGCGCGCCGCATACATGCCCTGCAAATCCTCCAACAGGGCCGGAAGATCGACGCCATCGGGCAGACGGTCCAGCAGTACCGGCTCCGGTACCGGTTCCGCCGCCGCGAACAGCATGGCTTCCAACAGGCGCAGTTGCTGAAATCGATCCATCGTCAATTCATCCTGTCTGGGCATGTCACGGGGCAGCATCCTTCCCGTCTTCGAAGAGGTCGAGATCATCCGGATCAAGTGGATCCTCATCAGCAGCCAGCGCATGCGGGTCGTGACGCCGCAGATCCGCCCCCGGCCTGGCCCGCATATAGATCGTCCCGAAAGCCCCGGTCTGGCGAATTTCCACCAGACCTTCCTTGCTGAGTTCCAGGCTGGCGGCAAATGTCGAGGCCATGGCGGAGCGCCGCAACAGCGGATCATCACTATCATAGGGAATGAACCGTTCCAGCGTCTGCCAGTCCGGCATGTCACCCAGAACCGCGCGCAGACGCCGCGCCGCCTGTTCCATCGATACCAGCCGCGTCGGCATGATCCGCAATTCGCTGCCGACATCCTGCTTGCGGCGGATATCGCCATAGGCGCGCATCAGGTCGAACAGATTGGCCTCATAAATCGCGCGATTTGACACGCGCAGCCGTTCCGGCATGCCCCTGGCAAAGAAGTCCTGACCCAGCCGGGGGCGCGCGAACAGGGCCTTGGACACGCCCTGCATCGCCTCCAGCCGCTGCAACTGGAAGGCCAGCCGGGCGGCCAGTTCCGCCGGGTTCTCCTCGTCGGAATCATCAGCGGGTGGCGGCAGCAGCAGTTTCGATTTCAGATAGGCGAGCCAGGCTGCCATGACCAGATAGTCAGCCGCGAGTTCAAGCTGCAATGCCTTGGCGCGGTTGATGAATTCAAGATACTGTTCGGCCAGGGCAAGGATCGATATCTTGGCAAGATCGACCTTCTGGTCCCGCGCCAATGTCAGAAGCAGGTCAATCGGTCCCTCAAAGCCGTCCAGTTCCAGGACAAGCCCATCCAGGCCCAGCGGGCCGCGCAGGGGGGAGGCATCCTCCTGAAATCTTGAATGATCGGTTGTTCCGATATCCGACACAGCCTGATCCCCAGCCCTCATTTTGCTATATTCCGCCCCCGTCATGTGCCGGAACGACCGCGACTTGGCAAGGTTGGGCTAAAGCATGAGGTCGTGAAACTCTTCCAGCGCCGAAGCCCGATCAAAGCCTGGCACAGGGTTGCAGGCTGACCGCGCGCCCTGCCAGCGCCGCTGTGCCTCCGACGTCATTGGTCCGGTCACGGACATCACCGCCTGCATTTCAGTCATATCGCCATTGCAGTGCAGCACAAGATCGCAGCCCGCCGCGAGACTGGAGGAAGCCCGGTCCTCGAACCGCCCGCCCAGTGCCTTCATCGACAGATCATCCGTCATCAGCAATCCATCGAATCCGATTTCCTGCCGAATGAAATCAATACCGGGCACCGACTGCGTCACCGGCAGAACCGGGTCCAGCGCCTCAAACACAATATGGGCCGTCATGCCAAGTGGGATGCCTTTCAAAGCCTTGAAAGGCACGAAGTCACTTATGCGCAACTCTGTTAGCGAGGTCGATACACGCGGCAGGTCGTGGTGGCTGTCCGCAGTGGCCCGGCCATGGCCCGGCAGATGTTTGGCAACCGGCAGAATCCCACCAGCCATCAGCCCCTGCACCGCTATGCGACCGCACAGGCCAACGATCTGCGGATCCGTCGAGAAGGCCCTGTCGCCGATCACGTCATGGGCCCCCGGAACCGGTACGTCCAGGCAGGGCACGCAATCGACATCAACTCCGATCTCGGCCAGTTCCGCCGCGATCAGCCTGTGATTCAGCCATATCGCCCGAAGACCTGCCTCCATGTCCCGCTCATACAGCGCGCCCAAGACTCGCGCCGGAGGGGCCTGACGCCAATGCGGCGGTTTCAGACGCTGCACCCTCCCGCCCTCCTGATCGATCAGGATCGGCGCGTCGGAGCGCTCCACGGCCTGCCGGAGATCCGCCGTCAGACGGCGGACCTGATCCGGAGCGTCGATATTGCGGGCAAACAGGATGAAACCGAGGGGATTGGTCCGGGCGAAGAAATCCCGCTCCTCCCCGGTCAGGACATGCCCGGAGCAGCCGAGAATGGCTGCGGAAGGAGTAGCCGATTTCACAAAAGTTCTCTATTTTCCAGGGGCCACGGGGATGCAGGCGACGGATTTGGCCTTCAGACGCTCGCACAGGGCCTTTGCCGCATCCGCATTGGCAATCGGTCCGCCGCGCACCCTGTAATAGGTCGTACCGTTGACCGTTGCCTGTTGAATCTGAAGCGCCAGATTTCCCAGAAGATCGGCATTCGCCGACTGTCGGCGCGACCATTCAGCGCGGGCCTCACCATCACTTTTCAGTGCCGCAATCTGGATGCGCCAGCCGGTACCGGCGGAACCCGCCGGTGTAGCCGGTGCCGCAGCAGTCGACGATGGCGCTGGGGTCGGGACAGGCGGCGGCTCCGCCACCGGCTGGACCGGCGCTGCAGCGGTCTGCTGTGTATCGCTGCCCGCAGTTGGGGGGGGTGAAGTCGGGGCAGCCAGAACTGGATCCGGTGCCGGAACTGGAGGACGTGAGGCCGGAATCTGACCCGATTGCGCAGACGCGCCCGACGCATCGGAAGTCCGTGCACTCGACGCGGTCACATTCGGCGCAGGGACTTGTGGAACGGACTCACCTGAAGTCGTCGGGGTCTGTGCTGATTGCAATGAGGGGAAACGCGGCTCTTCCGGCGGCGGCAGAATGCGCTCGACGGAGGCGGTCGTGCCATCGTCGCCGGAAATCCGGTCATAGATGCCAAGTTCCGTCCCCGCGATTTCCCGACCACCGGGATCGGCAGGCCGTTCCTTCATTGGACTGTCAGGGCGCAGCAGGGGGGCCGCAGTCTCGCTACCCTCCCGTACCCCCTGAGAATAGGCGTACCAGACGATGGCACCCAGCGCCAGGAGCGAGACGACACCGACCGCGATCGGCAGAATCCGCAAACCGGATGACCGCCTGCCCGGACGGTCGTCGGCAAGCTCACCCAATTCGCGATCCAGTTCGTCATATTCCGTGGCGATCATGCGCCCAGGCTCCATCCATCGCAGTTACTTCCATAACCGGACCCGGCGTCCGACCTGTATCTAGGTCTGCATGTGGGGACGAATGGCGTCAGTTCAATTCTTCAGCCGGTTCCACGCCGAATACGGACAGCCCCGATGCGATCACGATTCGGGTCGCCATGACCAGTGCCAATCGTGCCACCGTCACCTCCGGATCATCGGTCTGGATGAAACGCAGCGTGGTGTCCTCCTTGCCCTTTGTCCACCAGCCGTGGAAGGCCGAGGCAAGGTCATAGAGATAATAGGCGATCCGGTGGGGTTCCTCAGCCTCAGCCGCCGCCTCGACCAGACGCGGCCATTCCGCCAGCAGGCGCAGAAGTTGGCCTTCCGCCGGATCGGTCAGGCGTTCCGGATTCGCAGTTGCCAAAGCTGCTTCCGTGATATCCGTGTCCGGCATCTGCTCTGCTGCCATCCGAAAGACCGAATGGCCCCTGGCATGGGCGTAATGGACGTAGAAGACCATGTTGTCGCGCGACTGTTCCTTCACCGCCGTCAGATCGAAATCCAGCGGAGCGTCAGGCTTGCGCGTCAGCAAGTAGAACCGTACGACATCCTTGCCCACCGCCTCGACCAGATCGCGCAAGGTAACGAAGTTCCCAGCCCGTTTGGACATCTTCATCGGCTCGCCCTTGTCGAGCAGCCGTACCATCTGACAGAGCTTGATCGTCAGCGTTGCCTGACCTTCCGATGCAGCGGTGACGGCGGCCTGCATCCGCTTCACATAGCCGCCGTGATCGGCACCCCAGACGTTGATCTGGCGGCTGAACCCACGCAGATACTTGTCCCGATGATAGGCGATATCGCTGGCAAAATAGGTCCAGCTTCCATCCGATTTCTGCAACGGGCGGTCAACATCGTCCCCGAATTGCGTCGCCCGGAAAAGGGTCTGCTCGCGCGGTTCCCAATCGTCGTCCTTCTGCCCCTTCGGTGGCTCCAGCACGCCGCGATAGACGAGATCTCGCTCCTTCAGCCAGTCGAGCACCGCGTCGACCTTGCCGCTATCGATGATACCCCGCTCGGACGTAAAGACATGCTGGTCGATTCCCAGAACCGCCAGATCCTCCCGGATCAGCACCAGCATCTGGGCGACAGCAAATTTCCGCACCGGATCAAGCCATTCCTCAACTGGAAGCGCCCGCAAGGCCCCTGCATCATCCCATGTGGCGAAACTGTCGCCATGCTCCGCCAACAAGGCTTCCGCTGTCGGGACGAGATAGGCCCCGCGATATTCCAGTTCTCGATCCGGACAGCCCATCGCAGCCATGAAGGCCTTAATCGCGACCTCGTCGGCAATCGCATAGGACTTGGGGTAGAGCAGTTCCAGATAGCGCCAATAGACAGCATAGCCCAGACTGTCGATCTGGGAGCCCGCATCATTGACCCAGTATTCCTTGCAGACATCGAACCCCGCCTTGGAGAGCAGTCCAGACAGGGCATCGCCGACAACAGCACCGCGCGCATGGCCGATATGCAAAGGCCCGGTCGGATTGGCGGAGACATATTCGACATTCACCTTGCGCCCGGCCCCGAGATCGCTGTCACCATAGGCAGGCCCAAGCGCCAGGATGCCGCGCAGCACATCGCCCCAGGCATGCGGCGACAGGCGCATGTTGATGAAACCCGGCCCGGCAACCTCCGCCGAGGCAATCAACCCGCTTCCCGGCAGCGCCTTTACAAAGATGTCCGCCAGTTCGCGCGGCTTCATGCCCGCTGGTTTGCACAGCACCATCGCGGCGTTGGTCGCCATGTCGCCATGATCGGGATCGCGCGGGGCCTCGACTGTCAGACGCGACAGGTCCAGCCCTTCGGGAAGGATTCCCTGTTCGATCAGGGCTTCGGCGGTGCTGACCAGATCGGCCTTCACGTCACGGAACAGATGCATGATATAGCTCTTTTTCAGTCGGTTGCCGGAACCGGCGGGTCACTCGATCTGAAAGATCCGCCGGTGCAGGTTCTTGGCGAAGCGGTCGGTCATGCCGGCGATGTAGTCGGCGACGATCCGCTCCCAGGTTTCATTGACCGCGCGGGGATACGCCGTCAGCCACGCCATGTCCAGCGCATCGCGCACTTCGGTGAAATAGATGAAGAGGTCGCGCACGATCTGCGCCCCCGCCTTTCGCTCCATATTCACCATGGGAGACCGATACATATGCTCAAACAGGAATGTCTTAAGCGCGCGCTCATTCGCCTTCATTGGCTCGGTAAAGCGCACCACGGCCTCGCCGCAGTTACGTAAATCCACCGCCGAGACAGGATTGACCCGTTCCAGCCGCCGCGTGGTACAGGACAGGACATCGGCAACCATGTCCCCGATCAACCGACGAACGGCTTCGGATATCACCATGGCCTCGCTGGCATCGGGCTCGTCCTGGCGCACGGCGGCAAAAACCTTGCCCACATGCGGCACCGCATCGCACAACTCCCCGACCGAAAAAAGACCGGAGCGCAACCCGTCATCCATATCGTGGTGGTTATAGGCGATATCGTCGGAAATTGCCGCAATCTGCGCCTCCAGACCGGCATGGGAATGGATTTCCAGATCATACTTCGAATTGAACCAGGCGAGTGTGCTGGATAGCGGGTCTGTACGGACCGGCCCGTTATGCTTCACCACTCCTTCCAGCGTCTCCCAGGTCAGGTTCAGCCCGTCAAAATGCGGATAGCGCTGTTCCAGCAGCACCAGCACCCGCAGCGCCTGATCGTTGTGGTCAAACCCACCATGCCCCGCCATCACCGCGTCCAGGGCATCCTCCCCCGCATGACCGAAGGGCGTATGCCCCAGATCATGGGCCAGCGCGATTGCTTCGGTCAGATCCTCGTCGGCGCGCAGCACCCGCGCAATGGACCGCGCGATCTGCGAGACTTCAAGCGAATGGGTGAGCCGGGTGCGGACATGATCCCCCTCCGGCGAGATGAAGACCTGGGTCTTGTGCTGCAGGCGACGAAAGGCGGTGCAATGGATGATCCGGTCACGGTCACGCTGAAAGGGTGTGCGGGTGCGCGAGGGTGGCTCATCGAACAGACGCCCACGTGACGCCTCGAAATCGGTGGCATAGGGTGCTCTGAACACGGTCATTCCTGCGCCCTCCTTCGGGCCGCGCGGCGTTGGGTTCCGGTATGACTGCGCCCCGGCGGTGATCGATTGACAATCGCACCGGACCGCTTACCTAGTGAGGTGCGCTAAGCAATGTGCTAGTGTATCGGAATTGGCAACCAGTTTAGGACTGAAAAATCATGTCGGACCCCTTCGCGCTTGATACCACCACCACGGCACGCGACATGTCGCTGACGGATGCGGCTGTCGCGCGACTCAACCGTCTGATCCAGTTGGAAGGCAAGCCGGACCTGATGCTCCGCGTCACTGTCTCCGGCGGCGGCTGCTCCGGCTATCAGTATGGCTTTGATTTCGATACGAAGACCGGTGCTGACGATATGGTGTTTGAGAAGGATGGCGTGCGCGTCGTCACTGACACCGTCTCCATGGACCTGCTGGCAGGTTCGGAGCTTGATTATGTCGATGATCTGGTCGGGGCCTATTTCAAGGTGAACAACCCCAATGCCTCGTCCTCCTGCGGCTGCGGTACCAGCTTCTCGGTCTAAAGCAGGAACTGGGTCAGAAGCTGCGGGGTAGGCCCAGAACGTGCTCGGCGATATAGCTGAGGATCAGGTTGGTTGAAATCGGAGCGATCTGATAGAGCCGGGTTTCCCGAAACTTGCGTTCGATGTCGTATTCCCGCGAAAACGAAAATCCGCCATGAGTCTGCATACAGACATCACCTGCCTTCCAGGACGCATCGGCGGCCAGCATCTTCGCCATATTCGCCTCCGCCCCGCAGGGCTGCCCCGAATCAAACAAATCCGCCGCCCGCGTGACCATGAGGGCCGCAGCCTCCGTCCGCGCATGGCATTCCGCCAGCGGGAACTGAATGCCCTGATTGGCCCCAATCGGACGGTCAAAAACGATCCGGTCCTTGGCATAGGCGACGGACTTTTCCTCAAAATACCGCGCATCGCCGATACATTCCGCCGCGATCAGGATGCGTTCCGCATTCATGCCATCCAGCACGACACGAAATCCCTCCCCGACTTCCCCCAGGACATTCGATTCCGGAACGAACAGATTGTCGAAGAACAGTTCACAGGAATGATGATTGATCATCGCCGGGATCGGGCGAACATCCAGACCGTTCCCGACCGAATCCCGCAGATCGACCAGGAATGCGGTCAGACCCTGCGTCTTCTTCGTCACCTCCGCCAATGGTGTGGTCCGGGCCAGCAGCACCATCATGTCGGAATGCTGCACCCGGCTGATCCAGACCTTCTGACCGGTGATGCGATAACCTTCGCCATCCCGCCGCGCCATCGTGCGCAGCTTCGTCGTATCCGTGCCGGTCGTCGGCTCCGTCACACCAAAACTCTGCAGACGCAACTCCCCCGAGGCGATCTTTGGCAGATAGGCCTCTTTCTGCGCCTTCGTGCCGTGTTTCAGAACAGAGGCCATCACATACATCTGCGCATGGCAGGCCCCCGGATGACCGCCAGACCGGCTGACTTCCTCCAGGATGGCACAGGCTTCGGACAGGCCGAGCCCGGCCCCGCCATACTCTTCCGGGATAAGCGCATTCAGGAATCCCGCCGCTGTCATCTCCTGAACGAAGCCGGTCGGATAGCCCCGGTCGCGATCCAGATCACGCCAGTAGGATTCTCCATAGCGGGCGCATAATGCCGCCACGGCCTCCCGTATTTCGGGGTGATCTCTCCCTATCAAGCCACAGGGCCTCCAACCACGACCTTGGCCCGCCCGCTGTTCGGCAGAGCCTGATTCGGCTTCAGGTCATTGTGAACCCTAAAATAAGCCTGGTTGAAATTCCCTTCCGGATAGCCCCTGGCCAGAGATGCCACACTGTCACCGGACGTGATAGGAACGACGATCAGGCGATAGGGCTGGATTTTCCCGGCTTCCGTTGCTGACAGACGCCGGAAGGAATAGGAAGTCTCGCGGAACGGGACATTCATCGAGGCCGTAACCGATGGGTCCGAGATGAAGCGGAACCGATAGATCCGCGTCCCATCGCCCTGAATTGCGAGTACGCGATAGTCCTGCCCCTGAATTCTCAACGCCCCTGTCGCCGCCGGAATGCCGTTGATGTCGATCCGCGCAAGATCACCGAATGTTGCGCCCTTGCCCCATTCCTGGGTCAGATAGCTGTAGACGTCACCAGTCTTGCGCTGGGCGGAATCGAAGACGATTGCCGCCTTCACATTCGGTTTCTGGGCGACCACTTCCTTTGCCCCATTGGTGATAATGAACCCGTCCGGCACCTGGAAGCGCAAGCGCAATTCAGGATGAACAAATTCCGTCCCGCGCACCAATCCTTCCTTCGGATCATCGCCGTAGAGCATGCCATCGATGGTATCAAGAAACTGATCCCGGTTCGCCACCTGCCCATCCGCCCGGTACTGTACGGCAAGGCGGGTGGCCTGCTGCACGCGCTCAATCGTGCGGGGGTGTGTTGCGTTGATGTTGCGCTCGTCCACGACACTGGCCGGAAGACCGCGCTTTTCAGCCTCGATCTGGGAATGATCCCGCATCGTATCCAGGAAACCAACCATCTCCTGCGGGTCATAGCCGGATTGACTCATGTAGCGGATACCCAGGGAATCCGCCTCCAGTTCCTGCTCGCGGGAGAAGCTCTTCAGCACCGACCCTGCAATCTGACTGCCCACTTGTCCGATTCCCTGCTGCCCGGTCAGCAGCACAGCCCCAACCAGCAGCCCCTGCGCCAGTTGCGACTGCGCGATCCGCTGGGCGGTATGACGTGCATTCACATGACCGATCTCATGCGCGATGACACCCGCAAGTTCCGCCTCACTGGATGCCAGCGCGATCAGACCACGTGAGACGTAGCAATAGCCGCCCGGCAAGGCGAAGGCATTGATGATCCAGGAATTGACGACCGTGAACCGATAGGTGAATTCCTGATATTCAGCATATTCGGCAAGGGATCGTCCGATCCGATCCACATAGGATTTGATGCGCGGATCGTCGTATTCCCCCCCGAATTCCTCCAGCAGCAACGGATGCTGTTCGGTCCCGATCTTAATGTCGTCTTCCAGCGAACTGAAGCCGGTCAACGTGCTGCGGCCGGTCGCCCGATTGGTCGTCAGGCAGCCGCCGACACCCGCCGCCGCCGCACCGGCAAATCCAAGGCGCAGCATACCGCGCCGGGTCGCCTGCAACGAAGACACCGCATCCGCAGCCCGCGCCCTGGTATGCAAACAACCGAGTCCGCATACATGCCGATCCATATGTTTTCCATTCGGAAAATCCGCTTTCACGTCATTGATCTCCTGACAATGGGCGTCAAATGGCTGATCCTGTTCCGGGACATCTTAGGAAGGTCACTGCCCCTCACACAAGCATCCTGGACCTGTTGACTTATTGAAGCAGGATCGCGTTTCGAAAATAATATTTTCATTTTGCAACGCAAATTGAAAATATGATCAAATTCTAATCAGCACATAATTGACCCACTTTGAATTTCCATCAATAAAACAAACAAAATCAATCAGTTGAAGATATACTATAAAATCCGAATGTGGCCGAAGTTTGGCACGGTAATTGGATCAATTATGAAATCGACTGGAGGGCAAGTCACCCGATCGCAAATCACCCTCCAGCCGATACCGGGATTGGCTAAAGCCTGTCCCACTGGAATTCTGGACCCCCTGCCGACCCTCCCCACCCACAGGCAGGGGGTCTGGATTCCACCCTCCTGATCCTGACTTGAAGAATAAAGTCTTACCGTCTTTTTTCAAAAAAGCCGCGCAGCATATCGGCTGCCCTGCCTTCCTGAACACCACCGACAGTTTCACAGCGATGGTGACAGGTATCGCGCTCGAATATCCGGGCACCATGCTCAATTCCGCCGCCTTTGGGATCGTAGGCACCAAAGACTATCCGCCGAATCCGGGCATGGGATGATGCCGTAGCGCACATCGCACAGGGCTCCAGCGTAACGTAGAGATCGCAATCGGGCAGGCGGGCAGCCCCGCGCAGAGCGCAGACGTCGCGGATCGCCAGAATTTCAGCATGTGCGGACGGGTCTGACAGTTCCTCCACCCGATTGCCCGCGCGCGCCAGAACAACCCCTGTCGCCACGTCTACGACCACGGCTCCAACGGGAACCTCCCCACGATCAGCGGCGGCCTGCGCTTCGACAAAGGCAATCGACATCGGGTCGGGCAGTAGACCATCATTCATCACGGAGATTCGATTCCAATCCGTCTGGATATACGGCTCTGCTTGCGGCAGCGCCTTGCGGGGGTTAAGGCTGGTCTGATTTTGAAGTTCCAGCGATTTACCATTTCTAGCACGGGCACCGAACGAAACGCCATGACCGATCCGATCCAGAGTGACGACACCGCCGCACCGGGTGCAGAGGATGGCCAGCGCCTCGCCAAACGGATTGCCCGCGCAGGATTGTGTTCCAGGCGAGATGCGGAACGCTGGATCGAACTTGGCCGCGTTTCGGTTAATGGCACCGTCATCCAGTCACCCGCACTCAACGTCACAGCCTCCGATAAAATCACCGTCGACGGCAAGGTGCTACCCGATATGGAGGCGACCCGGCTCTGGCGCTATCACAAACCCGCGGGTCTCGTCGTGACCGCCAAGGACGAGAAAGGCCGCGCCAATATCTTTGAGCGTCTGCCACCGGAAATGCCGCGCGTGGTCAGCGTCGGGCGGCTGGACCTGAATTCCGAGGGCCTGCTGCTGCTGACCAATGACGGTGATCTGGCACGGCGGCTGGAACTGCCCGCCACCGGCTGGATCAGACGCTACCGGGTGCGGGTGCATGGCTATGTCAGTCCGGAGAAGCTGGCAACACTGGCAAGCGGTGTGACGGTCGAGGGCGTGCGCTACAGCGAGATCCGCGCCGAACTGGAAAGCCAGAAGGGTGCGAATGCCTGGGTCTCCGTCTCGCTCAGCGAGGGCAAGAACCGGGAAGTCCGCAAGGTCATGGAATATCTCGATTACCCGGTCAACCGCTTGATCCGCGTCGCCTATGGCCCGTTCCAGCTTGGCACCCTGTCGCGCGGCGGGGTGGAGGAAGTCTCCGCCAAGATGATGCGCGATCTGGTCGGCGGTGAAAGCCGCAAGGGCCAGGCAAAATGGGCGAAGGCGAAGGCAAAGCCGAAACCTAAGCCTCACAAGAAACCGCTGAAGAACTATAAGCCCAGAGTCGAAACAGCGGAATCAGCAAAATCGGAACAGGGCAATGCCGCCCCAGTAAGAACCCATCCAGGAAAAACCGGACCTGCTAAGGCTGGTTCTACCAAAAAGGCTGGCTCCACCAAAATAGTACCCACCCAGCGCCGCGCGCGCACGGCAACCGATCCGAGGCGGGAGAAGCCTGATGCGGATCGTCGCCGGTAGCCGTCGCGGCCTGCACCTGGATGCGCCGGAGGGGAACACGACCCGCCCGACCTCCGAACGGGCGCGGGAATCGCTGTTCAATATCCTGGCAACCCGGAAATATGCCGCCCTCTGGCAGGATCGCCCGGTGGCGGATTTTTTTGCTGGAACCGGTGCTCTGGGGCTGGAAGCGCTCAGCCGCGGTGCGCGCCAGTGCAGTTTCCTGGAACGCGATCCCGGTGCTGCCGCAATCCTGACCCGCAACGTCATGAAGGCCCGGTTCCGCGATGTATCGACGATCCTGCATCAGGATGCGATCCGCCCGCCCCCGGCAAAACACCCCTGCGGCCTGCTGTTTTTCGATCCGCCCTATCGTGATCCGGTCGCGGAAGACAGCCTGATCGCGGCGGATCGGAACGGTTGGCTGGCTCCTGACGGGCTCTCCGTGATCCAGATCCATCCGAAAGCTACCTTCCAGACGCCGACCGGATTCGAAATTACCGAAGACCGGCGCTATGGTGCGACCCGTTTCCTGTTTCTGGAGCGGGTATCATGACAGGCATGCCCCCGATATTCGACGCGGCCTTCCGGGAAGGACTGCGGAATCTGTTCGCCTGGCGTCGGGACGTGCGGCATTTCCGGACCGACCCGCTGCCTGATGGCATTCTGGACCGGCTGCTCGCCATTGCCGATCAGGCACCGTCGGTCGGACTCAGCCAGCCCTGGCGTTTCGTCATCGTGGACGATCCGAATCACCGCGCCGCGATCCGACGCTCATTCGAAACCCATAACGAGGCCGCCCTGTCGGGTTATGATGGAGAGAAGGCCGCGCTTTATGCCTCTCTCAAACTCGCCGGTCTGGACCGGGCACCGGTGCATCTCGCCGTCTTCTGCGATCCCGATCCCGATCAGGGTTCCGGGCTGGGACGGCAGACCATGCCGGAAACGCTCGATTTTTCCGTCGTCGGTGCGATCCAGACGCTGTGGCTCGCCGCCCGGGCCGAGGGAATCGGCCTTGGCTGGCTCTCGATCCTCGATCCGCAGGCGGTTGCGGAGAACCTGCAGGTTCCAACAGAGTGGCGCTTCATCGCCTATCTCTGCATCGGATATGCGGAACACGACAGCGACACCCCGGAACTGGAACGGGCAGGCTGGGAAACCCGGTCCCCGACTGAAGATCGGATTTTGCGACGCTGACAGGTCGGTCCCGGCTTGCTACTGTCATCATCCGTATTAGACAGAGCATCAGGACCAGAGATCATGAGCGTTGCCGACCCCGCCTCCACAGCCGCCTTCGATCATGAGGCGGATTTCTATACCGACGCCTATATCCGCGACATTCTGCGGGAAAGCCGGGTCTATGCCATGGTCGGAGCCAGCACGAACTGGAACCGACCCAGCTATTTCGCAATGAAATACATGAACCAGAAGGGGTTGCGCGTGATCCCGATCAACCCGAAATCCGCCGGCGAGGATCTGCTGGGCGAAACCGTTGTCGCCAGCCTGTCCGGAATCGATGTCCCGGTCGATGTGGTCCAGGTCTTCCGGCGCTCCGATCAGGTCGGGGGCGTCGTGGACGAAGCCCTGTCCCTGAAACCGAAACCCAAGGTGATCTGGATGCAGCTCGGCGTCTACAATCTGGAGGCTGCCCGCAAGGCGGAAGCCGCCGGAATCAAGGTCGTAATGAACCGCTGTCCAAAGATCGAATACGCCCGACTATCCGGCGAACTGGGCTGGAACGGTATCAATACCCGTGTCATCACCGCCCGGAAGCGCGCGATCTGACCAGTTTTCGCATAGATACAGAAGACACTGTCAGATCAGGCAGAGGATGCCATAGCATCGACCGAAGCCGACCTGAAAGACCACAAAGAGCACGATGTCGAGCAACAGCATTGCCAGCAGGAACCAGCCGATGGCGCGCCAGGGAACCCGTCCTGCGACAGCAAGTCCTCGCCGGTTTTCTGGCCTTGATGCCCCGGTGATACCTGCTGTCTGTTTGCGTTTGCGCTCGCCCATGCCTCTTCCCGTTGCTTGTAACTGACTTGCACAGATGAGCACGATCCGACTGGATTGGGAAAGCCCGGATGCGGAACGATGGCAGCGGTATCTGCGGGCATGCGGGCGCAGCACCGCCTTTCAAAGCTGGTCCTGGGGCGCGGCCAGCGAAGCACTTGGCGAAACACGGGTCAGACGCGCCTATATCGAAAAGAACGGGCGACCGGTCGGCCTGATTCAGGTCTTCGAGGAAACGCGACTTGGCCTGTTCACGCTGGGCCAGATCATCCGGGGCCCCCTCTTCCACCAGTCGGTCATGCCGGAAGACCGGATCACGGTCCTGAAGCAGGTGTCCGCTGATTATCCTATGGGGCGGCTGAAACGCCTGTCGATCTTGCCAGAACTGCCAGACGGGCCTGCTGCACGGGAGTTATTGGCTGCCGCCGGTTTCATAAGGGTCAAGTCAGGGTATGAGACCGCCTGGCTGGACCTGCGCCAATCCGCGACGGATATGCGCAGCACATTCCGGCAGAATTTCCGCAATCAGCTTTGCCGCGCGGAAACACTGGACCTTCGCATTGATGAGGTCGAGGATCCCCGCCCACTGCTGACCCGCTATGATCATCATCGCCGATCAGTCGGCTATGACGGCCCGTCCGGGGCGATGCTGGCCGCCCTGCCCTCAACCGATGGCCTCTGCCTTCAGGCATGGTTGGGAGAAGAATTGCTGGCGGGTGTCTTTTTCGTTCTGCATGGCGTCGCCGCCACCTATCAGGTCGGCTGGACCTCCGCAGAGGGGCGCAGGTGCTGTGCGCATAACCTGCTACTCTGGCACGGCATCCAGGTGCTTGCGGCACGGGGCATTCATCATCTCGATCTTGGCGGGCTTGATCGGGCGAAGACGCCCGGCATCGCCCATTTCAAGGCGGGCCTTGGAGGGGATACCTTTTCCCTGCCCGGCGTATTCGTGTAAGAGATCACCCGAATGTCAGATCAGGAGACCGCCATGCCCCTTACCGACCCTGCGACCCTCTCAACGTCAGATATCGAAACCGGAACCCGTCTGGCCCCGAAATTCGATGCCAACGGGTTGATTCCGGCTATTGCGGTCCATGCGGAAACCGGCGAGACCCTGATGCTGGCCTATATGAATGCCGAGGCATTGGAGCGTACATTGGCAACAGGCGAGGCGCATTACTGGTCGCGCAGCAGGGGAGAACTCTGGCATAAGGGCGCGACTTCCGGTCAGGTCCAGAAGGTGGCGGAACTGCGCGTCGATTGCGATCAGGACACGGTCCTGCTGCTTGTGCTGCCCCAGGGTGACGGCGGCTGTTGTCATGTCGGTTATCGCACTTGCTTCTATCGCCGGGCGACACCCGATGGAACACTGATTTCAGCACCCTAAGGCAAGATCTACTCTAACCCATCCGCTGCAATGCCGCCATCAGCAGCAGGATACCGATCAGGCAGATTGCCAGGGAAAACAACACCGAGAGAATGCGGGGAACCAGAAGGATCATCCCGCCCCCACCCAGTCGCCCGGACAGACTAACGAGACCCCGGCGGGCCAGGATCGCCGCAACACCGATCGTCGAGACCGTGATTGCGACACCGACCCCCATCGCCACGGTCGCCAGCGCACCGACTAGGAATATGCCATTCGCCAGGGCGAACAGCAGCACAATCAGGGCACCGGTGCAGGGACGCATGCCCGATACCACGGCGGCAGCCAGGAATTCGGATTTTCGCCCCTGCCTGGGCACATCCGAATGATGATGATGCGGCCCGCATGAATGGTCGTGGTGAGCGTGGCTGGCGTGGTCATGGTCAGTGTGGTCATGGCTGGCATGAGAATGCCCGTCATCAGCGTAACTGCTATCGGATAGACCGTGATCATGGTCGCATTCCTGTCCACGTATCGCCGCCCATGTCATGCCAATGCCAAGCACCACGATCAGAGCATAAGAGCCAGCCTCCACCATCGGCATGCTGTCGAGCAGCGCCATGCGGCTGAAATCCAGCGCCCAGCCAAGCAGTGCGACCAGCACGATAGCCACCATCGCCTGAATGCCCGCGATCAGCCAACCCAGCGCCAGACCACGCCGGATCAGACTTTCCCGTGCCATGAAGTAGCTGGCGACGACTGCCTTGCCATGGCCCGGTCCAACGGCATGAAAGACACCATAGAGGAAGGAAATCGCAATCAGGGTAAAGGCCGGGGCCAGGGTTTCCCCATCCCGATACGCGGCCACGGCACGGCGCAGTTCCTGACTGAAATAGGCCTGCTGCACAACAACCCAACCGATGAAATCCCGCAGGAAGGATGGCATCCAGCCCCCGGACTCGCCCCCGGTCTGAGCCGACCTGTCGCCCAGTAGCTGCGCCATGGCGTCACCCTGTGCAATGACGGCTATGGCCAGAACCAGTAGAAAAACAAACAGAACGATTCGCTTCATCCGCTTTTCCCGGAACAGGTCAACACGGCACGGGTCGGAAAAACGGCCCCGAAATAGAGCGGCGTATCCGACGCTTCCTCCATGGCATAGCTGCACCCCTGATCCTCCATGCCGATATAGCGCAAGGGATCGGACTGCAGGAATTCCAAGGAGACATAGTATTCCGGGTCATAGACCGCCAGCGTGATCGCCTGATCCAGCGGATCGGCGGGCTCCGGCACATCAAGGCTGAAGCTGTAGGCGACGATGCCGGAATCCGAAACGGCGACACCAAAATTACGCGCACCCTCCCAGGCAACCTGCTCCCCGTCGATGCGCAGATCGGTGAAGAAATTCACCTCGCCAAGACCCGCAAAGGCACCCCGGCGCATTGCCTCGATCTCATCGTCATCAAAGGTGCCATTGCGATTGAAATCGAAATCCTCATAGAGGACCAGACTGAAGAACTCGTCGAATGCCCATTGCATGCGGATGGTGGTCAGCCTTCCTTCCTTGAAGACGAGCATCGCCAGCGCATCGGCCCAGACATGGGGATGGGCATGCACAGGCTGTCCTGCTGACAGTCCAACCAGAATCGCAACAACAAGGGCGGCGATGGCGCGTCTCATTCCTCTCCACCCTTTCCGGCGAGAAACCGTTGAAACAACCGGCCCCGCGCATCCGGCACCGGCTTCCCAAGCACCTCAAAGACATGGCGATTCAGGAAATACCCCGTGGTTTTCAGCGCCGCGGCCAGGGCATCCGGCCCTGCATTGCCAAGCCCAGTCAGGAAACTAGGCAATTCCAGCAACCGGTCGCGATAGGGCTCTCCGGCCTCGGCACTGACGGCACGTCCGGTGCGGGGGCTGACATAACGCAGACCCTCCGTCACGCCGGTCGCCGCGCAGACGGACAGGTCAAGGCCAAATCCCAGTTCCGACAAAAACCCGACCTCCCATCGTGCATAGGTCTCCGCCCATTTGGGGCCCTCAAGGGCAATCATCAAGGCATCAAGCGCATCAAACAGATCGGGATGCGGTTCCCGTTCCGGCAATGCGGCCTCCACCATCGCCAGAGCCGCCGCCATCGCCATCAACCGCCCCGAATCCAGAAGCAGAAGTGCGGAATAGCCCTGCACCGGCTCTACCGTGAGGGTGCCCAGATGTTCCTCAAGCCGGGCGCGCCAGAATAAGGATATGCGATTCCCAGGCTGCAACACACCTTTCAGTCGGCGCGACTGTCCGCCGCGCACAAGACCAGCATGACGTCCATGCTCCCGCGTCAGGACCGACAGGACAAGCGCATTCTCCCCGTGGCGACGGGCGGAAAGAAGGATTGCCTCGTCCTGCCACTCGATCATGCCCGCACTTTCGAATCGACCTGACCGTTATGTCAGACCCGAAATCGCCTTCTTAACCGCCCTTGCGATATCTGGAGTCTCCGCCTCCCGCTTTTTCGGATCGATACCGCTGCGGCCCTGCATCACACGGCGATAGATTTCCTGATCCAGCTTGTCATCCATCCAGGAATGCATCTCCTTCACAACCCGGCCACGCATCGACATCAGACGGTCGCCGCCAAAGCGCCGCTCGACAAATTCATCCAGCTCCTGCGGGGGGGCGGGCATTTGGCGCAGGATGAAAGTCAGGACCGCATTGCGCGCTGGAATGTCATCCTCCCCGACACTCAGCCACCGAGTCGCATGCCCGGCCCATCCGTCCAGCGCAAAGGAAATCCGGATGCGTTCGTCCCGGATCAGAGTTAGCAGACTCTGATACCGCGCATCGTTCAGGTAGTACCTCTCATCAAGTACCGCTGCCTTGATCGCATAGGCTCGCTCCAGTGTGTATTCGATGAAGGTATTGAGGTTGAAATCGATCAGCCTGCCCGCCTCCATGATCTCATCGGGACGTTGTATGCTGCAATAATCCGTAACCCCCTGATGCAATTGCTCCAGCAAGCTCATCTGGCGGCTCAGGAAGCCGACCGCACGGGATTGATCCTCGGTCACGAGCGAGCAGATCGGCGAGGCATAGTCACTCAACGTATCCAACCGAACCTGCAATTCCTCACGTGTGATCGATGCCCCGGTAACCACGGCCCCGACGATGATACGCACCAGACGCATCATGTCTTTCGGGGATTCCTCACTGAGCGACATCAGGACCTGCCGCGTAACCCCACGCAAATCAGTTTCACCCCGGATCTGCGCATATTTCCGCCCGAACATGGCCAAAATTTCCAGAAAGGCATTCTGAACATCCATCCGGCTGATCGCGATTTCATTCTCCGCCATCCGCTTGTCACGCTCGTCGCCCGCTTCAAGATCGACCTGCAGGCGCATGTCCCGCACGGTGATCGGGTCAAGATGCCCCTTGCGTTCCATGAAGGACGCCGCCACGCGCTCATACAGCAGCATGTCCCGGCCCAGCAGATCCGACCATTCCGGCACCTTCCGGAATGGCATCACCAGATCGTTGGACACGCGCCCCATATCGGCACCACCGAAATTCGGCACGATGGCCTCGAAGTCATTCAACGCCGGATCCTTGGGTGCGCGACAGCGGAGCATTTCCACCGGTCGACCATAAAAGCCGACATAGATACCGCGATCGCGAAAACTCTTGTACAGGATAGCCATACCGGCCCTAACTCCATTGACCCCGGAGGCCATCTCCGGAGTATGCAACCGACAGCCTTTCCCCCGAACGGGGACGTGATCACGGCAAATATATCCATTTGCCGCATGCATTCACCCCCATCCCAAAGAACCGCTGATCAGTCTATGACGGTATCAACATGTGTAAAGGGTGTCCTGTCTTTATTTATGACCCGGTTGTGATGTCCTGCCATTACACGGATCATCATCCTGGCTTCATTTCCCCAGCACCTCGCGGCAAAGATGGACGAACCGCGCTTCCATATTCGCTTCAACCTCCACGCCGTTCACCGTCAGGTCCCCGGTGGAAAGCGAATAGGTTACGGTCCCGATATCCGTGGCAGTATTGGCAAAAATCTCCGCCAGGGCCGGATTTCCAGCGAAATTCAACGGGCTCAGTGCCAATTGAAAGGCAATGTCCTCCGGCAGGATATCAGCCGTGCCCAATGTGCCCGGTAGATCGGCACCGGCGACCGGTTTGCCACGCACATCAACACCCGGAACATAATCGGCACCGGCCACACTGCGCCCCGCCCTGTCCGCACGGCGCAGAGCGGCCCGGCAATCGCGCTTTGACATGCGTAACAAGAATTCAGGCTTTTCCCGCATCGGAGAATCCGGCTTCGCTTTTGGTCTCGGCAGCGAAACCTGACCGTTCGCCATCGGTGATTCCGGGTTAGCCTGAGAATCGGAACCGCTCTGATTCACAAATGGATGCTCCGGCACCGTTTCGGCATAGGCCGACATGGCCATGAAACTCACCAGACAAAAGGTCAGAAGTCGCATCATCATGAACCAAGACTCGCAAATTACGGGCCGATGCGAAAGCTCTACCGCAAATCACCGATTGAAACCGGCGCGGTCTGGGTTACTCTTTCGTCAGGGGACAGACAGGGGCAGGATGACGCGAACAAGGAATACATGCCGGTGACGATCAAATTCGGAGTTCTTTTCTCAGCCGTTCTCCTGACAGGCTGTGTGACGCAGGCACCGGTACAGGATGCCAAGGCCACATCTGCGCCAACAACAACACCTGCACAGCAATCACCGTCAGGTGATCACGCCCCGGATATGCTGGCGGAACTGATCCGGGGCTGCCTCGGATCCGGTCTCGGACCATCCGGACGTGTCGAAGCCTGCAACACCCTGCTTTCCGACGATACGCTTTCCAAGGAAGGGCGGGCGGCGGCTCTGGCTTTCAGGGCTTCGGCCAATCTCGATCTCTTCGACTACAGCAGTGCCATACGGGATTTCACTGACGCGCTGGATATCAACCCCAACAATATCGGCTATCTGGACGGACGCGCCCGTGCATTGTCACAGCGCGGTGAGTACGATCTGGCCGTGCAGGACTATGATCTGGCGATCCAGATCGCGCCGCAGGTGGCGATGCTCTATGCCGGACGAGCCGCCAATCATGCGCAGATGGACAATATCGATGCCGCCTTCCGGGACCTGAAGCAGGCGCAGCGACTTGATCCGAACGATCTGGACACCCTGGTCACACTTGGCAATCTGCATATTGAAATGCAGGATTTCGAGGCCGCCACCGTAGCCTATGACCGGGCTATCGAAATCAGCCCCCAACGCCAGCGCCTGTTCGTCCGGCGCGGCCTTTCGCTGTTGTTCGACGAGCAACCGGAAAAAGCGCTGGAGGATTTCAATACCGCCATCGAACTGGGTCGGAACAGTCCTGACGCCTTCATGTTCCGTGCCCTTGCACACCAGCAGCTTTCCGATGATGAAGCCGCCCTGAAAGATTACAGCGAGACAATCGCCCTCGATCCGGCGCGCGCGACCGCCTGGCACCGGCGCGGCATGATCCGCATGGAGCAAGGCGAATACGCAGCATCGTTGGAGGATCTTGATATCGCGGTGCAGATCGACCCGTCATCCGATCATCTGAATTCCATTGCCTGGCTTCTGGTCGCTGCCGAGGACAGGTCGTTTCGTGACCCGCATGCCGCCCTGGGCTATGTCGAACGGTCCCTGGCATTGGATGAGAATGCCGACAATGCCGACACCGCCGCTGCCGTCCATGCCCTGCTCGGCAATCAGGATGAAGCCATGGCATACTATGATCTATCGATGAAACTCGGCGGAGAGAAGCGCGTGAAACTGTACGAGGACTATCTGCGGGAGCGCGGCTATTTCAGCGCCTCACCGGACGGTATCGCCGACGACCAGACCCGAACCGCCATCGCCGCCTTTGCTGCGGAGAAACTGGTACTTCTGGTCGACTAGAGTCTCCGTCTTGAGCCGATATGGGGCATCAAGCGGACGGATACTCTAACCAAATTTCTCGTCCAGGCGATCCTTGACGCGGGGGCTGACGAATTCATCGATCTTGCCACCCAACTGACGGATTTCCTTCACGAAACGGCTGGAAATGAACTGGTGGCGTTCAGATGCCATCAGGAAGACCGTTTCCACATCACGGTTCAGGCGGGCATTCATGCCGGTCATCTGGAATTCGTATTCGAAATCTGAAACCGCGCGCAGCCCACGAACGATCACTTCGGCACCAACATGGACAGCATGATGCATCAGCAGCCCCTCGAAGGGCATGACCTCGACACGACCCCGGATCGGATCGGGGAGCGTATCCACCTCCTCCTGCACCATCCGGGTCCGTTCCTCCAGACTGAACAGAGGCCCCTTCCCGGCATTGATCGCGACCGAGACGATCAGCTTGTCGACCATATGCGTTGCGGCACGACGGATGATGTCGAAATGACCATTGGTGATGGGATCGAACGTCCCCGGATAGATGCCGACCCGTTGAATACTGCCCAAGAGTTCCGCCCCCTTACCGGCATATAGTAGTGGATGCCTTAACTGGATTGGTGCCCGTTATAGACTGCTTTCACCCGGATCGGAAGAGGCGGCTTCGATGGTGTCGGAACCTTCCACGGCATCGTCACCCTCACCATCCTCTGACGATTCCTCGTCCCGCAGGCGGGCGACGGAGACGACTTTCTGGCTGTCACCGACATCGAAGACGATGACCCCTTTCCCGCCCCGCCGGCGGGCGGAGATCCCGTTGCCATGGATGCGGATTAACTGCCCCGCATCACTGACCATCATCAATTCGTCCAACGTCGTATCGAACAGGAACGCCGCCGCCACACTGGCGCCGCGCAGATCCATATTGTTGATCCCCTGCCCGCCTCGATTGGTGACGCGATAATCATAGGCGGAGGCAAGTTGTCCCATGCCACGATCCGACACTGTCAGGATATATTCCTCCCGCGCCGCCATATCGGCAAATTTCGGCAGTTCCAGCATCGCCGCCCGCTCCTGATCCCGGATGCGGTCTTCCCCGTTGCTGTATTCGCCGGATTGCAGGCGTTTCGCCGCCGCCTGGGCACGCAGGTAATCCTCCCGCTCCTCAGAAGAATCGTCGCTGTGGCGCAGGATCGACATGCCGATGACCGAATCCCCTTCCGCCAACCTTATACCACGCACGCCGGTCGAATTGCGCCCCAGGAAGACGCGAACCGCATCGACCTGGAAGCGGATGCATTTGCCAAGTCTGGTCGAAAGCATGATGTCCTGATCGTCGGAGCAGACGCTGACAGAGACCAGCCGGTCCCCCTCGTCCAGCTTCATTGCGATCTTGCCATTCGCCTTCACATTGGTGAAGTCGGACAGCTTATTGCGGCGGATATTGCCCGACACCGTGGCAAAGACCGCGTCGAGATTGGCCCAGCTTTCCTCATCCTCCGGCAGAGGCATGACGGTGGTGATCCACTCGTCCTTCTCCAGCGGCAGGATGTTCACCATCGCCTTGCCCCGAGCCTGTGGCGAGCCTGCGGGCAGACGGTAGACCTTCATCTTGTAAACCATGCCACGGGAGGAGAAGAACAGCACCGGCGTATGGGTCGAAGTCACGAAGACGCTGGAAATCGCATCCTCGTCCTTCATTGCCATACCGGTGCGGCCCTTGCCACCGCGCCGCTGTGCCCGATAGGTCGCCAGCGGTGTGCGCTTGATATAGCCACCATGGGTGACAGTCATGACCATATCCTCGCGCTGGATCAGGTCTTCGATATCATGTTCGAATTCATTTTCCAGGATGGCCGTGCGGCGCGGATCGGCGAAACGATCCCGGATATCAATCATCTCATCCGTCAGCACCTGCATGCGGCGCGGGCGCGAGGCGAGGATTTCCAGGTAATCGGTGATCCGGATCTGGATCTCCCGTGCTTCCTCCTCCAGCTTCTCGCGCTCCATACCGGTCAGGCGTTGCAGGCGCAGGTCCAGAATGGCGCGGGCCTGGCGTTCGCTGAGCCACGCATTCTCACCCTCGATCCGCCCGTCCGGATCATCGATCAGCTTCAGATAGGGCAATATCTCCCCGGCAGGCCAGGGCTGCGCCATCAGCTTCTCACGCGCCGATTGCGGATCGGAAGCACTGCGGATCAGTTCGATCACCGGATCGATATTCATGATCGCGATCATCAGACCGGCCAGGATATGCGCACGATCCCGCGCCTTGGCCAGTTCATAGGCAGTCCGGCGCTTGATCACCTCCTCACGGAAATGGATGAAAGCACCGATGATATCCTTGAAGGTCAGGGTCTTGGGCTGACCGTCATGGATGGCCAGCATGTTGACGCCGAAACTGGTCTGCAGCGGTGTGTGCTTGAACAGCTGCGCCTTCACCACTTCCGGCTCGACGCCACGCTTCAGCTCGATCACGACTCGCACCCCGTCGCGGTCGGACTCATCGCGCAGGTCGCTGATCCCCTCCACCATCTTCTCACGCACCACTTCAGCGATGCGCTCCAGCATACGGGATTTATTAACCTGATACGGTACTTCCGTGACGATCAGTGCATCCTTGTCCTTGGACACTGTCTCGACCGAAACCTTGGATCGGATGACGACGGAGCCGCGCCCGGTGGCATAGGCGGCACGAATTCCGGCTCGTCCCAGTATCTCCCCGCCGGTCGGAAAGTCCGGACCGGGGACGATTTCCATCAGTTCCTCCATCGTAATGTCGGGATTCTCGACATAGGCGATACAGGCATTCAGGACTTCGCCCAGATTGTGGGGCGGAATATTGGTGGCCATGCCGACCGCGATCCCGCCACCGCCATTGACCAGAATCGCCGGGAACCGCGCCGGCAGTACCGTCGGCTCGGATTCGGACTCATCATAGTTCGGCTGGAAATCGACGGTATCCTTGTCGATATCGTCCAGCATCGTCTCGGCCGCCTTCGACAGGCGCGCCTCGGTATAGCGCATGGCCGCAGCGGCATCGCCGTCCATCGACCCGAAATTGCCCTGCCCGTCGATCAGCGGCACCCGCAGCGAGAAACTCTGCGCCATGCGGACCATCGCGTCATAGATCGCGCTGTCGCCATGGGGGTGATACTTACCCATGACATCACCGACGATGCGTGCAGACTTGCGATAGGCCTTGGTCGAATCGTAGCCGTTCTCCTTCATCGTATAAAGGATGCGGCGGTGGACCGGCTTCAAACCGTCGCGCACGTCGGGCAGCGCGCGGCTGACAATGACGCTCATCGCGTAGTCTAGGTAGCTGCGGCGCATCTCATCTTCGATGAGAACGGTCGAAATATCGAAATCGGAAGGGGCTTTGCTGTCGTCGGACAAGGTTCGAATCGTCGCTTTTTGCTGCTGTGGAGAATAGAGGCCGGAAAGGGCGGAAAACCTACCCTGACGACCGGATCGCGTGGATCACGATCTGTCATATATTTAGCATGCGGCTGTCCTATAGAACAACCAAATAAGGGAAATCGAGGGGAATTGGGCCGTATTCGCCCTATTGGAGATTCAGGCTGGTATCGGCCCCGCCGTCCCGCCTAGACTGTCGCCATGACAAACGACCCTCGCCCCACCGTGATCCTGATCACCCATCACCGCCACGAGGCACCGGACAGTGCCTCCGATCATCTGGATGCAATGGGCTATGATCTGCACTGGGTCTGTCCCGCTTTGGGGGAGCGCCTGCCGGAAATCCGCCATCACCATGCGGCGGCCATTGTCTTTGGTGGAAAATACGCTGCGACAGAAACCCGTCGATATCCCTTCATGGCGGTGGAAATCGACTGGGTCGGGCATTGGCTTGCCACCGGACGACCGTTTCTGGGTCTCTGTTCCGGGGCGCAGGTGCTGGCGGTGCAACTGGGGGCCTCGCTGGCTTCCCATCCGGACGGATTGTCGGAGATCGGCTTCTATACCCTGGACGCGACGCCGGAAGGTCGGATCATCTTTCCCCAGCGCATGATGGTCGCCCAATGGCACTATCTGGGTTTCGACCTGCCCGACGCAACGACGCTGCTGGCCACTTCGGGCTATTTTCCCAATCAAGCCTTTCGCTTCGCCGAATCTGCCTTCGGTTTCCAGTTTCACCCGGAACTCAGCTTCGAACAGCATGAACTCTGGCTGGAACAGATGATCGACATGACGACGATACCTGGTGCCCAGGATATCCAGACCCAGCGCCAGATGGCCGATGTCTATCTGCCGCCGATGAAGGACTGGTTCATCGGCTTCCTTGAAAAATGGGTCAAGGGCAGCGTTCCCGGATAGGAAAGGCGAAATTCCGTGCAGAAAACCCTTCTGGAAACTGCGTTTGAAACGATCCGGCTTGAATTGCCCTCGCCGCATGTCCTGCTGCTGATCCTGAACCGACCGGATCGCCGCAATGCCTTCAACACGCAGATGGCGCGGGAATTGATCGCGGTCTGGGATGCGCTAACCGTGCCGGTACAGAATGACATCCGCTGTGTCGTCCTGACCGGTGCGGGGGACAGGGCCTTCTGCTCCGGGGCCGACCTGAAGGAGCGCAATGGCATGACCCGTTCGGACTGGCAGGCACAGCATGCGCTGTTCGAACAGATGTCCTATCGCCTGATGGAATGCCCCGTGCCGGTCATTGCCGCAGTCGAAGGAGCAGCCTTTGCAGGCGGGTTCGAGATGATGCTGGCCTGTACCTTCGTCTATGCCTCGCAGAACGCGCGGTTTGCGCTGACCGAGGTGACGCTGGGCCTGATACCGGGAATCGGCGGCACCCAGCTATTGCCCCGGCGGGTCGGGGCGGCACGGGCGAAGGAAATCATCCTGACCGGCAGCCCTTTCGCGGCGCAGGAGGCTGCCGATTGGGGACTCGTCAATCGCCTCTGCCCGCCGGGAACTGCCTGTGCCGAAGCCCTGAAGTCAGCGGAGAAGATCGCCGCCAATGCCCCACTTTCCGTGCGCCAGGCCCTGACCGCCATACGGGAGGGGGCGGATTGCCCGATCCGGGAAGCCCTGGCCATCGAACTGGCCTGCTATGAGCCGCTGATCGATACCGAGGATAGGCGGGAGGGAATTGCCGCCTTCAACGAGAAGCGCAAACCTGTCTTTAAAGGCCGATAATCAGCGCCGATCCAGGGCCAGCTTCGCCGCCAGTGCCAGAAAGACCAGACTGGTCAGATATTGCAGCCCCTGCGCCATCCGCCGGTTTCGGGCAAGCATGCGACCGATGCTGCCGGAAAATCCGCCGACCAGGATATTGATCACCGTGCCGCCAATATTCAGGATCGCGCCGAAGATCAGGAATTGCAGCAGCACATAGCCCTTTGCCGGATCAACGAACTGCGGCACCAGGGCCAGGATGAACAGCGCGATCTTGGGATTGAACAGACAGACGAAGGTGCCGTCGCACCAGGCCTTCACGATGCCGCTGCGCCGCACGTCCGCGGCCTGCACCGCGCCAATCGGGGCGCGCAGGGCCGCGATGGCCAGCCAGACGAGATAGCCGACCCCGGCCCAGCGGATGACCTCAAACGCCCAGGGCTGCGATGCGATCAGCGAGGCGAGGCCCAGCCCGGCGGCCAGTGCGTGCAGAAAGGATCCGGTCGCGATTCCAATGGAGGCGGCGATCCCTGCCTTTGGTCCAGATTTCAGCCCCTGCCCCAGGCAGAACATCATATCCGCGCCCGGCGTCAGGTTGAGGGCGAGCGCAATCGGGATGAATACAAGCAGGGTCTGCCATTCAATCAGCATGAAACAATCCTCGGACATTGCATGACGGTCGCCGACACAGTACCAAGATCGACCGAATCATACTGATTGATCAATCGAGAATCACGACCGGGACCAGACAATCGATGCGCAACTGCTTTCGTCTCCTGCTGTTGATCGTTTTTTGCCTGACCCTTCCAATTACTGTGCAGGCGCAGGAGCGACCGCTTCTGGTGCTTCGGTTTGAGGCGGAGCATGGATATACACTCACGGATCGCAAGGCTGGCCTATCCGGCGCGGTCTATGCTCTGGCCCACAAAGATGCGGCGACCGGAACACAGACACTCCAGATCGCCTATGACGCCCGCAACCGCCCGGTCCTGATGCGGCTTGTCCGAGTGATGGCGCAGGACGAAGACATCGGGGTGATGATCACCTCAGCCCAGCGCTCCGCCGCACTGGTTCAGCCCGAGTGGGACGAAGCGGATCGGGACCTTCCGATGCTGCTGGAACCGCAGTTGACGACCTTCCGGCGGGTGGGAAAGGCGCAGGATATCCCGATCCCGCTGCCGACCGGAAAACCCGGCAGCCTGACCTTCGTGCCTGACCAGAGGCTCGCCGTGCTGGACCTACCGGTTTCCACCCCCGAGGCCAGAACCCTGGGCGAAGCAGAGGCACGATCCCTGATAGCCGATACGACTTTCCTCTTCGACTCCCAGGACGGGGAGGCGGCACCGCTGCGACGCTACCACGCGCCCAACGGACGGATTGGCGGCGGCTCCACCACAGGTGAAACCCGCGAAACCGGGTCCTGGAAGGTCGAGTCTGACGGCAGCTATTGCGTGGAAACCGCGCCTGTCGCGGGATTCCGCTGTTCGGTGCTCTATCGCACTGGCCCGGATCGCCACCTCGCCGTTCCTGTCATCCGCGATGCACCCGATGGCCGGGGCATGCGCGCCTTCACCGTCGCATACGGCAATCCCGGCGCTTTCGCTCTGCCGCATCGCAATGATGCGGTTTCCGGCGCGGTTGCCCGGATGATCCTGCCCGGCAGGACCGAGGAGCGGCGCGATCCGAGCGGTGCGATGGAACAGGTATTCCTTGACCCGGACGGCAGCTTTCGCGGCGTGCGTGGCGGCAAACCGATCCAGGGCGCTTGGAGCATCCTGGACGACGGACGCCGCTGCTTGATCGACAGCAGCACGCCAAAAGGCAACTGCCTGTTCCTCAGCGAAACCGACAGCGGCACCTACCGTTTCTATGATGCGGACAATGCTTTCAGAGGTGAGGCCCTGTACCGGAATGGCAATCCTGCCGGATTTTAGGATCTGAACATAATCTGTAAGTGAATGAACTTCATCGAGATCAAAAGCTATAATTCAATTAGGTTAACAGCTTAGAGTTTCTCAGAAATACCTCATGATCAATCCATAATGAATAAATGAATTAATTCATCTGCTGACTGCAAATGATGTGTCATCATTTCTGTTCTTTTAACATGGAAACCAGATGAAAATGTTTCAAGCATGACGATCCCACCTTCCCCTACTATATCATTAAATTTAGCTTTAAAATCTTCGACATAGGTTTTTACACTTAACCACTGAAAATACGAACAGGTCTCTTCATCATTCATGACAGCGTTAATTATAAACTGAAAAATTAAATCTTCATCACCTTCATTTTTTATAAGTTTTGTGTGATTAACTATTCTTGTATTCACATGATATTTGTACAATTCTTTATCTATGAAACACACTGAATCACCAATAAAATGCACATCAACCTTAAACGTCTTTGCGCCTTGATAAATTCGAGCATTCAAAATACCAGCAAAAGAATCATACGTGAAAAAAACAGACGTTAAAAGTAAAAGTAGAGTAACTGCAATTGATTGTCTTTTCATTTTTCTCTCTCACAAATGTTCAGATCCTGCGGCGTTGAAATTGACATTCTGGGTGTCTGAAATTAACGTCGCCCCGGAAGACACAGAGTGGCTGTCCGGGGTCCAGAGTAACCTGTGGGTGTTCGGACTTGCCGCTCTGGATACCCGCCGTCGCGGGTATGACGGTGGGAGTCCTCATTTCCGTTTCTACCGGCAATGACGGTCCGACAGCCTTCGCAAATTCCTCCGCGCCCTTTACGCCTCCTCTGCGACCTTTGCGATAAAATCACCCCTGTTCTACTTCTTAAAATGCCCAAACTCTAACTACCCACCACAAAGTGGCTCTGGGTGCCCAGGCCGTCGACGCCGCATTCGACCCGGTTCCCGGCGCGCAGATATTCCGGCGGGTCCATCCCGGCCCCGACGCCCGGTGGAGTTCCGGTCGCGATCACGTCGCCCGGATGCAGAGTCATGAACTCGCTCAGATAGCTGACGATCCTGGCGACGCCAAAGATCATCAATTCGGTATTGCCGAACTGCTTGCGCCGTCCGTCGACCTCCAGCCAGAGGCCCATCTGCTGCGGGTCGAATACCTCATCCGAAGTCACCAGCCAGGGGCCGAGCGGTCCAAACGTGTCGCAGCTTTTGCCCTTGGTCCATTGCCCGCCGCGTTTGTTCTGAAACTCGCGTTCGGAAATATCGATGAAGGTCGCATAGCCCGCGACATGCTTCATCGCCTCCTCCTCCGTGACATAGGACGCGGTGTCACCGATCACGATGGCAAGCTCGACCTCCCAATCGGTGCGGGTCGAACCGCGCGGCAGGCGAAGATCATCGAACGGGCCGGTCAGGCTGCTTGTCGCCTTCATGAAAATCACCGGTTCGGTCGGAGTGTCGGCCCCGACCTCCTTCACGTGATCCGAGTAATTCAACCCGATGCAGACAAGTTTGCCGATGCCCGTCAGCGGAATGCCCAGGCGCGGTTTTCCATCCACGACCGGCAATTCCTTGACGTTCAAATCCTTCAGCTTCTGCAAACCCTCCGAAATCAGAATGTCAGGGCCAATATCCGCCGCATGATCGGACAGATCGCGCAACACACCGTCAGCGTCGATGAGACCGGGCCTCTCGGAGCCTTTCTGACCAAATCGAACAAGCTTCATGGTCGCACCCTCCATCTGATCTATATCTCTACCGGATCGTGCATGGAGGGCTGATGAAATGCAACGCCTGGCAATTCTGCTCTTTGTTTCCGCCGCTTTAATGATGCCGGTCAGCAGCCGTGCCCCGGCGCAATCCGCCAGCGAGCGGATCGAGATCGATGTGGAACTCGTTCTCGCCGCCGACGGGTCCGGCTCTATCGATGACGAGGAACTGGCGCTGCAACGCGACGGCTATGCCGATGCCATCGAACATCCCGATGTCATACGAACCATCATGGGCGGCCTACATGGCCGGATCGCCATCGCCTATATGGAATGGGGCGGAGCCTATTCCCAGCATACCATCGTCGACTGGACGGTAATCGCATCGGAAGAAGATGCCCGCGCATTCGGAACGGCTCTGCGCCGGGCACCACGGGCGGCAGAAGGCTACAACTCCATCAGCGGGGCCATCGATTATTCTGTCACTCTGATCGAGACCAACGCCTATCAAGGCCTCCGACAGATCATTGATGTCTCGGGCGACGGACCTCACAATGGTGGACGCCCGGTGCAATCCGCCCGGGACGATGCCGTCGCGAAGGGAATCACCATAAACGCACTGGTGCTGAAAAGCCGGGGCGGTGGCTATCCAGGCCCATTGGGAGAGCCGCTGGAAACCCATTACCGGAATGATGTGATAGGAGGTTTCGGTGCCTTTGCCATGGTGGTCGAGGAAATGACCCGGTTCACCGATGCCGTCCGTCGCAAGCTCATTCTCGAAATCGCCCTGAAATAGCGATTGGCTGCCGCCCTGTTTTCAATCCCCCTCGCCTTCCGGAACCAGGGCCTGACGGATCAACCCGAAGAAACGGTCGCCCCCGCTGCCGCCGATATAGTGCCAACCGATATGCGCGGCGCAGTCCAGGCATAGGGCAATCTGCCAGGAGGTACCGGGAAACCAGGTAAAATCGCTACTCGGCCTGCCCAGAAGCCCCAGGCCCTCGGCCTCGGAAAAGCACCGGACGATGAAGACATGGCCCGCCGGGTTGAACAGCGTGTGGCTGTGCTTCCCCCGTCGCTCGGTCGCAAACCGCTCCCGTGTGATCCGCGCCCCGCAAGCCGCGCACAAAAGCCAGTCCTTCGCCTTGTACACGGGTGAATCCGGCTTGTACTCCAGATCGGTGTCCAGCATCGTCGGCAAACGCCTCAGGGCATTGATTGGATAGGAGACATAGCATGTCGGACTTCACGGGAAAACGGGCCATTGTCACGGCTGCCGGAGCCGGTATCGCGCGGCGGATTGCCGAACGCCTGCACGATGCCGGAGCAACTGTCTTTGCGGGCGACATCGATGCGACAGGACTGGAAACCCTCCCAGCAGGAATCCACCGTCTGGCGTGTGACGTTGCGGATGTCAGTGCCGTGGACAGATTCTTCGATGCGGCACTGGCGCGGCTGGGCGGGGTGGATATCCTGATCAACGCGGCGGGAATCAAGGGACCGACCGGCGTGATAGAGGAAACCGATCCTGCCGCCTGGCAGGCCTGTATCCAGGTTAATCTTGTCGGAGCCTATCACTGCCTGCGCCGGGTGCTGGGACCGATGAAACAACAGGGCGGCGGCGCGATCATCAATTTCTCCTCCACCGGCGGGCTCTATGGCTATCCCGAGCGATCCCCCTATTGTGCCGCGAAATGGGCAATCATCGGCCTGACGAAATCCGCCGCTGTCGAGGCGGGCCAGTCCGGCGTCCGGGTCAACGCCCTGTGCCCCGGTGCCGTCGAAGGGGACCGCATGGACCGCGTCATTGCCGATGAAGCCGCCACCACCGGGAAATCCATAGAGCGCATCCGCGCCGACTATGTCCGGGATACCAGCATGCGCTGCTTTGTCTCCGCTGATGATGTCGCCGATATGGCGCTGTTCCTCTGCTCTGATGCAGGTCGCCGGATATCCGGCCAGGCCATCGCGGTGGACGGGCATACCAGCATGCTGTGATGCGGTCAGTCCGCCCGCAACCGCCGCGCATCCAATGCGCCCTGCAGGATGAAGGCTGCAGCCATCTTGTCGACAACCTGGCTGCGACGGGCACGGGTCATGTCAGCCTGATCGATCAGCATGCGTTCGACTGCTGCCGTTGACAGGCGCTCATCCCAGAAGGCCATCGGCACCACCCAACCGGACAGAGATCGGAGATTGCGGGCAAACTGGCGCGAGGACTGACAGCGCGGCCCCTCGCTGCCATCCATATTGACCGGCAACCCGATCACCAGCCCACCGATGCGCCGTTCGATGATGATTTCAGTCAGCCGGTTCGCATCCCCGGTGAACTTGCCGCGCCGAATCGTTTCCAGCGGCGAGGCTATGCTGCCCGCCGGATCGCCAATGGCTATCCCGATGGTCTTTTCACCCAGATCGAGACCAAGCAGAGCAACCCCGACAGGGAGGTCATATACGGTTTCCAGAATCATGCCTCTGAATAGGGCCGAAGCACGCGCGCCGCAAGCGTCGCGGCTTGCGACAGGGCAGGCCCGGTGATAGCTTCCGCGCCATTCGAGAAACTGCACGACCCCTCATCGAAGCGGAGCCACCGACCATGGCCATCGAGACCAAGACCGTTGCCCGCGTCGCCCATCTGGCGCGCATTGACCTGCCCGAAGACCAGCAGGCCGCGATGACCCAGGAACTGGACGGTATTCTTGCCTGGATCGAGCAACTGGGCGAAGTCGATACGGACGGCGTCACACCGATGTCCTCCGCCGTCGAGATGACGGCGATCTGGCGCGAGGATATCGCCAATGACGGCGGCTATCCCGAAAAGATCGTCGCCAATGCGCCGGATCCCGTGGGCGATTTTTTCTCCGTTCCCAAAGTTGTTGAATAGGAAGGCGCAGCGCAATGAGCGATCTGCTGGACCTGAGCCTGAGCGAAGCCCGTGACGGGTTGCAGGCGAAACAATTCACCGCCACCGAATTGACCCAGGCCTATCTGGGCGCGATGGACAAGACCCGTGCCTTGAACGCCTATATCACCGAAACGCCGGATCGTGCGCTGGATATGGCACAGCAAAGCGACGAGCGCCTGTCCAATGGCACTGCTGGGGCGCTGGAAGGTCTGCCCATCGGGGTCAAGGATCTCTACTGCACCGAGGGCGTGCTGACGACAGCGGCCTCCCATATCCTGCACGGGTTCAAACCACCCTACGAATCCACCGTCACCCAGAAGCTGTGGCAGGCGGGGGCGGTGATGCTGGGCAAGACCAATCTGGACGAATTCGCCATGGGATCATCGAACACGACCAGCTATTACGGGCCGGTTCGCAGCCCCTGGCAGGATCAGAACAATCCGGAAAAACACCTCGTCCCCGGCGGGTCTTCCGGGGGCTCGGCAACAGTCGTTGCCGCACGCTCGGCCATCGCCTCGATTGGGACGGATACCGGCGGATCAATCCGCCAGCCCGCCGCCCTGACCGCCACAGTCGGGATCAAGCCGACCTATGGACGCTGCAGCCGCTGGGGCATCGTCGCCTTTGCCAGTTCACTGGACCAGGCCGGTCCCTTCACCCGGACAGTGCGGGATGCGGCCATCATGCTGGGCAGCATGGCCGGGCATGACCCGAAGGATTCGACCAGCGCCGACCATCCGGTCCCGGATTATGAAGCCGGGCTGAAAAACGGCGTGAAGGGCCTGCGCATCGGGATCCCGAAGGAATACCGACTGGGTAGCCTGTCAGGAGAGATCGATTCCCTGTGGCAGAATGGTATGAACTGGCTGCGCGCTGCCGGGGCGGAAATCGTTGATATCAGCCTGCCTCATACGAAATACGCCCTGCCCGCCTATTACATCGTCGCCCCGGCGGAAGCCTCATCGAACCTCGCCCGTTATGACGGGGTTCGCTATGGTTTGCGCGTGCCGGGCAAGACCCTGGACGAAATGTATGCCAATACCCGGCGGGACGGGTTCGGCGCGGAAGTGCAGCGCCGGATTCTGATCGGGACGTATGTTCTGTCGGCTGGCTATTACGACGCCTATTACCTGAAGGCGCAGAAGGTCCGCACCCGCATCGCCCAGGATTTCCGGGATGCCTGGTCCCAGTGCGACCTGATCCTGACCCCTGCGACTCCGTCAGCCGCCTTCGGTGTTGATGAGAAGCAGGACGATCCGATCCAGATGTACCTGAACGATGTTTTCACCGTGACCGCCAATCTGGCAGGACTGCCGGGTATATCGGTGCCCGCCGGTCTGACAAACACCGGACTGCCGCTGGGCCTGCAACTGATCGGCAAGGCCTTCGACGAGGCGACCCTGCTGCGCGCGGCACAGGCCGTGGAGGATTCCTCGAATTTCAGCGCGGTCGCCGGTTTACGGGCCTAAAGTTCAGCCGCAATACGTACGCCCTCGGCAATGGCGCGTTTGGCGTCCACTTCCGTGGCAAGTTTTGCGCCGCCGATCAGATGGACTGGGATTCCTGCCGCCTTCAGCGGTGCCTCCAGCTCGGATCGGGAGATTTGGCCGGCGCAGACAACGATACTGTCACAGGGGATGGTTCGATCCTCGCCCGCGACGACAATCGTCAGACCGGCATCATCGATCCGGCGATACTCCACATCCGGGATCATCTCGACCTTCGCTTTCAGCAGGCTCAGGCGGTGGACCCAGCCCGTCGTCCTGCCCGGCCCGATCCCCATTTTCCCACCCCGACGCTGAAGCAGCGTTACCTGTCGGTGCGGCGGCGGTGTCTCGGCGGACCGGTCCACGCCCCAATGACGTCGGAAAACATCGGGATCAAGATGGGCGCGCCCCTGCCCCTCCGTCAGGAAGACGCTGACATCGATACCGATTCCCCCCGCACCGATCACTGCGACCCGGTCGCCCGCCTGTCGCGCTCCTGACAGCAGGTCTGCATAGGTCATCACGCTTGAATGGTCTATGCCGTCGATCTGCGGCATGAAGGGCACAACGCCACTGGCCAAGATTACTGCATCGAAGGAAGTCAATGCAGCCGCATCGACTTTCGTGGACAACCGCAGATCAATCTTCAATTCCGCGATGCGGTGGGTGAAATAGCGCAAGGTTTCATGGAATTCCTGTTTTCCCGGCACCGCACTGGCCAGGGAGAATTGTCCACCGATATGGTCCTGCGCCTCGAACAGCGTCACCACATGGCCGCGCATCGCCAGCACTTCCGCACAGGACAGACCCGCCGGACCGGAACCGACGACGGCGACACGCTGCGGTGCGGCTGCCGGATTCCAGGTCAGGATCGTCTCGTGGCAGGCCCGGGGATTGACGAGGCAGCTTGAAACCTCGCCATTGAAGTAATGATCCAGACAGGCTTGATTGCAGGCGATACAGGTATTGATCGCTTCCGGCCTGCCCGCCGCCGCCTTGGCGACGAAACCGCCATCGGCCAGGAAGGGGCGCGCCATGCTGACCATATCGGCCTGCCCGGTCGCTATGATCGCCTCGGCAACCTCCGGCACATTCACGCGGTTCACCGCCACGATGGGAATGCGGGTCAACGCATCACGCACCCGCGCCGTCGCCCAGGCGAAACCTGCCCGCGGCACTGCCTGTGCGATTGTGGGTGTGCGGGCCTCATGCCAGCCGATGCCGGAATTCAGGACATCCGCACCGGCCTGCTCCAGTCGCTGCGCCAGATCCCGGACCTCTGACAGGGGACTACCGCCCTCAACGATGTCCAGCACCGACAGGCGGTACATCAGGATGAAGTCAGGTCCGGTCGCGGCACGTACCGCCTCAACGATCCGCAAGGGAAACCGGATGCGATTCTCAAAGCTTCCGCCCCATTCGTCGGTGCGGTGATTGGTGCAGGCGGCCGTGAATTCATTGATCAGATAACCTTCGGATCCCATGATCTCAACGCCGTCATATCCCGCCTGTCGGGCGAGCCGGGCGGAATTCGCAAAATCCTCAATGGTCTGTTCGATCTCTGCCGCCGTCAGCCCGCGCGGTTCATTCTTGTTGATGGGGGCGCGGATCGGCGACGGGGCAACGATATCGCGGTGATAGCCATACCGCCCGGCATGCAGCAGTTGCAGCAGAATGCGCCCGCCCGCCGCATGGACAGCCGCCGGAATGGGGCGATGCGCCTCGGCCATCGCCTCGGTATCGAAGCTGGCAGCCCCGGCATCCAGCCTGCCCGCGCCATTGACGGAAAAACCGCCGGTGACGATCAGCGCACAGCCCTGCTCCGCCCGCTCCCCGTAAAACGCTGCCAGCCGCTCTACGCCCCCGTCGCGCTCCTCCAGCCCGGTATGCATGGACCCCATGACGATCCGGTTCGGAATTTCGTGCGGGCCGATGCGGATCGGTGTGAAGACATGCGGATAGAAATCAGACATCGCGCGCCTTGATCATGGTCATGGAGGAAAAGGTCAGAACTGTTTCCCCCGCCTGGTTCCGAACATCGAAGGCAAGATGCAGGATGCCGCGATCCGGCTTGGATTTCGACTTCCGTGCCTCGGTTACCGTGACATGGGGGGTCAGGCTGTCACCGGGACGCACCGGCTGGACCCAGCGGATCTCGTCCATGCCCGGCCCGCCCAGCGAGACATCCTCATACAGGCCAAGCCGCAGGAAAGACGCGAAACTGGCTGCAAGTGTCTGAAAGCCGCTGGCAATCAACCCTCCGAAGGGTCCGTCGTCAGCATAACCCTTGTCGATATGAATCGCCTGCGGATCATAGGTCTTTGCGAAATCTGTGATGAAGTCTTCGGTGAAGTCGACCGGGGGAGCCAAGATGACCTCACCTACTGTATAATCGTCAATATAGCGACCCGTCATGTCTGGTTCCTCCGATACAGTACCCGTCCGTCCTGGCGCAGCATATCAATCCGCCCCAGAGCGACAAGATGGGCGAGATGCGCAACACTTTCACCCAGTGCGAACATCACATGGTCGTCGCCGATGGTTCTTGGAAAAATTGCGGGCATGATGGTCCAGGCATCCCGCGCCGTACCATCTGCCAGTGCCGCCAGAACATCGTCCAGACGGTCGCGGTGATGCTGCTGGATATCGGCGATCCGGGTATGAAGTCCCTGAAAAGGCAGACGATGCGACGGCAGGACCAGCGTATCACCGGGCAGTTCGTCCCCGATCCTGTCCAGACTGGCGAGGAAGTCCGAGAGCGGCTCCGTCCCATCCTTGAACCAGTGGACTGAAATATTGGGCGTGATTCTGGGCAGGACCTGATCCCCGGGTATGAACAGGCGAAGGTCGGGGCAATAAAGACCGGCAAGTTCCTCGCTGTGCCCCTCCAGCGTCATGATCCGCCAATCGTGCCCGCCTATGGACAGAACCTCTCCGTCGCGCAGGCGGGAGAAACGGACTGGCGGATCGAGGATACAGTTACGGTAATCGTTCCCGACCGCATGCAATCGACCCCGGACATCCTCCGGCACGCCCTGCTCGATGTAGAACCGGTCCTGCCCTGCGGCGAAGGCCTCATCGCTCATCCTTGCCAGCAGGGTTCCGACCAGCCACTCCTTCTCCGTCATCAGGCACGGGAGGTCATATGTGCGGCAGAGCCATCCTGCCTGGCCAAAATGATCCGGGTGATGGTGGGTGCAGATCAGCCGCCCCGGTCGCCTTGCTTTCGCCGGACCTTCAAAGATACGACGCCAGAGATCACAGGTCAGATCGGTTCCGAATCCCGTATCGACGATGACCCATTCCTCGCCATCTTCGATCAGCCACAGATTGATATGATCCAATGAAATCGGCAGCGGCATGCGCAGCCAATGCACACCGGGTCCGACCTCGATCATCTCACCGGGTGCGGGTGCCTGATCCCAGCGGTGATGGATAGGCGCAGGCCTGAAGGCGGAGAGAATCGACATGAAGCCGTGCCTTTCGATTTCTAGAGGCGCGGACGATGGTCGGCGACAAAACTGCGGATCAGGGCGAGAACCTCGTCGGGCTGATCCTTGTGGGCGGAATGCCCGCATCCGGGAATAATCCGTGTCTCGACCGGTCCGGCGACCTTGCCGCCGATGGAGTCGATCTGCGCAATGGTGCCGTATTCATCCTCAGCCCCCTGAATCGCAAGCACGGGACTGGTGATCCTCGGCAGATACTCTTCAATGTTCCAGTCACGGAAATCCGGTGCCAGCCAGGCATCATTCCACATCCGGAACGCCCCTTCCGGATCATCATGATACCGCGCCAGCCGGTCCTTCAGCGCGGTCGTTTCAAATGCCAGTTTCGCTTTTTCGATGGAGGAGACGCAGATATCCTCATTGAAGACATGGGCAGCCAAGGTCACGATCCCCGATACCGCACGCCCAGCCCCACCCGCATGGATCAGTGCAATCGACCCGCCATCGGAATGACCGATCAGAAAGGGGGCCGACAGTTCCAGATGGTTCAGCAATGCTGGCAAAGTCTCCAGCGCCTCCCGGTGCATATACCGCGCACCGACCGGCTGTTCCATGCAGGGTGACGAGCGGCCGTAGCCATAGCGGGAATAGACCAGAACCCCATGCCTGGTCTCCGCTGCCAGACGGGCAGGAAAGTCCTTCCACATGGTGACCGATCCCAAACCTTCGTGCAGCAGCACCAGTGCCGGCCGAGCGCCCGGATACCAGTCGCATTCCAGGCGATGTGTGCCGATGGTGACGAAGAACTGCTCCGGGACGCTCACGCTGCCCTGTCCCGCAGCTTGAAGCGCTGAATCTTGCCTGTCGCCGTCTTAGGCAATTCGTCGATGAATTCAATCCAGCGGGGATATTTGTAACCCGCCAGTTCCGCCTTCACGAAGGTCTTGATCTCCTCCGCCAGTGCATCTGATTTCCCGATGCCGTCGCGCAGCACGATGAACGCCTTTGGCTTTATCAGATCGTCCTTGTCCGCATGGCCGACCACGGCGACTTCCAGCACCGCATCGTGCCGCACGATGGCGCTTTCCACCTCGACCGGGGATACATAGATCCCGCCAACCTTCAGCATGTCATCCGACCGCCCTGCATGGGTATAGACGCCGTTTTCGTCACGGACATACTTGTCGCCGGTCCGGGTCCAGCGGCCCTGGAAAGTCTCCCGGCTCTTCTCGCGCTGGTTCCAGTACATCACCGCCGAGGTGGGTCCACTGACTTCCAGCATCCCCATCTCCCCCGCGCCGGTCAGGACCGTTCCGTCATCATCAACAAGCCGCAGTTCATATCCCGGCACCGGCACACCGGATGCACCGGGCACGATGTCACCCAGACGATTGCTGAGGAAGATATGCAGCATTTCGGTGGAACCGAGCCCGTCCAGAATATCAACCCCGGTCGTCTGCTTGAAGCGGCGCAGCAGTTCGGCAGGCAGTGCCTCCCCGGCGGAGGTCGCCAGCCGCATCGCGTGCTCCCCCGGCCCCGGCAACTCGCCGGACGCCAGCAACATTCCATAGAGTGTCGGCACACCATAGAAAATCGTCGGCTTTTCCTCGCGCAGGATTCGCGCCACGGATTTCGCATCCGGCGGCCCGGCCAGCAGGACCGTTGTCGCACCGACCGACATGGGGAAGGTCAGTCCGTTGCCCATGCCATAGGCGAAGAACAGCTTCGCGGCGGAAAAACAGATATCATCCTCGCTGATCCCGAGCGTCGGAATCGCGTATAGATCGGCGGTATCCACCAGATGGGTGTGCAGATGAACCGCTCCCTTCGGCTTGCCCGTCGTGCCCGATGTGTAGAGCCAGAAACACATATCATCCCGGCGCGTCGGCGCGGTTTCATACTCCGTTGATTGATCAGCCAGCAGGTCGGACAGGAGCGCGTGTCCCTTCCCCTCCGCGCCGGAGACGATCACCGAATCCAGAAAAGGATGATCCGCCAGATGCGGCAGAAAGGCATCAAGCAACTGCTCCGAGACGACCAGAACCCGCGCACGGCTGTCGTCCAGCATGAAGGCGTAATCCTCGGCGGTCAGTCTGGTATTGACCGGCACCGGTACTGCACCCGCCCGGATCGCACCCAGAAAACAGGTCGGCCAGTCGATGGTGTCCAGCAGGCAGAGCAGCACCCGCTCCTCCATCCGAACACCCCGATCGGTCAGCAGATTGGCGAACCGGCTCACCCGACGGTCCAGTTCCGCAAAGCTGGTCGGCCCGGCAATGTCGATAAAAGCGGTCTTGTCGCCCCGTCCGGCGGTCAGGTTGCGCCCGATCAGATCGTCAGCGGCATTGTAAAGATCATCCTTGGCGGAATGTCCGGCCATATACGGTCCCTCCCATGGGATTTATAACAAGTCGGGCACAGACAGTTCAGTCTTTTTTTACCCGCGTGAAATCAATTTCGCCTTTCGGCAGCAGATAGACGACTATCGCCCTGCCGCCCGAGACAGTGGGCGGATGCGCCGTGCCAGGCCCGTAGACGAGCCAGCCGCGACCCTGTCCATCGAATTCCGCCCCATCTTCTTCCGGCAGAATCAGGTCGATCTCCCCGCCGGGATGGGCATGATGCGGCCCGATACAATCATCCATCAGCACCACGTCGACCGAAAATTCATGCGTGCCAAGTGTGGGTTTGATGGGTCGGCCATAGCGTATTCCATTGCGCTCCGACGGGCAGATCCATCCATCCCGCAGACCCGCGCGACAAGCCGCATGGACCTTTTCAAACATGGTGCCATCTGGTGGGAACGTCTCGTGCAGAAAGACACCCAGTTCCGGCTCCACCGGCCGGTCGCCAATGGTCTCCGCAATAGTACTCATCAGGGAATGGAACTCTTCCTGTGTCATTCGGACCCCCGGTTCGAACAATGATGTTTCTGCACCCTATGAATTTTCGGATCAGGCTGCTTCCAGCGCCTCGCCGAACCATTCCTCGGCCCATTCGGCGGCCATATCCTCCGGCAGATCGCCGGAGGAGGCATCATGTTCCACCCGCTCGCCCAGTCGGCGCGCACCCAGCTTGGCGAACAGGTCGTCGAACTTGCGCCCCCCGAAACAGAAGGTCTGCATATAGGTCATGTCACCCAACGCAAAGACACCGTATTGAATTGCCGAAAGGTCCGGTGCCTGTTCTTCCAGCGCATCATAGAAGGACCGCGCATTGTCCGGTACTTCACCCTGGCCATAGGTCGAGGTGCATATGATATAAAGCGGACCTGGAACCAGCGCGTCCGGCGCCAGATCGTCCATCAGCAGGATTTCTGGATTCGCACCTTTTTCCTTCAGGACATCAACCATCTCATCCGCCACCAGTTCCGCTGTGCCGGTCATCGTACCGACGAGAATCTTGACCTCACTGCTCATCCGTCGCCCTATCGTGTTGTTGGTTTCGCGAAAAACGGACTCTTGCTCAGAGCCTGATACAGGAACTATAGTGCATGTTATCGAAGGTGAAAAGAACCATAGTGCATTTTTCTACAGCCTGAACGACTCCCCGATGAGTACAAGCGGATGAGTGATACATGAGTGACAAACCAACAGACGATCCGGCACTTCGGGCCTATCTTACCGAATTGGGGGAACGTGTGCGGCAGGCCCGTGCCAAGCGGGGCATGGCGCGGCGCATCCTGGCACGGGATTCCGGTGTATCCGAACGATATCTGGCGCAGCTTGAAAGCGGATCCGGCAACCCGACCGTTGCAGTCCTGCGCCAGATTGCCCAGGCCGTTGATTACCCTCTGACGGAATTGGTCACTGGCGACGGAACAGCAGCGACCGCGCCAGAACTCGCCCCCCTGATCGCACGACTGCGGGCACTGTCTCCGGACCTCCTGCCGGAGGCGAAGGCTGCCCTGGACCGAATCGGGCAACCTGGCCCCTGCTCACCTGCAGGTCTTGCCTCACCTAAAGCGGGGAGAATTGCACTGATCGGACTGCGTGGCGGCGGCAAATCCACATTGGGCCGCATGCTGGCCGAACGACTGATGGTTCCCTTCGTAGAACTGAACCGTCTCGTCGAGCGGGATTATGGTGGTAGCATAGGCGAAATCCTGGCACTCAGCGGCCAGCCCGCGCTGCGCCGTCTGGAACACCGCGCACTGGAAAACACGATTACTGAAAACAAGACCGCCGTGATCGCCACCGGCGGCGGCATCGTGTCAGAATCGGCGACGTTCCAGCTTCTTCTGGACCGCTGTCATACGATCTGGATACAGGCCCGCCCGGAAGAACACATGAATCGTGTCATCGAACAGGGCGACCTGCGTCCGATGGCCCGGAATGACGAGGCGATGGAAGATCTGAAGGCTATCCTCGCCGCTCGTTCCCCTGCCTACTGTCAGGCTGACGCCACGGTGGATACCAGTGGCATCACAATTGAACAAAGCCTCGCCCGCCTGGAATCCGCTGCACGGGGATTGCTGCGCTAGCGCAAACAAGACCCGATGATCACGTTCAGATGCTCAGGTGTTTTCTGCAATGAGGTCCGGTGGATCAAAAGCCTTCATTTCCGGAAACTCACCATCTGACCTATTTCCGGCCAGCGGTTCGATCTGGACAAGACAGGTATGGGCACTTGGTCCCTGAGACAGGCGTGATGTCCCCCGGTCCGCCGTCAGGACATTGGGATTGCCATGCCGGTCCAGGCTTTCCGGGCGTTCCGGTGCCTCGGGATCAAACCAGGCACCCGTTGCCAACTGTACGACCCCCGGCATGATGCCGTCATCCAGCCTGACTCCAGCCAGACAGGCGCCCCTGGCATTGAAAACCCGCACCACCGTGCCATCAGTTATCCCTCGGTCGGCGGCGTCCTTCGGGTTCATGCGCATGGGTTCCCGACCGCCGATCTTCGTCGCCCGACTGCCTGCGCCAGGATCGAGTTGGCTGTGTAGGCGCGACTTGGGCTGGTTGGAAATCAGATGCAGCGGCGTATCGGTAATGCCCGCACCGCCCAGCCATTCATAAGGTTCGTTCCAGGTCGGATGGCCCGCAATCTCTTCATAACCAAAGCCCGCGATGGTCTTTGAGAATATCTCGATCCGACCTGACGGAGTCTTGAGGCGATTGGTGATCGGATCGTCCCGGAAATCGCCCAGGAACCGACGGATTTCCGGCCCGCCCTCCAGATGCAGGTGCCCGGCCTCCCAGAAGGCGTCGAAGGATGGCAGTTCCCGACCGACACGCCCGGCCTCCTGGCGACTGCGATCCCAGATATCGCGCAGCCAGTCCATTTCGGTGCGATCCTCCGTGAAGCGGGAGCGAAAACCAAGGCGATCCGCGACATCGGCCATGATGTCATGGTCATTGCGTGCCTGGCCCACCGGATCGACCAGCTTTTTCATTGCCACCGCCCAGCCGTCCAGTTGCGCGACGGCGATGTCGTTGCGCTCCATCACCGTCGTCACCGGCAGGACGATATCGGCGTGGCGCGCGGCGGGGGTCCAGAATATCTCCTGCACCACCACTGTTTCCGGCTGTGCCCAGGCCCGGCGCAGGCGGTTCAGGTCCTGATGGTGATGGAAGGGATTTCCGCCAGCCCAATGAACCATGCGGATATCGGGATAGGTCCGGGACTGTCCATTGTAGTCGTAGCTGCCGCCCGGATTGAGCAGCATATCGGAAATCCGGGCCACCGGAATGAAACTGTCAACCGGATTGCGCCCGGTCGGGACAGCGGCCCAGCCAAGCTGCGGGTCGGGATTACCATTGCCATGCTCCGCCGCCAGTCCAATGGCGATGCCGCCGCCGGGCAAACCGATCTGCCCCAACATGGCGGCCAGTACGACGCCCATCCAGTAAGGCTGTTCGCCATGGTCGGACCGCTGCAGCGACCAGGACAGGGAGATCAGAACCCGACCCTTCGTCATTGCCTCAGCCAGTGCGATGATATCTTCTTCCGGCACATCCGTGATCCGCGCTGCCCAGGCAGGCGTCTTCGGCACGCCATCACTTTCCCCTAGCAGATAGGGTCGGAACGCCTCATATCCGGTCGTGTAGCGGGTCAGGAAAGCATGATCGATCTTGCCATTGGTCTCCAGCCACCAGGCCAGCGCAAGCATCAGGGCGGTATCGGTATTCGGGCGGATCGGCATCCAGTCGGCATTCAACTCATCGGCCATATCGTCACGGATGGGCGAGATGCCGAGAAACCGCCCCTTCCCCGCACCCAGCCGTCGCATCCAGCCCCGCGCCGTGTGCTGCCCCAGGCCGCCATTCTGAATCTGCGCGTTTTTCAGCGGCAGGCCGCCAAAGGCGACCATGAAGTCAGTATGCTCGGCAATCTCATGCCAGCTTGGCGCACCAGTCATGGTATGGCGCAGGTTGGTGATGACATGGGGCAGGATCACCTCCCCCGCCGCAAAGGAATAGGCATTCACTGATTTCGTATAGCCCCCCGCCATATTGTAGAATCGATGGATCTGGCTTTGCGCATGATGGAATCGCCCGGCGCTGGCCCAGCCATAGGACCCGGCATAGATGGCCTGGTTGCCGTGCAGATCTCGGACGCGGGCAATCTCGTCAGCCAGAATCGTGATCGCCATGTCCCATTCGACTTCGACGAAGCGATCAGCCCCACGCCGATCCCCCGCCGTCCCCGGCCCGCCCTTCAGCCAGCTTTCGCGGATTGCGGGTCGGGTAATCCGGGATTTCCCGTGCAATGTGTCCAGAATCGAGGCAGACATGTCCGAGAAATCGTCACCGTCGATCAGCGGCGTCAAAGCCTGCACTCGACCTTGTCGTAACTCTGCCTTATAGCTGCCCCAATGATTGGCTGTAGTGAGCGTCATCATATTCCCCATTCGTCCTGTCCGTCTCTTGGGACGAGTGTAGAACTGCCTATGGGGAGACGAAAAGGTATATCATGGGAATTTGCTCAAAAGCTTCCGCCCTTGCTGCTGTCCTGAATCTGGCCATCCTGAGTCTGGCCGGGTCGGCGGCTGCGCAGCATCTGCCGGACGACAAGGACACTCCCGACGACAAGGGTACGCTCAGCATCCTGCTGGAGAACGACACATTCGGCTCTGGAACCGACCGGCATTTTACCCATGGCACAAAGGTCACCTACACAACCCGCGAATACCTGCCTGCAGAAGATGAGCCGATTGCCATAATTGCGCGATTCATCCCGTTCTGGCCAGACGCTGCTCGGGCGCGCGGGACCTACAGCTTCGGTCAGAACATGTACACGCCGGACGATATTTCCGATCCGAACCTGCGCCCCGGCGACCGCCCCTATGCCGGGTGGCTCTACGGCTCCGCTGGGCTGATCGCAGTTGCCCCAAACGGTGAACGCAGCGATGCGATGGTGTTGGAACTGGGTGTCGTCGGCCCGGCCTCCCAGGCAGAATTCGTGCAAACCCGTTGGCATGATGCCTTCAATCTCACGACACCGCGCGGCTGGGACAACCAGTTGCGGAACGAACCCGGCATAGCACTGATCTACGAACAGCAGCGCAAGATCTGGCAGAATGAACTGGCCCTTGGACTGAATGCCGATCTGGTGCCGAATGTCGGCTTCGCGCTGGGCAATGTCGCTACGTATCTCTCAACAGGTATGACAATCCGCCTGGGCGACGACCTGACGACGGATATGGGGCCGCCCCGCATCCGTCCCAGCCTGCCCGGCAGTGCTTATGTGCGCCAAGTTGACGGATTCAACTGGTACACTTTCGCCAGCGTCGGCGCACGGCTGGTTGGTCGAAATATTTTCCTGGACGGCAACACCTTTCAGGACAGCCATAGCGTCGACAAGAAATACCTCGTCGGCGATGTCCAGGCTGGATTTGCCATGCAAGTTTCTGACTGGCGCTTCACCTATACCTATGTGCTGCGTTCCAAGGAATTCAACGGGCAAGACAAGTACGACAAATTCGGTGCGATCAGCCTGTCCTACCGCTTTTAGGAATTCAAATGACCTTCGCCGAAGCCGCCTTCATGCAACCGGGTTGGGTTCAAATCTGGCTGGTATGGCTGATGGTCGTTCTGATCGCCGCCCCGCTGATCCTTCTTCTCTCGCCGACGACACGCCGCGTGGCGATATGGACCATCATCAGTCATATCCCGGTCTTCATCGCTGTCCCGATGATGTATCAGGAAATGGGATATGTCCGTCTGCTTGGCTTGCCCCATCTGATTTTCTGGTTTCCGCTGCTGATCTTGCTGATCCGACGAATTCAAACGGACGGTATCCCGGCACCTTTCCGTCAGGTTCTCTGGATTCTTGCCGCAACACTGGCAATCTGCCTGCTGTTTGATGCCAGTGACACGATACGGTATCTTCTAGGTGAACGCGCACCCCTTGCCTGATGCAGCCCATGGATATTTCCTTGGCAGCCATGCGCGAATACCTTCCTATCCTTCCCTTGATGGTCATACAGGACCTGAATCACGAAAGTATTTTCATGAAAATCCTCGTTACCGGGTCCGAAGGCCTGATCGGCAGCAATCTGTGCCGGACGCTGAGGACACTCGGGCATGACATCACCGGCCTGGACCTGAAGCCGTCCAGCATCGGATCAGATGGCATCCAGGGTACGATCATGGATATCGAAACACTACGCCCGGCCTGCCGCGATATCTCTGGAATTGTCCATCTAGAGCATTTTGAGTTTAATATGGCTCATATCCGCAGGCCCTGAAGAAGTTTGCACATTCGAGCGGCGTGTAGGTTTCGATAGCTTTGGCTATTTCGTTCCAGAGATTGTCTACGGTGCGGGCTGCGGCTTTGCGCAGGAACGCCTTGAGCTTGGAGAAGGCCATTTCGATGGGGTTGAGGTCGGGGCTGTAGGGCGGCAAGAAGCGTAGTTTGGCCCCAACCGCTTCGATGGCCTCGCGCACGGCGACCGGTTTGTGGGCGGGTAGATTGTCCATGATGACGATATCGCCGGGACGCAGTGTGGGGACGAGAACCTGTTCGATATAGGCAAGGAAGGCGGCCCCGTTCATGGCCCCGTCGAGGACCATCGGCGCGGTCATGCCCGACAGGCGCAACGCCCCGGTAAAGGTGGTGGTTTTCCAGTGCCCGTGCGGAAGCGAAGCCCGGCAGCGTTCCCCTTTGCGTGCCCGCCCACGCAAGCGCGCCATCTTTGTGGACGCCCCGGTCTCGTCGATGAAGATCAGTTTTTCGGGGTCGAGATCGTGCTGGCCGTCGAACCAGGCTTGGCGGGCCGCAGCGACGTCTTCGCGAGCCTGTTCGGCAGCATGGCCTGTCTTTTTTTAAAAGTGATCCCGCGTTTCTTCAACCAATTATGGATCGTGGACGGATCAACCGCCTCGCTACGTTCTGTCCGAAGCCGTTCAGCCATCTCTGCCAGCGTGATGTCCTTGCCCCCCGCTTCGACCAATCCAAGAAGGAAGCCTGCATGGGCGTCCAGGCGCGAGCCACCTGGATTGCCCTTACGTCCCGGCACAATGTCGCCACTTGTGCGCCACAGCCGGTGCCAGCGGCCCGCCGTGCTCTCGCCAATACAAAACCGACGGCCCGCCGCGCGGATCGACAGACCCTCTTCAATAATCGCCCGTACCACCCGCCAACGCAGGTCAACACTCAACGATGCCGCCATCTTCGCCTCCGTGATTTCACGGAACCTAATGAATCAGAATTCGCAACTCATGGGAATCCCCCGTAGCGAGTCAAATTACGATCAAATCGCTCTAGCCGCCGTATCGCGCGTCATCGATGGCCAGAAGAGCCCTGAACTGTGCCAATCGGTTAATGTCACAGGAACTGAAAACATCCTGACCACCGCGCGGTCCGGTAGCACCGTGCCCTGGATCCTCTATGCCAGCAGCCGCGAAGTCTATGGCGAGCCGACCATGGAGCCGGTAACAGAATCCGCCGAGCGACGACCTCTCAACATATACGGGCGCTCCAAATGCGAAGCCGAGGATCTGGTGAGCGCCGCGACACAATTTTTCCCGACCGGAATTCTCAGATTCTCGAATGTCTACGGCGATACTGGTCGAGATCATGCCGACCGGGTTATCCCGGCCTTTGCAGGATGCGCCGCCCGTGGCGGCACGATCACGGTGAACGGCGGCGATGTCAGTCTGGATTTCACGCATATCGACGATGTGGTCGACGGGATCGTCCGGGCAGTCCACCAGCTTGAAAGGGATCGCGCGTCTTTCTCACCGATCCATCTCGTATCGGGCGAGGCGATCACGCTTGGCTCCCTTGCCAGACTGGCTGTCGATCTTGCACGCGCACCAGTCGCTATCCGAGAGGCACCGTCACGGAATTTCGACGTTTCCCATTTCCGGGGCAGCTTCGCACGGGCTCATGCGGTCCTCGGCTGGAAGCCCACGACCTTCATCCATGCAGGATTTAGCCAATTGATCGATGATACTCACCGCACGGGACACCCGGCGAATCAGATGGATCAGAACGGGATCTCGTCGTCCAGATCAACGCTGTAATCGCGACCTCCGCCACCAGAGGACGAACCTCCGGAAGACGGTCCTCCCCGGTCGTCATAGCCGCCCCTGTCATCATAGCCGCCGCTGGAGCCACCACCACCGCTGCGCCCCCCGCCACCACCGGAACCGCCCCCTGCACTGTCCAGCATGGTCATATTGCCGTTAAAACCGCGCACGACGACTTCGGTCGTATAATTCGTCTTGCCGTCCTTTTCCCATTTCCGGGTCTGCAACTGACCTTCGATCAGGACCTTGGAGCCCTTCTTGAGGTAGCGCTCGGCGATTTCGGCGACTTTCCCGAAAATCACCACCCTATGCCATTCCGTCCGCTCCTGACGCTGGCCGGACTGATCCTTCCAGGTCTCGGACGTCGCGATCGACAGATTGGCGACCTTATCGCCGTTCTGCATTGAGCGCACATCCGGATCCTGTCCCAGATTTCCGACCAAAATGACCTTGTTGAGACTGCCGGACATTTACTACCCCCTGAGGTGACGATGATCCTGTGGTGATCCTGCACTGTGTAGATTCGAACTGCGGTCCTGCCGCATCCGCCTGTTCCCGCCAGTTTAGGACAGGCAGTCTGTGCGATAAAGCGCTACGGTCAGGATCGTGTCATTTTTCGCCAACCTCACGGTCAACAACCTCTGCCAGAGCATGAACGACCGCCTGGGCAATCTGGTCGCCGCTGCCCTTGATCGACTGATCAAAGACCACGATCAGCGCCTTGAGATGCTGATCCACCAGAGCGGGTTTGACCTCCTTGCCGGGTGGGCGCTCGCGAACATAGCGGCAGAAATGACGCCCGATCTCGGTGATCAGAGGAAAGCCGAATGTCGCCCCCTGCCCGCGCATGTTGTGGACAAGGCGAAACAGTCTGTCGAGCGTTTCCTCCGAATGGTCGGTGCGATAGGCGGCTGACAGAACCTTCATCTGCTCAATGTCTTCTGCCAATTTGCCGACATATTCCTTGGCCATTTTCTTGACGATGAGTTCGGCATCGGCAAAGGCCTTTTCCGAACTGATTCCGCCAGTTCGTGGAACCTTCTTCGCCAGCTCATTGGGGCGTTCAACGACTTCATGCCACGACTTGGAGGCATTGGCCGGTACTTCAGGGAGTTTTTCCTTCGGCATGGCTTACGCTCTCCTAAAACCCAGACACGGATGCCGCAGCATGGAATGTCTAAATTTCCATGGCGTCGACGACCTGGGCACGCCGATCCGGTCCATCGAAACTCGGCAAATTCAACCGACGCCGACAGGGGCCAAAAAATGATGACGTGCGCACGAAGGGTCGGGGATTTTCCACGATATTCACGATACGCGCATGCAGTGACCGTGCCGCCAGCGGCTTTGCCAGGAATTCCGTGATACCGATATCCCTGGCACTCAGTACCTTCGCCTTCTCGGTGTATCCTGTCAGCATGATGACCGGAATGTAACGGGACGGACTGTCCGGGTCGAAGCGGATGCGATGGACCAGAGTCGCGCCATCCTCCGGTTCCATCTCCCAATCCGTGACCAGCAGATCGTAATCGTCAGACGTTAGAAAATCCCAAGCATCAATCCCGTCGCTCGCGACCCGGATATAACCGACGCCAAGCGCATCCAGCATACGCTCCAGAATTCCCCGCATGAACTTGCAGTCATCGACTACGAGGACCCTGAGGTTTTTGAAATCGTAGTTCTTTGACATCGTGGTCTGACCGATTCACCATTCCGTAACCGCGTCCGAAATTGTAGACATTCACGGTCTTACCCCTAGTCGCCTACAATAACATACTGATTTTAACAAGCCCTTCGAAAAGCTGTGTTGATGGGAACGATTTCCCAACACGCCCGAAATGAATCATTTATAGTTATGGTGATCGTGATTTCCACACTCGCAAAACACCCATACGGAAGCTGACTGTGAGCGATACCTCCCGTGTTCTGAACCGTCGAACCTTTTACAAGGGCGACGTCATTTTCAACCAGGGCGATCTCGGCAGTCAGGCATTCGTGCTGCAAACTGGTCGGGTGCGCATCGCCAAATCTGTGGGCGGAGGCCAGCGCGGCACGCTGGGATTTGTCGAGGCCGGTGGAATTTTCGGCGAAATGGCCCTGATCGACCAATCCCCGCGCATGGCATCGGCCATTGCCGAGGAAGCCTGCGTCTGCATCGTGATCACCGAGGAATCGCTGCGCAGCAAGCTTGCCAAGACCGACCCGGCCCTGCGCATGCTCATCCTGATGCTGATCCGCCTGTTGCGGCAGGCCGCCGACAAGACACCGATTCCCCCGGATGACATGAACGCCCTGGCCAAGGCCGCAGCCGCCGCCGAGCATGCCGCCGCCGTCCGCATGGAACGGAATGCGGCGTCTGGGGAGGGCCAAGGATGAGCGATACGATCATGCTCCGCCGCACCGCGAATGAGGGTGAAGTTCTGTATCAGGAAGGCGATCCGGCGAATGCAATGTATATGGTCCATTCCGGCAAGGTTGAACTGCTGAAACGGGGTGATGACGGCATGTTTGACCGCACCGCTCTGCTGGGACCGGGGCAGGTTTTCGGAGAGATGGCGCTGCTGACCAGCCGGAATCGCACCGAAAGCGCCCGCACCCTGACCGACTGTGCCCTGATCGTGGTCGAACGCGCCCATCTGACGGAAAAACTGAAGACCGTCGATCCCTTCGTGAAGGCCCTGTTCCAGATCCTTGCCCACAACCTTCTGTCGGTGATGGACCGCAAGACGAAAATCGAACAGCAGGCATCCCTGGATGATCTGGTCGGCGACGACGCGCAATAGCGCATCTCCATGCTCAATACCGATTTGTTCCATCGGCCTATTGGCAGACCGGTATAAACGGTGATCGCGCGTCGTGAAAAAATGGTGGGCGGTGACGGGATCGAACCGCCGACCCTCTCGGTGTAAACGAGATGCTCTCCCAGCTGAGCTAACCGCCCTTGATGTGGTTCCTATAGCGCGGCTTCCCGCAAGGTTCAAACATTGCTTTTCACTAAAAGAAACCGACCGATCCGGAATTCGGAAGCGGTCGGTTTCAAAACTCGTCCGGCTGAAATGCCGGAAGATGTCGATGATCAGTTCACCGCATCCTTCAGCGCTTTGCCTGCCTTGAATTTCGGCTGGTTGGACGCCGGAATGTCAATTTCCGCACCGGTCTGCGGGTTGCGGCCCTTGGAGGCGGCGCGCTTGCTGACGGCAAAGGTGCCGAACCCGACGATGCGGACTTCTTCACCGGCCTTCAATTGACCGGTAATGGCTTCGAGAACGCCATCCACTGCCTTGGCGGCATCGGCCTTGGAAAGGCCGGCAGAATCGGCAACGGCTGCGACGAGATCGTTTTTGTTCACTGGAACCCCCCTGATGTTTCGGGATGTTAATAGGTGGATAGGATTATCCGAACGAGGCAGAGTGTAAGGGTATTCCAGGACCGCCGTCAACGCGAAACACCGGATTTTCCCCGGTTTTCTGCGGCTTTTTAAGAATTCTTAGAAATGAAAGTGACCGCTGTCACACCTCATGGGAATACAAAACGCCGGTGATGGAGCACCGGCGTTTCGTCATTCGCTTTTCCCGGAACATTCCGGGGAATGTCATAATTCAGTGCGTCATCACTCCGTCACGGTCATCGGCCGATTCGCCACCCGTGACGATCATATCCGCCTTCTCCTGATCCTCACCGGACCATTCGATGGGCACAAGCGATGATACCAGCGCATGACCCAGGACTTCATCAACCGTACCGACCGGAATGATCGTCATGCCCTTCTTCACATTGTCCGGAATATCGGCCAGATCCTTCTCGTTGTCCTTCGGAATCAGGACTGTCTTGATTCCCCCCCGCAATGCGGCCAGCAGTTTTTCCTTCAAGCCACCGATAGGCAGAACACGCCCGCGCAGGGTGATTTCCCCGGTCATTGCAACATCGCGCCGCACAGGAACACCCGTCAAGATGGAGACGATGGAGGTCACCATCGCAACCCCGGCAGACGGCCCGTCCTTCGGTGTCGCGCCTTCCGGCACATGGACATGGATATCGTGCTTGTTGAAGATCGTTGGCTTTATCCCGAAGGAAACCGCGCGACTCTTGATCAGGTTCTCAGCCGCTTGAATCGACTCCTGCATCACATCGCCCAGCTTCCCGGTCTTTGTGACCCGTCCCTTGCCCGGGACGAGGACGCCTTCAATGGACAGCAACTCGCCACCAACCTCGGTCCAGGCCAGACCGGTGACGACACCGACCAGATCCTGCTCCTCGATCTCCCCGAAACGGAACTTCCGGATACCGGCATAGTCGCCCAGATTATCGGCATCAACCGTCACCGACGTCTTTTCGCCCAGCATGATCTCCTTGATCGACTTGCGGGCCAGATTGGCGATTTCACGTTCCAGATTCCGCACCCCCGCTTCCCGCGTGTAATAGCGGATCAGGTCGTGGAGGGCCGCATCGGTAACGATCCATTCCTTCTCGGTAAGACCATTTTCCTCACGCTGTTTCGAGATCAGATGACGCTTGGCGATCTCAACCTTCTCATCCTCTGTATAACCGGGGATTCGGATGATTTCCATGCGGTCCATCAGCGGCTGCGGCATGCGCAAGGTATTGGCCGTCGTCACGAACATCACGTCGGACAGGTCGTAATCGACTTCCAGATAATGGTCGTTGAACGTGCTGTTCTGTTCCGGATCCAGAACCTCCAGCAGCGCAGAAGACGGATCGCCGCGCCAGTCGGCACCCAGCTTGTCGATCTCGTCCAACAGGAAGAGAGGATTTGATTTCTTCGCCTTCTTCATGCCCTGAAGGACCTTGCCCGGCATTGAGCCGATATAGGTCCGCCGGTGGCCCCGGATTTCGGATTCGTCCCGCACGCCGCCCAGGCTCATACGCACAAAAGCGCGCCCGGTCGATTTCGCGATGGACTTACCAAGCGAGGTCTTGCCGACGCCCGGAGGCCCGACGAGGCAGAGGATCGGCCCCTTCAGTTTCTTCTGGCGCGCCTGCACCGCGAGATATTCGAGAATGCGCTCCTTCACTTTTTCGAGGCCGTAATGGTCCTCATCAAGCGTCGTCTGCGCTTCCCTCAAATCGGTCTTGACCTTGGAGCGCTTCTTCCAGGGAATAGAGAGCATCCAGTCGAGATAGTTGCGCACCACCGTCGCTTCCGCCGACATCGGGCTCATCGACCGGAGTTTCTTCAACTCGGCATAGGCCTTTTCCTTGGCTTCCTTGGTGAAACGGGTCTTTTCGATCTGCTCTTCCAGTTCGGACAACTCGTCCTTGCCGTCCTCGCCTTCACCCAGTTCCTTCTGTATCGCCTTCATCTGCTCATTCAGGTAGTATTCGCGCTGGGTCTTCTCCATCTGCCGCTTGACGCGGTTGCGGATGCGCTTTTCGACCTGAAGGACGCTGATTTCGCCTTCCATGAAACCAAAAATCTTCTCCATCCGCTCCGTGACGGATTCCAGTTCCAGCAGATCCTGCTTGTCCGAAATCTTCAACGTCAGATGCTGCGCCACCGTATCGGCCAGCCGTGACGGCTCGGCGATCTGGTTGATGGAGATCATCACCTCCGCCGGAACCTTCTTGTTCAGCTTGATATACTGTTCAAACTGCCCGACGACGGCGCGGCTCAGCGCCTGAAGGTCAGCCTCCGGCTCTTCCGGATCGTCGATCATCTCGGCATGAACCTGGAAAAAATCCTCGGTCGCGGTGAAATCAACGATGCGGGCGCGCTGAACCCCTTCCACCAGCACCTTCACGGTTCCATCCGGCAGCTTGAGAAGTTGCAGGACCGTAGCGACCGTCCCGGTTTCATAGATGTCTTCCGCCTTGGGATCATCTTCCCCGGCATTCTTCTGTGTCACGAGCAGGATCTGCTTGTCATCCTGCATCACATCCTCAAGGGCGCGAACGGATTTGTCGCGGCCCACGAAAAGCGGGACGATCATATGCGGGAAGACGACGATGTCGCGCAGCGGAAGAACGGGAAGCTCCACGGCGGTTTTCAACTCTTGCATCTGCAGTCTCCATGTCGCGCAAGGGATCGGTCATCCGATAACCCCGGCGGTTGTTTGTCTGAGAGTCGTTAACTTCGATGCGACCGAGCGCATCCGACCCAATGTGCCCATCGACCCGATCAGTCGATCCACACAGAACCCAAGGCATCCCCCGAAGGAACGATATCAGCCAGTGTACTGTCATAATAGTGGGGGGCTTCGCCCGCCACTTCAAGCAAGGGCTGACGGTTTTCCACAGAAATCATCAGCCCCATGCCCCGGAAAACCGCGAGGGAAAAGCATAATAGAGAAGGTCGTCCTGAACCGGTCAGTTCAGGACGACCCACGATCCATTCAACGAATCAGGAGGCGTTGCTTTCCACCTCGTTGCCGCGGTCGGAATAGATGTAGAGCGGTTCCGCTCGACCTTCGACCACTTCCTTGTTGACCACGATCTCTTCGACCCCATCAAGGCTCGGCAGATCGTACATCGTATCCAGCAGGATCGCTTCCATTATGGAACGCAGGCCGCGTGCACCCGTCTTGCGTTCGATCGCCCGTTTGGCGATTGCCGACAGAGCATCGGTCGTGAACTGCAACTCGACATTCTCCATCTCGAACAGCTTGGCATACTGCTTCACCAGCGCATTGCGCGGCTTGGTCAGGATATCGATCAGTGCCGCCTCATCCAGATCCTCCAGGGTTGCGATCATCGGCACGCGACCGACGAATTCCGGGATCAGGCCGAATTTCAGCATATCCTCCGGCTCGACCTCGCGCAGGATCACCCCAACCTTCCGGTCGTCCGCAGACCGCACATCGGCTCCAAAACCGATGGACGATCCCTTGCCGCGAGAGGCGATGATTTTCTCAAGCCCGGAAAAGGCCCCACCGCAAATGAAGAGGATGTTCGTCGTGTCGACCTGCAGGAATTCCTGCTGCGGATGTTTGCGCCCACCCTGGGGCGGCACCGAAGCGACGGTCCCTTCCATGATCTTCAACAGCGCCTGCTGCACACCTTCGCCCGACACATCCCGGGTGATCGACGGGTTGTCCGACTTGCGGCTGATCTTGTCGACCTCGTCAATATAAACGATGCCACGCTGGGCGCGTTCGACATTGTAATCTGCCGATTGCAGCAATTTCAGGATGATGTTCTCGACATCCTCCCCGACATACCCGGCCTCGGTCAGGGTCGTCGCATCGGCCATGGTGAAAGGCACGTCCAGAATCCGCGCCAGCGTCTGGGCTAGCAGCGTCTTGCCGCAACCCGTCGGACCAACCAGCAGGATGTTCGATTTCTGCAACTCGACATCATTCTGCTTCTGGCCATGTGCCAGGCGCTTGTAGTGATTGTGGACCGCCACCGACAGGACGCGCTTGGCGTAATCCTGACCAATCACATAGTCGTCAAGAACCTGACGGATTTCCTGTGGGGTCGGTACCCCGTCAGAGGTTTTGGAAACGCTCGTCTTGTGATCTTCCCGAATGATGTCCATGCACAATTCGACGCATTCGTCGCAAATGAACACGGTCGGTCCGGCGATCAGCTTGCGTACTTCATGCTGGCTCTTGCCGCAAAAGGAGCAGTAGAGCGTATTCTTACCGTCGCTGCCGCTGGATTTGCTCATTGTATCTCCGGATCGTTGCCGATCTTTTCCACTTCAGTCCGACGCCGCGACACCGAACTCTGATCACAAAACATGGTAGACCTAGCGACCCACCCCCTCAAACGGAAAATCGCGGATTTCCGTGGTTCTGTCGCAATTCGGTCACGAACAGGCGGATAAGGCATGCCGTTCTGGGTCTCCCCGAGCCGGTAAATTCCTGAAATATGGCGCTTTGGCCCGATCCGGGCAGGAACCCGTGATATCCCGAACCAGGGTCAGAGGATCATCCTCTCCGGGTCAGATACCGCCCCGGAGAGGATGAATCAACCCTCAGGCATCCGAATCGGATTCGGGGATCGGTCGCGTTTCGACCACTTCGTCGATCAGCCCGAACTCCTTCGCTTCGGTCGCGCTCATGAACTTGTCGCGCTCCATCGCGGCTTCGATCTCCGAAAGCTTGCGCCCGCTGTGCTTTACATAGAGCCCGTTCAGGATCGAGCGGATGCGCAGGATTTCCCGCGCCTGGATCTCGATATCCGTCGCCTGACCCTGCGCGCCACCGGAAGGCTGGTGAACCATGATCCGGCTTTGCGGCAGCGAATAGCGCTTGCCTGCCTGCCCAGCCATCAGCAGCAGCGACCCGGCTGAGGCAGCTTGGCCAAGGCATACGGTGGAAACATCACAGCGGATATACTGCATCGTGTCATAGACCGACAGAGCCGAGGTCACGACCCCGCCCGGCGAATTGATATAGAAGGAGATGTCCTTGCCAGGGCTTTCCGATTCGAGGAACAGCAACTGGGCACAGATCAGGCTGGCGACATGATCGTCGATCCCGCCCGTCAGAAAGATGATCCGCTCCTTCAGCAGGCGCGAATAGATGTCATAGGCGCGTTCACCGCGGTTGGTCTGTTCGACCACCATCGGCACCAGCGTGTTCATGTAGATATCGACCGGATCGCGCATGTGTAATCGGTGCTCCCTAAAACCAGTATCAATGACCTGTCGGGCTGCCTTAGCAAACCCGAACCCAAGGCTGCCCGCCCGTCCGGGGGTCAGCGAGTGCCAGAGTTAAGCGCTCACGCCGGGATGTAAAGACCCTGTCCACAGGAAATCGATCCGCCCGTCCCAAGTCTCACCCGTCCTCCAGCAGCAACGGGCCCCATTCTGGATAAGCCTCACCAGGACCGGGATTCGACTTCGGGGCCTCTCCGCCCAGATGGGTCATCACGCCCCAGACCGCATTCAGGGCCGTCTGCACCGCCCCCTCGGCCCAGGCCGGGGTCCAGCTTACATCATCACCAGCCAGGAAAATCCCCTTTTCCCCGGGTGGCAGGTTCCGTTGCATGAAATGACCGAACATCCGATGATTGTAGCGATAGTGTCCCGGCAACGCGCCCTTGAATGCCCCGAGAAAATTCGGGTCCGCCTCCCAACTGACCGTGATCGGATCGCCTATGATATGCTTTTCGATATCCAGCGCCGGATAGATCTTGCGCAGCGAGGATAGTGCCAGTTCGACCCGTCGCTCCACCGGCAGGGGCAGCATCTTCAGCGCATCCGACATCCAGGAATAGGTCAGGCAGATCACGCCCGGACGGCCCGGTCCGTTGTCGAACAGATAGGTTCCCCGCGTCAGCCGGTCGGTCAGCGTCATGGATAGCGGAAACCGTCCGGTTGCTGGGTCGCGCTCGCGCCAGAACGGGCGGTCGACCATGATGAATGTCTTTGACGACTGCATGTACCGGGTGCGGTCCAGCGCCATCCAGAGCTTCTGACTGAACAGGGTTTCCTCGGTTTCGATGGCTGTTGTCAGAAGCCAGCTCTGGCAGGTGGCAACAACGGCATCGAATCCCTCCTCCCGCCCCCAGCGGTCGGTGACACCGATCCGACCATCCCCCAGCCGACGGATGCGCTTCGCACCCGGTCGCGGCCCGCCATCATTCAGTGATTGCAGACTCGTCCCCGCTGGCCAGTGAACGCCGCTATCCGATGCGCGCCGCCATAATCCCTGTGGCAAACGCTCCACCCCGCCGACGAAGAACCGCTGGTTACTGTCGCAATCAGTGACATTGACACGCAGGATTTCCAGCATCGAGTTCGGGAAATCCGAATCCCATCCACCGGTGCCGAATCCGACCTGCCCGAACACCTCGCGATGACGGAAGCTCAGGCGCTGAAAGGCCGGTGACGAAGCCACGAAGTCATAGAATGTCCGCTCGTCCCATTCCCGTACCAGCGGATCCCATATGCGCTTGATAGCGGCACGGTCCCGCGCGGTGATTGCCGCTTTCAGGTCGCTGAATCGCGCGCCCTCCTCCAGCGCCTGATCGTAGGCGGCGGCGACTTCGTGGAACAGCGGCGGCAGATCCTCCATGCGTTCGGCATAATGGGTCTCGCCCTCCAGATCGATCACGGTCGAACCCGCCGCCTTGGTCATCGGATTCGGGAAAGGACGGCTTTCCAGCCCCAGCATACTCGCATAGTGATAGAAGCCGGTGCCGGAAACGGGAAAGCGCATGCCGCCCAGTTCAGCGACGATATCCTCCGCGCCCTCGAACGGCTGGGAGCGCAGTCGACCGCCCAATTGCCCCGATTCGTAGAAAACCGGATGCAACCCCATGCGCATCAACTCATACCCGGCGACCAGACCGGACAGCCCCGCCCCGATCACTGCCACCTTTGCCCCATGGCACGCGGCGGGAATTCGCCCTAGCCCGTCCGGATGAGTAATCCAGTCATCATAGGCAAAGGGGAAATCGGGGCCGAAAAGGGTCACCGGCGCTTCGGTCATATTAAGTACCTTCAACATGCGGGGCGAATACTCCATCCAGGTGAGGATTCCTTCCAGATGGAGGATGCATATACCAACGAGAACGCCGCCCCGGTCAAGGGGGCGGCGGTCAGCACCGAGCACATTATCATTGCGCCTCTTGTAGGAAAAACCTGCGTTCCGTCAGATCGGCATGCGCAGGATTTCCTGATAGGCGGAAATCACGCGGTCGCGGACGGTTACAACAGTGTTCAGGGTGGACTCGGCATTGGCAAGCGCGGTGACGACCTCCGTCACATTTGCTTGCCCGGCCATGGCGCGGGCAGTGGTTTCCTCTGCGGCATAATTTGCCTTCACCGCCTCCTGAGCAGCCCCCCGGACAAGATCCATGAAGCTCGACCCGGTTGAGGGCTGAGCCCCACCAGGCTGGTTGCCGGTCTCAAACACGCGCGGCCCGGTCGCGTTTGCGCGATAGGCCGCTGCGGCTGTCATCGGATCAATCGCCATGACCTTTACTCCCCAAGCCTCTAAGAACCAATATTATAGACCTGACTCGGCACCCGGCTCAATCCCGCTTCCCATCAGTATCTAGCGCAGGATGCTGACAGTCTGGCTGTACATGCTCTTGGCCGTTTCCACGACCCGAAGGTTCGCCTGATAGCTGCGGTTGGCTTCCCGCATATCCATGCTTTCGACCAGGGTGCTGACATTGGGAAGCTGGACATAGCCGTCGGCATTCGCTGCCGGATGCGCAGGGTCAAACCGCAGATCGAAATCGGAATTATCCTCCGCAATCTTCCGTACACCTACTAGATCGGCCTGCAATGCCTCATCCATTCTGTTCTGGAATGTAATCACCTTGCGCCGATAGGGATCCCCCCCCCGGCGTGCTGGCAGTCGAATCCGCATTCGCGATATTCTCCGAAATCACCCGAAGGCGCAGCCCCTGGGCGCGCATACCGGACCCGGCGATGAACATCGATGCCCTGAAATCGTCCATAACCCTCTCCTCCACTCATCCATTTACGCCAAACCACCAACCCGGCCCGATCAACCCTGACCGGCACGTCCCAGCGCGATATTGTGCAGGGCGGTGTATTTGCGATAAAGGCTGGTTGCCAGTGTGTAATCCCCGGCATTCTGGCTGAGCTTCATCATCTGCTCTTCCAGCACGACACTGTTTTCGGAAATCGAGGTCTCGTAGACTGACCCGGATTTCCCTTCCGAGAAACGCGCCCGATCTTCCGGCAGCGTCACATGCTGCGGGTCGCTGACGGTCAGATTGACCTTCATTGCATTGCGCGCCATCGAATCCTTGAATTTCAGATCCGCAATGTCCCGTGCCCTGTATTCCGGTGTGTCCGCATTGGCGATATTCTGGGAAATGACCCGCTGGCGCTGGGACAGCCAGGACATCCGCTCCGTCATCATGCCAAAAATCGCAGTATTACCGAGTGACATTGAAATCCTCCTCTCTCCGGTTCTCACCCATCCTGCACCGGTCTCTCCTCCGCCACGGAATGGTACTCACCAGCAACTAAAGCAATCTGCGTGCCAACCAGATTTTTCAACCAGGCGATTCGGATGAACAAAGATGGAATCACATTCACCCAAGAGATAAACATAATAAGATTGGTGAGTTTTTGAGTAATTTTGAAATAATAGCATATAACTTTTATAAATATAATTATTATTCAAAATAAAAATAAATCACTATAATATATTAACCATATTTTATTTCATGATCAGAAACCTCGATCAATAATCATTGATCCAATTACCCATTTCATCCCATATTAAAACTTGATTCAGGGAGAAGATGAATGCCGCGATCAAAGGGGACCACGCCGACAGGGAAAAGGGATGCCGATCCGCCGCAGGTGAAACACGCCGGTGGCAAGATTGCCGTGGCCCTGACCTACAAGCCTGACAATGTCGATCAGGCACCAGTCGTGAGTGCCAGTGGCGAGGGTTATCTTGCTGAAAGAATTATCGAAATGGCCGAAGAACTCGGCATTCCCGTCCAGTCCGACTCCGACCTTGTGGAACTGCTTGCGGCAACGGAGATCGGAGAGGAAATCCCGGTTGAAGCCTTCATCGCAGTGGCAGAAATCCTGCGCTACGTTTACGCTCTCAATGGTCGATCCGCGCCGGTTCCGTCACAGGACTAATCCGGCAGTCAGGTCCAGCCCTCCCTATCGGTATTCTTGTATCCGAACAGGGTGGTGTTGAGGGTGTGAATCGGGCGTAGTGAGTTTCGATTGAGGCGGTGACGGCACGTTAATGCGCGATTCCTGGAGCCTGGTATGAACCCGGCAGATTATTTTCAGTTCATCCTCGCGCTGATCTTCGTGCTCGGCCTGATCGGCCTTGCCGCCGTTCTGTTGCGCCGCTTTGGTCCCGGCGGGCTGATGGTGGCACGGACTAAGCCGGGGGCCGCGCGCAGGCTGTCGGTGATCGACTCCCTGACACTCGATCCCCGCCGCCGTCTGGTGCTGATCCGCCGCGATGACAAGGAACATCTGCTGCTGCTGGGATCGCAGTCGGATATCGTTGTCGAAGGCAGTATCGATCCCCCCCCAGATGCCCTGGACGAAGCGACAGTCCGAAACTCATCATCCTTGACGACGGACAAGATTACTCGCCGTTTCGAAGACGTCGTCCGCAGCCTTGGTGCGAAACGACGGGCCGCAGGGAAAGCCGCCCCAACAGAACGGGAGGAGCCGCAATCATGACCCGGCCATTCCGTTCGCTTCTGCGCCGCATGCCTGCCATTCCGTCGGAAATGCACCAACCGTTGATCGCGCTTGGCCTTTCCAGTCTCGCAACGGTCCTGCTGATCGCCGGGACGGCGCTGTTTTTCCCCAACGGCCCCGCCGTTGCGCAATCGATCAATATCGATATCGGCGAAGGCGGGACCGTGACCGGACGGCTGGTGCAGATGGTAGCATTGCTGACCGTGCTGTCACTCGCGCCCTCACTGTTGGTCATGATCACCAGCTTCACACGGCTGATCATCGCCTTCTCGCTGCTGCGCACAGCCTTCGGGGCACAGCAAACGCCACCCAACACGGTGCTGATCAGCCTCGCGCTGTTCCTCACCTTCTTCATCATGCAACCGACGCTGGAAGCCTCCTATACGCAGGGCATCCAGCCGCTGATCGAGGAGCGGATATCCGAGGAAGAGGCCTTCGATCTGGCCATCGCGCCATTCCGCGACTTCATGCTGCGCCATGTCCGCGACCGCGACCTGATGCTGTTCCTGGACATGGGCGGCATGCCGATTGCGGAGCGACCGGAAGACACGCCCCTGCGCGCGCTCATCCCCGCCTTCATGATCTCGGAATTGAAGCGCGCCTTTGAGATCGGCTTCCTGCTCTTTGTCCCCTTCGTCGTCATCGACATGGTCATCGCCTCTGTCCTGATGTCGATGGGGATGATGATGCTGCCACCGGTGATGATCTCGCTTCCGTTCAAGCTGATCTTCTTCGTCCTGGTCGATGGCTGGTATCTGGTGGTCGGCAGTCTGGTGCAGAGCTTCAACCCAGTATAGCAACGGGTAAGGGCTGTGTTGAATCAGCCCGCCATCCCGGCGAACATCTTCAGGCCCTCGATCCCGCCTGCCAGCGCGTCGATGGCGTTTTCAGGGTGGGGCATCATGCCCATGACATTGCCACGGTCGTTGACGATCCCGGCAATATTGCGCTGAGAGCCGTTGAGATTTGTCGTCTCATCGACAGTCCCGACGGCGTCACTGTACCGAAAGATCACGCGGCCTTCGTTTTCCAGCCGATCCAGCGTTTCCGGATCGGCGAAGTAATTGCCTTCGTTATGGGCGACGGCGACGCGGATCACGTCTCCCTGATTGAGATTGCCGGTGAAGGGGGCGTGGCTGCGCTCGCAGCGGATATGGGTCATCTTGCAGATGAATTTCAGGCCCGCATTGCGCATCAGCACGCCGGGCAGCATTCCGGTTTCGGTCAGGACCTGAAAGCCATTACAGACACCCAGAACCGCAACACCCCGTTCGGCCTGTTCCTTCACCGCGCGCATGATCGGGGAATTCCCCGCCATGGCACCACAGCGCAGATAGTCGCCATAGGAAAACCCGCCGGGCACGATGATCAGGTCATAGCCCGACAGTGTCGTCTCACCATGCCAGATCAGATCCGGGCGCTGGCCGCTCGCTTTTTCGATGGCGACGGCCATGTCCCGTTCGCGGTTGGTGCCGGGGAAGACAGTAATCGCGGTTTTCATCGGCAAGACTACTCCAGAATTTCGATCGCGTAATCTTCGATCACCGTATTGGCCAGCAGCTTGCGGCACATGTCGTCCAGTTTCGACTGAGCGAGCGCGCGGTCGGTCTCCGCCAGTTCGATCTCGATCAGCTTGCCCTGCCGAACCTCGCCGACACCGGTAAAGCCGAGACCTTCCAGCGCATGGCCGATGGCCTTGCCCTGCGGGTCGAGAACCCCACGCTTCAGGGTGACGGTGACATGGGCTTTCATCGCGATGCTCCTGCTGGTCTTGATCCGCGTGTCTTTAGGACGGTTCGCCGTCTATATTCTCCACATTCGCACCTTCCGGCAACACGCCAAGGCGACGTGCGACTTCCCGATAGGCATCCTCGACATTGCCGAGATCCCGGCGGAAACGGTCCTTGTCCATCTTCTCGTTCGTGATCGTGTCCCAGAGGCGCATATTGTCCGGACTCAATTCATCAGCCAGGACGATACGGACATCGCCGTTCTCGTCATAGATCCGGCCGAATTCCAGTTTGAAGTCGATCAGTTTGATCCCGATGCCAAGGAACATGCCGGACAGGAAATCGTTAATACGCAGCGACATGGCCAGGAAATCGTCGATATCCTGGGGGCTGGCCCAGCCAAAGGCTGTGATGTGTTCCTCTGAGATCAGCGGGTCGCCCAGCTCGTCCGACTTGTAGCAATATTCGACGATGGAGCGCGGCAGCGGCGTGCCTTCGGGAATGCCCAGGCGCTTTGCCATGGAACCCGCCGCGACATTGCGGATCACGACCTCGACCGGGATGATCTCGACCTCCCGGATCAACTGCTCGCGCATGTTCAGGCGGCGGATGAAATGGGTCGGGATGCCCAGATCCTGAAGCCGCAGCATCAGGAATTCGGAAATCCGGTTATTCAGCACGCCCTTACCGGTGATCGTGCCCTTCTTCTGATTGTTGAACGCGGTCGCATCGTCCTTGAAATAGGCAACGAGGGTGCCCGGCTCCGGCCCCTCGAAAATCACTTTCGCCTTGCCTTCGTAAATCTGTCTGCGTCGCGCCATGGGATCGGACCCGCCTTTGGGCTGAAATTTCAGGATCAGCAGCGTATAGCAATCGACCCGGAGTTACACAATCATCCTGTGGCCCGATCACATGACACCACGACGCGATAACAAAATACCCATTCCCCCAGGTACTCGGATGCGTCTATCGTTATTCCTCAACCTTTTGCGCGGGGGTGATGCTGCCGGTCATGCCGTTCAGAGAGGACGGGTCAATGCCGACATCCTTCAGAAGTGCATCGATCAGCGGTGCCTGACCACGATAGCGCAGCGCACTGGAGACGACCTGATCGGCAAGACTGCCACCGGAGCCGTTGCTGCCCCCCTCCCCGGCCGCCGCAGACGCCCCGGCACCGCCCGGCAGGCCTTCGATCTGAATGATCTTGATCCCGTCGATCTGCTCCATCGGCTTGACGGATTCGCGCACGATACCCTGCAGATGTTCGATCACTGCCAGCTTGACCTTCATCGCAACGATCTCCTGAGAGAGGAGATTGTCAGCCTCGTTCAAGGCCCTGCGCCCCGCAGCCTCGACCTTGAGGCGGAGTTCGTCGGCCTCGGCGCGCAAACGCACGGCGGTGGCGTCACCTTCGGCCTGGATCACCTGCTCCTGCTTGCGGGCCTCGGCCAGGGTGCGGATGGATTCAGCCTCGTCCTCGGCCGCTGTGCGTTCGGCTTCCGCCTTCACGGTCAGCGCAATCGCATCGCGTTCGGCGGCCCGACGCGCTTCGACAAGATCCACCGCCTTCTGACGTTCGGCGGTTTCCGTTTCCCGCACCGTCTCCACCTGCTCCTGCGCCCGGACAGCCTCGGCCCGCGCCTTGTCGGCAAGCGCCCGCGCCTCGGATTCCGACCGCGACTTTTCCGCCACCGCGATTTCACGGTCCTGATCGCTCAACTGCACCAGCTTGCGGCGTTCGATCTCTGCCGCCTCGATGGCCCGTTCCCGATTGATCTCCCGCTCCCGGATCGCCTGTTCCATCGCAATGCGCTGTTCGGTCACCGCCTTGTCGGAATCGATCCTGGCCAGATTCACAGCCTGATCAGCGGTGATCTGGGCCTGCTCGGCCTCCTGCTTGCGGGCGGCCTGCTCCCGGGCGATTTCAGCGACCTGTGCGGCGCGGCGGATTTCGACCTCGCGCTGCTGTTCCAGTTCGGCATATTCCTTGTCGCGGGAGATTTCCAGGCTGCGCTGGCGGGCTTCCAGATTCTTGCGTTCAATATCGACCGCCGTGTCCTGTTCGATTTCATTGCGCTTCTTGCGGCGGTCCTCGATCTCGAATGTCAGCCGCGTCAGACCGGCGGCATCAAAGGCATTGTCCGGATTGAAATATTCCCGATCCGTCTGATCCAGACCGGTCAGCGAGACGGATTCCAGTTCCAGACCGTTTTTCAGCAGATCCTCGGAAACCGCCATCTGGACCTTCATCACAAAATTCACCCGCTGCTCGTGCAGCTCCTCCATGGACATCTCGGCGGCAACGGCCCGCAGGGCATCCACGAACTTGCCCTCGACCAGTTCCTTCAGCGAGTCCGGATACATGGTGCGCTGACCCAGTGTCTGCGCCGCATCGGCTATCGCCTCCGCAGTCGGCTGAACCCGGACGTAGAATTCGGCCAGAACATCGACCCGCATGCGATCCTTGGTGATCAGCGCCGCCGTATCGGCGCGTTCAACCTCCAGGCGCAGAGTATTCATGTTCACTGGTATGGTTTCATGCAGGACCGGCAGGACCAGCGCGCCCCCGTTCATCACCACGAGTTGTCCGCCGAACCCGGTCCGGACAAAGGACGTTTCCTTGCTGGCGCGCTTGTAAAGACGCGCGAAGATCAATCCCATGGTCAGGAGTGCAACCAGAATTATGCCAGCGGGCAAAAGTGTTTCAATCATGTTCTTTCCTCCATGAGACCCCGTCCCCAGACCGGGCGTGAGCAAATAATTTCGATGCTGCCGGTACCGGATTATCCGGCAAGGGCGGTATTCGGATTCGGTATGGCCCTGAACCGGGACCCGACGCGGGAGACGAGCAGGACTTCAGTTCCCTGGGCAAGGTCCGGTGCCCCCCTGTCGGGTTCCACCATCACGTAATGGGACTGACCATGCCGATCACGGAGCCGGGCCTGGACCGGCCTGCCGGGCCGTCCGGTGCCAAGCGTCACGGTCGCAACCAGACCAATGAATTCCCTGCGCGAGACCGCGCTTGTCTCATCCGCCGGAATGATCCGCACAATTCCCCTGCCGATCCAGCGTGTCAGCGGCATCGCCACGGCGATGGCAGGCACCGCAGCAATCCAGCCCGGCAAAAGCATGCCGGTCACCGATTGCACCATCCCTTGGAGCAGCAGCCCGATCAATCCGAACCCGGTCAGCAGCGCGACCAGAAGCACCAGGGCCGGAACCTTCCCAACCATGAGCCAGCCCAGAAACCGCGAGAGTGCGGAGGAACCGATCTCCGACGCCGCGATACCATCACCGGCATCAATGGTCGGTGAATCAAAGTCGATATCCGGCAGAAGAGCGTCCAGAGCCCCCGAAAACCCTATCCCCAGAAGAGTCATCACGCCTTCGAGGAGCGCAATCCCCAGCATGACGGCAAGTGCCACCGAGAATATTGCATTCTGGGGTGCGAATACGAAGTCCATCTCACCCTTCTTCACGTCGGAAGCGGGCCAAACGGTCCTGGATGCGCGCTTTTTCGGCCAGATCGTTCAATTCGGCGAGGTTTTTCTCCGTCTCCATGTCGCCAATGTCCCGACCGGAACCCGGCATTCCTGCCGTTCGTTCCAGAACCCGCTCGAAGGCGGAATTCGCACGGTCCACGGCGGTATCGATCCGATTGCCTGTCCGGGCACCGATATCACCGCCATCCGGCGATGCCTGTCCCGCACCGGGATTGCGCGAGGCCCGGAAACGCGCGATCTCTTCCGCCATTTCCCGCTTCCGACCCGCCAGCGCGGCGATATAGGCTTCCAGTTCCCTGCGGCGCTCGCCTGCCGTGACAAGCGTGTTTTCGAGGACCGGAATCTGCGCCTCGATATCCAGCAGCCTTTTCGTGGCCGCCTCTGCCAGATCATCCCTGCCCTGAGAAATCGCCAGTCGGATCTTGTCGCTCAATTCGACATGTTTGCCATTTTCGTCGGCCAGCCGCTGCGTTGCCAGATGACTTTGCGCCTCGACCTTTCCAAGCTCGGCACGAACATCGTGCATGGCCTGATCAAGTTCGCGCTGAGCCTGTTCAAGGACCATCTCCGGCGCGAGATCCTCGGCCGCATCGATAAGCTGATTGACCGTCCCGGAAATGATCCGCCCGACACGGGTTGAAAAAGACTCAGTCATTGGTCATCTCCCCAATTTTGCGACTATGAGTGGACATAAATACCGACAACAGGTCAAGCAGGCTTTCCACCCTGATGCGAATAACCTTCGGGTCGTAACCGGCGCAACTCGGGGTCACGCCAAGCCTGAAAACCTGATCGATCAAGGCAAAAACCCGGTCTGCGACATCTGATTCATGCGCCAGGAAAATCCGCTCCAGCGCGGCATCATCGATTTTTGATTCCGTATCCGGCAGCGCCGACAGCAAACGCGCATCCGTCTCCACAATCCATTCCGTAACCAGGCGTAAAAGTTCGGAACGGGTTCCAAGCCGACGCTCCCCGGCCAACCGCCGATCCCGGGCAAGCCTGTGCAATCCGGACAGAAATTCGAATTCGGATCGGAAATCCTGCAACCCTTCGCGTTGAAGCCGCGCCTGGCGCAGCAAGGCCCGCATCTTCTCCGACGGCGTCGCCGCCTCATCCAGATCAAGCCGACTGAGAAACAGTGCGTCGTCTTCCGATATGCGAACACTGATCTGTACTGATTTTTCCGACATACCTGCTCCGAAAACTAATATCACCAAATGTCTTCATATGAAACCATATAGTGACGCATGTTCTCAGGTCAATAGAAAAGCGACCTGAGACCGGCACGTCAGGATTGAAATTATTTTAATTCTAGGACAGGGCCTATCCGACGCTCAGGTGGGAACTGAAAACGGCGGGGCATTCACGCTCACGACACCCGGCGCAGGTCCGGGACATAGGGCTTCGAGGCGAAATGTTCCTGTTCGCCGTCGGAAAACCGCGCCCCCGCCCTGTGAATGGCATCGTCATCCACCCGATCCATCGGAACGTAGGAGCGGTCATCCCCCTTCACGAAGGCATCGTTGCTAATGGCGTTGTAGCAAATAAGCAGGGTCCAGCGGCGCCTGTCGGATGCATTCCGGTCGGAGCGGTGCAGCGTGTTGCAGTGAAAGAAGAAGCCGTCGCCGGGATCGAGCACGGCATCAACGACCTCATGCCGGGCAAGGATTTCCTTCATCCGGGCCGGATCGGCCTCATTCTGCTTGTCGGTCAGCGGCACATGGTCAATGCGGCCCATCAGGTGACTGCCGCGCACGACTTTCAGGCAGCCGTTTTCCGGCGTCGTGCGGTCCAGCGCGATCATGCAACTCAGCATATCCGGGCGCAGACACCCGTTATAATACCAGTATCCGTAATCCTGATGCCATTCCCAGGCACCACCCTCGCGGGGTTCCTTGGCGGTCAGCTTTGACTGATAGTGATAGACCGGCTCTCCGATCAGTCGCTCGGCGGTATCGACCATGCGTGGCATTCGCGCGGCAAGGCCGTAGACGCTGTCCCCTGCCCGGTTCCAGAGCGCGATCCTGGTCCCGAACCCCTCCTGATCCGGGCGGACCAGCATATGATCCCGGATCGCCGGGTCTTCCTCCATCGCACGATTCAGCGCCGCGACTTCTTCCGTATCGAACAGATTTTTCACGACCAGGAAGCCATCGCGTCGATAGGCTTCCTCTTGCTCCTGGCTCAATTGAAAGGCCATGGCGTCCATCCCCGTCTGATTTTTCATTGGGAACAGTCTACGGCAGTTTTCGAAACCGGTCATCAGATTGAATGGAAGTGTCCACAAAACCGAAAACCCCTCGTCCGGGAGGACGAGGGGCCATCGAAATCAGACTGATTTACCGGGTTTTACGCAGCCGCCAGATTGGCGTTCGCGAAGTCCCAGTTGACCAGATGCTCCAGGAAAGCACCCATGTAATCCGGGCGGCGGTTCTGGAAATCCAGGTAATAGGCATGTTCCCAGACATCCATGGTCAGGATCGGGGTCTTGCCGTCAACCAGCGGAGTCCCGGCATTCGGGGTCTTCTCGACCTTCAGCTTGCCGCCGTCGAGGACCAGCCAGGCCCAGCCGGAGCCGAACTGTGTCGCACCGGCATTCTTGAACTGAGTCGCAAATTCCTCATAGGAGCCGAAATCGGCAGCGATCTTGTCGGCAATCGCGCCGGTCGGCTTGCCGCCACCATTCGGGCTCATCGAATGCCAGTAGAAGGTATGGTTCCAGACCTGGGCCGCCTGGTTGAACAGGCCCTGATCGCCCTTCTTGTGGGCGGCAAGAGTGATTTCCTCAACGCTTGCATCGGCCAGATCAGTCCCGGCGGTCAACTCGTTGCATTTCACGACATAGGCGTTGTGATGCTTGCCGTGGTGGAAGCCCAGCGTGTTGGCCGAAATATGGGGTTCAAGCGCGTCCTGAGCATAGGGAAGTGCGGGTAGGGAGATGGCCATGGCTTTCTCTTATCCTTCAATTGTGGGTCAATCGTCGATATCTCGTGCGGCAATGCGGGGACAAGGCCCCCACAACCGCGTCCCGCGAAACATAAGCCTTCCCAGCCTTCATTCAACCCGAAAGAGGTGGATCGACCCGACCTGGATTTCAATGCAACGATCAAAACCATGCCCGCCGCCCTTAATTGTCCGCCCCCTGTTATGCCTCTGCTGGCTGCCCGCCATGCTCCGCCTTTTTCTCCCATCCGCGATCCGTCTGCTGCCAATAGGTCAGATGATGCCCCGCCTCCTTTTCCGCAGACCAGCGAACACGCGCGGCGGCCACGGCATCCTCGTCCCGCCCGTCGAACAGGCGGCAGACCAGATCATATCCGTCGATCTTTTCCGACGCCGTGCCCTGGGTGAGAAACAGGACCGTGGCCCCATTGGGATTCTCATCCTCCGGTGTCAGCCAGACCGGCTGCTGCTCCGCATGTCCATCCTCGGCTGCTCCATGGGGCAGGAAGGAGCGCGGATCATAGGTCCAGAGCCATTCGCTCATCTCCGTCACCTGTTGCGGGTCCGGTGCCCTGACCACGGCACGCCAATCCCGCGACAGGCACAGTTCCAGCATTTTCGGAAGCGCCGCCTCCAGCTTCGTGCGCTGCAAATGATAGAAGCGGATTTCCGTCATGCTGGGTCTCGATCAATTTTCGTAAACATCGGAGACGAAACGGTCCAGCAATCGCACGCCATAGCCGGTCGCCCCCTTCGGCACGGTGGGGCGGTCCTTCGACGACCAGGCCATCCCGGCAATGTCCAGATGCGCCCAGGTGGTATCCTTCACAAACCGTTGCAGGAACTGGGCCGCCGTGATCGAACCTGCATTGCGCCCACCGATATTCTTCATGTCGGCGCAGTCGGAATTCAGCAGCTTGTCATAGGCATCGCCCAGCGGCATGCGCCAGACCGGCTCGCCGCTGGCCTGTCCGGCGGAAATCAGTTGCGCAGACAGCGTGTCGTCATTGCTGAACAGACCGGCATATTCGTTGCCGAGCGCGATCAGGATCGCACCGGTCAGCGTGGCGAGATCGATCATCGCCTGCGGCTTGAATTCCTGCTGCGTGTACCAGAGCGCATCGGCGAGAACGAGGCGGCCTTCGGCGTCGGTGTTATGGATCTCTATCGTCTGGCCGGACATGGAGGTGACAACATCACCCGGACGCTGGGCATTGCCATCCGGCATGTTCTCGACCAGCCCGACGACACCGACGGCATTCACCTTCGCCTTGCGCCCGGCCAGTGCCTTCATCAGGCCCAGAACCGTCCCGGAGCCCCCCATGTCCCATTTCATTTCTTCCATGCCGGGGCCGGGTTTCAGCGAAATCCCGCCGGTGTCAAAGGTTACACCCTTGCCGACGAAAGCAACCGGGGCCTTGTTTTTCGGCCCGCCATCCCAGCGCATGGTGACAAGGAAACTTTCCCGCGCCGACCCCTGCCCGACGCCGAGCAGCGCCCCCATGCCAAGCTTCGCCATCTTCTTCTCGTTCAGAATCTCGACAACGACGCCAAGCTCCTCCAGCTCCTTGCAGCGGGCGGCGAGCGTTTCCGGATAAAGTACATTGGGCGGCTCCGTCACGACATCCCGGGTCAGATAGACACCCTCGACCACGGCGTCACGCTGCTTGAAGGCCTTGCGCGCCGCCGACGCGCCTGCGACCTGAAAGGCTACCGTTGCGACCGTCGGTTTTTCCTCCGCCTTTTTCTTCGTGAAATATTTGCTGAAGTGATAGGCCCCCAGCCGAGCCCCCTCCGCCACATGAACAACAGCTGCGGCAAGATCCTCCGAACCGCAGTCCAGTTGCACGGTTACAGATTTGTCGCCATCGCCATTCGCCTGCTTGACCAGGGATCCGCCGAGCTTCAGCCAATCAGCCTCCTCAAGACCCTTGCCGACACCAAACAACACCACGCGGGCGCAATCGATCCCGGCCGGAGCAACCAGAACCAGGTTTTCCCCCTTCTTGCCATTGAAACGGTTTCCGGAGAGCGCACGAGAAATCGCGCCACCCAAAGCCTCGTCCAGTGCGCGGGCGGCGGGCGGCAGGTGCCCACCTTCCTCAATCCCAACCGCCAGGGCACCCGAGTTGGGCATTTCCATCTTTTCGGAGAAGCTGATTTTCATGAACTGCGATCCTTGTTCGTTTGCCCGGAACCGGGCCAATTGGGCGGGCGGTCTTGGGGAACGGCGACCCTGTCGGCACTCAACGCCGACAACCGTTTCAACCCTAAACATAGGTGGAGGGACCTACCGTGAAAAGGCCAGCACATCCCGACGCGGTCTTGACTTTAGCGGTGCCGCTCGGGAAAAGGAAGGTGCTGAACGGCGGAACCGCCGCCATGTCACAGGTTCAAGTCACAGGTTTCTGGCGAGACGAAGTATCACCAAGTATTTTCAGGAACTACTGATGAGAAAAATCGTGCAGAATCAATATCTTTCTGCTATTTATTCTTCTCAAGCATTAGACGAACCGCGTAACGCTATATCTGGTAAAAATGAAACGAATTAACCGCTACATAATGCGCCAGCTCGCAAGCGTCACGGTTTCCGCGACGATCGTACTCTGCATTGCGGTGATGCTGATCCAATCGGTGCGACTGGTCGACATGATCATCAATCGCGGTCTGCCGGTGACGGAATTTGCCTATATGGCCTCTCTCATGATCCCGAAATTCGTGGCTCTCGTCATGCCGATCGCCCTGTTTGGTGCGGTTCTTTTCAGCTATAATCGCATGATTCAGGACAGTGAGCTGATCGTCATGCGATCAGCGGGGATGAGTGCTGCCACTCTGGCGAAACCGGGCTTGGTCGTCGCAGTTATGTGCAGCCTGTTCTGTCTGTTGATGACCCTTTATTTCATGCCGGTTGCCGCGACGGAAATGCGGTTCCACGTCGACAAGAACAGATCCCAGTGGGGTGCCGCGCTGTTGCATGAGGGACGCTTCACCACCGTGGGCGATCATATCACGATCTTTGTGAAACAGCGTGAAGGCTCCGAACTGTTCGGCCTTCTCTATCACAACCAGGAAGACGCATCCGCCCCCTACACGATCATGGCTGAGCGGGGTGCGGTTGTCGACTCACCGGATGGCCCGCGCATTCTTGTCGTTAATGGAAACCGTCAATCCTTCAAGGACGGTACCATGCATATGGTCGAGTTCGATCGGACAACGATCGACATCAGGACACCCGCCAACCGTCCGGGTTCCACATGGGCACAGCCGGAGGAACGGCTTTTGCCTGACCTTCTCTCACCGGACATGTCAGACGCAAATGATGCCTATTACCATGATAAATTGATTGCCGAAGCCCATAACAGGCTTGCAACGCCGCTTCTACCGATTGCCTACTCGATCATAGCCCTCGCTTTCATCTTGCGGGGCGGTTTCTCACGAAAGGGAAATACGACGGTCCTGCTCGGCGCGGTCATCTGCATGATTCTGGTTCTGATCGGGCATATGAGTCTGATTTCGTCCAGTGGTGCCGATCTCAGATTTGTACCGGGAATATATCTCAATGCGATAGTTCCGATCCTGATCGGACTGGTTTTCATCTTCCGATCCCCGCGACACAAACGGCGCCTTCACGCCGATGCCGTCCAGTCATGAGGATAACGGTCGGATGATGTTTTCCCGAACGCTTGCCCTGTACATGTCGCGCCAGTTCATATTCTGGTTATCGTTCGTGTTCCTGATTCTAGTCGCCATCGTCGTCATGTTCGACCTTGTCGAACTGCTCCGACGCACCTCAAGCCGGGAAGAAGTTACTACGGAAGTTCTGATCCAGATGACCCTGCTGAAACTACCCAGGCTGGTGCAGGACATGCTGCCCTTTGCGGTGCTGCTGGGTGGCATGATGGCCTTCTGGCGAATGGCAAAGGCGAACGAACTGGTAATCAGTCGTGCCGCCGGGGTCTCCGCCTGGCAATTCCTGACCGCACCATTGCTGATCACATTCATAATCGGTGTCATTCTTGTGACAACCTTCAACCCCTTCGCCGCCACCATGCGATCCCATTACGAAGCGCTGGAAAACAAGTATATGGGTGGCGAAAGGGCCGAATTCGCGATGTCCAAAACCGGAGTCTGGCTGCGTCAGGGAAAAACCGATGCCAAAGCGGTGATCCATGCCAATTCCGTCCGGGGCAGCGGTGACGAGGCACGCCTTGAATCCGTGATGGTCATTCTGCTCGAAGGCAATGACCGTTTCGCCATGCGGATTGACGCTGAAACTGCCGTCCTGCGTCCTGGATACTGGGAATTGCGCAATGCCTACGTCTCCGAACCGGGCGACATAACTCGACAAGCTGATGTCTATCGACTGGCGACGGAACTGACCATCGAAGGCATCCAGGACAGCTTCGCTTCAGCCGACACTCTCTCGTTCTGGGAACTGCCAAAGTTCATCGGCACGATGGAGGCCGCCGGATTCAACGCCAATGTGCACAGGCTTTACCTGCATACACTGCTCTCTACACCTGCTCTGCTCTGCGCCATGGTGTTGATCGCCGCAATCTTCTCAATCAAGGTTTCCCGTCGAAGTTCCGCCGGGTCCATGATTCTGGGGGGCGTGATCAGCGGGTTCCTGTTGTTCTTTTTTACCAATATCGTACATGCGCTGGGCCTCTCCATGAGCATTCCCGCCATTTTTGCGGCATGGATGCCAGCCGGGGTCGCCACAATGCTTGGTGTTACTGCCCTTCTCCATCTGGAGGATGGCTGATGTTGCGAGGTAGCATGAATCCGGTTTCCACATTCCTTGCATGCCTGATGACTGTGACCGTAGCGGTAGGCGGCGTCACTGTGGAAGCCTATGCGGAGCAGGGTGAACCGCCCTATGTTGCGCAGACCGTCGATACCAGCGGGTTGCCGGTTCTGCTGCGTGCGGAGGAAATCGTCCATGATCAGGAACTAGGCGTCGTGGTCGCGCGAGGAAATGTCGAAATTGCCCATGGCGACCGCATCATGCTGGCCGATACATTAAGCTATAATCAGAATGCCAAAACCGTTACAGCGTCCGGCAACGTACAGATTCTTGAACCGGACGGAGAGGTCATTTTCGCTGACTATGTCGAACTGACGGAGGACCTGCGCGACGGCACGATTGAAAATATCCGCATCCTCCTGATAGACAATGCGCGCATTGCCGCCGCCGGAGGGCGGCGCAGCAACGGCAACTCGACCGAAATGGCAAAGGCTGTCTATTCCGCCTGTGAAGTCTGCCGGGACGATCCCAGCAAGGCACCACTCTGGCAGGTCAGGGCCGACCGCGTCATCCATGATCAGGCGAACAAGACTGTAGACTACTATGATGCCACATTAGAGATGTTCGGCGTTCCGGTAGCCTATGCACCATACTTTACCCATCCTGATCCGACCGTGGAGCGTCAATCCGGCCTTCTGCCTCCCTCCTTCGGCTCCAAGACCAATACTGGCATCTATCTGCGAACTCCCTATTTCTGGGATGTCGCTCCGGACAAGAACGTGACATTCGACCCCATCTTCACGGCGGATCAGATCGGCATCCTGTCTGGCGAATACGAACAGGCGTTCGATACCGGGGAATTCATTATCTCCGGCAGTGCGACAATGGCGGACAGGGATATTGGAAGTCCGAAATTCATTCGGACCGAAACGGACGTCTTTCGCGGCCATGTCTTTACCGAGGGACAGTTCCACCTGAACGAAACCTGGCGTTGGGGCTGGGATATGAACCGGTCAACCGACCAGACCTATCTGCGCAAATTCTCATTCTGGGATCAGCCTCGCAATTCCTTCAACTCCTCCAATACATTGACATCGACAGCCTATACTGAAGGGTTCAGGGGACGGAACTACATGGCGGCCCGTGCCTTTTCCTTTCAGGATCTTCGACTGGGTCAACGGTCGGATACACCGCTGATCCTGCCATTGCTTGAATATAACGGCTTCGGCGAGGCGGGTTCTTCCGGTGGTCGGTGGAGTCTGGATTCCAGCATCCGGGGGCTGACGGACGGGGATGCCGCAGACAGCCAGAGCGCCTCCGTCGAAGCGGGTTATCAGCGGGAATTCATTTCCAACTGGGGCCTTCTGACCACAGTCAGCGGCAGCCTTCGCGGCGATGTCTACAATGTTTCCCAACAGGGCAATTTTGATTCCTTCGGTCGCAGCGTCGAAGATGGTCTGGCAGGTCGCGTCATTCCGCGAATCGGAATGGAAATGCGCTATCCGCTGGCGCGTTATTCCGTTGGTGGAAGACAGGTGATTGAACCGATAGCCGCATTCCATGCCGCGACCAATGGTGGCAACAACGAAAATATTCCGAACAGCGACAGCACGCTCTTCGAAACCGACGATATCAATATTCTCACGGCCAACCGAGCCAACGGCATAGATCGGGTTGAAACCGGCCAGAAGGTTGTCGCCGGGTTGAATATGGCCAATTACGATGACAATGGTGGTCGGATATCCCTGTTCCTTGGCCAAAGTTTCAGGCTGAGGGATGATCACAGCCTAAAGACAGATACTGGAATAGAAAACGGGCGATCCGACTGGGTTGGTCGGCTGGAAGTGTCCCCGAACGAGTATGTCAACGCCTTCTACCGCTTCAACTATGCTACCGATGAACTCAGGGCCAATCGAAACGAATTCTCGATGAATATCGGGGGCGAGGGCTTGCGCTTCAACACGAACTACACATTTGTGAGGAGCAACATCGATCCGACGACATCGAATGTCGAGGAATTGAGTCTCGGTGTTACATCGCAAATCAACGACTTCTGGACTGTGCAGGCTGCAACGCTGCAAGACCTCCGGGTCGGACAAGGATCGCTTCAGCATACCGGACGCCTGACCTACGAGGATGAATGCTTCATTTTCGTGACCCAATACACCAAAAGATATATCCGAAGCGTCGATCTATCGGAAGAAAACAGCATCTTGTTCCAACTGACGTTCAAGACCATGGGAGAGGTGACGTTCTGATGAATTCCGGATCACAAGCACCGGACACCCCCTCCTCATGCACCGTTTGGCAAAGCGGGATTATGATCGGCATTTTTGCCCTGTTCAGTTTCCTGCTTGCTCCTGTCCCAGTGTCCCAGGGTCAGGACAATATCCTTCGCATCGCCGCAGTTGTGAATGACGACATCATTTCCGCCCTTGATCTGGAACAGCGCGTCCGGCTTGTTGCCCTGTCCTCGAACCTGAAACTGGATGCCGAAACACGCCAAAGGCTTCTGCCACAGGTCCTGCGGCAGTTGATCGACGAAAGCCTCCAGCTTCAGGAGGCAACGCGAAACAGTGTCACCGCAACTTCAAACGAGATCGAATCGGAAATCGAGAACCTCGCGCAACGTAACAACATCCCCTCTGCGCAGCTTGCTCCCTTCCTGGCGCAAAACGGGATACAGGTGCAGACGCTCCGTGATCAGTTGGAGGCCCAGATCGCCTGGGCGAAATTTGTTGGACGCCGCCTGTCGCGGGAAGTCGAAGTCGGGGAAGAGGAAATCGACGCGGAACTGGATCGATTGCGGGCTGTCGCCGATCAACCGCAGAAGCGGGTCTATGAGGTTTTTCTGGGTGTCGATAATCCCGATGACGCCGCCGAAGTCAGGGCCGATGCCGAACGCCTGCTGGGCCAGATCCGGAATGGTGCCGATTTCAGCGCCATCGCGCGAAGCTTCTCGCAAAGCAACTCCGCGAGTTCAGGCGGGGAGTTGGGCTGGATATCACCAGGGCAATTGCCGCCGGAACTGGACCAGTCACTGCAATCACTTGACGCTGGGATGGTGTCTGAACCGATCCGTACCGTGACCGGATTTCACCTGCTTTACGTTACCGACGTCCAGATCATCGGTCGCGATTCCGGTGCCGCCAAGGTCAGTCTGTTCCAACTGATCGAACGCCTGCCGCAGCAGGGACTGGCGGAAGCCAAAGCCACCGCCATGGCGGAACTCTCCGCCGCCAGAAGCGGTCTGAACTCATGCGAGGATCTGCGCCGGTTCGGAGACAGCCGCGCCAATACGAATGTTGCCGCAGCAGAGGATATTTCAATCTCCGACCTGCCCTCAGCCACACAACAGGCGATCGAAAACCTGCAACCGGGTCAGACAAGCGAACCGATCGATACCGGAAATTCGGTTCTTATGGTAACCATCTGCGAACGCAGCGATCCCGGTCTTTCCCTGCCCGACAGGGAACAGATATTCAATCGCATTCGGGATGAAAGACTTGAACTGGTGGTTCGACGCACCCTCCGCGACCTGCGTCGCGCCGCCTTCATCGATGTGCGGCTGTGATCGCCGACAATCATCGAACCATGCCCATCCTCAAAAACCGTGCTGAGAGCCTCCCTGTAGGGCGTCCTCTTGCGGTAACCATGGGCGAACCAGCCGGGATTGGTGGAGAAATCGTGCGGGCTGCGTGGCTGCGCCGCCGTGAGGCGGGGCTTGCCCCTTTCCTGCTACTTGACGATCCAGATCGCATCAGACGTCTCGATTCACTGCTTGGCGGCGGCATGGCGATACAGGAAATCGCGACCCCGGAAGAGGCGCTGGCGGTTTTCGCAACGGCCCTGCCTGTCCTTCCTATTTCAGTGCCGGTGCCGGTTGCACCCGGCCGACCCGATCCTGCCAATACCGATGCCGTCCTTGCCGCCATCGAGACTGCCGTCTCGCTCTGCCTTGATGGTACTGTACGGGGTATGATTACCAACCCGATTCACAAGGGCGTCCTGTACCAAGGTGGATTTCGGCATCCAGGGCATACCGAATATCTGGCGGATCTGGCACAGGTCCCCCGTACCGTGATGATGCTCGTCGGCGGCGGTTTGCGGGCCGTTCCCGTCACCGTCCATGTCAGCCTGCAGGACGCCGTCACTGGCCTGACGCCCGATCTGATCATGGAGACCGCGCGCATCCTGCACCACGACCTGATCCGCCATTTCAACATTAAGCATCCGCGCATCGCGGTTGCAGGACTGAACCCCCATGCAGGAGAGGGCGGAGCCCTCGGCAGGACAGAGCAGGATCTGATCAATCCCGCCATTGGGCGGTTGCGCGCGGAAGGTCTGGACATCACCGATGCCCAACCCGCCGACACGCTGTTCCATGCCGAGGCGCGTGCGACCTACGACGCGGCACTCTGCATGTATCACGACCAGGCGCTGATCCCGGTCAAGACGCTCGATTTCCATGGTGGCGTCAATGTCACGCTGGGCCTGCCCTTCATCCGGACCTCGCCGGATCACGGGACTGCCTTCGCCCTGGCCGGAACCGGAACGGCGCGCCCCGACAGCCTGATCGCCGCCCTGCAACTGGCATCCCGCATGGGAGCGGCATGAAATGGACATCGCCGATGCCATTGCCGCCCTGCCCCCGCTCCGCACCGTGATCAAGACGAACGACCTTGGCGCCCGCAAATCGCTGGGTCAGAATTTCCTGCTGGATCTGAACCTTACCGCAAAGATCGCCCGATCCGCAGGCGACCTGTCCGATGGCACGATCATCGAAATCGGGCCCGGACCCGGCGGCCTGACACGGGCGCTGCTGAGCGAGGGTGCAAGCCGTGTCATCGCGGTTGAAAAAGACCGCCGCTGCCTGGAAGCTCTGGCTCCTCTGATCGCCGTGTCGGATGGTCGCCTGCACCTGATTGAAGGAGATGCGCTGTCCGTTTCGCTGGACTCGTTCGGTCCAGGGCCGATCCGGATCGTCGCCAATCTTCCCTATAATATTGCAACGCCGCTGTTGATCGGATGGCTGCGACAGGCCGACCGCATCACCTCCATGACGCTGATGTTTCAGCGCGAAGTCGCTGACCGGATCGTTGCCCGTCCGGGAGAAGATGCCTGGTCCAGACTGTCGGTCCTGTGTAACTGGCGCTGCCAGACCCGCATCAGCATGACCCTGCCTCCACAGGCATTCACCCCGCCACCCAAGGTATCCTCCGCCGTCGTATCGCTGATTCCCCGGACTCCTCCGCCACAAGACTGCCGTATCGTAGATCTGGAACGGATCACACAGGCCGCCTTCGGACAACGCCGGAAGATGCTGCGCGGATCCCTGAAGAGCCTTGTCAAATCCCCGGAAAACATCCTCACCGCCGCCGGAATAGATCCCACGAAACGGGCGGAAGAACTGGATATCGAAAATTTCACCGCACTCGCCCGCAGCATCGCGGTTCAATGAACGAGCGTCCTATCCGGATCTGTTCCGACAGTTTTCATTACAGACCGGAAAATGCGGGATGAACGCCAATCCAATTCAGGCAATCACCCCGCATCATATCAGGCATCGGGCGCGTCATCCGGGGTGAGTTCGGCTTCCTCAGCCTCCACAGGATCGGGGCGATCCATCATGGTGGAGGAAAGTATGCCAGCCTGCTCGCGGATCGCGGATTCGATCTTCTTGGCGACATCAGGGTTTTCCATCAAGAACCGCTTGGAATTTTCCCGGCCCTGACCGATGCGCGTTCCGCTGTAGGAGAACCAGGCACCGGATTTCTCGACAATCCCGGCATTCACGCCCAGATCAATCAATTCCCCGGTTTTGGAGATGCCCTCTCCATACATGATGTCGAATTCGACCATGCGGAAAGGCGGTGCAACCTTGTTCTTGACGACCTTCACGCGGGTCTGGTTGCCGACGACCTGATCCTTGTCCTTGATCTGCCCGATCCGTCGGATATCGAGGCGGACAGAAGCATAGAACTTCAGCGCATTACCGCCCGTCGTCGTTTCGGGGCTTCCGAACATCACGCCGATCTTCATGCGGATCTGGTTGATGAAGATGACAAGACAGTTGGAACGCTTGATCGACCCCGTCAGTTTACGCAGCGCCTGGCTCATCAGACGCGCCTGCAGGCCGACATGGCTGTCGCCCATCTCGCCTTCCAATTCCGCGCGCGGCACCAGGGCGGCGACGGAATCGATGACCAGCACGTCCACCGCCCCTGACCGCACCAGCGTATCGGCGATTTCAAGCGCCTGCTCTCCGGCATCGGGCTGCGAGATCAGAAGTTCATCAACATTGACACCCAGCTTTCGGGCGTAGACGGGATCAAGCGCATGTTCCGCATCGATGAAAGAACAGGTCCCCCCCGCCTTCTGCGCTTCGGCGACGATGTGCAGGGCCAGCGTGGTTTTACCCGAACTTTCCGGCCCGAAGACCTCGATAATCCGTCCCTTCGGAACCCCGCCGATCCCAAGTGCGATATCGAGGCCGAGGGAGCCGGTTGAAATCGCCTCAATATCCAGACTGTCCTGCTGGCCAAGGCGCATGATCGAGCCCTTGCCAAAAGATCGTTCGATCTGGCTCAGGGCCGCTTCCAATGCTTTTTGCTTGTCCATGTCTTCCTTGCTCACGAGGCGAAGTGCTGTTTGGCTCATTTCCGTCGTCCTTCCTGTCACAGCCACGTTGCCGATGCAACAGGGGATACAGTACGCGCTTTGTTCCTGTGTGCAAGTTCTTTTTTTATTCTCTTTGGACTATGCTTAAAAGTTTAAACAAAGAGAATATGGACAAATTACCCCGACCCCGTCCCTTGGATGTTCCAAACAGTTTCGAATCGGCACCGACCAATGCTGGGATGGATTCGCCTGCTTTGGTCAGTCCACCTCACCGCCTGATTCGAGGGCAGCACGCACGCGCCCCGACAGTTGCTTCAGCGAAAACGGCTTGGAGAGAAAACTTACCCTGGGCAGTTCGGCAACTTCCTTTGCAACGGATTCGCGTGTATAGCCCGAAATGCAGATCACCGGCATGTCAGGCATCGTCTTGCGCGCCTCGCGGATCAGGGTGGCACCATCGACCTTCGGCATAACCATATCAGTCACCATCAGATCGAACGACTGATCGGCCAGCAGTTCCAGGGCAACCTCCCCGGTACGCGCCTCCACCACTTCATACCCCTTAGAACGAAGCGCCCGCGCACTGAACAGACGGACTGCATCCTCATCCTCGACCAGAAGAATGCGCTCACCGCCCGTATCGTCCGTCTCCTGCATTTCCGATGCGGAGCCACGCGCCGCCTCGGCGATGTCGCGCTCGGTTTCCTTTGCGCGGGGCAGATAAAGGCTGAAAGACGTTCCCTTTCCCGTACCTTCCGAATGCACTGCTACGAACCCGCCAATCTGAGTAACGCTGCCATAAACCATGGCAAGACCAAGTCCGGTCCCTTGCCCCACCTCCTTGGTGGTGAAGAAGGGTTCGAAAATCCGCGCCATTACCTCAGCTGTCATCCCGGTTCCTGTATCGGTCACCGTGATCATCACATAATCACCAGCGGGCATAACCTGCTCACGCATCTGATAGGTCTGACTGGAAGTGAAATTGTCGGTCTGCACGATCAGCCGCCCACCGCGTTCCATTGCATCCCTGGCATTGACGGCAAGATTAATGATCACCTGTTCCAACTGCCCTCGGTCGCCGCGAATCGGCCAGAGATCGCGTCCATGGACAACGGTGAGTTCGATACTCTCACCCAGCAGGCGCCGCAGCAGATTGGAGAGTTCCGCAATCGTATCTGTAACATCGATCAATCGTGTCCGGATCGATTGCTGCCGGGAAAAGGCCAGCAACTGGCGCGTCAGCCCCGCTGCCCGATTGGCATTTTGCTGAATCTGCATCACGTCGGCAAAGGACGGATCGCCCGGTTGGTGACGTTGCAGCAAAAGATCACAAAAGCCGATGATTGCGGTCAGGACATTATTGAAATCATGGGCGATGCCGCCCGCGAGTTGTCCCACTGCCTCCATCTTCTGCGATTGTGCGAACTGACTTTCCAGTCGTTTGCGCTCCGTCGAATCAATGGCGTGAATCAAGGTGCCGGGGCGATCCTGATCGGGAATGATGGTGCGGTTTGCATAAATCGTCACGGTGCGGTCAGCCGGGAGGACAAGACGCAAATCAATCGGCGTCGGTGCCGGGGCATCTCCCGGTGCCTCAGCCAATGCATGCAGCATCGTCTCCAGCCGCCCCTGGTCTTCCGGCTGAAACAACTGGGTGAACTTGCGACCGGATGCCGACTGTCCCCCGATCAGACGGCGAAAGGCGGTGTTCGTATCACGCACCGCTCCATCCGCACCCAACACCACCAGACCGAATGGTGCCCGGTCCAGGGCCCGGTTCATCAGCGCAACCTTGCGCTCCAGTCCGTCATCGCGCAATCGTGCCTGAGTGATGTCCCGAAAGACCAGCACGATCCGCCGGTCGTCCGAGACCCCCAATTCCTTCTGGTCCTTTTCCTGAATCTGGGTCAGAGCCTGTCCCTTGATACTGATCCAGCGCACCGATGCTTCGGGAGAGTCCGCCGGGGCTGGAATGGCAATAACCGGTGGGTCCACCTGCGCATCCGCTGTCGTCACATCGGTCTGGCATCGGGTAATCACCATATCCAGAGCGTCACGGATCTCACGGGTGCCGCCCAATGCCATGACGAGACCTCCCAATGTAGCCCGATCCCGATCAACACTGCCAAAGAGTCCCAGCGGATCGCGGATATCAACAACCACGGACTGTCCGGACACGATCACGATACTTACGCCAAGCAAATCCAGCATAACCCGTTCGGTTGCCCGGTGTGTCGCCAGCGCCACCGATGCCTCACGCAAAGCCTGCCGGGACTTTCCGGTGAACCACCCGATCACCCCGGCATCCTCCGGCCCCTCAGATTGAAGACGTAGGAAATCACCTGAGCGACCGCCTCATAATGTTCTCCCGGCACCTCCTGATCGAGATCGACCGAGGCATGAAGCGCGCGGGCCAGAGGAGGATTTTCGACAATTGCGACATCATTTTCCTCCGCAATCTGTCGAATGCGCATCGCGATCAGATCCTGCCCTTTGGCGACCAGAATCGGTGCTTCCATCGTGTCCGGCTTATAGGCCAGCGCCACGGCAAAATGAGTCGGGTTCGTGATGACAACATCGGCGGTCGGAACCGCCTGCATCATGCGCTGGCGCGCCCGCTGCATCCGGATCTGGCGCAATCGACCCTTAACCTGGGGGTCGCCTTCGGTATTCTTGTACTCTTCCTTCACTTCCTGCTTCGTCATCCGCAACTGCTTGATGTGCTGCATTTGCTGAAAGATCACATCCAGCACCGCCACAACGAACAGAATCGCCAGAATGCCGATAAACACCCGCAGGACCAGCACCTGTATCTCGTAGAGCACCTCCGACACATCCATGGAGGTCAACTGGTCTAGGCGCGGAATCTCCGGCATCAACAGAATGATCCCGACAAAGCCGACAACGACGATCTTGAAAATGCCTTTCAGGAATTCGACGAACTGCTTTGCTGAAAACAGCTTCTTGACCCCACTCATCGGCGATATCTTGCTCAACTCGGGCTGGATCGGCTTCGTTGCGATATTGAACCCGGTCTGCGCCACGCCGGAGATCAGGGCCAGGATCACGAAGACCCCCATCGGCAAGGCCAGTAGGATTGCGACCTCCACCAAGACCGCGCCCATCACCTGACCTAGACCACCATAATCAACGAGCAACTGATGTGGTCGTTCCAGAAACGCAGTAAAAATACGGGTCAGCCCACTCATGACATTCGGAAAGACAAGGGCGATCATCAAGCCGGTGCCGAACAGCAAAACCCAGGTATTGACCTCCCGGCTGACCGCGACCTGACCTTTCTGGCGCGCATCGCGCAGCCGTTTCGCAGTCGGCTCTTCTGTCTTTTGGGACTCATCGGGCTGTTCGGACACGCACTAACACCCTTCAGGACGGCAGGTTCAGAACGGCAGAAACTGGCCGAGGAACCCATGATACTCGGTCAGGAACCACATCATCATCGCACTCATGGTCGTCATCAAGAGAAACAATCCCATCATGATCTGCAGTGGCATGGCGATGAAGAAGACCTGCATCTGCGGCATCAGCCGCGCCAGCAGCCCCAGCAGCACATAGAACAGCAGGCCGATGACGATGATCGGCGCGGCCAACTGGAATCCCAGCCGGAAGGAAGCGCTTACGGTTCGGGTGATCACATCAGCCATGTCGCCGACCATCGGATAGACCCCCGGCTCGAACAGCACATAGCTTTCAACCGCCGTCCGGATCAGCAAATGATGCGTGTCGGTCACGAAAATCATCAGCAGCCCGAAGAGCGAGAGGAAGATCGACAGCAGCGCCCCCTGGTCCGCCAGCAACGGATTGAAGATCATCGCACTGGCAAGACCACTCATGAAACTGTAGAAACTGCCCGCGACCGCCAGGGCCATGAAGAAAATCCGCGTTGCCGCGCCTATGAACAGGCCGATCAGGATCTCGATGAAAATCAACCCCAACATCTCGGCCAGACCGGGTGGAATAGGTGGTATCAGTGGCTCCACCGTCGGTGCGACCACAAGTGAAATCAGGATCGCCAATGTCAGGCGGGTTCGGGGGTTCAGGAAGGATTCCCCGATTGACGGCATGATCACGAATGCGCTGCCGATCCGGGCAAACACCATGAATACCGTGAATATTTCCGCCGTCAGTAAGGCCTGCAACATCTCACAGCCTCACGTTTCCTGTCCCGCCTGAAACCCGACGGAAGGGCGTTATCCAATCGCAACGATCCGGTCCATCAGGAAAATCGTCAGATCCTGCAACCGCTGCAACATGAAAGGCAGCAGCACCAGCATCGACAGAAAGATGACGATGATCTTGGGAACGAAGGTAAGGGTCACTTCCTGAATTTGGGTCAATGCCTGAAAGATCGCAATCACAAGCCCCACCGCCAGACCGATCAGCATCAGCGGACTGGAGACGATCAGCAGCGCATAGATCGCCTCCCGCGCGACATCAAGTGCCTGTGCTTCGTTCATCGGACCTCTGCCATTGGGCGATCATACCAGGATCGGGCACGCACCATTGCGAACCGGGTTCACACTATCCGATTCCCTCCTCGTCCAGCAGTCCGCAACCGCCGAAGGATGGCAGGCCATACTCAAGGTTCGTCCTATTCTACCTTGCTTCCGGGATATCCGCAAAAAAGAATAAATTCAGAACTTTTGCGATTCCGGACTCGAAGTCCGGTGCGACGGGTCCTATATTCGGATGCTTCCTTGATCGATCCTTCCAGCAGTGGGGTTTCATGTCCAATACCGTGATTTCCGTGCGCGGTGCGCGCGAGCATAATCTGAAAAACATTGATGTCGATCTTCCCCGCGACAAGCTGGTTGTCATCACCGGATTGAGTGGTTCGGGGAAATCCTCCCTAGCCTTCGACACGATCTATGCCGATGGCCAGCGCCGCTATGTCGAGAGCCTATCAGCCTATGCCCGGCAATTCCTGGAGATGATGCAGAAGCCCGATGTGGATTTGATCGAGGGACTGTCCCCGGCAATCTCCATCGAACAGAAAACGACATCGAAGAATCCGCGTTCCACCGTCGGGACAGTGACGGAAATCTATGACTATATGCGCCTGCTCTGGGCGCGGGTCGGAATCCCCTATTCCCCCGCGACCGGCCTGCCCATCGAAAGTCAGACCGTCAGCCAGATGGTCGACCGGATCATGGATATGGGTGAGGGCACACGACTCTACCTGCTCGCGCCGATGGTACGCGGACGCAAGGGGGAATACCGCAAGGAATTCGCGGAACTCCAGAAACGGGGCTTTCAGCGGGTCAAGGTGGACGGGAAGTTCTACGAAATCGAGGAAGTCCCACCGCTCGACAAGAAACTGAAACACACCATCGATGTTGTTGTGGATCGCGTTGTGGTGCGCGACGAATTGCAGTCACGCTTGGCCGATTCGATTGAGACCGCATTGCAGATTTCCGATGGACTGCTGTTCGCCGAAAGCGCTGATACCGGGGATCAGGTGATCTTCTCCGCCAAATTCGCCTGTCCGGTTTCCGGCTTCACCATCGAGGAAATCGAGCCGCGTCTGTTCAGCTTCAACAATCCCTTCGGTGCCTGCCCGACCTGTGACGGGTTGGGAACCGATATGAAGTTCGACATTGATCTGATCGTCCCCGACCGCACGAAATCGCTGTGGCAGGGGGCGATTGCGCCCTGGTCCAGCACCACCTCCCCCTATTACAAGCAGACACTGGAAGCCATCGCGCGGCACTACAACGCCTCCCTGAAGACCCCGTTCGGGGAATTGGACCAGGCGGTGCAGGACTGCATCCTGCTTGGCAGTGGGGAGACTGCCATCGAGTTCCGCTACGATGACGGGCTGCGTTCCTACAAGACCACCAAGCCGTTCGAGGGCGTGATCCCAAATATGGAACGCCGCTTCCGCGAGACGGAGTCGAACTGGTCGCGGGAAGAACTGTCGAAATACCAGGCAGTGACCCCCTGCCCGGCCTGCAACGGGTACCGGCTGAAGGCAGAGGCGCTGGCAGTGAAGGTTGGCGGGCGGCATATCGGGGAAATCTCCCAGATGTCGATTGCCGAGGCCGGGGGCTGGTTTACCGGTCTGGATGAGCATCTGACTGACAAGCAGAAGGAAATCGCCTATCGCATCCTGAAGGAAATCAACGAGCGGCTGGGATTCCTCAACAATGTCGGCCTAGACTATCTGGCGCTCAGCCGCAATTCCGGCACGTTGAGCGGTGGGGAAAGCCAGCGCATCCGGCTCGCCTCGCAGATCGGCTCCGGCCTGACCGGGGTGCTCTATGTGCTGGACGAACCCTCCATCGGCCTGCATCAGCGCGACAATGACCGGCTGCTGGCGACGTTGCGGCGGCTGCGCGATCTCGGCAATACCGTGATCGTGGTGGAACATGACGAGGATGCGATCCGCGCGGCGGATTATCTGGTCGATATGGGACCGGGCGCGGGCATCCATGGCGGCCATGTTGTGGCGGCGGGCTTACCCGCCGAAGTGATGCAGAACCCGAACAGCCTGACCGCGCAATATCTGACCGGCATCAAGCAGATCCCGATCCCGAAGTCGAGGCGCAAGGGCCACAAAGGCCAGTTGCTGAAGATCTTCGGGGCGCGCGAAAACAACCTGCAGAATGTCGATGCGACGATCCCTCTCGGCACCATGACGGTGGTGACGGGGGTCAGCGGATCGGGCAAGTCGACCCTGATCATCGAAACCTTGCAGCAGGCCCTGTCGCGCAGTCTGATGGGCGCGCGCACCCAGCCGGGTGCCCATGACAAGATCGAGGGAACCCAGTTCCTCGACAAGATCATCGATATCGACCAGTCCCCCATCGGACGCACCCCGCGCTCCAACCCGGCGACCTATACCGGGGCCTTCTCCCCCATCCGGGACTGGTTCGCCGGTTTGCCCGAAGCCAAGGCGCGGGGCTATCAGCCGGGCCGGTTCAGCTTCAACGTCAAGGGCGGGCGCTGCGAGGCCTGCCAGGGCGACGGCATGATCAAGATCGAGATGCATTTCCTTCCCGATGTCTATGTCCAGTGCGACCAGTGCCATGGCCATCGCTATAACCGCGAGACTCTTGAAATCCACTATCGAGACAAATCCATTGCCGATGTGCTGGACATGACCGTCGACGAGGGTGCGGATTTCTTCAAGGCGGTACCCGCGATCCGCGACAAGCTGGTGACGCTGCAGCGGGTTGGACTCGGCTATATCAAGGTCGGGCAGCAGGCGACGACCCTGTCGGGCGGCGAGGCGCAGCGTGTGAAACTGGCCAAGGAACTCTCGAAAAAGGCGACGGGCCGGACCCTCTACGTGCTGGACGAACCAACAACGGGCCTGCATTTCGACGACGTGCGCAAACTGCTGGAAGTGCTGCAAACGCTGGTCGAGAGCGGCAATACCATCGTCATCATCGAGCATAATCTGGAAGTCATCAAATGCGCCGACTGGATCATCGATCTCGGCCCCGACGGCGGTACCCGCGGCGGAGAAATCGTCGCCCAGGGCACGCCGGAAGAGGTCGCAAAGATCGAACGCTCGCATACCGGCCACTATCTCGCTCCCTATCTCGGCAAATCGGCTCAGGCGAAGGCGGGATAGCACATCTGGACAATCGACTCCCCATTATCAATCAGACGATCATGGGATCCTCTGTCCCTCTGATGGATTTTAAGATGATTATTTCACCTGAACGTGATACATGGATTCATGGAAAACTGTTTCGAAAGTTGAATATTAAGGGTGGTCGAGGATGGAACGGGGCCACATTTCAACACTATGTATTGCGCTTGGCCTTTGGGTTCCGGCGTTGCTTTGTTTGGTGATGTTTCCTTTTAGCCCAACATTTGCCCAGACCTGCTCCGATCAATGGGATATCTGTTCCGTCGCTGCCGATCAAAATAGTGATAGGTGCTGGGCGACATGCGATGCCAGATTTCCTGACGATTTCGATTCATGGGACCGATGCACCGACAGGTGCAACGACAATTGGGATATGGAATCAAACTCATGTGAACAACAGTATGACCGATGCGAAGCTGGGGGTGAAGCATTGCCACCCAACCTGTCCGGTTCACAGCAAAGTGGGCAAGACGGCTGCTATTTTGGCGAATGCCCTAATGCTACCGATACCTCGCAACAGCCACCGTCTTCGCCACAGCAACCTGCACCACGGCAGACACCTCAGCCGATGCCCCAACCCTCACCACAGAATCAAAATTTTACCCGCATCTGCCAAACAACCTATTTCTGGTGCACAATGAATGTTCAGGGCCAAGTCGGAATGCCCTGCTACTGTTACGATAATTTCCGTGTCCCGCATAATGGGGTTACCGTACCGGAATAGGAGGCGGCAATGGACCGACATCCATCCCTTACCAGACGCGCGGCTCTCCAGTCCCTCGCCTGCGCAACATGTTTGCTCCCACTCAATTCCAATCAGGCTGCGCAATTTTCCGATGTTAATGGGTGCGTCGTTCCCGCCTCGGCCTTTGGCAGCCTTGCTTCCCATGTCACGCGGTTTGCATCCCCGAATACTTTGATAACAACGACCGGAAACCCTGCCTATGACCGCGCATTTGGGCGTGCGTTGGTCCGAATATCGCAGATTTTCAACGAACGTCCGGGCTTTGGGTTCATAGACGATTCAGGTGCGCCAAATGCCTATGCCAGTTCGGAAACCAAGGTGCCTGGAACCTGGGGAACGGTTATGTTCGGTCAAACCATGTTCCAGTCCGTTATGGACCGATCCAACGATCAGGGCATCGCGGTTATGGCCATCGTCGCCCATGAATTCGGACATATCGCCCAGTTCAGATCTGGACTCATGGACCACCTATTGACAGGACAAAGCACGGTTAAGCGGATAGAACTTCATGCGGATCTGCTGGCGGGGTATTTCCTCGGTCTGCGCAAACAGGAAAACCCTGAGATATCCCTGTGGTTCGCCGGACGTCTGCTTTATGAAATCGGAGATTTCGAATTCAATAACAGAAATCACCACGGTACGCCTGACGAGCGTGTGGCAATGGCGGAAACAGGCTTCGAATATGCCATGAACGGTCTGAATTATGATCAGGCCTTTCAAAGGGGTTCGGAACAGGTTCTTTCTAATTTCTGACGCATGTCATCTGGCACCAATGGTGATGACACAGACACTCAAGACTCAGAAGCTATTTCATTTCGGCTATTTTGCTTGCCTATCCCTGCACCCGCATTGTTACATGTCCACCGTGGAAACGGAGGAAAACCATGACAATCCTTAAGAGCTTTCAGAAATCACTTGCCGTCGCGGCTGTCTGCGTCGGCGGGTTTGCCGGGTCGGCTGTTGCCCAGGACATCACTTTCTTCACGATCGGCACAGGGGGCACGGCCTATACCTATTATCCGATCGGGGGCGTGATCGCGAATGCGATCTCCAAACCGCCGGGATCGCGTGAATGCGGTGAAGGTGGAAGCTGCGGCGTCGACGGGCTGATCGCATCCGCCGTGTCGTCCCGCGGGTCGGTCGACAATGTGAACGCAATCATGTCGGGCCTGCGCAATTCGGGTTTCGCCCAGTCGGACGTCGCCTTTTGGGCCTATACCGGCACCGGCACGATGGAAGGCCAGCCGCCCGCCGAAGACCTGCGGACCATCGCTGCTTTGTTCGATGAGCATATCCATCTGGTCGCCCTTAAGGACAGTGGTATCAATTCGGTCGCCGATCTGAAGGGCAAGCGCGTCTCGCTCGACGAGCCGGGCTCCGGTACCTATGTCGATGCACTGCTGATCCTGGAAGCAAATGGTGTCAGCGTTGACGACATCACCCCGGAAGCCCTGAAGGGCAACGCGGCTTCGGAAGCATTGCGGAACGGCAAGATCGACGCTTTCTTCGTCGTCGCGGGTTACCCCACCGGCTCACTGGTCGAACTGGCATCGGCAGTCGATATGACACTGGTCCCGATTGACGGCGATGGCGCGAAGGCGCTGACCGAGAAATACGGCTTCTTCTCCCAGAGCGACATCCCGGCAGAAACCTATCCGGGCGTGGCCGGAGTTTCGACCGTTGCTGTCGGTGCCCAGTGGTTCACCAGCGCGAAGGAAAGCGAAGAACTGATCTACAACATCACCAAGGCGTTGTGGAACGAGGAATCCCGCATCCTGCTGGATGTCGGCCATGCCAAGGGCAAGACCATCACGCCCGATACGGCACTGGCCGGTGTCGGTGTGCCGCTGCATCCGGGTGCCGAACGCTTCTATAAAGAAGCGGGCCTGCTGAAATAAGCTTTCGACTGGACTGAAATGGCCGGGCGCTCTGGTGTCCGGCCATTTTTTCATTTCCCCTATTTGGATCCGGTGCCATGGCGAACAGCACACCCTCCCCCGACGCACCCAGTGCGGAGGAACTGGAAGCTCTCCAGCGCCGCTATGATCCGGAAACCGCCTTTCGCAATACCGGCCCGCGCATGGCGCTGGCAATTGCGGCAATTCTGGTCGCGATGTCGGCCTATCATTTCTATGCGTCTGGCTTCGGCAACATTCGTGAATTGCTGCATCGGGGCATCCATCTCGCCTTTGTGCTGGGCTTGGTCTTCGTACTGTTCCCAATGCGCAAATCATCGCTGGACAGCCCTGTTCAGCACCGCTGGTACCTGATCGGCAATGTGTCGATCCCTGATCTGATTTTTGCGTTCCTGGCCGTCGCGGCCTCACTGTATCTGCCACTTCTGCCTGCCGAAGTCGTCGCGGTACGGGTCGGCAATCCCAGCCAGTCCGAAATCATGATGGGGACGGCTCTGTTGCTGATCACCCTGGAGGCGACGCGACGCTCGGTCGGTCCAACCCTGCCGCTGATCGCGATAATCTTCATCCTGTTCGCATTGTTCGGTCCCTATGCGCCAGGCGCGCTGAAGCATGGCGGGGCGAGCTGGCTGGCGCTGATCAACCATCTCTACATGACCGATCAGGGTATCTACGGCATCGCCATCGGCGTGATGGCGCAATATGTCTTCCTCTTCATCCTGTTCGGCGTATTGGCAACACGGATCGGGCTGGGGCAGTTGTTCATCGATCTGGCCGTGGTCGTCGCCGGTCGGTTCGCGGGTGGCCCGGCCAAGGTCGCGATCTTTTCCTCTGCGATGATGGGGACGATCTCCGGCTCCTCCATCGCCAATACGGTTACCACCGGGGCACTCACCATCCCGGCCATGAAGCGGGTCGGCTATCCCGCCCATTTCGCGGGCGCGGTCGAGGCCACCTCCTCCACCGGCGGGCAGATCACACCGCCGATCATGGGGGCCGCCGCCTTCATCATGGTGGAATATCTGGAAATCCCGCTGCGCGACATTCTTGCCGCCGCCCTCTTTCCGGCGATGCTGCATTATTTCGGTATTTTCATCATGGTACATCTGGAGGCTCGCAAGCTGGGCTTGAAAGGCCTGCCCGCGCACGAAATCCCAAAGGCGCTGCTGGTCCTGCGGCAGCACTGGCTGTCGGTCATCCCGCTGGCGATCCTGGTCTACCTGATCCTGTCCGGGCGGACGCCGGATTTCGCCGCCGTCTACGGTATCATCGCCTGCATTGTTGTCGGATTTCTTAACCCGGTGAACCGGCTCACGTTCATCGATTTGTGGAACGCACTTGCTGCCGGGGCAAAGAGCACGCTGGCCGTCGGGGCAGCCGCAGCAACAGTAGGGATCGTCGTGGGCGTCGTGACCCTTACCGGTGTCGGGTTCCGGCTCGGCTATGTCGTGATCCAGACCGCGACCGATCTCGGCAACGTCATGGGCGGGATCTGGCCCTTCGCCTATTTCAGCGTCATGCAGTGGGCGCTGTTCTTCTCGCTCATCCTGATTGCCTTTGCCTGCATCATCATGGGGGCCGGTATCCCGACCACTGCGACCTATATCATTCTGGTTGCCGTCGCCGCCCCGGCCCTGACACAGTTACAGGTCGAACCGCTGGTGGCGCATTTCTTCGTCTTCTATTACGGCGTTCTGGCGGATATCACGCCACCGGTCGCGCTGGCCGCCTATGCCGCCGCCGGAATCGCCGGGTCGAATCCGTTCAAGACCGGCAATACCGCCTTCCGGCTCGGCATCGCCAAGGCGCTGGTGCCCTTTGTCTTTGTCTATTCTCCGGCGCTGCTGCTGGTGACGGACGGCTTCACCTGGCTTGCCTTCACGACAACGCTTATCGGGGCGATGACAGGGATCGGGTTCCTGGGAGTCGCCTTTTCCGGCTTCCTGCTCGCTCCGCTGACGCGGCTGGAACGCTGGTGGATCGGCATCGCCTCGCTGCTCTTCATCGCCCCGGAACCGATCACATTCGGCATCGGAGCCATAGCCATCGCCCCAATCCTGATCCGCCAGATGCTACAGGCCCGGCGGGACGCGCCGAAAGGATAGCGGCTGACGATAGTGTTGGGATATCGATCAATTTCGACACCATTCATATTTCCTCTATGTTTTTCAGGGTTATTATGATTTATTTTACATTCTACGGGCGATCAAACAATCATAAGGAGTGACACCAATGGATCTGGCTCTACAACCTTTCCGGAAATATTTCGAATTCAAGGGACGCGCCCGGCGCAAGGAATATTGGCTTTTCTACCTTTTCATAACCGTGCTTATTCTGGCCCTAACATATCTAGATATTGTTCTTGGTCTTATGAACTATGAAGCTGGAGCGGGCATTTTCTCGGGTCTCTTTTCTCTCGCTATAATCATTCCATCGATTACCGTCTCGGTTCGTCGTCTGCACGATATCAACAAATCGGGATGGTGGTATCTCATTCTTTTGATTCCGTTGGTCGGGTTCATCGTGTTCCTGATTTTTGCCTGCATGCCCGGAACAAATGGCAGCAACCGGTTCGGTGCGGATCCGAAAGCGGCGCAGCCTGAATTGCAGGACGCAACTGTCTGACCACAGGCCAGAAACAAAGTGCAGGGATGCGGTTGAAACCGGTCCCTGCACTCTTGATAAGCCCCCTCCCATCAAAACCACATAACCAGATCAAGGGTAGACTTATGCCCTGACGACTGGAATACCGTCTGATCAGAAATATCCACTCCCGGCCTTTCCAGATTGAGGATACCATGAGCCAGACCTTCCCGCAGCGCTTCACCGGCAAGACCGCTCTCGTCACCGGTGGCAGTCAGGGTATCGGCAAAGGAATCGTTGACCGGTTCCTGAATGAGGGCGCGACCGTCATATCTTCCGACATCGCCTTCCCCGGACAGGCCGGTGAATTGATCCAGAAGTCGGGAAGCACCCTTTACGAAACTCATTGTGATGTCGGTGACGAGAACGACGTCAAGACAATGGTCGATGCCATCTCTGATCAGGTCGGCGGCATAGACATCCTGGTGAGCAATGCCGGGATCGTTCACAAGGAGGATTTCCTGGACCTCGACGTCGCCGATTTTGACAAGGTCCTGCGCGTGAACCTGCGTGGGGTCTTCCTGGTTGGCCAGGCGGTGGCACGGCATATGGTGGCCAAGGGTGTTAAGGGCTCGATCATCAATATGAGCTCAATCAACGCTGTGCTCTCCCATCCAAATCTGGTCGGTTATGTCGTCAGCAAGGCCGGTGTGAACCAACTCACCAAGTCCATGGCCCTGTCATTGGCGACGAAGAATGTCCGCGTCAACGGAATCGGTCCCGGCAGCATCAATACGGAGATGTTCGCTGCAGTCATGGGCGACCCCTCCGCCAAGGCGAAGATCATGTCGCGCACGCCGATGGGCCGACCCGGCGAGGTCGACGAAATCGCCAGTGCCGCAGTCTTTCTGGCGTCTGAGGAGTCGAGCTACATGACCGGTCAAACGATCTATGTCGACGGCGGCCGCCTACCGCTGGCCTATACAGTATAGATCTGCAAGGTCATTACAGACGGATTTCGCCGAGGATCAGTTTGTAAACCACAACGATGCCTCATCCATCTATTGGCCTGGGGGTCCGATCTGGGCCGATGGCGACATAGGTATAAACACCCTCTGTCACCAGCACCCTGTTCAACGTATCAGCGCGCAGTGCCCAGGTCTGAATATGAACAGCAACAGAGGTCCGACCGGTCTTCACGATATCGGCATAGCAACACACGACATCGCCAACGAAGACCGGCAGATAGAATGTCATCCCGTCCACCGCCACCGTGGCGACACGCCCGCCCGCCCGGGCACGGGCCAGGATGCCGCCCGCGACATCCATCTGGGACAGCACCCAGCCGCCGAAAATATCGCCTGCGGGATTGGTGTCGGCAGGCATGGCAATGGTCCGGATTTGCAATTCACCGCGCGGCTCGGTCTGCTTGGTTTCGCCCATGATGCTGATAATCCTATATCTTGTGGTTAAGTGCTGCGCCCGACACTCTATAAGCTTGCGGGGGACGGTCCAGCCCGTATAATGCGCTTATGAGCGATCTTTTCCAGAACTCCGGCAAGGGTGAGGCTGATTATTCCGCCAAGGACATCGAAGTCCTGGAGGGATTGGAACCCGTCCGCCGCCGCCCCGGCATGTATATCGGCGGAACCGATGAACGTGCCTATCATCACCTCGTCGCCGAAGTGCTCGACAATTCCATGGACGAGGCCGTTGCCGGTCACGCCAGCCGGATCGAACTGGAACTGGGAGAGGACGGATCCTGCACCGTGCGCGACAACGGGCGCGGCATCCCGGTCGATCCGCACCCGAAATACAAAAACAAATCCGCCCTGGAAGTCATCCTGACGACACTGCATTCCGGCGGTAAATTCTCTGGCAAGGTCTATGCGACCTCCGGCGGCCTGCACGGTGTCGGCGTGTCGGTCGTCAATGCGCTGTCCGAAAGCCTGGTGGTCGAGGTCGCACGCGATCGGATTCTCTATCGCCAGTCCTTCAGTCGTGGCCATGCACTTGGCCCGCTTGCAAAAGTCGGCGAAGCCCATAACCGGCGCGGCACCACAGTCATCTTCACGCCAGACAAGGAAATCTTCGGCCCGAAACTGTGCTTTGAGGCGGAACAGCTTTATCGCATGGCCCGTTCCAAGGCCTATCTGTTCAAGGGTGTCGAAATTCGCTGGTCCTGCCCGAAATCACTGCTGCGCGACGGCTCGGATGTACCGGAAAAGGGCGTGCTGCATTTTCCGGGGGGGCTAAGGGATTACCTAACCTACACCTTGGGTGCCCGCGTCACGATCACGCCCCGCCCCTTCGCCGGTGCCTGGAAAGCGTCTGATAGTGTCGGGCAGATGGAATGGGCAATCCACTGGCCCGCCGATGGCGACGGCTTCTGCCATACTTATTGCAACACCGTCCCGACCCCCCAGGGTGGTACCCACGAAAGCGCGATGCGCTCGGCGCTCGCCAAGTCGATCCGCGCCTATGGCGAACTGGTTGGCAACAAGAAAGCCGCCCAGATCACTGGCGAAGATGTGACGGGCGAAGCCTGCATCATGCTGTCGGTCTTCATCCCCGATCCGCAGTTCCAAGGCCAGACCAAGGAAAAACTGGTCTCACTGGATGCCGGGAAGATGGTGGAACCGGCACTGAAGGATCGTTTCGACCATTGGCTGACCGAAGACCCGGCCTCCGCCAATGACTTGCTGGACCGCATTCTGGAGCGCGTTGATGAGCGCCAGAAGCGCAAGGCCCAAAAGGAACAGCGCCGCAAGACCCCGACTCGCAAGCTACGCCTGCCGGGCAAGCTGGCTGACTGCTCCGACGAGAGTGCGGAGGGAACGGAAATCTTTCTGGTGGAAGGCGACAGCGCGGGCGGCAGCGCCAAGCAGGCGCGCAATCGCAAGACCCAGGCGATCCTGCCGATGAAAGGCAAGATCCTCAATGTCGCCTCGGCCTCTGCTGACAAGCTGAGCCAGAACCAGGAATTGAAGGATATCATCCAGGCGCTGGGATGCGGCACGCGGGCCGATTTCAATGTCGAGAAACTGCGCTATGAGCGGGTCGTGATCATGACAGACGCCGATGTCGATGGCGCACATATCGCCGCCCTGCTGATGACCTTCTTCTATCGCGAGATGGCGGGCCTGATTGAAGCCGGACGCCTCTATCTGGCCCAGCCCCCCCTCTATCGACTGACCCAGGGTGGCAAGTCGGTCTATGCGATGGATGACGAGGGCAAGGACGCGCTGCTGAAATCCGAGTTCAAGCCAAATGCGAAGGTCGATATCAGCCGCTTCAAGGGACTTGGCGAAATGCCCCCGGCGCAGCTCCGTGAAACCACGATGGACCCCACAAACCGGATCCTGCTGCGCGTGCAGCTACCCGACCGCAGCCGTGAGGATGAACTTGAGGAAAGCCGCCGCACCGCACGTCTGGTGGAAACCCTGATGGGCAGGAAGCCAGAACTCCGCTTCCAGTACATTCAGGACCACGCCCGATTCATCGATGATTTGGACGTTTAAGGCGCGTTTTTGACTTTACGTCCGGAAAACCGGAAAACCTTCCAAAATCCAGACCCTATTCACGATAGGACGGGTCCTGCCGGTCGAGCATGCGCAAATAGGCAGGCCATTCCGGCAATTCACGATCACGCAAGCCGTCCATGCCGGTTTCCCATTGCCGGGCGGTATGTTCACAGACTTCCGGTGACGGCATCTTGATCGGACGCCCGGTCTGCATCACGTCAAGCTGCACCTTGCAGGCCTGTTCCAGATAATACAGTCGGGTGAAGGCGGCGCTCACCGTCTCCCCCAGGGTCAGCAGCCCGTGATTGTAGAGAATCATCGCCCAGCGGTCCCCCAGATCGGCAACCAGTCGCTCCCGCTCCGACAGATCCAGCGCAATACCCTCATAGGCATGATAGGCCATGCGGTTGTGGAACTGGAAGCCACCCTGGGTCATCGGCACGAAACCTTCCTCCAGACAGGAAACCGCCACGCCTGCATCGCTGTGTGTATGCACGACACAGACCGCGTCGTGGCGGGCAGCATGGATTGCACTGTGGATCGTATAACCCGCCGCATTGACGCCGTAGCTGGACCCATCGACGACATTACCATCCAGATCGATCTTCACCAGATTGGACGCACAAACCTCGTTATAGGCCAGGCCGAACGGATTGATCAGGAAATGCTCCGACTCCCCCGGCACCCGCGCGGTGATGTGATTGTAAATCTGATCGCACCAGCCATGGGCATGCACCAACCGGTAACAGGCCGCCAGATCGACGCGCATTGCCCATTCAGCCTCTGAACAGGCAAGGCCTGGCCGCGTCGGGAAGGACAGGGTATTGGCGGTCATCGGCTGAATCCTCTCGTTATTTCCGGCAGGGCATGCCCGCATAGTAATCCGCTATTTGCGACAGATGTTCTTCCTGGGTATTCACGAACATCACTTCAGAGAGACGATGATACCGTACATTATTCTCGTCCATCTGTTCCATTCCATCCCAAAGGCGATGAAGTTGCTGCAAGAGATAGGCATGATCCTGCCCGGCGAGATTGGGGGTATCGGTCCACGGATTATCCCGCCGACCGCCATGGCATGTTTCGCAGAATTCTATCCCTTGCGGCACAACGATGGCGGGTTCCCGGTCGGGCGCGCTGTTGCAATCCTTTGAGGCATAGTAGGCCGCAATATCCCGGATATCGCTGATATTCAGGGCTTTCGTGATCCGACTCATCACCGGATGCCGTCGCTGAACAACAACCCCGTCCCGATCCTCGAACCGCCCCGCCTTGAAATGCAGCATCGTGCGATAGAGATAGCCCGATTTCTGACCGGATATAATGGAAATTCCCGGTGCAACCGACGTTCCATCCGTCGCGTGACAGGCCTCGCATTCAAAAGCTTCGACAAAGGCTCTACCCCGCTCAGGATCTCCGATTGCCCAGGCCGATGAACCGAAAGCAAAACAGAGCAAGACGGTTGAGGCAAACTGTACACCTCGGACGATTGCTTTCAAAATGCCCCCCTTGAACGATAGATGTCTCTACTCTGCCGCCCTGGCTAGCGCGTGCAATGCGTCGTCGTCACCGGGCTGGAGGGGGGCGCGGTCCTGATTGTTGTGAAACCAGGCACGGCCATTCCCGCCGGTTGGCGCGTTGCTGACAGCGGTGTAGTTGAAATACATGATCGCTCTGGGCCAGGGGCTGACATTGTTCGACGATCCATGCACCAGATTGCAATGGATGAAGGCCACCGTGCCCGCCGGTCCCATCAGAGGCACGATGCCGTTACGGTTGGCAAAATCAGCGACGACGGGCGGGTCAATCTGCATAACCGTATAGCCGGTCGCATCCTCCTGTGTCACATCATCGACAATACCATGATGTTGCGATCCGGGCAGCACCAGCAGCGGGCCGTTTACGGCATTGGCGTCGTCGAGGAATATCGCTGTCATGACACAGCGCGGTTCCGGCATGCCGTCCTCGCGATGCCATGTTCCGAAATCCTGATGCCAGTTCCAGGCTCCGCCGGAAAATCCTTCCTTCGGATTCAGGCGGCTCTGGTGAATATAAACATCCTCACGCAGCAACTGCCGCACTGGATTCAACAGCCGTGGCAGGATGCTTAGACGCGCAAAGGGATCACACAGCGCATGACCGCCATAGGCCAGACGGATGCCGTTCGTCGCCTTCTCGCGTACCACCTCTGGCCCGGTCCGTTTACAGAGTTCGGTAGCCGAAGCGTGGAGTACCCGTGCTTCCTCTTCATCCAGAAGACCTGGAAACAGGAGGAAACCGGAACGGTCGAATTCTTCGATCTGAGAGTCTGATAAATGCATGACAAAAACCTTATCGACAAGAAATGCTCCCGCCAAGCCAAGAAATTATAAGGCGGGACATGGAGCGCTTCTGATTGATACCACACCCTCTGTCCGGCATTCTTTCCCGGCTTTGATCGGGGGACACACCGTTTTATGACCTTTTCCATTCGCACTGTGCTTCTTGGCGGATTTTGCGGGTTGCTGGCCCTGTCCCTTACCGCGGTCATTCTGACCGGCCTGCTGGGTGCGCTTGGCAACACGCTTAGCCTCATGGCGCGGGAATCAACGCAAATGGTCGATCAGGCTGAACTTCGCCTGACCGAAGAACTGCGCCCGATTGAATATCAGGCTGCCTATCTGGCGGCACAGTTCGAAGCCGGTCGAATCCGATTCTCCGATCCCAACCGTCTCTCCGTTGTCCTCGAATCCTCCATGGCGGCGCTGCCCGATCTGGCGGGCATGCTGATGATCGATGTAGAGGGTCTGGGATATCGATTTCTGAGCGACCGTCACAACGGAACCCTGCCCGTCGTCAGAATTGGAAACTATCACGATTTTCCGGGCATCGTTGAAGCGCTTGAAGTTGCGCGAACTTCCAATGGATCGGTCTGGCGGCGGCCAGTCTGGGTGCCTGAAATCGCCCAGACGGTCATCAATCTGCACACGCCGATCCATTTCAATGGGCAGTTTGTCGGATTACTTATTCAGGGCAAGGCAATTGCCGATCTGTCCGCACATCTGCGCAATCTGCAGAACGTCCCTGGAAAAGTACCTTTCCTGCTTTATGGAGAGGATCGTGTCCTCGCCCATCCGGGACTGGCGGAACTGGCGCTGGACGTGACGTCCGAAGAACCACTGCCGGATCTGGCAACCTTCCAGGATGGCATCCTTGCGGCCTTCCCGGTGCTAGAGGAAGTCATACTCGAGAACTTTGCCGATTCTGACGGTTTCCGGATGGGGCGAACCGAATTTTCCGGAGAGGATTACCTATTCTCCTATCGCCGGGTCGAAGGGCTGGCGACCGACAGGTCCATCATCGTTGGCCTCTATGTCAATGAGTCAATTTATGATGTGTTCCGGGATCGTGTGCGCTGGATACTGGCTGTTGGCGGCGGGGTGTTCATCCTCTCCATCCTTGTCGCTCTGACTTTGGCGCGTGCCACGAGTCGCCCGATCCAGGCCCTGGCCGCCGCATCAGAGCAGGTTGCAAGCGGTGCGCTGAAAACCATTCCCGCCCTGCCCCGCAGCCGCATGAAGGAACTGGACGAGGCCGGTATCGCATTCGGTGCGATGGTGAAAGGATTGATGGAGCGGGAACGTATCCTGGAGCTTTTCGGGCGCGTCGTGCCGGAAAAAATCGCAGAGCGTATGCTGACATCACCGCAGGATCTGGCTCCGCAGAAGGTCGAAGCGACGGTTCTGTTCTGCGATCTGGTGGACTTTACCCATATGACCGAGAAACTTGGACCGGATCGGGTGGTCGCCATGCTGAACGAGTATTTCACCGACATGGTCGACATCATCCATGCCCATGGCGGCATCGTCACCCAGTTTCAGGGCGATGCGATCCTGGCGGTCTTCAATCTGCCGCTGCGCGATCCTGGCCATGCGGCCAAGGCCATTGCCTGCGGCGCAGAAATGCGCCACCGCCTTTCCTTGTCCCGCTATGCCGAACAGAGACTGTTCAGCCGGATCGGCATAGCGACCGGCCCCCTGATCGCCGCCAATGTCGGGGCTGCATCCCGAATGAACTATACCGTCCATGGCGATACGGTTAATCTCGCCGCCCGTCTGGAAGACCTGAACAAGCAGTTGCATACCGATATCCTGATCCACGAGGCGACAGCCTACCAGGCGGTCGGTTTAGCACTGCGTGATCTCGGTCCTCATGAAATCCGCGGGCGAGCGAATCCGGTCCGCCTCTACACTCTGGAAATCCCCGAACCGGAAGGAACCGGATCATGAAGGAACTCCTGTGCAGCAATGACGCCGTCCAGCTTTCCTTCATCGAAGTGCTGCTGCGGGACTCCGGTATCGACTGCGTGATTTTCGATACCCATACCAGCATTCTCGAAGGTTCCCTTGGCATCCTGCCAAGGCGCCTGATGGTGCTGGACGACGACTATGAGCGCGCCCGTCGGCTGCTCCTGGATGCGGGACAGGATGTGCCATGACGGAAATCGTCGCCGACAGGTTCCTGGACGGACGTCTTGTCCTCCAACAGCCGAAACAGGGTTATCGTGCCGCGATGGACCCCGTGCTGCTGGCCGCCGCCGTGCCGGAACGCCAGGATGGTGCAGTGCTGGATCTGGGATGCGGTATCGGCACAGCTCTGTTCTGTTATGGCGCACGAGTCCAGGGGCCGCATCTGTACGGTTTGGAAATTGACCCCGACAGCGCCACCCTGGCGTGGGAAAACGCCTTGCGCAACGGCCTCGCCAACCGCACAACCATCATCACCGGCGACCTTCTGTCCCTGCCGGAGGAGGTCACACCAAACAGCTTCGATCAGGTTTTCGCCAATCCGCCTTATCTGGAGCGAAGCGCCGGTGAAACCTCACCAATTCCGCATCGCGCCCGCTCCAATGTCGAGGGGGATGCACAGTTGAAGGACTGGATCGGGGCAATACTGAAACTGACCCGGCCGCGCGGCGGACTTACGCTGATCCATCGCGCCGACAGGCTGGACGATATTCTGGCGCTGCTCCACCGAAAAGCGGGCGACATCACGATCCTGCCGCTCTGGCCTCGGTCGGGCGAGCCTGCCAAGCGCATCATCATCAATGCCCGCAAGGGCGTTCGCGGCGGCACAGTGATGCTGCCGGGCCTGACCCTGCATGGCCCCGCACACGATCCGGATGCCCGCTATACATCGGAAGCACTCGCCATTCTGCGCGATGGCAAGGCACTTTAGGCGGATTTACCCCGTGCGTGGAAAATGAAACCCAGCACGTTCATCAAAAGCTGCGCCGCAAGGAAGGCCGTCGATCCGCTATGGTCATAATCCGGCGCGACCTCCACAAGGTCCATGCCGACGATATCGCCTTTCGCAGTCAGGCCCTGCAGGATTTCCAGCACCTCGTAATACAAGAATCCGCCATGGCTGGGCGTTCCGGTGCCGGGGGCGATGGAGGGATCAAAGCCGTCGATATCAATTGTCAGGTAGTAGCGCACGCCATCCGGTATCTTCGCCAACACGCCGTCGCGCCCGAGTTCCCGGCAATGGCGCACCGACAGAATCGTGGATCCCGCACGGCGGGCGGCGTCATAATCCTCCCGGTTGGAGGAGGAAACATTCCGAATACCAAGCTGTGTGAAGCCCGTGACATGGGACATCTCTGACGCGCGGCGCAGCGGATTGCCATGGCCATAGCGCACGCCATGGCGTTCATCGACGAAATCCAGATGCGCGTCGATATGAATGATATGCACCGGTTCCTGATCTTCAAAGGCACGGATGCAGGGAATGTGAACCGAATGATCACCGCCCAGCACCACTGGCAGCGCGCCCGCTGCCAAAATCCGGCGCACGCCGAATTCGATATTGTCGTGGCTTTGGATCGTATCGGTATGGATGATATCCGCATCACCAATATCCACGATGCGCACCTGATCAACCGGCAGATAGGTCACATCATCCTCAAAGTCATAGGCCCCGCCATGACCGAAGGAAAACAAGGTCGATGCCTCCCGGATTGAGCGCGGGCCAAACCGCGCCCCGGCGCGATACTGTGTCCCCATGTCAAAGGGCGCACCCAGAACCGCGACATCCGCGTCGATCCCATCCCAATCCAGGCAGACCGGCTGCTTGCCAAATGTACAATGCCCGACAAAGGGCAGATTCAACCGCCCGCCCTCATATCCATGCTTCGCCATAGAATGCTCCCCGGTTTGACCCCTCATCATAGAGACCGGGTCGCAGGGGCGAAAGAGCGATGACAATCAACACCGTCTCACAGGGGTCGCTCAATCCGCCATTACGTCTGATGTCAGTAGCTTGCGTCGGGCATCGAGTCCTTGCGCTTGGTTACGAATTCCCGCAGGGCCTCGTCGGTTCCAGCATCAATTTCCGGGGCGACATACTCGTTCAGCAGTTTCTTCCAGCGGGCATTGGCGCGCTGGTTGGTGTCGATGCTGCCTTCGGATTCCCATTGTTCGAAGGAATTGTTGTCGGCCAGCGGCGACCGGTAGAAGGCGGTTTCGAAATTGCGCTGGGTATGGGCACAGCCGAGATAGTGCATGCCCGGTCCAACTTCACGGATGGCATCCAGACCCTGGCCGTTCTCACTCATATCGACGCCATCCAGCAGACGCCCGATCATCGCCGCCTGATCGGCATCCATGACGAATTTCTCGTATCCCATGGACAGGCCACCTTCCAGCCAGCCCGCCGTGTGCAGCATGAAATTCACCCCCGCCAGCGCCGCCGTCTGCAAGGTATTGGCGGATTCATAGGCTGCCTGTGCGTCTGCGATCTTGGAGGCTGTGAGGCCGCCGCCGGAGCGGAACGGCACCCCGAGACGACGCGCCAGCTGTGCCGCACCATAAAGAACGAGTGACGGTTCCGGCGTACCAAAGGTCGGGGCACCGGACTGCATCGAGATCGAGGACGCAAAGGTGCCGAAGATTGTCGGCGCGCCGGGCCGCACGACCTGGGTCAGCGCCATGCCGGCAAGAGCCTCGGCATAAAGCTGTGTGAGCGTCCCCAGAATGGTCACCGGGCTCATCGCCCCGGCCAGGATGAAGGGCGATATTACCGTCGCCTGATTGTTGCGGGCATAGACCTTCAACGCCCCCAGCATGGTATCGTCCCAGACCATCGGCGAATTCGCATTGATCAGGTTGATGACGACGCAGTTCTGATCAACGAATTCCGCACCGAACAGGATCTTGCACATATCGACCGTATCCTGGGCACGCTCCGGTGCCGTGACCGACCCCATGAAGGGTTTGTCGGACCAGCGCATATGGCTGTAGACCATGTCCAGATGGCGCTTGTTGACCGGGACATCCACCGGCTCGCAGACAGTGCCCCCGGAATGGTGCAGACCCGGCGACATATAGGCCAGCTTCACGAAATTGCGGAAATCCTCGATCGTGCCATAACGGCGCCCGCGATCCAGATCGCGCACGAAGGGAGGACCATAGGCCGGAACCAGGACGGTATTCCCCTCACCCATCTTCACGGTGCGCATCGGATTGCGCGCATGCTGGGTGATCAGCGACGGGGCCGTGTCCTGAATCAGTTTCCTGCAGAGGCCTTCTGGGAAATGCACCCGCTCGCCCTTCACGTCGCAGCCCTGGTCGCGCCACATCTGCAGCACTTCCTCGTCGCCCCGAAAGTCGAGACCGATCTCCTTCAGGACGATGTCCGCATTGCGCTCAATCAGCGCGAGACCTTCCTCGTCGAACAGTTGAAAATAGCCGATCTTGCGCGTGATATAGGCTGCGGTCGTAGCACCACCGGTCGCCCTTGCCGCCTGACGTGCGGCGCGGCCGCTGCCACCACCGCGCCCGTGTCGCCGGGCACCGCCACCGGTTTCTGTTCCATCCGTACCGGCTGCGGTTTCGAGCAGATCGTCACTCATCACTATCCCCTTCCTGGGCTACTTCGACCTCCGTTGCCGGATCGGCACGGCGCTTATGGATCGACCAACAGTCCTGCAAAGACCACGCGAACGGGCATCCTTACCGGAACCGCCGCCGCATTCCCCCTTATGACGCGATCACGCAGTTCCGACGTTCGAAAACGCGACTTCAATCCCCCATAGCCGCGTCATTCATCGCAGCCGATAACCGGCACGGCGATGTCAGGCCAGCAAGAGGAGGCATCATCGGTGCCTACCCGAACTAGAGGATATCGAACAGCTGGTTTTTGGCGCGTTGTATCTGTGAAGCAGGTACATTCATGCCCAGTATCCGGGATATCACACCACCATCATCAATCAATGGAACCACGATCCTGTGCCAGGTCGCGATCATATGATTGCGCGGCGAACTGTGCTGTGTCTGAAGTGGTTCCCGCCGCAGCAGGATCGCCTTGAACCCGGTCAGCATGAAATCCCGGCTGTAGGTCGATGCCGGATAGGAGGACAGGGTCCTGCCACTCCAGTCGAGCCCGGCAAATTCCGCAAGCCGACTGCCGAAAACCCGATAGCGGAAATCCGCCCCCTCCTCCAGCACGTCAAGATAGAACATGTAGCCCATGGACAGTCGGAAATCGAAGACATCGAAGTCCTCATGGTTGGGCAGATTCTGTCCGTCCCGGCGTGGCAATGCGTCCCATGTCCGAAGGAAACCCCGCATCGTCTCGTTCGGCAACTCATCCACAGATGGGGACCAGCGCAGAAAAGGCCTGTCGGTTTCAGGTGAATCGAACAGGGCGACGACATCATCAATCCTGTCGGATGCCAACAGGGCCGCGGCCCGGTCGGCAAAGGACCCTTTTCCTTCCGAAGGTAGCCTGCTGTCTGGTGGTGTCATTGTTTATACAGCATGAATATTACCCCATGCGCGTCTTCACTCTGTAAAGCGTGCAACGTTTGGTTAACGTTACTGCCCACATGCGATCCGCAAAGACGCATTCAATACCCGGAAAGTATAACCCTACCCCGTGTATTGACTCAAGCTATTGCCCAAAAACATCGAATACCGAATAAGCATCGATGTGGCGTAGGATTTGGCGTCAACGTCGCAAACGTGAAAGCGGGTCAGGGCGGCTTTCAACATTCTGCGGCCAGAATAACCGTGCGATATCCAAAGGTCCGATATCCGCCTGAAAAGTTCCATGTCCATCGGGAAGGGTGCAGCAAATATGAAAAGCCATGCGCGGGTTGTCGTCATCGGGGGCGGCGTCGTCGGGGTCTCCACCCTCTACCATCTGGCAAAGAAGGGCTGGAGCGACGTTGTCCTGATCGAGCGCAAGGAACTGACCTCCGGCTCCACCTGGCATGCAGCGGGTCTGCTGCCGCTGTTCAACATGAGCTATTCCGTCGGCCAGGTGCATAAATACTCGGTCGAATTCTATCAGGAACTTCAGAAGGAAACCGGCCAGGATGTCGGTTTTGCGCAGGTCTCCAACATCCGCCTCGCCCAGACCCGGGACCGGATGGACGAATACCGGCAATATGCCGGGGTCGCCGCGACCATCGGGATCGAGGTGAACTTCCTCACTCCCCAGCAGGTCAAGGATATCTGGCCACTGTGCAATATCGACGGGCTTGTCGGCGCGATCCAGCATCCGGGCGACGGCTATATCCAGCCCGCCGACCTGACCATGGCGCTGGCCCAGGGTGCCCGCACGCGCGGCGCCACAATCTATCGCAACACCAGCGTCACCGGCATTTCCCGAACTCCGTCCGGCGACTGGTGTGTCTCGACCGACAAGGGTGATATCACCTGTGAGCATATCGTATCGGCCACCGGCAGTTTCGCGCGCCAGACCGGCGCAATGGTCGGCCTCGACATCCCGGTCATTCCGGTGGAACATCAGTATATCGTCACCGACGACCATCCCGACCTGGTTGCCCGCAAGGACCAGGGCCTGCCGGAACTGGGCGTGCTGCGCGATTCCGACAATCAGTGGTACATGCGTCAGGAAAAGGGTGGCCTGATCCTTGGCCCCTACGAGAAAGGCGCACCGGCCTGCTATGTCGATGGCCCCTCGGCGGATTGCGAATACGAGCTGTTCCAGGAAGACCTGGACCGTCTGGAGCCGCATATCGAGGGCGCGATGTTCCGCGTCCCGGCCTTTGGCGAGGTCGGTGTGAAGAAAGTCTATAACGGTGCCATCTGCTACACCCCGGACGGTAACCCGATCATCGGCCCGGCTTGGGACCGCCCTAATTTCTGGCTGTCCGAAGGTCACAGTTTTGGTATCACCGCCGCGGGCGGGGCCGGGTGGCAGTTGGCGGAGTGGATCATCGAGGGCGAACCGACCATCGACATGCTGGGCGTCGATCCACGTCGCTTTGGCGATTATGCGACCAAATCCTACCTCGTGACCAAGAACGAGGAGGCCTACAACCACGTCTTCATCACCCATTATCCAGACGAGGAACGCCCGGCGGCCCGCCCGCTGCGCCGCACGCCGATCTATGATCGCCTGAAGGATCTGGGCGCGGTCTTCGGGGCCAGCTTCGGCTGGGAACGCGCGAATTTCTATGCCCCACCCGGCACTCCACAGGAAGATCACTATTCCTTCCGCCGCTCAAAATGGCACGATCCGGTCGGCCTCGAATGCAAGAATGTGATGGACAATGTCGGCATCCTCGACATGACAGGATTTGCCAAATGCCGCATCTCCGGGCCTGGCGCGGAAGACTTCCTGAACCATCTCGTCGCCAACAAGCTGCCGCAGAAAATTGGACGCCTGGGTCTTGCCCATGCGCTGAGCCCGAGCGGCGGGGTGCATTCGGAATTCACCATCCTGCGGGAAGAGCCGGACTACATGACCGGCGATCCCAGCTTCTATGTCGTCTCCGCCGGGGCCTATCAGCGCCTCGACCACGACTGGATCAAAAAGCACATGCCGACCGACGGCTCGGTGCGCTTCGACAACATCACCAATGCAATGGGCGTGCTGGTCGTCGCCGGACCAAAGGCACGGACCCTGATGCAGCGGGTCAGCCCGCGTACCGATTTCTCCAACAAGGCCTTCCCCTGGCTCTCCAGCCAGAAGATCGATGTCGGTCATGCCCCCTGCCGTGCGGCACGGGTCAACTTCGTCGGCGAACTGGGTTGGGAACTGCACCACCCGATCGAATATCAGGTCCATATCTTCGATGCGCTGATGGCCGCTGGTGCCGATCTCGGCATCAAGCCCTTCGGCATCCGCGCCATGGACTGCCTGCGGATCGAGAAATCCTACCGCCTGCCGGGCCGGGAACTGTCCATCGAATATGCCGCGCTAGAATCCGGCCTCGACCGCTTCGTGCATCTGAACAAGGGCGATTTCCTCGGACGCGACAAGCTGAGCCAGTGGCAGGAACGCGGCTTCAACTGGGCCTTCTGCACGCTGGAGGTCCATGACACGACCGATTCCGACGCGCTCGGCTCCAACCCGATCACGCTGAATGGCGAGGTTGTGGGCCGCTGCACGTCCGGCAATTACGGCTTCCGGCTGGAGAAATCCCTGGCACTGGCCATGATCCGCCCGGACCTGGCCAAGCCCGGTACCGAGCTTGGCATCGAAATCCTGGGCGTCCAGCACCGCTGCACCGTGCTGGAGGAAAGTCCCTTCGACCCGCAAAACGACCGCCTGCGCGCCGACGGCTAACCCCTCGCCCATAATTACTTCCCCCCTCGCCCTCCGCCACACCAGGCGGGGGGCTTTCTTTTGCGGTTCCCCGAGAGAAAGAGGAATAAGGAGTATTCCAAAGCGTCGTCCCACTCCACCTGATCGAAGTACAGGCCAGCGACTATCTGGAGGCAAGCGACATCGAACGCATGGACAGTATCTATTGGCGATGAAGCCGAAAGTTTGGATACGAAAGATAGCCCCATCGACAAATCAAATGCATTCAGGCTGTGCCGCCGCCAAACGCATTTTCGTCACCCCGGACAATCGTTTGACGCGCCTTCCGGGGAGACGGTCCTTTGAGGCACTCCGAATCCAACGCCCACCGTCGACGAGCTTGAAAATGGAGCAGTGCCTCAGAGGTGGCGCTCAAAGTCCATATGCTCATGCAGAATGCGCAGGATGTCTACATTGCCTTGATCGTCCCGCCGGAAGAAGATCACATGCCGGTTGCAAGCGCAGGACAGAAGATTGGGCCGCAGATCATCTCGGTCTTTGCCAAGGTCCGGTATCCGGGCCAATGCGCTAAAAGTCTCATCCAGTTTGGACAGATAGCGGACGGCCTGATCGTCACCCCACATTTCCTGCGTGTAGACACCGATTGCATCAAAATCCGCCCCAGCCTGAACCGTAAGCCGGAACCTCGCCATCAATCCTGCGCTCTGAGTTTCGCAAGCGACTTCTCAAGCGAATAATCCGCAAACTCCCCCCGATCGGCCTGTTGCCATGCGGGCTCAATGGCATCGCGCAAACGGTGCAGCTTGACTTCGTCAGTCTCTTCGGTGGCAATCTTCAACCGCAACGCCTCCCGGATGACCTCAGAAGCGTTGTTGTAAAGCCCGGACTGCACCTTGCTTTTCACATAATCTTCCAGCTTTTCAGTCAGCGAGATGTGCATGGGAGTACCTTACTTGCAGCCGGAGACAAAGATTGACAATCTTTGTCTATCATGGACGGCCATTCCGATCAATTCCCACACTCGCCCGGCTTATTGCCCCCGAGTACGTTTTTACTGAACGTGTAAAAATTTTTCGGTTATGCTGCAGTAGAGTAAAATCCATTATAGCACGTATAAAGTTGACACGATATGGCCGAACAAATCGAAACCGTCGAGAAGAACATTGATGATCTGGGGCCGTCTGGCTTCTTCGAAAAGCACGATGTGAAGTTCTCTGTTTCAGAACTTGAAGAGGTTCCTTACTCTGACTTTGGCGCGTTGCAGAGTGACCTTCGCGCCGGACAGGTAATCGTCCGCACATCTCCGTACGGAAACGGCTACTCAAGCGGCGTCTTTTCCGTATTTGCCAGCCCATTCCAAAAGCGTCTGGTCTCAATGATATCGCTGTCAAGCTACTTAGCAGCAGCCATCGGTATTGGCCTGACGATCTTCAGCTATAGTTGGTGGTGGTTGCTCTTGCTTCTAGCACCTTTTGTTGCGATGAAACGCGCTAAAACCATTTACTTGGAAGCATTGTTCCAAGCCATTGGTGCATCTGAGAAAGCCTTCTGCTTTGCTTTCTGTGGAAACGTCATCACGCTTGAAACAACTGACGGGAAGATACATGCCCGTGGCATGGCCACTTTGTAAGTGATGTGGGTTCTCATGCTTATACATCGGAAGCTGAGACTTGGTATCGCATACGGATTAGTTCTCACCCTATTTTTTGTATTGCCAATCATACCTGGTTTCTGGCTTTGCAACCTTCTTGGCTTCGATTCGGAGTATTCTAAGGTGATGGTTAGCTTCCTATTGTTCATACCTTGGTTTCTGTTTCTCATGACGAAGCCAAGACGAGAGTGGATCGAAAGATGTGGTCAGGTAATAGTCCATCCCCTTGACCGAAAGGATCTGGGGCGAATTGCACCCGCTGACGCGCCTGATCGATGGTAAGTCCCACATCATACGTTCTTCGAACGGCCGCTAGCTCATCTCGCGCATCTTTTTTCCTCCCATATCCCGCATCATGTAACCCAGCGTGATAATGGACGCGATAAAGTTGACGCCCCACACCGTACCAGTAACAAAAAACTCAACGACATGCCGCCAAAGAAAAACCCCGGAGCCGAAGCTCCGGGGTTGGCAGTTCTAACAAGCGTACGAAAACCCGATCAGGCAGCCAGCGCGGCCAGCAGCAGCAAGGCCACAATATTCGTGATCTTGATCATCGGGTTCACCGCCGGTCCGGCCGTATCCTTGTAGGGATCGCCGACCGTATCGCCGGTCACGGCTGCCTTGTGGGCCTCCGAGCCCTTGCCGCCGTGATTGCCGTCCTCGATATACTTCTTGGCATTGTCCCAGGCACCACCGCCTGCGGTCATCGAGATCGCGACGAACAGGCCCGTGACGATCACGCCCAGCAGCATCGCACCGACGGCCGCGAAGGCGTTGCCCTGGGTCGTCACCGCATTGATGACGAAGTAGAGCACGATCGGGCTCAACACCGGCAGCAGTGAGGGAACGATCATTTCACTGATCGCCCGCTTGGTCAGCATATCGACGCAACGGCCGTATTCCGGCTTGCCGGTGCCTTCCATGATGCCGGGGATTTCCTTGAACTGGCGACGCACCTCGACGACAACCGCCGAACCGGCGCGACCCACCGCAGTCATGCCCATCGCGGCGAAGAGATAGGGGAGCAGGCCCCCGATCAGCAGGCCGACGACGACATAGGGGTTGGAGAGCGAGAAATCGACGACTGTTGCGGAGAAGAACCGCGACAGATCGGCGGTGTAGGCCGAGAACAGCACCAGCGCACCGAGACCGGCGGAACCGATGGCATAGCCCTTGGTAACGGCCTTGGTGGTGTTGCCGACGGCGTCCAGCGCGTCCGTGGTCTTGCGCACGCTCTCATCCAGTTCGGCCATTTCCGCGATGCCGCCCGCATTGTCCGTCACCGGACCATAGGCGTCCAGAGCGACGACCATACCGGCCAGCGCCAGCATCGTGGTCACTGCAATCGCGATCCCGAACAGGCCCGCAATCTGGTAGGTCGCGATGATCGCAACACAGATCAGGATCGCCGGAATGGCGGTCGCTTCCATCGAAATGGCAAGCCCCTGGATCACGTTCGTACCGTGACCGGTTTCCGAGGATTTCGCGATGGAGCGAACCGGACGGAAGCTGGTCGAGGTATAGTATTCGGTGACCCAGATGATCAGACCGGTCAGCACCAGACCGATGATACCGCAGAAGAACAGGTCCATCCCGGTAAAGCTGGTCTGATTGACCGTCATCACGGTATCCATGCCCAGCACGAAGCTGGTGATCGGATAGAGCAGGATGGCAGAGATCACAGCGGTTCCGAAGAAGCCCTTGTAGAGCGCGCCCATGATGTTGGTTCCGCCGCCGAGGCGCACGAAATACGTCCCGATGATCGAGGCAATGAGGCAGACGCCGCAGATCATCATCGGATACATCAGAAACTGGCTCATCTCGATCCCGGAGATGCCGTAGATCAGCGCCAGAACCATGGTGGCCCCGACCGTCACGACATAGGTTTCGAACAGATCCGCCGCCATGCCCGCACAGTCACCGACATTGTCGCCGACATTGTCCGCGATCACGGCCGGGTTGCGCGGATCATCTTCCGGAATACCGGCTTCGACCTTGCCCACCAGATCAGCACCGACATCGGCACCCTTGGTGAAGATCCCGCCGCCGAGACGCGCGAAAATGGAGATCAACGAGGCACCGAAGGCCAGACCGACGAGACCGTTGATGATGCCCTTGGCCTGGTTCACATCGTTGACGTCATGCTGGGCCACCAGGATGAAATAGTAGCCCGCAATGGCCAGCAGGGCGAGACCGGCAACCAGCATCCCGGTCACCGCGCCGGAACGGAAGGAGACCGACAGACCGGCAGCCAGGCTCTCGCGCGACGCCTCGGTCGTGCGCACGTTGGCGCGAACCGAAATCGTCATTCCGACATAACCCGCAAGACCGGAGAGCACCGCCCCGATCACGAAGCCGATGGCACTGGTCCAGTCGAGCGCGAAGCCGAGAATGAGGGTCACGACGACCCCGACGATGCCGATCGTCATGTACTGGCGGTTCAGATAGGCCGTGGCCCCTTCCTGGATCGCCGCGGCGATTTCCTGCATGCGCTCGTTTCCGGCGCTCATGCCTAGGATGTTCTTGGATGTCACGGCACCATAGAGCACCGCCAGCAATCCACATCCGATAATGATGTATTCCATTGGAACTTCGTTTCCCTTCTCGCTATTTCCCCACTCAATTCCATTCTTGGTTTCGATGAACCGGGACATCCCGACATCGAAATTTATTGTACTGACAAGCGGGAAAACGTGATTGATCTGTTGCAACCGCATTCGCTTCGAATCCGGGTCTGCCGACAGCTCCACCATCCCCCATCCTGGGCGACGTCAAATCCGCCATAAAAAGAACCCGTCCCGAAAATCGTCGGGAAGGTATGCGAACTGCGCCATCCTGTAAACCGATTCGACGGGCATAACCGGGCTTTCGCCCATTGTTCCTGCGGGGAATACCTTGATATCGACACAAATCGGTGTACCCTTTCTATCAGTTTCAACTGTCGAAAGGAGGTGATCCCGTGTCTATAGGCATAAAGACTCTTGCGGTAGCATCGGTTCTGCTGTTCGGATCCGCGGTCTCCGGTGCGGCTTTCGCCGAATGTGGCGGTGCCCACCAGACCAAGAAGGACACAACTGCCATGGAAACCGGCGGCACGTCCGTTCCGACAAAGCAGGAAAAAAGCTGACCCGCAAACTGGGTCTTGAAAAGTCCTGGGAAGGCCGCCCTGGCAACGGGGCGGCCTTTCTTTTATCGTAAAACCCTTAAATCAAAACGGATTCTCTAAAGAAAAAGCCCCCCGCAAAACTGCGGAGGGCTTTCGCATATCTGGTGAAAGGCGCGATCAGTCGTCGCTTTTCTTCGCAGCAGCCTTTTTCGCGGCGGCCTTCTTGGTGGACGCCTTTTTCGCGGCCTTCTTTGGCTTGGCACCGTCTTCCTGATCGTCCTCGGTTTCCAGAAGCTGGTCGACCGGCAGCGACACATCGGTCACCGTCGCCAGTTCCAGAATGTAATCCACTGTCTTTTCCTCAAAGATCGGGGCGCGCAGGCCCGCCATCATCTCGGCATTCTTTGTGAAGTATTCAAAAACTTCGCGTTCCTGACCCGGATAGCGCTGCGCCTGGCGGAAGACCGCCTGTTGCAGTTCTTCCTGGGTCACTTCGACTTTCGCCTCATTGCCGACATGGCTCAACAGCAGGCCCAGCAGGACGCGGCGCTTGGCGATGTCGCGATACTCCGCCTTCAACGTATCGTCATCCTTGTCCTTGTCGTCCTCGTCGATCTTGCCGTCTTCCTTCGCCTTTGAGAACTGCTCCCAGATCTGGTCGAATTCTGATGCCACCATGCCTTCCGGCACCTCGAAATCGTGCTTGTCGAACAGGATGTCGAGCAATTCGCGCTTGGTCCGGGCACGAGCCAGTTCGGCATACTCACCCTCGATCCGGCCCCGCATCTGGGTGCGCAGGTCGTCAAGCGATTCAAGACCCAGTTCCTTGGCGAATTCATCATCAAGTTTACGGTCGGTATATTCGTGAATCTCGTTGATCCTGCATTCGAAGACCGCAGCCTTTCCAGCCAGATTGGCTGCGCCGTATTCTTCCGGGAACGAGACCTCAACCTTGATGTCCTCATCGGCTTTCTGACCAATCAACTGGTCTTCAAAGCCCGGGATAAACTGGCCGCTGCCAAGTTCCAGACGGAAATCCGTCGCTTCCCCGCCTTCGAAAGCCTCGCCATCAACGAAGCCCTTGAAGTTCATGATCACGACATCGCCGGACTGGGCCTTGCGGTCGGATTCGATCTTCTGGGTCGCGCGGTTGTGCTTGGCGAGTTCGTCCAGGGCATTCTGGACCTCATCTTCGCTGATTTCCGGCTTGTAGCGCGTGACGGTGAGGGTTGAAAAATCAACCGGCTCGATTTCCGGCATAATTTCAACACCCATCGTATAGACGAGGTCCTGGCCCGGATCAAAACTGGAAATTTCGATCTTCGGCTGCATCGCCGGTTTCAGCGCACGCTCGGTCAGGACCGACTGGCTGCTTTCACCCACCGTCTTTTCCAGGACTTCGCCCAGCACCGACGTGCCGAAACGCTGACGCAGGATCTTCATCGGGACCTTGCCCGGACGGAAGCCCGGCATCTTGACCGTCTGTCCGACCTCGGCCAGCTTCGCTTCGACCTTGTGATCGATTTCATCCGCGCCGACGGTGATGGTGAATTCGCGGCTCAGACCTTCGTTCTTCGTTTCGACTACCTGCATGGGAGATTGGGCCCCGGCTTTCTGAATGTTCATGTGTAACGCGATGCGAATTCGACAAAACCTCGACCGGCATACCGGTCATGAGCCAGAGGCGCAGGCCCCTTCATGGCAATGGTGCGGGCGGAGGGACTTGAACCCCCACGGGTTGCCCCACCAGAACCTAAATCTGGCGCGTCTACCAATTTCGCCACGCCCGCACGGCTCGGAGACAGTCACATTCGCAAACAAATCGCGCGCCCCGACCCTTGCCGGAGCGCGCGCGTCATACCAAACGCGCCCCCCCGCGTCAAAGCGTCAATTCGCGGAATACCGGTTTCTTCAGGATTGCCATGCCCGGAAAGATATCAGGCATTGAGTGTGGGAAAGGTCTCCCGGAAGGCAATGAGCGACAGCACCTTCGTTCCAGCCATATAGATCTGGTGGGACTTCGGTTTCTCGACAGTCAACTCATAGCGGACATGGGGAATGCCGAAGCCGTCCGGCGTAATGCCCAGAACCTGTGCGACCTCCACCGTATTGTCGGTGCGGCGCTGGGTATAGGACCGACCGACCATTATCGATTCACGGATAGCTGCCTTGCGAAAGAACATGATTACCCCCTTCCCCTGCCATCCGCCCGATCAGGGCCTGTCAGGAATGTCCCGGATCGGAACTTCAGAAAAGAAGGTTACAGGCCAATCCTTTACAAAAGGTTTCCATTTAAAAATCAATGCAAGCCGACGCCATCCAATCACCCCATTCGTGCCGCATCGATGGCGGCTGGAAGCAGGTCCGGCAGGTCGCTGGCAATCAATCCGCTGCCAAATGCCGCCGCCGCCGCGCCATGCACATATGCCGCCGCACAGGCCGCCGCGAAGACCGGCATTCCGCCTGCAATGAACGCCGCCACCGCACCGGCCAGCACATCGCCCGCCCCCGCCGTTGCCAGCGTTGCCGGGGCATTGCCATTGATGACCGCATGCCCCTCCGGCTCCGCAATCACCGTGTCATAGCCTTTGAGCAGAATGACCGCGCCTGACCGCGCCGCCGCCTGCCGTGCCCGGTCCAGCTTGTCGGGTAGATCTGCCAGATCCGGGAACAACCGCCGAAATTCTCCATCATGGGGCGTCAGCAAGACCGGCCCCCGGATCGCCTCGAACAGGGTGCCGGGAGAGGGTTCGTAAAGGCTCAGCGCATCCGCATCTAGCACAGCCGGAATGCCCGACCGCAGCACCGCCAGGACTTTCTCATGATTGCCAGGCGATTCCAGACCCAACCCAGGCCCGATCAGGGCGCTGCCGATCCGGTGCCACTCCAGCAGATCCAGAAACGCGCGGGTGTCCTTCAGCGAACGCACCACCGCGCTTTCCAGAGCCAGACGATAGAGCGGTCCCTGCTGCACCGGTGCACCGACGGTCACGATCCCCGCCCCGGCGCGCTGCGCCGCCCGCGTGGCCAGAAAGGTTGCCCCCAGCAGTTCCGATCCGCCTGCGATCAAGACATGGCCGCGGGAATATTTATGCAACAGCGGCGACGGTGCGGGCAGTGCCGCCGACCAAAGAGCAGGATGATTGAGCGCCTGGCGGGGCAGTATCCCATCCAGAACAGATTCCGGTATGCCGATATCAGCGACCTGCAATTCCCCGCAGGCCAGCCGACCGGGAAGCAGCCAGTGCCCCGGCTTTGCGCGAAAGAATGTGACCGTCGCAGTCGCATGGGGCCGATCCGGTGGCAGGGATGAACCGCTGTCCCCCAGAACGCCGCTTGGCACATCCACCGTAATAACGGGACAGGTACCCAATGCAGCAAGGGTCGCCGCCGCCGCACCCGATGGTGCGCGGTTCAGGCCCGATCCGAACAGCGCATCAATGACCAGCGACGCCCCGTCCAGCAGGTCCGGTGCAACTGCCTCTACAGGCCCCTTCCAGCCCTCCGCCGCCAGGGCCGCATCCCCCGTCAGCGCCCCCCGATCCCCCAGCAATCCCAATCGCACGGTCCAGCCCAACTCAGACAGGGCCCGCGCAATGACGAACCCGTCCCCGCCATTGTTTCCCGGCCCGCACAGGACGGTCACGTTTCCGTACTCATACCGTTCCCGAACATGCTGGGCGACCGCCGCTCCAGCGGCCCGCATCAAGGAAATGCCAGAAATACCGGCAGAAACAGCAGCCCGGTCCGCCTCCATCATTTCGGACACCGTCAGCAGGCAATGCCGGTTCCAGGCATCGGGGTCGATGCCGGAGGGCAGGCAATCGGTCAGGGACAGGATTTCGCTCATGTCGCACAGTTTTCCCTATACCGGCACCGATTGAAATCCCCCATGGATAAAGCGTACAGTAATTTCACATTCCCAAAGTCAGATGGAGTATCTCATTGCCCAGAAATATTCCTTTCCTGTCTGCGCTGATCGGATTTTTGCTGTTGCTTGGCGCCTGTGACGATCCGGGTCCGCGCACCGTGAATATCTATACCAGCACACAGGGCAGTCTGATCACGTTGCAGAACACGACCCGAACCGGAAATCCGGTCCCGGTCTATGCGATCGGTGCCCTGTTTGAGAGTGATTTCGAGCTTGCCCGGCGTATCGCGGCGGATCTCGATGCCAGGGATCCCTATATCCGCTTTGCCGCCAGTGCGGGTGATCCGACACTGGATACCGGTTCGGTGCGAGTATTGGTAATTCATGAAACACCCTCCGGGTTCACCGGCATTTCCGCCTGTCAGGGCAAACGCTATCAGGCGGAACCTCAGGAGGATGAGATATTGTTCCGCGTGATCGTCTGCAAGGGAACGGATCGATTGATCGAAGTCCAGGCCCATCTGCCCCGTGACCGGCAAAACCTGGAAGACGACTATAACAAACTCCTGAAACAGGCCATGCCCACAGTCTTCAGCAAGGAAGACCGCAGCCCGAAGTGATTCTCTTCGAAGCGGAGACTGACCTTATCGTCATGCAATAAACATATACCGGTCAGATTCCCGTAACGACCAGCCGGTAAACAGGGGCATCGACCAACCGTTCCCTTGTCCAACCCCATTGGGCGACGGAACAGCCTGGCGACGCACGACACCGGCTGATGAAATTAAGGTAGGCCCCGTCGTTGCGTCGTTTTTTTTTGCCTGACGGGTGGCGAATGGGCATATCCAGCGGGCGATGACGATACCATCACCTCCCGCACGGCCCGGTCCCGAGGCGCGCATAGACTGGCGCGACGGGACGCCCTATTCCTCGGCCTTCGGGGATCTGTATTTCTCTGCCGACGACCCGCAGGGGGAGGTCCGGCATACATTTCTGGCCGGGACCGGTTTCGAGGGATTGTGCCGCCAACCTCATATCACGGTTGCCGAGACCGGTTTCGGCACCGGTCTCAACTTCCTGGAAGCCTGGGCTGCCTGGGATCAGGCATCACCGCCCAAAGCCCGGATGGACTATCTCTCGGTCGAAGCGTTTCCAATGGCACTCGACGATCTGGCCCGCACCCATGCAGGATTCCCAGACCATGCCGGACGGGCATCCGAATTGCGGTTTCTGTGGCCCGGTGCGGTGCCGGGTCTGCATCGGTTGTCGCTGGCAGGAGGGCGCATCCGACTGATCCTGATGATCGGAGAGGCCGGTGCGATGCTGTCCGGGCAGGCGTTTCAGGCCGACGCCTGGTTCCTGGACGGGTTCGCCCCGGCGAAGAACCCCGACATGTGGCGTCCCGATGTTCTGGGACAGATCGCCCGGCTGAGCCGGCCTGGGGCGAGGCTCGCCACCTTCACCGCCGCTGGAGAGGTCCGGCGCGGGCTGCACCAGGTCGGCTTCACGGTGCAGAAACGCGACGGATTCGGGCGCAAGCGCCATTGCCTCAGCGCCGCCCTGACCGCGCCCCCTGCCCCGTTACGGAATCCGGAACCCTGGACCCAGCGTCCCGCCCCGCACCCCAACTCGGATCGCACCCTGATAATCGGCGACGGTATTGCGGGCCGGGCCCTGACGCGCAGCCTGCGTCAGGCCGGGCAGGACCCGATCCGGATCGGCGGTGGTGCCAGCCGGGCCTATGCCACCAGCACCCTGCCCCGCGCGCTGATCGCGCCGAAGCTGATACGCGGCGACCAGCCCTTCACGGTTTTCTGGCAACAGGCCTATCTGGATGCCCTGCGCTGCCTCGACGGGCTGGAGGCGGATGTCTGGCCTGGGCCGCGCGGCCTTGTGATCACCGCCGATGACCCGGAAACCGAGGTGCGGCAACGGTGTCTGGTGGAAGACTTGGCCTGGCCCGAAACACTGTTGCGCAGGGTCGATGGTGCGGAGGCAAGCGCACTTGCAGGACGCTCCCTGCCGGGCGGTCTCCATCTGCCGAGATCAGGGAGCATCGACCCGCAGGTCCTGCTCCAGGCCCTTGCCCCAGAGCCGGACATTGCCGGCGATGTTGCCGCCCTCACCCGTCAGGGTAATTGCTGGCAGGCCGTCGATGCGACCGGGCATGTGCTGGCCGAGGCGGACTGTGTGATCCTCGCCTGCGGTCCCGGCAGTCTGCCGCTATTGCCGGAATCCCCCGATGGATTCGGGCTGCGCATCGGGTCGGGTCAGATTTTCCGGGCATGCAGCGCGGAGACAGCGGGTTGTGCGATACTGGGCGACGGATATGTGACGGCACGGGAACCCGACGGCACATTCACCGCCGGATCGACTTTTGAGGGCTGGCAGTCCCTCGCCCCGGTTCCGGTCGATGAGCAGAAGACCGTCGCCCTGCGCCAGCGCCTCGCCCCGCTACTGCCGCCGATGGACGCGGCCAGTATCCAGCCCTGGACCGGTCTGCGCTGCGATACGGTGGATCATCTGCCGCTTTGCGGCCCGGTGCAGGACCCGCAGGCCTTCGCGACCGCCTATGCCGACCTGCACCATGGCAGGCCACCGGAAACCCTGCCTGAACCATCCTACCTCCCCGGTCTTCATACCCTGACCGGCCTCGGTGCCCGCGGCTTCCAGGCCGCCTTCCTGCTCGCCGACCACCTCAGCGCTCAGATCACCGGCACCGCCAGCCCCCTCCCCCACGCCGTCACAAACGCCCTACTCCCCTGCCGATACCAGATCCGAAACCTGCGGCGGGGTGGGTGAGCCTGCCCGGAGCAAGCCCGATCAAAAAAACTACGTCCCAGAAAACTCCGCCCTCAACGCATCGGTGTGCTCCCCGATAGCCGGGACCTTTGCAAAATACTGGTCTTGTTCATCCCAGGAGGCTGGTGGGGCTATGAGGTCGAGCGTGTCGCCATCAGGCAGGATGACCGGGCGGCGGCGGAGTTGGGGGTGGGCTGCGAGGCCGGCCATGTCGTTCAGCATGCCATAAGCGATGCGGGCTGCGGTCAGACGGGTGGCGATCTGGGCGGCCGGGGCGGTGGTGAAGACCCTGCCGATCTCTGCATTCAACGCTGCCCTGTTCTGCACGCGGCGCGTATTATCGGAGAACCGGGGATCGCTGGCGAGGGCGGGCATGTCCAGTACCTCGGCACAGAGCCGTTGCCATTCGCGCTCATTCTGGATCGAGAACAGGACTGGGATGCCGTCACCGCAGGGATAGGCCCCATAAGGGGCGATGGTCGGGTGGTTGAGCCCGACCCGTTCGGGCGTCACGTCGCCATAGGTGTATTGCAGGAAGGGGACAGTCATCCAGTCGGCCATGCCGTCGAACAGGGAAACCTCAATGGTACGGCCCTCACCGGTGCGCCCGCGCAGGATCAGCGCCTCCAGCACCGCCTGACAGGCATACATGCCGCAGGCCACGTCGCAGACGGAAACGCCGACGCGCCCCGGTGCTTCCGGCGTTCCGGTGATGGAACACAGGCCGGTCTCCGCCTGGACCAGCAGATCATAGGCCTTCATGTCGCGATAGGGCCCGGTCTGGCCATAGCCGGAGATATCGACGCAGATCAGCTCCGGGCGCGCCTGACGCAGCGCCTTCGACCCGAACCCTGCCCGTTCCGCCGCGCCAGGAGCGAGGTTCTGGATCACGATATCGGCCTTCGCGATCATCGCCTGGAGCAGCGCTGCATTCTCGGCCTGCTTGATGTCGAGGGCGCAGGATTCCTTACCCCGGTTGAGCCAGACGAAATAGGCGCTCTCCCCTTTCGCCAAGGTATCGTAGCGACGGGCGAAATCACCTTCCGGGCGTTCGATCTTAATCACCCGCGCCCCGGCATCGGCGAGACGCGAGGCGCAATAGGGAGCGGCCACCGCCTGTTCGATGGAGACGACGAGAACCCCGTCCAGCGCCTTCATGTCACCAGGGCCTTCATGCCGCCGATTCCGATTGCAAGCTCGCCCGCTCCAATGCGTCCTGCGCCTGCAGCCAGGCATCCTCCGTCTTGGCGATGGCGCGGTCGAGATCGCCCGCCATACGAGTCAGGTCGGCCAGATCTGCCGGGTCGCCGTCATAGGTCCGGGGATCAGCCAACCGCTCGTCAATCTTCGCCCGTGCGGCAACCAGCTTTTCCAACTGCACTTCCAGCCCATCTGCCGCCTTTTTCAGGGGGGCCAGCTTGGCACGGGCGTCCGCACGGCTGCGGCGGTCGGATTTGCGCTCCTCCGACCGTTCGCTGGAGGAGGTCGTCGTATCTGACAGGGAGACGGGTTTCTCGTCCCGCACCCGGCGTTGATCCAGCAGATGGCGGCGATAGTCGCTGACATCGCCGTCGAAGGGCGTCACAGTACCGCCCTCGACCAGCAGCAGGCGGTCCGCCGTCGCTTCCACCAGATGCATGTCATGGCTGACGATGATGACCGCGCCCTCGTATTCCGCAAGCGCCTGAATCAGGGCCTGTCTGGAATCGATGTCAAGATGGTTCGTCGGTTCATCCAAGAGCAGCAGTTGCGGGCGGCGGCGACAGATCACCGCCAGCGCAACCCGCGCCTTCTCACCACCGGACAGATCACCGATCTTCGTATCCGCCTTGCCCTGGGGGAAGCCAAACCGACCCAGATGGGTGCGCAGCTTCTGTTCCACCGCCAGCGGTTCCAGCGCCTGCAATTCCTCGACCGGGGTTCGGGTGGGGGACAGTTCTTCCAACTGGTTCTGGGCGAAATATCCAACCTCCAGTTTGGACGACCGGCGCAGGCTGCCGGATGCGACCTTCAACCGGTCGGCCAGCAGGCGCAGCAGCGTCGTCTTGCCGTTGCCGTTCGCCCCCAGCAGGGCGATGCGGTCGTCCATGTCGATGCGCAGGTTGAGGCGTTTGAGGATCGGGTTTTCCGGATCATAGCCCGCCGCGACATTCTCCAGCGTGATCATCGGCGGTGGCAATACGTCGGGTTTCGGCAGGACGAACAGGATGTTGGGATCGTCGGTGACCGCCGCGATGGGCTCCATCCGCTCCAGCATCTTCAGCCTGGACTGGGCCTGACGCGCCTTGGAAGCCTTGTAGCGGAAGCGGTCGACGAAGGACTGGATATGGCGACGCTGATCCTGCTGTTTCGCATAAAGTGCCGATTGCCGCGCCTGGTTCTCCGCCCGCGTGCGCTCAAACCGGTCATAACCGCCGGTATAGAGCGTCAGCCGCCCCCCCTCCAGATGCAGGATCGCGGTCGGGATTCGGTTCAGGAAGGCGCGGTCATGGCTGACGATGATCAGTGTGCGCGGATAGCGGGCCAGATAGCTCTCCAGCCACAGCGCCGCTTCCAGGTCGAGATGGTTCGTTGGTTCGTCCAGCAGCAGAATATCCGGCTCCCGGAACAGCGCGCAGGCCAGCGCGACGCGCATCCGCCAACCGCCGGAGAAAGTATCAAGGGTCCGGTTCTGCGCTGCCTCATCGAATCCCAGACCGGCAAGGATGCGGGCAGCGCGCGCCTCTGCGCGATGGCCGTCCAGATCGATCAGCCGGGCGTGTATCTCACCGATATCCGGGCGGTCGGACCCGTTTGCCGCTGCCTCCATCAGATCCGCCAGTTCGGCATAGGACTTGATGACCGTCTGCAACGGGGTGCGGGTGCCGTCCGGGGCTTCCTGAGCAACGGTGCCGATGCTGTCGCGGGTGCCGGTCTCTATGCTGCCGCCATCCAGCGCCATATCCCCCGCGATCAGGCGCAGCAGGGTTGTCTTGCCGGTCCCGTTGGCTCCGACAAGGCCGACCCGGTGTCCATCGGGCACAGTCGCCGACGCCCCGTCCAGCAAGGTGCGTCCGGCAACGCGATAGGTGATATCGTCGATTCTCAGCATAGCGGCGCTCGCATAGCACTTTCCGCCGAAATAGGAAATCTCAACGCGCGGAGCGCGCGGATGATGTCAGTACGGACAGTTCGGTTTACCGCAATTGGAAATTCCGGTGACGGATACATAGGCCTTGCAGGTCGGACAGGATTCCGTGTCTTCAATGTCCCTGGGGTCCGATGATGCACCGGTCTTGCCGCGCATGGATTTCTTCAACCGCTCTGTGAAGCTCCGTTCCACCGGGCGACGGGAGCCCCCCGCGATGCGGTTGCGGCGCTCAAGATGGCGGAAACCGAACCATACGGCGGCGATGACGGCGACGAGAAGGAGGATTTTCAGAAACATGCTGTCTGTGTAAGCAGCCGTGTACCGGCGGTCAAGATTACAGTCCGAGGCGTTGCCAGTAGGACTGTTCCTCCAGACGCGCCAGCGCTGTATCTACAGCAGCCACTGCGGCATCCCCCCCGAGACTTCCACCAGACCCTGCCATCGCCCCCATGCCAAGCAACTTCTGCAACCGGGATTTCGGGCGCACTGTTGGACGAAGGACAACCTTCTCCCCGTATTTCGCACGCAGGATTGTCCTGATATCGCCCAGCCCGTCAACGAGGCCCAGAGCAAGCGCTTCCCGACCGGTCCAGAACGCCCCGGTAAACAGATCGGCGGATGCATCCAGTTTCTCACCACGCCGGGCCGTCACCCAGCCGGTGAACTGATCGTGCAGGTCAGCCTGGATGCGTTTCAGAACCTTGATATCCTCGGGCTTTTCCGGGCGGAACGGGTCCAGGATGGCCTTTGCCTTGCCGGCGGTGTGGACACGACGCTCGACGCCCAGTTTCTCGATTGCCTGCACGAAACCGAAGCCGGCGGAGACGACGCCGATGGAGCCGACAATCGCACCCGGCATGGCATGGATTTCATCCGCTGCACAAGCCAGCCAATAGCCACCAGACGCAGCTGCATCTTCGCAGAAGGCATAAACAGGAACCTTCTTCTCATCAGCAAGGGCACGAATACGCCCCGCGATGAGATCGCTCTGTACCGGAGACCCGCCAGGCGAATTGACCTCCAGAGCCACCGCGACAAGGCGCTTGAGAGAGAAAGCCCGTTCAATGGCCGGGGCCAGGGTTTCCAGCGTCAATCCGCGACGCCCGACGCCAGCCTGTCCGATCACGCCCGCAAGGCGGATCACTCCCACAACCGGTGCCCCCCCGGATATCCAGGGCAGGCGGTTGAGAAACCCATCGGTAAGACGGGACGGCTGCTTTTCGGTGCTGCTGTTGTTCATACGATCTTAAGTGATGTATCCTCCGCCCGCTGACAAGAGAGAATTGAGAAGTATGACTGTAACAATGGCAGGATACAGTCCCGGACCATGAGCAATTCGGATCGTTTGAGCCTCCCCGACATTTTCCTGATCTTCCTTAAACTTGGTCTCACCAGCTTCGGCGGACCGGTCGCGCATATCGGCATCTTCCGCACGGTTTTCGTGGAACAGAAGGCATGGCTGTCGGACAGGGATTTTTCCGACCTGGTTGCCCTGTCACAGTTCCTGCCCGGTCCCGCCTCCAGTCAGGTCGGTATGGGTCTGGGATTGATGCGGGGCGGGGTGCCCGGTCTCATCGCCGCATGGCTGGGCTTCACCCTCCCCTCCGCCATTCTAATGGCGGGATTTGCCATCGGCCTGGATCATGCCGGATTTCTTGAAGGTGCATCATGGATCTCCGGTGTGAAGGCTGCCGTCGTCGCCATCGTCGCCCAGGCGCTCTGGGGAATGGCTAAAGGACTGACGCCGGATGCCTCCCGCGCCAGCATCGCGCTTTGCGCCGCCGCCATCGCCTTACTACTGCCGGGGGCGTGGTCCCAGGCAGTAGCCATCATACTGGCCGGAATGGCCGGGATGCTGTTGCCAATCCTGCCTGCCGGGGTATTGGACGAGAAGGCTGGCGGATTGACAATCAGCGTTACGCACACGGTTTCCGTTGGCTGCCTCATCGCCTTTTTCGTGCTGCTGATCGGGCTGCCGCTGCTCAGTCAGGCGATTCCTGATGGCACGATTGCCCTGATTGATGGGTTCTATCGTTCCGGTGCGCTGGTCTTCGGCGGTGGGCATGTCGTGCTGCCGTTGCTTCAGGGGGAACTGGTGGAGCCGGGATTGATCGACAAGGATGCCTTCCTGGCGGGATACGGGGGCGCGCAGGTCATGCCTGGTCCGCTGTTCAGCATCGCCGCCCATCTCGGCGCATTGGCGGAAATCGGTCCGGGTGGCATTGGCGGAGCAGTTATTGCACTGGTCGCGATATTTCTGTCGAGCGCCCTGCTGATCATCGGTTCCCTGCCCTACTGGGCACGGATGTCGGAAAGTCCCCTGGCACGGCGCGGCATGGCGGCAGTGGGGGCGTCGGTCGTCGGCCTGCTGGCCGCTGCGCTGTATGACCCGGTTTTCCTGCAGGGCATCACCGCCGCACCGGACCTGATTCTGGCCGCGACCTGTTTGATTGCGCTTACCTACTGGAAAATTCCAGTCTGGGCCGTCGTTCCGGCAGCCGGACTGATCGGGGCACTATTGCTCTGATCACATGACCCCTGAATCCTGGCTGGGATCACGATTGTCGAGGATTCCCCGCAATATGTGCAATCCCTGTTCCAACCGTTCCTCGGTTCGCGGTGGCCCCAGGCAGACCCGGACTGCGAAGGGCGGGCGGGCGCGGCCGATGGAAAAGGCGTGCGCTGCGGACAGGGTCACCCCTTCCTCTTTCGCTGCGGCAACGAATTGACTGGCATGCCAGGGGTCTGGCAGATGCAGCCAGGCATGCAAAGACCCGTCCGGCATATCGTATTCCAGGCCGTCGAATATCTTTGCTGCTACTGCCCGGCGTGCGGCCTCCAGACCGCGCCGCCGTGCCAGGATCGCCTGTGCGCTGCCATCCAGAATCCAGCGTGACGCAATCTCTGTCGTCAGGGGGGATGCCATCCAGGTCGTCGCCCGTACAGCGGCGGCAACGGCATCGCGGGATTTCGCCGGACACCGCACGAAGCCGACCCGCAATCCAGGCGACAGCGACTTTGACAATGACGTCACGCAATAGCCGTGATCCGGCAAGCGCGCACTCAGGGGGCTTGGTGCCTCAGTGGGCAGCATGCCGAACAGATCATCCTCCACCATCGGCACGTCGAATTCACGAACCAGGGCAGCCAGCGCATCACGCCGTGCCTCGGACTGGGTTGCATTGGTCGGATTCTGCAAGGTCGGTACGCAATAGATCGCATCCACCCCGCCCGCCGCCAGAACGGTTCGTAGTGAGACCGGGCACAACCCTTCCTCGTCCAGATCCACCGGTACGAGTTCGAGTCCCAGCAGGCGGGCGATTGATCGCAGTCCGGGATAGACCAACCGTTCTGTCGCGACCCGTCCACCCGTTCTGCACAAAGCGGCAAGACAGGCGAAAATGCCGTTATGCGCGCCGGAGGAAATCACGACCTCATCCGGCGGGACATCAAGTCCGCGCAACCCGAACCAGATTCGCGCAGCCTCCCGCTGCATCTGATTCCCCGTTGGTTGCTGGTAGCCGAGCAACAGGTTGAGCGATGGATCGGTGCTCAGCGTCAGCAGGGAGTGGCGCAATTCCTCCACCCCGACATCGCCGGGAGGAAAATTGAACTGCATGGAGATCGGGGCATTCGAATCTTCTGCGATGTTGGGTGGATCGAAGACATACCAGTCGGACGGAACACTGGTCGCGCGGCGGGGCATGTTATGTTCCGTTGGCGGGCGCACGAAAGTACCGCGACCAACCTCCCCACCAACGAAACCGCGCTGCTCCGCCTCCTGATAGGCGCGGGTGATGGTTCCAACCGTGACGCCCAGCGACCAGGCCAGTTCGCGCTGCGGCGGCAGGCGGTCACCGGGTTTCAGTCGACCCGCCTTTATATCCACAGCCAAGGCATCCGCCACCGCCCGATACTTTGGACCAGCATGGCGGGACAAGTCAGGCACCCAAATGTCTTGCTTTATTGTCATGGTGACAATGTAGCAATTGACGGTGACAATTGAAAGGATTTATTTATTGAACCGAGACAATACCGTCTCATCTGGGTGAAAAGGAGAGATTGTATGCATACAATTAAACTTTCGCCCGGATCGATCGGGTTCCCCAAGGGATCGGAGCGTTCTGGGCAACAGGCGGAAGCGCGGATTGATACCGCACAGGTCGGTTTCGGTGAAATTCACCGTATCACCGTCAAATCCGCACTGCTTCTTGTCTGGAATACCCTGATCCGATGGCAACGCCGCGCCACAATGCGCCATGCCCTGCGGGAAATGGATGACCGGATGCTGCGCGATATCGGCCTTACCCGCCGTCAGGTGGACAGAGAGGCAAACAAGTCGTTCTGGCGGGTCTGAGGCCCCTTTGACCTTTCCAGAACAGGGATCGGGCGACCCATCTGACAGCGCGGATGGTGGGTCGCCCGAACCCCTTTGTTTCGTGAATCGGGTATTCTATCCCTGCTCTGACCCTGCCCAGACCATCTGAATGCGAGGACTACCATGCCGACCGCCACCAAAGCCGACCTGGAAGCCGCCTTCGATATCGTACATCCGATCTTTCCCGGCACACCGCAATATGTCTGGCCGCTGCTGGCCCAGCGGTTGGGCTGCGAGGTCTGGGTGAAGCATGAGAACCATACACCCATCGGCGCGTTCAAAATTCGCGGTGGCCTTGTCTATATCAGCGACCGTGCTGGATCCGGGAAACGTGGCGGAGTTGTTACCGCCACGCGCGGCAATCACGGTCAGTCCATCGCCACCGCCTGCCAGCGGTTCGGGATCGCCTGCACCATTGTTGTACCGGAAGGTAACAGTGCCGAGAAGAATGCGGCGATGCAGGCCCAGGGTGGACGGCTGATCGTACACGGCCATGACTTCCAGGCCGCCGCCGAGCATGCCAGAGCGCTTGCCGAAGCGGACGGGCTGGACATGCTGCCGAGTTTCCATGAATTGCTGATGCGGGGCGTGGGAACCTATGCCATGGAATTGTTCCGTGCAGCACCCGACCTGGAGACCGTCTATGTCCCAATCGGACTGGGATCGGGCATCTGCGGTGTGATTTCCGCCCGCGATGCGCTGGGCCTGAAGACCGAGGTGGTTGGTGTCGTCGCGGAAGGTGCGCCCAGCTATGCACTGAGTTTCGAGGCCGGGCACGCGGTCTCCACCAACAGCGCCGACACCATGGCTGACGGCATGGCCTGCCGCGTGCCGGTCGAACAGGCGCTGGAGATCATCCAGGGTGGTGCAGACAGGATTTTGCGGGTTAGCGATCCGAAAATCGAGAAGGCGATGCGCTGGTACTATCACGACACCCACAATATCGCCGAGGGCGCGGGTGCCGCCGCCCTTGCCGCACTATGGCAGGAACAGGAGCGTCAGTCCGGGCGCAAAGTCGGGGTGATCCTGTCCGGTGGCAATATCGACCGCGACCAATATGCAAAAGTGCTGTCCGGGAGGGACGCCGATGCTGACTGACATGATAAAGGATCACGCAGATTTCCGCGCCCTGCTGGAAGAAGTCCTGAATGTGGCGGAGGGGTTTCATCAGAGCATTGATGCGCGCCCTGCATCTGCCCCGGTCTGGGACCGTATCAGCGACATGGACCTGCCCGGCAAAGGGATTGGAGGGCAAGCAGCCCTGACCACCTTCATGGCGCGTCATCAGGACGGTTTGTCCGGCAGTGTCGGCCCGCGCTTCCTGGGTTATGTCACCGGTGGCGCGACTCCGGCTGCCATCGCGGGTGACTGGCTTGCGGCGGCAGTCGACCAGAACCTCGCCGCACCCGGCGATTCCATCGCCGTTGCCCTGACCGTGCAGGTGCTGGACTGGCTGAAGCAGTTGTTCAATTTGCCGGTTGATGCCTTCGAAGGAGCCTTCACCACCGGTGCGACCGGGGCGAATTTCGCCTGCCTGCTGGCAGCGCGTGAATGGGCGGGGGAGCAGGCAGGGTATGACATCGCCAAACGCGGTCTGATCAATGGCCCTGCCATCGCGATCTACAGCGCCTGCCCGCATTCCAGCTTTATCAAAGCCGCACGGTTTCTCGGCCTCGGCCAGGATGCGATCCATATAGTTGGTCGTCTGGGCGATACGGAGGCGATGGACCCAAAAGCCCTGGAACGTGCCTTCGCCGACACTCCCGCCGATGTCCGGAAGATCGTCTGCGCCAGTGCCGGGACGGTGACCACCACCGCCTTCGATGACCTGGTCGCCATCGCCGATATCTGCAAGCGGGGAAATGCCTGGCTGCATGTCGATGGTGCCTTCGGACTGTTCGCGCGCACCGTACCGGAACTGGCGGACCGCACATCGGGAATCGAGCGCGCGGATTCGATCACGGTCGATGCTCATAAATGGCTGAACGTCCCCTATGACAGCGGCTTCTATTTCACCCGGCGGATGGATCTGGTGGAGCGCGCAGCGGGAGCCCTTCCCGCCTATCTGGATGTCGCGAGTCACGGACTGCCGCATTACATCAACCGCGTCGTCGAAAGCTCCCAGCGGTTTCGTGCCCTGCCCGTCTGGATGACGCTGGTCGCTTATGGCGCGGCGGGGGTGCGCGATACCGTGCGGCGCAACTGCGCCCTCGCTCAAAGCCTGTCCAGCGCCATTGCGGCTTCCGACCGGTTCGAACTATTGGCCCCTACGTCCCTCAACGTCGTCTGCTTCCGTGGGTTGCCGCCGACTGACATTGCCGACGAGGATGGCTGGAACCAGCACCTTCTCGACACCCTGAATGCGGAGGGAACGGTTTTCATGACGCCCGGTGCCTATGGTGGAAAACGTGGTATCCGTGCCGCCTTTTCCAACTGGATGACCGATGCGGAAGACCTCGACCGGATCGTTGCGGCATTGCACACTGCCCATAACCGCCTGAGCAACAGCCGTTTGGAGGATGCATGAGCCAGACCCTGCCGATCTATCAACTGGACGCTTTCGCGAATGCTCCCTTTGCCGGAAATCCGGCAGCAGTGGTACCGCTTGGCACCTGGCTTCCGGACACCGTACTGCAAGCGATTGCGATGGAGAACAACCTGTCGGAAACCGCCTATATCGTGGCAACACCTGACGATCCGACCTCAGACTTCCATCTGCGCTGGTTCACACCGGCAGTCGAGGTCGATCTCTGCGGCCATGCGACTCTGGCAACAGCATCGCTGCTGTTCGATCATCTGGGCTATGATAGAAACACAGTCCGGTTCCTGACACTGTCTGGCATCCTGAGCGCAACGGCTAAGGGTCAGCGCGTCGAACTGGATTTCCCCAGTCGTCCGGGCACGGCAACGCGGGTGCCGGACGGATTGGCCGATGCTCTCGGTGGGATCGAGCCTGTCGGTTTCCTGCGCGCCTCAAAGAGCATGGCCGTGCTGCAATCCGAAGACGATGTCCGTGCGGTCAGGCCCGATTTCGATTTCATTGCGGCATTGGACGGTGACGGTCTGATCGTCACGGCACCGGGACAAGGCTGTGATGCCGCATCACGCTATTTCGCGCCCCATGCCGGAATTCCGGAAGATCCGGTCACCGGTTCCGCTCATTGCACCATCGTCCCCTACTGGGCGGAGCGATTGGACAGGAAGCAGTTGCACTGCCGACAGGTTTCAGCGCGTGGCGGTGATCTTTATTGCGAATTGGCAGGTGATCGCGTGCGGATCGCCGGACAGACCCGGCTGTACATGAAGGGGGAAATCCATGTCTGAACCAATGGTCGATATCTCGGAAATCACCGAGATCGGCGACGACCTAACTTTCGTGCGGACCCTGTTTGTTGAGTATGCCGAAAGTCTGGGCGATTCTGTCTGCCTGTCGGGTTTCGATCAGGAACTGCTGGGCCTGCCCGGTGCCTATGCCAGACCCCGGGGAAATATCTGGCTGGCACGGGTGGACAGCGCGATTGCTGGATGCGTCGCCCTGCGTGCGCATACGGACGGGGCCGCCGAAATGAAACGGCTATACGTACGCCCCGGATTTCGCGGTCACCGGCTGGGCAATGGTTTGACAAAGACTGTCCTGCGCTACGCCAGAGAACAGGGCTATTCAGCCGTTAGACTCGATACGATTGAAGACCGGATGCGCGAGGCCCAGGCAATCTATCGCCAACTCGGCTTCGCACGGCGGGATGCCTACTATGACAATCCACCCGCCAACTTCGCATTCTACGAACATAAACTGTAATAAATATTTTAATCAGAAAATAACCACAAAATTTATCTGAAAATAAAATTTTCACTATTTCAACATTACGTTCTAAAAATATGGTGGATCACACAATATTTAAATTATTTTTCATTATGTACTGAAAATATATTCAATAATAGTATGAACTAATCATCCAACACTGTCGTATCTACTGTGGGGGTTACGAGAACACAGGAAATGGAGTAATCCAATGAAGCTCATGAAATTTGCCGCAGCAGCAATCCTTGCAACCGGTCTTTCTGCTCAGGCCATGGCAGCCGACATCGTCGACACCGCCGTCGAGGCCGGCAGCTTCAAGACACTGGTCGCAGCAGTTCAAGCCGCCGGCTTGGTGGATACGCTGAAAGGGCCAGGCCCGTTCACCGTCTTCGCGCCGACCGACGAAGCCTTTGCCGCCCTGCCCGCCGGTACTGTCGAAGGTCTTCTGAAGCCGGAAAACAAGGATGCGCTGATTGCGGTCCTGACCTACCACGTCGTTCCGGGCACGGTGATGTCAACCGACCTTCAGGACGGCATGTCTGCCACGACGGTACAGGGCAAGGAAGTGATAATCGACCTCGATTCCGGCCCAATGATCAATGATGCCAATATCGTTTCGGCAGACATTGCCGCCGATAATGGTGTCATCCATGTCATCGACAAGGTCATCATGCCGCCGATGTAAGTCGATTGTGGCACTACCCCAATGACAAGGCCGGTCACGCATAACAACGTGACCGGCCTTGTCGCATAAAACACAACAGTGATCTTAGACCTTCTGACATCTTACAATCAATACTTTCGATTAAGGATTTTTCCTTAAAAGCGCGGACTTCTGAAGCCAAACCCCAACACGACCATGCGGGTGATAAAGGCTCCGGCAACCGTGATCATGACCGCAAAAAAGATATCAGCAATTTCAGCCAGCGGCCCGTGCCTCCAGAAAAAGAACGACAAAGTGAATCCCCAAAACAACGGGATTTCGGCATAAAAGGATGTCTTGAGCGCAGGATTATGTTTATCGGCGCGCACGACATCGCGGATGATGCCGCCCCCCGCCCCCGTTAACATGGCAAGGATGGGACCCCACAGTAAAAGCGGCGTACTGTTCATGGTGACTGCGACATAGACCCCCGTCACGGTGAAGGCCGCCAAACCGACCGCATCGGAAATCTCGACCACATTGCCGAGCGTCATAATCCGCCGCCATCTGGTGTGCTTCACCGGCTTTGCAAAGATATCCGGATTCACAGCGGTCACTTTCCCCGTCCCAAACCGATCAATCAGAAAATAGGTCAGATAGCCGATCAGTACGGTGGCAATCACCAGCAACAAACCATTGGGTGACTGCATGATCCCGATCGGTTCGCGACCGGACAACAGATCCCGGACGACTCCGCCCCCGACACCGGGTAAAGCCGCCAGAACAAAGGCACCAAGAATACTGTAAGATTCACGCCGTGCGAGCAAAACCCCGGAAATAGCAAATGCAACCGTTCCAAGATAATCCAGTATCGTAAACCATGTCCCGCTCAGCGCTATAGCAAACCGGACCGGTGAAATGAAAGCGTTCTGTATTGCAGTGTATTCGCCGCTTTCCTGAAGGATCGCCAGTTCGGCATTGAAATCATTCAACACACTCGGACTGACCGTCTTTTTGGAAAATATGGCGTGCACTTCACCAGAAAAGATCGGAAGCGAATGGCGATCCACCTTGTTGCCATAACCGCCCTGGATAAGGGCAGACTCGACAAACAGCTGATCGGATAACAATGCATCAATCCGCCCGTCCGCTAGGTTTTGCAAAGCCTGCTCAACAATGTCATAGGAAACTACGTGATCCCGAAACGGGCCATTCAAAATTTGATCGATTTCATTGCCATAGGAATATCCATCGAGAACGCCAACCTGGCTATTCGCGGCTGCGGCATTTTCAATTATATCCTGGAACGAACTGGTGTTATGGGCGATCAATGCCCCGGATCGGAAAAAAACTGAATCAGTTTCAACCCGGTAAGGAACCGAAAACAGGGCATATTCCTTGCGCAGGTCATTATCATAGGCACCCAGCGCCATATCGACCTTACCGCTGCGAAGGTCCTTCTGAACTTGCGCCCAGGTCGATGCAACGAAATTGACCGTATAACCACGACGTTCGAAAATCCGGCGGATCAGTTCAATGTCAAGCCCGGTAAGACTTTCCGTACCATGCTGTATATGCAGATATTGATAGGGTCGGGATGGATACCAGCCAACCGTGATATGCTTCTCCTCAACCTGCGCCAGACTGTCCCCTGACAACACACCGGTCGTTGAGATCATGACAAAAACAAAAATCAGCGCAGAGAAAACTGATACGATACGCCTTCCAGCAAAACGTAATCGCGCCAATGCAACATCCCCCGAAATGTTTTGCCAGCGATTTTGCGATTGCTAACCGGCAGCACCCAGCCCCTTGACCGGTTACTGTAAAACTACAGAACATCCATAATTTTGTGAACCATATATCCGATACTCTCATATCCAAGGTTCTGTTTGAGAGTAACAAAATTAAAAAAAACCAACTAAACTCTTTAAATTTTCACCGACACCGGTGTCAACCGCGTCACCTATAAGGTCGATCATATCTCCCATGCACTCGATATTTGGCTCTGCTCCAATTAGAGGCCGGTCACGACCGAATTCATGACCGGCCTTTCAATATCCATCAATGATGGTCTGATATTTCCCCGTCCTTGAACAGAAACTCCTTCAGATATCCGTCAAAATCTGAATTGTTGCGGCGGATCCATTCAAGGACCATTGCCGCATGTTCCATCTCCTCTCGCATGTTGTGGAGAAGGATTTCCTTCAAATCCGCATCGTCGCAATCGTCGGCGCGCTGACGGTACCAGTCCACCGCCTCCAATTCCTCCATCAGCGAGACGATGGCGTGATGCAAATGGATCGTTTCCTTCGACAGGCGCTCGCGGGGGGCGTGAAGGTTATCACTGGATGCGGCCATGAACTTCTCCTTGTATTGCTGGGTATAACCGGGCTTTTTACCTCGGTCTTTAAGGTATGCCCTTGAACTCTGGGTTTCAATGCCTGTCGCCCTGGGCAAAGAATTCTAGAGACGGGCCCATCAAGCCGGTTGCCTAGTCGGCGGGAAAGGCGCACTAGTAGTCAGACCAACCGGACGAATCCCCGCCCTGACAGACAGGTATCGGTGCAGCGCACCAGGTTGGTACCACGGATGCATCGAACCGATTGCCAAACTGACTGGACCAGTCGGTGTCGGCATATAGGTTCGAAACAATCGTCCATCATATGCCCGGCCACAGAATGTCCGGTCACCAAATGGTTGAGAGGTCAGAAATTAAAATGTCGCGCACTCCCCTGCAGGTCGGTTCTATCTATGAAAGCGTCGGTAGTTGGCGCCTGCGCTGGCAATTGTCGGAAATCGTCGACACGCCCGGCTATCCGCTTCATGTGCGCCTCAGTTCTCTCGATACATCCAAGGATGTGCGTCTGTTTGGCTCCGTCGTGCTCAGCGACACCAGCCGCTTCCGTCTTGTCGAGCAGGCCGGCACACCTACTGACTGAACGAAACCAAATCACGATTTATCGAGGCGGAAAGTATCGCCATCCTCGGCGGTGGCATAGATTCCGTTAGCCTTCTGCCGCAACAGCCGGTCGGAATCAGCGCGACGGAATTCCTCGATTAGACGTTCTATCTCCGTTGCATCGATTTCAAGCCGCCGCAGGCCTTCCTCTGCCAGCTTTACCGAGCTTTCGAACGTATCCCGGATCAGAAAATCCGCGCCACTGTCCAGCAGTTCCAGCGCGTGGATGCGGTCATGGGCGCGTGCCATGATCCGCACGCCCGGGAAGCTGTGGGATATCACGTTGATAGACTTGGTGCAGGCCTTGGAATTGTCTATCGTGACATAGACGAGATCCGCCTGGCCGACACCGGCTGCGGCCAGCACATCGGCACGGGTCGCGTCACCAAAATAGACCTTGGCCCCAAACCGCTTGGCTGCTTCGATCCGCTTCGGATCTGCATCAATCGCCGTGACTGAAACGCCCTTCAGGCGGAATATCTGGCTGACGATCTGTCCGACACGCCCGAATCCCAGGATCACGACACTGTTCAGATCGGTTCCGTCGGGACGGGGCAGATGATCGGTTGCAGCCCCATCCCTGCCCCGGATCGCCCGCTCGAATCCAAGGCGCAGCAGCGGTGTCAGCGCCATCGACACCGTCACCATGGCCGACAGGATATCTGACGCCATGCCGGTGATGATCCCCAGCGCGACCCCTTCGGTCAGGATCACAAAAGCGAATTCCCCACCCTGGGGCAGCGTTACCGCAATCCGGCCCGCATCCGCTCCCGGCGACCGGAAGACACGGCACAGGCCGAAGATCACCCCGCCCTTCATGGCCATCAGCAGCACCGCCCCGCCCAGGACCATCGCCCATTCCTGCAATACCACACTCCAGTCTATCGCCATGCCGACGGCAATGAAGAACAGACCCAGCAGCAATCCCCTGAATGGCTCGATATCCGCCTCGATCTGGTGGCGGTATTCGCTTTCCGCCAGCATCACCCCGGCAATGAATGCCCCGAGCGCCATAGACAGGCCGGTTGCCGCCATCAGCAGCGCGGCGCTGATCACGACCAGCAGCGTTGCGGCCAGGAAAATCTCGCTAGATCGCGTCTGAGCGATCACCCGGAACATTGGGTTCAGCAGAAACTTTCCGCCCAGAATCAGGCCGATCACGACCCCCACGCCGATCAGCGCATCGGTCCAGTCCCCGGTCGCGCTGTCCATCGCTGAACCAAGCGTCAGCAAAGGGGCCAGTGCCAGGATCGGCACGATCATCAAATCCTGGAATAGCAGGATCGAAAAGGCGCGGGTGCCGAAAGGCGTGTTCAGTTCCTGGTGTTCCTGCATCAACTGCAGCGCGAAGGCAGTCGAAGAAAGCGCCAGACTAAGCCCGACCAGCACGGATGCCTGCCAGGATGCACCGAATATGAGAAGTCCGAATGCTGCGCACAGCACTGCGCTGACAAGGACCTGCGCCAGCCCCAGACCGAATATGTCCGCCCGCAGCGCCCAGAGCCGGGCCGGTTTCAATTCCAGCCCGATCACGAAAAGCAGCAGCACAACGCCGAATTCCGCAAAGTGCAGCACACTGTCGGCATCGCCAACCATGCCCAGGAAATGCGGGCCCATCACCGCGCCCGCCGCCAGATAGCCCAGCACGGATCCCAGTCTCAGCCGCTTGAAGATCGGTACGGCAATGACGGCAGCGGTCAGATACATCGCCGCATCCTGCAGAATGCCGAATTCACCGTTTACTGCCATGATCCCGCCCGCAATCGCCCCCAATCCCGCAGAGTGTGCACTGCATCATGGTTTAGCACGGTTCCGAACCGGAACAAAGGATGCTACTTCCTATCGCCCGAACAATGCATTCAGACCGGCTTCGCTGGCATCGCAGATACCCCGTTCGGTAATCAGTCCGGTAACGAGACGCGCCGGCGTAACGTCGAAAGCATCGTTCCGTGCGGGTGTATCCTGCGGGGCGATTTCGACGGTGGCGATCTCGCCTGTCGTCATTCGACCGGTAATCATGGTCAATTCCTCCCCGCGCCGCTGTTCGATGGGAATTTCGGCGACCCCGTCCCGCACCGTCCAGTCGATGGTGGTTGAGGGGAGCGCGACATAGAACGGCACATCATTATCCTTCGCCGCCAGAGCCTTCAGATAGGTACCTATCTTATTGCAAACGTCTCCCTGCGCCGTGGTGCGGTCGGTGCCGGTGATGCAGATATCCACCAGCCCGTGCTGCATCAGATGGCCCCCGGCATTGTCTGCGATCAGCGTATGCGGCACACCATGGCGACCCAATTCCCAGGCTGTCAGGCTGGCCCCCTGATTGCGCGGACGGGTCTCGTCGACCCATACATGCACCTTGATTCCCTTCTCGTAGGCCATGTAAATCGGTGCCGTTGCGGTGCCCCAATCGACCGTGGCAAGCCATCCGGCATTGCAGTGGGTCAGGACATTCACGGCCTCTCCCGCCGCCTTTGTTGCCGCAATCCGCTCAATCAACGTCAGCCCGTGACGCCCGATTCCCTTGGAGATTTCGACATCCGTATCACAGATCTCCGCCGCCCGCTCCCAGGCCAGTGCAGCGCGATCTTCCGGTGCGCGGTTGTCCAGCAGCACGCGCATCTCGTCCAGCGCCCAGCGCAGATTGACCGCCGTCGGTCGGGTGCGATACAGCCGCTCGTAGATCGCCGCGACGCCTGCATCGCTGGCATCTGATTCCAGCCCCAGACAGAATCCATAGGCTGCAGTCGCCCCGATCAATGGCGCGCCGCGCACGATCATATCCTCGATCGCTACCGCCGCCTCTTCCAGCGTGGTCAGGCGCACCGTCTCGAACCGATGGGGCAGTTTCGTCTGGTCGATCACCACCACCGATCTGCGCGGTTCCTCGACCCAGATCGTGCGAAAATGTTTCCCATCAACATGCATGACCGACCCCTATCGAATCTGGATTACCTGCATCCTGAAATCAGGACGGGCCTGCAATGGTTCAAACTGAGACCAATCCACGCCCTCTGACCAAGCTCTATCAGCCGTAAAAACCTGTGCGCCCAGCCTTAGCCCAAGTGCCAGACAGGCACGATCACCCAGTGACAACCCAGCACTACGACCAAAATCAGCCAACCGTCCAGTCTCCACCGCATCCCGTATTGTCATATCGTAAATATCGATCCCAAGATCAGAGGCGTAGATCAGCGGTAAATCCGCCTCCATCCCTTTTCGGCTGAACCAAGCCGACATTTCCGCAAGATTTACAACTGAAAGCGCCAATATATCTTTCCCGGGAATGGCTTGCTCAACGGTTTCCGCCCCTTTTTCACCAAACAGATGGGCAATAAAGGCAGAGGAATCCAACACCATTGCCGTCATGATTTGGTACCATTCTCCAGCCCTGAATCCTTTTGGCGTTCTTCCAGAAAATCATCCACGAAACTGTGTCTGGCATCAGCACGTAATGCAGATCGCAACTGCTGACGAATTTCCTGCAAAGTCATTTGATGCCTTGCCCTGGGTTCTGCCAGCAATGGCAGGGAATCGCGCAAATAAGCCTCCATGCTCTCGCCATTTTCAGCAGCACGCACTTTCAATGCGCGATATACATCCTCTGGTACATTCCGAATATTGATCGTAGCCATTCCATCACCTCTTTGACATCAATGATAGCATTGACATCATTTCAAAGGAAGGCTTGCTTGGCGGTTTACCTGCCATAGGTTTTGAATTTCTCGATCACCTCCGCCATCTCACTGTCCGTCAGCAGGATCGGAATGCCGCCCTGGCAGGCATGATGATACTGCCGCGCCAGACTTTCCACCTCGACGGCCAGGGCAAGTGCCCGATCCAGATCACTTTCGAAGCAGATCATGCCATGATTGGCCAGCAGGCAGGCCTTGCGACCCTCGAGTGCCGCGATCATCGTCTCCGACAGGGCGGCGGTGCCGAACGTGGCATAGTCCGAGCAGCGGATATCCGTTCCCCCCGCCATTGCGATCATATAGTGGAATGCCGGAATTCCCTCCCGGCGACAGGCCAATGCGGTGCAGAAGGTCGGATGCGCGTGCAGGATCGCCTGGGCCTCGGGCCGATTGCGATAGATGTCGGCATGCATCCGCCATTCACTAGAAGGTAGCAACTGGTCCGGTTGGACCTTCCCCGCCAGGTCCATCAGAACGATGTCCATTGGCTTCAGCATGGAATAGGAAACGCCACTGGGCGTGATCAGCATGCCCGTGCTGAACCGGGCGGAGACATTGCCGGACTTGCCCTGGTTGATCCCGGACGCATTCATGGCAAGGCAGGTATCGACGATCCGGCGGGACAGGGCCTGCCGCTCGTTACGTCCGGGCAAAGTCCCCGGTGCTGTCATCGCACCCCATCCCGCATCAGCTTGTAGGCATAGGCATCATAGAGCGCGATAACCGATGCATCGATGATATTCGCCGAAACCCCAACCGTCGCCCAGCGCAGCCCGTCCTCGTCCTCGCTCTCGATGGTCACACGGGTGACCGCGTCGGTGCCGGTGGAGCCTTTCGGCGGCGGCAGGATGCGAACCTTGTAATCGACAAGCTGCATACCGGCGAGATCCGGATAGATCTGGATCACTGCCTCACGCAAGGCCGTGTCGAGCGCATTGACCGGCCCGTTGCCCATGGCAACACGCATGACCTGAGTGCCCTGCACCTCGACCTGCACCGTTGCCTCAGATTCCGTAATCAGCTTGCCGACAGCATTATGACGGCGCTCATCCATCACCCGGAAACGACTGATATCGAAATAGTCCGGAACCTCGCCCATTGCCGTGCGGGCCAGCAGTTCGAAACTCGCCTCCGCCCCGTCATAGGCATAGCCCTGGAATTCCCGCTCCTTCACATCCTCCAGCAGGCGGCGCAGTGCCTCCTCGCCCATAGCCAGTTCCATCTCCTCCAGCCGGGCGACGATATTGGCGCGACCGGCCTGGTCGGATACAACGATATGGCGCTTGTTGCCGACGGTCTCCGGCACGATATGCTCATATGTCCGAGGGTCCTTGGCGACGGCAGAGACATGAAGCCCGCCCTTGTGGGAGAATGCTGCCGCGCCGACATAGGGCTGATGCCGGTTCGACGGACGCTCCAGCCGCTCGTCCAGAAGTCGTGACAGGTCGGTCAGGTGCGCCAGATTTGCCATCGTCAACCCGGTCTCAAAGCCCATCTTCAGCATCAGGGAGGGGATCAGCGAACAGATATTGGCATTGCCGCAGCGCTCTCCCAAACCGTTGATCGTGCCCTGCACCTGCCGCACCCCTGCGCGAACGGCGGCCAGCGAATTGGCGACTGCATTCTCGGTATCATTATGGGCATGAATGCCCAATCGATCACCCGGTATATGCTGAATCACCTCGCGCACGATCCGCTCGACCTCATCAGGCAATGTCCCGCCATTGGTATCGCACAGCACGATCCAGCGTGCCCCCGCCTCATAGGCCGCCGTGATGCAAGCCAGCGCGAAATCCCGGTTCGCCTTCCAGCCATCGAAAAAATGCTCGGCATCGTACATCGCCTCGCCCTTACGCGCGACGGCGAGGCGGATCGAGTCTGCGATCATGCGGATGTTTTCCTCATGCGGAATTTCCAGCGCGACATCGACATGAAAATCCCAGCTCTTGCCGACCAGACACAGCCCCTGCACCTGTGCCTGCAACAGCGGAGCCAGTCCCGGATCGTTCTCCGCCGACCGACCGGGTCGCCGCGTCATGCCGAAAGCGATCAGCTTCGCGCGCTCCAATGCAGGTGGATCACCAAAAAACGCATCGTCGGTCGGATTCGCCCCCGGCCATCCCCCCTCGATATAATCGACCCCGATCCGATCCAGCGCCTGGGCAATCGCCACTTTATCCGCAACGGAAAAATCCACGCCTTGCGTCTGCGCCCCGTCGCGCAACGTGGTATCGAAAAGATAGATCCGGTCGGTCATATCGATGCTTTCATGTTAGATGCAAATCAACGCTATCGGACACTCGAACAAACCCCATCCCCCCACCTACCCGGGAGTGACGACAATTGACTTCACCCGTCACCCCGGAAGTAGCGAAGCGGCTGTCCGGGGTCCAGAGCAACACGCCCGAAACCCGACCCGCCGCTCTGGACTCCTGCCTGCGCGGGAGTGAGGAAGCCAATGCAGACTGTCCGAGGCTGCCACAGATCACCCCCGCCGCCATTCAGTGATACCGCCCGGTTTGTCCTCCAGAATAACGCCCTGTTCCTGCAATTCGGCGCGGATACGGTCGGCAGAGCCATAATCCTTCGCGGCTTTGGCCGCTTTCCGGGCTTCAATCTGGATCTCAATCTCTTCCGCAGACAATCCGTCACCGGAATCGCTACCTTTGAACCAATCCTCCGGGTCCTGTTGTACAATCCCAAGCAAGTCCAGTTCAGCCAGAAAATGAGCCGCATTCACTGGGTTTGTAACATCGTCACCGCTAAGGAAAAGCTTCGAGAGCGCAAGCGGCGTGTTCACGTCATCCTGCAATGCGTTCAGGAATGCCTCGCCTGGCTCGGCAACCTTATCAGTAGAGTAGGAGGCAAGCGCTGCCTGTTTCAACCGATAGAGCCGGTCCAGGGTCGCCTTCGCCTCTCGGCACTTATCCTTCGAGAAATCCAATGGCTGACGATAATGAGAGCTCAGAATCACAAGCCGCAGCGCCTCGCCCGGACACTCCTCCAGCAGTTCAGCGACAGTGTAGAAGTTGCCGAGGCTCTTCGACATCTTCTCGCCCTCGCTCATCAGATAGCCGTTATGCATCCAGTAGCGCGCGAAACGGTCGTCGCGGTGCCCTTCCGGATGGGCGCAGCAGCTTTGCGCGATTTCGTTCTGATGGTGCGGAAAGACGAGGTCGATCCCGCCGCCATGGATGTCGAAATCCGGCCCGAGATACTTCTCCGACATGGCCGAGCATTCGATATGCCAGCCGGGCCGCCCCTTCGCGCACCAGGGGCTGGGCCAGCCGGGCGTGTCGGCATCGCTCGGCTTCCAGAGTACGAAATCGGCGGGGTCGCGCTTGTAACTGGCAACATCGACCCGCGCACCGGATATCTGTTCGTCGCGGTCCTTATTGGCGAACTTGCCGTAATCGGGCCAGGATGGGACATCGAACAGCACATGGCCATCCTCCAGCGCATAGGCATGTCCGCGTTCGATTAGCGTTTCGATATGCGCGATCATCTCCGGGATCGTTTCGGTCGCGCGCGGCTCCACATCCGGCGGCAGGCAATTCAGCGCCCTGCAATCCTCCCGAAACCGGTCGACCGTTGCATTCGTCAGATCGCGGATATCGATGCCTCGTTCCTTCGCCCGCGCATTGATCTTGTCATCAATGTCGGTGATGTTCCGGACATAGGTGACCTTTGGATAGAGCCGCCGCAACAGGCGCGCGAAGACATCAAAGACCACAAGCGGGCGGGCATTGCCGATATGGATGCGGTCATAGACGGTCGGGCCACAGACATAGAGGCCGATGGCCTGAGGGTTGCGGGGCTGGAAGACCACCTTCTCGCGGCGGCTGGTATCGTAGATTTTCAAATCCGTCATCGCGCAATCCTGTAGCCAAATGTCCAGTCGCCGCGGAAGGGGTTCCTGCCGCGGGGCCTGTCGTTCCGTGCTGTTATCCGAAGGGCTTACCCTAGGTCAGCATCACCGACGACCGCCGCGAAGCGCGACAGCCGCAAATAATTCCGATGATGATCGACGTCGTCATGTCCGTGTCCGACCCTGCTGACCTGTTCGCCGCACTATACGCCCGAACGCGCGATTGACAAGATGCAGGATTATCCATGCGTTCACGCTGTCCCGGTTTGGGGCGAGCGGCGCTCCGCCTCGATAGCGGCAGACAGCGCTGAGGTGGTCAGGGTACTGGCAAGGCGCGCAGTTGTCTCCGGAGGCGCATGGATGATACGGGCCCGTACGGCCAGCGCCATGGCAAGCGCCTGCAACACATCCCCGTTCGCCGTTTCACCCGACAGTGCGACATCCCTGTCGATCACGGCCAGTACGGCACTCAGAACCTGATTGACCCGCATCGGTGAATCCGTCTCGCCATGCAGCGGAAACTCGATATCGAAGACATCGCCGGTACGGGTCGTCGCGCGGTAGGGCAGCTTTTTCATTCTGGACTCCGGTCTATATGATACGGACAGAGGAAGATACTTGCACCAACACTAGATCGACGCGGAGTAATGGCCATGACTGACCGAGTATCGTCTGCCATGAAAACCGCCATCATCGGTTCCGGCATGGCCGGGATCACCTGCGCCCGGCACCTGACAGAGGCCGGGTGGGAGGTCACTGTCTTTGACAAGGGGCTCCGCCCCGGCGGACGGATGGCGACGCGGCGCGTCACTCTGCCGGACGGTCGGGACATCCATTTCGATCATGGTGCACAGTTCGCCACAGCCCGTGATCCGGCATTCCAAGCCACCCTTTCCGTTGCCGGATGCCTGGCCTGGGATCGTGATCGCTGGGTCGGTAGCCCAGGAATGCGCAATATCGTGACCGGACTCGCGACCGGACTGACCGTGCATCAGAATATGGAGATCAGCACTACGTCCCATCAGTCGGATGGATGGACCCTGATCCTGAAAGACGGAATGATGGTCGGTCCCTTTGACCGTCTCGTCTGCACCATTCCACCGGTCCAGGCCGCAGCACTGTTCCCCGCTGCGAGCGCATCTCTGGCGACGGTGCGGATGGCCTCCTGCTGGGCTGTGATGCTGGCCTTCGCCCGGCCCTGGGAAGCGTCCTTCGACCTGTGGCAGGATGACGGTGCCGCGAAAGTTCTGGGCTGGGCCGCCCGCGATTCCGCCAAGCCGGGACGCAGCCCGGAGCCGGATCGCTGGATCCTGCACGCCACGCCGGAATGGAGTGATGCACATCTGGAAGCGACACCAGCAACCATTCTGGGCGAAATGACCTCTGCCCTTACTGCCTTATCGAATCATCCTCTGCCTGAAACACTGTATGCCGCCGCCCATCGCTGGCGCTATGCCAGAACGATCCTTCCGCTGGGCGAGGCCTGCCTGCCCATCCATGATGGTGACGTGATCCTGGCGGGCGACTGGTGTCTGGGTAATCGCATCGAATCTGCATTTCTGTCCGGCAGGGCTGCGGCAGAGGCGCTATTGCGCTCGGGCGAATAGGTCCCGCAGCAGAACCTCCAGTTCCGCGATATCCTCGACATCGAAGGCATCCAGCTTGTCGCTGTCGATATCCAGCACCGCGATCAACTCCCCCCGCGCATTCCAGACCGGCATGACGAGTTCGGACCGGGTCGAGGAGGCGCAGGCGATATGATCGTCGAAGGCATCGACATCCGGCACGAGCTGCACCTTGCCCGTCCGCGCGCAGGCCCCGCACACACCACGTGAGAACGGAATGACAAGACAGCCATGCCCGCCCTGATACGGGCCGATCTTCAGGGTTTCATTTCCGACATTGCGATAGAAGCCAACCCAGTCGAACCGGTCGTCGGCATGGTAGAGTTCACAGACCATTGTCGCCATCAGTGCGATGGCATCATTTTCCCCTTCCGCCAGGGCACGAATTCTCGCCCGGACATCCTTGTACCGATCAACCACAACCATCCCCTCACCCCAGTTCACCGCTAAAATCGATGCTGAACCCAATGTCCCCCAATTCGGAGAGCATGGCTGCTGTTGCCTGCGAATCCAAACTAACCAAAGGTGGTCGTACCAGATTCCATATATCGTCCTTTGCGAAATGTGCAACCGCCGCCTTCACCCCTGTAATCAGGGAGTACTTCTGGAAAATCGTCCGAACCGCCCGCATTTTCTCATTCTTCGGGGCCATATCCGCCGTGTCACCTGCCTTGTAGGCATCGTACACGTCCCTGATTCCTCTGGGATTCACATTCGCCGTCGCACTGATGCAACCGGCACCGCCCAGATCAAGCCCCTGCAGCAGGAACAGTTCCGAGCCGGGAAAGACATCAAAATCCGGTACCTGTTCCAGAATGGCCTTGGTGTTATTCCAGTCGCCGGAACTGTCTTTCAACCCGACCACCGTTGCGGGAAATGCCGCGACCAGCCGCTGAATCAGGGGAACCGACCACCCCACCATCGCAAAAGGCGGAATATGATAGAGATAAATCCGCAGGCGGTCGTCGGCAACCATACGGATGACCTCCGAGACATAGGCAAACAGCCCGTCATCCGTCACCGCGCGATAGAAGAAGGGGGGCAGCAGAAGAACCCCGCCCGCCCCGAGACCGACTGCCTGTTTTGTCAAAGTCACCGTATCGGCAAGTGAGCAGGTTCCCGTCCCCGGCATCAGCTTTTCAGCAGGAACACCGGATGCAACAAGGGACTCAGTCTGCACCATGCGCTCATTCAAGGCGATGCTGTTTGCCTCGCTGGTCGTCCCAAAGATCGCAAGCCCATCCGCACCATTCGCCAACTGCCACTTGCAGAGCGCCTGAAAGCGGATTTCATCAACCCCGCCATCCTGTGCGACAGGCGACAGGACTGGGGAAAGCACTCCGGAAAATGGACCATGGGCCATGATTGAACACTCCTCCTTCACCTGCAACACGACTAAGTGTTAACCAACCAAGCGTTAGCGCGGCGGGCATGACAGGGCAAGGGGTCTTCCGACAAGAATTATCGCATTACCCTCCCCGTCCATAGATGAAATGGAAGAAAATGCAGTCGCCTATTTCCGTTCCGGCCCGGCCCGGCGCAGGGATTCGGTGATGCCGTGGAATGTTCGGATGTCCTGATCAGTCAGTTGCGCGCGCTGGAAAAGCAGACGGATATTGCGCATCACCGTGGGACGCATTTCAGGGGAGCGGAAGAATGCCCCCTCGTCCAGCCCGCGTCCCAGACGCTCCACCAGAATTTCGATCTCGTTCTGGGTTGCGGGACGGGCATCGCCGATATTCCGAACGAAGGGATCTGTCGCATCCGCCGCCGTGAACCATTCATAGCCGATCAGAAGCACCGCCTGGGCAAGGTTGAGCGATTTGAAATCAGGATTCAGCGGCACCCGGATGATCGCATCAGCCTTTGCCACATCCTCATTGGTAAGACCCGCCCGCTCACCGCCGAACAGGACGCCAATGTGGTTCCCGTCTCCGGATTCAAAGGCACGCATTTCCTCTGCAGCGATGCGGGGCGTCACGATATGCTCAACCAGTTCCCGCATCCGACCGGTCGTGGCATAGACCCGCGTCAGGTCAGCGAGTGCCGCCTCTGTCGTTTCGAAAACCCTGGCCGAATCGACAACCGCCAGCGCACCGGCGGAGGCGTCCTGAGCCTTTTCGCTGGGCCAGCCATCCCTGGGGCGCACAAGACGCAGGTCGGTCAGGCCACAATTCAGCATCGCGCGGGCGCACATGCCGATATTTTCACCCAGTTGCGGGTCGACCAGTATGACCGCAGGCCCCGACATTGCCTTCCCTTACACTATGCCTTGAAATCCAGATTCCAGACCCGGTACCGTTCCGGATCTTCCTGCCAGCGGTCCCGCACCTTCACATAAAGAAAGAGGTGGACCTTGGCGTCGAACATCTCGCTTAACTCCTCCCGTGCGGCGGTGCCGACGGTCTTCACTTTCGCGCCGCCCTTGCCCAGAATGATGGAACGCTGGCTTTCCCGCTCGACATAGATCACCTGCTCGATGCGGATCGATCCGTCTTTCTTCACGGAATATCCTTCCGTCTCCACCGTCAGCGCATAGGGCAGTTCCTGATGCACGTTCAGGAACAGCTTCTCGCGCGTCACTTCGGCGGCCAGCAGCATCTGCGGCATGTCGGAAAGCTGGTCTTCCGGGAACAGCCAGGGGCTGGCTGGCATCCGCGCGGCGACCGACCGGATCATATCCTCGGTTCCGTCGGCACGGGTCGCGGAAATCATGAAGATATCAGTAAATTGCCCTGTGCCGTTCAGCCGGTCAGCCAGTAACAGCAGGTTCTCCCGCTTCACCAGATCGACCTTGTTCAGCGCCAGGATTGCCTTGCGCCCGGCATCGGCCAGGCCTTTCAGGATCGCCTCCACCTCGTCATTCACGCCGATCTGGGAGTCGACCAGCAGGATCGTTGCGTCTGCTTCCATCGACCCCTGCCAGGCGGCGGATACCATGGCGCGGTCAAGCCGTCCCTTCGGCTTGAAAATCCCCGGCGTATCGACAAAGGCGATCTGCGTCGACCCACGCAGCGCGATGCCCAGAATACGAGTGCGGGTAGTCTGGACCTTGTGGGTGACGATGGAGACCTTGGCCCCCACCAGTTCATTGACCAGGGTCGATTTACCGGCATTGGGCGCACCGATCACCGCAACGAAGCCGCAGCGGGTATCGGGAAGGTCCAGTGTGTCATTCGACATTTTTCAAGCTTTCAAAAAGCAGTTCGGCGGCGGTTTGCTCCGCCTGCCGTTTGGCGCGCCCCTCGGCCGTGGCCGAGCCGTGGCCGGGAACCGATACGCGGATGGTGAATACCGGCGCATGATCCGGACCGCTGCGCGCCAGTTCCTCATATTGGGGCAGACCGAGGCCGCGCGCCATGGTCCATTCCTGCAATGCCGACTTGCCGTCGCGCGGCGGCTTCAGATCGATGTCCAGACGCGGCTCCCAATGCCGCAGGATGAAATTCCGCGCCACCTCCAGCCCACCGTCCCGATACAGGGCCGCGATGATCGCCTCGCAGACATCGGACAGAATGCCCGGATTGGCTCCACCCTCCGCCTCTTCCGACGTTCCAAACCGAATATCCGGACCGAGATTAAGATCACGGGCAATCGCCGCCAGAGTCTCCTGCCGCACCAAGGCATTATATCGCCGCGACAGATGGCCCTCCGGTTCCTTCGGAAAATTCAGCAGCAGCAGGTCTGCGATCACCAGACCCAGCACCCGGTCGCCCAGAAATTCCAGCCGCTCATAACTGCCATCGCCCAGATTTCCGGCGCTTCGATGGGTCAGCGCCCGATCCAGGAGACGCCTGTTTGCGAATCGATGACCCAGACGCTGTTCCAGTTCCGGGCGATCCGCGTCAGTCGACGACATTGAAGAACCGCGAGAAACGTGGCCCGGACTCGCCCCAGGAAAAGAAGATGATGGTCGCCCGGCCAATGAAATTCTCCGCCGGGATAAAACCGACCTGGCTTAGAACCCTGCTGTCCTGAGACTGGTCGCGGTTATCCCCCATGGCGAAATAATGACCCGGCGGGACAACGAATTCCGGTGTGTTGTCCAGGCTCCACTGATCGCCCATGGCCTCGATGATTTCGTGCGACACGCCATTCGGCAGTGTTTCGATATAGAGAGGCGCGCGGTCGCCCAGACGCTCACCATATTCCGGCACATAGTCGTCGATCTGACGACGCTCCACCGGTTCACCATTGATATGGAGAATGCCATCTATGACCTGGATCGTATCACCCGGGAGCCCGACCACGCGCTTGATGAAATCAATGGAGGTATCGGTCGGCTTGCGGAAAACAGCGACATCGCCCCGCTCCGGTCCCTCGCCCATAACCCGACCGGAAAAATCGAACGGGCTGTAGGGAAAAGAATATTTGCCATAGCCGTAGGAGAATTTGGAGACGAACAGATAATCCCCAATCTTCAAGGTCGGCAACATCGACCCCGACGGAATATTGAACGGCTCATAGGCGAAAACCCGCACCCCGATGGCGATCAGGCCTGCCCAGAAAATCGTCTTCGCCAGTTCCCAAATCGAATCCAGAGCACCGGATCGTGACCTGGAGGACTTTGTCTCTTGATCCTGCGGGGGCATCTTGGCCATGAAGGTTCTGTTTCCATTTCAACAAGGGGCGTGGTGCGTCGCGGATATGCCCCCGTGCCACGGGACGTGTCAACCCTGCGGGGCAGTATCAGGCCTCCCGCAACGCCTTCAGCAATGCCGCCTGGGCCATCGGTATAGCGGAAAGGATCACCATCGCATGGGCCATCCCCGCCTCATCCGTCAGGGAGACATCGACAAGCGGCACCATGCCATCGGGCATCAGGCTTTCAGCCCGCAGTTTCGCTCCACCATGAAGATGAAGCGTCGGCTTGCCGCTGGGCAGGGGTACGACCTCCATATCGCGCCAGAACACGCCCTTGCGAAATCCGGTGCCGAGCGCCTTTGAACAGGCTTCCTTTGCGGCAAACATCTGGGCGTACCGGTCGGCGCGCTTTGCCGGACGGCGATCCGCCCGGAACCGCTCCCGCTCAGTATAGCACCGATGGGTGAACCGGTCCCCGAACCGTTCCAGGGAAACCGCAATCCGGGAAATCTCGCAAAGATCGGTTCCGGTTCCTATAATCATAACGATTCCTCCGACGTTGTGCGCTGACGCGCATCAGCGCGACGGCGCTGACGTTCCTGACGCATCGCGCGAAACCCCTGGATCATGATCCGGATTGGAAAATAAAATAGCGGAAAAACAATGACGGACATGATCGCGCCACCAATGATCATTGGCACAAGTACTTCATTGATATGATCCAACAGATAGGTAAAAGAGAGCGAATTCCAGGGAACGCGGGTTTCCCGCTCCTGCATCACCAGTGTCCCGATTTCATAGATCACGACCCAGATCAGCGGAAACGTCCAGGGATTGCCCACCAAAGTCCCGAGGGCCGATGCAATAAGGTTCCCGCGCGTTACATAGGCAACCGCTGCGCCGAGCAGGAAATGAAACCCCATGAACGGGGTGAAGCTGACCGCTGCCCCAGCGGCGAAACCGGCCGCAATGCTGTGCGGTGTTCCAGGCAGGCGCACAACGCGACGCTTGTAATAGCTCGCAATACGGCGAAGACTCATGCGCGGCCAGACGAATCCTCGAATACGGTCCCAGAATCCATGTGGCGTGCGACGCTTGAAGACCATTCGCGTCAGGCCCGTTCGACCGAATTGACGAGTTTCGAGGCTCTCAGGGCAGCCAGGACATTGTTCAACTGTTTCGCGTCGGTGACTTCAATATCGATCAGCATCTCGAAAAAATCTTCGCTTCGGCTGGTAAATTTGAGATTCGATATATTACCGCCATCTCGCCCGATCACACCCGTCACCTCGGCCAGCGCGCCAGGTTCATTGATCAGAACCGCACGAATCCGACCGGTGAAGGCAGTCCCGTCCACCGCATCCGAATCCCAGGATACATCCAGCCACCGCTCCGGCATGTCAGAGAAATTCTCCAGGGTTGCGCAATCGATGTTATGGATCGTAACCCCCTTCCCCGTTGTCACGATTCCGATGATGCGATCTCCCGGCAGGGGATGGCAACATTTGGCAAAATGAATGGCCATATGCGGAATAAGACCGCGAATTGGAATGGCACCGCCGGATGTCGGATCGACATTGCCCATCGTCATACGGCGCTTCGGCGCTCCGCCTTTTTCCTTCTCCTTTTCCTTCGCGCCTGGATAGACGGCGAACAGCACGTCGCGAGCGGAAATGCGTCCTTCCCCGACGGCAGCATGGATGTCTTCTGCGGTTTCCGCATCGAACCGCTGGGCGATCCCCTTGATCGCCTTTTCCGTCGGATCGTATCCCGCCGCCTTGAAAGCACGGTCCAGGATTTCCTTGCCCAGCCGGACATATTGTTCCCGCTGAACGGAGCGTACAAAGCGCCGGATACAGGCCCGCGCCTTGCCGGTGACAACAAAGGTCTCCCAGGCCGGAGATGGCGTCTGCGCCTTGGAGGTGACGATTTCTACCTGATCGCCATTGCGTAGTTGAGTACGCAATGGCACCAGACGCCCATTCACCCGCGCCGCCGTGCAGCGGTTGCCTACATCGGTATGGACGGCATAGGCGAAGTCGACCGGTGTCGAACCACGCGGAAGCGCATGCAGGTCGCCCTTGGGTGTGAAGATGAAGACCTGATCCGAGAACATCTCCATCTTGGTATGTTCCAGGAAATCCTCCGGGCTGGAGGCATTGTCCAGAATTTCAAGCAATTCGCGCAGCCAGCGATACTGCTTGCCCTCGGTCAGGCCCAATTCCTCATCGGAGGGGCGCTCCGCGCCAGCTTCCTTGTAACGCCAATGGGCAGCGACGCCCAGTTCGGCAATATCATGCATGTCGCGGGTGCGTATCTGGATTTCGATCCGCCGGTTTTCCGGCCCGATAACACCGGTATGGATCGAGCGATAGCCATTCGGCTTCGGCAGTGAGATATAATCCTTGAATCGACCCGGCACCATGGAATAGCGACCGTGGATAGCCCCCAGGGCCTTGTAGCAATCCTCCACAGTATTCACCACGACGCGGAAGGCCATGATATCGGAGAGTTGCTCGAAACCGATATTCTGCCGCTGCATCTTGCGCCAGATCGAATAGGGGCGCTTCTGTCTGCCACTCACCTCGGTCGGAATTCCCGCCTTCTCCATGTCCCGTTCCAGTGACACCTGGACCCGCTTGACGACATCGCCACCCGCTTCCTGCAGGAATTCCAGGCGCGCGACGATGGACGCACGGGCATCGGGATTGAGTTCCTGAAAGGCAATATCCTCCAACTCCTCCTGCCAGTCGCGAATCCCAATCCGCTCCGTCAGGGGAACATAGATATCCATTGTCTCACGCGCGATGCGACGCCGCTTTTCCGGTGCCTTGATAAAATGGAGGGTCCGCATGTTGTGCAGCCGATCAGCCAGCTTGACGATCAGAACGCGGATGTCCTGCGACATCGCCAAGACCAGCTTGCGGAAATTCTCCGCCTGCTTGGTGCGGTCGGACTGCAATTCCAGTTGCGACAGCTTGGTGACCCCGTCAACCAGCGCTGCCACCTCCTCCCCAAAGGTCGCGCGGATGTCCAGGACTGTGATGTCGGTGTCTTCCACCGTATCATGCAGCAATCCGGTAATGATCGAGGCGCAGTCCAGTCGCTTGTCGCTCAGCAGTCCCGCGACCTCGACCGGGTGGGAAAAGTACGGATCACCGCTTGCGCGCTTCTGGTTGCCATGCGCCTTGACGGTGAAGACATAGGCGCGGTTCAGCGCATCCTCGTCTGCGCCAGGCTCATAGGCCTTCACCCGCTCAACCAATTCGTACTGCCGCATCATCGCGTGCGCGAAGCCTCGCCGTTTCCATTAAAGATTTCCAACCGGTACAGTTTCGTAAACCGGCAGCGGAAGAAAGATATTTCGTCCCGCAGTCGCGATAAAACAAGGCCCAGTAAAGTCTACCGGGCCTTGCGCAAACACAGTGGTCCTGAAATCCGTCAAAGGACCGTCAGGAAAACGATCCAACAAGAAACGCCGCCATCAGTCGTCGGCATCGACATCCTCGAATTTCGGCGTATAGAGCGGTCCATCATCGTCATCATCCGGCGCATCCGGAATCGGACCCGGATCAAGCATCTGGGGCATTTCCGCCGCACCGATCATCGCCTGTTCGAAGATCTGGACGTCATCATCCTCTTCCGGCTCATCCGAATCGATGTAGCGCTGCATGCCGCGCACAAGTTCGTCCTGAAGCTGATTGGTATCAACCTTGTCGTCCGCAATCTCGCGCAGCGCCACGACAGGGTTCTTGTCATTGTCGCGATCCACCAAGATCTGCGTGCCCGTGGAAATATCGCGGCTGCGCTGGGCGGCCACCATCACGAGTTCAAATCGGTTGGGAACTCGTTCAACGCAATCTTCAACGGTAACGCGGGCCATGGGCTGTGTTTTCCTCTATGAGACGGAGGGCTGCGACTGTCCTTGCGCGACACGGTGCACCCAAAAATCAATTTAAGATCAAGGGTTGGCACCGGCATCAAACAAACATTCGACGCAAACCAGTGGTCCGCATCGCTGGACAGCATATATCGCCCATGGGCCGGGAATTCAACCCGTGAATCGAGGGGATGCTCCTGTCTGCCGCAAGTTAGCACTTGAAAGCCCTATCCGGCAAAGCTAGTTACTGTCCTTATATTGGTACGAAAGATGTTTTGGACCCTTTTCAGAGAATTCGCTTTGGTCCCGAACTCGACGCCCCATATCACAATCAGCTTCATTGACGGAGGTATTCGACCGTGAAACTCGGAATCTATAAAGAAGAAAAATTCGCACTGTTCATAGACGGCGCAAACCTGTTTTCCGCCGCGAAAGCGCTGGGCTTCGACATCGATTACAAGAAACTGCTTGAGAAGTTCAAGACCGAGGGTCGCCTGATGCGCGCCTTCTACTATACGGCGCTGTTCGAGGACCAGGAATATTCCCCGATCCGCCCGCTGGTCGACTGGCTCGACTACAACGGCTACACGATGGTTACCAAACCAGCCAAGTCCTATACCGATTCCCAGGGCCGCCAGCGCATCAAGGGAAACATGGACATGGAACTGGCCATCGACATGCTGGATATGACCCAGCATCTCGATCACGTCATCCTGTTCTCCGGCGACGGCGATTTCCGCAGTCTGGTGGAGGCGGTCCAGCGGCGCGGCGTCCGTGTAACCGTTGTCAGCACAATCAAATCCTCACCGCCGATGATTGCCGATGAATTGCGTCGGCAGGCTGACAATTTCGTCGAACTCTCAGAAATTGCGCGGGACATCGCCCGCAATTTCCATGAGCCCCAGCGTCCGGCGGCACCGCCCACACCTGCCCGTCCCGTTCGCGGCCCCAGCGCCGATTTCGAAGGCGACTTCGAAGATGAGGATGATGATTATGATGATGACGAAGAGGATGAAGACGACTATGCCGGCGTCGAGGCAATTGTCGAACGCACGGATCGCAGCGGCAATCGCTGACCGTCGCGGTTGTTCGTGAGCGTCTTCCAGGATCCGGATCGAAACTGTACGCTCTGCCCGCGTCTCGTTGACTTCAGGAACAAGGCGCGGGCGGAAAATCCCGATTGGTGGAATGCCCCGGTTCCAAGCTTTGGTCCCCTGACGGCCCCGATGCTGATCCTTGGTCTTGCCCCCGGCATGGGCGGGGCCAATCGCACTGGACGGCCCTTCACCGGCGACTGGGCCGGTGATCTTCTGTATGGCATGTTGACAGAATTAGGTCTCTCAGAAGGCCGCTATGATCGGCGACCTGATGACGGCCTGCGACTCATCCGCTGCCGGATTGCCAATGCGGTGCGCTGCGTGCCACCGCAAAACAAGCCTGTAGGCGCGGAAATCACCGCCTGCCGCCCCTTCCTGGAACGGGAAATCGCCGCCATGGCATCGTTACGCGTGATCTTCAGTCTTGGTCGGATCGCCCATGATGCAGCTCTGCGCGTCCTGGGTCACAAACCGGGAGACGCGCGCTTTGTCCATGGTGCCGTGCATGACCTGACCGACCAAAGCGGTAGACGCATTATAATGGTCAACAGCTATCACTGTTCCCGCTACAATACGAATACCGGGCGATTGACCGAGACCATGTTCAGGGATGCCCTGACATCGGCAAAGGAGATTCTGGACTGTCCGTAAATTGGACAATCGGCGCATATCTATGGGGGACACAATGGCGGAGCATATTCTGGGAGTAATCGGTGGCAGCGGGCTTTATGCCATCGAAGGGCTTGAAGACGCCCGATGGGTGACGGTTGACAGCCCCTGGGGCGTGCCCTCGGATCAGATCCTGTGCGGTGTACTGAATGGAACGACAATCCGCTTCCTGCCCCGGCATGGGCGAGGCCATGTACAATCCCCCTCCTCCATCAACTACCGCGCCAATATCGATGCCATGAAGCGGCTCGGCTGTACCGACATCCTTTCGGTCTCCGCCTGCGGTTCGCTGAAGGAAGAACTGCCACCCGGCCATTTCGTCATCGTGGACCAGTTCATCGACCGTACTTTCGCACGGGAAAAGAGCTTCTTCGGCCCCGGCTGCGTTGCTCATGTCTCAATGGCCCATCCGGTCTCCGCCTGGCTCGGCACTCTTGCCGCCGATGCGTTGACGGCTTTATCGATCCCTCACAGCCAGGGCGGCACCTACCTTGCCATGGAAGGGCCGCAATTCTCCTCCAAGGCGGAATCGGAACTGTATCGAAGCTGGGGATGTTCCGTGATCGGCATGACCAACATGCCCGAAGCGAAACTCGCCCGAGAGGCGGAACTGCGCTATGCCTCGATCTCCATGGTCACCGATTACGACTGCTGGCATCCGGACCACGATCACGTCGATGTCGCGATGGTCATCAAGACCCTGCTGGCGAATGCGGATCATGGCCGGGATCTCGTCCGCTACGTTGCCGGAATCCTGAACACCTGGCCTATCGCGCCGGACTGCGGCAGCGACCATGCCCTGGACAATGCCCTGATCACCGCACCCGACGCCCGCGACCCTGCCCTGATCGCCAAACTGGACGCCGTGGCGGGCCGAGTGCTAAATTAGCGCGGCAGGCGAGATGGAAGTGAGCAACCTCTATCCCGTCTTGCCAAACCGATTCTGCCGTTTGCCATGATGATCCGGGGTTGGAATATAAAGATAATCGCGTGACAGCGGCACCGTCTCCAGCCGTTTGGAAAGCTGGATCTGGAACACCATCATCGAATCATACCGGAAACTCATTTCCGATCCGGCGAGGTAGAATTCCCACATCCGGCAGAAACGTTCGTCATAGATGCGGGCGGCCTCATCCCAATTCGCCAGAAACCGCATTCGCCAATGGCACAGCGTTTCCGCATAATGCAGCCTGAGCAATTCGATATCAGTCATCCAGAGTCCCACACGCTCGATCCGCGGCACAACCTCGGACAGAGCCGGAATATAACCGCCGGGGAAAATGTACTTCCGGATGAACGGGCTTGTGATGCCCGGCGGCTCGTTGCGGCCGATGGCATGCAGCAACGCAACGCCATCCTCCGTCAGCAGAGACCGAACCTTGCGGAAGAATTCCTGGTAATGCGGCACGCCAACATGTTCGAACATGCCAATTGACACGATGCGATCAAACTGCCCTTCAACATGGCGGTAGTCGATCAGTTCGAACCGGACTCGATCCGCCAGACCAGCCTCATGCGCGCGCCTGCGCGCGACAGTCAACTGCTCCTGTGACAGGGTGACCCCCAAAACCTCGACGCCCGGTGCCTGCCGGGCGAGACTCAGCGCCATCCCGCCCCAGCCACAGCCGATATCCAGCACACGCTGCCCCGGTTTGAGTAGCAGTTTCGCTGCGATATGCTGCTTCTTTCGGGCCTGGGCTTCTTCCAGCGACATATCCGGCGCATCGAAATAGGCACAGGAATACTGATGATCCGCATCCAGGAACAGATCATAGAGGGCGCCCGACAGATCATAATGATGCGCAACATTCTGACGGGACCGGGTTACAGGATTCAATTGATGCACGGTCCGCATCACAAAACCCAGGGCTCGGGTAAAGCCCATCGGCACAACACCCTCCGCCGAGCCTGATGTATTCCGCCCGATAAGCTCCATAAAGTCCCAGATGCGCCCGCCGGTAAATTCCACCCGACCATCCATATAGGCCTCACCCAGACCCGGATCCGGGTCTAGCGCGATACGCCAGGCGACCTTGCGGTCCTTCAGGATCATCGTCAAAGGTTCGGACTGCGCCGGATCCTCGATCCGATCCGCCCCATACTCATATCGTTTGCCATCCGCATCGATCAGTACCAGCCGACCACGACGGACGAGACGCCGAAGAATTCGATCCAACAACATGTCCAGCCACTCCCGGACGTTTGCGTGACCTCATCTGTCCCCTCAGCGACGACACGCGGGTCCATCCCTGAACGATTCCCCTTACCGACTTCGTGCAGGATGGATCACAATTCAATCAGTGTTATTTCAGAATGACAAGACGGTTAATTCGAGTCCCGAATGCGCCGCCATTTGACGACATTGCGATTGTGTTCGGCCAGGGTTTCCGCAAAGGCATGCCCACCGGTTCCATCCGCAACGAAATAAAGTTCTTTCGTCCTCATTGGCTGAAGTGCGGCCTCCAGAGCCTCCCGGCCAGGATTTGCAATCGGGCCAGGCGGCAAACCGGTAATCTGGTAGGTATTGTAAGGATTGTCGACCTTCCAGTCCTGCCGGGTCAGTGCCCGACCCAACGGCCCGGTGCCCCCGGTCAGTGCATAGACGACGGTCGGATCCGATTGCAGGCGCATGCCCCGGAGTAAGCGGTTGATGAAGACACCGGCGATACGCGCCCGTTCCGCCGCAACCCCGGTCTCCTTCTCGATGATAGAGGCAAGAATCAATGCCTCTTCCGGTGTCGTGAAAGGCAGATTCTCCGCCCGTCCCTGCCAGAGCATGTCCAGCGCATCATCCATCGACTCCCGCATCCGGGCGATGACCTCTGCCCGACTGTCACCACGCTGATACAGATATGTTTCCGGCAGCAGACTACCTTCCGGCGGCGGTGGATCTGGAATGTCCCCCTCCAATCCCTCCGCAGTGGCGATGATATCCAGGATTTCCGCCACGGTTCGCCCTTCAGGCACGGTCAGGCTGCGGCGCACCACCTGATGTGCGATCAGTTTTTCAACCACATCCTGCTGCGAAATACCTGGCTCGAAGCTGTATTCTCCCGCCTTCAACTGCCTGTGCTGGCCGGTATAGCGCAGCATGGCAATAAAGACCTCGCGCTGGTCAATTATTCCCGCATCCTGCAATTCCGCCGCTATCCGCTGCAGGCCCGACCCGGATTCGATAACAAGGGTGGTTTCCGCCGACAGCGGACCCGGTCCCCGATAGACTCCCTGCGCCCAGTGGAACAGCAACGCGATTCCGCCGCCGGTCAGCACCGCCAGCACGACCAGACCGATCAGCATCCGGCGCAGCATGCGACCAAAACCGCCTCTCCTGCTCGGTGTCGCCCTGGATGCCTGTTCGTCACCCGTATCCTTATCCGTTCCGCTCACTATCGCTTCCCGCCTGATTATTACCGCATCTCTTTTTTTTCTAGGCCGTCCCGTCATTGTACCGGCTGGCGAGATGCCGCCCGCGCCCCGCCAAATGCCGCAACCACTGCGCCTGTAAAATAGACAGCAAGGCCGAGCGAGGTCGCGTCAGAGTAATCTACCCGTCCCTCAACCTGTTGTAAAAAGAAGACGATCAGCGGTGCGACCGCCGCAACAGAGCCAATGGTGAGGGACGTCGTCAATGATACGGCCTTCTGAACCGCATAGATCGGAAAAGCCAGCACCACCATACCCACTGCCACCGCCAGACCGATATCGCCTATTGGAACCGGCCCCTTATCATCGATTCCCAACAGATACCCAATGGCGGTCAGCACCAGATAAAGCGGAAATCGGAACCCGAACTGGGCAACCGGCTGCAATCCCCTCAGATCCAGCCTCTTGCTGTAGAGCAGCATCATCGCAATGAGAATCCCGGCAAGCGTGGAGAAGCCAAGCCCGATCAACCCCACGACAGGTCCACCCCGCACGAAACCCGACCAGCCCATCAGCGTGAAAGCGGCAAGCAGTACCATGCCAAGGAGAATACAGGCATTGCCCAGTGCCTCGACCCTGTTTCTGGACACTTCGGCTTCAACGAACCCCATCCGGGACGCAATGATCATGGTGATCGGGATGACACCGGAAAACAGCGTGAAAGCCACGGCGGGCTCAATCACCTGGATTGCGATGAAATAGGAAAGCCAGCCGCCAGCCGCGGAAAGGTTGACCCCCAGAAGCGGACCCGGATTATGCCGAATCACACCGATCTGATCCGGTCGGCGCAGCAATATCCAAAGGATGCACCCAACAGACGACAGGCCGAATACCAGGCCACCAATCAGAAACCCGTCAAGATGCTGCAATATCCCGCCGAAATAGACAGCCTGACTGGCATCCAGAAAAACAAAAACGAGGCACCAGATCAGCCCCTGCAACCCGGCCCCTGATTTACCCATATGCCGTCCAGCCCTTGCATCAATCATCCGTCAAAGGTGCAGACTAAGGGCATTCTCTTGGGGGTGAAAGTGTCGATATCGGCACAACAGCTTTCCTGCCAGGTCAGAACCTGGAGAAAGACTACCAAACAATACTCCGGCTCTTTAGGGAGCAGGGCCGAAAATGATGCTGGCATTGGTACCGCCGAAACCAAAGCTGTTCGACAGGGCATAGCGCACCGGCCGTTCCTGGGCGGTATGGGCGACCAGGTTGATGTCGCAACTGTCCGACGGGTTGTCGAGGTTGAGTGTCGGCGGGATGATCCCGGTCTGGATCGCCTTGACGGAGAAGATAGCCTCCACCGCGCCCGCCGCGCCCAGCAGATGCCCGATAGCGGATTTCGTTGATGACATGGCAAGCTTATAGGCATGCGCACCGAACAGGCGTTTTACCGCACCCAGTTCGATCTCATCGCCCAGAGGGGTCGATGTGCCATGGGCGTTGACATAGTCGATCATGTCCCGGTCGATCCCGGCATTGCGGAAGGCTCCTTCCATCGCGCGAAAGCCGCCCGAACCGTCTTCCGCCGGGGCCGTAATGTGGTAGGCATCTCCGGACAGGCCATAGCCCAGCACTTCGGCATAAATCCGCGCGCCGCGTGCCTTGGCATGCTCCAGTTCCTCCAGCACGACGACGCCTGCGCCCTCCCCCATGACAAAACCGTCGCGGTCCCTGTCCCAGGGACGGGAGGCGCGCTCCGGCGTATCGTTGAATTCAGTCGACAGCGCTCTGGACGCCGCGAATCCAGCAACACCGATACGGCAGACAGCGGATTCCGCTCCGCCTGCAACCATCACATCGGCATCGCCGAACATGATCAGCCGCGCGGCATCGCCAATCGCATGGGTTCCCGTGGCACAGGCGGTCACGACCGCGTGGTTCGGCCCGCGAAAACCATACAGTATCGAGACATAACCACTGGCCAGATTGATCAGGCTGGCCGGAATGAAAAACGGGCTCATACGGCGCGGACCGCGTTCCTGCAATACCAGCGATCCTTCGGCGATACCGCCGAGGCCACCGATCCCGGACCCGATCATCACACCGGTCCGATCCAGGCTGTCCTGATTTTCCGGGAACCAGTTTGCATCCTCCACTGCCTGCTGCGCCGCAGCCATGGCGTAGACGATGAAGGTATCCATTTTCTTGAGCTCTTTTTTCTCGACCCATTCTTCGGGATCGAAGGCACCATCAACCTTGCTGCCCTTCGGCACCGTCCCGGCGATCTTGGCAGGAAGATCGGAGACGTCGAAATCCGTAATGGCCGTAATTCCGGATTTACCGGCAATCAGACGATCCCATACCGTTTGCGCCCCAACCCCAAGCGGGGTGACGGCACCCAAACCCGTAACGACAACACGTCTCATGACTGCCCCATCCTAAGATTGCCCGCCCATGTTTTCCGCCTCCGGTACTCCCACCCTTCCCCTGACGGGACCGAGCAATCCGGCATGGCCGACTTTCGGAAAGCAGCGCTGAAAATCAACGCTCAAGGCAACAGCAAACAAAACCACCCATCAAGAAAGCTGCCATTCCCTGCATCTGATCCCAACAGAGATATGCAGCCTTCAGAAACCGGCTTTGGGCGGCCACGGCGCGACCGCCCAATCCCCTGGTCAACCGAACCCGGTTGAATTTACTGATGCGCCTCGATGAACTTGATTGCATCCTGGACTGTGGCGATCTTTTCCGCCTCATCATCCGGGATTTCACAATTGAATTCTTCTTCGAACGCCATCACGAGTTCGACGGTATCCAGGCTGTCCGCGCCCAGATCGTCAATGAAACTGGCGGTTTCGACAACCTTCTCGGCATCGACACCCAGATGCTCGACAACAATGCTTTTTACACGCTCCGCAACGTCGCTCATATCATTCTTTCCCTTGTTTGTCGCGGCCCAGGAGAACCGGCCGACCTTAGTGTAAAACCCTATTCCTGCGCCGTCTTCCAGCGCGACGGCGGTTGCCTATCACACTTCATCTGGAGAGACCAGCCTATCCTTACGCCTGTTCCTGTACTGCAGATCCCTCCGCCAGAATACCGGTGAGTCGCAGTTCCGAAACACCATTATCGAAACGACGGTGTCAAATCATCGCCATCCCGCCATTCACATGCAATGTCTGACCGGTAACATAAGCGGCCTCTTCCGAAGCAAGATATAGTGTCGCCGCCGCAATTTCCCCAGCAGTTCCCATACGACCCGCCGGAATATTGCCCATCAACTTCTCCTTCTGGGCCCCGGTCAGATCATGGGTCATGGCGGTTTCGATGAAACCCGGCGCGACACAGTTCACCGTGATACCTCGGCTGGCAACTTCCTGCGCCAAAGCCTTCGACATGCCGATCAATCCCGCCTTGGACGCCGCATAATTCGCCTGACCCGGATTTCCAGTGACGCCGACGATGGAGGTGATGCCGATGATTCGCCCGAACCGGCGCTTCATCATCCCCCGCAGACAGGCCCGCGAGAGACGGAAGGCTGCGGTCAGGTTGACCGCAATCACCTGATCCCACTCCTCGTCCTTCATCCGCATCGCCAGATTATCGCGCGTCAGCCCCGCATTGTTGACCAGGATGTCGATCCCGCCCATCGCGGACTCAGCAGCCTTGGCCAGCGCATCGGGACCGTCGCCATCAGCCAGATTGGCGGGCAGCACGAAACAGCGCTCTCCCAATCCCGCTGCGACTTCCTCCAGGCGCTCCGCCCGGGTCCCGCTCAAGCCCACCGTGGCACCAGCACCATGCAGCGCAGCAGCGATTTCACCTCCGATACCGCCGGTCGCTCCGGTTACCAGAGCGGTCTTTCCCGTCAAATCGAACATTCTCTTATCCTTTCCAGTACCTGAAAGACCTTATAGCCCTTTCAGGAATGCCTCAATATCAGCCGGGCCATTAACGGCAATGCCGGTCATGTCGCCGTCGATCCGTCGCGCCAGTCCGGACAGAACCTTGCCCGCACCGACCTCGATCAGTGTATCAACCCCCAGATCCTTCATCGTCAGCACTGATTCACGCCAGCGAACCCGTCCGCAGACCTGGGCGACCAATTGCTGGCGCAACGCTTCCGGATCGACGCAGCGCGCGGCGGTCACATTCGCGATCAGTGGCACAGCAGGCGGCTGGATGACGGTTTCCGCCAGCGCGCGCGCCATCGCATCCGCGGCAGGCGCCATCAGATCGCAATGGAACGGGGCGGATACCGGCAGCAAGATCACGCGCTTGGCCCCCTTGGCCTTGGCGATTTCCAATGCGCGCTCCACCGCCGCACGTGTGCCCGAAATCACGATCTGCCCCGGCGCATTGTCATTCGCCGCCGCACAGACATCACCCTGGGCCGCCTCTGCCGCGACCTCTTCCGCCTGCGCGAGGTCAAGACCCAGCAGGGCGGCCATCGCCCCCTCCCCGACCGGAACTGCTGCCTGCATCGCCTTGCCGCGCAGTTTCAGCAGCTTCGCCGTGTCCCGCAATTCCAGTGCACGCGCCGCAGCCAGCGCGGAATACTCACCAAGACTGTGCCCGGCAACACAGTCCACCAGATCGGCAAGCTGCGTATTGCCTTCATGTTCTATCACCCGCAGCACGGCCAGGCTGACCGCCATCAGCGCAGGCTGCGCATTTTCAGTCAGCGTCAGATCGCTTTCCGGCCCATCCATTATCAGCCGGAACAGTTTCTGCTCCAGTGCATCATCGACTTCCTGGAACACCTCGCGGGCAATCGGGAACGCCTCGGCGAGATCCTTACCCATGCCGACTGCCTGACTGCCCTGACCCGGAAATACGAATGCGCGCGTCATCTTCGCCGCTCCCCCTTCAAATCCTGTCCAGCCGGGCCTTATGCAGCCCGATCACTGGGCGTCAGTCATAGTCGGGCGCGGTTTCCTGTCAAGTCGGGACAGGCATGCCGGACAGCAGAACGCCCCGGCTCAAACAAGCCGAGGCGCCCAACCCTTGCCAGGGTGAAACTTGGTTTTTACTTGAGTAAATGAGGCGATTATTCGGCAGCGGCAGCAGTTGCCCGATATTTCAATTCCGAATCGTCATTAACGCCACCCTGAAGAACAGCGGAGCGAACCCAGCGGTCTTCCGAGACATATTGCGGGAATTCATCCCAGAATCCGTCAAAATCACCAACCTGACCATGCACGAATCGGCCATCCCGAATCTGGATCAATATCTTCTTGGCACTGAAGGCATCACCGTCGCGCCGACACAGATACCAGAGTGCCACCCCCTCGAATCCAAACCCGACATCCAGGCTGATCGCTTTCCCTAGTTCCTCCCGATCAAGCAATACGTAATCGATCGGTTCATCAGGAGATTCAGGGTCATAGAGGGTATAGACCACGACATCCGACAGCGTCGCCAGACGCTTCAGCTCACGGGCAATCAAGTCTGCCATCACGGCTTTCATCTCTTGCGGATCAGTCATCATGTCTCTCCTTGTTGAGGCAGAGAATCACCCGATTCGAATCACCATTCAAATATAAAATTCTGCTTTTACCTATTTTTATTTACCTTTCCAGATTCTTGCTTGAATTTTACATGTTTGTTTGTGAATTCCCGCCGACAATGCGGAAGGGGAATTGTCCTTGAACCAACATCCTGATGAAATCTCTATCCGGCACGAGACTGGATTCCGATTACTTGGCACTCCTCTGAATCCGACTTGCTTCCTCCCCCCGCATCCCCTATACACCGCCGGTCTTGGAACCGGATTATCGGCTCCGGGGCAAAACTCCTTGCCGGTTTTCGGGTGCATGCACCCAAAGTATTCCAGGAAATCGGCTAGGGCCGGGCGGCAGAGTTGACGAGGGAGGGGTTAAACCACTCCTGAAGCAACCACTGCGCCGGACCGCGAAACAGCCATAAGGAGTCACATCGATGGCGAATTACGAAACCGTGCTGATCGCACGGCAGGACATCTCGGCCGCACAGGTCGAGGCGATTGCAGACATGGCTCAGGAAATCCTGACCGAAGACGGTGGATCAATCGCCCGCCGCGAATACTGGGGCCTTCGCAGCCTTGCCTTCCGCATGAACAAGAACCGCAAGGGTCACTACGTCCTGCTGAACTTTGAGGCGAAGTCGGCTGCCGTTCTGGAAATGGAACGTCGCCTGCGCCTGCATGACGACGTGTTGCGCTACATGACCGTCCGCACGGAAGACCTGCCCACCGAGCCCTCCGTGGTTCTGGCCCGCCGGGATGAGAGGGATCGTCCGGAACGGGGCGACCGTCCCGACCGGGGTGGACGCCCTGACCGGGGTGGTGATCGCGGTGGCGACCGGGGTGACCGGGGTCCGCGCCGTGAATTCGGTGATCAGGGTGATCGTCCGGACCGGGGTAGCGAGCGGGGCGAACGTCGCCCACGCCGTGAATTCAACGATTATGCGGAGGAAAATTGATGGGTATGCGACCTGCAACACGGCGGCCTTTCTTCCGCCGGAAGAAAACCTGCCCGTTCTCCGGCCCGAATGCGCCTGAGATCGACTACAAGGACGTCAAAACCCTGCAGCGCTTCATTTCCGAACGCGGCAAGATTGTCCCGTCCCGCATCACGGCGGTGAGCGCCAAGAAACAGCGTGCCCTCGCCACGGCGATCAAGCGCTCTCGTTTCCTGGGTCTCATCCCCTACGTGATCCGATAAGGAGGAGAGCATCATGCAGATCATCCTTCTCGAACGCGTGGAGAAACTCGGCCAGATGGGTGACGAAGTCGCCGTCAAGCCGGGCTATGCCCGCAACTTCCTGCTGCCCCAGGGCAAGGCCGTGCGCGCCACCAAGGCGAACCGCGAACGCTTCGAAGAGCAGCGGATCGAACTGGAAGCCCGCAACCTGGAACGCAAGTCCGAGGCCGAGCGCGTCGCAACCGATCTGAACGGCCTTACCGTCGTCCTGATCCGCGCCGCGTCCGACACCGGTCAGCTCTATGGCTCGGTGACCGCCCGCGACATCGCTGATTCGATTGCCGCTGCCGGTATCACCATCGCCCGCAGTCAGGTGATGATGGAACGCCCGATCAAGACCATCGGGATCTTCGACTTCCGCATCAAGCTGCATCCGGAAGTGATCGTCACGGTTCATATCAACGTCGCCCAGTCGCAGGAAGAAGCCGAGGCCCAGGCCGAACGCAAGACCCGTGGCGAGGACGTTGTCGTGACCGAAGCCGAACGCGCGAATCTGGACATGGCCGAAGAAGCCGAACGCCAGGCCGCCGAAGTGGCAGCCGCTGCTGCGGAACTGGTTGACGAACAGGACGCCCGCGACGACGACGACCGATAGTTTTCGGTCAGATTGCGCTGTCCGTTTGCTTGAAGGGGCACCGAATTGTGATGATTCGGTGCCCCTATTTGCGTCGAAAATGGTTACTGCGCTTTGAGCGATGAGGGTCGATCCCTCACGATTTACCAATGCTCCACCATTCCTGCGGACTTTCACCGATACCGACCAGCGCTACAGTCATCAACACATGTGCCGGGGTTTTGCCCCGATTGCGCGCCAGATGCGGCAGCTTTGAATCGATCATGATTCCATCCCCGGCATTCAAGACATGGACCGTGCCGTCCACCACGAATTCGATTGAACCGGACAGGACATAACAATGCTCCTGCCCGTGATGGGAAACCAGTGTCTCCATTCCCGCGCGGGACGGAAAGACAAGATGGATGACCTCAAGATCATCCCTCGACCGGCCCCCGGCAAGATGACGATATTTGTAACCCGTGCTGTCAATCTCCCGCAATGTCGGGTCTTGCGATGGAGGGCCTTGTGAAGTCAGGCCAACCTTGCTTTCGACGGCGTGATGCACCGTGACATTCGTTCGATGCGATGCCAGGCCCCGAGAAAACAGATTGTCCATCCCGATTCCCAACACCGAACAAATCTGAATGAGATTCGCCAGCGAACAATTCGCATGGCCGCGTTCGATCTTGGACAGAAAACCCTCCGACAGTCCTGTTTCGCGTGCGACGTCCGATAGCGTCCACCCCGTCCCTTTCCGTGCCTCCCGGATCGATTCACCGATCTGCACCGCCACTGCGGATACCGTCGATTCCGTCGTTGCCACATCATTCACCACGACCACCCCATACCAGTTCGTTCATGATCCACTGCGTTCAGGAACGCACTTTACCGTTTGCAGCACCACTATGCATTCCAGAATATTTTCATATTATGAAATTTAATTTGCTTTACAGGAAATTTAATATTACCGTTTCCCAGTAACCCGACCTCATCGCACCCGCTTTTGTGGACCTGGTTTTTCTGGATTCATGCCCAAAACGGATAAAGGAAACCGCCATGCCGGAAACGCAGCGCCTGTCCTTAAAGGACGTACACGACACCGCCTACAGCCTGCTCCAGGCGCAAGGATTCTCGCACAATCACGCGACAGCCATTGCCGATACGGTGACGGCGGCGGAGCGGGACGAATGCCGCCACCACGGCCTGTTCCGCATCCCGTTCTACGTTAACGCCTTCCAGGCCGGTCAGGCATCCGGAACGGCGGAGCCGACGGTAACCGATCTTGCCACTGGAATTGTAAAGATTGATGGGCACCGGGGCTTCTCACCCCTATCCCTTCAACGCGGACATGATCTTCTGGTCGCGCGGGCCCGCAGCCAGGGCATTGCCGCCCTTGCCATCAACAACACGCTCAATGTCGCCGCTCTCTGGCCGGAAGTGGAGCGACTGGCAGATGACGGTCTTGTTGGCTTCGCCTTTGTCTCCGCGATTCCCTATGTTGCACCTTTCGGCGGCACGAAACCGGTATTTGGAACCAATCCGATGGCTTTTGCCTGGCCAAGGCCCGGCAAACCCGCCCTGGTGTTCGATCAGGCTTCCAGCATGAGTGCCCGGGGTGAGATCCAGATCCGGATGCGGGATGGCAGGATGCTGCCTGACGGCTGGGCCATTGATGCGGCAGGCCAGCCAACCAATGATCCACAGGCGGCGCTTTCCGGCGCGCAGCTTCCTTTCGGCGAGGCAAAAGGATCAAACATCGCCCTGATGATCGAACTCCTGGCCGGGCCGCTGATCGGTGACGTCCTCAGTTTTGAGGCGGGCGAAGACGACAAGGCGAAAACCGGTGCCCCTTGCGGAGGTGAATTCGTCATCGCGATCGATCCCGAAAAATGCATGGCGGGCGGATCACTGGACGCGCAATGTGCCCATGCGGAGCGGCTGTTCGATCTGATACTTGCCCAGGATGGAACACGCCTGCCGTCCGACCGCCGCTATGAGGCCCGGCAACGCACGGTGACAGACGGCGTGGATGTACCCACCACCCTGGTCGATACCCTGAACGCCCTGAAGACCGGCCAGCGTTACAGCCAACGTCAAACCTACGAGGGGGACCCGCTCTCCTCCGCTGCGGGGGCATAGATCATGACCGATACGCGCCGGAAGGCACCAAGACCCAGTTCCGGACGCAGCCGGGTGCGACTGCGTCCGGATCGGGGCTCCTATGATCTGGATACGGCCAAACGCATCATCGACGAAGCGCTGATCTGCCATGTCGCGGTCACACTCGACAGCGGTCCTGCAATCATTCCGATCGCCGTGATGAGGGATGGCGAGGATGTGATCCTTCATGGCAGCATCCACAACAGGGTCCTGAATGCCCTGCGGCGCGGCCAGGAAGCCTGTCTCTGCGTCACGCTGGTCGATTCCATTGTCGCGGGGCGGTCCGGCTTTGGATGCAGCATGGATTATCGCTGTGTCATTCTTTACGGAACAACGACGGAAGTAACGGACCGAGCCGAAAAGGAGCGTCTGGTCTATGCCCTTGTCGATGACATCATACCCGGCCATATCGTCCGCCCGCCGAAGGAAACAGAACTGGAGGAAACCCTGTTCCTTCGCCTCCCGATGAAGGAACTGTCCGTCAAGATCCGCGATGCGGGAGTTCTGGATGTCGAGGAAGACTATGCGGGCGACAATTGGGCTGGACGGATTCCCTTGTCTCTTGCAGCAGGACCAGTCGAGAATTGTCCACGCCTGAAATCAACAATTCCAACGCCATCCTACGCCAAAACCTATCGACGCACCTCCGAATCCTGACGGTCAGTCCGCCAGATTGTCGGTGCCGGGTTCCAGGGCGATTTCCATGCCGCGATACCGAGCGGCGGTCAGATGGATCACCAAATAGCCCAGATCGGTCTCCACCTCCACCCGCACCGGGATCGGCGGAGCATCGGGAAGCGGGCTTGCGACCCAGACGCGGCGGTCGCGGGCGGTTTCCTGATATTTGCTTTTCTCCGTTCGGAACCCGCCGATGCGATCAATCGTGAACCGGCAGGCCTGGGCCAGTCCCGAGAAGATCGTATAGGGATTGGCTTTTAAATCCCGCATGCCATCCGGCGCGACCTGGATGTCATAGCGCCGCCGTCCGTCATAAATGGGGATCGTCGCCTCGCAGTCGCCACCCGTTTCCATCACACCCGCAAGGGACAGGATGGCACTCAACGGATCGATGGAGCCGGAAATCGATTCTTCCGGGATCGGCGTCAGTTTGTTGCTATCGGGCGGTGACTCCTGCTCCACTGTCACCGAACCGTCCGGCGAGAAGACGAGCAGATTGCGGCGGGGTGACCCTTGCCACAGGCCTTTATTCTCGTGCCGTTCGGGTTCAACTCGTCGCGCCGTATCGATCACGCCCTCCGACAGAACATTCCCCTGCCAGCCGCTGTACCAGTCCAACAGGCCCCGTGCGCGCGCCTGTCCCGTAATCCGGTATCGAACATCCTCACGCAGGATGGAGGCCCGAGCCGACCCGATATGCATGCCGCCGAAATAGGCTTCGTATTCAAGCGTCAGATCCAGCCGTGCATCCGCCCTGGCAGGCGAAACGGCCAGACAGGCAACCATGCCGAACAGCGCCAGGAAACCCGATTGCCGCATATCCGCACTCCCATACAGCCGATGATAGGACGTATATGGATCGAAACAGTACCTTGTCCACTGTGGCGGCATGAACCAATGCCTTGAATTGCGCCCCACCAGATCCGATCTATACGGTAAGGGGCGATAAACAAAAGAAGGTACAGGTCCATGACCAACGCCGTAAGACTGTCGCCCGTCAAAACTGCATCCATAGCCACCCTGATGCTGTCCCTCCTCCTCGCTCTGCCGATCTCTGTCCAGGCGAAGAATGAGAAGGCCGAAAACCGCGCCAGTGCGGCACAGGAGACGAAATCATCCGAGACGACAGGGGAAACCGTGCTGGACAGTGTCCTTAAGGAATCTACCCGCTCCATCCTCAACAACTATTTCGCTACAAATCCGCAACCGGTGAAACCGCTGCCACCCGGTATTGCGAAAAACCTGAAACGGGGCAAGCCGCTGCCGCCGGGCATCGCTAAACGCAGCCTGCCCAACGATCTCACCCGGCAGATTCAGGCACAGGACTCCAGCATAGGCGATGTAATCGATGCGATCATCGTGGGCAGCGATATTGCCGTAATCGACGCCGCCACAGGTGTGGTTGTCGAGATCCTTAAAGACATCGTCCGCCCCCAGTGATCCCCACCACCATCTCGCCGCCATCCTGCTTGACAGGGCGCAGTCGAGGCGGTACCTCACGCGCCTGTCGCAAGACGGGCGGTTAGCTCAGCGGGAGAGCACTCGCTTCACACGCGAGGGGTCACTGGTTCAATCCCAGTACCGCCCACCATTTTTCCGTCGCGCGCCGCCGCCCACCAACCCAGCGCGCTTTGGTTTCGGTTCGATGTTTCACCTCGAACCTCCACTATTGCCTTTGGGGCTGTCCCAGATAACTACCTGAGCTGACGCTTAACCCATTGTCTGAGTTGAGCTAATTGATCTGACGGATCGCTGTTGTTGAACCGCCACTCGCACTCCTTCAAAAATAGACCGAAATGGGCCTTCGGGACACCGTTGAATTTACGCATGTGACGCTTGGCCTGGTTCCAGAAATTCTCGATCCCGTTAATGTGGTTCCGCTTGTCGGCGAACAGCTCCGAGTGATTGATCCGAAAGTGTTTGAAGTCGGAGACGTCGAGCGCGTTGTAGCCCTTCCAGCAGTCGGAATAGACGATGCTGTCGGGGATGACCTTGCCCTCAATAATCGGCAACAGAGTAGCGCCGGAAGCATCGGGAATGATCTTCGTATAAACCTTCCCGCCACGCTTGAGAAGCCCGAAAACCGGGACTTTCCCCGGCGCACCACGACCTCTCTTGCCCTTTCTCTTGCCGCCGAAATAGCTTTCGTCCACCTCGATCTCGCCACCGAACATCGCCTCGCTTTCGGCCTCAAGCTCATAGGCGATGACCTCGCGCAACCGATGATAATAGAACGCCGCTGTCTTGCGGTTCACGCCACAAAGACAAGCTGCCGTACGAGCCGTCGTCCCGGCGACAAAATGCTCGATCAAACGATCCTGCTTGTAGTGACTCAGACGGCTCTTGCGCATGGACCCCATGATAACCCCCAAACCGGGTTATCTGGGACAGCCCCTTGCCTTTTTCTGATGCACGGAGGGATCAATTCTATGCTCCCACGGGTGGCGGCCCCCTCACCTAATGAGTGGAGATTTCGGATATACGCCACAGACTCCGGTATTCCTCACGGATTCTAGTAGCATAGGCATGCCGTCCACCTGACCGATTTGGGACCGTCCGCCGAATGTCGGGTCCGGGCATTCGATCTGAGGAAGAAGGACCACTTCCGTGGTCGGGGTGATCCTTTTCCAGACTGACAGATTGTCACTTGTCCGTCGGCATGGCGCTCATGTCCATGTACACGGCTTCCCAGACATGGCCATCGGGATCGGCAAGGTTGCGGTTGTACATAAAGCCGAGGTCCTGGGCTGGGTTTATGTCGGCTGTTCCGCCATAAGCCGTAGCCGCCGCATTCATCGCGTCAACTTCGTCCCGGTTGTCGCACGACAAGGCCAGCATGACTTCACTGGAATTGGCGGGGGGGATCGGGCGATTGGTGAACGTCCGCCACTTGGCATGCGTCATCAGCATGACATGGATCGTCTCAGAGACGACCATACAGGCGCTGGATTCATCACTGAATTGTGGGTTCTTAGTGAAGCCGAGTGCTTCATAAAAGGTTCCGGTCCGAGCCAGATCTGTGACCGGCAGGTTCACGAAAATCATCTTTGTCATTCTTCATGTCCTCTTCTTGTGACAGCATCTGCCTGTTCCAACAGCAGATGTCAGTTGTTGAAGCTTCGTCGTGACCGTCACGACGACCGCTTGGACATGATTACTAGAGCGATCGGAAAGAGGGCGAATTGATCTTTGGTAAGAAAACGCTCTATCGCTCACCAAGGCGGCCAAAGGCAATCTTTCGGCGCAGGCGGCTCAGACTTTCGGGCGTAATGCCGAGCCAGGCGGCGATGTGGTGCTGCTTCAAGCGCCTATGAAGGTCCGGTTCCTTGCGAATGAAATCAAGGTATCGCTGCATCGCATCATCATGCCGGAACGCGATCTCCAACGGCTCCTTTTCGATGATCCAATGACGCTCCATGTAGCCAATGTAGAAGGCGGCAATGTCAGGATAGGCATGAACCAGCGCCTTGAAGGCCGCGAAATCATATTCGAGGACATGGCTGTCCTCGATGGCTGTGATCGTGAAAAGGCTAGGTTCGCGCAGAAGGGTTGCACTCACCGAGGCGGCGATGCGATTTTCCGGAAAAAAGTACTTGATGATCAAATCGCCGTCACGACCGACATAATGCTGGCAGAGCAGGCCCTCGACAACAAAGGCATACCTGTTCGGCACATCGCCTCCCTGTATGAAGATATCATCCTTGCGATAGTGTCGCGCCCGCAGGAGAGACGCCCAAGCGTTCTCAGATTCATTCGACAATTCAGCATAGGTGCGGATATTGGCGAAGAAGGCGGCGGTCGTCATTGTACTGATCTCGTGGCGTGTGCCGGACATTATAATGGCTTACATCTGCTTTGCGGATAGTGGTATTAAAGGGCATCCAACGGGATTTTCAGGTAGCGTATCCCGTTATCTTCCGGTGGTGGCAGGTCGCCTGCGCGCATGTTGATCTGGACCGATGGCAGAATCAGGACCGGCATGTCGAGACTCGCATCCCGCTCCGTCCGCATCTTCACAAAATCCGCCTCATCGACCCCGTCATGGATATGGATATTCTTTGCCCTCTGTTCTGCGACTGTTGTTTCCCAGGCATAGGCCCGACCATTCGGCGCATAGTCATGACACAGGAACAGCCTGGTCTCCGGCGGCAGCGCCAGAATCTTCCGCATGGATCGATAGAGCGCGGCCGCATCGCCGCCGGGAAAGTCGCAGCGCGCCGTCCCGTAATCCGGCATGAACAGCGTATCGCCGACAAAGGCGGCGTCACCAACGACATAGGTCGAGCAGGCGGGCGTATGTCCGGGCGTATGCAGGACGCGCACGACCATGCCACCGATCCGGAACACGTCGCCCTCCTCAAACAGCCGATCGAACTGTCCGCCATCCGTGGCGAATTCCTTTTCGACATTGAAGACTTTCTTGAAGACGTCCTGTACCTGGCCGATCTTCGCACCGATTGCGATCTTCCCTCCCAGCGCCCGTTTCAGATAGGGCGCGGCGGTCAGATGGTCAGCATGGACATGGGTCTCCAGGATCCAGTCCACGATAAAATCACGATCCCGGATGAACCCGACAAGAGCATCCGCCGACCGCGTCGAGGTACGACCCGATTTCGGATCATAGTCACGAACGGAATCGATGATGGCGACATGGCGTGACGCCGGGTCCCGAACGACATGGGTGACCGTGAATGTGGCTTCATCGAAGAAACTCGTAACTTCGGGGCGCATGGCACTTCCTTTACTGCTGGTTTTTAGCATTTCGGATGTGGTCGAGGCATTGACCGTGATCAAGTCTCGAAGCGGTCGGAAATTCCTCACACGCGATACGACCTCAACGGCTTGATCCAGGAATCCGATGGCGAGAAGCTATGGCAGAACCCCGATTGCCTTGAGCACCAGTTCATGCTGGGTGCGCTGCTCCAGCCATAGCCCCTTCAGGGCAGGTCCGGACAGGAATTCACCCTGCAGGGAGTGCTCCCGCCGGAATTCCTGCCAGGTTCGGGTCTCGAATACCTGCCGGAACAGACGGGAATAATAGTTCTCCGCCGCCTCTGACATGCCGCGCGCGCCGACGATGGCGCGATGCATGGCATAGGTGAAATCCCCACCCACCTCCAGGATCGACGGTACATCCGGATAGGCCGGAAGACGAGACTTCGAAAAAACGACAAGCGGCATGATCGACCCGGATCGATAAAGATCCTGTACCTCGGTCGGATTATTGACGGTGGAAAGTACATGGCGGTCCCGCAAGGCCTCGATCACCGACCCGCCGCCCTGATACGGCACGTAATTCATATTCAGGCCAAACTGGCGGTTCAGGTACTCCGTCAGGATATTGTCCTCGGAGCCCAGCCCCGTGCCAGCCATTTCCCATTTTGCCCCTTTGTGACGGGCTGTCTCAAGAAATCCATCGAAATCCGCCACTCCCGATCCCGCATGGACCCATAATAGGAACGGGTCTTCCGCCATCAGCGCAAGGGGGGCGAAATTCATGATATCAATACCGAGTCCGGGCTGACGAATAGCGGTGGTGAAAAAGGCGTTCAGCGTGATCATCACCGTATGGTCTGGATCATCCGCCAGATTCATGTAATCGAGCGCCTCCGCCCCCGATCCGCGCGGTTTGTTCACCCGCATGAACGGCTGTTCGGACAGCCTGTCCTGTTCAATGATCGACACGATCATGCGCGCAATCTTTTCCGCGCCCCCTTCCTGGCCGCTCATGATGATAAATTGAACCGGACGCTCCGGCTCAAATGCGAAGGAAGGTCCGCATATCAGTCCAAGGGTCAAGACCAATCCGGCTATCACGCCGACCGACGCGCGAAAAAACGGGCGCATTTCGTCCCCTTTCAAGCTGCCGGTCAGATAAACCGCTCCAACCGGCCACTGGTCGCCTGTCGCGACTCTACGGGACAATATGCCACGAAAGCGGCAGGGTGAATAGAACCCATCCATTGGATGTAGACTACCCGTTCCTCCTGCGCGGACAGGGGCCGGAGGAGCCAGTACCAATCATCAGGATTCAGGTTCATGGTCCCTGAAATCTAACAGGATCGGTCGATCCGGGTTTCCAGATTGAGAGCCTTGGCGAGGGCCGCAAAACGACGTTCCACGGCTTCCCCGACCAGGAAAGACAGATCAGCCGGCATGCCCAAATTCAGACTGGTATCGCTTCGGCCGAGGGCGATCCGTTCCAGAACAGCGGATATTCCGCCGGTCAGCGTATAGGCGAGGCGGATCGAAAGCCCGATTGCCCGCGCCTGATCGATCCGCGTTGGATCGACAAGGGCACGCACGGTCTTCATACCGGCATGATCATCATCCAGTTGCGCGTGACGGGATGATACCGCAAGGGCCAGATAGGCCCGCTCCTGATGATCCACACCGACCACAGGCAGACGCATAACCCGCATCAGGGCATGCTCGGCGCGATAATCCGGATGTTCGCGCTTGGCGATATCAGCCAGAATACAGGCTGCATGGCGTAATCGCCGATCATCCTCTGTCTCTTGCGGGAAAACCGGCGTCATCCACTCGAACAGGTCATCGCCGGTGACCGCGGAATTCGGCAATTCATGATCGACATAGCGGGCACAGGCGGCAAGCAGGGGATCTTCCGCCCGCTGTTCCGCATCGAGATGATCGTAGAGACATCCTTCCCGCAAACCATTCGCCGAAAAGACGATTTCCTTCGGCTGCCCGGCCACCATCAGGCGATGCAGCAGCATGGCCGCATAGGGGAGCGTATCAACGCGCCGTTTCGATACGCCTGGCACCCGCTGAAGCGCACCAGAGGATTGTTTCGAGACGATCTCAACCAGTTCCAGCGCCTCACCGAAGGGAATTGTATAATGGTGGATGATGTGGAGCGGATATTCGACATGGTCCATATGCAGGCGCGCCAGATTGCGCCATGCACCACCGACCAGATAGAATTTCCGGCCCTTGATGCCGGAAAGCCAGTCTATGGATGCGAAATGACGATCCAGATCTTCCCGTAATTTGGTCGGCTTCGCGACCAGCTTCGGGTCAAGACGCAGCGGACCCAGTGGCAATGTTGCCTGTCGCCCGGTCCTGCCGTCACCCAGCTCGACCAGTTCAACGCTGCCGCCGCCAAGATCCCCCATCATGCCGTCAGCGTCCGGCGTCCCGGACAGGACGCCAAGACCGCTCATCTTGGCTTCTTCCTCACCGGACAGTATCCGAATATCACGCCCGCAGAGCTGGCTGGCTCGGCGGATGAATTCAGGTCCGTTCGCCGCGTCCCGCGCCGCTGCCGTCGCCAGCATGTCCAGCCGCTCAACCCCCATCTCCCGGGCGATACGCAGGAAGCGGGGCAAAGCCCCCAGCGCCTGTTCGATGCCCTCGTCATTCAGTCGACCGGTCGCATCAAGTCCGCGACCCAGACCGCAGAGCAGCTTTTCATTGAAAATTGCGATGGGGGAGCGATCCGAACTCTCATATACGACCAGCCGGGTCGAGTTTGAACCGATATCGACCACCGCCGTCGGCGGGCTTCGCGTCGCCTTACTCCGCCTGTCGGCCATGTGCATCCTTCACTGTTCGACTAACGGATCCATGCAAAGCGGAAGAAGCCGTAACCCGGCCCCTTGGTCTGGGCCGAAAATCATGCATCCAGCCGGTTGCGTCAACCGTTCATGCGCTTTTTCGGTTCCGGTTCCTTGCGCATGGCCTTTTTGCCGCCTGACGCCTTGGCATGAGTTGTTGAAAGCGCCATCTTGCCCGCCTTCTTGATCGCCTTGCCGCGACCGGAGAGACTGGGATTGGTCATGAAGAAAACATGGCAGTTGAACCCGGCTCCCACCGGCTCGTTCCGGATATAGCGGCCATCTTCGTTCATGTGCCAGGTCTGGGCCTCGTCATTCAGATTGGCAAACATCACCTGCTCCAGAATCTGGCGCTTTACGGTTATATTCTCGATCGGCACCAGCGATTCCACCCGGCGATCCAGGTTGCGGGGCATCAGGTCGGCGGAACTGATATAGACTTTCGCATCCAGCGACGGCAGACCGTTCCCGGCACCGAAACAGAAAATCCGGCTGTGTTCCAGGAACCGTCCGACAATGCTCTTCACCCGGATATGCTCGCTCAACCCCTTCACGCCCGGCCGCAGACAGCAGATACCACGAATGACCAGATCCACCTCCACCCCGGCATTGGACGCCTCGTATAATGCATCGATGATTTCGCCATCGACTAGATTGTTGACCTTCAGCCAGATCTGCGCCGGACGCCCCGCCTTCGCATGGTCTATCTCCTCCCGGATAGACGTCAGAACCCGGTGCCGCAGCGTTATCGGCGCGATGGACAGCCGCTCAAGCGCCTCTGGCGTGGCATAGCCGGTCATAAAGTTGAAGACCCGCGCGGCATCCCGTGCCAAGGCCGGATCGCAGGTGAAATAGCTCAGATCGGTATAGATCTTCGCCGTGATCGGATGATAGTTACCGGTGCCGAAATGGACATAGGATCGCAGCCCCGTTCCTTCCCGCCGCACCACCATGGAGACCTTGGCGTGAGTCTTCAGATCGACGAAACCATAGACAACCTGCACGCCGGATCGTTCCAGATCCCGCGCCCAGCGGATATTCGCGGCCTCGTCGAAACGCGCCTTCAATTCAACCAACGCAGTGACTGATTTACCCGCCTCCGCCGCCTCACCCAGGGCCGCGATGATCGGAGAATCCTTGGATGTGCGATAGAGTGTCTGCTTGATCGCCACCACAGCCGGATCCTGCGCCGCCTGACGCAGGAACTGCACGACGACATCGAAACTTTCATAGGGATGATGGACAATGATGTCTTTGGCGCGGATCGCGGCAAAACAGTCGCCGCCAAAATCGCGAATCCGCTCCGGGAAGCGGATATTGAAGGCATCAAACAGCAGATCCTGCCGGTCGGATACGATCATCTGACTGACATCGGGCATGCCCAATATGCCATCCAGCGGGAAAACATCTTCGCCATCCGCACCCAGTTGCCCGACGACGAAGTCCCGCAAATCCTCAGGCATCGCCGCATTGATCGTCAAGCGGATCACACTGCCACGACGACGACGGCGCAGCATGCTCTCAAAGGTGCGGACCAGATCCTCAGCTTCTTCATCCACTTCGACATCGCTGTCGCGAAGCACGCGGAACATGCCCTGGCCGATGACGGTGAAGCCGGGGAATAGCCGGTCCATATAAATCCGCAGCACTTCCTCAAGCAGAATGAAGCGTGCCTTCTGGCCCGGCAGTCGTATGAAGCGGTCGAGATTGCTCGGCACCGGCAACAGACCGTTCATCGTCTTGTCGTCTTCCGGGCGCATCAATTCCAGGACCATCACGAGGCCCTTGTTCGGAATGAAAGGGAACGGATGCGCGGGATCGACCGCCAGCGGCGTCAGTGCCGGAAATATCTGTTCCAGGAACCAGCCGTCCAACCAGCTTCGCTCCCGCACAGTCAACTCGTCACGCGCCAGCAGGGTGACACTGACCTTGCGCAATTCGACCTGAAGTTCCTCCCAGATTTTCTGCTGGAACCGCATCAGGGATCCCGCCTCTTCGGCTATCTGGCGTAATTGCTGGGCGGGTGTATTGCCATCCTGGCTGGGCGCTGTGATCCCGGCACCGACCTGACCTTTCAGTCCGGCCACGCGCACCATGTAGAATTCATCAAGATTGCTGGCGGAAATAGACAGAAACCGAAGCCGCTCCAGCAAAGGGTGGTGAACATTGCTCGCCTCCTCCAACACTCGGGTATTGAAGGCAAGCCAGGACAGTTCCCGATTGATGAAACGGTGCGCACCGAAATCTTCCACACGGCGCTGCGCAGCGTCTTCGTCGGACGCCATCTGGCTCGACAGGGCAGTCCCGGACGTACCATTTTCCTCTGTCGTGCTCACCGCCGTCTCCCTGACCGTCGCCATCCTGCGTCTTCGCATCCCTTGTCGATACCCAAATCCCGTGTCGGTGTCACGGTCAATTTTGTTACAAACCCGTTGCAAACCCTAAGAAAACCGGGACTCAGCACAGCTTGAACCAACCGGATGCGCTGTGCTACTGCTGCGCGATACCCCATCGTGAGGATCCTGCCCCGATGCCGATGCTCTATGTTTTCCGTCACGCGAAATCCAGTTGGTCCGATACGGGTCTGAAGGATTTCGACCGACCGCTGGCCAATCGGGGTTTGAAAGCCGCTCCGAAAATGGGCGCGCTGATGCGGAATCGGCAGATCCGGCCCGATTTCATCCTCTGTTCCACCAGCCGCCGAACCCGAGAGACTTTGGGCCTGATCCTGCCTTTCCTGGAAGGGGAATCCAGAATCTTGCTGGAGGATGCACTCTATGAGGCGCTGGACGAGATGAGTCTGATTGAACGCCTGCGCCGTCTGCCCCCTGGCACAGCGCGGGTCATGGTGATCGGCCACAACCCGATCATGCAGGATCTCTGCACGACCCTGGCCCACTCCGCCACCAGAACCGCCGATCTGGCCGCCGTGACCGAAAAATTTCCGACCGCCGCCCTGGCCACGCTCGACCTCGGCGATACACCCTGGCCCGCCCTGGCTGCCAATAGCGCGACCCTGACAGATTTCCACGCACCACGAGAACTCTGACGCGACATAACTAAATCTCACTGTCGCCAGAATGCGGGCAAAGCTTTGAAGGCCGCCCATCTTTCGGCGAAATCCGCCCGACCTTCGTCAACCCTGATCTGGTTCTGTGCATCGATGGCGCACCGTATTGATTTCGGCACGGGCCTGTCCGGCGCATCCAGCGCATCGAGAAGACCCGCATGCACAACGACATCGTTCAATCCGCCCAGACATTCCTGCAATTTCTTGCTGGCGCTGCGCCAGGGCTTGATATCCGTGTCATCGTAAATCGATGCGAAGAAGTCCAGTGCATACCGCATTTCCTTGATATCGATCCGAAGCGCATGCAACGCGACATCATCCAGGCTGGTCGGATCATCGCCCGCTGCCTGCTGCACCACCTGCAACCGGTCTTCCAGCAGTTCACGCACGATATCACCAGTCCCGATACCCGCCGCCGCATCCGGCTCCGGATGATAGGGAAATCGGACCAGATCCAGTTGAAGAGCTGAATAACGCCTGGCATAGAGTGCCTTATTCGCCTGTCTGTAGGCACGTTTGCGGGCAATTTCCACACGCTTCATAAACGATTTCAAGGCTTTCGGCGGATTATCGGATTGGGCGAGAGGCTGAAGTGTTTCTGTCAGGAATACATCCCAGTCCCGCGCAGGCCCCAGCGCCTGTTGGTGACGGCGCAGTGCCTTGTTGAGCGGTGACCTTATCGCATCGGGAATGATCCGGCGGAAAGCACCGAGCGCGGCCCGCAGGCGGCGGATGGCGACCCGTGCCTGATGCACGCCTTCTATGTCGCGCCCCTCCAGGATCACCGCCTCATTGGCGAACAACTGATGAGCCCCCTCCTCCATGATCCGGGCAAGGGCGGTCCAGGCCGGTTCATCAGCCGCAAGCTGAAGCTTCATAGCATTTCGGGCCTGCGGACGAGCCCGCTCATACAGGCCATAACCGCGCGCAGCCTTGCTGTCGTCAGAAACGTGCACTCGATGGCGGGTGGCTATATCCGATGCGAAATCGATCAGATCATGCGGACTGCCGCCTTTGAGTTCCAGTTCGATTTCGCATACCGGCACGTTGCGCCCGTCACTTTCGATCCGCCCGATGTCGAGTGCCAGTTCAACCGATCCGTCCGGCAGGTCGAGCAACCAGATCGTGCGTCGTATATCGGTGGTGAAGATCGGAACCAGCCCGCTTTCCCCGATAACACTCGCCAGTGTCTCCCGAACGGCAGGATCGTCGATCAGCGCCAGATCGGGCTCCAGCCCCGATGTCGGGGCGTTGAATTCCAGGCGATGCTGCAGCCCCGCCCCGGTCGGTGAGGTCTTCAGGGTCTGAATTCGGTCCGGCCCTTCCTGACGAATACGCAGAGCCATCTTCCGGCTCCGCAGGGCAAGATCCGGCGTATCGAAGTAAACCGCCAGGAGCGACCGGGATGCGGCGCGCGCCCGCTTGTTCCGGTGCAGGGCCGCATCCCGCCTGAATCGGCTAACCTCCCCCGGATCCAGACGCAGCTTGAGTTCGATTTCGCTATCGGCCATGCCCGGATTGAACCGAACTCAACCTATGTAATCAAACAGATAGTGTTCTGTAACAAAAGTTTCACAATTCTCCTGATCCAGGCCGGGTTGCCGAATTACAGGGTTCCCGGAAAATTCCCGCCATCCAGCAGCAGATTCTGACCGGTGATGAATCCAGCCCCGGCGCTGCATAGAAAGGCACATGCCTGCCCGAATTCCTCCGGTTCCCCGACCCGACCGGCGGGATTGCTCTCACCGACCCGGCGCAATGCCTCCTCCACGGTGATGCCGTCCTTCTTTGCCCGTGCGGCAACCGTGGCGGCCAGCCGGTCGGTATTGAAGGGACCGGGCAGCAGACCATTGATCGTCACGTTGTGGCGCACGGTTTCCCGGGCGATCCCGGCGCAGAAACCGGTGAGTCCGGTGCGGGCACCATTGGAAAGCCCCAGAACGGCAATCGGTGCCTTCACCGCCGAAGACGTGATGTTGACGATCCGCCCGAACTTGCGCGCCATCATACCGTCTACGGTTGCCTTGATCAGGAAAATGCCGGTCAGCATGTTGCCATCAATCGCCTTGATCCAATCCTCCCGTTCCCAATCCCGAAAATCGCCGGGGGGTGGCCCGCCGGCATTGTTGATCAGGATATCCGGTTCCGGGCAGGCCTCGAGCAGGGCCGCGCGGCCTTCATCCGTTGTCACATCCGCCGCAATCGCGATTACGGAGACACCCGTCTCAACCCTGATTTCCTCAGCGGTACGCTCCAGCGCCTCCGCACTGCGACTGTTGATAACCAAATCGACGCCTTCCCGTGCCAGGGCAAAGGCACAGGCCCGGCCAAGTCCCTTTGAGGATGCGCATACGATTGCCTTGCGGCCTTTCAATCCCAGATCCATGGTCTTCGTCTCCCGATCATATTTTCAGATAAGTAAACCGCTCTCAATCAGCAGCGGCATCAAGATAGCCAAGCTCCTGCAAGGCCGTGCGGGCAATCGGCTTGGTCAATCCCCGGCGCGTTGCAAGGCTGAGCCGGTCCATCGCCCCGACAATGCGCCCGACGGCATCGAATGTCCGGGGCATCCGGTCAACCAGATAGGTCAGGATATCCGCATCGGGCAGAAGCCGACGATCATCAAACTGTTTCAGCAGCACGGCCTGCAACAGGACATCGTCCGGCGACCCCAAGACCAGAAGCGGCGCGGCGGCCAGCCGTGAGCGCATGTCCGGTGACCCGAACCGCCAGCGTGCTGGCGGCTCTCGCACGGCGATCAGCAGATATCCGTCACGCTCGCGCATCATATTGACGAGGTGAAAAAGACAATCCGGCTCCGCGACCCGGTCAGCCGCATCAACGGCCACGGCCTTCAAATCGCCGATCACCTCCGCAAGGGAAGATACATACAGGTCAGCGCCATCCAGAACAGGAGAGTCCGCCATGTCGGACCAGACTGCCAGCAAATGCGACTTGCCACTGCCGGATGGGCCGCAGAGCACGCTGACGGGACCGGGCCAACCCGGATATCGATCTATCCAGTCCACTGCCTCGCGGTTGCTGGACCCGACGAGAAAGTCGTCCCGTCCCGAAGCCGGACGAAAGGCCAGATCCAGGGTTAGCTGCGCAGGCCCTGTCCTCATCTGCGCGAAATGGTCCAGGTACCCGGCCTGCCGCCATCCTCCACAAGGCCCATCGAGACCCGCGACAATGCCTGATTCAACCGTGCCGTATCACCAACATAGTCGATATCCAGAATCGCATGATCCATTGCCAGCACCGCCAGTCGCCAGTTGGTTATCGGCGCTACTGTGTCCAAGGCGGTTCGAACGCTCAGCCAATCTTCCAGCCCAGTGACCTGAACACGCGCACGCAGGGTCTCTCCTGCCTGATCGAAGCGCAGGATATTGGCCGACTTCCAGCGTTTCTCCAGTGCCTCCAGCACCAGACCCGCCGCAACCTGGAACCGCGCCCCTTTGGCATCGTCCGCCGCCGATTCAGCCTTATCCAGATGATCGGGCGTCAGGCGCAACAGCTCCGGTTCCGCCGGCCAACCTACGCCGAATGTTGATACTTCCACCAGCAGACCGCCCCCTTCCGCCGGGCTCGCAATCGGAATAATTACCGCACCGGCACTATAACGCGCGGCAATCGCATTGATCGATGTCGCGTCCACGGCAACAGCGCGCGCCGCATCAATCGCGCCGATATCCATCAGATCTCCCAGCGGCACCGTATAGGGAACCACCGTCCCGCCGCTTTCCAGCCGAGACCAGGCATCAAGCCAGGGGTTTCCGTCGCTCCAAAGCCGATCCCCGGTTCCATCGCGATAGACCGGCAGGATCACCGCAAGCGGACTGCCCGAACCGATATAAGCCATCCCGCTCCGCTGCAGATATCTGTTAATCTCCTCCGGATTGAACCGAATAGTCAGGGTCGCCAGATAGCGCCCGCCGCCGAATTTCTCATCCTGAAACGACATGTCGCGGATCATGAATTCCAACCGCTCATCATCCGGGGTTTCAGCAACCGGTGCCGCTGGAACCACCGTCCCCGTCGCCGGATCGAATACCGGCCCCCCATTGCCCGGCTCGGTCAGTCGATCAACCACAGCCCGAAAGGCATCCCGCTTCGCCTGTAGCACCCCGATTCGTTTCGCCTCGACCTCGCTGGAAGCACGCTCATCGACAACGACATCGGAAACGGTATACAATCCCTGGGCATTAACCGGGATCGATCCCCCGATACATGCAAGGATTACAGCACACACCATCCCCAAGGCGCGGGCGGCGTTCCGGGGGCGTTTCAGGTGCTGTTCCCGGTACAAATTCCGGGTGTATTCATCGTGGGCGGTCAGTGTGGACCGATCGACCATTGCAAAAGGCTCCCATTCGGATAATGTCCCGCCCGTTATAGCCGTCGAAACAGGAGGGCGCCATAGCCCAGGACAGCAAAAAGAACGGTCTGACCTACGCGGATGCGGGTGTCAGTATCGACGCGGGCAATTCCCTTGTCGACCGTATCAAACCATTGGCGAAAGCGACGGCGCGTGCCGGATCCAATGCGGGTCTGGGCGGTTTCGGAGCCCTGTTTGACCTGAAGGGGGCCGGATATCGGGACCCGCTTCTGGTCTCTGGTACCGACGGCGTAGGGACCAAGCTCAAGATCGCCATCGATTCCGGTATACATGACACTGTCGGCATCGACCTTGTAGCCATGTGTGTGAACGATCTGGTCGTTCAAGGGGCGGAGCCGCTTTTTTTCCTCGACTACTTTGCCTGCGGGCGGTTGTCGGTCGATGTTGCCGAACAGGTCATCGCTGGAATCGCGACCGGCTGCAAACAGGCAGGATGTGCCCTGATCGGTGGCGAGACAGCGGAAATGCCGGGCATGTATGCCGATGGGGATTATGATCTGGCGGGCTTTGCGGTCGGCGCTGTGGAACGTGAAGACGTGCTGACCGGCGAAGATGTCGCCGAGGGTGATGTCCTGATCGGTCTTGCCTCCAGCGGTGTCCATTCCAACGGGTTCAGCCTCGTCCGGAAGGTCCTGTCGCTGGAAGGGCTGCATTTCGACGATCCCTCGCCCTGGTCGGAGAACGAGACCGTGGGACGCGCGCTGCTCAATCCGACGCGCATCTACACTCCCGCCGCCCTTTCCGCCATAAAGGCGGGTGGAGTGCATGGAATCTGTCATATCACCGGTGGTGGCTTTTACGAAAACCTGCCTCGGATTCTCCCGGACTATCTGGCCGTTAAGATTGATCTGATGGCGTGGATCCGTCCAACCGTCTTCGACTGGATCGCGGAGGCGGGCGGCGTTTCCATTCAGGAGATGTATCGCACCTTCAACTGCGGCATTGGCATGATTCTGGCGGTTGCGCCGGATCAGGCCGACGCCGTGATCGCCGCTGCCGAGTCGACAGGTGAAACGGCCTACAGGATCGGTCGCGTCGGTACACTGGAAGAGATCGGCCGACCTGTCCAACTGGAAACACGGTAGGTCCCATGTCCCAGTCACGGGCCCGCACAGCCGTGCTGGCGTCAGGCGGCGGTAGCAATCTTCAGGCCTTGATTGACGCAGCGGCCGATCCCGCCTTTCCAGCGGAAATCAGTCTGGTTCTCAGCAACAATCCGGATGCCTTCTGCCTGCAACGCGCCCGGATGGCCGGAATACCGGAACTGGTGATCGACCACCACGATTTCGATACCAGACCGGCCTTCGAGGCCGCTCTGGACGATGCATTGCGGGCACATGGCACGGACTTCATCTGTCTCGCCGGGTTCATGCGCATCCTGACTTCTGGTTTCGTCAATGCGTGGCGGGATCGGATGCTGAATGTCCATCCATCCCTTCTGCCGCATTTCAAGGGTCTGCATACCCATCGCCGTGCTTTGGAAGCGGGGCACGATCGTCATGGCTGCACCGTCCATCTGGTGCGTCCGGAACTGGATGACGGCCCCCTGATCCTGCAGGCGGAGGTGCCGATCCTGCCACATGATACAGAAGATATCCTCCAACAGCGGGTATTGCAGCGTGAACACCTGATCTATCCGCAGGCACTGGCGCTGATTGCCGCCGGGCGGGTGACCGTCAGCGGTTCGGAAACGCAGATCGATGGGAAGCCGGGACCGATCCGCCTGCCATGGGATGTGGCCGATCCGGCACAGAACCGGTGAAAGTATGCTTGAGCGCGTGGCCTGAATGGGTAAACTGCGGCCAGCGAAACCAAATCGAATTTCCGCGAAAAATCGCGCAGGCAAGGGGATGTGACATGGAAGATCTCGAATTCAGCAAGGCACCGCGCGAAAATATCGAGACCTGGGATCTGACGAAAAAACTGATCACGGTCGGTTCGATAGTGGTCATCCTGATACTCGCCGTCATGGCGATCACGCTGACCGGCTGACCGCCTACGATCCTTCCGAATATTCCGACAGGCTGAGACCCAGCAACTTGTCCACCCTGCGCCCATCGCTGGCGAAGGGGAGTGTTATGCGTTGCAATGTCATGAAACTCTTTTCGATGTTCAAAACCGGCGGACCCGCATAGACCAGCGGGCGTCCCTCATTGACGATCCTATGCGCATCCGCTTCCAGACCGCTGGACGCAAATCCTGCGAAAACGTCCTTTACGTCCTCCCCTGTGACTTCTCGACCTATGAAGCGGGTGAGTTCTGTCCCGACGAGACGGAATGCCAGACGGAACGGCGACAATTCGATATCACAGAGCCACAGATGCGGCAGCAGATGAACCAGATCCGCCGGGTTAAATTGCGTGCGGCTTGGAACCTGCGGCACAGGTGCAAGCGAGCGCCAGTAGTGCGCCAGTTCAACAATCCGGTCATCCCAATCCATATCGGGCCTTGCGGTTCCCCGATAGAACGGGGTCGGATCCAGGTTCAGTTGCGCCACTGCAGGCCCCTTCATTCAACCACAAAAAAGGTGCCGTCACCGGCACCTTCTTGCAATCCCTAGTCAAAAACCGGGCGTCATCCGACGAGTTCGGAACCCGCGAAGAAATAAGCGATTTCAATCGCCGCATTATCCTGCGAGTCGGAACCATGTGCGGAATTGGCCTCGACCGACTCCCCATAAAGCTTGCGGATTGTGCCCTCGTCAGCATTGGCCGGGTTGGTGGCACCCATCACTTCGCGATTCCGGGCAACGGCGTTTTCGCCTTCCAGCACCTGGACCACGACCGGGCCGGAGGTCATGAACGCGACCAGATCCGGGAAGAAAGCGCGCTCCTTGTGAACGCCATAAAAGGTTTCTGCCTGCTCCTGGGTCATGCGAATGCGTTTCTGGGCAATGATGCGCAGCCCCGCATCTTCCAGCATCGCATTGATTTTGCCGGTCAGATTGCGACGGGTCGCATCCGGCTTGATGATCGAAAATGTACGTTCCAGAGCCATGGTGTCTCTTTGCCCCTCTTTTGGGAACCGCTATGGGCGGCATCCCTGTGTGAAATCCGAAAGAAATTCGCCCCGCACCGCCGTCCGCTCCGTCCTGGAGGGCGCATGCTGCGGTGCGCGCGCCTTATAGACGCCATCCCCCGCCCCTTCAAGCCCTGCCTTTTTCCACCTCCCCGGTAGAGCTTCCCGGCAGCGGAGATGCATGCGCCCGCGTCTGTTAACGAGAGGATATCCCGCTCGGATCAACCTGTTTCATCAACAGGAAATTGCGAAGCTCCTGCCATGTTGCGGCATCCGGTGCGGTCAGCAGCCCGTGGACGCGATCCCCCGCGCGATACGGTGTACCGTCAATACGTTCCACCTTGCCGCCTGCCTCCCGCAGCAACAGGGTTCCCGGTGCATGATCCCAGGGCCAGAGGCGACGGTAGAAGCTGAAATGACGTTCCCCCAAAGCCTGGGCCAGCAGATCATGTCCGGCACAGGACAGTGAATTGATGCGCCCGAACCGGGATTTGGCTGCCGATCTGACCTGACCGCGATGCGGATCCTCGAAATACATCGTATTCAACAACCCGATTTTCACCCGGTCTTCCGGCGGGGCGGGAACGATCAGTCGAACGCCGTCGAGCCAGGCCCCCTCCCCCAGAACCGCAATGGCGGTGCGATTGGGAATCGGATCGTGAATCCAGCCCATCACCGGGCGGTTGCCCTGGACCAGCGCTACCATCATGCAAAAGGTCTTACTGGCCTTCGTGAAATTCTTCGTCCCATCGACCGGATCAATTACCCAGACAGGATCGCTATCCTCAAACCGGTGCAGGATTTCCGGTGTGGCGGCATGGGCTTCCTCCCCCACCACAACGGAGCCGGGCAGGAGTTCGGCCAGCTGGCGAGTCAGGAAGTGTTCCGCCTCGATATCGGCGACGGTGACGAGATCGCCCGGTGCCTTCTCCGTGATCTCATGATGCGCCAGGGCATCGAAGCGCGGCAGGACGATCTGTTCGGCGGCTTCACGCAGCAGTTCGGTAACCTTGTCCGGATCGATGCGGTCGATCAGGCTCACCCGCCCTCTCCCCTCGCATAGGCCTTCAGTGTCTGGATCAGATCGTCCGGCACCTCCACGCCCTCCCGCTCCGCTTTGGTACGATGGGCATGCCGCCGGTCACCCGGCAGTCGAACCCCTTCCTGAGCCAGCATCGCCTCAAACAGGATCTCCAGCCGATCCCCCAGCGCTGCACCACCGAAGGCGGCCGGATCAATCGCCAGGAAGAACTGACCGATATTCGGTGGCCCGCCATCGTCCGTGCCAAGGTCCGATGCCTGAAACGACCAGCTGGCACCGGTCAGCCCCGCCGCCAGTATCTCAACCATCAAGGCCAGGGACGCCCCTTTGTAGCCGCCGGACGGTGCCATGGACCCCGTGCCCAGAACCTCCGCCGGATCAGTGCAGGGCCTGCCCTGTGCATCCAGGCCCCAATGATCCGGTATCAGTTCCCCCGCGACCTGCTTCTGGTAGATATTGATCCGCGCCGTGGCGGTGGAGGATTGGTCAATCACCAGCGGTGGCCTGCCCACCCGCGGTACGGCGAAGGCCAGCGGATTGGTCCCGAACAGCGGTATCTTGCCGCCAAAGGGGGCCATCGCAGCGGATGCATTGGTGAAGGTGAAGCCGATCAGCCCGGCCTTGGCGATGCGCTCAACGAACCAGCCGATCACACCCGACGCATAGGACCGGTTGATCCCGAACCCCGCGATCCCGAATTCCCGTGCCAAAGCATGGAATTTCCGCTCTCCCGCTACATAAGCCGGATGACAGAAGCCGAAACCAGCATCCGCCATCAGCGCCGCCCGTGCGGTCTGCGTCACGACCGGCACCGCATCCCCGGCGACCTTTCCCACCTTAACATGGCGGCAATAGTAGGGCAGATAGGCAAGGCCGACATTCCGGATTCCCTCCGCCTCCGCATCCACGATGCTATCGGCCACGATGGAAGCCGATTCCTCCCGCGTCCCCGCCCCGACCAGGGCAGCCTTGCTTAGCGCATGTATCTGGTCGAGCATCAGGGTTTTAGACATCAGGTACCTTCTCCAAAACAATCGATGATGCCAAACCCTAACCCTGTCCCACCAAAAGAAAAAGGCCGCCGGAACCTGTCCGGCGGCCTCTTTCGAATTCCAGGCCAAGCGTTTGGGCGATGATTACATCATACCGCCCATGCCGCCCATGCCACCCATGTCCGGCATGCCGCCGCCGCCCTGGCACTTCGGCTCGGGCTTGTCGGCGATCATGGCTTCGGTGGTGACCAGCAGACCGGCGACCGAGGCCGCGTCCTGCAGGGCAGAGCGGACGACCTTCGCCGGGTCGATGATGCCAGCCTTGACCAGATCGACGAATTCGCCGTTCTGGGCATCGAAGCCCCAGTTGGTGTCTTTCGACTCCAGCATCTTGCCAACGATGACGGCACCGTCTTCACCAGCATTGTCAACGATCTGACGCGCAGGCGCAGTCAGGGCGCCAGGGCCGTCGTGTAGAAGGCCTTGCTCGCCGCGAAACCCGACACGATGACGCCGGTGTGATCGATCAAGGTTTCTTCTCCCTCCGCTATGTCGCCGAACGGTGCCCGACGGGTGTGGCTCCGGCAAGACGGTGGGCGCGAGAAGGAAAAAGGCCGCCGGTTCGCCCCAAGCGCAGAAACACAGGATGCGCGACTGACTTCGTCGATGCGGTGCCGGCTGTACGCTCGTATTACTCGTACAGAAACTGGACTCCTTCGGCAGCACAGGCACTGATGGATTCAACCGAAGCAGGCTCCTGCCCCCCCCTTTTGCCAGCTCTTCGGGATAGATATCGTCGGAGAGAAGCTTGGACGGGCGGTCATAGTAGTTGCTTCTCATAAAGACATCCTCAGCCACTTGCGACTTTAAGAACATCTGATCTGGGATAATGATTTCACTCGGCGTTGAGAACCTGAGCATCCTCTCAGCGCCTTCATTCATAGAATTCAATGCCCGCATGCAGTTCAAATGATCAGAAGGACAAAGCGTGTCGCAGACTTGGCGAAGCGGTTCGAATTCATCTGCGGTTTTGAGAGTCCAAGTGTAGGGCACAAGTGCTGCTCGGTATTGCAAACCTCTCTTCGACAACGGGGTGTCGAGGACGGCATAGCGTTCTGCACCCGCAACCAGCACGGCAACCATCATATCCAATTCGCTGATTGGCCTAGAAAGATAGGTATGTGCTTGATTCAAAGGATATGTGAGCGATGGGAGGACAAAATATGCGGTCACCCTTTTTTTCTGCCATGCATTGGCAAACTCGATAAGTTTTACTTGAGAGTCAATATGTTTTAGCTGATGTAATCCAGCGTTTATCCATAACCGTACTTTCTTGAATTCTGGCAACTCATATTTCTGAGAATAAAGTTCCAAGTCTTCATCTGACATAAATTTGACGGCGATTTTGATTTCACCAGATTCCATCAGCGTTGCTATCATTGACGTCTTATCTACGCTTTCATCCAAAATCCACCATTTTTCCTGATACAGTGTCGAATCCAATAGTGCTTTGACCGTCGCTGTTTGCGTCTTGAGGAATTGCCGCAAGTAGCGAGTTACCTCTGCTGGTGAGGTCGGTGCAGCGTCCATGTTGAGTGCGTCAATAAACGGCTGAAATGGCTTCATATCCCTGCGCCCCAAGTAAAACAGGGAACTGCGCGCCAGCAATACCGTCGCCGCGCTGTTTCCCTCTTTTGCCAATACTGCGAAAACGCTCAGAGACTCGGTATCTCCATCCAGCCAATCGACGAGCGCCTGCTGAAAGTCCGAGTCGTTCAGCCCGGGGATTTTTTCCTGCGCAACAGCGATATTCGGCGTAACCGTCAAGAAAAATGCCCCAAATGCGATCCATACGATTACAAGAATCTTTGCACCCACATTACTCTCCTCGCGTTAAAAGCGTACTGTGCTCAAAATCTCCACAAAAGAAAAGGCCGCCGGAACTTGTCCGACGGCCTCAATCTTAACAACAGTCTAGCGTGAGCTAGGCCGACAGGATGATTACATCATGCCGCCCATGCCGCCCATGCCACCCATGTCCGGCATGCCGCCGCCGCCCTGGCCCTTCGGCTCGGGCTTGTCAGCGATCATGGCTTCGGTGGTGACCAGCAGACCGGCGACCGAGGCCGCATCCTGCAGAGCAGAGCGGACAACCTTCGCCGGGTCGATGATGCCGGCCTTGACCAGATCGACAAATTCGCCGTTCTGGGCATCGAAGCCCCAATTGGTGTCTTTCGACTCCAGCATCTTGCCGACGATAACGGCACCGTCTTCACCGGCATTGTCAACGATCTGACGCGCAGGGGCGGTCAGGGCGCGACGGACGATGTCGATTCCGACAGTCTGGTCGTGATTGGCACCTTCCATCTTCTTCAAGGTACGGATGGCATAGAGAAGGGCGGTACCGCCGCCGGGGACGATGCCTTCTTCCACTGCAGCGCGGGTGGCATGCATGGCGTCGTCGACGCGGTCCTTCTTCTCTTTCACTTCCACTTCCGACGCCCCGCCGACGCGGATCACGGCAACACCGCCAGCCAGCTTGGCCAGACGTTCCTGCAGCTTTTCACGGTCATAATCGGACGTCGTGTTTTCGACCTGCTGGCGGATCTGCGAGCAACGGCCTTCGATTTCCTTCTTCTTGCCGGCGCCGTCAACGACCGTGGTTTCATCCTTGGTCAGTGTGACGTTCTTGGCTTCACCGAGCATGGCCAGCGTGACGCTTTCCAGCTTGATGCCCGTGTCTTCGGAAATCACCGTACCACCGGTCAGGATGGCGATGTCTTCCAGCATTGCCTTGCGACGATCACCAAAGCCCGGTGCCTTCACCGCCGCGACCTTCAGGCCACCGCGCAGTTTGTTGACCACCAGGGTCGCCAGTGCTTCGCCTTCGACGTCTTCGGCAACGATCAGCAGCGGACGACCGCTCTGAACGACCTGCTCCAGAACCGGCAGCATCGCCTGCAGGTTCGAGAGTTTCTTCTCGTGCAGCAGGATATACGGGTTGTCGAGTTCACAGACCATCTTCTCGGAATTGGTCACGAAATAGGGCGACAGGTAACCACGGTCGAACTGCATGCCTTCGACAACGTCGAGTTCAGTCGTCAGACCCTTGGCTTCCTCAACCGTGATGACGCCTTCATTGCCGACCTTTTCCATAGCGGCAGCAATCATCTCGCCGACTTCCCGATCACCATTCGCAGAGATCGTGCCGACCTGCGCCACTTCGGCACTGGTCTTGATCTTCTTCGCGCGCTTGGCAATGTCCTCGACAACCGCCGTGACGGCCAGATCAATGCCGCGCTTCAGATCCATCGGGTTCATGCCTGCCGCAACGGCCTTCGCGCCTTCACGAACGATGGCCTGGGCCAGGACCGTGGCGGTGGTAGTGCCATCACCGGCCATGTCGTTGGTCTTGCTGGCAACTTCACGGACCATCTGTGCGCCCATGTTCTCGAACTTGTCAGACAGTTCGATTTCCTTGGCGACTGTGACGCCGTCCTTGGTGATGCGCGGGGCACCAAAGGCCTTGTCGATCACGACATTGCGGCCTTTCGGACCCAGGGTGACTTTGACCGCATCGGCCAGAATGTCGACGCCACGGAGCATCTTTGCCCGTGCGTCAGTACCGAATTTAACTTCCTTGGCTGCCATGGCAGTAGGACTCCTTGATTTGGGTTTAGGGTATTCGGAAAGCTGAGCAGGCAATGAAAAAGGCGGCGGCCTGTGCCGTCGCCCGGGTCATCGCGCTCTTATTCCAGAATGCCCATGATGTCGGATTCTTTCATGATCAGCAGTTCTTCACCGTCGATCTTCACTTCCGTGCCTGACCATTTGCCGAAGAGGATGGTGTCACCCTTCTTCACGTCAAGCTTACGGACAGTGCCGTCTTCTTTCACGGTGCCAGAGCCCGCCGCGATCACTTTACCCTGCATCGGCTTTTCCTGAGCCGTGTCGGGGATAATGATCCCAGTGGCGGTCTTGGTCTCGCTCTCGACGCGCTTAACAAGAACGCGATCGTGCAGAGGCCGGAATTTCATGGTTGTTTCCCCTTTGGAAGTCGTGGTTAGAAAGTCGTTTCGTCGTCACGGGTTCGCCAGTCCGGCGCGCCCTTGTCATCGATCAGTGTGTTAGCACTCCAACTCGGTGAGTGCCAGCGCATATACGAACTCCTGACCCGATGTCAATGGCATGCACAAAAAAATCACAGGAAAAATGACTGGATTCCTTGATCAGGCTTTCGCAGCATAGCCGAATTTCTGCTCAAACCGCGCCCAGTCGGACGGGGCAAGCGAAACGGTCAGGATCGGTCCCTCCGTTCCCTGCCGCTGTTCCAGAACATCGCCATGCTCGTGCAGCCATGCCAGTGCCGCACCATCGGTAGTGGGAATCTCAACATTAGATTCCTGGCGATATTTGGCCAGAGCCTTGTCGACTGCCGCCAGTAGTGCAGCGAAACCGTCTCCCTTGAGCGCTGAAATCGGATAGGGCGCCGGCCCTTCCTCTCCCACCGCAATCAGTCCCGCGCGCCGCAGCGTTGCCTCGCGCTCTTCCTCAGGCAGGGTGTCGGTCTTGTTCCAGGCTTCGATCACCACCGTCTCCGGTGCGATGTCGAGGCTGGAGAGAACCTGCTCCACATCTGCCTTCTCGATCTCCGAATCGACCGCACCGATATCGCGAACATGGATCAGCACCTGGGCCGAACGCACCTCTTCCAGCGTCGCTCGGAAGGCAGCAACAAGATCGGTCGGCAGGTCGGAAATGAACCCCACCGTATCGGACAGGATCACGGTACGGCCCGACGGCAGGACCAGCTTGCGCATGGTTGGATCGAGGGTCGCGAACAACATGTCTTTCGCCATCACGTCGGAATCGGTCAGACGGTTGAACAGTGTCGATTTCCCAGCATTGGTATAGCCGACCAGAGAGACGACAGGGTAGGGAACCTTTTCCCGCGCCTTGCGGTGCAGGCCACGGGTTCTGGCAACCTGTTCCAGTTCCTTCTTCAGGCGTGCAATCCGTTCATCGATCAGCCGCCTGTCGATTTCCAACTGGCTTTCCCCCGGCCCACCGATGAAGCCCAGCCCACCGCGCTGCCGCTCCAGGTGGGTCCAGCTTCGCACCAGACGGGATCGCTGGAAGGTGAGCGCAGCCAGTTCCACCTGCAACCGCCCTTCATGGGTGCGAGCCCTGGCCCCAAAGATTTCAAGGATCAGGCCGGTCCGGTCGATCACCTTTGTATCGATGGCCTTTTCAAGATTGCGCTGCTGCACGGGCGTCAGTGCCGCATCGACGATCAGCAATTCGACTTCCAGCGCCGCACAGAGCCCATGCAGACGCTCCACGACCCCGCCACCCAGCAGGGTCGCCGGAACCGGTTTGTTCAGGCGCAGATGCTCCGCATGCACGACATCGAGTTCGATGGCGGCGGCAAGCCCCACCGCTTCCTCAAGCCGGGCATCCGGATTGCGGCGCTTTCGGGACGGGCCGGAACGTTCTGGATAGACGACGGCGGCGCGACGGGCACCGGTCTCCGACCAGCCCCATCGTCCCGCTTCTTCACTTGGTTCGGTCAAGTAGGACTCAGCTTTCCTCGGCGCGCGCTTCGGTATCGCTCGGGTCGAAGAGCTGTACCGGTGTCGCCGGCATGACGGTGGAGATCGCGTGCTTGTAGACCAGTTGCGAATGCGCATCCCGGCGCAGCAGCACGCAGAAATTATCGAACCACGTAACGATCCCCTGCAGCTTCACGCCATTCACAAGGAAGACGGTGACCGGAAGCTTGTTCTTGCGCAGGTAGTTCAAAAACGTGTCTTGGAGGTTCTGGTTCTTGTCGGATGACATCAATGCCCCCTTCCGTAAGGTACCTTTGTTGTTTTTCGTGCAGAAACCCGTTTTCTGACAGCAAATTTACGTGCTTCAGAAACCCTCTACGCATCACCATGGAGCGTCAGAAGGTCTGTCACACGCATTGGCAGGATAAAAGCCCCCGCCGAGTACCTTTGATCCTATCAGATATAGTCATGATCCGTCGCCAAAAAAGCGTGGAACTGCGATAAATTCTCAAACACCACTGCCGGTGGACAGTCCGCATATTCACCCGACAGGTCCGGATCGACATGAATCAGTACAGGCGTCAGTCCCGTTGCATGGGCGATCTGCATATCGACGCCGGAATCGCCGACGAAGTAGACAGCAGGCGACGGGGCCAATGGCCCTGTATCGTCCTGCAATCCTTCCAGCGCCAGCACAACCGGATCGGGGGCGGGCTTGTCCCGGATCGCATCCCCTGCTCCGACAAGCGCATGAAAGTATCCATTCCAGTTCAGATGCCCCGCCTCGGCCCGAAGATATCGCCCCGTCTTGTTGGAGACGATGGATTGCGGGATGCCCGCAGCCTGGATGGCTTGCAAAAGCAACTCGGCACCCGGTGAAGCGACAAGTGCCTGCATATGAATTGCCTCAAACTCGGCATAGAATATGTCGCGTGCCTCCTCCCAGCGATCCCCGAACAGCAGCGGGAAGGAATCGCGCATCGAGTGGCGCACATTTGCCCTGGTTTCCTCAAACCGCCATTCGCGCATGCCCATCGTCCGGAACAGCGCATTCATCGCACCGTGGATGACCGGCCAGGTATCGACCAGTGTATTGTCCCAGTCATAGAGAACGGCTTTCGGCCTGGGCAGGGAGAGGATCAAAGGAATCAACCACCTTTCCGGTCAGAAATATTCGAGCCTGACCGCAAACATCTTTTCCATTTTCTTGACCGCCGATGCCGCTGCCAGCAATACGACGCGATCCTTTGCCCGCACCACTGTATCCGGACGCGGGATGATGACCTCCTCCCCCCGGATGATGGCCCCGACGATGACACCATTGGGGAGCTTCGCATCCTTCAGCGCTTCCCCGACCAGGGTGGAGGTCTCCATCGCCTCCGCCTCGATCAATTCGGCAAACCCGTCTCGCAGGCTGTGAACCTGACGAATGCGCCCGCGCCGGACATGCTGGAGGATGGTCGAGGCGGTGATCTCCCGCGGGCTGACGACGACATCGATGCCAAGCGCGGTGATCAACGGCGCATAGGATGTCTTGTTCACCAGGGTGATCGCCCGGTCGACACCGAAGCGCTTGCAGAGCAGTGAGCAGAGGATGTTGGTTTCATCGTCATCGGTCACGGCAACGACCGCTTCGGTATTCCGAATGCCCGCCTCCTCCAGGATTTCATGATCCAGCGCATCACCCTGGATGATCACGGTCGTCGGCAAAGTTTCCGCCACTTTCCGGGCGCGCGCCTTGTCCATTTCGACGATCTTCGCGGAATATCCGTCGGCGCTTGAATCCAGTTCCGTGGCCAGGACGGTCCCGATATTGCCGCCGCCGACGATCAGAATGCGCTTGGCGTCCTTCTCCTCATGTCCGAAAACCGCCATGGCGCGGGGTACGTGTTCGGTCTCGGCCACGAAATAAACTTCATCCCCCGGCAGCATCTGGTCGTTCGATGAGGGAATATGCATCGTCTCGTCGCGAAAAATCGCCATGACAGTAATGTTCAGATCTGGAAAAAGAGAGGTAAGCTGGCGCAGTGGTGTATGAATGACCGGACAATTGTCATCACAGCGCACGCCGATCACACGGACCCTGTCATCCCCCATGCGGATCATGTCCAAGGCACCGGGCGCGCGAATCCGCCGAGCGATGGCCCGCGCCACCTCGATTTCCGGAGATATGATCACATCAATCGGCAACTGGTCCCGGGCGAACAGGTTCGACCACATCGGGTTCAGGTAACTCTGCTGCCGGATGCGGGCGATCTTGGTCGGTACGTTGAACAGTGTATGGGCAACCTGACAGGCGATCATGTTGACCTCGTCGGTGAAGGTCACCGCGATCAGCATATTCGCATCCCTGGCCCCTGCCCGCTCCAGCACGTCCGGATGCGAGGCATGGCCGACGAAGGCCTGAACATCCAGTTGATCATTGATCTTGCCGATCAGTTCCGGTGATTGATCGACGACGGTTACGTCATTGTTCTCTCCCGCCAGATACCGGGCGATATGAAATCCAACCTGACCGGCACCACAGATCACGACTTTCATGCCAGACTCCCCAAGGAAGAAAATGGTGATTCCGCATCACGAAGGATTGGCGGATCAATCCCTCTCATCCAGCCTGCCGCGCGCGGCCCCCGCAACGCCGAGTCCCTTGAGCTTGCGGTGCAGGGCGGCACGATCCATCCCGACGAATTCCGCCGTGCGCGAGATATTGCCGCCAAACCGGGCCAGGTGGAAGACAAGATATTCACGCTCGAAAGCTTCACGCGCCTCACGCAACGGCAGGCTCATCACCTCCGGCGCCCGATCCCAGCGCACACCATCGCCATCACCGTCCCCAATGGCCTGCGCCACGGCATCGGCATGGATCAGATCCTGCACCCCGCCGGGTGCCATCAGCAGCAGGCGTTCCATGACATTGGCCAGTTCCCATACATTGCCGGGCCAGTCGTGCCCCTGCAGGGCGGTCAATGCGTCACTGGCAAGGACGCGGGCTGAACGCCCCTTTGCCGCCGCCGCCCGTTCCATCAGATGCACCGCCAACAGAGGGATATCCTCCCGTCGCTCGCTCAGCGCCGGAGAAGAAATCGGCACCACATTCAGGCGATAGAACAGATCCTCCCGGAACTTTCCTTCCTGGATCAGGGCCTGGAGATCGCGGGTCGTGGTTGCCAGAACACGGGTATTCACATCGACCCATGTATCCCCGCCGATACGCTGAAAGCGGCGGCTGTGGAGGACGCGCACGATCTTCTGCTGAGTCGCCAGATCCATATCCGCGACCTCGTCCAGCAGCAGCGTCCCACCATGGGCTTCCTCCAGAACACCAATCCGCCGTGGCTGCGCCTTTGTCGCCTCAACCCCGAACAATGCACTTTCCAGCGTATCCTCACTCAGCGAGGCACAGGCCAGGACGACAAAGCGCCCGTCTTTCCGAAGCGAGCGGCTGTGCAGCATCCGGGCGATAGCCCCTTTGCCACTGCCGGGCGGACCTGCGATCAGCACCCGGCTGTCGGTCTGCGCGACCTTCTCCACAGCGCGTCGCACTTCGGCGATGGCACTGGACTTGCCGACCAGATCATCCAGCATCGCGTAGGGGGAAAGTTTACGCAGCGACTCATTCTCATGCTTCAGGCGCGCCTCGGACAGCGCGCGTTCAATCGTCAGCATCAGAACGTCGGTCTTGAACGGCTTCGAGATGAAATCATACGCGCCCTTCTTCGTGGCATTGACCGCCATATCGAAGGTGCCATGACCGGAAATCATCACCACCGGCAGCGTCGGGTGATCGCGTCGAACGATCTCCAGTATCTGGATCCCGTCATATTCAGAATTGGCAAGCCAGACATCGAGGATCATCAGTGACGGCTGCCGATTGGCAACCGCCGCCAGCGCCTCAGCGGAATTCGCGGCAGAGCGGGTCTGATAGCCCTCATCCTCCAGAATTCCTGAAATCTGGGTACGGATGTCAGTCTCATCATCAACAATCAGGATATCATAGGCCATTGCTGGCCTCCTGGGATGCCGGTGCGGTGACCACTTCTTCCGGGCCGACAACAAGCGGCAGCCGCAAGGTCACAATCGCCCCGCCACCCGGCGCATCGTCCAGTATCAATTCCCCACCATGATCTTCCATGATCTTCTTCACGATCGCCAAACCGAGACCGGTCCCCTTCTTCCGCGTGGTGACATAGGGTTCCGTCAGGCGTTCCCGCTCCATTTCCGGCAGCCCCTTGCCGTTATCCTGAATCGCAATGCGAACATGCCCGTCCTCGGCCTGGATGGAAAGGGCGATCCGGCCCTTGTCCTGATCCGCCTTGTCTCCCCCAGCCGCAATCGCCGCCTCGAACCGCCCCTCGATCGCATCATGGGCATTCTGCAACAGATTCGTCAGAACCTGACTCATTTGTCGCCCATCGCAGAAAAGAATCAGCGGCGCATTCGGACCATCGAATGTGTAGTCGACATCGCTGTTTGCGCTGCGTTGCAGAAACAGGCTCTGGCGGGCGATATCGACGATATCCTGATTGCGCATCGCCGGGGCGGGCATCCGTGCGAAGGAGGAAAATTCATCGACCATCCGCCCGATATCGTCAACTTGACGCACAATCGTATCGATGCAGCCTTCGAAGACCGCCGGATCGGTTGAGATTTCCTTCAGATACTTGCGTTTCAGGCGCTCTGCCGAAAGCTGGATCGGGGTCAGCGGATTCTTGATCTCATGGGCGATGCGACGGGCAACATCGGCCCAGGCCGCCTTGCGCTGGGCAGAGACAAGAGGAGATACATCATCGAAGGTCGCGACATACCCCTGAAGCTGCCCCGCATCCCGTTCCACCACGATCCGCACGAAAAGCGTGCGTGTCTCTCCATGTACCGTCAGCTTGATCTGCGCCTCGACCGGACGACCGGAAGGAGACAGCCGGGCCGCATCCAGAGCCGGATGCAGATCCGGCAGGATATCGGTCAACCGCTCGCCGATCAGCGATTCAGGCTCCATCGCCAACAGTTCGGTGGCGCGGCGGTTGGGCAGATCGATCCGCCCTTGACGGTCCAATCCCAGAACCCCGGCACTGACACCCGCCAGAACCGCCTCGGAGAAGCGGCGGCGACCGTCGATCTGACGGTTCGCCTCCATCAGTTCGGCACGTTGGGAATAAAGCTGGGAGGTCATCCGGTTGAAGGCCCGGCTCAGCAGCGCCAGCTCGTCGTCACCTTCGCTTTCAGTAACTCGCGCATCCAGATCCCCGGCCCGCACCTTCTCCGTCGCACCGATCAGGGCGCTGATCGGCGCAGAAAGCCGAGTCGCCAGAGTCAACCCTATCCAGATCGCAGACAGCAGCAGCAGCAGCGCCACGACCAGAAAAGCCAGCGCGAAGGAAAGCTGAATGTCGGAGCGTTGTGATTCCAGTTGTTCAAACTGCGCCGCCGCGCCACGCACCTGTTCGATCCGCTGGATGACCTGTGGATCGACAAGCCGCCCGATAAACAGGAAAGTATCGACATAGGCATCCAGCTTGAGGAGCGCCCGCACCCGGTCATCCGCCCCACCGGTGATGACCACGATCTCCCCCGCTGCGGCGGCCAGGATGTCCTGGGTCGCGATGGGCTCGAACTCCAGCAGCATCGTCAGTCCCGCACTGGCCAATATCTCGCGCGAGGTGCCGTGAAAGATGATCGCCTCGGTCAAATCCCGCACACGAAGCTGAATCTCCAAAGTCCGGTCCAGCAATTCATTATTCAACTGCAACTGCCGTACGTCTCGGTTCAGGTCACGGGCCATGCGCAGGGCGTCGGTTCTGACATTGTTGCGATGTTCGATCAGATAGGCCTCGGCCACTGCCCGGCTTTCCGTCACGGCAGTTCGCACACGCTCACTGAACCACGTCTCGATCCCCAGATCGAAGAACAACAGGGAGAAGGTTGCAACAATGATGGCCGGCGTCACCGAGAGAGCCGCAAACAGCGCCACCAGCCGGACATGAAGGCGCGACCCGGCTGATCCCCGCCTACGCTCCGCCCAGAGGGCGACGATGCGCCGGGCAATGATGAAGCCCAGCAGCAGCATCAGAATCAGGTCGATATAGACCATCGTGATCAGCGTGGACGGATCGGCCCCCAACGGCGGCACCCCGGTAAAGGCGGCATAGGTGCCAACTCCCGCCAGCACCGCCAGCGTCATCAAACAAATGCCGAAAATCCGTGTCACCCGTCGGGAGGTCAGTACTCGAATGATCCGAGCACGCCAGGAATTACGCGGTTCACGCGCCGTTTCCGGGGTTCGGGAATCCTGATCAGGCATCGAGGTCCAATTCATCGCCCGGCAGGTTTAGCACATTTCGCCCGGCCTGCGGCAAGCGCCAAGTACAGGCTTGGAGAGGTCGGCGAAACGGGATTAGCACTCCCGCCCTGCCCTCAGTCATCCTTGCCGACACGGATAACTGAAATGTCCAGGTCCCTGATCTTCTTGCGCAGTGTATTGCGGTTGAGGCCAAGCAGTTCCGCCGTACGGACCTGATTGCCGCGCGTCGCCTGCAAGCTGATCTCGATCAGCGGACGCTCGATCTCGCGCAGAATTCTGGCATGCAGACCCGCAGCGGGAAGCTGGTCGCCATGGGTATCGAAATAGGCACTCAGATGGCGATGCACGGCATCGGACAGACTCTCGGAACCCGGCTCGCCAATCCCTTCGGATCCGGGAAAGCTTGGGGCCTCGCCCAGTTCCGCCTCAATGATCTCCTGATCGATCCGGTCCTGGGCATAGAGGGCCGCCAAACGACGAACGAGATTTTCCAACTCCCGCACATTGCCGGGCCAGCGATGGCGCATCAGGCGTTCCATCGCCGACTCGGTCAGGGTCTTCATCGGCAGACCGCTATCGGCGGCATTGGCCAGGAAATGGCGTGCCAGATCCGGCACGTCCTCGCGTCGTTCCCGCAAGGGCGGCAGGCGGATCGGCACCACGTTCAATCGATAATACAGATCCTCCCGGAACAGTCCCTGGGCGACGAACTGGCGCAGATCGCGGTGAGTCGCGGTGACGATGCGGATATCGGTCTTGATCGGATTGCGCCCGCCGACCATGGTATATTCACTTTCCTGCAGCACCCGCAGAAGCCGGGTCTGCGCCTCCAGCGGCATATCGCCGATCTCATCCAGGAACAGCGTCCCGCCCTCGGCCAGTTCGAACCGGCCCGACTTGCGCTGCGTTGCGCCGGTGAAGGCCCCCTTCTCATGACCGAACAACTCGCTTTCGATCAGATCACGCGGAATCGCTGCCATATTGACCGCAACGAAAGGCCCGTTCTTGCGGCGCGAGAAGTCGTGCAAGGCTCGCGCGACCAGTTCCTTGCCGGTCCCGGATTCACCGGAAATCAGCACCGACAGATCGGTCGAGGTCAACCGGGCGATGACGCGATAGACGTCCTGCATTGCCGGAGAACGGCCGATCAGCGGCAGGGGCTCTTCCTCCGGCTCCCTCGGGACGAAATCGCCTGGCGCATTCGCCTGCGACTTCAGCGCCCGACCCACCGTATCGACCAGCACTGCCAGATCGAAGGGCTTTGGCAGATATTCAAAAGCCCCGCGCTCCGTCGCCTTCACAGCGGTCAGCAGGGTATTGCGCGCGCTCATCGCGATCACCCGCAGGTCGGGGCGGATCTTGCGAATTTGCGGGATCAGGTCCAGTCCATTCCCATCCGGCATCACCACATCGGTGACGACCAGATCGCCCTCCCCCTCGGACACCCAACGCCAGAGCGTGGAGGCATTGCCGGTTGCGCGCACCTCATAACCCTGTCTACCCAGCGCCTGGGTCACGACGGTGCGGATCGCCCGGTCATCATCGGCTACAAGGATCGTTTCACCGGTCATCATGCGCCTCCCTGGCCCTGCTTCGGGCGGATTTTGCCGCTCCCCGCAGCACTGGCAGCATCACCGTGAATGTGGTCCGCCGTGGACGGCTTTCGAAATCGATGACTCCGCCATGCTCCGACACCAGCTTCGCCACCAGTGCCAGGCCCAGGCCGGAACCACCGGATTTCGTCGTGATGAAGGGATCGAAAAGATGCGGGCGCAGATCGTCCGGAACCCCCCCGCCATTGTCACGGACCGATACGACCAGCGGCAGATGCATCGGCGCTTCCAGTCCAGGCACGGCCAGCCTGACGCCGTGACGATAGGCGGTAGAGACGATGATTTCCGGGTCTCCTGTACTGCCATCGCCCGCCGCCTCCGCCGCGTTCTTGACCAGATTGAGAAAAATCTGCACCAACTGATCTCGGTCACCCTGGATCGGCGGCAGCGAGGGATCATAGGCGGCAACAAGGCGCATGCCCTTGCCGAAGCCATTGCGTGCGATCTCCAGCACCCGGTCCAGCACCTGATGGATATTCACCGGTTCCCGGATCATATGCGGTCGGTCAGAGAATATCTCCATCCGATCCAGCAGTTTCACGATCCGGTCGGTTTCTTCGGTGATCAGCTTGGTCAACTGCCGATCCTCCGCCGGGACCATGGTTTCCAGCAGTTGCGCAGCCCCCCGGATGCCGGATAGCGGGTTCTTCACCTCATGCGCCAGCATCGCCGCCAATGCGGTGACGGAGCGGACCGCCCCGCGCTGGGTCATCGCATGGTCGATCTTCCCGGCAATCGAATGCTCCTTGATCGTGATCACGACGGAGTCGCGCTGATCGGCCAGCGGGGCCGCATCCACCGTCACGGTATGGGCACCGAGACGCGGTGTGGACAGGCGCACACCATGCACGGTCATGGAACTGCCCACCCGGCGGGCGCGGTCCACGACGGCCAGGATCGGGCTGTCATGGGGGATCAGGTCCTGCAGATTGACCCCGACCAGAACCGCCTCCGATCCCTGGAGGAAGTTCTGTCCCGCCGCATTCAGGAAAACGACATTGCCGCCCGCATCGACAACGATGATCGGATCCGGCACGGAATCGATGACACTGTCTGCCGCTGGTCGCTTTGGTCCGCCCCCCAGCGTATTCTTGATCACATTCAGCACCTATGCTGCCTCCGCCCGGTGAACGCCCGCATCGTCAAACGCGGATTTGATAATGTCCTGAACCTGCACCACGCCGTCCGCCGACATGACCGCTTCACGATGGCGCGCTGCACCGGGCAGACCCGTGATGGACCAGGCGATATGCTTTCGTGCCATGCGCAGCCCGCGCTCAACCCCATGGTGATGCAGCATCCCATCGATATGGCGCAGCAGAATGCCAGCCCGTTCTTCGAAACAAGGATCATCACGACGAATACCATCCCGCAGATAGGCGATTGCATGGCCCGGAAACCAGGGGCGACCCTGCGCGCCGCGTCCGATCATGACACCATCCGCGCCGGAAACGGCAAGACAGGCATCAATATCGTCATAGGACAGGATATCGCCATTGGCGATGACCGGGATGCCGACCGCCTGCTTCACGCAGCGGATGAAGGACCAGTCGGCGCGACCGGTATATTTCTGCTCCCGTGTGCGACCATGCACGGTCACCAGTTTCACGCCCGCCGCTTCCGCCCGTCGTGCGAAGTCCGGTGCGTTCCGGCTGTCATCGTCCCAGCCGGTGCGCATCTTGATCGTTACCGGCACATCGACCGCAGCAACAACCGCATCGACAATAGCAAGCGCCTGATCGAGGTCGCGCATCAGCGCTGACCCGCACAGCTTTCGCGTCACCTTCTTCGCCGGACAGCCGAAATTCAGATCGACAATATCCGCCCCCAGATCAGTGCAGAGCCGCGCCGCCTCCGCCATGATCGACGGATCATGGCCGGCCAATTGCACGATATGGGTGCCTCCCCCCGCCTCCGCTCGCGCTCGTTTCAGGGTGCCCCGCGTCTCGCGCAGCGCCTCACCACTGGCGATCATCTCCGACACAACGGTCTCCGCCCCCAGCGACCGTGCAACCTCCCGGAAGGGCAGATCGGTAACACCGGACATCGGCGCCAGATAGACCGGCGTCTCGATACGAACGGATCCGACCTGGATCGGAACGATTGTGCTGCCGGTTTTATGTGCAGCCATGGCGAACGCCCAATCTTTAGGCAATTACAGGGAATTCGGGTTCTACCCCGACTGGGGCAAGGATGCCAGCGGAATCATGCGACACCTTCGCAAATCAAACTTAGATGCCCAGGATGGATATGGAAGATGACAGGTCACGGCGAAAAGGGGGTTGCCTTCTCCGCCCTCTCCCGTGTCAGAATGATGGTGAAGGCGGTGAGTGAAGGAGGGTTCCATGGCAGAGGACAAGACGCTGGCGCGAAACCGTGTTCTGACCGGCGACGAGGACTTCGACGGCCTGACCGAATGCGTCGCGACGCTGCCCGGCAAAGCCTATTGGGATCAGGACTGGTACCGGCAGGAGCTTGATAGGATATTCTACAGCCAATGGCTCTTTCTCTGCCACGGCAGCACACTGCGCGAGATGCGATCATTCCGTAGTTTCACCATCGGCACCCAGTCGATATTCCTGGTCCGGGACGAGGATGGGACACTGCGCGGCTTTCACAATACCTGCCGCCATCGTGGCTCCGCCCTGTGCCTGGAGGAATCCGGCCGCCTGACGACGCGCAGCATCCGCTGCCCCTATCACCAATGGGCCTATGGGCTGGATGGGCAGTTGCTGGCGACGACATCGCTGGCGGCCACGCCGGATTTCGACAAGGCCGACTATCCGCTCTATCCGGTTGCAGTACGGGAATGGCGCGGCTGTGTCTTCGTCTGTCTGGCGGACGATCCACCAGACCTTGAAGCGGGCTTCGACCGGGGCAGTGACCGAATCGACAACTGGCCGCTGGAAGACCTCGTCATTGGCTATACCTGGCGTAAGCGGATGCGGTGCAACTGGAAGGTCTTCTGGGAGAATTTCAACGAGTGCCTGCACTGCCCGAACATACACCCCGAACTCTGCGATCTGGTGCCGATCTACAAGCGGCGCATTTCCGGTATGCGGGACGATCCCTACTGGCGGTCCCGTGCCGACGACCCCGATCCGCGCTATCGCGGCGGGTTGCGGCCCGGCGCGGAAAGCTGGTCCTGCGACGGTACCGCACTGCCCGAAGGCTTTCCCGGCCTGACGGAGGAGGAGCGCGCCCGTGGACAGGTCTATTTCATCAGCCTGCCTTCGGTCTTCATCGCCGGACACCGGGACTATATGCGGACTGTGCGGGTTCTTCCCGTCAGCCCGGAAGAAACCGAGATCGAAGTCGAATGGCTGTTCCTGCCGGAAAGTCTGGCGCGGGATGACTTCCGGCTCGACAACATCACCGATTTTGCAATTCTGGTAATGACACAGGATGCCGAAGCCTCCGAACTGAACCAGCAGGGCCTGCGCTCCAACCGATATGAACACGGCGTCCTGATGCCGGAAGAGCAGTATGTGAAGAGTTTCCACGACTGGGTCCGCGCCGCCCTGGACTGATCCCGTTTCCGCCCCAACCCCACCATAAGCCCCCTTTGTGAGAACCGATAATGTCTGACTATTCTGCGGATACGCTTGCCAAATACCGCACCGTCACCACCGCGACACTGACCACCGTGCTGCTGAAAAAAGGGCTCCGGAATGTCTGGATTCGCGGTGCCTTCCCCCTGAAACCCGGACAGGAGCGTATTGCCGGTCCCGCCTTCACGATGCGCTATGTCCCGGCGCGGGAGGATCTGGCGACACCCGCTTCCTGGACCTCACCAACCTCCACCCGTGCAGCGATAGAGGATATGCCGGAAGGGTGCATCGCCGTCGTCGATGCGGCGGAGGGATGCCGCGATGCCGGGATTTTCGGCGATATCCTGTGCCAGCGCATGCAGGTGCGAAAGGTCGCGGGCCTGATCAGCGACGGGGTCGTGCGCGATCTTGAGGGTGTGCTGGGAACCGGCCTGCCCGTCTGGTGCGCCGGTGCCGCCGCCCCGCCATCGGTTGCGGGGCTCACCTTTGTCGGATGGCAGGAACCGGTCGGCTGCGGCGGCGCCGCGATCTATCCGGGCGACCTGATCGTCGCGGACAAGGACGGTGCGGTCGTGATCCCGCAGGCGATGGTTGACGAAGTCCTGCCTCTCTCTCTTGAGCAGGAGGCGTTGGAGGCCTGGATCCTGAACGAGGTGAAGAACGGCGCGAAACTGCCCGGCCTCTATCCGGCAAACGAGGAAAACCGCCGTCGATATGAGGAAAGCCGGAAATGATTCCGGCTTTCCGGGGCATTCGTCACAGAATTGTTTGACCTCAATGAACGCGACGGTCCTGAACCACGGGCTTGATGGCGCGACGACGGTCCGCCTCCTCCATTGAACTGCGTACGGCCTTTACGATTTCAACCGTCAGGGTCTGCATCTGAATTCACAATTCCTTGGAGATGTCCAGCACCAGCCTCGATTTATCACCAACCGATATGTCCAGATTCCGGCCAACCAAGTTCCTGATCGGCTTCCGTTTTCCAATCCAGAACCAGTTTGCTCACCCAATTTTTTACGGTAGTGTAGCTATCAGCATTCAAAAAAAGTAAATGTCAGCCAAAGTCTTCATAATGATTTATTTGGGGTTTTTGTTATGCTGATAACGCTCCACGGCTCGAACCTGGACCGAAGACCATGGCTATAGCCTTCAATCGTCTCAATGTCCTGATCATCGACGACAACCCCCATATGCGCCAATTACTGCGGGTGATCCTGGACAGCTTGGGTGTAGCCAAAATAATCGAGGCGAAAGACGGTTCGGATGCGTTGTCAATAATGCGTCAATCCCCGGTCGATGTTGCTATCGTGGATTGGATGATGGAGCCTTTGGATGGTTTGGAATTCACTCGACTAATCCGAACAGCCTCAGACACTCCAAACAAGTTTCTCCCAATTATCATGTTGACTGGACACACAGAGCGCCATCGCATTATTGAGGCACGGGATGCAGGCGTGACGGAATTTCTAGCGAAACCAGTCAATGCCGCTGCAGTACATTCTCGACTTCGTTCAGCGGTCGAGAAACCAAGGGACTTTGTCAAAGTTGGACGGTTTTTTGGCCCTGACAGGCGTCGCAGACATGAAAACTTTGATGGCCTAAAAAAACGCAATGAGGATGGTGAAAAGTAATTCTGATTTGATTTAAAGTGTATGTTACCTAAAGATTGAAGCAGATGGTATTACGAAGATAAATCCGCCAAGAATATCATCAGAGTTATAAATTTTTTAATGCTAATCCTCTGAAAATCAGACTTTACTCTGAATTTCACTGTTTTACCCAACGTGACAGCCTTAAGATGATCCACAATGAAGCCGTTTATGTGAGATATTCATCAACATTTAAAGAGGTTCACACCAATTCACTTAACAATCATTATTTCATCCACTGCCATCACCCTGCCCGCAACCCCTTCACGAAATCGCCGAGTCCGACCTGGCGCTTCCGTTTCAGGCGCTCGGAGCGGAGAATGGCCCGGACATGGTCGGTGCTTTCCTCGATGTCGTGATTAACGATGACCCAGTCATATTCAGCGTAATGGCTCATCTCGTCCGACGCCTTGGCCATGCGACCAGCAATGACCTCCTGGCTGTCCTGGGCGCGGGTGTTCAGGCGGCGCTCCAACTCGTGCGATGAAGGCGGCAGGATGAAGACACGGACCAGGTCCTCGATGGCGTTCTCCGCCAGTTGCTGCGTCCCCTGCCAGTCAATGTCAAACAGCACGTCACGCCCCTTCGACAGCGCCCCCATCACGGCATCGCGCGGCGTGCCGTAATAATTCTCGAAGACCTTCGCATGTTCCAGCAACTGCCCCCGATTCACCATCAGATCGAATTCGGTCTTGTCGATGAAGATATAATCACGCCCGTCGACCTCGCCCGGTCGTTTCGGACGGGTGGTAACGGAAACGGACATATCGATCTCCGGATCGGTTTCCAGTATCCGGCGCGAGATCGTCGACTTGCCCGCCCCGGACGGCGAAGAAAGGACGAGCATCAGCCCGCGCCGATGAATGGTGAAGGGATCGTGCGCTCTGTCCATATCCGGGCTGCCTTTATTCAAGATTCTGCACCTGCTCCCGCAGGCGGTCGATGACGGCTTTGAGGTTTAATCCGATTCGGGTGAGGTCCAGCGCCGAGGCTTTCGAGGCCAGCGTATTGGCCTCGCGATTGAATTCCTGACAGAGGAAATCAAAGCGCCGCCCGATCCCGACGCCGTCCCGCAGCAGATCCCTCGCGGCTTCGACATGGGCTTTCAGGCGGTCCAGTTCCTCCCGGACATCCGCCTTCACCGCCAGAAGTGCCGCCTCTTGCGCCAGGCGCTCGGACGGGATCGCACCGTCTTTCGGCAGCAAATCGGACAACTGTGCCAGCAACCGGTCGCGGATCACCCGGGGTGTAGCATCGCTGGAGCGTTCAGCCTCCTCGATCAGGGTCTCGATCTCTCCCAGATGATCACGCAGCACAGCGGCGACGCGCCCGCCCTCCTCCGCTCGCGCCTCGGAAAGCCGCACCAGCACATCGTCGAGACTGCTTTGGATGGCGACGAAACGACCCGGATCATCAGCCAGATCGCCAGACTCCTCCTCCGCCTGTTCCACGACTCCCCGCACGGCGAACAGGGCATCCAGACGCGGGCGTTCGCCAAAAGCTTCGCAGCGGGCGATCAGATCGTCCAGCAGAGCGTCATTGATCCGCACCGCCGCCCGGCCCGAGATCGGCTTGACCTCCAGCCCGACGGTCAGATTGCCGCGCCGGAAGCGCTCCTGCACCGATTTGCGCACGATGGGGTCCAGCCGCTCCCAGCCGGAAGGCACGCGCAGGCGCATGTCCAGTGACTTGCCGTTGACGCTGCGCGCCTCCCAGACCCAGCGGATACGGTCGTCTTCACCCTCGCTTCGCGCGAACCCTGTCATGCTGGAGACCGTCATCGCCTCACCCCCCTGCTGTGAAGACCGTGTTTTGTCACGATCCGGCCGGAAAGGGTAGCGACTCAGTTTGAAATTCCGCTACCGATCCTTTGCGGTCATTGTCGTAAGCGGCTTCCTACGTTTGCTCTAGAGGCCACACCTCAACGACACCATATGCAACAGCGCAAGGAGTTCGTGAGACCATGTCTATGGCCTCAGCCAAATTGACGGCTTCGATTATAGAAAAACCAGCTACAGGCAACGAGGACGTCATGAACGGACCACTCGTCGTTTCAACCTGATCATTGTTGGGATTGCGTACTTGAACAGGAGTGCCCGCGATCCCCATCAATATTCCGTCTTTCTGCAACTGTGCATCGTGTTCGTGGGCTGTGTCTCGAACAGCCACGGCGGTACGATCGTAACCTTCTTGGTCTCCATATCCAACCGCCACGAATTTTGGCATAGCTCGTTCCTTTCAGGCTTTTGACGTTATACGGAAACTTACAAAGTGCGCATCCTCCATTATAAAACAGAACGGTTGCCAAAATAGTTCCCTTCGACGAACTTGACCAAACCTTGCGAAAGACTGTTCTCCAACCAAAACCTGAATTCAAACTGAGACACGACCCCGGAATGGGAAGACTTGCGCCGATCCCGACCGAACGCCATTCTGCGGCATGACATCCATCCTGATCACCGGCGCGTCCAGCGGTATCGGCGAAGCACTCGCCAGGGCCTGTGCGGGACCCGGAACAGTGCTTGCCTTGTGCGGACGCGATGCGCCGCGACTGGCTGCCGTCATAGAGGCATGCAGGAACGCTGGCGCCGAAGTCACTGCGCAGGTTCTGGACGTGACCGACGCCCCGGCCCTGCGCGCCTGGATCGAAGCAGTGGACAATGCCGCGCCGTTGGATCTGGTGATCGCCAATGCCGGTATCTCCGGCGGTGACGATGAGGCAACAGTGCGCCGCATCTTTGATGTCAATCTGACCGGGGTGCTGAACACCGTCCATCCGGCGCTGGACCGCATGCTGGCGCGGGGTGCGGGCCAGATCGCGCTGGTCAGTTCCATCGCGGGCAACCGAGGCCTGCCCAGCGCGCCCGCCTATTCCGCCGCTAAAGCCGCCGTGCTGGCCTATGGCGAGGGCCTGCGGGGCCGACATGCCAGAAGCGGACTCCGGATCAACGTCATCTGCCCCGGCTTCGTTCGAAGCCGCATCACCGATGCGAACGACTTCCCGATGCCCTTCTTCCTGGAAGCAGACGCTGCCGCCGCCCGCATTCTCCGGGGCCTAGCACGGGACGAGGCGAAGATATCCTTCCCCTGGCAAATGCGCCTGATCGGCTGGCTGCTGCGCAGCCTGCCCAGTGAGCTCTGCACCCGCTTCCTCGCCCGCCTGCCGGAAAAAGGATAATCCGAACGCGAAAAGGCCCCGCCAGTTGGCAGGGCCTTTCCGAATTTCAGACATGGACCGTAACTTAGCGCGAGTAGAACTCGACAATCAGGTTCGGTTCCATCTGGGTCGGATAAGGAATGTCTTCCAGCTTCGGCGTGCGGATGATCCCGGCCGACAGCTTGTTGTGGTCGACTTCCAGATAATCGGGAATGTCGCGCTCGGCGCTCTGGATCGCTTCCAGGACCAGCGGCATTTCGCGGGCCTTCTGGCGGACTTCGATCACATCGCCGATCTTCACGGCATAGGACGGAATCGTCATGCGGCGACCGTTCACCAGGACATGGCCATGGTTGACGAACTGGCGGGCGGCGAAGACGGTCGGCACGAATTTCGCGCGATAGACGATGGCGTCCAGGCGGTGCTCCAGCAGACCGACGAGGTTTTCGCCGGAATCGCCGCGCAGGCGCGAGGCTTCATCATAGTATTTCCGGAAGCGCTTCTCGCCGATATTGCCGTAATAGCCTTTCAGTTTCTGCTTCGCCATCAACTGGATGCCAAAATCGGAAGGCTTCCGGCGGCGCTGACCATGCTGGCCCGGAGGGGTTTCACGCTTGTTGAACGGGCTCTTCGGGCGACCCCAGAGGTTTACGCCCAGGCGGCGGTCAATCTTGTGCTTTGCGTTGATACGCTTCGACATGCTGTCAATTCTCCCGTTGCATCACGGTGTTGTTCCAAATTGTTCCGGTAGTCCGATCCTGGCCCGACCCTTTCGGATCGGTCAGGCGGCGGGATCGCACCGATGCGGAGACTTTGCCCCGACACAAGCGCCATCCACATTCCCGGAAAGCGAAGCCGGACTTATACGGATTTCCGACAGGGTGTCAAACCCTGCAGCATAACCCTACGCTGCCGCCTCTATGGCCTCGGCGATCTGGCCGATGACGGTGTCTATCAGGGCCGGGTCGTCGGCTTCCGCCATGACACGAATGACAGGTTCGGTACCGGAGGGTCGGATAACGAGGCGGCCAGCGCCGATCAGGCTCGCCTCGGCCTTCTCGATGGCGCGCTTCACGCCTGCAGCGTCGAGCGGGCGACCCCCAGCATAGCGGATATTGTGCAGGCGTTGTGGAACCGGGATAAAGACCTGACCAACCTGGCTCATCGGTGTCCCAGCCCGCACCGCAACCGCCAGAACCTGCAAGGCCGCGATCAGCCCGTCGCCGGTCGTGGCATAGTCGCTCAACACCATATGGCCGGACTGCTCACCGCCCAGATTGCAGCCCTGCGCACGCATCGCATCCACGACATAGCGATCCCCAACCTTGGTGCGGGTAAGGCCGATGCCGAGTCCCGCCAGATGACGCTCCATCCCCAGATTGGACATCACGGTCGCGACCACGTCGCCACGCAGGCGGCCTGCCCCGGCCCAGGACCCGGCGATCAGCGCCATAAGCTGATCCCCATCGATCACATGGCCCGTCTCGTCGCAGACGATCAGCCGGTCGGCATCGCCATCGAGCGCCAAACCGATATCTGCGCCATGCGCATTGACTGCCTCGCACATCGCCGCCGGCGAGGTCGCACCGCAATGGGCATTGATGTTCTTGCCATTCGGCGAAACCGCAATGGGAACAACCGTTGCCCCCAGTTCCTGCAGCACCACCGGCGCGACCTTGTAGGCCGCTCCATGAGCGCAATCGACAACGATCTTCAGGGATTCCAGGCTCAAATCCTCCGGAAAGGTTCGCTTTACCGCCTCGATATAGCGGCCCGGCGCATCGTCAATCCGCGTCGCGCGACCAATATCCTCCGGTTCAGCGCGCGCCATTCCGCCCGCATCCATCAGCCGCTCAATTTCCATCTCCGTCTCGTCGGACAGCTTGTAGCCATCCGGACCGAACAGTTTGATGCCATTGTCGCGATAGGGATTGTGAGAAGCGGAGATCATCACCCCGACATCGGCGCGCATCGATCGGGTCAGCATCGCCACAGCCGGGGTCGGTAGCGGTCCCAGCAGCATGACATCCATTCCCATGGCGCTGAATCCCGCGACCAGCGCGCTTTCCAGCATATAGCCGGACAGGCGCGTATCCTTGCCGATCACAACCCGATGCCGATGTCCGCCGCGCCGGAAATGCGCCCCCGCCGCCAGAGCGAGGCGCAGAACCGTATCGACCTCAATCGGGGCCTGGTTCGCCGTGCCGCGAATGCCATCCGTGCCAAAATACCGCCGGGTCATGCCAAACCGTCTCCATGCTTAGATTTCCGCCTATCTATGCGGCGGAGTCGCCTCATAAGCAAGGTTTGAGCGCTTTTCACGCATTTGCATTTCAGAAGCTACCCTTCCAGCAACTGCTTCTTGAAGCCGATGCTGGCCTGGGTGAATCCGCCGTCATCGCCATCGACGAAATGGACATGCTCGCTCTGTTCCAGATTGAACATCAGGCAGGTCATCAGGGCTTGGTCGGCCTTGTGGATGCCGTAGGCGATGGTGCCCCGCTCCCGTTCAGATCGGAGCAGCGCCTCGATGGCCTCCACCTCGACCGTGCTGCAGTCCAATACCAAACGCAGGATATCATCGAACCGGCGGTAGTCGGAATTGTCGCGCAATTCCTGACGATAGGCTGGCGCGTCGTATCCCCCCGCCGCCTTGTCAAACCGCTCCAGCAGATACTGGATAAAACTCTGATACAGCAGAAAGGCCAGCCGCCGCCAGAACGGGCCACCATGACGGGTCAATTGCGCCTCCATCCGCAGCCCCTTGGGGATCCATTTAAAGCGCAGGGTATCCTCCGTTACTGGACTGCCCTGGCGAAGATCACCCCCGAAGACCCCGGCAATGCCGGACAGGATGCCGTCATAGACCGCATTCCGCCCATCAGGCGTCGTCGGAAGCGCCTGCACGATCAGGCTGAGCATGGTGCCCTTGCGGGATTTCAGAGGCTCCCAGCGACAGGACAGGCCGGTCAGGTCGGGCTCACCCTCACTGCCATCAGCAACGAAACGAAACCCCTTGGAACCGAACTCGTCCTGCTTGATCAGGCTATCAGCCAGGGCAACACCGCCACCGCCGAACATGGCAAGGTCGTTGCCGGGGCTGAGGCGCAGTTTTGCCAGGGTGACGTCTCGCCCCATTTCGCGCAGTGCCGATACCGGGACCGATCCGATCCGCAATTCAAAGCCGAATTCCCTGTAGGCCATGGAGGCACTGGCCAACAGCGCGATACGTACCGGCTTCAGAAGGATGTCGGGAACGAGGATCGTCGCGCCATCTCCCCCGAAACTGTAGGGTATCTCGGTGCTGTCCCCTGCCGCTCGCTTGACCGCGTTGACAGCCGCCGTGATACAGGCGGCCCCGATCATGTTCACATGCTTGTATCGCCCTTCGGCAATCGCCTTGGTCGAGCCGCGAATATCGGAAATGACGACATGCCAGTCCCATGGAACGGCACGAAACCGGCGTTCATCCGAAACCTGGGAAAAATCCTCAAAATGCGGCAAGTCCGCGTAGAAGGTATCGTCAGAACGTGCCGGTTCTTCCGATCCGGACACGATCTGCATCCCGATCCGCGCCGTTATTCAGCCGGACCCGGTTCCGGAGACGTCGATATCGGCTTGCCCGTAGTCGGGACCGAGGCTCGGCCACCGGTCTTCGGACTCGGTTCGTCATCCTCCGGGCGATGGATCGCTTCTCCCGCCAGCAACCGGCGCACATCCTCGCCCGACAGGGTCTCGTATTCCAGCAGCGCCTTGGCGATCAGATGCAATTCTTCCTTATGCTCTTCCAGCACTGCATAGCAGCGGCTTTCAGCTTCCTCACAGATGCGGCGAACTTCCTCGTCAATCATCTGCGCAGTTTTCTCGGAAATGCTCTGCGTCTTCGCCACGGAATGGCCAAGGAACACCTCTTCCTGATTGTCTGAATAGCGCAGGCGACCGAGTTTGTCGGACATGCCGAATTCCGTGACCATGCGCCGGGCAAGGCCCGTTGCCTGTTGCAGATCGTTTGACGCTCCGGTGGTCACGTTTTCCGGACCAAAGATGATGTCCTCCGCCGCGCGTCCGCCATACATCATGGCCAGCTTGGCATGCATCTCCATCTTCTTGTAGCCCAGTCGGTCCCGTTCCGGCAGGTTCATCGTCACACCCAGGGCGCGCCCGCGCGGAATGATCGTGACCTTATGCAGCGGATCATTGCCCGCAACATGGATGCCGACCAGCGCGTGACCCGCCTCGTGATAGGCAGTGAGGGTCTTCTCCTCCTCCGACATCACCATGGAGCGGCGTTCCGCACCCATCATGACCTTGTCTTTTGCGTCCTCAAGTTCCTGCATGGACACGACGCGCCGGTTGCGACGGGCGGCCAGCAGCGCCGCCTCATTCACCAGATTGGCGAGGTCAGCACCGGAGAAGCCAGGTGTTCCGCGCGCGATCACCTTCGGATCGACATCGGGGGCCATCGGCACCTTGCGCAGATGCACTTTGAGAATCTTCTCACGGCCCAGGATATCCGGGTTCGGCACCACGACCTGACGGTCAAAGCGGCCCGGTCTCAGCAGGGCGGGGTCCAGCACGTCTGGACGGTTCGTCGCGGCGATCAGGATCACACCCTCATTGGCCTCAAACCCATCCATCTCGACCAGCAACTGGTTCAGAGTCTGCTCGCGTTCGTCATTGCCGCCGCCGAGTCCGGCACCGCGATGCCGACCGACCGCGTCGATTTCGTCGATGAAGATGATGCAGGGCGCATTCTTCTTACCCTGCTCGAACATGTCGCGGACGCGGCTCGCGCCGACACCGACGAACATTTCGACAAAGTCCGACCCGGAAATCGTGAAGAAAGGAACATTTGCCTCCCCCGCCACCGCGCGGGCGGTCAGGGTTTTTCCGGTTCCCGGAGGACCGACAAGCAGCACGCCCTTGGGAATCTTTCCACCCAGACGCTGGAATTTCTGCGGATCACGGAGAAATTCAACGACTTCCTGCAGTTCCTGTTTGGCCTCATCGATACCCGCGACGTCTTCAAACAGGATACGGCCCTGCTTTTCGGTCAGCAGCTTTGCCTTAGACTTGCCAAAGCCCATGGCCTTTCCGCCACCGCCCTGCATCTGGCGGAAAATGAAGAACCAGAACCCGATCAGCAGCAGGATCGGCAAAGCGTTCAGCAGGATTGTGCCAAGCGAAATACTATTATCCGGAGGAACGGCTTCGACGCGCACGCCCCGTTCCGTCAACAGCGACACAAGATTGGGATCCTCCGGCGCATAGGTCTTGAAGTCCTGGCCCGAAGTGTACTTGCCGACGATCTGGCGGCCTTCCATTCGGACACTGAGAACAGAACCCGAATCGACTTCCTTCAGAAATTCCGAATAGGCCGTGCTCTCGGACTGCACCTGATTGCGACCGCCATCGAAGGCGTTTATCAGAAAAAGCAGCAGAACAATGATGACAATCCAAAGTGCCAGATTCTTGCCGAAGAAGTTCACGGTAGCGTTTATCCTTCCGTCGGGCCACAAACTGCGACCCCTTGTCCCATTTCCCGCGCAAACCGGTCAGCCCGCGCGCGCTCATTTAAGCGCCAAACCCTGCCGCCGTCCAGCGACACAGCCCGATGACACGCTTTGTAAATGCTTCGTAACCTTACATAGGACGCCGATCCGGGTTTGAAAAGGGCAGTCGGTGCCGAAACGCCTCACCCCAGGCGTCAGAAACCGATCTATAGCCAATCGATCCTCGTACAATATCCCCCGAAGCCAACAGACCAATATGGGGCACCCCAATCAACCTGTCGTGTGACCAGAGGGCAGGCAACGTGATCCGCACATTGCCGGGCAGCGCAGCAATCGCAGTAGCGGAATGCGCCTTGGCGGCATCAAGCCCCCCCAGCCCCAGCGCTCCAATGCTTAATTCGATACTTGCATCATCCTTTTCCATCGAGCATTCCGCAAACGAACCCTCAAGGCGGCAATCGAATCTGTTGTCCCAGACCAGTTTACCGGAGGATCCGGTTAATCGGACGGGGGCGGCCATGGACTGCGCCTCACGGCAGAACAGCAGGGTGCCCCGCCAGGGCGCAATGCGGACGCCCGTGAGGGTCCGCCCCCCGGAAAGAGCACCGCTGGTGATCACACGGTGCAGAGCGATCAATTTCTCCTCACGTGGTGGATAGTCGCGCCCCCCGATGATCCGAAGAATATGTGAAAGGACCCGCAGGGCCACCTCCTCCGGAAGTTGCGCAAGGCTTCCGGGATCAAGGGTGACGAAACCAGCCGGATCCGCGGTCGCCGCCTGACGCAGAAAATCATCACGCGCCACCTCCAGTGCCGCACGTGCCCTGGCCATGCGCGCCGCCGTCTCTGCAAGGCGCGTCGGGGTCAGTCCTTCCCACGCCAGAAGATCACGCAGACTCCGCATCCGGACGCGCGCATAACTACGATTGGAATTGGACGGGTCGGTGACAAATGGCAGGCCGGAAACGGATGCCGTCGCCAACAGACGAGATTTAGGGATATTCAACAAGGGTCGCAGCAAGCTGATGCCATCGCGATCTGTGACAGGAGACATTGCCGACAAGCCATCGACGCCGCTTCCACGCGCCAGTCGCAGCAACACGGTTTCAGCCTGATCGTCCTGGTGATGGGCCAGAAAAAGGGTCGTCTGCCGCTGATCCAACACCCAATCTGTCAACAGACGAAATCGAATGGCGCGGGCGGCAGCCTGGATATCCCGCTTAGGAACCGTACCCTCATGACGCAGGATTGTCGTTTCAATGCCGATGCTGGCAAGGGTACGGGCAACGCCTTCCGCCTCAATTGCCGATTCCGGGCGCAGGCCATGATCGACACAGGCGACCCTGGCACGCTGACCGCGACGCCGCGCCCATCGATCTGCCAGAAAGACCAGGGCAATACTGTCAGGTCCGCCGGAACAGGCAATCAGGGGCGGCACATCTTCCGGCACATCCATGACCGAAAGAAGGCGATTGAATTCCTCCGCTCCTACAGGTGATTCCGCAATGAACTGATGATTTGCCACGGGTCAAGTCTCCCGGGGAGTGTCAAACCTCTGGATCAGCACCCGTATTGTGCGCCGCGATCTTCCGCCAGTTTCAGGACCGCGCGGCGGGCATCCGGATAGTCCTTGCGCAACGTGGCGAAGGCCGTGCAAGCCTCCCCCTTGTTCCCCAAAGCGTGCAGCGACATACCGAGCTTCAGAAGGCTGTCCGGTGCTTTCGCGCTTTTGGGATACTTCGAATAGACATCCACGAACGAAAACGCGGCATCGCGATAATTGTCGCGCACGTAATAGGTTTCCCCCAGCCAATAGAGCGCGGAACTCACAAGACTGGAATTCGAGTTCTGGTCGAGGAATACCTTCAGTGCAGATTCCGCACCATTGTAATCACCCTGACGCAGCAGGCCGAGACTGTGGTCGTAGAGCGCTTGTGGCTCCGTCGGCAGATTGCCAGTATCAGCCTGGCTGGCGCTGGCAAGGTCCCCACCATCGACGGGACCGGCAGTCGGAGCCGTGCGTGGCGCGGAAGAAGCCCCGGATGACGCCCCCGACGTCGGCAGTGGGGTCGAGCCCTGGGTCGCGCTCAGCGAAGGACGTCCACCGATCACATTGCCCTGGGCATCCACAATCAATGTACCGAGAGTTCCGGCACCGCTGGGCTGTGCGGTGGAACCCGGTCCCTGGGAGCCTTCCGACGAGATCACGGTCGTCGATGACCCTGGTACCGGAATGATGGGCTGCGCCTGCCCGGTGCTTCCAGCAGTCGCAGTCCTGCCATTCGAGGATTGTGTGCCGGATTGCGAGCGCGGGGCGGGTGTTCCCCCTTCCAGTTCGGTCAGGCGGTAGTCAATATCAGCTAGCGCCGTCTCAAGCCGTTGGTCCAACTGACGCAACCGGAACTGAACTTCCTCCACCTTGCCATTGGACTCCCGCAGGCTATGCTCCAACTGTTGGATACGCACCTGTAACTGTGCCGTTGAAGCAGAGCCTTCGGATGACGTATCAGACGCTCCGGGTGTGAGCGGCGTCGGGGCTGTACCGGTCTGACCCTGATAAACGTACCGCTGAAGATCCGCCAGATCCCGTTTGATGTTCTGAAGTTCACGGGTCATGTCCTGAGCCTTGGCAGAACCGGAAGGCTGAAGCGCCACAAGCCCGACAACACATGCAGCGAAACCGAAAATCAGTGCTGCGCGATTCAGGATGGCGGATGGTGTCAGGTGATATGTCGTTTTCATGATCGGGAACATGCGCGTGTATCGTGTCAAAATTTTGGCATCACAGAAAAAAATGGGCGGCCGCCGGAATATCCAGACGACCGCCCATTTCAATTAGATGGTAGCCTTAGCTGCCGAGACCACCCGTCAGGACGGTAACCGCCCGACGATTCTGTGCCCAGGCGGCTTCGTTTGAGCCAGTCGCGACCGGACGGCTCTCACCAAGCGCGAGTGTCTGGACGCGGCTGGACGAAACGCCCTTGGCGATCAGGTAATCACGCGCGGCGGCGGCGCGGCGTGCGCTGAGAGCCAGGTTGTAGTCATCGGTGCCCCGTTCGTCGGCATGGCCTTCGATCGTGATCGTCACGGCCGGGAATGCTGCCAGCCAGGATGCCTGCGCATCAAGGGTGCTCTGCGCCTGACCCGACAGGTCGGAGCGATCAAGTGCGAAGAACACGCGATCACCGGCAACCTGCATAAAGTGTTCCATCGACCCTTCAGCCGGACCCGACGGTGCCGGCGGTGGCGGCGGCGGCGCGACAGCCTGAGTTTGAGTCCCGGTGTTTTCCGTCGTGGCGGCTCCCTCGTCCGAGGAAGAACATGCTGCAACCATGGTCACGGCTGCCAGCAAAGCAATAACATTCAAGCGCATTGAGATACCCCCTACGCAGTCGCCACTATTCAGGGCGATGTGTAAATCTGTGTCTTTCCGACGCGGTCTGAAGATGCGAACCACCCCCATCCTTCGGCGGTGCAATAATAAGCACGTCGCAAAGCGGATTTCAACCGAAACCGGCAGAAATTGAAGCAAATTTCCCAGTATGTCTGCTATCTCCCGTGCGATGACCCAAAATTATCGCGCGGAGATACGGATATGGCGACACGGGACATGCTATCGGTTCAGCGGCGACCATGCCGGGTCGGCTGCATGGCCAGGAGTTGGTATTTTCCTTTCATTGTAACCAGTTACGTCAATTGAGTACAGCGACGACTCCCCGGATTCACCGCGTGACTCGCGGTAATACATGAGTATGCGGCCGTTGGGCGACCATGTCGGGCCTTCATTGTGATAACCCTGCACCAGCAGACGCTCGCCTGTGCCATCTGGTCGCATTACCCCGATATAGAATTCGCCACTCAACATTTTCGTAAAGGCAATCAGGTCGCCACGGGGAGACCAGACCGGCGTCCCATAACGCCCCTGACCAAAACTGATCCGCCGGACATCGCTGCCATCGGCATTCATCACATATATCTGCTGGGTGCCGCCCCGGTCGGATTCGAAAACGACGCGCTCCCCGTCCGGCGAGAAGCTGGGGGATGTATCGATGGCCGGATCCCGTGTCAGCCGCGAGGACTGCCTTGTGCGCAGATCCATCATATAAATTTCGGAATTCCCATTCTCTTCGAAGGTCATGACGACACGATTGCCGTCAGGTGAGAAACGGGGGGAGAAGGTCATGCCGTTATAGGGACCCAGCACCTCCCGCCGCTCGGTTTCCAGATTGAAGAGATAAACCCGAGGCGTGTTGTTATAGAAGTCGAGATAGACGATCTCCTGGCGGGCCGGGGAAAAGCGCGGCTTGACCACAAGGCTGCTGCCATCGGTCAGATAGTGATGGTTGGCCCCGTCCTGATCCATGATCGCAAGACGATGGACGCGCTTGTCCTTTGGACCGCTCTTGGCGACATAGACGATGCGGCTGTCGAAATAGCCATCCTCTCCGGTGATCCGCTTGTAGATCGCGTCCGAGACGACATGCGCGATGCGCCGCCATGTGCTGGCATCCGCCGAATAGCGGCGCCCCAGCATATGTTCACCGGCAAAGACGTCCCAGAGTCGAAATTCGACCGACACACGCCCACTCGCCTCCATCGTGATCTTGCCGCTGACCAGTGCCTGGGCATCGATCTTGCGCCAGGTATCGAAACGGGGACGCACCGCGAGACTCTGGGCATCCTGGTTGAAGGCCGCGCGGTCAACAGCACGGAACAGTCCGGAATTGACAAGGTTCGCCTGGATGACATCGGCAATGTTCCGACCGAGTTCCGATTCCTGGGCGTTCAGACCGAAGAATTCGGGAATGGCAATCGGCAGCGGTTCAACATTCCCTCGGGTGATGTCAATCCTGACCTCCGCCGATCCGGTTCCCGGAAGTCCGACAAGCGTCAGGATACCGATCATCAGAACCAAAATACAGGCAGATACGTGTTTCATAACCAGCCTCGCTTGATATGCCATTGGTTGTGCCGCATGCGACATGGATATTCACCCTTCGTCCAGAAGACCATTGCGCCCTAGAACACCATGTCCCTGGGGGAGAATGTAAGAATGATCCTGTTCCATTCCGAATACTTTCCATCAGGAAGCTTCAGGGGCGAGCATCGAAGCACCGCACGCACGACGCTTTCCCCGAATTGTTGTGTCGCTGAGGCGGAGAGTTCCGTCACTACCGCAACACTGACATTCTTATCCCGATTCACGACTATCTCGACGACCGCCAGCATATCCTGAACATTCGCCGCGCCGACCGGCGGATTCCAGCATCGCACGATCTGGTCTCGCACCAAAGCGAGTTCAGAATCCGTCAGCCCTGGTGACGATATGCGGGTCGACGCCTGCTGCTGTGTCGGACGCTGCCCCAGCGCGGCGGCAACGGCCTCGTTGAGTGTCGTGACCTCTGGCTTCTCCTCAACTTTCGGCGGCGGCGGCTTGTCATCAACTTTCGCCAGCGTATTCAGCACCGACGAGGCAAAATCCTGTTTCTGCTCCGGCTTCTTCGGTGGCTCCGGCTTGCTCGGCGGCTGAAAGGCAGGCGGCGTCTCCGCCTTCGGCGGTTCCGGCGGCGGGGGCGGCGGCTCCGGCTCCGGTGCTGGTTCCGGTTCTGGTATTGGTTCAGGTTTCGGCTCTGGTTCTGGTTCCGGCTCGGGTGCCGGTTCCGGCTCAGGCGCTGGTTCCGGCTCCGGTATAGGCTCCGGTTCCGGCGGGGGCGGCGGGGGCGGAGGAGGAGGTGGTGGCGGAGGCGGTGTGGGCTCCGGTGGCGGCGGCGGGGGCGGCGTTTCGGGTTCCGGCGGCGGTTCAGGAGTCGGTTCTGTCGCAGCCGCCTCGACCAGATCCTCCTCATTCACGACTTCAAAACTCTGAACATCGCCCAGATCGATCATATCCCGACTGCTGTCCGGCCATGGTATCAGCGCCGCGACAACGATGGTCACGTGGAACAGGATCGAATAGATCAAAGGCGCGCGCATGATACCGGTCGATAGTCCCTGATTACCGCAAGATTAAGGCAGTGATTGAATCCATCGTCATTGGGACGGCCTCCCTGCCTGATCCGGGAGTCGCGCCAGCAGCGCGACCTTCTTGAACCCGGCGGCACTGATCTTGCCCATGACCTCCATCACGCGGCCATACGCGATCTGCTCATCGCCGCGCACAAAGATGCGGATGTCCGGATTGGCGCCATGGGTCGCAACCAGGGTTGCAACAAGACGCGGCAGGTCCGTCGGCTCCTCATCCAGAAAAACAGCGCCTTCCCGATTGACCGTGACAACCAGAGGCTCATCACTGTCATTCAGGGTGGCCGCCTCAGTTTTCGGCAGGTCAACCGGTACACCCACAGACAACAAGGGAGCTGTGACCATGAATACGATCAACAGCACCAGCATCACATCGACAAAGGGCGTGACATTGATATCCGAAACCGGCCGGTAACGCTTGCGACGCAGACCGGGACGAATACCGTCCGAGCCACCAAGATGCATGCCCATGGCCTAGCCCCTGTCGTCGAGTTGCCGGGAAATGATCGCACCGAATTCACCGGCGAAGCTCTCCACCCGACCGGCATAGCGCCCCAGATCCGCTGACAGCTTGTTATAGGCAAGCGTGGCCGGGATCGCCGCAACGAGGCCCAACGCGGTCGCGAACAGCGCCTCCGCGATCCCCGGTGCCACGACCGCAAGGCTGGTCTGGTTCGTCGCCGCGATCGAGGCGAAGGAATTCATGATCCCCCAGACCGTCCCGAACAGGCCGACAAAGGGGGCCGCCGATCCAACCGAGGCCAGAAAGGGCAAATAGCGCTCCAGCTTGTCGATCTCGCGGTTCATGGTCAGTTGCATCACCCGTTCGATGCGCTGTTGCAAACCCAACGCCGAACTGGCCGAAGCCCGTGCCGCCGACCGCTCCCACTCGCGCATCGCGGAGGAAAAGACCGAGGACATCGGGTCTGCCGGATACTGGCCGATCCGTCCATAAAGATCCTCCAGCGACCCGCCGGACCAGAACGCATCCTCGAACTTCGACGCCAGACGCCGTATCCGGCGGAACCGCATGGATTTCTCGAATATGATCGCCCAGGTCCAGATCGAGGCCAGGATCAACAGGATCATCACAATCTTCACGACGATATCGGCCTGCAAGAACAGCGAGAATATCGAAAGATCGCCACCATGAATCGCCATATCGCCGGTAATGATCGTATCGATCAGACCCGGTTCCTGCACAACCCCCGTCTGCTGTTCCATAATCCACCCTCTTCCTTCTTCCGTATTCCTGCCCTGCCAGGGTCAGGCCCCAATCGAAACCATCAAACAGGCAGTACCGACCGCTCCAGGCCCTCGCGAACCCCGCCCGGCAGACGCACCGGGCGTCCCACCGCATCGACGCATCCCAGAGTGACTGCCAACTCGCACAGGATCGTGTCATTTCTAAGGACGCACTGTGCCATTTCAAAGCGCGCACCGGTCACCGACAGCACCTGCGTCTGTACGATCAACGCATCATCCAGCAGCGCCGGCTTCAAATACTCCACCGTGCAGCGCCGGACAACGAAGCCAAGGCCGAACCGGTCGCGCATCGCGTGATGGTCATGGCCCAGCGCCCGCAGGAATTCCGTTCGCCCGCGCTCCGCAAATTTCAGGTAATTGGCGTAATAGACGATTCCCCCCGCATCCGTGTCCTCATAATAGACCCGGATATCCGTGCGATGGAAAGCCTCACTCACGATCATCCTCCGAAGCATCGCGTGCCGCCGCCTTCTGCAACAGATCCAGTTGTGCCGAGGTGGTCAACGGCATCTCAAGCCCAATGTAGCTCCAGCCCTGGCGGGCCAGCATGCGGCCGCGCGGGGTGCGCTGGACCAACCCCTGCTGGATCAAGAAGGGTTCCACCACCTCCTCCAGCACATCGCGTTCATTGCCCAGCGCGGCGGCCAGGGTTTCCGCCCCGACCGGACCACCGCCATAATTCTCTGCTATGCAGCGCAGATAACGGCGATCCATCGCATCGAGACCTCGAGAATCGACATCCAGCCGCAACAAGGCCGCGTCGGCGGATTTCGCCGTGATCGCAGTGTTGCCATCCACTGCGGCAAAGTCCCGCACCCGCCGCAGCAATCGGTTGGCGACTCGCGGCGTCCCCCGGCTCCGCCGCGCAACCTCACGGGCACCATCATCAGTAACATCCATCGATAGGACCCGTGCGGCCCGCCGCACAATCTCGGTCAACTCGTCCTCGGTATAGAAATTCATATGCAGCGGAATTCCGAACCGTTCCCGCAGCGGTGTCGTGATCAGCCCGGCCCGTGTCGTCGCCGCCACCAGGGTAAAGGGCTGGAGGTCAATCCTGACAGACCGTGCCGCAGGTCCCTCCCCGATGATCAGATCGAGCTGGAAATCCTCCATCGCTGGATACAGGATTTCCTCGACCGCAGGGGATAACCGGTGAATCTCGTCGATGAACAGCACGTCTCGCGGTTGCAGGTTGGTCAGCAGCGCCGCCAGATCCCCGGCGCGTGCGATCACCGGACCGGAGGTCGCGCGGAATCCGACACCCAGTTCACGGCTGACAATCTGGGCCAGCGTCGTCTTGCCCAGACCCGGCGGACCATAGAACAGCACATGGTCCATCGCCTCGCCACGTCCACGAGCAGCCTCGACGAAGATTCCCAGATTCTGCTTCACCGCCCCCTGTCCGACAAATTCGGCCAAAGTCAGCGGGCGCACCGTGCTGTCGCGCAGATCGTCCGCCCCGGCCTCGGGACTGACCATGCGGTCCTGCGGGTCGCTCATCGACCAAGCTCCCTCAGTGCCAGTCGGATCAGGCCGGACACATCAGCCCCTTCGCCACTGCGCACCGCCTTGGCAACGGCAGTGAAGGCATCGCTGCGGCCATAGCCCAGATTGACCAAGGCAGACACTGCATCCTCCGCCGCACCGGCATCGGCCTTTGGCGCATCGCCGACTGCCGACGTCCCTGCTGCTGCGACAGGGCCGAGCGCCATGCCGCCAACCTTGTCCTTCAGTTCGGAGACGATCCGCTGCGCCAGTTTCGGGCCTACACCATTGGCACGGGTGACCGCCGCCTTGTCCTGTGCCGCCACCGCCTGGGTCAGGGCCTCGGGGCTCAGGACCGACAGGATCGCCAGCGCAACCCGCGCACCGACACCCTGCACCGTCGTCAGCAGGCGGAACCAGTCGCGCTCCGACCGATCCAGAAAACCGAAAAGATGGATATGATCCTCCCGCACCTGGGTTTCGATCTCGAACCGCACCGGAGAGCCTTTTGCAGGCAGCACTGACAGCGTGCGTCCTGAGCAGTAGACGAGATAACCGACCCCGCCGACATCAACAATGACGGTATCCTCGCCGATCTCGTCCAGTATGCCTTTCAGTCGCGCGAACACGGGTTCCGTTTCCTATCCGTCAGACCGCGACACTGGCGGCCCAGCGCCGGTCGGTATCGGCATGATGTCCATGACAGATGGCAACAGCCAGCGCATCGGCGGCGTCCTCGCTGGATGGATCACAGCCCGGCAGCAGGGTCCGCACCATGATACCGATCTGGTCTTTGCTGGCCCCGCCCGTCCCGACGACTGACTGCTTCACCGTCTTGGCGGCATATTCCGCCACCGGCAGGCCGAACAGGGCCGGGACCAGCAGCACCACGCCGCGCGCATGGCCAAGTTTCAGGGTAGTCCCCGGATTCTTGTTCAGGAAGGTTTCCTCCACCCCGGCCTCATCCGGCGACCATGTGCGGATGACCTCTCCGATCCCGTCATGCAACGCCTTCAGGCGGCTTGCCATCGGGACGTCACTTGGTGGATGGATCGTGCCACAAGCGACAAAGCGCAGATGCCCGGCCTTGCTGTCCACGACGCCCCAGCCTGTATGTCGCAGCCCCGGATCGAGGCCCAGAATACGCATCGTGCTCTTGGCTCCCAGAGGACCATGGCAAACGGGCGGGCCCGGAGGAATTCCAGACCTAGCCGTTCGCCAGCTTCTCCATCGTCTCGTCGGAGACATCGTAATTCGAATAGACGTGCTGCACGTCGTCATTGTCATCCAGATTGTCGAGCAGTCGGAACAGCGATTCCGCCGCATCGCCCTCGACCGGGGTCAGAGTCTGCGGCTTCCAGACCAGCCGGGTTTCCTCCGGCTCGCCGAAACGCGCCTCCAGCGCGGCGGCAACGCCATTCAGATCCTCAATGGCGCAGACGATTTCATGACCGCTCTCGGATGAAACCACATCCTCAGCCCCTGCTTCCAGCGCCGCCTCAAACACCGCATCGGCATCCCCGACAGCGGCACCGAGTGTCACCTGTCCGACGCGGTCGAACATGAAGGACACCGATCCGGTTTCTCCCAGATTACCACCGCCCTTGTTGAAGATGGAGCGCACATCCGCCGCCGAGCGGTTGCGGTTGTCTGTCAGCACATCGACGATGATCGCAACCCCGCCGGGACCGTAGCCCTCGTAGCGGATTTCCTCATAATCGGTGCCCTCTCCACCTCCGACGCCCTTCTGAATGGCGCGTTCGATATTGTCCTTGGGCATCGACTGCGCCTTGGCGGTCTGAATCGCCAGACGCAGGCGCGAATTGGTGTCGGGGTCGCCGCCGCCCATCTTGGCCGCGACCATGATCTCCTTGCCGAACTTCGCAAAGAGCTGCGCACGTTTGCGGTCCTGCGCACCCTTGCGGTACATGATATTCTTGAACTTTGAATGGCCGGCCATGCTGTCACCGTATCGACCGGAGTATCGGCAGGACACCCGACAGGGTACCCTCCGCCTCCGCATTGTTCCCAAGGCACCGCTATTGCTAGATGCCCATTCCAAACCATACCCCAGATGTCGTGTCCATGCACCCAAATCATCGCATTCCTGACCGGATCGACCGGAACGCGCGCGGACCGGTCTGTGATTAGGCCCTCCCGTCCGGATTTGCAATCCCGTGCGCGGACCCTTTATATGGGTCGAGGTGCTTTTCTCTCGGGACGACATCGCTTGACAGACCCGTGCTTGACAGGCCTGCCGCTTGTCGGCCAAACCGGATGGATGGGAACATAGCCGATCCTGCGATCAGGGCGGGACAAAGGCGAAGGCAGGATTTAGGGCGCGACATACAGAATGGCGAGTTCCGACGACAAACCGGTGGAAATCTTCCATCCCCCCAACAGGCTGCGATCCAAAGTATCGGACCAGGGCGCGCCGCTATCCGAAAAACTGACCAAGGCGGAGGATACCATCCGCCAACTGTCGCAGGACTATCCAAACTGGGCACTGGAGGATCTGGCGAAACTGGAAGCCATCTTCACGAGGGTCGAAGCGGAGAACAAATCCGGCATCACGGAAGGGGACATCCCCGCAAAGACCGCACTGCGCGAAGCTTACAGGGTATCGCACGACATGCGCGGTCAGGGCGGCAGCTTCGGCTATCCCCTGATAACCCACATCGCCACCTCCCTCTGCCGGTTCATCGACACCCTGGAAACCGCGGACAAACCCGCCCGCGCCATCCTGACCGCCCACGCAGCAGCCATGCGCGCCATTCTGGAAAACAATATATCAGGTGAAGGCGGTCCTTTGGGTCACCGGATCGTCACAGGACTGGAACAGGCCACCGCGAACTATTCGGTAGGCACAATAAAACTATGATAATCTTTTGATTGATTCTGCACATTTGGCAATTTCGTTTGAAGTGGGTTGACAATATGATTCCTGCGTGACCCATCGAATAAGTCAATTCACTTGGCAGATATCAACTAAATCAGGCATATTGCAGCCAAGACGGGTCAAGATGAACACCAACCAACTTACTTTGTGACTGAACACTAAAAGCCAAAAAATGGCTGCTAAGGAATTCAATGAAGAGTTTTACATTTGAAACGCTTATTGATGACTCGTTGTCAAATGTGACAACAATCGAGAAATTACAGACAGTCATCAATAAGCGCGTATTAAGTTTAATCAATGATTTTGAAGATGGGAAATGGAGATATCCTAAGTTTCAAAACTATCTCTGGGATAATATTGCGCAGACAGCTTTATCAAAGCGAGAACGATCAGCGCTAGTAGATCAAAGTCATAGTAAACTTGTTGCCGCCGCCAGAAACCTCCGGCTCACAGATAAAGAAGAGAATGGACAAGGAAGCGAGATCGCAGAGGTATTTCTTTATGGCATTATGCGAGATCATTTTAATGCGCTCCCAGTAGTTCCAAAAATATTCTACAAACAGAACACTCAAGACAATGCAAAGGGCGCTGACAGCGTCCATATCGTCCTTACTCATGATGATTTTACACTCTGGTTCGGTGAAGCAAAATTCTACAAATCAATTACTGATTCACGTCTAAATACAGTTATAGATTCAGTTTATAACTCAATAAACACTCAAAAATTAAAAAAAGAAAATTCAATAATAACAAATGTATCAGATATAGACTATCTTGATATCCCTATCAATTTGCGTAATAAAATAAAAGATTCTCTAAAACCGATAATATCAATTGATATACTTAAATCTAGAATTCATATTCCAATTTTATTATTACATCAATGTGATATAACATCTTTGCAATCAGAGTTATCTGTAGAATATAAGAAAAAAATTATTGATTTTCATCAAAACAGAGCTGAAATATATTTTCAAAAACAATTAGAAAAATCTAACAAAGTTCATAACTATAACAAAATTAATTTTCATATCATATTATTCCCTATTCCAAATAAAAAACTGATAGTTGATGCTTTTCTTAACAATGTTATTTTTTATAAAGGTCAAAACTGATGGATATTTTCTCAACTTGCCAAGAAATTAATGACTTCCTAACATCAGGGGATGAACTTTCAGCAAGAAATCTTCTAATTAAGCTACTTGGTGACATGGATGATTCGAAAACACCATATCCACTTGTGGTGAACCATCTCATACGATCAACTGGTCTTTTCCCATATTTACAACTCGATAATGCGTCCTGGGATCAAAAATATGTCTACGAAGCGTTTGCCGTTGATGTTGGAAAGCGCACTGCCACACTTCACCGAGAGCAATCAATCGTGCTGGGGAAACTCCTAAGTGGGGTAAATATTGCCGTCAGTGCGCCAACGAGCTTTGGAAAAAGTTTCATCATAGATGCATTTATTGCTGCAAAAAAACCAAAAATTATAGTGATAATTGTTCCAACCATTGCATTAATGGATGAAACACGACGAAGAATATTTAAGAAATTTTCACAAAATTATACAATTATTACCGCACCAGATACTAAATTAGGTAATAATAACATTTTTATTTTCCCTCAAGAACGAGTTTTCGGATATTTAAACAGAATTAAAAAAATTGACTTATTAGTTGTCGATGAATTTTATAAATCTAGCATTACACATGATAAGGAGCGTGCACCATCCCTCATTAAGGCAATTCTGAAATTATCCCAAAAATCTGAACAGAGATATTATTTAGCACCAAATATTAAAAAAATAAATAATAACGTATTCACACAGGACATGGAATTTTTAGAGTTTTTGAAATTCAACACTGTCTATTTAGAGAAATTTGATCTATATAAAGAAATAAATGGTGATAAAGACCTTAAGAAAGAGAATCTGATTCAAATAATCTCACCTAGAAGTGCGAAATCATTAATTTACGCAGGTACATACTCTGAAATCAGAACTGTAACGCAAATAATTATTGATCGAATGACTCCCGTTGATCGACCACATACAAAGCATTTTGCTCGTTGGTTACGAGAAAATTATCGCAAAGACTGGGATCTAGCTGACCTTGTTGAAAGAGGTGTAGGAGTCCACAATGGGCGAATGCACCGTTGCCTTAGCCAATTGCAGGTTAAAATATTTGAACATGAAAAGGGATTCGACAGTATAATATCAACCTCATCCATCATCGAGGGTGTAAACACGTCTGCACAGAACGTAATCATCTGGCGAAGTAAAATCGGGCGGAATAACCTAACAGATTTTACCTACAAGAATATTATTGGCCGTGGAGGTAGAATGTTCAAACACTTTGTTGGTAAGATTTATCTTTTAGACACGCCACCAGAGGAAAAAGATACCCAGTTAGAAATTGAATTTCCAGATCAGATTTTGGGTGATCTTGATGAGGAGTATGATAGGGATCGCCTAACCAGCGAACAAATCAAACGAGTAATAGAGTACAAACAAAGCATGTCCAATCTCATTGGTGAAGAAAATTTCACGCGCCTGAAACGTGAGAACTTATTGCAAGATAGCGACTCAGAATTTTTGCTACAGTTGGCCAGAGATATGTACTCAAACCCACATGAGTGGAATGGATTCGGATACTTCAATTCAAATGATCCAAATCAATGGGAGCGAATGCTATACAAAGTGGTCAAGCTAAAGCCAAACGGATGGGATACCACATGGAAAAAAGTAATCACGGTTACTAAAGTGCTAGCATCTAATTGGCAGAAAGAATTACCTATACTTCTTAATGAACTAGATAAAAATGAAATTGGTATTGAAGAATTTTTTCAAATTGAAAGAGCAGTTACTTTCAAACTTTCCGCTCTTCTGAATGATACAAATGAACTTTATAAAATAATTATTAACCCAAAAACTGATATCTCAAATTTCATTACTAGGCTCAGCCATGCGTTCCTGCCTGGCGCTGTCTATCACCTTGAGGAATATGGTTTGCCACGTATGATCGCGAAGAAGATACATAGGGCAGGTCTCATTGACTTCACTGAACCTGATTTTGATTTAGGTAGTGCACTGGAATCGTTCCAAAACCTTGGACTTTCCAGTGTTCTAGCAGTTGAAACATTGAGTTCGTTCGATAAATACGTCATAAAGTTTTTTTTCAACGGTATCACAGTGGACCAAGATTAAGGTTTTGTAATATATAAGAAATTCCATGAGTTTAGAAAATTGACTGAAACTCATACCTTGTAAAAAGCTTAAATGATGGAAACTGTTTGAAGCTGTCCGACATGTGCCAACGATTTCCTCAGGCTCTGTCACCCTGGCCAGGCGGGGCTGAGCCTGCCGCCGATGCGGATCGGCTGTACGCGGAGCGCGAGGCCGGTTTTCGGGTCGGTTTCTACCACAGTGCCGCAGAGGGTTCCGATGCCCTCGGCGGGCTGCATTCGGGGTTTCGGCAGGCGGCCCAGAAAGCGGTCGAGGGAGGCTTCCTTCATCATGCCGATCACGCTGTCATAATCGCCGCACATGCCCGCATCGGTCTGATAGCCGGTGCCGTGCTCCAGAATCTGCGCATCCGCAGTCGGCACATGGGTATGGGTGCCGACGACCAGGCTGGCACGCCCATCGCAGAAATGACCGATGCCGTATTTCTCCGACGTTGCCTCGCCATGCATGTCGACCAGCACGCAGTCGAAACCTGCGGCGGCAGGATTCCCTTCCGGCAGGGCTTTTTCCAGAACATCGAAGGGATTGTCCAGCAGTTCCATGAACAGGCGGCACATCACATTGATCACCAGCACACGTTTATCGCCCCGCTGCGTATCGAACAGTGATACCCCCTTGCCCGGTGTCCCGGAAGGGAAATTCGCTGGGCGCATCAGGCGGGGCTCCTCGTCGATATAGGACAGGATCTCGGCGCGGTCCCAACTGTGATTGCCACCGGTAATGACATCCACCCCGGCGTCGAAGAATTCCTCACAGTTCTTTGGTGAAATGCCGAAGCCATGGGTCGCGTTCTCACCATTGGCGACAACGAAATCAAGAACAAGCTGGTCGCGCAGGCGCGGTACTTCCGCCAGGACGACATCACGCCCGGCCTTGCCGACGATATCGCCGAGAAACATCACTTTCATTGAATGGGTCTTTCGCTCTCGATTCCAGTCAAATCAGGCTGGAACGCCCCCGCCTCGGTCACGACCCAGTCCAGTGGCTGGTCGTGCGGGCCGCGCGGCACGGCATCGACCCGCTGGCCCTCAAAGGCGACCCCGACGGCAAGGACGGATTTCCTCTGCCTCAGGGCTTCAAGGCTGCGGTCATAGAAGCCGCCACCATAGCCAAGCCGATAACCTGCCTGATCAAAGGCCAGCAACGGCACCAGCAGGATATCCGGATCAACCACCTGCGCCTCCGGTGCCGGGGCGCGGGTGCCGAACGGTTCCACAATCAGCGCATCCCCCTCGTCCCACAGCCGAAAAACAAGCGGGGTACGCGGCGCGATCACACAGGGAAGACATATCCGGCAGCCGAAGCCCCGCAATACTGCAAAGGCCGCGCTGAGATCGACCTCACTGCCGATTGACAGAAAACCCGAGACGATCTGGCCGGAGGTCGGTGCAATCCGGGACGTCAGGTTCTTGGCCAGCCGCGCAGCGGCGTCGGGTCCGGCGGCGTCCCGCGCGCGTTTCCGGGCGGCGGAGGCCTGCTTGCGGGCTAGAACTTTTGCCGCGACCAGGTCGTCATTCTCACTGTCTGCCGGTCGGGCCATAGAAACGCCAATCCATGTCGGGATAATAATTTTGCGAAACCTGAAACTCACGAAACCTGAAGTGGGCACGTCCGCGTCCGCCGTGGCCGAATCTTTGTTCCTCTGGAGCCTACAAGTGTAGGTGGGCACCGCAATACCGGGACCAAGATCCCGACAGAGGCAGTTCCCAAGAGGAGATTATAGCCCCCGGGACACAATATCGACTTCACGCGCGGTGCAGGCGCGCCCATCCGATATTTAGGCCTCTTCCAGGCCCGCAGCAAGGGTATCGATACGCTTTGTCGCGTCCGCCAGTTGCCGGGCCAGCACCACTGCCTTCTCCTCGGCCCGCACCGCCCGGGTTTCGGCGGCAGTGGCCCGTTCCTCGGCAGCCGCGATTTCCGCTGACCGGTCAGCCGCCGGAGCCGTGTTCCCCCGACCGGCGGGCCGGTCCCCCTCCAGATCCTTCATCCGGTCAACCAGCGACAGACCGGTAATCACCAGCAGGCGCGAATCCCCGATCTGTCCGATGGCGGAGGCGATCCCCCGGACCTCCGCATCCAGAGTGGAGGCCAGTTCGTGCAAACGCGGTTCCTGTCCGTCTTCGCAGGCGACCGTATGCGGACGCCCGTTGATCATGATCGTTACTTCCGCCATCGCCGCCTCACATCACTTCCGGTTCGAGGGCGGAGAGCAGGTCATCGACCTGTCCCACCGCCTGATCCACTTTTTTCAGCGCGGCGGACCGACGCGCATTGGCCTGATCCAGTGCGCCTTGCAACCGTTCGATCTCCGCCTCCGCCGCCAGCAGCCGGGTGCGCAGCGACTCGATTTCACCGGTATCGGCTGCCGACACCATCTCGACGGTCGGGGCGGATCGCAAAAGCCGCGCCTCCAGCGCGTGTTCAAGCCGCCGCAACGCTGAATTCAGGGCGTCTTGAAGGTCAGGGTCTGTCATGGGCTCAGCCTCGGATATATCGGAACGATCACGCATGTTGGACCCTAGGGCAAGTTCCGGCAGAGCGTCAACCGCGCCTATTGGCGGTTCAGTGCGGTATTCGGGGATAATTCCGGCACGAATCGGTTGACCCGATGGGTCCGCCTCGGCATGTTGCCGCCGCTTCCCGACCCTTCAGACAGGAACGACCCCAAAGCCATGTCGACCGCACAAAAAGCCAAACCCTCCCCCTCCCCCATGGCCAATGCCATTCGGGCACTTGCCATGGACAGCGTGGAGCGGGCGAATTCCGGTCATCCCGGCATGCCGATGGGAATGGCCGACGTCGCCACCGTGCTGTTCACGAAATTCCTGAAATTTGATCCGAAAGCCCCGAACTGGCCGGATCGGGACCGTTTCGTGCTCTCCGCCGGGCATGGCTCGATGCTGCTCTATGCGCTGCTCTACCTCACCGGCTATGAAGATATGAGCCTGGACGACCTGAAAAATTTCCGCCAGCTGGGCGCAAAGACGGCGGGTCATCCGGAATATGGCCATGCCTCCGGGATCGAAACCACGACCGGCCCGCTGGGTCAGGGACTGGCGAATGCGGTCGGGATGGCGCTGGCCGAACGCCTAGCCGCTGCACGCTTTGGTGATGATCTGATTGATCACCATACCTATGTCATCGCAGGCGACGGCTGCCTGATGGAAGGGATCAGCCATGAAGCCATCTCTCTGGCCGGGCATCTGAACCTGTCCAAGCTGATCGTGCTGTTCGACGATAACGGCATTTCCATTGACGGCCCGACATCGCTGTCCGTTTCCGACGATCAGACCGCACGATTCAAGGCCTCCGGCTGGGATGTCCGCAGTGTCGACGGGCACGATGCCGACGCTGTCGAAAAAGCGATCAAGGCTGCAAAGCGCACCAACAAGCCCTCGCTGATTGCCTGCAAGACGACAATCGGTTATGGCGCACCGAAAAAGGCCGGAACATCAGGCAGCCATGGTGCGCCCCTGGGCAAGGATGAAATCGCGGGCACCCGCGCGGCACTTGGCTGGACGGCAGAGCCTTATGAAATCCCAACCGATATCCTGACCACCTGGCGCAAGGCCGGGGGTCGCGGTGCGAAACAGCGCACCGCCTGGGACGCGAAACTGGCCGCCAAAGAATCTACTACCCGTGACGGATTCCTGCGCGCCATCGCGGGCGACCTGCCGGACGGGTGGGAAGTCACGCTGACGAAATACAAGAAGAAACTGTCGGAAGACGCACCGAAGCTGGCGACCCGTGCATCCTCCCAGAAGGCACTGGAAGTTCTGACCGATATCATCCCGGAAATGATCGGCGGATCGGCGGACCTGACCGGGTCGAACAATACTAAAACCCCGGCCACCGCCCCCATCAAGACAGGGGATTTCTCAGGCCGCTATATCTATTACGGCGTTCGTGAACATGCGATGGCCGCCGTGATGAACGGCATGGCCCTGCATGGCGGCGTCATTCCCTATGGCGGCACCTTCCTTGTCTTCACCGATTATTGCCGCCCCTCGATCCGCCTGTCTGCGCTGATGCAGCAGCGGGTCGTCTATGTCATGACCCATGATTCCATCGGGCTTGGCGAAGACGGGCCGACGCATCAGCCGGTGGAACATCTGGCCGCCCTTCGTGCGATCCCGAACCTGCAGGTCTTCCGACCCTGTGATGCGGTGGAAGTCGCCGAATGCTGGGCACTGGCGCTGCATTCGCGGACCACACCGTCCATCCTGGCGCTGACGCGGCAGGGCCTGCCGACGATCCGTACCGTACCGCTTGATGAAAACCTCTGCGCGCGCGGCGGTTATGTCATGCTGGAGGCCGCCGCTGGACCGCGCCAGGTAACGTTGATCGCCACCGGCTCTGAAGTTGAAATCGCGGTCGCCGCCCGGACCAGACTGGAAGCGGAAGGCGTCGGCACCGCCGTCGTCTCGATGCCCTGTTTCGAACTGTTCGACAAACAGGATGCCGCCTATCGCGAAGGCGTGCTGGGCTATGGCGCAATCCGCATCGGGATCGAAGCCGCGATCCGTCAGGGCTGGGACAGATATCTGGGCCTCGACGGACAGTTCATCGGCATGGAAGGGTTCGGTGCATCCGGCCCGGCGGAGGAGCTGTATGAGCATTTTGGGATTACTGCTGATGCACTGGTCCGGGCCGCCCTGGCGCGGCTGTGATCCCCGGCTAAGGATTCTCGACAGGGGAAACACCCTGAATACAACAAGACGACCAAAGAAAAGGAGTGACGATCATGGCGGTGCGGGTTGCGATTAACGGGTTCGGTCGGATTGGCCGGTTGGTTCTGCGCGCGGCGATGGAAGCCGGGCGGAAAGACATCGAATTCGTCGCGATCAATGATCTGGGTTCGGTCGAGGCCAATGCCCATCTGCTGAAATATGACAGCGTCCACGGCCGCTTCCCCGGCACAGTCACGACCGGCGAGGACTGGATGGATCTGGGCGCGGGCAAGATCAAGGTGACATCGATCCGCAATCCGGAGGAACTGCCCTGGGCAGAACTGAACATCGACGTCGCACTGGAATGCACCGGCATCTTCACCTCGAAGGACTCGGCATCGGCGCATCTGAAAGCCGGCGCGAAGCGTGTCCTGGTCTCAGCGCCCTGCACGGGTGCCGATGCAACCATTGTCTACGGCGTCAACGAAGGCAGCCTGAAGGCGGAGCATACGGTGATTTCCAACGCCTCCTGCACCACCAACTGTCTGGCCCCCGTCGCGGCGGTTTTGAACAAGGCGGTCGGGATCGAGCGTGGCTTCATGACGACGATCCATGCCTTCACCGGCGATCAGCGTACCGTCGATACGCTGCACAGCGATCCCCGCCGGGCGCGCGCTGCCAGCCTGTCGATGATCCCGACCTCGACCGGCGCAGCCAAGGCGGTGGGTCTCGTCCTGCCGGAACTGAACGGCAGGCTGGACGGTACCTCGGTGCGTGTGCCCACGGCCAATGTCTCGCTGATCGACCTTAAATTCGATGCGTCCAAGCCGACCGATGCAAAGGCCATCAACGCCGCCATTCAGGAAGCCGCTGCGTCCGGTCCGCTGAAGGGCATCCTTGTCACCAATGATGAGCCGCTGGTCTCCACCGACTTCAATCATAACCAAGCAAGCTCGGTCTTCGACCTGACCCAGACCCAGGTCGTGGACGGCACCCTGGTTCGGGTGTTGAGCTGGTACGACAACGAATGGGGTTTCTCCAACCGGATGTCGGATACCGCCGTCGCAATAGGCAAGCTGGGCTGAACTGTCCCAAAATAAGAGAACCTGCAGGGCCTCCCGGTAAATCGGGGGGCCTTTGCTATTGGGCGCAAGTTTCGGGTGTCGTGAGCTGCGGATATTGCCATAATCCCGGTTCTTCATCCCTCCTTCACGGACATATCCCGATGAGCCTGCCAGTTCCGACCCCCGGTCGTCCGCCCATGAATTTGCGGGAATGGGGCATGATCCTGACCCTTGCCGCGATCTGGGGCGGATCGTTCTTTTTCGTGGAAATCGCCCTTGCAGCGGTTCCGCCCTTCACCATCGTCGCCTGTCGGGTCGGGATCGCCGCCCTGATCCTATTTGCCGTCCTCAGGCTGCGCGGGCAAACGCTGTCCCGTGATCCAGTGATCTGGACCGCGTTCCTCGTGATGGGGCTGTTGAACAATGCAATCCCGTTCTCGCTGATCGTCTGGGGACAATCCCACATCGCCTCCGGCCTTGCCGCGATCCTGAATGCGACGACACCCCTCTTCACCGTCGTCGTTGCCCATTTCCTGACCAGTGACGAGCGGCTGACACCTGCGCGCTCAACCGGTGTGGTGATCGGATTGATCGGGGTCTGCGTGATGATTGGGGGCGAAGCCCTGGCAGAACTGGGTGTCGCCATTCTGGCCCAGACCGCCTGTGTCGCCGCCGCCCTTTCCTACGCTTTCGCGGGTGTGTTCGGGCGACGCTTCCGGACACTCGGGCTGTCCCCCATGGCGACGGCGACCGGACAGGTCATCGCCTCGACTTGCCTGCTGGTACCCATGATGCTGATCGTGGACCGCCCCTGGACCCTGCCGGTGCCGTCCATGGATGCGATCCTCGCCCTCATCGCCCTTGCCGCCCTGTGCACAGCGGGGGCCTATCTGCTCTATTTCAGGATTCTCGCCACTGCGGGGGCAACCAATCTGGCACTGGTTACCTTTCTGGTCCCGGTCACGGCAATCCTGCTGGGCGTGCTGATGCTGGGAGAGACCCTGCAGAAAAACGAAATATTTGGCATGGCAATGATTGGCCTTGGCCTGGCGGCTCTGGATGGACGCCCCGCGCGATGGATCCTGACCCCCCTTCGCCAAAAGAGCCACCCTGCGAATCTGGATGACGAACAGGCCTGATGCTGCTATATGTGGCAATGAATTTGCATGGACGGGCAGAAGGCCGGTCCCTAAAACAGGGCTTCGCCTGCCCACAGAAGTGAATGAGGCCGCTTGAAATGTCGATCTTTGATTCATTGATCTCGTCGGTATCCGGAAATTTCAATCGAAGCTCCGGTGTAACTACGATTTTGAATGGCGGGTCCAGCAGGAAGCTTGGAACCGGCGGTGATCCTGCCGCAAAGATCAACCAGATTCTCGAAAATGCGAAACTCGACAACAACCGGCAGCAGATCATGCGCGGTGCGGCCCTGCGCATTCGCGGTATCGCCGAAGGCACAGTCGCGCCAAAGGAAGTATGGGAAAAGGTTGCCGGGTTTCTGGCCCAGACAGGCCAGCCTTTCACCTATTCCGTCAGTCAGGCGGGTGAAATCGAGATTCAGCAGCAATCGGTTGACGATCTTTCCTTCGTTCCACTTGGCCAGCGCCCTTCGATGCGCGCAGCACTGCAGCGACTTGATGAAGTGCGCAAGGAAGTCGATACGATCAACACGAAGGCCAATCTGCGCAATCGGTTGCTCGATGCCGTGGACAGGATTGGCAAGCTGCAGCAATTCGCCCCGCCTGATGCGCAATGGGAGCGGGATTTCAATCTGTACCGGAAGCTGGGACAGCCAGTCATGATCGGCCTCAACCCATCCGGGGACGTGCGGGCGATCAACCAGCTCAATTCCAATTTTGATTATGTCGAAGACCCGAACAAGCGCCTTCTGCTTCAGAATGCCAGCCGGGACCTGAACAGCATCCTGAAGGGGGAGAAGAGCGCAACCGAAACCTGGCACTATTCTGCTCTCGGGAACAAGATTGCCGGGGACGACTATTTTCTTGACGTGAATGACTCCAATCAGGTGGTCGTGCGCCGCAACACGGCGAAGCGGGGCGTCTCCACAACCCAGCCAGCCTATCAGCAGACCGGTCAGGCCGATTATCACATCATCCCCGATTTCCTGAAGGTTAGCCGGGAGGATAACAACATCTTCAAGGCGGATTGGGAACGTCAGGCGGCAGATATGATCCTCTCAAAAAAACCGTTCCATCTGGACGCATTTGGTGGCGGCGTGATCGTTCGTCCGACCGATTACAATTCGGCCCGACGCCTCGACCTGCTGGATTTCAATGGTGCAAGAACCCGCATCGGTCAGGCCACGATCAACATTCTCTCCTGATTGGTCTTGTTGTTTTCCGGGGTGATTTCGCACGCTACATTGTCAAAAAGCTTTTCCTTTGCGTCCCCCCGTTACGATTGATATAAGCGCCCTGAATTCCTGACACGCGTGGGGTGGTCGGTGATCGGCCAAAGGCTGCCGATTCCGAATGACTGAACGGCCCGCGCCGTGCGTCATCCGCACCCCGATACGACCATGGAGCATACAAACGTTATGGTGAAGCTTTTGATGCCGAAGGCCACTGCGGTCTGGCTGATCGACAATTCCGGACTGACCTTTGAGCAGATTGGCGATTTCTGCGGCCTGCATGAACTGGAAATACAGGCGATTGCCGATGGTGAAGTTGCGCCGGGCATGCATGGGATCGATCCGATCCAGAGCGGTCAGTTGACGGCAGAGGAATTGAAGCGCTGCGAAGCCGATCCGGAAGCGCGTCTGGAAATCGCCAAGAGCGACATTCCCCAGCCTGTGATCCGCCATAAGGGACCGCGCTATACGCCGGTATCGAAACGCGCGGACAAGCCGGATGGCATCGCCTGGCTGGTAAAGCATCACCCGGAACTGGCCGATGCGCAGATCAATCGTCTGATCGGCACGACGAAACCGACCGTTGCCGCCGTTCGGGATCGCAGTCACTGGAACTCATCCAACATCCGCCCACGGTCCCCGGTTGAGATCGGCCTGTGCTCGCAGCAGGATCTGGCGGTCGAAATCGACAAGGCCATCCGCGCCGGACGCAAGCCGCTGGAGCGTCCGATCCTGGAGCCGGTCAGCGATGACCCGGATGCTGGCGGTTGGGAAGGTCTGGAGTAAGTTCCCCACTGCCTTGACCTGATCCAAATCGATGCCACATACGTTTCAATGCTGTGGGGGCGGCGATTTTAAGGATTTCGGCAATGGGACGACTCCTACCGTATCGCGTTGCGATCCTCGCTTTGGTCGTGCTCTTGGGTGCCTGTAGCGGGCCGACAATCTATAAGCAGAATTTCGCCGCCAATTACCGCCATCAGGACATTATGGCCGATCACCTGCAACAGGGCATGCTGGTCGAGGTTCTGGGCAGCTATAAGGATGTTCCTGAATCCGAACTGGCCCCGGCCATCGCTGCGGCGATGGACGGCAAGAACGAAGGCCTGCCCATTCCCTTTTCGGCAAAGCCCCAAGACCAAGAACAATCGGTACGCCAGGTCACGGTCCTGTTCAATCCATCGGTCACGGCGATGGGACATCAGGTCTGCCAGAATACGGCTCTGCCCGGCACCACGGGCGATCCCGATGCGGCGTTGATCGTCTACTGCAAACGGGGCCAGACATTCAGTGAACTCTGGATGACCCTGCCGGAGGGGGCACAGCCGGGGAATCCGGCTTTCACGCAGGCTTTCGCAAGCGCCGCCCGCACCCTGCTGCCGATACAGCCCCCCATGGACCGCCCCGATGGGTGCGGGATCGGATGCCGGTTCAAGATCGGAATGTAGGGGTCAGACGACCAGTGTCCGAAAATCCTTGAAGATCGGCTGCGCCGCATCCTCCATCCATTCGAACAGGATCATTTCCCGTGTCGGCGTCGGAATCCCGGCAAGGGTGCAACGATCCAGGGCTGCAGAAGCACTGGCGGGCTCGCGACTGGACACCGCATCCCGGACAACAAAAACCTCATATCCCTGCGCCTTGAATCCAAGCGCCGATTGCAGAACGCAGACATGCGCCTCCACGCCGCAGAGGATCAACTGCGGGCGTGCCGCCGCAGCCACGGCAGTAGAAATTCCGGCATCTCCGGCACAGGAAAAGCAGGTCTTTGCGTGAATTTCCTCCCCGGACAAAACGGCACGAAGGTCAGGAACCGTTGGCCCCAAACCTTGCGGATACTGCTCACTGCACAAGACCGGCACGTCGAACAGCCGCGCCGCCGTCACCAGATCTCGCACCCCGGCCAGAACCGCGTCGCCCCCCTGTATCGCTGGCAACAGGCGTTCCTGAATATCAATGATGCACAGCAACGATCGGTCCCGGTTCACGACCATTTGAAGTCTCCTCTGGCAATAACCTTGTGATTTTCAGTAAAATCGTAGCCTTACGGCAACAGTAGAGCAACTCAACGGGATAAACCGGACCCGCATGGCCAGCTTACATTGACTCGTTAAGGGTTAGGCCTATAGTCCGCCACATTCGGAATAGACCGATATTTCAGCCGAATTTTCCGGCTGGCGAAGAAGGAAAGCATGACAACAACATTTGCGGATTTAGGTTTGAGCGATTCCCTCCTGCGCGCGATTGCTGACGCGGGATATGAAACACCGACTCCCATTCAGGAAAAGGCGATCCCCTACGTCCTGATGAACCGAGACATTCTGGGTTGTGCCCAGACGGGGACCGGCAAGACGGCCTCCTTCACCCTGCCGATGATCGATATCCTGAGCGAAGGTCGGGGCCGCGCGCGCATGCCGCGTACTGTCATCCTGGAACCAACACGCGAACTGGCAGCCCAAGTCGCGGATAATTTTGAGACCTATGGCAAATATCACAAGCTGAATATGGCACTGCTGATCGGCGGCGTCTCCTTTGCCGAGCAGGAAGCGAAGATCAACCGGGGCGTCGATGTCCTGATTGCCACGCCGGGCCGCCTGATGGATCATTGCGAGCGCGGCAAGGTCATCCTGACCGACGTCAAGATCCTTGTGATCGACGAAGGCGACCGGATGCTCGACATGGGTTTCATCCCCGATGTCGAAAAAATCGTCTCGCTGATGCCCGCCATGCGCCAGACCCTGATGTTCTCCGCCACGATGCCACCGGAAATCCGGAAGCTGGCGGCAAAATTCCAGATCAATCCCAAGGAAATCTCGGTCTCCGCCCCAGCCAGCACGGCTGATACCATCGAACAGCGCCTGCTGAAGGTCGATGGACGCCAGAAGCGCAAGATTCTCTATCGCCTGTTGCAGGACAACACCATCGCCAACGCGCTGGTCTTCTGCAATCGCAAGCGCGATGTGGCGACGCTCTATCGCGCGCTGGAAGATGCCGGTTTCTCCTCCGGTGCTCTGCATGGTGACATGGATCAGTACAAGCGCCTGGAATGGCTGGAGAAATTCAAGAAAAACGAAATCAAGATCCTGGTCTGCTCCGATGTTGCGGCGCGTGGTCTGGATATTCCCAGCGTCGGCCATGTCTTCAATTATGATGTTCCCACCCATGCAGAGGACTATGTCCACCGCATCGGGCGTACCGGGCGGGCCGGACGATCCGGAATCTCGATCACGATGGCCACCGATTCGGACAAGAAGCTGATTGATGCCATCGAAAAGCTGATCGGAAAGAAAATTCCGGTTGTCAGCGAAGTGGCCGAAGTTCTGGACCTCTCTGCCGATCCGTCGAACAAGTCTCCGGAATCCAGCACTTCCGGCAGTGATGATATCAGTGAGGCAGAAGAAAAACCCGCACGCAGCCGCAGTTCTCGCGGGCGTGGTCGTGGAAAACCGACCTCCAAAACCAGCGCTGAAGCGGCTACCGAATCCCCTGTCGAAGAAACCTCGGATACAGCATCGACAGATGCGACGGATGAACGTGCTCCCAGACGATCAAATCGCGGTCAGCGTGGCCGGGAGGCGGCTCCAAAAGAGTCCAGTGCAAAGGATGTTCCTGCTCAGGACACAGCACAACCAAGGTCACCGGCTCCAAAACAGGCCAATGCGAAACAGGCCAATCCCAAGCAATCCGCTCCGAAGCGCGATTCAGAGGGTGGCAATACCCGAAAGAACGCTCGGGGACGGTCGCGCAATCCCGGCGTGGAAGCCAATGAAGACCCGCTGCCCGATATTTCTGATCAACCCTTCGGCAAATCGGAACAGGTTCCGGCTTTCCTTCTGCGCCGGTAAGCAATTTCTCCAATTAGAGTATCCGTCTTGATCAAGACGGATACTCTAGTGTTTCACTTGCGTCGCGCCCTTTGCGCGGGGCATGCTATGCATTGTCCGTTTCAGGTTCCCTTGATTCATGGAGATTGAATCCGTCATGCGTGTGCTCTTCGTTCAGGTGAAATGCGAACTCGGCGTTGCCTATACGACCGCCGCCGCCGCCATCGAGGCTGTCGAGCATGTCTCGGAAGTCTATTCCACCTCCGGACAGTATGATCTGCTGATGAAATGCTATCTGCCGGAAGAAATCGATGTCGGGCATTTCGTGACCGAGAAAATCCAGACCCTGCCGGGTGTCAGGGATACGTTCACGACGCTCGCCTTCAAGGCATTCTAGAGAGCCTGTCGCGCACAGGGAGGATAATTCCATGACCGACCGCGACGACACCCGGCGTGACACGGACAAACAACTGAAGTCGGAAATCATCGGACTGGTGCAGTATGTCCGGCGGTTTCGCGAGGAAATAGCCCATATGGTTGCTGCCGAAGGGGACCAAACCCGATTCGACAGCATGTCGGATCAACTGGATGCGATTGTCGGCGCGACCGAACACGCGACCGACACGATTCTGGAGCGCATGGAAGAGGTCGATACCCTTGTCGAGCAAATCCGCACAACGGAGGATGCCACCACCCGCAATGCCCTCTGCGACCGGATCAATACCGAGACCATGGCGGCAATCGAGGCCTGTACTTTTCAGGACATTACCGGTCAGCGGGTTACGAAAATCGTGCGCTCAATGAAATTTGTCGAAGAGCGCGTAAACATCATGATCGATCTGTGGGGGCAGGACGAAATCAACCGTCTTGCCGGTGAATATTCCGAAATGAACAAACGACAGGGCGATGATGCCCTGTTGAATGGCCCGGCCTTGAGCAAGGAGGCGTCGATCTCTCAGGCAGACATCGACAAGCTGTTCGATTGACTAAGCCGCCCCTCCCCCTTCCCGACAGACGCCGTCATGCCTATCGCCCGGACCTTGCGGAACAAGGGCTGGAGGGAAGGGTACCCGCTTTGCGCTACGTCGAAGGTATTCCAGCGCGCATCTGCCGGGCGGTCGTACCTGGCCGCCTGGAGGCCGACCATACCCGCCCTCGTGACACCGAATATCTGATGGGTGAACCGATCCGGGTCTTTGAGCAGACTGGCGGCTGGGCCTGGATCAAATCCGAGCGTGACGGCTATGTCGGCTATATCGACCAGAACGCGGTCGTCTACGAGACTCCAGAACCTACCCATCGCGTAACGGCGCTGCGCAGCCATCTTTACCCTGCGGCGGAATTGAAGCGGTATGCTGTGGATGCACTCACATTCGGAGCACAGGTCACAGTCATTGAGGAAGGGGAAAGATGGGCGCAGATTGCCGATGGTCAGTGGATATACGCATCGCATCTCTCACCGATTGACCGGTACGAAAACGACACTGCCGCCGTGGCCCTGCGATTCCTGGAGACCCCCTATCTTTGGGGGGGACGATCAAGTGAAGGGCTGGACTGTTCTGCCCTCATCCAGTTCGCGCTGGAGGCCTGCGGCATCCCTTGCCCGCGCGATACGGACATGCAGGAAGCGGAAATCGGCACACCGATTGACCCGGCCGCAAAGGCACCACAACGCGGGGATTTGGTTTTCTGGCCTGGCCATGTCGGAATCATGATTGACGCAACCGCGATTGTACATACCAATGCTACGGATATGAAAACCAGGGTCTGGACCTTGGTTGATCTTGAGGCGCATATTAAAAAGATTGAAGGAAATGAAATCCGCTGCATAAAACGGATCCAGTCCTGATATTCTGTATTGATATCCCTGAAAGGACCGTCCTGTCGCGATGCCACGTTTTGCCGCCAATCTGTCCATGCTGTTTACAGAGCTCCCCTTCCTTGAACGCTTCGAAGCAGCGCAGAAGGCCGGATTCAAGGGTGTCGAGTTTCAGTTCCCCTATGACCATCCGGTGGACGAAGTAGCCGACGCCCGCAGGCAAAGCGGCCTGACCCAGGTCCTGTTCAACCTTCCACCCGGAGACTGGGCACGCGGGGATCGTGGCATCGGCGCACTTCCTGGCCGGGAAGCCGACTTTGAGCGGGGTTTCAGACAGGCGCTGATCTATGCCCAGGCATTGGATTGCAAGATGCTGCATGTGATGGCCGGGATCGCACCGGTCACGCTGGATGAGCGCGTCCACCTCTCCGCCTTGGAAGGAAACCTGCGCCGCATCGCGCCGCATGCCGCGAAACATGGCATCACCCTGATGCTGGAGCCGATCAATACCCGCGACACACCAGGCTATGTTCTGAACAAGACCGAACAGGCCTTCCGAATCATGGCGAATGTCCAGGCAACGAACCTTGCCCTGCAACTTGATCTCTATCACCGCCAGATCATGCAGGGTGATCTGCTGGCGACGATAGAGCGCCATATCAACAAGATTGGCCATATCCAGATCGCCAGTGTACCCGGACGAGCCGAACCGGATTCGGGGGAAATCAATTTTCCCGCCATCTTCAGTCGGCTGGATGCACTCGGCTATGAAGGGTGGGTCGGGTGCGAATATGTTCCGCGAGACGATACATGGGCCGGCCTCGACTGGCTCGAACCCTATCTTTGATGAGTCCCGCCAAAACAGATGGCCGTGCTTGGCAGCGCATGCTCAGCGGCAGGCGGCTTGACCTGCTGAACCCAAGTCCTGTCGATATCGAAATCGAGGATATCGCCCACGGCCTGTCACGGGTGGCGCGCTGGAACGGCCAGACCACCGGCGAATGGGCCTTCTCAGTCGCCCAGCACAGCGTGATGGTGGAAGCGCTTGCGGTAGAACTGGAACCGGGTCTAACCGCATCGCAGCGGTTACAGGCACTGCTGCACGACGCATCCGAATATGTCGTCGGTGACATGATTTCGCCTTTCAAGAACGCCATCGGGCTGGACTATCGCGCAATGGAGGACCGGTTACAGCAGGCAATTCACATCCGTTTCGGCCTGCCACCATCCTGCACGCCATCGCTCAAGAAACTGATCAAGAAGGCAGACCTGCAGGCCGCCCGGATCGAAGCGACAGGGATTGCCGGATTTTCGGAAACAGAGGCCAGAAAACTCTGGGGGAAAGCCCCGACTGTCGAGATCAGCGGTCGCTTCGACCCCAGCCCCATCGCCCCGGATGCCGCCAAACACCGCATGATCACCCGCTTCCAAAGCCTGAGTGATGCGCTGCGGAAAAAATAATTCGACGGATACTCACTGTAACGTCACCCCTTTCCTCAATCGGAAAGGAGATAAACCCGACCCAACACAATTCCACGTCAAACGTCGAAGAGTCATTAAGTGTACCGGGTGATTTCGGTTGATCCGATGTCGAAAGAAGTCCCATCATCCGATAACAAAAATCGGGAGGTGTTCATGGGTGGTTGTGTACGGGATTTGGTACTGTCGGGGAAAGATTCGGATATCGCGCTGAGCGCCCCGGATCGCCCGGACATGACCCATGGTGCGTTGCGCCACCATTGTCTGTCGATACGCCGGCAGCTTGCCGCGCGTGGTATCGGGGTTGGCGACCGGGTCGCCATCGTGCTGCCGAACGGGCCGGAGATGGCGAGCGCCTTTCTGGCCGTCGCTTCTGGCCTCTCCGCCGCGCCGCTCAATCCGGCCTATAAGGAATCGGAATACGCCTTTTATCTGGAGGATCTGAAACCGAAACTGGTTCTGGTCGCCGAGGGCAGCGACAATCCCGTCCGCGCCGCCGCCAGAGCACTGGGCATTGCTGTTGCCGAAGCATCCGTGCCCGACGGTGCGCCCGCCGGTGCCTTCAGCCTGTGGCCGGAGGAAGCGGAGGTCCACGACCCCAACCCCGATGACGAAGCATTGGTGTTGCACACTTCCGGCACGACATCGCGCCCGAAGGTCGTACCCCTGACCCAGGCCAACCTGTTCGCCTCCGCCGGGAATATCGCATCGACCCTGGCGCTGACTCCGGCTGATCACTGCATCAACATCATGCCGCTGTTCCATATCCACGGCCTGATCGCGGTCGTGCTGTCATCAATGAAAGCCGGTGCCTCTGTCTGCTGCACACCCGGCTTCAATGCATTGAAGTTCTTCGAACAGGCGATGGCTGCGCAACCGACCTGGTATTCCGGCGTCCCGACAATGCACCAGACGATCCTGCTGCGTGCCAAACGCAATCCGGAAGCCCTGCGAAAAATCTCCTTCCGCTTCGTGCGCTCCTCCTCCGCCTCGCTGCCACCTGCGGTTTTCAAGGAACTGGCGGAAACTTTCGCGTGCCCTGTGATAGAGGCCTATGGCATGACCGAGGCAACACATCAGATGGCATCCAACCCCCTGCCCCCGGGCATCCAGAAACCAGGTTTTGTCGGCCTGCCCGCTGGACCGGAGATCGCGATCCTCAACCAGACCGGTATCATGCAACCCGCTGGAACGACTGGCGAGGTCTGTATCAAAGGGGCCAATGTCACGCCGGGCTATGAAAACAACCCGAAAGCCAATGCCGAGAGCTTCACCGACGGCTGGTTCCGCACCGGCGACCAAGGATATCTGGACGCCGACGGGTATCTGAAGATCACCGGACGGATCAAGGAAATTATCAATCGCGGGGGCGAGAAAGTTTCACCGCTGGAAGTGGATGATGTCTTTATGGACCATCCGCTGGTCCAGCAGTTCGTCACCTTCGCCATGCCGCATCCGATGTTGGGCGAGGAAGTAGCGGCTGCCGTCGTCCTGACCGAAGGCGCCACGCTGACGGAAAAGGATCTGAAAGACTATGCCGCCGACCTGCTGGCCCCCTTCAAGATCCCGAAGACCTTTGTCTTCCTGGAAGAAATACCCAAAGGCGCGACCGGTAAGATGCAGCGCATCGGTCTGGCGGAAAAATTGGGGCTTGGGGCGAATGCCTGAACTAAATTCCGTCACATGCTGAAACCCACGGGATTCATGATCGAAATCTCCTCCCGCAGCCAAGTCTCGAATGCGTCGCACAGTGCATCCTTCGGCCCTGTACGTCTAGCCAGGTAGAAACCATCCTTTGCAGGGGCAGAAAGCCCCAACGGATTGACAACGATGCCGGAGAGGATGCTGTCATTGGCGAGAAACCCGCTGGTCAGCGCGACCCCGAACCCAAGACGGGCGAAATCCAGCGTCAGAGCATAGGAGTCGACCATCAGCGCCAGCGCCTTCGGCGATTTCAGGGAAAGACTTTTCGCCCAGGCATCCCAACTGTCCGACGTTCCCACTGCTTGAATCAGCGGTCGATTATAGAGATCATCCAGCGACCCGATCCCCGGTATATCCAGCGGATTGCAGACAGGCAGTATGTGATCCGTTACCAGGCGCATCGCCCCATCGGCCACCAGTTCCGGCGGTCCGTAGCGGATTTCGATATCGGCATGGGAAAACCGGTGATCCTCCGGCCAGAGTGTGGTGACGATGCGAAGCTGGATATCGGGGTGCTGTTGATAGAACCCGGACAATCGCGGCCCAAGGAACCCCATCGCAACGCTGATGCTCGTTGCCAGCGTAATCAGACTGTCCTGACGGAATCCGGAGCCAAAAAGCTGGGTCGCCTTGGTCAGTTCCCCCATTGCGCTGGCGACATAGGGCAGCAGACGCCGCCCTGCATCGGTCAGCGCCAACCCCCGCGCCTGCCGGACAAACAGCGACACGCCCAGACGCTGTTCCAGCGCACGCACATTCTGGCTGATCGCGGACTGCGTCACACCGGTCTCGTCCGCTGCCGCCGTGAAACTCAGATGCCGGGCGGCTGCCTCGAAGGACCGGAACCAGGTAAGCGGAGCAAGGGATTTCGTCATCAGCATCAACCACGCTATTAGTTATGCTAATGTCTATGGGTGAAGATTCGTCGTTTGTCATCCCCGCCATTTCGCATGACTCTATGCCCATCACCTTTGAGGAGCATCGAATGAGCCCTGAAATCCGCAAGATCGTCGCCTATGAGGAAGAAACCCATATCGAGGGTTTCCGCGCCGCGTCACCCCCCTGGCGGATGTTCGCCGTGGCCGCCATCGTCACCAACCCCTGGGCGGGGCGCTATGTCGAGGATCTGAAGCCGGAGATCATGGCTTATGGCCCTGTTCTGGGTGAATTGCTGACCGACCGCATCCTCGCCATGGCCGGTGGCGGCGACAAAATCCAGGCCTATGGCAAGGCTGCAATCGTCGGGCTGGACGGTGAGATCGAACACGCCTCCGGCCTGATCCACACACTGCGTTTCGGCAACCACTACCGCGAAGCGGTTGGTGCGAAGTCCTATCTGTCCTTCACCAATATCCGGGGGGCCGCCAACGCGCCAATCCTGGTTCCGCTGATGGACAAGAACGATGCCGGTCGTCGGTCCCACTATCTGACAATCCAGTTCGCCATCCCCGATGCGCCGCGCGCAAACGAGATCGTTGTCGTGCTGGGTGGTGCAACCGGAGGACGCCCGCATCACCGGATCGGAGACCGCTATCAGGATCTGAAGGATCTCGGCCACGACGTCGATAATCCGGCGGGGGTTTGAAGGGACATTCGCGATGATCCTAGCCCGACCCACCCTCGGCACTCCTCCGTCCCTCCGGCGCAGGCGGGAGTCCAAAGCAACGCGAACGGGGCAAAAAACGCTATGTCGTGTCGGACCTGACGCTCTGGATCCCCGCCTTCGCGGGGATGACGAGTTTCTTCCGATTTCATCTCCCGTCCCGTCACTCCCGCGCAGGCGGGAGTCCAGAGCGGATCGCACTGATCCCACCGGCGTCTCCCGGTTCCCAGTCTTCAGGGGAATGACGCATGGGGAAAAAGCATGACCCCAACCCCGGGCATCGCCCTGAGCGATACGGGCACAGGGCCGGAGATCGTGTTGATCCATGGCGTCGGTTTGCGACAGCAAAGCTGGGCTGCTCAGAGGGTTGCTCTCGAGTCAGACTTTCGGGTGCTGGCGCTGGATATGCCAGGACACGGTGACAGTACGCGCCTGGACAAAACCAACCCGAAGATCATCGATTATTCCGACCGGATCGCAGTTGCGCTGACGCTGGCGCTGACCGGCCCTGCCGTCATCGTCGGGCATTCGATGGGGGCGATGATCGCACTGGATCTGGCCGTGCGGCATGGGGGTCTGTGCCAGGGCGTCGTGGCGCTGAATGCGATCTACCGACGCAGCGATGCCGCACAACAGGCCGTGTCAGCACGGGCTGCAAGCCTGCGGCAGGTGGTGCTGAATGATCCGAGCGCCTTGAAGGAAATGGCGGCAAGCCCGGTACAGCGATGGTTCGGCGGACCAGAAAGCCCGGCAGCCCAATCCTGCCTGACCTGGCTGTCTCAGGCAGACCCCCAAGGCTATGCCACCGCCTATACGGTTTTCGCCGAGGGTGATGCGCCGAGCGATGAACAACTCACTGCCCTGCCCCAGCCCGCCTTGTTCCTGACCGGGACCGGGGACGCGAATTCCACCCCCGCCATGTCCGAGGCAATGGCCGCACTCTGCCCGAAAGGTCGCGCCCTGATTCTGGAAGGGGCTGGGCATATGGCTATGATGACCCATCCCGACGCAGTCAACGCCGCCCTGCGGGATTTCGCGACGGAGGCGCATCGATGACCGACCTCGATCCGAAAGCCCTGCGCAATGCATTCGGCAGCTTCCTGACCGGAGTCACGGTCGTGACCGCCCGCACGGCGAAGAGGGAGCCTGTCGGTTTTACCGCCAATTCCTTTTCCTCAGTTTCCCTTGACCCGCCACTTCTGCTTGTCTGTCCCTCGAAGCATCTGTCGAGTTTTGCCGTGTTCAATACCTGCAGCCGTTTCGCCATCAGCATCCTGGCAGAGGGGCAACAGTCGGTTTCCAACATTTTCGCGTCATCAAAGGAGGATCGGTTCTCGCTGGTGCCCTGGCAGGACGATGCCCATGGCTGTCCGCTGATCGAAGGCGCGGCGGCGCATTTCTCCTGCGCCACCCATGACCGGATGGAGGCCGGGGATCACCTGATCCTGATCGGTCGGATCGACGATTTCCAGACATCAGGCGATATCGGACTTGGCTATGGCAATGGCGGCTATTTCAGCCTGGGGCTGGAGCGTCAGGCGGCACAGCGGGGCCGGACCAGCATTGCGGGGGCCATCATCGATTACAACGGGCATATCCTACTGGAACCTGTCGGCCCACAGTATCGACTCCCCCAGATCGAGGTTCCAGGACGCTCCGGCGCGCTGGACGCGCTGAATGGTCATTTCAAGGATCAGGGACTCACCGTGGATTGGGGGCCGGTCTATTCGATCTTTGACGATACCGGCAGCGGCGAGACCTTTACCTATTATCGCGGCACCGTGGAAAGCGATACCACCGGCGCAGTGGGCCAATTCCACCCGACCGACCGCCTGAGTGGCATGCCACTGATCAATAGTGCCCAGGCGACCATGCTGTGGCGCTATGCACTGGAAAGCCGCAACCGCATTTTCGGCCTCTATATCGGGGACGAAACCCTTGGCAATGTTCACATGTTTGGTGAAGGACCTGTCGCATGAAATTCTCGCTGTTTGCCCATATGGAACGGATCGACCCGACCACTCACCACCAGGATCTCTATGAGGAATTCATCACCCTTTGCACCTTGGCCGACGAAGGCGGGATGCATGCGATCTGGACCGGAGAGCATCACGGGATGGACTTCACCATTGCCCCCAACCCGTTCATCACCATCGCCGATCTGGCGCGGCGCACGAAGAATGTGCGACTGGGCACCGGCACCGTCGTCGCGCCGTTCTGGCACCCGATCAAGCTGGCGGGAGAGGCCGCTATGGCCGATCTGGTCAGCGGTGGGCGGCTGGATATCGGTATCGCCCGCGGAGCTTATTCCTATGAATACGAACGTCTGATGCCCGGTATGGACGCCTGGGAGGCCGGTCAGCGCCTGCGGGAGGTCGCCCCGGCATTGCCCAAACTCTGGGCGGGCGACTATGTCCATGACGGAGAATTCTTCAAGTTCCCAGCGACGACCTCCTCACCCAAGCCGGTGCAGGCGGGTGGGCCACCGATCTGGGTCGCCGCCCGCGATCCCAACAGCCACCAATTCGCGGTCGATAACGGTTTCAACGTACAGGTCACACCGCTCTGGCAGGGCGACGCGGAAATCGAAAGCCTGATGACCCGGTTCGAGGCCGCCTGCGCCGCGAATACGTCTCGCCCGCGTCCGAAGATCATGCTGCTGCAGCATGCCTATGTCTCCGGCTCCGAAGAAGAGAGCGAGCAGGCAGCGAAACAGTTGAGCCGCTTCTACTGCACCTTCGGGGCCTGGTTCAAGAACGAGCGCCCGATCAGCCAGGGGATCATCGATCCGCTGAACGAAGAGGAAATGGCGGCAATCAAGATCTATGCCCCGTCGGAAATGCGCGCAAATCTGGCCATCGGCACGGCTGCGGAGGTGATCGACCGGCTGAAGCGATTTGAGGATATGGGCTATGACGAATATTCTTTCTGGATCGATTCCGGCATGACGACGGAGCAGAAGCGAGTCTCTCTGTCGCGCTTCATCGAAAATGTCATGCCCGCCTTCAACGCCTGACCACAGGAGCTTTCTCTATGGCCGACTTGCCCCATTACAAGCTCTTCATCGACGGTGTCTGGTGCGAGGGCGCTGCGGGAGAAATACAGGAGAGCCTGAACCCGGCGACAAACACACCCTGGGCCAGTTTTGCCTGCGCCGCTCCGGAAGATGTGAACAGGGCCGTGCGCGCCGCGCGCTGCGCCCTGATCGAGGGTGAATGGGCAGCCATGCGCCCAAGCCAGCGCGGGCGGCTGCTCTGGCGGCTGGCCGATCTGATTGAGGAACATGCGGCTGAACTCGGCCGGATCGAGACCCAGGACAGCGGCAAGCTGGCGGCAGAAACGGTCGCCCAGACCCGATATGTCGGCGACTATTACCGTTATTTCGCGGGCCTGGCGGACAAGATCGAGGGCGCGGTCCTGCCAATCGACAAACCCGACATGCAGGTCTTCACCACCCGTATTCCCATCGGTGTGGTCGCCGCCGTCGTGCCCTGGAACGCACAGATGTTCCTGACCGCAACCAAGCTGGGTCCGGCACTGGCGGCGGGCTGCACGATCATCCTCAAAGCCTCCGAGATCGCACCTGTCGCAATGCTGGAATTTGCCAGACTGATCGAGAAGGCAGGCTTCCCGAAAGGCGTTGTTTCCGTGGTCACCGGCGGACCACAAGGCTGTGCGATACCGTTGACCAGCCATCCGATGATCGACCGCATCGCCTTTACCGGCGGACCGGAGACAGCGCGCCATGTGGTCCGCAATTCAGCAGAGAATTTCGCCGTTACCACCCTGGAACTGGGAGGTAAATCACCGATCCTGGTCTTTGAGGATGCCGACCTGGAAAGCGCCGCCAATGGGCTGATTGCGGGGAATTTCGGGGCCTCCGGCCAGTCCTGCGTCGCAGGCAGCCGGGGATTCGTCCAGCGCGACATTTTCGATGCACTGGTGGAGAAAATTTCAGAGAAGACGCGCGATATCCGCATTGGCGATCCGCTTGCCAGCGATACGCATGTCGGGCCGCTCTGCACCCGCGCCCAGATCGAATGCATCGAAGCCACGCTTACCAAATCCGTCACCCAGGGGGCCACGATCCACTTTGGTGGTGCCCGCCCACCGGACCTGCCACCGAACATTCAGGGCGGTAACTATTTCCAGCCGACGCTGGTTCTCTGCCCTGATTCCAGGATCGAGACACTGGCGGTGGAAATGTTCGGGCCGGTCATGTCGCTCGTTCCCTTCGAGACGGAGGAAGAGGCCATCGCCCTTGCCAACGATACGCCCTACGGCCTCGGCTCCGGGCTGTTCACCCGCGATCTTGCCCGCGCGCATCGGGTTTCAGCGCAGATCCGATCTGGCATCTGCTGGATCAACACCTATCGCGCCATCTCGCCCATCGCGCCGTTCGGCGGCTTCGGCCATTCCGGCTATGGTCGCGAGGCTGGTCTGGACTCCGTCCATGACTATACCCGAACCCGCACCACCTGGATCAACACGTCCAGCGCCCCGATGGCCAATCCCTTCGTGATGCGCTGAGGCACCGATCAGGATGATGTCGCCACCACCTCTGCCGTCGGCGGTGGCGGCGGGGCAAAGAGGCGTTCACGATAGGCTTTCAGGAAGGCATCGAACCGGTCCGCACCGATCAGTTGATCAACGGTCGCCATGACATCGTCACCGGTCGGGGATCGGTTCTGGTTGGTGATGTAATCGAAAACGCCGGACAGCGAACTGTTGGCCATGGTCGGCGCCCAGAGGTCCAGCAGGTCACGCAGCCCGTCCCGGTCGTTGTTCTGATACAGAGCCACAGCCCAGTTGATGACATAGCGCGCCCGTTCTCCCTCCACCCCTTCTGCCGGATCATCGGGCGGGTTTCCGGCAAGACGTTGCAGAACTTTCGCTGATTCCTGCCAGTTCTGGGTAGTGCGATAGAGATCCCGGCGCAGCAGATCGGCCTCTACGCTGACATCTCCCGCCAGTTCCTTAATCGCAGCATCATAGTCACCCTGCTGTATCTTCGCACGGGCGAACAGACGGTCGCGATCCGCTTCAAGCTCATCATCCAGATCGAACAAGGCAAGGCCCCGCCTGCCGCTGGAAATCGCCTCCTCCGCCAGCAGCGGCTCGCCGTCCATCAGATGGATCAGGGCCAGCTTGTTGCTAAGCCGCACCCGCTCCTCACCGGGCGGCAGGCGCTCCTCATCCCGAAGCAACTCACCCAGTTGCTCCGCCGCCTCCGCCAGCAGGTCGATGGCGGCAAGACGGTCAGCAATATTTTCGATGATCTGGTCGCCGTCGCGCCCGGTCGGGGTCAGTTCCTTGAATTCCTCATACAAGGCGATGGCGCGCAGCGGCGGCAATTTATCCGCCTGGCCCTCCAGGAACAGATTGCGGAAAATATCGGTCATCTCCCCCGCCAGATCCTCGGCAACCGGATCACCGGCAAAGTACTTCACTGCCGTGCGATAGACGCCAAGCCCCTCGAAATAATCCGGCTGCTCCAGATACAATTCACCCAGCCGCCGAAGCAGATGCAGTTCCACACGATCTCCACGCCATGTATAACGCAGCCGCTCCAGCCGCTCCAACGCCTCGGCATCTTCCATGAACCCTTCGCGAAGGCCCAGCGTGATCAGGGTCTGCTCCGCGCGATAGGCGTATTTTCGGTCACCTGTGGCAATGACTTCTCGCAGCAGTTCCTCACCCAGTTCAAAATCGGTCTGGGCGATGGCCAATCGCGCCCGCTGGAAATCCAGTGCCGCCCGTTCCCCGACCGTCAATTCCCCCCGATCCCGCTCCAGCGCACTGACCCAAGCTTCCGCCCCACGTACATCACGATTGGCAAAAGCCGTATCAATGCGCAGCAGACCCAGCTTCGCCTTCAATGGAAAGGGATAGCGGCTTAACAGACTGTCACCTGGCCCGAAGGCCTCATTGGCCGCCTGATAATCCCCGGACTGGGCCAGTGCCGCCCCCCGCCAGATCGCCGCCTCTGCAAAGCCGTCCAGCCGGGGATCATTCAGCAGGGCACGCGCATCTGCGGGTCTTCCGGCCAATACCGACGCCGCCGCTTTCAATGCCTGGTTTTCCGCCCGTGCCATCACTTGCGGATCATCTTCCTCCACCACGCCCAATACACCCAGCGATTCATGACCACGACCATGGGCCATCAGGAACCCGGCATAATCCAGACGTGCAGCATTGATTTTTTCATATGGAACCTCTGCAAGCGACCGGAAAACCGCTGCTGACAATGTGGGATACTCACTCTGATGCCCGCGCATCAAACCGTTCAGGTCGAACAACCGACGCGCACTCAGCACCGGCCCGGACGCAACCGGGGCCTCCGGCGAAACCGCCGAAATGGCCAGACCATCTGGCGCACTGACCTGAAACCCATCAAAATTGCGATCCAGCAGAACACTGTCGGACAGGCGTATCAGCGCCACCCCCTGGGCGGTTGGCAGCAGTTCGAATTCCGGATAGCGCCGCAAACCGTCGATCCCCATACCGGATTCCAGGAATGTCGCGACACGCATGACATCACCCATTTCCGGATCCGGAATATTCATCGCATCGCCGGGTGTTTCGGTCGGAAAACCGAGATGCGGCCCGATATCGGCAGTCACATCCGCAACAATCGGGGCCTGGTATTGCGGGCGCTGTGGTCCGGGACGGAAATCCAGCACCCAGCTGAAGCCCTCCCGCCGCGCGCTGATATTGATGTTCCGATCAGGAACCTGCATCCGCAGCACGGTCGCCCCGCTGATCGGTAACTGATCGATCCGCTGCACGATGGGTGCTCCCTCCACCCGCATATCGGACAGTTCCATCGTGGTTGCCGAATCGAAAACAACCCAGATATTATCATTCCGCCGGAAAGCTGCGGCTCCGACATCCTCGGTCCAGCCAATGGAATAGGTAACCAGTGCAGGCCCATCCGGCACGGTCGGTGGGGCTTCAGCCTGCTGTTCCTCCTGGGTCAGGGGAGATGCCTGCTCCGGCGCCGGGACCGGTGGCCGCTCCGCGACGGGTTCCTGTGGCGGGTCTGCCGGGGGATCTGCCGGGGGATCTGATGGCGCATTATCTTGGATCACGCCATCCCGGAAGGTTATCTGCCCGCTCTCCAATCCCTCCGCCAGAGCCTGTTCCGCTCTTTCCTCTTCTGACCGCTCCAATGCCGCCGCTTCAGGGGGCGGCTCATTGGCAGGTTCCGGTACAGGATCGGGTGCGACTTCGGGCGACAGCACGGAAGGGGGAGGCACCGTCTGCGGGTCTGCCTGCGCGGTTTGCGGGGCGGTATCAGTCGGCAAGGGTGGTGCAGGCTGATTGCGTATCTCAGCACTGGCCAGGACATCCAGAACCACCTTTTCCTCCAGCGGGAAATGACGCAATTCCGCTGCGTCCGGTACCGTGAAGGCCATGCTCAGGCGACCGTCAGCGGCTGTCGCCCCATCAACGCGAATGCCGGGGGGAAGCCCCGCCTGAAGTGCCGCGACATCGACACTGGCCGCCCGCCCGAAATCGATACTGACGGTGCGCCCGTTCCGCACCACCTCATAGGGAACCGATTGAGGCCAGTCGAAGACGATGCGACTGTAGCCCGGATGCTCGCCGACACGAATCCCAAGCGCTGCCCCCGATCCCTGAACGGCGTTACCCTGTTCAGTTGGCTGGGATACAGGCTCAGGCGGCGGGGCCGCCGGTTGCGGCGGTACCTGTGCGGTCTGCCCTGCAACGGGACGCAGATCAATAACAATCGAGCCTTCATTCCTGAAATCGCTGACCGTCATGCCGCGGGTCAATTCGAACCGAAGCACCATGCCGTCTGGGTCCGCATTGGCCCCGCTGATGTAATCGGAAAGGCGCTGCCGGGCGGTGGCAAGGTCCACCTGCGCCGGACGGTCAAAGCGAACCGTCAAGACCTGCCCCGCAACAGAGGCACTATATCCGACTGGGCTCTGCCAGTCGAAAACCATCCGCGCAAAATCCGAATGCTGCCATGTACGGAGCGGTACCTGTTCCTGCGCCAGAACCGGGGCAGACAGGAAGCCCACCACCAGCAGGATAAGGCCGATTCTGACCCGCAGATGGACACCGGCGCGCATCACTGGCCTCGTGCCTCCGGCACGATCACGATATCGATCCGTCGGGCAAGCGCGAGACGTTCGGCCTCGGGGATGCCGCGGTCGATATGACGATAGGTCGAATCCCCCTGTCCGATGACGGTGAAGTCACCGGGATATCCGGACCCGTTCAGCGCCTTGGCAACGGCAAGTGCCCGTCCCAGTGACAGATCCCAGTTATCCCTGTAGCCACTGCCGGATTGCGGTGGTGACGGATCAGTATGCCCGCGAATATCCATCCGATTGCCGAATTGACCGAAAACGATGGCAAGACGGCGCAGGGCGCGCGTCCCCTCCTCCGACATCTCCACGCCCGCATCCCGAAAGAACCGGTCGGAAGGCAGTGAGAGCACCAGTTGTTCCTCAAGTCCGGTCATGCGAATGGTCGCCAGCAATGGATCCTCGGCAAACTTCTGCTGCAGTATCCGTTGCAGATACCCCGTCGGGAAGGCGGAGACCAGATCAATCCGCGTCATCGTGCGGTCGCCGGTGGGACGCGGCTCTCCCTCCACCTTCAATTCATCGCTGGTGGCGAGAATGGATATGATCGCTTCCCATTTCTCGGACTGAAGATGCGACATCGAATAGAGCATGACGAAAAAGGCCAGCATCAAAGCCGTCACATCACCGAAAGTAACGAGCCAGATCGGTGACTTTTCCACCTGATCCTCCGGCAACAAATCATCATCCAGCAAGGCCGCATGGAGATGGCCCAGGGTTTCCCGCTCCCGGTTTTCTGGTGCGCCCTGAAACGGTGTGGGGGCCTTATCCTCCGCTATCGTATCGCTCATCCTAGAGACCGCCCCCATCGTCCACTGCTGTCGGCACGGTCTCTCCCGTATCCGGCGGGGCTACAAATGTCATACGGGCAAGTGTCTCATCACGGATGAAGAACCGGAACCGTATCCGCGATTCATTGCCGGGCCGGATGCCGATTTCGAGATTGTCCGGCGGCGTTCCCCCGGCAATCAGGGCTCGGGCCAGTATCCCGACCCGCTCAAAGGCCAGTTGCGTGCCGTCCAATCCTGCGCTGGGTGCCAGAACCGCCTCCGGATTGGCCAGATCCAGCACCCCCGTCTGCACCGGTTGTGAGTCGGCCATCGGGGCCTGCACCGGTACATCGGCCAAATTTTCCACGAACAGAATAGCCTGCATCACGACAACCTGCCCCGGAATGCGGTTGGACAGGACATGGGCCACGGCGGAAAGCAGCGCCGACCGGTCGCCGCGTATCTGCGGCTCGGCGCCGACGAACAACTGTATGACCGGCAGTTCCACCATCAGGTGCCGTCCCTGGGTAACGGTCTCCACCTTCACGAAGGGTATGTCCGAAAGCCAGAGACGCTCGACCTCCTCCAGCACTTTATCCGGTTCCAGCACCTGCCCGAGAGAAGAGATCAATATCTCTGCTGAATCACTCGGATCGGCGCGCGTCTGGAAAGTCGATGCAACGGAACTCAACACGTCCCGTGACTTGGTTTCGCGCAGGCTGGAGATCGAATTCAGCAGGATGAAGAAGGCCAGCAGCATCAGAAACAAACTCAGAAACAGGATCGGCCCCGTCTCCTTTCGGATCGGCAGGGCATCCTTTTCATCGTCACCAAGATCATCCTGCTCAAGCATCTGCTGAATATGCCGGATTCGCGCTGGAAACGCGCAAAAAATCAACGGCATCCGGTAAAAATTGTCACAACATGCCGGGAATTCTATCGCGACAGCGTCGGGTCCAGGGCAAGCAGCATCAGATCGGTATCCGCCGGACGCGCGCCCGCCGCCGTCAGCATGGCATGAACCTGTCCGCGATGATGGGTCTGATGGTTGAACATATGCGCCACCAGCAGTCCCCGTGGTGCGGTGATGTCGCGTCCAGCCGCGCCGGAATACCAGGACAGATCTTCAGTAAGCCATGCGGAATCAACGGTTTCCGCCCAGTTCAGGATCACCGCATCGAAATCGACCCTGGCCTGCTTCATATCCGTCCATTCGGTGATCATCATTCCTGACCCCGGAATGCCGACCTCCGGCTTCGGGGTTCCTGCGAACCGGCTCATCCACATTCGATCACCCCAGAGAATATGGCAAAGGGTTGCCTGTATGGAGCCGAAATGCGCACCGCGATCCGCCACCCGCGCGGCATGGTCCAAGGCATCAGCGGCGGAATAGAGGCTGTTATTCTGCCAGCCGTTGTAATGCGCCATGATTCGGATGTAATCGGGTGTGATCATCGCGCGACACCTTGCTGCACAGCAATATCCAAGGACATTTCGATCCAATCGAAAAGCTTAGAACCATTGGCATATTACGGAATTATCTCAGAACTGACCGATCACAGATGTCAGCTTCGCCTTCAGCGTTGCTGCATTGAACGGCTTGACGATGTAATTGCTCACACCCGCTTCCTTCGCGGCGATCACGTTCTCCGTCTTGCTCTCTGCCGTGATCATGATGAACGGCATGTTGCGCATCTTCTCATCCGAGCGCACCTCCCGCAGCAGCTGCAAACCGGTCATCGGCTCCATGTTCCAGTCGGAAATGATCAGGCCATATTCCTTAGTTCTCAGTTTGGCCAATGCGTCGCTGCCATCGGTCGCCTCATCGACATTATTGAACCCGAGTTGCTTCAACAGATTGCGAATAATCCGCAACATCGTTTTGTAATCGTCTACGATCAGAACGCTCATGTTCATGTCGACAGCCATGTTCTTACTCCGCCTCGCCTTATTTTTGTTTTAACTCGATCCATGCCGCAACGGGGACACCTGATAGAATCTGTATAATGGTATCCGCATATGCAATCCATGACTAATTCTTACAGGGCAATCCTTTATCCATGGTTAACGCAAAGGGTATAGATCCTTTTCAGCGACTAGAAAGTCGGCAAAGCTTCCCGCGCATCGATTTCCTGGGTAACGATCACGGCCTTGTTCGGATCCATCGCCTCCAGGATCGGGGCGAGTTTCCGATCACTCATCCCGCGAATGACGCTGAGAATGGTATCCAGTTCCATCGTATCGAATATCGCCGCCGCCCGCTTCGGCTTCATATTCGCATAAACACGTTGCAGGCGGGCACTTTCCTCGTCTTCCAACCCTTCATATTTTGCCACGAGTTGGGTGATCTCGTCGCGGATACTCTCCAGATTGCGCTGTGTCTCGGCCAGTCGGGATTCCACGACAGACAGCATCGCCGTGCGCTGTTCAAGTTCCTGCTCACGCTGATCCAGCTCCGCACGACGTTGGGCAAGACTGTTGCTGAGCCGCAGTTCCGTCGGATGCATCTGGTCCGAACCATCAATGATCGGAACGTCGCTTTCATCCAGTTCAAGCGGGGTCATTTCACCATTCGTGTTCCCTGGAACGGGTGGAACCGCCGTCGCATCCTGGGCCACGGCAACGCCACTGCGCGGTCGGGATCGGTCCTCCCCGGCATCGCTCAAGGCATCCACAATCGTTCCCGCCCGAAATGTCAGGCCAAGCGCCGCCAGAAGCAGTACAGCTGGAATCAATCGTATCCGCATCGTCCCGTCCTTACCGCATATCCTGCAAGGCCTTCAGCAATTCCGATTTCGATTTCGCCCGCGCCTTCTTCGCTTCCTGGCGTTCACCGCCAGCCGGACGTTCGCCCCCTGCCGGACGATCCTCCGGCGACACGGTCAGGGCACGACCGTTGCCCTTTTCAGCGACGCCGCGACCCGGGTCAAGGCGATCCTGATCAGCTCGATCCTGGGCCGTCCGGGATATACCCTTGCGCAGGCTTTCCTTTAGGCTGTCTTTCAACCCGGCCTTCGGTACCGGCACACCCTGCGGATCAGACCCGCCTACGCTTGCGCCGCGACCTGTTTTTACCCCGATTTCCAGGGCATCGGCAACTTTTTCACCCCGTTTTATCAGAAATTCAAGATCGTCGCACAGCGCACCTGCCTTATGGGCCGTCTGTCTGGCCTGATCCAGTGTCGAACCGACTTCGGATTTGAGCGATGCCAGCGCAGTCTCCGCCCGCCCGGTCGCCTGGGTGAAATCGCTGATCAGGGTCTGCAATTCCTCCCGGCCTGATTTGATGATCGCGATCTGACGGTTCAGGCGTACCCCATAATAGATCGCCACACCCAGAAAAATCATGAGCGCCAGATCGAATGCGATCCCGATGAACGTGCCCGCCATGAACGCCTCACACTCCCGTCGCCATAACCCAAAAAGAAAACAGTATGGTTAAATACAACAAAACCACGTTTCAATCGACAGCAACGATATAAATGATAATGGGAGCCACGTAATAATGTACCGCTACTCGATTTTAGCCCGCCTGTCGATGCGGACAGCGATATTCCCGCCCTTTCGTCCCATCGTGCCTGTAAACATCGGCATGCTGCCACAGCGAATCTGGACCGGCGTATCGGGTGTCGCCTGCAACGGGAGGAACATCCCTTCCTCCCATTCCAGAACCTCCCCGAGGCTCATGCTGACTTCGTCCAGCACCGCCTCTATAGGCACTTCCGTGAACCACAATTCCGTCGCCAGGTGGTTTTCCCAGATCGAATCCCGCCCGAACTTCTCCCCCATGAACATCTGCAACAGCAGTTCGCGCACCGGTTCCAGCGTCGCATAAGGCAGCATCAGTTCCAGTCGCCCGCCGCGATCCTCCATATCGATACGCAGTCGGGCCAGAATCGCCGCATTCGCAGGGCGCGCAATGGTCGCAAAACGCGGGTTCGTTTCCAGCCGGTCAAACCGCATGGTGACGGAGGATAGCGGATCGAAGGCTGCGGACAGATCGGCCAGTACGACATTGATCATACGCTCGACCAGATTGCGTTCGATGGTCGTATAGGGACGCCCTTCGATCCGCATCGCCGCCGTTCCGCGACGCCCGCCCAGCAGCACGTCGACGATGGAATAGATCAGGGAACTGTCAATCGTGATCAGACCGTAATTGTCCCATTCCTCCGCCTTGAAGACGGTCAGCATCGCGGGCAGCGGGATCGAATTCAGGTAATCGCCGAACCGGATGGAGGTAATGTTGTCGAGGCTTACCTCGACGTTGTCGGAAGTGAAGTTGCGCAGACTGGTGGACATCATCCGGACCAGACGGTCATAGACGATTTCCAGCATCGGCAGGCGTTCATAGGACACCATACCTGAATCGATGATCGCCTCGATCCCCGATTTGCTGCCGTCTTCCTCGCCACCTTCCTGAAAACCGAGCAGACTGTCGATCTCATCCTGGTTCAGGACACGGGCCGTACCACCGCCGCCGCCATCGCCGCCATCGGCCATTGCCGCCCATTCCGCAGCTAGGTCATCGGCACCGGCATCGCCGCCGCCGATATCCTCGTCTGCCATCGCGGCCCATTCGTCGGCCATTGCATCCTGATCGTCAGCCATCTGCGTTCTCGCCTCGAATTCGTTCCGGTTCGGTGTCCCCGGCAAAACGGTCAAGCAATTCCGGGGCCAACCGGCTCGTCCGAATCTGGCACGCCACTACTGTACCAGCATTTTCACCAGCAGAAGATCCTTCACCGGAGTCGGGGCCATCACCTGGCTCACCCGACGGAACAACTCCTCACGCACCAGATAGGCCCCGGCGCTGCCGTTCAGTTCTTCGGTCCGCAACTCCCGTAGAAAGACGGTAAACTCGCTGGTAATCTTGGGACGCAGTTGTTCGATGCGCTGCACCGCCTCCTGATCCTCGACTTCCAACTGCACGGCCAGAACAAGATAATCCTTCTTATTGCCGGATCGGGTCAGGGAGACAGTCATTTCCTCCAGCGGATAGAATATGCCGGGTGGTGAGATTGGCGCGGCTTCTACCGATTTATTGGCCTCCGATTCTTCCACCGTCTCCCCGATCCCAAGTAAAGGATCCAGCAGCCCAAGCGCGAACACGGCAGCTCCGCCACCGCCCAGCAACAGGATCGGCAGCACGACAAATAGAATAAGTTTCTTCCCGCTCACCTTTTTCCTTACCGTTCCGCCATGATCATCGTCGTCGCTGCTCATCATCTTCCGTCCATGCGTTTATGAGACAGGCTCTCCGCCCCCATAGACCCACTACAGGACAGACTCTAACATAAAGTAACCAAATGAGAAAAATCTTCCAATACCGGACCATAAGCCGTTATTCGCTGTGCTAGATCAACGGAAAATCGCCTATACCTTTTCTGACTCTGCCCGAAATCCACGACATCAAGACCGGCAAACCCTTCCTTCCGGCATCCCTGACCGGGACCATGTCGCCTGAATTGAAGTGGTAGAGCCTGAGAAAATTACATTCAACATATTGATTTTAATTAATTTTATTTTCTGGCACACGCTTTGCTTTATTCTGTTCCGAGAGAGCATGAGGTGGATCGTTTGAGAGCACGAACCGCCACACCGGAGAGAACAGAGGCGAGAGCGCCATGGAAAATACGACCTATATAGCCCTGTCCAGACAGGCATCCCTGCGACGCGCCATGGACGTTGTCGCGAACAACATTGCCAATGCCAACACACCCGCCTTCAAGGCGGAGCGTATGGTGTTTCAGGAATACCTGGCCAAGCCGGAACGCGGTGAGAAGCTGTCCTTCGTTCAGGACATCGGTACGGCCAGGGATCTGTCCAGTGGCCCGCTGAAAACGACGGGAAACGACTTTGACGTCGCCTTGGCCGATGAGGGGTATTTCGTCATCGACAGCCCGCTGGGAGAACGCTACACGCGCCACGGTCGCTTCCAACTGGATGGTGAGGGCAACCTTGTCACCGGGACCGGCTATCCGGTTCTGGGTGTAAACGGCCCGATCAATGTCCCGGAAGACGGTGGGCGCATATCGGTTGCCGGTGACGGGACAATTTCAAACAATGAAGGCATTCTGGGCAAGCTGCGCGTCGTCACATTTGAGGACGAACAACAGTTGCGCAAAGCCGCGAATGGCCTGTTTTCGACCAATCCCGACATGCCGCCGGACAACCTGGACCGACCCTCCATCGCGCAGGGAATGATTGAGGACTCGAATGTCCAGCCCGTGCTGGAACTGACCCGGATGATGACCATCAACCGCACCCATGAAAGCGTCACGCGCTTCCTGCAGCGTGAAGACGAGCGGGTGAAGGACATGATCGACAAGCTGGGTCGACCTGGACAGGCGTAATCGCCAGTCCCGGTGAACCAACCTGATACGGAATGCGGTCTGGAACCTGGTTTCAGGGCCGAGCAAAAGGAGACGATACAATGCGATCATTGAGCATCGGCGCGACGGGCATGCTGGCACAGCAACTGAATGTCGAGGTCATCTCCCACAACATCGCCAACATGAACACGACCTCCTATCAGCGTCGCCGGGCGGAATTCCAGGATCTGCTGTATCAGAACATGCGTCGTGTCGGTTCCGACAGTTCAGATGCCGATACCGTCGTTCCGGTCGGCGTACAGGTCGGCCTGGGCGTGAAGACCGCCGCCGTCTATCGCATCACCGAACAGGGGAACCTGACACTGACCGAAAATCCGCTCGACGTCGCGATCAACGGCGACGGCTATTTCCGGATCACGCTGCCCAGCGGCGATACCGCCTACACCCGCGCCGGATCGTTCCAACTGGATGGTGACGGAGATGTCGTCACCGTTGACGGATTGACGGTTCAGCCGGGCCTGACGGTCCCGAATAATGCAATCGACATTTCGATCAACGCCTCAGGCCAAGTTCTGGTTTCTCTTGATGGACAGCCTGAACCGGCAAATATCGGACAGCTTGAACTGGCCCGGTTTGCCAATGATGCGGGGCTGTTGGCTATCGGGGACAATCTCTTTCTGGAAACCCCGGCTTCCGGCGGGCCGACCGTTGCAGTGCCGGGCACTGCTGGTTTCGGAACATTGCAGCAGGGCTTTCTTGAGACCTCCAACGTCAATGTCGTTGAGGAAATCACCAATCTCATCACCGCCCAGCGCGCCTATGAAATGAACTCGAAGGTCATCGAGACCTCCGACCAGATGATGTCGACCCTGACGAATCTGCGCTGACGACCGCGCCGGATCGGACACTTGAACAGGAGAGCCCGCATGAAACCCATTTCAACCCATCATCTGAGCGTGATCTACGCCCTGCTGCTGGCCGGATTCACGCTCGCGCTTTCCATCCCGGCCCTGGCGGACAACACAGCATCAGACGCAGTGGCACAGGAAGCCGCCATCGCGGTACCGGTGACGATCAATCCGATCCTGCAAATCGACGACGACTATATTCGGTTGGGCGATATCTTCACCCCGGTCGACCGCTATGCCGACCGCACGGTGATCCGCGCACCGGAGCCGGGAGAAGAACTCGTTCTGCCCGCCGTCTGGCTCTGGAAGGCGGCGAAGACCTTCGGGGTGGACTGGAAGCCAGTCAGCACTGCGGATACGGTCACGGTGACCCGACCCAGTTCCGTCATCTCATCCGCCCAGATCGAAGGGCTGTTGAAGGATGCATTCTTCAAGCGCACCGGCGAGGATGATCTGATCGAGCTTGAAACCGATGGCGGGACACAGCGGATCCACATGCCGCTGTCCGTGCCGCCAACGGCCCGGCTAGAGCGCTTCGATTATGACATGCGTAGCGGGCGGTTTACCGCAAGCCTGATCGCGCCTGCCGAAGGCCGTCCGTTGCGTAAACAGAATTTGAGCGGTCGTTTCCACCGCATGGTGGAACTGCCCGTCCCCAGCCAACGCCTGGGCAACGGCCATATCATTGAAGCCAGGGACATCATCATGGTGCGTATGCGCGAAGACGGTCTGGGCACGAACCTGATCGTCGATCCAGAACGTCTGATCGGACAATCAGTCAGCCGCTCGCTGTCCGCCGGAAAACCGGTGCGTCTTGGCAGTGTTCGCGCGCCGGTCCTGGTGGAGAAAGGACGGATCGTCAACGTGACGCTGCGTACCGAGCGCATGGTGCTGACCGTCCAGGGCCGCGCAATGGAACATGGCGCGCTGCATGAGGTCGTCCGGGTCCAGAACACGCAAAGCAACACCGTGATTGACGCTGTTGTAACCGGCGAAGGCCGGGTCGAGGTCGGCCTGCAGCAACCGCTGGCAATGCAAACACAATGAATGCGTTCCTGAGAAAAGGGAGAGACACCATGACAATTCGCACCGCCGACAGGCATCCGCTTCGGACCCTGGCCTGCCTGACAGTCGCCGCCGCCCTGATGGCCGGCTGCAACACACTGGAGCGTCTGTCCCTGGTCGGGGAGAGCCCGCCGATGAATCCGGTCGCCAACCCGACCCACGACGTCAATTACAAACCCGTCAGCATGCCGATGCCGCAGCCAGTCACCGCCTCCTATATGCCGAACTCTCTTTGGCGGCCCGGCAGCCGGGCCTTCTTCAAGGATCTGCGTGCATCAGACGTCGGCGATATCGTGACCGTCGTGATCGAAGTCGATGATAGCGGCTCACTGAACAACTCGACCACCCGGACCCGCAACAATTCCGAGAATGTCGGCGTTGACAGTCTGCTCGGCTATGAGACCTCCCTTAATGCAATCCTGCCGGAATCGGTGAACCCGTCATCGCTGCTCGCTCTGGACAACCAGACATCGAACCAGGGCGGCGGTGCGATAGCCCGAACCGAAAGCATCTCCCTCCAGGTCGCCGCCGTCGTCACTCAGGTCCTCCCAAACGGAAATCTGGTGATCCACGGTCGCCAGGAGACCAAGGTGAATTATGAAGTACGTGAATTGCAGATCGCGGGTGTCATCCGCCCGCAGGACATCACGGCAATAAACACCGTCAGCTATGAGAAGATTGCCGAAGCGCGCCTTGCCTATGGCGGACGCGGCCATATCAGCGATTTCCAGCAACCCCGCTGGGGCACACAGGTCATGGATGTGCTGATGCCGTTCTGACGACGGCAATGGCCCATCCCGAATTTCGGTCACGCCCGCGTACTCTCTCCTCTCTCCTCTCTCCCACGCGGCGTTTCCGAAGGGGGTCCGATCACAAGTCGGGCCCCCCTTTCTTTTGGGAAACACGGGAGGAAACAGAAAAGACCCGGCGCTTTCGCAGCGCCGGGCCTTTTCTTCCCCTCTCAACCGTCAGCCCCTGTGGGCACCGACGGGCAAACTTTTTTCAATCCTCGCGATGCAGGCGCTCCATGCGCTCATGCCGCTCCTGTGCTTCCAGACTCAGTGTCGCGATGGGGCGGGCTTCCAGACGGCGCAGGGAGATCGGTTCACCTGTCTCCTCGCAATATCCGTAAGTATCTTCCTCAATCCGCTCCAGTGCCGCATCGATCTTACCAATCAGCTTACGCTCCCGATCACGGGCACGCAATTCAATCGCACGGTCGGTTTCCATCGATGCCCGATCTGTCAGATCCGGCTGCGCCAGACTCTCCGCCTGCATGCTTTCCAATGTTTCCGACGATTCGCGAAGAAGCCCGGTACGCCAGGCCAGCAACTTCTGACGGAAATATTCCTTCTGCATGGGATTCATGAACTCTTCCTGCTCGGAGGGCCGGTAATCCGGCGGCAGCAGGGTCGACGTCAGCGTCGCGCTCGGGTTGGTGCTGGTATCGCTCGAAGCTTCGCTGCTCGACATGCCAATCTCCCGACTAAAACTGTCCGTAACTTACAAGACGCGCGGCTTATATGGCGCAAAGTGCGGCATGACAACCCATTTCTTCTGTGCAGAGGGATCACAAATGCATGGGCTGCTTGTCCCTGACGATCCGAATTCGGAAGAGATTGATGCTCAGGATGTCCGGTCATGTTTCGCGAGTTCAACCGCAACCCGCAGTTCGATATCGTCCAGCAGCGATTTGATCTTTGGGTCTGGCATACCATCCATGCGACGGGCAAGAGCCTGCTGCAATTCCACCAGACGACCCCGGGTCAACTGCCCGGCCAGCAGTTCGTGGCGAATACCATCCAGCCGGTCCAGCAGATCTTCCCCCCGGTCCAGAGCGACCCGGTTGCGCCCTCTTCCATCGGCATTAGTTTCCGAAACGCCATCGACGCCCTGAAGCGCAAGCAATGCGCCGATGGATCCAACCGCCCCGCCAAGTCCGACAGAACCAGCACTTTCGACAGCATCGTCCCCGTCAAGCTGACCCTCCTCACCCTCCGCCTCGCGAAGGGCATTGGAAAAGCCCACGCCTCCGGATCCGCCGGTTTTGGTGGTCTTCTTGGCTTGACTGACTTTACCCGATGATCCCGGCCCGTCGATTTTCATGCCTGGAGTGTATCCGTTTTTCCGACCAGACGAAATCCCCTGGTCAATATCCATTCACCAGTCATCGTTCTCGCGATTCCAAATCGGAATCAAGCACCCATGCACCCGGCAAGACTTGCCCTGATGCCGAAGCATTCCGCCCTTATTATTAATAATTATTATAAATCAACGCTTTACTCATCAACAAACTTGGCACGACTTTCGCATTGGGAAGGCCGAGAGATAAGCGTTCACCCATTCGAACGTGAGAGATGAGAAACATGACCCGAGATTTCACAAAGCGATCCGCAGGCTTCGGCGATCATAGGCCCGGCATGACGCGGACCATCCTGCGCATCATTGCAATTCTGCTGGCCCTGCTGCTCGGCTGGGCATTGATCCCGGCCAAAGCCTCTGCCCAGTCGCGGATCAAGGATATCGTCGATTTCGAAGGCGTGCGCGATAACATGCTGGTCGGGTACGGTCTGGTCGTCGGCCTGAATGGCACGGGCGACAATCTGGACAGTGCCGTTTTCACCCGCGAGAGCATCGTCGGGATGCTGCAGCGCATGGGTGTCAATGCCAGTGACGAGGATCTCGACACCGACAATATTGCCGCCGTCATGGTGACCGCAACGCTCCCCCCCTTCTCCCGCCAGGGATCGCGGATCGACGTCAATGTCTCCGCCATGGGCGATGCGGACAATCTGCTTGGCGGCACCCTGCTCGTCACACCGATGCTCGGGGCCGACGGAGAAATTTACGCGGTCGCTCAAGGTACCGTCGCCGTTGGCGGATTTTCGGCACAGGGAGCCGCCGAAACCGTAATAAAAGGCGTCCCGACCAGCGGCCGGATTTCCAATGGTGCCATTATCGAGCGGGAGATCCCCTTCGAACTGGCCCAGCTTCGCAGCATCAAGCTCAATCTGCGCAATCCGGATTTCACCACCGCGCGTCGCATCGCCCGCGCCATCGACGCCTTTGTCGGTGAACCAACGGCTAAGGCGCTGGATCTCAGCACAGTGCAACTGATCATCCCCCCCAGCTATGACGGCGAACTGGTCGAAATGCTGACCGACATTGAGCAGTTGCGCGTGGAACCGGACCAGATTGCCCGGGTTGTCATCGACGAGCAGTCCGGTGTGATCGTCATGGGCCAGAATGTCGGCATCAGCACGGTTGCGGTTGCCCAGGGAAATCTGACTGTCCGGATCACTGAAACGGCACAGGTCTCGCAGCCAACCCCGTTCTCCAATACCGGAACGACCGAAGTCGTGCCACGGACCGAAATCGAGATTGATGAGGATGAGGACCGTCGCCTCGGCATCGTCACAGGCAGTGTCGAGTTGCAGGACCTTGTGAACGGCCTGAACTCCCTGGGAGTCGGGCCGCGCGACATGATCACAATCCTGCAGGCGATCAAGGCTGCAGGTGCCCTTCAGGCAGAAATCGAGGTGATGTAATGATCGATACGACCAGCCAGTTGATGATCGACAATGCCCGAAGCGTTGCCTTTGGCGGCATGCCGAAAATACCGAAAGACGCATCCGGCGACGCGATCCGGAAGACTGCCACCGAATTCGAAGCCGTCTTCGCCACCCAGATGCTGGAACCGATGTTCGAGGAACTGTCCCAGGACGGCATGTTCGGCGGCGGCCATGCGGAAGGCATCTATCAATCCCTGATGGTGCAGGAATTCGGCGCGATCATCGCCGCCCGTGGGTCGCTCGGCATCGCCGACATCGTCAGTCGGGAAATGCTGAAGATCCAGGAAGCCCAATCCCTAGCCAATGCAGAGAAGGTCCCGTCATGAACGCCACCATTCGAGCACAGAACCTGATCGAACTGATGGAAGATCTGGTCCGGGTTCTGGAACGTGAGAACGAATTGCTGAAAACCCCGCGCGCGCAGGAACTGACGCCCGTGGTCGAGGAAAAGCAGGCTTTGTTCAAGCATTACAATGATCACATCGCCGCCATTTCCCAGAATCCAGGCTTTTCCGGTGCAATCCCGGTCGATCTGCGGGAACGCCTGCGCGACCTGGCTGAATCCTTCGACGACCTGATGAAGGTGAACCGTCGTCGACTGGAGATACTGACCAAGTCGAGCCAACACATCGTCAACCGGATCGTCGAAGCGGCAAAGGACGCCGCCGGTCAGGTACCGAACTACAGCCGTCAGGGCGGCGTAAACCAGTCGCGCAAGGCGGCACCGGTCGCACTCAATCAGGAATTCTGACAGGTATTCCATATCCCGCACCCGGTCACGGCGCGTAGAAACGCTCCCCCGGTTCACGCGGATCAACGCATTCAGGAAAGGCAAAGCCGATGTCCCTGTTCTCCGCCCTCAGCGTCGCCGTCTCGTCGGTCAACGCGCTCAACAGCGCGGTCCGCGTGGTCTCCGACAACGTCGCGAATTCCAGCAACGACCAATACAACCGCCGCATCGCCAGTTTTGAAAACCTGCAATATGGCGGGGTGCTGATTAGCGACATTGCTCGCGCGGCCAATACAGGCCTGCTGCGGGATCTGTTCCAGCAAACAACCGTTGCCTCGGCTGACAAGACCCGCGACAAGCTATTTCAGCAGATCGAACAGTTGACCGGCACGATCAACAACCAGACCCCGCTGGTAGACAATGTCGAACGCCTGCGCTCCGCCTTCAAGGCGCTTGAGGCGACACCGGAGAGCACTGCTGCGGAGAACGACGTCCTGATTGCCGCTGATACGCTGGTTCAGGAATTTACCCGCCTGTCAAATGGACTGGACCTGATCGAAAACCAGGTTCTCCGTGACATCCGCGAAGTGGTTGAGGATGCCAATGATACTCTGGTTGAAATCGACCGGTTGAATGCTCAGATCGTAGTTGAAAAATCAAATGGTCGCCCGACCAGTAATCTGGAAAACCTTCGGGATACCCAGATACAGAAAATCTCCACATTCGCCCAGATCCGGACATTCGAGCGGGACGATGGAACCTTGTCGGTCTATACGACATCGGGGCTCGTCCTTGTCGACTCGAATCCGGAGACCTTTAGCTGGGACGAGGCGACGCGGGTCCTGACCATCAGCGGATCCAACTCCACGAACCTGCTGACCAGCGGGCAGTTGCCGGATGGGCAACTCGCCGCCCTCAGCAATTTCATCCGCACCGACTCCACCGCCCTATCCAGCCCCAATATCGGCGATGCCGCCCTGGAGAAGTTGCGTAACCAACTGGACGAATTCGCCTTCGCCCTCGCAGATGACTCGACGGCCCGTACCAGCGGCACGACCTTTGTCAGGGACAATGACGATCTGACCGGAAGTGGCGTGATCACCGCTGGCAACACGCTGACCTTCACTGTCGGCGGTGTGAACCAGGGCACAGTGACGGTGAATGCCGGTGACAGCATCGATGATGTCGTTGCCGCCATCAATGCGGTCAATCAGGTACGTGCCCGTGTCGATGGTCATGGTCATCTTCAGATCCTCAGCGACGGCGGTCCATTCACCATCGGCGGTACCGCAGCCGCCGAATTCGGTCTGACAACAAACCAGGTGACCGCCGATGTCGACGATACCTTTTCCTTCGCCTACAAGGCAGAGCGTAGTGCGGGGAATGTTGCCCTGACGAGCGGGACGGTGATGACCAGCATTACCGGCATTGCGGTCGGCGACAGTTTCAGCTTCAACAATACGGCTTTGGGCGGTGCCGTTACCTATACCGTGGGCGCTGGCGATACCGTCCAGACAATGCTGGACACGATCAACGCCCAGGATGGCATGTATGCTCGGATCGGCGACGGCAACGCGCTTGAGATCACCAGCATCGCGGGGGGGCTTGCCCTCACCAATACTAACAATACACCGTTGACCGCGCTGGGCTTTACCGTCAACGGCACCGCCGCGCGGATAGACGGATCCGCGCTCGGCACGGAAAGTGCGGACTTCTTTGTATCCGAGAGTGGCACAACACCGATTGATGTCACCCGCACGAACCTTGCACTCGCGACCGCACTCGACAACCGCTCCCAGTCCATCAAGACCGGCAACCGGTCTGAGATCGTTGAAGCCCTCAACGGCAGTAACCGCAACATCAGCGGATCCGGCAGCACGATTGCCAATACCACCTATACCGGCCTTTCCAACGGCATCCTGACCGGTATTTCGCAGCGAGCGGAACGGGCAACCCGACAGGCAGAAGAAAGCGAAACCCTGCGTGGCGGTCTCTATCAGGCTTTGCGCGATGAGGTCGGTGTCGATATCGATGAGGAAATGGCGAAGCTGACCGTGCTCCAAAATGCCTATGCCGCCACCGCCCGGGTGATTGATACAATCAACCAGATGTTCCAGGCGCTGGAAGTTGCCGGACGGTAAAATAGCATGACGGCAACCACCAAATCCATCCCGTCTCCGATCCGCGTGGGCGTCGTCGGGCTTGGCGTGGGGGAGCGGCATATCGTCGGCTATCAGGATATACCCGGCGTCGAGGTCATTGCCTGCTGCGATCTTGACCCGGCAAAAATGGCCGCAGTTGCCACCCGCCATGCAGTACCCCATCTGCATAAGGATTATCGCACGCTGCTGGCCGATCCGGATATCGACGCAGTCTCTCTATGCTCCTATGACGATGCCCATGTCGAACAGGCCGTCGCCGCCTTTCAGGCCGGAAAGCATGTCTTCTGCGAAAAGCCCATCGCTCTGGATCACGACGGGCTGGATCAGGTGATCCGCGCCTGGTCGGACAGTGGAAAACGGCTGTCCTCCAACCTTATCCTGCGTCAGAGCCCACGTTTCAGGGCCGTGCACGATATGGTTCAAAGCGGTGCTTTCGGTGAATTGCACTATATGGAAGGCGACTATCTCCACCAGATCCTCTGGAAGATCACCGAAGGGTGGCGTGGCAAAATGCCATTCTACTGCGTCACCTTTGGTGGGGGCATTCATCTGATTGATCTGATGCGGTGGATTGCAGGCGAGGACGTGGTCGAAGTGACGGCCATGGCAACGAAGAAGCTAACCCGCAACTCCACCTTTTCCTTTCCTGACACAATGACCACCCTGATGCGGTTTGAAAGTGATCTGCTGGCCAAATCCACCACCAGCTTTGCGCCCCAGCGCCGCCAGATCCATACACTCAACGTCTATGGCACGAAGCTCAGCTTTGAGAATGCCAATGGACCGGCCAGGCTTTATCGCGGTGATCAGCCGGACGATGAAGAACCCCTCGACATCCCCTATCCGGCCTTCGAGAAGGGAGACCTCCTCCCCGATTTCATCGCCGCCATTCGCGAAGACCGGGAACCCATTGTCGGGGCAAGGGACGTCTTCGAGGTGATGAACATCTGTCTGGCCGCCTGGGATTCAGCGAGGACGGGAAGCGCCCAGCGCCTGAGCCGAATTTCCTGATATCCCAGCAAGTCATTGACCTGCGCATTAATTCATCCCAAGATTGCATAATCATAATGTTTTATCTGGGAGAATTGCATGCGATTATTCTGTCTATTGCTTTCCGGGATCTTGAGCACCGGATGCCTCTCCACCATTGAGTATTCCGAGACCTTCAAGCCTATATCACGTGAGAATTCAATATTTAAAAGCAATACGATTACGTCTGACTTCTATAAATCCTCTATGGCAAAAGCAGAATCGGGTGTTTTCATAGAAAATGTTAAATTTCAATCAAGTAAGAAAGGATTTGAAGGTCAATACTTTGTCGCATTACTCAGCACATCATGGTATTGGAACAGAGAAATGATTCCAATTGATGCGTCCGATGTAATCAGTAATTTTTATGGGATAGATTTTCCTCCTGGTAATTTTGGCCAGAAAACAGAAATATGAAATGACTACAGGGAATTCCATTTCTGGAAAGTCGATCAACCCAGAAAGAACTGCATCGTGTTTGCCAATGAATCCGTAATCGCCAATATATCGTCGAACAAGCGATCTCATTCCTATGGATATTTCTGCGAGAACAAGACGATAGCAATTAGCAACGCGGACCGGTTCATGGAAGCGATCATAAAACTGCGGCGCAAGGACAATTCCTATAATGGTCGCGGCCTGCGATTCTGGGAAAGCGGATAGTCAAGCGAGGGTCGTCCAACCCGTCGATATGGGATCGGACGACCCTCGAAAAAGGCTGCGATCAGGAATCTTCAGCCGTCATTTTATCCCATTCAGCCTGGAATTCAGTCCAACTTTCTGACAGGGAGGTTTTTGCATCCTGCCAGGTCTCGTCGGTGGCATCTGCCATCGCCGCCCAGCTTTCCTTCACCTTGTCCCAGGCGGCGGCGGCATCTTCACTGAGATCCCGTTCCTGATTCTTGGCTTCCTGCGCCTCCAGCATCTCGGTCATCTTGGATTCATAGACATCCCGTGGTGCAACATCCTCCGCCGCCAGGGTCGGGGCACTGGCAAAGCCAAGTGCGAGAGCCAGAGTCGAAGCTTTAATAAGCGAATTCATGGTCGTCTCCTTTCAATCATTCGGGAGTAAAGCGAGCCAAGCCCGATCCCCCATCGGTATCGCCAGCATCCAACCGCCAGATACAGCAGCACGAAACCAGCATCGACCGTTCACTTGGGAAATGAGTTGCATCAATCAATAGATAGACCGGAACAATCAAAATATTGCCATATTTGAAACACATGCATTAATTGATGTGATTTAATTTAAAATGTTATTATTTAAATAAACCATACTCTATTGAATATTGAATCCATCATACTATTTTTAAATCTGCTAGGAATTAATACAAAAGGACTCATCGACATGCTGAAATGGGCTTTGATTTTCTTCATTGTCGCTATTGTTGCCGCTGCATTCGGATTCGGCGGCATTGCCGCTGTTGCGGTGGATCTTGCTCGAATCCTGTTCGTCGTCTTCCTGGTTCTGTTCTGTGCGGCGATCATCATGCATCTGATACGAGGACGGGGCCTGTAACACTCCGCCAGTGCCAGATACATGAAGTGGGATGGCTGACACGCAGCCAATGCCTGATTGCACTTCGACATAGGGGATCGGAAAGGATAAAATATCTCTAAAATTCCGAATCGCTAAGATTCCATTTACCATTGTTATCTAAATTCAGGCTCTAGCTTTAGCGAAAGCGAATCAAATCAAGAAAGCAACCTGAATGACTGCTGCCCGGACCCTTCGATTTGCCTTGGATCGCTTCCGCTTTTCGAACACTCTGACGCTTCTGGAGTACTGGCTGTCAAAACAGCCGGAACGGAGTGGAATGGACGCTTCCCCGCTGGTTCCTGCCGACTTTGACCCTGTCGACGTCCCCACCCTGCTTCCCTATCTCTACCTTCTTGAAAAGCGGGATAATCGCCTGCGGTACAGGGTCTCCGGCGAGACGGTGAACCAGTTGTTCGGGCAACAACATACGGGCGCCTATCTCGACACGGTAATCCCGCCCAAACTTTACCCAATTGTCGTCCCGCACATTTTGCGAGTGCTTGATGGGGCCTGGCTACTGCTTCAGGGCCATGTCACCCAACCGGAAAAGAAATATGTGGAATTCGAACGTCTGTTTCTGCCGGTTCGCCGGAAATCCGGCATTCAGGTGCTCGGCTGCCAATTCCTGTCGATTACAGCAAACTATCGCGAAGACCCGCCCCCGCTACAAAGACCCGACCATTACAATTTTTATTCGACGGATCTTCACAGCGGTGCCATGACGGAATCCTGGCACATGATCGAACCGATCATGCACACCGCCATCGCGTGCTGAAAGCGGCGTGCGGCTGGCGTGGGAATTGCTTGATGCAGGAATGATCGTCCCCAGACCGCCCCTTGGAGTAACAAGGCATGTCCCAGACACCCATTCCCTTCGGAAAACCCCAGTTGGATGCGACCGCCATCGATGCTGTCCGCGGCGTGCTGGAAAGCGGCATGCTAGTCCACGGTGAGGTCACACCCGCCTTCGAATCCGCCTTCGCCGAACGGATCGGGGCGGCAGAGGCGGTTGCCGTCTCCTCCTGCACCGCCGGTCTGCATCTGACACTGTTCGTGAAGCAAATCGGACCCGGTGATCGCGTTGCTGTTCCGGCCATGACCCATGTCGCAACCGCCCATTCCGTGGAACTGGTCGGGGCAGAGCCGGTCTTCATCGATGTTGACCCCCTGACCGGAAACATGGATCCGGCCGCACTGGAGGCTGAAACGGGACCGCTGGCGGCGATCATGCCGGTCCACTATCTGGGCCTGCCCTGCGCCATGGACCGAATTCTAGCCATGGCCGAGGCAAAAGGCGCATTCGTGCTGGAAGACTGCGCCCTGGCCGTCGATGCGACCTGGGACGGGCACAAGGCGGGAACGCTGGGACTAGCGGGAAGTTTCTCCTTCTATCCCGTCAAGCACATGACCTCCATCGAGGGCGGCATGGTAACGACCAATGACGGCGACCTTGCTAGGGAACTGCGCCGCCGTCGCGCTTTCGGCTATAACCGCGCGCTGGGTGAACGGACACGGCCTGGCCTCTACGACGTCGATGCACTGGGCATGAACTACCGGATGAGCGAAGTCGAGGCCGCCGTCGGCCTGAGCCAGATCCCCAGGCTGGATGAATTCATGACGGCGCGGGCCACGAATGATGCAATCCTGCGGGATATCCTGCGCGGCATCAAAGGGCTGACCGTCTTCCCGGATCGGCATGACCGGGCTGTATCCTCTCATTACTGCCTGAACGCCATACTGCCTCGCGACGGCTCCATCCAGCGGGATCGCGTTGTGGACGGTCTGACCGCGCGAGGAATCGGTTCTTCGATTCATTATCCTGGGCCGGTGCCGCTGTTCACCTACTATGTCGAGAAATACGGATACCGAAAGGGTCAGTTTCCGGTGGCCGAATGGCTGGCCGACCAGACGATCTCGCTTCCCGTCGGGCCGCATCTGACACCGGATGATGCGCGGAGGGTAGGCAAGGCATTCGAGGAAGCGTATAAAGAAGCGTCCGCCTGATCTTCCGGCAGAATGCCAGGATGACGGGCGACATGGTTGCAACACGCGGCAGAACCAGAAGGAGCGTTCCGCAATGAGCCACATCCCCTATGACAGTCTTCGCCCGAGCCTGGGCGGCCAGCGTATCCTGCTGGTCGGAGGTGCGGGTTTCATCGGCCATAATCTGGCGCTGGAACTGGCGCGGATGGGGGCCACGGTCGGCATTTCCGACAACCTGATGGTCAACAGCCTGATCGAGAACTGCTACGATCCGGGCCGGAACGTGATTCAGCGCACCGCCTATCAGAACTTCCTCCTCGACCGGTTCCTGCTGTTGCGGGAAAGCGGTGTCGCACTGATGAACTGCGATGCGCGCCTGCTGGCCGATCTGGGCCGGGTTTTCGAGAATTTTCAGCCGACCAAGGTCGTCCACATGGCCGCCATCGCCAGCGCCGTCGATGCGAAAATGGAGCCGGGCCTGGCCTTTGACCTACAACTGATCACGCTGCGCAACGTGCTGGAACTGGTTCGCCCGAAGGTCAAGGACATCAACCAGGTCATGTTCATGTCCTCCTCCACCGTTTATGGCGATTTCGAAGGGGCCAGCGTTGACGAAACCACCTTCCCCCGCCCGGAAGGCATCTATGCCAATGCCAAATTCATGGGTGAGCGGCTGGTTCGCACCTATCGCACGCAGTATGGGCTGGGAACCACGGTCATCCGCCCTTCCGCGCTGTATGGCGAGCGCTGCATCTCCCGCCGGGTCAGCCAGGTCTTCATCGAAAATGCCCTGACCGGCAAGCCACTGCTGCTGGAAGGCGGTGGCGACGGGCGGCTCGACTTCACCTATATCAACGATCTGGTACAGGGCATGGTGAGGGCGCTGGCCCTGCACAAGGGCCATGACGACAGTTCCACCTTCAACATCACCTTCGGCAATGCGCGCACGATTGCGGACCTTGCCGCTGTGGTGAAATCAGTGGTGCCTGAGGCAATCCTGGAGGATCGCCCGCGCGCTGTGGACAAGCCGATCCGTGGCACGCTGTCCATCGACCGGGCGCAGGAAAAGCTAGGTTTTCAGCCGGAATGGACACTGGAACAGGGCTTCAAGCGCTATTGCGAATGGTACGCTGAACAGTGGCGGCGCGCAAAATCGCAAGTGGAAGCCAACTGAGATGAGCGCGACATCCAGGGGCAATGCCGCCCTGCTGCTGCTGGCCCGTCTCGATTCACGACGTCTGCCCGGTAAGGGGTTGATGGATCTGGGCGGTCGCACCGTTCTGGGCCGCGCCGTCGACCGGCTGCGCCGCTGCGCCCAGGTGCCGGACATGATCCTGGCGACGACGGATCGGGCACTGGACGATCCACTGGAAGCCTTTGCTGAGGCGGAAGGTATCGGCTGCTTTCGGGGCGATGATCAAGATGTGGCAAAGCGGTGCCTCGATGCATGCACGCATGCCGGTCTCGACTGGTTTATTCGGATCTGCGGTGACAGCCCCTTTGCCGACCCCGCCGTCGTGGACCGGGTGGCGACACGGTTCCTAGGGACGGGCTGCGATCTGGCAACCAATGTCTATCCCCGCTCCTTCCCGATCGGGGCGAGTGCGGAGGCGGTCAGCCGGAGGGCGATGCAGCGGATACTCGACGCAACACCCGATCTTACCTATCGCGAGCATGTCACGCTGTATGCCTATGAACACCCGTCGGCATTCCATATCGAAAGCATCCTGCCGGACGATCCAGGCCATGAATCCCTGTCGATTGCCGTCGATACGCCGGAAGACCTGGAGAATGCCCGTCGCCTGATCTCCCTGCTGCCCGACCCGACCACCGCGACGCTGGAAGAAATCCTCTCCCTCAGCCGAAGGTGAAGGGCAGTAACCAGCAGCCACTATCATTCTAGAAGAGGTGATGGTGGGACTATGGCGTCCAGTGCCAGGTCGTCGCGGTGCTGATGCGCCGCATACCAAGCCCTTCATAGAGACGCAGGGAGGCTAGGTTTTCCGCCTGAGTGCCGACCTGAAACATCCTCGCGCGTCCGGCCCCATGGGCGAAGGCTCCCGCCATCAACGCGCGGCCGATCCCCCGTCCCTGATGACCCGGCGAAACTGCGATCAGATCCACCACCAGTACATCACCACGTATCAACAGGGCATTGAAGCCCAGAACCCGACCCGCGTCGTCGGTTGCCAGCAGGACGGCAGCCGCCCGGCCCTGTACGTTATTGCCAGCCCACGCGGCCTTGTAGGCATCCGCCCGGTCGTCGGGGATCATCGGGTCACGATGCCAGCGATCGGTGTGGAACGCACACCGCGCGATATCGGAGACCACCTCCGCATCCTCATGCGTCGCGATGCGGATCATCGGTGGCAGATCCGCTGATCCGGAAGAAAGCGGAGCTTCGAGGGTTACCAGTATCTCGATTTGCCGAAAGCCAAGCGGAAGCAGCATGCCCGCTTCCGACGCTTCCCCACGCCGGACCAGCAATCCTACCCCGGAGGATCGGGCCGCCGCTACGACCGATGCGGCCTGGGAGATATCCTCCAGCACCCAGACCGGCTGTCCCAGAAAACCACTGTCGAAATCCCGCTCACTATAGGCGGTCATGATGCAGGATCCGGCACCATCACGCCGCGCAGGGTGAATTTTCCGCTCGGTTCGACAATCCGCTCCAGCCGGTTCAGACGGAAACCAGCCCGGCGCGCCAGCATTGCAAATGAAACCATCGAAAACGCACAGTAATGCTCAACAAAGAATTCCTCCCGGTCGGGACCGATGGCGGCCAGGGCTCCCTCCCCGTCCGGCAGTTCGACATAGACCAGACCGCCCGGTGCCAGCACGTCCCTGGCCCGGCGCAGCATCGCTACGGGGTCGGAAACATGCTCCAGCACCTTGTTGAAGGTGACGAGCGTAAAGCGCCGGTTGAGCCGGTCAGTCATGAAGTCCGCGACCAGCCCCTCGACGCCCGCCATCTCCTCCGCATGACGGGCAGAGCGGGGATCAGGGTCCAAAGCGACCGCACGCCAGCCCTGCTCACGCATCGCAGCCGGGAAGACCGCAAGACCCGACCCCACATCGAGCAAACTACGCTCGCCCGGCAGATCGCGCGTCGCCGCGACCAGATAGACCACACGCTGTCGGTTATCGGAGCTTTCCGGTGGCAAGGCCATGATCCGCGCAAATGTTCGCGCCATGCGCCCTTCGCCATAGGTCCTATCCCAGTAATCGCCGCGATAGAGCGTGCCGAGGTCGAAATGGTGGTGATTGACGACATGACCGGTCGACGGGCTTTGCAGCAGATCCCGCCGGTATGGGGTGATCCCGAAATCCGTTTCACCGACCGGCGGCCTATCATAGCGACGGATCAGAACCCAGTCGCGCGCGCCGGTGACCGGACACTGGATCGACAGGGAGTCGGGACCGTCGCTCACAGCGTCGCCGTATATTCCGCGAACTGCTTCACACAGCGATCCTTCAGGACCGAAGGCATGAAGGAATAGTGGCGGCCAATATAGAGTTGCGGCTGGCTGATGAACTGATCATAGGTCGCCACCATTTCCAGCCCTCGATTGGTCAGATCGATGCAGATTTCCGTATTCGCCTTTCGTAACTGGTGGAGCTGCATGTCCCGGAACAGCGGGACCGGCTTTTTCATGATGACGCCTCCCCGATCCAGATTCGGGCTGACCTTGTGCAAGGTCGTCACCAACCCCCTGAAATCCCGGTGATAGACGGCCCAGAGATGAGTATCCAGCCCCCGATAATGCTCCGGGTCGGCACCGTGCAGATTGACGATCCGTTCCGGTGTAATGTCGATCAGTTCCTGATTGAGCTTCCCCGTTCCGAAGGCGATATGCACGTCGCAGGCGGCATCTCGCATCGCGGCCATCGCATCCGGCTGATTGAGATCCTGGAAAGTGACGACGTCAGCCACATCGCGCAGGAATGTCGGCTTGCCACCAAACCATTCCTGAATTTCATAGGCTTCGCCCTGCTCCTCCACCGCATGCCGGGTTTCGAAAGTGGCGCTGACCGCCCGTTTTTCCTCGAACACCCGCACGATGTTCCAGCGCTCCGACAACGCCTGGATGAAGCGGACATGATGGGGCGTTTCCGTTGTCAGGATACCAACACGCAGGGCCTTCTGTTCCGTCATCACCTAGCTGATCCGTCTCGATTTGGTGCCCCAGCGCATCACGGTCATTTCTTCATATCCATTGCCACTGCGGTATCAGGAAACCGGGAATACACCAGACCCCGTTTTCCCGGACCCAGATATCCCTGTTCCGAAACCCTTCACATACCGACCAGAACCAGGATTCCGGCTTTCCCTGAAAGGCGCAAAAGGCCTGTATGTCCGCCTCCGGCGCAACCCAGCCCTTGCCTGCAATCTGCGCAATCGCCTCATCCCGTTCGATCATGCCATAGCGAATCTGAACCGATAGGTTATCAAAATCTCTCGTAAATCCGAATTTGTACCATTTCAAGAAATGATGCAATGAAATGAAGTCGCAATCGATATCCGCAAAATCCCAGGTACCGATCTTCAAGTCCTGTTTACCATATTTAAAGCCCGCTTCCTGTGCTATTCGTGCATTTTCATAACTGTTCCATTTGAAGAATGCACCCAGGAAGACCGAGCGGACGGAAAAATCTGGATCCTTCGGAACGCGATAGGCCAACAGATCCTGTTCAGTCAGTTCCTCCTTGCCGCACCAGTAATCGGCATCCGTGGCTTCCAGGCAGCCATGGCGTTGAAGCCAATCCGCATCCAGGGTGGCCGACAGCCGCTCCAACTCATTGCCGCCATATTCAAGCTGCGGATTTTCTCCCCACAGGATCATGGGGATACGCAACCGAACCGCCAACCGGATTGGAATCGCGAACAATGCCATATGCATCGGTAATCCCGTCGTTCCGCGCTCCTCGAAGGTCGCTTTCATGAACCGTCGTTCGATATCGGGCGACAATGTATAATCAATGTGATCGACACCCAGATTGCGGATCATCGCGTCCAGGTTCTGCTGGCCGATTTCGGTGCGCGCGGGCGTCCGCCAGGTGACGGCCAATACGGAAAGCCCATGCTGCCGCGCCTTGATGACCTGATACCAGCTGTCCTTCCCGCCGGAGACCGGGACGATGCAGTCATAGCTCTGTGCAACGGCCTTGGTCTCCGCCACCAGATCGTCGAAGGCGCGCGCCCGCGCAGCCCAGTCGATCTTCGTTTCCTTGTCACGGTGACCATGGCAGGCGGAACAGACGCCATCGGCATCCAGCGTCACGCCGGGTCTGGTATCAGGCAAAATGCACTGGCAACAATAGCGCACGGGGTTAATCCTTCATCTGCGTGTGATGGTCGATGAAAACACGGGCCGCCAGCAGGGAAAACAGGAACTTGCTGTCACTGTTGCGATCCATTGCAGACGCCAGGAATCCTTCGAATGTCCGCCGGTCCACCAGATCGAAAAACGGGCTGTCGGACAGAAGATAACCGCGCAAATCCGGATCCGCGAAATCCAGGAAGGACGTTACCGGCGCATTGATCCCCTGCTTCCGAGGATTACTCAGGATTTCATCGGGCACCAACCCCCTACCCGCCCGGCGCAGCAGGAATTTTGGTAATCCATCCTGGATCAAATGCTCCGAGGGGATGGAAAACAGGCATTCAACCAGATCCTTGTCCAGATACGGAGCCCGGTTCTCAACCGACCAGCGCATCCCGGCCAGGTCGTCATCATGCAGCATCACCGGCACGGTTTCGCGCAGCAATTCGTTGATCATGCGGTTTCGCAGCAAGTCATCGCAGAACTGATCCTCCCGATGCGGTTCATCAAAAGGTTCGGTCAGGAATCCGGCAAACCGGTCGGCGCCCAGGAAGATGTGGTCTCGCCGAGTTGGATCATCGATGAAGGCGCGTGGATTCTGCAGGAAGGGATTCCGAACGAACTGTCCGTATCCGGCCTGCCAATCTGTACAAAGCTGGTCAAAGTCGCTGCGACCAGCCATTTCCGCCAACCAGAAGAGATAGTGATCGTAATAGCCGGAAAACACCTCATCCGCCCCGGTCCCGCCGAGCGACATCTTAAACCCGGCATCATGAATCCGCTGACTGACCAGATAGTGCAGGTAGTAGGAAATTGTCAGCGGAGGCCCATCGAAATAGGCGATCATATCCCGCAACCGGGTCAGGAATCCGTCGCGGGGTATCCGGATCTGGTGATTGGGAATATCCAGCGCGGACAACCCTTTCGCAATCATCGCGGATTCATCATACCGCCAGTCATCCTCAATGATAGAGAAGCAGGTGATGTCGGAATTGAGGCGATGATGCGCCATGCCCGCGATGACATTGGAATCAATCCCGCCTGACAATCGCACGGCCACCGGCACATCGGCCCGAAGGCTACGCGCGATTGCCGTGGTCACGGCGGCATCCACGGCTTCCTGCGCCTGATTGCCACTCATCGCAACCGGTCGATAGGCAAGCGACCAGTAGCGACGCAAATCCGGCTGCTTCCCCGGAGCAAGAACCAGTGCATGTGCGGCAGGCAATTCCCGAATGCCATCAAAGAACGTCCGGTGTTCCTGCATCAGGCCTTTATAGCCATTCACCAGATAGCGACGCATATGCAGCCCATCAATTGGCGGGACTGTCCCCGCCATCGCCGTCAGCACCTTGATTTCGGAAGCAAACAGGAACCCGTCCGCTCCCCGGTCCCAGATATGGAGCGGCTTTTCCCCGAACCGGTCGCGTGCCAGCGTCAGATGACCGTCCACCTCGTCCAGTATGGCAAAGGCAAACATCCCGACCAGACGATCCAGCGCCCCGATCCCCCAGCAGCGCCAGGCTTCCAGCAATACCTCTGTATCGCCCGTCGTCTGGAACCGGTATCCCCGCGCCGACAGTTCTCCCCGCAATTCGGGATGGTTATAGATTTCCCCGTTGAATATCAGCACCAGACCGTGCTTGCAGAAGGGCTGGTCGGATCGGCTATCCAGATCGACGATGGACAAGCGACTGTGCATCAGATCGAGACAGCGCCTGTCGGGCAACGTCGCGGTATGGCCCCCCTGCCCGTCCGGTCCTCGATTGGCCATGCGGGCCAGAGCCGCCGCCTTACGCGGTGGCGCCAGGAACCGGGATCCGAGATGCCCGGCAATACCGCACATATGAAACCATCCCTTCCTAGGCGGACAGTATGGAGGAGAACTGGACTTCCTCCGTTTCCGCGATCATTTCATCAATCACGCTCAACAAAATCGCCTCCATATCGGCAAGAAATGCCCGGAGTTCGGACAGGAAGAGCTGATAGACCTTCATTTCCTCGCCGTCTTCTACCCGCCGATGAATACGAAAATAGACATTGAACATGGTCATGACTGTGCCAAAATTGTTCTGCCAGACCACCGCGGCAACCGGATCGAACGATGCGTTGGGGGCAGGTTGAAACAGTTTCCAGAGCGCACCGTAGGTGGTGAAGGCATTCACCTCAGTTCGGCTTTCCAGTTCGTCCAGCACCGACGATGCCGTCCGGTACCACGCAAACGCTTTGCCACGCAGATCATGGAACCGGTCCAGTGGTACGCTTTCTCCGGCACGGTGATGTTCGACTTCATTGTAGATTTGCCGCATCGCCTTTTCCCGTCCCGCCGGATCGGCCTCGACTGCGACTTTCTCGGGCAGCTTCGGTATCGTTCCGGGAATCTCCACCCCATCGGAACAATTGAACACCTTGTAGCCGGCAAACATGTGGACAAGCTTCTGCATGAACAAGCGGCTCAGCAGAAAACCACTCATCGTCAACACGGTTCCACCAAAATTGCCCGCGTTTGTCAGCGTCATTTCAGTGGATTCCTGGGTTCCCTGGAAGGAGAACATGAATTCCGTATCGGTATAATACCCCGATGCCTTGGAATGATGATAGTCCGCCAACCGTGTGCCAAGATCGACCCCGAACAGATAGACCTCCTTGAAGGCCATCCCCAGGGCGAAACGCAGCCCGCCATTCGATACCGTCGGAACCGCCAGGAACATCGGCAGATTCTCCAACTCATAGAACCGCGATGAACAGACCGTGTCGCGATGAAAGAATATCGCCTTATCGAAGACCGCTGCCGTGCGCGGATTGACCGTCGCCGCAGCGACGATGGTGATGCCGGACAGATCATACTGGCCAGCCACGCGTTCTAGGATATCCGCCTGGCCAAACGTGTTTTCCACCTCGACATGGAAATCCGGCCTGATCCCCTGGGACAACAGGACTTTCAGGCCAGACCCGCAAGATATCAGCACCACCTGGTCGCGGTATTTCCGGATCGTGTCAATTGCCCCATCGACGGACGGACCGGCCGCCACGACAAAGGCGGGGCATTCCTTTTCCCGGCGCGGACGGGTGCGCCACTGCATGTGATCGCGATACAGAAAATTGCGGGTCGAGTTCTGGATCATGATGTTCTCATCCTCGAAGAACCCACGATTGGACCCGATATATCCGATCTGATCCCCCAGCCCCTTGTGTATCTGCCGCACCAAGTGGGACCGGTAATGCGTATATAACAGCGTCCCGTCCAGCGTCCCGCCATTGTCGGAACGCAATGCATCCGTGAGTTCCGACGAAACGGAAGCGGCATCGTCCCCCAGGATGACGAAGACCTGTCCTTCGCGTCCCTCGACCAGTTCTATCCATTCATGCCAGGGGTGCAGATGCATCGAATGCCACAGGAATTCGATAAACTGTTCGACCACGATCAGCGACTGCGCCTCATGATCGGTCAGCAATCGACCGACATGATCTCCGATCCCAACCCCCAGTGACACGGCAAAACCGGTAACGTCGCGCTGATCGAACCCTTTCCGCCGCTTGATGTCATTCGCCTTCACCAGACTTGTCAGCCTGCGGATCGCGATACGTGACATATGCTGGGGCGGTGTCAGTTCAGGGATGGGATAGCCGATATCGATCCGGTATGGCTCCTTGATATAGGCACCGTACTGCTCATCCACAAACTGGCGGACGCCTTTTTCGTAGAACAGCGTATGACCGATATCCAGATTGATATCTCCATCATCCAGTTCGACGATCTTTGAAACCGGCGCATCGATCAACCGCAGCCGCTCCGCGAGTTCCGCGTCGTGACGGGCCAGTGCCTCTATGTTCTTTCCGAACAGGGCCGTTGCTACAGCGTCCTTCGTCAGATCCAGTGTCTTCATTTCCGATCTCCCGCCGCCTCAGCCAACAGCCTGTCAAACAGTTCGGCAAAGGCACGCCCCCGCCTGTTTCGTGTCTCAACCGTCGCTGCTGCGGAAATTGATTCAAATATCCGCACATGCGCGCGGCGCAGTGTCTCGGGGTCACCAACGATCCGTGCCAAAGCCCGTGCCATGGCATCGGAATCCACCGCAATCCAATCCTCCAGCCCCAATGACCGGAGCAGACTGGATACCGATCCATTCATCGACCGACCAGGCTGCAGGGTCAGCACAGGCTTGCCATGGCGCAATGCCACGATTGTCGGTTCCAGCGAAGGGATGGGGAAACTGTCGAGGACAATATCGATATCCTCGATAATATTCTCTAGAGCCGTCTTATGGGGCACACGTTCCACTGTTGCCAGGTTCAATCCTGCGGCAGTGAACCGTTCTGAGAGGATGTCTGATGCCTGACTGTCCTCAGGATCGTCACTGCGCAGAACCAGAACGCCCTGCATTCCATGGCGTACTGCATTGGCGAGTACGGCCAGAAATTCGGAGGAAATACAGGCCGCTGGCGCGTCGATCAGGATACGGACCGGGCCTGTCCTGGTATCTTCTGGCGGTGCCGCCTCTGCCGACTTCCTGATATCGGCATAGAGCGGCCAGGTCGAAATCGCCATCGGCAACAATACAGCCCCGTCCGGTGCTCCAGAAAAACCGGGCAATTCCGGCTCACCCAGTGCCAGCACCCCGACCGATGTTCCCGGCACGCATCCGGGTGTGCCAAAAACCGACAGAACCACCGGCGCAGGCTTCAGGGCGACGACACCGGGGCGGCCCGTCCAATCGAATCCGTCCAGATCCAGCAGAATCTGTATCTCGTCATTCTGCATGATCGTCGCGACCGTTTCATCATCCACATCCTGAATGATGCACCAGTTGATGGCGCTACGTCGCAGGCGACGGGATACGGAATCCTCCAGGTCGGTGTTGGAATAATAGTAAATATCCGCCGCCCGGCCGATAGCCTCTTCAATGGTCGCAAGCAGTGCCGTTCGATCTGACCGGCCCAGCATCGCGCCGGACAATATTCCGACGCGGAATCGCTCCGTATCGGATTTCCGCTGCACGATATTCACCGAAACCGGCGACCGGTTGGCCAGTGCATTCCACGCATCGGACAGCGTTTTCTGAAGCGTGACCGGAGCAGACTGGTCATAACGCAGCATATTGACCAGGGCCTGCGCCATATCAATATCACCCTCAGATGCCGCCAAAGCGGACTGAACCGTTTTCCAGGCCGTATCGATATCTCCAACGCCAATCTGGCATCGTGCCAAACGCAACAGATCCTGAGCCTCATCCCCTTTGATTGCCACCAACGCCTCTGCGGCGCGCAACGCATCACCGGGACGACGCCGCAGCCGACTGACCTCGATCAGACCGCGCCAGGCCTGGGCATTGTCACGATCCAGATCGACCGCATCGATGAAAGTCTCCGCCGCCTTCAGCAATGCCCCGTCGCGCAGCAATCCATATCCCCGATCAGCAAGCGGATTTTCCTCCGCCAGCAGCAGTGCCGCACCAAACCGGATCAGCCATTTCGGGACAAGTTCAAACTGCGGGTAACCAGGCGACAGGGCGGTTGCCAGTTTCGCGTAATAAACCGCCTCCAAACGATGCCCCGCCACAGCCAGTAACGTAGCCAGAACCTCAGCATGTTCATAGGTATCCGGGCTTTGTTCATGCGCCATGGTCAACAGGCGTATCGCGGGGACAATCCGTTCCGTCCGGCAAATGGCCAATGCCAGCAGATGTAGGACAAGCGGCGTAGCGCCAATCTCACCGCGCATTGCTTCCAGAACATCAAGCGCTTCAGTCGTGTTCTTCGCATACAGCAATGTCAGGACTGAGCGGACCCGGTCATCCTCGCTGGAGCCGAACAGACTGGAATTCTCGAAATTAAGATCGAAAGTTCCGGAACCCCATCCATCTGACATGACTATTGTCATCCTCTCCATTCGTCGACCACGACGGCATTGCCGCGCGACCGGATACGTTCCTTTTTCCTGATACGATGATTCGGAAGCTTTCCCACAACAACAGATCAGGCGAAAGGCATCACAAAGCAATGGGGGGATCGATTCTTGATCGATCCCCCCAGGCTAACTCAATTGTGACGCGATCCGACGGCTTAGTTCAGAAGCGCGAGGATCGACTGCTGCTGCTGACCGGCAATTGACAGAGACTGAATACCCAACTGCTGGCGGGTCTGAAGGGCAACGAGGTTCGCGCCTTCTTCGTTCAGATCCGCAAGGGTCAGCTTGTCGGAACCACCCTGGAGCGTATTCACGTAAGTGTTCGTGAAGTCCAGACGAGTCTGCAGGATAGCGACGTTGGTACCGAGTTCCTGAGAGATCGACCGAACCTTGCTGATCGCAAGGTCGATGTTCGACGTGATGTCATCAACGGCCGCAATGTAGGAGTTGTTGGTACCAATCTGGTTGAAATCGGTGAAGGTCAGGGCGGTTTCGTTGGCAATCCCGGTATTGGTCAGCGAGGACAGACCGACGAAATTCCCGCCAGAGAAAGCACCGGCTGCGACGTTGGTGTCGATACCGGTAAACAGGCTGCGGGTTCCGGTTGCCGTCACAGAGGATGCGTTCAGATCGAAACCGTCGACCTGCAAGCGCGAGGCGGTCCGGGTCGAGAACGCGACATCCAACTGGGATCCCGTGCTGTTCAGCAAGTTCAGGCCCTGATAGGACGCGTCTTCGATCAGCTGGGAAATCTGGTCACCCAATTCCTCGAACTGCGTGGTGGCCGAAGCCCGTTCCGTCGCGGTCTGCGTCTTCGAAGCTTCCGCGACACCTTTCATCTGCTTGAGCAGTGAGTCCAAGCTCGACAGGGCATCAAGCGCCGCCGTGATCGAGGAAACGCCCTGGTCGATGCCGTCCTTGCGGTCGGTGAAGTCAGCGGCCCGGTCACTCAGGCCCTTGGACTGGAAGAACGCAACCGCGTTATCGACAACCGAGTTGACTTTCTTACCGGTCGTGAGGCGGTTCTGGGTGCGATCCGACAGATCAGCGACATTCTGCAGGGTGAGCAGAGCACTGCGTTGCGCGCCGGTAAGGGTGATATCACTTGACATGGCTAAGGTCCTTTCTGGATGGCCAGTATATGACGTCTTGCTTCTGCGAGACGGAACGGTTCAACCGAACAGTGCCGAAAATATGGAGACACATTAAGCTTGTCAATAGCTAATTTCACAGCGCGGATGAATCACACTGAAATTTTCTGATCAAGTGTTTGGCATGTGGATTGCTTCACTCTTCTCGGGCCCTGCTGAGCGACCCGCAGAAGCGGAAAGCATAAAACAGAGCCGAAAGAAAGGATATCCACCATGGTAAGCCGTGTCAGCGCAACCGGAATACTAAACCAGAACCTGATGATCCTGAGCCAGAACAGAAGTCGGCTCAGTCAGTTGAACTATTCTTTGTCCACCGGCCAGAATTTCCAGGAGTTGAAGTTCTACGGCAAGGATTCCACCCGTATCGTCGACCTCCGCAAGGATATTGAGGCCAGACAGGCCTATATCAGGACAATCGATATCACAGAAAGCACCGCACTTTCCTATGACGCGATTCTGGAGCGTCTGATCGAAGTCGCCTCGGATGCCTTGAATGCCGCCGAACCATTATCCAGCCAGGATGACACGTTCGAAACCACGACAACGTCACTTGCCAACAATTTCATGCTGGAAGTCGAAGCGAACCTGAATATCAAGCTGGGTGACCGCTTCATCTTCGCAGGTACCAATTTCAGCGATGCCCCGGTGCGGGATCTGCGCACGCTGTCGCTCTACACCACGAATGACCTTGGCTCCGCACCGGCTCCCGCGAATGTGATCGAAACCGGTGATACAATCCCGCAGCATACAATAGACCAGGGCGGTGCAAACACCGTCGAGTCATATCATACGAGTTTTGGTGGCGCGAATACCGTAAATTCGAATGCCTATGAGCGCATGAAGGTAACCATCAACGACTCCCAGCCGGTCACCTATACCCTGACAGCGACAGAAGAAGCATTCCAGAATGTCGTGGAGGGCTTACTGCGGTTGAAATCAGCCGCACAGACCGGTTTGACCGAGCCGGAGCGTGAGGAATTCCTGGGAGAGGCTCGCAATGCGCTGGACAATGCCCGCATTCAGTTGCGCCAGTTGCAGGCCAGCAACGGCACCGTCATCAACGAACTGTCACGCACCAAGGAAATCCACCAGGGATTCATTACCATTTCGACCGATGCCCTGACTGATCTGACCGTCGCGGACGAGGCTGAAGTCGCAGTGCGGATTTCATCCCTCCAGACCCAGTTGGAAGCCTCCTACACGACAATCGCCCGACAAAGCCAGTTGTCACTGGTAAACTTCCTGCGGTAATTCTGGATACCGGCTCCGTTAACTCTAACTTTACCATTGGTCGGTAGACTGACACAGTTGGATTGTGTCGCCCAAACGCTGTATGCTCCGTGCGTGAAGAAGGAACGGAGCCCTTTGAAAGAGAAACGGTCTGCATGTCAAATCCATACGCCAGCCAGCAGCGCGCCGCGCTCGACAATGCTCCCCCCCAGGCGGCGGAGGGGTATGCCCTCGTTGAACTAGCCCGAAGGCTGGATGAAGCCGCGCGCAATCCTGATGACTTGGCAGGCATTCAGAACGTGGTGCGCCTGAACTGGCGTGTCTGGACGATCTTTCAGGCCGAACTGGTCGATCCGGATTGCCAGACCCCGCAGGCAATCCGTGAAAACCTTCTCAGCCTGACGAACTTCATCGACAAACGCTCCGCCGAACTGATCGGCACGCCGGTGGCAGCCAAATTGCAGGTTCTTGTCAATATCAACCGCCAGATTGGTGCCGGACTTCTGGGCAGCCCATCCGATGACCCGCAGGAGACCGAACGTCTGCGCCGCGAGTATGCGGAAATGTATGGATTGAACCCCGCCCCACCCGCTCCAGACCAACCTACCGATGCCCCTTCTAGCACCCCGGCACAGACAACAGCCGATTCATCGGCGGGGGCTGCGGCCAAAACCACCCGAGAGGCGTGAGCGGAAGCGGTCCCGCCGACACGCATTCACCCCCGCCCGATCCGATATCGGCGCGGCATCCCATCGATATCGTTCTGCTGATGAAGGCCCCGGAAGCCGCCTTCTGCGCTGCCGCCCTGCATCGTGCCAACCGCACGCTTTCCATTACCCATGCCGGAACCCATGTCGATATTGGAAACGCCCTGCCTCTGCTTTCCGGTCGGGCGCGGCTGATAGGATTTTCCACTGCCATCGTGGTTGCGAAGGAATACCTTACCCATTTCCCTGGCGGGGCTTATAATTTTCATCCGGGGCCGCCGGAATATCCCGGCAACAGGCCCTCCGCCTTTGCCTGCTATGCCAGGGCATCGCAGTTCGGCGTGACCTTCCATCGCATGATCGCGCGGGTCGACGAGGGCGAAATCCTCGACTGCGAGCGGTTTCCAAGCATGCATTTCGATACCGCCGCGGATATCGCGATTTTTGCCTATCAGAGGTTGGCGCGACTGTTCCTGGCCAATACGGTGGCTCTGGCGACATTAAGCCGCCCGCTTATCGGGAACGGGGAGAAATGGAGCGGCCCCAAGACTACCCAGTCGCAATTCGATGCAATGCGTGAAGTTCCCGGCGATATTGCCCCGGCAGAACTCGACCGGCGGATCCGCGCCTTCAACTGGGTCTATACCCGGATCGCACCATAGACTCTCGTCTAAATCTCTTCGGATTCCACAGTGTCCAATTCGTCATCCATGCCGTCTTCTTCAAGCCCGGGCCATAGACCAAGACTCTTGAACCGCTCCGTCTCATGTTCGATCAGCGGATGCGAAGCCCGTAGCGCATTATAGAGCCGCCCAGCCGAGATTTCGGTACGGATCTTCTCGGCAATCTCCCTCGAACTCGGTGCGGCAAGTTCGTACTGGTTCAGCAATTCGAGGGCCATCTGTCGATATCGGGGGCGGTCATCTTCAAACATATAAGCGCATTGCAGCATGTAGTAGACCCGCCGCGCCGGACTCTGCGCATCGGATTCGCTCATCACTTCCTTGCGACGCAGCACGTCAGCGCGATTTAAAAGGGTGATCGTCGTGGCCTCCCCGGCATTTTCCAATACCGCACCATTAATAATGATCCGCTCCTTGGAGGGTAGTTTGATGCGCAGCGGCATGATCGATCCTTCATCCTGACATCGACGGGAATCCGATTGCGGTCCCACACGACAACCCAAAATCATTCTTCCATCATGTACACCAGAGATGAACGGACGCAAACCCGCAGCATGATTGGATAGTCTTGCATTTTTCGACAAATTTTGCCATATTGCCACTTGTGGTCTCATGCATGAAGTGTATCCGAGGACGGCCTTGGATACGAAATGGACCATGAACGCGACAGCAGAAGCTGTCGAGGAGGCTAGAAATGGACGTCAATCTTACCCCCCAATTACCGCTGCAACAGAACAGCCAGAGCCAGTCTGCGCCGAATGCGACCAGTCAGGCCGGGGCGACCACGACGGTGCAGAATGTGCCTGACAATGTCGTCACCGCGGCAACGGAACCTGCAGAAACGAACACCCGCGAAGAAGATGCGCTGCGCCGCCAGGAACGGTCCGTTCGAGAACAAGGCGTCTCGTCACTTCAGGAATTGCAGATCCAGGGCCTGAAGGCCCGACTTGGCTTCGATGCTGAGACGGATGTCGTCTTCCTAGAGATCCTGCTGCCGAATACGGAAGAAGTGCTGCGGCGCATTCCCTCGGAAAACCTGATCACGTTCCTGCAAAGTCAGGTCGACAATATCGTATCGTCGAGAAGTCCCGAATCCCGCGCATTCGATACTTCGATCTGAGCGTTACTACGGTAATTCAATGTCGTGTCTCGACCGGGCCTACTCACCCGGCGCATGGTCATGCCCATATGCCCGGAACACAATGCGGCAGAAGATTCCCCATCATGGCGCAATCATCCTGGATGAAACTGCCGAGACACCATTCCGGGTACTGATGCCGATCAAGCGCCATCCCTAAAACTACAATATCTTCATACAGTTACGACACACCAGCCAAATTGGCCCGACTATTGCTGTTCTCCAGGCAGAATTGACACTGGAGACGCTCAATGTCCGTAAGCTCTGTTAATGACAAGAACCTGGATGTGTTCGCTGCCGCACAGGCCCGCAGCCGCGATGAGGATCGTGAAGGAAAGACCGACACCCCGGATGCGGCGGCTGTCGAAACCAGTTTCTCACAGATGCTCAAGGGGCGTTTGTCCGGGAATATGGTATTCACCCGGCTGGACCAGCAACTGAGCGTTCCACAGCGCGCGGAACCCGACACAAGCCGCAGCCCTGTAGCCGACCGACGTGAGCAGGCACCGAAAGACAATGGCGTCGATCCCTATGATCCGAACGACGATCTGCAGGAATCGGATCGCCGCGCACCGCCCTCTGCGGCCGCAGCTGACAAGGCGCAGCCGAAATCTGCCGACCCGGCGGCAACCGGCGCGACGGCAGGTGTGCAGCAAACCGCAGCAAACACCAATAATCCGGCCAGTCAGACTGAAGGCACATCCCGGACTCCGGGCAAGACCGCCGCCGAAGCGGGGGCAGATCAGGCCAATGCGACCACCAAGGCTGCTGTGCAGACTGCCGCGAACACTGTAACAAAAGGCGAGTCCGTAACACCGGAAGTACTTGAACAGGCCAAGCAGGCTGCCAAGTCCGGCACCCAGAAGATTGCCGCCACGGTCACCGATGAAGGCGGTCACACAAGCTCCCAGCCACAATCCACCCTTGGAGCACGGGCCGCTGTGAATGCCGATGCGGCCCAGCGGCAGGGCGACGGCACGACGCTGCAAATGCAGGCTGATGCCGACAGCCTCGCTACGGCGGAAGCAGAAGGCAGTGCCAATAACATTTTCAACAGGCTGAAAGCCCAGACCGGTGCGGGTAAGGGCAACGAGGAGGGCAAGGGTCAGGACGCTGCCGAAGCTGCCAAGAGTCAATCCACGCCGCCGCCACAGCCAAACCTTCCGCAGGGCGCAGCCATTACTCCGGGTCTTGCTGCGACGACAGGCGGGCAGTTTTCGGCCCTGACCGGCACCGCACAGAGCAGCATGGTTGTCGATGGCGCAACCGGCGGCACGGCGACCCTGGGTGAGAACAATAGCCTGCAACAGCGCAGCGCCACGAACCCGGCGACCAATGCCTCCCGCCCCCCGCCCGTCCCGCCCCATATCATCGCCGAGCAGGTGGCGGTGAACGTGCAGCGCGGACTTGCCCAGGGCCAGGACCGGATCACGGTGCAACTGCGCCCGCAGGAACTGGGGCGTGTCGAGATAAAGATGGATATGGGTCACGACGGCAAGATGACCGCCGTCGTCTCCGCTGAGCGCCCGGAAACGCTGGATATGCTTCGGCAGGACTCCCGGACGCTGATCCAGTCACTGAACGATGCCGGGCTGCAACTCGACCAGAGCAGTCTGAGCTTTTCCCTGCAGAGCCAGAATGACGGCGGCGGATCGGAAGGCGATACGGCACAGGGAAATGGCAGCGGCACGAATTCCACCGAGGACGGTGATGATCCGTTCCAGACGGGATTTCATTTCGAAGAAACCGGTGGCTTCAGCAATGACGGGCGTCTCGACGTCCGTATCTGAGGGAGCCTCCGAGGAGAAATAGACCATGGCAAACGACATCAATTCTCTGCTGAGCACCACGACCAATGTGCCGAACCAGTCTCAAAAACAGACGGCGGCACTCAGCAGCCTTGCGAATAATTTCGACAACTTTCTGACCATTCTGACGACACAGTTGCAGAACCAGGATCCCCTGTCACCGATGGACACGACGGAATTCACCAATCAGTTGGTCATGTTCGCGGACGTGGAACAATCGGTACGTCAAAGCGGCCAGTTGGACGAGCTGATCGGATTAAACCGCCAGAGTGAGGCGGCGAATGCCGTCAGCTATATGGGTCGGAAGATCACCGCCGATTACAATGAGGTTAATCTTCAGGGCGAACCGGTCACGGTCGGTTACAACCTGCCAGAAACCGCGAAAACGGCCAGCTTGGAAATCTACGACGATACCGGCGAACTGGTGCGCCTCATAACCGCCGTCGAAAAGGAAAGTGGCGACCACACGGTCACATGGGACGGAAAGGACATGTTTGGCAACCCATTGCCGAACGGAGCGTACAGCTTCCAGATCGGTGCAATCAATTCAGACGAGCAGCCAATTGAAGCGACCTATACCACAAACGGCGTCGTTACCGGGGTCGAGTTTGGTAACGGGGTCACGACCTTGATGATGGGAACGGTCAAGATCCCACTTGGGAAGGTTTTGAGCGTACAAGATACACCGGCCTGACGATGGCCCATGCTCCAGTACGATGCACCTGCTGAGCCGGGTCTGACATCGTGGGATGCTTTTTGAGGAATGGAGGAGTAAGGCGATGAGTATTTTCGGTGGTCTGCGTTCCGGCGTGTCCGGCCTGTTCGCGCAAAGCCAGTCCATGGCAATGATCTCGGACAATATCGCAAACGTGAACACAGTCGGATACAAGGTCAACCGTGCCCGGTTCTCCACCCTGGTGACGGCACAATCGGCCGAAGCGCTGTTCGCATCCGGCGGCGTGCAATCCAGCATCGGGCGCGAGATTGATGCCCAGGGTCTTCTGGGCGCCTCCACGGCATCGACCGATCTTGCGATCTCAGGCAACGGCTTCTTTGCGGTGACAGATCAGGTGACCCTGAATGCCACGACGCAGGAATATGAACCGACAGGGGATATCTTCTATACCCGTGCTGGGGAGTTCCGCGCCGACAAGGATGGAAATCTGGTCAATACAGCCGGATTCTATCTGATCGGCTTTCCCCGGAATGCAACGGATACCGGATTTGAGGTAACAAACGTGCTGACCGCGATGAACGGGGTCAATGTCGCCAGCCAGTCCGCCTCCCCCTCACCGACGACTTCGATCCTGCTCGACGCGAACCTGCAGACATCGACCGCGACGGGCGGGACTTTCGATACTTCGGTACAGATCTTTGACCGTCAGGGTGCGCAGCGCACGCTAACGCTGACTTTCACGAAGTCCGGGGCCGCAGCCAATACCTGGACCATAACAGGCGCGACCAGCACAGGAACATCCCTCGTGGATATCGATGCCAACGATGATGCAGCCATTGGTATTGATGACGGGTCGCCGGGCGGCACGGCAGCGGATGGAATTCTGTCTGGCAGCGGGGAAGAAACAGACAGCGTTGCCGATACCGCGCTGATTGCGAACGGAGCTGTTCTCGGTACAATAACCTTCAATGCGAACGGAACGCTGGCCAGCCTGGTTTCGAACCTTGCAGGCGGCGACATCACTGCAGGTGGTGATGCAGCAAACGGCATTCTGGATCTGGTCATCGATTACGACAATAACGCTGCGACATCCGATGACCGCGCCGCCATCGCCATCGACTTTGGGACAGTCGGGGGTGCCAACGGCCTCTCTCAATTCGAAGGGACAAGTGTGCTGAACGATGTCGAACAGAACGGCAAGCAGTTTGGCACCCTCTCCTCTGTATCAGTGAACGAACTCGGTGTCGTCACCGCCCTGTTCGACAATGGCGAGCAGCGTCAAATTTTCCAGGTGCCCCTGGTCACCTTCAACAATCCGAACGGATTGAATCCACGCAGCGGGAATGTCTATTCGCAAACCGAAAAATCCGGGCAGGCTGTCGTGAAGATCGCCAATACTGGTGGGGCCGGGTTGATCGCATCTGCCTCCCTTGAGCAATCAACCGTCGATCTGGCGGATGAATTCACAAAGCTGATCGTGACCCAGCGGGCATTTGCCGCGAACACGCGCATCATCACGACGGCGGATGAAATGCTTGACGAACTGATCCGCGCCAAACGCTGATCGCTTATACCGTATCTTCTTTCGGTTGCAGGCGCGTCCCTCGGGGCGCGCCTTTTCCGTTTCCGGGGCAGTTTTTTCTTGCAAGTTTCATAAAATTTTATATAAATTTATTCTTTATTAAGACTCTGAGCTGACACTGGCTCTTGAGAATGTTTGTCCCCCTGAATGATTGGAGCGCGCGATACGATGACAGGACATGGCAAGAACAACCAGACTGCGGATAAAACAGAAGTCGCCCTGCCCCCGGCAGATACCCAGCGCTGGGTCATTTCCCGCAAAGCGCAGGTTGTTCGGGCGGTTGACACGGGTGTCCTGAGTGAAAAGGAAGCCTGCGAACGATATGACCTGACCCCGGAAGAACTGAATGGATGGCGCCAGATAATTTCAAACCACGGCGTCAGAGGCCTTCGGGTCACACGGTTGCGACAGTACCGATAGGCTAAACATCGATTCGTAATGCATTGAAAAGACTCAGAAGCGAATCACAATTCGAAATTTTGAGTCCTTTATGGATTGCCATGTATATCGGAAACTATACTGCATTTTATTCAATATATAGTGTTTTTGTCATTGCGTGGGTGCGAATATCGGCTATCTTTGCCGAGTGTTGGGCAAAATCTGCCGATTCGAGTCCTGATTTTACTTTTGAGGCAACGATATACAACTATCGAATCGGGCAGATAGAATCCTTTGGCGAGAGATTCGCTCTACACGAACCGACTTGAGAACAAGCGGTTGAACTTTGAAAGACACGGCAAGAATTGCCCTGTGACCTGTCAGGCCTCCGGTCTGGCACGCGGCGTGAAAGTATTGCCCTGCAGTCCTGATATGGGGACATACGGAACAGGCGGGCATTCTGGCAACAGGGGTTCCGGCGTTTGGTTCCATCCCTATTGGGCATGACCAATCTGGCAGCCGGAGATTTGAGGAGCAGCATCGTGGGCGGTTTGATCGATCTCATCCGGAATGTCGGAATTACAAGGCTGACCGTCGCGGTCGCGGGCACGGCCACGATGATCGGCCTGTTGATTTTTGTCGTCATCAGCAGCGCGAAACCGGATATGGCATTGCTCTATACAGACCTCGACGCGCAGACGACCAACCGGATCGCGGACCAACTGGCCAGCCGCCAGATCGAATACAGCATGTCAACGGATCAATCACAGATTTCGGTCCCGCGCGATCAAGTGGGGCCGCTGCGCCTCGAATTTGCTGAACAGGGCATGAGCGGGTCCGTCGGATATGATATCTTTGACCGGGACGAGTCTCTCGGTCAGTCCAGCTTCACCCAGGAAATCAGCAAACTGCGTGCACTTGAAGGTGAATTATCCCGCACCATTGCCTCTATCGACAATGTTCGCGGCGCGCGGGTCCACATTGTTCTGCCCCGTCGGGAGTTGTTTACACGTGAGCCGATGGAGGCAACCGCATCGATTGTCTTGAAAATGCGCGGTGCCCATCGCCTTGACCGGACGCAGACGGCGGCAATTCAGCAACTGGTGGCAACGGCAGTACCCAACCTGAACCCCAAGCGTATCACCCTGGTCGATGATCGCGGGACATTGTTGCATGGCGGCGGAGATCCGGACTCCGGAACCCTTGGGCCGGACAATGTCGCCGATATCCGCGCAGGGTATGAAAGCCGCCTGTCCGGCAAGGTAACCGAAATGCTGGAACGGGTGGTCGGGGTCGGCAAGGCGCGGGTCGAGATTTCCGCCATGATGGACTTCTCGCAGGAGGTCCAGAACATCCAGTCCTATGACCCGGAGCAGCAGGTTCTGGTTTCCGCCCGTGAGATCGAGGATGTCTCCAGTTCCAAGGAAGCGGATCAGGATACTGTGACCGTCGACAACAACCTGCCCGATGCCGGTGGCCTTGATGCCGGTCTAGCGGGCAATACCGAATCGACATCCCGCACGGATTCGCTGCAGAATTTCCAGACCGGCAATACCCGGACGGAGCGGATCGTTCCCCCCGGCCGGGTGGAGCGCCTTTCCGTCGCCGTGGTTGTCGATGGCGTGCGCGCGCCTGACGGAACCTATGAGCCGCGCTCGGAAGCGGAAATGACGGTCCTGCGGGAGCTTGTCGAATCTGCCTCCGGCCTCGACCTGTCCCGGGGCGACCAGTTGACGATCCACAATCTGCGATTCGAGGATGTTCCGGTCTATACACTGGATGATGGTGAATTGATATTCGGCTTCCCGAAGGACCAATTCCTGCCGACGGTCCAGACCATCGCCCTTGTCGTCCTGATCCTGCTGATCGCATTGCTCTTTGTGCGCCCCATGCTGACCAAGTTCTTCGAGGTTCAGCAGCAGGCTGCGGCGGCCCGCGCGGCGGGCGACACGCCGACCATGCTTACCGACCAGTCCGGAGGAGCCATCGGTGCAGGGGGTGATATGATTCCCCATGAAGGCGGTGAGGAATTCGAGCATATGATCGATATTGCCCATATCGAGGGACGGGTGAAAGCCTCCTCCCTCAAGAAGATCGGCGAGATCATTGAAAAGCATCCGGAGGAAGCTGTGTCGATCCTGCGGAATTGGATGTATCAGGAAGCGAACTAAGGTTAATATCCGGATACGGGAGAGGCGCTTTCTCATGTTGGATCGGGCGGACTCACCGTATAAGGGGGCGGGACGATCACAATGCAGGGACTGGCGCGCCAGTCCTTCTATGGCGCAACACATGACTTGGCACGACCGGAACCATGCGGGTACGCGACGATTACAGAGGCCTCAACGGACCTGAAAAGGCCGCCATGATGGTTCTTGCCATCGGCGAGGACAATGCGGTCAAGCTGTTTTCCCATATGGATGACGAGGAGATTAAGGAAATCTCCCAGACGATGGCCAATCTGGGCACCGTCAGTTCAAATCTGGTCGAACGCCTGTTCGCGGAATTCGCCGAGCAAATTTCCTCCACCGGATCACTGGTCGGATCCTACGAGTCGACCGAGCGCCTGCTGAGCAAGGCCCTCGACCCCGACAAGGTCGCCCAGATCATGGAGGAAATCCGGGGTCCCGCCGGTCGAACCATGTGGGACAAGCTGGCCAATGTGAACGAGGTCGTTCTCGCCAATTACCTGAAGAACGAATATCCGCAGACGGTTGCGGTGGTTCTCTCCAAGATCAAGTCCGACCATGCCAGCCGGGTGCTGGCTGCGCTGCCCGAAAGCTTTGCGATGGAGGTTATCATGCGCATGCTGCGCATGGAGGCCGTGCAGAAGGAAGTGCTGGACGATGTGGAGCGCACGCTGCGCAACGAATTCATGACCAATCTGGCGCGCACGGCCCGACGCGACAGTCATGAGATGATGGCGGAAATCTTCAACGCGCTGGATCGCAATACCGAAAACCGGTTCATGACGCTGCTGGAAGAACGCAATCGGGACAGTGCCGAGCGGATCAAGGCGCTGATGTTCACCTTCGAGGATCTCCAGAAACTCGATCCGGGTGGCGTCCAGACCTTGCTGCGCAATGTCGACAAGGACAAGCTGGGCATCGCCCTCAAGGGTTCGTCGGAGCAGATCAAGGAACTCTTCTTCTCCAACATGTCCGAACGGGCGGCGAAGATCCTGCGCGAGGACATGAATGCGCTTGGCCCGGTGCGACTGAAAGACGTCGACGAGGCGCAGATGGAAATGGTCAATCTCGCCAAGGATCTGGCCGCGAAGGGAGAGATCATCATCTCCGAAGGCGGCGCGGAAGACGAATTGATCTATTGATGCATCGGGAACCGAGGCGACCAGAAAGCGGACGGCAGGTATAATGGCAAAACCGGTGAAAACCGCAGAGATGAAGCGTTTTCTTTTCGAACGATCCTTCGACGAATTCGGTGGAGGACGGGCGCCAGCCAATGCGGCAGCAGCCCCCGCCGAGCCGGAGGTCGTGGAGGAACCGGTTGTCGAGATCACCTTCTCCGAAGCGGAGCTTGCCGAAGCCCGCCAGGAATCCTACAGGGAGGGTCATGCAGACGGCTTTCGTGAAGGCCATGCCGAGGCGATGGACACGCTGGAGCGGCAGTTGAACGACCTTCTGGAACGACTGGCACCGATGGTATCCAATCTGGGGGATGTCCAGCGGCTGTCGAACGAACGCGCACAGGCAAACATGGCCCGGATGGTTCAGGAACTGATGGCCAAGCTGATGCCGATCTATACCCGCACCCACGGTGCCGAAGAGGCAATTGCGGTCGTCACCGATTGTCTGGCGGAGTTACAGGATCAGGGACGACTGACGATACACCTGTCGGAAGAGACCGCCGATCTGTTGAGCGACCGGCTGAACAAGGCAGCACAGCGGGCCGGATTCGAAGGACAGATCCGCCTGCTGACCGACCCGGAACTGGGTCCGTCCGACGTCCGGGTTGACTGGGGTGCCGGAGGAGCCGAACGTCGATATGAAAGCATCCGGGCGGATGTGGACGCCGCCATAGACCGCGCCGTGCAGCGCCTGGAAGCGGAAATAGGCGATGGCGACTCCGAACCGGCCCCCAGTACCAGTCAACAGGAGACAGTCTCAACGCCCACGATAGCAGGGGAGGAAACATCCCCCCCTGCGGACAACACCGATACCGGCCTAATGCCGGAAAAGGAGTAGCACGACATGGCCGATGACAGCGACGACGTGAAGAACGGAGCCGATGCGAAGGCGGATTTCAGCCTACAGGAACTGGGCGAGGGATCGAGCGAGGATGACTTCCTTGATCCCCGCGCCGCTGACTTGATGACGCCGACCGGGGCACGTGATCTGGAAGCCGTGTACGAAATCCCGGTGCAAGTCGCCGCTGTTCTGGGTAAGGCGTCGATGCAGGTCAGCCAATTGCTGAAACTTGGCCGCGGTGCCGTGGTCGAACTGGACCGCAAGGTGGGTGAAGCCATCGACATCTATGTGAACAACCGTCTCGTGGCACGGGGAGAGGTCGTCCTGGTTGACGATAAGCTGGGGGTTACCATGACCGAAATCATCAAATCCGACAAATCGCAGACCTGATGTCATATCTTGTGATGGGATAAATCGCAGCCATGGCAACCGATACCCAGCCGGGACAGGGCGGTGATCGCCCCTTGAGCCAGCCTTCAACTCGCGGATCGATCGATCTCGCGACAATACTGGGCATCACCGGGGCTGCCATTCTGATTGGCGCAGCAATCGTTCTGGGCGGCAGTCCAGGTGCATTCATCGACTATCCGTCGATCCTGATCGTTATCGGTGGAACTCTCGGAGTGGTGACAGCCTGTTTTTCGCTACGTGACATGATCGGCGTCTTCCCGACACTGGGACGCACCGTTTTCCGCAGCAATCTGAATGCGGGAGAGGCCGCCCTGCAACTATTGCAACTGGCCCAGATCGCACGATACCGTGGAGTCTTGGCGATACAGAGCTTCATGCCCGCCGTGGAAGATCGCGAGACCCTGCGCGCGGGACTGGCCATGGTGATAGACGGCACGCCCGGCGAGGATGTAGAGCGCATCATGCGCCGTGAGGTCCAGGCCATCGCCCAGCGTCAGACGCGATCAGTTTCGATCCTGAAAAAGGCGGCGGAGATCGCACCGGCCATGGGCCTGATCGGCACGCTGGTCGGACTGGTACAGATGCTGGCCAATCTGGATGACCCGAACACGATCGGCCCATCCATGGCGGTCGCCCTGCTGACAACCTTCTATGGCGCGCTGCTTTCCAATGTTGTCTTCACGCCACTGGCGGCAAAGATGGAGCGCAATGCGATGGAGGAAATGCTGCTGAACCAGCTCTATGTCATGGCCTCCTCCTCCATCGGGCGACAGGAGAACCCCCGTCGCCTTGAAATGCTCTTCAACACAGTCCTGCCCCCGTCCGAACGGGTGGAATATTTCGGATAAGGCACTATGAAACTCCTGATCATCGGCACTCTTGAAGGACATATGACCGGCGCCAGCCAGATCGCTATCCAGCGCGGCGCGAAGGTGGCGGCGGTGGATTCCATTGACCAAGGTCTAGATCACCTGCGCGGCGGCAAAGGGGCCGACATCGTGCTGATCGACGTGCGTCTGAACATCGAACGGCTGTGTAAGGCGCTGGTGGCTGAGCGGATCAATACCCCCGTGGTTGCCTGCGGCATGGATGGAACCGACGCCCAGACTGCGGCTGCCGCGATCCGCGCGGGTGCCAAGGAATACCTGCCGCTGCCGCCGGACCCAGAACTGATTGCAGCCGTGCTGGAAGCCGTGGCGGAGGAAAGCACAAGCATCATCCACAGCGATCCGGCGACACAGCGGGTGATCAAGCTTGCCGACCAGATCGCGCCTTCCGACGCCTCGGTCCTGATCACCGGCCAGTCCGGCACCGGCAAGGAGGTCATGGCCCGCTATATCCATGCCAAATCCAGGCGGGCGACCGGCACATTCGTGGCCGTGAACTGTGCGGCCATTCCCGAAAACCTGCTGGAAAGCGAATTGTTCGGTCATGAGAAAGGCGCGTTTTCCGGTGCCATCGCACGGCGCATCGGCAAATTCGAGGAAGCGAATGGCGGAACCCTTCTGCTGGATGAAGTCAGCGAGATGGACATCCGCCTTCAGGCGAAGCTACTACGCGCCTTGCAGGAACGGGAAATCGACCGGGTCGGTGGCACCAAACCTGTGAAGATAGATGTTCGCATCCTCGCCACGTCCAACCGCAACCTACAGGAAACGGTGAAATCAGGTGGCTTTCGGGAGGATCTGTATTACCGGCTGAATGTCGTCAATCTAGACCTTCCCGCTCTGGCGAAGCGCCCGATGGACATCCCTCTGCTGGCCGCGTATTTCGTGAAGAAGTATACCGAGGCGAACGGCCTGCCCCAGCGTGGCCTGTCCAGTGCGGCTAGTACCATGTTGCAGACTTACCACTGGCCGGGCAATGTCAGAGAATTGGAAAACACGATGCACCGCGCGGTACTGCTGGCGTCGGGCGATGAAATCGGAACCGATGCGATCCTGCTGACCGAAACACCCGCTATGCCGGAAGTCTCCCCTTCCATCAATGCCGCCCCGGCTGCCAATGCTCCACCCCCTGCTCCGACGCCCGTGACCGGCGACGCTGCCGCTCTGGTCGGACGTACCGTCGCCGATGTGGAGCGCGATTTGATCATTGATACGCTTGGCCACTATCTCGGCAATCGGACGCATGCTGCCAATATCCTGGGGATTTCGATCCGAACACTGCGCAATAAACTCAAGCAGTATTCGGAAGAAGGCTACACCGTCCCCGCACACGGCGAATCGTGACAGGACTGTGCCCGAGGCAGAATAGTTTCATCAGGCGATAGGATCGGTCGACAGTCATGGCGCAGACCGAAGGGTCAGGCAACACACCCGGAACGGGGCTGAACAGCGTCACCGGCAGGCGTATTCGCGCCGCCATGACCAGTTCGGAACTGTTCCTGCCGATCGGGATCATGGCGATCCTGGTGCTGCTGTTGATTCCGCTGCCGACATGGCTGCTGGACCTGACGCTGACGATCTCGATCACGCTGGCCGTCGTCATCCTGATGACCGTTGTCTTCATCAAATCGCCGCTGGAACTGACCAGTTTTCCGACCATCCTGCTGATCGCGACGATGCTGCGGCTGGGCCTGAACGTCGCCTCCACCCGCCTGATCCTGTCGGAGGGACATACCGGCACGGACGCCGCCGGTCAGGTGATCGAGGCCTTCGGCGGCTTCGTTGCGGGCGGAAACTACGTCATCGGGGTGATCGTCTTCTCCATCCTGGTCCTGATCAACTTCATCGTCATCACCAAGGGCGCGGGGCGTATCGCGGAAGTCGCCGCGCGTTTCACCCTGGATGCCATGCCCGGCAAGCAGATGGCCATCGATGCCGATCTTTCCGCCGGACTGGTGAACGAGGATCAGGCCCGCAAGCGCCGAAAGGATCTGGAGAGCGAAAGCTCCTTCTTCGGGGCCATGGACGGTGCCTCCAAATTCGTGCGCGGCGATGCCGTGGCCGGTATTCTGATCACTTTCATCAACATCGTCGGCGGTATCATCATCGGCGTGGTCCAGCGTGACATGTCGCTGGCCGATGCGGCGCAGAACTACACGCTGCTAACCATCGGGGACGGTCTGGTCAGCCAGATCCCGGCACTGATCGTTTCCGTTGCCGCCGGTATGCTGGTCACCAAGGCGGGTGTTACCGGGGCCACCGACAAGGCTCTGTTCGATCAATTGTCGGGCTATCCCAGCGCCCTTGGCATCGCATCCGGCCTGCTGTTCCTGCTGGGGCTGATCCCCGGAATTCCGGCCTGGCCCTTCATGATCATGGCCGCGTTTGCCGGTACCGCCGCCTTCCTCGTCTCCCAGGCCAACGCCAAGGCCGTGCTGGAGGAGGAATCCCGCGCCATAGAGGAAGAAGCCGCCGCCGAGGCCGTGCCACGGGACGAGCCGATCTCGACGGCGCTGCAGATCGACCTGATCCGGCTGGAACTGGGCTATGGCCTGCTGCCGCTGATCAATGCCTCGCAGGAGCACAAGCTGACCGACCAGATCAAGGCGCTGCGACGGCAACTGGCCTCCGATCAGGGCTTCGTGATGCCCGCCGTGCGCATTCAGGACAATCTCCAGCTTCCCGCGAATACCTATATCATCCGCGTGAAGGAGATCGAGGCCGGGCGTGGTGACCTGCGCCCCAATATGCAGCTTTGCATGGACCCACGCGGCGAAAAGATTTCCCTGCCGGGTGAGGCGACGGTGGAGCCGACCTTTGGCCTGCCCGCCGTCTGGATTCAGGACAACCAGCGCGAAGAAGCGATGTTCCGTGGCTACACGGTTGTCGACAGTGCGACCGTGATCACCACCCACCTGACCGAGATCATCAAGGACAACATGTCAGAACTGCTATCCTATGCGGAGACGCAGAAGCTGCTCGACGAATTGCCTCAGGGTCAGCAGAAGCTCGTCTCGGACCTGATCCCGAGCGCGATCAGCATGGGGGCGGTTCAGCGGGTGCTGCAAAATCTGCTGAACGAGCGCGTATCGATCCGCGACCTGCCAACCATTCTGGAAGGCGTCGCGGAAGCTGTTGGCTATACCCGCAACCTCACCCAGATCACCGAACATGTCCGCTCCCGCCTCGCCCGGCAGATATCGGATGCGAACACCAACAGCGCGGGATTCGTCGCTTTGGTCACCCTCTCGCCAAGTTGGGAACAGGCTTTCCAGGAAAGCATCGTCGGTCAGGGGGAAGAGCGTCAGCTCGCCATGGCACCGTCCAAATTGCAGGACTTCATCAATCAGGTCCGCACCGTCTTCGAACGCCAGGCGATGAAGGGGGAAACCCCCGCCCTGCTGGTCAGCCCCGGCATCCGCCCCTATGTCCGATCCGTCATCGAACGATTCCGCCCGGTCACCGTGGTGATCAGCCAGAACGAGATTCACCCCAAGGCCAAGATAAAGACGCTAGACCAGATCTGACGCCCTGTTCTGAGGGACAGTCCCATGCATCCGGGCGATCTGTGCATTGAATAATGGGGCTTTCCCATCGCAACGACATGATCTAGTGAGTCATGCATGCGTCTTAAGACTTTTCATGCGGATACGCTTTCAGGAGCGATGGAGCTTGTGCGCCAGACATTGGGGCCCAATGCAATCATTGTTGCGACTCATGAGGACGATGCCAGTCGCGGGGCGCGGGTTACCGCCGCCATCGATCCGGGCGACCAGGATTTTGATTTCTTCAGCGACGGCGCATCACAGGAAACGCTGGAATTCCTGACCGGCGTGCTGGAACGTCATGGCGTTCCGAATATGCTGATCGACCGGCTGATCGATGCGGCAAGCGACGGCACGGATTCCAGCCCCGCCGACGTACTGGCAGGCGCGCTTGCGAAAGTCTTCAAATTCGCCCCCCTGCCCGAGCGGCCCGGCGGGGTTCCGATCATGCTGATCGGCCCGCCCGGAGTCGGCAAGACCGTTTCCTGCGCCAAGATCGCGGCCAGGGCGACCCTGAACCACGATTTCCCCGTCAATCTTGTCGCGGCAGACCCGGTACGGATTGCCGCCATCGACCAATTGCGCAACTACGCTGAAAAACTGGGGGCAACGCTGTATGAGGCCCCGGATGCCACCTCGCTGGCGTCCATCCTGACCCGCATCAAGCGAACGGAAATGGTCGTGATCGATACGCCGGGCACGAACCCCTACGATCTGGAGGATCTGGCGCATCTGGTCGAACTGGCGGAAAGCGGTCGGACCCTGACCGTCCTGGTCCTGACCGCCGGGCGCGACCCCCAGGAAGCTGCGGAACTGGCGGAGGCATTCCGTCCGGTCGGCCCGGTCACACTGCTGACCACTGGCCTGGACATGGCCCGTCGGCTGGGCTCCGTCCTGTCCGCCGCCGATGCGGGTGGATTGAGTCTGTCTGAAATTTCCATGGCCCCGGAAATCGGCAAGGGCCTGACGCCGCTGGACCCGAAGATGCTGGCCCGACTCTTGCTGCCCGGAGAGAGCGCTGAGGAGCCGGTGCTCCATGATCGAGGAGTAACCCTGTCATGACGACCGAAACCCCCACCAACAATCTGATCGCCATCGCGTCGGGCAAGGGTGGCGTGGGAAAGACCTGGTTCGCGATAACCCTGGCGCATGCCCTGGCACGCAGTGGCAGAAAGGTGCTGCTGTTCGACGGGGATCTGGGGCTTGCGAATATCGATATCCAACTCGGCCTGATGCCGAAACTTGACCTCGGTCAGGCCATAGCAGGCAAGGCGCGGATGAGCCAATGCGTAGAGCGCTTCCCGGATGGAAATTTCGACATTCTGGCCGGGCGCTCCGGCAGCGGCTCGCTAGCCAGCCTGCCGCCCCCCCGGATCGAGCGGGTTGCCCGCGAACTGATCGCGCTGGCAGGCGGCTACGACCATGTGCTAGTCGATCTGGGGGCCGGTGTGGACAAGACGGTACAGATGCTGGCCGCCAAGGCATCCCGCGTGCTGTTGCTGGTGAATGACGAGCCGACTTCGCTGACCGATGGGTATGCCTTTATCAAGCTCGGTTGGGCCAGCCATCCGGAAATGGATATCCGCATCGTCGTCAATTCGGCAGAAAGCGCCGCGCGCGGCCGCCGAACCTATGAGACACTCGCGAAATCCTGTCAGGGTTTCCTGAAGCGCAAACCAGATCTTGTCGGCATCGTGCGACGCGATGCCCGCGTGCGCGAAGCCATCCGAGCGCAACAGCCGCTGATCACCCGCTCCCCCACCTCCGAAGCGGCGGCGGATGTCGAGGCCATCGCCCGGAATCTGGCCTAGTTCTTGCTGATTGTATGCTGAGTGGATACAGGGGCGGCAGGTCAGAAAGACAAATGCCATAACCTGTGATAGTCTAACCGCAGACAGAGGCGGTCGGAGAACCGGCCGAACACGCGATGCAGACACCCAACGTCCCACCGCCATCATCCAGCCAGACCGGCAACAGCCAGAGCAGTGCCGGGCAGACAAATGCGGGCCAAACAGGCTCGACAACAAGCGGCGGTACGACAGCCTCCCTGCCCTCCGGGACTGCGACTGTACCAAGCCTGCCGCCCTCTCTGGCGCAGGCACTGCAATCATTGCCTAGCATACCCGCCCAGGTCACCGCCGTGCCGCAAAACGGCCAGTTAACGCTGACGACTCAGAATGGCCAGACGCTCCAGGTTCAGACGGCCCTCCCCCTGCCCGTCGGAACGAACCTTGCCTTGTCGCTCCAATCCACTGGTTCCCCGACAACGCTCTTCCTGCAACCGCAGACGGGCCTTTCTGGCCAGGGAGCCGCGGCATCCACACCGGTGGCTCAACCCACCCCACAGCCTGCCGTCGTGACGACCCTGACACTGGGGTCGGTCTTCAACGGTGTTATCACCACACAGGGGAGCGGAGCATCAGGCACCGTTCCAGGGGGCGCATCCGGCACCTCCCCTTCTGCAACACCAGGTAACGTCACCGGTACAACGCTGCCTTCGGCTTCCACCCCCGCGACACAGCCCCCGGCCGCAGGAGCCTTACCAGCGGGAACAAACCTGCAAGTGCGACTGCTCGGCATTGCTCCTCCGGGTCAACCCTTCGCCGTCACCGGAACCGCCGGAAGTTTCGTCGGGACGGTGACTGGACAGTCTTCGGGCGGCGCAACACTGATTCAATCATCGTTCGGCACCCTGTCGGTTTCTCTGCCGACGACACCGTCGACGGGAACCCGGCTTCTACTCGACACCATCGGAGCGCCACGTCTGCCTATGCCGGGCAGTGCTGAATTTGGTGCTGGCGGCGCACGGTTCCAGGCATTGCAGGATGCAATCACGCTGCTGCGCGGCTCTGATCCGGCGATGGCACAGCGATTGACGCAATCCCTGATCCCGCAACCCAATGCGCAACTGGGTATGGCCGTCCTGTTCCTCGCCAACAGCCTGCGTCAAGGCGGTGCAGACCGCTGGCTTGGCAGCGATACGGCCCGCACGCTGGCTGCCGCAGATGGGGGAAAGTCCGGGCTGTTATCGAAACTCTCCGGCGATCTCGTGCAGGGTCGGGCCAGCGACAGTGCCGGACAGGACTGGCGCGTCAGCTCCCTACCCTTCCTGAACGCAGGTCAGGTTGAACAGATCCGCCTCTATATGCGGGATACTCCCCCCAAGGATGCAGACTCCCAGCGAGAGGATGGCAAGGCAGAATCCAAGCGCTTCGTCATCGAGGCGGACTTCAGCCGCCTGGGTCCGATCCAGTTCGATGGTCTTGCCCGCGAAAGGCAGGTCGATGTGATGATCCGAACCCAGCGCCCGCTGGAACAGGAAGCACGAGATGATATCCGCGACATCTTCATCGACACCGTCTCCGCCCTTGGCCTCAGTGGACGGGTGGACTTCATGGTCGTGCCTAAATTTGATCTGATACCGGACAGCGACACCCGTTCACCAGGTCCGGGAGGCCTTACCGTATGAGCGACACGACCAAAACCACTTCCGACAAAGTCGCTGAAGCCCTGGCCCTGGATGCAGAAATCATCAAGGCACGGATTGAGCGGCAATCGCGGATCGAGACCGTGCGCAACCCGTTATCCAGGGTCGATTATCTGTGCAAGGTTGTGGGAAAGACCGGTGATGGTGCGGCCACGATCTCGCTGCGCTATGTACCGGACAAGCTGCTGCTCCAGGAAGAAGCCTTCGAAATCTACCTAACCGCCTTACCGGAAACCGAGATACTGGAATCCCTCGCCGCGATGGTGCTGGATGACCTGAACAACGAACTGGTCCCGCGCTTCCTGCAAATCCGGGTGACCGCCGCGACGGACGGGCTGGATGCCGGACATGCCGTCCTAATCGAAGACCGCCGTCCGCGCTGGGACAACCCCGCCCTTCTGGCACGGTTACCGGGATTTTAACGGGATATAATCTTCATCCCTAAAGACTGGTGGCGCTTCGGGCTGCCTGATCGTAGAGACCGGAAAGGGCACGCAGCGTGCGCGCGGTATCGGCAATCTCCGCCGCATCAACCCCGCCCAGCGCCTGGAAAGCATCGACAAGACAGGCCTCGCGCACGTCGCGATAGGTCTGGCAGGCCTGTCGTCCCAAATCAGATGCTTGATAGAAGACTTCCTTACCGCGCTTTTCCGATGTGACCAGGCCCCCCTTCTGGAGCTTTTTCAGGGCATAGTTGACGGTATGAGTATCCTCCACATTCAGCGTGAAGCAGAGATCGGCCAGCCGCTTGGCACGGCCCCGATGATTCGTTGAATGCAGCACCATGATATCCAGCGACGACAGATCGCCATATCCCGCCGCTGCCATACAGCGGGTGATCCAGCGCTGAAAGGCGTTCCAGCCAACCATCAACCCATATTCATATTCGCTCAGTTCCGCCGCCTTCTCGGAAACGAGATGGGCTGAGGCGACGATGCGGTTCCGGGTCATGGCTATCGCTCCTTGGAGTTACTTCTTTACCGTGCTGGAGAGGGTAACAATGAATCGCCCAGTATCTAAGCCTTCCCGTAACCACCTCCGCCGGGTGTCTCCAGCACGAAGACATCGCCCGGCTGGACGGCCCGCATATCGGTGGCGATCATGGTGTCAATGCTGCCATCGATGCGCTCGATCCAGTTTCGCCCGACCGCTGCATCCTCCCCGCCTGCCATGCCGTAGGGCGGCACGATGCGGTGATTGGCCAGGATAACGACGTCCATCGCCTCCAGAAAACGCACCCGGCGGCGCACGCCGTCACCGCCCTTGTGCTTGCCCTTGCCCCCGGAGCCGCGCCGGATTTCAAAGCTTTCCAGCAGCACCGGCAGTCGCCATTCCAGGATTTCCGGATCGGTCAGCCGACTGTTGGTCATATGGGTGTGCACCGCATCGGTCCCGTCGAAATCCGGACCGGCACCGGAGCCACCGCAGACGGTTTCGTAATACTGATAGCGCTCGTTGCCCCAGACGAAATTGTTCATCGTCCCCTGGGCCGCAGCCATCACGCCAAGCGCGCCATAGAGCGCATCGGTGACGATCTGGGATGTCTCCACATTTCCGGCGATCACCGCCCCCGGATAACGCGCGTTCAGCATGCAGTCCTCGGGCAGGATGATCTCAATCGGCTTCAGGCAACCCTCGTTCATCGGGATATCGTCATTGACCAGCGTGCGGAAGACGTAGAGGACCGCAGCACGGCACACGGCGGCTGGAGCGTTGAAGTTGTTCTGCCCCTGCGGGCTGGTGCCGGTGAAATCGACGGTGGCCCCGCGATTGGGCTTGTCGATGGTGATCTTCACCTTCACCGACTGCCCGTTATCCATCGGGTAATCGAAGCTGCCGTCTTTCAGGACATCGATAACACGGCGAACGGATTCCTCCGCATTATCCTGGACATGGCCCATATAGGCCTGAACCGTGGCGAGGCCGAAATGATCCACCATCCGGCGCAATTCCTGCACGCCCTTTTCGTTGGCGGCAAGCTGCGCACGCAGATCGGCGAGGTTCTGGTCGGGATTGCGGGCGGGATAGGTCGCGCCCAACAGCACCTTGCGGAATTCCTCCTCGCGGTAGGTCCCCTGGTCGACCAGTTTGAAATTGTCGATCAGGACGCCTTCCTCGTCGATATGCTTCGAATCCGGTGGGGCGGATCCGGGTGTGCGACCGCCGATATCGGAATGGTGCCCCCGGCTGGCGACAAAGAACAGGATATCCTTCCCCGCCTCGTCGAAGACCGGCGTCACGACGGTGACGTCGGGCAGATGGGTTCCGCCATTATAGGGGTTGTTCAGAACATAGGCGTCGCCGGGGCGGATGGCCCCCTGGTTGTTGCGCACCACAGCGCGCACACTCTCCCCCATCGAGCCGAGATGGACCGGCATATGCGGCGCATTGGCAATCAGGTTGCCCTCCGCATCGAAGACCGCGCAGGAGAAATCCAGCCGCTCCTTGATATTCACCGAATAAGCGGTGTTCTGCAGCGTATAACCCATCTGTTCGGCGATGGACATGAACAGATTGTTGAAGACCTCCAGCATCACCGGATCGCTGGTCGTGCCGATGGCAACCTGACGGGGCAGCGCCTCGACACGGGTCAGGACCAGATTGCCGATGGCGGTCATTTCCGCTTCCCAGCCCGGCTCGACGACATTGGTGCCGGTCCGCTCGACCAGGATGGCTGGCCCCTTGACCTTCTGACCCGGTGCCATGCGGTCCCGGTCGAAGACCGGGGCCTTGACCGGTTCACCGGCCATATGGGCGGTGATCCATTCCATCGGCTCCGGCGCGGCCTGGCGGGTTGCCAGATCGTCGGTCGCAAGATCGAAGGTCCGTCCGATGGCCTCAACCGACAAGGCAGAGGCGACGAGGCCCTTGCTGCCCATCAGGAAGCCAAAGCGGGCGCGATAGGCGGATTTGAATGCCTCCTCCATCTCCGCCAGCGGGCCGAAGGGCACTTCCAGCGCGGTATCGGACCCATCGTAGCGGATATGCACCTTGCGCAGGATTTCGGTGCGGTCCTTCGGTACATCCTGACCGATCAGTTCCGCTTCCGCCTCATGGGCCATCGCATGCAATTCACTATCCAGCCGCGCCAGCAGGTCCGCCTCCAGCGGCTGCTCGACAGAACGCTCCCGCATCGCCCGGATATCGGCCAATCCCATGCCATAAGCCGACAGGACACCGGCGAAGGGGTGGATCAATACCTTGGTCATGCCCAGTGTATCGGCGATCAGACAGGCATGCTGTCCGCCCGCGCCACCGAAACATTGCAGCGCGTATTCGGTGACATCGTAGCCGCGCTGGACGGAAATCTTCTTGATCGCATTGGCCATGTTCTCGACCGCGATCTTCAGGAACCCCTCGGCGATTTCTTCCGGGCTGCGGCGTTCGCCGGTCGCGGCTTCAACTTCTTTCGCCAGCGCTGCGAATTTACGGCGCACCGGCTCGGCATCCAGCGGCTCATTCTGGTTCGGGCCGAAGACGGAGGGGAAGAATTGCGGTTGCAGCTTGCCCAGCATCACATTGCAGTCGGTGACCGCCAGCGGCCCGCCCCGGCGATAGGCCGCCGGACCCGGATTGGCCCCGGCGCTTTCCGGACCGACACGAAACCGTGCGCCGTCAAACTGACAGATCGACCCGCCCCCCGCCGCAACGGTATGGATCAGCATCATCGGCGCGCGCATCCGCACACCCGCGACCAGCGTTTCAAACGCGCGTTCATACTCACCATCGAAATGCGCGACATCGGTTGAGGTGCCGCCCATATCGAAGGTGATGACTTTCTCAAAACCGGCCTGTTGCGCGGTCTTCACCGATCCGACGATCCCGCCCGCAGGGCCAGACAGGATCGCATCCTTGCCCTGGAACAGTCTGGCATCGGTCAACCCGCCATTGGATTGCATGAATTGCAGGCGCACATCACCCAACTCCCCCGCGACCTGGCGGACATAGCGCGCGAGGATGGGTGAGAGATAGGCATCCACCACCGTCGTATCGCCACGCCCGACAAATTTGATCAGCGGGCTGGTCTCGTGACTGGTGGAGACCTGGGTGAACCCGATCCCCCGCGCCAGATCGGCAATCAGGATTTCATGATCGGGCACGCGATAGGCATGCATCAGAACGATAGCAACCGCGCGAATCCCGTCGTCATAGGCGACCTGCAGTTTCGGGCGCAGGGCATCGAGATCGAGCGGGACCAGCACCCGGTCCCTGGCATCAATCCGCTCGGTCACTTCCTCCACCCGCTCATAGAGCAGTTCCGGCAGGATGATGTTGCGGTCGAACAGCCGCGGGCGGGCCTGATAGGCGATGCGCAACTGGTCGCGGAAGCCCTCGGTGACGACCAGCAGGGTCCGGTCGCCTTTGCGCTCCAGCAGCGCATTGGTCGCGACCGTGGTTCCCATCTTGACCGCGTCGATCCTGTCCGAAGGGATCGGATCATCCGGCTTGAGGCCCAGCAGGTCACGGATACCCTGAACGGCGGCGTCCTTATAGGCTTCCGGGTTTTCGGACAGCAGCTTGTGGGTCAGCAAGGTTCCGTCCGGCTTGCGCCCGACAACATCGGTGAACGTGCCCCCCCGGTCGATCCAGAACTGCCATCCCCCGCGCTCATCCCGAACCACTTCCGTCGCCGCCGTCATCACATTCTCCACCATCTGGATTTGAAACTTGATGATGACGATTTATCGATAAATTGTCAATGTATGGCATTGGATAAACTCAAAAAGATCTATTATAATTAATTATGCTTGATAATAAGTATTATTTAGATATTATAAAATAATTAATTTGTTATTATCTTATCAAAAATAAGTCGTGATGGCACTCCATTTCTATCTCTATAGATTTGGAAACTAGCTGATATTTCTCCTTTATTTAAGGAGTTAACAATTTCGCCCCAATATTTATTCTCAATACCTCCCGGTATTCTAAAGTTTAGCGCACCTTGGATGTTTTTATCGAATACTCTAATTTTTCCATATCCAGTTTCACGGTCAAGGCTCTTTACTCGGCCTCGTAACATAGTGTGCCTATCGTCTGGAAAATCATCTTGTATACGATCTATTCCGAACTCATCAATATGAACCAGCGCGTTGTCATTGTTATTAGTGAAAACTTGCAGAGAGTTTGCCGAAGTTCTAAGGGGTAGCGCTAAATCCTTAATAGCATTAACTAAATGAGATTCTAATTTTCTTTGATCTTCTATAGAAACTAATTCATTTACACTAGATGAAACTGTCTCCTCTCTATTCAGTGCTGCTTTTAGCTCATCCACAACACTTTTTAACTTTAAATCAGTAGTATCAGTTTCCGACGGAAGCCTTACAAGTTCCTCGTAAAGCGAAGATGTTCTTTTAGCCATTTCAGAAACAGCATTAATCGATGTCATTGAAAGTTCTTTATACATTTCAAGGCGTTTTGTTTCTTGTTCAGATAAACGCACAAGAGCTTCAGTTTGTTTAGTTTGCTCTTGTGCCAATTTAACAGCATCAGAAGTAGCAGATACAGCGGGAAAATATCGCCCAACGATATGTGTATAAAGAGTCTCCAAAGATAGCTGGACAAGTGGATCTTGTAATACAGGCGCAGCATTAACAATAACATTTACTAAGAATGATCCTTTCTCAGGTGAACCTATTCTAATATCAGCATTAATTTTCTTAGTAAGACGACCTAGTACACGCCTTGAAAGGCGGTATTCTTCAATCAAATATACTGAACGCGCCGCAGCATAATAGAACCTTCCTGCCTCATAGAAATTTAATTGTCCTTCTGATGCCATACGGCCAGTAAATCGAAAAGTTAAAATGGATTCAGACATTTAACATCAACCTCCAACACGAAAAATTTAACACATACAACTCTTAAAGATAAATTTTTCATTATATTAATTTTTTTTCAACAATTATATTTTAAACACGTACAAAATAAAAAAAAGGCCCTGCACCGGCAGGGCCTTTTAAATATCAACACATTTCGTTGAAATTAAGCCCGCTCCCCTGCCTTGCCCTTTTTAGCCTTGGCCGATTTCTTCGGATTGCCCGCATCGGGGAAGGCGAAGCGGAGTTTGTCGGCGTCCTTGTCGACATCGACCAGCACAGTGCCGCCATTGGCAAGCTTGCCGAACAGAAGCTCTTCCGCCAGCGGGCGCTTGATGTGCTCCTGGATGATACGGGCCAGCGGGCGGGCGCCGTATTTGTCGCTATAGCCCTTCTCGCCGAGCCAGTGACGGGCCTCGTCGGTCAGGTCGATGGTGACATCACGGTCGGCAAGCTGCGCCTCCAACTGGATCACGAACTTGTCGACGACGCGGCCGATGACATCCTTCGACAATGCGGCGAAGGGGATGACGGCATCCAGACGATTGCGGAATTCCGGCGTGAACATGCGCTCGATGGCCGCCGTATCCTCGCCCTCGCGCTGGGTACGACCGAAACCGATGGCAGGCTTCGCCATATCGGCGGCCCCGGCATTGGTGGTCATGATCAGCACGACATTGCGGAAATCGACGGTCTTGCCGTTATTGTCGGTCAGCTTACCGTAATCCATCACCTGCAACAGGACGTTGAACAGGTCCGGATGGGCCTTCTCGATCTCGTCCAGCAACAGCACGCAATGGGGCGTCTGGTCGATGGCGTCGGTCAGCAATCCGCCCTGATCGAAGCCGACATAGCCGGGGGGAGCCCCGATTAGACGGGAGATCGAGTGGCGCTCCATATATTCCGACATGTCGAAGCGCTTCAGTTCCACGCCCAGTGTACGGGCGAGTTGCTTGGCAACCTCAGTCTTGCCGACGCCGGTCGGGCCGGAGAAGAGATAGCTGCCGATCGGCTTGTCCTGTTCGCGCAGACCTGCCCGCGACAGCTTGATCGCGGAGGTCAGTGCATCGATGGCCTCGTCCTGGCCATAGACCATGGTGCGCAGATCGCTGCCCAGCGTGGCGAGTGCATCGCGGTCGTCGCGGCTGACCTGTTTCGGGGGGATGCGGGCCATTCGGGCGACGACGGCTTCCACATCCTTGGTGCCGATCTGCTTGCGCCGCTTGCTTTCCGGCAGCAGCATCTGCGCCGCGCCGACCTCATCGATCACGTCGATGGCCTTGTCCGGCAGCTTGCGGTCATTGATGTAGCGGGAAGAGAGTTCCACCGCCGTCTTGATCGCGTCATGGGTATAGCGGATGTTGTGGTGCTCTTCGTAATAGGGTTTCAGGCCCATCAGGATCTTGATCGCATCCTCGACCGACGGCTCGACGACATCGATCTTCTGGAAGCGTCGGGCGAGCGCCCGGTCCTTCTCGAAATGACCGCGATATTCCTTGTAGGTGGTCGAACCGATGCAGCGCAGACCGCCGCTCTGAAGCGCGGGTTTCAACAGGTTGGAGGCATCCATCGCGCCGCCGGTCGTGGCCCCGGCCCCGATCACGGTATGGATTTCGTCGATGAACAGGATCGCGCCGTCGGTGGCCTCGATCTCCTTCATCACCGCTTTCAGCCGCTCCTCGAAATCACCGCGATAGCGCGTGCCTGCCAGCAACGCGCCCATGTCGAGCGAGAAGATGGTGCAGGTTGCCAGCACGTCCGGGACGTCCAGATCGACGATGCGCTTGGCCAGACCTTCGGCAATCGCGGTCTTGCCGACACCAGGATCACCGACCAGCAGCGGATTGTTCTTGGTGCGGCGGCAGAGCACCTGAATGACGCGCTCCACTTCCTCGACTCGTCCGATCAGCGGGTCAATCTTGCCGAGCCCCGCCTTCTTGTTCAGATCCACGCAATAGGCATCCAGCGCCTCATGGCCGCTCTTGTTCACGTCTTCCGCCTTTGCGTCTTCCTCGGCACCCGAAGGGGTGCTGGCGATCTTCGGATCGGGTTCCTGCCCCGGCACTTTCGCAATGCCGTGGGATATGTAGTTGACCGCGTCGAAGCGGGTCATGTCCTGCAATTGCAGGAAATAGACGGCATGGCTTTCGCGCTCCGAGAAGATCGCGACCAGCACATTGGCACCGGTCACTTCTTCCCGGCCCGATGACTGGACATGAATCGCGGCGCGCTGCAGCACGCGCTGGAATCCAGCGGTGGGCTTGGGGTCCTCGCTCAACAGGGTGACAAGGTTGCTCAGATCATTGTCGATATAGTCAGACAAATTCCCCGACAGCTTCTCGACATCCACGCCACAGGCGCGCATCACCGCCAGACCATCCTGGTCCTCGGTCAGCGCCAGCAGCAGATGTTCCAGCGTCGCATATTCGTGATTGCGCTCGCCAGCGAAGGAAAGCGCACGGTGCAACGTCTGTTCGAGAGATTTGGACAGCATGGAGAAGCAGTCTCCTTTCAATCGGGGGTAAATTTGAGCGGATCAACCGGGACCCCCTCCGATAACCATAACGATAACTTTGGCCCGCGTCCTGACTTTTTCCAGTAGGCAAGGTCTGTGCCAGTTCCGCGCTAATCCTGTTCCGTCTATTCCTTCTCAAGCGTACATTGCAGCGGGTGACCTTCCTTGCGGGCGGCATCCATTACCTGCGTTGCCTTGGTTTCAGCCACTTCATAGGTAAAGACGCCACAGATCCCAACGCCCCGGTTATGAACATGAAGCATGATCTGGGTCGCTTCTTCCCGGGATTTGCCGAAGAAACGCTCCAGCACATAGATCACGAATTCCATTGGCGTGTAGTCGTCATTCAGCATCAGAACCTTGTACATCGACGGTTTCTTGGTCTTCGGGCGCGTCTTCGTGACAACGCCGGTGCCGGGCCGCCCCGATCCGCCATCGTCACCGTCCTGATCGTCTTCATTCGGACCCAAGCGTACTGTCAATGCCACGTCCTGCCACTCCCAATTCATCGCTATCGGTTCAACTCTCATGGTTCATACAATGCCTTCGGGTGTCGCTTTCGGCTGTAACTATCCCCGGATCGGGAAATCTGTTGCCCCCATCTACTGAGCCTGTCGCTCCCTTCAGTATATTGGTCGTTTCAGGCGCATTCAAAGGGGGATTTCAAACAGAGTTTCCATGGCAATTCCGTCCGGTTCGGTTAGGCTGTCCTGATTTCAGGGAGGCTGCAACATGGAATTCCAGGCAAAATCACCCCCCCGCGCCTTTCGCGTCGGGTCAGCAGGGACGGTGACATTGAAGGATTGCGGCTCGGTTCATCTGGAACCGGACGAGCAGGTGACTTTCCGCAGCGACGGACCGGTCGCCACCGCCTTTGACGTCACGCGCAAGTCCTGGGGCTACTATGCCTCGAACTCCCTCAACGGGACCCTGCCGCGTCAGGGCCTGCGTCCGGCCCTGTGCCGGAACCACTCCATGGGCCTGCTGTACATGCTCTTCGTTGAAATCGGTCAGGAGGCGGATTACCGCCGCTATCTGTCAGACGAGGGGATGGAGCATCTCACCTGGATGGATGAGATTGATACGGCGGTGCTTGCCGAAGGAAAAGCGGGATAGGAGCGTCCGTCATTCAGTACCGATTCGGGGTGGTCCACCTCTCGCCGCCTGACTGGGGCCGAATGCCTTGTCCAGTATATGGGTCGAGGATTCAGCCAGCCGGATCGCCTCCGACAGAAGCTCTAGAACCTTGATATTATTGGACAGCACCTGTTGCGCCTCAACCCGTTGATCATCGGTGATCTTGGTGCAGCGGATCAGCACATCCTTGCGTACGATGCGCAGCAAATCTTCAAGCCTGTGCCCGTCCGGCTTTTCTTCGGAAACGAGGAAATGGGTCATCGCAGGTGACTCCTGTCTGGTTCGGATGGGGTTTCGCCCCTGACTGGAACCTTAGCCCCCTTCGAAGGCTCCCGTCGATGCAAATGGATAAAATGCGCCACAGAAACCATTTGCAATCCCGGTAGGCGGCGGGTACAAGCCGCGCCTGATACGACATTCTGCACGGGGGTGATGCGCGTGAGCGGGCGCGCCCCCTGAAACGCTTTGGAGCCGATGCGCGATGAAACAGGACATCCACCCCGACTATCACACGATCACCGTCATCATGACCGACGGGACGACCTACAAGACGCGGACGACCTGGGGCAAGGAAGGCGATGAAATGCGCCTCGACATCGATCCGACCGGCCACCCGGCCTGGACCGGCGGTACCGGCAAGCTGATGGCGTCGGGGCAGCTCGACCGCTTCAACAAGCGCTTTGCGAATTTCGGCCTGAAATAAGGCCACGGGGAGCTCCATCCCCACGACGACACAGCAGGGCGGTCCATTGGGCCGCCCTGTTTTTTAGCCTATGTTCCCCTTGAACTGAAAATTGCCCTTCCCTACTTATTCGAAGTCGGATCGCCCCCGCACCGAATGCCCGAACGGGGTTCACGCATCATGGGCGCAATCCGGCGCATAGGAGGGATATCGCCAGAAATCTGGGATATTCCGGTTTGAAACGCTCGCTCGAAGATGAGGAGATGAACCATGCGTGCATTTGATATGAGCCCCCTTCTGCGCACCACTGTCGGGTTCGACCGCCTGGCGCGCACCCTGGATACCCTCGCCACCGAACAGGTACCGACCTATCCGCCCTACAATATCGAAAAGCTGGATGACGATGCCTATGCCATTTCCATGGCCGTGGCAGGGTTCTCCGAAGACGATCTGGACATCACCGTTCAGGAAAACACCCTGACCGTCTCCGGCCGGATCGAGCAGACCGAAGGTGAGGATGGACGCCATTTCCTGCATCGCGGCATCGCTGCCCGCGCCTTTGAACGGCGCTTCAGTCTGGCCGACCATATCAAGGTCGCGGAGGCTCGGCTGGAGCATGGCATGCTGCATATCGCGCTGAAACGCGAAGTGCCGGAGGAAGCGAAACCCCGCTCAATTCCGATTGCGGCTGCAGCCAAATCCAAGCAGAAGGTGATCGAAAAGAAAGCCGCCTAAGGATTTGATCCCGTTTAAATACAGTGACGCACCGGAGGAAACTCCGGTGCGTCACTTGTTTTCATATTGGGAAAGAGGTGTCATGCCCGATCTGTTACAGTTGCTGGACGCTGCGCAGGAAGGTGCTGATACTGCTCTTCATCGTATCGGACTGTTTCGACAGGGCAGAGGACGCCGACAGCAGTTCCTTCGAGGCATCACCGGTGCGCCCGGAGGCCTCGCTGACGCCCTGAATGTTGCTGGCGACCTGATCGGTTGCTTCAGAGGCCTGACCGACATTGTAGCTGATTTCCTGGGTTGCCGCCGTCTGCTCTTCGATGGCTGAGGAAATGGACCCGGTATATTCGCTGACCCGGTCGACGATCTTGGTGATATCCGCAATCGCCGCGACCGAACTGCCGGTCTCCGCCTGCATCTTCTCAATCTGCTGGCGGATGTTCTCCGTTGCCCGGCTGGTCTGCGCGGCTAAGGATTTTACCTCGTTGGCGACGACTGCGAAACCCTTGCCGGCCTCCCCTGCCCGCGCTGATTCGATGGTCGCATTCAGGGCCAGCAGGTTTGTCTGTTCCGCGATATCGGTGATCAACTGGATCACGTCACCGATGGAGCGGGCAGCGGCTTCCAACTGACGGATTTTCTGTTCAGCCTCCTGAACCGTCCGGGTCGCTTCCGCCGCCACTTCCGCCGTTCCGGCAACCTGGGTGGAGATTTCCTGGATCGAGGCCCGCATTTCCTCCGACGCGGAAGCCACGGTCTGGACATTGGCCGATGCTTCGGAGGACGCCGCCGCAACTGCCGTCGACTGGGTCGCGGTTTCATCCGCAATCTTGGCAACCGTCGTTGCGGTCTGCTCCAGTGTTTGCGCGGAATTCGCCAGTGCCTCGATCATCTCCCGGCTTTCGGCATCGAAAGAGGCGACGAGGGCTTCCATCCTGCGGGCCCGTTCCTCGCGCGCCTCGATGGAGGCACGCTCCCGCGCTTCCGCTTCGGTACGGGCAATGGCGTTCTGCTTGAACACATCAACCGCTTTTGCCATGCCACCGATCTCATCCCGACGGTCCCGATTCGGGATTTCTATCGCCAGATTGCCCCCGGCCAGATCGCGCATGACATCGCTCATCGTCAGGATCGGGGCGGCGACCGTGGCTTTCAGGATAAAATAGGCTCCGATGGCGATGATGGTCGCGACAACAGAACTGGCAATGGAGACCATCACCATGAAATCGAGTGCAGCGTTGGTGGCTGCCTGATTCTGAAGCACCTTCTCAGTCACCCGAACTTCAATGACTTGAAGCTGGTCAAAGAAACCCGTCAGGAAATTTTCACCCAGGCCGGTAGCCTCCAGAACGCGCGCATGGTCCACCGTCAGTGGCTGTCGCATCAGCTTGATCTGCACCTCCGCACCATTCTTGCGCCATTCGGTGGCAAGGGTTCTGATTTCAGTCAGGGCATCGGCAATATTCGCCTCGTTATCGAACTGCTCCAATTCCACAAGTGCCTGATCAAAATTCTCGACAGCCGTATTGAACTTCGTAATCTCATCCCGATTACCGGTCAGAAGCAGCCCGCGTATCGCGTGAAGCTGGTCGCTGGCCGATTGTTCCAGCGTGGCAAGTTGCGTCGTGAACCGAGAGAGTTCGACGCTGCTTTCGACACTGTCATTCACGGTTCTGGTTTCGGTAAAGGTGAAGATACCGCCGCCAATGATCAGAATGACCAGGGCCGCAAAGGCAATCAGCAGTTTCCGGGGAATATTGATGTCGTTGAACCAGGTCATCATGGCTTTTGCTCCGGGAATGAAGAGGGATTACTGAATGCCTGCGGCCCGTCGTCGCGCCAATTCGGTCAGATTGATCTCAACCGTCGCGGCACCGATGGGTTCACCGGATTCCGAATGAAGCGTCAGGTTCAACTGGGCACGCCATGTCGCTGATCCATCGTTGAATTCAGCATCGTCAATGAAGATCGCATTCGCACCGACATCATAGGTCTTCTGGAATTTCGCCTCATCCCCCTGCCAATAGTCGGTGGTAATCGCGCTCTGGCCCGCATTCAGGCCATTCCTGTCCATCACGAAAATCTCGCTGTAGAGACCAAGGGAGTTTGCCTGAATCCGGGTGAGATAGCTGGAGAGGGGACTGGACAGAACCGACGTGATGATCGGCTGGTCATCGACTTTCGTTTCCGCGCGCCAGATCAGATCCAACTCATCAATCCGGGCCTGGTCGATGTCCTGCGCCTCGGCATTGCGGGCCTCCACGGTCAATCGCATCACCGGAACTTCCAGCCATTTCATTGTTTCTGCGATAAAGGCCTTATCGATGAGTATTTTAAGATCCTGTTCGGACGGAAGGGTATCTGCATGGGCTATGGATGCCGATATGATACTCAATACCGCCGAAATTATTGTGATATGGCGCATGGTTTCCTCCAATTATCGTATTGGAGTATGGCATAGGCCCCTCACATTAAAAAATCGTTAACTGTTATGTTTTGTTTATTTTTGAATCATTCCAGATATTACTTGGTGTTTATCGGTAAGGTTGCATGCATTTGAATATATCAGACTCGCATCAGAACGACAGGATACCCATCGTCACGGCATATACGAAAATGTATCGACCGACCTTGGCCAGTGTGACGAGGGCCAGGAAAATCCAGAACCGCTCTTTCAGAACGCCGGCAACGATGGTCAAGGGATCACCGATGAACGGGGCCCAGCTGAGCAGCAGCGTCCAACGGCCCCATCGTTCGTACCATATCCTGGCACGGGCCAGTGAGCGCGGAGCGGGGCCGATCCGGAAGCGGACCCGCAGCATGTCCAGACTGCGTCCGATCATCCAGTTTATGACGGCCCCCAACACATTCCCGATACTGGCAACAAGTACCAGCAGACCTGGTGCTTGTTCACCTGCAACAAGCAAGGCAACCAAAACACCTTCGGATTGCATTGGAAGAATCGTTGCCGCAACGAGGGCGGACAGAAATAATCCACCATAGGCAAAAAAATCCGCCACCGAGCGGGCCTAACTGGCTTAACCGACCTTTTTCTTCGCCGCCTCATTCGGGTCGCGCAGGACATAACCCCGGCCCCAGACGGTTTCTATGTAGTTGTCGCCATTGGCGGCATTGGAGATTTTCTTGCGCAGCTTGCAGACAAATACATCGATGATCTTGGCTTCCGGCTCATCCATGCCGCCATAGAGGTGGTTCAGGAACATCTCCTTCGTCAGCGTCGCCCCCTTGCGCAGCGCCAGAAGTTCGATGATGCCGAACTCCTTGCCGGTCAGATGCACGGGCTGCCCTTCGATCTCGACCTCACGGGTTTCCAGATTGATCGTCAGGTCACCGACCTTGATCACTGATTGTGAATGGCCGCGCGCGCGTCGAACAATGGCCTGAATGCGCGCCATCAACTCACGCTTGTCGAACGGTTTTGTCAGATAATCGTCGGCCCCATAGCCCAGCCCCTTGATCTTGTTGCCCATTTCCGACAGACCGGACAGAATCAGCACCGGCGTCTCGATCCGCGAGTCGCGCAGACGGCGCAGCACTTCATACCCGTCGATGTCGGGCAACATGATATCGAGAATGATCAGGTCGTAATCGTAAAGTTTACCGATTTCCAGCCCGTCTTCCCCGAATTCGGAGTGGTCCACCACATATCCTTCGGATTTCAGCATCAGTTCAATGCTTTGGGCGGTAAGCCGATCATCTTCAACAAGCAGAATTCGCATTGTGTCGCTTTCCAATTGAACCTGTTGATGGCACAACGATGCCTATAGATACCATGCTACACTGCTATTTCAAACATGCCATTCGATGCATTGTTTCCGGAGAGAGATGTGGAAATCCGGGAATCGGCGCAATAGGGTCTCCATGAACTGTGTATCGGATCAGGATCGATGACGACCCTTTTGGAACATCTGCTGGCGGACCTATCCCGCATTCCGGAACGGCGGATTCATGGCCGAGTCGCAGCCGTCCAGGGAATGCTGGTCGAGATCGAGGGGGTTGAAGGCCATCTTTCGATCGGAGACCGGTGCATCGTGACGGCGCGGCGGGGGAAACGGATCACCTGTGAGGTGATCGGATTCCGCGATCATCGGGCGCTTGCCATGCCCTATGGCTCGCTGGAGGGTGTTGCGCTTGGCGCACGGGCGGAAGTCCTGAATACCGAGCCTGTGATCCGTCCGACAGAGGCCTGGCTAGGCCGCACGATCAGCGCCTTTGCCGATCCGGTGGACGGGCTCGGGCCGCTTCCTCTGGGGGAGGTCGGCTATGCGATCCGCAATGAACCGCCACCCGCCCATACGCGGCGGCGCATCGGCGGGAAAATCGATCTGGGCGTCCGCTGCCTGAACACGTTCACCACCTGCTGCCGGGGCCAGCGTATGGGGATCTTCGCCGGATCCGGCGTCGGGAAATCCGTCCTGATGGCAATGATGGCGCGGTTTTCCGAGGCCGAGGTGATTGTCATCGGCCTGATCGGAGAGCGTGGCCGCGAAGTGCAGGAATTCATTCAGGACGAACTGGGACCGGAGGGGCTGGCCCGCAGCGTCGTGATTGTCGCGACATCCGACGAATCCGCGCTGATGCGCCGGGAAGCCGCCTATGTCACCCTGGCCGTGGCGGAGTATTTCCGCGATCAGGGCAAGGATGTGCTCTGCCTGATGGACAGTGTTACCCGCTTTGCCATGGCACAGCGTGAAATTGGCCTGTCCGCTGGCGAGCCACCCGCCACCAAGGGTTATACACCGACCGTCTTCTCCGAATTGCCGCGCCTGCTGGAGCGGGCGGGACCGGGGTCGGCGCAGGGCACAATCACCGGTCTGTTCACGGTGCTGGTGGAAGGCGACGACCACAACGAGCCGATATCCGATGCGGTGCGCGGAATCCTGGATGGGCATATCGTGCTGGACCGCACCATCGCCCATCGCAACCGCTATCCGGCGGTCAATATCCTGCGGTCCGTTTCCCGCACCATGCCAGACTGCAACACGCCTGCGCAGACCCGGTTGGTAAACCGGGCTCGGCAGCTTCTGGCGTCCTATGACGATATGGCTGAACTGATCCGGCTGGGGGCCTATCGCAAGGGATCCGATACGCTGGTCGATGAGGCGATAGAGTTCAACAAACCGCTTGAAGCCTTCATCGCCCAGGAAAAGAACGAATTGACCAGCCTGGAGCAAGGCTATGCCGATCTCGCACAAGTCCTGAGGGAAGCGTATGAGGCGGGTGCCTGATGGCACGGCAGACGCTGGAAACACTGATCCGGCTGGCTGGGGTGGAAATCGACCGCGCACGCATCAATCTGCAACAGGTGCTCGCGGAAGAGGATATCCTTCAGACTCAGATGGATGACCTCGCCCGATCCGTGGAACAGGAATCCAGTCTGGCCGAAAAAAACCCGGAATTCGGACGACAGTTTGGCACCTATATCGCTTTTGCAAAGCGGCGGCGGGAGGAACTGGTCGCCGCAAAACGCAAGTTGCAACCGCGCATCAACGCCGCCCGCACGGCCCTGGCGGAAGCCTTCGCCAACCAAAAGCGATATGAAATCGCCAGCCAGAACCGTGCCGAAGCCGAGGCTGCGGAGGCAGCGCGTAAGGACGGTCTTGCCATGGATGAACTGGGATTGAACGCGCATCGACGAAAGGAAGAGCGGAAACGCTGAATTCCAGTCATTACTATGCAATTTTATTATTTATCCACCTGCGGGTAAATACCGTTTCATGCTCGGGGGTGCCGACTTTTTTCATGTTCTTGTGAAGTATTATCCACGACCGTTCCAGATCTCGACATTCCGGGCCTTCCGAAACATATACGCGGCCCCAGACAGCATGATAACGATAAAGGTTTCCGCGATTATGCCGCATACCATTGATGTCTCCGGGGCAGCGGTCACCATCCGCGCGTCCGGAACCATAACCATTGGCGAGCAGCTGGTGATCCTGGAAGCCATTCTGGATGCCGTGTTAACGACGGCTGGACGCTTCGTGATGATTGACTATTCACCAGCAACGCTGGCCACATCCCTGGTGGAAGCGCACGATTTCGGTCAGGCAATCGGACGAACCCTAGCGACCTTCAGTGATCTTGAAGTGGCCGTTCTGGTTAGCCAAGATTCAACATCGGTTCAACTGGTCGATATCGCGGTCATGATGGCAAAGAAACATGGACTGCGGATCACCTGCTATACCGATCCCAGGCTGCTGATTGAAAAGGCGGCCATGACTCTACAGCGTACAGGGTAGACCCAGCATTCCGGCAGACACCGGATAAGTTTACTGAACACTCTCAAGTATTATGCGGTGCTCGAAAACACTCAGCGCCATGTTGATCATGTAATCCGCAATCACAAGGCCGACGGTGAATCCCATACCGGTACGAAAGAATATCCGCAACAGCCAGCCATGGACCAACAGGCCCCACAGCCGCAGCCCGGTCAGCAATCCATTCATCGCCACAGAATCGGACTCGCCCAGTCCAAGCACGATGACCATTTGCAGCAGCAGGGGTGTTGCCAGCATCCAGTTGACAGTAACCACATACCGGATCCAGTTTTCTGGATGGTCGGTGCTCCGGGAGACATACGCCATGATCAACGGCCAGTAGATCCAGGCAATGGTGTAATAGATCGTATGTGCGCCAAACCGCACCAGGGATGCGCTGTCCGGATAGCGGGACTGATCGCCACTGTAGACAGCCCACAGAAAGGCCGGGAAGAGCAGCACCGCGACAGTGAAACTCTTCAGGAAGTCGTCTCGACTATCCCCGAAACGGGAAAGGACTTGCCTGCGAACGAGGAACACCTGCGCCCCGTCCAGAAGCCTCGCCGTAAACTCGGCGAAACTGATCCGTTTCATTCGGCGGCCTGCGCGAAATACCGATTGATGACATGCAGGTAAATCTCGGCCAGACCGGTAATGTCGGCTATCGCGACCCGTTCATCCACCTGATGCATCGTCTGACCGACAAGTCCGAAATCGACAACCGGGCAATAATCCTTGATGAAGCGGGAATCCGACGTGCCGCCCGTGGTGCTGAGGTCTGGCCTGTGCCCGGTCACCGCCTCGCAGGCTTCACCTAGCAAGTTCGACAATAGCCCAGGCGGCGTCAGAAAACTCTCACCGGAGACGACCACCTGCAACTCAAACCGTGCACCCTCCCCCGCCGACTCAATCAGCAAGGCTTGCAGTTTTTCAGTTAATGAGGTGCTGGTATGCAAATCGTTGAAACGGATGTTGAACCGCGCCGACGCACGGGACGGGATGACATTGGTCGCGGCATTGTCTACCTCAACCTGGGTGATGGAAAGGACTGAGGGTTCGAAATGGTCCGACCCTTCATCAATCCGCCATGTTACCAGCGCCGCCATCATCAAAGCCAGACGATGGGCGGCGTTATCGGCCAGATGGGGATAGCCGGTATGCCCCTGCACACCATCGATCGTAATGTAGCCGTTCAGGCTGCCACGCCGCCCGATCTTCATCATCGTGCCGAGCGCTGTGGGATTCGTCGGTTCACCGGTGATGCAGTGATCAATGACCTCCCCCCGATCCGCGAGCGCGGGAAGCATCTTCTTCGTCCCGTTGATCGACGGACCTTCCTCGTCACCGGTGATCAGCAGGCTGATCGAACCCGGCACCGGGCCGACTTCCGCAAGGCGGCGGGAGACAGCCGCGACCCAGGCGGCAATCGCCCCCTTCATGTCCGACGCGCCGCGCCCTACCAGCATCCCGTCCCGCACCGTGGCGGCGAAGGGATCAACGGTCCAGCTTTCCGCATGCCCGACCGGCACGACATCGGTATGCCCGGCAAAGCACAGATTGGGTGCCTGCGTGCCAAGCCTGGCATAGAGATTATCAATCCGCTCCGTCCCCTCCTCCTCGAAGGGCAGACGGTGGCAGGTGAAACCCAGTTCCTCCAGCACGGATTGCAGGACATCCAATGCACCGGCATCCGCCGGGGTCACGCTGGGACAGCGGATCAGGTCCTGGGTCAGGGAAACGGGATCGAGTATCCGGGTCATGGCTGTTACGATCAGGTGCGAAGCAGTTCGTTGATCGAGGTCTTGGAACGGGTGCGCTCGTCCACCCGCTTGATGATCACGGCACAATAGAGCGACGGACCGGGCGATCCGTCCGGCAGCGGCTTGCCGGGCAGACTGCCGGGCACGACGACGGAAAAGGCCGGGACACGTCCCATGAAGACCTCGCCCGTATTCCGGTCGATGATCTTGGTCGATGCACCGATGAAGACGCCCATGGAAAGGACAGAGCCTTCCTCTACCACAACCCCCTCGACGACTTCCGAACGCGCGCCGATGAAGCAGTGATCCTCAATGATGACAGGTCCCGCCTGCAGCGGTTCCAGCACGCCGCCGATCCCGGCACCGCCGGAGAGATGAACGTTCTTGCCGATCTGCGCGCAGGAGCCAACCGTCGCCCAGGTATCCACCATCGTGCCGGTATCGACATAGGCCCCCAGATTGACGAAACTCGGCATCAGCACGACATTCGGCGCGATATAGGCAGAGCGGCGCACGGTACAGTTCGGCACGGCCCGGAAACCCGCCGCGCGGAATTCCGCCTCGCCCCAACCCTCGAACTTGGAGGGAACCTTGTCCCACCAGGGCGAATTGCCACCCGGGCCGCCGGAAATCGTCGTCATGTCGTTCAGGCGGAAACTCAGCAGCACCGCCTTTTTCAGCCATTGATTGACGGTCCAGCCAGCAGCTCCCTTTTCCGCTACCCGCGCCTGTCCGCTGTCCAGCAGGTTCAGCGCGGTTTCAACGGCGTCGCGGACTTCGCCCTTCGTCTGGATATTGATCTGATCGCGGGCGTCGAATGCGGTATCGATCACCGATTGCAGAGCGTCATGCGCCATGACTGGAAAATCCCTTCAGAAAATGCCGTTTCGCGTCCTGTCCACCGTACCCGTCGGGCGGAACAGGCGCACCATACTCTGCACTTCACAGGGGTCAAGCGGTCCGGCGACTTCCATGACGGTCAGATGCGACAGATCGATCCCGATCCACACCTGTCATGCTGATTTTCCGATACAGGGACTGCCAGTAGATCTGTCCCCGGTCATCGCAGTAATACAGGCATTCCAACGCACGAGCGGCCGCATAGGCCGGGGCGGCGAAACCGTGGCGCTCGATCAGGTCCATCGCTGCATCATCGAGATCCGACATGGCGGGCATTCTTTCCCGAAGCTGTGGCCCCGAAACTGTTCTCGGTATCTGGCCACACCAACTTTCCAGCGTATCGGTAAAGAATTCCTTAACAGCCCTCCCCGGAGACAATACAGCCGAGGATGCAGACAATTGATGTAGAGGCTGACACATAAGGGCGAATATCAGAAAAGACACTCGCTGCTGTCGGTCAGAGTCTCGATGGTCTCGTATTCTAGGCCGACCGCATTCCCCAGCACATGCACGACCTCGAAAGACACACGCCGATACGCGCGATAGCCCGCTGCCTGAAGCAACAACGTCGCCTTGCCTTTCATGCCAAGCCTGCGATAAGCCGCCGGAACGATCACCCGACACCCCAATGCTGAAAAATCGACAACCCGGCACCGCCGTCCGTCAATTTCCATCACCGGCTGAACAGTTGTTATCCGATCATCCTCACGCCGATCTCGACCAGCATTCTCTCCACGGGCTTCGAGAACATTCATTACAGTATATCTCCCAAGCACGCCCCGGCACAAATGTACCTCATACACGCGCCATTGATAACCCAAGAATGGTTAACGACGGGTAAATTCCGTATATGATCCGAGACATCTGCCAGAACGGAGATATCAGCCTTCGCACGCAACATCGAATCGGACTTCAATCTGCGGTCAAGACACCAATATTCATCCACGCGATCCTTGGTGATGCGGCATTTCAGGCGCTTGATTTAGCATGGCCTTGCTCATACAGTCGCGCCGCTATGAAAAACGGCCCTTGCAGCACTGACTTGTTCGTTCTCTCGAACATACGAATTACCGGCCCGACCCTCGCGGGGCGGGGCTCGCGGGCGTCGGGATAGACCGGTGTCGGGAAGGTTCGATTTGGACCTTGCCCATGCAATCCCCGAATTCCATGACATGACCAATATTCCCGCGATGCCATTGCAGAGCAAGATCAAGATAGAGAGTCCGATCCCATGACCGCCGAACCGACCGCCACCGTCGATTACAAGAATACGATCACCCTGCCGCAGACGGATTTTCCGATGCGGGCGGGCCTGCCCGAGCTGGAGCCGAAAATCCTGGCGCGCTGGGAGGAGATCGACCTGTGGCATAAACTGCGCGCCGACAGCAAGGGACGGGAGAAATTCATCCTCCATGACGGCCCTCCCTATGCCAATGGCGATCTGCATATCGGTCACGCACTGAACAAGATCCTGAAGGATGTAATCGTCCGCTCCCGCCAGATGACGGGCTACGATGCGCCCTATGTGCCGGGCTGGGATTGCCATGGCCTGCCCATCGAGTGGAAGATCGAGGAGCGCTATCGCGCCGCCGGTCTGGACAAGGATGCGGTGCCCATCGGTGAATTCCGCAAGGAATGCCGCGTTTTCGCCGACGAATGGATCGACAAGCAGCGCACTCAATTCAAGCGGCTGGGCGTATTGGGCGACTGGGACAATCCCTATACCACCATGGCTTATGCCGCCGAGGCGCAGATCGCTGCCGAAATCGGCAAGTTCCTGATGCAGGGCAGCCTGTACAAGGGCGCACGCCCGGTCTGGTGGTCGGCGGTTGAGAAAACCGCGCTGGCTGAGGCCGAAGCCGAATATATGGAACACAAATCAACGACGATCTGGGTCAAGTTCCCTGTCGTGTCTGCGAAGGTTCCGGTTCTGGATGGTGCGTCGGTGGTGATCTGGACGACGACCCCGTGGACAATCCCCGGCAACCGCGCCGTCGCCTGCCATGAGGATTTTGATTATGCCGTGATGCGGGTGACCGCACTGGGCGAAGGTGCGAAGGGCGTCGAGACCGGAGAGGTTCTGGTCGTGGCGAAAACCCTGGTGGAGAGCGTTTGTACCCAGGCAAAGATCACAGGTCACGAAATCGTCGCGACCCTTAAGGGGGTGGACATCGTCGGATCGACCTGCGCCCATCCCTGGCGTGACCATTCGGAGGCGGGTCAGGGCTATGCGTTTGATGTGCCGGTCCTGAAGGCGGATTACGTTACCGATGACACCGGGACCGGCTTTGTGCATATCGCACCGGGTCATGGTGCGGATGACTGGAAACTGGGCATGGAGAACGGGATCGAGGTGCCCCAGACTGTCGGCGAAGATGGCAGCTTCTATGATTTCGTGCCGCTGATGGCGGGCAAAGTCGTGATCACCCAGGACGGCAAGGAGGGCGATGCCAACCCGTCGGTCATGCGCGAACTGGCGATTGCCGGGAAGCTGCTGGCCAAGGGCAGTCTGCGTCATCAGTATCCGCATAGCTGGCGGTCCAAGGCACCGTTGATCTTTCGCAATACCGCGCAATGGTTCATCTCAATGGAGAGCCATGGATTGCGCGATGTAGCATTGCAGGCCATCGACGATACCGCCTTCTTTCCGAAACAGGGCAAGGCGCGGCTGCATTCCATGATCAAGGAACGCCCGGACTGGTGCATCAGCCGCCAGCGTACCTGGGGCGTGCCGATTCCGGTCTTCGTCAACAAGGTAACGGGCGAGCCTTTGCGCGATCAGGCGGTGGTGGACCGGATCGTTGCCGCCTTCCGTGAAGAAGGGGCGGATGCCTGGTTCGAAAGCGATCCATCGCGCTTCCTTGGCAATGACTACAAGGCAGAGGATTTCGAGCAGGTTCGCGACGTTGTTGATGTCTGGTTCGATTCCGGCTCCACCCACAGCTTCGTGCTGGAGGCGCGGGAGGATCAGCACTGGCCCGCGTCGCTCTATCTAGAAGGCTCCGACCAGCATCGCGGCTGGTTCCATTCCTCGCTGCTGGAAAGTTGCGGCACGAGAGGACGCGCGCCCTACGATGCCGTGCTGACCCATGGCTTCGTGATGGCCGAGGATGGTCGCAAGATGTCGAAGTCGCTGGGCAATGTGGTCGTCCCGGCCAGCGTGAACGAGAAATACGGGGCGGAGATCCTGCGCCTCTGGGTCGTCGCAGAGGATTATTCCGGCGATCTTCGCATCGGCGAGGGGATGCTGAAGCAGTTGACGGATTACTATCGCCGCTTCCGCAACACGCTGCGCTGGATGCTGGGCGGGCTTGCCCATTATGAGCCATCGAATCGGGTTTCGCCCGCCGACATGCCGGATCTGGAACGCTGGGTTCTGCATCGCATCGCAGAACTGGATCATATCGTGCGCAAGGGAATCGAGACCTATGATTTCACGCTGATCTTCCGCGAGTTACACGAATTCTGCGCCGTCGATCTGTCCGCCTTCTATTTCGATATCCGGAAGGATTCACTCTATTGTGACGGGCCGGACGATTCGACCCGGCTGGCGGCCCTGACAGTGCTGGACATCCTGTTCGACAGCCTGACAGCCTGGCTTGCCCCGATCCTGTGCTTCACGATGGAGGAAGCCTGGCTGACCCGTCATGGTGATGCCGCAGGCAATTCCGTTCATCTGCGCCAGATGCCGACCGTACCTGCCGACTGGACATTGCCCGCAGCCGATGCGGCACGCTGGGCAAAAGTGCGACGAGTACGCAGGGTCGTGTTGGCCGCGCTGGAGCAGAAGCGTAATGAAAAGGAAATTCGATCCAACCTGGATGCCGCACCGGTAGTGCATGTCGACGCGGCCCATCTGGCCGCTTTCACCGGTCTGGATGTCGCGGATATCCTGATTACCTCCCAGGGAGAATTGACGGAAACCGCCGCGCCGGACAATGCCTTCCGCCTGTCCGATTGTCCCGGCATCGCGGTCGTCTTCGCCCGTGCGCAAGGGATGAAATGTGAGCGCTGCTGGAAGGTTCTGCCCGATGTTGGCAGCCATCCGGACGCACCGGGAACCTGCGGGCGCTGCGCGTCGGTTGTGACGTCCAGCAAGGCTGCATGAATGTCACCCGCTCCCCCACAAGGGGAAGCTATAGAAGTGAGGATCTCCGTTGAGAACCATTGTAACGATTTTTTCTGGATTCAGATGTTCGATGCAGCGTTTAGGACTAGTACTGGCGCTTCTGGTCTTTGCCCTCGACCAGATATCAAAACCCTTGATCCTGTCTGTTTTCGCGGACGGGGCCAGGGCGATTGAGGTAACGTCCTTTTTCAATCTGGTGCTGGTCTACAATCGCGGCGTCAGTTTCGGCCTGCTGTCGAATGACAATCCGTTCGGCCCCTATCTTCTCGCCGCACTGGCGATTGGTATTGCAGTGGCGATTTATCACTTCCTGATGCGAAAGGCCGAGACGCGGCTGATGATCATGGCCTGCGGTTTGGTGATCGGCGGTGCCTTCGGCAATGCGCTGGACCGATTGCTATATGGCGCGGTGGTCGATTTCCTGGACCTTCATATCGGCGGGTATCATTGGCCCGCCTTCAACGTGGCCGATTGCGCAATCGTGGTCGGTGCTGTGCTTATCGCCGTCGACGGCTTGTTTGGAGCGCCGAAGCCCCTTAAATAGTGCGCCATAAGGCCCGCTATGTTAGACTGAGGGCCAGTGGGAGGAATGATGGCACAAAGGGTGAGTGGCTTCATGACAAAGAAAATCCGCATGATGAGTGTCTTCGTCGGCTTGGGCGCGGTTTTGATACTGAATGCATGTTCGGCAAAGGAAACCGGAAAAATCCTCGGGCTGGAACGTCAGAAGCCGGATGAATTTGCCGTCGTCACCCGTGCGCCATTGACCCTGCCGCCGGAATTTGGCCTACGCCCACCTGATCCGGACGGACAGCGCACACAGGATCTGAAGCCGCAGATTGAGGCCCAGCGTGCCGTTTTCGGTGATGAGGCCGTGCAGCGCCGCATCCAGACAGAGGCCAATCTGCGACAGGCGGGCAGTTCCCCCGGAGAAATCGCCCTGCTGACCCGAACAGGCGGAATCGACGCGGATTCATCCATCCGCCGCGTGGTCGATCAGGAAAGCGCCGCGCTGGCCGCGGAACAGGAATCCTTCATCGACACGCTGGTCTTCTGGCGCGATGCCCCTGTTTCCGGGGACGTTATCGACGCGAATGAGGAAACCCGGCGCCTGCAAGGGAATTCAGCACTTGGCCAAGGTGTAACTGACGGGCAATCCCCCATAATTACCCGTGAAGGGGAGAAATCCTTCTTCTCCTGGCCGTTCTAACCCATTTATCGACACCATCACAATGATGTGCGGAATCCCGATGGTGGAAGCCTGGGCGGGGAAGCATTATGTCTGTTGCATCGACCCTAAAGCATCCGTGACCCTGGAGGAATTTCGATGAATCTGTCATTCGGCATGCGCGCAGGCGGTGCTCTTTTGGCTGCTGCGTTGTGTCTTTGCACGCTTGGCACCGTTGCGTCTGCGCAGATCTATGGAGCCAAGGAAACCTGGCTGGACAACGGGATGCAGGTCGTCGTGGTTGAAAACAACCGCGCCCCCGTCGTTACCCATATGGTCTGGTATCGTGTCGGCGCGATGGACGAACCTGCCGGGAAATCGGGCATCGCGCATTTTCTGGAGCATCTGATGTTCAAGGGGACGGACACTGTCGCCCCCGGTGAGTTTTCCGCAACAATCGCTCGCAATGGCGGTCAGGACAATGCCTTCACCGGGCAGGATTACACCGCCTATTTCCAGTCAGTTGCCAGTGACCGCCTTGATCTCGTGATGCGAATGGAGGCTGACCGGATGCGCAATCTTGTCATCACCGAAGAGCAGTTCACACCGGAAAAGCAGGTTGTTCTGGAGGAGCGCAGCCAGCGTACCGACAATGATCCCGGCAGCATCCTCTCGGAACAGGCAGCCTCCGCCTTTTACCGCAATCACCCCTATGCGATACCCATCATCGGCTGGCGACATGAGATTGAGGCGCTGGAAATTGGCGATGCGCTGGAATTCTATAACAGTTACTACGCCCCGAATAATGCGATCTTAGTCGTTTCCGGCGATGTCGTGGCCGAGAATGTCTTCGCCCTGGCGACAGAAATCTATGGACCGATAGAGACTCGCGACATTGCGGAGCGCGTCGAATTGACGGAACCGCCACTGCTCGTCTCGACCCGCGTCACCTATACCGATGAGCGGGTGCGCCAGCCATCGCTTAGCCTACGCAAACCGGCTCCAAGCTGGGTGACGGCGGAAGACAAGAGCGACGGCTATGCCCTGGAAATCCTCAGTCACCTTCTGGGCGGCGGCAATACCAGCCGCCTCTACCAGTCCCTCGTGATCGATCAGGGCATCGCCGTCGGTGCTGGCAGTTGGTATAGCGGCGACGGGCGCGGACCCGGACTGATGGGCCTCTATGTCAGCCCCGCTGACGGAGTCAACCTGGACACCGCCGAGACAGCGCTGAGGGCCGAAATAGACCGGCTTCTGACCGAGGGCGTTACCGGGGATGAGGTGAAAAGGGCCATCATTCGCTTGCAGGATTCCTCCGCCACCGCGCGAGACAGCCTGAGCGGACCGGCCATGGCCATCGGTCGGGCACTGTCCGTCGGACTGACGCTGGACGATGTCGAATACTGGCCGGAACGGCTGGACCAGGTTACGCCGGATCAGGTGGACGCGGTTGCCCGGCGTGTCCTTGCAGCACCGGGTGAAGTGGTCAGCGTCCTGTTACCGAAAACCGCTGCGGAGGCATCGCAATGAAACAGGCCATGCGCATTTTCCCGATTGCCGCAGTTCTGGTCGCGCTGGTGGGGCTGACGTCAGCAGTACTGTTACCATTGCACTCCGCCAACGCTGCCGTTGAGGTGGAGGAAGTCACAAGCCCTGGCGGTATCACCGCGTGGCTGGTGCGGGACACGACAGTTCCGGTCACGTCGATTGAATTCAGCTTCAAGGGCGGCGGAGCCGGGCACGACAAGCCAGGACGTGAAGGAACGGCGCGCCTTGCCGCCGCAACAATGGATGAAGGCGCAGGCCCCTATGACAGCAAGACATTCCAGGAAATGCTGTCGGACAAATCCATCCAGATTTCCTTCAGCGCTGGTCAGGACAGCTTTTCCGGCAGTTTCTACAGCCTGAACCGCTATCGGGACGAGGCGCTGGACCTGCTGCGTCTCGCTCTGACCGAACCGCGTTTCGACGATGAACCCGTCGCCCGACTGCGCGGCCAGTTGCTGGTCGGCCTTCGTCAGGCTGAAACCGATCCGGGTTCGATTGCCAGCCGCGCGATGTCCGAACTTATCTATGGCGATCATCCCTATGCACGACCGATCGATGGAACGCCTGAAAGCATGGCGGCAATCCAGGTTCAGGATATCCGGGATTTCATGGCCGCCGCACTGACGCGCGAGAAGCTGAATATCGGCGTTGTTGGCGATATCACTCCTGATGAACTCGGCGAAATCCTCGACCGGGTTTTCGGCGAATTGCCGGAGACGGGAGTAGCCGACCCGATCCCTGATTTTACTGGAACGACGCCCTCCGGTACGCTGGTCGTTGACCTCGACATACCGCAGAGCACGATCCTGTTTGCTCAGCCGGGTCTCAAGATTGACGATCCACGCTATTATGCAGGCATGGTGATGAACCATATCCTGGGTGGCGGCTCCTTCAGTTCAGTCCTGACCGAAGAAATCCGCGTCAAGCGTGGGCTCGCCTATTCCGTCTACAGCTACCTGCATCCTGCCGACCATTCGGCACTGCTGCGCGGCGGTGCCGGTACGCAGAATTCCAGGGTCGCCGAAACCCTGGGGCTGGTGCGAGAGGTGATAACCGACTTCCGTGACAATGGCCTGGACGAAACCCGCTTTACCGACGCGAAGACCTATATCACCGGTTCCTTCCCGCTCCGCTTCACCAGTTCGTCGCGGATCGCCGGACAACTGGCCGCAATGCAATATAACGGCTTTCCCATCAACTATTTCGAGACCCGAAATGATCTGGTCGAGGCCGTGACACTGGAACAGGTGAATGCGCTGGCCGCCGACCTGTTGGACCCGGAAGCCCTGACCTTCGTCGTCGTCGGTCGTCCGGAAGGCGTTGAACCAACGCTGGAACTGCCGGAAAAGTGATGGTGTTTTAGGTTCGTTTCCGGGATATCAATATTCCACCCGTGTCAGATACAGTCCCTGCGGCGGGGCGGTTGGACCGGCTGCAGCACGATCACGAGCGGCAAGGATGCGGGGAATATCCTTCGGAGACCATTTGCCCTGACCGATACGGACCAGGGTTCCGGCGAAATTGCGGATCTGGTGATGCAGGAAGCTGCGCGCCTCTGCCGTGATATGGATTTCCTCCCCCGTACGGCGCACATCCAGCCGGTCCAGCGTTTTAACCGGGCTGGCTGCCTGACATTCGCTGGCCCGGAAACTGGTAAAATCGTGCTGACCGACAAGATGCTGGGCAGCGGCATGCATCGCCTCCCAGTCCAGATCCATCGGCAGTGCCCAGACCCGTCCTGCCTCCAGCACCGCAGGTGCGCGCCGATTGAGGATGCGGAAAAGATAGGCGCGACCGGTGGCAGAAAAGCGGGCGTGAAAATCCTCCGGCACCGCTTCGGCCCGCAGCACCGCGACCGGATGCGGTCGCAGATAATGGTTGATCGCATCCCGAACTGTTTTCGCGGTACAGTCCCGCACGATATCGACATGCGCGACCTGACCCAGCGCATGAACGCCCGTATCGGTCCGCCCCGCCCCCTGAACCAGGGTCTCCTCGCCACAAAAGGCAAAAAAAGCCTCCTCCAGCGCCGCCTGAACGGAAGGACCGTTCGGCTGCCGCTGCCAGCCCACGAAAGGCCCGCCATCATATTCGAGTGTCAGTTTCCAGCGCTGCATGCACGCGATGTAGCGGATCACAGGTCGCAAGGAAAGAGGGCGAACCCGAATGTTGAGCGGTAGGTGCACCACCTGACCGGATCCGGCGGTGCACCTTGCTGGAAGCAGACTTAATGGGACATGGTGCCATGGCCCTTATCCGCCCCCATCGCACCGACGGTAAGGATCGGAATTTCGACCGGGATGCGTCCCGCCTTCACAAAGACCAGAGTGAGTGGCAGGACTTCGCCTTCGACCAGCGGTGCCTTCAGGCCCATCAGCATGATGTGATTGCCCCCGGGAGCGAATTCCGCCGCGCCATCTGCGGGGATTTCAACGCCACCGGCAATTTCTGTCATCGTCATGACGCCGTCCTGCATGATATGGGTATGCAGTTGTATCATCGCGGCGGCATCACCCTCCGCAGCAATCAGGCGATCAGCGGCGTCACCGGTATTGTGGATTTTCAGATAGGCTGCACCGGACTTCACCACCGCACTGGCGCTGGCCCGGGCGAAGGCTGCTTCTATGAGAATCGGTCCGTCACCATGCTTGTGGCCATCGGAATGTGCCGAAGCCGTATTGATTAGACAGAGGGCGAACAGGGTTGCCAGTATGCTGCGTCGAACGAACATGGGAATCTTCCTTCTCGATTGAGTCTCGAAATCTGTGCGAGGCGTATCAGAGAAGGTGTCCTGGCGGCCCCCTGACAGGGGGGCGATGTGTATCAAGGGCATGAAGAACCAGACCGGTATCGACTTGCCAGACCGACCAATAGCCAATCACACTGCCCTGGGACGGGACGATCCCCGCAAGCGCGAATATCGGTGCCAGACAGCAGCCGACCGGCAGAACACAGGAATGCCCCCGTACCGTACCCTTCGGATCGACGGCCCCTGAATAGCAGTCGATGACGGCCGGACGATCCGCCTGCTGCGCGAAGTCAGCGGCAAGTGCGACACCGAAAGGTAATGTGAACTGGATCAGGACAGCAAACAGGGCAAGGCTGCGCGCCAGCCCGTGCCACCCCCCTGCCCTGCCCATTGCCGTCATCGCTGTCACTGCCTCATCGCTGCGTTTGCCGTCAGACCGTGCCGATCAGATTCATGTCGAAAGGCGTCGCCTGATAGGTATCATTGACCCAGTTTGCGATGAACAGATGGGCATGACTGCGCCAGATGTTCGGCGGATCGCGCGATGGATCGTCCTGCGGGAAATAATAGCGTGGCGGGTCGATTTTCAAACCCTCATCAACGTCGCGCTGATATTCGTCCCGCAGGGTCCAGGCATCATATTCCAGGTGATTGAGCATATAGATGTGCCGCCGTGGTGCATCGTTGATCATGCACAGACCCGCCTCGTCGGATTCGATCAGGACCTGCAAACCCGGAATCCTGTCGATATCCGCCCGCCGCGTTTCGGTGTGGCGCGATACCGGGATCGCCAGTTCGTCCGAAAATCCGCGCAGCAGGTTTGCCGTACGATCGATCACCCGATGAGGGTAGACACCGAACATCTTCGTCGACAATTCATGCTTCGGAATGCCGTGAAAATGGTGCATCGCGGCCTGCGCGCCCCAGCAGATGTCCAGTGTCGACTGGACGTTCGTCTGGGTCCAGTCGATGATCCGTTCCAGCTCAACCCAATACTTGACCTCCTCGAAGGGCAGGGTTTCGACCGGCGCGCCGGTGATAATGAAACCGTCGAACTTCTCCTCCCGCACCTCTTCCCATGCGCGGTAGAATGTCGCCAGATGATGGGCCGAGACGTTGGACGGCACATAGCTGCCCGTTGTCACCAGCGTCAGGTCGATCTGCAGTGGCGTCGCGCCGATCAGGCGGGCAAGTTGGGTTTCGGTTTTCTGCTTCTGCGGCATCAGATTCAGCAACCCGATCTTCATCGGCCGGATATCCTGACGCACGGCATCCGCCTCGGACATCACCATCATGCCTTCCCGTTCCAGTTCCAGGCGGGCGGGGAGATTGTCCGGGATCTTGATCGGCATAGCGGTCACTCACTGTTCTGGCATGGATATTCCGGTTTCAGGGCACCCTCTTTTCGCAGTCGAAAAAAGGGCAGTGCGCAGACTTAATACCCTGTCGCCCGAATTTCCACAGAAAATTCGTAAATTAGCCTGTTCCACCACAGCAACAGCCGGATAAGGTCATTTCGCTGTTTTATTTTGATTTCACGCAACGGGCGCGCTACGTCCTGACAGTCTACTGATATATAACAATACCAAACCGCAGACCGAACCGGGCAGAAACATGACCAAGCCGACGCTGGAAGAACTGCGCCACCAGATTGATGAGATCGACGACCAGATCCATGATCTGATCCTGAAGCGCTGGGAAGTCGTGCAATATGTCGCCGCCGCGAAAGGCACAGGTGCGGCCTTTCCGGTGCGCCCGACACGTGAAGCCGCGATGCTGCGCCGTCTTGCGGAACGTCACAAAGGCCCGTTCCCCTTCGCTGCGCTGGCCCGCATGTGGCATGAGATGATTGCCGCCTTTACCATGCTCCAGGCGAAATATTCCATCGCCGTGCTGGCCAATGCCGAAGAACACACCCTGTGGGACCTGGCCCGCGACCAGTTCGGCAGTCAGGTGCCTATGACCGCCTATCCGACCGTACGCGACACCCTGGCCCAGGTATTCGAGGATAAGCACCAGATCGCCGTCCTGCCGGCACCGAGGGAAAGCGATGTTGACCCCTGGTGGGTAAAGCTGTCTGGAGCCAACGCACCGAAGGTCATCATGCGCCTGCCCTTCGCCGGGGTTGGCAGTGTGCGCGGCCAGATGCAGGATGCCTTTGCCGTTGCCCGACTGAAGCTGGAGCCGACGGGAAGCGACCGGACGCTGCTGCTGATGGAAACCCATGAACCGCTGTCCCGCACCGGCCTGAATGCCATCCTGCAACGCGCCAAGCTGCATCCGCTGTTCACCGCCTCTGCCCGGCAGGAGGAAAGCTGGGTCCATCTGATCGAACTTGGCGATTTCGTTGACAGCAAGGATCCCCGGCTGGAACTGATCGAAGTTCGAGATGCCGTCGTCAGCGTGGAAGTTGTCGGCGGTTATGCCGAAGTCCTGGGGCCCGAATGGCATCATGAAGAGAGACCTGAATGAGCACTGATGCAACGCTGAACTCACCCCTTAAGCTCCGACCCGGCATCGCCGATGCCCCGATCTATGTCCCCGGTGCCCATGGCGATGCGACCACCGTCGTCCTGTCAGCCAATGAAAACCCGCTTGGGCCAAGCCCGAAGGCGATTGCAGCCTATGGCGAAGCAACCGCGCTGAACCGCTATCCCGATGGCGGCGCGACCGCATTGCGACAGGCCCTCGCTGCGCATTTCGATCTGGACCCGGCGCGGATCGTCTGCGGCGCGGGGTCGGATGAACTGATCACGCTGCTGGTCCGCTGCTATGTCGGTGAAGGGGATGAGGTCCTCCAGACACAGCACGGATTCCTGATGTATGGCATCACGGCGCGAACCGTCGGCGCGGTGCCGGTCCTGGCGCCGGAAACGGTGGACCTGCATGCCGATATCAATCAGTTGCTGGCCCATGCGACGGACCGAACGAAGATCTGCTTCATCGCCAATCCGAACAACCCGACCGGTACCTATATCCCGGCAAGCGAACTTCGCCGCCTGCGGGTGGGCTTGCGCGATGATATCCTGCTGGTGGTGGATGCCGCCTATTCCGAATATGTCGATACGGCGGATTACTCCGACGGGCGCGCTCTGGTTGATGAATTTCCGAATGTCGTGATGCTGCGCACGTTCTCGAAACTGTTCGGACTGGCTGCCCTGCGGCTGGGCTGGTGCTATGCGCCGGTCGCGGTGGTCGACGCGCTGAACCGGGTACGCAGTCCGTTCAACGTGAATGCCACAGCCCAGGCCGCCGGGATCGCCGCCCTGGCCGACCGGGACCACATCGAAGCCAGCCTTGCATTGAATGCCGAACAATTGAAGCGCCTGACCGGCGCGCTCGGGCAGTTGGGGCTCGACTTCCCGCCCTCGGTGGGAAACTTCGTGCTTGCCCGGTTCAGGGATACAGATACGGCCAAACGCGCAAATGCCTTTCTGGCCGAACGCGGCGTCATCGTCCGGGCGGTTGCCGCCTATGGCCTGCCCGAAAGCCTGCGCATGACCGTCGGTACCGCCGCCGAGAATGACAGGCTGATCGCGGCTCTGACGGATTTCATGGCGGCAGATGGGTAAATAAGCCAGAGCATCAGCCACCTGATTCTTCCTACCCGTACCCATTAAGAATTGGTGCCCCGACTAACATTGCTCGGGGTTATCTTGGAATATAATTGACAAGGAAACTTAAGTTAAGTAGTTTCCTAGGAAATAATCAAGGTAAATCATGTCCTCTTCACCACCCGTATCTGATGTTTCAGCGCATCTCGGCTTCTGGCTGCGTATGGTGTCCAATCATGTATCCCATGCATTCGCTGCCAAGCTCGCCACAAAGAATGTGACCGTCGCCGAATGGTGCATGATGCGTGCACTCTTCGACAAGGAACCAACGGCACCGAGCCGCCTTGCGGACGAAATGGGCATGACGCGGGGAGCGATCAGCAAACTTGCCGACAGGCTGATCACCAAATCGCTGATCATACGCAAGGCCAGCGCCGAAGATGGACGCGCACAAACACTCGCCCTGACGGAACAGGGCATTGCTCTGGTGCCGGAACTGGCTGCGCTCGCCGACCGCAATGATGCGGAATTCTTCGACTGCCTGCTGTCACTGGATGAGAGGGTAACCCTGGAGCGGCTTCTGAGACGCATGACTGAGCGCGGTCGCATGACTGCAATGCCAATCGAATGAACTTAATTCAACGAATGTCACGGAGAACCTTTATGAATGATCACCAGTTGGCAACCGCCCGGATCTGCCTTGATGGGGCTGAGGGTAATACGATGACATTTCCCCAGATCGTCGAGACCCTAATGAAGGTCGGTTTCGAGTGCTATGCCGTCGATTTCCGGCGCGCAACCGCGACCTACTACCTCCCGGACGGGGATAGCGTCGAACTGTCTACTCATGGCCTCAATTCCCCGATCGCGCCGACACTCGATACCGCACAGATGCAAACCGCGATCAGATCAGCCCAACAGCAAGTACCAGGCTATACATACAAAGGGTTCTGCGAAAAGGCCGTATCCTCCGGCTGCGCCGGATACATCGTGTCGTTTTCCGGTCGCCGGGCACTTTACATAGGACGTACCGCTGAAACTCACGTGGAGAATTTCCCAAACTAGAGCAAGCCGGAAGCGCATCACTGTCTGTATCAACACCTTCTGCACAGCCTACCCTCGACACCCCCACCGCCAGATTGTATCGTGCACGCCTGTCGCGCTTGGGGGATACATCCGAATGAGTGATGAAGCAGCACCGCTGCGGCTGCGTGCGGTTGACCTTGAAGATCTTGGGATTGTGTCCAGCATGGTGCAGGACGCAATCGTGCCGCTGGCGGATATGACATATCTGGAAGAAGAAAAAACCTTCATCCTGGCGCTGAACCGGTTCCAGTGGGAAAATGCTGGGGATGTGCCGCCCTATTCCCGGACCCATGCCGGTCTGCGCTTCGATGGCGTCACCCATGTCGCACGCCGGAATATCCCCGCAAAAGGCAGAGATCGCTTCCTTTCCTTGCTGGCAATCGCCCATCATGACGATGCTGTGGTCCTGACATTCTCCGGCAACGCCGCGATCCGCCTGACCGTGGAGCGCCTGTCCTGCACACTCAGCGATCTGGGCACGCCCTGGCCGACGCAATGGAAGCCGGGGCACGATCCGCAGGATGATCCATCAACATGATACATAATAATTGCACAATTCGATAAAAAGTGTATCATAACGCTCATCCACCATCCCTGAACAAAGGGCAGGATCATGAGCGGACAGGTCTCCGGTTTCGACGATATCAGTGGCGCGGCGCGGTTCCAGGCACTGCTGGACCGGGAGGAGAAGGTTGAGCCCCGCGACTGGATGCCGGAAGGCTATCGCAAGCTGCTGGTGCGGCAGATTTCCCAGCATGCCCATTCCGAAGTCGTCGGCATGCTGCCAGAGGGAAACTGGCTGACCCGTGCACCGACGCTGAAACGCAAGGCGGTGCTGCTGGCGAAGATCCAGGACGAGGCGGGCCATGCGCTCTATCTCTACAGCGCCAGCGAAACCCTGGGGACACCGCGCGATGAAACCATCGAGGCGCTGCATGACGGTCGCGCCAAATATTCCTCCATCTTCAATTATCCGACGCTGACCTGGGCTGATATCGGTGCCATCGGCTGGCTAGTCGATGGGGCTGCCATCGTCAATCAGGTGATGCTCTGCCGCTGCTCCTACGGCCCCTATGCGCGCGCGATGGAGCGCATCTGCAAGGAGGAGAGCTTCCACCAGCGACAGGGTTATGAGATCGTCACCACCCTCGCCCGCGGCACACCGGTGCAGAAGAAAATGATGCAGGAGGCGCTGAACCGCTGGTGGTGGCCCTCGCTGATGATGTTCGGGCCGCATGATTCCGAATCGACCCATGGCAACCAGAGCACCGAATGGAAAATCAAGCGGCGCTCCAATGACGAGTTACGCCAGCATTTCGTTGATATGACCGTACCGCAGGCGGAAATCCTGGACCTCACAATCCCGGACCCCGATCTGGTATGGAACGAGGAGCGTGGCCACTATGATTTCGGACCCATCGACTGGGACGAATTCAAGCGGGTGCTGAAAGGCGGCGGCCCGGTTGGACGGGAGCGGATCGCTGCCCGCCGAAAGGCCTGGGAGGACGGTGCCTGGGTGCGAGAAGCCGCGCTGGTCCATGCCGAGAAACGCCGTGCCCGTACTCGTATCGCCGCTGCGGCAGAGTAAGAAGGATTTCGAACCATGACAGCAACCGTCCGCGACTGGCCCCTCTGGGAAGTCTTTATCCGCAGCCGACAGGGGTTAAGCCACAAGCATGTCGGCTCGCTGCAGGCCACTGATGTGGAAATGGCAATCCAGAATGCCCGCGACGTCTATACCCGCCGCCGAGAGGGGGAAAGCATCTGGGTCGTGCGCTCCAGCGACATCCATGCCTCACAGCCGGAGGAACGCGGCCCCTTCTTCGACCCGGCAGACGACAAGATTTTCCGCCACCCGACCTTCTATACCGTCCCAGACGGCGTGGAGAATATGTAGATCATGGCGACGACAACCGATATCGACCGCGCAATTCTGACCGACTATCTGTTGCGGCTTGGCGATACCAGTCTGATCCTCGGGCAGCGGTTATGCGAATGGTGCGGACATGGTCCGGTGCTGGAAGAGGATATCGCGCTTTCTAACATCGCACTCGACCTGATCGGTCAGGCGCGGCTGATTTACAGCCATGCCGGTGAGGTTGAGGGACTGGGCCGCGACGAGGATATCCTGGCCTTCAGCCGCGATGTCACCGACTGGCGCAATCTGCTGCTGGTGGAACAGCCCAATGGCGATTTTGCCGATACCATCGCGCGGCAGTTCCTGATGGACTGCCTGAATGTGGAGCTTTATGCGGCGCTGACCCGCAGCACCGATGCCCAGATTGCAGCCATTGCAGCGAAGTCGTTGAAAGAGGTCACCTATCACCGCCGCCACAGCGGCGAATGGGTGATCCGGCTGGGCGACGGGACGGAAGAAAGCCATCACCGCATCCAGAAGGCTTTCGTCGGGTTGTGGATTTTCACTGAAGAGTTGTTCGATACCGATGCGGTCGATGATGCGATCATTGCCGCCGGGATCGGCCCGGATGTGAAGACCCTCCGCCCCGCCTGGAATGCGATGGTTGACCGGGTACTGGCGGAAGCGGGATTGACCCGCCCGGTCTGCGACTTCCCGCGCATCGGCGGGCATCGCGGCGAGCATTCGGAACATCTGGGTTTTATCCTGGCTGATCTGCAATTCATGCAGCGTGCCTATCCGGGGATGCAGTGGTGATCGAAACCCTCGATATCCACCGTCAGGAATCCGCGATCCGGGCGCTGCTGGCAGAGGTGCCGGACCCGGAAGTGCCGGTCCTCAATGTCCTTGACCTCGGTATCGTGCGCCGGGTTGCGGTAACAGATGACGGCGCGGTGGAACTGGACGTGACCCCGACCTATTCCGGCTGTCCCGCGACCGTGGCGATCAACATGGCGATCCGCGACCGGCTGCTGACGGCGGGCTATGGTGATGTGACAATCCGCACCGTCCTTGCCCCCGCCTGGACCAGCGACTGGATATCCGAAGACGGACGTCGCAAGCTTCGCGACTACGGCATAGCCCCACCGGTCGGCACGGCAGCCGGTGAAGGCGTCGGACGCGGCATCCTGTTCGGTGCGGATCCACAGGTCCCCTGCCCCCATTGCGGCGGCACCGCAACGGAGAAAGTCAGCGAATTCGGCTCCACCGCCTGCAAGGCACATTACCGATGCACCACCTGCCTGGAACCCTTTGAGTATTTCAAATGCATCTGAAGCGCACGGCCCCCCAATCCGACAAAGGCATGCAGCCATGACGGCCTTCCATAACCTCGAAATCCTGGACGTTCGGCGCGAGTCCGACGATGCGGTCTCGATCTGCCTGAATGTTCCGGACGATCTCAAGGGCACGTTCCGCTTTGTACCAGGTCAATACCTGACGCTGCGCAGCATGATCGACGGAAAGGATATCCGCCGCAGCTATTCGATCTGTAGCGGGATCAACGATAACGAATTGCGCGTGGCGGTGAAAAGGGTGCCGGACGGTGCCTTTTCCGGTTTCGCCAACGAAAGGCTGTCAGTCGGGGACCGGCTGGACGTGATGCCGCCGGAGGGTCGATTTACCGTGCCGATCCAGGCGGATAGCGACAGGCACTATCTGATGATCGCAGCCGGTAGCGGGATCACGCCAATCCTGTCCCTCGCCAAAAGTTACCTGGAAGCAGAGCAACGCAGCCATGTCACGCTCATCTACGGCAATCGGAAGGCCGGATCGATCCTGTTCCTGGAGGAGTTGCAGGGATTGAAGGACCGTTTCCCGACACGGTTCACCCTGATCCATATCCTCAGCCGTCAGCCGCGCGAAGTGCCGCTTCTGAACGGGCGGATTGATCTGGAAAAATGCCGCGCCCTGTTCGCCGGGCCGGTTCAGGCGCAGGATGCCGACGAGGTGTTTCTCTGCGGGCCTCAGGGTATGATCGAAGACGCACGAACTGCCCTTGCCGAGGTCGGAGTCGAGTCCCGGAAAATCCATACCGAGCTTTTTACCCCTGCCGATGGCGGTGCGGCGATCACGAAGGCACGGACAGAGCGCGCGCAAAGCCTGTCAGAAGAAGATCGTGCCCGTCTGCGACAGGTCACGCTGATCTTTGACGGGATTGAAAGCAGTCTCTCCCTCGCCTCCGACGGCGTACCGATCCTGGACGCCGCGATGGAAAACCGCGCAGACATCCCCTTCTCCTGCAAGGGCGGGATGTGCTGCACCTGCCGCTGTAAGGTGCTGGAAGGCGAGGTCGCGATGGACGTCAACTACGCCCTGACGCCGGAAGAAACCGAAGCCGGTTTCGTTCTCGCCTGCCAGTCCCATCCGATGTCCAACCGGGTCGTGCTGGACTTTGATATGAAGTAGTGCGCGTTCAGCCGGTCAGAACCGCATCGATCCGCTCCAGCGCCCAGTCGATCTGGTCGCGGGTGATGGTCAGCGGTGGGGCGAAACGAATCGTATGTTCATGGGTCTCCTTGCACAGGATTCCCTTGTCCTTCAATGTCAGGCAATAGCGCCGGGCACCCCCGGCCTCGGGATGGAATTCGACGGCCAGCATCAGCCCGCGACCACGGACTTCCTTGATCGCATTGTTGCGGATCTGCTTCAGCCCTTCGAGGAAATAGGCCCCCATCTCGGCGGAATTCTCGATCATGCCTTCCTCGACCAGTACCTTCAGCGCCTCGCGGGCAATGGCACAGGCCAGCGGGTTGCCGCCAAAGGTGCTGCCATGCTGACCGGGTTGCAGCACGCCCAGCACTTCCGAGTTGGAAAGCACGGCGGAGATCGGATAAAAGCCGCCCGAAAGCGCCTTGCCGACCAGTGTCAGGTCGGCGACGACCCCTTCATGCTCCTCGGCCAGCAGTTTGCCGGTACGACCCAGGCCGGTCTGGATTTCGTCCAGAACCAGCATGACATTGTGCCGGGTGCAGATCTCGCGCACCGCAGGCAGATAGCCTTCCGGCGGAATGATGACCCCGGCTTCGCCCTGGATCGGTTCGACCAGGAAAGCGACGGTATTGGGAGTGATCGCCGACTCCAGCGCTGCCGCATCGCCGAAAGGCACGACCTTGAAGCCGGGCGCGAAGGGGCCGAAATTCCGGCGCGCGGAAGGATCAGTGGAAAACCCGACGATGGTCAGAGTGCGACCATGGAAATTGTCGCTGCAAACGATGATCTCTGCCTCGCCCGACGGCACGCCCTTTACCTCATAGCCCCATTTGCGCACGCATTTAACGGCAGTCTCCACCGCCTCTGCGCCGCTGTTCATCGGCAGGACCTTGTGAGAATTGGTCAGCGCGCAGATTTCCTCATAGAAGGGCGCTAGCTGATCGTTGCGAAACGCGCGTGACGTCAGCGCCAGTTTCGATGCCTGATCCACCATCGCCTTCAGGATACGGGGGTGGCAGTGGCCCTGATTGACGGCGGAATAGGCCGCCAGACAATCGAGATAGCGATTGCCGTCCACATCCCAGACCCAGACCCCTTCCCCCTTCGTCAGGATCACATCCAACGGTTTGTAGTTATGGGCACCCAGTTCGGATTCGACGGCCAGAAAGTCGGTGGAGGCGGTGACGGCATTCATGATGAGACTCTCCTTGAAACTCGAATGTAGACCTTAAAGAGCCGCATCCGGGCGACTCAGAATCTGCTGGCCGAACAGGCTCTGCACCAATTCGACTGTCAGGTTGGCGGTGGCGTTTCTTACGTCATAGGCCGGGTTCAACTCCATCAGATCCAGCGACCGCATCAACCCGCTGTCATGAATCATCTCCATACAGAGCTGCGCCTCACGATAGGTTGGTCCGCCCGGCACCGTCGTCCCGACACCGGGCGCGATGGAGGGATCCAGGAAATCAACATCGAAGCTGACATGCATATGCCCACCCAATGCCGCCAGCCGTGCAAGTGCCGCCTCCATGGTCTGGCGCATGCCATTCTCGTCAATGCGGCGCATGTCATGCACCTCCATGCCGGAAGAAACGACGAGCTTCTTTTCAACCGCATCGACCGAGCGGATACCGACCTGAACAACACGTTTCGGATTGAGGAATGGCGTCTTCGGGCCAAGACCGGTCAGTCCGGCAGGACCGTGTCCGGCAGCGACCGCCAGTGGCATGCCATGGATGTTGCCGCTGGGAGAGACATCCGCCGTGTTGTAATCCGCGTGAGCATCAAGCCAGAGAACGGAGTATTCTTCACCCCGCGCCGCGCAATACTGTGCGATCCCGGCCAGCGATCCGATAGCCATGGCATGATCGCCCCCCAGCAGGATCGGCATCCGCCCTTCCTCCAGGATACCCCGCACACCGTCTCGCACAGCGCTGCACCATTCAATCGTCTCTGACAGATGCCGATATCCATCAACCGGCGGCAGGTCGGGATTGATCGGGCCATTCAGATTCCCGCGATCCTCCACCTCATAGCCAAGCCGCTGAAGCGCCTGAGTCAGGCCCGCAACCCGCAACGCCTCCGGTCCCATGGATCCACCCCGATGGCCAGCCCCGATATCGCTCGGCGCGCCAATCACGGAAACCAGGGGCTTACGCCCGGTAGATTCTTTTGCGGTCATCGGTGTCATATCCTATGCCCTCCTTTGCAGAACTTGGGGAAGTATCGCAGATTTCCCTCGAAATATCCCGTTTATCTGGCCAGGGTTAGCAGCAGAATCTGCTGCACATAACCTCCGCAGGAAAAGGATCTCCGGCATGCCTCTCGACGCAACGGATCGCCGCATCGTCACGGAAATCCAGCGCAATGCGAGGATCACCAATCAGGACCTTGCCGACCGCGTCGGCCTGTCGCCCAGCCCCTGCCTGCAACGATTCCGCAAGCTGGAGCGCGACGGAATCCTCGGCCCCTATGTCGCCCATGTCGATCTCGACCGGCTGTGTCCCAATGTCATGGTCCTGACCACGGTCAGCCTGGATGCCGCCAGCCATCAAGACTATCGCGCCTTCGAAGCGCAGGTCGCCGAAATCCCGGAAATCGTTCAGAGCTTCAAGGTCAGTGGCGATTTCGATTATCTGCTCTGGTTCGTCTGCCGCAGCATCGCCGACTATCACCGCATCAGCGAACGCCAGATAGAGGATGGCGCGGTCAAGGTCCGCATCTCCAGCCATGTCGTGCTGGACCGCACCAAGGAATTCCATGGTCTGCCGCTGGAAGCGCTACTGTCGGGTGATGAACGCCCCCTGCGCTGACCCACCGCAGGGGGCTGCCGCCCGCTCTGCTTGCACTTTTCAGCGACGGGGGCCAGAAAGGGAATACACGATGCCGCCAAAAGGACGACCAGTTCCGTATGACGCCAGCAGGATACCCCTACAGCCCGACCCGTCTGACCATCAATCTGGATGCCGTGGTAGAAAACTGGCGCATCCTGCGCGACCAGACCCGACACAAGCGATGCGCCGCCGTGGTGAAGGCGGATGGCTATGGGCTGGGGCTGGCACCGGTGGCACAACGATTGACGGCGGCGGGCTGTGATACTTTCTTCGTCGCGCATCTGGACGAGGGCATCGCCCTGGCACAGCTCCTGGAGCCAACACCGAATACAATCTGGAACGAGCGACCGCGCATCTGTGTAATGAACGGGCTGCTGCCCGGACAGGAGGCCGCCTATTTAGAGCATCGCCTCTGGCCCTCGCTGAATGATCCAGGGCAGATCGGCCGCTGGCAGGATTTCTGCAATCAGCGTGAAAGCGCCCTGCCCGCTGTCCTGCATTGCGATACCGGGATGAGCCGTACCGGGCTGGATCGGCGTGAGACAGAAATGCTGATTGCGGAACCTGAGCAGCTAGACGGGATCAACCTGCGTTTCGTGATGTCGCACATGGCCTGCGCCGATACACCGGACCACCCGATGAACCGTGAACAGCAACGGTTCTTCGCCGATCTTGTCGCGCGTCTGCCGAAAGCAGCGGAAGGGGCGATGCTGGCAGCATCCAGTGCCACCTTCCTGGGGGAGGACTGGCATTTCGACTGGATCCGGCCTGGTGTGTGTCTCTATGGCGTTCGACCCAATGCCGGTATCCCGAACCCGATGCGCCCGGTCGTCTCGCTGGAGTCGCAGATCCTCCAGGTCCGCCAGATTGACGCTCCAGAGAGCGTCGGATACGGTGCGAGCCATCGGGCGCAGGGTCCGGCCCGCATCGCCACCCTGGCGGTCGGTTACGCCGACGGGTTCCTGCGCTCCCTCAGCAACTCGGCCAGCGCCTGGCGGGGAGATGTCGAAGTGCCAATCGTCGGGCGTGTCTCCATGGATCTCATCACGGTGGATGTCACCGCTTTGTCGGACATCACAGCGGGGGATACGCTGTCCCTGATCGGCCCCAATCAGGACATTGATCGGCTGGCGGAAGCGGCGGGCACCATCGGTTATGAAATCCTGACCTCGCTCGGCACCCGCTATGCGCGCCATTATATCGGGGGTGCTGCATGAATCCGTTGCGCTCACTGGGTGCCGCATCGCTGCGCTTTCTCGCCGCGACGGGACGGCTGACACTGTTTGCGCTAAGCGGCATCGGCCATTGCCTCCGCCCTCCCTTCTATCCGCGCCTGATCCTGCGCCAGATCATCGACATCGGCTATTATTCCCTGCCCGTGGTTGGTCTGACGACCCTCTTTGCCGGGATGGTGCTAGCTCTGCAAAGCCATACCGGATTCGCGCGTTTCTCCGCCGAGGGTGCGATACCCTCAGTCGTCGTCCTGTCGATCACTCGTGAACTTTCGCCCGTACTGGCAGGTCTTATGATCGCCGGGCGGATCGGGGCGGCGATGGCGGCTGAACTGGGCACGATGCGGGTAACGGAGCAGATTGATGCTCTGGAAACCCTGTCAACCAATCCGATGAAGTATCTTATTGTTCCGCGCCTGCTGGCCGGGGTTACGATGCTGCCATTCCTGGTGTTGATAGGCGATATCATGGGGGTATTCGGCGGTTATGTGGTGAGTATCTACAAGCTCGGCTTCAACGAGCAGACCTATCTGATCAATACCTGGAACTTCCTGCAGGCACAGGATGTGATCTCTGGATTGGTAAAGGCGGCTGTTTTCGGCTTTCTGGTCGCCCTAATGGGATGCTATCACGGCTTCAACAGCAAAGGTGGGGCGCAGGGCGTTGGGGCCGCGACGACCAATGCGGTGGTCAGCGCCTCGATCCTGATCCTGATCGCCAACTACCTGATTACGGAGCTGTTTTTCGCGCAATGACACAGGATCCGACCGACCGCAGCACCCCGAAGATCCGCCTGATCAATGTCCACAAGCGGTTCGGCGAAAAGCGCATCCTTCAGGGCTTCTCGCTGGATGTGATGCCGCAGGAATCGGTGGTAATCATCGGCGGCTCCGGTACCGGAAAATCCGTGATGCTGAAATGCATTCTGGGCCTGATGACCCCGGAAGAAGGCGAGATCGAGATCGATGGTCAACCCATTACCCATCTCACCGCCCGTGAACGGGAAAAAGTAAATGCGCGGATCGGCATGCTGTTCCAGAACGCCGCCCTGTTCGACAGCCTGCCGGTCTGGGAGAATGTCGCCTTCGGCCTGATGCAGGGCAAGGGCATGCGGCGCAGCCCAGCAAAGGAAATCGCCATCGAGAAACTGGCTCAGGTCGGACTGACACCGGATGTCGGGGAATTGTCACCGGCGGAACTTTCGGGTGGAATGCGAAAGCGCGTTGGCCTCGCCCGTGCCATTGCGGGCGATCCTGACATCATCTTCTTCGACGAGCCAACAACCGGCCTCGACCCGATCATGGGACACGTGATCGACGAATTGATCGTAAAATGCGTGAAACAGGTCGGTGCCACCGCCATCACCATCACCCATGACATGGCAAGTGCCCGCCGCATCGCCGACCGCATGGCGATGCTCTACCAGGGCAAGGTCATATGGCATGGCCCGGTCAGCGAAATCGACCGGTCCGGCAATGACTATGTGAACCAGTTTATCACCGGCTCCGCTGAAGGGCCGATCAAGATGGAACTGCGGAAACTGTAGGATGGGGATGTACATCCTGGCACCCGACCAATCGACAGCCCCGCCCTCGATCAGGAGGGCATCATGAAAGTTGCGTTCCACTGATGGCCAGAACTGCGAAACGATTTGTCTGTCAGGAATGCGGCGCTGTGACACCGCGTTGGGCGGGGAAATGCGAATCCTGCGAGGCCTGGAATTCGATAGTCGAGGAAGCCGTCGAAGCCACACCCATCGGCGGCGGCAAACGATCCAGCGGCGGTGGCGGTGGCAAGGCGCTGGATTTCGTCGGCCTGAAAGGAACAAGCGAGCAGCGTCCGCGCCTGACGTCGGGCATCGATGAACTGGACCGGGTTCTGGGCGGCGGGCTGGTGGACGGATCGGCGACGCTGATCGGGGGTGATCCGGGGATCGGGAAATCGACGCTGCTGTTGCAGGCCGCCGCCTCTCTCAGCGCTCATGCGACTGTCGCCTATATTTCTGGTGAGGAGGCTATAGAACAGATCCGCATGCGTGCCGCACGGCTGAATGTCTCTGAGTCGACGGTGGAACTGGCAGCGGCGACCTCCGTGCGCGATATTCTGGCCTCGCTCGACCGGCCTGATGGACCGCGCGTCGCGGTGATCGATTCGATCCAGACCATGTATGTCGACCTGCTGGATTCGGCACCCGGCACGGTCGGACAGGTCCGTGCTTCTGCCCAAGAACTGATCCGGGTCGCCAAGCGGCGGGGTACCGCGATCCTGCTGGTCGGCCACGTTACTAAGGAAGGCGCGATTGCCGGTCCCCGTGTGCTGGAGCACATGGTCGATACCGTGCTCTATTTCGAAGGCGAGCGGGGCCATCCCTTCCGCATCCTGCGGGGGGTCAAGAACCGATTCGGCCCGACCGATGAGATTGGCGTATTCGACATGACCGAACGCGGACTGGAGGAAGTGAAAAATCCCTCGGCCCTGTTCCTTGCCGACCGTCAGGATGGCGTTGCCGGGGCAGCAGTCTTTGCCGGAATCGAGGGATCGCGCCCGATGCTGGTAGAGATTCAGGCGCTGGTGGCCCCCTCTGCCTATGGCACACCACGCCGTGCGGTTGTGGGATGGGACAGCAATCGTCTTGCGATGCTCCTGGCGGTGCTGGAAGCACGCGGCGGGCTGGATTTATCGGGTCGGGATGTGTATCTGAACGTCGCGGGCGGCCTGCGAATCGGCGAACCTGCGGCTGACCTTGCGGTTGCGGCGGCCATCGTCTCGTCCCTGACGGGCGTTGCGGTACCTGCAGGCATGGTGGTGTTCGGTGAAGTGGGCCTGTCTGGGGAAGTCCGGGCCGTCGGTCGCCCCGATGCGCGGCTGAAGGAAGCGGGCAAGCTTGGCTTCACGAAGGCGATTGCGCCATTGGGGCGCGGGGCGAAGGATGCGAAGGCGGCGGATATCGCGATCACGGCGATCAGCGATCTCTCGCAGCTCATTCGGGAATTGGAAGCAACCAGCGACGGACCGATCCGTATCCTGGATGCGGATGCAAGGCGATAAGACAACTCAGTCCCCGTCCCCATACTTCGTTCAGGGGCCGGGTGGAGATCATGAATGGACAGCCTTCCCTTCACAGTAACCGACATGGTGGTTCTGGGTGGCATTGCCCTGTTCGGACTGCTGGCGGCCTATTGGGGTTTTGTCGGGCTGGTGACAGGGATCGGGGCCTGGGTCGGTGCGCTGGCCGTCACGATCCTGGGCTATCCCCATGCCCAGACCTTCGCGCGGGAACAGATCAGTCAGGAACTTTTTGCCGACATCGCTGCCGGTGCGGGGCTGTTCGCCGGTTCTCTGGTGATCCTGATGATCGTCAGTTCAATCCTCTCCCATGTCGCGAAGGAAAGCCCGCTCGGTTCCATCAACCGGGCGCTTGGTTTCGTGGCCGGGATCGGCGTCGGATATGTGATATGCTGTGCGATCCTGCTGGGGGCGGTCCTGATATTTGAAGAAAGTTCTATTCCGGACACGGTACGGGATAGTCGATCCTATAAACTGGTACGGGCGGGCGGTGTGACGCTGCTGGAAACCATGCCCAAGGATGTCGGCGGCTATATCCTGGAGAAACTGGAAACGGGCCGCGCCGCCGTGAGCACGGTGGAAGACGCCCAGAGAATACTGCAGCCGCCCGTCGAAAGCGGCAAGACCAGTGGTGAGGCGGGCTATTCCCCTGCCGCCAATGACGGATTGCAGAATGTAATCGACAGTTCGGACAACCAATAGGAGCCGACACGATGACCATGATCGACCGCAGCACCAACCCCTTCGATGACGACAAGTTCCGTGAGGAATGCGCGGTCTTCGGCATCTACGGCACCGAGGATGCATCCAAACATACCGCACTCGGCCTGCACGCCCTGCAACATCGCGGACAGGAAGCAACCGGGATCGTCTCCTTCGACGGCAAGGAGTTCCACGCCCACCGAGAGAATGGGCAGGTCGGCGACGTCTTCGACAAGGCGCGCGGCATCGTCGAGAAGCTGAAGGGCTTTGCCGCCATCGGCCACAACCGCTACTCCACCACCGGCGGCGACATGGTGCGCAACATCCAGCCGCTTTTTGCCGATTTCGAATTCGGCGGTCTGGCCGTCGCCCATAACGGCAACCTGACCAACGCCCTGCGACTGCGCAAGGAACTGGTCCAGAACGGCTCAATCTTTCAGTCGACGACGGATACTGAAACCCTGATCCATCTGATGGCCCATGCCCAGGGTACGGTAACGGAACGCCTGATCGCCGCCCTGCGCCGGGTCGAGGGTGCCTATTCCCTGGTCTGCATGAGCCGCAAGAAACTGATCGGCGTGCGCGACCCTATGGGTGTGCGCCCACTGGTTCTGGGCAAGCTGAACGAGCCGTCGAAAGGCACGACCGCCTATATCCTGTCGTCGGAGACCTGCGGCCTGGATATCATGGGGGCGGAAAAAATCCGCGATATCCAGCCGGGCGAACTTGTCGTGATCGACGAGAAGGGGGTTCACAGCCAGTTTCCCTTCCCGAAAATGCCGGATCGCTTCTGCGTGTTCGAATACATCTATTTCTCACGCCCCGACAGCATCGTTGAGGGCCATTCCGTCTATCAGGCGCGAAAGGCCATCGGGCGGGAACTGGCGCGGGAACACCCGGTCGATGCCGACGTCATCGTCCCGATCCCGGATTCAGGTGTTCCCAGCGCCATCGGCTATGCCGAGGAAAGCGGCGTTCCCTTTGAATACGGCATCATCCGCAATCACTATGTCGGGCGCACCTTCATCGAGCCGACGGATGAGATCCGGCATCTGGGTGTGAAGCTGAAACACAATGCCAATCGCCATGTCATCGAGGGCAAGCGGGTGGTCCTGATCGACGATTCCATCGTCCGGGGTACAACGTCGCGCAAGATTGTCGAGATGATTCGAGCCGCGGGTGCGACCAAGGTGCATATGTGCATCGCCAGCCCACCAACGACCCATAGCTGCTACTACGGTGTTGACACTCCGGAGCGCAATCAGTTGATGGCCGCACGCATGAGCCTGGAGGAAATGCGCATCGCCATTGGTTGTGATACACTCACTTTCATCACCATGGACGGGCTGTACCGAGCAATGGGGCATGCCGCGCGGGATGCAGAAAAACCCGCCTATTGCGATGCCTGCTTCTCCGGCGACTATCCAATCCGCCTGATCGATTTCGATGAGCGCCGGGGTGAACAACCTGCCCAACTCTCGCTGCTGCGCGAACAAAAAGCCGGATAATCCAATGATCAAAAAACTGGATGGACGCCTCGCTCTCGTTACCGGGGCCAGTCGGGGCCTGGGGGCTGCCATTGCCAAACGCTTCGCGGCGGAAGGTGCGCATGTGATTCTGACCGCGCGGACAGTCGGCGGGCTTGAAGAGGTTGACGATGCTATCCGCAAGGCCGGTGGCAGCGCTACCCTTGCCCCGCTCGACCTGTTCGAGTCGGATAAGATCGATCTGATGGCTGCTTCAATCCACCAGCGTTTTGGGCATCTCGATATCCTGGTCAGTGCCGCCGCCCAGTTGGGAGTCCTTTCCCCGACTCACCATCTGGATGCGAAGACCTGGGACAGGACACTGCATCTGAACCTTACCGCGAACCAGCGATTGATTCGTGCCTATGACCCACTGCTGCGGCTCTCACAATCTGGCAGCGCGATCTTTGCGACCTGTGCCGTGGGCAGTGCGCCCAAGGCCTTCTGGGCCGCCTATGCCGCCAGCAAGGCCGGGTTGGAAAGTCTGGTGCGATGCTATGAACAGGAAGTGCAGAAGACCGCAATCGCCGTGCACCTTATTGATCCAGGACCGATGGCAACACGACTGCGCAGCGACGCCTATCCGGGGGAACCGAAGGATACGCATCCCACCCCGGGCGACCCTGCCATCACCGACCGTTTCGTCACGGCAGCAATGGCCAGAACTGTCCAGTAGCTTTCAGGTCCAGGATTTCCAGAGTTTGATCAGCGGGACTTGCGCAAGTCCCAGACGCCCCGACAGCGGCGCTGTTCCCAGGTTCCGCTGGCGCTGGTTTCCCCGAAGGTGCCGGTGAATTCGACTTCATCTGCGCCGGGAATACCGCGCACGGTGCCGGAACGAACAGCCCCGTCCTCCTGAACCAGTCCCATCACCCGTGCAGTATAATTGTTCATGCGCACCGCCCCTTCAATGCGCCCGCCTTCCACAACCACCCGGACGCCGCCACGCGACAACCGACATTCCTCCTGCCGAAAGGTGACGCTGAGATCGCCGATCCAGGCCCCGTCATAAGCGGTTGAGGTCGGTGTGAAGAGTTGAGCACCATCCAACTGGTCGCATCCCGCTACGATCAGCAGAACTACCGCCGCCAACGATGCACGAAATGCCCGGAACCTGGTTGCATGGCCCAAAACCCTCATCCTTATACCACTGCCTTCTATCGTTTCTGCGGCTGGTAGGGATTCTTACCCTGCCGGACATTCAGGCGCAATGGAACCCCATCCATACCGAAATCCGACCGCAACCCATTGACCAGATAGCGAATATAGGCTTCCGGCAGATTTTCCGCCTGGGATGCGAACAATGCAAAGGTCGGCGGTCGTGTTTTCGCCTGGGTGATGTAGCGCAGTTTGATCCGGCGACCCTTGGACAAAGGCGGCGGATGGGCATCCACCATGCGCTCCAGCCAGCCATTCAGTTTCGAGGTGGAAATCCGCTTGTTCCAGACCTTGTGGATGCGGAAAGCCTCGGCCAGCAGCTTGTCGAGATTGCGCCCTTCCAGGGCCGACATCGTCACCACGGGAACGCCGCGCAACTGGGTCAGCGAGGTCTGCAACCGATCCCGCAGCTTCTGGAGCTGTTCCGGGCGATTTTCGACTGCATCCCATTTGTTTGCGGCAATCACCAGGGCGCGACCTTCCTCAATCACCTGGCGGGCAATGGTCAGATCCTGCTTCTCCAGCATGTCATCGGCATCCAGCACCAGAACCACGACTTCCGCGAAATCGATGGTGCGCCTTGTATCGGCGGCGGACAGACGTTCAACCTTTTCAGAGACGCGGGCACGACGGCGCAGACCGGCGGTATCGACGATGCGGATATGCTTGTCTTTCCACACCCAGTCGATGGCGATTGAATCCCGCGTGATCCCTGCCTCCGGTCCTGTGAGCAGGCGGTCCTCGCCCAGATAGCGATTGATCAGCGTTGATTTGCCGACATTGGGCCGACCGACGATAGCAAGCTGAAGCGGGCGCTCCGGCGAGCCTGCCTCCGGGCGCTCCGGGTCATCCTCAAGCTCCGAATCCTCCGGCAGGTCGATGTCGAATTCCGGCATCTCCAGTGCCGGGGCGGCCTTTGCCCTGTCCCGGACATAGGGACGCAGGGCATCATAAAGGTCCGACAGCCCCTCCCCATGTTCAGCGGAGAAGGGAATTGGCTCCCCCAGCCCCAATGAGAAGGACTCCAGCAATCCCGGCTGCCCGGCGCGACCCTCGCATTTATTTGCGACCAGGATGATCGGTGTGCGACCCTTGCGCAGAAGGTTTGCGAAGCGCTCGTCCAGTGGCGTGACCCCGGCGCGGGCATCAATCAGCAGGATCGCCACATCCGCATCCTGGATCGCGCGCTCGGTCTGACGGCGCATGCGTGCTTCCAGACTGTCGTCATTGGCATCCTCAAACCCGGCGGTATCCATCACGCGGAACCGAAGGTCGCTGATGCTCCCATCCCCCTCACGACGGTCACGGGTGACGCCCGGTGTGTCATCGACAATGGCCAGGCGCTTGCCCACCAAGCGATTGAACAGAGTTGATTTGCCGACATTCGGGCGGCCAACGATGGCGACAACGGCCATGGAGGTAATCTTTCTATCGTTTCGCGCGCGACTTACCGCAGGGCGATGAGGTTGCCGGACTCGGTCTGGACATAGACGGTCCCGTTTGCCACCACCGGCGGCACATCTATCCGGGATCCCAGATCAATCCGCCCCAGGGGCGACCCGTCATAGGGCGATACCGACCAGAGTTCGCCCAGCGAATTGCCGAGCAACAGACGGTCGGAAACCAGCACCGGGCCGGTCCAGGTGATCGGATCCTCCAGGTCTTCTGGATCTTCGTAATTCGGCAGCGGGGTCGCCCAGCGCACCCGTCCACCCCGGCGCGTCATGCACAGGATCGTCTGATCCAGCGTCACGACATACAGGAATTCTCCGGCAACCCAGGGCGTCTGAATGCCGCCAATCCGCCGATCCCAGACCCGTGCCCCGGAAGCAAGGTCCAGCGCGACCATACGTCCGCCATGGCTGATCGCATAAACGACGCCCCGGTCCACGACAGGCCGCGCCCGGATGTCGGCCAGGGAGGCCAGCGCATCGATCCGACGGACGGAAACCAGGCTGTCGGACCAGTTCGGGCGGCCAGTCAGCATCCGCAGCGAAAACAACTCACCTGAAGAATAGGGAACGATGGCGGTGCCATCGGTAACCGCCGCACTGGCCCCGCCAAGCAGGCCCGCAGTTTCCGCGAACCCGGCATGGAACCAGATTTCTTCCCCGGTATCGGCATTATACGCCGTCAGCCGATTATCGATGGAGATTACAAGCACCTTGCCTTCCGCAACCGCCGGGGCCGCGCGCAGCGGGCCTGGTGCGCGCTGCTCCCAGATCAGTTCCCCCGTGCGGGCATTCAGCGCAAAGACTTTTGCATAACCGGTGGTGACAAAGATCATATGATCGGCAAAGGCTATGCCGCCGCCAAAGGCATCACCATCACGGCGGGGTATTTCCGGCTCGTAGTCCCAGAGACGCTTTCCGGTTTCGGCATCGAAGGCCCGAACTTCGAAATCCGCATCCATCGTATAGACCCGCCCTTCCGCCACGACGGGACCGGAGAGAAGGCGGCGACGATCCTCGGAACCCTCACCGATGCTAACACGCCATGCCTCCTTCAGAATATCGGAGGATTGCAAATGGTGCATCGCATGATCGGGGAAACCGCCACCCTGCGGCCAGGACTCGTTCACATAGGGTGCAGGCAGCTTCACCCGCAAATCCGCAAGGCGCTGATCCGGTTCCGCATCAGTATCGACCAGCATCACGGCAACACGGGTTCCCGGTAGCGGTGGGGCATCATCGTCACCGAAAATACCGCATCCAGATAATCCCAGAACCAATCCGGACACAAAGAATCCACCTGCACATCGACGCAGGTATTTCGGAAACTCGGAACGAATCTGCATCATGAATGGCATTCTCCGCCCAATCTCTTAAGAGCCGATGGCTTGAAGGATTTCCGTAGCCTGGCCCCGTGCACTGGTCGGTGCATCGGCGTCATCGGCAACCCGCTGCAAATATTCCCTTGCCGCGTCCCGGTCACCCGTACCCAGGGCCAAAGAAGCCGCGACCATCCGCGCGGTATAGCGCCAGGGCTGCTGATCCCCGGTAAGAGGTTCGATCCGGCTGCGAAGCGCCTCTATATCACCGCCTGCCATGCCACCATGCATCACCGCCATGACCGATGCCAGATCGCGATACAGCGTCGCGACCGTGCCGTCCTGGGCAATCGCATCAAAGGCAGCGGCAGCGGCGGCATGATCGCCGGTTTCCAGATGCAGTCCCGCCGCCTGGAATCGGGCAACCAGACCTATGCCTTTCGTACCTGCCTTTGTGGCCAGCGCCTCGAAGGTCGCCCGCGCGCTTTCGGCATCCTGACTGCGCGCAACTTGCTGTGCAGCATCATACTGATCGGCAAGCGCCTGCAGTTCCGCCTTGCGCTGTTCCTCATACCAGGTATAGCCACCAGCCGCGATGACCGCGATCAGGGCTACGGCTATGATGTATTTACCGTATTGCTTCCACCAGACCTGCGCCTTGTCCCGACGCAGTTCCTCGTCAATCTCATTGAAAATATCGGCCACGGGGTTTCACTCTCCGGATAATGAAAAACAAGGTCTCTGTGCCTCTCGACGCCCCTATGTAGGGGAGATCAGCCGATTTATCCACGCCATTTAATCGAACAGCCCTGTGACGGGTGCTGAATCTGCGGTGGTTCCGCTCCTCGGGCAACCGCCGCCATGGCCGAATAGAGATCCCGACTGGCCGGAGGCGCACCGGTTTTTCCGCCATTACCCTCCATCCGTCCCCGATAACACAGCCGCAGATCGGCATCATAACCAAAGAAATCCGGGGTGCAGATGGCACCGTAGGCCCGCGCGACATCCTGCGATTCATCGATCAAATAGGGAAATGAAAATCCGTGCCGATGCTGGAACTCCCGCATCCTGTCGGGCGAATCCTGCGGATACCGGGTCCAGTCATTCGCCATGATCCCGACCATGCCGATGCCAAGAACCTGAAGATCCTGTGCCAGCGGGGCGAGCCTGTCGGCAATCGCGATGACATAGGGGCAGTGATTACACAGGAACAACACAACCGTACCGTTTTCTCCCCGCACATCCGTCAGGGAAATCTGCCGCCCCTGCACGTCGGGTAACAGAAAATCCGGTGCGATACTGCCCATCGGTGTACTGGATACCCCTGCGACCATATCGTTGCCACCCTTTCCAGACACTGTGTCCTACTGGAACCATCATTACGAATGTAAGGATTTTAACGGTTTTCCGCAACGCATTGCCAAACGCTTGCCTGTCAACGATCCTCCTGATCACAGGATTCCCGACCAATCACAATGATGCCATCGACTTGCGTCAGTCGGCAGTGGCCTGGAAATTGCTTTGCGCATTGCAGCCAACAGCCATGCCCATTTCTGGAGACCGTGACATGCGCAGCCCCGATCCCCACCCGAACAGATACCAAGCATCGGGGTTTATTGCCCTCGCCCTGGCACTATCGCTGGGTCTGTCGGGCTGTGGCAGCGAACTGGCGACGCCGGCCGGTCTGTTCATCGCCAGTACCGCCATCATCATCAACGAGGACAAGACTCCGACGGACCTGGTTGCGGGTGCTGTCACAGGATTGGATTGCGACACGATCCGCAAGAGTCGCGACAAAGGCCCGCTCTGCCGCGCACCCCGCGAGGAAATCATCGAAGCGCCAGTCTTCTGCTATCGCACCCTGGGCAAGATCGACTGTTTCCGGGAACCCGATCCCTATGGCTATGCACAGCAACAGGTAAATTAGGAATACGGAAAATTTGACACTTCCGTGACCCTTCGGAAATAGGGTAGGCTTGACCTACCTTCGGGTCGATGGATGTGAGGCTTATGACGGAACTGATCGATTTTTCGGAATACCGCCGCCAGGGCACCGGAAAACAGCGGGTATATTTCGATCAGGGTGAATTGCGACAACTCCTCGACATGTATTCCCAGCGCGTCTCAACCGGCGAATGGCGGGACTATGCCATCGACTTCAACGGACCCGTCGCGATCTTTTCGATCTTCCGGCACACCCACGAAACCCCACTCTTCGCAGTCGCCAAACGCCGCAACGGGAAGCACCCGGAATTCATCGTTCGATCCGGTCGCCAGACGCTGAAGCGCAGCCGCGACCTGCGGGAAGCCCTTAAAGTGTTCCAGAAACCGCTGCGCCTGATCGATACGCATTGATATCTACCGGCCTGTCGGGATCATCGGCACCCTCCCCGCCTCCTTCGCGTCCGGTTCCACCGGCAGCGCGCTGTCCACCGAGGTGAGGAGTGCCGAGCGCTCCTTCCCATCGATATCCATGCCCTCGATTTCAGCCTGCGTCGCGCGGTGCTGTTACGTTGCTAGTGTACTCTCCAAGCCAGCCACTCCCAGGCTGAAACGCGATCTTATGGCAGTGCAACTATCAAAGTCGGTACAATTCTGTATCCGACATCGCGAGTTTAAAAGTTAATCTATGGTGGTAGGGAACTCCCATCCAACCACATCGTAGAAAGGTTTCAGTTGAAATCTGGGTTTACGCTCGTTTGATTCTCCAACCAAATCCGACTCTCCCAAAGCATAGCGATTTACCCTGGCACGATATGCATCCTCACCGCAGGATCGTTTCAGAAACTCATCCATAAAATCGGGTTCGGCAGCTAGGATGGCACCGTTGCCCTGAACCGACCATATGCCCCATCGACCGTCCTCCGGCACGATGAAGACTTCGTCACAAACGATATCGACAGAATATTCCGGTAGATGAAAGAAACATCGAAGTGGGACAACGCCTACAACTGGTCCGATCTTTCCTGAGATATCAACGGCTATAGAAAGTACACTGCGAATGCCAGCTTCAATGAGTATTTCGAATAATGGCTGTAACGCATCATCACAAGTATTTTCTTCTTCCCAGAGGTCCACCATCCCGACAGGGAGGCTGTTGGCAATATCATCTGGAACCATCTCTTCATAATTCGTTCGGTAGCAATCGTATGCAGATCCAGGCAGGACAACAGCCTTGAAGTTCTCCGGATAAATTCGATCCACCCCGATACCTTCTCTAGACGTACCAATGAAGGAACTCGGGAACACGCGGTAGAAGAGGCGTTCTTTTAATATATGCGACTCGCCTTCGTCGTACTGTGTGAAGAATGCGTTCGGTCCGAACCATCTTGTTTTCATTCTTTTTCCCTCACGCCGAATCGAGTTTTCACGTTTCGAGTCTTTCTACCATCGGAACCACGTGGAGATAAAACTACTTCTACGGTAACCCGTCCGTCTCGCGAATGGCTACGACAAATCATTTGTGTGCCATCTTTGAATTGATATCTGCTGGCCGCCCCAATCTTTGCGCCAGATGTTTCACCATCCTGTTCAAAGGGGATCACCTCGCCTGGATCAATTCCTGCTGAAGAAAGAGCATCTTCGAACCGCTGTTTCGCAGCCGCCTCATCGGATCCCATATCGAGAATTACATCGTTTTGCCCAACCTGCTCCAGTCGACCTCCTTCAACAAGGCGTGAAACCGCCGTGCGAGAGTCCTTAGATTGTAAGCGGTTGAGGGCACTCCTCATCTTCTTCATGGCATTTCGATCGGCACCTATCATATCGATTTTGTACTCATGTCCGGAAGCGTCCGTGATCTGAACAACCGTCCCCTGGGGCAGGGTGCCGGACTGGTCGGGGTATTTCTCGAGATACTCGTCCTCGGTCAGTTCCTCGCCATCGGGGGTGATGAGGATCGTGGGGCGGCTGGCGACGGGATCTCGTTCCAGGGTTTCCGTGGTGTCGAGGTTGGGTGTCTCGTCCGGTGGCGGATGATCAATGGCGTCGCGCTCATCCTCGCTCAGCATGTCGCGCGGTTTCCCGAACAGGCCATCAAGCGTCGGTTCGATGTGTCGGTCCAACCCGCGGCCCAGTTTCTCCTTCTCCTCGTTGGGAATTGCGAGGATATCCATGCCATCGAGTTGAGCCAGCGCGGCATGGCAAGGCTTGGTTTAAAGGTCGCTTTCGAAGATGAGGGCGTGTGGCGGTGTCGGGAGGTCCTTCGCAATGTAGTCGGGCGGTTCCCATCTGGCGCAGGCATAGAGTCGCTTGAGATAGTCACGGGATACTGCGTTATTGCGGTCCAACTGATTCTCTATAACCCAGTCATCGAAGTTGCGTCGCCAGAACGCTTCGCCCCCACCCAGCTCCAGAACGCGATCTATCAGGTCCGGTTCGCCGCCGAGCACGCTAAAATTATCTTCATCCCCCCAGATTCCCCAACTGGCGTCACGTGAGAAGATATAGCTGCTGCCGTGGACGCAGGCCATCACGGGATCACCTGCAGCCTGAAAGAAACTGCGAGAAAGGGGGAACGTCCCGATTGCACCAAGCATCGCGTCATTGAAACCGCTTTGATCAGGGCTTCTGTCTTCACTATGAAAAGCAGACTCTTCGACCCAAGCTAAGGTGCCCATATGGATGAGTTCAAAAATATTCCGTTCCAGAAGTGCGATGCACAGCGGTCGCAATTCGTCCCATCGGTATAGCGGTTCAGAATGCAGGTATTGGGCATACCTTTCAGGCTGCTCACGCATCGGCGCTTCGAAGATTGGCCCAGTCGGTGTTCCGTGAAAGGCGACGATCTTCCAAGTCGGATTCTGAAATGCTGCTGTTCCTAAGGGCAAGGTGCCATATACTGTTCCGGGTTCCTTCGGATTCACGAACACCCGCCGTAGAATCGGTACGAACATCAGTTCTGCTTCCTGATGTGTGAACTCACGTACCATGCCGTCCGGCCGATGTCGTACTATCATTGCTTCCCTCCTACCCGTATCTTGAAACGAATGATAACTTCTCCATCATTATTTCGAATCTGGATTTCATTCGTATGATCCTTATTTCGTGACGGGCTCATAATCCTCTCTATAATTGTATGCCCGTCTTTTAAATCAACCTTTCTGCGGTGTTCTCCATCACCATTTTTCTGCTCGGCATAGTCTGAGTTAGCTCCAGCCGCAGAGACTATGCTATCAAATCGTCGACGTGTCGTAGCAGCAGCATCTGTGCCACCAGGTATTGAGATGTTGCTTATCGTCTCGTCCGCCCCCTTCGCTGTCAACAAGGCACCCCCGCGCGTTCCAACTGCGATGGCGTCGCGGAGTTTCGGCGGTACTTTGTCGAGGTGACCTTTCAGCTTGTCGATTTCCTGCTGGCGGCTGCCTGAGACATTGATGTCATAGGGATTGCCCTCGCTGTCCTCAATGCGCAGGACCGTGCCCTGAGGTAATATATCGGACTGGTCGGGGTATTTCTCGAGATACTCGTCCTCGGTCAGTTCCTCACCATCGGGGGTGATGAGGATTGTGGGGCGACTGACGGCGGGGTCTCGTTCCAGGGTTTCCGTGGTGTCGAGGTTGGGCGGGTCGACAGGAGTCTCGGTCCGATCCGGCAGCGGATCGGGAATTTCCTGGCGCGGATTTCCGGGAGCGTCTTTTGGCTCTTGCGGCGGTTCGAGGGGTGGCGGGAGCGGAAAGGGTGGCTCATCCTTCTCGCGGGAGGATCCGATGATCAGGCGGATGATACGTAGAATTAAAGCTCCGGCATTCGCCACCTGAACACCGTCCGGCCTGTCGGGATCGTCGGCACCCTCCCCGCCCGTTTCCTCCGGTAGCGCCCTGTCCACCACGGTGAGGAGTGCCGAGCGCTCCTTCCCGCCGATATCCGTGCCCTCGATTTCAGCCTGCGCCGCACGCCGCAGCCCGGCGCGGCCCTGGGGCGTCGCCAGCGCATTCTCCATCTCCAGCCGCATCCCGAGGGGAAGGCGACCCCAGCCGGGCATGTCCCACAGACCCGGCAGGGCGGGTTCCATCGCCTGCCAGACCGCGACCGGAATATGCGGCGGGCGCTTCGCCATCCAGTCGTCAAGACGGCGCTTTTCGGCCTCGGTCTTCGGCGGCTGAACGAAGGCACCAGAGGTCCGCCCCGCCACCGGTTGAGCATTGTCATCCGTCACGGGATCGACGAGCCCCAGCCCATCGGCCATGCCCAGCACGTCCCCGACGGTCAGATGCGGGTGGGCATTGCGGCCAAAGCTGCCGGGCTCATAGGGACCGGGATAGGCGGCGTCCCAAAGTCTTGTCACCTTGTCGCGATAGGGGCCCTCCCGCCGCGCCGGATCGACATAGCGCGGGTCTTGCATGAAATGCGTAATCGCCCCATCCACATCCTCGGCACTGCGCGACAACGGATCGGCGGGCGGGAGAGCCTCGGTCCTTCCCTGCGAAAAGCCCCGATGGACCGGTATCGCCGCCCGCATCGAAAGGGGCGGGTCCGATGCGGGCGGTCGGGTGATCTCAACGGATGCGGCGTCTGGCGCGGTATCCGGCGTGGTGCCCGGCATGGTATCCGGTGCGGGGGGCGCATCGGAGACCCTAAGTGTCTGTCCACGCAGATAGCCGACCAGATTTTCCTCCAGCCGCGATCCGTAGGGGCCGTTGTACCCGGCAGACAGGCCGGTACGCGCCGGGCCGGTACGAGCAGAACCGGAAGAACGGGAGGTGTGAAACGGATGATTGATCATGCCTTGATCCTTTATGATTTTCCACACAGGGAGAGTGAGATTCAGTGTGGACTCCGCACATGATCACTATATGTTCTAAATATCAACGAAACGAATTTTTTATCAATCAAAAAAGAACAAAATAAGTATTTATGATTGCTACCCCACTGCCAAGCCCGCATCCTTCCTCCAGAAGGGCAAACGTCTGAGACGGGCACCAGGACAGGAGAAGGGAATAGCGTGTTTCCGCGATCTTTCCGCTTGACCCTCCCGTTACAGGAGGCTGCAAAAAGACCTTTGCCACTGACACGTCACATCACTGGAGCATCGAAACATGAACAGACCAGCCCTGATTTCCGCCGTGGCGGGACTTGTGATCGGCATTGCCGGAACCCTGGCGGCCACGCCGTTTCTGATGCCCCATTCCTCCGCTTCGAAGGGGCATGATATGACCGGGCCTGTCGATCATGGTCCCGACATGTCGGGTATGAGTGCTGCGTCCCGCGCCTATATGGAGGCGATGGCCGCGATGTCGGTTGAAATGGAAGCGATGGCCATGACCGGCCGACCCGGTACCGATTTCGCCCGGATGATGATCCCTCACCACCAGAGCGCCATCGACATGGCCGTCGCCTATCTCGCCAGCGAGGATCAGGATCCGGCGATTGCAAAGCTCGCCCAAGAGATCGTGGCCGCGCAGGAGACGGAAATCAGTTTTCTGCGTGCCTGGCTGGCGAAACAGAAGATGTGATCACCAATCGGCTGATTGCCGGTCAGCCGATCCATTGGAAATGCCCGTCGGGGTCGAAACCGGCGCACAACTGTTGTTCCGGTAACTGGATTATGGATTTCGGGATTGCCGCGTCAGACTTCTTGGGATACCGGAGAAGGGTTCGCGCGCTTTGATCGAAGCAGGTTTCTCTTATGTCTTCCACCGGTTCCGGAGCCGCCCCCGTGGCGGACAGCCCCTATGCCTGGATGCGGCTGGGGATTTGCCTGGTCCTGAGCACGATCGGCGGGATCGGGTTGTGGTCCGCTGTTGTCGTCCTGCCCGCCATTGAGGTGGAATTCGGGATCGACCGGGGCGGCGCATCGTTTCCCTATACCGCTACGATGATCGGCTTTGCCGTCGGTGGCGTGGTCATGGGCAAACTGGTGGATCGCTTCGGGATTTCCATACCGATCATTCTGGCGGCGCTGATGCTCGGTGCAGGTTACATCATCTCCTCCTTCGCCCCAAATCTGTGGGTTTTCACCCTGTGTCAGGCGGTGCTGATCGGGATGCTGGGCAGTTCCGCGACCTTCGGGCCGATGGTCGCCGATGTTTCCCACTGGTTCCTGAAACGCCGGGGGATTGCCGTCGCCATCGTGGCCAGTGGAAACTATCTGGCCGGGACGATCTGGCCGCCGATCCTGCAGGAGGCGATTTCGACCATCGGATGGCGCGAGGCGCATTTCTGGATCGGCATCTTCTGCATCGTCACGATGATCCCGCTGGCCCTGCTGCTGCGCCGTCGCGCAGAGATCGATCAGGGGACCGTGCCGGTATCCAACCGTCGGGGCGGCAGGGCGGAAGCCCCGGTGTCGCAGCGGACCCTGATCATCCTGCTGTCCCTGGCGGGTGTCGGCTGCTGCGTTGCCATGTCGATGCCGCAGGTTCATCTGGTCGCCTTCTGCGTCGATCTGGGTTATGGCCCGGCAGCGGGGGCGGAGATGCTGTCCATCATGCTGGGGCTGGGCGTGGTCAGTCGTCTGGCATCTGGTCTTATCGCAGACAAGATCGGTGGGCTTGGTACGCTGATCCTGGGCTCGGCCCTGCAATGCATCGCGCTGGTTTTCTATCTGCCCTTCGACGGGCTGGTATCGCTCTATCTCGTCTCCGCCCTGTTCGGCCTGTCCCAGGGCGGCATCGTGCCCAGCTATGCGCTGATCGTGCGGGACTATTTCCCGGCACGGGAGGCGGGATCGAAGGTCAGTATCGTGCTGATGGCAACCGTCCTTGGCATGGCGCTGGGCGGCTGGATGTCGGGAGAGATCTATGACCTGACCGGCAGCTATCAGGCGGCATTCCTGAACGGGATCGCGTTCAACCTGCTGAACATGACCATCGCCTTCTGGTTGCTGTCCAGCCGCAGGCGCGGCGGCTCTGCACCCTTGCGGGCGTAACTGAACCATATTCAAGCCAGATTAACCAAATAGTAACGGATTGTGGTCGATAGGTATTCCAGCACCTCATAAAAATAATACGGCTGGGAGACCGCGTGATGAAAAAACTGCCATCCCTTACCCTGAAATCCAGGATCGTCCTGATCGCGCTCGGGCTTATCTTTCTGGCCGCTGCAGCCGTCGGGGGCAGCGCGATTCTGATTCTGAAGTCGGAAATCGCACAGCAGGTGATCGAGCGACAGAATGCCAGCCTGCGCACTCTGGCGGTCCTGTTGCGAAAAGCGGTGCCGGAGACGCAGTTCACCATTGCAAAGGACGGTCACGTTTCCGGAGTTACCCTGCCTGCGATCCCTGAATTCACGGACCATGCGATGATCGACGAGATCGGCAGCGTCACGGGAGAAACGGCGACGGTCTTTGAATGGGATGCGGAAAGCCAGGATTTCTGGCGTCGGACGACGAATATCATCAAGGATGACGGAAGCCGCGCCGTCGGCACGCCGCTGGGCAAAACCGGTGCGGTCTATCCCTACATCATGCGCGGAGAGACCTATTCCGGCGAGGCACTGATCCTAGGCAAGAACTACTACACAATCTATCAGCCGGTGCGGAATCCGGCAGGGGACATCATCGGTATCCTCTATGCCGGGGTGTTGCAGTCCAACATCAACGCGACCCTTGCCAATATCGTTCAGGGTATCGGCATCGCGACGGCGGCGAGCCTGTTCATCTGCATGATCCTTGCCCTGATCCTTGTCACAGGGACGCTGCGCCCGCTTGGTGAGCTGACCGAGATCATGGGCGCGGTTTCGGCAGGGAACGCGACCATCGACATTCCCCATGGCAGCCGCCCCGGAGAGATCGGCGACATGGCCCGTGCGCTCATCGTCTTTCGCCGGAATGCGGAAGAGAAATCCGCGATGGAACACGAGCAGCAGGCTCGAACGGCACAGGCCGAACAGGAAAAGCGGGATTTCATGCGCGACATCGCCAATCGCTTCCGCGATACGGTCGGTCGGATTCTGAAGGATCTCGACGAGGTCAGCCGGATAGGCGGCGATGCCACCCGCATCATCGTCAGCAATGCGGGCGACCTTCAGTCGCTCACCGACGATGTCGCCAATTCCTCCTCCATCGCCTCCCAGACGGTGACGGAGGTGTCATCCGCAACCTCGCAACTCTCCTCCTCGATCCAGGATATCGGCCATCGGTCCTCCAGTTCCGCGCGTCAGGCCCAGGATGCGGCCAAGGATGCGGAAAGCGTGAACGGGCGGGTACTGGGCCTGCAAAAGGCGGCGGATCGGGTCGGTGAAGTGGTGAAGCTGATCAACGACATCGCCGAACAGACCAACCTGCTCGCCCTCAATGCCACCATCGAGGCGGCGCGGGCCGGGGAATCCGGCAAGGGATTCGCCGTCGTCGCCAATGAAGTGAAAGGCCTCGCCAACCAGACCGCACGGGCAACGGGTGAGATCGCGGACCAGATCAATTCGATCCAGCATGCGATCAAGGAAGCGGGCGGGGCTATCGGCGGGGTCGTCGACACGATCCGCCGGATCAGCGACTCCGCAGCCGAAATTGCGGATCTTGTCGATAGTCAGGCCCAGGCAACGCGGGCCATCGCGGGCAATGTCGGGGAAGCGCACAGCCGCACCGTGGAGGTGACGGACACAATGGCGGCCGTGCGCGGTAAGGTGAACGACAACAAGGCCGGTGCCGGGAATGTCGAGGCATCCTCCGCCAGACTGGCCGAAACCGTCCAGACTCTGCGCCGGGAACTGGACTCGTTCCTCACGCAACTGGCCGCCTGATCGCTACCGTCCCAGAATCACGTCGGACAGCGTTTCCCTGAATTCGGTGCTGTTGGCCATGTCATCGTTCAGATTGTGTCCAGCACCGGGCACTTCGATGAAGACGGCATCGATCCCGGCGGTGCTGGCCGTTGCGGCATAGTCAGCGGCAAGGCTGGTACGGGTATTCGTATCCCCCGATCCAGTGACAAGGCGGATCATTGTTCCAGCGGGGATGCGGTCGATATAGCGGATCGGGTTCTCGGCATTCGGCAGCGGATTGCGGTTCCGCATCTGACGCCAGGTCGGGATATCGCAGGGACAGGCCAGCAGCAGCGCGCGCTGGACCAACCCCGGATGCCGTCCCAGAATGACACCTGCCATCACCGCACCGCCGCTATGGCCAATCATCACGATATCATTAGCCCCGTGATGATCCTTCAGTCGGCGTGTTGCGGCGGCGATTTCATCCATTTCGTCAGGGGTGTAGATTTGCGAACGGTCCTCCCGGCGGCTGGCGATACCGGTGGAGGATCGACCGCCGCCTGGATAGCCAAGCCGCATCATCGCAATGCCGATTGCCCCGTCCGATGCAGCCTGCTCTGCAACCGGAAAGATATAATCCGCCGATCCGCCACCGCTCAGATCGCCATGCAGGACAACCACGAGAGTCTTACCGGAACCGGCTGCTTCCGGCAGATAGGTCTGGATGGCAAGGCATTCATCCTCCCCCTGAACATAGGTCAGGTTGTCGGCAGGTCTGCAATCATCATCGGCGGCATATGCGGCGGGTCCAAACCCGAAAATCAATGCATGAAGCGCAAATACTGCTGCTGCGGCTGTGGCCTGTTGCATGGGGCCTCTTCCTCCCGGTTATTCCCTCTCGGAAAGGAGGATAGCGCAGACCTCTGTTCAGGTTAAGCCAATAGTCACGAAAAGGGCCAGACGGTCTGTAAGCCGGGTTCTGTCCGCACCTGCGCCGATCCGGGGACCGGCACAGGCGTTGGACGGCCATTCCTCTGGGACGATCGTTGCCGACCGCCTCACGCAACCTACCCGGACGGGGCGCGAAAACCCGCCTGTCGTCTTCCGGCGGCACTATCTCTTGCGAGAGCCACTGCCGTGCGACCACCGTCCCTATTCGGTTTTGCTCCCGGTGGGGTTTACCATGCCCCCCGCGTTACCGCAGGGGCGGTGCGCTCTTACCGCACCCTTTCACCCTTACCTCGAGTCCGGTCGAAACCGGACCCTGGCGGTTTGCTTTCTGTGGCACTTTCCCTGGGGTCGCCCCCGCCGGCCGTTAACCGGCACCGTGTTTCCGTGGAGCCCGGACTTTCCTCACCCCGGCGGGTTTCCCCATTGCCGAGGCGCGACCGCCCAACCGTCTGACCCTGACGCAGCAGATACGCCTTAATCGAGGCGCTTTCAACGGCGCAGTGCAGTGAATAGACTGGGGATCATGGCTGAAGCGGATCAACGGAATACCAAATGCGCCGCCCCCCTGCCGACCAAGGCCGGGGGGGCGTTGAGCGTCGGCATCATCCCGCTGCCGCATTTTACCCTGAACGCCTTCGCCTCCTTCATCGACGCGCTGCGGCTGGCGGCGGATGAGCGCGACCGGTCCCGCCCGATCCGCTGCCGGTGGGAGGTAATGAGCGTCACTGCCCGTCCGATCCCGGCCAGTTGCGGCGTATCGGTGACGGCCAGCAGCGGCCTTATCGATCCCGGACGGTTCGATTATGTCGTGGTGATTGGCGGGCTGCTGAATCACGACGAGGACGGCGAGCGCCCGATTCAGGAATATCTGAAGGAGGCGGCGGGACAGGGGGTTTCGCTGGTCGGGATCTGCACCGGGGTTTTCGCCATGGCACGGGCCGGGCTGCTGGATGGCCGCCGGGCCTGCGTCAGCTGGCTGCACTATCAGGATATGGTGGATCGCTTCGACAGGGTCGAGCCCGATGCCAGCCGCATGTTCGTCGCCGATGGTAAGCGGATCACCTGTGCCGGGGGCGTCGGATCGGCCCGGCTGGCGGCCTGGATGATCGAGCGCCATCTGGGACGCGACCTGGCGCAGAAGGCGCTCAGCATCATGATGGTGGAGGGCAGCCGCGCCACAGCAACCTCCCAACCGCAGCCACCCGTCGCCCATTCGGTGCGCGACCCCAGGGTTGCCCGCGCGATCCTGCTGCTGGAAGAAAAACTCAGCAATCCGCCACGCATCACCCGCCTCGCCGATCAGGTCGGCCTGTCACGCCGCCAGCTGGAACGGGGGTTCCGTGAGGAACTGGGCATGAGCTATGGCGATTTTTCCCGCCGTCTGAGGCTCGATCATGGCCTCTGGCTGGCCCTGACGACGGAACGCTCGATCCTCGACATCACCCTGGAATGCGGCTTCAACGGCCAGTCCCATTTCGCGACCCTGTTCCGCAAGGCCTATGCCCTGACCCCAACCGAGGCCCGCCGCCTCAACCCCGCCGACCGCGACACCTTCCTGCAATCCAGCCTGCGCTTCAAACCCCGCGCGCTGCTGGAGCGTGTCGATGCCGAGCCACGCGAGATTGCCATCTGATGTCGTTTCGACCTACGGTACCCTATGCGCGAATAGTCAAGATCGGTCGATAGAGCCCTTATGGATCAGCCCAACCCCCAGGCCATTCAGGATTTCATTGACCGCTGGCGTGATCCGGACGGGTCCGAGCGTTCGAATTTCCAATCCTTCGCAAATGACCTCTGCACCTTGATCGGGGTCGAAACGCCTGCATCCTCTGGCAAGGATAATGACGAATACGGGTTCGAGCGTCGGGTGAAGGTGCGACGTCTGGAAGGGCGGGGTCCGACCAATTTCATCGACCTTTACCGCCGGGGCAGTTTCGTTCTGGAGGCGAAGCAGAGCCGCAAGCGTCAGCATCTGTCGCCGCAAATGGCGGTCCAGTACGAATTGGAGGGTACGGCAGGGAAACCCGGTACTTCAACGGGTCGCGGCTGGGACATGCTGATGCAGAATGCCCGGATGCAGGCAGAAAACTATGCGAAGCTGCTGCCGGAGGAGGAAGGGTGGCCGCCCTTCCTGATCGTGGTCGATGTCGGCACGGTGATTGAGGTCTATGCGGATTTCTCGTTGCAGGGAAAGCATTATGCCCAGTTTCCGGATCGACAGAATTACCGCATCCGGCTGGACGATCTGCGAAAACCGGAAATCCGCGACCGTCTGCACCGGATATGGCAAGACCCGCTCTCTCTGAACCCGGCGAAACGCACGGCAGAAGTCACCCGCGAGGTTGCCGACCTTCTGGCCAAACTTTCCAAGGCATTGGAAACGCGCCTGATCCGCGCCCTGCCACAGAAGGAACAGCCGGAGGCCCTGGCGGACAAGCGACGCGGTATTGCCGAGAATGTCGCCATGTTCCTGATGCGCTGCCTGTTCACGATGTTTGCGGAAGATGTCGGCCTGCTGCCCCGGAACGGGTTCACGGAATTGCTGCGCAGTTACATCGGTCAGGCTGATAAGCTGCACTTTCAGTTGGAGCGCCTGTGGGCCGATATGAACAAGGGCGGATTTTCGACTGATCTGCGACAGGAACTGAAGCGGTTCAATGGTGGCCTGTTCAAATCCGCCGAGGCATTGAGGATCACCGAAGATGACCTGTCGCTGCTGATCATGGCGGCGGAGCGGGACTGGAAGGATGTCGAACCGGCGATCTTCGGGACGTTGCTGGAACAGGCGCTGGACCCGCAGGAGCGGCATCGGCTGGGTGCCCATTACACCCCGCGCGCCTATGTCGAACGGCTGGTCACGGCGACCATCATCGATCCGTTGAGCGAGGATTGGGATAATGTTCGCACCGCTGCCGCGCAACTGGCCAAATCCGGCAAACTGGACGAGGCTCGCTCCGAGGTTCGGGATTTCCATCAGTCGCTTTGCGGAATCCGTGTGCTGGACCCCGCCTGCGGCACGGGAAACTTCCTCTATGTCGCGCTGGAACTGATGAAGCGGCTGGAAGGCGAAGTGCTGGAGTTGCTGGCTGATCTGGGCGAGGATCAGTATATCCTGGAACTCGACCGGCATACGATAGATCCGCATCAGTTCCTCGGCCTTGAACTCAATCCCCGTGCCACGGCGATTGCTGAACTGGTGCTGTGGATCGGTTATCTGCAATGGCATTTTCGGACCCGCGGGAACTCGATGCCTGCCGAGCCGGTGCTGAGGAACTTCGCCAATATCAAGAACCAGGACGCGATCATTGCCTATGACAAGTGGGACGTGCTGCGCGACGAGACCGGGCGACCGATCAGCCGCTGGGACGGTGTCACCCACAAGCTGCACCCGATCACGGGGGAGGAAATCCCGGACGAGGCGGCGCGGGTGGAAATGCTGACATACCTCAATCCCCGTGCGGCGTCCTGGCCCGCCGCCGAATTCATTGTCGGCAATCCGCCCTTCATCGGCGGCAAGGATATGCGCCAGGAACTGGGTGATGGTTATGCCGAGGCCTGCTGGAAAGTGCGGCCCCATGTGCCGGGCGGTGCCGATTTCGTGACCCATTTCTGGGACAAGGCGGCAGAGACGGTCCGCACCGGCAAGGCGCGGCGCTTCGGGCTGATCACCACCAATTCGATCACCCAGAAATTCTCCCGCGCCGTGATCGAGCGCCATCTGACCCAGAAAAAACCATTGTCGCTGCTGATGGCGATTCCCGACCATCCCTGGCAGAAATCCGCCGACAAGGCCGCCGTCCGCATCGCCATGACCGTGGGCATCGCCGGGTCGCAGGACGGGTTGTTGCAGAAGGTTGTAGAGGAAAGCGCCCTCAACACCGACGCGCCGAAGGTTCTGTTAACGCAGGAGCGCGGGAAGATTCATGCGGATTTCAAGATCGGTGTGGATTTGGGATCGTGCAAGCCGTTGCGCGCGAATGAGAACCTGTCGAGCCGGGGTGTCGCGTTGCACGGCGCGGGATTCATCGTGACGCCGGGCGAGGCGGTCAGTCTGGGTCTTGGCAAGCGGGCCGGGCTGGACCGGCATATCCTCGAGTATCGGAACGGGCGCGATCTGGCCGACCGGCCCAGGGGCGTGAAAGTGATCGATCTGTTTCCACTGGCGATCGATGACGTTCAGGCGCGTTTCCCGGAAGTTTATCAATGGGTTGCGGATCGGGTAAAGCCAGAGCGGGATCAGAATAATCGTGCGGTATATCGTGACAAATGGTGGATATTCGGTGAACCGCGCCGTGATTTCAGACCGGTGCTGAAAGACCTTCCCCGCTATATCGCGACGGTCGAAACATCCAAGCATCAGTTCTTTCAGTTTCTCGACGCCTCAATCCGACCGGATAACAAGCTCGTCAATATTGGTGTGGAGGATGCGTTTTTTCTGAGTGTTTTGTCGTCACGATTTCACGTCTGTTGGTCGTTGGCGGCGGGTGGACGGCTGGGTGTCGGAAATGATCCGGTTTATGTGAAGACCAGTTGTTTCGATCCGTTTCCGTTTCCAGATCCGCCGGACTCGTTGAAGGCGGAAATCCGGGAACTTGGGGAACGACTGGATGCCCATCGCAAGGCGCGGCTGGCGGTGCATGGGCATCTGACCATGACGAAGATGTATAACACCCTGGAAAAGCTGCGTGCCGGGGAGGTGCTGAGCGAGGCGGACAAGGACCTCTACGAGGCTGGTCTGATCGGCGTGCTGCGGGACATTCATGACCGCATCGACAGGGCGGTGGCGGCGGCCTATGGCTGGCCTGCGGACCTGTCCGAGGCGGAAATCCTGGAACGCCTGGTCGCGCTGAACCAGGCGCGCGCGGCGGAGGAACGGGCCGGGCAGGTGCGCTGGCTGCGCCCGGACTTTCAGGCACCGGGGGAGGCGGCATATCGTCCGGCGGAACAGTTCGAGGCCGATCTGGTCCTTGTCGATGCGGTGGAGAAAAAGCGGAAGCTTCCGCCGCGCCTGCCCGATCAGATCGCCGCCATCCGCGCCATCCTGGCCACCGAAACCGACCCCATCGCCATCCCCGCCCTGGCCCGCCGCTTCGCCCAGGGCCGCCGGATCGAAGGCCGGATCGAAGACCTGCTGGAAACCCTCACCCTGCTCGGTCAGGCGGAAGCGGTGGAAAACGGTTTCGTGCTGAAGGGATAGTGGCGGGCACTATTGATGGGTAGAGCCTCATTTTTACTCCTCCCCCCTTGAGGGGGGGAGGTTGGGAGGGGGGTGACTGCGGCTGGTATATCTATTTGCCGCAGGCATTTCACCCCCACCCCGACCCTCCCCCCTCAAGGGGGAGGGAGAGAAGAGAACCACCCTGCCTCTTGAGGGGGGAGTAACAGCAGGGAAGCGGAGTTTTCTATTCCGTCAGGGCCTGTTTCACGATGGGGGAGGCCTTGGCGAAGTCCATCTGGCCGGCGAAGCGGGCGCGGAGTTCGCCCATTACGGCACCCATCTGTTTCAGGCCGGACGCCTCCATTTCGGCGATCAGCTTCGAGACTTCCTCGGCGATTTCCTCATCGCTCATCTGCTTGGGCAGATAGCGCTGGATGACGTCGATTTCCTGCTGTTCGCGCTCCGCCAGTTCCAGACGGCCGCCCTGTTCGTACATCGAGATCGACTCGCGGCGCTGCTTCACCATGCTTTGCAGCATCTGGAGTACCTCGTCATCGGGAATGCCGTCGGAATTGCCCTTTGTCCGGGCGGCGATGTCGCGGTCCTTGAGGGCCGCCAGGATCAGCCGCAGGGTGGAGACGGCACGCTCATCCTTGGCGCGCATCGATTCCTTGAGCGCCTGATTCAACGCATCACGCATCGGTCCTCTCCCATCCGAAATTCTCATCCCCCAGCCTGTGCCAGCGGGAAAGGCGGGAGAGTACCCGATCAGGCTTCAGCCCGCAATACGGACGAAAATATCTAACTTGTTGAATTTGTTCGGTTTTGTGAATCACGCGCGGGTTGACCTTTCGGAATGGGTCGCGTATTTCTCCGCTGGTCTCCGGCGGGTTTGTCACCGGGGCCTGGTCCCCGCATCGGTCGGGAGCAACCTAACCCTCTGACAGACAGGATGAAATCGCCATGTCGAGCGCAGCCGCAAAACCCACCGCACACGAACCTGTATTCGCCCCGCAGCCTGAAGGCGCGACAGCGGCCCTGGTGCTGGCCGATGGTACGGTTCTGTGGGGACGCGGCGCGGGGGCGGAAGTCACCCGCGTCGGGGAAGTCTGCTTCAACACCGCGATCACGGGGTATCAGGAAATCCTGACCGACCCATCCTATGCCGGGCAGATCGTCACCTTCACCTTCCCGCATATCGGCAATGTCGGTGCCAATCTGGAAGATCTGGAAACAACAACGCCCTCGGCCTGCGGCTGTATCCTGCGCGCCGATATCACCGAGCCGTCCTCGTTCCGGGCGATCAGTCATTTCGATGGCTGGCTGAAGGCGCAGGGCCTGCCCGCGCTGACCGGGGTCGATACACGGCGTCTGAGCCGCCGCATCCGGGATGCGGGCGCGCCGAATGCGGTCCTGTCGCATAATGCGGATGGAAAGTTTGATATCCGCGCTCTGTGGGAACAGGCGCGGGCCTGGCCCGGTCTGGAAGGGATGGACCTCGCCAAGGCCGTATCCTGCACCCAATCCTATAAATGGTCCCAGACCCGCTGGGCGCTTTCGACCGGCTATGGAGAACTGACGGAACCGAAATACAAGGTCGTCGCGGTCGATTTCGGGATCAAGCGCAACATCCTGCGCTGTCTTGCGACATTGGGATGCGATGTGACGGTCCTGCCCGCCACGGCGACGGCGGAGGATGTCTTTTCGCACAAGCCGGATGGCGTCTTCCTGTCCAACGGTCCGGGCGATCCGGCGGCGACGGGGGTCTATGCCGTACCGATGATCAAGGGGGTTCTGGCCGCCAATATCCCGCTTTTCGGCATCTGCCTTGGCCATCAGATGCTGGCGCTGGCGCTGGGGGCGAAGACCCAGAAGATGCATCTGGGCCATCATGGCGCGAACCATCCGATCAAGGATCTGACCACCAACAAGGTGGAGATCACCAGCCAGAACCACGGTTTTGTCGTGGATCGGGGCAGCCTGCCGACCGGGGTGGAGGCGACCCATTACTCACTCTTCGACGGCACACTGGCCGGAATCCAGGTGACGGGCCGTCCGGTCTTCTCGGTCCAGTATCACCCCGAGGCATCGCCCGGACCGCAGGACAGCCATTATCTGTTCAAGCGTTTCGTGGACCTGATGGCAGGGCGCAAGGCGGCCTGATCAGCATACGGGTCCGATCCGGTAGTTTCCGCTCAGGTGAGTTCTCCACCGCGGATCGCATGAAGGCGCACATAGCGCAGTTTGCCGGATTCCAGCGCGCGGATCAGCATCAGCCAGTATTCCGCCTCGCGCATCATGTCATTGATGAAATCACGGGTCAGGTCCGCCTTAGACAAACCGACCACGAATTGGGACCAGGCCTTCAACAGCATGCTGCGATATTCGTCGGTCTCGTCCTTCTGGATGCGGATATCCATGCCGAGCCTGGTCAGGGTGGCGCGATAATCCTCGGCGGTCCAGAGGCTGGAACCATCGGCTGCTTTCGGCAGCCAGGCGGAAATGGTCGGATCGGTGGCATCAGATTCGGTTTTCAGGACGAAATCGGTCATGACGAAATGGCCGCGCGTGCGCAGCGCCTTAAACACCATTCCCAGAAACCGATCCTTGTTGGCGATGCGGAACAGGCGTTCACGGCACAGGATCCCGTTGAATCTTCTCTCCGGCAGTTCGAAGGTCGCGGGATCATAGGCGGCAATGGGGATGCGGCGCTCGACCCCATGCTTTTTGGACAGATCGTGCGCAAGCTCCGCCAGTTCGCTGTCCATCTCATAGCCGTCGATATAGGTATTCAGATCGGTTGCGGTCTTGCGTGTGCCGCCGCCCAGCCCGGCGGACAGATCGACCGCGCTGACCTGTGATGTCAGGCTCATCGGCTTGAAAAGCCAGAACGTGTATTCCGCCCCGCCCGGATCGACGACTTCATCCTTGTCGGTGATTTCGCATAGTCGGCGACAGAAGGCGATGCGCCCCTGGGTCCATATCTGGTTTGGATCAGGCGCATCATCGACCTCAATCGCCAGCGGATTATCATCCTCCGATCTCGGGGCAATCAGAGCCTTCGGATCCAATCCTTCCCACCACGCCTTGAAACGGATGGAGAAGGGAATGTAATTGTCATCCGAATCCATTTTCTCGCGGGCCCGTCCAGTCACAGTAAAGAGACCTCCTGAGGCGGTAATCTACTATCCCGCTTTTAGGGTAGGTTTATTAATCTCTGATTAATATGAACAAGACTCTCCGGGAAATCATGTGATATTCGCAGGAATTCCCCGAAGTTGTGACAAATGCCCCCAAATCCCGCCATTCTTATGCCTTGAATGAAGCCGATATCGGATAGGCAGATCCGCTTCAGGGAAAGGCAGAATAGAAGATGACTGATATCGCCTATGCTCCGTCACGACTTTGCCATCGTCGCCCTATCGCGCGACCCTATGCTCAGTTAGCCCTTTGCATCGGGATCGGGATGATCCTGATCGGCCTGGTTGCGGTGTTAGCGGTGCTCTGATCAGCGGGGCGCACGACCATCGAGCCAAAGAGTGACCGGCCCGTCATTGATCAGGCTGACCTGCATATCGGCACCGAACCGGCCGGTTTCGACCGACGCGCCCTCAGACCTCAGCGCTGCCACGAAATCCAGAAAAGCGCGTTCGCCCTCCTCCGGCGGGGCCGCATCGGAAAAGCCGGGCCGGTTCCCCTTGCGCCATCGCGCCGCTAGCGTGAACTGGCTGACCGCCAGAATGGATCCGCCAACATCGCCCAGCGCCAGGTTCATCTTTCCCGCCGCATCCGTGAACAGGCGGAGGCTGACGCATTTCCGCGCCAGAAAGGAAATATCCTCCGGCGAATCTCCGGGTTCGGCACAGGCGAAGACAAGCAATCCCCGACCGATTTGCCCCACGATCTCTCCCGCAATGGATACCTCGGCGCGTGCCACTCTCTGGATCAGCAGTTTCATGGCTCAGATTCCAGCCCCGCCGTCCAATTCGCCGGTCAGTTCCAGAACACGCTGCAACAAGGTGTGCAGATGTGGTTCACGGTAGCCATGCGATTCCAGCGCCCGCACGGTATTGATCAGGTAATCGCGGTTCAGCCCGGCCTCACCCCGTGCCCGCAGGATGATACGCGCGGCCTCGTGCTCGGGAATGGTTCCGGCGAAATGGGGATGGTCCGGATCGGCGACGAAACCATGCGCCCCGACCATACGCCCGTCCCGCAGTTCAAGCGGCAGATGCACAGGGCGATAGGCATAGCCGCGCAGTTCCCGTTCCTCCAGATAAGCGGCGGTTTCCGGCCAGTGCTCCGGGGCAACGCGAAAAACCATGCCCTCACAGGACTGCCCGGGCGTTCGGGCCAGTCCCAGAACCAGCCCCCGCCGCTCTCGTGTACCACGATGGTGTTCCGACCAGATGCAGAAACTGCGGCTGTATCCGCGCAGCAGGGCCGGTGCCGACTCCACATGGGGAAAACCGGGCCGCCACATCAGTGAGCCATAGCCGAAGACCCAGATTGCCCCGTCCTGATCGGTTGCTTCCGACCACATATGAACCGCTTCCTTCCCTACTGCCCTGTCAGGTCGATCAAACGGGCTGTGCCCGCAGGCGTCAACCACAGTGATTTTTGTCCGGCTTGTGCGGGTCCATGCGGATCGCTATTGGAGGCGGACACGATGCCATCAAAGGCCGGATGCCATGTCACAGGAAATATTCACCCCGTCCCGCACACAATGGGTCGGAATCGGCTTCGGTCTGGCGACGGCGCTGATCTGGGGGACTTGGCCGGTTGCATCCCGCCATGGTGTCGAGCAGACGCTTACCGCCTTGGACATCACCATGCTGCGCTTTCTGGTCGCGGGTCTGATCCTGCTACCGCTGGTGCTGCGACGGGGGCATGGCGGATTGGGCTGGGGGCGGTCACTGGTGCTGATGATAGGCGCAGGAGCACCCTATATGCTGTTGACGGCATTGGGATTTACCTATGCCCCCGCCGGACATGGCGGATTGATCATCCCCAGCACCATGCTGACCTGTTCAACACTGGGCGGCTGGCTTGTCCTGGGGGACAGACCAGACGGGCAGCGCCTGATCGGGCTGGCCGTCGTACTGGGCGGCGTCGCGGTGACCGGGATGGGGGCTGCAGTGGGGCTGGAGCTGTTCCCTGACCTGTGGATCGGGCATCTGTTCTTCGTCGGTGGCGGGATGTGCTGGGCGCTCTATACGGTGATGAGCCGTAAATGGGCGGTTGATCCACTGCATGCGACGGCGCTGGTTGCGGTTCTGTCGCTGATTGCCATGCTGCCCTTCTACGGGGCAATGCGCGGAACGGCGCTGCTGGCCGCACCCTGGCAGGAACTTCTGTTTCAAGGCGTAATGCAGGGTATTGTAGCCGCTATCCTGGCCTTGATCTGTTATACCAAGACGGTGGCTATTCTGGGGGCTGCGCGGGCGGCGATCTTTGCCGCGCTGGTGCCGGGATTTTCCGCCCTTATTGCCTATCCGGCCCTGGGTGAGGTGCCGAATGCGCAGCATCTGACCGGGTTGGCACTGGTCAGTGCGGGCATGATCCTGGCATTGGGATTCGGTCGGCGGCGCGGCAGGGCGGTCAGACCCTGATCCCGAGTTTCGGATTTTATATCCTGTATTTTCGGCCCTTGGAAAACCTTCCGCCAGCCGGTACAGTCACCGTGAAAAAACCATCCAATTCGACACCCAGTTCAAGGACCATACCGCATGACGACGAACCTTGCCGCAGCCGCTACCGGGGTCACTCTGACCGGGAATATGAAGCCCGGTTATGCCGATATTCTGACACCGGAAGCCATCGGGTTCATCGCCACTCTGGAACGCAAATTCGGGGCGCGCCGGAAGGAACTGCTGGCGGCACGCGACGTGCGACAGGCACAGATCGATGCCGGAACTCTGCCGGACTTTCTGCCGGAAACGGCGGATATCCGCGCCGGGGACTGGAAGATCGCGCCCCTGCCCGATGACCTGAAGGATCGCCGGGTGGAGATCACCGGGCCGACCGACCGCAAGATGGTCATCAATGCCTTGAATTCCGGGGCCTATGTCTTCATGGCCGATCTGGAGGATTCGAACTGCCCAACCTGGGACAATATGATCGGCGGACAGGTCAATCTGCGCGACGCGGCGACCCGGAAGATCGACTATACCGACCCCGGCACGGGCAAGCAGTATGCGCTGAAAGACAGAACGGCGGTGCTGCTGGTCCGCCCGCGCGGCTGGCACCTGGAAGAAAAGCACATCCTGGTCGATGGCCAGGCAATGTCAGGCGGGATTGTCGATTTCGGACTTTACTTCTATCACAATCATGCGGCCCTGAAGGCCCGGGGAACTGGCCCCTATTATTATCTGCCAAAGATGGAAAGCCATCTTGAGGCGCGGCTGTGGAACGATATTTTCATTGAGGCACAGTCTCTGCTCGGCGTGCCGCAGGGGACGATCAAGGCGACCGTGCTGATCGAGACCATTCTTGCCGCCTTCGAAATGGACGAAATCCTCTACGAATTGCGCGAGCATTCAGCGGGGCTGAATTGCGGGCGCTGGGACTATATCTTTTCCATCATCAAGAAGTTCCGTCGCAACCCAGCATTCGTCATGCCGGATCGGGCACTGGTCACCATGACGGTGCGCAATATGCGGGCCTATTCACTGCTGGCGGTGAAAACCTGCCATCGGCGCGGTGCTCCCTGCATTGGCGGTATGGCGGCGCAGATTCCGGTGAAGGGGGACGAGGCCGCCAACGAACAGGCCTTTGCCAAGGTGAAGGCGGACAAGGAGCGGGAGGCGAGTGATGGCCATGATGGAAGCTGGGTTGCGCATCCGGGGCTGGTACCGGTCGCACTGGATGCTTTCAATGCCGTGATGAAGACCCCGAATCAGATCGACCGGCAGCGCGATGATGTTGCGGTGACGGCGGAGGATCTGTTGGCCGTACCGGAAGGCGCGATTTCCGAGGCGGGCGTGCGAATGAACATCCAGGTCGGCATCCGCTACACCGAAGCCTGGCTGGGCGGTAATGGCTGCGTGCCGCTGTTCAATCTGATGGAGGATGCGGCAACGGCCGAAATCTCCCGTGCACAACTCTGGCAATGGGCCAAGCATGGCGCGACGACGGCGGAGGGCCAGGTGCTGAGCCGTCCGGCGATCTCGGCGATGATCGCGGAGGAGATGAACAGGATTCGCAGTGATTTCGGCGGAGATTTATCTGGGACGAAATTCGAGCAGGCGGCCAGCCTGTTCGAGGAAATGGCGCTGGCCGAGGATTTCCCGACCTTCCTGACCCTGCCCGCCTACGAGATGGTGCTGGGTGCCGGGGGCTGACCGCGTTCGGCGCGGTCCTGCGCAATCCATTTCAGCCGGTGAGAATGCGCACCATCCTGCGGATTGATCGTGTAGAAACAGCTTGGCCGATAGGTGCAGGCCGAACTGTATCCGTTTTTCAAGTGATGAAAGACATTGCGATCCGCTGTCATGCCCTTGTCCGACTGGGCCAGGGGAATGCTCCATAGACGCAGCACCGACTCGCAGGCCAGCTTGTCGAGCATCAGGCAGTTCGGATCGACCCAGCCGCCCAGTGCCTTGTTATAGGCTCCCCGACCGACGCCGATCGATTCCCATCGATCAATGCAGATCGGTTGATCCGTGTCAGGATCGACATACCAGCGCAGGCCATGGGCCCAGTCGTGACCCTGAATGGATGTCAGAAGGCTGGAGAGATGGTCCGGAGCCCACCAGTTGTCGTCATCCAGATAGGCGACATAGCGGCTGTTGGCGAGATAGCTCAGCACCGTGCGCAATACGCCGCCATCCTCCGCCGGATGCAATCCGCCATGCCGGACAGAGGTCGAATAGGGCAGATCGAACAGTGTCGTCATGCAATGGGGAGGCTGTTGCTGAAGGATCGGCAGCAATGCTTCCCTGGCATGTGGTGATTTGTCGATCCCGATCAGGATATGGATGCGCCCCTTCAGATCCTGTCGATAAACCGATTGCAGGGCGCGGCCCAGACTGGGGCGCAGAATCGTGGGGATGACCACGGCGGCGGCGTGCGGGGCCTGCAATGAGGTGCCCTGGACCGCGACCGTATGGGCGGAGGGGGCGATGGTCAGTGTCGCATCATTCTTGAAATCATCGCCCGGCATTGCCAATTCGCCCGTTTATGTTCCTATACGAGCATCCAGTGTTGCATCCCGTGCGGTGTCGTAAAAGTGATATGCGCGGGGTATGAAACCGGATGGCAAGTATCTGTATGAGGCGGCAGGAAAGGGCATTCCTTCCTTGAAGGATGCGATGCGTCGATGATCGATATTCGTCCGGTTGCGCATATCATTGGTTGGATTTCCGGAATGATCGGTGTCTTGCTGACCGTGCCCGCATTGGCGGATGCGCTGGTTCAGAATCCCGATTGGCTTCCCTTCCTTGTTTCGGCGGGTCTGTGCCTGTTTCTGGGGCTGGTGCTGACGCTATCCACCGCCGGATCACGCTCCCTGCGTCTCGACTTGCGGCAGGCATTCCTGCTGACGATCCTGGGCTGGATTGCAGTATCGTTTCTGGGGGCGGTCCCGTTCCTCAGTCTTTCGATAAGTCCCATTGATGCACTGTTCGAATCCGTTTCCGGCATTACGACAACGGGTTCCACGATCCTGGTGGGGCTGGATTCAATGCCGCCGGGCATCCTGCTCTGGCGCGCGATTCTGCAATGGATCGGGGGAATTGGCATCATCGCGATTGCGGTGCTGATCCTGCCGTTGCTGAGGGTCGGCGGCATGCAGATTTTCCGCATCGAGAGTTCCGACACCTCGTCGGAAAAGGTGGCGAGCGGCCTGAAGACGGTGCTCTGGCTGGGAGGTGTCTATGTCTCCCTCACTGCCGCCTGCGCCGCCTTGTATCTTGCTTTTGGGATGAGTGGATTCGATGCCATCACACACGCCATGTCGACATTGTCGACCGGCGGCTATTCAACGCATGACGCATCCTTCGGCTATTTCGCCGATCCCCGCCTGCACTGGGTTGGAATTGCATTCATGATCGGCGGTGCCTTGCCGTTCATGCTGTATATTCAGGTCGTTCGGGGCAATGCGATGGCCCTGTGCAGGGACCAGCAGGTGCGTGGTTTTCTGATCTTCATGGCATGCGTCTGCGTGGCGATGGCGCTGTGGCTCCAGAGCGTGCGGGATATCAGCTTCTTTCAGGCTCTGACTCTGACAACCTTCAACATCACTTCCGTCGTGACGACGACCGGTTTTGCGTCCGATGACTATTCCGCCTGGGGTCCGGCGGCGGTTGGGGCATTCCTGATCCTGATGTTCGTCGGTGGATGCAGCGGATCGACATCCGGCGCGATCAAGGTCTATCGGTTCCAGATCCTGCTGCTGATCGTGCGCGCCCATGTGAAGCGCCTGTTCAGCCCGAACCGGGTTATCCATGCCCACTATAACGGCAAGGTTCTGACGAATGACATTGCCCTGTCGGTGCTGGCCTTCCTGGCTGTCTTCGTGGCGACCATCGCGCTTGTCACGGTGCTGCTGGCGGCGATGGGCCTTGATCTTGTAACCGCCTATTCGGCCAGCATCACCGCGATCACCAATGTCGGTCCCGGACTTGGCACGATCATTGGTCCGGCTGGCAATTTTGCCCCACTGCCGGAAAGCGCCAAGGCGATCCTGATTTTCGCCATGCTTGCCGGGCGACTGGAGATTCTGGCGCTGCTCGTTGCCCTGGACCGGGATTTCTGGCGGATATGAGCGCTATCGCGCCTGTTTCCCACTGACTATCTGAAAACCGATCATCCCCGCGATCATCGCGGCGGCAAAGATCAGCATGTCTGTTGCGCCGGTGACCAATGCGGCGATGGCCGGTCCCGGACACAGGCCCGCAATGCCCCAGCCCATACCGAACAGCACCGCACCGAGGATCAGGCGGCGGTCGATTTCCGTTGTTGCAGGTGCATGGAACCGGTCGTCTAGGATTGGTTTCGCGAACCGCTTTCCGATCCGCACCGCAATGACCATGACCACCAGGGCACCCCCCATAACAAGAGCAAGGCTTGGGTCCCAGGCACCGAAAAGATCAAGGAAGCCGATCACTTTTGCCGGATTCATCATGCCGGACAGGGCCAGCCCCGCACCGAAAAGCAGCCCTGAAATCAATGCCGTCAGATTGAACTTCATCACATGATCCCTCCCGGATCGGCAAGATGTCGCAAAATGAAGACCGTCACCAGCGCGACGCAGAAGAATATTCCGGTCGCAATCAGGGAGCGCAGGCTGCCGCGTGCCAGGCCGCAAATTCCATGGCCGCTGGTACAGCCGGAACCCAGACGGGTGCCGAACCCAACCAGCAACCCGGCGGCAATCAGCCAAGGCAGATCAGCCTGACTGGTGATGGCATCCGGTTGACCAAACCCATAGTACAGAACGCCCGCCCCGATCAGCAGGCCCAGTATGAAGCAGACGCGAAAGCCACGCTCCCCGCCGGGTACCAGCAGGGAGCCGACGATCCCGCTGATGCCGGCGACACGCCCCAATCCAAGATGCAGCACAGCGGCGGACAGGCCTATGAGCACACCTCCGGCGAGGGCGGAGAGAGGAGTAAAGTCTTCCATGCGCGGACGCTCCCTTGAGATTGCATACCTGAATCAGGCGGCGGGCTGCGCTGCCAGAGGGGGCAGAAGGTCGCTCCACCGGCCCAAAGTTCGGGCACGCTTGGTCGGTGCGTCTATCTTTATCCTGCTGCGGTCGATGTGCAATGCGCAGCGCAGGGCTGCGGTAATTCGCCCCTCCGGCTGCTGGAAGGTGAGGCTGAGCGTGCCGCGCAGCGGCTGGGCTGGCACTGATAGCAGGATACGGTCGGTCTCCGCATCGTAAAGGGTAAGGGCCGGAATCCGGCAAGCTCGCTCGGCTGACAGGATCAGGCGCGCCGGGCGCAATCCCTGCCAGCCACCCTCGATGCGATACCGGATGCGCCCGGGTGTGGCGTCTTCCGTAATCGGTTCTGACTTCAGGTCAAAGGCCGGATGGGTGGTTGGAGAAGCAATAATATTCTGTGGGGGGGATGGTACTGGCATGGCGCGGGCATCCTCGACCGCCTGCCGAATGGTCTCGGTGATTGTCCGTGCGTCGATTTCCTCATGCCGGAACAGCGTGGAATCCGTCAGCACCGGCAGATCGTCAATCAGGGCAGCAAGCGCGTGGATATCCCTTGGATCAGCCTGTTGGGCCGTCCGCCAGCGATCCAGTGCCAACAGGGCCGATTCAAGTTCCCGCATCCTCGGGATCAAGCGGATCAATTCCGCGCGGCGGGCCAGCGCCGGATTCTCGCGCCACAAATCCACGGCCATGCGGGTATCCCCCCTGGCCAATGCCCGCTCAAACGCCAGGATCAGCGGCGCGAAGGGATCGCGGGAGGCGGTCGGGACCGGAAACAGATCCGGCATACCGATGGCGATGCGCGCGCACCAGGGACATTCCGTCAGACTGGCATCATGGTGATGATGCGCATGTGTCTTGCAGACCTCCAGATCGGCAAGAGCGCGGCAGATTGTCTGGTGCCACTCGCCGGGGCTGGGTCGATCATCCGGATTCTTCATGCCTGCGATGAAGGCGCGCCGGAACAGTGCGGCCAGGCCAGGTGACAGGGCATCGGGAGGCACCATGCCAGGAACCGGGCGCAGGCGCGCACCGGGACGGAAGGGCCAGTCGCCGCTGCGGATCAGGGCGTCGCGGCCCGGTGGGTCGCCGCCGCCCATCCATTCGCCGGTCCAGGGATGCGCGCCGGTGAGCAGTTGATAGAGCATCACCGCCAGACCGAAACGATCCGATTGACGGGTTCGCGGAGCGTCGCCAAACCGTCTGCCGATCCATTCCGGCGCCGTAAAGCCCTCGCTGCCGACAGTGCAGAGATGCAACGTTCCCGCGTCATCGACAACCTGAACCGAGTCGCAATCTATCAGCGTGGCCATGGCGCGGTCATCGATCAGGATATTGTCCGGCTTCACGTCACCGACGACGATCCCCTGATCGTGCAGCGTATCGAACAGGAAGGCCACATTGGCGGCAACAGCATGCAGATAGTGCCAGTCCATTTCCGCCGCCCGCCGGGCACGCAGCTTCGGATTGCCCAGCGCGGTCAGGCTGCGGGCACCGGGAACAATCGGCAGAATGGTGCCGACCGCCTGTCCCGCGGCATTCCGTACCGTGGCGAGCGGCCAGGCAAAATTGCGATGGCGCGGGTCCAGTGATGGGTCGTCGGGTGCCAGTCCGGGCAGCGCGTCCAGCTTCGCGCGCAGGGCGTCGGTCGGCCTATGATGCAGCTTGATCAGCAGGGTCTCATCCGCGCCGTGACGATGGATGCTTGCCTCGCCACTGTCCTGCAGGCGCGGGCCAAGAGGCAGGCGACGGCCTGTATCATCGAGCAGGTCGGGACGGGGAGCGACGATACTCATTGATTGTCCAGCGTCTGCCAGCCGCAGATCATCAGCGTCAGATCATCCTCCACGCGCTGTGCCAATCGCTCGGAAGCCAGAAATTCGCGGATGCCGTCATGCATGTCCAGCGACGATCCGGAATCCTGCGCGAATGAGTCTATCGGTGCGAAGAAGGGCGCATGGGGCTGGTGGTTCCGGTTGTCCAGCGAGACGGCCGTCAGGCCGTCGGTCGAGGCGCTGACAAAACGTACCGGACCATCCAGCGCCCGCAGGCGCAGATGCGCTCCGGCATCGGGGTCGGTGATGAAGCATGTCTCGTTGACATACTCGCCGCGATCCGGGTCGATCAAAAGGGTATAGTCGCCTTCAGCAAGGCGCGTGACGATGAATCCATCGCCGATCTGGGCGGCGGCGACGCCATTCGGGGCAATGGCAAGAAGCGAGAGCGTGCAGGCAAGATCCCGGAGCGGCAAGCGGTTGTCATTGGCAACCTCGCGCAGGGCCGATTGCACGATTTCAACCAGTCCATCAAACAGGTCGTTCAGGGATAATGTGCTGACCGTTCCGTATTGACCGGGGGCACGGACCATCCGTTCCCGCAGCCATGGCAGGGCGGCATCCACCGCCGCACGGGCACCCAGATGGCTGTGCGGGGCGGAACCGGCCCCATCGGCCATGGCAGCAATCAGCGTATTCTCATCCACCTGGATCAGGCGTCCGAAGTCCTGGCACGGAATACCGGCGGCGCGATGGGCGGCACCCTGACGGTAGTCCAACGCGGCCATCCAGGACATTGCCTGTCTCCTCCTGTTCCCCGACGCGAAGTCGCGCGATCAGGGACGTATTTCTGCCCATCCGGTAACCGGTGGCAGGATCAGGGTTTCACCGTCAATCCGGCTCATCGACACCCGGCGCACACTGGCCGAGAGCCACTGGAACAAATCCCGGAACCGAAGTCCGCGCAACATCAACGGCGGGCGGTTCGGGGATGCGATTTCGTGCAGGATTTCCATATCCGCCCCCTGCACCCCGACGGTGAAGAAGGTCGCGCGCCCAGTCAGGTCCGCTTCCTGCATCCGCATCGCCCCATGCTGCCAGGCCTCGCCATCCGTCGGCGCGCCATCAGTGATCAGGAATATCCAGGGCCGGTAATAGTGAATGCCATTGGCGCGATAGACCGCCTTGCGGGATTCCACCAGACGCAGGCCCAGATCCAGCGCCGCACCCATCGGTGTGTCGCCACCGGCTTCCAGATGCGGCGGACCGATTTCGTCAATGGTCACGAAATCCTGCACCATGCGCACATCACCCCCGAAGGTCACGATGGCAAGCTCGACCCGCAGACTGGCCAGTTCATCGCACTGGATATGATGCTGGAAGGCTTTCAGACCGGCATTCAGTTCCGAAATCGCTTCACCCTTCATCGAGGCGGACGTGTCCAGCAACAGGGTGACCGGGCACCTGTTTTCCGGATTTTGCACGAATTCCGCCAGACCGAAGCCCATCTCGCCTTTCCCGTATTGCCAGATGCCCATGCGAATCGCATAGGCTTACCGAATCGGTGAGCAACTTTCATGCCAGCATAGCAAGTTCTGACAAATAATGAATAGGTATTATCAGCCAGATACACATTGCGAATTCCTGATTGTACCAGAACTGACTTCATAAAGTTAAGATTCGAAAATGATTCGGAAAATCATGGTTCTTCGATATCTGAAGTGGAATTGGGATTGGCCGGATTGAAATCGCCACCCTGGCTTGAGGGCCGCGGAAGACCAAGTGTCATTCCCGCACAGGCGGGTCTGGGGTCAATTCTGATCCTGCACCGGTAACAGGATTTCAGCGTAACGAGCTATCGCTTCTTCTTTTCGGAAGCGGTCTGGCAGGAGAGAGGGACGCAAGCAGGTTTGCCGGGTCGCCGGTTTCATTTCCTTGATGGCACGCATGAAATCCGAACCATCTCTGGCTATTGTCAGGGAACCGGCAGGCAATTCCTTTGCCAGGGTGATGAGGCCTCCGGATTCATGGGTAGCGATGACCGGGACACCAAGGGCTAGGGCTTCCAGCGCCGCATTGGGCATCCCCTCCCATCTGGAAGGCATGAGAAACGCTGTTGCACCGGCAATCCGCATCCAGGGCCTGTCGAGAAACCCCGCCAGCACGACCTGCCCCTGCAGTCCCGCAGTTACTATCGCCTTCTCCAGATCCTCTCGTCGCGGCCCGGTGCCAAGAATCGTCAAACGTGCCGTATCAGGCATCGACTTGAACCAGTCAATCAGTCGATCAAACCCTTTCTGATGTGTCAGTCGCCCCGACGCAACGAAGTCCGGGAATGCCGCAATCACAACATCTGCTGCCTCCGTGCGAAGTTTTTCGACATCTATCGGATTATCAACAAGATCAATCCTGTTCTTACGGACCCCCATCCCGTGCAGTTCGGAGCGTACGCTTTCCGAATTGCAGATCACCCGATCTGCCAGCGGATAGAGAAAGCGATAGGCCCACCGACCGATAAACTGGATCGGAAACCGGGCCAGTGTCGCTGGGGGCGCATTCGCCTCGCGAACCACAACCCGGACTCCCCGCCACATCAACGGAATGCAAACCAGCAGAACCGCAAAATTGAGATAGGCCATGGTCGAAAGGACGATATCAGGCCGCTCCTGCTTCAGTAGCCTGTATAAAGCCCCTATACCATGCCGCAATCGTGGCTCTCCGATATCATGAACCGGGACGTCCGAAGGAACCATGGCCCGCAAAGATCCAATTCCGTTCAGAACCACGATGGATGGAGAAAACCTGTTCCGATCAAGCCCTTCGACAATCAGAAGCATCACCCGCTCCGCCCCGCCTCCCTCGAAGCTTGGCAGGACGATGATCAGTTTTGCGGGGTCAGGGCGCATGCGTCGATGGATTGGGGTCGCCTATCAGCCAACAGCCCGACGAACCGCTTCCGCGACACGACCGACTTCGGCATCCGTCAGGAACGGATGCATCGGCAGGCTCAGCACCTCCCAACTAAGGGACTCGCTGACCGGCAGGCTTCCCTCCCCGGCACCATAGGCGCGATAGGCGGTTTGCAGATGCATCGGGAGAGGGTAGTAGACTGCCGTTGGCACACCTTGCGTTTTCATCGTGGCCGCTACTGCGTCGCGCTTCTCCTGTGGCAGTCTGATGGTGTACTGCGCCCAGGCACTCGTCCGGTCCGAATGCCGTGCAGGGATCGTCACGATGTCTGCCAGCAACTCGTCATACACTGCCGACACCTGTTCCCGCCGCCGAATTTCTTCAGCAAAATGCGGTAACTTTGCCAATAGAATCGCAGCCTGGATCGTATCCAGACGCGCATTCAACCCAACCCGAATGATATCGTATTTCTCTCCCCCCTTGCCATGAGCCCGGATCGAGCGCATCGCATCGGCCAGATCGTCATCATCCGTCATGACAGCCCCACCATCGCCATAACAGCCCAGTGGCTTGGCGGGGAAGAAGCTCGTCGCGGTCGCGCGGCACAGCGCCCCAACGGCCTTGTTTCCGCGCGTCCCGCCAAAACTCTGCGCGGCATCGGCCCACACCAGAAGACCGTGCTTTTCAGCAAGGGCATGAATGGCGTCATAATCGCAGGGCATGCCGAACAGATCGGTCGCAAGAATGCCTTTCGGCGTCAGGCGTCCCTCCTCAACCACGGCCGATATCCGTCGATCCAGATCTGCCAGTGACATATTGAAATCGCCCGCATCGACATCGACAAATACCGGCTCCGCACCAAGCAGAAGCGGCACCTCTGCGGTAGCGGTGAAGGTGAAACCAGGCACGAAGATGGCATCGCCGCGCCCGACCCCCTCCGCCATCATGATCATGGCGAGAGCATCGGTCCCGCTGGAACATCCGATCACATGCCTGGCACCACAGAAGCGGGCCAGATCCGCCTCCAGTTCCTCGACCTCCGGCCCCATGATGAACCTGCCATGATCCAGCACCTGCTGGATGCGCACATTCACCGCTTCCCGATAGGTTTCGTACTGGGTCTTCAAATCCACGAATGCAATCGCACCCATTTCAGACATCGTCGGCAACCTTCCTTAATCCATCCTGATATCGTTCATATCGCTCGCCCGTTCTGGGACAGATGAGATCGTCACCCAGGCGTTCCCCGGACTGGCTCACCCAGCCCATAGCCCGCGCCGGATTGCCAACGACAAGCGCATGGTCCGGTACATCACGGGTTACCACGGCCCCGGCCCCGATCATGGCGTAACTGCCAATCGTAACACCGCAGATGATGGTGGCATTCGCCCCGATGGAAGCCCCCGTCTTTACGAGTGTCGGCAGGAACTCACTCTTTCGCTCCACAAAGGCGCGGGGCGTGAGAACATTCGTGAAAACACAGGACGGACCGCAAAAGACCCCATCCTCCAGCGTCACGCCATTATACAACGAAACGTTGTTCTGGATCTTGCAATCCCGCCCGATCAAGACATTCGGACCGGCCATAACATTCTGTCCAAGAACCGATCCCGCACCGATCCGCGTCCCCGGCAGAACATGAACAAAATGCCACAGCTTGACTTTGGTGCCTAGAACAACCCCATCATCGACGATTGCGGTTGGATGAATATACGCCTCAACCATCAATACTTATCCTTCCCGAACAACCGGATTCCTGGAAGCCAGTGCGGATTGGCAGTCCTTCAGAACCGACAATACACGAATCCCTTCCGCCGCATCTGTCAGGGGGACATGTCCGGTCTCGACGCATTCGATGAAATGTTCGCATTCATTGCGCAGAGGCTCAGTCGAGGCGAACGGAACAAGGCGTGACTCCGCCTTGTCCACAACCGGAATATCCCCATTCCAGCCGACGATATGGGGGTACAGTTTCAGTTTCTCCGGTCCCGCCTGGATATCATCGAAAACGATCATCGCCCTGTCTCCGACGACCACCAGCCTGTGATCCTTGTAGGGATTGAGCCAAGTGACGAAAATATGCGCCTGCAGGCCGTCGCCGAAATCGAAATGGCTCAATGTCAAATCAGCAACATCCGGGGATAGCCATGCCTCACCATGGCAATTAATCCGTTCAGGCATGCGTTGGGCAAGGGCCAGGATCATCGATACGTCATGCGGCGCGAAGGACCAGAGCGCGTTTTCCTCCCGACGAATCTTTCCCAAACTTGCCCGCGTCGAATGGATGTAGCGAAGCACCCCAATACTACCGTTCGCAACTGACTCCTGAAGCGCAATGAAGGCCGGATGATATCGCAGAAGATGGCCGACCATCAGAACAAGGCCCCTGCTTTTCGCCAAAGCATCCAGTTCCCGAGCCTCGTCAATGTCAAGGCACAATGGCTTTTCCACGAAGACATGCTTCCCTGCTTCCAGTGCCTGGCGGGCCAACGCGCCATGGCTGGCAGCGGGCGATGCGATGGCCACTGCATCAATGGTTGAATCGGTAAGCACCTCATCCAACCTGGTATAGGGCCTGGCCTGCGGATACTCACTCGCACGCGCCTCCAGCGTCTCTGCCGAATTATCACAAAACCCGGTCAGGACTCCCAGACCATCGAAATTTCGGATATGGTTCTTACCCCAATATCCACCACCTATCACAACCAACCGCACCGTCATTCAGTTCTGCTCCCCAACACTCTTCTATACTTCACCATCAATGCTTCCATGATTAGCATCGTATCCGGTCACGGTTTCCGCCAGGACGCCTCTGATCTTTCGAGCTCTATCCCGCTCATATTGCACCAACGCAGCCTCCCGATCACCGGCGCAATCAGTCGCCCACCAGATCGGATGCGTCAGCAACTGGAATGCGCGGCGATCCCTGAATGCGGGACTGTCAAGGGGATGGCCATGCCGCCATGCACCGCGTGAGTCGCTGACATAACCGATATCCCGAAAGAACCGGGGCTGATAAGCATGGATACGACCGGCAATCAGATCCTCGCTGTTCAACAGATACGGGGCCGGTCGATGAAAGCTGACACAATCAACAGGGCCAGCACTGATATGCTCCAGCACATCACATTCCCAACGCGCCTCATCATTCAGTACAACTGGGTCGTCGGGAAACAGTGATGTGTCGAAATGCAAACCGATCCGATGCCCAAGTTGGCGCAGGCGCTTCAGAACAGCCACTGTGTTAGGGGACGCTATGGTATAGGCATCACTGCGTACCAGAAAAAAATACCATGCCGAAAGTCCAAGGGAATGCTCGACGTCTGCCAAAGGCAACGACGCCTCCGGCCAGAAATCAACATCATGGCGCAATACAATCTGCCGTGCTTCAGGATCGATGTTGTCAAAATCTGCAACACCGTATCCGGCACCGGAAGCTGCTTCCAGCAACGTGCGATAAGCCGCAATCGTAAAATCTGTCGACATCGGAGCCATCTTGAACTTTATAGCGGACTTCCAGAACATCCAATCCCGACAGCCCCGCCGTGGCCCAGGATCACGCTCCTTACTTGCCTTGCATTACGGCCAATTAAAACCGGAATTACCCGTGCTTGATCAGCAAGTAACCTGATTGCCCCAGCAACATGCCGTTTTAGCGGCTTCAAGCAACCAGATTGGAATTGGATTGGGTAGCCATCTCCACTGGATCCTGGCGACCGACAATCTTGCGCCAGAAAGAAACAAGGATCCGCGCCTGCCGGACAGGATCGTTAAGCTCGGCAATTCTCTTACGCCCTTCTCGTCCTATCGCACGGCGCTCATCCGGACGGGACGCCATTGCAACAAGAAACTCTGCTACACCGGCTGCATCGAACTGCGCCTGCAACAGGCCAGTCTTATCGGTTTCAACAAAACGGGAATAAGTTCCAACTGAAGCAACCGGAAGCCCATAGGCCATTGCCTCAAGAATATCTCGGCCCCAGGGATTATTCTCCCGCGTCGGCTTCACCAGGACATCCCCTACCGACAAGACCCGTTCAGGATCGCTGACATGACCGAGAAAACAGAAACAATCACCAAGCCCCCTGGCCATGACCAGTTCAGGAAGGCTACTTGCGCCCATACTCCCGCTAGGAAGGCGCATGGACATATCGGTTCTGATCGTCATGTTGCCCGCGACAACAAAGAGAATCCCGCTTCGGTCGACCGGACTGAGTGCTTCCGCGATATCCACCAGCCTGTCGATACCACGCGCATGGGAGTAGTTAGACAGACACAAGACCTTAAGGCGACCATCCGTAGGAACCGCTTCGTGCCCCAGTAGTGTTCTGTCTTGTATCTCCGAAGGATTGTAAATCACTTGACCGGGAGCTTTTCGACCCAGCATCGCCTCAAAATGATCCCGCTCATTCTCAGTGATGAAAACAAAACCATCGCAATGCTTTGCCGCCATGCGCGCCTGTCGAACAGCAAAAGCGGTCCGGACCGGCATGGTTCGAATATGCATCACGATTTTCAGACGTGGGAAGTGACGTCGAATCCATCCAGCCAGATGGGTGAGGGAGATATGGTTCAGATGCAAGACATCGACCCCCTCCAAACGCTGCAACAGGCGAGACCGGAAATCGTCGGAACGGGGCCAGTCGCGAATTCGGAACAGGAACGACGTCAGAAGATTCCTGCTGAGTCTTTCGAGGCTGGTCCATCTTGGGATATCCGGTTCCACCGTAACCGGAATTCCATGTGAGCCATAGGCATCAACAATCCATCCGCCGAGGCGACAGACTGTCGAAACCTGAACATCCGACCGGTCCATGTTTATGAGGGCGTGATAGAGGCTGCGCGACGACCCCCCCTTCCCGCCTTCGATATCAAGACAAAGCACACGCAGCGAACCGGTCATCCCTTGGCACCGATATAATCCGCCGTCCGTTCCCATCCTGTATGAAACAGCACATCAACAATGCTGAGACCCGGTATATAGGGGGCGGAACCACGGTCGTACTCGATCGGCACGAAATCAGTCATTGTAAGCGTTATACCTGAACCAGTGAATTTCTCCGGGTCTTGATATGCCTGCCCACCCTTCCCCGAAACATAAACATCCCCGCCCAAGGCTTGAACGATTTCGACCAATCGGTCGTCGGATCGCTTCATGCCAGGATTAGGTATGTCCGATGCCCAATACAGCGACGCGCCGATTCCAAGCCGTCGCGCTATGGCTTCAATCAACTCTCTGTTAGCCTGCGCGAGGCTGGATGTCGGTAGTTTCCCATAAATCGGTTCAAGAACCTCCCAGATCTCATCAAAATGCGGCGTTTTCCCATACTCGTTAACAAGCCTGCTGACATGGCGTCTCGCCCAATCATCCTGTGAACAAACGACTTCCCGAATGATGCATCCCAATCGCGGCTTTGCTGGAACGGTCAACCATGACGCATCATCCCCTGCTCGAATTTTGACCCGGTTGACATAACTGTTCTTTGGATACTGGGCATCATCCAGAAATACGAAAACAGTACTTGAATTCATTTTCTGAAAATACCCGGCCCAGGGCAGGTAATTCGGTTGATGTATCCCGACTTTTCTCACCAAATCCTCATTCAATCCTATTGAACCAATTTTCAAAAAAAACCTTCAAACGCGAGGTTTTTTGTTGATAAAGCCATTTCTATGGTATCTTTCCTCGATCTCTTGATGCCACTCCACTTAGGAGGAATACAGTTCGCTTGATACGTACCCTTAACAAGAGCAGGCCCTATTTCATTCAATAAGCTAATTGCTCTTTCATTCGCTTCATCTTTCAATTCATGAGGAGATGATGTTCGAATCCTGAATCTTTCAGAAAATATAATGTCTCCCTCATCAACTTTTTCCAACATGTGGTGTACTGTTACACCGAACCAATCACTCTTTTCAAAAATTGCCCAATGATGCGGATCTCTGCCTGGATAATTTTCTGGGCCTGGATGAAAATTATAGCAACAATTGAATCTATCCAAAATTCTCTTCGGAATTATTCCAGAAAATATACACAAAAGAACATCACCACTTAATCCTTCTAAAATAGAAATATCAGTACACACTTGACAAAAATCAAATCTATGAGAAAATTTTTCTTTGGTAAATATCATTCATATCATCCTTCTGGTTCAAATGAAGTGCAATCAAGATAGAAACTTACATATTTTATAAAATAGTATTCAATCACATGATAAGAAGTCATAACAATTGTTCCAGAAAACGACCGTAGAAATCGCGGGCGGGTCCGCTTGGCTGTCCAGTATGATGGAGAACGACCAACCGCCCTCTATAGGTTTTCACAGTAACCGCTATTCCTAAAGCTTCCGCCATCGCTGATTCGACGTCCAGCGCCCGATAACGGGTATCGAACAGAGCAAAATCCATTACCGCAGTTGCCGTCTGGCGCAGATTCAACACCTGCCGACGCACCAGATCATAGGCTCTGTGGCTATGTGTCGTACCATTCCGGAATCCGCATGGCCCAGGATATGCCAACGTGAAATCCTCCGCCATTCCCTCCGAGTCCCACTGTACAGGCGTTCGATCCGCACAATACCGCAGGACATGCTGCCGACCTTCTGTAACCGTTGTTCCAAGTACCGCCTCCAGTCCGGCACGCTGTCGACGCCATTCCGCCGGATTGTCCAGAGTCCGATAGCCCGGATGAAAGCCAATCCGGTGGCCGCGCGCCAGTATCTCTCTCGACAGGCGACTCAAAAGGCCTTTCATGGTGGAGACATAGGGGCTGTCCATCGGATCCTGACTAGGCCCCATCATGTAAAATCGGCTTTTCAGACCAAATCGTTCCGAAAGCGCCATCATGTCACGAAAGGACACAAAAGGCTCGCCGGTACCATAGGCGGAAAACCGACCCAGTGCCGATCCGGGTGCTCTCCGCTTCAACAGATCGCCCGCCGCATAGCGCAGCGGTTCCCACCAGCGGTGATAACCTTTCAGAATATCGACATCATGAGTGGGGATCAGTTCAAATTCGCGCATTGGCATCGAGTGCATTCCGGTCAGGAAGAATGCAATATCAGCCGCCGCACGGTCCGCGAGCGGCTGCGCATGCAGTCCACGACGGACGGAGGCAGCCTGCTCCGGCTCAAAACGCCCATGACGATCATAGGATGGTGCATCCCTTTCCTCCATCCGCGACAGCATGAAGAAGATGATCCCGATTGCATCGTATCCAAGCGACCCCTGCGATGTCCCTTCGACCGGCCAGAACCCGTCAAGAGCCTCAAACGCTGCTCTGTTGAGGCGCAACCCATCCTCTGCTACTGACACCGCCCTGAGAAACAAGCGCGCAGGCAGGTCTCCCGGATAACGCAGCACACGATCCGCTGACGGATCCAGACGGATCGGATAGCTCTCCGCCACGAAATCCAGGGCATATTCGATCTCACCCCGGAACGCCTCGATTTCAGGGGAAAGTTCAAGTCGATAGAAATGAACCTCAGTCACTGCCTGTAATTCCCATCTGACGAATCCAGGAGTCGTGTGTCATCAGATAGCGCAGCAACTTGCTGTGATCGCGCATGCCCTCCATGTGCTCATCAATGCAGGCGGCGATTCCGTCTGCGGATAGATATCCGAAAGTCAGCGTATCCAACCGACTGCGGATCGACATGAAAAGGGAGCGATGTCCGGGATCTTCCCGATAGAGAGCCCCCAGACTCTGCCAGGAACCGGCGGAATGCATCCGCGTCGGTACAGGCTGCGCTTTTATCAACCGCAACCGCTTTCCTGCGGCACGACCCAGCACTTGGAATATCTCCTTCCATGGTCCGACATCCGCCGCAAAACCGGTATTCGCATTGGGCAATCTGGCCATTTCAGGCGAAAGACGGCGCATCGCGCCCAGCGCCACACCCGCCCGAACGCGCCAGGCTGGCGGCATGCCCAGATAGATGTCAAACACATCCCGGTCATAGGTCGTCAGACGCAGATTGCAGGCTGCCCGGATCGCCATCATGCCGGTGAAGGCATAGTGTTTCGACAGGCTGTGCAGAATGAAGGCGTCCCAGGCATTCAGCGGTTCATCGCTGTCAAGCCATGGGGACAGCACGGTCTGAAGCCTCTCGGCCTGACTGTTCCACCAGAAATCAGCCCGTTCCGGCAGCACGATCCGGTCTATGGTGGATTTCGGCGGCCCCTGACGCAGGTTGGATAGGACATCGGCACCGGTCGGATGTCCGGGCACGGAGCGTAAAGATGGCAGCCTCGTACTGGACCCGGCGATCCGAATAAACCGCGCGGGCATGTAATATCCACGAAACGTATAATCCAGGCCATGCCCGGTCAGCGCGACGTCGCATGCTGACCCGACCGACGGCATGAAAACCGAAATCTGGGTCGAGGCCGGATAGAGACCATTCGAATCCAGAGTCGTCCGGTCCAGCACGGAAAGCGTCGATTCAGGTGCGACGATCAGAGGCTCGAAAGACCGACCATGTGCCTCGGCCAATGTCCGGGCAATCGCGAGTTCGGGATTTTCCAGATAACTGGCGGTCGTGAAACATGAAAGGCGACCGGGACTACCCGCCGCCAGCACCATCCGGCTGTCCAGCCCCCCGGACAACAGCAGCCCTGGTGCATCTGCACCATGATCAGTCTGTCTTGCCACAGCAGCTTTCAAGGCCCCGGCCAGAGCCTCAGCGGCGTCCTCTTCTGATTGGAAGGACGGTTTCCAGGTCAGTTTCCAATAAGCGCGTTCGGTTATTCCATCGGAATCCACCGTGCAGATCGTTGCCGCCGGAAGTGCTTCGACATTCGCAATATTGGTGTCGCGTCCGACCGTTCGCTGAAGCGTGAAAAGCTGGGCCAGACCGGCGGCACTCGCGGTCCTCGGCACCCCTCCCTCGGCCAGCAGCACCGCGAGTTGTCCGGCAAAGGCAACACGGTCACTCGCTTTATGCAAATGTATCGGAAAACTGCAGAACCTGTCCGTAACCAGGGTCAGGCGATGCACGTTCCGATCACAGATGGCCGCTGCGAAAAGGCCGTTGGCATCCTTGAGACGGTCCAGTTCACGGCTCTCATAGAGTTTCAGGATAACCGAAGCGGCATCCCCGTCGGATCCCAATTCCGCACCGTTGAAAATCTCGCCGCAGACCAGAACGTCGACATCGCCCCGATGCGCATGACTGCCTGCCGGTCCCTTCAGGTGGAATGCTCCTCCAACCGTGACACCGGGTTGCGATTTTGCCTCCACGCGGTACCGGTTGCCATCCGGTACCGCCGACATTGCATCCAGGGATATCGGGCGTTCCCGATCCACCGCCCAGATACCGAACAGCCCGATCATCGATCCTGCTCCCCTGGAATCGCAAGGACTCCCAGTCCGGGTCCGATATAGACCTCGTATCCCACAGCCTCCAGAAGGGTGCGACAGTGTTCAGCAATGGGTCTGCCGTCACGCTCATACCAACCGGCGAGGCGTATCCGGGGACGGTCTTCCCGCAGGGTCCGCTCCGCCCCTTTCAACGCTTCAATCTCCGCACCGTTGACTGTCAGAGAGATCATCGAAACCCGCCCCAGATCATAAGCCGAAGCCAATCCGTCGATGGTCTTCGTTTCAACCACGGCCCGTCCCCCCGCATCGTGCAGATCGTGCACCAGGGTATTGGCCTGGGCCTCCCCGGTCGCGAAATCCATCACCTGCCCGTCCCTGTCCCAGATTGCGCCATGACAGGCGGTGACGTTGGAAACACCGTTCGCGGACAGGTTCCGCTGCAACATCGCAAAACATCGGGCATCCGCCTCCAACGACACGATGCGCCCATGGGTCAACAGCGGCGCGACAGCGACATCACCGATCCCGATGAAGGCACCGCAATTCAGGATCACGTCATCCGGTTTGGGCTCAAAGGCGGCGACAAACCGGGCGCGCATCGACGGATCCGGGATATGCAGGGCCGTGTCCTTCTGCTGTCCGTGATACCCGGTCATAATACCGGCATCGCCAGATGGCCGTATACCCTCATCCGGAGCCAGATCCGGGCGCAGATGCGGGTACAGGTACCGGGTGATGATATCCCGTGCCAGGCGAAAATGATCGAGATCGACCGAACCTGGAAGACGCGGCTTCAGCAGCGCATGGATTTCCGCATCCCCCCTCGGCGTCCGGAACCCGGCAAAGCGGGGACCATCCGGCGCAACGGCGATGGGGACATCCCCGTCCCAACCAAACATGAACCGATCCGCAACCACTGCGATATCGCGCAGGAACAGATCTGCCCGGCGATACCAGCGGGCCCGATATCCCGGCACAAGGCATTTCAGCCACAGGATCGGATCGATACTCACGCCCTCTGCTCCACGTCATGCGCCAAAGCCGGATCATAGTCTGGAGCAAGCGGCAAGCACGACAACTGCGCCACCGTCAAGCGGTCGCGGAAGCGGTTGAAAACATCAATATCGGTCTGACTCACCTGCGTTCGGCCATAGCCGCTCCCGTTATTCGTATTCTGTGGTGGCAATGCCTTTACCCTGCGATGGGGAATTCCCAGTCTGGATACGAAATCCGACATTGTACCATCATCCGACAGCGTCTCCGTCTTCAGGTCGAGCGGCTGTGGCAGACCGTGTTCCTCGACAAACCGGCTGCCACGCAGATAGGTCTCCGACCATGCGTGAAGATACATCTCCCCTTCACTGAGGCCGCCCGGATCAAGCTGAAGCTCATTCGCGGGCGAATTCGGCGGCCCATAATCCAATGCCAGACGCTTTCGCCGGTTCAGATAGCTGCGCATATTTGCGACCGGATCCCGGATCAAACGGATCATCGACACCTCGGCATCAATGAAATCCAATGCATAGACATGCAGACCATGCAGGAAATGCTTGCTGATATCGACGTAATGAATGGCACCCCGACGGCGCATCTGGCGGTCCAGCCAGTCATGCCGGGATCGCGAGAACCGCAACAGCGCTTCCCGATCTCCCGTGTCAAAGGCGTTCAGAACCCGCCCCCGGCCCAGCAGTTCGTGGGTCTCGACAAATCGCCGACGGAACCGGCGTTCAAGATGCCCGAAAGGCCCGGCCAGCATCGGTGCCACCTGCGGTTCTTCGAATGCAACGAACGTATCCTGCAGCGCGTCCGTCAGATACGCCGCCAGCGACGCCTGACCGCTTCGACCGGGCGAAATGGTGAAGATGAAACGCGGCGTCATCGAACGCTAAACACCGGAACCAGTTTCGGAACCCGCAGGTCGCGTTCAAGCCGCCCGCTTGCAAGTTTATCGGCCATCAGCGGCAGCATCTCGGCATAGGCCCCGACGACCTGTTCCAGGTCCTCCCGGGTCTGCGCGAAAGACATATTATGACTGCCCAGTGTCAGCACGCCGCGCTGTGCCATCTCCGTGATGTAGAATGTCTTGATCGCATGCTCATCCGCCTTCGCATGCGGACGGACGGAGAGAATGCGCCACGGATTGAACCCGACGAGAGAGAGGACATCCGATAGACCATTCTCCAGAATCAACGCCTCAACCGCATGTGCCAACCGACCACCATTATCCCACAGCGTGGGGATCACCGGTTCCCGATCCATCTTGTCCAGCGTCGCGATAGCCGCCGCAAGCGACAAGGCCTCTCCGCCGAAAGTACCGGAGATGAATATATCCTCAAATTTCCGCATCACGTCGGCGCGTCCAACCAAAGCGGAAATCGGCATCCCGTTCGCCATGCCCTTGCCAAAGCTGGCCAGATCCGGTGTCACGCCAAACAATTCCTGTGCACCACCGCGGGCAAAGCGAAAACCGGTGATGACCTCATCAAAGACCAGCAACGCACCGTGCCGATGGGCAAGCTCCTTCAACCCCTGCAGATAACCCGGAGCCGGGGCGACGGCATTGGCCGCTTCCATGACGATACAGGCGAACTCTCCCGGATGGGCGGCGAACAGAGCCGCAACCGCATCCAGATCGTTATAGGGAAACTTGTGCGACAGGCGCTTCACCGTCTCCGGGACACCGCCGGAGCGTGTCGTCGTGCCGATATACCAATCATGCCAGCCGTGATAGCCGCAGATCGCAACCCGATCACGGCCTGTGAATGCCCGCGCAACCCGCACCGCCGCGCTTGTCGCATCGGAACCGTTCTTACCGAATCGCACCATTTCGGCACAGGGCACGAAATCGACGATCCGTTCCGCCAGTTGCGCCTCCAGTTCAGTGGAGAGCGAAAAACTGATCCCGCAATCGAGTTGCGCACGAACCGCCGCATCGACATCCGGATCACAATATCCAAGCGAAACACAGAGCAATGAATTCACCATGTCGACGAATTCATTCCCGTCCACGTCCCAGACCCGCCCCCCCTGACCGGCAGTCAGGAACAAGGGTGCCTCACCCGCCGGGAACTGCATCCGGCTCTTCGAAAAAGTCTGGGCACCGAGCGGTATCGTCATCTCCGCCCGGTTGAGGGCAGCAACCGACCGCTCGAAACGGATCGGGGAACGGTTGCCGACAGGTCTGTCGCTGCGTCGTGCCTTCAGATAGCCCTCATTGCGGGTCTCACGGGTCGGTATGGGGCCGGTTGCATCAGCAAAAGTACGATCCGCGAGAGATCGCTCAACAAACAATATATCCGTCCAGGCGAATGGTCCGCTCCCCGGTCGCCCTTTCTCCACCAGTGCCGCAATCAATGCCTCAGCATGGACCAAGTCTTCCGGCGTGTCGATTGTCCAGCGGAGTTTGCCGAGACCCGGCAGCGGGCAATCAAGATTGGCAGCCCTGAAGCGTGCACGGTTGTTGCGAATAAAGGGGGTGACATGCTCCCGATCAGAAGGGCGCGTTGCCTCTGCGGCAGCGATTCCAAGCACTTCGGCGGATATGATTTCCGCATCCAGACCATCCGGCCATTGGGGTGGGGCGACATTGGAGACGTATTCGAACCCGCCGCGCGCAAACAGTTCCGCCAACTGCGCGATCACGGCGGGGTCCAGCAGCGGGCAGTCCGCCGTCAGCCGGATCACCGCATCCGCACCATAGGCATCCGCCGCACCGGCCAGCCGGGCGAGAACATCCGGCTCGCTGCCCCGGAAACAGTCGATACCGGCATCCCGGCACCAATCGGCAATCGGATCATTCGCTGTGCCATCGCCGGTCGCAACCACGGTCTGCAAGACATGGGGTACGGCATTCGCAGCCGCCACCACACGCGCCAGAATTGGAATACCGGCAAGCGGCATCAGCACCTTGCCGGGCAGGCGCGTCGAGGCCATTCGCGCCTGTATGAGGGCGATCAAACGCATTCCGGGGAGCCTTTCAGTGAGAGGTCGCTATAGTCTGCTAGAAGGAATGTTCACCGACGGCATGGCCGGTCGTCCTGTGCCGCAGGGCGACTACGCCACTGGTATCCGGTCGCCTGGAACTTATCTGGTACCAGAGATAACCGCCATCCTCGGCATCGCCTTGCGCGCCCAGCAAGTCGGCCAGATCAGTCTCGGACTTCAGGACAACTGCACCGGCACCCGCGATGTCGAACGTCCGTTCCGCGACCAGACCGGATTCAGAATAGAGCTTCAGATCGAATGGCGCGGCTTCTTCGCGCGGCATCATGCCCAGCACACCGAGCGCGCTTGAGAATTCGCCGCCGACCGGAATCTGCCCCCAACTGAAGCCCGTCTTGTGTTCCGGCACGAATACGTTCGGATTGCCGAGCGATATGTTGATCGAGCTTTCCAGCCCGCCCGCCGCATAGACCAGTTGATGATTGACGCGGGTTGGCGTGTTGCCGTGCATCGGGCGCGCTGTGACGCTGAATGCGGCCACATCGGCCTCATCCAGGTGCCTGTCCCGCACCACACCAGAAACCGACCTGTCAAGATCCGTGCCAAGCGGCGTGCTGACCGTCCCCAGTGCTTCCCCGGCCAGACGGTGCCCATTGGCATCAAACAGCGTCAGATCGAAAGCGAGTTCACCCGGCGACATGATCGGGTAGAAGCGCAGAATGTTGTCATAACCCGGCATATAGGGATACATCCGCGCGCTGGGCGCATCGTTATCCCAATACTCCTCAAACGCCGCACAGTCGTAATAGCTGTGGTTCGCACTGAAACCGCCATCCGGTGCGCGCTGACCGACCAGCATCCGGCCATAGAACATGAACTGCCTGGGTTGCTGAACCTTCAGCGTACCGCCCCGCATCGGCACCGCCATGTCCGGGAACAAGTCGCGGATCATGATCTGGCGATGGCACAGCTTGGGTACTTTCAGGGAATAGTCGCCAGTCAGCACGGAACCATCCGGCAGGCTCAGTTCAGCCGTCAGAACGCCATCCACCGGCATTGGTCCGGCCTGGAAGACCAGAAATGTCTCCCCGCCCGCGTCGCATCGCACGTCAATCGCAGCCTCTCGCTGCTCGGAGCCGTTGATCTCATCATCCTCGAACACGTCATTCAGGACGCGGTTATAGGCATGAACACTGTTCATGAAACCATTACCGCTGTGATTGACCATCACCGCCGGGAACGGGATGAACAGATTGTCGCCCGCAAAGAACTCGACCATGTAGCTGTCGACCGTCTCGTCCACCATGCCGGACAGCGGGATGCGATAGACCTTCGGCTCGGTCACGGGGACCAGACGCGAGACGATGCGCTTTCCATCCGGATCAATCGCAGTCACCCGACAGGCCACATTGCGATAATCCCGCTTCAGCAGGAAATGATTCAGAAAGCTGATATCTGCCACGCTGCCCGACAGTTCCGGTACCATCAATGAGGCACGATGGGTACTGTTCCGCGCACGGTCCGCGTGATAGGCGCGGCGTGTCTTCTCGACGTCAGCGAAGGTCTTCATCTCTCACCTCATCCATAGTCGGTGCAGATATACCACCGCGACCTTTGACGGTCACTGCGGCAGATCAAATCAATACCGTTCCTTGACGACATAGGCGGTCGGGGTCGGCGTTTCCTCCAGCAAGCGCAGCTTCGGGGGATGCTCCAGCGTTGCAAAGAACTCATCCGCCGCATCCGCCTCGCCCCAATTGCGGACGGCATACTGATCAAACAGCACGATACCGCCCGGCACCAGCCGCGGCCATGCCAGTTCAAGTATCCGCTTGGTCGCCGGATAGACGTCCAGGTCACAATGCAGCAGCGAAATCCGGAAGCCCGGCTTGTCGGCCATATAGGCGGGCAGCGTTTCGGTAATATCGCCCTTCACAATCTCGACCCGTCTTTCAAGACCCAGCTTGTCCACCGCCTCGGTCAATTGATCATAGGCCGAGGCTTCATAAAGATCATCCATATGCGCCTTTGCGCTTGCCACCTCATCATCGCGGACTTTCGGGAAAACCGCCTCGAACGTATCGAAACTGACGACCCGACCAGCCCCGTGCGGTCGATAGATTTCCAGGAAATGCGCGAATTGCAGGGTGCTGATCCCCTTGAACGTGCCGCAATCCACGATATCGCCCGGAACATCCCGAATACGCCTTACCATGTCGGCCCGCCCCAGGAGCTTCTGATAGCGATGCGTGTCGCACAGATAGTGGAACTGATTGAAAACCTGCCACATCCGGGCGTCGTCATTGGAGGATTGCCTGGTCACGATCCTACTTCCTTCCGCTTTATCACGTATTGGCCGATGGCAGATTGGCCATCGCCCGCAGGGCCATGACCCCATTCAGTATATCCAGCGCCTCGCGCCCCGGACAGCGAGGTGCCTGTCCCTCAGCCACCGCCTTGATGAAGCTTTCCAACTCGGTGCGGTAATCATCCGCATGCTCGCCACCGAAAGCCGTATCCTCAACCACCACGCCCCCCGCATCATGGGCTGTCAGGCGTCGACCAGGAATGTTGATTTCGATCCGTCCGTCCAGTCCCATCAGCACGGTTCGGCGCAATTGCGGGCGCACGGCGTAACTAAGCAGCAATGTCGATATCGCGCCACCCGCATGCCGAAGCAGCAGCCCGGCCTGCTCATCCGCGCCCAGGGTCAACGGCCCGTCTGTATCCGCCACCGCGCCGACGGGTACAAACGGCCCCAGCAGATGGGCCAGCATATCGATTTCATGCACCCAGTCGAAGATCACGCCGCCGGATGCCGGGTCAGCCGCATAGTTGCTTCGATAGTCCGTTCCCGGCCGCCAGTCCGGCAGATAGGAAGCCCCGATCGATACAGCCGCCCGCATCACTCCCAATGACCGATCACGCAGGATTTCCGTTGCCCGCACCACCGCCGGATGGTGGCGAAGGTTCTGCGCCACCGAGACCACGATGCCTTTCGCCACAGCTTCCGTGAGGACAACGTCCAACCCGTCCGACCTATCTGCTAAGGGCTTTTCCACCAGACAGGGCCGCCCGGCCCGGACCGCTGCGGCCAGATCGTCGCGATGCAGACCGGAGGGCGACGCAATCACAACCGCATCGCACCAGGCTAGCGCCGCATCACGACTGTCATGTCGGATCACGTGATCCGGGAACACAACCGTATCGGATGGATCAACACCCGCGACATCCAGCCCCATCGCCACGGCATTCACCGCATGCTTACGCCCCATGGAGCCTAGTCCGATCACGGCGAGGCGACGGATTTCCGTCACACGTACTGCCCGGCATAAAGTGTTCGGAATTCACTACCATCAAGAGAGACAGGGCTGCCGAGGATGGCATCCCTTAGCACACTAGAATCGATGATCGGGACACCTCTTTCATCAAAATCCGCATTTATGATGGCGGCACGCCGACGGGCCATGTCCCGAACCGGATCGAGCATCTCATTCCGTCCATAATCAACCAATACGAGATGTTTGTCAGAACACAAAGATGCGGTCAAAGTCGTCGACTGAGTAACATCGATTACGATCACATCGGCCCAAGCAACAACCTGCTCAAATCTCTCTTTAGATGTCGGAACCAAGTTATGCAGTGGATTACGTGCACCACGCAACGACCCTCCAGGATGCACCTGCATTTTGAACTCGACTGGCAAAGCCATTATCTTTTTCGCAACTTCAGTCCACCAGACCAATTTCACCGGATCTGTCAGGCTTGGCGGAACGCGTCTTCGCGCACCGTCGAATGCACCGACAACATACAAAACATTCGGTGTGGAGAAACGCCTGTTGCTAGGACAGATTTTGCCATGACTGCCAAAAGTCGGATCGCCACTACCGGCATTAATGATAGCATTGTTAAAGACACTGAACGGAGCCAGTTTAGTATTTGCACGAACCATATCCGCAACCTGAGCCGTGGATGCCCAGAACTCGTTGGCAATTATCAACTCCGCATTAAGCAGGCTGTAATTGTCCGCCATCAAACCGGCGGCCCCGGCATGGTCAAAACCTGAAACCCGCCCACCACGACGCTTTACTTCAAGCGACAGCGCCCGAATTTTCGGTTGTCCAGCACTGGCAATCCAGATGTTGTCCGGGAGGTTATTTATGTGCCGTGCTGTTTCCAACTGATATACGCTGTTCCACAGGATCGGTTCCACAACCATTTCAATATACGCACTGGCCTTCGCAAGAAGACTTGAGTCCAATCCGCCCGATTCCATTAATATCTGCGATACAAAATTCCGAACATCGGAAACGGTATTTCGCCACTGTTCCATTTTTGTCGTGATGGACTTTTCAAACCGAATTGCCACACGGTCCATCATATCAAAACCATGGCGGAATCCGACACACAAATCGGTATTCGCTGCCTCTGATCGCAAGAGCGCATTGTGGCTGATAGCCATCACATCCGGCTTAAACAAAGCCCCGAAGCAACTCATACCTTTAGACCAAGATAGTGCACGGGTCATTTCACGCAACTTCACATACTTCACGACTTGCTTTGGCAGCATAGAATATTCAGTGAATGGAAGTTCTTTGGCCTCATCGAGAAGGCATCGAACGACCGGGGGACCTCCGACCAACTCTATTCCGCTTTTACGGGCCGACTGGACTAGTTTGACCGAGTCAGCAGCCAGCAGCAGCTCACCCAATAGGCGACCTGCGTGAATCGCAAGATCCGCTGCATCTGCATGAAGGTCTTCTACACCCAGCATGAACCTTTGTTCGATATCAAAGGCAACGCAACGCGTGTTCAATAAAGAAACTGGCCAAACGAAATCCGATTCCCACCCCAGGACACTATCCGCTGACGCGAGGTCAACAGGAACACGGCGATTGATCACACAGAGGTCCTAACTTCTAGATGAAAACAAGACGCGTTTCAGACGTTCTCTTTGGCCCGACCTGCCTCGAACCCATTCTGCTGTTCTTCGTTGAATGGCGGTAGATATTCGTTCATCGGGAAAGGACTGGTATCATTCCAGAAATGATTGGTTCCGACCATTTCCTCAATTTTTATCACAAAGGTCCAACGCATTGCTTCCCCGCGATTCGGAATGGAACCATGAACAGTGTACGGCGTGAGAACAAGCGCATCGCCAAGTTCATAATCGATCATATCCAGACGTTCCAGATGACTGTACTTCTCTTCCGGCAGAACCAATGCACCGAATGGTTTGCGGCGACCAGCAGCGCCAGCGAAATTCTGGAACTTTTGCTTTGGATCTGCACAATAATCTTCTCCAGTCTGCCACTTGTGCTTGATTGGGCCATTGAGATGACTGCCGCGCCAAACTGCAACACCGCCGATATCCTTCCCTGAGGAGAGAGGAATCCAGAACTGCAGTGTCTTCAGACTCATCCTGTCAACCAGATCTTGATGCGGTAGGAAGATGTGACGGTCATCTTTCGGCTCTATGCAAAAGACGGAAGCTGCCTGAATGGTAAAGTTGCGAAAACCGTTATCAGCAATGAATTTCGCGATATTCGGCTCTGTCAACATCAGCGGTAAATCGGCCAGTCGGCTAAACATTTTATAACAGTTGCTTTTAAGAGTCTGGCTCTTGGCCCCGATTTCCGCAAAGCATTTATCCAGAGAGTCCGGTTGATCTGTAGGGTAGTCACAAAAGGGCGACATGATCTCCAGCATTTTGGAACGTATCTCTTGGAGTCGTTCTACTTGAACAAAGTTCTTCCGAATCACAAAACCGTCTTCCGCAAACGACATCTGAGTGCTCCGCGTATTAGTAGTGTAAACGAGAGATATCCGCTTCACTCTGCCTGAAAATCAAGAAGCCTTGAGTCTCTCCGAGTTCAGTCGAGTATCAATGTAATCAGCTATGCTGAACGGTGATACGCTTTCCTTGAGATGAGTCAATTTTTCAGTTCCATCAAGCTTAATGACGGCAGTCCATCGTATTTTGTCCGAACTGTTCAGGATTGATGCATGAATAAGATACGGCGTCATAAATATGCAATCTCCGACTTTATACCCCACAATTTCTTTCACTTCAGCATCTGGATACAATGATTCAGGTAAGAATGGTTTACCTTCCGATGAAAGATCGTGATGCAGTGGGCCACCGAGGTGGGTTTTCGGTAATATGCTCATACCGCCAATATCCATACCATCACTTAAAGGTATCCATATCAGAAGTGAATTCAGGCTCGTACGGTCGCGCAGATCCTGATGCGGCAGAAAGGTATTTCGATTATTTCCACGCTCCAGGCAGAAAACAGAAAATGACTGAACTGTCGCATTACCGAATCCAAGCGCCTCTATTGTTCGCCATATTGCTGGATCGGCCATAGCCATCGGGATGGCCGCAAGCTTACCCCATAATTTGTAGCAATTGCTCTTCAGTGAGCCACCCAAACGAGATATTTCATGGAAGCCCGCATCAAGACCATTCTCCGATCCCAGCAGCACAGTTTCTTCGGAAAGGTACGGACGCATGACTTCGAATATACCTGCGCGAATATGCTGTGTTGTATCCGGGGCCAAGACTGACTTGGCCCAATGATATCCGTTCGATTTGAAACTGGTTGCAAATTGCGCATCGGTCATTTTCTGCTCCGCTCTAGAATATACGCTACCAAGTTTCCAATATTCGTGAGGTCAAAATTATCTATATCGGGTTCTGGCACTTTTGTGCCGAACTCCTCCTCAATCCGGAACAACATGTTGATAAGATCCAATGAATCCAAGCCTTCATCCCGGATCAGATCCCGCTGAAAGGCCTCATCTTCACTACCTTCGATTTTTCGGTCTGTAATTTCAGTGTAAATGGACCGAATTACTTCAAATACTTTACTCTGATTGACCACACTCATTTCAGTTTCCTTAAATCTTACGAAGCACGTTAACGCCCCAGGACAATCCAACTCCAAAACCACAGATCAGAATTATCTCTGCCCGTGAATGTATATCGGCGGAAAATACATGGCGGGACAAAACATAAGGTATAGTTGAAGACACAGTATTGCCGCTTTCTATGACATCAATAGGTACAATACTTTTATCGATTTCCAAACGCTTGATCAGAGATTCAAGCATGAATCGACTCGCCTGATGAAACACCCAAAGTCCGATACTCTCCTTCCTGAGGTCATTCTTGCTCAAACAATCATCCAGCGCGCCGGGAACAGCGCGCATCATGAAATTGAATATCTCCCTGCCATCCATGACAAGAACCCCATCGGTCCCGACCATGCCGGAATGATAAACGACCGACTCTCCCGCTCCTTCAGTACCGAAGCTACCCATACCTATACCATATACTGGTCGAGAGGATGTTACCCAAGTAGCTGTAGCGGCATCACCGAACAATGGAATCGTATTCCGGTCCTCCTGATCTATAATTTTCGAATAGGTCTCTGCCGTAACCAAAACTCCGTTCGAAAGTCCATTGAGGGACATGAACCCGATGATAGCCGACAACCCATAAACAAAACCAGAGCAACCAAGATTAACATCAAATGCGGCGACATGGGACGGAAGACCTAGTTTTCCGTGAACAATCGACGCGACATTCGGCAGCATCCTGTCTGGAGTTTGGGTAACAACCACCAGGCAATCGATTGCTTCCATGACAAGATCGCATTCGGTAACAAGCTTTTTCACCGCTCCACAGGCTAAATCGCTTGAAAATTCTTGCTTACTCGCAACAGGCCGAACTTCGATACCAATTTTGCGGCTCAGAAAAAGTTCCTCGAATCCGAATTTCTCGGCGATCTCAGGATTGCCAAGACGCCCAACTGGCCGGAACTCGGAAATGTGGCGGATTCCAATTTGAGAAATCGTCATACCTTTTACCTAAACCACTAGGATCGATTTGGCCGTGAAAATATCTGCGATCCGGTGACCATCTTCCTCGCAGGACAAACGAATATGCATCAACGCGAACACACCACTTTCACATTCAACCACTTTGAAAGCGTGCATGCCGCCGCGAACAGTCTTGCCGATATCGAGGTTGCCGTAATAATAGACCTCTCGTGCAACTGTTCCGCTACGCAGAGCCCATTCTCCAGCCGTCGGGTTAAGGTTGCCATCTTGAACCATTCGGCGTTCCAACGTATCGGCGATAGTCGGATAAGATGCAAAATACAACAACCCTGCCCCGTTATAGTCGAGATAGGGTGTTGGTTGGTACAACGCCTCGGCGATAGGGGCAGAGCTTAGTTCCAAGACTCGCATCGCCTTCGGTAACACTAGAATCCGATCATCGAATTCCCAGATTTCTGGAAGAACGGTCCCTCTATTCGCACGATGGCGATCAATGACGGCAGGTGGCTCATCCCGCTCTGTCGCCGTCGAGATCGATGGCACGCGGATTGTAGTCTGAACAAGTTGGTTGCTGTTTTCCTTCACCCGCGCCACGAACTTCGTGGTCATTTCAAGGGTCAGACACCCGGATGTGCCCATAAGTCGGTAGACACTTGTGTAAAGCGACTGCCCAAAGCGGAATAGTTCGACCGCTTCGTTGAACCTCTCATTCTCGCGCACATTCGTTAGAGGCAATGAAAAGTTCGCCTGGATCGCGACGAAGCTAGAATAAACGCGCCTACCTTCCGTATCCACGAGACTGTTCGATTCAACCCCCATGCTACCGCATAAAGCATCCCAATGGCGCGAGCCAGCATGCCGGAAGAGCCAGTTTTCAGACATGCCGCAATAGGCCATTTGCGGCATACCGATGACGATCTCGCTCACACCGCCTCCATCAAGGCGCGCAGAGTCGCAGCATCCTGCCACAATTGCTCATCAATTTCGTGCCCCAGCTTCTTTTCCAAGGCCGTTCGAAAAATTTCAAAATCAAGGGAATCAAATTCCGTTTCTCGAATGGGTTCATCAAGCATGGAAATCAACTCCTTATCGGAGGCCATATTCACCGTTCGCAAAACCGCGATAAAACTATCCTGATCCATTACCTATCCCTTTTATCGGCGTTTGGATTTTCGCCCGTGTTACATACGCTCATGAAACGAAAGTGCCATACGGAACTCCATCGCCATCTGGGATCCATAGGGAACTAGTGAAATTCCGTTGAGAGTAAAAAGACGATTTCGATCATAACGCATCGCCAGATTATGGACTTTCATCTGGCCCTTAAACGGTACACTGGTTGGCGATATCTTTATATTTTCCCAATATACCAATTCAGTCACCAGCGTACTGTCACCGAACCGCTGAGCAATGCCTATGCCCTTTAACTGCAAGAGCTTATTCGCATCGACCACGCATCTTAACAAAGATTCTATCTCGTCAGCCTCAACCTGACAATTGCCACCGAACTCGTCCTTCGGAACAAGGTGCGTGATACGGTTTGCAGATGGTATGTCGCGCGTCACGGTCTGGTCCGGGTTCGGAACGAACCATCCGGAAACTGCATGGCCTTCAAAGCTGCCAACAAGTATCGCCGCGATCATATCGTCTTTTGATGGTTCTTTTGCACCAGTCGAAAGGTGAATAGTTCCGTTGCATCCTGTTTTTGAAATGAATTTTGCACGCTTGATCTTCAGAATGCCATCGGCGGGCAGTCCACAGACAGTGCGAAATCCGTCATCCATCGCGGCAATAACCGACGCTCCCAAGACATGGTGACGTCCGTCATAAACGGTGAAATCTGATGAAAAACTGAAAATACTCATGCCAACGGGATATCCTTGGTGTAATCAGCAACGGCACTGTCAATTGCCGCACTGACCGCCTCCGCGATGGAGCGTCGGGGCACGCCGCGCATCAGGTCCAGCAGCTTGGCTCGACCGGGCCAATAGGCACCGTCCCTCGCCTGCTTGACCCGAAGATAATCCTCCAGCGTGCAGGAACTCAGGACGGAATCCCAGACATGATAACCGCGCCGATGCGCCGAACGCTTGATGCCTTCCGGTCGGAATCCGAACAGCACCTGATAGTTCTGCCAATCCGACAGCGGCATGGCCTGGGCACCCCCAATCCGATGCAGCCCCAGCGTTTCGAACCCGTGTTCAACCAGGCGTGCCTTTGCCTCCATCCCCCAGAACAGAGCGCCACGGCTGGTAGGTCGATCTCCGATCACGACTGCGGTCTCTGCGGAACGATGGATCGGATGAATATTCGACAAACTGGCAATTCCGACTGCCTTGTCTTCACCTTTTGGCAGAATCAGGAGACCGAGCCGTTTGCGCCCGACATCCCCGCGCAGATCAGAAAGGAACGCGACCTGGGCTTCCCGTGTGTTCGGAAAAAGTCCGTAATCAGAATAACAGGTAACGTCCGGGTCATTGAACCATCGATGCCAGCCATCATGGACAATCGCCCGCATCGACGGTATGGCAAGATCGATTGTCTCCCCCTGAATGAAAATCTCATAGGGCGCGTCAGGGTCATCTTCGATTGTGGTGACTGTCAACTCGGTCTCCTTTCCGAGGTCGCGGCAATTTCCTTGATGGCAGCCAATGTCCGATCCACATCGGCTTCCGTCATATCGGCATAGAGCGGCAGCGACAGGGTCTGGGTATAATATGCATCAGCTCCAGGCAGATGCATCGGGCCATAACGATCACGCCAGAATGGCTGTCGATGAACCGGTATGTAATGCACCTGCGTGCCGATTCCCGCCGCGCGCAGCTCCGCCATGCCCTGCGCCCTCGACATTCCCATCGCGGACCAGTCGACACGTGCGGCGAAGAGATGCCATGCCGGACGCCCCCAGAGCACCCTGACCGGTGGTCGAACCGGCAGGTTTGATGCAACAAGCGCCGCTTCATATTGACTGTACCGTCGCTGACGCGCAGCAACGAACCCGTCGAGCTTCCCGATCTGGCTCGTCCCCAGCGCACAAAGAATGTCCGGGGCCCGAAAATTGAATCCGGGTGTCACCATCTCATAGTACCAGGGATTCGGGGTGCCATCTTCGCCAAAACCCATATCCCGATGTCGCCACCGGGCCGAGTCGCGCTGCATTCCATGATTGCGGTGCAGCCTAAGCGCATCGGCCATATCCGAATCCCGTGTTGTCACGGCCCCTCCTTCACCCATCGCAATGGTCTTGACCGGGTGAAAGGAAAAACAGACAAGATCCGACCAGCGCGCGTCCCCGACCCGCGCTTCCGTTCCCGCCGCCTCAGCTTCATCGGAGCGGCGCGTCAGGCCGCCCAAAGCGTGGCAGGCATCCTCGATCAGAAACATATTGGCCGTATCGCAAATCCGTCTCAATGTCGGCATATCCGCACATTGCCCCGCCAGATGCACAACGAAAGCCGCAGCGAGCCGCCTGTCCGGGAACCGCTGACGAGCCTCACCAATCGCTATTTCCAGGTCCTCGGGCCTCATCAACCCGGTATCGGGATCAACATCGGCAAACACCACCTCCGCCCCGGCCAGGAAAGGTGCCGAAGCGGTTGCGAGAAAGGTCATACTCGGAACGATCACCGTATCGCCCTCACCAACTCCCAACGCACGCGCCGCCAGATAAAGCGCCGAGGTCCCACTGTTGCAGACCACCGCTTCGCGCGCACCGACAGCTCTGGCCAGAGTTGCCTCAAACACCGATACCGCCGGTCCGGTAGTGAGGAAATCTGAGCGCAGTACCGCAACAACGGCGGCGATGTCGTCCTCGTCAATTGTCTGGCGACCATAAGGGATCATCGCGCGCACCGGACCTAACTGACACCGATCAGCGCACGAAGTTCATCCGGAGTAATCCAGACATCATTCGAATCACTGGAATATCGATAGTCCTCGGGCACCTTCGGCAATCCCTTCAGGGCATCCTCCACCGCCTTGGTAAAGGCAATTTCAGGTGCGATCAGGTAGCGGTCGCCAAGATCGTAAGCGACCCGCGATTCATCCTCGGTCAGCATCAATTCATGCAGCTTTTCGCCCGGACGTATCCCGACCACCTTTGTCGGCAGGTTCGGTGCCAGCGCCTTCGCCAATTCCGTGATCCGCATGCTGGGCAGTTTGGGAACGAAGATTTCGCCCCCATGCATCCGCCCGATGCTGGACAGAACAAAGGCAACGCCCTGCTCCAGCGTAATCCAGAACCGGGTCATCCGGTCGTCGGTGATCGGCAGATGATCACTTCCATTGGCAATCAGCCGCTGAAAGAACGGAATGACGCTGCCGCGCGAACCCAGAACATTACCATACCGCACGACGCTGAAACGGGTCGGGCGCTTGCCGCTGAGGTTATTCGCGGCAATGAATATCTTATCCGCCGCCAGTTTACTGGCACCATACAGATTGATCGGGTTCACCGCCTTGTCGGTGGATAGCGCAACAACCTTCTCAACCTCGCAGGCCAGGGCCGCATTCACGACATTCTCCGCACCATGAACATTGGTGCGGATGCATTCCATCGGATTGTATTCTGCTGTTGGAACATGCTTAAGCGCGGCGGCATGGACCACGACATCGACGTCGCGCATTGCCATTTCCAGACGCTCCCGATCACGGACATCGCCAATAAAGAAGCGAAGCCGCGTGTTATGGGTGCCAGTATAGTCGAAACCGAAATCGTTCGCCATGAGATACTGCTTATCCTCATCGCGGGAAAACACGATCAGCCGTTCGGGCTTATATGTATCAAGGACATGGCGCACGAATGCGCGACCGAACGACCCGGTACCGCCGGTTATCAGGACACTCTTGCCATTCAGGTCGCAATCGGTGAAATCAAAATCAGTCACTGTTGATGCTCCTCGGAAACGCGGGAATCTTCAATCAGGACGACATCGGCGGAATGCTCCCGCCGGGCCGCGTCCAGGTCGCCGGGACGTCCGACATCCCGCCAGTATTCATGAATCGGAAATACCCCTATCCGCAATCCGATCGCCCTGGCGCGGTTGATCAGGTCCGGCATGTCAGAGCGCCGGTTTGGCGGAACCAATGCGATTGCCGCCGACGACAGGGCGTATATCCCTGCTGAAACGGTATAGGTCATCGTCGGCTTTTCTTCCAGCCGCTGGAATATCCCCTCTGCGGAATGGTGAATGACGCCATAGGGAACCGGCACCTCGAAGCTGGCGGCCGCTATCGTGACATCGTTACCCTGTCGCAGATGAAAGGATTCCAGGGCATGAAAGTCTGTTTTCGTGACCAGATCACCATTCGCGACGATCAGCCCTTCAACCGTGCCGACAGGCACACAGGCTATCGCCCCGGCAGTTCCCAGCGGTTCTGTTTCCTCGATCAGGTCAATTTTCGCCACACCTGTGCGCGCCTGAACGAATTCGGCAATCTGGCCGGAAAGATGATGTACTGATACGAAGACCTGCCGAACGCCACCGACTTCGAGGCGATTGAGGATATGCTCAATGATCGGAACCCCGGCCACCTTCAACAGCGGCTTTGGCGTATTCCGGGTTATCTCACCCAGTCGGGATCCCTTTCCCCCGGCCATGACCAGTGCAGGCATACGATCAAACGACTGTTGCTTCAGCCAGACTTCGATGACCCGTCGTTCCGTATCAAGAACGGGAAGAAAGGTCACAAGACCGGGTATGCCATGCAACAGCGCGGCATTCGCGGCATCCTGACCGACCTGACCCACGATGGGGTCCATATGCACGCATTCGGTAACCGGGTCATCGACATTCGCGCCACGCAGTAGCGCACGACGGACATCCGCATCCGTCACCGTCCCGATCAAGGCTCCCGCCCCGTCCACGACCATCTGGGCCAGAACCCCGGCATCCGTGATCCGGGCCAGCGCCTGCCGTATCGAGCAATCGGGCGAGCACAACAGTGATTCGATGTCTTTGAGCTTGTCTATCATAACATTGATGCCATTCCGCACTACATGATCTGATGCAGGCATTGAAACCGTTCCGCCGCCCCAAGACCGTTTTCCGCACCATGCAGAACCGCCTGTGCGCGTATTGCCGTCAGTGCTCTTGGCCCCGACGCTTGGATTTCAGTTCTGAAGAGTTCAAACATGGCAAGTTTCTGGTCAAGTATCTCGGAAATATCAACAATCGTATTCGGCAGAAAAGCCCGATCGGAACTTGCCGCCAGTGCCCCGGTTTCCGAAATAATCTCCATCGAATAGAGGGCCCGAATTCCGAAAGCCCCCATCCGGAAACTCTTGAACGCCGCCTTAGCCGCGCGGGCAGTCACACCATGGTCGTCATGCGCGTCGCCTTCATGCGGGATCAGGACGATGTCCGGGCGCAGTTCCGATGCGATCCGGCGCAGCCGATCAACGATGTCGGCCATGGGCTGCGACGCAAGACTGGATGCCGGATATCCGAATTCGTTGACCGTCGCGAAAGGATAGGATGCCGCAACTTCGGCGATCTGGGCCTTGTGCGCCGTCACATAGGTCTGATCGAACCCGGCCCCCTCCGCCGTAGTCATCAATACCCAATGGAGGTCGGCCCCCTGCGCGCGCAGCCGCAACAATGTTCCCCCTGCTCCAAGGGTTTCATCATCGGCATGCGGTGCCAGTACCAGTACGGATTTGGCTGTCAGCAAAACCAGCTCCCGGGCGGTGCCCTGTCACGAAAATCACTGTCGGTCAGAACCAGCGGACCATCCCCTGTCATGACCACAGGGCAGCCTTCTTCGCAACCGATTACGCGCCCCGGCTCGACTGCCATCACATTGCCATAGTGCCGCGCCGGTGCCGAAACAGCCCAAATCTTTCCCGAACCGGCGGCGGAATGCATGGCGTCCGCACCCGGATAAGGTTCGGACAGGGCCCTTGCATGCCGGTCGATGGAAGACCGTGTCATTCTGAAATCGATTTTGCCATCGGACGCACTGCGCTTTCTCCAGACAACGGCACCGCGCTCATCCTGTCTGGATGCATTTGCGAGTCCCGAAGTGCCGAGTTCGGTCAACAGAGCGGGTACAGCCTGCATCGCTGTGCCCGTAACCTTGTCCATCAGACTTCTGGCCGTCTCCTCCGCCGATACGGAAAAGGGCACCTGCAGGACGATATCCCCGCAATCCGCTTCCTGCGACAACCGCATGAAACTGACGGCGGATTCTGTCAGTCCCAGTAGGATCGTCCAGATCAGGGGATGCCGACCACGCCCCACCGGCAGCGGAGACGGATGGAACCCAATGCCTCCCATCGGCACTTTGTCGAGCAATGCCCCCGATACCAGACGCGACCAGCCAAAGACGAACAGGCAATCCGGCGCAACCTGATCAACCATGCGCGCCACGCCGTCCCCGTCATCGTCCAGGAATACGGGAATTTCCGCATCCCGTGCCAGGATCGACAAATCGGCATAATCGGAATGCCGTATCCGGCCAGGGCCGGATGACAGTGTCGCCAAACCGACGATCCGCGCATTGGCCTGTATCGTGCTGCGCAGCAGAGCAGCGCTCGATTCCACGGCACCGACGAAAGCTATTTTCATCGTTTATCCTGTGCCCTTCCGGCCAATGCGAACACATCCTCGTACCAGACGCACGCTTGCGGCAGTTCCAACAGCCAGGCGATGACCTGATCCGGATCTCCGTCAATCCGTTCCTGAAGCCTGTCCAATCCGACATGCCCACCCGGTTTCAGGTGGCGCTGATGTCGTCTGACGATATCCAGCCGGTTCAGTAACATAGGCAGATCCCGTGCTGGACCATATCCGAGAGTCCCGGTCGGCACGGATCGATATCGCGTGACGCATCGCCTTGTGACGGTTGCTGTACAGCCCAAATTCAGCAGCCGCGAAAACAGCCACCAATCCACCGCCCGCACATCCCCAGGCACGATTTCATCGAACAGCGCCAATACCGATCCCCGAATGGCCGTGTTCGTCAATCCGAAGAAATTCCGTTCCGCGATAGCGTCAGGTCGCTCGATCCGATCCGGAACGGATATCCCATCAAAGAAACGCTGCCCGAGCAGATGCCCGTCCCCATCGGTGATTTCCATATTTCCGACGCTGATCGCATCCACAGCCAGGGCCGCGAGATGATCGGCCACCGCCGTCGGTTCAAGCCGATCATCGCAATCCGCGAAAATCACGGCACCGCCCGACACGCATTCACCTGCTACAACCAGCATCTTTTCCCGAAGAGCCACCCCGGTTTCAGCCGGCGCACCGGTGACGATCCGGACCTGTCCCGGAAACCCCGCCGTCAGAATCGCCGTGTCGGTGCCCTGCTCCGCGACCAGCAGAAGATCGCAAGGCTCCGTCTGGCTCAGCAGTCCGGCTGCATAATCTTCGGCAACCCGCCCTGTCGTCGGAAAGCAGACGGTGCAGATCGTCGCGTCCGCGGCCTTCCGCATCCCCTTCACTCTCAGTCGCCGCTCTTTGTCGTGCTGATATCCGAAAGCGTCACCAGATAGTCCTCTTCCATGTCGCGCGCGGCATAGGTTCCCACAATCAGATCCGAGACCGCCGGTTCCAGACCGGTTCCCGGACGTCGGAAATCCAGATCCTCCGCCACGATCCGCGCGCCTTTGGCGACCGGACGCGCCGTGACGATGGATCGACGATACTCATCCCGTCGCGACAGTTCCCGCGCCCCGACAACCCGTCGACGCTGTCCCAGGGCGGGATGAATACGATCACGGGCTGAACATATTTCCGTCAGTTCCTCCGGTGTGCAGGACATCTTGTGGTCCCAACCGAACATGTCCCGGTCCAGAGTGAAGTGCTTTTCGACAATCACGGCCCGCTTGGCAATGGCGGCAATCGGAAGCGCGGTTCCCCGCGTATGGTCTGAAAATCCCACCGGATATCCATACAAATCGCGCAGCATATCGATGTTATCGAGATTCACCTCGTTATCATCCGGCGGATACAGTGAAACGCAGTGCAGGATCACCAGATCCTCGCATCCGGCTTCCTCCAGCCAGCCGACCGCCCGGTCGATCTCATGAAGCTCCGCGAACCCGGTCGACAGAATAACCGGTAGTCCCGTCCGGGCGGCATGCTTTAACAGCCTTGGATTGGTTACGTCCATGGAGGCAATCTTGACATAGGGAGCATCCAGCGCCACCAGATCGTCGGCCTGCTTTTCATTGAACGGCGTGCTGGCAAAATCGATGCCGACCTTCCGGCAATGATCGCGCAGCAAAACCAGATCGTCATAAGTGACAGCGAATTCCTGGACGATTTCCTTCAGCGTATAGTCGGACCTGTTTCGGTAATCGTCCCCCAGGAAGTAATTCTTCTTGTAGACATCCGACGAAAAGATCGTGGTGTCCCAGGACTGGAACTTGACCGCATCGGCGCCGCATTCCTTTGCGACCTCGATCATTTTTTTCGCCAGTTCCATATCACCGTTATGGTTGGAACCGATTTCGGCGATGACGTAGCATTTCTGGTCCGGGGAGAATTTCATCGGGATCAATCCTGTGATGTTTCCGGGATGGGTGCATGACGATAAACGGTATTGGCAGGAACGGTGGTGCCGGATGGAACCTGCATCCCTGGTAGGATGACTGCGCCTGCACCGATCATGCAGGTTTCACCGATTACAGCGCCACCCAGCACCCGCGCGCCTGGCCCGATATGGGAACCCTGACCGACCGTCGCGTCATGTTCCAGGATGGCACCTGTATTCAGGATGCTGGCGAAGGCAAGACGGGCCGCAGGTTGCACGATACTTCCGGCCAGGATCTGCGCGCCATCGTCGATTTCCGCCGAATGGCTGAGGATCGCGCTGGCATGACGCACCGTCTGGATGGCAAATCCCCGATCCCGATAATGGTTCACCAGGGACAGACGACGGGCCAGCATGGCTGGGGTGACACCGGCGAGTCCGATGACGAGTGCGCCGTCCGCCAGACTGGCATCCGAATCCTGGCGGATATGGCGCAGACCCGTTAGCCAGGCACAGGGTTCCGGGTCGATATAACCCGTGAATCGGTCACCGAGTGCATATCGCACCTCATACAGTAACCGAGCATGCCCACCCGCACCGAGAAGCTGCAGCGACGCCATCGTGTCTAGTCGCGGTCCATTGCCGGTCCACGCCAATCGGCAAGTGCCTGGAGCACGGTACTTTGCTGCTCCGCCGTCAGATGGCTGGAGGACGGTAAGGTCAGGACACGGTCGGTCAGAAAGCGGGAGACCGGAACATCCATTCGGGGATAATCCGCATAGGGTGACTGTGCCGAAAGTGAGCACCAGAATGGTCGCGCCGCGATCCGGCGTTCATTCAGATGACGGACCAGATCGCGCATGGCGGGTTCATCTGCGACCCGGATGCAACTAAGCCAGCCGCTGTCGACAGACCCATCGGAGTCATAGGGCATGAAGCGGATATCGTCCCGCTGTTCCAGCGCCGCACGGTATCCATCAGCAATGGCACGCTTGGCCGCAACCATTTCATCCATGCGTTCCATCTGTGCCAGGCCAATCGCCGCATTCACATTCGTCAGACGATAGTTGAACCCGACCGCATCATGCCGATAATCCTGACCCGACCGTGCCTGAGTGGTGAGGTGCCGGACCCGCTGCGCAACATCGGCATCATCGCACAGAACCATGCCGCCGCCGCCTGCGGTAACCGTCTTGTTGCCGTTGAAGCTGATCACCGCCGCCGTCCCCAGACCACCGGCCAGCGCGCCATCACGATGCGCGCCGATGGCCCCCGCCGCATCCTCAAGGATCGGTATCCCGTATCGCTGTTTCAGGGTGGAGAACAGCGCGGGCGAGGCCGCCTTGCCAATCGAATCCACGACCACGATAGCCCGGACCCGATCACCATATTGACGCATCGCCGCATCAACACTATCCGCATCCAGGCACCAATCACTTTCTGATACATCAGCGAAGATCGGTATCGCTCCGGCATGCACGACTGCATTCACCGAGGCGGCAAAGGTCCAGTCCGGCACGATGACATGATCGCCCGGCTTCACCCCCAAGGCCAGCAGACCGACATGCAGCGCGGCCGTGCCATTCACACAGGCTATGCCATGCCCCCGACCGCACCGAGCCGCAACCGTGGCTTCGAAGTCGGAGACGAAGGGACCGGCGGAGGATACCCAGTTATCGGTGATGCAGGCCTGCAGGTATTCACCTTCCCTGCCGCGCAGGTCCGGCACAGCGAGTTCTATCATGTCTGACACAGTTCAATCACCTTGCTGGAGAAACGATCAACACTATCGCAAAGATCCCGCCGCAATCCGTCAGGGTCGGGTGGTGGCATTCGAAGGGCATGGAGCAGATCTTCCACCGTTCGGGCCCTGGGGGCCAGACCGAACCTGCTGAGCGCCCAGTAATCCTGTCCGACAGCATTGGGCTGAACGCTGATCGCCCGTCGCCCTGCCAGAAAGGCATCGACCAGAGGGGCGGAGAAAATGCCGATCACCTGATCATACTCGTCGCGCAATGCATCGAAGTGATATGAAACCAACCGGGTGTCAGTCGGCAGATCGTCGCGGTGCTGCGCTGGATGCGGCGCATAATCTAGATCGAAAATGAGTTCCGGAGATTGCGACCGTGCATCGAGGACCAGTTGCCAGCATGTTTCCTCCGTATAGCCGAGCGACTGACCGTATCCGTCCCTGACCGGCGCCCCCAGAAACAGGGTGCGTCGCCCCCCGGTCGACGGCAGACACGGGATCAGGCTCCAGGCCGGATGGCCGACATGCACAACATTCGAGATGTCGACCCCCTCAGCTTCAGCTTCCGCCGATGCACGGGAGTCGATCAGCAGCAACCGGTCGGGAAGCTGGACACTGTCCTCAACCGTCAGTCGACGCCGGTATCCGTACCAGGTATCAATGAACTGGATGATCGGCACCCCCGCCATCCGGGCACTCGCGACCAGCGCATGTTCCAGCGGCCAGCCCCCTGCCGACATCAGCACGGCTGTCGGGGTGTGTTTCCGCAGCAGGGCTACACCGCCTGTCGCATCCTCCGCCGCCAGCGGCCCGCCCCAAATCCGGTCAGGGCTGATACAGCCCGCCAGACGATCCAGTGCGGGACGGGTGCCGATCACTCCCCATTCCAGCGGAGGCGGGGTTCGGCCCCAGGCCTCCAGGACCGGCGCGACGAAGGCTGCGGCTCCGACTTCAACCAGACAGATCAGAAGCCGCACCGTCTCGCCTTCGCTGCAAAAAGGACCGATGATCTAACCTTCTGCCCGAAGCAGGGTATCGCGGGCATTCAGCACCTTCCGCGCTCCCTCCGCCCAGAGATCCATATCCTCCAGGGTTTGCGGTGGCTGCATGATCGCCGTGATCATCAAGCCCCGATCCTGCAAATCCTCACAGGTCGGACAGATGCCTTTCGCATAGGAAATTTCCGCGTTGGCGGCAGTGTAATTGAACGGAAATCCGGAGGAACCAATCCCGATCCGCTTCTGATACATCGGCTCCAGATAGGTCGGGCGCAGATATCCGCCGCGCACGAACAGGCCTTCCGCCAGCATCGCCTTGACGAAGACGGCGCGCGGCAGACCAGTCACCGTCTCGTCATAGGTCATCGCATACATGTAATAGACATGGCGGTTATCCTTCTCGACCCTTGGCGCTTCGATCCCTTCTATCGGGGCCAAGGCAGCGGACAGACGGTCGGCGAGCGCGATCCGCTGTTCATTCATCGCCGGAAGTTTTTTGAACTGCTCCACCGCGACTGCGGCTTCAAGTTCCGTCATCCGCAGATTGAGGCCCAGCGTATTGACGATGTCCTCGATCCCCATCGCGTCGACGACCGCTTCGCCATGATTGCGGAACAGCGCCGCCTTCTGGAAAAGATCGGGATCGTCGGTCACCAGAACACCACCTTCGCCGCTCTGCATCACCTTGTGACGGTTGAAGCTGAATACCCCGATATGCCCAACCGTCCCGGTCTTCCGCCCGTTGTGCATCGCATCCGGGGCCTGGGCATTGTCTTCGATCAGGATCAGGCCGTGCCGGTCCGCGATGGCGCGCAGTTCGGTCAACCGCGAGGGATGACCGAAAATGTTGACGGTGATGATCGCTTTCGTGCGCGGCGTGATCCGTTCCTCAACGGAATTCGGGTCAAGACCGAATGTCCGCGCCTCGATATCAGCAAAGACCGGGACGCCCCCGGCAAGGACGACCACCGTCGATGTCGCGCTCATCGTATAGGGCGACGTGATGACCTCGTCCCCCGGGCCGATCCCCGCCGCCATAACGGCGCAATGCAGGCCGGATGTCGCGGAATTGACCGCAACGGCATGACGGCACCCGAAATGGGCACAGAACATGTCCTGAAGTTCACGCACCTTCCGACCGCCCCAGAACGGCTCCCCCGGAGAAGCGATGAAGCCCGACAGTTCCCCGTCATCCAGCACGGCCATCACGGCGCGTTTTTCCTCTTCGCCAATCGCATTGTTGAACTGGAAAGGCTTCACATTGACAGGATGGCCGCCCAGCAGGGCCGGCATATCAGCATTCATCATCAGAACCCCATTTCATCCGCGTTGTATCGTTCAATCCACTATCTCAGTCTACTCGGATCCGCGCGCCACCGCTTCGACCCGACAGGATAACCGCATCGATGATCCGGGCCAGATGCAGGGCCGTCCCGGCACTGCATCCGGCAAAGACTTCGCCCTGAACCAGACTGGCATGGGCGGCACGGTACATCTCCGCAAATCCGGCTATCGGTGCCGCGCTCTCAACCGACTGGACCAGATGGCTGTAGCCCCTGTAAAAGGCATCCAACTGCGCCTCACCGCGCCATATCTCCGCTCCACCGACCCGCAGTGTATACTGTGCGGACTCCGTCGTTATCACGAGATCCAAAAGGTCGTAGGACAGCCCCTCATGTCCATGGGCGGTCAACATCGACCCATTCCCGAAACGAAGAACGAAACTGGGACTCGGATCATGATCGTCAAGGGCGAATGAACCATCGGTCAGAGACTGGGCCTCAACCACCGGCCCGAACCAGTGAACCATCAGATCGAGCATATGGGATGCATAGTTGCGGATACCGCGCCCGTAATACAGAACCGCACTCTCCATCCGGCCCTGAAACCGCGCACCGAAAGCCGTGATCCTGGGATCGAAGCGGCGGTTATAGTTCACATAGAGCGGGATACTTGCCCGACTCGCCCGGTCGCAAACCGCAATCGCGTCCTGCGTCGATGCAGCCAGCGGTTTTTCAATGATGACGAGGGCGGCCCCCGCATCAATCAATGCCGACACGGGATCGAGCCTGACAGATTCCGGGGTGCAGACAATGCCCACACATCCCCCTATCGACCCCAGTTCGGCAATCGATGCAACAATGGGGACTGTCCGGAATTCAGGCCAAGCCTTGCGGATTTCAGCCACCCGTTCCGCATGTGGTTCGACCAGCCCACGCAGATTGGCAACGGAGGGGCCAACTGCCGAAATCGCCGCCAGATGGCTGAGCGGGACGTTGCCGCCAAGCCCCTGGTTTCCCGAGACGATCCGGCCGCCACCGACCAGCACCACCTCAATCGCCGTCATGCCGCCGGATCATCCTTCCGGTCCAGGAAATCCAGCACCTCCGCCAGGCCGAAACATTCCCCCGGCTCGTAGAGGGCTGAAAAAATTCCAGCGACGAAATCGTAATCCTCGCGCGTGTCCACACACCAGTTGTGATGCGTCAGATCGCTATCATGCACCACCGGCACGACCTTGAACCGGTCCGGATGATCCCGGATGTGGAGGGCGAAGAGTTCCCGGTCCTCCGGTGCCGACAGGTTCTCATCGCACCACTCGACGGAACGGCGCGACACGACATCGGCGGACAGGCCCAAAGGATAGGACCATTGCACACGATTGGAGACGAAATCCGCCGCCGGATCGGCAAGCGCCACATCGACCATTTTCTGAAGCACCGCAGGATCGATCAGCGGGCAATCCCCGCCGGTCTTGAGGATCGTTTCGGCATCATATCCGGCAATCGCACCGGCAATACGCCCGGCGAGATCGTCCTCAACCGGATGAAGAAAGGCGTCCACACCCTGACTGCGGCAATACTCGACAAGAGGGCCATTGCGTGGGTCGGTCGTGGTCGCAAGCACGATGTCCGAAACCCCCTCCACCCGACGCATCCGGTCGATCATATGCCAGACCAGCGGACGCCCGGCCAAATCGATCAGCGCCTTACCCGGCAGCCGCGACGACCCCATCCGCGCCTGAATGACGCCTAGAACCTGTGGCGCGGACATCAGCGCTTCCCATCCAGTAAAGCGTCGTACTCATTCCGCAGGATCGAGTAAACTGCCATGTCGTAGTACCGGCCGTTGCGGAAAATAAAGCTTCTGCGAAGACCTTCACGAACGAATCCAGCCTTCTCATAGGAACGAACCGCGCGAATATTTTCAGCGTTCACGCCAAGATTGATACTATTCAAATTGAGCGTCTCGAACCCATAACGAACAGTCATCCGCGTCGCGCGTCCGCCATGTCCCTGATCCCAGGCACTCGGCTCCCCGACCAGTATGTTGAACTGAGCCCGCCGTGCGACCCAGGAAATAAGATACAATCCGCATGTTCCTATCAGAGCACCGGATTCACTGTCACATATAGCAAAGCAAACAGTATCGTCAGATTTACTCACCGAGGAATAAAACCGCTCCAGATCCACCGAACGGGTCGGACGCGCCCCCATTTCGAGATACTCGGTAACACGGGAATCATTCCACCATCGTGATAAATGTGGAAGGTCATGTTCACCAAATGCCCGAAGATAGGTGCGTCCTTCCCTCAGAAAACAATCATCTGTCATAATCTGATCGCTATCCGACATGTCGGTTCCCACGTTATTGCGCCGCCACTTGCCAGGTTTCACCCGACAAGGTTCTTGTCAGCGTATCCGCGACATAGGAGATCTCCTCCTTTGTCGGCACCCGGTCCCGGTTAAAGAGTTCGGTACCGATATAGGAAAAGTCGACGGCATTCTTTTCCAATGCCTGATAGTAACGAACGCCATCCCGTCGCCGATCTTCCTCCGTACCCCAGCCTGATTCAGCAAGCAACGCCCGTAATCCTTGCAGACCTTCCTTACTGGAAACGTTTCTGACATGGGGTATCGTAAGCAGCGGACCGTTCTGTGACAGGTAAACCACTTTCAGCCCCATGACTGCTGCTTCATGCGCTGCCGAACTGGTTACCGCGATAATCAGGTCACACCGTCGCATAACTGGATAGCTGTGCTCCAGCTCGCTAATCAGCCGGACATTGGGAATCCCCTGAATCCGCTTGTAGAAGCCTGTGCTGCGTCTACCGATCTGCGCAGGATGTTCCTTCACAATCAAAATCGCGTCCGCAGGCAGGTTCATCGATATCTGCGCAACCGTGTTGATCTGGTCGAAATATTCCTGTGCAAGACCATGCAGAGAAACCTCTGGCTCCACCTGAAGTGGGAAGAACACGTAGCGGAATCCGTCCAGAAGGTCTTTCAAACGGGTGCAGGTGGGTCCCGTCAAATACCGTGCCTGCCGCCGACCGTTCATGATCATCGCGATCTCACCCGACATGGTATAGCCAATCTTCACCTTCCGACTTCGCCCAAGCCGATACCGCAAGTGCTTGTAAATATTCTGCAATACTTGCACTGCAAGACGATCTAGCCGACGTCTTTTGCGCATACGATTAACGTAGAACTCAAAATCACCCGTCGGACGCAACGCCTCCTGCACCTGCTCCACCTCTTCCGCTGTGGGCATCGGTTGCTCACGATGACGTTCATTCATCCAATCAGAGTTGTGCAACTCATCTTCTGACCAGAAATACCGAAATCCAAATCTGGTATGGACGAGATTGCGAACAGGCACGCCGTGCATCGTCATCAGAGCGGAAATTGGACGCCCGATCATTCCTGTTCCACCACTGAGGCAGCAGTATAAGGAGGGGGGAAATTTATCGACCAACTTTTGGAAAAACAAAATCATCGATCCCCCGACACGCCAAACGATATTGTGCGTAGCCCTTTTCGTCGTTTTGGACGAGGCTACCATATCGCCGCCAAATACAAATGCCCTGGCAAATTGCCGATCAGGCATCAGAATCTCTCGAACGAACCCACAACCAGTTTCGGCCTCAAACTTCATCAGTGCGGGCAGCGCTTCGTCCATCGGCGGCAGTGCGTCCGACTCCATCGCCATCATGTATCGATCCGGAACGACAACCCCTTCAGCCGGAACCCCTTCATCAACTTTTGAAAGGTAAAATTTCAAGTCCTGCTCTGTACCGACAATAAACAGCGGGATCACCTTATGGCGTCGATAAAGTTCCGACGCCAGTTTGCCCCATAGCCAGCGAACTTCAGTCGCGGGGGTAATCCAAACGTACTTGTTGTGGGTCATATCGAAGCTTTACCTGACATCAAAATTCTTAAGACACGAACCCGCGTGCAAACAGACGATAGCTTTCGTCATCGTTTGATCGCCGGCTTTGAGTTGAAAAATCAGTAGTTTCAAACTGTCTGAGCGCAGCGGCACGTCGATGTTCTACAGATGGGTCGATCCATTCCCCACTCCGCGCCCATTCACCTGCCATATCCTGCTGCCAAACCCGCGGATTTCTGTGCCGATTGATCATCTCCCAGAACTCTTCAGGCCTGATCCCAAGCCATTTATAATACGAATCCGCATCCTGACTTTCTCGTGTCTCAAACGTCGCGACCAGGTTTTGCGCCTGTTCCCGCGTCATACGTCTCAAGCGGATTTCGCGGCAGGCATGATCACGCACCTTTCCATATCCGTGCTTTGCGTACTTCACCATGTCATGAAGGCCGGTATAGTGGACACAATCGACGTCATTGTACCGATCAAACGTCCTGGGAAGATCCGCAGTTTCGTATCCATACTCCGCGATCATGCGTTCATGCTGGGCCTTGGAATCCCACCGGATATAGTTATTCAGATAAATTCCACGAACACCAACAGCCGACAAATGCTTGTCTTGCGGATAGAAGAATGCGGCCAGGTCCCGCTCTGGCAGATCCTCCGCCGCATCGACCAGATCCTCAGGCTCCACACCGATCAGATCATGGTTCTTCCGGTACCATCGTGACATTTCAACTTCGTCCAGATGGCTGAACATGCCAACCTGATCGACGCCCTGATGCGCACCCCAGATTATCAGCGGCACGCGAAACCGGACCGCGCACTGCACTGGCCATACCGTTTGTCCGGCAAGAACATGCCAATGGAAACTTCCCAACTGTTCAAGGGTTACCCGTGACAATGCCTTTACGGTGGCCGGAGAGACGGTCTGTAAATGGTAGTCACAGTCGAACAGCGTTCGCAGATAGGCCATATTACGATGGCCTATCGCCGTGTTGTAATGGCGGTTGTATGAAACAAGCAGTGGATTCAGTTTCAGTTTTTTCACGACGACTTCGACAATGAAGTAAGAATCGCGACCGCCGCTGACCGGAACGATGCAATCGTAGCGTTTTCCAGAGTAGCTTCGATAGCCCTCGACAATATCCACGAGACGTCGGAACCGCTCATCCCAGTCCAATTCATCTTTTTCTTCGTGTACCCTACACCCGCTGCATACACCGTCTTTATCGAAAACCAGACCCAGAGGATGGGTTTCCGGGTACAGACAGCGGGCGCAAACTTTTACCTGAATCACGGCATTGGCCTTTCGGTCATCCGATCCAAATCATGTTCTGATTGCCCCAATCGGCCCTTACCACCTGAAATCGGCCGTCCCCGATAATCCAGTTCGCCATCATGGCGCACCCGCTGATCGATATCTGCCAGATAGGATTTCACCTGGGCGACACTGTGTTCGGTAAAGGTCCACATATTGGCCGCCCCTGCAGCCGCTACAGTGGGAAGATTCAAGACAGCCTGAAAATCGATGCTTCGGCCAGCGCCCCCCAGAACGATCAACGGCACGTCGATATGAGGGCCAATCATTTCTATTATATCCATATCAAAACCAGATTTTGACCCATCCCGTGCAACAGAGTTCAAAAGAATTTCTCCGGCACCAGCATCCTCCAGACGGCGGGCCCAACCTGCCGGATCACATTTCACATCCTCTTCGATATGGCATGCCTTATTGTAAAGGATACAGTCTCCACCGTCGGTACGCTCTACATCAATAGATCCGACAATACACTGCCTGCCAAAAATAGCGGCAGCTTCACCCAGAAACTCTATCCGCCGATAGGCCTCAGTATTGATTGCGACCTTATCCGCACCTCCGGCGATGATCTGGCGAACATGTTCAACTGTACTTATTCCACCGCCCACCGTCAGCGGTGTGGCAATACGGTCCGCAACACGTTCGACAAGCTGAGGATCGATGCTTTTCCCTTGTTTGCTGGCAGAGATATCCAGCAGGATTATTTCATCCACCAGCCAACGATCCAACGTTTCTGCAAGGATATCCGGTCGCCCGACAGGCAGATATCTATTGAACCCGAGGCTTTGTACCGCCCAGCCATCCTTGACGATGATCGCGGCAACGATGCGTTTCTTCAGGGCCATTCAACTAAACCTGCTTCACCGATTTGCAGCGTTTCAGAAAATTGCCGAAAACGGTATGTCCGGCAATCTGGCTTCTTTCCGGATGAAACTGGACTGCGAAAATATTGTCCTGCTGCACTGCGGATGCAATCAGTTCCCCTCCGTAATCGACTTCAGCAACCACACTGGTTTGCGGTCCTTCGAATTTGTACATGTGATCAAAGTAGAAATGGACATTCGGCACCAGTCCATCAAAAAGAATGGAGGATTTTGAGAGCGTTACCTGGTTCCAGCCGACATGCGGCACAGGAAAACCAACGCCGCCAATCAGTCTGACCCAACGTCCGGAAACCCAACCCAGACCATCTGCGCCACTTTCTTCATCAGAGTGGTCCGCAATCAACTGCATCCCCAGACATATCCCCAAAAACGGAGTCTTGTGCTCAACTACCTTATGGGTAAGGGCACAATCCAGGCCTGACATCCTCAAGCGTTTCATCGCTTCAGGAAAGGCGCCCACGCCCGGCAGGATTATTACTTCCGCATCCTCAACACCCCGAGGGTCCGATACACGGGTGGCGACAATTCGATGACGTTTCAAGGCGTTTTCGACACTTCGTAAATTACCCATACCGATATCGATCAAGGCAACCGTCATTCGGCCGCTCCTTGTTCGGGTGCCTCTGGCATCTCCTCATCACGTGTCAGCAATGCCGATGGTGGATACCGATGTTCCCATTCCCCTTGGTTGTTGAGACGCCATAAATCTCGATTGCGGATACGCGTTTCAACCGCATCGAATGTCTTCCTGTCTATCCCAAGGTAGCCACAGAAGTTCTCGATCAGTTCATCGTCAATGATTCCGTCGTATTCAGTTGCGAATTTTATCGCCTCTTCGCGTGTCATTGTACCGTATCGCACCTGTACACTGACTTGCTGAATGACTTTCCCGAAGCCCAGTTTCACGGACTTCAAATACTGGTTTACATGAACAAAATCCTCATCGACGGATTCATAAGGATTGATAGATCCTGTATAAGCGGGATCCGCATCGCGACCGACACGCGGCGCAAATCCGTTCTCCTTTGCAAAGCGCGTGTTTCCAATGTCATGAAAATCCTGGATGAAATATCCAAGATAGATCATACGAAGCTTGTGCGCGTCGCAAACTTCCGGCGTCGGAATATCGTGCCAATACAGTTTGTTACGACTGATTCCGACATCCAGCCACGGGCGCAGGCTGCCGCCTTTAAGCGTATCGTAGTCGCGGAACCCTGCCGCATCGGCTTTATCCGTTCCTGTTTTGGCCCCGAATGCCAGAGCCGGGTTTTCACCCAGGATTGCCAAAGAGATTTCATTCAATACGGCGGCCTTTGCCACCGCGCTGAATAGGGCCAGTTCTGTGGAACGAGTCCATTGCGCGTGCTCCAAAAACCCGATCCGCATCATCTGCTTCCAGGTTTCTGGCGCAGGCGAAATAAACTGCAGGTCGAAGCCTTTTTCGACAAGATTGGAGAGATTCCGCGTACCGCGTTCGGTTTGCTGTTCCGGTGGATAGGACAGGCAGACCAGCAATGGTTTCAGGCCAAGCTCGTCCCGAACGATCATTGCCTGACGAAGACTGTCTTTGCCGCCACTGACCCCGATCAGACAATCATAGGGACCTTTAGCGCTTTGTTTCGCCTCCCGAACGATTTCATCCAGTTCCAGGCGTCGAGAAGCCCAATCCGTCGTGTGATGTGACTCGGCATACCGGCAGGCCCGACATACACCACTCTCGTCAAGCTCCTGTCCGGGACGAAAAACGGATTCGAGACACCGTCGACAATACAGTGTCCGCGCTTTCTCAGCATCGCTTGCGATCATACCAAACACCAAGATACCAGTTTGATGACAGCCTATTTCTTAAGAAGGAAGCGAATACCCAGCGCCCGAACCAGCTTGCCGATGATACCATCTGGCCGGTATTGAATATCCGTATCCTTTTGAACAGCATCATATTTACGGGCATCCGCGCGCTTATTTCGATCCGTTTTCACAAATATGAAATACTGCATGCTGGACAACAGATCGAGGCTGTTCACATCCGGACGGAACTGATGAATATCATCCAAAGCCTCTCGAAAACGGGCCGTGTCATCCAGTGCATATCCAAGCGGATGAATGCCGCCCTTCTGGGAGTATTTACTGGGTGGACCACAAAAACGATATCCGACCGGCATCAAGTCATTTTCGTAAGCAAACTTGGCATAATCGGAAAATGTCGGATGCTGTGGGTCAAAATACCCATAAAGGTTTCGAACCTCAGACGCTTCGCCTTCATGGAACTTTTCGATATAGGCTTCTCGATCCTCACCATTCAGCCGCTGCAAGGCATAGGGGAAGTAGGTGTTCGCACGAATGGCGGCATTCGCGCCCCACCAGCTAGCGACATACATGAAGAAAACACCATTCTCTTCCAGAAGCTCGGATACTTTTGCAAACAGCTTCTTAGAATCGAACCATTCGACACTCGAAAACGCGGTAATCAAATCATACTTTCCTGTATGCTTGTAAATGTCGTCTTCCCAGAAGCCATCCAGTTTCGCCTCACGACGCATTTTTAAATTGTATATATCCGGCGACAGACGAAACCCGCCCGATCTGTAGACAGATTGCATCGGCGTCATCATCTTGCCGAGAACCGTTTTCTGAAACGGTGTAAGAGTTTCCGGATTCTTGCTTTCCAGCCGATCTATATAAGGCTCAAGAAACCGTAAAAGACGCATTCTGCGATGCAGTTTCTTCAGCAATTTTGAATCAAGCAGACTGACGCGATCGACAATATCTATGCCATAGGCTTCCTCAGCGACGCCAAGACCTCTGAGCACCGCTGGCTGCACACCGTAACCGCAACCGATATCCAACATCCGTTTGAAACGTGGTCGGATTCCCGTCTGACGCAGGATATCCAAAAAAGCGCAGGCATATCCGAAACGATGGGCGTAGGCCCAAAGCGACATCCGGGCCTTCTTATCCCGCACGGTTTCCTTCGATTCCGAATTTATGGATTCGTAGCTGCCCGAAACCAGGGTGCTGGCGCGCGATACATAGTCGCTGATCCCTGCAGGATTACTGAATTTTCCACGGGTCTGATCCAGGAATGCCTTATGCGCCGCTGTATAGTTCACGGTTCGCCCACTTGGAGTGACATATACAGATGCTGAATCGTCTTTTGATTGTTCCAAAGGGGACTGACTCGCTTTGGCCGCTTCATTCGTCATACTGCATTTACCTTATTCATTTGGCCCATCCGTCATCATAAACAGTGTTCGGGGCAAGGTCAGTTTTGGGTCAAAGCTCGATTTTTCGAACTGCACCGGCTTCATCTTCAAAGTGCAGGACAGCTTTATCTGCTGTCCTTTTCCAATATTCCTTTTCAACTTCAAGATTCATGCCGGCTATTGATGGATTGTCTTTGAGAAAAGTGATCGTATCGAGCAGTGAAAATACTTCGCCAGCACGATATAGAGCGTTGAAAATTTTCTCAAAAACATCGAAGTCAACCTGATAATCCAGCGTCAGGCGAACATTGTCCAACCGGTGTTCCAACTCACTTTGCAAGATCAGATGTCTGCATAATCCCGACTTCGTGAAAAAATAGATAAAGCCGGTGTCATTTTTATTTGTACGATAGAATTTTTCCACCAAATCCATACCACGCCGACGAAACGACTTGGTCGCGGTACCAAGGGGTACATTCTCCACAGTCACAATGTCCAATGCAGCATCACTGAGAAGCGCAGCCATAGTCCGATCCATGTATTCCGTTGCGGATAAAGGGTCGTCCCCATCCGCCTGAATGACCGCATCGAAATCAAAATGGCGCATGGCACCAGCGAAGCGCGCGATAATGTCGTCCTTGCTCCCCCGGAAAATGCTGCAGCCTTCCTGCTCAACAACCGAGGCAAGCACATCGTCATCAGGATCTTCAGTCGTGCAGACAACCACGTTTCTGCGATCCGTAATATATTCAGACGCCGCAATACGATCCAGCAAGTGAGCGATAACGGGACGCCCGGCTAAAGGCATGAGCGCCTTACCTGGGAGCCTTTCCGATTGAAGACGGACCGGGACAAGTGCACCAATTTTCATGGATCGGAGACCTATACAGTTGGAGAGGATGCCGTAGTGACAGGGGTGGCATCCACCTGTGTCACACTGGCCTGACGGGAAAACGTGGAACGATACCAACCTTCCACAGCAATAAGCGCTTCGTGCGTTCCCATGGAGTCTACCCTGCCATTCAGAACAACAACGATATGATCGGCATGACGGAGTGCGCCAAGTTGATGGCCAACAACGATAATTGTCGTATCGGTTTCCTGACGAATGCGCTGCAGTGCCAGTGATATCTGATGCGCGCTTTCACCGTCTACACTGCTCGTCGGCTCATCCAATATGAGGACAGGTGCATTCCGGGCAAGCGCCCGGGCCAGTTCCACCCGCTGGCGCTGGCCACCACTCAGTCCCGTTCCACCTTCACCTAGCTCCGTATCGAAGCCTCTGGGAAGACTTGCAATGAAATCGTAGGCATTCGCCATTCTTGCCGCATTTTCAATATTCTCACGGCTGAGGTCGCGATTTCCATAGGCAATGTAATCTGCGATCGTCCCGGCCAACAGCAGAGGACTTTGCGATACATAGGCGCAGTTCTCACGAATAGAATCCGCGGAAATATCATCAATCGGCGTTCCACCTATGGAAATCTCCCCGCTTTCCGGGGCCCTCATGCGTGGAATCAGATCGATGAGTGTCGACTTGCCGCTGCCGGAGGGACCTATGATTGCTGTCATGCTTCCACCGGGAATGGTAAAGGAAATCGACTCCAAGGCGCGAATCTCTGCATTGGGATAGCGAAAACTCACATTCTTGAATGCAATTTCCTTAAACCGTGCTGGCATCGGTTTACTGCCAGATAAACGTTCCCGGGCTGCATCGATATCAATCAGAATTGACATGACGTTTACAGCCGACGCCCGCAACTTCTGATAGGAATGCCACGCACGCATTGCCTGTTTCAGTACTGGCCCGAGCCGCGCTAAAACCAGCAGAAACATACCTACAACAGCAAGATCAGCGTCGTACATGACGATAGCAACAACAAGCACCGGTAATCCGAAAATCAGTGCGAGCGGTTCTACTCCCGTTTCTGAAATTGCAATGGAACGCACGGCATCCACGTTCTTCTTTTCCTGACGGGAAAGAAGCCGATCCGCGAATTGAACTTCCGCCTCTTCGGTACCGACCAGCCTAATCAGGCGTACTGCACGACAGCGCTCCAGAAAGTGCTGTGAATAGTTGGCGTTTGCAGAAACAATTTCATGGCTCAGGGCACGGATTTTCGTAAAAACCTTCCGCAATCCGCCACCAACAAGTCCAAGTATCACAATAACAACAACCGCCGCACCGGGCGACAACCACATCATCAGGCCGACATAGGCAACGGCAAAGGCACAGGCGACAAGCAACTCGATCAGGGTCGTCACAACATGAGAGGCGTTCGTCGCCTCCGTTGTCATAGCATTCGCAAACGGACCGGACATCTGACGTTCCTGAAAACCCAATCCCGCTCGCAAGAAACCGGAAAACAGTACCTGCCGAATACGTTTTGCAATCAAGAAATTGATTGCCGCCTGATACACTAACCGCACATAGATGAAAAACTGCCGAAACAGCAAAAACCCAATAGACATGATTACGACAGTCGCGATACCAGGCTCGTGACCAATAAAGGAAAAGAGCCAATGCAAACCAGACCATACGCGCGACGTTTCTAGCAGCGCACCGATATCCCCATCCGCCAGCAAGTATTCACCGATTGGATAGAGCATCGACAAGCCCAAAGCATCGAATAGGACGCCACCCAATCCAAGCGCAACGAGACCGGCAACTTGAACCCTGCGGATACCGCTGATGCGCAGAACGCGCTCCGGGACCGATCTGGCTTCCCGCCAGAGATCATCATAGAAATCAACAGACATTTTAATTTGCTGAACCTTAAAGCCTGAAGCCAAAATGTTGCGATACGACCCGTGCAAGCCTGTCACGCCAGTAGAGTGTAATCGGTGAATGGGTCGGATCAGCACGATAGATATCGAGATGTTCATGATCCGTAATTATTGGTTCTGTACCACCACTATGTCTTACATGATAGCTTACCACCCGGTTTGTTGACATGAGTTGAAGCCTTGTCTTCAAACTTGTTTCATCATCCCGTAGAAAGCCTTCAAGTGAGACCCAGATCACACTTTTTGCTGGAACCTTGACCCGCGGCAGCTGCCGCCCGTCTACCGTGGACAAGGTAACTACCAACGGCCGAGAATACGGATTCAGCAACGTCACCGACTCGAAGCGATCACGCATCAGATCAATGTCGATTGCCTGAAACGATTCAACGAATGTCTTGTATTTCGTCACCGATGCGATGACGGAGGGTACGCCGAACTTGTAACTTCCGTCGGCACGAAAACCCTGACATCCAGGCCGTGAATACAGCCCATAGAGTTCGGGTGGTGCCTTTTTCGAAAAGATCGCCTCGTCGCCTGCTGAAAGAAACTCTATTTCCATAAACCCGGGAGCACCGTTAAATCGTTCACGGTCGTTATCAAAACTGAATTCCACCGATTGCCCGCCTTTTTCCCCACGGCTTAGCGAAACCGTATTGGTTTCGGACCAAACGGTTTCCCCGTCAATAAAGGCCCGGGCAATGACGGTAACGTCCGCGTGCTCCGTTTTTAGACGACGTCGCAAAAGATCCGGTGGAACAGAAATCAGTATTCGATGCCCCGGCGGTAACGAGAAGATCACTGGGATGAGATAAAAAAAACCGGGCATATCAAATCTCAGCTTTCCGCAGGATGATCGACCGCGACACGATCCATTTCTGGGGATGCGGTCCAAACATGGGTCTTACTAGGACCATCGCAACTGATGCTGACAGCAAGCGAAGAAAGCCCTTTATCAACGACAGAGCGGGTATCGACCTCTACCCCTCGACATCCGTATCCGGGCAGGGTGAATTCACGGCTTGCTGGATCCAACGGACAATTAACCTTCACTTTCAACCGACCGCCATGTGCATTGACGACGGTGACAAACGACCGTTCGTGTTCAGGCCGCGCAAGAACCGTATACCAGTCCGTTCGGCTACCCGATGGACCTTGCGTATGCACGCCTCCCGTTCCCTTCCGCGCATTGATGACCAATTGCGGGCGGGTGGTTCCTCTTAGTGCCGGTTTTTCCCATCGGCGCTGAACCTCGACGCTACCCCAAATGTTTTCTGTTCCCTGCGCATGACCACGCTCCAGGAAATCCTTTTCCAGATATGCGCTTAACTCAATCTGCATCGCACCTTCTGGCTCGATCCGCTGTTTTTCACGCAGCAAAACACGGCCTTCGTCGTTACGCAGAACAACAAACCCATCCAACGGCGCGCATGTCTGGCTATTCGATAACCTAAGCGAATCATTCGCAATCAAGACATATTGCGAAACGCCGTTTCCAGCTAGGACCGGAGAAAAGTCCCGTAGCAGAAATGGAAAGGGCGGTGCATGCCTGTCAAAAAAACGAAGGATTTTCCGCGATAAGCTTCGAAATCCTCCCCCCATCTGCGCGGCAGTCGGGTGACTGGAAGTCGTTGTGGAATCAAGTTTTAGCCGTACGGCAGAATCGTAAACATCCATGTAGACCGACTCGAGATCCAGCCGACATGCCGTGCATTTCATGCCAGCCCCCGTCTGAACCAGCAGTTGGTCAAAATCCAACGACGGATACTGGGCAACGGAACGCACAAAGTCGTCCTCGGTCAGTTCCATACATGTGCAAACGATCTTCGACACGCAGCTTCTCTCTTTGGAAATATGCCTTCCCAACGTCAAACCGGTTTGTGGGTAAAGGAGTACATTTCCTGCGTATCCTGCTGTTTAATTTTGAAATCGTGCCAATCTTTTTCTTCCTGTACATCCAGACCAGCGCTATTCCCGAGGTCACGAATTTGCTCGGGCGTGAACCAATAGTCCTTTGCATTGGTCGACCGCGGACGATCAAAAACATCGAATGTAACGAAAAGCCGACCTTCAGGTTTCAGTGCCTGCTTCAGCGCTTTCATGCTTGTGTAGCACTCTTTCAGCGGCATGTGACACATAACGTCATGACAAAGTATGTAATCGTATTTTTCGTCCCCAAGTTCGTGTGCTTCTGCGGTGGTAATGACCACGGTCTGATATCGTGATGGATCGATACCGTGCTCTTTCAGGATCCCGACACCCTTTTTTATACGAAGATCGGAAATATCGGCGGCAGTGTATTTGTTATCTTCCAGCACTGGAACGAGATGCAGACCGACACGAAGAATACCACAGCCATATTCCAAAACGCTGTCACCGGCCTGAAGGCCTTTATGTTGAAGATAGCGCACCTGGATCTGCGCGTTATCCAAGTATTTCTGCGAGACCGGGCGCTGGTTCTGCGTGCTTTTCGCAGCCATGCGGTTCATTCTCCGCCGATACCATTCTGTATAGCTCTCGCCCATCAGTTTCGTATGATAAAACAGATCGATCCGCTCCTTGGGACGATAATAAAACCGTCCCCGAATTGATTTTGCATCCCCGCGCAACCAATCCATGAACTTTCCAAAAGCTGATTTCTGCATTGTCATATCTACTACCTCTAGGTTTATATCGAGCAGAGTTGTGAAACTACAGCCCACCCGCCTGATTTGTGAATCTGGATGTTACGCAAAATACCGGATCGTCTTGATAAGGGCTTCCACCTTCGGTTCAGCCTCTTCAACGCTGCCATAGTTGTTCACGAACTGCATCAGTTTCGGCTGCAACTGCTCGGCAACGGGGCAATGTCCCTCCATCGGGAAGTCCATCGCGTCGTAGAGCGGCGGACAGCGTTTTTTCCAGGCCCCGGAGGACATGACCGTTTCATGATAGAGCAGCGCCCATGCCGCATAGACACCGTCGCCACCGAATTCGGTGTATTTCATGCGGAAATCCTGCCAGCTGACATCGGATCTCTCATACCGAAAGGGCACGGTCCAATAGGTGTTGCGATCCCCCGTCGGCACCTTCTGTGGGATCAGATAGTCGCATTCCCGCGCTGCCGCCAGATACATCTCGGTAATCGCAATCCGCAGGTCCAGGAACCAATCCATGCGCTCCGTCTGGGCCAGTCCGAGCGCGGCTGCCACCTCCGGCATGCGGTAGTTGTAGCCGAAGGCATCATGCCGCTTGTAGGCCGGATTCTGGAAGATGTCCTTATTGTTGCGGATGCGTCCGTCCTGGGCCTTCAGTGCAGCATAACCCAGACTACCGAATTTCCGCATTTTTGAGGCATATTCCTCATTGTTGGTAACAACGATACCGCCGTCCCCCGTCGTGATGTGCTTTGAATTCTCGGTCGAATAGCTGGTGATATCGGCGATTTCCGCTATCGGTCGTCCCTTGTAGAGAGTGCCGAAGGCCTCCGCTGCATCGTTGATGACCGGAATGCCGTGCTTGCGTCCCAGTTCCATCAGCGGATCAAGATCACAGCTGAGCCCGTAAAGCGAGATCGGCATGATCGCGCGGGTACGCGAGGTGATTTTCCGCGCCACCTCGGCAGGATCGATATTGAACGTCTCGGCATCGACATCGGCGAAAACCGGAACCGCATTCTGCGCCAGAATCACGTCCAGATTCGAGATGACGGTCAGCGGTGCGGTAATAACCTCATCGCCGTACCCGACGCCGACCGCATCAAGCGCCGCATGCAGCGTCGAGGTCCCGGAATTGAAGGTGACCGCATATTTGGCCCCGATCTTCTCCGCGAAGGCCGACTCGAAACGGTTGTTCATGCTGCCCGACGTGCTGGACCCGAAGCCGGAGTCGAGCACTTCCCGGACATAGTTGAATTCCAGATCGCCAAATCGCCACGTGTTTTTCATTTATCGAATACTCATTGGTTCGACGTTGATCCTGAAGCATCATGTTTTCGCATGAACTTCTGCTCTAAAGGCACGAATTCACCCTTCAAACAACCAAGATGGACATGGTCGACATAGGAATCGCCGAGACGGTCATGTTCCCGAAACAGGCCCTCGCGCCTGAAACCCAGCTTTTCGAACACCCGGATCATGGCGGGATTGGTAGCCATCGCCCCTGCCGTCAATCGGCGCAACCCCTCTTTGTCGAACAGATGCCGACACAGATGCCCCAGCATCTCGAAGGCGAGCCCCTGCCCCCACAGTTCCTTTCGCCCGATCATGATCCCGACATCGGCGACCGCCGTGTACCGGTCGATGGGGCCGGCCTTGACGGTTCCCGAGAAACCTCCGTCTTCAGCGATCAGGGCAAAGAACAAGGTCTCCGGATCAGCAATCCGCGCCCGACCGTAATCAACGATTTCACGGTCGGTCACCGCACCGATCAGATAGCGCGGCAAATTGAGCGTGACGATCACGTCCCTGTCCCGCAGCCAGCCAAGATAGACGGGATCAAGCGCATGATGCTCCTCGAACGGCACGAGTCGCGCGGTCCTGCCGACAAGGACAGGTTCAGGGCGAAGGATGGATGCGGGGCGAAGACCGGTCATCAGATCGCAGTCCAACCACCATCCACCGGCAGACAGACCCCGGTGACATAGGCCGCTGCATCCGAGGCAAGAAACAAGGCCGGACCAACGATATCCTCCGGCCTGGCCAGCCGTTTCAGAGCGGTGCGCCTGCAATAGGCGGCGACAAATTCCTGCGGCTGCCCGGCTTCGACGCCACCGGGGGCCAACACATTGACCCGCACCCCACGCGGTCCGTAAAAGCCCGCCAGATAGCGCGTATGATTGATCAAGCCGCCCTTGATGGCGCTGTACGGTGCCGGAACCCCCATATCGGTTCCCTCGTAGATCGAGAAATCCGGCGATACCAGCCCGTAGATCGATGCGACATTGATGATCGACCCGCCAGTCCGCTCAGCCATCCGCGTGGCGATCTCGGTGGACAGAACGCAGTTTGCGGTCAGCTGGAGCGTTACATTCCGAACCCAGGATTCGGCAGATTCTCGCCCTAGATCCGAACCCCAGTCCGATGTTCGGGGATAGGCGGCATTGATCCAGACATCGACACCACCAAGCCGCTCATCTAGTTCCGCCGCAATATCCGCTGATCGTGCCGGATCACCGACATCGCGGGGAAGGATATCAAAATCACATGCCGTATCAGGCCGGGCATCGATTCCGGTAACCGCTGCGCCCGCGTTCCGCAGACCCAGCGCGAGCGCGCGCCCGATTTTGCCCGAAGCACCGGTAACCACGGCCTTCCTGCCTGACAAATCGAAAACGGTCAGCAAGACGACATCGTCCAATCACAGGGGGTGGAGAGTGAGATATCCCGGAAATGGCAGCACATTTGTTTTAAGCTACTCATTTTTCCAAGCTACCGCAGCGCGGAGAAATTACCCCGCGCTCTATCTAAATGTATGCCTAGGCCAATGGGACAGATTTGTCAATTCCCGAGAAGACTCGTTCTCTACGAGATATTCAGTGTTTCCTCTGAATGCCTGCCTGCATGTTGCCTCCCGGGATACGGCTGCTGCACAGGGTTGCACGGGTCAGTGACCAAATTTCTTCTTTGCTTCCATCAGGGTCTTCATCAACTGCTGCCCCATGGCACCGCCATCACCCTTGATCTTCTGCTTTGTGATGACCTTGATCAGGTCGATATGTGAATCGATCAGGTCCAACAGTTTCGTGGAGACGCTGGCATCCTCGCTGGTCACGTCATAAAGCGATTTTCCGAACTGCGTCATCAGGGGGTAGCCGAACATTCCTCCCTGCCCGCGCAACTCGTGGGCGATCTCGTTGATTGTCTTGAGATGGACAAGGCCACGCGCCGGTTCCTCCAATGCCCGATGATGGGCCTGGGCCAGGTTTTCGATGGATTTCGCGACCCAATCGGAATAGTCGCCCTCCATGGTCGCAATCTTCGCTTCCGCGGCTGCGATCAAAGCCGGATCGAAGGGAGGTTCCGATGGATCGCCACTGCCCCCTCTTCCGGTCAGCTTGGTCCGCAATCCCCGCGGGATGCGGAATTCCCAAACCTGCTTGGTGCTGGTCTTGAGTGCTGAAAGCTCCTTACCAGAATATACAACCTCGACATCCTCCTTGCCGACCACCCGTCGCTCCGTCGTCACCGGGCGGGTTTTGCGGCGTCGGTCGGGGCCGAAATAATGCGGGCAATAGATATAGGGGCGCGGATAATCGACAATGGCGACAATCCGCTGCGCAATCTTCTCTGCGGAAAAGGGCTTGGCGAGGAACTCATCCATCCCGGCATCCCGGGCCGTGAACAGAACTTCAAGATCCGCCGCCGCCGATATCATGATCACCGGCAGAAACCGGTCAGGAGATCTATCAGACCGCCGAAGCCAGCGCAGGAACATCGCCCCGTCCACCGTTGGCATGAAATAGTCACACAGAACCAGATCGACGCCGGTCAGACCGACCAGCGAGGTTTTCGATCCCCCGGTCGGGGACATGATCTTGATCGCCTGTTCGCCATCCTCGGCGACCAGAATCCGCTCCACACCGAGCGCCCGGAGGACGGCAACGAAGATGGACCGCATAAAGCTGCTGTCTTCCACCACCAGAACCGAAAGCCGCGAAAAATCCAACCGCGCCATGCACCAAGCCTTAACAAACGTTGTCCCGATCGGTGGAGATCATTACACAAGAAAGCTAAAGAAACTCTTTACAGGATCGATCCTGAAAGTGAATCAAACGAATATTCGCCATCACACAACGATGTTGAGGTAAAAACCTCGCGACTTGACGCCCTGACGCGGCCCGCGATCCCCATCAAAGGCCAGTAATGTGCGCAAACGCTGGAATGCACTTTCAAGCCGCGATTGAGATTCGACCAGTCGACCATCACCGGATGCGGAATCTGCACCATCCGCTCGCGTGCCCCGCATGCCCGATCCCGGTCGCGCGACACCGAACCCGCCTTCAGGGCGGGGTTGAATGCGGTTGTTCAAATCTGATCCATAATCGCTCATACCGGAACTATACATTCCATTTGTCGCAATGCGCAACGATTGTCCAGAATTGATGCAGGCCACGGGTGACGAGGCGATCCGGATCGCCTATATACGATGCCATGACAGAACCAACACCCCGCCGCCGCACCGCTCCGCCCTGGCTGAAGCCCGCCATCGAATTCGCCCCTCTGGGTGCGTTTCTCGCGACCTGGTTGCTCACCAAGGACCTGATGCTGGCGACCGCCGTTGTCATGGTCGCCAGCCTGGTTGCTGTGGTCGTTGCCTTCATCATGGAGCGCCGGATCCCCTGGATGCCGCTTATGACGGCGGCCATCGTTGCGGTTTTCGGCGGACTGACGCTTTATCTGGCCGATGAGAGCTTCATCAAGATGAAGCCCAGCATGATCAACACTCTGTTTGCCGCAATCCTGTTCGGGGCCTTGCTGATCGGCAAGATGCCACTGAAACTGGTCATGGGAACGGCCTTCGAAATGCCGGATGCGGCCTGGAAGACATTGACGATCCGAACCGGAATTTTCTTCCTGGCGCTGGCCGTCGTAAACGAGATTGTCTGGCGCAGCCAGCCAACGGAGATATGGGTCTATTTCCGCTTTCCGGGCCTGATGCTGCTGACCTTCACCTATTTCGCGACGCAGTTGCCGTTCATGCTGCGCCACGGCACCCAGAAACAGAGCGATCAGTAATCGCCGGACTGCCCCGGAGGATTAGTGAAAGGGGCCTGCGGCAGACCATCCGGCAGGGACCGGCGATGATCCAGTGCCCAATGCACGGAGGGAAAGGCGATCTCATCGCGGGGAATATTGTCCCAGTCGAACAGCCGAACCTCCAGGCTTTCCTCACCCGCGCCAAAGCCGGGCTGCGCCAGACGGGCGGCATAGATCATCTGCACCTGACTGATCCGGGTGATGGTATAGACACCAAGCAGCCCATCCAGAACGATATCGGCAAGCGCCTCCTCCCTGGCCTCTCGCATCGCCCCCTCCGCCACCGTCTCATTCAGTTCCAGAAACCCAGCGGGAATCGTCCAGAAGCCCCGGCGCGGCTCGATTGCCCGGCGGCAGAGCAGAACCCGATCCCCCTCCACCACGATGGCCCCCGCCACAATCAGCGGGTTCTCGTAGTTGATGAAGCCGCAATCCGGACAGACGAGCCTTTCCCGGTTGTCCCCTTCAGGCACCGTGCGGTGGCTCGGCCCTCGCAGGTTCGATGACGGTGTCTTCTCACTCATGACCCAAATCATGCGGCGAAGACTTGTCGCCCGCAAGGCGCAACTGCTATTGCAGGACAGGCGGGGATTTCGGATCGGTCGCTGCAAGGGGGCATCAGGTGCGAAATCTAGCGAGAATCATCGAGGATGCGGAAGAGCATTACCGGCAGGGACGACTGGAGGATGCGGTCGAAGCCTATGAGAAGGCATTGATCCTGGACCCGGACAATCTGGAGGCGCTGGAATGGCGCGGCGAACTGGCCGTGCAACTGGACGACTATGAACGCGCGGTCGAGGTTCTGGCCCGTGCCCGCGAATTGCGCGGTGATGAGGCATTCAGCGAATATACCAATCTGGGCCTGTGCTTCTATGAACTGAACCAGCCGGAAGCGGCCGTCGAAGCGTTGTGGCGTGCGGTCCGTCGGGATGCATCGGACCTTGTCTCCCATTCCAATCTCGGCAAGTCACTTTATGACCTATACGCCAATGGCAGCCGGGAAGAGGCCGTGATCATCGCGACTGAATGGCTCCGCCGCTTTCCCGATGTGCCGGACGCGCAGCATATCGGAGCTGCGATATCGGGACTGGCCGTTCCGGAGACCGCGAATGCGGCCTATGTCGAGGATATCTTCAACGACTACGCGGCGATCTTTGATGAAAAACTGGCCGAACTGGGTTACCGCGCGCCGAACCTGATCCTTCAAGCCCTGGCACCGCATCTGCCGCCACCGAGCCGAAATCTGATCGCACTGGATGCGGGATGCGGAACGGGACTGTGCGGGCCGCTGCTTGCCCCTTACTGCCAGCGTCTCGATGGGGTCGACCTGTCCCCGAAAATGCTGGAAAAGGCCAAGTCGAAGCAGCTTTACGACCGGCTCAACAAGGCGGAGTTGACGCATTTCCTGAACGCCGCCCCTGAAACCTATGACATGATCGTAGCTGCGGACGTGCTTTGCTATTTCGGCGATCTCTCCGCTGTCGCCGACGGGTTCCGGACCGCACTGGTACCGACGGGAAGGCTTGGTTTCTCTGTGGAGCGTCTGGACGGTCCGGACCCATCTGACCCCGGTTATCGGCTGGATCAGAGCGGTCGCTACAAGCATGATCCCGCCTATGTGGAGGAAGTTCTGGAGCAGGCCGGACTGCTGGTGATCGATATCAGTCACCAGGATTTGCGCAGCGAATATGGCGAACCCGTCGGAGGGCTGGTCGTAACAGCGGCAAAGCCCGCATTATGAAACTTTCTGTCGAAATCCTCCCCGGCCCGGCCCTCTTCCCCGACCCGTCGGCACGGTGTAAGCTATCCTGATGAATAAGGAAAAGCCGACCCAGACGCGGTATGATACAGAGGATGCGCCAGTGGACATGGATGACCTGGCCATCGAGTTCTTTGACGACGATGATCCGGATACGACCCAGCCCCAGCACCAATCCCATATGAAAGCCCAGACACCGGAAACACCTCGTCGGGAGGTTGCCAAGGCAGTCGTAACCAAATCTGCCCGATCAAACCCCCAGGCTAAAACAGCTGCCACAAAAACTGTTGCTGCGAAGACCGTTGCAACAAAAAGCGCCCCGGCAAAGATCGATCCGGGTAAGACTGTATCCGCGCCACAGAAAGCAGTGGCGACGGCGGTTTTCAGCAAACGCAGCACGACGAAACGGCCCATTGCCAAGGCGGTGATGAAAGCGGTTCCAAAAAAGCCGCCTCCCCCTGCGCCTCCCCCGGAGTCGAAACCGGATGCTCAAACGGGTCCGGACACACAAGCGCAGGACACATCAGCGCAGATCAGGCCCGTCGCCCAGGTCGTGGCGCGTCCCGATGCCAATCCGCAACGGATGATGCGTCAGGCCCTGCGTGCCCATGGCAACGATCAGTTGGACGAAGCGGCCACGCTGTACGGGCGCATCCTGCAGGCGGATCCGGAATTTGCCCCGGCCTGGATCAATCTGGGCGTCCTGCTGCGGCGCACGGGCAAACTGGATGCTGCGGTGATCTGCCTGAAGCGGGGCATAGCGCTGAAACCTGACGATGGCCCGGCCTGGTCCAACCTGGGCAATGCCCTGCGCGCAGTAAACCGCCTAGACGAGGCATTGTCAGCCCAGCGGCGGGCGCTGGATCTGTCCAGCGGTGTCGCCCGTGTCCATTACAATTACGGACTGACGGTACGCGACAAGGGAGATCTGGCCGAAGCGGGACATGCCCTGCGTCGGGCGGGACTGTTAGGCTATGACGCGCCGGAACTGCCCTGGGATGTTGCGATCACCCATCTTCTGGGCGGAAACCTGAGGACCGGATTCGAAAACTATGAAAGCAGGTGGAGTCTGCCCGAGGCCACGCGCATGCACCAGCACCTGCCGGAATGGGACGGCACGCCGCTGAAAGGCCGCTCTCTGCTGGTCTGGAGCGAACAGGGCATGGGCGATACACTTCATTTCGCGCGCTTCCTGGCCCATAACTCCGACTGGTTCGGGGCACCCGGCGACCGGATCATCTTCGAAGTGCAGGCACCGCTTGCCCGGCTGCTGCAGCGGTCTCCTGATTTCGCCAAGGTAACGGTCATCCCCCGGGGCGCGAAACTGCCGCGCTGTGACATGCAGGTGCCGCTGCTCAGCCTCGCCCGGTTGCGTCGCACCGAACTGGAAACCATTCCGGACCATTGCCCCTATATCCAGGCTCCACCCGGAAATCCGCGTCCGGACGTGTTGCATCGCGACCGCTTCAAGGTCGGCATCTGCTGGGCAGGCAAACCAAGCCACAAGAACGACCGCAACCGCAGTTGCGCACTGTCGCATTTTGCCGGTCTGTTCGATCTGCCGGTCACCGATTTCCTGTCGCTGCAAAAAGGCCCGGCCCTGGCGGATATCAAGTCACTGTCCCTGTCACCCCTGCTGCGCGACATGGGAAGCGGCTTTCGCGACTTCGCGGATACCGCCGCCACGATCCGTGAACTCGACCTGGTGATCACCGTCGACACCTCCATCGCGCATCTGGCGGGTGCCATGGCGCGGCCGGTCTGGGTCCTGCTGCCCTACGCGCCGGACTGGCGCTGGATGCTGCATCGCGACGACAGTCCCTGGTATCCCTCCATGACGCTGTTCCGGCAGACAAGTCCCGGGGATTGGAGCGAGGTTTTTACCCGCATCCGTCAGGCCCTGATTCGGAAATTGCGCAGCTTTCGCTGATTTTCCAACTCGAATTGATTTACCCTCGCCAGGGTTACTCTATTTGTTCTCGTAAATCAAAATGGAACAAACAGAGAATTCGTGTCCTTGCACCGCAGATATCCACGACATCTTGTTTACTTAAAAATTAAAATCCCTGCCATCGAGCAGAATATCAACATTTTTATCTTGTTTCTTTATTGTAGCTACACTTCACAAGGCTATAGTTTTACAGGTATTGCCGTTGACGTATAGCCTATTCCCATGATATCCCATAACTGCCCAATTACGTGGTGAATGGCAAAATTCGCTGAAATTGCGCCCTCATAACGTAGAGATAACAGCCCAAGTTCCTGTTTTAAAATGGAATTTCAGGTTTCTCTTAGGGCAGGCATGGCGGGATGCATCCAATCGGGGATGCCCGGACGGAAAAAGGTCACGGCAGGCATGGCGCTGTTCGTCGGCACATTCGAGAACAAGGTTGACCGGAAGGGACGTGTTTCCCTGCCGGCCGATTTCCGTTCCGAATTGCCCGAAGGCGATGACCGCATCGTCTATATCTATCCCTCGCCGATTGAGGGAGCGCTGGAAGCCTGCGACCGGGCGTTCATGCGACGGATTGCGGCGGCCATTGAGGAACAGCCGATCTATTCCCAGGCCGAAGTCACGCTGAACAACACCATCATTGCCAAGGCGCGCAAGGCGCAACTGGACGAGACAGGACGGCTGGTACTGCCGCCGGATCACGCTGCCCATGCCGGGATCACCGACACTGCCGTCTTCGTCGGCCAAAGCTCCCGATTCCAGATCTGGGCCCCGGATCGATATCGGGCACACAGCGAGAAAGCGTCGGCCCGCGCCAAGGACATGACCCTGAAGGTCGGACCTGCGGGAGGTGGCGCATGATCGCTTCTCCCCTCAATCCGAGCAACGACCCGCATTTTCCGGTCATGCTGCCGGAAGTGCTGGCCGCCCTGAAGCCCGCCGCCGGTGAAATCCATCTGGATGGAACCTTCGGCGCAGGCGGCTATACAAAAGCCCTGCTGGAAGCCGCCGATTGCCGGGTCTTCGCCATTGACCGGGACCCGGATGCGATTATCCGTGGTCGCGATCTGGCTGCGGCCCATTCGGAGCGCCTGACACTGTTGACCGGCGCATTCGGCGACATGGAAGCTCTGCTGTTGAAGGTCGGGGTTACCCGACTGGACGGGGTCGTGCTGGATCTCGGTGTATCCTCCCCCCAGATCGATACGCCGGAGCGCGGTTTTTCCTTCCGCTTCGACGGGCCGCTGGATATGCGGATGAGCCTGAGCGGACCCAGTGCCGCCGATGTCGTGAACGACTGGCCGGAAGAGGAACTGGCGCGGATCATCTGGGAATATGGCGAAGAGCGGTTTTCCCGCCGCATCGCAAAGGCCGTGCTGCGCGAGCGGGCGATTGCGCGGATCGAAACCACATTGCAACTGGCCGATATCGTGCGTCGCTGCGTACCGCGCGCGAAGGACAAGATCGACCCGGCGACACGCACCTTCCAGGCGCTGCGTATTCAGGTGAATGATGAACTGGGTGAACTCGACCGTGCGCTTCGCGCTGCGGAACGCCTGCTGGTCCCCGGTGGGCGACTGGTCGTCGTCGCGTTTCACAGCTTGGAGGACAGCCGGGTCAAGGCCTTTCTGAAATCCAGGTCCGGGCGCAGCGGCGGTGGGGCATCCCGCCATCTGCCTCCGGATATGGGTGTGGCGCGCGCACCGTCCTTCGACTTGCTGTCGTCCGGAACGGTGAAGCCCAGTGCCGGAGAGGCCGCCCGAAACGCCCGGTCCCGCTCGGCGCGGATGCGCGGTGCATGGCGCACGGATGCGCCCGCCTGGCCAGACGATGATGACCAACATTCCGGCAAGGGAGGATCGCGATGAGAGCTATCGTTATCGCCATCTGGATCATTATGGTGACCCTGACCGGATACACACTGTTCCATATCAGCTTCCAGGTTGAAGCCTTGGACGGGCAACTGGCGCGGTTGAACGACCAGATACGCCAGGAACAGGAACAGATCCACAATCTGAAGGCCGAATGGTCCTATTCCAGCCGCCCGGACTGGATCGAGACGCTTGGCCAGGAATTCCTGCCGCAGATGAAGGGGATGGAGCCCCGGCAGGTTCTGAGCATCGAAGACATCCCATTCCGCCGCACCGATCCGCAAGAAGCGGAAGCGGCGGCTGATACCGCGCCTGCGGTTCACCCCGGCACAGCAGAAGTTGTCCCGGCCAGCCATGTGAGGACCACACAATGATCGGACCGTTCAGAAAGACACGGCGTCCGAAGCCGCCAAGATTTGCCCCACCACCCTTCGTCCGGCATGCATCCGGCCCGTCGCGGCCAGCCGTGCCACAAGTCACCCCACCCACCTTTACCACGCACCGGACCCGATCCGGTGCGGATCGCAGCGCCGCGACGCCCTGTGCGCCAATTCGAACCGATGGCAACTTCCGACGGGCCATCGAGACTGGACGCACCCGCCTGCTGATCACAGGTACTGTGATGGCCTTTGCCTTTGCAACCGTCGGCGTGCGTCTGATCGATCTGGGAGTTTTCAGTGCCAATGCCAGTGACATGGCGTTGTCCCATGTTCAGGCCGCACCGGAAATGCCGACGGAAAAGGCAACAATCGTGGACCGCAATGGCGTGATCGTGGCAACCAGCCTCACAACGACCGCGCTGGCCGCCCGACCACAGCGCCTGCTGGACCCGATGGAGGCAGCGGAAAAACTGGCTGAGGTATTTCCAGATCTCGACCAGGACGGGATCTGGGCAAAACTGACCTCCGATGCGCCTTTCGTCTATCTGCACCGCAAGCTGACACCGAAAATGGAGCTGGCGGTGATGCAGCTCGGTATCCCCGGTCTGGAATTCGAACGCGCGGAAACCCGTGTCTATCCACATGGCCCGCTGATATCGCATGTCCTTGGCTATACAGATGTCGATGGCCGGGGCCTGTCCGGGATCGAGCAAGGACAGGAATCCAGACTCAGGGATTCCGATGAACCCCTGCGGCTGAGCATTGATGTGCGTTTTCAGCATGTTGTCCATCAGGAACTCGAAAAAGCCATCGACACATACAGCGCGACAGGTGGTGCCGCCATCGTGATGGATGCGAAATCGGGTGAGATCGTCTCCATGGTTTCGATGCCGGATTTCGACCCCAATCATCCCGCCAGTTCGCCGCCGGAAAACCGATTCAACCGCGCTTCCTTCGGGACCTATGAATTGGGATCAACCCTGAAGATCCTGAATACGGCGATGGCCCTGGAAAGCGGCGCGGCGACAATGGATGATGGTTACGATGCGACGCATCCGATCAAGGTCAGCCGGTTCACGATCAACGACTATCGCGGCAAGGCCCGTTTCCTGACCGTGCCGGAAATCTTCGTCTACAGTTCCAATATCGGATCGGCGAAGATGGCGCTCGACGTCGGCCCACCGGCCCAGAAGGCCTTCATGGAACAGCTCGGCCTGCTGAATGCGATACCGCTGGAGATACCCGAGACGGGCCGACCCCAGTTTCCGACGCCGTGGAAACCGATCAACACCATGACCATCGCCTTCGGCCATGGCATATCCATCACCCCATTGCATCTGGCCAGCAGTGTCTCGGCAATACTGAATGGCGGAATCCTGATGCCGCCAACCCTGCTTGCCCGTGATGCTGTTCCGGAAGGGCGACGGGTGATTTCGGAACATGTCAGCTACGACATGCGCCGCCTTGTACGCTTGAATGCCGTGGCCGGTTCTGGCAAAGGCGCGCAGGTTCCGGGCTACATGGTCGGCGGCAAGACCGGAACGGCGGAGAAGGCATCGGCGAACGGCTACAAGCGCCGTGCGCTGATATCCTCCTTCATCGCCGCCTTTCCGATGCAGGATCCGCGCTATGTCGTCTATGTCGTCCTCGACGAACCACAGGGGACGGAGGAAACCTTCGGCTTTGCAACCGGCGGCTGGGTGGCAGCACCGGCGGCGGGTGCGATCATCTCCCGGATCGGCACCATCGCCGGAATTGCCCCGATTCAGGAGAATGCGCCTGAAATACAACATGCCTTCGCCATAGAACTGCCAGAGGAAACCAAGAAGCTGGCCTCGCTGCAACAGTAGTGATGCCTCGATAATGACCTGTGACCGAGGAAGCCCGAACGGAGATGAGTGCAGACAGGATCCTACCCGATATTCCGATCACCGGACTGACGGCTGACAGCCGACAGGTTCGGCCAGGATACCTGTTTGCCGCGATTCCGGGCACTGCCGCCGATGGAGCCAATTTCATTCCGGACGCCATTCGCCGGGGTGCCATCGCGGTTCTGGCCCAGCCGGGCCTTGATGCGGGTCAGGTCGGTGCGGGAGTCACGCTGGTTACGGATGCCAATCCACGGCGGCGACTGGCGCGCATGGCAGCGGCCTATTTTGCCTCTCAGCCCGATACGATCGTCGGAGTCACCGGTACCAGCGGCAAAAGCTCCGTTGCGGGATTCACCCGCCAGATCTGGGCCGCGACCGGTCTGCAGGCCGCCAGCATCGGAACGCTGGGTATCGAAGGTCCGGGTTATGCCGGGGGCGAAGGACTGACCACACCGGATCCGGTTGACCTGCACCGTGAACTGGCGGCCATGGAAACAGCAAAAATCGACCATGTGGCGATGGAGGCCTCCAGCCACGGACTCGACCAGTACCGCATGGATGGTGTCCGGTTCAGCGCGGCCGCCTTCACAAATTTCAGCCATGAGCATCTGGACTATCACCCGACCATGGAAGCGTATCGGCAGGCCAAGCTGCGCCTATTCGAGGAACTTCTGCCCCGTGGAGGTGCCTGCATCGTCAATGCCGCCGCTGCCGAACATGATGCAATCGCCGCCATTGCACGGGAACGGGGGCTGCGGATGATCTCCTACGGGCTGACCAATGGTTCGATCCGCTGCATTGAGGCAACCGAAAGCCGGGGCGGTTATGCCGCCGTGCTGGAAGTGCTGGGTGTGCGGGTACCCGTCGACTTTCCGCTGCCGGGCCGGTTCCAGCTCGAGAATGCCCTGGCGGCACTAGGGCTGGTCATTGCCACCGGGACCGATCCACGTCTGGCCGCCCAGATGCTCTGCCGCCTGAAAGGTGTGCGGGGACGCCTTCAGCTTGTCGGGACACGGGCGAACGGCGCGCGGGTCTTCGTGGATTATGCCCATAAGCCCGACGCGCTGAAAACAGTGCTTCAAACCTTGCGACCCTTCGTCAAAGGACGGCTGATTGTAGTCTTCGGCTGCGGCGGCGACCGGGATCGTGGCAAGCGTCCGGTGATGGGCCGCCATGCCGCCGACCTGGCCGATCTTGCCATCATCACCGACGACAATCCCCGCACAGAAGATGCTGCCGCGATCCGCGCAGAAGTCATGGCGGGTTGCCCCGAAGCCCGCAATATTGGCGACCGCGCCGTGGCAATAGCCGAAGGTGTCGCTGAACTGGGGGATCAGGATATTCTGCTGATAGCCGGAAAGGGTCACGAAACTGGCCAGAAGATCGGCACGACCATTCACCCCTTCGACGATGCGGAAGAAGCCCGGAAGGCAATCCTGATGCTTGATGGCGGCGATGCGGGAGGGGCACCATGACCAGACCGCACCCGCTCTGGACCTCAATCACGGCGGAACAGGCCACCGACGGGCATTCCAGCGACCACTGGACCGCCACCGGGGTTACCATTGACAGCCGCGTCGTCTCACCGGGCGATCTGTTCATCGCGCTGAAAGGACCGACCCATGACGGGCACGACCATATTCCCCAGGCCATTGGCGAGGGAGCGGTCGCGGCCATCGTCAACAGGGACTGGGCGCGCGACAACAGCCTGAATCTGCCACATCTGGCGGTCCCCGACACCATGGAGGCACTGATCGCGCTGGCCCGGCACAAGCGCGCATCGACACAGGCACGGGTAGTCGGCGTCACCGGCAGCGTCGGCAAGACCGGCACCAAGGAAAGTCTGGCCGCAGCCCTGTCGCGCATCGGCGAAACCCACAAGACGATGGGCAACCTGAACAATCATATCGGCCTGCCGCTGACGCTGGCGCGCCTGCCTGACACGGCACAGTTCGCGGTGCTGGAAATGGGCATGAACCATACCGGCGAGATCGACATCCTCTCCCGCCTGGGTCGCCCGGACGTGGCGATCATCACCACTGTCGAGGCCGTGCATCTGGAATTTTTCAACAGCCTGGAAGGCATTGCCGACGCGAAAGCCGAAATCTTCAGCGGCATGACCGCAAACGGAACCGCGATTCTGCCCCGCGATCATGCACTCTATACCCGACTGCGCAACTGCGCGGACGCCGCCGATATTCGTAAGGTGATCAGCTTCGGACGGCATGCGGATTCCGACATACAGCTTCTCGACTGTTCGCTGCATGCCGCATGCAGTGCGGCAACAGTGCGGATCGGATCGCAGACACTTGACTACTGTCTCGGTGCGCCGGGCCTGCACTGGGTGATGAATAGCCTCGCCGTGCTGGCCGCCATCAAGGCACTGGGCGAGGACCCGGTCGCGGCCTGCGCCAGCTTCAGCGATGTACGGGCGGCACGCGGTCGCGGTGCCTATCGCCAGGTTCCCCTGCCCGGCAATGCAAGCTTCGGCCTGATCGACGAGAGCTACAACGCCAGTCCGGCCTCTGTCCGTGCCGCCATCACGGTTTTGGGTGGCACGCACCCGAAAGACGGGGGCCGACGCATTGCGGTGCTGGGCGACATGCTGGAACTCGGCATCACAGGGGCTGATCTGCACGCCGCCCTGGCAAAGGAACTGCGCGCCGCCAAGATCGATCTGGTCTTCTGCTGCGGCCCCCTGATGCGCGCTCTCTGGAACAAGCTGCCCCGAACAATGCAGGGGGCTTATGCCGAAACATCAACCGGACTGATCGATCCCGTATGCCAGTCCATCCGGCCTGACGACATCGTCACCGTCAAAGGCTCACTCGGCACCAATATGGCCCCCATCATTCGGGCGCTCGACAGTCTCGACCAGGGGAGCGCCACGATGCGCTCCATCCAGGCCTGAGGAGAAAAGAAACCAGATGCTCTACTATCTCCTCACCACGCTGACAGACGGGTTTCCGGGAATGAACCTGTTCCGGTATCTGACCTTCCGGACCGGCGGTGCCATTATGACGGCATTGTTCATCAGTTTCCTGATCGGCCCTTCGGTGATCCGCTGGTTGAAATCGAAGCAGGTCGGGTCGAGCAATATCCGCGAAGACGTGCCCGAGGGGCATCTGGTGAAGGCCGGAACCCCGACCATGGGCGGGTTCCTGATTCTGGTGGCGCTGGTGATCTCCACCCTGCTCTGGGCCGATATCCGCAACCATTATATCTGGATCGTGCTGCTGGTAACGGTCGGTTTCGGTGCCGTTGGCTTTGCCGATGATTTCCTGAAACTGACCAAGCGCAACTCCAAGGGCCTGCCCGGTAAACTGAAACTGGCCTGTCAGATCCTGATCGGCACCATTGCGACACTCTGGTTCATGTCCGTTACAGACGATCCGCTTTCCAACGGACTGGCGCTTCCTTTCTTCAAGGATACCTTGGTCAATCTGTCCTGGTTCTTCCTGCCCTTCGCGCTCTTCGTCATGGTCGGATCATCCAATTCCGTCAATCTGACCGACGGGCTGGACGGGCTGGCCATCGTGCCAGTGATGATCGCGGCAGGCTGTTTCGGTTTCATCGCCTATCTGGTCGGGAATACCGTCTATGCCGGATATCTGGGCATCCACTATGTCGCCGGCAGCGGCGAACTGGCGATCTTCTGCGGTGCGATCCTGGGCGCGGGCCTGGGTTTCCTGTGGTACAACGCCCCGCCCGCCATGGTCTTCATGGGCGATACCGGTTCGCTTTCGCTTGGTGGCGCGTTGGGCGCGATTGCAGTCGTGACTAAGCATGAGATCGTGCTGGCCATCATCGGCGGGCTGTTCGTGCTGGAGACCGTATCGGTCATCGTTCAGGTCGCCAGCTTCAAACTGACCGGCAAGCGCGTCTTCGCCATGGCCCCGCTGCACCACCATTTCGAAAAGAAGGGCTGGCGCGAGCCGACCATCGTCATCCGGTTCTGGATCATTGCCGCCATTCTGGCGCTGGTCGGCCTTGCAACCCTGAAGCTGCGGTGAGGCTATGACCGGAGCAAATACCATACCGCCCCTCACTCCCTACGCCGGACAGTGCGTCTTCGTCGTTGGCCTCGGCAAATCAGGCATGGCATCCGCCCGTGCCCTGCGGGCGGGCAAGGCCGATGTCCTGTGTTGGGACGATAACGAGGCAACCCGCTCCGTCGCACAGGCGGAAGGCTTTGTCCTGGACAACCCGGTAACCTCGGATCGTCTCACCGGGTCTGCTGCCCTGGTGCTGGCTCCGGGCATTCCCCTGACCCATCCTGCTCCGCATCCTGCCGTTTTGGCGGCACGGGCGGCAGAGGTGGAGATTCTGGGAGATATCGAACTGCTGTTTCAGCGGGAGCCGAAGGCGACATTCGTCGGCATCACCGGCACCAATGGCAAATCCACCACCACGGCGCTGATCGGGCATCTCCTGCACCAGGGCGGGCTGGATGTCGCCATCGGTGGCAATCTGGGCACGGCTGCCCTGACATTGCCGAAGGCTGCAGTCTATGTGCTGGAAATGTCCTCCTATCAACTTGACCTGACGCCCAGCGCAATGTTCGACATCGCCGTGCTGCTGAACATCACCCCGGACCATCTGGACCGGCACGGTGACATGGCCGGGTACATCACCGCCAAGACGCGCATCCTGCGCCCGCGCCATCCTGACAGTCTAGCAATCATCGGCACCGATACGGTGGAGACCGCGGAAATCGCCAATGCCCTGATGATAGAGGGGCGTGCCGTAAGCCGCATCGCCCACAATACGCAACCTACCGCCGATCTGATAGACAGCAGGGCCTGTCCGGCGCTGGTCGGCGACCATGGCAAACAGAATGCCGCAGCGGCCTATGCGGTTGCCCAGGCTCTGGGCATGTCGCACGAAGCAATCCTCGACGGATTGCGCAGCTTTCCCGGCCTTGCCCATCGGCAGGAGAGAATCGCAACGTTGGACGGCATCACCTTCATCAATGATTCCAAGGCAACAAATGCCGATGCAGCGGCTCGCGCCCTGTCATCGTACGAGGCGATCTACTGGATCGCGGGGGGACGGGACAAGAATGACGGCTATGCACCGCTTGATCCCTATATCGACCGGATCCGGCACGCCTTCCTGATCGGAGAAGCTACTGAAGCAATCGCGGGCTGGATCGGAAAACGGGTTCCCGTGACCCGATCCGGGACAATAGACAAGGCGATCCGTGAAGCCTTTGCCCTGGCGAAGCAGGACAATGCGCCGGGGCCGGTTGTCCTGTCACCGGCCTGCGCCTCCTTCGACCAGTTTCCGAATTTCGAGGTCCGGGGCGATGCCTTCCGGGATGTGGTTCTGGCCCTGCCCGCACAAAGCCGGACCCTCCATTCAACGCGGGAGGCTGCATAATGGCCATCGCTAGAAACGATACATCCGTTCTGGGCCGCTGGTGGTGGACCGTGGATCGCTGGACTCTGGCGGCCCTGCTGACGCTCGCCCTGCTGGGCCTGCTGATGACCCTCTCGGCCAGCCCGTCGGTAGCGGAGCGTATCGGCGCGGACCCGATGCATTTCGTGCGCAAGCAGGCCATCCTGCTGATCCCCGCTGTCCTGGCGATGATCGCCGTCTCCCTGATGGAGCCGCGCGCGATCCGTCGCCTTGCATTGCTCATGCTGGGCGGCTCGCTCATCCTGCTGGTCGGCACCCTGTTTCTTGGATCGGAGATCAAGGGGGCGACCCGCTGGATTTCAATCGCCGGATTCACCCTGCAACCCTCGGAATTCGTGAAGCCCGCCTTCGCCGTGATCGCGGGCTGGATGTTCGCATCCCAGCGGATGGGGGAGAAGATGCCGGGCTACGCCTTCGCAACTCTCCTCTATATGATTGTCGTTGGATTGCTGCTGCTCCAGCCGGATGTCGGGCAGGCCGCCGTCGTGACCGCGATCTTCTGTGTCCAGTTCTTCCTGGCCGGACTGCCGATGATCCTGGTTCTGATCATGGTCCTTGGTGGAATCGGCATGCTGGTCGGTGCCTATTTCGTCTTCCCGCATGTACAGAGTCGCATCGACAGGTTCCTCGACCCCTCCTCAGGCGACAATTACCAGATCACGAAATCACTGGAAGCCTTCGTCAATGGCGGGATATTCGGGCGTGGGCCGGGAGAAGGCATCGCCAAGGCCAGTATCCCAGACAGCCATGCGGATTTCGTCTTCGCCGTTGCGGCAGAGGAATTCGGCGCTATTGCCTGTCTGATCATCGTCGGCATTTTCGCCTTCATCGTCCTGCGCGGCTTTGCCCGCGTGTTGCAGGACAACGACCTGTTCGTCGTCGTTGCCGCGACCGGGCTGCTGACACAGTTCGGTCTGCAGGCATTGATCAACATGGCCTCCACTCTCAGCCTGATCCCGACCAAGGGCATGACACTGCCATTCCTGTCCTATGGCGGTTCCTCCCTGCTGGCGCTGGGACTCGGAATGGGAATGATGCTGGCCCTGACACGCAAACGACCGGGGGAATTGATATGACCACCCCCCCCACTCTGATCGTCCTGGCAACCGGCGGCACCGGTGGACATGTCTTCCCCGCCCAGGCCCTGGCCGAGGAACTGAAGCGGCGCGGCCACCGGCTGGCACTGATCACCGACCGGCGGGGCGATGTCTATTCCGGCCCGCTGGGTGAGTTGGAGGCTTATACGATCAGCGCCGCCGGTGTCTCCGGCAAGGGCGTGCTGGCCCGGATTTCCGCCACATTCCAACTGATGCTGGGTTATTTCCAGGCGCGCGGCCTGCTGCGCCGGATGCGCCCTGCCGTCGTCGTAGGTTTTGGCGGTTACCCCAGTGTCCCGACCATGCTGGCGGCAAGCCAGATCGGCATACGCACCGCCATCCATGAGCAGAATGCTGTCCTGGGACGTGCCAATCGCCTGCTGGCCCCGCGCGTCAACCGCATAGCCCTCAGCTTTGATGAGACCGATGGCCTGCGCCCGAAAGATCAGGACAAGGCGATCCGCACCGGCAATCCCGTGCGCCCGGAAATTGCCGCGCTGGCAGGTCGCCCCTTTGTCCCGCCCGGACCCGGTGCCCCCCTGAACCTGCTGATTGTCGGGGGAAGCCAGGGTGCCCAGATTCTGGGGGAAGCCGTACCCGCTGCCCTGACCAGCCTGGACCCCGCTATGCGTGCGCGGCTTTCCGTTGACCAGCAGGCCCGCGCTGAACAGGTGGATATGGTCAAGGCCGCCTATCAGAAGGCGGGGATCGCCGCCGATGTGCGGTCCTTTTTTAAGGATATGCCAGATCGACTGGCGAAAGCACATCTCATGATCGGGCGCGCTGGAGCCTCCACCATGGCCGAACTTGCGGCGGTCGGCCTGCCTGCGATCCTGATCCCTTATGCCCATGCCATCGACGACCATCAGGCGGCCAATGCGGCTCGACTGAGCGATGCGGGCGGCGGCTGGGCGATACCGCAAATGGATGTGACCGCTGACGATCTGGCGCAACGCCTTGTGCAACTGCTTGAAAATCCGACGGTGCTCAGCGCCGCCGCCAGCGCCGCTGCGCGCACCGGCATTCCCGATGCAACGCAACGGCTGGCCGATATGGTCGAATCCCTGGCCGGAACCGGCGGCGATGGCGACAGCGGTGATACCGGAAAATCCCGAAAGGACGCTGCGTGATGCGGATGCCCCTCACCCTCGGTCGGCTTCACTTCGTCGGGATCGGCGGAATCGGCATGTCAGGTATTGCCGAAGTGATGTGCAATCTCGGCTACACGGTCTCCGGCTCGGACATGACGGAGAATGCCAATGTGCTGCGCCTGCGCGCATTGGGGATCGACGTTAAGATCGGCCATGATGCTGCCCATTCAGAGGGTGCCGCCGTCGTGGTCGTCTCCACCGCCGTCAAACGTGACAATCCGGAAGTTGCCGCTGCCCGAAAGGCACTGATCCCAGTCGTCCGTCGGGCTGAAATGCTGGCCGAGCTGATGCGCCTGAAATGGTCTATCGCAGTTGGCGGAACACACGGCAAGACGACCACCACCTCTCTTGTCGCCCAGATGCTGGATACCGCGAAAAAGGACCCCACGGTCATCAATGGCGGAATCATCAACGCCTATGGCACCAATGCGCGGCTGGGCAAGGGGGACTGGCTGGTTGCCGAGGCGGATGAGAGCGACGGCACATTTGTGAAGCTGCCCGCGACCATCGCCATCGTCACGAATATCGATCCCGAACATATGGATCACTACGGAACCTTCGATGCGATGCGCGATGCCTTCCGCACCTTCGTGCAGAACATCCCCTTCTATGGTTTCGCGGCACTCTGCCTCGATCACCCTGAAGTTCAGGCGCTGATCGGACGGATCGAGGATCGCCGCATCATCACTTACGGCTTCAGCCCACAGGCAGAGATCCGTGCCATCACGGCGATTCCGGGGCCGGATGGCTATGACCTGACCGTCGAAATAGCCAAACGGAATGCGGAGCCGCGCCGGATTGCGGGTATCCATCTGCCGATGCATGGCGACCATAATGTGCTGAATGCACTGGCTGCGATTGCTGTCGCCGTGGAGATGGGGTTGAGCGATGACACCATTCGCAGTGGCCTCGCCGCCTTCACAGGGGTCAAGCGACGCTTCACGCGAACCGGCATCTGGAACGATGTCACCGTGATTGACGATTACGGCCATCACCCGGTCGAAATCGCCGCCGTGCTGAAGGCCGCTCGCCAGGCGACGAAAAACCGGGTAATCGCCGTGGTGCAGCCGCATCGCTATACCCGACTGCACGATCTGTTCGAAGACTTCTGCACTTGCTTCAACGATGCCGACACGGTTTTCGTCGCCCCGGTCTATACGGCGGGCGAGCAGCCCATTGAGGGTGCGGATCGCGACAGCCTGGTCGAGGGCCTGCGCGCCCGCGGGCACCGGTCGGTCCAGGCCATCGACGGTGAGAACGATCTACCCGCCGCCATCCGCGCCAGTGCTATGCCGGGCGACATGGTCGTCTGCCTGGGGGCCGGATCAATCACCTATTGGGCCAATGCGCTTCCGGCGAAACTGGCGGAGGGGGGGACATGATGCCATTGCGCGACCGCCCGGATTCCGGCCTGATCTCCCGCCTGCCAGAGGTGCGCGGCCGGCTGAGTGAGGGAAGTCTGCTGTCCAATGTCACCTGGTTCCGGGTCGGCGGCCCAGCGGATGTGTTGTTCAAGCCTGCGGATCAGGCGGATCTGCAATCCTTCCTGTCCGCCTTGCCCCGCGATATCCCGGTCACACCCATCGGTGTTGGATCGAACCTGCTGGTGCGTGATGGTGGGATCGAAGGGGTGGTTCTGCGCCTAGGTGCGGATTTCGCAAAAGTGACCGTTGACGGAGACGAGATCGAGGCCGGAGCAGCGGCTCTGGACGCCAATGTCGCAAAAACCGCCGCCGCGAACAGCCTGACCGGACTGGAATTCTATTCCGGCATTCCTGGCACCATCGGCGGCGCTCTGCGCATGAATGCGGGCGCATACGGAACCGAGACGAAGGATGTCCTGATCTGGGTCGAAGCGCTGGACCGAGACGGCAGACTGCACCGTCTGACCACCGACGACATGGGATTCGAATACCGCCACAGCGCCGTGCCGGAGGACTGGATTTTCCTGCGCGCCCGGTTCAGAGCCCGTCCCGGTGATGACGATACAATCCGTGCGAAAATGGCTGACATCCAGGAGAGCCGAAGCGCCAGCCAGCCGATCCGAAGCCGTACCGGTGGATCGACCTTCCGCAATCCCCGAGAAAACAGCGCCTGGAAAGTGATCGATGCCGCAGGCTGCCGGGGTCTCAGACTCGGTGGGGCGATGGTCTCCGACCAGCATTGCAATTTCCTGATCAATACCGGGACGGCCACGGCATCCGATCTGGAGAGTCTGGGTGAGGATGTCCGCCGCCGGGTTCGGGAAACCCAGTCCATTGACCTAATCTGGGAAATCAAACGCATCGGGAGAACTGCAGAATGACAAAGCGCGTCACGGTTCTGATGGGCGGTTGGTCCGCCGAACGCGACGTGTCGCTGGCGTCAGGGATGCCCTGTGCCGAAGCACTGGAACGGGCGGGCTATACTGTCGAATGCGTGGACCTGCATCGCGATATTCCGCATCTCGTCTCAATACTGGAATCGCGCCCGGACGTCGTCTTCAATGCCCTGCATGGCCGCTGGGGCGAGGATGGAACAATACAGGGATTGCTGGACATGATGGCGATCCCCTATACCCATTCCGGACGCGTTGCCTCAACTCTGGCGATGGACAAACCCCTGTCGATCCAGTTGTTCCGGGATGCAGGTATTCCGACCGCCCGGCATAAGACGCTGGAAATCGAAGAACTTCGGGCAGGGGCAGAGCCCTTGCCACGTCCCTATGTCGTGAAACCGGCACGGGAAGGGTCCTCCATTGGGGTTTACATCGTGCAGGACGGTACAAACGGCCCGGACTATTCCGGCTGGACCTTCGGCGAGGCGATGGTGGAGGAATATGTTCCCGGTCAGGAACTTACGGTTTCCGTGATGGGCGACAAAGCGCTCTGCGTCACCGAACTGCGCCCGGTTTCCGGCTTCTATGACTATACCGCCAAATATACTGACGGTAAAACCGTGCATCTTTGTCCCGCGCCAATCCCGGACGCACTGGCGGCGCGCTGCATGGATCTCGCGGAACGCGCACATCGGGCCCTGGATTGCCGGGGTGTCACCCGATCCGATTTCCGCCACGATCCTGAAACCGGAAAGCTGGTAATCCTGGAACTCAATACCCAGCCCGGCATGACGCCGCTCAGCCTGATTCCGGAACAGGCGCGTCAGGTTGGCATATCCTTTGAAGAACTGGTCAGTTGGATGGTGGAGAACGCGGCATGCGATTCATGACACGCGGCAAGAAACCGGCTGGGCGCGCCGCCAAGGCTCCGAGTACCCGACGCCGGGGCGGCACGGAAAACGCACGGAACCGGCGGATCGACGCGGCCCGCAAGCGGCTGGGCGTGAAATACGGTCTGATCGGCCTTGCCGCCCTGATTCTGGGTGGGGGCGGCTATCTGGGTTGGCAGAACGACCTGCACGGCCATGCACTGGACTGGGCCGGGTCTCGCATTCTGGACGGAACCGTGCATATCGGTCTGTCGGTGGAGGAAGTCTATGTCGTCGGGCGCAAGGAAACCGCGCGCGAGGATGTCCTGTCGGCCCTGAATGTAACCGTCGGTGATCCGATCCTAGGATTCGACCCTACTGAAGCACGGGACCGCCTGGAAGCATTGGGCTGGATCAAATCCGCCGAGGTTCGCCGCACCCTGCCCGGTACCGTCGTTGTGAAGATAGAGGAACGCCGTGCAATAGCGATCTGGCAGCATGACGACAGTTTTGTGCTGATCGACCCGGATGGGGTCGTGATCGGTGCCAAGGATCTGAAGCGACACAGTCATCTGAAACTTCTGGTTGGACCCGACGCACCGATGCATGCCCAGGAGCTTCTAACCGTACTGGCCCAGGAACCGGAACTTGAAAACCGCGTTGTCGCAGCAATCCGTGTCGGCGCACGGCGCTGGAACCTGCGCCTTGATGGTGGAATCGATGTTCACATGCCGGAAACTGGTGTTGCGGAAGCATGGCGGCAATTGGCCACCTATCAGCGGGATCATGAAATCCTGTCGCGAACGGTTCAGGAAATCGATATGCGTCAGATTGACCGCATGACACTGCAATTAACCGAGCCCGGCCTTCAGGAAGTCATGATGCGGGGCAAGGGCGAGGAAACCTAGCATTGAATGAGAGATTTGGGAATTGGAATGGTACACCCTGCGGCATGCTGCCGTGGGTCAGGGTAAGGAACGACGACAGTGGCGACGACACGCAAATTGACGGCTTTGGATATCGGATCGACGAAGATCTGCTGTTTCATCGCGGAAGTCACTGAGGCCGGGCGGATCCGGGTCACAGGCATGAGCCACCAGCAATCCGCCGGGCTGAAAGGCGGCATCGTGGTCGATATGGAAAGCGCCTATCGCGCTATCCTGTCAGCAGTGCATTCCGCCGAACAGATGGCGGGCACGACGATTGAGGATGTGATTCTGTCGATCAACGGCTCCCGCCCGCAAAGCATGACCCTGACCCGTGAAATGCAGATTGGCGGAGCGGCCATCCGGGACCCGGACATCACGCGCCTGCTTCAGGAAGCCCGCGACAGCGTTGACCTGAACGGCCGGATGTTGCTGCACGCAATTCCGATCGGCTATTCCGTCGATGGCGGGCCACTGCTGCACGAACCACGCTCCATGCATGCCCAGACTGTGGGGGTGAAACTGCATGTCGTCACTGCCAATGAAAGTGCGGTCCAGAATCTCGTGAACTGCGTTGCACGCTGTCACCTCACCGTTGCCGATTTCGCACTCGCCCCCTATGCCGCAGGACTTTCGGCCCTGGTGGAGGATGAAAAGGATCTGGGCGCGACCGTGATCGACATGGGCGGCGGCACGACAAGTTTCAGCGTCTTTTACGAAGGAGCCGCAGTCTATGGCGATTGCATTCCAGTTGGCGGACAGCATGTCACATCCGATATAGCACGGGGCCTGTCGACCACGATCAGTCAGGCGGAACGCCTCAAAACCCTCTACGGCTCGTCGCTTCCGGCGGCATCCGACGACCGCGACCTGATCGACGCACCGCGCATCGGGGAAGAGGAGGACACCTCTCTCAACCGCGTGCCGCGCAGTTTTCTTGTCTCGATCATCGCCCCACGCCTTGAAGAAACCTTCGAACTGGTCCGACAGCGTCTGGAAACATCCGGTGCAAAAGGCATGGCGGGACAGCGAGTGGTGCTTACGGGTGGCGCGAGCCAGCTACCGGGTGTTCGTGAAATGGCCGGACGCATATTGAACAAGCAGGTCCGCCATGGACGGCCCCTGAAGGTTTCCGGACTGGCCGAAGCCACCGGAGGGCCGGCCTTTGCGACGGCAGCGGGACTTCTGCACTTCGCGCTCGACAATCGCGGCGAGGCTAGAGGCAGCGTTACGCAGGCGTCAACGAATCGAAGTGGCCTGATGGCTCGTGTTGGAGGATGGTTTAGTGGCTTTTAAGCAACACTCCAAACAAAAAATGAAAAAATACTGCGGTGAGATAACTGAAAATAGGTCTTTTTTCGGCGAATCACCAGAGACTCGCTGGATTGGATCAGATTCACGGATTCGGTCCCGCGTTGCGACGCAGTCAGGCGTAACGACACTGTCGCTTAAAGGAGGCGAAATATGAGCATTAACTTCAAGGCACCCCAGACGGATGCCGATCTGAAACCACGCATCGTGGTGGTCGGCGTCGGCGGCGCTGGCGGAAACGCCGTGAACAATATGATTCGCTCCAATCTCGAAGGTGTCGAGTTTGTTGTCGCCAATACCGACGCGCAGGCATTGAAGCACTCGCAGGCGGATCTCAAGATTCAACTGGGTGCGAACCTGACCCAGGGTCTTGGTGCCGGTGCCCGTCCTGAAGTCGGACGCGAGGCGGCGGAAGAATCCATGGCCGATGCAATGGAGCATCTGGCCGGGGCCAACATGGTCTTCATCACCGCTGGAATGGGTGGCGGCACAGGCACGGGTGCTGCTCCGGTTCTGGCCGAAGCCTGCCGGGAACACGGCATGCTGACGGTGGGTGTCGTCACGAAACCGTTCCATTTCGAAGGCGCGCATCGCATGCGCGCGGCCGAACAGGGGATCGAGGAACTGCAACAGTTCGTCGACACGCTGATCATCATCCCGAACCAGAACCTGTTCCGCGTCGCGAATGAGAAGACAACTTTCGCCGATGCCTTCAAGATGGCGGATGACGTGCTCTATTCCGGCGTCCGGGGAGTCACCGACCTGATGGTCATGCCCGGCCTGATCAATCTCGACTTTGCCGATATTCGCACGGTGATGAGCGAAATGGGCAAGGCGATGATGGGTACCGGCGAGGCGGAAGGCGAGAACCGCGCCATCCTGGCCGCCGAAAGCGCGATTTCCAATCCGCTGCTGGAGGATGTCTCCATGGCGGGAGCGCGCGGCGTCTTGATCAATATCACCGGTGGTATGGACATGACCCTGTTCGAGGTCGACGAAGCGGCCAACCGGATCCGTGAGGAAGTCGATGCCGATGCCAACATCATCTTCGGCTCGACCTTTGATGAGAACCTAGAAGGGATCATGCGCGTGTCCGTGGTCGCGACGGGTATCGAATCCGAAGCCGGACAGATGGGTCGACCGAATTTGAAGACCTCCGTCACCCCGCTGCGGGCACGCCATGCCTCTTCTGCCGCAGATGTGAACAGGGAACCCGTCCGCCAGCCGGAAATTGCTGAAGCTGACGATAGCTATGGTGCGGATCCCTATGAGGATACAGTCGCGGACTCGGGGCACGATGAACCCTGGTCTTCAGGGCTTGATGATGACGATTACGACGAGGCCGAACTGAACACCCCGACTGCGGCTCTGTTCGACGACGAACCGGTTGCCCCGGCCATGCCACCGGCTGCCCAGCCGACCGCTGCCCCAGTTCAGGCCCCTAAGGCCCGCCCTGCCGCGTCGCAGCCGCCCCTTCAGGCAACACCACAGGCCACCCCGCAGGCGGTGCGCCCGAAAGATGCCTTCATCCCGCCCCGTCCGGTACGCCCGGAAGAACTGAACCGGCGCCCCGCAACCAAGGACGCGGAGCCGTTCCGGGAAGCGGATCTGATGAATGCCGGCGAGTCCGCAGGCAAGTCCCGGGACAAGCACAGCCTGTTCAGCCGAGTGACAGGGTTGGGCCTGGGATCTCCGAAAGCGCCATCGGCAAAACCCGCAGAGCCCTCGCTGCTGCGAACGGAACGCTCCACCGCGCAGGCACCCCTGCCGACCAATTCCCCCGCCACGCAGCGGGCGACGGAGACACGGGCAACGGAACAGATCCGTCCGCTTGATGGTGACCTCGCCCCCTCCAAGGCGGAAGAGGAAATGCTGGAAATCCCTGCTTTTCTGCGGCGGCAGGCCAACTGATCCGCATGCCGGGCACAGTCCGGAAACCAAAAACCGCCACCCTGACCCAGGGTGGCGGTTTTCACGTGGCTTACCCGTCCAGAACCCCTTGACCGGTTGGGGCCATAAGTGGAAATTTCCGAAACATCAAGATAGTGGACATTTTCGACAAAACCCGCCTTATGCAACAATATGTAACATGAGTTGATTTGAGCGGTTGATGGGGCGGTGCTATTCCCTTGATCGTACCGAACAGCGAGCCAAGGAAATCAGTCCTTGCAAGGCTGGGGGCTTCGGTAAACGGGATAATGTTCCCAACAACGGGAACTGATGGGGTCAGGTGAGTTGCGATGTTGGATGGTATGAGCGATCTTTACGATGCTGCGACGCATACCGCGTCCAGCGCTCTTTTACAGCGCACGTTGAAATCACCGATCCATTGCAGCGGCATTGGCCTGCATTCCGGTAAAACCATCAATCTGACACTGGTCCCGGCTGAGCCGGATACCGGAATCCTGTTCCGGCGCATCGACCTCAAGAACGGGGCACGCGACATTCAGGCCCGTTTCGACGCCGTTGTGGATACGCGGATGTGCACCACCATCGCGAACGACCATCACGGATCCGTCGCGACCATCGAACATCTGATGGCAGCGCTGGCCGGGTGCGGCATCGACAATATCATCGTCGAACTCGATGGACCTGAAGTGCCCGTGATGGACGGCAGTTCCGAACCTTTCGTATTCCTGATCGACTGCGCGGGGGTGGTCGAGCAGGCGGCGGAACGCTCCATCATCCGCGTCAAGCGCCCGGTGCGGGTTGAACAGGGCGAAGGCTTCGCCTCACTGGAGCCGGGCCGCCGCTTCACCATGGCGATGGGGATCGATTTCAACAGCCGCGCTATCGGACGGCAGGATATCTTCCTGGAGGTAAGCGACCTCACCTTCAAGCGCGAACTGGCGCAGGCGCGCACTTTCGGCTTCCTGCATGAAGTCGAGGCAATGCGCAAAGCGGGGCTGGCACTGGGTGGGAGCCTGGACAATGCCGTTGTCATCGATGGCGATGCGGTTCTCAATGTCGGCGGGCTTCGCTTCGATGACGAATTCGTGCGGCACAAGGCACTGGACTGCATCGGCGACCTCGCACTTGCCGGGGGGCCGATACTCGGCCATTTCAAGGGACGGCGGACCGGCCATGATCTGAACAACAAGCTGCTGCGCGCCCTCTTCTCGGACCCGGAGAATTTCGACCGCGTCCCGACCTCTGCCGCCTTGCTGGCAATCTAAGGCCGAACTTCAAATATCAAACTACATTTGGGTTCCCCGATTTCGGAAATCAGATGATCGTCGCGGACAACCGCGATTGGCGTTTTGATCCTTGGGACCGAATGCTATAGTCAGGATATCGGACCTGTCCCAAGATTGAGATGAGCGACGGCAATGCGCGTGACTGAGCCCTTCAAATCCCGCCGCCTGATGGCCCTGTTGAGCGGCATTCTCCTGCTTGGCCTCGTCGCCTGTTCCGATGATCCGCCAGAATATGTCGAACGCCCGGTGGAGGAACTCTACAACGAAGCGATGGACATGCTGGAGGTGCGCAATTTCGAAGGGGCCATTCTGGCCTTCGAGGAAGTCGACCGCCAGCATCCCTATTCCGTCTGGGCAACCAAGGCACAGTTGATGTCCGCCTATGTGAACTATCGCGCGGACCGCTATGACGAATCCATAATTGCCCTGGACCGTTTCATCGAACTGCATCCCGGCAATCGCGACATTGCCTATGCCTATTACCTGCGCGCGATCTCATATTATGAGCAGATCGTCGATGTTGGGCGCGACCAGAAGATCACCCGTCTGGCGCTTGATTCGCTGCAGAATGTCGTCCGGCGCTTCCCGAATACGGAATATGCCCGCGATGCCCAGTTGAAAGTCGACCTGACCCAGGATCACCTGGCCGGGAAGGAAATGGCCATCGGCCGCTATTATCAGCGGAAAGACGAGCATCTGGCGGCAATCAACCGCTTCACAACCGTGATCCGAGGCTATGAGACCACGACCCATGTGCCGGAGGCGCTGCATCGACTGGTGGAAAGCTATGTCGCCCTAGGCATCCGCCCGGAGGCGGAGAGGACGGCATCCGTCCTGGGCTACAATTTTCCAGGCAGCAATTGGTATGCGAATTCCTATGCGCTGCTGGAGGGGGTCAATCTGGACGAACCGGAAAGCAATTCCTGGCTAAGCTGGACCTGGTCCTGGATTTTCTGATCCCAGATCGGCGCGCACCATGCTGACCGGCCTCACCATACGCGATATCGTCCTGATCGACAGGCTGCGTCTGACCTTTTCCGGTGGATTATCGGTCCTGACCGGCGAAACCGGTGCCGGAAAATCGATCCTGCTCGACTCGCTGGGCCTCGCACTTGGCCGTCGATCCGAAGCAAAGCTTGTCCGACCTGGTGCCGACAGGGCCTCGGTCACGGCGGAATTCGAACTGCCAGCGGGGCATGGCGTATTCCGTATCCTGGAAGAAAATGATCTGCCGCGAGAGGAGCGCCTGCTGTTGCGCCGCACCGTCGGCGCGGATGGGCGCAGCAAGGCCTTCATCAATGACGAGCCGGTCAGCATCGCCCTGCTGAAACAGGTCGGGGAATGCCTGGTTGAGGTACAGGGGCAATTCGACCAGCACGGATTGATGGATTCCAGCACCCATATCGACCTGCTCGACGCCTATGGTCGCCTCAACCCGGAACGGGCCGATGTCGCGCGCCTGTTTGCCGAATGGCAGACCGCGCGCCGGGATCTCGACCGAGCATTGGCGACAACGGAGGCCGCGCGCCAAGAAGAGGATTATCTGCGGTTCGCCGCCGATGAACTGGACAAGCTTGCGCCAAGACCGGGCGAAGAAGAGGAACTCTCCGAACGCCGAACGCTGATGCAGAATGCGGAGCGGCTGACCGAGGCAATCGGATCGGCCATCGACTATCTGTCCGGACCCAAAGGGGCAGATTACGGCCTGCGTCAGGCACAACGCGCCCTGGACCGCATGGCCGACAAGATGGGTGAGACCCTGAACGACGCACTGTCCGGTCTGGAACGGGCTGCGGTCGAGATTGAGGAAGTCATCGCCCAGTTGAACCGTGTCGGATCGGACCTGGATGCCGATCCAAGAGCATTGGAACAGAGCGAAGAGCGGCTGTTTGCCCTGCGGGATGTCGCCCGCAAACACAATGTCCCCGTCGATGACCTGGCCCGCCTGCGCGAGGAATTCTGGGAGCGAATCGCTCTGATCGATGCCGGTGAGGAAAAGCTGACCGCGCTGAAAGCCAGGGCTGAAGACGCACGGAACGCCTATGAGAAAGCGGCGGAGGATCTGAGCGCCAAGCGCCGGGCGGCCGCCCAGCGGCTGGATGCCGCCGTCAATGCGGAACTGCCACCGCTGAGGCTGGAGCGCGCCCGGTTCACCACCGAACTGCTGCCGATGGAGCCGTCGCGCTGGGGGCCGAACGGGCGCGATAAGACAGGTTTCACTGTCACCACCAATCCTGGCATGCCCGGCGGTCCGCTGGACAAGATCGCATCGGGCGGAGAGTTGAGCCGTTTCCTGCTGGCGATCAAGGTGGCGCTGGCGGAGGTCGGTACGATCCCCACCCTTGTATTCGACGAGGTCGATGCCGGAGTCGGTGGCGCGACGGCGGCGGCGGTCGGGCAACGACTGGGACGGCTGGCGGAGCGCTTGCAGGTTCTGGTCGTCACGCATTCGCCGCAGGTCGCCGCCCGTGGTGTCGCCCATTGGCGGGTTGCCAAGGCGACGGCAGAGGATGGCCGTGCCGCAACCCTCGTCGAAAGCCTGAACCCCCATCACCGGCGCGAGGAACTGGCGCGCATGCTGTCCGGGGCGGAAATCACTGACGAGGCCCGCGCAGCCGCAGACCGCTTGATCGAGGGGGGCCGCCCATGAATGCGGCGAAACCCGTCGACAGCCTGACTGAGACCGAGGCCAGGACCGAACTGGCCCGGCTGGCGATGGAGATCGCCTATCACGACGCGCGCTATCACAAAGAAGACGCACCCGAAATCAGCGATGCGGACTATGACGCCCTGCGCCAGCGAAACGAGGCGGTCGAGGCGCGCTTCCCGACCCTGATCCGCAAGGACAGCCCCAGCCTGCGGGTCGGGGCTGGTCTGAAATCCGGATTCAGCAAGATCAGACATGTAAAGCCGATGCTCTCACTCGGCAATGCCTTCTCCGACGAGGATGTATCGGAATTCCTGACCCGCATCCGCCGCTTCCTGGGCCTTTCGGATCAGGACGATATCGCCATCCTGGCGGAACCGAAGATCGACGGCCTGTCAGCCTCCCTGCGTTATGAAGATGGGAGACTGGTCTATGCCGCGACACGCGGTGACGGATCCGAGGGTGAGGATGTCACAGCCAATATGCGGACGCTGGACGATGTGCCGGAAACCCTGCCCGGCGACCACTGGCCCAGAGTGCTGGAGGTCCGGGGCGAAGTCTATATGCGCAAGGATGACTTCTTCGCGCTTAACGAACGGCAGGAGGCGGCAGGGAACAAGGTCTTCGCCAATCCCCGCAATGCGGCGGCGGGATCGCTGCGCCAGTTGGACCCCACAATCACGAAATCGCGACCGCTGCATTTCTTCGGCTATGCTTGGGGCGATCTGTCGGAACCGCTGGGCGCAACCCAGTCCGAGTCCCGCGCGCGGCTGGAAGAACTGGGCTTCACCCTCAATCATCCGACGGTCCTGTGCCACAGCCTGACCGACATCCTGGCGCATTACCGGATGATCGAGTCACAACGGGCCGACCTGCCCTTCGACATCGACGGCGTCGTTTACAAGGTTGACCGGCTGGACTGGCAGGAACGGCTGGGGCAGGTCAGCCGCGCGCCGCGCTGGGCCATCGCCCATAAATTCGCCGCCGAGAAAGCGGAAACGGTGATCGAGGAAATCACCATCCAGGTCGGACGCACCGGAGCCCTGACGCCGGTCGCGAATCTGAAGCCGGTGACGGTTGGCGGGGTCGTCGTCTCCCGCGCCACGCTGCACAATCAGGATGAGATCGACCGGCTGGGCGTCAAGCCGGGCGACACGGTGCGCATCCAGCGCGCAGGCGATGTCATCCCCCAGGTGCTGGAAGTGACGCAGGATGGCGGCGGTGACCCGTTCGTTTTCCCCGCCACCTGCCCGGTCTGCGGCAGTGATGTCGAGCGAGACGAGGGCGAAGTCGTCTGGCGCTGCACTGGTGGCCTGATCTGTGCCGCCCAGGCGGTGGAACGTCTGAAACATTTCGTCAGCCGCGATGCCTTCGATATCGAAGGTCTGGGTACGAAGAGCATTGAGGAATTCTGGGGCGAGGGGCTGATCAAGGAACCCGCCGACATCTTCAGACTGTCGGAGGCGCGGGACCGCATTCTGGGTCGCGAGGGCTGGAAGGAGAAATCCGTCAACAACCTGCTGGCAGCCATTGAGGAACGTCGTGAAATCCCGCTGGACCGGTTCATCTTCGCGCTCGGCATCCGGCATATCGGCCAGACCACGGCAAAACTGCTGGCCCGCAGCTATTCATCCTTCGACGTCTGGCACAAGGCAATGCAGGCCGTCGCCGCCGAACGCCACGCCCATCCGGACGAGCACAAGAAACCGGAACTGATCGGCCCCCATTATGCCGAAATGATCGCCATCGATACGGTCGGTATGGCGGCGGCGGACAGCATCGCGGGCTTCTTTGGTGAGGCGCACAACCTGACGGTCCTGTCCCGACTGGCAGAGGTCCTGACGATCACCGATGTCGCCGCCCCCAGCGCCGGTTCCTCCCCGATTTCCGGCAAGACCGTGGTCTTCACCGGCAGCCTGGAGCGGATGAGCCGGGGTGAAGCGAAAGCCCGCGCCGAAAGCCTGGGGGCAAAGGTCGCGGGCTCTGTTTCGAAAAAGACCGATTTTGTCATCGTCGGTGCCGATGCCGGTTCCAAAGCTAAGAAGGCGGCGGAACTGGGTGTCACGGTCTTGAGCGAGGACGATTGGCTGACCCTGCTGGAAAGCGGTGCAATACCCGCCCCAACAACACCCCCATCCGAGAGTCAGGACACGCTGCTGTGAAGCATGTCTTCGCCTGTTTGAGTGTGGCGCTGCTGATCGGCCTGATCAGCGCACCCGTTGGTCATGCTGATGACTGGACAATCCTTGAATATGACGATTCCGGTCGCGTTACCGGTACCCGCAGTGGAACCGGCACCGATGGTTCATCGCGGTCCGACGGGCTGGGAGAACATAACCGGCGGGCCATTGAGCCTGGGGAAATCCTGGTCGTCGATCCGACAAGTGAGGAACTGGGCGCGCTGCAACAGGCAGGATTCCGAATCCTGCGTCAGGATCGACTGACCGCCCTGGATGCCGTGCTTGTGCAGTTGCAGATACCCCGTGGCATGTCGGTTCCGGCGGCGCTGACTTTTTTCGAACAGCGCTATCCGCGCCTCATGGTGGGCACCAATGACCTGATGGACCTCTCGCAGGCCAGCCCGGCACGACCTGCCGTTCAGGTGGAACCGGAGCCACTGGATTTCAGCCGCGACCTGTCGGGCTGGGGATCGGTTCCTGACAGTTGCGGGGCGGGGATCGTATTGGGTCAGATTGACGGTTTTGTTGATACAAATCATGCGGCGCTGCGTGGCAAGAGTCTGATCTACAACAGCTTCCTGCAGCCCGGACGGGTTCCGGCGGCGGCCGATCACGGCACGGCGGTTGCGGTCATGCTGATAGGTCGGTCCATCGGCGGACGACCTGGTGGCCTGCTACCCGGGGCAAAACTGTATGCTGCGAATATCTTCGAACGACGGGGCAGCAAGGATGTCGGGAACCTTGCCGCCCTGGTCCGGGCGGTCGACTGGCTGCTGATCCAGGGGGTCCGGGTGGCCAATCTGTCGATAGCCGGACAGGATAATGTGATCATGCGGATGGCGATCAACCGCTCCCTGAACAAGGGGCTGATCCTGGTCGCTGCAGCCGGCAACAACGGGCCGGACGCCCCCCCGGCCTGGCCCGCCGCGCATCCGAACAGCTTTGCCGTCACCGCCATCGACAGAAGCCTGCGGCTGTACCAGTACGCAAATCGCGGCGACTACATCGATTTTGCGGCCCCCGGTGTGGATATCCCCACAGAAACGCCCAACGGGATCATGACACAGAGCGGTACTTCCTTCGCCGCCCCCTTCATCACCGCCATGGTCGCGCTGCACCTGAAGGCGGGGTTCGAGGCGAACCCGGATATCATCCGCCGCAGCCTTCAGCGATACACGATGGATCTCGGCAGCGGCGGCAAGGACGGGGTGTTCGGATGGGGTCTGGTGCGCCTGCGCCCAAGCTGCTGATCCAGGGCCAGCCCCACTCCATCGATAAAAGCCCAGAAATCGCCCAAATCCGCCCGTCTCCCTGCCCTGATGCCGGGGCATGGTGCGGCCATGACATCGCGCTACCTCCCCTCTCTCCTGTTGGGCCTCATGACAGTCGGCACCGCCGTAGCTGGCCCGGTCGGTGCCTATCTGTGGTCCCGCAATATCGAGCCGCCGCAACGGCTCGAACGGCTGCTGCCGGATCGGACCACGGTGCCGCAGACAGTCAACAGTCGCCTGAAGGAATTCGGTGCCGCCGCCCGCGACAGGCTGGCCAATGATTTCCTGACCGCGGGCCTGCCCTATCCACCTGAAGAGGTCGTCCTGGTTGGCCTGAAGGAGGAGCGCCTGCTGGAAATCTATGGCCGGGCACCCGATGGGGCCGTTCGCTTCATCAAGACCTATCCCTTCGCCGCCTGGACCGGGACGCTGGGTCCAAAGCTGCGGGAGGGCGACCGGCAGATTCCGGAAGGTGTCTATGGCATCGATTATCTGAACCCGAATTCCGTCGCTCATGTGTCTCTGCGCATTGGCTATCCGAACCGGTTCGAACGGGACCGGGGGCTGGAGGATGGCCGGGAGGATCTGGGCGGCGACATCATGATCCATGGCAAGACCGGAGGATCACAAGGTTGCATCGTGCTGGAGGATATCGAGATGGAGGAAATCTTCACCCTCGCCGCCGATACCGGTATCGGCAATATCCGCGTCCTGCTCGCCCCCACCGACCTGCGCCGCCACCCGGCCCCGACCCCGAAAGGCGCCCCGGCCTGGATGCATGTTGTCTATACCGACCTGATCCGCGCCATGGCCGACATCCCCCTACCCGGAATCCAGGTCGCCGAGGATTAGGGCTGTTCCTCGGCATTAGGGGAATTCGAAGTGTCCTAAAGGATCGTCTCCCCGGAAGACGCGAAGCGGCTGTCCGGGGTCCAGAGCGACCGGCTGGCAGTCGAACCCGCCGCTCTGGACCCCGTATCAAGTACGGGGTGACGAAAGTGCGTCTGGAGACAGAACAGCCAGTTTCCACGCGATTCGTCAGAGTGGCATTTGATCTAACTATTCAAGACCTTTTCATACTCGATCACGCTCAGCAGATGCGTCACGGTATCCGGTGTACCAATCGGCATGAGAAGACGATAGAAATAATAGAACGGGCAATCGACCCACTGCGCCGTGCGTTCACAATAATGGAGCTGGCCGGTGCGGCGGACCTGATCGAATTCCTTCCAGATCGGCTCATACCGATCCGCATGAAAATCGATCAGGGTATGGCCCTTCAAGCGTCCGCCCCGACGCACTGCGGCATCTTCCCCGGCGATGCGGACGACGAATTCTCTCCCCTGGGGAGCGGACACGACCTCCCACAACATGACATGGGACAGGATGGGGCGCAGGATCAGCGGATCGATATCGGCACGGTCGGGACGCGGTGCGCCCGCTCGGACTGTCTCCCATATCTCCAGCCCCCGGCGCAGCATTGGTGTCAGGACCCGGTTCCGCATCGTATACGGGTCCGCCAGTTGGGAGACCCGGGTGCTTTCCACCAGCAAAGCGATATCTGACATCCGAATTTCTTTCTGTACGCCTGCCCGATCATGAGCCTCCATTCATATTCCCTTAAATGCAAGGCTCACGATTTTCGTATCCCCCTGCATCCGGTATGGGGGCACGATGATTTCATTTCTTTTGTCTAAACAAAAACCCTCTTTCCCTCGCCGCCAAACCGAGTCAGAGTGCGCTGAAATTCGGTTTCGGACAGCAGGGGAATTCCATGAAAAGTCATGCGCGCGTGGTGGTCATTGGTGGCGGGGTCGTCGGCTGTTCTGTGCTGTATCACCTGACCAAGCTGGGCTGGACCGACATCATGCTTATCGAGCGCTCGGAGCTGACATCCGGCTCGACCTGGCATGCGGCAGGGGGCTTCCACACGCTGAATGCGGATATCAACATGGCGGCGCTGCAGGGATACACAATCCGCCTGTATCGTGAGCTGGAGGAAATCACCGGCATGTCCTGCGGGCTGCACCATGTCGGGGGCGTGACCATCGCGACGACGCAGGACCGGCTGGACTATCTGAAGGCGGAGCGCGCGAAGCATCGCTATATGGGCCTGGATACCGAAATCGTCGGGCCGGAGGAAATCCGCAAACTCTCCCCCATCACCAATGTCGAGGGCGTGCTGGGCGCGCTCTACGATCCGCTGGACGGGCATCTGGACCCGTCGGGCACGACCCATGCCTATGCCAAGGCGGCGCGCATGGCAGGCGCGGAGATCGTCCTGCGCAACCGCGTGCTGGAGACCAACCAGCGGGCCGATGGTGGCTGGGACGTGGTCACCGAACAGGGGACCGTCATCGCCGAACATCTGGTCAACGCGGCGGGCCTCTGGGCGCGTGAGGTCGGGCAGATGGCGGGCGTCTTCCTGCCGCTGCACCCGATGGAGCATCAGTATCTTGTCACCGACGACATTCCGGAAGTCTATAACCATCCGACCGAACTGCCCCATGTCATGGACCCGGCGGGAGAGACCTATCTGCGCCAGGAAGGCCGCGGCCTCGTCATCGGGATTTATGAGCAGGATTGCGATCCCTGGGCAGTGAACGGCACGCCCTGGGAATTCGGGCACGAACTGCTGAACAACAATCTGGAGCGCATCGCCGAGCCGCTGGATGCCGCCTACAAGCGCTATCCGGTGCTGGAGCGCGCCGGGATCAAGACCGTCATCAACGGCCCCTTCACCTTCGCGCCGGACGGCAATCCGCTGGTCGGCCCGGTGCCGGGTCTGCGCAATTACTGGTCCGCCTGCGCCGTCATGGCGGGCTTCAGCCAGGGCGGCGGCGTCGGCCTGACGCTGGCCGAATGGATGGTGGAAGGCGAGCCGAGCCGCAACGTCTATGCCATGGACGTGGCCCGCTTCGGCGATTACTGCACCCGGCCCTATACCCGCATGAAGGTGGTCGAGAACTACCAGCGGCGCTTCTCCATCTCCTATCCGAACGAGGAACTGCCGGTCGGACGCCCCTTGCAGACCACGCCCGCCTACGGGTTGTGGAAGGCGGAGCGCGCCGTCTTCGGCTCCGGCTACGGCATGGAGCATGTGAACTATTTCGCGCCCGAGGGCGAACCGCTGTTCGAGACCCCCAGCTTCCGCCGCTCCAGCGCCTTTGCCGCCATCGGTGCCGAATGCCGCGCCGTGCGGGAGGCGGTGGGGATCAACGAGATCCACAATTTCGGCAAGTATCTGGTCTCCGGGCCGGGTGCGGTGGACTGGCTGAACCGCATCATGACCAACCGCGTGCCCGCCATCGGCAAGATCGCGCTGACCGCCATGCTCTCCCCCAAGGGCAAGATCATCGGTGACTTCACCATGGCGCGACTGGGCGAGGAACTGGTGCAACTGACCGCCAGCTTCTCCGCCCAGGCCTTCCATATGCGCTGGTTCCAGCAGCATCTGCCGCCAGATGGTGTCGACGGGGGCGGCTCCGTCACCCTGCGCAATGTTTCGCTGGAGCGGATCGGCTTCCAGATCGCCGGACCCAATGCCCGCACCCTGCTGTCGCGCGTCACCGACAGCGACGTCTCCAACGCCGCGATGCCGTTTCTGAACTGCACCGAAATCGAGATCGGGCCGATCCCGGCACTGGTCAACCGCGTCACCTATACCGGCGATCTCGGCTACGAGATCTATGTCCACCGCGACCATCAGGCCGCCCTCTATGCGGCCCTGACGGCGGCGGGCGGGGATCTGGGCCTGCGCGGATTCGGTATGCGGGCGATGATGTCGCTGCGGCTGGAAAAGAGCTTCGGCTCCTGGCTGCGCGAATTCCGCCCGGACTTCACCCCCGCCGAAACCGGCCTCGACCGCTTCGTCAATTTCAAGAAGAACGACTTCATCGGCCGGGACGTTGCGATGGCGGAACGGGAGTCGCCCCCCGCCAACCGCCTAGCAACATTTGTAGTAGACGTCCCCGACAGCCCGGATTCCGCCGACTGCGTCGCCGACGAACCGATCTGGCAGGATGGCGAAGTGATCGGCTTCGTCACCTCGGGCGGCTATGCCCACTATATCGGCAAGTCCGTCGCGCTGGGCATGATCCCCCGCGACCGCATCACCGACGGCGCCCGTTTCGAAATCGAAATCCTCGGCCGGAAACACGGCGCGACCCTGGTGACGGAGCCGCTCTACGATCCGCAGGCGGAACGGATGCGGGGGTGAACAAGTAAAGTAAGTTATCACCGTAACTCCGACTCGTTGTTGACTCGGTTTTCTCGCGCATGAGAGACTGACATTCGTCGAATTTCAGAAGAGGCTGAAGACTATGGTCTTCATGATTACAGGGGTATTCGGTGGCGGATATTTGGCCTTTGTCTTAGCGAAAAGATGGTCGCGCTGGTGGGGCGCGGTATTGGCTGTTCCAGTCAGTGTTGCTGTGGTGGTGGTTTCGAGTTTCGCGGTCGCATCGCTCTTGTCGCTAATTGAATCCGACTATTGGACGACGAACGGGCTTATCTTTTCCGCAACACTGTCACTATGGAGTGTCTTATCGACACCCCTAGGTGCATTCATTGGTTGGCGTAAGAGAGGGCTTGGTGATGACTCGAAGTCCGGTTCGGATGTTCAGTCTCGACCAGGTGCTTTTGATAATCTGAAACGATGAGTGTAGGAGATTACGGGAGTTACGGTGACGGTGCATTTTTCTCCACCGCCTTCGTCTGCCGTGCGGGGCTTGGGTCTGCGGGAAATTAGTGAAATGTCACCGTAATTCCTGATGCAGGGATGAAGGTAAGGGTGAAGCAGAAGTGAACGTGGAAAATGCACTGTCACCGTAATTCCAGAGACATTGCCCTCAAGTTTTGCATGACTTGCAACTGGGTATACGAAGCTTGGGTCACTCATAAACTTCTGTTCGATGAAAACGAGGCACCGGAAAAGAACATCAGAAAGTCCGAGTGCTTCACCAGCCGGTTATCCATCATCACGCAAGAATATTGTCTTCAACAGATAGCAAAGCTGCATGACCCGGCGGTACAGGGAAGTTCCCGGAATCTCTCGATAGATTACATACTTCGCTTCGGCGAGTGGGGTGAGCAGGCTCAGGAAATAGAGAATATTTGCAGCGGCCTTTCCGCCTTATGGGAACTTCTCAAGCCCGCTCGCAACAAAGCCTTGGCTCACAACGATCTGGAAACGTTGATGGATGACGTTCTGCTAGGTGCTTTTCCGGAGGGAACGGATGACGAATATTTTGAAGCTCTTCAAATTCTGACGAACAAGGTCCACGAGAAATGGATCGGCGGTCCCTTTCTATTCAATGACCTTGCCAAAGCGGATGTGAATGAGTTTCTCAGCCTGCTTGAATAGAATTACGGTGACACTGCATTAATTGAAGGTCGCGCCCTCATTGGAATTGCGGCGACAAAGCATCTTTCCCGTCTCATTCTTCCGCCGTGTGCGGCTTGGGTTTGTGGGAAATTAATGCAGTGTCACCGTAATGCCAAAATACTCTGCCCGCCTTCTTTTATCTTCAACTATGGCTCGATTGGCAGTCCATGCTGCCGCAAGAACGAAAGCTGGTCCCAATAGCCTCTCTGGAAAAGTATCTTTCCATTGATCACGTTGAAAAAACCGCATCCCCGCAATCCAAGGGGATCACGCCATTCCAATATCGCCCACTCGCCATCCTCAAAGATGTTTTCCGGGATGCAAACCATCTCCGCAGTAGCAAAGTCGTCCTCAAACATTTGGCGGATCGCATTTTTACCTTCGACAGGATCGCGGGTGACTTGGTGGTTGATTGCGGCGTCATGATAAAAAGCGGCCATCTCGGCAGCGTCCCCACGATTGAATGCTTCAACCCAACTTTGGACTAGCTCTTTCGGACCCATCAGTTCATCTCCATGTGAGACACTGCCGCCATTTGTTCACGATGTATCATCAACCATCGTTACCAGAATACCAAACCAGACAGCACGTCTTTCAAGGCACAGACCTAGAGCAATATAACCGGCTCATAAATCTGTGCGAATAGGCAAAACAGGGTTACGGGATTACGGTGACACTGCACTAATTAAGGTCGCTGACATGCGCTTCCTCTCCCTCGTTCTCGGCAATCCCTATAACGCGGCGATCCTGGAGCGGTTGCCGGAGTTGCCCTTCGAGACGTGGCTGACCTCCGGCTGTTTGGTGCAGACGGTGTGGAACCGAATGGCGGGGTGGGAGGTCACGGCGCATATCGGGGATTACGACCTGATGTATTTCGACCGGGACACGTCCTGGGAGGCGGAAGATGCGCTGATCCGGAAGGCGGCGGATCTGTTCGCCGATCTGCCGGTGACGGTCCAGATCCGCAATCAGGCGCGGGTGCCGATCTGGTACGAGGCCAGATACGGCCTGCGCTATCCGCCGGTGCGACAGGCACAGCATGCCGTGCTGCGCTTCCCCACGAAGACCAGCGCCATCGCGGTGACACGGGGCGCGGTGACACGGGAAAGCGGCGGCGCGGACAGGCTCTATGCGCCGTTCGGCACCGGCCCTGCCATGGCCGGTAAAATCCGACCCAACCGACGCCTCGATATCCCGCAGGTCTATCGGGAGAAGGCGGAGAAATGGTGCGCGGTCTGGCCGTTCCTGGATGTGGCGGCGTGGTAGGCTGGGGAGTTCAACGCAGATCTGCAACTGTGTCGAAAATACTGGGGCGAGGAATGTCTGTCAGGACGATTTCTGGATCAGCATCATCCGGTGCCGCCTCGATTGCTTTCAAGTATTTCGTTTCCCACATCACAATTTCCGCTACAATCAGCTGTTCAAGAAGTATTGTGAAAGACATAACCAATTGAAAATATAACAATGTAATAAAAATTACCCATAATGGAAATTCAATGCCACTACCCGACATAAAACCTACAAAAAAAACAGGAATAAGCAACACCATAACTGATATTCTACTTCTTGTATATTCTATAAAATATTTTGAAAAATTCCCTGATAAACTTTTTCGAGCTTTATTGAAAGCACCAATCAGGCTTTTCTCTTCCCAGGTTATGATCGTCAATGTCAGGAACACGATCATACGCAACCCCTCCCGAAGTAGCGTGAAACCGGTATTAACAAGATTCTTAAGGCTTTTTCTCTTTGCATTTGAACTCAGAAAAGACTCAACGATCAGAAGAATGAATAGAAGGCTGGCCCAGACCATTCCAAGCGGGAAAATATGAATGAGATTATGACGCATCATATCGAATATACATTGCCAGAGTTCCGGCTTATTCCCAGTTTCGATCTGATAAACAACCTCCAATAAAAACGCATTCAACAAAATACAGATCGTGCAAAAAACCGCATAATAAATAAAGAACACCCAAAAATAATTCTCGGAAATAAGCTCATAATAGTTATGGATCAAATAAATTGCCAATACAGACAGAGACACATTCGCTAGAAATTGCATTGTAAACGATAAAAGAATGAGTTTCTCGCGCACGATCAACGCTATCGTCTGCCTGATATACAAAGTGACCTCCCACCCTGGATGTATATATGGATATTGAAGTCGAATTGGGGGAAATTCAACTCTGAATAGATGGTGTGTTATACACTCCTCTCCTCGCATCCTGTTTCAGCAGCAAGATCAGGACAAAGTCGATACCGCGCCCCGGATGGTGCAAAGACAATCATCCGGTGGACAGGTTCCAGCCCTACCGACGACGGGTCCGAAGGTGGGGCATAGGATGTTTGCTCGATACCCGACAGGCCTTCTATCCGGTCGGCAGCGCGGCCAGACTGTCCGGCATCCCCGCCGGGGCTTCGCCCAGCATCCTTGACGCGGCCAGCATTGCGAGGCTGTAGCCGAAGGGGCCCATGCCGCAGATGACGCCGCTGGCGACCGTCGAGAGGATCGAATGCCGGTGCAACTCGTCGCGGGCATGGATGTTGGAAATGTGGATTTCCACGATGGGGCCGTCGAATGTCTTCAGCGCATCCAGCAACGGGATGGAATGGAAGGACAGGCCTGCCGGGTTGATGACGATGGCGTCGCTGGTCTTGCGTGCCGCGTGAATCCAGTTAATCAGCTCGCCTTCGAAATTCGACTGATAGAAGTCGATATCGATGCCCAGCGTCCCGGCCAGGGCGCGACAGCCCTGTTCGATCTCCGGCAGGGTGGTCGCGCCATAGATTTCCGGCTCCCGCTCCCCCAGCAGGTTCAGATTGGGGCCGTTCAGAATGGTGATATGCGTCATGGGTGCCTCCCCTTTTCCCGTCGGTCAGATGTCAGGATTGCGGTGACAGTACACTTTTCTGGTTCTTCAATGTTGGAAGTATAGTTACGAGTATCCGGAATCTTCGTCTCCCCGGAAGACGCGACGCGGCTGTCCGGGGTCCAGAGCCACCGGCAGGCATTCGGATCCGCCGCTCTGGACTCCCGCCTGCGCGGGAGTGACGGTGTGAGTCATTTCATTTCAACGTCTTCCGACAGCCGGGGCGTACGGGCAGTCGCACATGCCTCCGCGTCCTTTGCGCCTTCTTCGCGCCCTTCGCGATATCCCCTACCCCAGCGCCGCGCGCATCGCCGCGATTGCTTCCTCTACCCCGGCGCGGGTGACGTCCAGATGGGTGACGGCGCGCAGCGTTCTGGCGTCGAAGGCACCGATGCGGATGCCCTGATCCTGCAGGCGGCGGGACAGGGTGGGGGCGTCCATCGCGGCCTGATCGGTCAGGCGGAAGAAGACGATGTTGGTCTGCACCGTCGCGGGGTCGAGGTCCACGCCAGGCAGGTCGGCAATGCCGTCGGCGAAGAGCCTGGCATGGGTGTTGTCCTCGGCCAGTCGCGCCAGATTGTGATCGAAGGCGTAGAGACCGGCGGCGGCGAGATAGCCGGACTGGCGCAGCGCGCCGCCCATGCGCTGCTTCACCCGCCAGGCCTCGGCGATAAAGTCTTTCTTCCCCGCCAGCAATGCGCCGATGGGACAGCCGAGGCCCTTGGAGAGGTCGAGCCAGACCGAATCCATCGCCTGCGCCTGCCGCGCCGCCGGGATGCCGGTGGCGGCGACGGCATTCATCAGCCGCGCCCCGTCCATATGGGTTGCGATCCCCTGCGCCGCTGCCAGCGCACCGAGCCCGTCCAGCACCTCCAGCGGCCAGACGGTGCCGCCGCCCAGATTGGCGCTCTGTTCAACCTCGATCAGGCGCACGCGGGGCGCGTAGCGGTTGGCGGGGGACGGGATCGCCGCCGCTGCCTGAGCGACGGAATAGACGCCGCCCACCCCGTCGAGGGGGAGGATGTTCGCCCCCGCCGTCGCCCCCGCCCCGCCGCCCTCGAAGCCGATGATATGGGCGGTACGGTCGGCCAGAACCGCATCGCCGGGGCGGCAATGGACCTGCAGGGCGATCTGGTTGCACATCGTCCCGGAGGGCAGGAACAGCGCTGCCTCCTTCCCCAGCAGGTCGGCGGCTCGCGCCTCCAGCGCCAGTGTGGTCGGGTCCTCGAAGGCCTGCTCGTCGCCCACCACCGCATCAGCCATCGCCGCCAGCATGCCGGGCGATGGCCTGGTCTTGGTGTCGCTGTAGAGATCAATCCGCACCGAATTACTGGTCGAAACCGTTACCATACTGCCCGTCTCCAACTGTGATGTTATCCCGCATCGGCGAGAAGACCCGCCGCCCGAATGCCCGCAACCGCGATTGCCTCATCCGTCTCCCCCGCCTCGCCCGCGACACCGACCGCGCCCAGCACCCTACCCTCCGCATCGCGGATCAGAACGCCGCCCATGGTGGCGATCAGCGGCAGGCCCATACGCGCCATCGATACACGGCTGATCCCGTCGAACCATGTTGGAAATACCCCTGCCAGGGCCATCATGGCCTTGGTCGGCTTGCCATAGCTGATGCAGGTCTGCGCCTTGGCCTGGGCGATAGGGGCCAGCAGCACCGGGGCCGCCTCCTCCCGCTCCAGCGCCAGCAGATGCCCGCCCGCATCGACCACCGCAATGGCAATCCGCCGCTCCGGCCCCGACCTTGGATACGCCATGCCATGAGCGAGGATGAGGCGCGCCTGCGCCAGAGTGAGTGAAGCCATCAACAGGATACTCCCGAAGCAATCTGCAATCCGTGGACGTTGTCCGCCGGACGGTCCTGTGTCAAACAGGAAGCGGACATGATATGCGACACTGTGCGAGAGGAGCCTGGACCCATGCTGGGACCGATAGACACGATCCGCATCTTCACCGCCGATCTGACGAAGGCCCTGCCCTTCTATCGCGACAAGCTGGGCATGACCCCCGCGATTACCGAAGACGTGGTGGCAATTTTCGATACCGGCTCCGTCAAGCTGGTGCTGGAAGCCATCGATAAGGTGGATGATCCCGAGGAGGCGGACGAGCTGGTCGGGCGCTTTACCGGCATCTCCTTTGCCACGCCCGATATCCGCGCCAGTGTCGCCGCGATGGAGGCCAAGGGAGTCGTCTTTGACGGACGACCCGAATTGCAACCCTGGGGCGGGGCCCTGGCGCATTTCTTCGATCCGGACGGCAATATCCTGACGCTGATCCAGTACCCGCTGCCGGATTGACGCGGATGGGGACAGAGCAGGAATTACAAGACCTGTTCGAGGAGGAACGCGCCGACACGACACGGATTGCCATGCTGGGCCGTCTGTTGATCATCCTTCTGTTTGCCCTCTGGTTCGGGATCAGCCGCAACCCGCCCATCGTCTATTACACACTGGCCGGATGCGCGCTGATCGCTGGGGTGACGGCGCTCCACCTCCGACTCATTCCCGCCTATCAGACGCATCGCTGGCTGCCATATTTCTTCTACGCGCTGGATGTCGGTTTCGTGTTGGCCGGTATTGCGGTTGCGATGTCGACAATCTTCGACGGGCTACCCCGAGGACTGCTCTATCATTTCAACTATTTCCCGCTGCTCTTTCTGGTGCTGATCAGCACCGGCCTTAGCCTCTCCCCCCGGATCGTGCTCTGGACCGGGCTGTGTCTGGTTCTCGGCTGGGGTGCCCTGTTCCTTTGGGCTGATCATCCGGGCAGTCTGGACTGGAACGATATTCCGGCGGGCGCGACCGATACCGTCTATATGTCCTTTCTGCTCTCCCCCGACTGGACGGCTTCCAACAGCCGAATACAGGAATCCATCGTCCTGTTGGCGGTGGCCGGAATGCTGGCCCTGATCGTATTCCGAACACAACGGCTGGTTCGACGCCAGATCCAGGCGGAACGCCGCAACCGCACGATCCGGGAGACATTCGGTCAGTATGTCCCCGATGCGATTGCCGAGGCGGTGCTGGCAAGTGGCGGCATCCTGCCGACGCAGGAACGGGTGGCGACCGTCGTATTCTGCGATCTGGCGGGGTTCACCAACCTGACCGACCGGTTGGGACCGGAGGCGACGGTACGGGTGCTGAACGCCTATTTCGACACGGCTGCGGCCTGTATCGGTGAGCGCGGCGGCGTCATCACGCAGTTCCAGGGAGATGCGGTGCTGGCGGTGTTCAACGCCCCGACCGACCTGGACAACCATGCACAGCACGCGCTCGCCGCTGCCCTGGCCCTGTTGCAATGCTGCCGCGAACAGGCGTTCGAGGGTGAACAGCTATCGGTGCGCGTCGGTCTCGCCACCGGGCCGCTGGTCGCCGGAACGGTCGGAGGTGCCGGACGGCGCGGTTACACGGTGCATGGCAATACCGTCAATCTAGCAGCCCGACTGGAGGCCCTGAACAAGACAACCGGCACAACGATCCTGATGGACTCGGCAACGGCCTCAGCCCTGCCCGCCGACACACAGTTGCGCAGGATCGAGAATGCCGCTATCGCCGGGCTGGACGGTCGAATCACTCTTTTCACCCCGCAGGACAATTGAGTGCGGCCTTGTTGCATGCGGACGAATCGATGATTACCTGTACCATCTCGACAAAAGTGACCGCAGAGGCTGACGCACAGTGCCCCAGAGACCGATCCGCATTGCACCCTCCATCCTGTCCGCCGATTTCGCCAGCCTTGGCGCCGAAGTCGCGGCCATTGATGCGGCTGGGGCGGATTACATCCATGTCGATGTCATGGACGGTCATTTCGTGCCCAATATCACCATCGGTCCCGCCGTGGTCGCGGCCTTGCGCCCGCACAGTACCAAGGTCTTCGACGTGCATCTGATGATCGCACCAGTCGATCCCTATATAGAGGCCTTTGCCAAAGCCGGGGCGGATATCCTCTCAGTGCATCCGGAATCCGGGCCGCATCTGCACCGCACGCTGCAATCGATCCGCGCGCTGGGCAAAAAGGCGGGTGTGGTGCTGAATCCGGGCACCCCGGCATCGGTCGTGGAACCGGTGCTGGATCTGGTGGATCTGATCCTGGTGATGTCGGTCAATCCAGGTTTCGGCGGGCAGAGCTTCATCGCCTCGCAACTGGACAAGATCGTGCATCTGCGCCGGATGATCGATGCCAGCGGTCGCGAAATCGATCTGGAAGTTGACGGCGGCATCAATTTCGAAACCGCAGCTCAGGCCATCGCCGCCGGTGCCGACGTGCTGGTTGCCGGTACCGCCACCTTCAAGGGTGGCCCCGGTGCCTATGCGGGAAATATTCGTCGCCTGCGCGGCGATTGAGACGTTACAGACAGGAAGGCCGAATACAGACGATGGACGCGGTCGCCACTTCTCCCAGCCTCATCGGTCAGGAACTGCGCTATGCTCTGGCACGTGGCGCGCGGGCTGTGGGTCTGTATGGTCCCATGCTGAGTGGCCCTCGGCCCGGCGCACCCAGCCGCCGGATCGGCGATCCCTGGTCGGGGGATCCGGCCCTGGGACGGGCGATCATTTCCGGACGCCTTGCCTTCGGTGGATCGGTCCTGACACCGGAAACCACTCCCTGGGAAATACCGGACGCACCCACCGACTGGCAGAGGGAAGCACATGGCTTCACCTGGCTGCGCGACCTGGCCGCAGCGGGCGGGGAAGCAGCGGGATCAACCGCCCGTACCCTGGTCAGCACCTGGCTTGCTGATCAGGAGCGGGGCAGGCCCGCCGCCAATCGCATTACCTGGTCCGCCGGTGTCACGGGAAACCGGGTGCGGGCCTGGCTTGGCCACTGGACCCTGATCACTGCTGGAGCCCCCCCTGCTTTCGCGGTTGAACTGCTCGACTCACTGGGTCGCCAGATCCGGCATCTGGGCTATGTCGCAGGCATTGAGGGCGATGCGGAGGATCGGCTGGCCGGAATATTGGGACTGGTCCAGGCCAGCCTGATGCTGCCCGCCTTTCACAACCGCTTTCCCGCCGCCATCGCGGCAATGGAACGGGAACTGTCCCGGGTGATCCTGCCGGATGGATGTCATGCGACGCGCAGCCCGCGCCTGCAATTCGAGGTCATGCGCGAGCTTGTCGGATTGCGGGAACTATTCATCGAATTCCAGTCGGAAGTCCCGATCAGCCTCGTCACCGCCATTGACCGCATGGCCCCGGTCCTGCGCTTCTTCCGCCATGGCGATGGCGGGCTGGGCCTGTTTCACGATACCCGCGAGGGCGACGGGGCGGAGATCGATGCGGTTCTGGGCCGGGCCGACGCGAAGGGACGCGCACCGACCCGCTGTCCCCATGGCGGGTTCGAGCGCCTGATCTCCGGTAAGCTGAATGTGCTGATCGATGTCGGCGCACCGCCCGGTGCCCCCTATGACATCCATGCCCATGCCGCCCCGCTGGCGCTGGAGGTCAGCTACGGGACCGAGCGGCTGATCGTGAATTGCGGGGCCGCCCGTACCGCCACCGGTGCCTGGGCCCGCGCCCAGCGCAGCACGGCGGCGCATTCGACCCTGGGGATTGAGGACACCAATGCGGACGAAATCACCGCCGACGGACGGATTGGACGCCGCCGCGCCAGCACCGTTGTGGAGCGCAATGAGAGCGAGGGTGCGGTCTGGATCGACGCCTCCCATGACGGCTACCAGAAGCCCTTCGGCCTGATCCATTCCCGACGCCTGTATCTATCGCCAGTGGGCAGCGATCTGCGGGGCGAGGATCGACTGGAAGGACGCGAGGGTCATACTTTCACCCTGCGTTTCCATCTGCACCCGAAGGTTCAGGTCTCGCTGCTCTCCAACCATTCCGCCGCTCTGCTGAAAACGCCGTCGGGCAGCGGCTGGCGGTTGCGGGCCAGCGGTGCCGACATGTCGCTGACCGACAGCGTTTATCTGGGCGGACAGCAGGAGACCAAGCGCACACAGCAGATCCTCCTGACCGGCGTTACCGGCCCTGATGGTGCCTCTGTCAAATGGGCGCTCCAGCGCGAAAGCAAGCGCTGATACGGCACCTGCTGAGGGATCCTATCCAATAGGCCTGGTCAGTAGATTTCAAAGACCTGCCCGGTCTGCAATCCCTCGACACTCTTGGCATAGCCCAGCGCTGCACGGGATGCAGGCACCGGATCATGGCCCCGGAAATACGGTCCATACCCTTCCATCGACTCCAGGATCACACCGGGACTGACCGAGTTGATCCGCTGACGGGCGGGCATTTCAATGGCAGCCGCCCGCACGAAGGCATCGACCGCACCATTCACCATGGAGGCGGAACTGCCATAGCGGATCGGATCATGGGTCAGAACACCGGTGGTCAGGGTGAAGGAACCGCCCTCCGAGACATGGTCGCGGCCGATCAGCACGAGATTGACCTGACCGAACAGCTTGTCATCGATTCCAATCCGGTACTTCGCCTCGTCCATCTCTGCGAAATCCCCGAAATGGACCTTCCCGGCTGTGGAGACAACGGCATCGACGGTGCCGAGTTTCACGAATGCCGCCTTGATACTCGCGCTATCCAGAACGTCGAGTGTAATGTCACCGCTGCTGCGGGCGGCCCGGATGATGTCATGGCGCGTGCCCAGTTCCTCGGCGACGGCCTTGCCGATAACACCGCTGGCACCAATGAGGAGAATTTTCATAATCCTGATCCTTTCAGGCTGGTTGCTGTTGACCCGGATATATCCCGACAATACTGTTTTGATAAGAATGCTATTTTAGAACTGTTTGTTTAGCAGGATGAACAATGAGTCGATACCTGCCGGAAATGATGAGCTTCGCTGCCGTTGTGGAAGCGGGGGGTTTCATCGCCGCCGCGCGCGACCTAGGCCTGTCCAAGGGCTTGATCAGCCAGCATGTGAAGCGACTGGAGACCGTACTTGGCGCGCAACTGCTGTTCCGGTCCACACGGCGTGTCGAACTGACCGAAAGCGGGGCCCTGTTCCTTGTCCATTGCCGGGATATCAGGCAACGGATCGACGGGGCCTTCGAGGCCATGAATGCCCTGCGGGCTGTTCCTGAGGGCACCATCCGAATGACGGTGCCGGTCTCCTTCGGTGAATTCTTCCTGAACCAGATCATCGCGAATTTTCAGATTCTCCACCCCGCGATCACGGTGGATCTGGAGTTGGAGAACCAGTATCGCGACATGAAGGCCACCCGGATGGATATCGCGATCCGATCCGGGCTGACAGACGATCCCGATCAGGTGGCCCTGCCGCTAGGGGAATATTCGGAACTGGTCTGTGCGGCGCCGGATTACTGGCACAGAAACCCGCCGCCGCAGACACCGGCGGATCTGACCGGGCATGAATGTCTGGTGAATTTCCATCTGGTGAAGGACGGTCGCTGGATTTTCTTCTCACCCGATGGACCGGAATCGATCCCTGTTTCGGGACGACTGCGCCTCAACCATTATCCGCTGATCCGGGATGCCGCCTGCGCCGGGGCTGGTGTTGCACGCCTACCCCGCTATGTCGTCGCGGCAGAAGTCGCCGCAGGACGACTGGAACTCGCTCTTTCAGGTTATGATTCCCCGCGCAGCCCGATCTATCTCGTCTATCCCTATCAGGGCAGCCTGCCGCTGAAGAACCGACTGCTGATCGATTTCATCCGCCACTGGTTCCGGGAACGACCGGGCCTGTTGCAGGGATAGTTCAGGCCGCGTGACCACCCGCCTCAACCAATGTCTTCAGGCGCGCATCGTCATAGTCGGCTTCGAGTAGGTCCGCGACCTTGCGGGCTTCAGCCTCGAGGTCGTCCGAAACTTCTACCGGATCGGCTTTGCGCCAATCAGCCAGATAATCGTCCGTGGACCGCGCGCCGCCTCGCATCGCAGCGCGGTCGATCGCCTTTTCGAAACGTTCGGTCAGCACGATCTTCACCTGATCGCGACGCCCTTTCTTGGCAATCACCTGGGCCGGTATATCGCGCCAATACACAACGATCAACTGAGCCATCTGAACCTTAAATCCTTAACTGGTTGAAGGGGAATTCGTTCGGGCCGCTTCAGTCATGAAACCGGCAAGCTCGCCATAGCCGGTCTGCCTCCGCTCGTATCGCAGACCCAGCGCCTCTGCCGCCTGCCGGGCACGATCGTCGAGCACCGGATCGTCCGTCTGGGCGAGGTACATCAAGCGGGTGTAATTCGCAAACAGCATGTCACGCATCTGGGGATATTTGCGGATTCCCATCCCGTCGAGGATTAGCGTCTCGAAATGCCGTGCCAGATAATCAGTCAGATAAAAAGTCCCTATCTCCGCTTCGGCCATCTCATCAAAGACTGCTTCACCCGCGAAGAAGGAATAGCAATGCGGGCCGCCGATGCGCGACACGCCTTCCTCTTCGATCACCCGATCCAGCAATCCGCCGGTGCCACAATCAGCATAGGCGACGAAAATTTCGCTATAGGAATCACGATGCTGTCGAATCTTCGTGCGCAACAAATCCGGAATCTTCTGCGGTTCATTGTGCAGTTTCGCCGGAAGGCAGGTAACCGCCAGATGCTGCCAGTCGTTCAGGCGGATCAGATCGACGATTTCCCGCGCCAGCGCACCACAGGCGATCACCAACACAGATGCCTGCCGGTTGCCGAATTCCGGCGCCGCATCTGGCGCCGGATCGACACTATCAACAGTCTTGTCCATCCTATCCATTCCCCGCCCGAACGGCCGAGGCCGACGGGACTACTGGTTGTTCTTGCGCACCATCACGGCCTTGGCCGTTTCCACCGCAACCGCCGCATCGCGGCAATAGGAATCGGCACCGATCTCGCGGGCGAATTCCTCGTTCAAGGGCGCACCGCCGACAAGGATCGTATAGTCGTCGCGAATGCCCTGTTCCTTCATCGTGTCGATCACGACCTTCATATACGGCATCGTCGTGGTCAGCAGCGCCGACATGCCAAGGATATCGGGTTTGTGTTCTTCCAGAGCGGCAAGATATTTCTCGACTGGATTGTTAATTCCCAGATCGATCACTTCGAACCCAGCCCCTTCCATCATCATCGAGACGAGGTTCTTGCCGATGTCGTGAATGTCGCCCTTCACCGTCCCGATCACCATCTTGCCCTGGGGCGGCGCACCGGTTTCTGCCAGCAGTGGGCGCAGGATATTCATCCCGGCCTTCATCGAATTCGCCGCCATCAGCACTTCCGGCACGAACAGAATGCCGTCGCGGAAATCGATCCCGACGATCCGCATCCCCTCAACCAGCGCCTCGGTCAGGATCTTGTAGGGTGTCCAGCCGCGTTCCAGCAGAATGTTCGTGGCAGTGGTGATTTCATCCGCCAGACCATCATACAGATCGTCCCACATCTGTTCGACCAGTTCCTGATCGTCCAGAGAACGAAGGTCCAGATCCTCATCATCGGCCATATCGATCAATCCCTTTGATAAGGCAAAGGGGCGGTTTCCGCCGCCGCCCCAGCCCGTGTTGGTACTGCGCGCTAAGCTAAATCCGGGTGAGTTTCAGGCTCACATTGCCGCGACAAGATTTATCCTTGCGACGACAATACGAAAATACACGATCCCTGCCAATATCAACGCCACAGCAATATCATCGGATGGCAATGGTTCCGGATCAAGGATGCAGGCGAAGCTGGCGATAGGCATCCGCCAGCCGCGCCGCCTCCGTCAGTGCCGCATCATCCATCCGCGCCGCCACTTCTGGCAGATAGCGCGCGGCCAGCGGGTCACCATTCTCTATCGCCAAACTCAGCCAAGCCCATGCTTCGATATCATCCTGCGGACGATTCTCCACCCCGCCCAGATAGAGCAGACCAAGGGATTGCATGGCCGGCACGATTCCCCGAAATGCCGCCTGTTCGTACCAACGGATGGCTTCGGAAATGTCCCGTGACGTTCCGATCCCCTGATGCAGCATTATGGCAAGATTGTACTGCGCCTCCGCCATACCACGCTCGGCGGCCGCGCGATATAATCCCGTCGCCGCCGCCAAATCCCGTGGGCCGCCAAGGCCGTCCTCGTAGAATCGGGCACGCTTGAATTTTGCCTGAAGATGGCCCCCCTCCGCCGCACGACCATACCAGTGCGCAGCAGAATCCAGATCGACCGAGCCTGTAGCCATCCCACGCTCGTACAGTATTCCAAGCCTAAATTGTGCGGCAACATCACCCGCCTCTGCCTTGACGCGATAACGCTCAAGAATAAAGGCAGGGGCGATCTCATTTACCTCCGGTACATCAGGGTCAGTGATCTGAGCAAAAGCCGTCGCACTCATCGGCAAAGCCAGCGCGAAACTCAAAACAATGACCGCCCCACCCCGCAACAGGGGCGTTACGGCATACCAATACCGCTTTGGGCGCAGCCCATGCAGATGTTCCATCAATCGACCGATTTCCCCATTCCCCCATAACATGATCATGCTGTTTAAGCGAAATCCTCTGCTCCGTCGATAGAATTGACTCAAAAACCTCCTAATCCGTCACTACGCGACTTGCCGGAAATGTAACCGTGACCGTCGTCCCGACCCCCTCAAAGGATTCAATATCCAGTCGCGCACCATGACGCTGGGATATCAGACGGACAAGGGACAGACCGATTCCAATCCCGCCATGAACCCGTGAAAGTCCCAGTTCAGCTTTTTCAAAAGCGGCAGTGGCCCGCTGCCGGAATGCCGGATCCATGCCCTGTCCCGAGTCACGAATCGAAACCGAAAGCGACCTCGGTGTGCTGTCGCTGCCTTCATTATGCTGCAAGGATACTTCGATAGTGCCTCGGTGTGGCGTGAATTTGATCGCATTGTCTATCAGATGACGGAAAAGGCTGCGCAACCCCCGTTCATCACCGTTCAGTTTTGGCAGACGGTCGGGAATGTCGAGCATGATCCCAATCGCCTTCATATCCGCCTGTTTTTCGAAGGACGTCTTCACGACACCGAGAATATACCCCAGATCAACGGCAAACTCATCCATGGCATGAGTTTCGCGCTCCAGGCGAGTAAATTCCAGCAGATCGTCGATCATCTCGCTCAATACCATGCCTTCTTCATGGATTGATGCGGCATAGTCGGTAATTTCCGCGATGGAGATCGACCCCTCCCTGCCATCCCGGATCAGCGATGCGAATCCGACCATCGCCTGCAATGGAGAGCGGAGCTCCTGCGATACGCTGGAGAGGAACCGGGATTTTGCCGCATTCGCACTGTCGGCAATCATCCGCGCCTCACGCGCATCCGCCTCAGCCACACGTAGATGCTCAACCGCCTGTTCCAGGCTGGTGCTGATCCGCACGATCCGCCGGAACAGGGTGAAGGCAATCAGCGCGACCACACCGAGCGACAGCATCGCCGGCAGTATGGCACGGACGAGAAGATCGGTTCCAGGCGTCGCCGCCTGCCAGGTAACCTGGGACAGGGGTGTACCGTTGACCGCCGTGATTACCTGCCGGGCATCGGTTCCATTCGGAGCGTCAGCACCAGGCGCGATCAGTCGGAACCCGCCGGGAATCAACAGATCCTCCGCGAGTGTGTCGAGAAATGCCTGATCCAGGAACCGGAACATCCCAAGTATGGGGCGATCCCGATACACAAGCTCCGCCTCTGTGGGCACTTCCGGCGTGATTGCGGCGACCGCCAGAACAACCAGATTACCCTGAAATATCAGATACCCGGCCTTGGCGACGGATTCATCCATGTCGACCGTCCGTGCCTGCTCAATCAGGTCCTGAATGCCCCCGTCGAAATCATCCAGGGAATACGCAACTCTTTCTCCCTCCAGAACAGTATAGATCGGCTCATTCTCCGATCCCAGGACGAAGGATCCGTTGATGCCATAAGTCTCAAACATCCACGCACCGATATTCTGGTCGGCCCAATCATAATCCCGCGCCCCGACCACACGAATGCGCGTCGCATCCCACCACGCATTGTCAACCGCATGATCCCTGACATTGGCATTCAACATCCGCAGAGAGGACGCGACCGCGGCTTCGCTGTTGCGGCGGGCGATACTGTCCTGTCCCAGCACCCCAAAATACAGCAATGCGCCGACCAATGCCGTGACCACCACAATAAGGGAGCCGGACAAACCCACCGCCTTACGGCGGATTCCGGCGCTACTGGCCAGCAATTCATTCGTCATACAGTGAATTTCCCAAATCGTGCGATCCCGCGACAGTAGCCTATGCCAACCCCGGAACATAGCAAACAAGTAAGACAGACTATTTGCCGCGCAGTTCCCGGCGCATGATCTTACCTGTCGCCGTCATCGGCAGGCTGTCCACGAAGGCAACCTGTCGTGGATATTCATGTGCGGCCAGGCGGGTTTTCACGAAGGACTGGATTTCAGCCACCAGCGCATCGTCACCAATGGCCCCGTCCCGCAGTACAATGAACGCCTTGACGATTTCGGTGCGGATCGGGTCCGGCACCCCCACAGCTGCGGCCAAGGCGACAGCGGGATGTTTCATCAGGCAATCCTCGATTTCCCCTGGACCTACACGATAGCCCGCCGTGGTGATCACATCGTCACTGCGCCCGACATACCGGAAATAGCCCTCTTCATCGCGACTGCCGGTGTCGCCGGTCAGCAGCCAGTCCCCAGCAAATTTCTCCGCCGTTGCGACCGGGTTGTCCCAATAACGCAGGAACATCACCGGGTCCGGGCGATGGATCGCGATATGACCCACCGTTCCATCCGGCAAAGGATTGCCCGCATCATCGACGATCCCGACCTTGTGACCCGGCACGGCGCGCCCCATATAGCCGGGGCGAACCGGCATGCAGGCACCGCAGTTGCCAACCACCAGATTGCATTCGGTCTGACCATAGAACTCGTTGATCGTCAGGCCGAAGATCTCCCGACCCCAATCAAGCAGTTCCGCTCCTAATGTCTCGCCCCCCGACCCGATGGAGCGCATGGCATAGTCGAACCGCCCGCGCGGATCAGCGACCTGCCGCATCAGCTTCAGCGCCGTCGGGGGCATGAATGCATTGCGGATCTGGAACCGACCCAGGATTTGAAAGGTCTCCTCCGGATCGAACTTCCGGGCGCGATAGGCCAGCACCGGCCTGCCATGGTGCAGGCTGGGCAGCAGGACATCCAGCAAGCCCCCGATCCAGGCCCAGTCCGCCGGGGTCCAGAACCGGTCTCCCGCCTGCGGGAAGAAATCATGCGGAAACTCAACGCCGGGCAGATGGCCCAGCAGCACGCGATGAGCATGCAGCGCGCCTTTCGGCTGGCCCGTCGTGCCGGAGGTGAAGATGATCACCGCAGGATCATCCGCCGCCGTATCAACCGGCACGAAACTATCGGAGGCCCTGTTCAGTGCATCATGAAAATCGATTGCCTGCGGCCCCGGCCCGTCTATGCAAAAAACAAATTCCAGATCGGGTAGACGATCCCGGATCGCCGCAATCTTCGGCAAACCGATGGCATCGGTTACGACAACCCGGGCGCCGCAATTACCCAAACGGAATTCCAGCGCCTCCTCTCCAAACAGAGTGAACAGCGGCACCGCGATCATCCCGGCTTTGTAGGCGGCAATATGGGCAACCGCCGTTTCCGGTGCCTGGGGCAGCAGGATTGCGACCCTGTCTTCCCGAGCCAGTCCATGGGCGATCAGCACATTGGCGAACCGGTTGCTCAGCCGCGTCAGATCTCCGAATGTGTATTCGCGCACCGTGTCATCGACATCGCGAAAGATGATGGCCGGTGCCGATGGATCCTGCCGGTCGGCCACATCCACGCCGATATTGAAACGCTGCGGCACCTGCCAGGAAAAATGGGCCAGAACATCCTGATACCGGCTGGCTTTTGTCAGCATCGGGGGTGGGTCCGATCCGCGATCACTGCATGCGGTCGCGGGGAACAATCCAGCGCCCGTCCTGTCGCCCGTCGAAGTAATCCTCCAACTGCGGATGGGCGACATCTTCGCCTTCCGGCAGCGGAATCAGATTCTGCTGCGAGACATAGGCGATATACGGGGAACTGTCCGCCGGATTGACGGCAAACAGATGATAAAAGGGCTGATCCTTGCGGGGACGGACCTCAGCCGGGATTGCCTCATACCATTCGTCGGTATTGGCGAATTGGGGATCAACGTCGAAGATCACGCCCTGGAACCCGAATTTGCGATGCTGCACCGCCTGTCCGATATGGAACAGCGCAACCCCCTTATAGGCCGGGATTTCCGATTTCGCACCGCTCGGGGGCGGCCCGACGGCGTCGCTGCCATTCTGAGAGAAATCGTCTTTTTCTTGCATCATCGAGCCATCCTTTTGTGGCATAGTACATCGACCCTGCCATAAATCAAATCAAGCGCAAATCGGAGTATGTTTCAAGTCCATGCCCCCGGCTATCCCGATACCATCCGCATCTGACCTGCTGCGCGCCCAGGCCGCCAATCATCTGCTCGCCAATCAGCGGCTGCTGGTGGCCTGTGCCAGTCTGTCACCGGAAGAGTATCACGCCCCCCGACAGAGTTTTTTCGGATCGATTCACGCGACGCTTGATCATATCGTGACAACCGACGAACGATATCTGCGACGCCTGAACGGCACACCACAGCCGCCGACGCATGACGATGGCATCACCTATCCGACCCGCGATTCCCTTAACCGCGCCTTCCGTGAAACAGGAACGCGGTTGCTGGCTTATATGGCCCCGCTGATGCCGGAGGACCTGTCGAAGGAAGTCCTGCTGCACGAGACCGAGCGCTGGGGCCGGGCGGTGGAACCCGTCTGGCAGGTACTGCAGCATGTCTTCGCCCATGGCACGCACCATCGCGGTCAGATCCATGACATGCTGTCCCAGACCCCTGTTCCGCCACCACAACTGGACGAATTCTTCCTGCGCATGGACCGCATGGACCGGGCCGCCGAAGTGGCCACCCTCAACCTCGCAGACTGGATGATTGATGGAAAAGGATAAACCCGGCCCAGATACGGTGCCCGTGACGCGATGCGACATCATCATCCGGCATGGGCAGATCATCGACGGGACCGGTGACGCCCGCTACCGGGCCGACATTGCCATCCGCAATGACAGGATCGTAGCCATCGGCGCGCTGGATGCGGTCATCGCCAGCCATGACATCGATGCCAGTGGCCTGATCGTCGCGCCCGGTTTCATCGACGCCCATACCCATGACGACCGGGCACTGGTGTCCGACCCAGACATGCCAATGAAAATCACCCAGGGCGTCACAACCGTCGTCGCCGGGAATTGCGGCATCAGCCTGGCCCCGACCGAATTCCGTGACTGGCCGCCCCCACCGATGGATCTGCTGGGCGATCAGGAATATTACCGCTTCGGCTCCTTCGGCGCGTTTTCCGAATTCCTGTCAGCGCATCCACCATCGGTCAATGCCGGGTTACTGGTCGGGCATATCGCCCTTCGCTACGGTGCGATGCGCGGATCATTGCAACGCGCTGCCAGCGATGCCGAAATCGCCGCCATGGAACATGCCGCCCTGTCTGCGATGGCAGAAGGCGCGATCGGACTGTCCACCGGCCTGGACTATCGTGAAGCCGTCGACGCACCGCAGGCGGAGATCACGACACTGGCTCGCGCCGTCGCAAGCATGGGCGGGCTTTATGCCAGCCATACAAGAAACTATTTCGAAGCCGTGATCGAGGCCGTACAGGAAGCCGTCGATATAGGCGCGGACGCACAGGTTCCGGTCGTCCTGTCTCACCATCAGGTTTCCGGAAAGGCCAATTTCGGGCGCAGCATCGAAAGTCTTAAAGTCGTCGCCGACGCCATCGACCGGGGCCAGGATGTGGCGCTCGACGTCTATCCCTATGCCGCCAGTTCCAAGACCCTGGACCCGCAACGCTGTCAGCCGGGGGTGAAGGTGCTGATCACCTGGTCGGAGCCACATCCCGAAATGACCGGCAAGGAGATCGATGAAGTCGCGGCGATCTGGGTTTGCGATCCGATCCAGGCCGCTGAGCGCCTGCTACCCGCCGGAGCGGTATATTTCCAGCTCCATGAGGAGGACGTGCGGCGCATCCTGGCCTTTCCACACAGCATGATCGGTTCCGACGGCCTGCCCTGGGATCAGCACCCGCATCCCCGACTCTGGGGCAGCTTTCCCAGGGTTCTGGGGCATTATGCCCGCGACCTGAACCTGTTCACTCTGGAAGAGGCGGTGCGGCGGATGACCGGCCTGCCTGCCCGGGTCTTCGGGTTCCGGGATCGCGGGGAAATCAGGGTCGGTGCCTTTGCGGACATCACGGTCTTCGATCCGCTGACTGTGCTCGACAAGGGAACCTTCCTCAAACCGAAACAGCCTGCCGCCGGGATATGCCACGTCCTCGTCAACGGCATCCCGGCCCTGAGCAACGGAACACCAACCGGCGACAGGACCGGGCGCGTCCTGCGCCGCCACGCCTAACTTTTCTTCTGACGCTCGAAGTAGATGTTGAGGTAATTGCCTGCCAGGATGATCGCGCCACCAATGAAAACGAAGGGATCCAGTGCCTCATTATAGAGCAGCATCCCGACCACGGCGATCAGGGGCAGGCGGAAGAAATCCATCGGCGCGACAACGGTCGCATCGGCCCAGCGGAAAGCCTGAGTGATGGAATAATGCGCCGACAGGCCGCAGACACCCACTGCCAGCAGCCAAAGGGACGTCGTCCCGCCGGGAATAACAAAATCGCTGACCGAGCCGATTAGGCCAAGCGGTGCCTGGATCACCGCCATCCAGAACAGGATCGACAGTGGCTCCTGCGTTCGGCCAAGTCTCTTCGTCGTCAGCATCGAAATGGAAAAGGCGGCCGCACCGATCATCATCGCCAGATGGCCCATCCCGAATTCGGTCATGCCGGGCCGCAACACCACGACGACACCGATGAAACCGACAACGACCGCCAGCCAGCGCCCAACCGTCATCCGCTCCTTCACGATCAGGGGGGCCAGGAAAGCAACCCAGATCGGGGTGGTGAATTCCAGGGCGAAGACTTCCGCCAGGGAGATCAGCGTGATGGCATAGAACCAGCCGAACTGGCCGACAAAATGAAACAGGTTGCGGATGACATGAAGTCTTAAACAGTCGGTCCTGAAACGCCGCAATCCGCCCGGTAGGGCCGCGCCGATCCCGACCACGATCACCAGCCCGATGATGCTGCGGAAGAACATCAACTGAAATGTATCAAGTTCACGGGAGATTTCCCGGCCCGCCACCGCCATCAGGGCAAAGGAACTGAGCGCCCCCAGCATCCAGAGGCTGGCATAGAGAAAATTCCCCTGTCCCGCAGGGGGTGCAGCCAGTCCAATGCTGCGCCCGGCCCCGAGCGGCGGTTCATTCTCGGACATGGGAAGGCTGCCTTTCACAGGATCGGAACGGGCGGGCGGCTCAATGCCCCAGCTTTGCCGGTTCATCCGATCCACGCAACCATGTCGGCGGATTCTTCCAACCGGCGAAAGAATGCCCGTGTGCTTACACTGTCGATCAGCGCAAATAGGGGGGGGCTGTGGTTGCCTTGCCCGATTTTTCCGGCATCTCGCCTGGTTCCGCGCCAACCGCTCCGGCATGCCCGCGTTCCAGCGCGATGACGATGGCACCGGGATAGGACGAAACCCCTAGTTTTCGGGCGATATCCGCATGCCGCTTTTGCAGCGTCCGCACCGATACCTTCAGATAATCGGCCTGCTCGCGGATCGTCAGATGCGGCATGTCAATCTGCGCCTGAACGGTTGCCGCCTCCGCCGGGGACAGCAGCCCGCGGGCACGGGACGCCTGAAACAGCGTGTCGAGCCGAGCCGCCAGAAATTCATCCAGCTTTGCCGCCGCTGCAGAAAACAGCACACGATGAGCCATCAGTAGGCGTTCCGCATTCCCCGTCACTGAAAGCGTCAACAGAGATCGGCGCGCACCGACTCCCTGAACGATACAGATTCCATCGGGCATGTTGAAATTGTTCCAGATTTTCTCCGCATCCTTCGCCTCGGCGCTGGTACCCAGTTCCGCACGCGCCTGCCCGAAGGTGTAACAGATCCAGCCCGCCCGCATGGCATTGGCCACGGCGCAGTACCGATCTGAATCCAGACCGTAATACATGGAGAAGAAGCCGGGTGGCACCCGTTCCCATGTATAGACCGTTTCAGCATCCCAGGTCTGCCAGAACATATAGGCGGCCCCCGTCCGACGCAGAACAAGTTCCACATCGGACGGGGCGGCTGCCTGCTCCAACTCCCTTAGGAGTTGTTCGTAACGGCTCATGCGACTCGCTGCCTCAATTTAGCCTCCGCCCGCTCGCTTGCGATTGCGCGACGTCGATTGGACAAGTGTTGCGCGAATATCTCATGTTCGATCTTCTCCAGTGTCAGACGTTCGACCGGCGTCCAGAACGGTCTCAGATCAATCAGGATATGACGATATTCCCTACCTTCATACACTACCGGAGGGTCATTGGTCACCACCCCATTCACTGTCCGCTTCCAGAATTTCATTATCCGTGGATCACGCACCAATCCCCTGATGGTGGTAATCCCCTTGAAGACGGAATAATGGATCGCAGCCTGTGCCAATGCATTCAAAATCGCCAGAGGCCCTCGAGCACTGGGCAGTACGGACAGCTTCTCCCAGGTCGCCTCGGTACCCTCACCGCCATTCAGGATGCGAATCCGCATGCTACCGACGGGGGAACCGTTCCGGCAGGCCAGCAGATGCGTCGCGGCGGAAAAGTCATTACCGTCGAACTGCTCCGCATAGGGTTCCGGCTCATCTCCCGCCATGAAGCAGGCGGATCGAATTCGCTGGCATGCGATCAGGTCTTCGATTGTAGAAGCGACCCGGATTGAAATGTTCTCTTCAGTACTATCTTGAACGTCACTCATGGTCCTACCCTCCAAAAGTCAGATGTCGATGCGGCCATTCCGCATCAACAAGTTAGACCCGGAGTTGTATATCGGGAACGGGTGGATTTGCAGGAAAAAGGTTTAATTTCCGTTTGGGACAATCTTTAGTTTTTCAATGGTGTTTATTTTCAAGCGCTTCTCTTTCCTTGTCCCCATAGCGTCCCGATTGTATGCGGCAACATTGCCCTTATCCCTCAACTCCGCTAAAAGGCCGTCGCACCGCTCTGTATCGGGCGGCTTCCGTACCATCCATTCGCTTTCAGGGAGCAGGACCGCCATGGCCTCGTATCAGTATGTTTTCGGGATGCACAAGCTGGGCAAGGCTTATCCGGGCGGCAAGGAAGTCCTGAAGGAAATCACGCTCCAGTTCCTGCCTGGAGCGAAGATCGGGGTGCTGGGGTATAATGGTGCCGGTAAATCGACGCTGCTGAAGATCATGGCCGGGGTCGATACCGAATATACCGGCGAGGCCTGGTGCGCCGACGGGGTGCGGATCGGCTATCTGGCGCAGGAGCCCCATCTGGACGACAGCAAGACCGTGGCGGAAAACGCCATGGAAGGGCTTGGCGAATTGAAGGCCGTCGTTGACCGGTTCAACGAGGTTTCTATGAAACTCGGCGAAGTCACTGACGACGACGAGATGATGACGCTGATCGGTGAACAGTCGGAACTGCAAGAGAAGATCGACGCCGCCGACGCCTGGGATCTGGATTCCCGTGTCGAGGTTGCCATGGATGCCTTGCGCTGCCCGCCCGGTGACTGGAATGTGAAGAATCTCTCCGGGGGCGAGAAACGCCGCGTCGCGCTCTGTCGCCTGCTGCTCAGCCGCCCGGACATGCTGCTGCTCGACGAACCGACCAACCATCTGGACGCCGAAAGCGTTGCCTGGCTCCAGCGGTTCCTGGCCGACTATCCGGGTACCGTCGTGATGGTCACCCATGATCGCTACTTCCTGGACAACGTCACCGGCTGGATTCTGGAACTGGACCGCGGACGGGGCATTCCCTACGAGGGCAACTATTCCTCCTGGCTGGAGCAGAAGCAGAAACGCCTGCAACAGGAAGGCCGTGAACAGGAAGCCCGGATGCGCAACATCGCCGCCGAGCGCGAATGGGTCAGCGCCTCCGCCCGGGGCCGCCAGAGCAAGTCGAAGGCACGTATCTCCGCCTATGATGATTTGGTCCGCGAAGCCGAGGAGGCTGAAAAGGCCAACACGACCGCCCAGATCATCGTCCCGCCCGGCCCGCGTCTGGGCGGCGTCGTGATCGAGGCGGAGAATCTCAGCAAGGCCTATGATGGCAAGGTTCTGATGGATAATCTCAGCTTCAAGCTGCCACCCGGCGGGATTGTCGGGATCGTCGGCCCGAACGGTGCCGGTAAGACGACACTGTTCCGCATGATCACCGGTCAGGAACAGCCGGATTCAGGCTCGATCCGCCTCGGCGAAACCGTGAAACTCGGTTACGTCGACCAGAGCCGCGATGTGCTGGACGATAACAAGAATGTCTGGGAAGAAATCTCCGACGGGCTCGACATCATCGAGCTTGGTAAACGCAAGGTCGCCTCACGCGGCTATGTCGGCTCGTTCAATTTCAAGGGTGCCGACCAACAGAAGAAGGTTGGCCAGCTTTCCGGTGGGGAACGCAACCGTGTCCACCTCGCTCGCATGCTGAAAACCGGCGCGAATGTTCTGCTGCTTGACGAACCGACCAACGATCTTGACGTCGATACGCTGCGCGCCCTGGAAGATGCCCTGATGACCTTCCCCGGCTGCGCCGTGGTCATCAGCCACGACCGCTGGTTCCTCGACCGTCTGGCAACCCATATCCTGGCCTATGAGGGCGACAGCGAAATCGTCTTCTTCGAAGGCAACTATCAGGATTACGAAGCCGACCGCAGACGTCGTCTGGGCGTGGAGGCCGACCAGCCCCACCGCATCAAGTACCGCCGAATGGAGCGGTAGGGCCTGTCAGCCACGCCCATTCAACGGGTTCAAGTGCCGTAGGTCGAATACATGACCTCGACGAACTCACCGTCGATCAAGTTGTACTGGACCGGTGTCTCGGGACCGGATGCGCTATAGTCAAAGGATTGACCCAGCAGCACGTGGCCGACGATATCGGGGTCTTTCCGGTCGGCCAGCGGCAGCATCAGGCGGATCGTGTCCAGACTGCGCCCTTTGTGCCACTGAAAACGGCTGCGGGAAGCAACCGGCATGCGCCCGCTTATGCATGTATCATAGAGATCGCGGATATAGTCATGATACGGACCGGTGACGATATCCCGCAGTGTTTTTCCGGTATAATCCGACCCCCAGGCCCGCGTCACCTCGGTCCCGACAACCCGAAAACGTAGTTCCGTCCCCTCCACATCACTGAGTACAAGAAACGACAAGAGATGCGGTATCGATACCGGGTCGAAATCCGACCGTCCCGGAATAGCCCTATGACCGGCAGTCAGGGACTTCCAGTGATCCAGCAATGCGATATGGCGGCGTGTCAGGATTGTATCGGTCATTCGGGGCACTCCCATATCCCGATACTATGCCAGCGCAACGGGTATTATACTACCAACACGTCTAATTCATGAAAAATTTTAGGTAAATTTTCATAAATTAAAATATACCTGCTTCCAGCCCCGCAGCAGCCAGCATGCCAAGCTCTTCACATTGATCGGCAAAATCATCCTGCCAGGTGCCCTTACAGATCACCGCGTCGCATATCGGAACCCATCGCAGGCCGCCGGTGATGCTTTCGACCGCCCGTTTCGTCCCCGTCCCATCCTGGCCCGCCCGAATGTACAGGGCATAGGGAAGTCCCTGTTTTTCTTCAAGAACCGGATAGTAACTGCGGTCAAAGAAGTCTTTCAGCGCACCCGACATATAGCCCAGGTTTTCCGTCGTCCCCAGAACGATCCCGTCGGCGCGCAGCACATCCTCCGGCCCGGCCTCCAGTGGCGGCTTGCAGACAATATCCACCGCCCCGTCCGCTCCCTTCCGCGCTCCGCGCAACACCGCATCCCGCAACAGGATCGTATTGGGCGACGGCGCATGGGCGATGATGAGAAGGTGTTTCATATCCCTAGAGATCCAGCACCAGCCGCCCACCCTTCGCACGGGACACGCAGAGGCACATCATCGAGTTTTCCGCCTGTTCATCAGGGGTCAGCACGCTGTCGCGATGGTCGATCTCCCCCTCCAGCACATCAACGATGCAGGCACCACAGACGCCTGCGGTACAACCATAATCGGCAGAAATTCCGGCCTCCAGCAGCGCATCGAGGATCGACTTGTCAGCGGCAACCGTCACCTGGCGGCCACTTCGGGACAGCACGACCTCGAACGCATCGCTGGGTCCATCCAAAGCGGAGGGATCCGCCGCAAAACGCTCAAAATGAATCTGCGCGGATGGCAGGCGTGGTGCAGCCGCGGCGAGCGCGGCGTTCAGCAGCGGTTCCGGCCCGCAGACATAGAGATGCGACCCGGCAGGCGCGGCATCCAGAAGCGCGGCGAGATCGATCAACCCATCCCGATCATCAAACCGGCAGGACAGCGCCGATCCCAGTCCCAAAGCCTCAAAGGCCGGTTGAAACGCGGCATGACGGATGGATCGTGTCAGATAATGCACCTCGACGGATTTCCCCAACGCCTTCAACCGTGCAGCCATCGCGTGAATCGGTGTCGCGCCGATCCCGCCTGCCAGCAGGATCGAATGCGGGGCCGCCTCATCCAGCGGAAAATTGTTGCGTGGTCCGGTCAGCATCAACCGGGTTCCGGGCACAAGGGCATGCATTGCCCGCGACCCGCCGCGCCCAGCATCTTCCCGTTTCACCGCGACACTGCCCCAATTCCCGGCCTGGTCCCAGCGCCACAGCGAATACTGCCGCAGCAGGCCATCAGACAACGCGACATCAATATGGCTGCCCGCCTGCGCTGCAAGGAATGGAGCACCATCCACGGCCTGAAACGTGAAACTGCTTACTTCATCGCTCAACCGGTCGATGGCAGTTACATCCACGGCAAAGGTGTTTCCGGACATAGAAGCCCCCAAAATACATCGATCACGACCCCGACGATGCCCGATACGGTCTTTCCCGGCAAGGAAAGTGGTTTCTCCAAATCAGAAAAATGCGAGACTACGCTTGCCCTCAACTCAATCGATAGGTCACAGTCAGAAAATCCTGAACCATGGAAAGAAACCATGCCACGCCGCCCCTATGACCTACCCCCCATGACCACCCTCGCCGCTTTCGAGGCCGCCGCGCGCCATTGCAGCATGAAAACAGCGGCGACCGAGTTGAATGTCACGCCCGGCGCGGTCAGCCGCCAGGTGAAATCGCTGGAGGAGGAACTGGGATGCAACCTGTTCCGGCGCATCCATCGCGGACTGGAGCTGACGGCGGAAGGGTCTGAATTGGCGGAAACCCTTGCCATGGGATTCGCGCGCACCGCCGATATCGTCCGCCGCCTGCGCAGCCGGGGTGATGCGCCGAGCCTGACCGTAGGGGCGACGACTGCCTTTGCCGGCTTCTGGCTGATCCCCAGGATCGGCACGTTCTGGCAGCGTCATCCGGAAATTACCGTGAACCATGCGATCTCCGACGAACCGGTGGATCTGCGACGGGGCGATGCGGATCTGGCGTTGCGCTACGGAGACGGTATCTGGCGCGGATGTCGGGCGATCCGATTGTTCGATGACGCCCTTGTTCCGGTCGCCAGTCCCGCCTTCGCGGCGGCCCATGGCACTTTGTCACCACAGGATATTGCCCATCTGCCATTGCTGCGCATGACCGGGGTCGATCCTGCGTGGATCGACTGGGACGCCTGGTTTTCCTGGGCCGGAGTGACCCCGCTGCCCCGCAATCAAGTCGGGTCACGGGGCCGTAGCCTGAACAACTACACGGTGGTGCTACAGGCCGCGCGGGACGGTCAGGGCATAGCCCTGGGCTGGAGCCGTCTAGTGAGGCCCCTGCTCGACAATGGCGATCTTGTCCCCCTGGTTGACCGATCCATGCCCTCCCCCGGTGCGCATTACATCGTTATGGACGAGGCCCGCCCCCCCTCTCCGGCACTGGAAACCTTCTGTAGCTGGCTGCTAGGTCAGGCAAACGATTGAGCCGGAGTCAAGCGACACCGCAAATTTCCCGACTTGAGCCTGACCGGCATTCGGGCGTATCGATTCACTCTGAACTTTCCTCGTCTTCGGGAGTGATCGACATGCCGCTGGATTCCGTTGCCCTGAACACCGTTCTGCAACCGATTGCGCAGGCGACGGGACTGCCCAATGCGGCCTATATCGACCCCGCCGCCTTCGAGGTCGAGAAGCAGAAGGTCTTCTTCGCGAACTGGGCTGGGATCGGCTTCGGCAAGGATGTGCCGCGAACCGGCGATGCCGTTCCGGTGGATTTTCTGGGTATTCCCCTGCTGATGCTGCGCGACCGATCCGGTGCTGTGCGGGTGTTCCAGAACATCTGCCGCCATCGGGGCATGATCCTGGTGCAGGAACCGACGACGATCCGGGGCGTCATCCGCTGCCCCTATCACTCCTGGTGCTACGGACTCGACGGCAGCCTGCGCTCGACGCCTGATATCGGCGGACCGGGAATCAACGAGCATCCCGACGTTGACCGGGACGGGCTGGGGCTGGTGGAGGTCCGCGCGACGCTGTGGCAGGATGTTGTCTTCGTCAACCTGTCCGGCGACGCGCCTGATTTCAAAGACTATGCTGCCGAGTTGATCGAGCGCTGGCAGGAATATCTGAAGCCGATCCATCACGGCGGGCCTGAAAGCTCCTTCCAGCTCGAACTCAAATGCAACTGGAAGCTCGCGGTCGAAAACTACTGCGAGAGCTATCACCTGCCCATGGTGCATCCGGGCCTGAACAGCTATTCCCGGCTGGAGGATCACTACCATATCGAACAGCCCGGCAAGTTCTCTGGACAGGGGACGCTGGTCTACAACCCGCAATTGGACAATACCGGACGGAGTTTCGAGAATTTCGAAAGCCTGTCCGCGAAATGGGACAAGTCGGCGGAATATATCTCCTTCTTTCCCAATGTGCTGTTCGGCGTTCATCGCGACCATGTCTACGCGATCCTGCTGCAACCGCGCGGACTGGAGGAGACCGTGGAGCGGATCGAGATCTATTACGCCAGCGAGCGCATGCTGGACGGCAATTATGCCGATCTGCGCGACCGCAACGCCCGCCAGTGGCGCAGCGTCTTCCTGGAAGACGTCTTCGTGGTGGAAGGCATGCAGAAGGGCCGACACGCGCCGCGTTTCGACGGTGGACACTTTTCCCCCGTCATGGACAATCCGACCCACCTGTTCCATCAATGGGTGGCGGAAAAACTGGTCGGTTAATCAGCCGCATCGGATTGCTGGCACCACCCAGAATACCGCGCCGCAGCATCCGTGCCGCTCCGGCGAAAGGATCATGTCAGGATTTCGCAAGACGACTTGCAGGGAACAGGCTATGACGGGCTTCTGATCAGAATTCGGGAGCACCACAATCATGAGTCAGTCTGACCGCAATGCCGCCATCGTCCTGTTCGCCGGTTTCCTGCTGTTGGCAGTCGGATTCGGTGCGCGGATTTCCTTCGGGGTGTTCCTGCCCGGCATGCCTGCCGTCACCGGCTTCACCATCGCCTCTCTCTCCATCGTCCTGGCAATCCAGAATCTAGTCTGGGGGGCGGCACAGCCATTTGCCGGACGGATTTCCGACCGCTATGGCGCGGCCCCGGTCGTCTTCGGTGGCGCGATCCTCTATGCGGGCGGGCTGGCAATGACAGCCTTCGCCAGGGATATCCTGATCTTCGGCGCGTCGGCGGGCGTGATCCTGGGAATCGCGCAGGCTGCCATCGGCTTTCCCGTCCTGCTGGGTGCCATCGGTCGCACCGCGTCCGACAAGAACCGCGGGCTCTTTCTGGGTATCGCGACGGCGGGCGGCAGTTTCGGGCAACTCGTCTTCTCCCCCATCAGTCAGGTCTTCATCGACAGTCTCGGACTGGTGGACTCCTTCCTCGCGCTTGCGGCCATCTGCCTTGCCGCCGCCTCGCTGGCATTGCTGGTACGACGGGAATCCCGACCGACAGCCGCCCAGTATGCCCATAACGCGGCACAGCCAGGCCAATCACTGAAGGCTGTTCTGGGCCGCGCCATGGCCGACCGCAGCTTCATCCTGCTGATTGCCGGGTTTTTCGTCTGCGGCTTCCACCTCGCCTTCATCGCTGTCCATCTGCCGAATTTCGCACTCGTCTGCGGCCTGTCGGCGGCAGCGGGGACGACGGGACTGGCTGTCATTGGTGCGTTTAACATCATCGGCACGATCACCGCCGGACAGATCGGTGGCAGCTTCCGTCCGAAATATCCGCTGGCGATCATCTATGCCCTGCGCGGTGTCGCGGCTCTGGGCCTGCTGTTCATTCCGGTGACAGAGACAGTGCTGCTGATCTTCAGCGCCATCATCGGATTGCTCTGGCTCTCCACCGTACCGCTGACCAGCATGACGGTGGCACGGCTGCACGGGCCGACCAATGTCGGGATGCTGTTCGGGATCGTCTTCTTCAGCCATCAGGTCGGCAGCTTCACCGGCCTGATCATGGCGGGTGAGTTCTACGCGCGGTTTGGCAACTACGATGCCATGTGGATCGCCAGCGCCATCCTGGGCTTCGCCGCCGCCGCCGTCCATCTGCCGATTGAGGATAACCGCAAACTGGTGCCGATCACGGCCTGATCGGTAGAGGCATCCCCTTCACCACTCCGTGAACGCGGGTTTGCAATTCCAGATTACCTCCTACATAGCAAAGCCTGTGCGCTGGTCCCGCAAGCATGCCAGCACCATGCAATTTGTAGTTGGGAGTAAACATGTCACGGTTGGAATCCTTCATCCGCCGCCTGCAGGCGCAGCGGCAATTTCTGAATGAGGCGATGGCGGAAATTGCCGGGATGGACGGGGTGGCGCTGGAACTGGGTCTCGGCAACGGGCGCACCTACGACCATCTGCGCAATCATATGCCGGATCGGCCAATCTATGTATTCGAGCGTATGGTCCGCGCCCATCCGGATTGCATCCCACCGGACGATCACCTGTTCCTAGGTGATGTGGTCGAGCAGTTGGGAGAGGCCGCCCGAAAGCTGGGGCCATCCGCCATTCTGGTTCACAGTGATATCGGCACCGGCGACGAGGCGGGCAGCCAGGATTTCGGACGCAGGATTCTAGGCCCCGCATTGCAACCCCTGCTCGCCCCCGGTGCCCGCGTGGTCAGCGATCAGCCGCTTGGCATCCCCGGAGCCATAGAATTGTCCAAGCCGCCCGATGTCGATCCGGACCGGTGTTATCTCTACCGGTATGAAGGGCTATAACAAATGCATCAATGCGTCTGCCGTATGGCCGTTCTCTCCTCATAAGATAACATACCGGGTTCAGGCAGGTTAGCCTCCAGCAAGGCCGCAATATCCAGAATCCCGGTCCTGATGCCGGTACGGGTCTCCGCCAGCGGCGCCGCTGTTTCCTGCAACAATGTCCGGAACGACTCGACGATCATCCAGGGTTCGTCATAGGCCGCATCGATATCATGACGCCGATGTGCCAGCCACAGCGCTGCGGCACCGGCGGTACAGGCCGTGGCATAGGATGTCCCATCACCATCCCCTCGATATTCTGACGGCTGGACACGTCTATCCACAAGGACGGAATTTGCCCGATAGATCTGCTCCGCCGGGGCAAAGATATCAATGAACCCGCGCATCATTTCATTGTGTTCCCGCCATATCCGCCGATCCGGCGATATACCGCCCGCACAGATCGTGCGAAAATACTTGCCGGGATAGGTAACATGATCGGATGCGTTATTGCCGGAGGCCGCCACGATGATGACACCGGAATCATAGGCATGATCCACGGCTGCCCCCATATTCCTGACCGGAAATGCCGGTGTGCCAAGGGACATGGATATGACGCTGCAATTCGTCTGATCCACGGCATGGCGGATGGACTGACCGATGGCAGGTAGGTGCTTGCTGGTGAGGCGGGACAGCACCACCGTATTGGTTGCACGATAGGGAACGACCGGACAGCGCGGCGCGACACCGCGCATTTCGCCCGGCAGGTCGCCATAGATCACACTGCCGATGCGTGTGCCATGACCGGGAAATCCGCGATAGTCCAGCGGATCCAGCGGTTCCCGACGGTCGGTTTCAATGAAATTGGTCCATTGATCGGTAATCAGGTTGGTGTCGGTTCCATCGGCGGCACCGAATACCGGATGTGGTGTATAGCCCGTATCGACATGACCTATGCGCACATCGCCATAGTCGATTTCTCCAGTTTCCGGATCAACCATCAATGACCAGGCGGCATCCGCATTGATTGCACCGATATGCCATCCCCTGTTCGACATGTCGTCCTCCCGTTTTTTTTTGAATATGTTACACGGGAAACCGCACCCGATTCCGGAACACGGTGACCCGACGCGCCACCAAGGCGAGAATCTAAATTATCATAAAGCGGTGTTATCTATAAGTTATAAAATTTAAGGTTGTTTATGAAGCCAAAAAGACTCCCCGACGTTTCGAGTGGAATTGCCCGAAAGCGTCGTCTCCCTGAAAGTAACAAATCGGCTGTCCGGGACCAGAGCGACCGAAAGAACCCAGAATGCCGATCTGAGCACCTGCTTCCGCAGGTGTTGTACCGGCGGAAAGGATTTAACGCAGAGGACGCGGAGGAGGCGCGGAGGTAATCGAACCGGTTGACCCGAAGGTGTTTAGGCTCCCGATTCTTGTTTCTCCCTGTCCCTTGAGGAAGGAGTAGTGAAAAGGTGACAGCACAGCATGTAGCAACCCCTCCGCGGCCTTTGCACCTTCTCTGCGTCCTCTGCGGTAAATTCTGCTCTTTTCTTCTTTCCCAGGCGGAAACGGAATGCCGGTTTCATCCGATCCGGCACAATCCCCTATCGAACATCGAAGCGGATAGGACAAACACTGGCCAACAGGTATGGAAGTGACCGACCCGGAAGGCCTATCGGGTGAGCATCCCCGTCGACCCCCGCGCAAATCACGCAGAGGCCGACGGGAAACGATCAGACACCACCCATCAGGATGTATTTGATCTCGCAGAATTCATCGAGACCGTATTTCGAGCCTTCGCGGCCCAGGCCGGATTCCTTCACACCGCCGAATGGAGCGACTTCCGTGGAGAGGATACCGGTATTCAGGGCGACCATGCCATATTCCAGTTCCTCCGCGACACGCCAGACGCGGCCGATGTCCCGGGCGTAGAAATAGGAGGCGAGGCCGAATTCGGTATCGTTCGCCATCGCGACAACCTCGTCCTCGTCCTTGAAGCGGAACAGCGGCGCGAGCGGGCCGAAGGTTTCGTCCTTCGACACCATCATGTCCTGGGTGACGTTGGCGATCACGGTCGGTTCGAAGAAGGAACCGCCGAGGCTGTGCCGCTTGCCGCCGGTCAGGACCGTGGCCCCCTTGCCGGTGGCGTCCTTCAGATGCTCCTCAACCTTGCTGACGGCATTCATGTCAATCAACGGACCGACAGTGACACCCGCATCGACCCCGTTGCCGATCTTCATATCCGCAACCTTGGCGGCCAGTTTCTTCGAGAATTCATCATAGACCGCGTCCTGGACATAGATCCGGTTGGCGCAGACGCAGGTCTGACCGGCATTGCGGAACTTGCAGACCAGCGCGCCCTCGACCGCCGCATCGATATCGGCATCGTCAAAGACAATGAAAGGTGCGTTGCCGCCCAGTTCCATGGACACTTTCTTCACCGTATCGGCGCATTGCTTGATCAGGATCTTGCCGATTTCGGTTGAGCCGGTGAACGAGACCTTGCGCACGATGGGATTCGAGGTCATTTCGCCCCCGATGGCCCCCGCCGAGCCGGTAACGACCGACAGCACGCCCTTCGGCACTCCCGCACGCTCCGCCAGCACCGCCAGCGCCAGGGCCGAGAGCGGCGTCTGGGAAGCAGGCTTGGCGACTGCCGGACAGCCCGCCGCCAGAGCCGGACCGGCCTTGCGGGTGATCATCGCAATCGGGAAATTCCAGGGCGTGATGAAGGCGGTGACGCCAATCGGCTGCTTGATCGTGATGATGCGCTTATCGCTCTGATGCTGCGGAATGACATCGCCATACATCCGCTTGGCCTCTTCCGCGAACCATTCCAGGAAGGATGCGCCATAGGCGACCTCGCCTTTCGCTTCGGCCAGGGGTTTACCCTGCTCGCTGGTCATGATCAGCGCCAGGTCGTCGGCATTCTCATGCATCAATTCGTACCAGCGCCGCAGGATCGCGGCACGGTCCTTCGCCAGCGTCTTGCGCCAGGCAGGCCAGGCGGCATTTGCAGCCTCGATTGCGCGGCGAGTTTCAGCGGCCCCCATCTTCGGCACCGTGGCGATGACCTGACCGGTTGCGGGATTGGTGACGTCAATCGTCTCGCCGCTATCGGCATCCACCCACTGGCCATCAATATAGCCCTGCTGCCGCAGCAGGCTGGGGTCTTTCAGGCTCAAGCCCGATGTTTTGATCTGGTTCATTGGTCCACCCTTTATGTCAGAGACGAGTCCACAGCCATCGCATGGCTTAGCTTTTCCGCTGAAATCGGTAACGTGCCACCGTCTGCTTGGCAAGGTCCGCGACGCTTCATATCCCTTTTGGGAGAGGCTGCGGCCTTATTCCTCCCGCCCGGTGGCACGGCAAAGGAGGATATAAAGCTTGCCCACATCGGAGGTAACAAAGGTCGAATGGATCAGGTGCTCCGGGTCGGTCGCCTCAGAATCGATCAGCAGGCGGTCGAACTGCTCAATATACCGCAGCACGTATTTGCGGGCATCGGGATCGTGGCGGATCTTTTCGGACACGGTCTTGACGACGGCGGCCTGACGGTTGCGCAGCAGGGTCCGGGTGAAGACCGTCCGGTCACCCTTCACATAGCGCCGCCAGTCAGCCTCCGGCACCTCCCCCTGCAATACGCGGGTCAGGTCGATGGAGATCGAATTCAGTTCCTCGACGATATAGCGCGCGGTCTTCAGGAACAAGTCGCGACGCTGTTCCTCCTCCTGCAATTTCAGGGTATTGGCCTGTTCCTCGGCCCGCATCGAGGCGTCGGTGAGAAGCTCCACCTGGGTCTGGAACTTGGAGGCCGCGCGGCTGGAGCGAACTTCCGACTGATCGACTGCCTGCATCATCTGCTGTGTGCGCTCCGACAGGGTATCGACCAGATCCTTCAACTGCCCCTTAGAGGCACCCGCTGCCCGTTCCAGGGATGCGACCTGATCATTCAGCGTCCGTCCGACCAGCGCCAGTTGCTGATTGGCAAGATCCCCTGCCGCTGCGATATCGCCCGATTGGGTCCGCAGCATTTCGATCAGGGCGCGGACCCGCTCGGCGGTAATTTCCGTGCGTTCCTCCACGCCCTGGGCCTGCTGTGCGAAGGCATCGGAAATCAGTTGCAGCGATCGGGAGGCACTTTCCGCCGCCGCGACCAGGGATGCGGCCTGCCGTTTCAAGGCTTCACGGTTGTCGGAAACCTGCATCCCGGCCTGGACTGAAGCGGTGGTGACCTGTTCAGCCTGGCTGTTGAAGCGGTTGCCGACTTCCTCCAGCAGGGTCAGCGCGGTCTGCGTCGCCTTGCGCATCTGCCCCGCCTCGCCCCGGAACACACCCCCCGCATCGGCAAGCCGACGAGAGACCTCATCGGTGATCGCCGTCATCTCCTCGACCCGCGCGCGCAGGGCCGCATCCACGGCACCGCCCTTCTCCACCGCATCGCGAGAGGCTTCGAGCAGCGTCTCGGCCTGACTTTCGGCCATGTTCTCCATCGCCTGTCGCTGTTCCGCCAGTTGCAGGGCCAGCGCCCGAAGCGCCTCTGCATCGGCGGCCAGCCGCTCCCGAATGGCCATCGCGTCACCCGATACCTTGTCGGTGACGCGGTCCAGTTGCGCCGTTTCATGCTGCATCCCGTGGCGGATTTCGCGAATCTGCCCGGTCGCGCGTTCCGCCGCATCCCGCAGCGCGGCGCTGTTCTGGGTCAGCACCTCGGCCAGGGACTGGGCATGTCCGGCGGACCAGTCGGCGGCCTCCCGCAAGGCAAGGCTCTGTTTCTTGAGCATTTCGACCATGCTTCGTGTCTGGGCGATGGCCGGGTCAAACGTCTCGTCCAGGGTGGTGATGCCATCGGCCATCGCCTCCTTGATCGACAGCAGGCGCTGGGCCAGCAGGCTTTCTATATCCCGTGCCTGCTGGGCCGAGGATTCCGATGCCCCCAGCAGTTCCGTGGTCTGCTGACGCAGGGAAGCGCGGATAGATTCCGCCCGGCTGGCGGCAAGATCACTAGCCTTGGCGATTTCGTTCGCCTGCTCCCGCAGCGCAAGCGTCATCGACTGCAACTGCCCGGTCGCATGTTCGGACGTCGCCGCCAGTCCCTTGCGCTGACGGTCAGCCTCTCCGGCAACGGAGTCCGCCTGCTTCGTCAAACTGTCGGCAAGTGCCCCGAATTCCGCAATCTCCCGTGCGACAGTCTGCTTCACGGATTCCGAATGGCTGGTCAGGCCACTGGCGGATTTCGTCAGATCCTCCACCTGCTGTCGCAGGGCCAACGTAATTTCCTCGACCTGCTCGCTGCTGCTCTGCAGCGCCTTTTCCAGGCCGGTGCGACTGTCCTGAACGATTCCGTCCAGGCGTTCCCCGAAACGCACCGCCGCCGAATCCGCTGTATCCGCGATCCCGTCCACCCGGTCTGTCGCGCGGTTCAGGCTATCCGTCATGGTGCTGTCGAGGCGACCCAACGACTGCTCCACCGCCTCTTCCAGCAGACCGCCCTGCCGGGTCAGGATTTCGGTCAATCGGGTAATCCGGGACTCGCTGCGATCCGTGAAGCCGGTCAGGGCCGCTGATTGCAGGTCATAGGCATCCTTCAGCCGCTGGCTGATCCGCTCGACATCCTCTTTCAGCGTGCGTGATATTCTGTCCGCACTGTCCTTCGCGCCATCGCTGGCATCGGTCAGTGCCTGGATGCTGCCCTGCAAGGCATCGCGCGCGCCTATGCTGCGCACCTCCGCATCGGTGGAAACCTTGTCCAACTCTGCGGTATAGGTCTGGAACAGAGTACCCATCTCACGAATTTCCTTGGCCGCGCGTTCCGAAGCACCAATTGTGTCGGAGGCCTGAATCTTCAGGGACGCGGTCACCGCATCGCTCGTCTCCAGCACGGATTCGGCGGCGCGCATCAGGGTTTCGGTCTGATCGCCGACGGTACTCTCGATGTCCCGGCGATGCCGTTCCAGCCGCTCGGCTACAGATTCCAGCCGATCCGCCTGGCTGGAGAGGCCTTTTCGCATATCCCCCGCGCGATCCTCTGCCCGCAGGGCAGCGGATTCCAGCGATCCCGTCGTCTCCCGCAGTGCATCCGCTAACTCTGTCAGGTTGGCAACGGCGACATCCCCCGCCTGGGTCAACTGATCCGCCTGTCGGCGCAGCAGGTCCGACACGCGCCGCACCCGCGCCTCGCTTTCCTCTGCCGGATATGTCAGCAGTTCCAATTGGCGACGCAGGGTTTCGGTATGCAGGCGCACCTCCTCCGAACGCCGGAAATACAGCGCGAAGACCCAGATCAGGATTAGCGGAAACACCAGCCCGGTGGAGATCACCCCGATCTCATGGGGCAGCAGGATTTCCAGCAGGGAAATTCCCCCCAGCCCCTGAACATAACTTCCAGCCGCCCCGACCCAGAAGGCGGTCAGAAGCGCGGCACAGAGTCCGACCATGCGGGACCGCCGTCGGGCAATATCGGACAGGCGCTGAACATCCTCCGGGACAGTCAGATCGGCACGACGATCCCCACCCGGAAACCGGGCGACCTTCACGACAGGCGCACCGCTGCCGGAACCGGCATTGGCGGCACTTCGGTCCTTATCGTCGCTCATTCGGTTGGCCCCAGGGAAATGCAGTGCAAGCGAAATCTCATCTTAACCCAAATTCCCCGATTCTTCCAATCCCGGCACGACAATTCAGAACCAGAGCCAAATCAGACACTCAGCCGGATAGGAAGATTGTTTCATCCCCGGTTGCACCTTAACTTATGGCCATGGATTCATCGCCCGGACCGACCCGGTTCGTTTCAGGAGCGCCAGACCTCATGCGCACGCACAAGGACTTCCCCTCCCTCCACATCATCGACCACCCGCTGGTTCAGCACAAGCTGACCTGGCTGCGAAAATCAGATACGCCGACCAATCTGTTCCGCTCGCTGCTGAAGGAGATCGCCCTGCTGATGGGGTATGAGATCACCCGCAACGTGCCGCTGACCCCGATTGACATCACGACTCCGATGCAGTCGATGCGCGCCCCGGTCCTGGCGGGACGAAAACCCGCCATCGTGCCGATCCTGCGGGCGGGCCTGGGCATGGCCGACGGGCTGATGGAACTGATGCCTTCGGCTCGGGTCGGCCATATCGGACTGTACCGGGATCACGATACCAAGCTGCCACAGGAATATTACGCGAACCTGCCGGAACCGGGCGGGCGGCTGTTCATCCTCTGCGATCCCATGCTCGCCACCGGCAATTCCGCCGCCCATGCAGTGAAGGTACTGATCGACCGGGGCGTGGAGGAGCAGAATATCCGTTTCATGGCGCTGGTCGCCGCACCGGAGGGCGTTCGGGTCATGATGCAAGCCTGTCCGGGGGTTGCGATCTATGCCGCCGCGCTGGATGAACGGTTGGACGAAAAGGCCTATATCGTGCCGGGTCTTGGCGATGCCGGGGACCGCATGTTCGGGACGCGCTGAACCGCGTTCCAGACTCGCCCTCGCAGTACCACGCGCTATATAATCACCTGACGATGTTTCATAGCAACCAGATGACGGGAGACGGGCAAATGCTGGCACGACGCGATGTGATCAAGGGAATGGGTGCCGGACTGGGGGCGCTGCCGCTGGCGACGGTGCTGGCCAGTCCCACCCTGGTGCGGGCGGCCGCCGATAGTGTTCAGATGATCGAATCCACGACGATGGGCGGCAAGACGGTCCGGGCGGCGCTCGCCATGCCCGCCAAACTGCCTGCCCCGACGATGATCCTGATCCATGAATGGTGGGGTCTCAACGACCAGATCAAGGCCGTGGCGGTCGATTTCGCGGCACAGGGCTATATCACGCTGGCCATCGACCTGATGGACGGCAAGGTTGCGACCACACCGGAAGAAGCCAAGACGCAGATGGCCGCCGTGGGGGAGGATCCGCAATCCGCCATCGATACCTGTACGCTCTGGGCGGACTGGCTGCGCGGACACAAGGATTCGACCGGCAAGGTCGGCACCTGCGGCTGGTGCTTTGGCGGCGGCTGGTCGCTGAATACCTCGCTGGCAACGGCAATCGATGCCACCGTGATCTATTATGGCCGCGTGACGCAGAAGGCCGAAGAGCTCGCCACGCTGAAAGGCCCGGTCCTTGGCCATTTCGCCACCCAGGACGGGTTCATCAACAAGCCAATGGTTGACGATTTCGTCGAGGAAATGGCCAAGGCCGGGATGAGCCTGACCGTCTACTGGTACGAGGCCGACCATGCCTTCGCCAACCCGACCAGCAGCCGCTATGATGAAGAGGATGCCGCCACCGCCTGGGACCGCACCAAGAGCTTCCTGGCGCAGAATCTCGATCTGTCGATGTAGACAGCAGCGTGCTCAGAATTCGGGAGTCGTCGCCCGCACTGCCGGTCGCAGTGACATACGCTCCCGCCATGTGGCCAGGGCCGGTATGGCATGCAGCAGAGCGGCACCATCGGGGACCATCGCGAGATAGGTCAACATCGGGTAGAGATGGATATCGGCCAGGGTCAGGCTGTCGCCGAGCAGATAATCCGTATCCTCATTCCCGCAGATGTCAGCGAGCGCTTTAAGAATGCGGGGCGTTGCGGTCAGTCCCACCTTCAGTTCGTCGGGCCTCACGGGTTCCCCGAACCGGGCCGCGAAAAAGCCATGGACGAAAACCTGACGGACCATCGGCCAATAGGCATAGCTGTCGATGATGGAAATGATCTGTGCCTGCCGCGCCCGCGACAGCGGATCGTGAGGTTGCAGCGGCGGGCCAGTAAAGGCCTCATCCACATAGCGTGTGATCGCCACCGTTTCATAGATCGCGGTCCCGCCTTGAACCAACAGCGGCACCCGGCAAAATGGATTCAGGGTCAGATAGTCTTCGGGCACATCTGGCGCGAAAGGATCAATCTCGACCCAGTCGAAGGCCACGCCCTTTTCCCGCAGCACCAGGGCTGCAATCCAGGCATAGACGCTGTAGCGATAGCCATGAAGCAGGACGGAATCGGCCATCCCTACAAAGCCTCGCCCCGGACCATGCGCGGCAGGTCGCCGACAACGCCCATTGCATGGCGCATCAGAAAATCCTTCGCGGGCGGCAGCCGATTGACCGCCGCAAGACCCAGATCCCGCATTGCGCGCAGCGGCGGATTATCGTTGGAAAAGAGCCGCACCAACCCGTCCGTCACCGCTGCGAGCAGCACATTGTCGAACCGCCGCCGCCTTTCATAACCCCGCAGGACAGCTGGCGATCCGATATCAAGGCCCAGCCGATGGGCGTCCACGATCACCTCAGCCAGGGCAGCGACATCGCGCAGGCCCATATTGAGCCCCTGCCCGGCGATGGGATGGATCGAATGCGCCGCATCCCCGACCAGGGCGAAACGGGTATCAGTGTAACGGTCGGCCTGCTGCAGGCTCAACGGATAGGCAAAACGCGGCCCGGCCAGATGGATATCCCCCAGCCAGTCACCGAAACGCAAGCGAAGCTCCGCCAGGAAATCCGCCTCGTCCATCGCCATGTATTGCGCCGCCCGATCCTTCTGCTCCGACCAGACGATGTTGCAGCGCCGTCCGGTCATCGGCAGCATTGCAAAGGGACCGCCCGGCAGGAACAATTCGACCGCGACCCCATCATGATCGCATTCGTGCCCCACCGTGGCGACGATGGAGACCTGATCATAGGCCCAGCCGCTGGTCCGAATCCCCGCCTCATCGCGTCGTTTCGAGAATTTGCCATCCGCCGCAATCGCCAGCGAGGCCATGATCTCCCGTCCATCCTCCAGCACCGCCGTCGCGCCATCGGGTGTCCTGTCCAACCGGATCACATCGGCGGGGGCGATCAGGGTCAGTCCCTCGGCCCGGGCCGCCTCGGCATGCAGCGCCTTGCGGGTGATCCGGTTCTCGATAATCCAGCCAAAGGGATCATCGCCAATATCGGCATGATCGTAGTGCAGGAACAGCGGCGAAACGCCCCGCAGCGGATGCCCGTCCGCAACGCGGATATCCCAGATCGGCGAAGCCTCCGCCGCCATGTCTTGCCAAACCCCGGCACTCTCCAATACCCGCTTTGAGCCAAGTGCGATGGCCGAGGCCCGCCCGTCATAACGGAGCGTCTGAACGGATGCCGGGGTTTCCCGGTCGATCACGACAACGGAAAGCCCGGCCCGCGCCAGGGCGATGGCCAGCGTAAGCCCGACCATACCCCCGCCCGCAAAGACCACATCCACCCGTTCCTGACCCTGTCCGCTTCCACGCATCATGCTGTCATCCTGTCTGCCGACTAACGGGTAATGCCCTGTTCTGTCTTACCCAAGATTCGACCCCGAAACCTTCAAACAAGGTTGCCTCATACCGACGGGAAGTCCAGAGACAGAATGCCGCAAACATGTGCACAAAAAATGTGCAAATTCTGATATCGGCGAATTTATAAGCACATCAATTCAGCATCCATACACCTTCTGTTGCAGTTGGAAACCAACAACATTCTGATACTAAACACTATTTCAGATTCATGACGGTCTGGCACACATCTTGTTATAGGGAGGGTGAACCTTGTGCGCTGCAACATGGTTGCGCGACAGCGTGATCGCGGTTGGATCGAAGGGGGGTCGGGGAGGTCCGGCTGTTCGAGACGGCCCAATCTGTCGCAGCGCGGGAGGGGGAGCAATGTCGCTTCACTAGAGAGGGAGCCCTCGGGAAAATCTATGAAACTGATCATGGCGATCATCAAACCCTTCAAGCTGGACGATGTGCGCGAAGCACTGACCGGACTTGGTGTACAGGGGTTAACCGCGACCGAAGTCAAAGGCTTTGGGCGTCAGAAGGGGCAGACTGAAGTGTATCGCGGGGCCGAATACTCCGTGAACTTCCTGCCAAAGGTCAAAATCGAAGTCGTAGTGCCGTCAGACTTGGCCGCACAGACCGTTGAAGCGATCCAGAAGGCCGGGAATACCGGTCGGATCGGCGACGGCAAGATCTTCGTCATCGACGTCGCGCAGGCGGTGCGGATTCGCACCGGCGAAACCGACGCCGACGCGCTTTAAGGAGGGACATTTGATGTTGACCGAAAAATACAAACATCTCGGGATTGCCGGTGCCATCGCATCGGTGGTGGCATTCGCCGCCCTCCCGGCATTGGCCCAGACCACGACAGAGGCAGCAGAAGCCGTCATGGTGTCAGGGGTTTCCCTGGAAGCCGGATACATCTTCAACACCCTGTCCTTCCTGATGCATGGCTTTCTGGTCATGTTCATGGCGGCGGGCTTTGCCATGCTGGAGGCGGGCCTCGTCCGTTCCAAGAACACGGCGGCGCAGTGCCTGAAGAATATAGGGCTCTATTCCATTGCCGGGATCATGTTCTACGCAATCGGCTATAACCTGATGTATATGGACGTCAGCAGCTGGATCGGCAGTTTCGCAATCTGGGATGCCGGTGAAGTCGCCGCCGTCGAAGCACTCGAAGGCGGCGAATATTCCGCTGGGTCAGACTGGTTCTTCCAGATGGTCTTCGTCGCGGCAACCGCCTCCATCGTGTCCGGTACCGTTGCCGAGCGCGTCAAATTGTGGCCGTTCTTCCTGTTCGTCGTGGTCCTGACCGGGATCATCTACCCGATCCAGGGTTCCTGGACCTGGGGTGGTGGCTGGCTCAGTGAAATGGGCTTCTCGGACTTCGCCGGGTCGACCATCGTGCATTCCGTCGGTGGCTGGGCGGCGCTTGCCGGTGCCATCGTGATCGGTGCCCGCAAAGGTCGCTATGGCGATGGCGGACATCCGATGCCGGGTGCCAACCTGCCGCTTGCCACGCTGGGCACGTTCATCCTGTGGATGGGCTGGTTCGGCTTCAACGGCGGCTCCCAGCTGGCCATGGGCACGATTGCCGATGTCAGCGCGATTGGCACGATCTACATCAACACCAATCTCGCGGCCTGTGGCGGCGTGGTGGTTGCGATGATCCTGACCCAGATCCTCTACAAGAAGATCGATCTGACCATGGCGCTGAACGGTGCCCTGGCCGGTCTCGTCTCGATCACTGCCGGTCCGCTGGACCCCAGCCCGCTGGCGGCGATCCTGATCGGTGCCGTTGGTGGCGTGATCGTGGTCTTCGCGGTACCGCTGCTCGACAAGCTGAAGATTGACGACGTCGTGGGGGCGATCTCCGTCCACCTCTTCGCCGGCATCTGGGGCACCATTGCCGTCGTGTTCAGCACGGAAGGGACCAGCATCGTCACCCAGATCATCGGGATCGTTGCGGTCGGTGCCTTCGCGTTCATCACCAGCTTCATCGTCTGGATGGTGCTGAAACTGACCCTCGGGGTCCGCGTCTCAGAAGAAGCCGAAATGCTCGGCCTCGACAAGGCGGATCTGGGCATGGAGGCCTATCCCGACTTCGGTGCGAGTTCCTCCGCTAAATAGGCGGGTCGGATAAGCAAGGGCAACGACCCGCACCGATATCAATTTCCACCCCGCAAACCTTACCCCCGGAGAGTCCGCTCTCCGGGGATTTTTTTGCTTCCGAGAGAAGGCACACAGGATCGATTGGCGAACAAAGGCTGTTTTCCCGGGCAATATATAGTATCATCTACCGGATAGGCGCATTGGCGTGCCTTTTGCTTCTAGCTGTAGACAGGCCCGTATATCGGGCTGACACCGGATACCGGAGCGATCATGACCGAGTCGCGACTCGACCTTTTGAAGAACTTTCCATTCCGCCGCCTTGATGCACTGCTGGGCGGCATCGTACCTGGACAATCACCGCTACCGGTGCATATCGGGGAGCCCCAAGGGGCGGTTCCGGCCCTGGTCCCGACGACGGTTGCGCGACATGCGGACCTGTTTGGAAAATACCCGCCGCCCGCCGGATCACCCGGCTACAATGACGCGGTCGCCCGTTGGCTGGAACAGCGCTATCATCTGCGACCCGGCCAGATCGATGCACGGTCCCAGGTTACGGCACTCTGCGGGTCGCGCGAAGGATTGTTCCAGGCCGCGCTGATGGCAATCCTGCGCAAGCGGGAACGGATCGCCGATCCCTCCGTGATGCCTACCGTCCTGGTGCCGAATCCCATGTATCATGTCTATTTCGGGGGTGCCGTCGTCGGCGGGGCCGAGCCGATCCTGGTCGATGCGCAGGCCGACGCTGATTTCATCCCGGATTATGCTTCGCTGCCCACCGATGTCCTGGACCGCACAGCGATCTGCTATCTCTGCACACCCGGCAATCCCACCGGTGCCGTGGCGACCCGCAAGGCCATGACCGACATGCTGGCCCTCGCCCGCAAGCATGATTTCGTGCTGGCCGTGGATGAATGCTATTCTGAAATATGGTTTGATGCACCCCCGGCGGGCGGCTTTGACGCGGCACAGGATCTGGGTGGCGATAGCAGCCATCTGCTGGTCTTCAACTCGCTTTCCAAGCGATCCGGCTCGCCGGGGCTGCGTTGCGGATTCGTCGCGGGCGACCCGGCCCTGATCGAACCGCTCTCCCTGCTGCGCGGCTATGGCGGGGCACAGGTTCCCGGTCCGTTGATGGCAGCCGGGGAAGCATTGTGGCGTGACGAGAACCATGCCATCGCCAATCGGGACCGCTATCATAATTTGGTCAAGATCGCCGATCATCATCTGGCTGACCTGCCCGGTTATCGTCGTCCGGAAGCGGGATTTTTCCTGTGGCTCAACACGGCAAAAACAGTCGGCGATGGAGAAGAGGCAGCCCGGTTGCTCTGGCAGAAGGCTGGTGTGATGGTGATGCCTGGGCGATACATGGCAAGACCCGATCCAGCGAGTGACATGAGTCCGGGGGACGACTACATCCGCATCGCCCTGGTCCATGATGCGGCGACAGTGACAACAGCAATGCAACGCATTGCCCAGACCCTGACCGAGGCCCGTCCGGCAATGATGACACAAAAAGCGGGAGCGTGACATGGTGGCGAAAACTCAGGAAAAGACCGCATTCCTGCCGGCGGGAGCGACCGACTATCTGAAGAAGCGGGCCGTCGAATGCGCCGGGATCGCCCTGATCGGAACCGCTTTCGCGCTGCTGGTCGCGCTGGTTTCGTTCAATATCGCCGATCCCTCCCCCAACAATGCGAATGGCCAGATCCCGACCAACCTGCTGGGCCATCCTGGTGCTGCGGTTGCCGATGTCGCGCTGCAAAGCCTTGGGCTGGCAAGTCTGCTGGGTTTCCCGATTCTGGCGGGCTGGGGCTGGCGGCTGGTGGTGGACCATACCCTGCCCCGCGCCTGGATCCGTCTGGCCCTAATCCCGATCATGGCCATATTGACCGCTCTGGCGCTGGCGACACTCCCCCGTGCCGGATTCTGGCCACTCGGCAGCGGCATGGGCGGCATCATCGGCGACATGATCCTTGGCACCTTGTCACCGCTGATAACCGGCTTGGACCTGAAATGGCTTGGAATAGCAGCGGCGATCCCGGCGGTGGCGATGGCGCTTTATGCGGTTGGCATCACCCTGTCGGAATGGCGATCCGTCGCCGTGCAGAGCTGGAGCGGTACCCGGCGGGGTGTCGGCATGCTGCGTCAGGCCGACCAGATCGGCCCAGCGCTGAAGGATCTGGTCATCGGCCGTGACGATGGCCGGATGGAGCCAATCCTGACCCCGGCGGCAAAGCGGGCCGCCCCGGCCCGAACCGTACCCGCCGCACCGCGCCCCCTGCGTGAGGATCGCGTGGAGGCCCCAGAACAGCCGAAGCCATCCAAACGGGTCGTGGCAGAGCGTCAGATCCGGCTGGACCTGCCGCCCCAGGACGGTGAATTCCACCTGCCCCCGCTGGATATCCTGGTTGACCGCCAACCGGATTCCGAGGCCAAGACGAAGAATGCGGAAGGGCTGGAACAGAACGCCCGGATGCTGGAAGGTGTGCTGGAGGATTTCGGCGTGAAGGGCGAAATCGTGAAGGTTCGGCCCGGCCCAGTCGTCACGCTCTATGAACTCGAACCGGCCCCCGGCACGAAAACCAGCCGTGTGATTGGCCTCAGCGACGACATCGCCCGTTCCATGTCGGCGATCTCTGTCCGAATCGCGACTGTGCCAGGCCGCAGCGTGATCGGCATTGAACTGCCCAATGCCCGGCGTGAGATGGTCGGCTATCGCGAACTCGTCGCATCCGAGACCTACGACAAATCAAAGGCGAAGCTGCCCCTGATCCTGGGCAAGGATATCGGCGGCACGGCGGAAGTCGTCGATCTGGCCACGATGCCCCACCTGCTGATCGCCGGAACGACCGGATCGGGCAAGTCGGTCGGCATGAACACCATGATCCTGTCGCTGCTCTACAAGCTAACGCCGGACCAGTGTCGGTTCATCATGATCGACCCAAAAATGCTGGAACTGTCGGTTTACGACAACATCCCGCACCTGCTGGCCCCGGTTGTGACCGACCCCAAGAAGGCGGTCGTTGCTCTGAAATGGGCTGTACGCGAGATGGAGGATCGCTATCGCGCCATGTCCAAACTGGGCGTGCGCAACATTGAAGGATACAACAAGCGCGTCGCGGAGGCCGAACGCAAGGGCGAGGTGATTACCCGGCGCGTCCAGACCGGTTTCGATGCGGAAAGCAGCAAGCCCATTTTTGAAGAAGAGCCGCTGGACCTGACTCCACTGCCCTATATCGTCGTGCTGGTCGATGAAATGGCTGACCTGATGCTGGTGGCGGGCAAGGATATCGAAGCATCGATCCAGCGCCTGGCCCAGATGGCACGCGCCGCCGGGATTCATCTGATCATGGCGACCCAGCGCCCCTCGGTCGATGTCATCACCGGCACGATCAAAGCGAACTTCCCGACCCGCATCTCCTTCCAGGTCACGTCCAAGATCGACAGTCGCACCATCCTGGGTGAGCAGGGGGCGGAACAATTGCTGGGCAAGGGTGATATGCTGCATATGGCGGGGGGCGGACGCGTCACCCGTGTACACGGTCCCTTCGTCGACGATACCGAGGTCGAGGCGGTCTGCCAGTTCCTGAAAGCACAGGGGCAGCCGGAATATGTTGAAAGTGTCACCGATGAAGACGATATGTCTGGCGGGTTCGATACCGATGTCAGCGGTGCGGGCCTGCCGCTGCATGGCAACAGCGGCGACGAAGGTGGAGAAGGCGCCCTCTACGATCAGGCCGTGGCCCTGATCGCGCGGGAAGGCAAGTGCTCCACCAGCTTTGTGCAGCGCCATCTGCAGATCGGCTATAACCGCGCGGCGCGCCTGGTTGAGCGAATGGAAAAGGAAGGGGTTGTCAGTGCGGCAAACCATGTTGGAAAACGGGAAGTTCTCATCGGGGATCACTCAGCCTAGCCGGTTTCGTCATATCGCGCTGGCCGTCTTGCTGGCGCTGGCGGTTCCCTTCGCCCCGGCACAGGCGACCACGGTCGGTCAGGATCCCAATGCGGTTGTCCCGCGTCAGTCGGAAGCCCCCATCGGCGAGACCGAACAGAAAATCCTGCTGACTGAAATCGAAAACTATTTCGATGGAGTCGACACGCTGAAGGCCCGGTTCATGCAGTTCAACATGGACGGAACCCTGTTCCGGGGCGATGTGATGATGAACCGACCCGGCAAGATGCGGATCGACTATGATGACCCCCTGCCCTTCAAGATTATATCCGATGGAAATTTCTACATTTTCATCGATGAGGAGCTAAAGGAATCCAGCTATATCCCGCTTGGCCTTACGCCAGCGAACATGCTGTTGCGCAAACCGATGAAGCTCAGCGGTGAGTTGACGGTGCTGGACGCAACACGGGATCAGGACGCGCTGTTCATCACGGTCGTGCAGAGAGATGCACCGGATCAGGGCTCACTGACCTTTGCTTTTTCGGAAGAGCCGATCGAACTGCTGCAATGGACCGTGATCGATGCTCAGGGCACCGTGACCCGTGTTGTGCTGCAAAATGTTGAAACCGGAATTGAACTGGATGATGACCTGTTCTATTTCGCCGATCCCTGGATCGGAAGGGAAAACAAGAAGTAACGACGATACCGGCTATCCGAACGCATAGGCGTCCATGGCCAGAACCGTATAGCAAACACTTTGATGCAAGCGGCGGCCAGGACTTTCTCCGCCTGCACCAAGAGCGACGAAGAACGGCAGGAAATGCTCATCCGTCGGATGATTGCGCCTGCCTTGTGGCGCATATTGGAAATCCATCAATGATTCCCGATCCCCGTTGGCAACACGTTCGGCCACCCATAACTGAAAATCAGTGACCCATTCGGGCACCGCATCCAGACCCGCCATGCGTAGCCGACGCCATTCCATCAGATTATGGGTGATATTGCCCGATGCGATGATCAGCACGCCCGCTTCCCGCAGCGGTGCCAGGGCAGCACCGACCGCCAGATGATGCGCAGGATCCGCCGCAGTCTGAATCGACAGTTGGATGACGGGTATATCCGCAGCGGGATAGATCAGGCTGAGCGGCGTCCAGGCACCATGATCCAGCCCCCGATCCGCATCACCGGATGCGGTAAACCCGGCTGCCTGAAGCCGCGCCATGACATCCTCTGCCAGATCCGGCGCACCTGGCGCATCATAGCGCATCGCATACAGCGTATCGGGAAATCCGTAAAAGTCATGGATTGTGGTTTGACGGGCGCGCGTCGTCACCATCAGCGTATCAGCTTCCCAATGGGCAGAAACCGAAAGGATCGCCGTCGGTCGCGGCAGACTGTCGCCAAGACCCGCCAGGAAATGCCGTGCCGGAAGATCTTCGAGCGGCAATGTCGGCGGTCCATGCGATACGAACAGGGCTGGCAGGGTGACGGACATGGACTGATCCTCGTTCTTGGTGTCTCACGATAGATCATGTAGACCCGAACTGATAAAGGATAAAGCCGCAGACTGGAAACGCATCGTCCCCTGAAAGGATGCAATCCGAAAACTGACTCAAAACCCTCCGAAAAAGAGTGCGCCCCGTCTCGGGGGAGGGGGAGACGGGGCGCGTGCCTTTTGAAAAGGCATTCAGGGAAGACATCGTGTAAACGATGCCTCCACCCGAAAGACGCGCCGCCAGGGGTTTGGGGGAGGAGGTCAGCGGCGCGCCCTCTGGATTAGAGATATGGTACCATCATCCGCATTTGTTTAGTGACCAATATGCAGGCCCGATATGCTTCACACGCATAACCACCTCCGCTATCCCTCCAACTTCTTGATGGATACCCCTCACAGTCTGCTGCACCCTTGTCAAACTGCCGGTCGCTTCATAGCTTCCTGATGACTGAACAATGTCACCACCAGCCGCCATCCAAGGATCCGATCCTATGACATCTTCCGCCTTTTCCGACCTTCAGGACCTTTTGCGAAAGGCCGATATCCTGCGTGACCCGGCGGAAGTCGAGGCCATCCTACGGGGAGCAGCCGCCGCGCCGGATGAATCCAGGGATGGCTGGACCCACCTTGTCGCACCGACGGCACCGGATGGACTGCGCGAGGAGCTGAGTGCCATCGGACGCGCCTGCATGGCGGCATTCAGCGCACCGTTTTCCGATGGTCCCGCCCCGGCGGAACGGCTGGAAGCCCTGCGCGCGGAAATGCGTCGCCAGAACCTGCACGGTCTGGTGATCCCGCGCACCGACGAATATCAAGGCGAATACATCGCCCAGCGGGCAGAGCGGGTGCTCTGGCTGACCGGATTCTCTGGTTCCGCTGGCAGTGTTGTCGTCGGGTTGGAGAAGGCGGCGATTTTCGTGGATGGACGCTACACCCTCCAGGTCCGCAATCAGGTCGATACCAGCCTGTTTGAACCGCAGCACATGGTCGATACACCCGCAACTGACTGGATCGCTGCGACATTCGGGAAGGGTGACCGTATCGGCTTCGACCCCTGGCTGCATACCCAGCATGGGGCGGGCCATCTGAACATTGCCGCCCAGCGTGCGGGTGCAACCCTGGTTCGGGTCGATCCCAATCCGGTTGATACTGTATGGAGCGACCGACCCGCCGCCCCGATCTCCCCGGTCGTACCGCACGAAACCCGCTTTGCCGGTGAGGATTCCACCGAAAAACGGGCGCGACTGGGCGCAGTATTGGCAAATAAGCAGATCGACGCGGCTGCAATCACGGCCACGGATTCCATCGCCTGGCTGCTGAATACACGCGGCGGCGACGTGCCGAACTGCCCGCTGCCACTCAGCTTCGCGCTGTTGCATCGGGATGGTGCGGTCGACTGGTTCATCGATGAGCGGAAACTGACCCCCACCGTCCGCTCCGCCCTGGGGAACGAGATCGCGATCCGCCCGGAATCAGAGTTTCCGAATGCCCTGGCGGAACTGGGGCGTCAGGGAAAGACCGTTCAGGCAGATCCCGCCACCGCTCCCTGTCTGGTCTTTGACCGCCTGTCCCAGTATGGCGCACATATAGTGGAAGCGCCCGATCCCTGCCTGATGCCAAAAGCCTGCAAGAATGCGGTGGAGATCGAAGGCACTCGCACCGCCCATCGCCGCGACGGAGCCGCCCTGTCAAATTTCCTGCACTGGATCGGCACGGAAGCGCCAAAAGGTGGCCTGACCGAGCTTGCCGCCATCGACAAGCTGAGGCAATTCCGGGCAGGGGGTGAACATTTCAGGGGTCTGAGCTTCGATACCATAGCCGGGGCCGGGCCGAACGGTGCCGTCATCCATTATCGCGCCGGACCACGCACAAACCGAGAAATCGAGCCCGGGCAGTTGCTGCTGGTCGACAGTGGCGGCCAGTATCTGGACGGCACGACAGATGTCACACGCACCGTCGCTATCGGCACACCCAGCACAGAGATGAAGACCCGCTTCACCCTGGTGCTGAAGGGTCATATCGCCATCGCCACCGCGCGCTTTCCGGTCGGGATCACCGGTAGTCAGTTGGACCCGCTGGCCCGCATGCCGCTCTGGCAGGCGGGTCTCGATTTCGACCATGGCACCGGTCACGGCGTCGGCAGCTATCTCAACGTCCACGAAGGCCCCCAGCGCATCGCCAAGGCTCATAATGCCGTCGCCCTAAAACCGGGCATGATCCTCTCCAACGAGCCGGGCTACTATAAACCCGGCGAATATGGCATCCGGATCGAGAATCTGGTCGTGGTGAAGGAAGTGACCGATCCACCTGCCGGAGCCGAACGCGACCTGCTGGAATTCGAAACGATCACGCTGGCCCCGATGGACCGCACCCTGATCGATGTCACGCTGTTGACCGAGGCAGAACGCGCCTGGCTGAACGCCTATCATGACCGGGTCCGGGAGGCGATTGCCCCACAACTGACGGGAGAGGCTGTCGCCTGGCTGGAAGCTGTCACCGCACCGCTATGATGGCTATTGCAACACGCGCGGTTCGAACAGCAGTCTGACGTAATTCCGGAACTGAAGGATCTGGCCCGCCAGGACCTTGGGATCGCGGAAAACACGGCTCATCACGATACCACCTTCTACGGTGGTGGAGACCATATCCGCCAGTGCCACCAGATCAACCGGCACATGCGGCGGATAGCGTTCTGCAATGCCTTCCAGAATGCCCAGAAATCGCTGCCGCCAGGCGGTGACGCCGTCGCGGTTCAGCGCGTGAACCTGTGCATCGAACAGGCGGTCCTGACAGCAGAAGCTGGCAACGAGACAGCCCGGATGCCCGTTCGGCATATCCTCCAGCATTTCCGATAGCAGTTTCAGACCGATCAGGAACTGTTGCAACGGATCGTCGGACAGGTCCTTCGCGCGGGCGAACAGGCCATCCAGAATTTCATCATCCTCAACCAGATGACGCTCCAGCAATCCCCGAGCGAGTGCGTTCTTGTCCGGAAAATGATAGAAGAAACCGGACTTGGTGATGCTGACTTCCGCGATGATCTCCTCGATGGAGGTCGCATCAAACCCTTTTTCAAGCACCGCCCGCTGTGCCACGTCCAGTATCCGGCACCGTGTGTCCTTGCCCTTCCCCATTGATGGCAATCCTTCTAAATACTGTACCCGCAGTACAGTAAACAGTGTTCACAACTGAACTTTAAATGATCTCGGCATACAGCGGATACCGCAACCAACTGATTAATAACAAGTCTCAAAAAAGCGTACCACTTTACCCCAGGTCGCCTTTCGCAACCGGAGAAGTCCGAAGATAGTCCGCCCGCTCAGGATGGGTTGGGCCACGCATAAACTGTATATCAGATGGAGAATGCAATGAATACGAAGACTGTATCAATTCCTGGCACGCATCAGGGGCTGTATCTGACCGATAGCGGACTTGAAACGACGCTTATTTTTCACGAGGGCATGGATCTGCCCTGCTTCGCCTCCTTCGCTCTGCTGCGGCAGGAGAGCGGGCGCGAAACCCTGATCCGGTACTTCGAACGCCACGCCCGGATTGCAATCTCGCGCGGATTGGGGTTCATCCTGGACAGCCCGACCTGGCGGGCCAGCACTGACTGGGGTGCGAAGCTCGGCTTTTCGCCAGCGGATCTGGCCGACATCAACCGCGACGCCATCGCCATGCTGAAGGGTGTCAGGGACGGATTCGGCAAAGCTGGCAAAGCGTGCCTGATCAGCGGCAATCTGGGTCCGCGCGGGGATGGCTATAACCCCGACCGGCACCAGACCGTGGAAGAAGCCGAAGCCTATCACAGCGCCCAGATCGACGCCTTTGCCGAGGCGGGTGTGGACATGCTTCACGCGCTGACCATGACCCATATCGAAGAAGCGATCGGTATCGCCAGGGCTGCGAAACGCCACAATCTGCCGACCGCGCTGTCCTTCACGGTGGAAACCGACGGACGTCTGCCAAGCGGTCAGCCGCTGGGTGAGGCGATCCAGGCCACCGACGCCGCAACCGGTGACTATCCCTGCTATTACCTGATCAACTGTGCCCATCCGGACCATTTCAACACCGTCCTGACCGGCGACGACGCCTGGCTTGCCCGGATCGGGGGTGTGCGTGCCAATGCGTCCCGCCTCAGCCATGCCGAACTGGACGAAGCGACGGAACTGGATGACGGCAATCCGACGGAATTCGGCCGGCAATATCGCGACCTGCACGATCTGCTGCCTAATCTGCGCGTATTGGGTGGGTGCTGCGGTACCGACCACCGCCATATCGAAGCGATAGCGGATCACCTGAAAGCGGCATAGAGCAAATCCCGAGCGGACGGATCAGGGCTTCCGCGACTGCAACAGGTTCCGAACCATATCGGGGGCGGAGCCGAGGTAGTTGGCCGGTTCCACCAGGGCGGCGAGGTCTTCGCGGGATTTCGCCGCCGCGATCTCCGGCACGGCAACGAGCAGATCCAGGAAAGGCCTGCTGGTCGCCAGAGCCTCCCGGCAGCAATCATAGACCAGATCATGGGCAACCTGACGACCCAGAACCGGGGCAAGCCCCATCATCACCGCCTCGGCGACAATCAGCCCCCCCGTGACGTCAAGCACCCTGCGCATCGCGTCCGGGCGAACCTCCAGCCCTTGCAGCACATCGCGGGCGGCGCGCAACCCGCCGGAGGCGACGATCATCGCAGTCGGCAGCGCCTGCCATTCAACCTGCCACTGGCCAGTCGCGCGTTCGTGGTCCTGCACCATCGCGTCCAGCATGGCGGAATGCTGCTCACGCACGATCTTCGCGCTGGCCAGCATCATTTCAGAGGAGATCGGATTGCGTTTCTGCGGCATGGTGGAAGACGCGCCACGACCCGGTACGAAGGGTTCCAGCACCTCGCCGGTCTCCGACTGCATCATCAGCATGATATCATAGCCGATCTTGCCCAGCGTCCCGCAGGTCAGCGCCAGAAAACCGGTCACCTCGGCAAAGCCGTCACGAGCGGTGTGCCAGGTGATATCCGGAACCGCCAGATCCAGTTCCCGCGCCAGCGCCGCCTGAACCGCCAGACCCTCCCTGCCCAGCGAGGCGAGCGTTCCGGTAGCGCCAGAGAAGGAGACAACCTCCACTCTTGGCCGAAGCTCCGCCAGCCGCGCGCGATGCCGGTCGATGGCGGCAAGCCAGGTTGCTGCCTTATATCCGAATGAAATCGGCAAGGCGTGTTGCAAATGCGTGCGCCCGGCCATCGGCACCGTCGCATAACGCTCGGCGAGATCCGCCAATGCCGTCGCAACGGCATCCATATCCGTAGAGATCAGATCGAGCGCCGCCCGGATCTGCAACACATCGGCGGTATCCATGATGTCCTGGGTCGTCGCCCCCCAATGGGACCATTGCCCAAGGCCACCCGCTGCCCATGAAGAAAGTTGCTCCACCAGCGGCAGGATCGGATAGCCGACAATCAGGGTCCGCGCCGCCAGCCTGTCCCAGTCAACCCGGTCCACATCGGCAACTTCGGCCAATGCGGTGGCGGCCTCCGCCGGGATGATACCCAACCCGGCCTGTGCCTTCGCCAGGGCTACCTCGACATCCAGATAGCGCTGTACCAGTGCCGCATCGGAATAGAGCGCCCGCATCTCCGCCGTACCGAACATATCGCCGAAAAGCCGGGATTGCAGGACGATGGAAGACATGGGCTTTCCCTATTCCAACTGCGATCCGTGCCGATCAGGGCAGGGCTGCGACGATGATGACTTCGAACAGATAGTCCGGTGTCGCCAGCTTCGCCTCGCCAGTGGCGCGAGCAGGCGTATTGCTCGGATCGACCCAGGCATCCCAGACTGCATTCATTTCAGCAAAGCTGCCGATATCGGCCAGCCAGATTGTCGCCTGCAACAGGCGTGACTTGTCGGTTCCGGCGGTTGCCAGCAACGCGTCGACCTTCTTCAGCGCCGTCTCGGTCTGCACCGCGACGCTCGCCCCGGCCTCACCGACCTGGCCCGCAAGATAGACGATGCCGTTATGCACCACGGCCTGGCTCATCCGGGGACCGTTTTGCAGACGGGTAATATCGCTCATGAATTGTTTCCTTTCAGGTAAGGGTTCGGCTTTCGCCGCGCCTTACTTGCACCATCCGAACAGACCGGCGCAAGCATGCAATCACGGACGCATCTGTTCCAATCCGTCGTGCGCCTGCAGAGACACGCAGATGCTGACCAGCTTGCGCGGCAACTCATAGGGCCAGGGTGTGCCGCGATGCAGGGCGGCACGTTCGTCCCAGAAAAGAACATCGCCGGGACGCCATGCATGGCTGTAAATCGCGTCGGGCACTGTCATTGCATCCACCAGTTCATCCGCGAATGCCTGGGCATCCGCATCCTCCATCCCCTCCGCGCCGCAGACATGGGACGCGATATAGAGAGACTCCGCCCCGGTTACCGGATTGGTCCAGACGGCCTTCCAGCACTGATCCCGCCATTTCGTGAACAATTCTCCCTTAGCCAGTTCGGGATCGATCTTGGCCCGTGAATGGGCATAGCGGTGGCGAAAGACTGTGCCACGCAAGCGATCCTGCACGTCCGGGGACAGTCGCGCGAATCCGGCACGGGTCGAGACCAGTTCGGTATTGCCCCCGACCGGTGGCACGACCCGAGCCTGCAATACATTGGCAAGCGCCGGAACCGGCAGGAAGGTGCTGTCGGTATGCCAGAGAAAATTCGCCTTCAGATTCATCAGATGGCGATCCTGCTCTGAGGAAATCACCTTCCCGGCATCATCGATATTGGCAACCGGTGAGATTTCCGGCTTTGCCCTGGAATAGCGGTCCTCAATCGGTCCGAACAATTCACCGAAAGCCAGATGCGCATCGTCAGGCAGGTCCTGATCCCGGAACAGCAGCAGGGTGTGTTCCTCGAACAACTGTCTGATTTCCCGATAGCCACGCTCTGCCGTGATGGCCTTAAGATCGATATCGTGAACTTCCACACCGAAATCGGGATGCAGGGGCGAGATGCGCACCGGCGTTACTCCATAGAAACAGTTACTCCGCCGCCGCCCTGGCTGCAGAGGACGGCATCGTGCCGCGTATGACATAGGCAAGGGCCTGAACAACCTGCTCCGGCTGACGCGCGACTGCCTTGGCCGCCGCATCGACTTCCTTCAGCGCATGATCGTGTTCCGGCGGATGCAGCGTGATGATCGGCTTGCCCAGTGCCGCCGCATACCCCGCATCGAATGCAGCATTCCACTGCTTGTACTTCTCACCAAAGCGCACGATGACAATATCGGCAGCCTGGATCAGGTTCTGGGTGCGGATCGCATTCAGTTGCGCGCCCTTCCGGTCGTGCCAGACCTTGTCCGGCTCGGCCCCGAAAATGGCGACACCGCAATCGTCGGAATCCTCATGGACGGTGATCGGCGCAGTCACATCCACCGGCAGTCCCAGTTCGCTGATCCCCTGATAAATCCGCTCGCGCCAGTCGCTGTGGATTTCCCCGGACAGATAGATGGTCCATCGGCGCTCGGTCATCGGCATTCCCCTTGCTACGTTTACCAGTCTCAGGATATCGACAGGTGATCGGGAAAGACAAGCACCCTGGATCGACCTCGCAGCCGATTGCGCCTGTCATCCGGCATCCTCAAGAATCATCGACGCCGCCTTTTCCGCGATCATCACAACGGGGGAATTGGTATTTCCAGACGTGATCGTCGGCATGATCGAAGCATCGACAACGCGCAAACCGGTAATGCCGTGAACCCGCAACCGGGGATCGACGACGGCGCTGTCATCGGTCTCCGGCCCCATTTTCGCGGTACCAACAGGGTGGAAGATGGTGGTCGCAATATCACCGGCAGCCTTTGCCAGGGCCTCATCCCCGTCGATTTCAATCCCCGGCTTGAATTCCGTTGCCTTGAAGCGTTGCAAAGCGGGAGCACGGGCGATGCGGCGGGTCAGTTGGATCGCCTGAGCGGCAACACGGCGGTCAGCGGGATCATTCAGGTAGTTTGGACGGATCACCGGCCTGTCCATCGGATCGGCGGAGCGGAGCCGCACCGTGCCCCGGCTTTCGGGACGCAGATTGCAGACCGATGCAGTAAATCCGGGAAAAGGATGCAACGCCTCCCCCAGCTTTTCGGTGGAAAGCGGCTGTATATGATATTGCAGGTTGGGCGTGTCCCGCGTCGGATCTGATTTTGCAAAACACCCGAGCTGGCTGGGTGCCATGCTGAGTGGGCCGGACTGGAACAGGGCATATTCCGCCCCCATCAGGGCTTTGCGGAAAAGACTGTGGCTCAATTCATTGAGCGTTCGCACGCCTTCAACCTTGAAGGCGAGGCGGACCTGAAGGTGATCCTGCAGGTTTTCGCCCACCCCTTTCAGGTTCTGCTGCACCGCAATCCCGTGCTCAGCCAGAAGCGCGCCCGGACCGATCCCGGAGCGTTGCAGGATGACAGGCGAAGCGACAGCACCGGCGGCCAGGATGATCTCTCCCCGTACCGATGCCGTGGCCGGTTCCCCGTCGACCCGCAGCCGCACGCCAACCGCACGACCATCCTGGATTTCGACTGCCTCGCAATGCGCATGGGTCACGATCCGCAAATTGCTGCGATTTCGGGCCGGGCGCAGAAAGCCCTTCGCTGAGGACCAGCGCAGTCCGTGCCGCTGATTCACCTGAAAATAGCCAACACCTTCATTATCGCCGGTATTGAAATCGTCCGTCGCCGGAATTCCGGTCTCAATCGCCGCCTCCCGAAAGGCATCCAGAATATCCCAGCGCAGCCGCTGATGCTCGACGCGCCAGGGACCGCCGGTGCCGTGATGCTCGTCGGCCCCATCGACATGATCCTCCGAGCGCATGAAATAGGGCAGCACCTCGTCCCAGCCCCAGCCGGGATTGCCCTGCTGACGCCACAGATCGTAGTCACGGGCCTGTCCCCGCATATAGATCATGCCATTGATCGACGAACAGCCACCCAGCACCTTGCCACGCGGATAATCGAGCGCCCGCCCGTTCAGACCCGGCTCCGCCTCTGTCCGAAACAGCCAATCCGTTCGGGGGTTGCCCATCGTGAACAGATAGCCGACCGGAATGTGAATCCAGGGATAAGTATCCCGGCCCCCGGCCTCCAGCAGCAGCACCCGGTTTCGGGGATCGGCGCTCAGGCGATTGGCCAGTACGCAGCCCGCCGTTCCGGCACCGACAATAATATAATCAAACTCTCCGATATTCCCCGCCACGCGCACCCCCCCAATATAACGTGTTGCCCCGTTTTAGCTTGTTGCAATATTTTGTGACCATGTTACCGTTAACCCGCTGTATCGGAAAGATCGTCATGGGCTTAGGGTGAATTCATCTAATCCTTCTGCGAAATTAGTTTCGCTGACAAACCGGGGCGCTTGACGGTACCGTTCGCAGTGCAAACTCTGCACTGATTTCATGCACTGGGGCATGTGTGGCACAAGAAACAGGGAGTACAGAATTATGACCACCGAAATGGACGGGGAACTCCGTCAAAAATTTGACCGCATCAAGCGGGCGTTCGCCAAGGGCGAAATTGGCCGTCGCGGCTTCATCGTGGCCGCACTGGGCGTCGGTGTGGCCTCCAGCACGGTCTTCAGCCATGTGAAACGGGTCGAGGCGGCAACGCCGAAAGCCGGGGGACGTTTCCGTCAGGCACTGACCGGCGGCGGCTCAGGCGATTCAATGGATCCGGCAAAGATCCTCGACTCCTACATGATCAACGTCAGCAGCGGCATGCTGCGCAACAACCTGACGGAAATCGGCTCCGACGGACAGTTGACAGCGGAACTGGCAGAAAGCTGGGAAGCGACACCAGACGCGAAAGTCTGGACCTTCAAACTGCGTCAGGGCGTCGAATTCCACAACGGCAAGACGCTGGAAGCCATGGATGTGGTGGACTCGCTCAACCACCATCGTGGCGAAAACGATTCCGCCGCAAAGGGCATCGTGTCCCCGATCGAGGACATCAAGGCGGATGGCAAGGATACTGTCATCTTCACACTCAGCGGCGGCAGCGCCGACTTCCCGTTCCTGATGTCGGACTATCACCTGGGCATCTGCCCGTCCAAGGGTGACGGCACGATTGATTGGGAATCCGGTGTCGGGACGGCGGGCTACAGCCTGACCAGCTTCGATCCGGGTGTCCGCACCGTTGTGACAAAGAACCCGAACTACTGGAAAGAAGGCCGCGCCTGGTTCGATGAGGTCGAAACCCTCTTCATTCCAGATGCGAATGCGCGCAATGCCGGTTTGCAGACCGGGGAACTGGACTGCATCACCAACCTGGACCTGAACACGGTCAGCCTGATGCGCATGGTTCCGACGATCAAGGTCTTCGAAACCTTCGGCAACAAGCACGCAACCCTGCCGATGCGATGCGATACCGCCCCGTTCGACAACAATGATGTCCGACTGGCGCTGAAATACGCCATCGACCGTCAGGAATGGGTCGACAAGCTACTGCAGGGCCTGGGTGAGGTAGGAAACGATCATCCGGTCGGTCCGGCGAACATCTACCGCGCAACGGCGGAAGAACTGCCGCAACGTACCTATGATCCGGAAAAGGCGAAATATCACCTGAAACAGGCGGGCCTCGACAGCCTGACCGTCGACTTCAACATCGCCGACACCGCCTTCGAAGGGGCCGTCAACGGGGGTCAGTTGTTTGCCGAAACGGCGCGAGCCGCAGGCATCAACATCAACGTCATCCGCGAGCCGGACGATGGTTACTGGGATAACGTCTGGCTCAAGAAAGCCTTCTGCGGCAGCTATTGGGGCGGTCGCCCGACCGAGGATTGGGTCTTCAGCCAGATCTATTCGTCGGGTGCCGACTGGAATGAGTCGAAGTGGGAAAACGCCCGCTTCAATGAAATCCTTATTGAAGCCCGTGCCGAACTGGATTCGGCCAAGCGTCGGGAAATGTATGTCGAAATGCAGACGATCTGTCACAACGACTGTGGCTCGATCATCCCGATCTTCATGGCCTATACCCACGCCGCCAGCACAAAGGTCGCGCTGCCGGAACAAATGGCCAGCAACTGGGAACTGGACGGACACAAGAACGCCGAGCGTTGGTGGTTCGCCTGATATTTGGACTTTTGTCCAATGCATGTGGAACGGCCCGGCCCAAACCGGGCCGTTTCGCTTTTTCAACTGATCTTCCCCCCAGTATCCCCGTTATGCACAGGGCGGGTTCACGACCGTTCCGCATGCTATGATCGGCGACTCGGGCTAGGCTATGCGCCCCTAACAGAAAGCAATGCCCCATGGATCGCCCCGAACCCCAATCCGCCAACCCCGACAATGTACGCCCGCTGCATGGCGACCGCCCGCGCATGGGGGAAGACGGTGCAAAACCGTTCCGACAGCCGCCCTATAATGCGGAGGTGGAACAGGCCCTGCTGGGCGCGATCCTGCGCAACAACCGCGCCTATGAAGCGGCGGCGGACCTGCTGCGCCCGATGCATTTCTATGTCCCGGAACACCAGCGGCTCTATGAACATGTCAAGAAGCTGATCGACAAGGGTCAGGTGGCGAGCCCCGCCACCCTGAGCCATGTCGCGGAAGGCGACGAGATTCTGCGCGACGCGGGCGGCACGGCCTATCTCTACGAACTGGCGACCAATGTCGTCACCGTCCTGAATGCGGCGGAATATGCCCGCACCATCCACGACCTGCACCTCAAGCGGGAACTGATCGGCCTGGGCGAAGACATCGTCAATGATGCCTATGACAGCCAGGATATGGATTTCACCGCCGACAAGCAGATCGAGAAAACCGAACAGCGGCTCTACGATCTCGCCACGACCGGAGAAGTAGACCGTACCGTCAAGACCATCGACATGGCCGCCAAGGCCGCCCTGAAAATGGCGGAACAGGCGTTCAGCCGGGACTCCCACATCGTCGGGGTCACGAGCGGCCTGCGTGACATTGATGACCGGCTGGGCGGGCTGCATAAATCGGATCTGCTGATCCTCGCCGGACGTCCCGCCATGGGGAAGACGGCGCTTGCCACCAACATCGCTTACAATGCCGCCTCGGCCTACAAGAAGATCGTGACCGAGGACGGGCGCGAGATCGAGGAAGGCGGTGTGGTGCTGTTCTTCAGCCTGGAAATGAGCGCCGAACAGTTGGCCGGGCGATTGATTTCCACCTGCGCCGGAGTGCCGTCGGACAAGATCCGGCGCGGCGATATCGAGCAGGAAGAATTCGAGCGCATCGTCGTCGCCAGTCAAGAACTGGGTCGCCTGCCGCTCTATATCGACGATACACCGGCTCTTTCCATCACCGGCCTGCGCCAGCGTGCCAGACGGGTGAAGCGACAATATGGCCTGCATCTGGTCGTCGTCGATTACCTGCAACTGCTGCAAGGCCCGCCAGACAAGCGCATGGATAACCGCGTCCAGGAAGTCTCGGAAATCACGCGCGGCTTGAAGACTTTGGCGAAGGATCTGGAAATCCCCGTCCTCGCCCTCTCCCAGCTCTCCCGACAGGTCGAAAACCGCGAGGACAAGCGCCCGCAGCTCGCCGACCTTCGAGAATCAGGCTCCATCGAACAGGATGCCGACGTCGTCTCCTTCGTCTACCGCCCGGAATATTATCTGGAGAAGGAAGTCCCGGAACAGCGCGCCAATGAATCTCCCGACAAATTCGAGGAACGCCGACTGCGCCACGACCAGATGCTAACCGAAAAGCGCAATGTCGCCGAATTCATCATTGCCAAACAGCGCCACGGTCCCGTCGGCACGGTGGAACTGTTCTTTAACGGTGCGCTGACCCTGTTCGATGATCTGGACCGTCAGCACGATCCTTATTAGAGCAAATCCCGAGCAGACGGAATCGTCTGCGACGACGTATTTGCCCAAATAACAAATGGCTAGAGCATTTTGAGTTTAATATGGCTCATATCCGCAGGCACTGAAGAAGTTTGCACATTCGAGCGGCGTGTAGGTTTCGATAGCTTTGGCTATTTCGTTCCAGAGATTGTCTACGGTGCGGGCTGCGGCTTTGCGCAGGAACGCCTTGAGCTTGGAGAAGGCCATTTCGATGGGGTTGAGGTCGGGGCTGTAGGGCGGCAAGAAGCGTAGTTTGGCCCCAACCGCTTCGATGGCCTCGCGCACGGCGACCGGTTTGTGGGCGGGTAGATTGTCCATGATGACGATATCGCCGGGACGCAGTGTGGGGACGAGAACCTGTTCGATATAGGCAAGGAAGGCGGCCCCGTTCATGGCCCCGTCGAGGACCATCGGCGCGGTCATGCCCGACAGGCGCAACGCCCCGGTAAAGGTGGTGGTTTTCCAGTGCCCGTGCGGAAGCGAAGCCCGGCAGCGTTCCCCTTTGCGTGCCCGCCCACGCAAGCGCGCCATCTTTGTGGACGCCCCGGTCTCGTCGATGAAGATCAGTTTTTCGGGGTCGAGATCGTGCTGGCCGTCGAACCAGGCTTGGCGGGCCGCAGCGACGTCTTCGCGAGCCTGTTCGGCAGCATGGCCTGTCTTTTTTTAAAAGTGATCCCGCGTTTCTTCAACCAATTATGGATCGTGGACGGATCAACCGCCTCGCTACGTTCTGTCCGAAGCCGTTCAGCCATCTCTGCCAGCGTGATGTCCTTGCCCCCCGCTTCGACCAATCCAAGAAGGAAGCCTGCATGGGCGTCCAGGCGCGAGCCACCTGGATTGCCCTTACGTCCCGGCACAATGTCGCCACTTGTGCGCCACAGCCGGTGCCAGCGGCTCGCCGTGCTCTCGCCAATACAAAACCGACGGCCCGCCGCGCGGATCGACAGACCCTCTTCATTAATCGCCCGTACAACCCGCCAACGCAGGTCAACACTCAACGATGCCGCCATCTTCGCCTCCGTGATTTCACGGAACCTAATGAATCAGAATTCGCAACTCATGGGAATCCCCCGTAGCGAGTCAAATTACGATCAAATCGCTCTAGAGTATCTTGCGTGAGCTCATGCGAGCGCATGATGCTCTAGCGTGCTGCGCCCATCGCCAGCGTCGCACCACTGACCTCGCGGATCAGTTTGCGGCGCATGGCGCGGGCATAGTCGGAATAGTCCGATGCGATCTCGACGAAAGCGCCAAGGCCCCGGATTACCTCGTTTCGATAGAATTCTTCAGGGTCCGGATCGGAGCCCTTCACCACCAGACCGTTGACGGTGATCCTGTCGAAATCAAAGGCGCGATAGGCAGGACCGGGGCCGAAGCCCTCATTGTTGACGCCATCCCCGGCGATGTCGAGAACCCGGCGCGCGCAGGCCTGCGTCAGGCGGCGGAAATGCACGGCAGCGAAACCGAGCGCATAGCCCATCGCGGTCGGATAGTCGTCATGACTGCGTGGAAAATCCCGGATGCGGGTGGAAACGGTACGGATCGCCTCGGGACCATCAAGATAGGTCCAATCGACATGGACCGCATGCTGATAGCGTCCGCTCCATTCGAAACTCGATATCCAGACGCCGCCGCCAGACAGGATCGCCGTCACGACATCGGGATCAATCAAGGCCGCCGCCAGACCGCGCCTTTGCAGGTCATGCTCCACCGGGTCAACACTGGACGACACATCTACTGCCAGCAGCAGAGCGAGATCGCAGGCCCGCGCGGGCACGCCGCCCACCAATCCGACGACCAGTACCGCCATACCGACCCCCAAGAACTGGCGAGACTGGCGACGGATACGGTCAAATGCGTTAAACAGCATCTCCAACAGACTTCCCCCTGATGCATAACAATATCAACAAAAACCTGGGTCTTAAACCGTCGCGGTCAAGAAAAACCGGGTGACATTGCGATTTCATGTTGCAATGCAGCATGAAAAGACGATAGCTACCGCATCGCCGCTCCCTTGAGAGTGCCGCCCCGACCTATCTCCAGACAGACCGGATCGATAATCAATGATGTCCCTTCGCGCCTACCGTGACCAATGGTTCGGCAATATTCGCGGTGATGTACTGGCCGGACTCGTTGTCTCGCTTGCCCTGATCCCTGAGGCCATCGCGTTTTCGATCATCGCCGGGGTGGATCCGAAAGTCGGGCTCTACGCCTCCTTCTCCATTGCGGTTGTCGTGGCGATTGCCGGGGGCAGACCCGGCATGATATCGGCGGCCACGGCGGCGACGGCAGTCCTGATGGTCACACTGGTGAAGAACCACGGACTGGAATATCTCCTCGCCGCGACCGTGCTGGCGGGGCTGATGCAGATCGGGGCGGGATTGCTGAAACTGGGCGCGCTGATGCGCTTCGTCTCCCGGTCGGTCATGACCGGCTTCGTCAATGCGCTGGCGATCCTGATCTTCATCGCGCAACTGCCGGAACTGATCGGTGTGCCGTGGCTGACCTATGCGATGGTCGGTGCCGGTCTCGCCATCATCTATCTGTTTCCCTACGTGACAAAGGCGATCCCCTCGCCCCTGGTCTGCATCATTGCGCTGACCGGCGTTGCGATCTATTTCCAGTTTGATATCCGCATTGTCGGCGATATGGGGGATCTGCCGTCCACCCTGCCCGTCTTCCTGATCCCGGATATTCCGCTGACGCTGGAGACGCTGCTGATCATCCTGCCCTATTCCGGCGCTGTCGCGGCGGTCGGCCTGCTGGAATCGCTGATGACGGCGAATATCGTGGACGACCTGACCGATACGACCAGTGACAAGAATCAGGAATGCATCGGCCAGGGCATCGCCAATACCGCCACCGGCTTCATCGGCGGCATGGCGGGCTGTGCCATGATCGGGCAGTCGATCATCAATGTGAAATCCGGCGGGCGCGGTCGGCTGTCCTGCTTCTGCGCCGGGATTTTCCTGCTGTTCATGATTGTTGTGCTGGGCGACTGGGTGCGCCAGATCCCGATGGCGGCCCTGGTCGCGATCATGATCATGGTCTCCATCGGTACGTTCAGCTGGTCGTCGATCAAGAACCTGCGCGACCATCCGCGCAGTTCCTCCATCGTCATGCTGGCGACCGTCATCGGCGTCGTCGCGACCCACAATCTGGCTATTGGCGTTTTTATCGGCGTACTGCTGTCCGGCCTGTTCTTCGCCTGGAAGATCGCACAGATCTTCCGCGTCACCTCCACCCTGTCCGAGGACGGAACGGCGCGGACTTATATCGTCGAGGGTCAGGTCTTCTTCGCCTCCGCCGATGCTTTCACCCGGGCCTTCGACTTCAAGGAAGCCCTGGAAAAGGTCACCATCGATATCGGGCGGGCGCATATCTGGGATATTTCCAGCGTCGCGGCACTCGACATGATCATCCTGAAATTCCGCCGCGAGGGTGCCGTGGTGGACCTGATCGGCATGAACGAAGCCAGCGAAACCATCGTCGACAAGCTGGCAATCCACGACAAGCCCGGCGCGCTTGACCGATTGCTCGGGCACTAGGACAGTGGTCGGCAGGACAGTGGTCGGCAGGGGAGAAAACATGACAAAACTCATCGCCTTGGTCGACGGCTCGCTCTATAGCGAGAGTGTCTGTGATCATGCTATCTGGCTCGCCACGCGGCTGGATGCTTCCGTAGAAGTCCTGCATGTACAGGGACGTCGGGAAACCGGCAGCGCCCCATCCAAAAACCTCAGCGGCAACATCACGCTGGGTGCGCGCAGCGCATTGCTGGCGGAACTGGCCGAACTGGACGCGCAACGAGCGAAACTGGCGCAGAAGCGCGGGCGCGCGATCCTGGAGGATGCCAAGACGCGGATCGAGGCCGGGGGCGTCATCGCCGTCACCACGCGCCTGCGCATTGAAGATATCGTGGAGACGACGACGGCGACCGATGCCGATATCGTGCTGCTGGGCAAGCGCGGTGAGGCTGCGGATTTCGCAAAGCTTCATCTGGGCTCCAACCTGGAGCGGATCGTGCGCGCGACACCAAAGCCGATCTTCATCGCCGCGCGCGCCTTCAAGCCGATCAACCGCTTCCTGATCGCCTATGATGGCGGTACCAGCAGCCTGAAGGCCGTTGATCATGTCGCCCGCAGCCCGCTTTTTGCCGGTCTCGACTGCCGTCTGCTGACGGTGGGGGCCAATACGCCCGAGATGCAGAAGCGCCAGGGGGATGCTCTGGCGATCCTGAAAGCAGGTGGGATTGAGGCCAGTGCCGATATCGTCCCCGGCCAGCCCGACACCGCGATTGCCGATATCGTCGAGAATGACCGGATCGACCTGCTGGTCATGGGGGCCTATGGCCATTCGCGCATCCGCAGCCTTGTCATCGGCTCCGTCACCAGCACGATGATGCGGCTGTGCAAAGTCCCGGTGATGCTGTTCCGGTAAGCCACCGAAGCCGATGTGGTACAGGGTGAATTTCTGACAGGGTAGATCCGATTACCCGATGAAGAGTTTTCTGAACCAAGCCCGCGCCAAATTTCAGGAGACCGCCGGATCAAGTCCGGCGGCGACGGACTTATCGTTATTACGGGCTTATCGTTATGAAAGAACACGTCGTGCCCGGACTCGATCCGGGCACCTCCCGATGCCAGACAATACCCGATATAGGCAACAACCCCGCAGTGATTTGCGCAATCCCTTGCGTTGAGGGGCGGTTTTCCTATATCTCACCCCTCATGAGCGACACAGATACCCTTCTCTCCGCCTTCGATGCGGCCAGCCTCGACATCCCCGCCGGTGCGCGTGTGGTCGTTGCCATGTCCGGTGGTGTCGATTCCTCGGTCACGGCGGCGCTGCTGAAGGAACTGGGCTATGACGTGGTCGGGATCACGCTGCAGCTCTATGACCATGGCGCGGCGGTGCAGCGCAAGGGCGCGTGCTGTGCCGGACAGGACATCCATGATGCGCGCAACGTCGCCGACCGGATCGGCATTCCCTATTACGTGCTGGACTACGAATCCGCCTTCCGCGATGCGGTGATCGAGGATTTTGCCGATTCCTATGCCCGGGGCGAGACGCCGATCCCCTGCGTGCGCTGCAACCAGTCGGTCAAGTTCCGTGACCTGCTGGCGACGGCGCAGGATCTGGGGGCCCATGCACTGGCGACCGGCCACTATATCCGCCGTCAGCGGGTCGGGAACCGGCCTGCCGAACTGCATGCCGCCATCGATCCCGGCAAGGATCAGAGCTATTTCCTCTTCGCCACGACCCAGGCGCAGCTTGACTTCCTGCGATTCCCGCTCGGCGGCCTGACCAAGGCACAGACCCGGGCGCTGGCGGAACGTTTTGACCTGCCCGTCGCGGCCAAGCCTGACAGCCAGGATATCTGCTTCGTCCCCGACGGCTCCTATGCGCGGATCGTTGAGAAGCTGCGCCCCGATGCGGCGCGGCCGGGCGAAATCGTGCATCTGGACGGGACCGTGCTGGGCCGCCATGACGGCGTGCTGAACTACACGATTGGCCAGCGCAAGGGGATCGGCATCGGCGGACGGGTGGAGGATACCGACCGGCTCTATGTCATCCGCCTCGACCCGCAGCAGGCCCGCGTCATCGTCGGCCCCAGGGAGGCGCTCGCCGTCGAGGGCATGCTGCTGAGTGAGGTCAACTGGCTTGGCCCGCAGCGCCTGTCGGACGGACCGCATCCGGTCTTCGTCAAGATCCGCAACACCATGCCCGCCGTCGCCGCCCGTATCGCCGCGACGCCGCTGGGCGATGTCACGGTCACCTTCGACGCGCCACAGCACGGCGTCTCCCCCGGTCAGGCCTGCGTCTTCTATGCACCAGATCTGGCCCCGGATCAGGACCGCATGGCCCCCGGCAGCCATGTCCTGGGCGGCGGCTGGATTCGCAGCCAGGGGATTTCCGCCCCGGCCCCGAAAAAACCCATGTCCCCGCTTGACAGCCCGGCGCAGGCTTTATATTGAAGCGCACCCCACGGACGCGACGCGCGCCCGACCGGGACAGATGCCAAGGCGCATCGTGGCGGATTAGCTCAGCTGGTTAGAGCGGTGGAATCATAATCCATGTGTCCGGGGTTCGAATCCCTGATCCGCCACCATTTTCCTGATAACATATTGATATTGACAAAGAACCCAGGAAATCCAAGGGTTGTGGACTGGCTTGGCTACAAAGAATGGCTACAAGCTGGCTACAAAATGAGGTCATAGAACCTCCTTGGGAGACTTGGACCAATGGCGCAGCCGTCGCATCTCTACAGGCGAAAGGGGCGCTCGACATACACGGTCCGGCGCGTCGTTCCAGAACATCTCAGAGCAATCATTCAAAAAGTCGAACTCACCCGTTCCACCGGTGAAACCAGCCTTAAGCATGCTGAACGCAAGTCTTGGCCCATCCTTGCTGAATTTGATCGGGAAATAGAGAACGCTGAGCGGAAATTCAGCCAGGCTCCGGGACACGATTTTGAGCAAGCACTGGCGAAAGCGAATATCCCCCGCGATTTATTCGAACATCTAAAGGAGTTCCTAGGAAAGGAAGTTCCTTTTGCCTCGATTGACGGCATGCACGAAATTCAGCTAACGCGCGAGAACCAAGAGAAACTCATTAAGGATTATCAACATCAATTGAAGGAGACAAAACTCTCTCTCGCTCGTGGTGATACCGCCAGTTTTACTGCGGATGCTATTGAGTGGGCTGGCGACGCCGGCTTCGATCTCACACAAGAACAGGCACAAAATCTCGGTCCCGGAATCGCCAACGCTATAATTCATTCACTCAAGTCAGCAATTGCGAATCTCGAAGGAGAGGAAGAACCGCCAGTTCTTGATCCTGAACTTTTACGTCAGTCTGTTCCAACAGTTGGAGAAGCAATTTCTCTTTGGTTGGAGTCCAAGAAAATTCACCACCAGTCCCATAAAGGCGAGGATATGAGGGCCTCGACAGCTAGAGACTACACCGGGATCATCCGACTGTTTGCTTCGCTCACTGATGATCGCCCATTATCAAAATACTCCCGGCGAGACATCGCAGAATATCAAGATTTGCTTAGCCAAATCCCCAGATATCACAACAAGGATGCAAAACTCCGAAACCTTGATTACCCCGCCATAATTAAGATCACAAAGTCCGACCAAAGCATCGAACGACTCTCCGGCCGATCGGTTCAGAAGCATCTCAGTATCATCAAGCAATTCTTCGATTGGGCTATTGAACGAGAAATGCTTGAGATCAACCCATGCCATGGGATCAAGTTCAAGAAGCGTGCAAAGCCAAAGGATCAACGCGAAGCGTTCACAATCGATCAGCTTTCAACGCTATTCAATACGCCAATCTATCGAGGATGCCGCTCCAACGCCCGGCGCTTCGAAGCCGGTGAAACAATAATTCACGATCATCGATACTGGCTTCCCTTGCTTGCGGCTTTCACAGGAGCGCGTCTGGAGGAACTCGCGCAGCTCACACGCGAGGATATAGGGAAAAAGGACGGTGTTACCTGCTTTCGCATCCATAGCGACGGAGAAGGGCATCGCGTTAAATCAGCCTCGGCCCATCGTCTGATCCCCATGCACTCAACCCTACTGAAGGCTAATTTTCCGTCATATTGTGAGAAGATCGCCCGCAATCCAAAGGACAGCATTTTCCCGGAACTGGATCGGGCGGGCGTCGATCAGAAACTCTCCTTCAATTTTTCCAAGTGGTTCCCGCGCTTTCTCAGGGCGAGCAATATCACCGGAGTGCAGTTTCATAGTCTCCGGCACACATTCATCACAGCACTGAGAGACAATGGGGTGCCCGAAGATATTCGGGCTTATCTGTCGGGGCATTCACGAAACACTTCCCAACAAGACAGATATGCGAAAGATCCCTCAATCGAGATTCTTAATAAAGCAATGTCCATGCCTTTGTATTCGGAACTGGATATCAGCCATATAGCCTATGGCACCAACAAATGATCTTTGCATATAGGGTTTGAAGGTTTGCCCGATACAGCGGCCATTCCGCTCTCTGATGCCCCCTCCCCGCATTTACGGACGAATTCACCCCGGAAGAACTCGAGGAGATCCAGCAGGCTTTAATTGAGGAGGACGGAGCGGTTCTGGGGTGACAAGAGGCTGAACCGCGTCTCAACTATAACAGAGCCAGTTACGGTTCGTCACAACGAAAGGGTTTGCCGTGAAAATCAAGACCGCGTTCTGGTTTCTGACACCAATTACACTGGCAGCCGCAGGCATCGCCTATTACCTGCTGCACGACTCCCTGACGCTGTTTGAGACAGCCGAAGATGCACGAATGATCGAGGAGTGCGTCGAGGTATTCGAAAGGCGGGTTATATCGAAGCCGTCGGTGAAGTATGTGGGGACTGTGTTTGAAAGAGGGGAGCCGGAATATAAAGGCTATGATGAATTCGTGGCAGCCGGGGTGTTCTTTCAGGTCGAAAATCGTTTCGGGGCGATTGTGGAGGCTACAACAGTGTGTTCATTCATCCGCGACGAAGATGGCGTGCTGCGGGTGTTTGCTGCCGAAGTGTATTCTGGTGGTTCTGTTCCGGCGGATATCGTGGATGTGAACGGGGCTTATCACGTTCGGGCTGAAGGTGTCACATTCTTTCAATGCAGAGAAGACGATACCAACATGGCGATCCCTTGCACCCCGAATCAGATGCGATGATGTCGGCTGTATAAGGGATGGGCGTTCCGGCGGTCGGATATTCGGTGGGTGTCTGGTGTCGCGGTGTCTGGCGAGACATTCCGGGGTGGTCGTATAAGGGCTAATGTGTTTTTGGTGTGCCTGACAGACAAGGGCGATGGGATTCACGGTCCACATCGCCCTTAGATTCTAGCCCAGAGAGGGTGGCGTCGTCCGAAAGGTCGACGCTACTCTCTCTACACAATTAGCACATATTGGAGGATGTTCCAATAAAGCGCTATGTTCGGGCAACCATCGAAAACCTATCGGAGCATTCAACAACGGATCATCGCTGCACGACATGTAAAGAATACCACTATCTATATCCTTACGCTCGAAATTGAGATCAGTGGCGATGCCCGAACTGATTGAGCGCTGGTCGCTGACATCCCTGCGCGAGCGGCTTATCAAATCCGGCGCCCGCCTCGTGCGACATGGCCGCTACGCCATCTTCCAGATGGCCGAGGTCACAATCCCGCGAGATGTCTTCGCCGCCATCTTGAACATGATCAACACCTTGCGTGGGTTGCCGTCGGGAGCCGCAGCGAAACCCAAGATATCCAACGCTGACGACAGGAAAGCTGTGTCCGGCGCATGGTCAAATCACGTCAAAATCAAAATGATCGACTTGATGACGCTACGCACGAAAATGCAGCCTCCTGAGCGGCCCGCAGCCGAAAAATGGCTTGGCGTTACGCTTTGAGCGCGTTTACCATGGCGAAGGCGTTTCAAATGGGAATGCCCAGTAAGGGGTTATATCCTCTAAGGGATGGAACGTGGATATTGATAATATCGTCGGCGCCCCGCAGGTCAGGGACTACTTGACGGAGTGGCGGACACTTTGCGCTGCTGTGCCGGGGATACTTCCGGGGCGCCGTATGCTGGATCCGCTGCGCATACCCGGTCTTCTGTCTAATGTCTGGATCTATCGTCGACTGCCGGATGGCGGCTTTGTCAGCCAGATTGTCGGCGAGTCGATCACAACGGCTTGGCAGGTTCCAACGCGGCATCGCCGGTTGGAAGATATCGTGCCGAAGGGGGAGGATGGCGTGGTGGCAGGGCGTTTTAACAAGGCCCTGGACGAGAGACTGCTCATTCATAGCTTGAATCAAAGTGCCGGGCGCAAACACATGTATGCGGAGCGGATTTACGCACCGATGCTCGACGACGATGGTTTTCCAAACTTCCTTTTCGGCCTTTCCGTATACCAATCGGACCCGCAGATGCTGCGAACCACAGCCGTGCGCTCCTTGCGCCACAACATTTTCAGGGCCTTTGACGCAGTGACACTCGCCTATCTCGGGCGGATTACTGACACATTTGCTCTGGAGAACGGACCAATAATATCCTCACAGGGGGGATACGAATAACCCGGATTTAGAAAGATATTTGCCGATAGGCTGAAGAAAACCATAACGAAAAGAGTTTTCCGAATCATCCATGCTGGGCTGAAGTCATTTAAAGTTGAAAATCCATTCTTCATGTCCAAACTCGTTTTCATTTACAAATGACACACCAGTTTCGAGTTTTACAGCTTCACTGGTTGGTTCGCGCCAACCAGCTGAGCTCCAACATATTCTACAATACTTATTCATTTTGCCTCCCGCATACATCATCTAAAGCCTGCACTTTGAAAATACGCATCGACAGCCGCCTACGCTGTAACTTCATTAATTTTACCAATTGATCACTGCCTAGTTCATGCGATAATCATTCAGTTGAAATCTGCTGCGATCCGACTTCAATGCATTGATCCAAAAGGTTTTACCTATCTTCCAGGAATGAGCGCGCGTGGCAGAAATGCCATGCGGCACAATTGGGCCACAACCAACCCGGAATGAGCCTTGGCGGCCTTCTGATGGCGTCCTATCGAGAGGATAGAAAAACCTATCGGAGGAAATAAGACCATGGCAGCGATCAGAAAACTTAGGGGGCGTTGGCAGGCTCAAGTGCGACGCCGGGGCTTGCCTCCGCGTGCAAAATCCTTCGACTTCAAAGCCGACGCAGAAAGATGGGCACGAGAATTGGAATCGATGCTGGATCGCGGAGCCTTTGGCTTTGATACGCGGAAGGCGGAGCAAACAACCTTCCGGGAGATTATGGAACGCTACGTCTCCGAGATTACGCCAACGAAAAAGGGAGCTGTCGCAGAACGAGCCCGCATCCTCTCACTCCTCCGCAGCAATCTGATGCACTACACGTTGGCGACTCTGACCAGCGAAAAAATTGCCTCATTCCGTGATACGCGTCTGCAAACTGTGAGCGCAGGCACCGTTAATCGTGAACTCAGCATTTTCTCTCACGCGATTGATACGGCCCGAAGAGAATGGGGCATTCAAGTTGTAAACAACCCAATTAACCTGGTGAAGCGTCCCGCCACGCCAAGGGCTCGCCAGAGACGTCTGGAAGGCACCGAGCACCTGCGGCTGCTAGAAGTCGCTAAAGCCTCTAGAAACCCCGTCCTAGCGCCCCTGATCACATTTGCAATTGAGACCGGGATGCGCCGCAGCGAAATTCTGTCCTTGCGTTGGTCGCTAATCCATTTCGAACGTCGAACAGCCCATCTCCCCGATACGAAAAACGGAGACAGCCGGGATGTGCCTCTCTCGAGCACAGCCATAAAAGTGCTTCAAGATATCTGGGCGACCACCAAAACAAATGAGACAGACAAGACGAAATGTGACATCCATGTCTTTCAAATCAGCCCGGCAGCGGTAAGCCAAGCCTGGAAACGCATTGTCAACCGCGCCAAGATTTCTGGACTTACATTTCATGATCTCCGGCACGAGGCGACGAGCCGATTGTTTGAGCTTGGCCTGAACCCGATGGAAGTCTCCGCGATCACTGGACATCGGTCATTCGAGACGCTGCGTCGCTATACCCATCTCCGAGCGGATGGACTGGCTGAGCGCCTCGGGTAGTCTGATTATCAATGGTAGAGTTCGTATGCTATCACCCGATATCGATGGTTTTCTAGCAAGGAGGCTATGACTTGTCTTCATCAATATTATCGATTGTGCGTGACGAGTCGAAGAAAATTCGAAAGGCAGCGGGTCGCAATTTTCGTAGACGAAAGCCCAAAATCAACAAGTGGGATAAGATTAAAACAATAGGCACCTGCGCCGCAGTAAGGCTGGCATTTTACATGAACCACCATTACGATTTTGATGGTCACCCAGTTATATACGATATAACAGAAATAGAGGCAGAGGATTATCTTAAAAGCATCATTACCTCTTCCCCTTCCTTCTCTTGGACAAAGCTACCCAACAACGACAAGAACCACTTTATGGCCTGTGCTTGGGTAGAGGATACTGTTGATACGACAATGCTGCCAATCCTCAGGGAAAGTCCTCGGTGGAAAAGGCTACCTGACTTCATTAGGCCTTTCTTTTTTGAAGCTGCGATAAGAACACATTTTAAATGTTCGAGAATTGTAAACGTTGACGCACGATGGGCACCAAAATTACTGCCTGTTCTCAAAGAAGCTAAGAACCCCGCCTCACTCTTGTTGGATCGGATTCGTGATGCGGCAAATGCGCAGCTTGGATATGCGCCAGGAATCTCTCTAATCCTCGAAATGCTGAGTCGAAAGAAAGTCGATGGAACGCCAGGAAAAAGAAACAAATTCAGCCCGCATCCCCACTTCACGCTTGCCGTGCGTCCAGAAACAACGAACGCACAGATAGAACAGTTTTTGACAACCGCTCTTGGCACCAACACCCATACAACGCAGTTTTGCTTTACGCCTGCATACGTCAATCGCGGAACCTATATCACTAAACAAGCCAGTTACACTTCGTATCACATGGAAAAATGCGGATTTAAATCGAAGAAATTTTTTGCCGCATCGAATGAAGTCAGACATCGTGCGGCAGAAATTTGTGATGATGAACTTTGTAAAGCAGCACGCTTTGATTCTACAAGAACGAACCCTCGAGAACTTTTACTCTCCGCACTTCTCCGGAATGATTCTGATGCAGCCCGGGCGGTGCTAAACAGCATAGAGTAAGAGAGTTATATTTTTGTTTCCGATGGAATCATTTGGTGGATCAAGTCAGGCTGAATTTGATAATCAACGTGTCCGTCCGGTGAACCCGCCCATTGGGTGATGTGAGGATTGGCGATAGTGTCCACTATTGATCGTGGACACCAGGGCGGGGCTGTCGCGGAGGAGGCGATCCGGCGGATCGCGGCTCTCTATGCTGTTGAGCAACAGGCGCGGGGTCAAGGGCATCGCTAGAGGGTCATACGCATCCCCCTCACACCAACGACACCAACCCATCACGGCATCGAGAATGCGGCCTAACGTATCAATATCATCGCCTGCTAACCATTGCAGAGCGTCCAGAACTGATTTTCGGTCAGGGATGGGGCTACAGTGCGTCCTGCGCTCGCTCCTTCCTCTCCCTTAGGCAAATCTCGTCAGAGCGCTCCAGCGGGCTTCCCTGACGCCCTGAGCACCCATCCATGCACTGAATCTCGGTTGCTCTCGACGAAAGACGTCGAAATGTCGATGAAAAGGTCGAAGTCCTAGAACGAGGCGTTCTGATGTGAGGGGGATGGTGCCTTCTTTCCGGCTCGCAGAACCACGGGGCCTTATACAGGCGAAACACCCCTCCCCGTCAAAGCGGCACGGCGATATTTTGACCCAATCCGCCCCTACGTCGCCGGATCGCTGTCCAACTCCTGCGCAACGCTGCGAAACTGTTCGAGTGCAGCCTCCAGATTTTCGACAATCTCAGCAGATAGAATATCCGGCGATGGCAGATTATCGATGTCTTCAAGGCTGTCATCCTTGAGCCAGAAAATATCGAGGTTTAGCTTGTCTCGCTTGGCAAGTTCCTCATACGGGAAACAGCGAAAGCGCGCCGTCTCTTTGCGCTCCCGATAGCACTGGATAAAGTCGTCAAAATCGCCACGGGCAAGCCGCTTGGTCTTCAGCGTCTTGTGAACGTTCGTCCGATAATCGTAGACCCATAGCTCTTTCGTCTGCACGTCGCGCGAGGCAGGGCGCTTGTCGAAAAAGAGGACATTCGCCTTCACCCCCTGGCTATACCAAATTCCCGTCGGCAGGCGCAGGAGCGTATGGAAATTGAACCCTTCCAACAAACGCTTGCGAATGCCCTCCCCTGCTCGGCCCGCCTCAAACAGCACATTGTCAGGCAGCACCACTCCGGCGCGGCCGTTGGCCTCTAGGATCGTCATGATGTGCTGCAAGAAATTGAACTGCTTGTTAGACGTCGTGAACTTGAAGTCACTGCGCTCATAGCTCTCACGCTCAGTCGTGACCGACCCGTCCTCGCCAACGACCTTGTAGCTGGACTTCTTGCCGAAAGGTGGATTCGTCAAAACGACCTTGAATCGATCTCCAGCATCATTCGACAGAGCATCGCCCTGCACAACCGGACTGCCCCCGTTGCCAATTCCGTGCAGGTAAAGATTCATGGCGCAAAGCCGGACCACCTCGTCGACGATATCGATACCAGTGAAGACCTTGTGTCGCAGATTCCGTAGCTTGTCGCGATCCTGTGTCTGCCCCTTCATGTGATCATAGGCGGCAAGCAGAAAGCCTCCAGTCCCACAGGCCGGGTCGCAAACGGTATCGCCAATCTTCGGATCGACACATTTTACGATGGCATCGATCACCGGACGCGGTGTGAAATACTGCCCCGCGCCGGATCTCACTTCAGAGGCGTTTCGTTCCAGCAGTCCTTCATAAATCTCCCCCTTAACGTCGACCTGCAAGCCAACCCAAGGCCCCTCCTTATCGATCAGGCTGACAATACGCTTCAGCTTTGCCGGATCGGACAGCTTGTTCATCGCCTTGCGAAAGATCGTGCCGATCAGGCCTTCCTCTGCACCGAGTTCCTCGAGCGTATGTCGATACTGCAATTCCAGAGCATCACCGTCCTTATTCGCGAGCTGTTTCCAACTCCATTGCGGCGGGATAGCTGAAGGTTCGCCCAAGAGATCTTCACGCTCTTGATCCATTTTCAGGAACAGCAGATACGTGATCTGCTCTATGTAATCGCCATAGGAGATACCCTGATCGCGCAGCACATGGGCATAGTTCCAGACCTTGGAAACGAGCTGTTCGTCAGTCATCAGATATCTGACCCCTGCCACGCATGAAACCCATCTTGAAGTTGCCAACTTTTCGCCAAGCGCGCCAAAACTTGATTTTGACGCTTTCGAACGCTGTCCGGAGTCCATTTACTTTCATCCCTAACCTCCGACGTCATGATGAAGGCGGATGCCGTTCCTGGCGCGAAGTAGGTGTCTTTCTTTGTCGTGAAGTCGTAGTTGCTGGCAGCAGAATTTTTCCACCGACTGAGCAGAACAAGGTTTCCCAGTTTGTGGAGCAACTCAGCATGCTCTTCTGGGTTAGAAATCCAATCATCCCAATCAGAGCCGCTTTTCGGATTCTGAGGGCAGACGTGCTCAACGCTGATGATCGAATGATCATATGTCGCGGCACCATCGGTCGATGCCTGTTCGATTCTCAGTAAGAGCGGTTTCACAACCCGTGTCGCCAGATAGACTGGGCCATCCATCGTTTTGAAAAACGCTTTTACCTCATCGTTCGTCAAATCAATGCCATTTGATTTCAACTTATGATCTTCCTTTGGATCGAGAAGATTTAACACGTCACCATATCTCGCCATTCGGGCATTCACGTCCGCACGCGTTACGAAAAGGAAATACGCCAGCCGCTCAAGCTTGAAGACGAACTCTGGCACATCGTCCCGCAGCCCTTCCGTTCCCTGTCTGAGGCAGAGCAGGAGCGGTGGCAACCAGTCCTTGTTGTCTAGGCGATCAAGAGACGCGATCAGATTGGCGGTCTGCTGACCATATCGTTGTCTCAGACCGTCAGGGTCTGACTGCAGAAAGAACGCTTCTGAATACGGCGTGAGTTCATCATTCACGAATGCATTGGGATCTCCTAGAAACGGAGGCACGTGGACCGGGAATCCTGTTTCAAGCGCTGATCGAGGTTTTTCACGCTGAAAGATCATTCGGATATGCACGAAGAGATCATTGAACCGATCCCGTCCAAGCGCCGTTTCAATGTCCTCCCAACAAGCCGATAGTTCGTCCTCTTGTTCGTCGCCGGCGCGTTCCAAAAGATCCGCTTTCAGGATGTCGGTCGCTGTGAGATCAAGGCCACGTGCATTGAGCACTGTGAAAATTCGGCGGGCGGCCATATCGGTCGGCACCTCGACAATGACGAGATAGCAGTTTTGAAGCAGGAATCGCACAAACTTCGCTCGTTTTTGCTCATCCATATCCGACAGAAACTTCCGGACGAGCAGCGCATTCTCGACTATCCGTGCTTTGCTCCCCGTTAAACCTGACAAATCTGGCAACTCGGACGTCGCACCTGTCTTTTGAACTGTCTTCTCGAAATAGGACTGATCTTTTTTACGCAACTGGAGTCTCAGCTTCTCCTTCAGCCCACGATCATCATCCGCAGACTGCTTGACGTATCGCTCTCGCCGAACCCTTGTCTCGGTATCTTGAGTCAAGTCACGCAGAACACTGAAAATAATGGTTAGCGTCGTAAGTCGCTGCTGCCCATCGACGACGCGTGCATCAGGCAAACCATGTTCTTTGACCAGAACGACACTTCCGAGAAAATAGAACCCGTCAGTAAGTGACTCTGGGCTCATTGCTTCGGTAAGGTCCGTCAGCAACTCGCGAACCTGCGTTTCTTCCCAGGCATAAGGGCGCTGATATGCGGGAATACTGAATGTGTATTCGTCCGAAAAGACATCAGCAATCGTCTTATGAGCAGCTTCAATTCGAAGCGCGGATTTGTCAGTCATCAGGAGGCCTCGTAGGATTGGACGATCAGCGGCTTCGCGCGCTCTAGATCCTCATGGGATTTCAGTGTGATCTCGAGATCGCCTGTGCCGAAATGACCGACGTTTCGGACATCGCGAGAGAAGCCTTCTTCGAGTGCAATCGTATCGGGATTTATCTTCAGATACAGCCGCACGACGTCCAGAGAGGTCTTAACCTCGACGCAGGCGAAATTCTTGATCCGGCGAAAGGCGAAGTAATTGCGCAGTGCCTTCGTCGTCACGTCGTCGCCGAGCCCCAGCATGAATGTCTCGACATCCGAATAGAGATTGGCGAGCGCGGAGCCTGCACCCGACATCATTTCCGAGACGGTTTTATATTTATGAATCTTCGGCGCACCGCCCCCTTCCACCGAAGATGTTGGTGCTGGGGATGCCGACACGGTGGTCAGCAACTCAAGCAGCAGCAGGTCTTCACCGAACTTGCGATAGCGCACCAGTTCGATATTCCTGCCCATCTGCTTGACGGCGTGGGTGTCGTATTTGGTGAAGTCGGCGGCGATGCAGATCAGTCGCGGCGCGCTCCATTCGATCTGCCGGGCGATGTCCTTTCCGAGAGCATCCCGCACCAGAATCTCAAAATCGGCCCGGTGATCCATCAACCAATCGAGATAGAAAAGCCCCTGATTGATAATGTTCTCTGACCGATCACGCTTATATTCAATGATGACGGGATAGTCGTTCTCGTCGATCCCCAACGTATCCATTCGCCCGCCATGGGTCGTGGCGAATTCTGAGGCGAGAAATCGCACCCCCAGCAGCGTCTCCAAATTCCGTTCGAACAAAGTCTGAAGCCCACGCTCAAGAGGGGATGAGGAACTTTCCAGTTCCGCCAATGCACTGCCGCTTGTCTGAAACAGCTTCAGGTCACTCATGTTGCTTTCCCTTTCGCACCCATTCGTGATTTCTGATTCTTGGGTGCGTCGGTTCGAGCTCCCTTGATGCGGGCAAGCAATGTGGTGGCAGGTTCATCGGAAGGGTCCTGTGGCACAAGACGACCAGAGAATGCATCTTTAAGGATTGACTGTCGAAGCGCCGAAGAGCGCATCAGTTCCGTTTCACACCACTCTTCCAGCGCGTCTATTTTACTGAAATGCTCCGTAAGGATTTCCACAATTTTCTGTTGGGTGTTGATAGGTGGGAGATCAAATTCAATAGCTCTGACTTCAGCACTGTTTATGTTATGAACGCCGCTAGTTGACCTCGCTTGTCTCTCAATCTTCTCTCTGACGACCGGTGAACTTAATACAAAAAATAAAAACTCAGGCAAAAGCCGTGTCTTATCCAATCTCAAACGAATCAGATAACCAGCAAATGAAAATCCTACAGCTTCTTCGGACACGACAGCACCGCGTCCAACAAGGTTTGCGCTTCCATTCGACCTGACCAATAGTAGGTCGCCTAATCTAAGGCTGAGTTTTTCAATTTCAGTTTCGGTCAACTCGCCAAACTTCAAGTCACGCAAACTAATTTTACCGCCTGCGACGTTTGGAATGCGAAGGACAGCCGTTCCAATCCGCTCAGGCGTGCATTTAGTTGCAGTTCCGTAGCGAAGGTCTTCGAGAAGCTCGCCCAATTTAACTCGTAAAAACTTTGTCCTACCGTCGGCGGTGAGTTGTCCGGTGACAGCGGCTTTCAGCACTGACTGGCGATAGCGGGCCAAAAGCGTCTGCACTGACCGCAGTTCTGCTTCCCCCTTGTCCAGACGGGCGAACAGAGTCTCAATCTTCTCGACAATGCGGTGTTGTTCTTTGAAAGGTGCAACCGGTATTGGCAACTGCGCAAACCGAGACCCTGAGATCTCCTTAAATGTCGTGCCGCTAGCATTCTCCTCAGCTAGATGCTTTGCTGATTTCAAATAGTAATAAACGAAACTTGCATCGGTATATTCATTAACTATGACACTCTTAAACCCTTGATTTGTAGCTAATTCATTCGCAGCAATCACCACATAGCCTATTGGCGCTCGAGTAGAGAAAATTACTGAATTTTTTGGAATTATCTTTGCCGAGGAACTATTTAAGCCAGATTCTGTTATGTTCCGCCTCCCTTTTGAAATTGTTTTCGATGTGTAGTTCGTCAGATCAGCAGGAGTTATCCAAGGAATTTTGCCTTTAAAGTTAGATGGCTCCGAAGTTTTAGGTGTGCCTCCCGAGATGATCGGTCCTATATCTTTCAACTTTGCCCATTTCCAGCTGGCTGGGATATCCGCATCACTCATTACGCCACCAACGCCGTTTGCAAATCTTCAAGCATATCGTTCAAACCCGTCCCAAGAACTTTGCGCGCCTGCAGAACGCCTCCCCTATCAGCGAGGCTTGGCGCTTCCTGAAAATCGCGAAGGGCGATTTCAGCATTGGCAGCAATAAACGAAGCGATGGCGCGAAGCCAGTCTTCCTGTTCGGTCGTATATGAACGGCCCGCACGTTTTTCACGGCCGAGCCAGAGATTGAAACGCTGCTCCACGATGGTCGAGAAGGAATCCAGCACATCATCCTGACCGAGAGCGAAACGCACCAGACTGACCACTTCCGTCAATTGTTCGTCGACCGGTGCGCCGCGCACCTTGGCGGCATCGATGCGTTTATAGGCCTGCCAGACGGTGGCCGTGGTTAGATAGCGCGGCGGGTCGGTCAGGCGCTGCACAAGCTCCCGAATGGCGGCATAGGTCAGGTGCTGTCGCCCGCGCGGCTGGGAATAGAGAATCTGAAGTGCGGTCAGTTCGTTCCGGTTCTCCTCAATGAAACTCTTGAAGGATTCGACGGTCTCCCTGGCGCGCTTCATATCGAAGCCTGCACCGGTGATGGCATCGACGGTGATCTCGTCGATTACGATATCGGATTTCTTCTTGAGATCCTTCAGCAGGTTGCGCACGCCGGGACTGTCAAAGGGTTGGCAGGCCGTCTCCGTCAGTTCGTCAACAATTGTGGCTTCCTGTTCCAGCGTTGCCATCGGGCCAAAGCGGGCGTGGATTGCCGCTTGTTGCGTATCCGGGTCGATAGCGTCCAGCAGCCCATTGGACAGATCGCGAAGGGTTTTGCAGCCGGTGGCTTCGACTATGCGGGCCTTGTCGTCATCCCCCAGCTTGCGATCCAGTGCCGCGAGACGAGCGGCTAGAGAGGACAGCGCATCCTCGTCCCGTCGCCCCATGGCAACATGCTCCAGCAGAGCATCGAAGCTGACCGCGCGTTTACGCTCCAGGGGCTGACTGGCATTCTTCTTGGTCTCCGATACCCCGACCGCATCAATCAGAATGAAGCGGGTCTTGGTCTGAGCGTCAGGCGTTACGGCCTTCAGATCCGCATCCGGAATGGTGCGCACGCCGCGCCCCTTCATCTGCTCATAATACCCTTCGGATTTCACATCACGCATGAAGATCAGCACTTCAACGGGTTTGATATCTGTGCCAGTTGCGATCATGTCGACGGTGACGGCGATCCGAGGAAACGGGTCAACGCGAAATGCCTTGATCAAGGATTTCGGATTGTCGCCCGTATTGCGATAGGTGATCTTCTTTGCGAAGTCATTGCCCTCACCAAAGACCTCCCGCGCCGCATGGACAATCTCTTCGGCATGATTGTCGTCCTTGGCGAAGATCAGTGTCTTGGGAAGCCACTCGCCGGATCGTTCCGGGAAGAGCTCCGTGAAAACCCGGTCCCGATATGCACTCAGAACGGTGCGGATCTGATTGGGGTTCACCACGGATCGATCAAGCTCCTGGGCGGTATATTCCAGATCGGCATCCAGAGTCTCATAGCGGACCTTTCGCGTCCGCGTGTCGCGCACGGGCACTTGAAACCCGGTATCCCCGGCTTCGACTTTTCCGCCAGCCTCCGTAACACGGGTGCGAATGCGATAGACCTCATAACCGACATTCACGCCATCGGCGACGGACCGCTCATAGGGATACTCCGCAACGAGATTCTGATTGAAAAAGCCCAAAGTGTGCTTGGAGGGCGTTGCGGTCAGTCCGACGATAGAAGCGTCAAAATACTCCAGCACCTGCCGCCAGAGACCATAAATCGACCGATGGCACTCGTCGGTGACGATGAAGTCGAAGGTCTCGATGGGGATATCGGGATTGTAGGCCAGCGGCAACGGATCGCCGTCCGCACCCCGCCATTTCTCATAGCCGGACTCCTCCTCATCCTCCGGGGATAACTCTTCACCGCGAAGAATGGAATAGAGCCGCTGAATCGTCGTGATAACGACTTTCGCATCCGGGTCGATCCGATTCGACTGAAGATGCTGGACAATATACGTGTCGGTAAATCGGTTCGCCGCGCCGGGCGGGTGAAAGGCCTGATATTCGCGAAGGGTCTGATCGCCCAGATTGTTGCGGTCGACCAGAAAAAGAATGCGTTTGGCCCCCGCTTCCTTGATCAGGCGATAGGAAAACGAGCAGGCGGTAAATGTCTTGCCCGCGCCTGTGGCAAGCTGAATGAGGGAACGCGGCTTGCTCTCCGCAAAGGACTTCTCAAGACCCTCGATTGCCTCGATCTGGCAATCGCGCAGCCCGGACGTAACAAGCGGTGGCATGACGCCAAGACGCGCCCTCAGCGTCTCTGGCTGCTGCAACCACTCCCGCAGCATCTCGGGTCGATGAAAGGCGAAAAGACGGCGGGAGCGTGGCTTGGGATCGCGCGTATCACGAAAGAATGTCTCATCGCCGGTGCTCTCATAGTCGAAGATCAGCGTATCGTTCCAGCGCGCCAGATGATCGGGCAGCTTGGACATGTATTTCTCGGACTGTTCCGCCACCCCGCTCAGCGTGACTCCCGCCTTCTTCGCCTCAATCACGCCAGCCGCCTTGCCTGCGATGAACAGCAGATAGTCGCAAGGCCCGGCAGGCAACTGAAACTCCCGCACGGCAACTCCCAGAGCCGCATTGCGATCAAACCGATCGCGATCCTGCAGCACCCAACCCGCAGCCGTCAGCAGCCGGTCAATCTTCTGCCGTGCATGTTGTTCGGGCGTTAGCAAAATCGTATCCGTTTGTTCGATGCACGAAGGCGAAATCTCCAGTTCGGTCTGACTGCCGATATCCTTCGACAAGGGCAGTTATGACGTCGCTAAAACCTTGACGAGAAACACAGCGCTAGGCAAGCGTCGTCTTGAAGCGGTCAGTGCTCAGCAGAGGGGCGTAGCTGCAAAGAGACACCAGTGACGCTTAAAAGCGACGACAGACACGTCCTGATGAAAGAGACGCCACCCACGTTCACTCAACGCGACAGCTTGGACATATGAAACAAGTCGCCGGGGGATGTGAAGTCCTAGGATGAGGCATTACGATATGAGGGGGATGGCGGAATCTTTCCTGTGGCCAGAAAAACCAAACCTTATACGGCCACGTAAGTTGCAGACTGATATCAAAATAGAGAAAACCAGACATTAGAAATACCAAATGAAATAGGAGCAATGAAATGAAAACTAAATTCTATATATAGATGCAATAGGGCGCTGATTATCGTGTTTTTAAATTAATAATTTATATCAATAGTTTATATTATATTTTGTCAGGTTAATATCAGGGTAATGTCATGCCATAAAACATAAATGTTTGTATAAGTTTTGGCTGTCACAACGCTTCGATACATCGAAAACTGGCGCGATAAATCTGTAACCCCAGCCATTGATGACAACGCTCGTCATGGTCCCCAACCCGATCCAGGGGCTTCGAAGATCCATTACTGTCGAGATCGCCTACAAGATGGGGATGAGCGTGTTGAATCCGTGCTTTCGACATCTGGTGCTTTTTCCTGCTCAAGCCGACCCAAAGGTTGATGGCGTCTTTCGAATTCTAGGCCCTCAGTGGAACCGTGCGAGCGATTACGTCCAACCTATCCACAAGTCCGGTTAGAGGTTGGAACCCCCAACGGCGCGCCACAATCACCTCAGATATCGAATCCGACGTCGCAGGAAGATCACCCTCGGCCACCAATGCAACGTTCCAACCAGAGGGATGACGCTGATCTGCGAATGTGCCCTCGCCGTCCCCAACATGACGCGCAAAGACATAAATGTCCGCGAGGCGATACGGCTGATCGACCTTCACGCGTTGGCCGATTTGGGCGTTGTAGACCGCGCGCTTACGCCTGATTGAGAAGGTTTGGGCTTTCGGGCGCGCCAACTCTTGTTCTGACTTCTTACTCCAGGTTTGACGGTGGGCGGTTTGTTTCACCTCTAAGCGCACGCGGTCCGTATTCTCAAAGTCCCAGCCTCCATAGCTTGCGCCGACATAACGCCAGGAGGGCTCAAGAATCTCGGCAAGCATGCTTTCCAGATAGAGCCCTCGGATCGTATTAGCGAGCACCGGAGCGCCTAAATGGTCGCGCACAAAGCGTGCAACGATTTGATCGTTCGTGTCGCTATCTGAGTGGCTTTCGTTCATGGCTCTCTAATCGACCTATCGCACTGAAGATTGCGCGAGGTGGTGTTGTGAATTCAGCATTCTAAAGTAGGCTCTCAACGAGATTGCTGCGCTGGTGGAATTATTTCTCGATCACGGTCGAGTATATCGCACAGCCGATAATAGATATGCCCTTGCGATGATTTCAACGGCTTTGGTTCGTGCGGCAGGTCGATTACGTCGTCCGGATCTAGAATGTAGAAACGAAACGGCTCACCCTTCACTCCCCACTTAAAGCCTCTGTCTCGAGCCTCGAGATAAGCAATAAGCCTGTTCCGCTCATCATCGGACAGCGATCGCTCAAGCGCCGCCTGTCGCGACGCGTCATTAAGCGGATCGAAGGAAAACACTTCGCGCACCTTATGCAGCCGCCGCATGGCTCCCCCTTGGCTTTGTCTGAAGGCAATTCGCAAAGGCATCTTGTAATTATACCCCTTTGTGTCGGGGCATGCGTGAACGAAGGTTGTATCGACGATGTGTGCGGTATTCCCCGCTGGCACGCTTAAGACTTCCTCTTCATAGAACTGCATATCGCCCCCGGTCTTTGTTAAAAAGCGCCCAAACTCGGCTAAGAGTGGGCCATTGTCCTTGCCCTTGAATACTAGCTCTCGAAGCTCGTTCCAGGTGATTGACGCAATTCCCTGCAGGATACGGGCTGTTCGCGTTAACGCGACAGGGGCGACAGGCCAGCCGCGCAACGCTGGAAAATCTGCTTCCGATAGATAACGCTGGACCTGCTCTATGACGGCACCATCCGAGCTTCCAGCTTTTGCCGCGGACTTCGCTTCAATCATAACCGCGATAGCGGGAACTCCGCGATTGAATAAGCGGATGACGATGTCAGCGCGGACATTCCCAGAACGGGTGACCCCGATCATCTCCGCATCGATGATCGCCTGATCAAACTTCCTGGACTTAGACACATCTCGAATCGTTCGCGCTATCGCCTCAACCTTCAGCAATCGCGACAACAGCCATTCGGATTCGCTCAATACGTAGGCCAGGGCCTTTGTTTGCCGGGGCTCAGCCCCAGACCCGACGATCAAATCGAAGATGGTAGCGGGATTAGCCGTGCCATCTCTTTCATAAAGGCGTAATGTAGAGTTCATAAAGACACGTTAACCCGGAGTTGTGGATGAGTGAAAGAAGGAGAGATCACTCAGCGCCCACCAATCGTTCCATCCATTAAAGCGGCGACACAACATTCTCGAAGTTGGCCTATGTGTAGATTGTTAATCAGACGATAACTCTAAGCCCAGACGTCGCTCGCCTTGATAGCAATTCAACTGCTATATACGCTATCCCGATGTCGGGGCATGCTCACAATCCTTATCACAGCAGACTAAGAGCAATATACTCGGGTGAGAGACGCCAAAATTCCCCATATGACGAGAAATCTCTAAGAGCATCATCAATATGGCGTCCTTTGGGCAAAAAAACCGGAATCAACGGCCCAAAATGCCTTACAGGTATCATTCCTCGTCATATGGGGAATTATTTTAAGCTATGATCGTCATATGGGGAATGCTCTCAAACTGTCTGCGTCATAACAGGAATAATCTAAAGCTACCCACCTCCTACTGACGATAAACCTTGGCGATTAACAGAGAGTGCCGGAATTGTTATAGACAACAGATAATGCCTCGAAGTGAGTTAACCATCTGGACACAAGAAAATGGAAAATTTGGCTACAAATTATAAAAACCCCAGCCCTATGAATACAATATAACATATTGATATAATTGATTTTATTTTGAATCTTGTTCGAATCCCTGATCCGCCACCATTTTTCTTTTAAAATCAATATTTTGTAATGTGAAAGCACTCTTTTGTTGGTGTGCGGTAAGTATATCTATGCCCTGAATGCTAGCAAATTGTGGTGACGGGAGAAATTTACCCTGATAGCGTGCTTTATATGAGATACTTAATCCCGACCCTGATTGCATCCATTCTGCTGTCTATACCTGCGGCGGCTCAAACCAATTGCGTATTACGGGACGAGATGCCTATCGCGGATGTTATCGTATGCGCTGAACAAGGCTTTGCTGGAGCACAATGGTGGCTCGGCTTTAAATATTTCATAGGCGAGGGCGTTCCGCGCGATTTCGCGGAGTCGACCAAATGGTATCGCCTCTCAGCAGAGCAAGGCGTTCCTGAAGCTCAGGGAAAGCTCGGCCTTTTGTATCAGCATGGCATTGGCGTTCCGCAAGATGCTGTTGAGGGGGCTAAATGGTATCGCCTCGCAGCACTGCAGGGGGATGTCCAATCCCAAATAGATCTTGGTCTCATGTACTACTACGGCAAGGAAATCCCGCAGGATTACGTCCAAGCCTATTTTATGGGCGACTTGGCAGGGAAGCTAGGAAATGAACAGGGCAACCGGATTCGCGATTTGACAGCCAAATACATGACCCCCGAAGAAATTGCCGAGGCGCAACGTCTTTCGCGAGAATGGCCGGGAAAATCATAAGACAAGCGCTTTCGGATCATGCCGAGGCGTCACAGCAATGCGATTATCCTGCGCATCGTTTCCACATCCAATACCAGTCCCGTTTTTCAGCGTGTATTCCTATCGCCCCAACCAGCCCCTGATCCGTGCCGTGATCACCGACAGAAGCAGGCTGATGGCGTTGAGATCGGTGCCTATCCCGTCGGCATCGATGGCGGTGCCGGAGAGGGTTGCCGCGACATTGCTGCCGAACCGTGTGGTAAGGCGACTGGCGAAATCCTTGACGAGGCCGGAGCGCCCGAACTGGGCCAGGGGGCCGGTGAGTTTGAAGCGCACGGAGAAATCGACCCGGCTGCCACCCGAATCCAGGGACCGGATCGCGTAGGTCAGCGCGCCGTCGGCACCGGTGCCGCTGAGCCGGTCGGATCCATGTCCGGTAAGACTGCCGGTCCCGGCCTGCGCGTCGGTTACCCGCTGGGCCGTGCCATCGAAACTGGCGCGGATCGGGCCGAACTTGATCTGCATCCGTCCCGTGATCCGATCACCCTCGATGGTATCGATATGCGCGCCCGGCATGCAGGCGGCGACGCGGGTCAAATCGTCGAAGAAGTCCCAGACCCTGGCGCGGTCATGGGGCAGGTCCATCGACTGACTGAGCACGGTCCAGCCGTCGTCATCCACGGACATGGTGACGGAGGAGAGAGTGACGGCCTGTGCCCCGGTGGCCTCCGGCCCCACCAGAACGGGAACCGGCTTGAAACGACGGGGAGCAGCGCGTGACGGTTCAGCGGCGGGTGTCGTCGATAAGACATCTGCCTGCTGCTTCTGCGCGATGACCGACGCAATCGCGGTGACGATTCCCTGATAGCCGGTGCAGCGGCACAGATTGCCACTCAATTCCTGTCGGATGCGATCCGTGTCCGGTTCATCCAGCCGCCGGACAATATCCCGTGCGGAGACCAGCATGCCCGGCGTGCAAAAGCCGCATTGCAGAGCATGATTGGCTGAAAATGCGGTGCGGATGGCACGCATTTCCGGGTCCGCATCAAACCCTTCGACGGTCCGGATATCCGCCCCGTCACAGGCCACCGCATAGGAGATGCAGGAGCGCATCGGTTGCCCGTCCACCATCACGGTACAGGCACCACAGACCCCCTGCTCACAGCCCAGATGGGTGCCGGTGAGACCCAGTTGACCGCGCATGAAATCGGCCAGATGCGTGCGGGGCTCGACAAGGCCGGTCACAGCCTCTCCATTGACGGTCAGTGATATCGATTTCATGACGGATAAACCTGCTGGATGGCGCGCCGCAACGCGACTGTGTGATGGCGCAGCGATACCGGCGTGGCATCCGGCAAATGATCGCGCACGATGCCCGCCAGATCACCGATGCCCTCCGGTCCCTGTTCGGCCAGACGGGCAGCGAGATCGTCCAGAATGATCGGCGCGCCATCGACGGCCCCCATCACGATGCGAGCATAGCCGCGGGCGGGATCAATGACGACGACGCCCAATGCCTCTGCAAACTCGCCGCGCTTGCGGCAAATCTTGTAGTAGCCCCAGGCGGCCTCCCCCGAGAGCCGGGGGATGGTGACACTTTCCAGGATTTCGCCGTCTTCCAGCCGGGTCGTGAAGGCCCCCAGGAAGAAATCCGCTGCCGCGACCTGCCTGCGCCTGGATGGACCGATCAGGGAGAAGCTGGCGTTCAGCGCGACCGTGGTATTGACCCAGTCCGCCGCCGGGTCGGCATGGGCAAGGCTGCCGCCGAGTGTCCCCCGGTTTCGCACGGCACGATGAGCAATGCCGCCCGCAACATGGCGCATCATCCCCGCCGCCGCATCCTCGACCAGCCCATCCTCGAATTCGACATGACGGATGGTTGCGCCATAGGTAACCGCGTCAGGTGTGGACTCGATCCGGCGCAGTTCTTCCAGCCCCCTGATGTCGATCAGCGAGTCCGGCCGCGCAAGACGCAGGTTCAGCATCGGTCCCAGTGACTGCCCACCGGAAATGATCTTGCAGCCGCTGCCGTATTCGGCCATCCGGGCAACGCTCCCGGCAAGGCTGTCGGATGTCAGATACTCGAACGGAACCGGCTTCATAACAGCGCCTCCCCCTGCGAGGCCTCGGCGGCGATCAGGGCCGAGAGAATCCGCTCCGGTGTGGCCGGGATCCGGGTGATCTCGACCCCCCGTCCCTTCAGGGCATCATTGATGGCATTGACGATGGCTCCAGGCGGGGCAATCGCACCGCCTTCACCCACGCCCTTGATGCCATGCGCGGAATAGGGCGACAGCGTTTCCATATGGCCGAGCTTGATCCAAGGCAGGTCCGATGCACCGGGCAGCGTATAGTCCTGCAAGGTGGAGGCCAGCGGCTGTCCGGCCAGATCGTAGGGAGACTCCTCGAACAATGCGGTTCCAACCCCCTGAACCGTGCCGCCGAGAACCTGCCCCTCGACGATCATCGGATTGACCATGCGCCCGCAATCATCAACAGCAGCATAGTCCAGGATCTCGACCAGTCCGGTTTCGGGATCGACCGCAACGACCGCCGCATGGCTGGCATAGGTGAAGACCCCAGTATCGACCTTCGGCTTATAGCCTTCGGTCACTTCCAGCCCCATCGTGTTCACATCATCAGGCAGTTGTTCCGGGCGCAGATACCAGGCACGCCCGATATCGGCAAAGCTCAGGCTGGCCGCACCCGCACGGATTTCCCCGTCCTCGAAGCGGATTTCATCGTCCTTGCATTGCAGAAGATGAGCCGCGATCCGCCGGATGCGCCTTGCCAATTCCTGCGCGGCCCGCGAGACAGCACCCCCCGCCATCACCATGCCGCGTGACGCATAGGCCCCGGTCGAATAGGGGGTGGAGGCAGTGTCGCCCAGGGTCACCCGAACAGCGCCATAATCGATACCCAGTTCCTCAACCGCGACCTGCGACAGCGTGGTTTCAAGCCCCTGTCCGATCGTATGGATACCGGCGCGGATTTCCAGCCCGCCATCGGGGGTCAGCCGCACCGTCGCCTGTTCATAGCCGGGCACAACCGGAATGCCCCAGCTTGCAAAGACCTTGGTGCCATGGGCGGATTGTTCGGTGAAGGTGGAGAAGCCAAGCCCGATCAACCTGCCATCCGCCTCCCCCCGCTTCTGGCGTGCGCGTACAGTACCGATATCGATCAGTTCCGCCGCCCGCTTCAGGGATTCCGGATAGTCGCCGCTGTCATAATGCTTGCCGGTGACATTGTCATAGGGCATCTGCGCGGCCTTCACCAGATTCTCGGCACGTACATCCATCGGGTCGCGTCCGACCTCCCGCGCGATGGCATCCATCATCAGTTCGATGGCGAAGCACACACCGGGACGCGCAACACCGCGATAGGGGGTGAAGGGCGGCTTGTTCGTCGCCACAGAATAGGTCTTGCAGCGATATACCCGGAAATCATAGGGGCCCGGCAGATTGCCCCCCGCCTGCGCTGCTTCCAGGCAGGCCGTGAAGGGCCAGACGGAATAAGCCCCGACACTGACGGTAACCTCCGCATCAAGACCCAGAAGACGTCCCCTCTCATCCGCATAGGCGGTGATCGAATAATGGTGCTCACGGGAATTGGCCCCAGCAGTCAGGTGTTCGCGTCGATCCTCGATCCAGCGATGAGGGCGCTTCGTTGTCATCGCCAGCCAGGCGATCACGATCTCTTCCGGCTGCAACACGCATTTATAGCCGAACCCGCCGCCGACATCGGGCGGGATAATCCGTATCTTGCGCTGATCCAGACCTAATGTCTCGGACAGACCGGTGCGGATCATATGCGGCACCTGGGTCGAAGTATAAACGACAAGCTGATCGGCCTGGAAATCCCAATGGGCGAGGACGCCCTTGCCCTCCATAGGATGCATGCATTGCCGACCGGTATGCAGTTCCCTTGTCACCTTGACCGGCGCGGTTTTCGCCAGCGCCTCGATATCGCCATTGACGGCGGTGGTCAGGAACAGATTGTCACCCCAGTCGTCATGCACCAGCGGCGCGCCCGGTTTGCGCGCCAGAAGGCTGTCGATAACAGCGGGCAGTTCCTCGATATCGACCCCGACTTGCTCAGCCAGGTCTTCAGCCTCGGCGCGGGTCGGTGCGATGCAGGCCGCCAAACATTCGCCGACAAAGCGCACCTTACCCGTCGCAAGCGCGGGATAGCCGGATGTCTTGAATCCCGGAATGCCGGAATCAGCGACAATCGGTGAAATACCGACCAGATCATCCGCCGTGATGACCAGCGCCCCCTTGCCCGCAGGCTTGGTGATTGCGCGAATGCGGCCATGGGCGATGCCACTGCGTCGGAAGGCCACCTCCTTCAGGCCGGTCATGGACAGATCGCCGACGAATTGCCCACGCCCGTGCAGGTGACGGTCATCCTCCTTGCGCAGGACTCGCGCGCCTATTCCCTGCCCCATTTTCGGGCTCGTGACCTGATCCGTCATCTTTTATACCCCAACCCGGTAATTCAGTGCCGCCGATGCCGTATCCAGGGACACGACATCGGCAAGCACCTGTTGCTCAAGCCATGCAGTCGCGCCTTAGAGGAGACGCGCGTTCATGAAGGCCAGTTCCGATGCGTTCGTATACGGCATGACAACCTTACGGAAGTCCATCAGGCTGTTATACACTTCCGTGCTCAGTGCATCGGCGTTTCCTGCTTCTTCCACGACCTCATTGGCAACCTTGCTGAGCGCCGCCAGGGTATCATTGTCAAGGAAACGCATTTCGATGCCATGTTCCGTCTGCAGAGTCTTGTAAGCCTGTGCATTCTTGGCAACGAATTCAGAGAGAACAACGCTGTTCGCCATTTCGTTAGCCGCCTCGACAACAGCTTTCAGGTCTTCCGGCAGGCTATTCCAGGCATCCAGGTTGATGAAGCAGTCCAGAACACCGCAAGGCTCCATCCAGCCGGGCCAATAGCAATACTTCGCGACCTTGTGCAGACCAAAAGCCATGTCGTTGAACGGACCGACGAAATCAGCCCCGTCAATGCTGTTGGTCTGCAAGGCCTGAGGCACTTCGCCCAGCGGAATCTGGACCGGTGTCGCCCCGACCTTGTTCAGCACCTTGGAGCCAAGACCGCCGGAGCGGATCTTCATGCCCTTATAATCGTCGATGCTGTTGATTTCCTTGTTAAACCAACCGGCGGACTGGACCGAGGTATTGCCGCTGGGCAGGAATTTCACGCCAAGCTCACCATAGACCTTGTCCGCGATCTCCTGACCGCCACCGAAACGGAACCAGGCATTCTGTTCCTGCGTCGTGATCCCGAAGGGGACTGGCGTAAAGAACTGAACGGCCGGCAGCTTCCCGGCCCAATAAGGCGGATAGCCATGACCCATTTCAAGCCCGCCATCGGCGACGACATCCAGAACCTGCAGCGGCGGTGCGATTTCACCGGCGGCATAGAGTTTGATCGTCAGACGACCGTCGGTCATCTTGGAGACATAGTCGGAAACCAGTTTCGGACCGGTCCACAGCAGCGGCGAATTTTCACGCCAGGTGGTCTGCATCTTCCATTCGATGCGACCCTGCGAGATTGCCGGTGCGGACAGCACGGATGCCGCAGCACCCGCAACACCGACCGTACCGGCCGCCTTGATGAAATCTCTACGCTTCATGTCCTTCTCCCTTTTCACCCTGTACGTGTCATGGGCCTTGCAGCCCGGGAATTCTTCTGTGCGAACGCAAGGAACGCATCAGAAGAGCACTTCCGGCAACCATGTCGCCAATCGGGGAAATACCCAGATGACGCCGATGGCCAGAATTTGAATGGCAACAAACGGGACGACACCGCGATAGATCGTCGTCCCCGGCAGGTTCCGGGCGACACCCTGCAGATAGAAGATTGCAAACCCGAAAGGCGGGGTCAGATAACTGGTCTGCAAGATGATCGCCATGGCGATACCGAGCCAGATCGGATCCATCCCCATGATGATCAGGATCGGAGCAAAGATCGGCACGATGATGAAGATGATCTCGAATGTATCGACCAGGAAGCCGAGCAGGAACATCAGCAGCAGAACGAAGACCGTGGCACCGATCACACCGCCCGGCATGTCCACGACCAGTTCGGAAATCACCTCATCGCCGCCAAGACCGCGGAACACCAGGGAAAAGACCGTGGCCCCGATCAGGATCGCAAAAATCATGTTGCTGATCACGAAAGTCTTGGCGGAGACATCCCATATCGTCCGGAAGCTGAATCGGCGTTTCAGAAACGCCAGCAAACAGGCTCCAAGAGCCCCGACTGCCGCAGATTCTGTCGCTGTCGCGATACCGGTCAGGATCGAGCCCAGCACCATCCCGATCAATGCCACCGGTGGCACCACCGCGACCAATACCCTCGGCAGCAGGCTCGCGCGTTCCTCATCTGTCATTTCCAATGGCGGGCAGTCCGAAGGCTTCAGAAAGGCACGCAACAGGACATACAGGACATACAGGACGAGCAGGAGCAATCCGGGCAGCAATGCCGCTGCGAACAGGTCGGTGATCGTCACCATGCTGGTATCGAACCGGCCCATTTTCAGATTCGCCTGTGTATTGGCGTTCTGGAGCATGATACCGAGCAGAATCAGGACGGTGGATGGTGGAATCAACTGCGCCATGGTGCCGGAGGCACAGATGATGCCGCTGGCAAGAGATTTGTTATATTTGGCGCGGACCATGGCGGGCAGGCTTATCAGCCCCATTGCCAGAACCGTCGCCCCCACCACGCCGGTCGAGGCCGCCAGCAATCCACCCACCAGGATAACGGATATGCCTAGACCGCCGGGCATCTTGCCAAAGGCCTGCCCCATTGTGATCAGCAGGTCCTCGGCAATCTTCGAGCGTTCCAGAACCACGCCCATGAACACGAACAGCGGCACCGCAACTAATGTTTCGTTGGTCATGAGGTCAACGATCCGTCCCGTAACGGACGACATCATACCCCAGACGAAAACATCGGCTTGCGTGCCGATGAAGGCAAAGATCACTGCCGTACCACCCAGGGCAAAGGCGACTGGAAACCCGCTCAGCAACACGACAAAAGCACTGACAAACAGCAGCATCGCCAGAACAGCGCCAAAATCCTCAAACATGACCCTGCCCTTCCGACTCTTCACGCGAAACCGTATCCAGATGACCGGTCAGCACCGCCATCGCCCGGATCAGGATCGACAGACCCTGCAACGCGACCAGCACGCAAAAGGCGGGAACACAGGCCTTCAGAAGATACATGAAAGGCAACCCATCCATTGTCGCCGACTGCTCCAGTGCACGGATCGACCGATAGACCGTCGGCCAGGCGCTGCCCCCGATCACATACATCGCGGGCCAAAGCAGAAAGACGACACCCAGCATGTTCATGATCGCCTTCCAACGCTCTGACAGCCTGGCATAGACCACATCGACGCGGACATGCTGATCAATGACGAGAAGATAAGCCGCTCCTAAAGTGAAGATGACGCCATTCAGCCAGATGAAAGCTTCCGACAACCAGGGAAAACCCATCTTGAATGCATAGCGCAGAACCACGACCGCTGCCGCAATCAGCACAACAAAAGGCATGGAAAGCGTCAGCAGCTTTCCAACCCCTCTATTGAGGCCATCAATCGCCTTGGACAGGCCGATCAGCATATCCATCGACACATCTCCCATCCGGAAAACGCATGACGGATCGCATGGAGGTTCCCCCGTGACTTCATCTTTCGACCTCTGCCCATCCTGACGTGCCGCAGCGCTGTTTTCAGACGCTCATATCCCGCACGTTCTGTGTTTCTTATTAAACAGTGTACTGATGGATTTTTTTCCGTGTCAAGATTGATTTGTTATGAAATCGAGATTGATATCCTGATATAAACTAGATTCATCTACCAACAATCACGCATAGAGAGTATTTATTTACCGAAAATCTGGCAATTTTTCTTCACTTTCTTTCTTATACCCGCATGGATAGGTAAAAGACATACACTGACTAAATTTCTGCAATCTTTTGCTGGAATATGCGGGAACAAGCCGCGTATAGTCCCCTGTCAAAAAGAGTTCAGAAAACAAACCGGAAGGAAAACGTTGTGAAGGCAAGGATGAAAATGATGGCAGAAGATGAACGGGGCTCTATGCTGTTTGACCGGATGCCACTCTGGTCCCGGCCCGGTTACCTGATCCGCCGACTGCACCAGATTCATCACGCGCTGTTCTTTGAGGAATGCAAGGAATTCGACATAACCCCGGTACAATACGGGGTGCTGACCGCTTTGGTGCACAGCCCCGATCTGGACCAGAATTCTCTCGGCAAAGAACTGGGCCTTGATCGAACCAACGTTGCCGACGTTCTAGTGCGGTTAAGCAAACGCGGACTGGTGGAACGTAAGCGCAGCGATGCAGACAAACGCATGGTGCTAGCCCGCCTGACCCCAGAAGGAGAAACAATCACGCGGGAAATGCAGGGTGCCATGCAGCGCGCGCAAGACCGCCTGCTGGAACCGCTGATGCCGCAGGAACGCAACGCCTTCATCACGACCCTGATCCGGCTGATCGACGGCAACAACCATCTGGGCCGCACCGTCTTTGATCCGAAATAAGCAATCCGGTAGAATTCGGTCAGATCGGCAGTACCACCGCATTGGGGATCAGCAGATTCTCATAGACGCAGATCCGCGACTTCAGCAGTAAATCGCCATCCTCCGCACGAATGAACAGATCGCGATAGTAACCAGCCTGATGGATCTGCGCGACCGGATCATCATGCAGAACCTGAAGGACGATATAGTTCGCCGTTGCCTCAATGACGCCATCGGCATGGATATCCAGCACTCTGGTATTGCTGAGATGATGGCGCAGGTAGCGAGGTGCGAACATCGCCGTATTGGCAACCGCAAAGGCGCGATCACGCATCATGCCCTGCCCCTCGCAATAGACCAGTCCTACAGGCAGGTTGGCGTCGTAATTCTCCCGCGCTGTGATCAGATAGAACCCGTCTGCAGCGAAGAAATCGGGCCAAGACTGCAAATCGCCATCATCTAGCGCATGGCAGTAACGGGCATTGAAATCCTCGATCTCTTGCCGCAATTCGGATCGTTCCAGTTTCGTGAGCGCCGTGGCCACCTTCGGTACCGTTTGCATCGTCATTTCCCTTAGAACCCCATTTCTTTGCGCCAATACTGATACATGCCCCGGATGGCGGATTCGGAAATCAGGGTATCCGAAGTGCCGGTCGGCGTATCCGGGTCGAGGGCGACCAGATGCTCGCCTCCGGTGCTGTGCAGCATGCCGTCCTGAACGAATTTCATCGCCTCGTTGTCTTCCAGTCCAAGGAAACCCGCCGGTCCCATCAGATTGCCCTGGCGCAGGCGATGCCGTGTCATCTCCTCGTCATCACCCTCGAAACCGAACATGGTCCAGTTCATAACCATGCTGTTCGGACCTTGCGGCACGATCTGACGGACGCCCAGCGTGTTCATCTCCCGCTGCACGATCAGGTTCGGCCAGATGGTCTGCATCGTCACCGACCAGGGGGAGTCGAATTCCTCGATGAAATCCATGAAGCGCGGTTCGTTCAGACCCATACCTTCACGATAGGCCCGCATCTCCTTGCGCGCATCCGCGTCGACTGTCTTTCCGTCGCTCTTGGCCGAAGCCATGGTACCGTGACGCCCGGTCGCATCGCAGATCATCGCCGACTTGTTCCCCGCCACCAGCAGGCCGAAAGTGACCAGGAAGGTATGCAGCAGGGTCGCGTGATACGGGTCTTTCAGATTCTCGTGATAGAGCTTCCAGTTACCGGGCAGTGTATTGCGATAATAGCCTAGGATCTTCAGTTTCCGTCCATCAAAGGTCGCATCGAAATCGGTCAGGATTTCAGGCCCCATATACTCCTCGATGGATTCTACATCCGCAGAGAAAGAGGCAAAGATGACACCGCGCCTCGTGGTCACGAACAGCTTTTTCACGCCATGGTCTTCAGGCTTGAAATCTTTCGCCATGCCGCCCTTGCCCGCCGCGCCGCGCCGGAACGGAACACCGCTCAAATTGCCCTCCAGATCATAGGTCCACTGGTGATAGGGACATACGAATTCGGTCACCTTGCCGCGCTGTTCGCGGCAGAATTCCGCCGCGCGGTGGGCACAGCGGTTCTCGAAGACATTGATCCCGCCATCCTCACCACGCACCACGACAACCGGAGTCGGACCGACATAGGAGCGCACGAAATTGCCCGCTTCCGGGATTTCCGCCTCCAATGCAACATAGTTCCAGGTCCGACCGTGGAAAATCCGATCAACCTCCCGCTTGTAGATCGTCTCATCGGTATAGACCCAGTCCGGGATCGCATCCGCGCCCCCATCAGGCCAGCGATAACGTGCGGTCAGGCTCATCTGATCTGCCTCCAGTGCTTCAATATCTGCTTCATCGGATACTTCACATCCTGCCAGTTCCGACGCATCGGGCCGTGTTTTTGCGGGGATAATCCTGCGACCCAGCCGGATAGCGGTCGGATTGTCAAAACCGATCACGGCGGATACCGATCCGTCTTCCGCCATACAGAAAAAGGCCGGCCCTTCCGTCGCTGTCGCTCCACGCGGAACGATCTGGGCATTCGGATCCGGAATACCGACGACCTGAATGCTGCCACCGAACTGATCCGACCAGAACCAGGGAAGTGCCGCATAGTCGCTCTTTTGCCCGGCCATGCTGCGCCCGGCGGATCGACCCTGCTCCTCAGCATTATGCCAGGATTCCAGCCGACCCGGCCCCGTTTCACCGGCATGGGGATAGCGTGCGACATCACCCGCCGCCCAGATACGCGCATCCGACGTCCGACCATTGGCATCGACGACAATTCCGTCACGCACCGCCAGCCCGGCAGTCTGCGCCAGTTCCGTATTCGGTATAGCGCCGATCCCGACCAGTACCAGATCGGCAGGGATCGTGCGGCCATCAGCCAGAGCCAGGGCGCGAACCTTGCCGCCTTCGCCCTGAACCCCTTCAATGCGGGCACCAGTTATAATCTCCACACCGGCAGCCCGCGCCCTGTCCGCCACCGCCGCCGAGGCGACTGCGGGCAGGACCCGCGCCATCAGGCGGTCCTCGCGTTCCAGGATCGTAACCTCCTTGCCCAGAGTGCGGGCACTGGAGGCGACTTCCAGACCGATGAACCCCCCGCCTATGATGGCAACCCGCTCGGCCTTCGCCAATGCAACTTTCAGAGCCAGAGCATCGTCGGCGGTGCGCAGATACAGTATCCCGGACAGATCCTCTGCCCCGGCCATCGGCAAGGGCCGCACCCGCGCACCCGTCGCCAGCAGCAGGGAATCGTAAGCCTGAACTGTGCCGTCGGAGAGCGTGATCGTCTTTGAACCACGATCCAGCGCCTCGACGCGACGCCCGAGCACCAGATCAATCTTCAGGTCTTTCAGTTTCTCTGTCGTGAATATCGCGCCATCCTGAGTCGTCGCCGACCCGATCAGGACAGCCTTGGACAGGGGGGGGCGTTCATAGGGAGCATACGGCTCATCCCCGATGATCCGGATCGTGCCGGAAAAACCAGCCTCCCGCATTGCCTCCGCCGCGCGGGCCGCCGCCTGTCCGGCACCGACGATCACGAAAGTGGACTCTGTCGTACCAACGATGGATACCGGTTTTTCAGCAGCATCGACATGCAGGCCCGGACGGTCGGTATCGACATGGACGATGCCATCCTCGACCTTCACCGCATAGGTGGGGATATCCTTTGTGACCGGCGCGCCTTGAGCCTTGCCGCTGCGGATATCGAACAGACCCTGATGCAACGGGCATTCTACACACCCATCCTCGACATGCCCATCGGTCAATAGAGCGAATTGATGGGTGCAGACATTCCCGGTCGCGAAGATATCACCGTCCAGATAAAACAGCGCCACGTTCAACCCGTTCATCAGAACCGCTGAACAGCCCTTATCCTTCAATTCCGAAACAGGTATAGCCCGTGACCATGCCATCGAATTCTCCCTTCCGTCCCGCCCAGCCGCCTTTGTGAACTGGTTCAATTTCTTTTAGGAAGTATACTGTATATTTTTATCTGAGCAAGATGATCGATGAGCAGAAATTCAATCTGTAAGTCACAGAATTTTGGATAAAAATCCACATACCTCTGGCATGGGATTGTCAGAGATATAACATTACCTTACTGAATTTATCAGTGACGCCTCATAAATACAGATGCTTATCGACAGGATATGGCCTGCAACAAAGGCAGTGCTTCATCCAAAGACAGTACCTCAGCATATTTCTGCGCCATGTCGAACAGGTTCGCCTCATGCGGGGCCAGTGCCCGATCACCCACGCAGTCAGAAATCACTGCCGGGCGGAATCCAAAGCACATCGCATCGACAACGCTGGCGCGGACGCAGCCGCTGGTCACGGCGCCAGCCACCGCCAGGGTGCGAACGCCGCGCTCCGTCAGCCAGGGAGCCAGACTGGTCCCAAAAAAGGCGGAGGGCACGTTCTTCCTTACCACCAGTTCCCCCGGCAGCGGCGTCAATTCTGGTACGATATGGCTGGCGGGGGCATCTTCGGTCAGGGTCAGCATGCCTGGCACCTTGACGGAGAATATATTGTGATCCGCGCCGTCATCGGCATAGACGATCCGACTATGGGCGATGGGCCAGCCCGCCGCCCGTGCCTCGGCCAATAGGACCTTCGTGCGCTGGATCGCCTGCGGAATATTACCACCACCGAAAACCGCCGGATCGGCAAAGCCGTTCACCAGATCAACGATCAGCAACCCGATCCCGCCGATGAAGTCCATGCGCGTCCCGAAGCCCTGTCGGCGATAGGGTTCCAGGGTTGCCGCATCCCCGCTCATGCTGCTGCTCCTTCGACAACCTTGCCATCACGAACGACGACATCATCATCGATGCTGACCGTGCAGTTGCGCAGTGGAATATCCATATGGCACGCCGTCGTCCGGGTTCCCCCCGCCTCGTTGTTCGGCCCCAGGGAGAACAGGAAGTTGCCCTCATAGGCGCGGGCATCCATCGCAATGGTCGCCTCGCGGTCATACAGACCCAGCGTTGACCATTTCGCGCGCGGCTGAAGGCCCCAGCCGATATGGGACATGGCATAGGCTTCCGGATCGTTAAAGGTCCCCATGTATTCCCGCAACAGTTCCGCATCGACGCCGCCCTCGATCCGGGTCGCGCGCCCACCCTGCATGGTGATGGTGATCGGATCGCGGACATAACATTTCTGCGGCAGCAGGATATCGCCGCGATCCACGACAATCTTGCCGTTGCTGCCCCCCTCATTCGGGAAGGTCAGCACGAAACCGCTCGGCCAATGATCCCAGCGACCCGGCGCATCGACATAACCGTATTCGCGGATTACCGGAAATTCGCCCAGAGTACAGACCAGATCGGTTCCGGCAGGAGAGGAAACGCGCATTTCCCGCGCACCCTCGATCCGTTTCGCTGCTGCCTCCACGCGCCGCTTGTCTCCCTCGGTCGGGACCATCCGCGCCAGCACTTCCGGCGGCTCGACAGCCAGCAGGATCTTCGTCCCCGTCTTCAATATGTCCAACTGCTCCGGCGAGAACAGCAGGGTCATAAGATCCAGCACCAGATCGCTTTCCGTCAGGGCGGCGATGGCGGCGCGATTGCCGGTCAGCGGTGTGGTGCCAAGATAAGCCAGCGCATCGCGGCTTAGCGCCTTTTCACCATTCACGGGCGGCAGGTCCAACTGACTGACGATGGCCCCCATGGACTGGGCCGCGATCTTCGCCGTCTGGAGCGTCTGGGGATGGGTCGCAACGCTGGTGAGGATCGTCACGATCTGCCCGGATTCGAGCTTCGAAAGGCGCAGAACCTCGCGCCAAGCCTCAATCATCTGATGGTCGCTGATCGGCATTGTTCACTCCTCCTCATCCGATAGATGTCATCCGATTTCCGCACCCAGAAAATCACCCAGCGCACGATAGAACCCGGCCTCGTCATCCCAGGGGATCATATGCCCCGCAGCAAGGACATCGGCGAGTTGAATATCCGGCTTCATCGCCTCCATTTCCGCCACATCCTCATCCAGGATCACGCCACCCTTGCCAGCCCGAACCAGCAGGACCGGCTGTTTGGCATGAGGGATATCAACATGGAAATCGTCCGTGTGGAATTCCTCGAAACTCTGGCGGATCGCCCGTTCGTCGCAGGTGTGCAACCATTCGGCCCGCAGCCAGAGCTGTGCCTCTGTCCAGGTCGGGCAGAAGGTACGCATCGCCTCGGCATCCATGCCTTTGCGGGAAGCCGCCATGCTGTCGATATACCACGGCAGCTTAGCAGGATAGGCGCGGCGACCGGGGCCGGAAACCGGAGGGTCCACCATCACAAGGCGCGCACATCCGGCACCGCCGCGCCGCAGCGCCCGCATGCCGATCCGCGCACCCATCGAATGGCCAACAAGGCTGTAGGATGCCAGCCCCATCGCCCTGGCGAATTCAGTCACGTCATCGGCCTGCGCATTCACCCCATAGTCGAGGGTATCAGAGGCTTCCGACAGGCCGCGTCCGCGCACATCCAGAATGTAGGTATCGAACTGCTGTCCGAACCGCTCCCCCACAAACCCCCAGGTGATGGCCGGACTGGTGATACCGGGAATTATGATGACCGGATCACGACCACCCCGCGCACCCTCTACACCGCCATAGCGCAGATAGTGCTGGCGAATGCCATTGGCGTGGACCGAACCCCCATACAGATACTGTGTCATGTGCTTTCCCCTCAATATGCGCCGGACAGCAGCGCGCCCGCACCGGGGACACGCCTGTCGATGCCGAGTTCCTTCAGCATCGCATAGGTCGTTGCTATGGCGGCGGTGACGACCGGCTTGCCGGTCATCGCCTCGACAAGACCGACCGAGGCGAGCGAAGGCATCTGGACGCAGGCCGAGAGTATGATCGCATCGACATCCCCGACATTCATATCCTTCACGATACCGGGCAGGCGCGCAGGATCGTGGCGTCCGACCTCCAGATTGTCCGGAATTTCCAGTGCCCGCCAGACGGCAACCTCGTAGCCCTCATTCTGGATGTAATCGACCACCATCTCGGTCAGCGGCTTCATATAGGGGGCGACCAACGCCACTCGCTTCGCACCGATCACGCCCAACGCATCGCAGAGCGCGCCCGCACTGGTAACGACCGGAGCCGCGCCGCCATTGTCCACCGTCACCTGATGCAGGCGCGTGGCAGAGGCACGGTGATAACCGTGGCCCATCGACATGATCGCGACCAGACAGGCATAGCCCATCACATCCATGCGCGCATCGCTGAGTTCCAGCGCACAGCGGTCGGATTCCGCATCCATCGCGGCCAGTTCCTCCTTGCGTACTGTCTTCATGCGCATGCGACTGGAATGAAAGGTGAAGCGCTCCGGCAAGATCGCCTGCCGCGCGGTCAGGAGCGCCGGTATTTCCGTCTCCATCGTGGTATTGGAACTGGGGACGATCTGTCCGATGCGAAAGGAACGGGTCATGATCATACAATCCTTGGCTAAAGCTTGAAGAGACGCGCGGCATTGTCCCGGCACACCTTGCGCCGGGTTTCGTCATCCAGCGGCGCACTATCGATGAAGTCTGCGGCGATCTCCGTGCTTTCATAGGGATAATCGACGGAGAACATCACCGCATCAGCTCCCAATTCACCAATCGCGCCGATCAGCGCCGGATGCGAACAGACGCCAGACGTCGTGATGACGATATTCGACCCCAGATATTCCGATGGTTTCCGGTTCAGCTTGATGCCGTGATGATAGACTGCAAAGCGACTGTCGAACCGCCAGCGCAGATAGGGCAGGCCCTCTCCCATATGGCCGAGAACCAGTTTGATATCCGGGAACCTGTCGAAGACGCCACCGAACAGCAGGCGCAGCGCATGACTGGCGGTCTCGACGCCCCAACCCCAGGTCGCGCCCTGCATTTCCGGATGGTCGGCAAAGCTGAACGGCTGAACCTTCGCATCGGTTGGGTGCAGGTAGAACGGCACGTCCAGCGCCTGTAACCGGTCCCAGAACACGTCGAATTGCGGGGCATCATAATAGGTGCCGTGGGTATGGCCGTTGACCAAGGCGCCCTTCAGGCCGAGTTGCGTCACGGCGCGTTCCAGTTCATCCGCCGCCGCTGCCGGGTCCTGCATCGGGACGACTGCAAAACCCGCAAGCCGCCCTGCATGCCGCCCGACACGTTCTGCGAGGAAATCATTGCTGTAGCGGGCGCGCTCAACCGCGCGGGCTGGGTCCATTTCACCCTGAACACCCGGACCGGTCTGGGAGAGGACGGAAAGTTCGATGCCGTTGGCATCCATGATTTCCAATCGCTCCCCGTCAAAGTCAGATAGACGCTGATTAATTTTCAGCGCTTCATCCTTGTCGATCAGACCCAGAAAGCTCTTCGAGTATTCCTCGAATCCCGGCGTCATGAAATGCTCTTCAAAGGCTATTTTGCCGGACTTACCCATGCGATCCATCCCATCTTTTTATCAAGCTTCTAGGTTAAGCATGACACAACAGGATTTATTCATACAAGAAATTTAATCAGTATAGATCGTTTTTTTGGGGATATGTATATCGACTGCTCCGCATAATCCGCAAAGAGCACTGAGCCAGGACCACTTTCAGAATGCGACACCAAACCAGCCACCGAGCAGGGTGATGGCAACCGGCAGGATAGCAAACGAAATCAGGGTTTGGAGCGTGACGATGGCCGCCATGACCTGGGCATCACCACCCATCTGTCGGGCCAATGTGAAGGACGAGGCGGCGGTCGGAACACAGGCGAAGATCATCGCGATCAGGGCCGTCATTCCCTCCAGCCCGGTCAGCAGGATCAGACAGAAAACCACAACTGGAAAGACTGCGAACTTGCCCGCCATGGAAAGTGCAAGCGGCAACAGACTGGTGCGCATTTCGGTGATGCGCAGATTGGCCCCGATGCAGAGCAGCACGATGGGCAGTGCCGCCGCCCCCAGAATTCCCGCCGTCTCGTGCAGGATTGGTACCGTTCCAACTCCCGCCAGATTGAATGTCATGCCGACAGCAATTGCGATCAGCAGGGGGTTGCGTATCAGGTCCCGCGCGATGGCATGGGGCAGGCTGCGCCCGGTCGATTGCGGCAGCATACCGACCATCATGGTCACGACGACGATATTGGTAACCGGGATCAGCACCGCCGTGACCAGCGCCGCCAGCGCCAGCCCTTCCATCCCGAATAGCCGCTCCGCCACCGCCAAAGCGATGAAGGTATTGTGCCGCACTGATCCCTGCAGGACCGAACTTGCCACGCTCCCCGGCAGCCCACTCATCCTGGCCGCGATCAGGCTGAACGCGACCGAGGCCAGAAACCCGCCGATGATCACCACCGCATAGGAACCCAGCAGGGTACCCGACAGGGCCAGGGTGGATGTTGTCTTGAACAGCAGGACCGGGAACAGGACCCAGTAGACCAGCTTGTCATTGATGTTCCAGAAATCAACCGACGGAATACCATTCCGGCGCAGCACATTGCCCAGCACGATCAACAGGAAAATCGGTGCAATGGTGAAGACGATATCGATCACGGAACCCCCCTACGCAGAGCGTCGCTACTATAGAAATCTGCCGCCGGACGCAAACCGTCTTCTTTCAAGCATATTCTATATTTCAGGAGGGGCCCGTCCCGGTCGGGTGGCGATCCAGAGACCGATTGAAAACAATGTCGCGGCTATCACGCCATAGAGCCAGAATGGCAGTTCGGTCACCCAGAGCATGATCCCCATGCTGAGCATCATCATGGAACAGGCGAGAATTTTCGCGCGCCTGGGAATGACGCCATACCGGTCCCAATCCTGCAACAACGGCCCAAAGCGCGGATGGTGATACAGCCAATCGTGAAATTTCTGCGACGACCGCGCAAAGCACCACAGCGCGACCAGCAGAAACGGCACCGTCGGCAGAAGTGGCAGGAACGCCCCGATAAATCCAAGCGTGACGAAAAAGAAACCCAGAAGCAGAAAGGCGAACCGGGGCATCGCCTCCCGCTCAGGCCCGCGCCGGGGCGTCCGCCGTCACCACCCCATCGGCCTCCAGCGCGGACAGCGCCGCCTTAACGATCCCCGCCGCATCCAGACCCGCCTCGGCAAGCTGACGTTCGGGCTTGTCGTGATCAATGAAGCGGTCCGGCATATAGAGGGTCCGCAGCCGGATCGACTGGATCAGGTCACCGGCAATCAGACAGTCAAGCACCTGAGCGGAGAAACCACCGATGGAGGCTTCCTCCACCGTGATCAGCACATCGTGATTGAGTGCCAGATCCCGGATGAGTGCGGTATCGACGGGCTTGGCGAAACGCGCGTCGGCAACCGTAGTGGAAAATCCGCGAGCGGCCAGATCGTCGGCCGCCGCCAGCGCATCCTGAAGCCGCGTCCCCAGGGATAGAATGGCGACCGTCTTGCCCTCACGCAGGATACGTCCCCTGCCGATTTCCAGCGGTTCGGGATTCTCCGGAATCTCGATACCGATCCCTTCGCCGCGCGGGTAGCGAATGGCGGACGGGGCATGATCGATCCCGGCAGCAGTAACGGTCATGCGCGCCAGTTCCGCCTCGTCCGACGGGGCCATGACGATGAAATTCGGCAGGCAGCAGAGATAGGAGAGATCAAAAGCCCCGCAATGGGTCGCCCCATCCGCACCAACATAGCCCGCCCGGTCGATGGCGAAGCGCACCGGGAGGTTCTGGATCGCGACATCGTGGACGACCTGATCATAGCCGCGCTGAAGGAAGGTCGAATAGATCGCCGCGAAAGGCCGATACCCCTCCGTTGCCATGCCCGCCGCGAAGGTTACCGCATGCTGTTCGGCAATCCCGACATCGAAGGTCCGATCCGGATGTACCTTCTCGAACAGATGGACCCCGGTGCCTGACGGCATCGCGGCTGTGATCGCAACAATCCTGTCGTCGGTTTCCGCGAGTTTGCTGAGCACCTGACCGAAAACGTTCTGATAGGCGGGCGCATTGGGCTTGGGCTTATGCTGCGCACCGGTCACGACATCGAATTTCACAACACCATGATATTTGTCGGCGGAGGCCTCGGCGGGGGGATAGCCCTTGCCCTTCTGGGTTACCACATGGATCAGTACCGGCCCGGCATCCCTGGCATCACGCACATTGCGCAGAACCGGTAGCAGGTGTTCCATATTGTGCCCGTCGATGGGGCCGACATAGTAGAACCCCATTTCCTCGAACAGGGTTCCGCCGGTGACTAAGCCACGAGCAAATTCCTCCGCCTTCTCCACCGCACGCTCGACCTGTCGGGGGAAGCGCTCGGCGATATGCTTGCCGATCTCACGCAGGCCGAGATACTGCTTCGAGGACATCAGTCGGGAGAGATAGGCGCTCATCGCACCGACCGGCGGGGCAATGGACATGTCGTTGTCGTTCAGGATCACGGTCAGGCGGGAATTCATCGCGCCCGCATTGTTCATCGCCTCATAGGCCATGCCAGCCGACATCGCCCCGTCGCCGATCACCGCAACGACATGATTGTCACCGCCGCTCAGATCCCGCGCCACCGCCATGCCGAGACCGGCGGAGATGGAGGTGGAGGAATGCGCCGCGCCAAATGGATCGTAGACGCTCTCATCCCGCTTGGTGAAGCCGCTCAACCCGCCACCCTGCCGCAGGGTCTCGATCCGATCCCGTCGCCCGGTCAGAATCTTGTGCGGATAGCATTGATGGCCGACATCCCATATCAGGCGATCATCCGGCGTGTTGAAGATATAGTGCAACGCCACCGTCAGTTCGACAACGCCCAGCCCTGCCCCCAGATGCCCGCCGGTCTGCGATACCGCACGGATCGTCGCAGTTCGTAATTCATCGGCAACCTGCTGCAACTGCGCAGGCTTGAGCCGCCGCAGATCGGAGGGCAGGCCGAGGGTATCAAGCAATGGGGTGGCATCAGTCACGCAGCTACCGCCTTCAGGTCAGTTAATGAGACTGCAACAATACCTATCGCGTAAATGAGGCGCTTTCCAGACCGAATTCCAGCGACAGAACCGCACGGTGCGGGAACTGGCTGACATCCGCTCATCGGATGACGGGATAACCCAGAGCTTCCGCTTCCGCCCGCATATCCAGCATGGCCTGATAGAGTGCTGTATCGCTGGGCTGAAATCCCCGAATCAACAGTGCCCCCCGCACCATTGCCAGATCGGGATCGTCCGCCGCATCAATCAACGCGGCCTGGACCCGCGCGACAAGGTCGCCCGGTGCATCGACACGCATCGCATAGGGAAGCGACGGTGCGGATCGGGTCCAGTTCAGGACTGCAAGACCGGCGACGGCTTGCGGGCGATTGCGGCCCAGCAGAGCCCAGGTGACGCTGTCGATGGCGGCGACATCCGCCCGACCCTCCCGCACCGCGTCCACGGACAGGGCATGACCGCCTGACAAAACAACCTCCGAGAAAAACGCTTCCCCCAGTCGGGTCAGCGGCGCGATCAGATGGCGCAGCGCATTCATGCCGGAATGGGAGTTCCAGTTATTCACCGCCACCCGCCTGCCGCGCAGATCTTCCAGCCCGCTGATTCCGGCATCCGCCCGCACGATCACGGGACTGGAATAGGTCGGGCCATCGCAACCGGCGCAGTCATAGAGCGGCGTTGCGATGGCTTGAAGGTAGGGCAGAAGTTCGGTCATCAACGGATAGCCGCAGGTCTGGGTCAGCAGCAGGTTGGGATTGCGCCAGTTGGCTTCGTTGTCGTCGCTGCGTGTCAGGTCCTCCGGCACATCGGCGAGGCCGTGATGGCGCAGATGCCGGGCGATACCCTGCCACCAGGCATCCGTTTCAGCCTGCAGGAAAGGAAGGTCGTATTGAGGTAAGCTGGTGAAAGGCGTCCCCATTCGGGCGGTCTCTCCTCAGGAGGCGGCGCGCTCGATCCGGGCACCGCAGGCGGCAAGCTTCCGGTCCAGCCGTTCATAGCCGCGATCGAGATGGTATATCCTGTTCACGAAGGTCTCCCCCGTCGCCACTAATCCGGCGATCACCAACGCGACCGAGGCGCGCAGGTCGGTTGCCATCACCTGCGCCCCGGTCAGGCGCGTGACGCCCCGCACCATGGCGGAGCGGCCATGCAGGTTGATACTGGCCCCCATGCGGCTCAATTCCGGAACATGCATGAAGCGGTTCTCGAAGATCGTTTCCGTCAGCATCGACGCGCCCTGGGCCGTCACCATCAGCGCCATCATCTGGGCCTGAAGATCCGTCGGGAACCCCGGATAGGGTTCGGTCATTACATCAGTCCCGACCAGCGCACCGCAGCGAATGCGCATGCCGTCCGGCACCGCATCGATGATCACGCCCGCCGCCGTCATCGCCTCAATTGCCGCGCCCAGCGTCTCCGGCTTCGCGCCGATCAGGGTGGCATCGCCCCGCGTCGCGGCTATCGCCATCGCATAGGTGCCAGTCTCGATCCGGTCGGGCATCACCGCATGCCGGGCGGGGCCAAGGGCAGGGACACCCTCGATCTCGATCCGGTCGGTCCCGGCACCGGTGATCTGCGCGCCCATCGCGATCAGGCAATGTGCCAGATCGACGATTTCCGGCTCCCGCGCCGCATTGATCAGCCGCGTTGTACCCTTTGCCAGCGTCGCTGCCATCATCAGATTTTCCGTCGCCCCGACGGAGACGAAGGGAAAGGTCACATCCGCACCGGTCAATCCACCCGGTGCATTGGCGACGATATAGCCGCCGTCCAGTTCAATGGCCGCGCCAAGCTGCTGCAATCCTTTCAGATGCAGATCGACCGGGCGCGTGCCGATGGCGCAGCCGCCGGGCAGCGAGACCCGCGCCTGACCATGCCGGGCCAGTAGCGGACCCAGCACCAGCACGCCCGCACGCATCTTGCGCACAATGTCATACTCCGCGACGGTATTGTTCAGGCTGCCCGCATTCAGGGTCAGGCGCTGCGGTGCATCCGGCCCCTCCGGCTCCTCGAAAGCGACCGAGACTCCCAGGCTCTGCAACAACAGGGCGGTGGTGCTGATATCAGCCAGGCGCGGCACATTGTCGAGGACAAGCGGATGGTCCGACAGGATCGTCGCACACATCAGCTTCAAAGCGGAGTTTTTTGCCCCGCCGATCCGGATCGACCCCCGAAGCGGCGTGCCGCCGATGATCCGTATCCTGTCCATTCCGCCTGTCTTTCCTTCCGCCACCGGTATCGTATCGAGACTGTTCTGGAGCGCATTATCAAGATCGTGGGGCGACATGGAAACCTCATTCAGAAGCGTTGGGGATGCGGGATGGTGCAATTGGACATGGGCGAAACAAAGGCGGTGACAGGATTTTTCAAAGACTGGAATAGTTCAAGGCTATTGCGATCTGGAACCGTTTCCATCAGCAGGATCGACATTCCCCGACCGCGATTCGGATAGAATAGCCGATTCGTCCCCAGTCTCCGCCGGATTTTCGGTAGGCGCGGCGCTGGCCGGGCCGGTGCGTCGCGCACGCTGCTGCGCCTTTCGCTTCAATAGATTCGCACGCAGTGTCGCCGCCTGCCGCGCCACCCTCGCCTGCTCCCGTTCCGACATCTTTCCATCCTGCACCATGGCCCGGAAATGCAGGCTTCCCGCCCCTGAGTCAAGCCGATGTCCAACACGCTTGCACGCATCCAACCCTTATGGCATAAGCGCGCCCGCTTGGGGAGGTCATCCCCAACCGCCATTCAGTGCTGCCGTAGCTCAGGGGTAGAGCACTCCCTTGGTAAGGGAGAGGTCCAGGGTTCAATTCCCTGCGGCAGCACCATTACTTCGACGGCATCCACACCTCCCGACCTGGAAAAAGGTCGAAAAGTGTAACCCGTGTGTCCGGTACAAAACGTTACCCATGTCTGGGGTCGGTCATTGGGGCTGCCTCCGGCTCTACTCTGGTGCCGACCATCGAGGGCAAGGACATTCCCGACAGCATCGTCTATTCCGACTGCTGGAAGGGCTACAACGCGCTCGACGTCTCCGACTTCAAGCACTCGGGGCTGTTCGCAGACAAGCGGAATCACATTAACGGGATCGAGAATTTCTGGAACTAGGCCAAGCGTCATCTCAGGTAGTTATCTGGGACAGCCCCAATATTACAAATGCTGCAAGGGATCTTGTTTTCCTCCCAATATGCGGACGATTGCAATCCCCTCTTGGTCTTGTCGATAGTAAACCGTGTGACCTTCAAATTCGTAACGGAAATACCCCACCCGAATATAGCCGATATCTCTACCGATATGATTGTGCTCGGTGATCAGCGTAAAGACATCGAGAATCCCGCTCGTATATTTTTCAGCCTGATCTTCGCCGAAAGTCTCATAGGTATAGGCATAAATATCGTAATAATCGGCTTCCGCCTTCGGTAACAGCCTATACTTAACCGGCATGCTTCAAACCAACCCGTCGCCGCGCTTCGGCCCGCAACTCTTCGCGCGTCCGTTCCTGGGCCGGGCCGCTTTCCTCGCCTTCGATAAGAGCCTGAATGAGGGCTTCGCGCTGATCTTTGCGATATTGATCCTGCCGTACCAGATCACGAATATAATCGCTCACGCCGCTGAATTGGCCGTTTCCGGCCTGCGCCTCAATCCAGTCCTTCATGGGAGCGGGTAGAGATATCGTTACAGTTGCCATGACTAAATCCTTTCGTCCTTGGTCATACTTCCTATATAGCAATTATTCACATTATTTCCCAATATTTCTTATATATACTTTGGGGCTGTCCCAGATAACCCGGTTTGGGGGTTATCATGGGGTCCATGCGCAAGAGCCGTCTGAGTCACTACAAGCAGGATCGTTTGATCGAGCATTTTGTCGCCGGGACGACGGCTCGTACGGCAGCTTGTCTTTGTGGCGTGAACCGCAAGACAGCGGCGTTCTATTATCATCGGTTGCGCGAGGTCATCGCCTATGAGCTTGAGGCCGAAAGCGAGGCGATGTTCGGTGGCGAGATCGAGGTGGACGAAAGCTATTTCGGCGGCAAGAGAAAGGGCAAGAGAGGTCGTGGTGCGCCGGGGAAAGTCCCGGTTTTCGGGCTTCTCAAGCGTGGCGGGAAGGTTTATACGAAGATCATTCCCGATGCTTCCGGCGCTACTCTGTTGCCGATTATTGAGGGCAAGGTCATCCCCGACAGCATCGTCTATTCCGACTGCTGGAAGGGCTACAACGCGCTCGACGTCTCCGACTTCAAACACTTTCGGATCAATCACTCGGAGCTGTTCGCCGACAAGCGGAACCACATTAACGGGATCGAGAATTTCTGGAACCAGGCCAAGCGTCACATGCGTAAATTCAACGGTGTCCCGAAGGCCCATTTCGGTCTATTTTTGAAGGAGTGCGAGTGGCGGTTCAACAACAGCGATCCGTCAGATCAATTAGCTCAACTCAGACAATGGGTTAAGCGTCAGCTCAGGTAGTTATCTGGGACAGCCCCTATACTTTTAAAGGGACACCGGAATGAAACTTTACCGCTAGATTGACGGCCCTTTATCGCGTTGGCGTTCCAGCGTGGCTTATATACTAGTAGATGCCTGAGCGATAATCTCATCCACGGATTCCTATCCTTTATAATCACCGCTTTCCAACCCGTCATGGATCGATGCTTCGAGTTGGTGCAGTGCACGCGCCTCCGCTCTTCCGTTCCTGTGTAGGCTCACCCCTTGATCTACGGCGTTTACTGAAGTTCCAAGCCCTTACATCTCTGACATCATATCGGTTCTGCAAGCAGGCCTGTGGCCAGGTAACGGAAAGCCTCGACGGCTTTCGGGAAGACGGTTTTCGGATCATCACTGGCCGCAATCCAGAGGGCGGCATTCAGCGCGGCCCCGTTCAATAGCCGGGCGGCAGCCTCTGGATCTATCGGCTTTAGTATCCCCTGCGCGATCAGCCGCTCTACCGTCTGCGCCGTTGCCTGTAGGCAACTGTTCTGGCTGGGCCATTGCGACGGGTCTCCAAGGGCTGCCGGTCCATCGAGCAGAACGATGCGCTGGATTTCGGGATCGAGTGCCATTTCGATATAGGCGGCACCTTCCGCCATCAGGCCTTCCCACGCATCATCTTCCCGGGCACCGGTTTCCTGCGCGCGTGACGCCATCTCTCCGTCGATCTGGTTGACGACGGCAGCCAGAAGTCCGCGCTTGTTCCCGAAGTTGTGGTAAAGCGCCCCTCGCGTCAGGCCGACACTTGCGGTCAACTCATCCATTGAGGCGGCAGCGTAGCCCTTCTCGGCAAAGGCCTTTCGTGCCGCCGCAATCAATTTCGCCCGGTTCTCCTCCATCAACTCGACACGCCGCTTTACCATGATTTCCTCACAATTTTAACATACGTGCCGTATTTGAATTGACATACGATGCGTATATACGCTATTTCACATACGCACCGTATAACAGATAAGGCGATGATGTGTGAAGCGCTCAAAGCTGAGTGTTCCGTTTATAGAGCACCACTCAACCACGATGAAAAAGGATTGAAGAATGACGCAGCGCGACGCCGTTTTTCCGGCCAACAGGCACGCCCTATACGAGGCCCATGGCTATTCGGCCGCGATCCGCTCCGGTGATCTCCTTTTCATCTCCGGGCAGGTCGGAAGCCGTCCCGACGGGACAGCCGAACCTGATTTCGGGCGTCAGGTTGAACTGGCTTTCGAAAACCTCCGCGCAACGCTGGAAGCGGCGGGTTGCACCTTCGACGATATCGTCGACGTGACCACGTTTCACACGGATCCCGAGAACCAGTTCGAGACCATCATGACCGTCAAGAACCAGATTTTCAGCAGCCCGCCCTATCCCAATTGGACCGCTATCGGTGTCAACTGGCTCGCCGGTTTCGATTTCGAGATCAAGGTCATCGCCCGCATTCCGGAGCGGGCATAGCCATCCCGCATTTTACTCCCGCCCGAACAGCCGTGCTGCTGCGTCTTCGCTGTAATAGCCGCGACGCATATCCTCGGCCACCTCTTCCGGGTTGCGTGCATCGGCGGGTCCGTAGCCGCCGCCGCCCGGGGTGCAGACGTCGATCATGTCGCCGGGGCGGACGGTGATGTCCTGTTCCTTGGACAGGTGAAGGGGGATGTGACTGGTGCCGTCAGCGAAATCGAAGCGCACGGTGTTGGGGGCACCGTCTTCGCCGCCAAGCACGCCCTGCGGGCCGGTGCGTCCGTGATCCATCACCATGGAAGCACGGGCCTCTCCCCGGCGCAGGCGCAGGCGGTAGTTGATGCCGAAGCCGCCGCGATGGGTACCTGCCCCGCCAGAACCCTCGGCCAGGGCATAGCGTTCGAACAGGACCGGGTAATACTGTTCCAGCACCTCAATGGGCTGGGATTTGGAGATGCCGATGGTCGAACAGCCATTAGTCAGGCCATCGCCCCCAGCATGGCCACCATAGCCACCGCCGGAGATCACATACATCACATAGGACCGCCCCTTGTCCGGATCGTAGCCGCCCAGTGCGAAATTGCCGCTGGAGCCTGCGGGCGCGGCGAAGAGGCGGTCGGGGATCGCCTTGGTTAGAGCCGCGAAGACGGCTTCGGCGATGCGCTGGCTGACCTCTGCCGCGCAGCCGGAGACCGGGCGCGGATATTCAGCATAGAGGAAGGTCCCCTTCGGATCGATGATCGTCAAAGGCGCATAGGTTCCCGCATTCAGCGGCACATCGGGGAAGACATGCTTGATCGCCAGATAGATCGAGGAACGGGTGGTGGCGATGACGCTGTTCATCGGCCCGCGACAGGGCGGGGAGGAGCCGGACATGTCGAAGGTCATCCCGTCGCCCGCGACCGTGATCTTCATCGCGATGCGCAGCGGCTCATCAACAACGCCGTCGGAATCGACAAAGGCCTCCCCCTCATAGACCCCGTCCGGCACCTCCGCGATGGTGGCGCGCATCAGCCGCTCGGCGCGGCTGCGCAGTTCGGCGATGGCCTGGGCGACGGTATCGCGGCCATAGCGGTCGAGCAGCGCGGTCAGCCGCCGGTCGCCGATCTTCAGTGCCGCTGCCTGGGCCTGGATATCACCAATGCGCTGATCGGCGATGCGGATATTCGACTGGATGATAGCCAGGATTTCCGGATCCAGCCTGCCCTGCTTGAACAACTTCACGGGCGGGATGCGCAACCCCTCCTGCTCCACCTCTGTCGCGCGGGCGGAAAAGCCGCCGGGCACCATGCCGCCGGTATCCGGCCAGTGCCCGGTATTCGCCAGCCAGCAGAACAATTCCCCGCGATAGAAGAACGGGCGATAGAAGCGCACATCCATCAGATGGGTGCCGCCGAGATAGGGATCGTTGCAGATGATCACATCGTCCGGCTGCGGGTCCGGCACGCGCTCAATTACTGCCTGAGTTCCATATTGCATCGTACCGACAAAGACCGGCAGGCCGAGATCGCCCTGGGCAATCAGGGCTCCATCCCTGGCATCGTATATACCGTCAGATCGATCCATCGCCTCGGCAATCACCGGGGAGAAGGCGGCGCGGCAGAAGGCGAGGTCCATTTCGTTGCAGACCTGCTGCAACCCGTTCTGGATCACACCCAGTGTGACGGGGTCGAGCGGCTTCAAGTCGGTGTTCTGGCTCATGCTGCGTCTCTCGCCTGGATATGGACAATCAGATTGCCGATCTCGTCCACAACTGCCTGCATGCCGGGATGCAGGACGGTGGTGGTGTCAAGTTGTTCGACGATGGCGGGTCCGGCAAGACGGCTGCCCGGCGTCAGGCTGGCACGTTGCACGATGGGTGTATCGGTCCAGCCGGTTTCCGCAAACCATACCTGCCGTGTTACCGGGTCGGAGAAGTCCGGCTGCGGGTCAAGAAGGAGTTTCAATTCCACGGACGGTCGGGGACCGATTACGGCGGTGTTCAGATTGACCAGGTTCGCCTTGATTTCCGGCAGGGCGACCTCGAACCGTGCCCAATAAACCGCCTCGAACGCGGCCTGAAGGTCTTCACGGCTAATCGATGGGTCAGAAATCGGGACAGACAACAGATGGCTCTGGCCGATAAACTGCATGTCAGCGCTGTGGATCACCCGGACATCACCGGTACCGGCACCATCGCGAGCCAGCCGCGCGGTGCCTTCCGCAACCTGCGCAGCCAGTGTGTCGCGCACCAGATCCATATCCACCACCGCCATTGGGCGGTTGATCGTATTGACGAAATCGTGGCGCAGATCGGCGACCGCGCAACCTAGCGCATTGGTGATACCGGGACGCGCCGGAATCAGCAGCGTCGGTATGCCCAGTTCCCGCGCGATAGCACCCGCATGCAGCGGCCCTGCCCCACCAAAGGCGAAGAGCGAGAAGTCACGCGGATCGTGTCCCCGGCTGAGTGAGACCATCCGCACCGCACCCGCCATGCGGTCGTCGGCGATGCGCAGGATCGCAGCCGCTGCGGATTCCCAGTCCAGGCCCAGCGGTGTGCCGATGACCGCCCCGATCCGCGCACGGATCGCATCGATATCCGGCGCGCCCTGAACGGCGAGCAACCGTTTGTCGTTCAATCGACCAAGCGCCAGATTGGCATCGGTGATCGTCGGTTCCATCCCCCCGCGCCCATAGCAGATCGGGCCAGGAGTCGCCCCCGCACTTTCTGGGCCGACCTGGAGCAGTCCCCCAGCATCGATCCGCGCGATGGACCCGCCGCCCGCGCCGATGGTGTGGACATCGACCATCGGCACATGCACCGGCATCGCGTATTCGATCTCCAACTCGCTGGAGACCTGGGGGGTTCCGTCCCGGATCAAACCGACATCACAGGACGTGCCGCCCATATCGAAGGTGATCAGCGAGGGCCGACCGGAGGCAACCCCGGTGCGCGCGGCGGCCATGACACCAGAAGCAGGGCCAGACATCACCGTATTCACCGCAATTTTCGAAATCGCCTCGGCGGAGACGGTGCCGCCATTTCCCTGCATCACAAGCAGATCCCGTTTGTAGCCGCGCTGCGCCAGTCCGGATGTGAGGCGCGCCAGATAGCGTTCCAGGATCGGCTGGACGGAGGCATTGACGGCGGCTGTCACCCCGCGCTCGTATTCCCGAAATTCAGACAGGATTTCGTGCCCGGCAGTGACATATCGGTTGGGCCAAACAGAAAGGACGATTTCCCTCGCCCGGCGTTCATGCGTGGGATCGGCATAGGAATGCAGGAAATGGATCAGGACCGACTCACAACCCTGGGCCAGCAGATGCCGGGCGGCGATCAGAACAACTCGCTCGTCCAGCGGGGTCACGACATTGCCATCCACATCCATCCGTTCCGGCACTTCAAGGCGCAGGTCGCGCGGGATCAGCGGCACAAACCGCCCTGTCAGACCATAGGCGCTGGGCCGCGTGCGGCGTCCGAGTTCCAGAATGTCGCGAAAGCCTTGGGTCGTGATTAGACCAGTCTTCGCCAGTTTGCGCTCCAGCAGGGCATTGGTGGTCGCGGTTGTGCCATGGACGATGCTTTCCACATCGGCGACATCGATACCCGCCGCATCGAACGCCGCCAATACCCCGTCCGACTGATTGCCGACTGTGGTTGGAACCTTTGCGATTCGCGCGGAGCCGGTTTCCTCATCCAGCACGATCAGATCGGTGAAAGTACCACCCACATCACAACCAACAATCCGCGCCATCTCATTTTCCGATCTTGAGTGGACCAAGGGCCCATCGCCCGGAAATCAGCCTGACACCAGACCGGCATCCGGTCAATTCGTTCGTACACAAATGAATTAGACACTTTGTCTTTTGTGAATTTTTCGCTATTCCCATAGGAGGGAGTTGGCGTGCCGGCTTATGGGGGGAACCAAAAGAATGTTCGGTCGCGATCAAAAAACGAAAAAAATGGAATCAGACACAAACGAAATACAGAATAATCGGGGTGATGCAACGCTGGCGGCGGAGCGGGTGGCGTTCTGGCAGCGACGCGAACTGCTAACCCTTGCCGATGCCCTGCAAGGAGAGGTCGAAGGGACAACTGTCGATATCGGTCGACAATCCGACGGCATGGTCGGCGTCTCCGGAGAAATCGCCGATACGCTTTCGCGCATCGACGTTCTGACCGGGCGTCTGACCGGTGACGCGGCATCTGCCTCCAACAACGTCAATGCGGTTGCTGCAGCGACGGAGGAACTGGCAGCGTCAGCTTCAGTTATCGAGGACCAGGTCGGACGCACCCGCGACCAGTCGCACAAGGCGGTGGAGGAAACCCAGACCGCGCGGGAGATTATTCAGACCCTCTCCAACGCCTCGATGAAGATCGGCGATGTCGTGAAGCTGATTCAGAACATCGCCAGTCAGACCAATCTCCTCGCCCTCAACGCAACGATCGAGGCCGCGCGGGCCGGGGAGGCTGGAAAGGGCTTCGCCGTCGTCGCCAACGAAGTGAAGATGCTGGCCGGGCAAACAGCGTCGGCGACCAAGGATATTTCCACCCAGATCGATGAAATCCAGCAGGTGAGTGACGCCGTTGTCCGGGCCATCACCACGATTGGCGAAGCAATCCAGGCGGTGGAGGATTATTCAGAAGAGTCTACCAATGCCGTCTCGCAGCAGATGCAGGCAATCGCGGAGATCGGGCGTAATGCCCAGGAGGCCGCGGTCGGTACCGCATCACTCAGTGAGGCTGTACTTGATGTATCAAGCGAGGTGGAAAGTGCGGCGGCCCAGGCGGCCTCTCTCCAACAACAGGCGAAGATTGTCCATGGTCGGCTGGAGGATCTGCGCGGGCGGCTGTCAACGGCGATTGCCGACACCAAATCCCGTCGCGATGTCGACCTGACCCGAATTCCGGTGGATGTCTTTGGCACCCTGACATTGACCAAGGGTGACCATCCTGTAACCCTGCGTGCCCTGTCACAGGAAGGCGCAATCCTGATCCTGAAGGATAATAGCACCCTGATGGAGGCAGAACAGGGCAGCCTGTCGCTCCCCGGCCTCGGGCGGCTGGGCGCGAAGGTGCAGCCGGGTACGCCGATGCGGGTTACCTTTGGGCCAGCCGATGCCAGCCGCATCGAGGCTTTCATGGAAAGCTACCTCGCGATGGACCAACCCTTCATCGATATCTGCAGTCGCACTGCGGAAGCTATCAGCAAGCGGTTCGAACAGGGACTTCAAAAGGGAGAAATCACCCTCGAACAGCTCTTCGACCGCGCCTATCGCGAAGTTCCTGGATCAAACCCGCAGCAGCACGAAACCCAGTTCACCGGTTTTACCGACAAGATCCTGCCAGAGTTTCAGGAACCGGTACTGGCCTTCGACGAGCGGATCGCCTTCTGTGCCGCAGTGGACGAGAATGGTTACCTGCCTTCGCACAATCTCAAATATTCAAAACCGCAGCGTAGGGACGATCCGGTCTGGAATGCCGCAAACTGCCGCAACCGGCGGATATTCACAGACCGGACCGGCAAGGCGGCCGGGGCGAATACAAAGGACTTCCTGGTACAGAGCTATCTGCGTGATATGGGTGGTGGGACATTCGTGCTGATGAAAGATCTGACGGTCCCGATCAAGGTGCGTGGTCGGCAATGGGGCAACCTGCGTCTTGGCTATAAACCCTGATTGTCATAAATCAGGAAACAATCCATTTCGATCAAGCCTCTTTGTTTCGGTAAAATGACTTGTTATATCACCTCTCGAAAGGGGGCATCGGGCCTCCGACACAGGTTCAATACCGAAACGAGAGGACACCGACATGACCGACATTGCCACCGAACCGAAACGCCTGCTGCCCTTTACGAGACCGATAACCGACCTGCTTCAGCCCTATACCGACACGCTGCTGCGCATAACAACCGGTGCCCTGCTGATCCCGCATGGTTATGGCAAGCTTTTCACCCCCGGTGCGCTGGAAGGAACCGGCCAATTCTTTGAAAGCGTTGGCTTCACACCGGGTTATGAACTGGCGCTGCTGGTCGGCCTGGTCGAGTTCGTCGGCGGATTGCTGCTTGTCCTTGGCTTGCTGACCCGTCCGGTTGCTGTGGCCGTTGCCGTCTTCATGGCCCAGGCCACCCTGTTTCATGCCGGGAATGGCTTCCTGTGGAGCAATGGCGGTTATGAATATCCGCTGTTCTGGACCATCGCCGCCGTAATCATCGCGATCCGGGGCGGCGGCAAACTCTCCGTTGACCGGTTGATCGGTCGCGAGTTCTGATCGTCTGGAACACCAATCAGACAGTCTGCGCGGCGGTGGGGGAGACCCTGCCGCCGCGTAACTCTTTCAGGCACCACAGCGCCAGACAGAAGCTGATGGCAGCCCCAGCCTGATGCAGAACCGCCAGCGGCAGCCAGACGATGCTCAGCAGCGTTGCGATGCCGAGCAGGACCTGCACGACAATCATCCCCACAAGCGCATGGATCGACGCCCGCACACGGTGCGGCAGATCGATCCGACGCGACCACCAGAACAGGGCGAAGACGGACAGGGCGGTGATATAGGCGAGACTGCGGTGGTTGAACTGCACCGCCTCCAAGACCTCGAACAGGCTCCATAGCCCCAGCGACGTGTCCCAGTAGCCATCCGGGAGAAACTGCCCGCCCATCGTCGGCCATTCGTTATAGATGAAACCTGCATTCAACCCGGCCACCAGCGCGCCGGACAGGATCGTGACGAACATCAAGCCATGGGTCCAAGCACCAAGCCGTCGGAATTGACGCGGAACCGGCTGGCGATCCGCCTCGACAGGCCACAGCAGATCGAGGATCAGCCAGACGGTATAGCCAAGGATGAAAAAGGCGAGACCGAGATGCAGCGCCAGGCGATACTGGCTGACCTCGATCCGATCAACAAACCCGCTCTGCACCATCCACATACCGATCAAACCCTGCATTCCGCCCAGAAAAAGCAGCGCCCAAAGATGACATTTGTAGCCCGTCGGAATCGCCCGCCGGAACAGGAACCAGAAGAAAGGCAGTGCATAGACAAGGCCGATCAGACGGCCCCAGAGCCGATGGAACCATTCCCAGAAGAAAATTTCCTGAAAGGCCTCCAGCGTCATGCCCTGGTTCATCAGGCTGTATTGCGACGTCTGCTTGTAGAGCGCGAAGACCCGTTCCCACTCTGCCTCGGTTAGCGGCGGCAACGCCCCCATCAGTGGACGCCACTCGACCATGCTGAGGCCGGATTCGGTCAATCGCGTGATCGCGCCAATAATCATCATGGTAAATACCATGAATGCGGTCGCGCACAGCCAGATGCCGATGGCACGCGGTTGTGCACGAATGTTGTCAGGATGGTCGAGAACGGACGTGAGTGTGCTCATACGGCACTAGATACTGCTAAACCCCCGATCCGAAAAGCGCGACCCGGCGTCGCGGGGTCTTCACCGAGTCTCATCACATCCGCCGGTTATAATATGGCTTCCGGTACTTATCGCTTCAGGCGGATTGGCGGGGCGGAAAGCAGGCCGCGCGGTGCGAACAAACCATCGATATTCCCCATCACCGCCTCGACACGCTGAACGACGCGCCGTTCCGTCGCATCGGCGATCAGCGTGCCGAATGCAAAGGGCAGATCGCCGGATTGCAGCGCTTCGGCCAGTGCCTCCCAGGGCGATTTCGGATGGGGCAGCACAGTCAGGTCCAACGGCGTATCCGGCGCAAGGGAAAGGGCGGATCGGACTTCTTCCAGGGCCTCGGCATACCCGCCCAGACGATCCACCAGCCCGGCATCCAGACTGTCGCTGCCGAGCCAGATTCGACCCCGCGCCACATTATTGATCTGAACCGCTGAAAATCCGCGGTTCCCGGCAACCTTGGTGGTGAAATCCTCATAGACAAAATCGATGGCATCGGCGAACCGACGGCGTTCCGCCGCATCGAAGCCGCGATTGAAGGACCACATTCCAGCATTCTCACCCGCCGCGACACGATCCCAGCGGACCCCGAGCCGCTGCCAGAGTGCGCTGGCATCGAACTTGCCGCCATAGACCCCGATGGAGCCGGTGATTGTGCCGGGATAGGCGACGATGCGGTCTGCCCCGGCCGCAACGAAATAGCCGCCGCTGGCCGCGACATCCCCCATCGAGACGATGATCGGAATCCCCGCCGACCGAGCCTTGCCGATGGCATGCCAGACCGCATCGGACGGGCCATAGGCACCGCCGGGACTATCGACACGGAACAGGATCGCGTCATAGCCGCCATCCTCAACGATCTCATCCAGCGTCCCGATCAGACCCTCGGCGTCAAAACCAGGATCGGCAAAAAGACCATCCCCGCCCCCCAGACCGATGGCCCCGATCCCATAAAGAACGGCAACCCTGACCGGATTCTCATCCTGCAACTCCGTCGCGGCCAGAAGAAAGGGAGGCTCAATCCATTGTGCGTCCGCCCCCGCAACGCGGTCCACATGGGCCTCAAACCCATCTGCATAATCCAGTACATCGATCAGACCGGATGAGATCGCATCACGCCCAAGATGCGGACCACTATCAACAAGCGCACGGACTTCACCGGGTGGAATACCCCGATCCGATGCGATGGAGGTAACCGCCTGATCCAGCAGGCCCTCGACCAGTACCGTCAGCGAGCGCCGCACCGGTTCCGACATGGACTCCCGCACCATCGGGTCCGCGCCACCCTTGAATTCATGGCGCTGCTCGAATTCCGCCGAAATGCCCAGTTCCGACAACCCCTCGGCAAAGAAGGGCGTTTCCAACGCAACACCGGTCAGACCGACGAGACCCGACGGCTGCATCCATATCTCATCGAAAGCGGCAGCCAGCATGTATTCCGGCGTCCCGTCGCCGAGCATCCCAAGATCTTCTGCATAGACGAAGGCAGGCTTACCGGATTCCCGGAACCGGCGCACCGCAGCGGCCAGTTCCTGCGCCCGCGCAAACCCCATCGGCGCGGCCCCCAGATTGGCGACCAGCGCCTTCACCTGTGGCGCGCCAGCGGCGCGGTCAATCGCCGTCACCGTATCAAGCAATGTCGAGGGCGGAACCGGTTCGAAAGTCGGGATGGTGGCATAGCGTTCTTCCAGCACCTCGTTCCAGTTCAGCGACAGGACCGCACTGTCGGGCATATCCGGCGCATCCTCCCGGACATTGAGGGTAAAGACGATGACAGCCGCAACCGACAGGGCAACCAGCCCGCCGAGCAGCGCGAATATCCAGAGGATGAGTTTTCCGATCAGACGCATGCCGCGACTATGACCGAATCACCCGGATTGGTCCATTGTCAGAATGACGCGGAGGGGGTGATTGCTACGAATTTTGGTATCTGGGTATGTCCATGAAGATGAACCACAATTGCGTCGGACAGAGAAGAATGTAATAACGATACCACGATGAGCATGACGGCAAACAGTACGAAGTCTTCGGGGCGCGACGTCAGGATTCTGTTTGGGGAACCTGAATCCAGTCTGCGCCATGCCATTCGTGCGGCATTGAACCGGGAAGGTTACAATGCCGTCCTCGATTTCGACCGTGTAGCCCCCCTGCGCGACGCAATTGAAAAAGGTGAGCCGGATCTGATCGTGATGGATTCGGAAATGGATCAGGGCATGGCGGACAGCCTGATCACCGAGTTGCGCAATAACAAGCTCGGCAAGAATCCCTTCATTCCGATCATCGTCACGCTGTGGGAACCCACCCAGGCCAGCGTCCGGCGCATTGCGTCTTCCGGCACCGATGACATGATCCTGAAACCCTTGAGCCCGGCCCAGGTCTTTGACCGCATCAAGGTGCTGGTGAACAACCGCAAGCGATTTGTCGTCACCAGCGATTATATCGGTCCGGATCGCCGGAATGATGAGCAGCGCGGCTCCGAGATCCCGACCATCGAAGTCCCCAATACCCTGCGCTCAAAAGTGAAGGGCGAGCCGGTTGACCGGAGCCTGATTGATGCCGCGATCGAGGAAGCCCAGAAGGACATCAATGATCAGCGGCTCAAACGCAACGCCTTTCAGATCGGCTTTCTGGTCAATCTTCTGCTTCCGGAACTGAAGAAATTCGACGTGACGGATGATCGAATCAAAACCGTGGAAAAGCTTGCGAACGTATCCCGTGACACCGGCAACCGGATGAAGGGAACAGATTACGAGCATGTCACCACCCTGTGCAGTTCCATGATACGGATAGCCTCTTCAATCAGCGACAGCATTACCCATCCGGATCCGAAGGATGTCAGCCTGCTGAAGCCGATGTCGGAAGCCATCATTGCCGCCTTCAATCCCGGCAGCAGTTCAGAGGACATGGCATCAGAGATCGCTACGGCCGTGGCGAACTACAAAAAGCGGACTGAAGGATAACGGATCGTCAATCCGTCGCCTGCCTCAAATATTCAACCAGATCCGCCGGTCCTGAGGGTCGATCAGACGCTGTTCGGGCATTTTCGTCCCAGGAAACATCTGATTCGGACCAATATCGAACAAATGGGCAATGGTCTGTGCATCCCAGATCACACCGCTTTCTTCCAGTACGTCGGAATAATCATATCCCGGCAGGGATCCGGCACGTCGCCCGAAAATATTGGCGAGGGTCGGGCCGGAACGTGGGGCGGCCCCTTCTTCCAACGCATGACAGATTGCACATTTCCGGAACTGGTAGCTTCCTCTTTCCACCGGATCATCGGATGTTGCAAGAACGCTTGATGCGCGTTCCACCGGCTGGAAGCGCGTTGTCTCTCCGATCACGGATTGACCCGTCGCCGTCTCCCATCCACGGACGACGGAATCGATGCCCGCCGCATAGACCCTCAGATCATCGGGCGAAAAGGCTAGCGCCCAGACGGCGCGATAGTGGGGAACCTGCATCGTGATCTTCGGATCATCCCCGGAATCCCAAAGCAACAGCGTTCCCCGACTCCGCCGGAAGCGATCAATCCGCCATCCACCGTGATCGCAACGGACAGGACAGCGCCGTCATGGATACCCGCCAGCTCGCGCCGCAGCGCTCTGGTCTCGATATCCCAGACCCGCACCGTCTGATCCGCCGAGCCGGTGACAAGCGTCCGCCCATCGCCGGACAGGGCCAATCCATTGATCGGGAAGCCGACCCGCGCGAATCGATACGGTTCCCCCCCATTCAGCGGCCAGACACGGATATCACCATCATATCCTGCGGAATAGACCGCATCCCCCGCCGCATTGAATTGCAGGTCGTTGACGCTGTTCTCATGACCGGAAAAGACGGCGATTTCCGCTCCGGTTTCCGATGCCCAAAGCCGTACCGTGCGATCCCAGGATGCGGTCGCGATCCGAGTCCCATCCGGAGAGACGGCGACGGCGACGACCTTCTTGTCATGTCCGTCAAGCCGATGCAGTTGCCCCCCGGTATCGCCGTCCCAGATCCGGGCCGTGCCATCGTCACTAACGCTGACGATCCGGGGATGAATGGCCCCCGTCGCCGCAGGCAGAAAGGCGACGGCATTCACGCCTGCCTCATGTCCATAGAACCGTGCGATCTGCCGACGGTCCGGGACCGACCAGAGAATGGCGATGTCGTCAAATCCGGCTGTTGCAGCATAGTTCCCGTCCGGTGAGATCACGACGTCCCGAACCGGGGCACCATGTCCCACGAAATCCGCGTGTGCGGGGAGGGCGAAAACCATGCCGAACATAAAAGCGGCGATGAGGAGTATGCCTTTCCTCACCGCCGCAGATTTCAACCACACACACACCAAGACGACGAACCGCATAGTCAGCGTTACCGTTACTCCGCCGGAGCGTGTTGACCGGATTCCCGGGCTTCGACTTCCTCAACCCAGAGGCTGTGATGCTCTTTCGCCCAGTTCGCATCGACCTGACCGGAACCCATGGCATCGAAAGCGCCTTCCATGCCTAGCGAGCCGATATAGATATGGGCCAGGATGACCGCAATCATAAACATCGACATCGCCCCATGCCAGAGCTGCGCATATTGCTGCTCTTCCATTGGGGTCAATTCCGTCGGCAGAGAAAAGCCAACCGTATTCAACAGGGCGAAAGTATCCCCGAACATTGATGTCGTGAACGGATCAAGCAGCGCCCATCCGGACAGGCTGAGCGAGAGACCGCCGAGCACTGTGACCCAGAAAATGATCTTCTGTCCGGCATTGAATTTCTTCGCTGGCGGATGAACGCCCTTCGAGAACAGGCCGCCTCCCTGCAGAAGCCATTTGATATCGTGACGGTTCGGTATGTTGTGAAGCACCCACATCACGAAGATGATCACCAATCCCGCCATAAAGGCGAAGGCGATCCAATTGTGCAGGAATTTTCCGACGCTGGTGATCGCTGCAAAGGCATCCTTGCCGATGATCGGCAGCAGGACATAGCGTCCATACAGAATGTTCAATCCGGTCAGGGCCAGGACGATAAAAGACCCCGCCGTCAGCCAATGCCCGAACCGCTCCAGCAGATTGAACCGCTCAATCGTATATCCAGCCGGTCCATGCTCGATTCTGATCCGCCCGCGCAACAGGAAGAACAGCGCCAGCAGAAACAGCATGCCCGCAACCGCCCATATCCCGTATGTGGACAGGGGACCATTGCGCAGCGCCCGCCAGGAGTCACCCTCCGCCTGGATCAGGTTGCCTTCCCCGGCACGAATGGCGCGCCACAGTTCCGCATCACTGGACCCGCCCAGGACCTCTCCGGGAACTTGCCCCCCTTGCTGTGCGAAGGCCTCGCCCCCAATCGGCAACAGAAATACCAGGGCCATCAGGGCCAGGGTAGCGACAAGATGATGTTGTACCCGCTTCATCACATTTCTCCTGAAAACGCGCATGTCTTCTGAAAACACCAACACTCGACGTGCCCTAAATGGGACCGTTCGTGTCAGGGCGTACTTTGCAGTGACGCGCGACTGCGCAGGGTATCGAGCGTTTCCGCGCTCAACGGCGTATCGGCCTTGCCCTGATAGACACCCGGTTCATAGCCAATGATTCGCCCCTGTTCTTCTTCCCGACAGCCCGCAAGGACTACCAGTGCAGCCAAACCGAGGGCGAGTGCCCCTTGGGATAATCGCCTCGAACCCACCGAATATCTGGATTTTTCATATGTCATGTCACGTTACCGATCTTTTCGTGCATGGGAAAACCCCACCCTGACAAAATAGCGTCCAAACGGGCACATCGGCCTCGCTCGACATACTCTTCATCAGCAGCGAACCGAAATGCCGCCCGCATCCCCGAACGGGAATTGCGGGCGGCACAATCGATCAGGTTCCCTTTTGCTCGTAGGCCGTACCCCAGCCCCAGGCCCCGGAGCCGAAGCCCCGCGACACGACGCGCTCCCGGTAAATGTCGGAGATCATGTCTCCGTCCCCGGCAAGCAGCGCCTTGGTCGAGCACATTTCCGCACAGAGCGGAAGCTTGCCCTCGGCCAGGCGGTTGCGCCCGTATTTCTGGAACTCGGCATTGGACATGCTTTCTTCCGGGCCACCGGCGCAGAAGGTGCACTTGTCCATCTTGCCACGGCTGCCAAAATTACCGGCCTGCGGATATTGCGGTGCCCCGAAAGGACAGGCGTAGAAGCAATAACCGCAACCGATGCACAGATCCTTGGAATGCAGAACCACACCTTCATCGGTCTGGTAGAAGCAGTCCACCGGGCAGACGGCCATGCAGGGCGCGTCCGAACAATGCATGCAGGCAACTGAAATCGACCGTTCACCCGGCTTGCCGTCATTGATTGTGACGACGCGCCGACGGTTGATTCCCCATGGCACTTCATGCTCGTTCTTACACGCGGTGACACAGGCGTTGCATTCGATGCAGCGTTCGGCGTCACAGAGGAATTTCATTCTAGCCATTGTCTCGATCTCCTCTTATGCGCGTTCGACACGACACAGGGTTGTTTTGGTTTCCTGCATCAGCGTCACCGCATCATATCCGTAGGTCTGGGCCGTGTTGGTCGATTCGCCCAACACATAGGGATCCGCCCCTTCCGGATATTTGCTCCGCTGATCCACACCCTGGAAATGACCGCCGAAGTGGAAGGGCATGAAGGCCACCCCCGCACCAACGCGCTCCGTTACCAGGGCCATAACCTTGACCTTGCCGCCTTCCGGACCGAACACCCAGACCTGATCGCCATCCCGGATGCCGGCATTGTTGGCATCACGCGGATTGATTTCGACGAACATGTTCTGCTGCAATTCGGCCAGCCAGGGGTTGGACCGGGTCTCGTCCCCGCCGCCCTCGTATTCGACCAACCGGCCGGATGTGAGGATCGTCGGGAAGTCTTTCGAGAAGTCCTTCGCCTGGATCGAGGCATACATGGTCGGGAGACGGTACAGTTTCCGGTCCTCATAGGTCGGATAGTCCGCCACCAGATCCCGCCGCGGGGTATAGAGCGGCTCCCGGTGGGCCGGGATCGGATCCGGGAAGTTCCAGACCACGCACCGAGCCTTGGCATTCCCAAAGGGAGAGCAGCCATGCTTGATGGCGACGCGCTGGATACCGCCCGACAGGTCGATCTTCCAGTTCGCCTTTGGTCCACCCACCGCATCGATGGCCGCTCGTTCCTCCGCCGTCAGATCCGAATCCCATCCAAGGTCCATCAGGGCCTGCATGGTGAATTCCGGATAGCCGTCAGTGATTTCCGACCCCACAGAATAGGAGCCTTCAGCCAGCAGGTTCTGCCCGTCACGTTCGACCCCGAAATTGGCCCGGAAGGTCAGACCACCCTCCGCCACCGGCTTCGACGAATCATAGAGCAGCGGCGTGCCTGGATGGCCCATTTCCGCCGTCCCCCAGCACGGCCAGGGAAGACCATAGTATTCCCCGTCACAGGGACCACCATTGGCCAGCAGCGTGGTCGTATCGAAGGTGTGCTGGTTGGCCATGTGCAGCTTGATGCGTTCCGGCGACTGTCCGGTATAGCCGATTGTCCACATCCCCTTGTTGAACTCGCGGGTGATGTCCTCAATCACCGGCTCACCTGTCTCACTGACCGCGATATGCTTGAACATCTGGTCCGCAAAACCGAATTTCTGCGCGAACTTGTAGATGATCGTGTGATCCGGCAGCGATTCGAACAGCGGCTCGACGACCTTGTCGCGCCATTGCAGCGAACGGTTGGACGCAGTGACCGACCCCGATGTTTCGAACTGCGTTGCCGCCGGCAGCAAGTAGACACCATCTGTCCGGTCGTGCAGCACCGCGGAAACCGTCGGATATGGATCAACCACGACCAGCAGGTCGAGCTTCTCCATCGCCGTCTTCATTTCCGGCAAACGGGTCTGGGAGTTCGGGGCATGTCCCCAGAATACCATCGCCCGCAGGTTGTCCGGCTGATCCATGTTGGCCTTGTCTTCAAGCACACCATCAATCCAGCGCGACACCGGAATGCCGGAGGACTCCATCAACTCCTTGCTGGCAAACTGAGCCAGCAGGAAGTCGTAATCGACATCCCAAACCCGTGCCCAATGTTTCCAGGACCCGGTCGCCAGGCCGTAATAGCCGGGCAGGGTGTGGCTGAGCACGCCGACATCGGTCGCGCCCTGCACGTTGTCATGGCCACGGAAGATGTTCGCACCACCCCCGGCCTTGCCCATATTCCCAAGCGCGAGCTGCAGGATACAGTAGGCGCGGGTATTGTTGCTGCCGTTGGTGTGCTGGGTTCCGCCCATGCACCAGATCACGGTGCCCGGCCGGTTGTTGGCCAGGGTGCGTGCCACGCGCTGCAACTGGGAACCCGGCACGCCCGTAACGCGCTCGGTTTCTTCCGGGGTCCATTTCTTCACTTCTTCCTGGATCTGATCCATGCCCCAGACACGCTGGCGGATGAATTCCTTGTCCTCCCAGCCATTCTCGAAGATGTGATACAGAATTCCCCAGATCAGACCGACATCGGTGCCGGGACGGAAGCGGACATATTCATCGGCATGAGCGGCCGTGCGCGTGAAGCGCGGGTCGCAGACGATGAGGGACGCATTGTTCTGCTCCTTCGCCTTCAAAAGGTGAAGCAGCGAGACCGGATGTGCCTCTGCCGGATTTCCGCCGATCAGGAAAATCGCCCGGGAATTGTGGATGTCGTTCGTCGAATTGGTCATCGCGCCATAGCCCCAGGTGTTCGCAACACCGGCAACCGTGGTCGAGTGACAGATCCGCGCCTGATGGTCCCCGTTGTTGGACCCCCAGAAGGCATAGAGCTTGCGGAAGAGATAGGCCTGCTCGTTATTGTGCTTGGCGGAGCCCAGCCAATAGACCGAATCAGGTCCAGACGACTGACGAATTTCCAGCATCTTGTCGCCGATTTCCTCAATCGCCTGATCCCAGGAAATCTTCGTCCATTTGCCGCCGACCAGTTTGGTCGGATATTTCAGCCGCCGTTCGCCATGCGCGTGTTCGCGGACCGAAGCCCCCTTCGCGCAATGGGCACCCAGATTGAACGGACTGTCGAATCCGGGCTCCTGCCCGACCCAGACGCCGTTATCGACTTCAGCCATCACGGTGCAGCCCACCGAGCAATGTGTGCAAACTGATTTCACCAGTTTCACATTGCCGCTCATGGATGTTGCCGTCGTTGCCTCTGCACGTCGCGTCATCAGACCGGCTGGTGCTGCGGCTGCCACCGCAATACCACCCGCCGTCAGGCCGGAACGCTTGAGGAAGGTACGACGATCAACCGCATCACCGGACACGGTCCCGAAGGCCGCTGCCGAACGGGGGCCATTTGCAACCCCGTTGGTCTTTTTCCGGAGCATGTCTCTCCCTTTCCTTGGCTATGGGCCGATCTCGTTTCCCTGCTCCCTTAGCGGGGAACTGCCGACCCTTGGCTTGGTAACTGCTCGCCTAAAACCGGGCGAGTTGGTAATAGGTCTTCACATGCGCTGTCTCGCGATAGTCGCCCGCCGATGCCACCGGCTCCGCTGCCTGGGCGGAGGAAACACCAACTGCGGCCACGACCGCGCCAGCCCCCACGGCAACGCCCTTTCCGGCGGCACCGAAGAACTGACGGCGGCTGACACCCGCATCCTGTTCCATCTGTTTGCTCATTTCCTGCACTCCCTCTTCAAGACGGGCCTGCATGACGCGGACCCGGAACCGACGTTTCGGATCAGGCGCGGGCAATCATCCCGAACCCTTCCTCCTCAATCTCCAGAAAAACCCGCCCGATACGGCCCACATTTTGGTATGTATCGGCGGTTTTCGCGGATTCGAGATCGGCAAAAAACTTCACCGCCCACGGTTTGAGGTGGGCGGTGAAGAACTGATCCTGATCGTAGATGTCAAATTCGCCCGTGGCGGTCCCTTCGATCAGATGACTCATGATGTCGCAGAGCGCCGCAATATGATCCTCAGGCTCCTTAACGTCCGCGGGACGCTCGAACCCAAGGCGCGCCATGTCCCGGCGCAGCACGGCAAGCGGCTTTTCGTTCAGAAAGCCGGTCAGGTAATAGGACGCGAAGGGCAGCAATTCGCCACGCCCCACACCAATGAACAGATCATGGAATTCACGCTCCAGCGATCCCTGGCTGGCATTCGCAAGCGAAACGAGCAATGCCTTGACCGCACGCCCAAGGTCGCTGTCGCTGTCAGCAAACGAAGCAATGGACCGCGCTTCGCCGGTAGAGATCGGGCGCGCCAGAACCCGCGTCAGAAAGGCATAAAGAGCCTGACGGGCCAACTCTTCCGCTGTCGCGGAAGTCCCTGTTGCTGGTTGGGTGGCGAGATTTTCCCGCATGCCTTACCAATCCCCTTACCGCAATGCCTAGCCGATCACTCGGCCACGACCTATCCCTGCGACCCACGCCATTTGCATTGGGTTATGCAACCGAAACAGTTCTGGCACCCGGTTTTTATTATCGTTGCTTCACCGATCCGATTCCTAGATTTCCAGAGAGCCGACGGTGAAGTGGCATTACCAATTTAAGTATGTCCGATCTGTTGATCGCTGTCTACGCCCAATTCATCAATATCAGTCTCTTCATCCTCTTTTTGCTGCACCGCAACATCAGGATTCCGTTCAGTTTTTTCGCTTTCGACCACATCCGACTCACCCCCGTCTGCCTCCGGCTCTCCATTCGGATGTTCCGCTTCCGACAGAGAAGAATCGGCATCCGCGACCTCGACTGATGTTTCGGACAGGATGTCCGGTTCCGGGTCACGAAGATATCCGCGACCGACTTGATAGGCCGACTGCATGTTCGGTATGACCTTGGCCGCGTCGGAATAATCTTCCTCATACACGTTCAATCCGTCGAGATTCGCGAGGATCGGATTGCTGCGCCAAAGACGCCGCAGTGCCAGATTGCGCAACTGATCGGGGACGTCCTTTGCCATGAAGCCCTTGAAATCGGAACCGGGGCCAAGTGTGTCCAGTGCCGGAAGCCCCAATTCCTCAGCCTTGGCGGCAATGGCATCCTCATCCATCAACTCTTCCGGGGCCGAATCTTTACGGGGGGCCGTCGTTTGTTCAGAAACGGCACCCTCGACGATCTCCACCTCCGGAATCGGCATGTCGGGTGCAATACCGTGCTCCGGCCTGTCGACATCCTCAGCCTCGGCCAGTGCAACCCGCTGCGGGCGAGATTTGGCCTTCATTCGGGACCATCGATTCAGGAAGCGGTCGCTTGGCATATTGCTGTCGCTCCAGGGTTCGGCGTCAATGGGGTTTGGATTTATCGTAGAAGCGTTGTTCTGTCGGATGCAACGCTTTGCCGAAGCGCGGTTCTTCCGGGCTGTGCGGCGTGCGCTTTCGTTTCTTGAAGGGCGTTTCTGTGTGGTGGCGATCGATGAAGGTCTGGACCCATGCGATCAGCCCTTCATTCATCGGCACGGCTTCCAGCATGCTTTCGCCGCAATCCAGGAAATCCTGCGCATGATAGGGGGAAGCCGTGACATGAACGGCCTTTATCTCCGGACCATCGGGATCATCCCCTTCCTCCCATTCCCGGATCACCACATAGATTGCGGGTATCTTGTTCGCCAGATTGACAAGATAGGCCTCGGTTTCCTTGCGATGCAGGGTCAGCGGCAAGGTCGCGATGTGATAGCGCTGAATCTCCCCATCATCGAGCAGCAGCTTCCATTCCCCAATCGGCCCGGCGCCGGGAATGACCGAAACAGGTCGCCAGATATGGGTGATCCACCGACTGGTCGCCGGGCGCTTTTCCACCACGACGCCGATTGGCATCGATATTTCCCGCGCGTTGAATGGATCCTGATCTTCTTCGGACATGAAATGGCCTGACCTTGTATCCCTGAAACATTTTATCCCGGACGGTCATCGCTTTGCTGATGAACAATCGGGCAGACTCTTATTGGTAAGACCATTCTTGCCATCAGACCCATTCGATACAATACTGTGAGTATTCTTGATTTCGGTCTATTCAAGAAATAGAACGCTTGAAAACATAATTATGCAGGACCTCTCATGGAAGACTCGAACTCGGCATTGATGCTGGCCCTTCATCTCGCCCTTACCGGCGATGATCAGTTGTATGGCATCATCGCGCTGTCCTTACAGGTCAGCCTGTTGGCAACGACAGTTGCGACGGTGATTGGTCTGCCCTTGGCCGCGCTCCTGTCGATCCTGCGATTTCCTGGTCGGGGCATGGTCGTAACCCTATTGAATGCCTTGCTTGGCCTGCCGCCTGTGGTCGTTGGACTGTTCGTCTACCTCGCCTTGTCACGGGCGGGTCCACTCGGATCGCTTGGCCTGCTGTTCACGCCGACTGCAATGGTGATCGCCCAGACGATCCTGATCACTCCGATTGTCTGCGCCATCGCCCTGCGCAGCCTGGAAGATTTCAATGCGGAATATACCGAGCAGCTGCGCGCCTTCGGCCTGACCGCCTGGGAGCGGTCCCTGACCCTGTTGTATGAGGCGCGGTTCAGTCTGGCCACAGCCGTGCTTGCCGGATTCGGGCGCGCCATTGCGGAAGTCGGTGCGGTTATGATCGTGGGAGGCAACATCGCGGGGGTGACGCGGGTGATGACGACCGCGATTGCACTGGAAACCAGCAAGGGCGACCTCGCCCTCGCCTTGGCACTCGGCGTCATTCTGATCATGATCGCCCTGACCGTGAACGCGGTAGCCAGCAGCATCCGCGAGGTCGGCCGCAGAACATCCGGGGAAGCAACCGCACGGGGAGAAACGTGATGCCCCATGGCCCCAGCCCCGAACCCGGCCCTAACGATCTTGTTTCTGACATCGACCCCGCTGTGATTCTGAAATCCGTAACCATTCGGCGCGGTGGTCGCGACATTCTGACAATACCGGACTGGCATGCGCCCCTGACCGGCGGCATCACAGCCCTGATCGGCCCCAACGGCAGCGGCAAAACCACCTTGTTGCGACTGTTGCAGGGTCTCATAGAGCCTGATGCTGGCACCCTTGTCTGGCCGGGCAACGTTCCGCCCCGGCGCGCAATCCTGCTTCAGGCCCCAATCCTGCTGCGCCGAACCGCTGCCGACAACATTAATTTCATGCTGAAACGCCGGGGCATGGCTCCACCCGACCGGAAACAGGAGATAGCAGAGCGGTTGTCACGGGCCAGACTGGCAGACTGCACTGACCGTCCCGCCAGGCATCTGTCCGGGGGCCAGCAGCGCCGTCTGGCGCTGGCTCAGGCCCTGGCCCAGGAGCCGCGCATGCTGATGCTTGATGAGCCGATGGCAGGCCTCGATCCGAATGCCTCCCTGGAAGTGGAGCGCATGGTCGCCGAAGCTGCGGCGGATGGCATAGCCGTCGTGATTTCCAGTCATGAATTGGGACAGGTCCGGCGGTTGGCTGACCGCGCCCTGTTCCTTCATGCGGGTCGACCGGTCGAGTCCGGCCCGCTTCCCGACCTTTTCGACACACCGAAAAGTGATGCCCTCAAGGCCTTTCTGAAAGGAGACCTGACATGGTGACCAGACTGAAATTCCTCACCCTCGGCTTTCTCATCCTCACCGGAGCCGCACTCGGTGCCTTCACACCGGTCCAGGCGGATGAACGCTTCATTACCGTCGCCTCAACGACGTCTACGGTCAATTCCGGGCTGTTCGACCACATGCTGCCGATCTTCACGGACAAGACCGGGATTGAAGTCCGGGTTGTCGCAGTCGGTACGGGCCAGGCCGTTGCCATGGCGCGCAATGGGGATGCGGATGTCCTTTTTGTCCATCACAAACCATCCGAGGAAGCCTTTGTCGCCGATGGAATGGGGATAGAGCGCTTCGATGTCATGTATAACGACTTCGTTCTGATCGGCCCGAGCGCCGACCCCGCCGGAGTCAAGGGAAGCACCGATGCTGCCGCCGCAATGAAGGCCATCGCCGAAGCTCAGGCCCCCTTCGCCTCACGCGGCGATGACAGCGGTACTCATAAACGGGAACGCGCCCTGTGGAAGGCTGCAGGGTTCGACGCACCGTCCGGTGAATGGTACCGCGAAACCGGTTCCGGCATGGGCGCGACCCTGAACACAGCCCAGGCCATGGAGGCCTACGCTCTGAGTGACCGGGGTTCCTGGATCGCCTTCAAGAATCAGGCAGGCTTGGAAATCGTCTTCGAAGGGGATGCCGCGATGTTCAATCAGTACGGCATCATCGCCGTCAATCCAGAGAAACATCCGCATGTGAAGATCGATGACGCCCAGGCCTTCGTCGACTGGGTGATTTCGAAGGACGGTCAGGCCGCAATCGCCAGCTATACGCTGAACGGAATGCAGCTTTTCACCCCGAACGCGACGATGGAAGGCTCTTGATCCACGGCTGAAATCCCGCCACTCTCCCCGCATCAAAACCAATGGGGAGAGTGGCGCGATGCCAGGTTGGGATATCCTGCTGCCGTTTCTGGCGGCCACAGTCGTTTTCGCGATCCTGCCGGGCCCGGCAATGCTCTATACCTCCGCACAGACTTTGGCGCATGGGCGACGCGGCGGATACATGGCCGCTCTCGGCATACATATCGGTGGCTTCGTTCATGTGGCTGGAGCCGCGCTGGGCCTGTCCGCGCTGTTCAGCATCGTCCCGACCCTCTTCGATCTTCTGAAAATCCTCGGCGCGCTCTATCTGGTCTGGATCGGCATACAGATTATTCGTGCGCGCGGCTCAATGGCAGATGTTCAGGCTTCGCCCGTCCGGCGCAATGGCAGACGCGCCTTCCTGCAGAGCATGACGGTCGAAATCCTGAACCCGAAAACCGCGCTATTCTTCATTGCCTTCCTGCCGCAATTCGCGGACCCGGCAGCAACACTGCCAATATGGGCGCAGATGCTGATTCTGGGGACCATAGTGAATCTGTCCTATTCAGCCGCCGATCTGGTCGTGGTGTCGGTCATCGCGGCAACCATGAATGCCCTGAAAAAGGCGCAACGATTGATGGCCATCACGCGATGGGCGGGAGGGTCTATCCTGATCGGGCTTGGAGTGCATCTCGCGATCACGGAACGGTGAGCAATTGCCCTGAAATTGCCTTATTTTGACCTCTGGAAAGCACGCTTGTACTTCCAATATATAAACCGCTGAGACCTCCCCTCTCACCGGGGCGCCCCCAAACTGCCCCGGGACGACCTCGACAGGTCGTTGCAACCGCGATAGGCGGCCGCCGAGCCCCCCCCCTTCGGCGGCCGCCGTCATTTTCAGCATTATAATCTGGAATCCATCTGGTGCAGCCCCCGCGCGCCGGTATATTTCTTTCCGAAGACATTCCCTCTGGAGAGAGAAAATCGGCATGCGCCATATTCGACCGATGGATTTCACCGGCACCCGCGCCTGGGAAGCGTTGGATATTGAGGCCATTGACAATGCGACGGTGCGCCTGCACTGGACCGATCAGGCCTATATCTGGCATGTCAATGACGGGCCGGAAGTTTTCGTCCTGCTGGAAGGGTCGCTGCGCATGCATTTCCGCCATCTGGATGGGCGCGAGGACAGCATCTTGATGACACCAGGCGAAATCGTGCACTGTCAGACCGGCGATGCACATCGGGCCGAACCGCTGACTCCCTGTCGCATTCTGGTCGTCGAACGCGCGGGATCGATTTGATGCCACGGTATCACGATTGACAGCGCATTCGCCGCACCGCACCCTGACCGCCGAATTGATTGTGTGGGGTGACAATCGAGGAATGCGGATCATCCATGCGACCACGATTGCCATTGAAGGGCAGGGAGTGATGCTGCGCGGTTCGCCCGGAGCGGGAAAATCAGATCTAGCGCTGCGTCTGATCGAGGGCGGAGCGGAACTGGTTGCCGATGACAGAACCATGCTGACCGTTGCCGATGGCACCCTCATCGCCTCCGTACCTCGGGAACTGCGCGGATTGCTGGAAGTGCGCGGGGTCGGCATCCTCACCCTGCCCTATCGCACAGATATCCCGGTCGTCCTGATCGTGGATCTGGAGGGATCAGTAACACGGTTACCGGAACCGGATCGGGAAGAATTCGACGGCATCAGCCTGTCACGGCTGACATTAGCCCCCTTTGAGGCCTCCACCCCCGCAAAATTGCACATGGCGCTGCGCCATGGCATCGGAATTACCCCATGACCGGTCGCGCGGCGCGAAAGGAAGTCGATCTGGTTCTGGTGACCGGCATGTCTGGCGCGGGACGGTCAACCGCCCTGGCCGTGCTGGAGGATTTGGGATTCGATGCGGTCGACAACCTGCCACTCTCACTGCTTTCCAGGCTCGCGCAGTCGATCAAGGAAGATCCGGAAACGGTGCCAGTGGCAATCGGCGTGGATATCCGGAACCGTGATTTCGGGGTCGCCAGCCTGCAAGTTGAAATCGATGCACTGACCCAGGCCGATGGCCTTCGCGTCACGACCCTGTTTCTGGATTGCAGCGATGACGAGTTGCAGCGCCGATTCACCGAAACCCGTCGTCGCCATCCCCTGGCCCTGGACAGGCCTGTCGCGGATGGCATACGCCTGGAGCGCACAGCCATCGGTCCGCTTGCCGCGCGGGCCGACATGATGATCGACACGACGGGTCTGACCGTCTGGGACTTTAAACAGCGCATGACATCCCTGTTCAGCGGTGGTGCACCCGTGGGCGCGGCCATAACGGTGATGTCCTTTTCCTTCCGGCGCGGTATCCCGCGTGAAGCGGATATGGTGCTGGACGTGCGGTTCCTGAAGAACCCGCATTACGATCCCCAACTGCGTGACCTTACGGGACTAGATCCCCGGATCGGTGCCGCGATTGAGGCGGACCCCGACTGCCGTGGTTTCCAGGACGACCTGCAACGCCTGCTGGCCCGTATCCTGCCGCGTCAGGAAGCGGAAGGAAAAAGCTATCTTACGATTGCTTTTGGCTGCACTGGGGGCAAACATCGGTCCGTCTATCTGGCAGAACGTCTTGCCGCATGGCTGACGGATCAGGGTCGGCCTGCATATCGGTTCCACCGGGATATACCGCGAACCGAGAATGCTGCCACGGCGGACGGACGGGAGACGGAATATCAGGGGATCGGGATTGTCGCGACCGGCAATAACGGGGCAGGGATGGAGAAGGACAGGTCATGATCGGACTGGTACTGGTGACGCACGGCGGTCTTGCCCGTGAATTCGTCGCGGCGATGGAACATGTCATGGGACCGCAGGAGCATGTGACAGCGATCTGCATCGGCCCCGACGACGATATGGAACGCCGCCGGGTGGATATCCTGGACGCGGTAAAAGCCGTCGATACGGGCGAGGGCGTTGTTGTCCTGACCGACATGTTCGGTGGCACCCCCTCCAATCTGGCGATTTCGATCATGGATCAGGCGAAGGTCGAGGTGATTGCGGGCCTTAACCTGCCGATGCTGATCAAACTTGCCAAGGTCCGCCAGACGGAAACGCTCGATCAGGCGGTGATCCAGGCCCAGGAAGCGGGCACAAAATACATCAATGTCGCGAGCAAGCTGCTGGGATGATTGCCGCAACGCTTATGATCCGCAACACGCGGGGGCTGCATGCCCGGGCCGCTGCGAAATTCGTGCAGACTGCCGAACGCTTCGATGCACGGGTCGAGGTGTCGAAGGACGGACAGACGGTGACCGGCTGTTCGATAATGGGCCTGATGATGCTGGCCGCCGCCAAGGGTACGACAATTAACATAGTCGTATCGGGCACGGAGGCGCAACTGGCCCTGGAGGCCATCACCGAATTGGTGGAGGCGGGGTTCCACGAGGAGAATTGATCAGGTGACTGCACCGGCGGATGAACAGCAGATCCTGAAGGGAATCGGAGTCTCCCCCGGCGTCGCCTTCGGTATAGCGGCGGTGATCGACCCGACCGGCCTGTCGGTTTCCGATCATCACGTCCCACCGGAAAACATCACCGATGAGGTCGAACGGTTCGAGAAGGCTGTCCGGAAAAGCCGTCGCCAGTTGCTTGCCCTGAAACGCATTCGCGGTCGCATGAGGGATTCCGCCGCCGCCGATCTGGGAGAAATTCTGGAGGCCCATATCCATATGCTTCAGGGCTCCCGCCTGATTCGGGGCGCGCGGCAGCGTATCGAAGCGGACGGGTTGAACGCCGCTGCTTCAATGAAAACTGAATGTGATGTCATCGCAGCCGGATTCCAGGCCATGGACAATCCCTACATCGCCGCCCGGGCCGAAGATGTCCGGGAGGTATCCAACCGCGTCCTACGCAATCTGATGGAAGCCCCCAAAAATGCTTTCGCTGCCGCGCCCCAGGATTCGATTGTCCTGGCAGAGGTGATCAGCCCCGCCGATACCGCCCTGATGGACCCGATGCGCATTCTCGGTTTCGCGGCCGAACAGGGAGGAGCCCAAGGTCACACCGCCATTCTGGCCCGCTCACTGGGTATTCCTGCGGTTCTTGGCCTGGGAGGGCTGCGCGCGCTTGGTCCGGGGACACCCCTGATTCTGGACGGTGCCGAAGGCATCCTGATCGCCCGTCCCGAACCGGCGACCCTGGCCCGCTACCGCGAGAAGCGGGCAAAGCAACTGCGTGAGCGGCAGCGGCTGGAAACACTGATCGACGTACCGGCAACAACCCGCGATTCGGTGACGGTGCGGCTGGAGGCCAATCTGGAACTGCCGCGCGAGGCTGAAATCGCCCATCGCAACGGTGCCGACGGCATCGGTCTGTTCCGCACCGAGTTTCTGTTCATGAACCGCGCAACCCCGCCGACGGAAGATGAGCAATATGAAAGCCTCGCCGTCGTCGTGCGCGCGATGCAGGGCCGGCCGGTGACAATCCGAACCATGGATGTCGGTGGCGAGAAACTGGCCTATTCCCTGGGGGATGATCTCGCTCCCTCCCCCAATCCAGCGCTTGGCCTGCGCGCGATCCGACTGTCGCTCAAGCGCCCCAGACTGCTGGAAACCCAGTTCTGCGCCATTCTGCGGGCCGGAGCCCATGGACCGGTACGCATCCTGCTGCCGATGATCACAACATCGGGCGAGATCCGGCAGGCACGCGATATCCTGCTGCGGATGGTGAAGCGCCTGAAGCGACGGGGAGTAGCCATCGCCGATCCGCTACCGCCCCTGGGCGTGATGATCGAGGTTCCCGGGGCCGCTCTGGCCGCCGATGCTCTGGCACAGATTTCCGACTTCTTCGCCATCGGGACCAATGATCTGACCCAGTACACCCTGGCCATCGACCGGACCGATGATCAGGTCGCCCATCTGTACAACCCGCTTCACCCGGCCGTGCTGCGGCTGATGGATTTTGCGATCCAGGCCGCATTGCGGGCCCGCATTCCAGTTTCCGTCTGCGGTGAAATCGCGGGAGATCCCAAATTCACCGCCCTGCTGATCGGTCTTGGTGTGCGGGATCTGTCTATGGCGACGACCAGCCTGCTTCAGGTGAAAAGCCGGGTCCGTCAGGTGGAATTCACCGCCGCCGCCGCCCGCGCGCGGATGGTGATGGAAAGCCATGACAGCGGCAGAATTCGCATGCTGCTGGAGGATTTGAACGGAATAACCTGATACCGCAACCTTTACGGACGACTCCAGGTTGGTCGATTCGGCCACGGTTGCCCATGGAAAGCCAGGGGTTAAATGACTGACAAACAAGGCCTGAAATTCGCGCCTTGATTTTCCGGTGGCTCCTTCACTAGACTGCGGCGCACGTTGAGAGGAACGGGTTCACCATTGCACCGTAATGGGCCGTCTTGGGCAGGGAGATCAAATCACATGACACATAACCGGCGTTTCGCAGGATATACACCTATTGCGCGTAGCATCATCATGGCCGCGGCATTGGTGGCTTCAGTTTCTGTTTCCGGCATCGCACAGGCATGTCTGAATGTTGCTGCCCCTGCGCATACACTGGCCCTGTCCGTTCGAACCCTGCAATCAGATCTGATGGTCGCCGCCCTGTCCTGCAACGACCGCGACCGCTACAACGCCTTTGCCGTGAAATTCCGTGCGGAGCTCCAGAAGCAAGGATCGGCATTGAACAAATATTTCAAGAAAATGCATGGTGCGAACGCGACCCGCGAGATCAACGAATATGTCACCGACCTCGCGAACTACGCCTCCATTCGCCATGCCGAAAGCAAAAAGAATTTCTGTGGTGGTGCAGACAGTGCCTTCACAGCTCTGTTGTTCCAGGAACATGTCGATATCGACAAGGTTGCGCTGGCCTATTCCATGCGGGTTTCGCCCTCTCTGAAGGAAGAAATCGTGCTGGCCGCGACAAGTGGCGGCTGCGACATCGTCTCGAACGGCATGGTCGTTGCTGCCGGAGGCGAAACAATTTTGAAGTAACCGGAATACGGCGACGCACCAGAAGTAGCGCCACCATCCAGTATCAAGATTACGTCACCGCCGCCCGGATTTGATATTCCGGGCGGCGGTATTCTTTCCGGACCAGAATACCGGCAAGAATTTCCACCGCTGCAATGACATCGGTGAAACGCAGATAGAGCGGCGCGAAGCCGAACCGGATGATGTCAGGGGCGCGGAAATCACCGATGACCCCACATGCGATCAACGCCTGCATCACCGCATAGCCCTCCGGATGGTGCCACGAAACCTGCGCCCCGCGCCGATGGTCCTCGCGGGGACTGGCCAGGGTCAGAGTATCGGGCGGACAAAGCATGTCCACTGCCTCAATGAACAACGCACCGAGCGATGAGGTCTTGCTCTCTACTGCCGCCAGATCCGCACCCTCAAAGGCATCAAGCGCCGACTCCAGCGCCGACATGGACAGAATCGGCGGCGTTCCGACGATATAGCGATCCATCCCAGGTGCCGGATGATAGTCCGGCATGAATGAAAAGGGGGTGGCATGGCCAAGCCAGCCCGCCAGGATCGGCTGCGCGGTCTGCTGATGATCCGGTGCCACATAGATGAAGGCAGGCGCGCCCGGCCCGCCATTCAGGAACTTGTAGCCGCATCCCACAGCAAAATCCGCCCGCGCCCCGGTCAGGTCGACTGCAAAGGCCCCGGCGCTGTGGGCCAGATCCCAGATCACCAGGGCACCCGCCGCATGCGCCTGTTCCGTCACCAACGCCATATCGAGTTTGCGCCCGGTGCGATAATCCACCTGGGTCACCATCACGACGGCGACATCGTCACCCAAAGCTGCGGGCAAATCCCGCGCTGCATTGTCGATCAAACGCAATTCATATCCCTGGCCAAGCCCGGCGATCAGTTGCTGTGCCACATAAAGGTCCGTCGGAAAATTCCCCCGCTCGGAAACGATCACCCGTCGATCCGGTCGCAGCGACAAAGCTGCGGACAGAACCTTCAGTATATTGACCGAGGTCGAGTCGCAGGCACGGACCGTATCCGGGGCGGCCCCGATCAACAGGGCGATCCGTGCGCCGATCCGGCGGCTCAGATCCATCCAGCCATGCCTGTTCCAGGATGTTATCAGATCCTGTCCCCATTCCCGCGCGGCAACCTCCGACAGACGCGGCAATACGGATTTCGGCGGTGGCCCAAGCGAATTGCCATCGAGATAGATCATCCCCTCAGGCAAATCGAACAATGCGCGATGGTCTGACAAAGGATCGTCACAGTCCAGCCGCACCGCCCGCGCCCGCAGGATCTCCACCGCATCCATTCCAAACCGCCTATGCCGCAGTCAGGTTGCGCAGTTCCCGATTGAGCACAGCCAACATCGCCAGATCGAGTTGTGGCAAGGCCCGCAATTCATTCAGCAGGGTATCCAGACGCTCCACCGTATCGCCACGCCGGGCTGCCCATTTCCGCACCGCATCCGAATCCGAGCCTTCCCGATTGAGAACGCGCGCGGCAATTTCCGACTGCAAGCCCCAAAGATCATCAATGATCGCGCCGAGCGCAAGACGATGCCATTGATTGTCGGATGGAATCCGGTTCGCTGATGAGCGCAGCCAGTCGAGGCCAAAACGATCCCCGACCGTCGAGTAAATCTGCCCGACATTGACGACCGGCGCATCTGCCTGTCCCGCCAGTCGCACCACATCGCAGGCGGAGGAGAGCACCTTCAACTGGGCAACCGACAGTGCCAGTTCATTCGGAACGCCGGTCTCGGAGAATCGAGCCAGCCGGGCCTTCACATCATCCTTGGCGAAGTTGGAGAGGATGGTATCCAGGTTTTCCTTCAGGGTGGTCACGCCAGGCCGATAGGTCTCAATGCTGGATTTCATGTCTATCGGATGGTCGCTGTTACGCAGGAACCATTCGGTCATCCGGTCAATCGTCCGTTCCGTCTCGCGCAGCATTCGGATCTGGATTCTGGCATCGGCTTTGTTATCCAGCGCCTCTATCCCGGCCCAGATATCCCGCAGGCTGAATACGTCCCGCACAACTGTATAGGCCCGCGCTATCTCCGACTCAAACCGGCCGGTGCGCTGATGCATTTCGCTGACAAAGGCAGGTCCGGTACGATTGATCATGGAATTGGTCACCGCCGTCGCAATGATTTCCCGACGCAAGCGATGGCTGCGAATGCTGTCTGGGAATTTCTCCTGCAATGGCTTCGGGAAATAGCGGAACAGGTCCGCTTCCAGCATCGGATCGTCCGGCAGGTCCGAATCCAGCAATTCCCGATATGTGATGTTCTTCGCATAGGCGAGAATCACTGCAAGTTCCGGACGGCAGAGACCTTCCTTCTTCTGCATCCGCTCCGTGATTTCCTCATCGTCCGGCAGGAACTCCAATCGACGGTTCAGATCCCCTGCCCGCTCCATCGCGCGAATCAGCCGCTGGTGCCGGTCCAGAACCGCCTCCGCCTGGGACAATTCCACGGACAGTGACTGCGTCTGCTGATAATTGTCGCGCAGCACGAGTGCCGCGACCTCATCGGTCATCGTTTCCAGCAGGGCATTGCGCTGCTTTTCGGTCATGTCGCCACGCTGAACGACATCCCCCAACAGAATCTTGATATTCACCTCATGGTCGGAACAATCGACTCCTGCCGAATTATCGATGGCATCCGTGTTGATCCGCCCGCCCCGCTGCGCGAACTGGATGCGGGACCGATGGGTGACACCCAGATTGGCCCCCTCCCCGATCACCTTGCAGCGCAGTTCATCCGCGTCGACGCGCAGGGCATCATTGGCACGGTCCCCGACATCGGCATGGCTTTCCTCGCTGTGTTTCACATAGGTGCCGATGCCACCGAACCACAGCAGATCGACCGGCATGCGCAATGCGGCCCTGATCAGCTGGCTGGGTGGCAGACTGTCGTCTGCCACGCCCAGCAGCGCCTTGATCTCCGGGGTCAGCTTTATCGATTTCGCAGACCGCTCGAAGACACCGCCCCCCTTAGAAATCAGCGACGTATCATAGTCATTCCATCCCTTCACCGCATCAAAGAGTCGTTTGCGTTCGACAAAGGTCTTCGCGGCATCGGGTTCCGGATCGATGAAAATGTGCAGGTGATTGAAGGCAACGCGCAACTGGATATGGGGGCTGAGAATCATCCCGTTCCCGAAGACGTCGCCGCCCATATCGCCAACGCCGACAACGGTGAAATCCTGACTTTGCGTATCGTGACCGATTTCCCGGAAATGACGCTTCACCGCCTCCCAGCCACCCTTGGCGGTGATACCCATCTTCTTGTGGTCATAGCCTGCCGAGCCGCCGGATGCGAAAGCATCGCCCAGCCAGAAATTGTATTTGATCGAAATCGCATTGGCAAAATCGGAGAAAGTCGCCGTCCCCTTGTCGGCCGCAACGACCAGATAAGGATCATCCTGATCCCGTCGAACGACGTGTTCCGGCGGCACGATCTCGCCGGTGATCAGGTTGTCGGTAATATCCAGCATGCCGGAAATGAAGGTCTGGTAACAGGCAATCCCTTCCTTCAGAAAGGCGTCCCGATCCGAGGGCGGCGGTGCCTTCTTCAGCACGAAACCGCCTTTTGACCCGACCGGCACAATGACTGCGTTCTTCACCTGCTGCGCCTTCACGAGGCCCAGCACTTCAGTTCGAAAATCCTCCCGTCGATCAGACCAGCGCAGCCCGCCCCGCGCGACCAGCCCAAAGCGCAGATGCACGGCCTCGAATCGCGGGCTGTAGACGAAAATTTCCCGCAGGGGTGCGGGCTGCGGGATTTCCAGTATCTCGCGACTGGAGAACTTCAGTGAAACATAGGTCTTCGTGCGTCCATCCGCATCGGGTTGATAGAAATTCGTGCGCAGGGTTACCTGAACCATGTTGAGAAAACGTCGGATGATGCGGTCCTCATCCAGATTGCTGACATCCTCCAGCGCGGCCTCGATGGCTGTCACGCATTCTTGAGCCTGTTCTTCGCGATTCTCAGTAAGGGTCGGATCGAACTGAACCGTGAACAGTTTGGCCAGATTCCGCGCGATGCCCGGGTTCTTGGCCAGAGTTTCGGCCATGTAATCCTGTGAGAACGGGATGGCAGCCTGACGCAGATATTTCGAATAGGCCCGGCAGACGACGACTTCGCGCCAGTCCAGTCCCGCCGCCAGAACAAGGCGGTTGAAACCGTCATTCTCAACCTCTCCAGACAGAACGCGCAGAAAGCACTCGTGGAAAACCTCCCGCACATCGCTGAAGTCGATGGCCCGCCCGTCTTCACTTTCCAGCGCAAAATCATGGATATAAAGGCCGTCGTCATTATCCCGCGCATCGCTTGCCATCCGCTGCTGGGCGGATTTGCGACCGGGCGCGCGGAGCGTTCCGGCAGGATGGATTTCATAGAGAAGCTCCTCCATCACCATCACGCCCATATTCTCCAGCATCGGCATGACTGCCGACAGGATCAGCGGCTTGTGCGGGCTGTAGATCTTGAACCGAAGCTGGTGCGACCCGGCCTCGATCGGGTGATAGAGATTGACCTGCGGCAGGCTGCTTCCCAGCGCCCGCTCGATCTGCTCGATATCATAGCAGGCGGTCTGCACGTTGAAGTCCACCGTATAGGCATGCGGGAAGGCTTCGCGATAGCGATGGAGCAGATCCATCCCACGTTCCTCGCCGAGAGTCTCGACCAGCGCCTGATGCAAGCGGTCGTCCCAGGTCCGGGTCACCTCGGCCAGATGATCTTCCAGATCCTTGCGGTCGATATCGGGCACGTTGCCGGGCCGTGTCTTCACAATGAACTGAACCCGGGTCAGCGGTTCATCGGTCATGAAGGTATAGTGGGCTGCAATATGACCGCCAAATTCCTTGGCAAGCTGTGCCCCGATCATCTGGCGCAGCGACGAGGAGAAGCGATCACGCGGGACATAGACCAGGGCGGAGACATAGCGCTGAAACGGATCGGGGCGCATGAAGACAGCGATCCGCTGACGTTCCTGAAGGAACAGGATGCCGCGCGATATCTCGGTCAGCAGGTCGACGGAAATCTGGAACAACTCGTCACGCGGATAGCTTTCCAGCACATGAGTCAGCGCCTTGGCGGAATGGCCGCCCGGCTCGAACCCCGATGCATCGATGACAGCCTTCACCTTCTGGCGCAGCAGCGGGATTTCGCGCGGCGACTGGTTGTAGGCGACCGAAGTCAGCAGGCCGATGAACAGATGTTCCCCGATTGCATTGCCATCTGAATCGAATTTCTTGACCGCGATCGTGTCCATATGAACCCGGCGATGCACGCTGGATCGATTATTCGCCTTGGTGATCCGCACCAGATCCGGCGCGCGCATATGCGACTGGATTTCCCGCGGCAGGGCACCTAGATCACGCAACCCCTCAAAAACCTGCCGTTCCGGATCGCGCAGGATTCCCTTGCCGGTTTCTGACAGGATTTCCAGACGTGCCTTCTTCCCCGTTCCCTGATAATTGATCTCGCGATAGCCCATGAAGGTAAAATGATCATCGTGGAGCCAATGCAAGAAGGCCTGCGTTTCCGCGACCATTTCCGCATCGATCCCCTTCGGCGGTGCCTTCTCCAGCCCGGCCTCGATATCCCGGCACTGCGCCCGCATCGCGCCCCAGTCCTCGACGGTCAGGCGCACATCGTTCAACACCGCCGTGATACCATCCGCGATTGCCTGAAGAACTTCCGGCGAGGACTGCTCATCAACCTCGATATGCATGAAACTTTCGCGTGGAAAATCATCGGTCTTTGCGCCGGATGACGGAAAATTCACAGCGCGGCCCTTCGCATCGCGCTCCACACCGAAGACCGGATGCACGACCAGATGAACCGTGTACATCTGGCGCGCCAGTTCCATCGTGACGCTGTCCACCAGAAAGGGCATGTCGTCATTGACGATCTCGATCACCGTATGGGTCGCGTGCCAGCCATGCTTCTCGAAACGTGGATTATAGGCGCGGACCTTGGGCGCACCGATCCTGCGCTCCTGCCCGAAGGTCCACATGGAAATCGCGGCACCGTAAAGGTCTTCCGGCTCGTGTCGGCAGATATCCTCGGGCGGGACATTCCGGTAATAATGCGTGGTGAAGATATGGGCCGGTTCGCGCTGATCGCTCTTGATCCGGGAATCGATCAGGGCATGGACCTTTTCCAACAGATCCTGCTTTCGCGATTCAATGCGATCCATCATGCCAAACTCCCCGCGTTGTGCCGGTCCCGTCATCGCGGCCCCGTTCAGGCCCTGAACCCATGCCGATGATCTGCCGGATGGGCAATGCGGTCAGGCTTTCATTGATGCCAGCTTAATCCGAATTCGCGGCGACGCAAATCCCCCCAATCCAAACCCTGTAGCCAAAACCCCTTACTCTGGCGTGGGATGGCCGATCATAAGGGTCTTCTGTTACGGATTTCGGTTTGGGAACGCGGATCAACCCAGTTCGCGGCGGACGGCTTCTTCCAGGGCGGCGGCGACCGAATCGGAAAGCGCATTTCCCTTCGGCGTTCCCCGTTCCTTCAGAACGACGCGCAGGGCCATGATGTGCTGTTCTATCAATGCGGGCTTCACCGGCTTCGTCTGATCGCGCTCAATCAGATACCCGCAAAAGGATGTGCCGATCCGGGTAATCAAGGGAAAGCCCAGCGTGGTCCCCTGCCCGCGCAGGTTATGCACCCGCCGGAACAGCCGGTCCAGGGCCTGCGGTTCCGGATTCTGCCTGTAATCCCGGAGCAGGATGTCCAGCTCATCCAGTTCCTCGGCCAGCATTCCCTCGAACTCTCCGGCAACGGCGGCGATTGCCTTTTCAGCGCGTCGGATCGCGTCTTCCGGTCGCGGTCCCCCCATCGTGGGAACCTTATCGGCCAAAGGTGTCGGACGGATGAACTCCGCCTTGCGGGCGGGATCGCTTTTGCGGCCAGAGGGAGGATCGTCCGCCATTCGCTCGTGTTCAGCCTATTTCCGCGAAACCGTCGTCACTGCGACGGTCCCGCCCCTTGAAGTCCTCATTCGCCGCACGGCGGCGGTCCGGACCGAAATAGTCGCTTCCCACGCGCACGAAGGGCCGGGGGCGCTCAACCAGCGCGATCAGCCGCTTGTGCAGCGCCTTTGCCGAAACAGGCTTCGTCAGGAATTCCGTGATCCCGAAATCGCGCGCTGCCAGAACCCGGCGCTTCTCGGCAAAGCCAGTCAGCATGATGATGCTGACATAGGGATTCGGGCTGTCCGGACTGTTGCGCAGCAGATTGACCAGTTCCGGTCCCTCGCCATAATCCATGTCCCAGTCGGAAATCACGATATCTGGCCCGAATTCCCGCGCCTTCTGATATCCATCCAGACCGGAATAGGACATCTCCACATTACCGACGCCAAGTTCGCGCAAAATCTGGGCCACGACCCGCGTCATGAAACGGCTGTCATCGACGACAAGGGCACGCAGAAACCGAAAATCGTACTGTTTCGACTCATACTGTTTCGACAAGGCAAACCTCCCTGATCCGGTTTATCAGTCCATACCGATGATCGCTTGTCGGTTTCTCCCCCAAACCGAAAGCATTATACCGTGGACCCGGAGTCCTGAAAATCGTTAAATTTTCAGGTTGACGGTGCCATGAGGAGAAATCGATGAACCACGACGCATTCAATGCCTATTGCGCATCGCTGCCTGCCACGACTCATGTGGTTCAATGGGGTGGTGCCGATGTCTGGAAGGTCGGCGGCAAAGTCTTCGCCATCGCCGGTTGGAACCAGGGCGCTACGACCGGCATCACCTTCAAGACCTCCGATATCGCCTATGAGATCCTGAGCGCGGAACCGGGACTGCGCCCGGCACCCTATCTGGCTTCGCGGGGAATGAAATGGATCCAGCACTACGCTGAACCCGGCCTGTCAGACGAAGATCTTCGCCGCTATCTGCGAGACTCTCACCGGATCGTGGCGCTCGGTCTTTCAAAAAAGCGCCGACGCGAACTTGGTATTGCCGATCTCAATGACCACCCGGACACAAGACAGGATGCTGAATCGACGTAATGTAGGGCGAGTGATATCAACAGGAACGCCCGCCGGATATCGGGTTTAATTCAACCCGATGGAGATCGCCTGTATTCCGCTAAATCATTGAAAAATTGGAGCGGGCGAAGGGATTCGAACCCTCGACCCCAACCTTGGCAAGGTTGTGCTCTACCCCTGAGCTACGCCCGCTCCGAAGACCTGATGTCCTTTGCCGCAGCGCGGGACCGGTCACGCCCCATCTCTGGGACGGAGGCGATATATACCGTTCGTCCGGCACATGGCAAGCCCGATTTCGGAAGAAAATTGTCAGGGTGCCCGGATCAAGGCCGCGTGCGGGTTTCCTGACGCGCGCGAATGCGATAGCACAGATGCGCTTCCGCTTCTTTTCACAGGGATGAACAATGCCGAAGACCGACCGTGACCTGTTTGCGCGCCTGGACGCGCTGGGGATTGCCCATCACACGACGGAGCACGCACCCGTCTTTACCGTAGAGGAGAGCCGTTCCCTGCGCGGGCGGCTGGAGGGGTCTCATATCAAGAATCTCTTCCTGCGCGACCGCAAGAAGCGGATGTGGCTCTGCACCGTGCTGGAGGATCGGGATGTCGACCTGAAAGCGCTTCGCAAGCGGCTGGGAGCCCAGGGATCACTCAGCTTCGGTGCGCCGGACCTGCTGATGGAGATACTGGGCGTCATTCCCGGTTCGGTCACACCCTTTGCCGTCATCAACGATATCGAGCGTCAGGTGACTGTCGTGCTGGATGACGGGCTGTTTGACACGGAACTGGTCAACTGCCACCCGTTGCGCAACGATGCGACGACGACAATTACCGGGGCGGACCTGCTGCGCTTTCTGGAGGCTGAGGGCTATAGCCCGGAACGAGTCGATTTCGGTCAGCCGCTGTTTCCGGAATGACCGCGCCAGAACCGACTGGGCGATTGGGGACTTGAGAGAAGGCCTCCGAGCGCCTAAGTGACAGCACGTCGGAGCGCGGCACCCGGCATCCGAAGCAGATCGGCAACGAGACGAATTTCAGACTGGAGGATCGGTTCATGGAACCACTTATCGGACAGGGCACCCCTAACGGAACAGCGAAGGGGCCCAATGGCGCGGGCGGTGCCGCGATCATTGATGGCAGCGATGCGACGTTTCGCGCCGATGTGATGGAAGCCAGCCTGAAATGCCCGGTGCTGGTCGATTTCTGGGCTCCCTGGTGCGGCCCCTGCAAACAGCTTGGCCCGCTGCTGGAAAAGATTGTCACCAGCTATGGCGGCAAGGTGAGGCTGGTCAAGATCAACATCGACGAAAGTCCGATGATCGCCCAGCAATTGCAGGTCCAGTCGATACCCGCCGTCTTCGGCTTTGTCGGCGGTCGTCCGGTGGACGGTTTCGCGGGCGCACAGCCGGAAAGCACGATCCGCGACTTCATCCAGCGGCTGCTGTCGGCATCGGGTGCAGATGTCGGTGACCCGGTCGAGGAAGCCATGGCCCAGGCGGACAAGGCGGTCGAAACCGGCGATTTCGCAACGGCCGCAGCGATCTATGGCGAAGTTCTGGAACATGATCCAGAGAATTTCAAAGCAGCGGCGAAACTGGCGCAGACCTATACAAAGCTAGGTGAGATCGAGGCTGCCGAGGCGATCCTGGCCGAAATTCCGGTCGCCAAATCACAGGACCCGGACGTGCTGTCCGCCCGTGCCGCCCTGGATCTCGCCTCCAAGGCCAGCGAGGCCGAAGGCAAGCTGGCGGCACTGGAAGCGCAGGTCGCGGCCAATCCGAAAGATCACCAGGCCCGCTACGATCTGGCCGATGCCCAGGCCTCCCTCGGTCAATCTGAAGAGGCAGTCGACAACCTTCTGCATATAATTCAGGCAGACAGGGGCTGGAAGGACGACGCCGCGCGCCTACAATTACTGAAAGTATTCGAGGCGTTGGGTCCGATGGATCCCGCTGTCCAATCGGGTCGCCGTCGCCTGTCCTCCCTGTTGTTCAGCTAGGGGGCTGTGCGGTAGGCCGGATCGGGATGGTGGGTCGGCGGAAAACGGGATGTTTCCAACCGAGCGACTCGATCCCGATGCGAACCTAACGGTGTGCCAAAGATGAGCCTATTCGACCCGAGCTACGACGATCTTCCGGCCAGCATACCGATCTTTCCCCTGACCGGTGTCCTGCTTCTGCCTCGGGGGACGCTGCCGCTTAACATTTTCGAACCGCGCTATCTGAACATGGTCCGGGATGCCCTGGCTTCTGATCAGTTGATCGCGATGGCCCAGCCCTGCGGCAAGCCGGATCGGACGAACAGGCAGGCGGTGGAACCGCCGGTCTATCCACTGTGTTGTGCGGGCCGGATCACCGCTTTTGAAGAGACCGAGGATAATCGCATCCTGATCAGCCTGAAGGGTATCTGCCGCTTCCGTATCGCGGAGGAAGTGGCGACCACACGGGGCTATCGCCGCGTAAGGGCGAATTGGAGCGATTTCGCGGGTGACTTCCAGTGCGACGAGGGGAAGGATGTCGACCGGCCTTCGCTGTTTCGCAGTCTGAAAGCCTATTTCACGGATCAGGGGATCGACGCCAGTTGGGACGCCCTCTGCGCCACCCCCAACGAACGGCTGATCAACTCAATCGCCATGATCTGCCCCTTCACACCGCCGGAAAAGCAGGCCTTACTGGAGGCTCCCTCCCTGGCGGATCGTGCCAGGGTCCTGACTGCCCTGATCGAGATGGCGGTGCTTGACACCGGCGGAGACGGGGGCGAGAAAGCCAGACAGTAGTTTAGTCTCAGCCGTATTTCGTTAAAAGGATTGCGCCGAAATGACAGTCAGAACCAAGAACGGCGATTCGGGCGAACCGGAAACCAAGACACCCGGCATTGACCGACACTTGCTGGAATTCCTTGTCTGCCCGGTGACTCGCAGCAATCTGCGCTACGACGCAAAGGCGCAGGAATTGATCAGCGATGCGGCGGGTCTCGCCTATCCGATCCGCGACGGCATTCCGATCATGCTGCCTGAGGAAGCCCGGGAGTTGAAAGCCTGATGACCACACCGGAGGAGAGCGAAGACCGGTTCTCGACCAAGGCCTGGCCAACCGAAATCCGCCACAACAAAGCGGAAAAGCGCCTCGATATCACCTTCGACGATGGCGTGAGCTTCAGCTATCCGGCGGAATATCTGCGGGTGGAGAGTCCGTCAGCGGAAGTTCAGGGCCATTCCCCCAGCCAGAAACAACTGGTTCCCGGTCGTCGCCATGTCGGCATCATGAAGCTGGAGCCGGTCGGAAACTATGCCGTGCGGGTCATCTTCGACGACATGCACGACACCGGCATTTTCAGTTGGCAGTATCTCTATCAACTCGGCCTGGAACATGACCAGCGCTGGAATTCCTACCTGAATGCCCTTGATTCCAAAGGCTTGTCCCGCGATCCCTAGCGTATTCCAGTAAGTCTATTTTTTTCTTTCGCAGGTGCAGCATAACCCGGTACAGTGACTATTCACAGTTTATGCGAGGTTAAGGATATTCCATGCTCTATTCGATCCATGAAGCCAGATCCCAGGCATTGACCCCGGTCCGCTGGCTGGCGGAGGCGACACGGCTGACCTTCGTCAATCCATTCCATCCGATGAGTTGGACCCCGGTCGGTCGCATGCTGGCCGCCGGTTCGACCGTTATCGAAAGCCTGCTGGCCGTCCGCGGAAAGCCGGATTGGATGATCGAGACGGTCACGATTGACGGTACCGAAATTCCGGTCGAGATCGAAACCGATATGAAAGCGCCCTTTGGAGATCTGGTCCATTTCAAGGCAGTCGGACAAACCTTGATCCGTCCGAAAATCCTGCTGGTGGCACCGATGTCAGGCCATTATGCGACGCTGCTGCGCGACACGGTCCGCGCGCTGCTGATCGAAAATGACGTCTGGCTGACCGACTGGCATGATGCGGCGATGGTGCCGGAATCCGAAGGGGCGTTCGGGATCGATGCCTATATTCAGTATCTGATGGATTTCCTTGCCCATATGGGCAAGGACGATGACAGACCGGTCCATGTCATGGCGGTCTGCCAACCGGCCCCCCTGGTGCTGGCAACTGTTGCCCTGCTGGCCGAGGAAAAGGCCGCGCATTGCCCGGCGAGCATGGTGCTGATGGGCGGGCCGGTCGATACCCGCACCGCCCCGACCGCCGTCACCCGCATCGCGGAAAACCGCTCACTCGCCTGGTTCGAACGCAACATGATCCACCGCGTCCCCTCCCGCTATCCCGGCTCCAATCGGCGGGTCTATCCGGGATTCCTGCAACTGCGGGCATTCTGGTCAATGAACCCGGCCCGCCATGCAGGGGCGCATTGGTCGATGTTCAAGCATCTGTCCAAGGGCGATGGTGAATCAGCAGAGCGCACGCAGGCCTTCTACGACGAATACATGTCGATTTCCGATGTACATGCGGACTTCTTTCTGGAAACCGTTGAACATGTTTTCCGGCAACATTCCCTGCCTACCGGCACACTGATGTGGAAAGGGCGCGTGGTCCGTCCCGATGCGATCCGCTCCGTCGGTTTGCTGACCGTGGAAGGGGAATTGGACGATATCTCCGCCCCGGCCCAGACCGAAGCCGCCCATGACATCTGTTCAAACATCCCCGACCACCTGCGTGATCACATGCTGCAGGAGAATGTCGGCCATTACGGCATTTTCAACGGTCGCCGCTGGCGCGAGGAAATCTGCCCGCATATCGGGGCCTTCGTCCGCCGCATCGAAGCGGGTGACGTGAAACGGGATGCCGCATAGACTGACTGGATGAAAGCATCGCTGGTCCTCGCATCGCTTATCCTGGCTCTGACCCTGTCGACACATGCGACAGCAGTGGCGGAAGATCGTCTGCCGGATGGGGACATCGCCGCAGAACCTCCCCTGCGCGCCTGGTATGCCGCCCCGACGGATCGTTATCCCCATGGCGTGCTGGGCGATGCGATTGAGGCCGGGGCGCTGATAGTCGAACAGGATGGAGTGGCCTATCGCCACGACCTGCCGCTGGATTCGGTGTTTGAGGACATAACGCCCCGTCTGGTCGATGCTGATGGCGACGGGCGGTTGGAAATCCTCACCATCAAATCCACCCGGACAGCCGGGGCGGCATTGGCGCTCTACGGAATTCGAGACGATGTCCTGGTTCAACTGGCCGAAACCCCTGCCATCGGGACACCGAACCGATGGCTGAACCCGGCGGGGGTTGCCGATTATGATGGCGATGGAAAGCCCGAGATAGCAGCGGTCCTGACGCCGCATATCGGTGGTATTCTGGTCCTGTATCGATGGGATGGGCTATCGACGGACATCGCTGAACTGCGCCGAAAGGCTGGCTATTCAACCCATGCTATCGGATCACGCGACCTTGGCCTTGCCCTGACCGTCGACTGGGATGGCGATGGAGTGATGGACCTGCTGCTGCCGCGCCAGAACCGAACCGATCTGGTTGCGATCCACATGGTCGGAGATGGCTTCACCGAAGGTGACTCCTACCGCATGCGGCGTGAAATCCGGGGAAACCTGGAACAGATCGGCAATTTCGTGAAAATTCCCTTGCGCGGCGGCTCCGCCCGCACCATTACCCGACCTTACAATCCGGCGGAAAAAACGAAACCGTGACGTGGCCGAAAGGTCAGACCGGCTATTTGAACTGGTCCAGCAGACGGTCGATATAATCCAGTTCAGCAGGGGGGCGGCTGCGGTCACCCGCGCGACGGCGAAGTTCGTCCCGGATTTCACGAGCGCGTTCCAGCCCCCCTTTATCCGGAACCTCCACCTCGCCCTGCAAGGGACCGCGCACCGAATCATTGGCCTGACGCCCGAACGGATCCATCGACTGTTGCCCGGAACGTCCCGGCATTTCCTGTCCCATGCCCATCTGCTGCTCAAAGCGCTCCAGGAAGGCATTGCGCGCTTCGTTAGCCGCTTCCTGCAAGGCATCCAGTGCCTGACCCTGTGGCCCCACAGCCTCGCCCGGCTGGTTCCGGCCCAGGCTTTCCGTGGCCTCTCCCATGCCTTCATCGGCACGCCCGAAGGGTTCCGGAATTTCGCCCATCATTTCACCATACTGGCGCATGATCTCACCCAATTGACGACGCAGGGCATCCTGCAACAGGGCATCGGCGCCGCCCTGATTTCCCTGCTGACCGGGTTGCTGACCCTGGCGCTGTTCGCCCTGCTGGCCTTGCTGACCCTGCTGCCCGGGTCGGTTTTGCTGCGGCTGCCCCGGTTGACGGTCGTCGGCTTGCTGTCCCTCCTCCGCGCGCCGATGGGTGCGGTCCATCAATTCACGCTGGCTTTCCATGATGTCCCGCATGGATTTCATCATCTCAGTGGCCTTGCGATTATCCGGGGACATCTGCTGCTGGATTCCGGCCTGCATGTTTTCCATCATGCGGCGAAGCTGCTCCAGCATCTGCTGCGCGCTGTCGGTCATGCCGCTCTGCATCATGTCGCGCAGTTGCTGCATCATCTCATCGAGGTCTCGTGTGGATATCGTGTTCTGATCCGGCCCGAATTCCGGCAGTTCCATCCCTTCGCCGATCTGCTCGCGCAACTGCTCGGTCATCGCCTGCATATAGTCCTGCATGGCTGCCTGCAATTCATCCATCAGGCGATCCAGTTCCGCCGTATCGGCACCATCCGCCAGCGCATCCATCAGCGCCTGTTCCGCTGCACGCAAACGGTCGAGCGCCAGCGACACCCCCCCATCCTCCAGATAGAGCGCCGTCTTCCACAACAGTTCGATTACCGATGAAATCTTGTCCATGGTCGGGGCGGCACCGCTGCGGCGGGCGGGCCACAGGCTGCGCGTGGCCTGACGAAGAGCCATGAAGACCGTTACCTTGCCGCCAAAGCTGTCCTGCTGCCAGGACAGCGCGTCCAGGGCATCGGCAACATTCTGGTGATTGCGCAGGGGATCCCAGGCAAGCTCACGCCGCAACTCGATGATCTGCCGGGCAACCGGATGATTGAATTCACGTCCGGGCAGGATCAGAGTCACCGCCTCGGATCGGCCTTCCTGCCCGATCGTATCGGTCGCGACGAGTGTCAGGCGTACCTCACCCCCTGCCCAGGGATGGGCACTATAATCCCGATAGACCCTGCGCTGAACGCCATATTTCGATGGATCAGGCACTGGCAGGCTACTGACGATGCGCATCTCCTCTTCACCATAAGGCGTGCTCTGCGCGGACCCGGCGGGACGATCCGCGCGTTCAATCTCCACACGCAGGCTGGCAACGCCATAGTCATCACTGACCGCATGGAACAGTGTCAGCGCCCGTCGAACACTTGGCACCGGTTCCTTCGGCAGGGTCGCGGTGGGTGGCGCGTCCGGCGTCGCCAGAATATCCCAGGAAGCCAGCACGTCACCGTCAGCAACCACGGTGAAATTCCCGGATGCCCCGATATCATGCTCAATCGAAACCGCATTTTCCGCAAATGTCACCATCGGAATGTCACCGTCAGGTGTCCGCAGCAGGGCATTTTCCGTAAGTCCCGTCACCTGAACAGCAAGCTTCGTTCCGACCGGGGTTGCGTGGGCCTCGGCCAAAATCTCCCGCTCGGCCGCGCTATCGTCCGATCCGCGCTGACGTGAAATGAATTGCGGCGGCAATCCGGTATAATCCGGCGGGGCCAACCAAGCCTCGATTCCAAGTGTCAGCGCTGCCTCGCCGTTTCCATAGACCGGGAACAGCGATGATGCCAATCGGTCCGGCGCGCTGCTCCCCGCCGCGACAAGCGCCAATGTGGCAAAGAAAGCGGCTGCGAGGCGCAGCCCCCACGGATCTCTTCGGGCCAGATGCGGTTCCGGGGCACCGACGGACAATCGACCCAGTCTGGCAAGCGCGCGCTTCCGATGCATCTCCCACAGAGCCTGCTGCATCGGAGTGTCACTGCTGGGACGATCCGCCAGAGTTTCCAGCGGGCGATGATCCAGATGATTGACGATCTCAATGCGTCGGCGCGCATTGTCGTGCCCAGGCATTCTGAAATGGCGGATGCCCTGAACCGTCAGGAAGGAAAAGAGCGCCAGAACGGAGATAAGAATACCGGTATGGAGCCAGACCGGAAGCGATTCCAGGAACCCTGTCAGGGCAACCGCAAGCAAAAGCAAGAGAATGGAAACCGGTTTCCAGAACGCGATTTCGAGCGATTCCCAGAACAGTACCGCACGGGAGAGTTGAATGGGCAGGTCGGTTCCCTTCCCATCATCCTGGCCCCCCCGAGCCGGTTTCCAGATCATCCTGTCGCTCCGATCCTTCTCACTTCGCGTTCCACATCATCCGTATCACTCTGCAACCAATCTGGGATTCTGTCCATGCCGATCAAGTCCTCATAGGTCTGACGCGGACGGATGACGGCATATCGATCCCCATCGACCAGCACTTCCGGGACCAACAGGCGGGTATTGTAGTTGGATGCCATGACAGCCCCATATGCCCCCGCACTGCTGAAGGCGACGAGATCCCCTTCCTCAATCGGCGGCAGCAGCCGGTCCTTGGCGAAAGTGTCACCGGATTCGCAGACTGGCCCGACCACATCCACCGGCATCAGAGGCGCATCCGCCGACGGTTCCATCACCGGACGCAGCCCATGATGCCCATTGTAAAGCGCAGGACGGATCAGATCATTCATCGCCGCATCCAGGATCAGGAAACGCTTCGCCTCACCCGGCTTCACCACCACCGCACGGGACAGCAGGATCCCCGCATTGCCGACGATCATGCGCCCCGGTTCCAGCATGATCCCGCAATTCAGATGTCCGATTTCCTCCGCCGCCATCGCCGCATAGGCATCCGGCAGAGGCGGCTGTTCAGCATTGTAAGGAATGCCGAGTCCACCACCCAGGTCGACCCGGCGGATCGCATGACCCTGCGCCCGCAACCGCTCCACCAGGGACGCAACCCGGCGGAAGGCCTGGCGATAGGGTTCCAGATCGGTCAACTGGCTGCCGATATGGACCGCGACCGACACGGGCACAAGGCCGGGCAGAGACCCGGCCAGCGCATAGATATCCTCCGCCCGATCAATGTCGATGCCGAACTTGTTTTCCTTCCTGCCGGTGGAAATCTTCTCGTGGGTCTTGGCATCTACATCGGGATTGACCCGAATGGCGATTTCCGACGTCACGCCCATTTCCTGCGTGACGCGGGACAGCAGCCGAAGCTCGCTTTCGGACTCCACATTGATTTCGTGAATGCCGGTCTCCAGGGCGAAACGGAGCTCCGACTCGGTCTTCCCCACCCCGGAAAAGACGATCCTTTCCGGCGGGATCCCGGCAGCCAGCGCACGCCGCAATTCGCCCTCTGAAACAACATCCGCCCCGGCACCGAGCCGCCCCAGAAGCGCAATCACCGCCAGATTGCTGTTCGCCTTCACCGCATAGCAGACCGTCGCCTCCAGCCCCGCCGCCCGGAAGGCATCAGCGAAAACGGTATAGTGGCGCGTCAGGGTGGCGCTGGAATAGACATAGACAGGCGTGCCGACCTCCTGCGCAATGCGGGTCAGGGGCACGCCCTCGGCATGGAGAATGCCCTGTTGATAGTCGAAATGGTTCATCTAGTGTATCCGCCTGTCTCTGAAGGCTGAATGACCGGGTATCATTCCGGTGCCGGATATTTTCTGGGATAGGGGGCATCGTCGCCTGAAGGTGGTTTCGGAGGCGATTTCTTGCCACAGGCCGTGAGGGCCATGACCAGTGCTGTCGTAACCGCCAGCCCCTTCCCGATCCGTTTCAACAGATCCCGGCGCGTCGGTTCGATATCCTGATCGCCTTCAACCATTCCTCACACTCCTCAAAGATACTGCTTGCGGGCCGCCGCCGCCGCTTCCCGCACTCGCACGGGGGCAGTCCCACCGTAACTGGTCCGGCTGGCAACCGATGCCGCCGGGCTCAGAACCGAGTATATATCGGAAGTGATGCGCTTTTCCACCGCCTGCATATCAACCAGGGACAGTTGGGCCAGATCCACCCCCTGTTTTTCTGCCGTCGCAACCAGCGCGCCGGTAACGTGATGTGCATCGCGGAACGGCAGGCCCAGTACCCGCACCAGCCAATCGGCCAGATCGGTCGCGGTGGGAAACCCTTTTTCCAGCCCGGCCAGCATCCGATCCGGGCGCGGCTGCATATCATCCACCATCCCCGCTGTCGCAGCAATGGCAAGCGTCAGGGATTCCACCGCATCGAACAGCGGTTCCTTGTCTTCCTGCATGTCTTTGCAAAAAGTCATCGGCAGTCCCTTCATCATCGTCGAAATGCTGATGAAGGCACCCAGCAACCGTCCCGGCTTGGCGCGCACCAGTTCGGCAGCATCCGGATTCTTCTTCTGCGGCATGATGGAAGAACCGGTGGTAAAGGCATCACTCAGCGTGATGAAGGCGAAACGGTCGGACATCCACATCACGATTTCCTCCGCCAGACGGCTGAGATGGATCGCATGAATCGACCCGGCTGCGAGGAATTCCAGGATAAAATCGCGGCTGCCCACGCTGTCCATCGAATTCGCAGTCGGACGGTCAAACCCCAGCGCCTTTGCGGTGTGGTGCCGGTCGATGGGGAAAGAGGTGCCGGCCAGGGCGGCGGCCCCCAGCGGGCATTCGTTCATCCGCCGCCGACAATCCGCGATCCGTCCCCGGTCGCGACCGACCATCTCGACATAGGCCATCAGATGATGCCCGAATGTCACCGGCTGGGCGCTTTGCAGATGAGTATATCCCGGCATCAGCACATCGGCATGGGCCTCGGCCTTGTCGATCAGCGCCCGCTGCAAATCGGCCATCAGCGCGTCGATCCCGTCCAGCGCATCGCGGGTCCACAGGCGCACATCGGTGATGACCTGATCGTTGCGGCTGCGCCCGGTATGCAGACGCGCGCCGGGATCGCCGATCTTCTCACGCAGACGTGATTCCACATTCATGTGGATATCTTCCAGTTCGACCTTGAAATCAAAGCTGCCTGCCTCGATTTCCTGTTCGATTTCGTGAAGGCCCCGATGGATCGCGTCGCGATCCTCCCGCGTGATGATACCCTGGGCGGCCAGCATGTCCGAATGGGACAGCGAGCCCTGAATATCCTGGCGGTAAAGCGCCTTGTCGAAACCGATGGAAGCGTTGATCTTTTCCATGATTTCTGCCGGACCGCCGGAGAACCGACCGCCCCACATATCGTTCTTGGACATCCCGTCTGACCCTTGCTAACGTTTACCCTGATGAGGAGACCCATCCCCGTGACAGTCCCCGATACTAGCCGCGCCGTCGAGCCTCATGGAATCAGTCGTCGCACAATCGCTCTTGGTCTGGCCACAGCAGCGATATTCGGCCCGAAAACCGCCTTGGCTGCGGGGCCGGACTATCCGCCGACCAGAGGGGAGATGCAAGGCTTCGTTCTGCTGAAAAAGCCTGCTCCCGCGCCGCAAACACCCTTCTTTGACGGGGCCGGGAATGTCCGCCATTTCAGCGATTTCAAAGGCCGGGTTCTGGTGGTGAATTTCTGGGCCACATGGTGCGCGCCTTGCATCAAGGAAATGCCGAGCCTGTCACGGCTTCAGGAGCGCCTTGGCGGGCCGGATTTCCATCTGCTGACAATCAGCCAGGATCGCGGCGGCCATGAAGTAGCCGAACCCTTCATCCGCGACCGACTGGGACTGGCAAATCTTGATCTCTATTACGATCCCAAACTGCGCCTGGGCCGTGATCTGGGTGTCCGGGGGCTGCCCAGCACCTATATCATTGACCGCGACGGCAATCTGGTCGGCGGCCTGGCCGGGGCCGCGGAATGGGACAGCGAAGACGCAGTCTCCCTGATCAGGCATGTGATGCGGGTTGGCATGAAGATTGATACGGAGGGATCAACAACAAACACTTAGGGTTGATGGCTATTGCGGTTGCCCGGCCCAAAAACCTGACTGAGCGGCAAGGCAAGGACGCAAAGGACCGCAACCTGCCACCAGGACGACCAGATGGAAAAATTCGCCAGGGAACTGGTCCAGTATGCCCCGAAGACCGCACAGGCGGCGAAGGCACCGGAATTGCCCATCAAGGCATGACGGGCCAGTGACAGGAGAACCAGGACCTGCGTTGCGGCGAAAAGAAACAGACCCGGAAAGCCGGTTTCAGATAGAATCTCCAACACCCAGTTATGGGCATGGCCCGGAACATATTCCTGATTTATGTCCAACACCTCCAATTCCGCGCCCGGCACCAGATTGATGGTATTGATTCCGTGGCCCAGGATTGGGGCTTCCAACGCCTGATGATAGACAAATCCCCAGATCGCCTGTCGATGGAAATCAATGATCGGCAACGGCGGAGCTTCCCTGGTCGCTTCAGTCACGGGCGGTTCAGGCAGTTGTGAGATGATCGTCACCCCCCCCACCACCGCCATTGTCATCAGAACTACGAAAATCCCGATGCGCGCCCGATGTCCCAAACGTGCCGCGATGAGCAGCAGCAGAGCCATCAGAACGGCCCCGACCAGACCGGCAAATGCCGAATGCGCGGATACTCCGGTTATCCCTGCGATCAGGCTCAGCCCGGTTCCAACCGCGATCAATACCAAAAGCCGCCAGCCACCCCGTCGCTGCCAACCCAGCCAAACCAAAACAGGAATCGATATCGCAATGGCGGACTGATAGGCCTTGAACATGGTCAAGGCATTGAGTGGAGCCGATGAGAAGGGCTTGAATACCGAGAGCAACACCGGTTCGACAAGGAGCGCCAGGACGATCATGCTGTTAACACTGGCAAAAGCCAGAATGAACGCGCTTTCTGCAACCTGCCTTGCAATCGGGCGGCGGGACAGAACAACCGTCAGACACAGGAACAGGCACAGATACACAAGAATTCGCGCAATCACCTTGAATGACTTGACCGGATCAATCGAAAAACCCGCCGACAAAACCCACCAACCCAGTGTGGCACATCCAAGAACCACGACCGGGCCTTTCAAAAGTCGCCGGATACGTCTTCGAATTTCCTCCGATTGCAGGGCACAGACAGCCATGATCGACGCGATGCCAAAGGCGATGGCAAGACCGGCATTGCCGAATGCAACACAGGGAACAACGATCCCCGAAAACAGGCCAAGCATCCGGCTATAGGCGGGGCGCTCTGGTATTGCGGGTGTCTCGATGCTAGAAGTCACGTGCGCGGCCCTGATTGTCATCCACAGTCGCAATGCTGCGTCAGATTTATTTGAAATTCAGCGAATACCCCTAGCCAATTTGTATATCCACCGCAAGGCGAACCGACGCGACAGATCGGTATTGGAGTGTAAGATAAATATGGTTCGATCCTGGAAGTTCTGGGCAATTCTGATTGCCGTGATCCTGACACTCTGCGGCGGGCTTGTGATTTTGGTCCGAACCAATGACGGTCTGTATGTCCAATACAAACGATTGAAGGCTGCGGACCGCTATGTCTTTGACGTGGTCCGTCCGGAACTTGCCGACCAGGACCCATCGGATTTCCTGTCCATTCGTTCAGCGGATGATCTTGATGCAGCGCGGGCGGCACTGTCCGTCCTGGTCTATGGCGGCGATGGGGCCAGGAATGTGGTCACACCTTATTATGGTCATGGAGAAACAGGGTCGCTGCAGGAGGCGCAAACGCTTGAAGGCATCGCATCAGCCCGTCATTTCTATCTAAGCCCGCGTCCGGATGTGCTTTCCTTCATCTATCTGTTGACGCCAAAGACACCCGTCGCCAAACGCGGCCTCATCTATCACCACGGATTTGCGGGTGGCTTCATGCAGCAGGAACCATTTATCGAGGCAGCACTGTACCGCGGGTACACCATTGTCGCCATTGATCAACTGGCCTATGGAGAAAACTCCAGAAAATCGGAATGCGATATTGACCCGGAACCCGATTGTCAGGCCAATCTGCAATTCGATCTTGATCGCATACATGATCCGCTGCGGCTTCATGTCGAACCTGTCCGCGCCGCCATCGACCTGCTGGAGAAGCAGGGAATCACGGATATATCCGCCATTGGATTTTCTGCCGGGGCGGCAACCATCACCCTCACCGCCGCTCTGGACAACCGCATCACCCGATCCGTCGCGGCAGCCGGAGTCCTGCCCTACTATCTGCGCGAAGGACAGGATGCACCAATCGGCATTGCGGATTATGCACCTTTGCGGGACCGGTTCAGCATGATCGACCTCTTCCTGCTGAGCGCGTCGGGTGAAGGCCGGGAACACATGCATCTGTTCAATCGCTACGACCGGTGCTGCTTTCGCAATGTAAAAGGCCTGCTCTATGCCCCGCTCCTGTCTGAAACTCTCGGTGCTCTGGGGCGCGGTGGTGCTTTTGAAGTCAGGATCGACGAAACCCATGCCCGACACACGATATCCGACTGGGGCAGTAATCAGATATTTTACTTTTTGGAACAACCACTCGATTGACAGAATACGGGCGATCCGTCCGACCGACAGGAGCATGTGAATGGCAAGCATCTATGCAGGAACGGCAAAGGCAGCACATGGGCATAACAGCGATGTCCTGGTTGATCTGCGCAGTGATACCGTAACCCGGCCCAGTGCGGCGATGCTGGCGGCGATGGCCTCAGCGGAACTGGGCGACGATGTCTATGGTGAAGATCCGACGGTGATCGCGCTGGAGGAAAAAACAGCAGACCTCTTCGGCAAGGAATCGGCGCTCTTCCTGTCGACCGGGACGCAGAGCAACTTCTGCGCCCTGTTGGCCCATTGCGGGCGCGGTGAGGAAGTCCTGGTCGGTCGACCCTACCATGTCTACGACGCAGAGGCGGCAGGAGCGTCCGTACTGGGTGGCATCGCCTTGGACCCGCTGCAGACAGAGGCCGACAACAGCATTGACCCAGATGCCATTCGAGCCGCCGTCAAGCCGGACGACTCACATTGCCCCATCACACGATTGCTGTCCCTGGAAAATACCGTCATGGGAAAGGCCATTCCTCTGGCCAGGCAGGAAGCTGCCGCCGATGCGGCACGGGAATTCGGCCTGTCGGTTCATCTCGACGCAGCGCGCGGGTTCAACGCGGCTTTTGCCCTCGGGATCGATGTTAGAACCCTTTCACGCTGTGCCGATACGGTTTCGGTCTGCCTCTCGAAGGGCCTTGGAACTCCGGCGGGGACGGTTCTCTGCGGACCGAAAGACCTGATCCGCAAGGCACGTCGCTATCGCAAGATGCTGGGCGGGGGCATGCGCCAGGTCGGCATTCTGGCCGCCGCCGGACTCTATGCACTGGAACATCATGCGCCGCGCATTCCGGAAGATCACACCAGGGCAAAACGGCTGCGCGACGCCCTGTCGGGCATTCCCGGCCTGTCGGTCGACCTTTCACCGCTTCAGACGAATATGGTTCTGGTTACGATCACCAGCCCCGATCCAGGTGCGATCCGGGCACATCTTAAAGATCAGGGTATTATCACCGGCCTGTCCGGTTCCTTCATGCGCCTTGTCGTGCATCGGGATATCGACGACAGCGGCATTGATCGCGTGATCCAGGCTTTCCGTACCGCGCCCTCTTGAGGTCATTCACACCATCACGGCCTCAATCCGGGTGATCGGGGTCAATCCCCTGCGATGGTGAATTTTTCCAAAATCCTCGTATAGATTTTCATCACGCTCAACAAAGAGACCACCCAATATTCGATTTGGCATTCCATCTGGTTCGCCCAATGGCAGGGACAGGCGCTGATACAGAAAATCACCACCCTCATGGACCCTGTACGTTACACAGGAATACCAGGGTTGCGCCGTTTCCATCACCTTACGGTAGGAACGCCGCGCATTCACAAGGTCTTGGTCTTCCAGGACCTCATCCAGAATCTTACCCGACGGATCGCGTCCGAAGACTTCAATCAGTCGCGTCCCGGAAAGGCGGAATCGCAACTGACCATCGCATTCCGCCGCCAGAATATAGAGACATGGGAGGATTGTTGGCGGCATATCCACGGGATCGATCTCGGACCGAGCCGGCATCGTCCGGTCTCCCCGACGAGCATTCCAATAGTCAAACAGGGCCTTCGGTTCTTCCCCTGAGAGAGCCTCCCGGAACACGGTAGCCTCCAGACGCTTCGTTTTCCCTGTTCCAAAGTCTTCGAACATTGATGCCTCTGTCAGTCCATCCCCGTCTTTCTCAATAGGAATTCGCGACCGACCTTGACCCGCGCCTGACCGCCATAATCTACGATATCGGCCGTGGCATAGGTTTCCGCCCACTTCTCGGGCAGATAACTGCCGGTGCCGATCACGTCAATCGGCGCATCGGCCAGGGCCATCACCTTGCACTTCTCTGGTCCAAAACCGGAGGAAGCGATGATCTTGACCGCCGGGAAACCCTCCCGGTCAAGCGCTTCGCGCATGTACCAGACCGCCGCTGCGGAAACGCCGGGACCGATCAGATGGCGCAATTCGCCCTCATTACGATAGCCCCGAATGGAACGGGGAGCATTCCGATCCAGCACCGCATAGGATTCCGCCGGGTCGAGACCTTCCAGGAAGCGCCCGCCGGGCGTATCAATTCGAACCCCCAATGCCCCCTTCTCCGCCATATCCGGGAACCGGCGGCAGACAGCCAGGGCATCGCTGACCTCCTGACCGAAATAATCGACCAATACGATCAGCATCTTATCCGGATGCGCCTCGTTGAACATCTCTGCCGCGCGAACCGTTGATCCCGCATAACCGATCAGCGCATGGGGCATGGTGCCCAGCCCGGCCTTCTGACCGAAATAATGGGCCGTCGCATCGGTTGCATTGCCGATGAAGCCCACAGCACCGGATTTACGCTTCGCCCTGTCAGACCCGACCATCGCCGCATAGGCCATCATCTCGGCCATTTCAGTCCCCGCACAATGCCGGGCATCCATTGCCAGGAAGGAGACGGTTGGCAGTTCCTGACACATGGTGAAGGCATTATAGGCGGCGACACAGGCGGGGCCGATCTTCTGCAACAGCAGGGTTTCAAGATCGCACAGGTCATGGAAAGAGCCGGTGATATACATAATCGGCTCGCCTGCCCCGATCCACCGTCCCTCGTCATAGCGCAGGTCAATCCTGACCTCACTGCCCCGAGCCGCAATGGTCCGGTTCAGCCAGTCAATCGCCAGGCGGGGAGCGGAGATCACCGGCCGTCGCATGAAAATCGCATAGGTGACCTCGACATCGCCGAACCGCGCGACGATCTCCCGCGTGCGATTGAAATAGGCATCGGTCCAGTTGCCGACAAATGCGTCTATATCGTCAGAATCCGCCATGATGTCCCTGCCCCCCGACAAGGTTGGAAATTAGGGGATGCGCCGATTGCCGCAATCACTCAGCCGCCTGCGATGGGCGGGCACGCCCGATCCGTCCCGCCTTCAACTCTTCGGCGATCAGGAAGGCAAGTTCCAGCGCCTGGGCACCGTTGAGTCGCGGGTCGCAGTGGGTGTGATACCGTGCGGAAAGATCCGAATCCGAAATCTCCTGGGCCCCACCGAGACATTCTGTAACGTCCTGTCCGGTCATTTCGAAATGAACGCCCCCGGCATGAGTACCCTCCGCCTCATGCACGTCAAAGAACTGACGGACTTCGCTCAATATCCGGTCAAAGGGTCGGGTCTTGTAGCCGCTTTCCGACTTGATGACATTGCCGTGCATCGGGTCGCAGGACCAGACGACCTTGCGGCCTTCTTCCTTCACTCGTCGCACCAGTCGTGGCAGGTTGTCCATCACCTTATCACTGCCCATCCGGGCGATCAGTGTCAGGCGACCAGCCTCGTTCGATGGATTAAGGACATCAATCACGCGGATCAACTCGTCCGGGTCACTGCTCGGGCCGCATTTCATGCCGATGGGATTCTCGACACCCCGACAATATTCCACATGGGCACCGTCCCGGTTGCGGGTGCGATCACCGATCCAGATCATATGGGCCGAACAGTCGTACCAGCCGCCGGTAAGGCTGTCGCGCCGGGTCAATGCCTGTTCGTACCACAGGAGCAAGCCTTCATGGCTGGTGTAGAAATCCGTCTCGGCGATCTGCGGCACCCGTTCGGAGGTCAGACCGCAGGCGGCCATGAAGCTCAGCGCCTCGTCCAACCGTTCGGCCAGAGCCTGATAGCGCTCGCCCTGAGCACTACCCGCGACGAAATCGAGGTTCCACTGATGCACCCGATGCAGGTCGGCAAAGCCGCCCTGTGCAAAGGCACGCAACAGGTTCAAGGTTGAAGCCGCCTGATGATACGCCTTCATCATCCGGGTCGGATCGGGCATACGATCCGCCTTGGTGAAATCGATGCCGTTGACAATGTCGCCACGATAGCTCGGCAATTCGATATCGCCGATCTTCTCCATCGGGGCGGAACGCGGTTTGGCGAACTGACCGGCCATGCGCCCGACCTTCACCACCGGACAGGCAGCACCAAATGTCAGGACCACCGCCATCTGAAGCAGCACCTTGAACGTATCGCGGATGTTGTTGGCGGAAAATTCGGCAAAGCTTTCGGCGCAGTCGCCTCCCTGCAACAGGAAAGCACGGCCTTCCGCCACCTCAGCCAGGGCGGCCTTGAGCTTGCGCGCCTCACCTGCAAATACCAGGGGCGGGTTGGATGCCAGTTCGGCCTCCACCGCCTGCAGTGCTGCGGCGTCAGGATAATCCGGGACCTGCTGGATTGGTTTGGTGCGCCAGCTATCCGGGGTCCAACTCATCTTTGCCATGTCTTCCACTCCGCATTTTTCGGCCTGTTCCGGGGCAATATCCCATCGCCCGGCAGGTTGGACAGGTGTTTTACGCGCTTGGCCCCATGTTTTCCACCGGTTATTCAGGATAAGATGACTATTCCGAAAATGCCGACAGATGTTGATTGCGCGAACACGCCACCCACCCCATTTTGTTGAGGTTCGCAGATAAAACCAGCCAATGCCGGAACAGGAGTTTTGCCATGTCCCATTCCCACCACTCCTCCAAACTGTCGCGCCGCAGCCTGCTGTTTGTCGGCGGGGCGATGCTGACCCTCGCCGCCTGCAATCCCGTCTCGCTGGTCCAGCGGGCTGTCGAGGCACGCAGCGTTGAGGATATCGCGACCGACAACCGGATCGTGGTGGGCGTCAACCGCCTGATGGCAAAATACAAAACTGTCAGCGTCTCAACGGAAATCTACGAACAGCGCCTGCTGATCTATGGCATCATGGAGGATGCGGGAAGCCATGCCCAGTTCCGGCAGGAAGTCGATCAGATCGCCGGGATCAAGACACTGTACTGGCATGTCGAACAAATGAGCGAAGCGCAGCAGACGGCACGATCCGCCGACATGATCGGTTTCGCGGGCGGCCTGAAGCTCAAGGCCCAGATCGAGGCAAACTGGCTGAATGCGGAGGGCGTCGAAAGCGTGAATTTCCGGGTCGCTGTCGATCCATTCGGCACTGCCTATGTGCTGGGCCGGGCCAAGACCAGCCTGGAACAGGACCGGGCCATCGCCGTTGTCGGCAATACCGAACGGGTCCGCCGGGTCCGGGACTATACGGTAGTGCGGTAATGCGTGACCAGGGTCGGCGACTCGCCCTATCCTGTTTCCAGGAATTCCAACCTGTCTTAAGGATCAACTCGCGATGACACGCATCACAAGCCTGCTTGCCGCCCTCTTCGCCCTTTCTTTCCTGACCGCCTGCGAGCCGGAGGTTGGCTCCCCCGACTGGTGCAAGGCGATCAAGGACAAGGGTGTCGAAAATGTCACCGCCAAGGAAGCGGCGGAATTCGCGAAAAGCTGCGTTTTCTAATCACGCAGATTTTGGTCACTCAGCGGCGGCAGGTGTCACCCAGGGAGTGGAGCGGGAGCGGTCATCTTCATAAGCATCGATAGCCGCACCCTTCTGCAGGGTCAGTGCGATGTCGTCCAGGCCATTCAGCAGACAATGCTTGCGGAAGGCATCCACCTCGAAGGCAATCTCCACCCCATCGGGATCGATGACCACTTGACGCGGCAGATCGATGGTGAACTGAGCGTTCTGGCCCCGCTCCGCCTTTTCCATCAGCATCTGGACGGTTTCTTCCGGCAGCCGGATCGGCAGAATGCCGTTCTTGAAGCAGTTGCTGTGAAAGATGTCCGCGAAGCTCGGCGCGATGACACAGCGGATACCGAAATCCTCCAGCGCCCAGGGCGCATGCTCGCGGCTCGATCCGCAGCCGAAATTCGCCCCGGCGATCAGAACCTGCGCATGCCGGTAAGGCTCCCGGTTCAACACGAAATCTGGCTTTTCATTGCCTTGCTCATCGTGGCGCATTTCATCGAACAGGCTCTTACCCAGGCCTGAGCGCTGAATGGTTTTCAGATACTGTTTCGGGATGATCATATCGGTGTCGATATTGATCAGGTTCATCGGCGCGGCAATGCCGGTCAGTTCGGTGAAGGGCTTCATGGTCATTCTCTCCTGTTACCGATTTCCACGCTTGAACATGGACAGCAGCAGCGCCGGGTCGATGTTGATCAGCATCGCATCATCATTTGCCGGGGCGGGAATATCTACGGTCCAGCCGCTATACTGCATGTTGCGTCCGAAAAGACGATCCAGATGATCGCCTGGCAAGGGCATCTGATGGGTCATCGCAGATAGTCCCGCACATCGGCCAGCGTCCCTTTCAGGGCGGCGGCAGCGGCCATGCCGGGGCTGACCAGATGGGTGCGGCCCCCACGGCCCTGACGGCCCTCGAAATTGCGGTTCGAGGTCGAGGCACAGCGTTCCTGCGGCTTCAGCTTGTCGGCATTCATCGCCAGACACATCGAACATCCAGGCTCACGCCAGTCAAAACCGGCTTCGGTCAGAATCCTGTGCAGGCCTTCGGCTTCCGCCTGCTGCTTCACCAGACCGGAGCCTGGCACCACCATGGCATGAACGCCATCCGCAACCTTCCGGCCTTTGGCGATTTCCGCCACGGTGCGCAGATCCTCGATCCGCCCGTTGGTGCAGGAACCAATGAAGACCTTGTCTATCTTCACATCGGTCAGCTTCATCCCGGCCTTGAGGCCCATATAGTCCAGCGAGCGCTGTGCTGCGGATGCCTTACCCACCCCAAAGCTGCCGGGATCCGGGATCGTACCGGTGATCGCCACCACGTCTTCCGGGCTGGTACCCCAGGTGACCTGCGGCGGAATGTCGTTCACATCCAGCGTCACTTCCTTGTCGTAGAACGCGCCCTCATCACTGGGCAACGTGCGCCAATAGGTGACTGCCTTGTCCCACTCCGCGCCCTGCGGAGCCATGGTGCGGCCCTTCAGATAGGCAAAGGTCGTCTCGTCCGGCGCGATCAGGCCGGCGCGGGCACCGCCTTCAATCGTCATGTTGCAGACGGTCATGCGACCTTCCATCGACAGATCACGGATCGCCTGACCGGCGAATTCCACGACATGGCCGGTACCGCCCGCAGTGCCGATCTTGCCGATGATGGCAAGGATCAGGTCCTTGGCGGTCACGCCCAGCGGCAGGGCTCCGTTGACAGTAACCCGCATATTCTTCGCCGGGCTCTGCTGCAGGGTCTGGGTCGCCAGAACATGCTCCACCTCCGACGTCCCGATCCCGAAGGCGAGCGAACCGAAGGCACCGTGAGTCGCGGTATGACTGTCACCGCAGACGATGGTCATGCCGGGCAGGGTGAAGCCCTGTTCCGGGCCGATGATATGCACGATGCCCTGACGGATATCGTTCATCTCGAAGATCGGCAGGCCGAATTCCTTCGCATTGATCGAAAGCTGCTCGACCTGGATGCGACTTTCATCGTCCTCAATACCGCCAAGGCGGTTGGTCGTCGGGACATTGTGGTCTGGCACAGCAAGGGTGAGCTGCGGCTGCCGCACCTTCCGCCCCGACACACGCAATCCTTCAAAAGCCTGCGGGCTGGTGACTTCATGCACGAGGTGCCGGTCGATATAGATCAGACAGGTTCCGTCGTCCTGACGGTCGACAATGTGGCTGTCCCAGATCTTGTCAAAAAGCGTCCTTGGCTGCGTCATGCTCTTATTGCCCTTCCCACAGGATTTCCTACCCACACGATAGTCAACGAACTGTCGGCGACGATCTTATCCGGTTGAGCGCTGGAGCGCCCAACCTGCCGTCGTTCCGCCCTTCGTTACTTCTGATCGCCCTGATAACGGCCATTCTTCATGCCGCGACCGGTGGTGCGTTCGATGATACGCGCCGATTTGCCGGTACGACCGCGCAGGAAGTACAGCTTCGCCCGACGCACCTTGCCGCGCCGCACGACATCAATACCTTCGATGCGCGGGCTGTAGAGCGGGAACACACGTTCCACACCTTCGCCGTAGGAAATCTTCCGAACGGTGAAGTTGGAATTCAACCCGGCATTCTTGCGCCCGATGCAGACGCCTTCGAAAGCCTGGATACGCTCGCGCGTGCCTTCGACGACCTTCACGCGGACGACGATGGTATCGCCCGGAGAGAAGGTCGGGATCGCCTCGCCTGTCGACAGTCGTTTTTCGACCTGCTCGGCATTGATCTGTTCAATGATATTCATGACCTCGGTTCCTTTCTTCGCAAACCTCTTGCGTTACGCAACATGGTTGGCCCCGACATAGCGGGACCAAAGATCCGGCCTGCGCCGCTTCGTCACGGCTTCGGCTTGGGCCCGTCTCCAGGCCCGGATGTTTTCGTGATGACCGGACAGCAGGATATCAGGCACAGGCCGTCCATCCCAATCCGCCGGTCGCGTATAATGCGGGTATTCCAGCAACCCGCTCTCGAAACTTTCCTCGTCCAGGGAGTCCATCGACCCCATCACACCGGGCAACAGCCGGATGCAGGCATCCAGCATCGCCAGCGCGGCGGGCTCGCCCCCTGACAGCACGAAATCGCCGAGGCTGACCTCCTCGATCTCCCACTTGTCCAGCACCCGCTGATCAACGCCTTCATAGCGCCCGCAGAGCAGCTGAACACCCGGTCCTTCGGCCAGATCCCGCGCCCGCGCCTGATCGAAAACCCGACCCCGCGGCGAGAGATAGACCAACGGCCCCGGACGATCAGAAATCACCTGCAAGGCCGCATCCAGTACGTCAGGACGCATCACCATGCCCGCGCCACCGCCCATCGGAGCATCATCGACGGTCTGGTGCCGGTCTCTTGCAAATTGCCGGATATCCAGCGCCTCCATCTGCCACAACCCGGACTGCAATGCCTTGCCAGCAATCGAGTATCCCAGCACGCCCGGAAACATTTCCGGGAACAGTGTCAGGGCGGTCACCGACCAGGGTTCGGACTGAGCCATCGGATCAGGCCTCCCGCTCATCATCGGCAACAATCTCAACCGGCGGCAGGATGGTCAGACTTCCGCTGGCCAGCTCGATCTTTGGCACGACTTCTGCCGTAAAGGGATAGAGCGTGACCGTTCCGTCCGCCGCCACCACTTCCAGCATGTCGCCACTGCCGAAATCGAACACCGCCCGAACCAAACCGATATCCGCACCTTCCGCATTCTTGGCGACAAGGCCGATCAGATCCGCGTGGTAGAATTCCTCTTCCTCGGCCTCCGGCAGGAGATCCCGGTCCAGATGGAACTCTGTCCCACGCAGGGCTTCCGCCCGATTGCGGTCGGTGCAGCCCGCCAGAGTGGCGATCAACTGACCCTTGACCTCGCCTTTCAGGACAAGGTCATAGGTCACCGCCCCACTGGCATCGGTCAACGGACCATAGGCGGTCAGGTCGGCGGGATCTGCGGTGAAGCTCTTCACGCGCAGTTGTCCCCGCACGCCATGAGCGCCGGTGACGACCCCCACAACGAGCCTGTTTCCAACCATCTGTCCGATCCCGTCCGGCATGATGCGATCCCGAACCCCGTCCGATCCAATGCGGATCAGGCTGAAGTTTCTTCCGCGGCAGGGGCTTCCTCGGCAGGAGCAGCAGCAGCTTCGGCTGCGGCAGCCTTGGCGGCTTCCGCCGCTTCAGCAGCTTCCTTCGCCTTTTCCTCACGCTCGCGGATACGTTCCTGTTCCTTGGCGCGCGGCAGGTGCTGTTTGGTTTGCGACGGGATCGACGGCTTTTCCAGCACCCCGGCATCGGCCAGGAAGCGGTGGACGCGGGGCGACGGTTTGGCACCGACCGACAGCCAATGCCGGGCACGGTCCAGGTTGATGCTCAGACGCTCGTCATGATCACGCGGCATCATCGGGTTGTGGAAGCCGATCTTCTCGATGAAGCGGCCATCGCGCGGCGCGCGGGAATCCGCAACGACGATACGATAGAACGGACGCTTCTTCGCGCCACCACGGGACATCCGGATTTTAAGGCTCATTCGTGTTCTCCAGTCCTGATTGAAACGCTGTTACTCGGTTGCTGTCTGATCGGGAAACACTCCCGACCGGTTATTTCTTCGGAAAACCGGGGGGGAAACCGGACGGCATCCCTCCCAAACCCTTGGGCAGGCTACCGCCCGCCCCAAATGGATTGCCATTGGGAAGCCCCCCGGCCGCGCCACCGCCGCCAAGCAGCGCATTCATGTCGCCGCCCATGCCACCGGGCAGACCGAACATGCCCTTCTTCCCCATTTTGGAGAATTGCTTCATCATCTTAGCCATCGTCTGGTGCTGCTTCAGCAGCTTGTTGATATCCTGAACAGAGGTTCCCGACCCCGCCGCGACACGCCGCTTGCGCGATGCGTGCAACACCTTCGGATTGCGGCGCTCCTGCACCGTCATGGAGGAGATGATCGCTTCCTGCCGGATCAGAGCCTTCGGGTCCAGATTGGCACCCGCCATCTGCTTCTTCATCTTGGCTACGCCCGGCAGCATGCCCATCAGACCTTCCATGCCGCCCATCTTGCGCATCTGCGCCAGTTGCTGGGCCATATCTTCCAGGTCGTACTCGCCCTTCTGCATCTTGCGGGCGATCTTCTCGGCATCTTCCTGCTGGATCGTCTCGGCGGCGCGCTCGACCAGAGAGACAACGTCCCCCATGCCGAGAATGCGCCCTGCGACCCGGTCAGCCCGGAAGGGCTCGATCTCATCCATCTTTTCGCCGGTGCCGAGATACTTGATCGGCTTACCGGTGACCTGACGCATGGACAGCGCCGCCCCGCCACGGGCATCACCATCGACACGGGTCAGTACGATCCCGCTCAGACCGACGCGATCCTGGAAGCTCTTCGCCACCGTCACCGCATCCTGACCGGTCATGCTGTCAGCAACCAGCAGGGTTTCGCGCGGCATCGCACTGTCGCGCACGGCGGCGACTTCGGCCATCAACTGCTCATCGACATGCAGACGCCCGGCGGTATCGAGGAGGACGATGTCATAACCACCAAGCCGGGCCGCATTCAGCGCGCGTTTCGCTATCGCCACCGGCTGCTGGCCCGCCACAATCGGCAGCGTCGCAACACCTGTCTGTTCGCCCAGAATCTTGAGCTGTTCCTGCGCCGCCGGACGATAAACGTCCAGGGACGCCATCAGGACCTTCTTGCGGTCTTTTTCGGTCAGGCGCTTGCCCAGCTTCGCAGTGGTCGTCGTCTTGCCCGACCCCTGCAACCCGACCATGAGGATCGCGAAAGGCGGCTCCCCGATCAGATTGAGATCCTGATCATCAGAACTCAACAATCCGATGAGTGCGTCATGGACGATCTTGACGACCTGCTGACCCGGTGTGACAGAGCGCAGAACCGACTCGCCCACCGCCTGCTCGCGCACATGCGTGATGAATTCCTTGACCACCGGCAGCGCGACATCGGCTTCCAGCAGGGCAATCCGGATATCGCGCATCGCGGCATCAACGTCGGAGGCCTTCAGCGACCCTCGCCGTTTCAGGGCATCGAAGACGCCCCCCAACCGATCTGACAGTGACTCGAACATGCACACTCCCAAAGCCGATACAGGCCACAACGCAAAACGCGCCGGTGCGCGAAACTCGCGGACCGGCGGAACCCCTTGGGGCCATACGCAGTGAAAACTGCCTGATGTGACGCGGGTTCTATTGCGTTCCCGCAGCCCGGTCAAGTCTTTCCGTCCAATTCTGGATCAGTGAAGGCGGTCTCCACCCCCAGAAACGACGTAATGACGGTAGTGTGTCAGTTTGAAATATGTTCGCGTTGACAAGTGGTGACAATCTTTCCCCCTGAATGCCATATTCAAACTATGAGCAAGACACCGAAACGCCCGCGCGATCCGAACCAACTGGCTAAGCTAGTTGTTGATATCGCTACAGGCGAAGAGCAAGACGAACCAGTGAATGCGGCCCGCAGCAAGGCTGGAAAAAAGGGCGCAAAGGCCAGGGCCCGGATTTTGACACCGGAACAGCGCTCCGAAATTGCGAGCGCCGCCGCCGCCGCGCGTTGGAAAAAATCCTAGCCGACGTCTTTCTCTTCCAGTTCCAGCGCTTCAAGCGCCTTGCGTTCTTCGTAGTCCTCCGTGAAGTCGAGTTCAAATTGGATCGGCTCATCATTGGGATAGGCGTAGTTCATGTGCTCGACATCTGACATTGCTCGATAAATGTCGTTTGCTATACCTTCACGCCGCTGCCATGCCGCCTTTTGACGAAGTCGCGGTGTGCCCCCTTTGTCGACGTCGAACCAAAGAGTGCGTTGTGCGCCATTCTCAATAATCGATACACACTGCTTAGCGCGGTACGACGTTCCACGGTCATCCACTCGCATTGCTTGCCTGAGTGCTGTAGAAATCTGACGCCTAAAAATCTTTCGAATATCTTCTGGACGGGGAGCCAATTTTCCGTTGGCAACCGCCCAATCTATGAAGTCGTTCGGATTGTTGGCATCGTCACCGGTGATGCCTTCCCACTCTTCCCAAACCAGGAGCAACTGCTCATAAAAATTCGCCATAGTCTTCTCCTAAAGACCGACCGAGGCGACGTAGTCCCAGCCGTCTCGAAATGTCCAATCCTGAAAATGATCCCGTACCCCGCTTAAGTGCTTGCGTAGCCAAGCGTAGGCTTTTTCATCGCCCGACTTGTGCCGGTGGTGATGAATCTGCCCAATAACGATGGACGGATGGATGTGGTGTCGAGCAGCAAATGCCATAACATCCTTCTCGGAAATGAACCGCCCTTTACGTGCGATGAACGATTCTAGCTTCTGTTGCGGAATCAAATATTCTGCCGCTGCATCATCAGCCCGCTTTTCTTCGTCTGGCATATGGCTGGTGTCTCGATCTTCGTCAAAGACATCGACATGAGTGTATCGTTCGCTCTTCCCATCTTCATGTAAGATGTGTTCTATCTCGTGCCTTAGAACAAAACAGAAATTGTCCATTCGATCTCGAAGCGTAGAAATGCCAATCACCGGCCCGTCGTCCAACCATGTGCAAACCCCGTCGATCTGCGCACCTGATAAAGCCTGGACGACAACGAAACGAACCCCGCACTTCCAAAGAAGGTTTGGAATTTCTGAGATGTCTTCTACGTCATTCATGTGCGCACGAATGTTTGAAAGTTCGCGTAAAAGAGAATCCCTAGAATAGGGAGGACAATTCATCGTTTGGGCAATCACCCGGACGCGGTGCAACCAAACCAATTGGACCGGGGTGATTTCCGCATAACCAGTCTTTTTTGCCGCATGATTATACACGTCTGCATCGCCAACAAACGGGATGCTCTTGACGCTGTTGACATTAAAGAAACGCATCATTTGAAGGTCGAGAAGGTCCGCTTCCGTGTCTTCTATCCATCCGCGCCGGATCATTTCCCGGACAGGAAATGTACTCACCCAATTTGCTCGTGTGCGCACACCAGGGTCAGGACGCTTCGCCCGTTGCAGATCATACAGGGTCTGTAGGTTGGCGAAAAAATCTGGTGACACATCAAAGGCATCACCTAACGCGACGGCTAAATCTGTCGATATGCTTCGCTTGCCATTTAATAGCGGACTTAGTTGTTGCTCGCTCTTACCGAGAATGTAGGCAAGATCCACGTTGCTCCAGCCACGCGCCTCCAGCTCGTCACGAATGAACACTCCTGGGTGCTCAACTATCATGCTTCCTGCGTTTGACATTAGTGGTAGTCCTCAATGGCCAATATCGTTGCTTTCTGCGGATCGGCCTCACTGTCTAATTCAAAAATGATCCGATACTTGTCATTCACTCTGATGGAACGTTGGTTCCCTCGGTCTCCTTTTAGTTTTTCGTAGTGTAAATTTTTCCAATTTCTTAGCGTTCTGTCGTCTGTGGCAGCCTTAAGGATAGTCAGCTTCCTTCGGGCGGATCGAATCACAGCAACCGGCAATCGAGTTTCCCCCGCATTGTCCGTTTCAATAAGTGCCAGTGTCGAATCCGCATATTCAATCTCCATAACGCACTGTAATCGCTTTAAATGAGGAATTCAATACAAAACTTAACAGATTTTGTTAAACTGACCCATATGCTTGACAAATGCATGATACTTATTATATTCATATTCATGAACAAGCTATCTGCATCCCAACGATCACAAATTCTCCACATGCTTTGCGAGGGAAACTCGATCCGTGCCATTGAGCACATGACTGGCTGTAGCAAGAACACGATCACAAAGCTGCTGATCGACGCTGGCAAAGCATGCATGACTTATCACGATGAGAATGTGCGCGATGTGCAAGCAAGCCGCGTCCAGGTCGATGAAATCTGGTCATTTACGTATGCTAAACAAAAGAACGTCGCCAAAGCAAAAGCCGCACCGGTGCAGGCTGGTGATACATGGACATGGACCGCCTTGGACGCTGATAGCAAGCTGATAGTGTCTTATTTCATCGGTGGCCGTGATAGCGAGTGCGCTATGTGGTTCATGGATTATTTGGCAAAGCGCCTAGCGAACCGGGTTCAACTAACCAGCGATGGACACAGGGCATATCTGGAAACGGTTGAAGGTGCATTCGGTGCTGATATCGACTATGCGATGCTGGTTAAAATTTATGGTGCTACACTAGAATCCGCCAAAGACCGCTATAGCCCCGCCGACTGTGTTGGCGCTCGCAAGACGCGGATTGAAGGCGATCCGGATATCCAGCACGTTTCCACCAGCTATGTGGAGCGAAACAACCTACCCATACACATGCAGCAGTTTACTCGGCTAACCAATGGGTTCAACAAAAAAATGGAAAACCATGCATACGCGGTCGCCCTGCATATGATGCATTGTAACTTCATTCACCAACATAAGAGTCTTGGTGGTATTTCTCCGGCCATGGCAGCAGGTATTTCTGATCGCTTGTGGGATATCGCGGACATTGTGGCGCTTGTGGAAGCCGCAGAACCCGCGCCCAAGAAACCTGGCCCTAACAATAATTCCTATATGTAAAGCGCGCCGGGGGACTCGAACCCCCGACCATTCGACCCAAAACCGAGCGCTCTACCAACTGAGCTAGACGCGGAAAACCCCCAAAGGGGCCTCAGATTGAAGCGTACCGGCATCATTTACCTGATGTAAAGTAATTTCAAACTGACCCACTACCAATGACGCTGAAATTGCACTCCGGCATCCGGCACCGTATAAGACACGGCAATCCCGCGACGGACGCGGGCCTGACGTCACAGAGGATATTCGGTGCTGGCATTTCGCAAGATGCACGGGCTTGGGAACGACTTCGTCGTGCTGGACGCGCGCGCCGAACCGATCAGCCTGCCCGAAGCCCGCATCCGCCTGATCGGCGACCGCCATCGCGGCATCGGCTTTGATCAGTTGCTGGTGATCGAGCCACCAACGACAGACGGTGCCGATATCTTCATGCGAATCTACAATACCGACGGATCGGAGGCCGGGGCTTGCGGCAATGGAACACGCTGCGTCGCGGATCTGCTGATGGCGGAGTCCGGTTCGGTGAGTTGCGCCATCGACACCCGCCGGGGCCGCCTGACGGCACTACGCAGCGGCGATCTGGTGACAGTTGATATGGGTGCGGCGCTGCTGGACTGGAACGAAATTCCCCTGGCGAAATCGCTGGATACGCTGCATCTGCCGATTACTGAAGGCCCGCTGAGCGACCCGGTTGCGGTCGGCATGGGGAATCCGCATTGCATTTTCTTTGTCGAGAATGCAGAGGCAATCGACCTGTCCATACTGGGACCGGTCCTGGAACACCATCCGCTGTTCCCTCAGCGCACGAATGTCGAGATCGCCTCGCTTTCCGCCGATGGCACCCTGCGCCTGCGGGTCTGGGAACGCGGTGTGGGGATCACACTCGCCTGCGGTTCCGGTACCTGTGCTACCGCCGTCGCCGCCCATCGTCGCGGGCTGGTGGATGCCAGGTCCGCCCCCGTTCCCGTTCAGGTCGATGGCGGCACATTATCGATCCAGTGGCGGGAAACCGACGGCCATGTCCTGATGACCGGCCCGACCGCCCTCAGCTTCACCGGCGAGATGGCGCTGTGACAAAGACACCGGAAATCTTCACCTTCGGCTGCCGTCTAAATGCCTTCGAATCCGAGGCAATCCGCGAACTGGCACAGGCGGGCGCGCGGGAAAACCTGATTGTCGTCAATACCTGCGCTGTCACCGCGGAGGCGGAGCGCCAGGCACGGCAGACGATCCGCAAGCTGCGCCGGGACAATCCGGGGGCGGAGATTCTGGTGACCGGTTGCGCCGCACAGATCGATCCCGCCCGCTATGCCGCCATGCCGGAAGTTGACCGCGTCGTCGGCAACCGCGAGAAACTGCGCCCGGAAACCTATGGCGCGGCGGCGGAAGAACGTGTCGTGGTTGATGACATCATGTCAGTGACGGAAACCGCCGGTCATCTGATTTCCGGTTTCGCCAAGCGCACCCGCGCCTTCATCCAGGTTCAGAATGGCTGCGACCATCGCTGCACCTTCTGCATCATTCCCTATGGCAGGGGCAACAGCCGCTCCGTCCCTGCCGGGGAGGTCATCACCCAGATCCGTGGTCTTGTCGAAACCGGTGTGCAGGAAGTGGTGATCAGCGGCGTCGACATCACTTCCTATGGAGCGGATCTACCGGGATCGCCCGGCCTTGGCTCACTGGTGCGCCGCATCCTGAAGCTGGTGCCGGACCTGCCGCGTCTGCGCATCTCCTCCGTCGACTGTATCGAACTGGATGCGGAACTCTTCCGGGCCATGGCCGAGGAAGAGCGTCTGATGCCGCATCTGCATCTGTCGCTGCAATCGGGCGACGACATGATCCTGAAGCGCATGAAGCGCCGCCATTCCCGCGCCGATGCCATCCGCCTGACCGAAACCCTGCGCGCTGAACGTCCGGACATCGTCTTCGGTGCCGACCTGATCGCAGGCTTCCCGACCGAGACCGAGGAGATGTTCCAGAACAGTCTGGCGATCATCCAGGATTGCGGCCTGACCTGGATGCATATCTTCCCCTATTCGGAACGACCCGGCACACCCGCTGCCCGCATCCCGAACCAGGTCCCGAAGGCGGAGCGCAAAGCGCGCGCCAAGCTGCTGCGCGAAGCGGGGACTCAGGCCGAGGTCCGATATCTGGCCTCCCTCGCCGGGACTGAGGCGAAGGTTCTGATCGAACGCAACGGACTGGGCCATACCGAGACCTTTGCCCCAGTCCGCTTCGACGGAAGCGTTCCGGAAGGCCGCATCGTGCGGGCACGACTGGGCGCAGTATCGGACGGCATGATCGAGGGCCATATGCTGACCGCCCGGGCGGCGGCATGAGGCTGGCAGAGTACGGTCAGCGCATGACTGTCTTCCCACGCGACGGGTGCAGCACCGGAATCCGCCGACCGCAGTCGGCATGTTCGATCCCCACCAACATCAGGAATTGCGTGACATGGTTTTAGGCTGGTTCGATAAAATCCGACAGGGCCTCGCCCGGACTTCGGCACGGCTGGCCGATGGCGTAGCGGGTATCTTCACCGGCAAGCGAAGACTGGATGATGTCGCGCTGGAGGAGCTTGAAGAGGTCCTGATCGGATCGGATCTTGGCCCCGGCATGGCCGCGCGCATGACCGCCGAACTGGCCCGCACCCGATTTGACAAGGAAATCGGTGGCGATGAGGTGCGCGAAGCCTTTGCCGACCATGTAACACAGGTACTGGAACCGGTCGCGAAACCGCTGGAAATCGTCCCGTCGCGCACACCGCATGTCATTCTGGTGGTCGGAGTCAACGGATCGGGCAAGACCACGACCATCGGCAAGCTGGCCAAGACGTTCAAGGAACAGGGCCATTCGGTGATGCTGGCTGCGGGCGATACCTTCCGCGCCGCAGCCGTCGAGCAGTTGAAGGTCTGGGGCGAGCGAACCGGCTGTCCGGTGGTCGCCCGCGATGCCGGCAGCGATGCCGCCTCCCTCGCCTTCGAAGCGCTGAAGGAGGCGAAGGCGGCCGGAGTCGACGTGCTGCTGGTCGATACCGCCGGACGGCTGCACAACAAGGCGGGCCTAATGCAGGAATTACAGAAGGTCGTGCGCGTCCTCTCCAAGCAGGACGAGGGCGCGCCCCATGACACGGTCATGGTGCTGGACGCGACGACCGGCCAGAATGCGATCCAGCAGGTCCGAGTCTTTGGCGAGATGGTGAAAGTAACCGGCCTTGTCTTGACCAAACTGGACGGGACCGCCAAGGGCGGGGTTCTGGTCGCGCTGGCCGATACGTTCGGCCTGCCGGTCCATGCCATCGGTGTCGGGGAACAGGCCGACGATCTGCGCCCCTTTGCAGCACGGGATTTCGCGCGCAGCCTGATGGGACTCGACTAAGCTAGAGGGCACTAATAGCCAATGGCTATCCGGCCAGACCGTATTTCTGTATCTTGTTGTACAGCGTCTTGCGCGATATTCCCAAAGCCTCTGCTGTGCGACTGCGGCTGAAGCCATGCCGCCACAGAGCCTCGGCCAGCCGTTCCTTCTCTGTGCGAAGGGCTGGTCCCGCACTGGATTGCTGTAGCAGAGGCGTGATCTCGGACAGGCTGATCGGCGTTTGATCCAGATCCTCAGCCTTATGCCCAACCACGACATGTCCCAGCAAAAGATCCAGTTCAGCATCATTTCCGGGCCAGAGATGGGTGCTCAGATGGTGCAAGACCTCGGCTGAGAAATGCCGCCGTTTGAGGGGGAAATTCATCCGTTCCGCGACACGCTGCTCCGCCAGGCTCAACAGATCGTCAATCCTGTCCCGGATTGGCGGGATCATGACACTCCATCCCGCCAGCAGATCGGCAAGTGTAGAATCCAATCCTGCCGACGCCACCGACCGACCCGTGGCGACAAAGGCAACCCGGCAGGCAATCGGCACCGGACGACGGGACCCGGAAGCCTGAAAAAATCCATCGCCCAGCGCGCGGGCAAGCCGCCGCTGGACGCCTGTCGGCAATCGATCCGGCGCATGGATGACCAGCAGATCAATCTCCCCATCACCCAGGGCTGGACGACGCTTTGCCGTACTGTCCGACTGACCAAACAACAGTGCCCGTGCCCGCGCCGGAAAATCCTCTCCGACCATGTCGATATGGACGATCACGGGCGGCTGGCTCCGTTGCCGCGCGCCCGACGCCAGTGCCTTCAGACTGGCCCCGACGTCAAGTCCGGTCTCTGCCAGAACCAGGACCGGGGCCTTGGACTCCGCCAGTGCCCTGAGGCGTTGCAGAAAGCCGATCTGTGCCTTCGACTGGCCGACGAAACCGAAATTCTTCGCCCAGGCGACAAGGCGCGAATCAGCGCTGTCCAGTTCCGCACTGCGTCGGCTGGCATGGCGGAACCGGTCGAGTTGATCCGCGACGGAGGATTCCAGCGGCATCCGCTCAAATGTCGATCCCCCGACATAGCCATCGATGGGAGCCAGAGCGAGCAGACGGCCCAGATCCTCGGCACTGGCAATGGGACCCCCTTCCAGCAGAAACCGTGTCCGGGGATTGATGCGTTTGATCAGCCGCCCGATCTCGCGCACCGCAATGGCGACTTCCTCTATCGTCTCCCGGCGGCGATGGCCAAGCGCCCCGCCGACATTCCAGCCGAGATTGAGGCATACGAGATTCAGTCCCGCATCCGCCGCAAGCCGCGCCTGCGTCCGGGTCGCACAATAGAACATCGTGACCAGACCCCGGTCCTGAACCTTTCGGAGTTGTTCAACTTCCCGCTCGATCCCGCGTCCCGCTCGCGCCAGAAGCTGCTGCATTGCGTGGGAATAGTGCATGCAGCTTGGGAAATTCACGGCACCGGCAAAGCCTGCCTCGGCGATCCGTTCGGCGCGTTCTTCCGGTGCCAGGGTTTCGCCCCACACATCGATCCCCAGCAGGACCGGTATGCGGCATTGCGGCAGCAGTTCCTCGCAGGCGAAACGCTCCGTCAGCGCCGATGCATCAAAAATCGGCAACATGCAGGCAATCGACGGAACACCCATATTACGCAACCGTCCGGCATTCAGCGCGACGAGGAAATCCGCACCCCCCCGCTGTGCAGCCAGCGCGGTTCCCCCGGAACCGATGGCGGCCCCGATCAGGAAGGCAGGTGGGTCTGGAAATCGTGCGGGCATGTCATGCGATCCGATCCGATGCGAAAGACCGCAGTCTGCATCCGCTTCCCCGGTTTGGCAAAGTCGGACAAAAAAACCGACCGGCTTGTTCCACCGGTCGGCCAGGTCGGAAGGGGTCTTGCTGAGGCACCCTTCAAGGGATGGAAACCGGGCGGACTACTCCGCCGGGGTCGGACTCGCACCCGTCGGAGCGGCGCTCGCGACCGGATTGCGGGAGGTCTTGCGCATGTCCGTACGGATGTATTTCTTGTTGTAGCCGTTGAATACATGACCCAACAGTCCGCGATTCAGATCCGACGTTCCGAACAGCCAGTCGGCAATCGGGAAGGTCAGGTTCATGTTTCGCTCCATCATGATCGACTGGTCGTGATGGGCGGTATGGTGCCGACGGATCGTGTTCACGAAGGGCATGTTGCGCACGAAGGCATTCTCTTCAACGTGACAGCAGAAATGCATGAACTCGTAAATCAGATACATCGACGTCGTCGTGCACATGGTCAGCCAGCCAACAGTTGGCGAAATCACCCAACCCAGCACCAGAGCACCGGGGATCGTTGCCAGGATGAAGGTCACCAGCGCATAGGGTGGAAAGAAAGTAACGCGCCAGTCGCGCTGATCAGCGAAGCGCATTTCGGTCTCGGTGAAGAACTGGTGATGCATCAGCGTGTGGCGGGTATAGATTGCCCGCAACCCGATGATGTTCAGCGGGCGGTGCATCACATGGCGGTGCAGGAACCATTCGAAGAAATTGCACAGCAGGAAGACGACCGGAACGGTCAGCCATTCCCACCACAGCGGCATCGCCATGTTGCTGATATAGATATACATCGCTGCCAGCCCGATCGTGTAGATCACGGCAACATGCAGCCAGCCGTTATACCAGCCCGCGATCCGGTCCCGATACTCACCGCGATACTTGCGCTGACGCTCGGTCATCGGTGATGTCTGTAGTTCCATTATCATCCCTCCTTGCAGATCGGCACGACGGTACGGCCTCATTCTCATCTGATATATCAGTTATACATCAAGAAATCAACCCATGTGGGACAGGGGTTATTTCATCTCCCTCTGCTGCAACGAGAAGATCGACGTGTAGCCGCCGCTCCAGTCAGGCGGGACCAGATAGGTGCCCTCTTCGTGGTGCATCCAACGGGGCTGTTCGCCACGAATGATCGCCTGTTCGTATTTCGAGGGTAGCGGTTGGGCGGTATAGGGTACAGAATCAGCCGCAGACACAACGTTCAGCAACAGGGGCCGCCCACGCCTGCTCATATTCGGCTTCGATCCATGCACGGTGCGGTAATTGTGAAATGTTACCGATCCGGCAGGACCGTGCAGATATTCCGCCGTCTCAACCGGCAGGGATCCGATATCCGAATCCTGGATATCCCCGGTCCAGACACCGTCAGAGCCATAGTGATTGTAGATCGGTCCCTTGTGGCTACCCGGCAGGATGGCAAGCGGCCCCTGTTCCAGCCCGCAATCATTCAGATACAGCCCGCAGGTCAGCACACTGGTATTGGTATGCGGAAAGAAGGGTGCATCCTGATGCCATTTCACCTCGGCACCACCCTTCGCCCATTTGAAATTCAGTTTGGACTGATAGAACTTCACATTCGGCCCCAGCAGATCCTCAAAGGCATCACCCAGCGGTGAATCGGTCAGGAACTCCCAGAAAACCGGGTCCTGATCGCAGGGACTGGAAACCCGCCGCAGGCGTGGTTCTGTTGCGGTATGGTTCGGCTCCAGATCGAATATCGCCCCGCTCTTCGTTTCCTTGCGGCTGGCCTCGACCAGGGAATCAACGGCGGCCTGGAGCTTTTCCAGCCAAACCTTGTCGATCAACCTCTCGACCAGCAGCGCACCGGTCTCAAAATAATGCCGACGCTGCGCCTCGGTCAGAACCTTCGCAGGACGCTTGAGGATGTCTTCGCTACGCATGGATTACCTCATTCAGTTGAAGCCGAGCAGTTGCTTCGGCAGCCAAAGGGTGATCTGGGGGAACGCTATGACAATGCCGAGCGTGATCGCCTGGATCACCAGGAACGGCACAACACCCTTGTACATGTCCTTCAGCGTGATCTCCGGTGGCGCGATGCCGCGCAGATAGAAGATCGCCGGGGCCATTGGTGGTGACAGATAGCTGGACTGGATCATCACCAGGATCAGCATGCAGAACCAGACCGGGTCGAAATGCCCGCCATAGCCCGTGGACGCCCAGATTTCCCGGATGAAGGGGATAAACAGCGGGACAAAGATCAGCAGGATCGAAATCCATTCCAGGAAGAACCCGGCTACGAAGACGATCAGCAGGAACAGGAACAGCAATGCCCAGGGTCCCAGATCGACCGCATTGATGAATTCCCGCATCACGCCCATGCCGCCCGCGCCGACAAAGACCCCTGTGAAGATGCTGCCCCCCAGCAGGATCAGCATGATCATGGAGGTAACAGTCAGTGTCTTCATGATCGTTTGCAGGAAAATCTTCTTCGTCAGCTTCCCATAGACGACAGTCAAAGCGAAGGCACCGAAGGCACCCAGTGCCGCCGCTTCCGTCGGTGTCGCCCAGCCGAGCATGATCGAACCCAGCACAGCAAAGATCATGAACAGCGGCGGGGCCAGTGCCTTCGCCGTAATGGCGAGCTTCTCGCGCAGCGGCATGTCATCCTCGTCATCGGCCAGAATTCGCCGTGGACCCGCCTCCGGACGGATGATGCACAGGCCCAGGATATAGACGATGTAGAGGGTGGAGAGGATCAGCCCCGGAAAGATCATGCCGACCATCAGATCACCGATGGATACATCGGCAATCGGCCCCAGCACGACGACAACGACCGAGGGCGGGATGATCGTGCCGAGCGACCCGCCTGCACAGATCGTCCCCGATATCAGTGACTTGTCGTATTTATACTTCATCATTGCCGGGATCGCGAGCAACCCGACCACGGTTTCCGTCGCACCCACGACACCGGTCGAGGCGGCGAAGATGATGCACATGATGACGGTCCCGACAGCAAGTCCCCCCGGCATGCGTCTGGTCCAGAGATGCACAGCCCCGAACAGGGATTCAGCGATCCCCGAGCGCTCCAGCATCGCGCCCATGAAGACGAACAACGGGACGGCGGCGAGCACGAAATTGCCCGCGATCTCCTCAATCTTCTGGGTATAGAGGAAGAAAGAGGCATCGCCGAAGGTCATCAATCCGAATACGAAGGCAACACCCATCAGGGCAAAGGCGACCGGCACTCCCATGAAAATCAGGAACAACAGGGCCGGGAACATCAACAGGGCTTCCATCGCCTCAGATCTCCACGTTCGGATAGGGGGCGCCGCGCAGCGTCGCCACGCATTTCAAGGTCTCTGCAATCACCTGCAGAGCCAGCAGACTGAAGCCGAGCGCCAGAAGACAACGAAATGGCCAGATCGGTGGGTTCCAGCCCGACTGTCCGGATTTCTCCCCGGAAGCCAGCGCATTCAACGCGTAGTGCCAGAGCGCCTCGTTCAGCATCGCCAGAAAGGGAAGCAACAGCAAAATATAGAAGGTTGCCATGACGGTCGCCTGGACCTTTGGCGAAAACGAGGCATAGACGAGATCAATGCGGACATGATCGTTGCGCGCCAGCGTGATCGCTGCGCCGATCAGGAAATGCGTCCCGGTGATCATGTAACCGATTTCGAACGCCCAGCTTGTCGGTGCCCCGAAGGCATAGCGGGCGAAAACCTCATAGACCGAGGTCAGGATCAGGGGAATGATCGCCAGCGCCACCAGAAAGCCGGTGCGTCCGGTGATCCCCTCAATCAGACGAATAAGCGAATGCATGATGGCCCCTTCCAAAGGCAAATACCTACCCTGATGCAGCATATCAACAATGCTGCCATGGAAGAAACCGACCGGAGCCCATGTTATACTGATGGGACCCCGGTCGGCTTTCCTGCATTCCTATTCGCTCTTCACATTGCGATAGCGGTTCGCGTCTTTCCAGAGTTCGGCAAAGGCCGCCTGGTCGTCCAGCACACGTTTGAACCACTCGTTCTCTGCCGCGACCTTGTCGGCCCAGGCAAGACCGGCGTTTTTCGCTGCAACCTGGGTTTCGGCATCCAGTTCGATGATTTCGTTACCCTGGGCCCGGAAGAAATCGAGCGCCTTGGCGTCTTCCTGACCGATGGTCAGCCAGGAATTCATCGTCGTGGTGAAGGCTGCTTCCTCAATCAGCTTCTGATCCGCTTCCGAAAGTTTCGCCCAGGCATCACTGTTGATGACCAGTTCGAACGGTGCGGTCGGCTGATGCACACCCGGAATGATCACGTATTTCGTGACGCGATGGAAACCGGGGGAGATGTTTTCCCAAAGCGTGCCCCATTCCGTCGCGTCGATCACGCCCCGCTCCAGCGCGGCATAGACTTCACCACCCGCCGTCGTCACAGGCGCAGCGCCCATGCTTTCGGAGATTTCAAGCCACGAACCGGCCGTACGGAGCTTCAGACCCTGCAAATCGGCCAGCGAGCGGACCGGCTTGCGGGAATGCAGGAAGACTTCCGCCGTGCGGATAAACAGCGGGAAGGAGACCAGATTGAACTTCTCCTTGCGCCATTCAGACTGCAATTCGGCTCCACCGGCACGATAGAGCCAATGCAGCATGCGTTCCGTATCGAAACTGCCGGCATAACCGCCGAACAGCACCGCCGTCGGATCCACACCCCAGTCGTAACCGACCCAGGTATGGCCCATCTCGGCCACGCCGCTATTGACGGTTTCGGCGACCTTTAGCCCCGGGCCAAGCGTCCCAGCGGCAAAAACCTCGATCTCGATCCGACCACCCGACATCGTCTTGACGCGATCCGCAAATGCCTGCGCCCCGATATCCATCAGCGGACCGCCACTCCAGCCGGTGGCCATCTTAAATTTGTGATCCTGCGCGACGGCACTGCCAGCCACGAATGACAGGCCGATCACCGCAGCGCAGGCAACGGTCACGGCCTTCAGTTTCTTGAGTTCAAACATTACTTCCTCCCATTTGAATGCGGCTCCGCTTGACCGCCTGTTGATCGTCTCGGCATCTTTGCGATGCCCTTTATTGCGGGGTTAGAACGTCTTTCCGGTAAGATCCGACAGTGCCTTGCGTAAATCAGCCTCCGTCATCTCCCATTCATTTCCGAAATTGGCTACGATACCCTTCATCAGGGCATCGCTATGGTCCAGGGCCGCCGCCGGATCTCCCAGAAAATCGGCGATCAGCGCCAGGGCGAGCTGTTTCGGGGCTGCCCCCTCATAGCTCCATTCAAAACCCAGTTCACTGAGGGTCTTGATATCGAAACGGGGATCGAGCGGCGCGCCATCGACGAGAACCTGCACGCCGTCTATCGTCCGATCTCCAGTGTATGTCTTCACGAATGGCTTCCTTCCCAAATGGCGCTTCGTCCCGGATCCAAGATTAAGACCTGAATCAGATCCAGATCAGATCTGGCGGCGCTTCTCGATCAGTGTCTGAAAGGCATCGACCACGTCCTGGCCGACGGAATAGCTGTGATCCGCATCAGGGAATTGCCCCTCCTTCACTTCACGCACATATTCCTTCAAGCCACCCACCGCGACCTCGGTCAGGTTGGCGTATCGTTTGGTGAATTTCGGCTTGAAATCCGTGAACACGCCCAACAGGTCATAGCTGAGCAGGATCTGTCCGTCCGTGCCTGATCCGGCACCGATCCCGATCGTCGTGATTTCCAGTTCCTTCGAGATCATAGACGCGATGGGGGCCGGAACCGCCTCGAATTCCAGCATGAAACAGCCCGCATCCTGGATCGCCAAGGCGTCCTCCAGAATGATCATCGCCGCCTCCGCCGTGCGGCCCTGGATCTTGAATCCGCCGAACATCGCAATCGTATGCGGCGTCAGCCCGATATGGGAGGCCGTGGGAATGCCGGCATCGACCAGGGCGCGCAGAATATGCGCCTGAGACTTGCCGCCCTGGGGCTTCACCGCATCGCATCCGGCTTCCTGCATGAAGCGCGTTGCATTCAGCAATGCCCGGTCAACCGTGTTGTAGCTCTGGTAGGGCATGCAGCCCAGCGTGAAGGTATTGGGCGCGCCCCGACGCACGGCCAGCGCATGCATCACCATCATGTCCATCGTCGCGGGAATGGTGCTGCTGTATCCGTGGGCAACCATGGCCAGACTGTCGCCGACGACACAGACATCTACGCCCGCCGCCTCCGCCCAACGGGCCGAAGTGTAATCGGGAACCGAGGTATAAACCATTTTTTCCCCGGTTCGTTTCGAACCCCGGATTTCCCCGATAGTCCGCTTTTTCTTTTCTTCTGCGGCCATCAAACTCCCCCCTTTTCACCCAGACATAACTGATATATCTGTAGTATCTGTAATGGATATCTGATGTGCAGGTCAAGCGCATCTTTCTGGAGCAGGCGCTTTAGGGGAGCGCGGGGGAACGGGGGAGGTGACCATGACAATACCAGCGGTTTCAGCGCTTGTGACCCTGTTTGCCGCTTTCGTGCTGATTTCCGGGTCGGCTATCGTAATTGCCGGGTTCCTGCCACCTCCGCGCCGGGACGAAGCGGGCGGCAGCGCCGGACGCACCGCCGTGACCGCACTGGCCTGTGTCACATTGATCGTCTGGTGCATCACCCTGCTGTTCTGGGCCTATGCGACACTGCCGATCAGTTGGGCCATCGTCGCCGGTGGCCTAGGCATCCTTGCCGGACCACTGACATTTCAGGCATTGCCTGCAAGATTGACGGAATCCCCTGTCGCGCTGATCGCAATCGCCGCCGTGAACATGACGGGCAGTGTGATCATGCTCGACCGGATCGGTACCTAGCCGGATCGGCGCTCAGAACGCGCCGTGTCCCATTTCATCGCGTTCCCAAGGACGCGCGTTTCGCAAGGAGAGAGACTATGCCGGTTCCCTTCAAACTGCTGCTCACCGCCCTTGTCGCCCTGGTGGCGATTGCGGTCCATTTCTGGCAGGCCGATATCGGACACACTAACCAGGCCTGGGTCGCGCTGGGCCTCGGTGCCTTCATGATCTTCGCATTGTGGTTGTTCCCGGAAACAAAACAGCGTCGTGGCAAGACAAAACCCCAGTAACGGAAAATGCCCCCGATGCTGTGCGCAATGTGATATTTCGTTGTCCGCACCCTGCTATTACCGGATACTCCCCGCATCCGGTTTGATTGAATCAAATTACCGGGGATGCGTTCCGTTGGATGGTATTGAGGTGCATGCATGGCGAGTAACATCGAGTCGGATGTAGACCACCTACCGGAATCGTCTGCCCGACCCAGTCTGACAGAACAGGCCTATCGTCTTATCGAGGAACGCATTGTCACGCTGCAATTCGAACCGGGTCAGGTTCTGTCCGAAGCATCGCTGACATCGGATCTGGCCATCGGGCGGACACCGATACGCGAAGCCCTGCAACGACTGGCGCGCGAAGGCCTGGTGAACATCCTGCCCCGACGCGGCATTCTCGTCTCAGACATCAATGTGCGCAATCAACTGGAACTGCTGCTCGTCCGCCGTGAGGTTGAGCGATTGATGTCCAGGCTGTGCGCCCTGCGGACCAGCCGCGAGGAAAAGGCCGCCTTCCTGAAACTCGCCGACGACATGGAAGAAACCGCCCGTATAGAGGATGATGTTGAATTCATGCGTCTGGACCGGCGGATGAATACCATGATCGCTCGGTCCTGCCGGAATGACTATGCCCGCAGCGCCATGGGTCTGATGCACGGTCTCTCGCGCCGGTTCTGGTATCTGCATTATCGCGAAGTACTGGACCTGCCACTTTGCGCACGCATGCATGCCGCCGTCGCCCGCGCTATCGGAAACGGAGACCCGAACGCCGCCGTCACGGCCTCGGATGCGCTGATCGACTATATAGAGCAGTTCACCCGCGCAACCCTCGATACCGGTCGGTTCGATTCGCGCTGAATGATGGGACCATGTGATGATCCCGCTGTTGATTAGATCGCATGATGCGCTAGGTTAACCTTCAAAATTAGCGATACTCCATGGGTTGTCGCATGTACAGATAGGGCTCAAAGCGGAATGTCGCCTGCAAAGCAAATCGGTCTGCTCGTCCTTGCCGGGATTCTGGCGGTGGGCGGATATGAGGGGTGGCAACGCTACAGCGCGACCGCCGCAACGGAAACCGTAACGACGCCGCAACGGGCGGAGCGCAAAGTCCGCGTAGCCGTTGCACCCGCCGTCTATCGCGACATCAAGACGACGGTGGAAGCGGTCGGCACCAGCCGCGCTCGCCGCACGGTGACGATAACTCCCTTCGCTGCCGGTCAGGTGATGGAAGTCGCCTTCTCCTCCGGACAGCAGGTAAAAGCGGGCGATGTGCTGGTCCGCCTGGATCAGGAAATTCAGCGCGCGGACCTGATTGAGGCAGAGGCGCGCCTGACAGAAGCAAACAGCGCACTGGCCCGCGCCGAAACGCTGAAAAAGTCCAATACGGTCACCATCGCCACGGTCGATAACCTGATTGCCGAAGTTGCCGTCGCCCGCGCAGAGAGGGAACGTGCCGCCCGCAGACTGCGGGACCGCGTAATCACCGCGCCCTTCCCCGGTATCGTCGGCTTCACCGATGTGGAACTCGGCGCACAGTTGGAAATTGGTGATGTGATCGCCGTGCTTGATGACCTCTCGGAGGTCGAGATTGAATTCACTCTGCCGGAAGGTCTTTTCGGTCAAGTTCAGACAGGCCAGAAAGTCTTTGCATCAACGGCAGCGTTCCCCGGCAAGACATTCGATGCCGAAATCACATCCATCGACAGCCGGATCGCCGCCATCTCCCGCGCATTCAAGGCCCGTGCCGTCATCCCGAACCAGGATGGCGCGCTGCCTGCGGGCATGTTCATGCATCTCGACGTCGTGCTGGCTGCACAACGCGCCCTGACGGTGCCAGAAGAGGCTGTCGTCGTCGATGGCAGCGACGCCTTCGTCTTTGCCGTAATCCAAGAAGACGGCGTTACCCGGACAGAAAAACGCTCCATAACAACCGGGCGACGGTCTTTCGGTTATGTCGAAATCCTCGACGGCGTGGCCGAGGGGGATGATGTCATCATCCGGGGCGTTCAGAAGGTACGGGATGGCAGCCTGATCGACGCCCAGAGACTGGTCGCCGATGAATCCGCATCCGACAAGGGGGCCGGATCGTAATGCGCTGGGATAGGATGCACGGCGTTTTCGAGGAATCGGAAAGCAACAGGACATGACACTCGCCGATCTGTCGATCCGCCGCCCGGTTCTGGCCATCGTTGCCAGCCTGCTGATCATCACATCGGGGATTGCGGCCCTGTTCACCATACCTTTGCGCGAACTGCCGGATGTTGATTCCGCCGTGGTCACCGTGACGACGACCTATACCGGCGCATCACCGCAGATCATCGATACAGACATCACGGAAATCATTGAAAGCTCGGTCGCCGGTGTTGCTGGCGTGAAGACCATAACCTCCCAGAGCAGGCGCGGACGCAGCCAGACTGTCATCGAATTCGAGGTCGGACGAGATATCGACGAGGCAACCAATGACGTGAGGGATGCCGTCGGTCGCGTCCGGGGCGAATTGCCGGAAACCGCAGATGAACCGAGCGTGGTCAAGAATGACAGCGATGCCAGCCCGGTCATGCGGATCGCGGTCTCCTCGGAACGGCATACGCCCGAAGAAATCACCGACTATGTCGAGCGCTATGTCAGCGACCGGCTGTCCACCCTGGAAGGCGTCGCCAGCGTCAATATCCGGGGCGAGCGCCGCTATGCCATCCGCATCTGGATCGACCGCCGGGCGATGGCAGCCCGGAACCTGACGGTCAGTGATATCGAATCCGCAATCCGCCGCAACAATGTCGAGCTTCCCGCAGGCGAGATCAAATCCAGCCAGCGCGTCATCGATATCCGGCTCGACGGTCGGTTTTCAACGGTTGAAGGATTCCAGGACATCGTTCTGGGGACCGTCGACGGATATCCAGTCCGCCTGAAAGATGTCGCCCGCGTCGAGCGTGGTGTTGAGGATGATGAGATTATCGTGCGGGCCAATGGCGTACCAGCCGTCGGCATGGAAATCCTGCGCCAGAGTCAGGCCAATACGATGGCCATCTCCCAGGCGGTCCGTACCGCCGTAGATGCTCTCGCCCCCACTCTGCCGGAGGGCATGAAGATCATCGTCGGATCGGACGATGCCCTGTTCATCGCCGCCTCGATCCGAGAAGTGCTGATCGCCCTTGGATTCTCTCTTGGACTGGTGATCCTGGTCATATTGCTGTTCCTGCGTTCTGTCCGGACGACCTTCGTCCCGTCAGTCACCATCCCGGTTGCACTGATCGGCTGCCTGGCCCTGATCTCCGCTTTCGGTTTCTCCATTAATACACTGACTCTGCTTGCCCTCCTGCTGGCCATCGGACTTGTGGTTGATGATTCCATCGTTGTGCTGGAGAATATCAAGCGGCGCATCGATTCCGGGGAATCGCCACTGGTCGCCTCCGTCCTGGGGACGAAGCAGGTTACCTTTGCCGTGCTGGCGACCTCCATCACGCTGATCGCGGTTTTCATTCCGATCTCCTTCCTGGGGGGAGAGGTCGGGCGGCTGTTCAGCGAATTCGGGCTGGTCATGGCCGCCGCCGTGGTGATTTCGACCTTTGTCGCCCTCAGCCTGGTTCCGATGCTGTCCTCCCGGATTCTGGGTGCCCGCAAGGAGAAGCACGCCGAACATCAATATGACGATGAAGAAATGCCCGCCGATGGCGACTCCGCCATGGCCCAATCACTATTGGGTCGCAGCTATCGCTTCATTCTGGAACGTGCGATCGGCGCGCCGCTGATCGTTCTCGCGCTTTCCGGCATTTTCGTTGTCGGCGCGGTCGGACTTTACGAACAGTTGCCCCGGGAACTGGCCCCCCGGGAAGATCGCGGCGTTGCCTTTGTCCCGATGACCGCACCGCAGGGATCATCGGTCAATTACACGGATGATCAGGCCAAGATCATCGAGGCCGCGCTGGAGCCCCAGGTTGCCAACGGCAATATCACGACGGTCTATTCCCTGATCGGCTGGGGCAATCGTCCCTACCGCGCCTTTGTCGTCATGCGCTTGGCCGGTTGGGATGACCGGGAAGACAGTCAGGCGGACATCCTCCAGGCGGTGCAGCCCGCCGCCCTTGGCCTGCCCGGTGCCCGCGCCGCCGTCGCCAGTCCTGCCGGACTGGGCCTGCGCGGCAGTTCCACGCCCCTTCGCGTCGTAGTCGGAGGGCCGGATTTCTCCCAGGTCAAGGAATGGGCCGCCGCGCTGCTGGAGCATGCCGAAGAAAATGACGGGCTGATCAATCCGGAAATCGATTTCGAGGAGAACCAGCCGCAACTCGACCTCTCGCTCGACCGGGGCCGGGCCGACGATCTCGGCATCAGCGCGGAGGAAATCGCCTCGACGATCCAGGTCATGTTCGCCTCCCGCGAAATCACGACCTATGTCGACCGGGGCCGCGAATACCCGGTGATCGCCCAGGCCCAGTTGGAGGACAGGCGCACCCCCAACGATCTGGACAACATCTTCGTGCGCAGCGGCAATGCCACAGAGGAAAATAGCGCCCTCGTCCCGCTGAGCGCCCTGGTTGGCATATCCGAAAGCGCGGCAGCGGCGGAACTGCGGCGCTTCAACCGCCTGCCCTCGATCACCATCGAGGCTTCGCTGGCACCGGCTTACGCGCTGGGCGATGCCCTGGCCTATATGGAGGAAGGGGCGGCACGGATCCTGCCGGATACCGCCACGCTCGGCTATGCCGGCCAGTCCGCGACCTTCAAGGATACCTCGGGCGATATCATGATCACATTCGCCATCGCTCTGGTTATCGTGTTTCTGGTTCTCGCCGCGCAGTTCGAGAGTTTCATCCATCCGCTCGTCATCATGCTCTCGGTGCCGCTTGCGATTGCGGGAGCGATCTACTCTCTGACGCTGGCGGGGCTTTCCCTCAATGTCTACAGCCAGATCGGCATCATCCTGCTGATCGGACTGATGGCCAAGAACGGAATCCTGATCGTTGAATTCGCCAATCAGCTCCGCGATGAAGGTCAGTCGGTACGGGATGCCGTGATCGAGGCATCGGTGCTGCGTTTCCGCCCGATTCTGATGACGGTGATCTCCACCATTCTGGGTGCCGTCCCCCTGGTGCTCGCCAGTGGGGCTGGAGCGGAAAGCCGGATCGCTATCGGCTGGGTGATCATCGGTGGGTTGGGATCGGCGCTGGTGCTGACACTGTTCCTGACCCCGGTCCTCTATGACCTGCTGGCCGGTCTGTCTCGCCCGCGCTCGGCTGTGGAAAGGGAACTGGAAGCGGAACTGAGTGCCACCGGCCACCAACAGCCCGCCGAGTGATCAGCTTTCAGGCGCGTCCGCAGCGGGATTTCCAGTATTCCCAGGCACGTTCTACCGGTCGCCCGGTAGTATGCAGCTTGCGGGCCTTCTCGACCTCCCCCGGTGTCAGGTAATCGGGTTCTCCGATAGCCAGGGAGTTGAGCAGGAATTCGGCATTGTCGCGCATGCAGATAGCGATGAACGTGGCCTGTTCAATGCTACCACCGACGCAGACCGCGCCATGACGGCGCAACAATGCGGTTGGCTGATCCCCCAGGGACCGCGCCAGCGACAGGCCCATGGCCTGATTCATGATCAGCATGCTGGTATCGCCGAACTCATCCTGACTGTCCCAGAACTTCGCCTCCGCCCCCGCGACGGAGCCCAGATGAAAGACCGGTCGCAATGGCCTGCCGGTGATCGCGAAGGGCTGGACCGGGCCTGCATGATGATGAATGACCGATTGCACATCCGGGCGCAGGCTGTAGATGCCACTATGGATGAAACGCTCGATATAGGGTTTCCCCTCTCCCGCGACGATTCCGCCTTCCAGATCGAATTCCAACAGATCGCCCCGCTCCACAAGGCCGGGACTGCGGGAACAGGACAGATAGAACCGATCCGGGTGGTCAGGATCGCGCACACTGATATGGCCGAAGACATCCAGCACACCCTCATGCGCAAGGATATGATTCGCGGTCACGAGAGTGTCCAACAGCGAATCCAGGACTTCCGGATGTTCACTCACCCGAATAAGGCTTCCAGCAACGGTCGGTAGAATAGGAACACCATTCCGACAATGAACAGCGCCAGACGAATCGGCAGTGCGATCAGCCTGCTCCAGAAACCTTCCTGCGCAACGACAATAAGGAATAACCCGATAGCTGCACAGGTTGCCGCAACAATAATCTCAATCACGCTGCCCTGCAGGATCAGGGCCGGATTGTAGACGAAAGCGAATGGTATCAGGAAAGCGGCAATCGCGATCCTCACTGCCAGCGCGGCAATCTTCAGCGGTGCCTCATCGGCTATCGCACTGGCCGCATAGGCAGCCACCGCGACCGGTGGTGTAAGCGCGGACATCACCGCGAAATACAGCAGGAAGAGATGTCCGGCCATAAGATCGATCCCCAGGCTGTGCATCACCGGGGCGATCAGGACCGCCGCAAGGATATAGGCGCTGGGCGTCGGCATGCCGAGTCCGAGCAGGACCGTCAGGCCCGCCGCCACGATCAGCGACAACAGTACATCCTGGTTGGAGATCAGGAAGACCAATGTGCCGAATTTCGAGGCAAGCCCGGTCATCGTGATTCCCCCGATCACAAGTCCCGCCGCAGCGCAGGCTCCGGTAACGGCCACCATCTTGATACAGGTATCGGACAGGATGTCGAAAGCCTTGGCAGGCGTCAGCCGGTGTTCCCGACGCAGCATGGAGACCGCGATTACCGCGATGGTTCCGTATATCGCGGCATAGGTCGGGGTATAGCCATTGACCAGCGCCCAGGTGATGACCGCCAGCGGCACCAGGAACAGCCCCCCCTTCTTCATCGTCTCGATCAGTGGGGGTATCAGGCCGACATCCAGCCCCTGCAAATTCTCCTTGCTGGCCCGCAGGTGGACCTGAAGATAGATCGGTAGATAGTAAAGCAGCGCCGGAATCAGGGCAGCGAAGGCGATATCGACATAGGGTATGCCGGTCTGCTCCGACATGATGAAGGCTGCCGCGCCCATGACTGGCGGGACCAGACTGCCCCCGGTCGATGCGGCGACTTCCACCGCACCGGCATAGGCGGGCTTGTAGCCAAGACGTTTCATCATCGGGATCGTGATCGACCCTGTCGTCACCACATCGGAGGTCGGGCTACCGGAAATCGTACCGTAGAGACCCGACGAGATCACCGCGATCTTGGCCGGACCACCCTTGCTGCCACCAGTCATGGAGGACGCGAAATTGAAGAAGAAATCCGCCCCCCCCGTCTTGGCCAGAGTCGTCCCGAAGAGCACGAACAAAAAGGCATAGGTTGCGGCGACACGCAGCGGCACACCAAACAGCCCATCGGTGGTGAAGACCATGATATCGAGAAAATGCGTCACGGTGATCACGCCATGGCCCAAGGGGCCGGACAGATGGTCCCCGAACAGATTATAGGCGACAAACATCAATACGATGGCGGTCAATCCAAGGCCCACCGTCCGCCGCATCGCCTCAATGGACAACAGTATAAGCGACGTGGATGCGGCGACATCGATGATGGAAAGCGGGTCCAGCAGGGTTATCCGCTGGGCGATGATATCGCTCTGCGATACGAAATACCCCCCGCATAGCAGCGCCAAGCCGGCGAGCAGGAATTCATAGATTGGGAATTTCCTGGGATCGGACTTCGACCCCGGCGTAATCAACACAAAGGTCAGCACCAGCATCAGCGACAGGAAGGTGATCGTTAGCGGCAGCACGTCGGTGCGCGAGAATCCGGCCGCATAGACTGTCCAACCCGCGACAAAGGCGGCATAGACCTTGGTCACATGCGCCAGCATACCCGTCGGCTGACGGCGAAGGCCGGTATCAAAAGCAATTGACAAAAAAGACACGTCGGGGATTCCATTCCATTGGGACAAGTCCGCGCCGGAGGGACTGCCCCTCCGGCGCGACCTGTCAGGTCATGGCAAGGTTCAGCGCAGACCTTTGGCCTTGTAAACGGCCTCTGCCGCAGGGTGATAAGGTGCGGCGGAACCCGACACCATCAACTTGGTATCAAGCGCGGCCATGGCCTTATGCACACCGCTCACCTGATCAGCATGATCGATCAGAGCCGTCGCCAGATCTTCGACCATCTTCGGATCCGCATCTTCCCGAACGAAGACCTGGGCAGAAACCGTGACAGTATAAGTGTCTTCCGGTGCCCAATCATAGGCGCCACCCGGAATGGTAAAGGACCCGATGCTCCACTCATCCATCACTTTCTGCGCCGAATCCGGCGTGATCGGAATGAGCTTCAGATCAATGGCGGAAGCCAGTTCCCGGATCGAGCTGTGTCCGACGAACAGCGAATTCAGAATCGCATCGGCGCGCCGGTCCCGCATCAACTCGCTCTGTTCCTTCGATGCGGCATAGGTCACGCTGCCGCCCCAGGATTCGATTTCTGCCGGAGACGCCCCGACCGCCGTCAGCATGGAGGCACCGATATCGCTGACCACATTGCCACGACGGTTGAGCAGGATGTTGATCGGCAGTTTCTTCGCTGCGATGTCCTCCATCGTCGTGATGCCATGCTCCTCGGCATAGTCCTTGCTGATCAGCAACTGCATCGGTGCCCATGTGTACATGACCGCCAATGTCTTCATGCTGTTCACTGGTGCCTTGAACGGCTCCAGCCCATTCAGCGCCGCCTTCACTTCGGCGTCATGGATGATCGCCATGTCGCATTTGTTCTGATCCAACTGCACGACATTGGCAAAGCCGCCGCCGGAAGTCTGATAGGTGACTGTCGAACCGGGATAGGCCGCCTTCACCGCATTGTCGATACCGGTCCCTAGCGAGGACCAAAGTCCACCGGGGCTGGCCCCGCAAAGGGTCAGATTGTATTCCGCCGCCTGCGCACTGGCTCCGGCGATGGCCGTCCCCGCCGCAATGGTAAGCGCCAGCATGGATGTCTTGAATGTCATGATAATTCCTTCCTCCCTAATTGGCACGCATTGGTGCCGTTTCCGTTTGGTGCCGTCAGTTTGTCCGACGGGCAGTTATTCTTAGATGTCTAACGATCAGCTTAGACCGGCTGATTTCAACCTGTCAATTTGCCAATCACGCCAGCCTCTCAACCAGCCTCACAAACTGTATGATTCATAGGTTGAGGGATGGAACAGTTCCTCGACAGTCACCCGTTTCGGGGACAGCCCCTGACGATGGTGCTGTTCCAGAAAATAGTCCAGCACGGCCTGATTCGCAGCAACTCCGTAGGACCAGAAGTCCTTGCCCATCAGCAGCCGCGCGCGATCCAGATTATCCTCGACGAATGGCATCGTGACCTTGGTCGCGGACGTGTCATCCAGTGCTGCCTGGGACAGGGCCTTGGCCTGGGTGAAGGCCTTCATCAAGGCACCGGGCAGCCAGGGATGCTCCGCCGCCAGCGACCGCCGGACACCCAGCAGATGCATGATCGGGAACATCCGGGTCTTGCGATAATAATCTTCCGCCGCAGCGACGGTATCGGGGAACAGCCGTCCAACGCGCGGATCGCCCTCATTGAAACTGCGTGGCCAGCGTGGGCCGATAAAGGCGTCGATCTCCCCTTCCGCCAACATCTGGTTCAGCGTCGCTCCCTCCGGCGCGGGGATCAATGTCACATCGGGCGGCAGATCGATTTTCAGCTTCTCCGGGCGGCCCGGCGTGTCCATCCCACCTCGAATCCAGGTCACGTCGGATGGCTTCACGCCATATTCATCCTCCAGCAGCGCACGGACCCAGACATTGGCCGATAACTGATATTCGGCGATCCCGATCTTCTTTCCGATCAGGTCCTGCGGCGTTTCAATTCCCTTGGTCGTATTGATATAAATCGATGTATGCCGGAACGCCCGCGACAGGAAGACCGGCACCGCCACGTAATGCGGTTCCGGGCGCGTCAGGCTGACGACATAGGAGGAAAAGGATAGCTCGGACACATCGCAGGACTGGTGACGGAAGGCGCGGAAGAACATTTCCTCCGGCACCTGGAGCATGCAGACCGGATCGACACCATCAATCCTGACCCGCTCGTCATAAATCGCCCGCGTCCGGTCATAGTCGCCCATGGCGATGGACAGTTTCAGATTGGTCATGATGTTCCCTTCTCGATGTTTCTTCGTCCATGTACCGGAACCTGATGCGACAACATGATCTCCGATTTCGCCGCCGCAGAAGCAAGGATCGCATGGCAGACTTCCAGGCTTGCCAACCCCCAGCGTGCATCCTGCACCGCCACCCGGTCCTGCCGCACCGCGGCGACAAGCGCATCCAGCACGCCGATGCGCGGTACCGCCGTCAGCGGCACCGGCACGAAGCGACGCTCCGTATGACCGTAGACCCAGACCCCGTCCGGGGTCAGGCGCAGGTCGGCCCCATCGCAACTGACCAGGATCGGCCCAAAATGTTCATTGTGCCGGGGTAGGGCAGGATCGGGGGCTGACCCGAAGGTCCGTTCGATCTTCAGGCGGATTTCCTCCGCCGCTGTCGGTGCCGATTGCAGCGCGCGGCGCGCCCGGCCATAGGCATCCGGATCACCGTCATGCCCCAGTTCCCCGATCCAGTCGCAGTATTCATCGCTGTTGAAATGCGCGAAGCCGGAATAGGTCAAACTGGCGAAACATCCGTCCGCAAAGCTCAGATGAGCGGCATAGGCGCATTCAGTCGGGCGCGCATCGTCCCAGCGCCCGGTGGAGGCGCGCAGGCTTTCCACCATCCCGCCACCAAGCAGCCGCACGATATCAACCTGATGAACGCCCTGGCTGAACAGCACACCGCCGCCTTCTTCCGTCACCAGTTCCTCCGGTCGGCGGGGCCGATAGAGAAAGTCGGTATAGTTCAGCGCATGGATCATCCGCACTGAACCCAGTTCACCGCTGTCGATCAAGGCGCGAGCCTTAAGCACTGGTGCATCGAAACTGTGGCTTGGTCCGACGATGACGTGGCGACCGGCCCGCTCTGCCGCTTCTGCGATGGCAACCCCGTCCTCCAGCGAAACACAGAGGGGTTTGTCCAGCAGAACGTGCTTGCCCGCAGCCAGCGCCGCCTCCGCATGGGCGCGGTGCATCTGGTGCGGGCAAGCAATATAGATCGCATCGACATCCGGATCGGCGCACAGTTCCTCAACGGTTTCATAAGCCCGACCGCCGAACCGCGACACGAAGGCATCGCGTGACAGGGCACGGGGTGCGGCACAGGCTGTCAGTTTGATACGCGGATCAGCCTCGAAGCTTTGCAGCATCAGCATGAAGGCGCGGCCCAGACCGGCCACGCCCAGACGCACGGGCTGATCGTCGGGCGGATCAGAGGTCAAGGGTCAGGTCTCCGGCCTTCACGCGCGATACGCAGATCATGATATGGTCGGACTTTTCCTCATCCATCAACACCATGTCTCGATGGTCGACTTCCCCTGCACTATAGCGGGTTTTGCAAGTGCCGCAGGTGCCGCTCTCACAGGAACTGACCACGCTGATTCCGGCATCACGCAACGCCTCCAGAACCGTGCGGTCGGCAGGAACCTCCACCACTTTACCAGATTTTGACAGGTGCACCTGAAAGGCGACATCATCGGCGCGCACAACCTCGACCGGTTTGAAATCCTCGAAATGCACAGCGGGTTCAGGCCAGTGGCCAGTCATGCCCCGCACCTCCTCCATCAAGGGTGCGGGACCGCAGCAATAGACATGCGCCTTTGTCGGTAGCTCGAAATGATCCCAGAAATCATAGACCTGGTCCAGATCACCCTCATCATGATGGATGATGATCTCACCAGCAACCGCCGCACCGGACAGAACATCCAGATAGGCCGCCATCTCGGGGCTGCGGGTGCAATAGATCAGTATGAACGGCTTGCCCTGATCGGTCAGATAACGGGCCATGGAGAGAATAGGCGTGATCCCGATCCCGCCCGCGACAAGGATGTATCCCGGCGCATCCACCAGCGGGAAATCGTTACCCGGCTGATCTACGCGAAGACGATCACCGACCGAGGTTTCCTTTACCATCGAGCGGGATCCGCCCCGGCTCTGGGCCTCATGCTTGACCGCGATGACGTAGCGGTGCCGTTCGGATGGATTGTTGCTCAGTGAATAGTGCCGCATCGCCTTCGATGGTGTTTCAATCGACAGATGCCCGCCCGCCGTGAAGGGCGGCAGGTCAGTTCCGTCCGGCGCTACCAGTTCGAATTCCCAGATTCCAAGCGCGATTTCCCGCTTCGCACGGATTTCGAGATCCATCATAATCCTTGCTACCCATCCGGTTTCGGCGCGCCTCTGCGGGCGCTTGACGCTTCCTCATGCGCAATCAGTCTAGACGACCGCGTCGGATTGCGCTAGTTTTTCTTAGATATCTAATAATAATTCTTCGGAGGGAATGCCATGTTGACGCGCGAGGAAAATGACCTGCTGTGCCGGGTCGAGGGCGATGCCCCGATGGGCCAATTGATGCGCCGCCACTGGATACCGGTCTGCATGTCCGAGGAAGTGGCGGAGCCGGACGGAAAACCTGTTCGCCTGCGCATCCTGGGCACGGAACTGGTCGCCTTTCGCGACAGCAACGGCAAGCTGGGCGTGCTGGACGGCCATTGCCCGCATCGCGGTGCCCTGCTGGCGCTGGGCCGGAACGAGGAATGCGGGCTGCGCTGCCTCTATCATGGCTGGAAGATGGATGTCGCGGGCAATGTTACCGAAATGGTCTCCGAACCACCCGGCAGCACCCTGAAGGAAAAGTTGAAGCAGCGATCCTATCCGATCCATGAAAGCGGTGGATTCGTCTGGGCCTATATCGGACCGGTCGAGGAAATGCAGCCCTTCCGCGCCCCGCCCTTCGCGGTCAATCCCGATCATCAGGTCAGCATTCTGAAAATCAAGATCCCGTGCAACTGGGCGCAGATCCAGGAAGGCCAGATCGATTCCGCACATTCCTCCTCCCTCCATGTCTCCGACATGAAACCTGCCCGTGTTTCAGGGGCGGAAGCCGACGACAAGAGCTGGTATCGCCCGTCGACTGACAAAGCCCCGAAGATGCAGATCGAGCGCACGCCCTACGGCTTTCACTACGCCGCGATCCGCCGCCCGATCAAACAGGCGGCCACCCATGACTATATCCGGGTCACGGAATATATCGCCCCCTTCGTCTCCCTGATCCCGCCGAACAACCTCTACAATGTCGCCAGCATCAACGTGCCGGTGGATGATGAAACGACGATGTTCTATTTCGTAGCCTGGGGTGACAGGGACCGCTGCACCGGGACCCAGGAGTGGCGTCAGTTCTGCCATGCGGTGCCGGGGGTCGATCTCAATCCGGACTGGTCGCCGATCCGCACGCTGGATAATGGCTTCCTGCAGGACCGTGCCCTGATGGCATCGGGCGACAGCTTCACCGGCATTCCGGGAATTCCGAATCAGGATATTGCGATGTGGGTCAGCATGGGACCGATTGCTGATCGCACGCATGATATTCTGGGCGCATCGGACATGGCCATCGTCGAATTCCGGCGCCTGATGATCGATGCTGCCCGGACCATGGCAGAAACCGGCCACGCCCTCGGCACCGGCCCGGACATGCCCGACCTCGCTTTCGTCCAGTCCTATCAGGAGGTCCTGCCGAAAGAGATCGACTGGCGCAGCAAGATTCGCAGCGAGCAGGCTGCGGAATAGGCTTCAAAGCGGTGTGCGACCTCGTGTTGACGGGACCGAGACACCGTTCAGCAGGGCGGCGGCCTCATCCGCATCCAGGTTCCGGGCCATGGTGAGGAGATGCTGACGCAGGATCTCGATATCCTGCTCTGCCAATCCATGCACGGATACCGCATTCACCTCTTCGGCCAGCGGGACCAGAATATCGCGCGCCGCGCGTCCTTCCGGCGTCAGGAATACCAGCAGGCGCTTGCGGTCGCCGGGCGGGTGCTGGCGTGTCAGATATCCCTGCGCTTCCAGCTTGCGCAGTGCCGTATGGGTCGTTGATTCCATCAGGCCCGCCCGTTCGCTCAACTGACGCTGCGACAGGCCATCCGTCTCCCATAAAATCCGCAGGAACACCCATCCTCCGAACTGAATACCATGTTCGGCAAGACGCAGTTGCAGGGATCGGGTGACCCCGCGCGCTACATAGCGGACCAGATGCGCCAGCCGATCCTCGGCCAGATGTTCTGCCTCGTCGATTTCAGTGGCCGGTGGTACCGGCAATGCCCGCGCGCTCTGATTGTCTGCCATAGGTGGTACCGCATCCCCTGCAAAAGCCGAATGCACGATTTCCCGCGCTGAACCACACGTACCACGGAGGCGGTTGCCAGAACAAGGTTGCGAGGCTGAAGCCCCTCACACGGGTGAAGTGACGATAATAGGCATCCATAATAAAACACCCCCGGAGCACGGCAGAACCGACTCCGGGGGCGCAACTTGGATCCGCCTTTTGGCTATCGCTTCTCTGACATCAACCCCCGGAAGATGGCATAGCACATCAGCAACAGGACGACTGTAAAGGGAAGCCCTGTCGAGATCACCATGGACTGAAGCGAACTCAATCCACCGACTGAGAGCAGCAGCACGATTGCGACCGCCCCTTCGAAGATGCACCAGAAGGCGCGCTGTGGCACAGGGGCATCGACCTTGCCACCCGCCGTGATCGTATCGATCACCAGCGAACCGCTGTCGGAGGAGGTGACGAAGAACACGATGACCAGCACGATCCCGACAAAGGACGTTATCTGGACCAGCGGCAGTTCCTTCAGCATCTCGAACAGCTTCAGTTCCAGCGGCGCATCCTGGGCAGCGGTATAGCCTTCCATAAGAACCTGCTGGATTGCGGTGCCGCCAAAAACCGACATCCACAACACGCAGACCAGTGAGGGGATCAGCAACACGCAGGTGATGAATTCACGCACCGTCCGGCCCCGACTGACCCGGGCAATGAACATCCCGACGAAGGGTGACCAGGAAATCCACCAGGCCCAGTAGAAGGAAGTCCAGCCCTGCATGAAGTTGACATCCTCCCGCCCGACTGGATTGGACAGCGCCGGGAGATATTCCAGATAGGCCCCCAGATTGGAGACAAACCCGGTCAGGATCGCGAGTGTCGGGCCGACGAACAGCACGAAGAGCAACAGCAGCAGCGCAAGACCCATATTGATTTCAGAGAGAACCTTCACGCCGCCATCCAGTCCACGCAGGACAGAAATCAGGGCAATCGCCGTGATTGCGGAAATCAGGATCACCTCCGATGTCGGGCCGACAGGAAGGCCGAACAGGGCATTCAGCCCGGCATTGGCCTGGGTTGCACCGAGACCAAGCGAGGTTGCCAGACCGAAGAGCGTCGCAAAGACTGCCAGCGTATCGATGACATGACCGGTCCAGCCCCAGACCCGCTCCCCGAAGATCGGATAGAAGGCGGAGCGGATGGAGAGCGGCAGACCCTTGTTGTAGGAAAACAGAGCCAGTGCCAACGCCACAACGGCATAGATCGCCCAGGGATGCAGCCCCCAGTGAAATATGGTGGCGGCCATGCCGAGTCGCATGCTTTCCGCCTGATCGCCCGCAGCGGCACCAAGCGGAGCCCAATCCGTCCGAACACCGGCGTCAACGGCAGTCCCGCCCATGGCAGAAGAAAAATGGCTCATTGGCTCCGAAACGCCATAGAACATCAGCCCGATCCCCATGCCGGCTGCGAACAGCATCGCGAACCAGCCGAGATAGCTGTAATCCGGCGTGGCATCTGCCCCGCCCAGCCTGACCCGGCCAAGCGGACTGACGATCAGCCCCAGGCAGAAGAGGACGAAAATATTGGCCGAGCCGAGAAAGAACCAGTCGAACCCTTTCGTCACCGACGAAAACAGCGCGCTGAACAGCGCACCCGAATGCTCCGGCAGGGCCAGCGTGTAGAATACGAACGCGACGACGGACAGACCCGATATGGCAAAGACCGGATTGTGGATATCAAATCCGAACGGCCCGACCTTGCCCTCGATATTATGCTGACCGATTTCGTGATCCGTTTCGATCAGGTCGGAATGACCTTCCGGTTCGGGTATTCCTTGAGAAGAATCCTGGTTGCTCATCGCACCACCCCCATTTCGATTATTGTTCTATACGGCGGGTCGGCATGGAGTTAAGTCCTGCACACCCTCTTGTATCCCGTAATATTGACTCATCCATGGAATGGTTTTTCACCAATTTCCTGAGACTTTTGAATTAAATAAAATAAACAAGGGCGATTCAAGAAAAAATATGGAATCATTTTATCGATGTTCATATATCGAATGGTGCAGAATTATGGTCACCAATCAAAAATGTCGTTCTTTGAACATAAACAGTCTTATCAATTATATCAGTGATTATTTGGTCGAATTCCTTATGCTCAGAACAATCATGGTTCAATTTTCTGCAACTCCCCTGAATCACGGCAATGTGAGCCACTGTGTATCGTTGCGCGCTTTCCTTCGACCCAGTTGAAGGGATGAATGCGCATGGGGGATCATGCCCCAAGGATGAACGATGGAGATTCGGGAATGGCGCGTATTCTGGAGGTCGATATCTGTGTCATCGGCGGTGGGTCGGGGGGTCTCAGCGTCGCGGCGGGCGCCTCACAGATGGGAGCCTCGGTCGTCCTGATCGAAAAGGGACCGATGGGTGGCGATTGCCTGAACTATGGCTGCGTCCCGTCCAAGGCGCTGCTGGCGGCGGGCCATGCCGCCCAGGCCCAGCGGGACGCGGATCGGTTCGGCATCGAAGCGCGGGAGCCTGCCGTGGATTGGGGCAAGGTACGGGCGCATGTGAAGGGCGTCATCGCCGCCATCGCCCCCCATGACTCCGTCGTCCGATTCGAAGGATTGGGCGTAACCGTACTGCAGGACCATGCCCGCTTCACCGGCCCGCACGAGGTTTCGGCAGGCGATACGCTGGTACGGGCGAAGTATTTCGTGATCGCGACCGGCTCCACCCCCTTCGTGCCGCCAATCCCCGGCCTCGACCAGACACCCTATTTCACCAATGAGACGATCTTCGACAATGGCAACCTGATAGATCATCTGATCGTGATCGGCGGCGGTCCCATCGGGCTGGAAATGGCCCAGGCTCATCGGCGTCTGGGCGCGAAGGTCACCGTGGTCGAACTCGCCCGCGCTCTTGCAAAGGACGACCCGGAAGCGGCTGAACTGGTAATCTCCCGCCTGCGCGCAGAAGGGATCGACATCCGCGAAGGCACGGCGCTGACATCTGTCACATCAGAGGGCGCGGGAATCGCCGCTACGGTCGAGAAGGACGGCATAGTGGAGACCCTAACCGGCAGCCATCTGCTGATCGCCGTCGGACGCCGCGCCAATACCGAAGGTCTGGACCTGGAGAAGGCCGGAGTCACCCATACCCGAACCGGCATCACCATCGATGCGCATCTAAAGACCGCCAACCGGCGAATCTTCGCCATCGGTGATGTGACCGGGGGCTACCAATTCACCCATATGGCGGGCTATGATGCCGGGATCGTCATCCGTCAGGCCCTGTTCAAGATGTTCTGGGCCAAGGTGGACCACACCGCCGTGCCGTGGGTCACCTATACCGATCCGGAATTAGCGCAAGTCGGACTGACCGAGGCGGAGGCGGAAAAGACGCTGGGACGCGGAAATTTCCAGATCCTGCGCTGGAGCTTCGCCGATAACGACCGCGCCCGGACGGAATATAAAACTGACGGCATGGTAAAGGCCATTGTGGACAAAAAGGGCCGCGCACTGGGCTGCACCATCGTCGGCGCGGGGGCTGGCGACCTCCTGCTCCCCTGGATCATGGCGGTTCAGCAAAAGCAGAAAATGGGCAGACTCGCCGCCCTGATCGCCCCCTACCCGACCCTGTCAGAAGTTACCAAACGCACAGCAGGCAGCTATTTTACGCCCAGCCTGTTCAGCGAGCGGACACGAAAAGTGGTGCGACTGCTGATGCGCTGGTTTTCCTGATGACCAGGACGCGGACGGCACCTTAAACTTCCAGCACACTCTTCCCGCGGGCAATGGCGACGACGCCAGAACGGGCGATTTCGGTTTCGCCGAGCGCGCGCATCAATTCGATGAAGCTGTCGACCTTGGCCGGTTCACCTTCGATCTGGAAAACGAAACTTTCCAGTGTCGTATCCGCGACCTTGGCCTTGAAGATATCGGCAATGCGCAGGGATTCCCGCCGCGCATGATCCTTGGCGCGAACCTTGATCAGCGCCAGTTCCTTTTCGACGTGATCGCCATCCATCGTCAGGTCATGCACGTCATGGACCGGGATCAACCGGTGAAGCTGCGCCTTGATCTGCTCAATAATCATTTCCGTCCCGGTGGTGACAATATTGATCCGGCTGATAGTCTCGTCTTCCGACACGGTGGAAACGGTCAGGCTTTCGATATTGTAGCCGCGACCGGAGAACAGACCGATGACACGAGCCAGGACGCCCGGCTCGTTATCGACCAGAACGGCGAAGGTGTGCCGCCGCACGGTCTCATTGCTGTTCACGAAGGTGTAAGCCGCACCCGGCTGACCCACGGTTCCCGACTTCGCCATCCCAAAACTTCCTTCCGGCATCTCGAATTTTCCCTTGTTCAGACCAGCATTTTGCCCGCTGCGCCGATGGCTTCCTCACCTTCGGCGACCGGGCCCAGCAACATGTCGTTATGCGCCGCCCCGGACGGGATCATCGGATAGCAGTTCTCATTCTTGTCGACCATGATATCGGCGATCACCGGGCCGTCATGGGCCAGCATCGCGTCAATGACATCATCCAATTGATCGACGTTTTCCGCCCGGAACCCCGTCAGGCCATAGGCATCGGCCAGTTTGACGAAGTCCGGCAGCGCCTCCGAATAGCTCTGCGAATAGCGCCCGCCATGCAGCAATTCCTGCCACTGGCGCACCATCCCCATATATTCGTTGTTCAGGATGAAAACCTTGACTGGCAGGCGGTACTGCACCGCCGTCGACAGTTCCTGAATGTTCATCAGGATCGACGCCTCGCCCGCAATATCGATGACAAGCCCGTCCGGATTGCCAAGCTGCGCCCCGATGGCGGCGGGCAGACCATAGCCCATCGTGCCGAGCCCGCCGGAGGTCATCCAGCGGTTCGGTTTCTGGAAATCGAAATGCTGGGCCGCCCACATCTGGTGCTGTCCGACCTCGGTCGTGATGAAAGTATCCTTGCCGGTGGCCAGCGTCTTCTCATAGAGGCGACGGATCGCCTGCTGCGGCTTGATGATCGTGTCGCCGGTCTTGAAAGACAGGCACTTCATCGCCCGCCACTCGTCGATCTTGCCCCACCAGCGTTCCAGTGCCGCCGCATCGGGCTTCTTGTGCCGCGACTTGTAGACCTTGATCAGATCCTCCAGCACATAGCCCGCATCGCCGATGATCGGCAAATCTACGCGAACATTCTTGTTGATGGAGGAGGCGTCGATATCGACATGGATCTTCTTCGAATTCGGCGCGAAGGCATCCAGCCTACCGGTGATCCGGTCATCGAACCGCGATCCAATGGCCAGCATGACGTCGCAGTCATGCATCGCCCAGTTCGCCTCATAGGTCCCGTGCATGCCCAGCATGCCGAGGTACTGCGGTTCGTTCGCTGGAAAGGCACCGAGGCCCATCAGCGTCAAGGTACAGGGGAAATTCGTCATGCGAACGAATTCCCCCAGCAGTTTCGACGCATTCGGCCCGGCATTGATGACCCCGCCCCCTGCATAGATGACCGGACGCTTGGCGGCCAGCAACATGTCCACCGCAGCCTCGATACGGGCCAGTTCCGGCTTTACCACCGGCTTGTAGGTCTTGTGCGCCGCCGATTTCGGCATCTCATAGGTGCCCGTCGCGAACTGGACGTCCTTCGGCAGATCGACGACAACCGGGCCGGGCCGCCCGCTGGTGGCAACATAGAAGGCCTCATGCATCGTGCGGGCCAGCTTGTTGACGTCCTTCACCAGGTAATTGTGCTTGGTGCAGGGGCGGGTAATCCCGGTTGTATCGCATTCCTGGAACGCATCATTGCCGATCAGATGCGTCGGCACCTGACCGGTCAGGCAAACGATGGGAATCGAATCCATCAGCGCATCGGTCAGCCCCGTCACAGCATTCGTCGCACCGGGACCAGAGGTCACCAGCACCACGCCGGGCTTGCCAGTGGATCGGGCATAGCCCTCCGCCGCATGCACCGCTCCCTGCTCATGCCGGACCAGGATATGGCGGACATGGTTCTGCTTGAACAGCGCGTCATAAATCGGCAGGACCGCACCGCCGGGATAGCCGAAAATGACATCCACGCCCTGATCCGCCAAAGCCTTGATCACCATTTCCGCGCCGGTCAGTTGCTGTGTCGCCATCTCTCGCATTTCCTCATTCTGGATCTCGCCCGCCAGTCCGGCAGGCATGAACGATCATTCCACCAAAAGGGCCGATCCGCAAAAACCGCGCCCGGCCCGAAGCTTAACCTTGCATCGTGCGGCGCACAATAAGGAGGGGTCAGGATCGAATCAACCCGTTTTCTTCAATAAATGCAAAAATTTTACCCTCTAAACTTTCCGAAAATTGCTCATTTGTCATAAAATTTGAATGAATCTGATTCTTCATCCAGGTCACCTGCCTTTTGGCATAGCGTCGCGTTGCCATCTTCGCCTGATCCAGGGCCGTCGCCAAATCACAGTCCCCGGCCAGATACGCGGCGAATTCCGGGACACCGACCGCGCGCAGGATTGGGCGATCCGCTGGCAGGTTCCGATCCAATAGAGCCTGAACCTCGTCCAGCGCCCCTGCCGCCGCCATGTTCTCCAGCCGGGCATTACACCGCGCCACAAGCTCGGATCGGGGGGGATTAAGCGTCAGGGTCAGAAACCGCTGATCCTCGGGCGCGCCCATGAGGGGATCCGACTGCCAGTCAGTCAATATCCGCCCGGTTGCGGCATGGACTTCCAATGCGCGGCTGATACGCTGCAGATCCATCGGTTCGATCCGCGCGGCGGCGACCGGGTCCAATGCTTGCAGCCTCTCCCAGCCTGAAACACCAGATGCCGCCACTACCTCAGACCGGATGCGGTCGCGGATCGCCGACGGAATCTCGGGCATCTGAGACAGGCCTTCGGTCAGCGCCTTGATGTAGAACCCGGTCCCGCCGCAGAGAATGGGCAACCTGCCCGCCGCCTGCGCGGCCCGAATCTCCGCCAGTGCCATGTCCCGCCAGCGCATCGCCGAACAAACCTCCATCCCGTCCAGCACACCATAAAGCCGGTGCGGAACCGCCGCTTCATCTTCCGGTGACGGGCGCGCACTCAAGACCCGCAGATCGGCATAGACCTGCATCGAATCCGCATTGATCACGACTCCATCGAATGCCCGCGCCAGGGCCATCGCCAGGGCAGACTTCCCCGATGCGGTCGGTCCATAGAGAATGATACTGGTTTTTTTCATGTCATGGATGTTCCGGTCAGAAGGCGATGCAGCTTATCCAATCCGGTCGGCCAGAGCGAACCGAAACCGGCAGCCAACCGGAATCATGAAATTGTCGCTTGCCGGGGTCGTCTGGCTCGGCTATCGGCCTTTCATGCGAAGCATCATCACCCTTGTCGGCCATCCCGACCGCCAGCCGCTGACTGAAGATCACCTGACCGCCGCCCGGCAGGCTGCGCGGCAGGCTGGCGGCACACCGTCATCGGAAACACGGATTCTCGCGCCAGACCAGGCGGCAGAATTTCCTGTAGATGGTGCGGATCACGATACCCTGCGCCAGGCCCTTGCAGGGCAGAGCACCCTCACCGGAATCGACCGGGCCGTTCAGGTCCCGGAAGGCCGCCGCAAGCGGGTTCTGGTGTCGGACATGGATTCCACCATGATCGAGAATGAGACGCTGGATACGCTTGCCTCCGAACTGGGTTTCGGGGAGCAGGTAGCGGAGATCACCGCCCGGTCCTTGGTGGGCGAAATGGATTTCGTCGAGAGCCTGCGCGCCCGCGTCAAACTACTGAAAGGGTATCCGGCGACAGAATCCATGGCATCCGTGATGGCGCAGATCCGCCATACAAAGGGTGCCGAGCGCGCGGTGAGGACCATGGTTGCGCATGGCTGTCTCTGTGCGCTGGTATCGGGCGGCTTCACCTTTACCACCGCCGTCGTCCATGCCGAACTGGGATTCCAGGAACATGCGGCCAATACGCTGGAAATCGGGGATGACGGTCGTTTCACCGGCGAACTGACCGGAACAATCGTCGGCCGTCCGACCAAGCTGGAAATCCTGCGGGAGATGTGCCAGCGTCAGGGGACAGATCTGTCAGGCGGGGCGGCCATAGGCGATGGCGCGAACGATCTGGATATGCTGCTGGCGGCGGGTCTTGGCATTGGATTCAACCCGAAGCCCATCGTCAGGGCACAAACGAAGTTCCATATCGAACACACCGATATGACCAGCCTGCTGTTCTTTCAGGGCTATGCGGAAGAAGACTTCGCCGTCTGAAATCTCGTAACGGCACGGCCTGAAGCGGTTTCCCATTTCGACAGATCGCGGGCCAACTGCACACGCGCACCCTCCAGCCCCAGAACCTTCACGCTGAGCGCGACATTGTACAGATAGCCGCGATGGGTGAAGCAGCTGCCGTCACAATCACAGTCGCTTCCCGATGGACAGGACCAGTCCGCGATCAGACTGCGAGCAGTCTTCCAGTCACCGCGCAGCAAAGCACCCTCGACCATCCGCAAACTCAACTCGCAGTCCGGAGACATCAACCCCTACTCCATTTCCATTCAAATCCCGCCCGACTCGCAATATATGGCGAAAGTATTAATGAATGGTATTCGAAAAGTAGGATATCAGGGTTGGGCCGGATTGGTCAGTGCGGCGATGGGACCGATTTCCCGTTCGGCGATCACGACATAGCGCATCGGACCATTCGCCGTCACCGCATCGAACGGCCAGCAGGTGACAAAGGCGACCAGATCCTCACCCGCCGCAACGGCAATTCGAATATCGTCCTTATGCCGGATACCCGCCTCTCGGATGCGATAGTCAGCGATGCTGCCATCACCCGATTCCCAGCGGATCGGATCCCCGATCCCGACATCCCGCAACAGGGTGAAATGCGTGTCTCGATGGCCGAAGAAGGCCGGGATCGGTCCCGCTTCGCTGAAGGTTGGACCAAAGGCCATGGCGCGGGGCGTGGCACCGGACAGGGCAATCCGGGATCGCTCCAGGGTCGGGAAATGGAGTTTCGCGACAGGCTGCGTATCGGCCCAGGGCCAGGGCTTCAGGGCAGCGCCCGTTTCACCGGCCTGAACCTTCGCCCAGGCGCTTTCGATCAGGATCGGGGCCAGCCATGCCTTTCCCAGCAGCAGGGCAGACTGTCCGATCTGCCATATCCCCAATGCAGCAAACAGTCCCGCCAGCAGTGCGAATATCCGACGACGCCAGATACGCCGAGTCCCGGTCGAGAGTGTCGATGCTTCTGAAATCACGGTCATCATACCGGCCCTCCACCTAACCGGCGACCGACCAGCAACAGTCCCAGCGACCCGGTAATGAAGGCGAGTCCGGTCAGGATCATGCCCTGCCATCCCAGCGACCCGGCAGGACCGGCGAGCGATGCCATGACCATGCCCGCAGGCATGTTATTCGGCATGTCATGGTGATCCAGCACTGAACCATCCGGTCGACGGATCGGGCGGTCGACGGCGACGAAACTGGTATAGGCGGTCGCCAGCCGATGCGGGATGGCAACATCCAGCACCGCCAGCCGACCTGCATCGGGATCAATCACACCGCGACGAATGTCATCCTGGATCGCCTCGACCTTGCCCTCGGCCCAGAGTTTCGCAACTCCGGATGCCGGATGCAGATCATCCCGGGTCAGGGTGATCGACAGGGGGTCACCGGACATCTCCCCGGTCAGAGTCAGCGATCCGCCCCAGTTCTCAATGGCCAGTGGCACGATCAGCGCCCGCGCGCCATAAAGATCCGGCAGGCGGGACGGCTGGACATCCATCCGGCTGCCCGGATCGGCCGACAGCGCCAGATCGACGACCACCGGATTCTCAATCCGTACATAGAACTCCGCCATGCGCAGACCGGCCTCCGAAACATCGGCGATGCTCAGGGTCTCACCCGCACCCAGTTCCGCGGATTTCCGCATGAACCAGCCATTCGGCGCAGAGCCGAGCGAGACCGTGAACAGCCGGGCATTCCCCAGATTCGCTTCGATCATCCGGAACAGTTCGTCCTCATTGCCGATATGCCCGTCGGTCAGGAAGACGATCTGACGAACTGCCCCTTCTTCCGCCCCTGATTCTACACCTGGATTCGACAGGGCGGCACGCAGAGGTGCCGCCATCTCCGTGCCACCATCGGCGCGCAGACCGGCAACAAAGCGAACCGCAGTCTCAACCCGCGTCGCCGTGGCGGGCTGGGACGAGCCGAAGAGACGGCGATAGTCTTGATTAAACTCGATCACTTCAAACCGGTCATCCGAAGTCAACCCGGCCAAGGCCTCGATCAGCGCCACCCTGGCGGCCTGTATCGACTCACCCTCCATGGAACCCGACGTATCGACGATGAAGGTCACGTCCCGTGGCCGGTCCAGTGTTCGGGCGGTGGCCGTGTCGGGAGGCTGAATCATGGCCAGCAGATAATCCACATCGCCGATCCGTTCGTGGAACAGCATCGCGCCCGGCACTTCCTTGCGCACGCCCTGCCAGCGCAGGATGATATCGCGGTCTGCCGGTTCTGATTCCAGCCGCAAGCCGATGCGGTACTGGTTGCCTTCACGGGAAACGACAAGATCATGGCTGGGACTTTCCAGCATCGCGAGTTCCATACCCGCATCCAGTGTGACGCCAAGGGCTGTCTGATTCGAACCACGCGACAGATCGACTGGAAAACCGAGACGAGCCGCATTCTCGATATGGCGGCGGATTTCGCTCTGGATCGCAGGATGATCCTGAGCCGAAAGCGCGATATCCGGCAGATAGCGCGGCGCGACCACCAGCGGCATGCGGAATTCAAAGGCATCACCCTGACGCGCCACGGTCGACTGGAATTCCAGCGCGACGGAAATTGTTTCACCCGGTCCTATATTGGCGAGCGAGATCATGAACCGGTTGGGGCTGTCCTCATCCAGCAGGGCAGCAGTCTGGCCGGCCTCCCGCGCCTCCTCATAGGCCGCACGGGCCTCTTCCCGTTCCCGAATTTCGCCTTCGATCAGACGGTCATCGACCCGTATCCTCAATGTGTCCACCGCCGCCCCATCCGGCAGCGGGAAGCGATAGCTACCTTCCACCCAGGTCTCGCCATCATTCTTGAATAGCTGCGTCACCTTGCCCCGGACGATGATCCCGGCGATGTCGAGTTGCATCGTCTGGGCCAAACGTGGAGCGGCAGAGTAGGGAGCCTCCACTTCCTGCCCCATCGGGCGCAGATACAACCCGTCCGACTGCGGCACCTGAGCAGCATTGGCACCAGCGGCCAGAGCGAGAAATGCGGTAAATCCCAGCACCATCAGACAGAGCAGACTGATACCCCGAACCATGCACCGGCCTCGCCGGGCAAGCCTTTGGGCATGAGTGGAGCGATATGAAAAAATCTGGACATACATGGACCCGCATCTCCTTTCGTCGCAGAGGATGGTCACGGATGCCAGAATGATGCCCAATAACGGCAGACCCACGGATGCATGACGGCGTATACGGGGTTCTTTTGCGGCAGAACTGTGGCCGGGGCAGAATGAAGCGCGGGGAGCGCGGAAAAGTGAAATTCATGGAACTGGGCCGGTTATCCCGACTGAAACGGCATTGCAGCACAGGGCGGTTGGGCGTAGGTTTCGCCCGTTCGCGCAGCCTTTCATTCTGAGATCAGGAGACATCAGGTCATGGCCTTTCTTGCGGATCGATTGAAGCGGATCAAACCCTCCCCCACCGTCGCCGTCACCGCGAAGGCGAACGAGTTGAAGGCGCAGGGCGTCGACGTGATCGGCCTTGGCGCGGGCGAGCCCGATTTCGATACGCCTGAGCATATCAAGAAGGCTGCCTATGACGCGATCGCGTCGGGCAAGACGAAATACGGCCCACCGCCCGGCATCCCGCAACTGCGGGAGGCGGTGGCCCGCAAACTGAAGCGCGACAACGGGCTGGATTACGATATCTCGCAGATCACCGTCGGCACCGGCGGCAAGCAGACGATCTTCAACGCCTTCATGGCGACGCTCAATCCGGGCGATGAGGTACTGGTTCCGGCACCGTTCTGGGTCAGTTATACTGATATCGCCGCCCTGATGGAGGGGGAGCCTGTACTGATCGACTGCCCGGCGGAAGCGGGATTCAAGCTGCTGCCGGACCAATTGCGAAAGGCGATCAACCCGAAAACCAAATGGCTGATGCTGAACAGCCCGTCGAACCCGACCGGGGCGGCCTATACCCGCGCGGAACTGAAGGCACTGGCCGATGTTCTGCTGGAACCGGCCTGTTCCCATGTTCATGTCATGACCGACGATATGTACGAATTCATCGTCTATGACGGGTTTGAATTCACCACCATAGCCCAGGTCGAACCGAAGCTAATGAACCGGGTTCTGACGCTCAACGGCCTGTCGAAGGCCTATTGCATGACCGGCTGGCGGCTGGGTTATGCGGCGGGGAATGCCGATCTGATCAAGGCCATGAACATGCTGAATTCGCAGTCCACGACCTCCCCCACGACCTTCGTGCAATGGGCGGGTGTGGCGGCACTGGACGGCGACCATTCCTTCATCGAGAAACACAATGCCGTGTTCAAGGATCGCCGCGACCTCGTCGTCGGTATGCTGAATCAGGCATCCGGCATTACCTGCGCGACACCGGAAGGCGCGTTCTATGTCTATCCGTCCTGTGCCGGTGTGATCGGGCGCAAAACCCCGTCCGGTAAAGTGATTGAAACCGACCAGGATTTCGTCACCTATCTGCTGGAGGACAAGGGCGTCGCGACGGTTCAGGGTGAAGCTTTCGGCCTGTCACCCTACTTCCGGATTTCCTATGCGACCTCCACGGAGGCATTGGAAGAAGCCTGTCGCCGGATTCAAGCCGCTTGCGGCCAATTGCGTTGATCGAGCAGACCGTGCCAGGACGCTTCGCGGAAGCGCTGATCGAGGAACTGCGTCTGCGGGCGCGGGACGACATCACGCTTCTGCCCTTCCTGGCGCCGCTGATACGGGGGGCACGGAACGGCTTTGCCGATCAGCCGGTTGACAATTCGGGTCCATCACCTGACGCATTGCCACAATGCCTGTCTTCTCTCGCGGTCTCCCAGGCACTGGCAGCGGAGATTCCGGCTGTGGCCGGTCTCTGCGCGTGGAGATCTGTCATCACCGCCCACCCGGATGTCGACCCCGCCTTGTCCGCAGGCATGCATGCCGCCCATGTCCTCGGTGATCTGGGCATTCTGAATTGTCCCGGCCTGCGCGGTGGATTCTTCACCCTTGCCCCCGACATCCACTATCCGCTGCACAGCCATAAGGCCGCCGAACTGTATTTCTGCCTGTCCGGAACCGTCCGGATTCAGCATGGGCTGGACGGTAAACCGGTACCCCTTGCACCCGGCGCATGCTCCATAACACCAACAGGGCGCGTCCACAGCCTAACAACGGGAAAGGAACCGGTCCTGCTGTTCTTCGCCTGGGTCGGTGAAATGACCGCGCCAATCCACTGGTGGCACCGTGAAGAGGATGGTATCTGGAGCAGAAGCATCTGGAACCGGGATATGGACGGAGTATGGATCCCCGGCCAGCGAACTCCCATAAATCCGGCAGACGTAGAACAACAACTGATAAACGAAAGTCGCTAGACGATGCAAATGTCGACAGGCAAGGCGCTGGCCTCAGCACGCTTGGACGGGACCAAACTCGCCGCAGATATGGGCCCGCCCCCAAACAGCCTGGAACAGGCCTACGCCCTTCAGGATGAAATGATCGATGCCATCGGCGTGCCGCTGGTAGGATGGAAGATCGGTGCAACCAATGCCGAAATTCAGGGCAAGCTCGGCACCGACGGACCTCTTTACGGCCCCCTGTTTGATCGCTGGATCTATCCGGGACCGACCCGGATTCCGACACCCAACGGAGCCAGGAATGTGGTCGAGGTGGAGGTCGCCTTCCGCCTGAAAGATGCATTGCCGTCCCGCGAGTCTGCGTATTCGCAGGATGAGGTCGCCGCCGCCATCGGCAGCGTCCATCCCGCCATTGAAATCGTTGACAGCCGTTTCCAGAATACCGATGCCCCCATCGATTTCAGATGGATCATCGCCGACGGGGCCGCCAATCACGCCTTCATCTTTGGTGAGGGCCGCAGCGACTGGCAATCACTGAACCTGGCGGAACTGCCCGTCTCTGTTCGCATGGGCGACATAATGATGGGAGAAGGAACTGGTGCGAATGCGCTTGGCAATCCCCTCGCCGCCCTCACTTGGCTCACCGAAGCCCTGCGCCAACGTGATATCGGCCTGAAGGCTGGTGACTGGATTTCCACCGGCGCACTTGCCCCCGTCTTCGAAGGCAGACGCGGCGTCCAGATCACCGGTCATTTCAAGGGCCTGGGTCAGGTCGAGATGGTTCTCGCCTGACCCGCCGGATCAGACATTCAGCAGCAGGTTCTCCCGCTCCCAGGAACTGATCACGCGCTGATACAGATCATATTCGTGGTTCTTCACATCCATATAGGCACGGGCGAAATGTTCCCCGAGCGTATCCTTCAACGGCTTCGCATAATTGAACTTGTGCAGCGCATCGCCCTGGTGACGGGGCAGCGCGAAGGCGAAGCGATAAGCATCGCCCTCAACCGGGTTTGAGGGTTCGATCTTCTCCTTGATCCCCAGATAGCCGCAGGCCAGCGTTGCGGCCATGGCGAGATAGGGGTTGGCGTCGGACCCGGCCAGCCGGTTTTCGATGCGCCGGGATTCCGCACTGGAATCCGGCACGCGCAGCCCGCAGGTCCGGTTGTCATGCCCCCAATGCACGTTGATCGGCGCATCGGAATAACGCGCAATGCGGCGATAGCTGTTCACATTGGGTGCCATCAGCGGCATCGCGGCAGGCAGATAGCGCTGCAATCCACCAATATAGTTCAGCAGTGTCTTCGAATCCTTGCCGGTCTTGGTGGAGAAGACATTCTTGCCAGTCTCGATATCAACCAGCGACTGGTGGATATGCATCGACGATCCGGGCTGGTTCTGATGCGGCTTGGCCATGAAGGTGGCGTAGATGTCGTGCCGCAGTGCTGCCTGCCGGACCAGTCGCTTGAACAGGAAAACCTGATCGGCGAGTTCCAGCGGATTGCCATGGTTGAAGTTGATCTCCATCTGCGCCGCCCCGGCCTCATGGGCCATGGTATCGACGTCCAGTTCCGCCGCCTCGCAGAAATCGTAGATATCCTCCACGATGGGATCGAACTCGTTCGCGGCCTCGATGCCATAGGCCTGACGACCGGATTCCTGACGGCCCGATGCCCCGATGGGCGGTTCCAGCGGATAATCGGGGTCGAGGTTCTTCTTCACGAAATAGAATTCCAGTTCCGGCGCGACGATGGGCTGCAGACCCTTCTTCGCATACAGATCCAGGATATGCTTCAGGACATAGCGCGGCGAGAAATTGACCGGCGAGCCGTCCAGATGATAGGCATCGCAGATCACCTGCGCGACCGGATCTGGATACCACGGAACGACCCGGATGGTGCTCGGATCCGGCACCATGGCGATGTCGCGGTTGGTATCGGCGACGACCTCCGTATCCATCACGAACTCACCGGTCACCGTCTGGATGAACAGGCATTCCGGAACCCGAAGACTGCGGTCTTCCAGTCCCTTCAGGAATTTGTTGGAGGGAAGTATCTTGCCCCGCGCGATACCGGACATATCCGGCATCAGACATTCGACCTCGTCGATATTGCGCGCGTTAACCCAATCGGTCAGATTAGTCACGAAAGCCTCACTCGCCATTGCCCCAACGCACCGAATTCGGTCGTCTTCATGGATCGGACGCAACCGCCCTCATGGCGGGATTGAACCGTTGCAGGCATGGCCCCAAAGATTGTGATCACATTTTTTATGCCTTATACTACCCTCTATCCGCAAGCGCTAATCGGTGCCATCCCTGATGCCCTCCGCATCATTTCGGCCTGATCCAGGCCAACAAACCCTTAAGATCTGGAAAGTTGTTCCTCATGACCGGCTGGTTGACCAAAGAAGAAGTCGATGCCTTCGTTTCCGAGAATCCTGGCCTCAAGGGTGTTGATATGATTATCCCGGACATGTGCGGCATCCTTCGCGGCAAGCGAATCGGGGTGGAGGCGATTGATCGTCTGCATGAGGGCGGAATCGCCCTGCCCGGTTCCACTTATCTGCTGGATGCGACAGGCCGGAACTGTGAGACCATCGACTATGGCACCCGCGATGGCGACCCGGATCATTCCTGTCTTGGCGTTGCCGGAACGCTGAAGCCGGTTCCCTGGGCCAATGCGCCGACCGGGCAGGTCATCGCCTCCATGATGACCCGCGACGGTGATCCCTATTTCGCCGACCCACGCTATATCCTGGCGCGAGCCGCGCAGCCGCTGGTGAATATGGGCTTCACGCCGGTCACCGCCATCGAACTGGAATTCTATCTGCTGGACGCAAAAATCGCGGAATCAGGACGTCCGCATATGGCGCCCTCTCCAACCACCGGCCAGCGTCAGACAACGACCCAGGTTTATGGCATTGAGGAACTTTATGAATTCGAGGATTTTCTGACCGATGTCGAGGATGCCTGCGTCGCACAGGATGTGCCCGCCGATACGGTAACCGCCGAATACGGGCCGGGTCAGTACGAAATCAACCTGCATCACGTCGATAACCCGATAAAGGCCTGCGATGATGCGGTGCTGCTGAAGCGGATCATCAAGGGCGTGGCCCGGCGTCACGGCATGATCGCGACCTTCATGGCAAAGCCATTCTCTGATCTTGCCGGATGCGGGATGCATATCCATCTGAGCCTGCTCGACAAGGCCGGAAACAATATCTTCGCCGGTCCGATGGATGAGGAAATCGGTCTTCCCGCCGCAAAGGCGCTGCGCTATGCCATAGGCGGTCTGGTGAAGACCACGGCGGATGGGATGGCGATCTTCGCACCGAATGCGAATTCCTATCGCCGGTTCCAGGCCAATTCCTATGCTCCGATCAATACCGCCTGGGGCGTCGATAACCGCACGGTCTCGCTTCGCATCCCGCGGTCGGACGAGAAGGGAATGCGGGTCGAACACCGCATTGCCGGGGCCGATGCCAATCCATATCTGGCGATGGCAGCGGTTCTGGCAGGCGTGCATCATGGTCTGGTCAAGAAGCTCGATCCCGGTCCCATTGAGCGCAACAACGCCTATGACAAGCCGGTAACGGACCTGCCACTGCGCTGGTGGCAGGCACTCCAGACATTTGGCGAAAGCAAGATCCTGCCCCGCTATCTGGGGGAACATTACTGCGAGACCTATGTCGCGGCCCGCAGTTTCGAGAACGACCAGTTCCAATCCCAGATTCCGATTCTCGATTACGAATGGTATTTAAGGACGGTTTGACGATCATGGCAAAATTCGACGACACGCGCTCCTATTATCGCGCCACGGCTCATTCGGCCCCATCCCACCCGAAACTGGAAGGGGAGGTAACCGCCGATGTGGCGATCCTGGGGGCGGGTTATACCGGCCTGTCAGCCGCTCTGGAACTGGCCGAGGCCGGATTTTCCGTCGCTATTGTCGAAGCGGAATCGGTTGGCTTCGGTGCTTCCGGTCGTAATGGCGGGCAGGTCTGCACCGGTTTCACCAAGTCCATGGCGACAATCCGCAAGCATCTGGGAGAAGAACGGGCAAAAGCCGCCTGGGAAATCGCCGATGCGGCCCCCAAGCTGGTCCGCGACCGGGTTGCGAAATACGATATCGATTGCGACCTGAAATGGGGCTACATGCATGCCGCCGAGCGCAAAAGTCAGGTCGAAGACCTGAAGGAAACGCAGGCGGAGTGGGATGCCTATGGCTATACCGGATCAAAACTTCTGGAAGGCTCAGATCTGCGCGACAGAATCGGCTCCGAACTCTATCACGCAGCGCTGTGGGAGCCGGGAGGCGGCCACCTGCATCCGCTGAATTACTGCCTGGGCCTGGCCGAGGCGGCACTCAAGGCAGGTGTTCGGATATACGAAAACAGCCGCGCGATCCGCATGGATACCGGCGACAAACCGGCCATTCATACCGAGAGCGGGGTGCTGCGGGCGGACTATCTGATCCTCGCCGGGAATGCCTATCTGCGGGAAACGGAGCCCTATCTGTTCCGACGGCTGATGCCGGTCGGCAGCTATATCGTGGCGACGGAACCGCTGGGCGAAAACCGCGCCAAGGGGCTCCTGCCGGGGGATGAGGCGGTATCGAACTGCAACTTCATCGTCGATTACTATCGGATGAGCGGGGACAAGCGCATGCTGTTCGGTGGACGGGCGACCTATTCCGGCCTGGAGCCGAACGATCTGGGCGGTTTCGTGCGCCCGCGCATGCTGCATGTATTCCCGCAATTGGCCGATGTGAAGATAGAGCATGTCTGGGGCGGCTATATCGGCATCACCGTGGACCGAATGCCGCATGTCGGGCGAATCGGAAACCGTACCTATTTCAGCCAGGGCTATTCCGGGCACGGCCTCGCGCTCAGCAATATGTGCGGTAAAATCCTGGCTGAAGCAATCCGGGGACAGGCCGAGCGATTCGATATCATGTCAGCCTTCAAGCATCCGATCTTCCCCGGTGGCAAGTTCCGGACACCACTGCTGACGCTCGGCATGTTTTGGTATCGCCTGAAGGACGCTTTGGCGTAAGGTTATCCGGCACGAATCCTGCATTCCATTTGTGCAGGGACGCAGCCGAGGATTTCCTATGTTCAGCCGATTGATGAGTATCATAAAACCGGGCGACCGCCGAAAGGAACGTCGCGTCAAACTCCGCTTCGCGGCGGAGCTGGGCGGGCTGAAAGGCCGAGTCACGGATCTCAGTCTGGGTGGCTTCGGCTTCTATCCAGACAATGAGGGGTTGGAGATCGGCGATGAATTGATGGTCTGTCTGATGCCGGACGAATTGACCCGCATAGAACTGCCCTGCCGCATCGTCGGTGCCGATGACGAGGGTATGGTAATGTGCGTCGCATTCCTGAAGGTTCCCCCGGAACTCTTCGATCCATTACAGCAGATCATCACCGATCAGGCCTTTGGCAGCCAGCTGAAAGAAACGGAAAAATAGTCACCAGCCGTTACAGCGGTCCCAGACATCGACAACTCGGTTGTCCTCAATGACATGATACCGGGCATAGGCCGCTGCGGTCATGCAGGCATGGTTGGGCAGAATGCGAACCCGGCTTCCGACCGGTAGCCGCTCAAACAGCGATTCGTCCGATACCCGGATATGACCGTGTTCCTGACTGACAGCGGTGACATAGGTATCGGGCAGAAGATCACCCGTCAGCGTACAGACTTCGCCATAGCGTACTTCCGGACGGAAGGCATTGGCACCGGTATCCTTCGACAGGGCAAGTCCACCCGCATCGATCAGGATCTTACCCGCTTCGCGATTGTGCCCTATGACGCTGGCTAGCACATGCAGGGCCAGGTCCTCACGCGCGCAGACGCCGCGTGATTGCTGATCCAGATCGAAGAAGACATAGACCCCGGCACGATACTCCGTCAGGCCGGTCGCATCCCTGCTGAACAGGGCGGTCGGCGTGGACCCGGCGCTGACGGTGTGAACTTCATGCCCAGCCCCCCGCAACCGGTTGGCGGCGGTCACAACCGCATGACGCTCCTGCTCCGCAATCACATACAGACTCGCGATATCAGCACAGCCATAGGACTGACCGGCATGGGTCAGGACGCCTTCAAGCCGCGCCGCCGATATGCCGTCAAATTGATCGGCGATCCGCAACAGGGTCTCACTCTCCGGCGCAACACCGCCGCGCCCATCGCCGCAATCGATTTCAATCAACAGCTTGAAGGCCGCGCCATGCCGGGCGATGGCACCGGCTGCATCGACCGTATCGGCCAGCAGCTTCAGATCGACGCCACGCGCAACCAAGGCCGCCGCCCGGTCGAGCTTACCGGGCGCGATCCCGACCGCATAGGTGATGTCCCGAAAGCCATGATCGGCGAAATACTCTGCCTCCCGCAGCGTCGAGACCGTGATACCACGCCTTTTGCCATCCGTTGCTATCTCCCCGACGGTGGCGGATTTCGCGGTCTTCAGATGTGGGCGCAATACCACACCGAAACGATCCACCGCCTCCGACATCCGGGAGATATTCGCATGCAGACGCGCCTTATCGAGAAGCAGGCAGGGCGTTTCGAGGGACGCCAGATCCGGCGAAGCCTGCATCGTTACTTCTTCACGACCAGCCACAGCGCATGGATCATGCCCGGCAGGAAGCCAAGCAGCGTGAGTACGATGTTGAGCCAGAAATGAACACCAATCCCGACAGTCAGAAAAGCCGCAACGGGCGGCAGGAAAATGGCGATGATGATGCGGATGAGATCCATGATGCGACGTCCCCACTCGGTTCGAAACAATGGTGCATTTTCAACGTACCGTAACGGCTATTGCGACGAAGCACCAGCCTGTCCGGGTCACTGCAGCATTTAATAGAATTCCCGTTCATGCTAATATAACTCATGTACACAGTCGATTTTTCCGCTCTGGCCGCACTCCTGGATGACGGTGACGCCGCATCCGACATGGAAACGATGGTCCGGAATCACCGACCGGTAACCTTTGCCGAAGCAATCGGGTTGGCGCGATTCCATCAACCGCACGAGGCCCTGACTGCAATCAGCACCGGCGGCGTCATTGACTGGGATCTTTTCGATATCTCGGATTTTGCCCGTTTCATGCCTTCAATGGGGACACTGGACCTGACACCGGTACCATCAGGTGATCCGGACTTCACGTATCGATTTGTGGGGGAAAGCATTAATGCCATGGCGCGGCGCAATCTGCGGGGCGTCCGATTGCGGGATATCCTCGCCTCCCGGACACGGGACACGATCATCACCGAATATGTCAGGACCCTGCAATCAGGCACACCCCGCGCCAGTGCCGGGATCGTCGATATTTCGGATCTGACCTGGATGCGCTATCTGCGGTTTCTCTATCCGGTCCGGACACGAAGCGGGCAGAACCGGATCCTTCTTTTCATGCTGTTCAGCGGACCGAAGGACTGACACCACGTCCGGACACGGTTATTCAAAATCGCGCAGATCCAGTCCCAATTCACGACAGATCGCCAGACATTGCGCCCGTTCACTGGTTAGAAGGACGCCATCGACGCGCCCAACCGCCAGAGCGACCTTGACCAGCAGCACCGCATCCCCCGCATCCTGCCGCATTTCCCGCACCAGAGCCAGGGCATCAACACGGCCCTGAACCTCATTCTCGCGAATAGCCTCGACATGTCCATTAAACAGATCGACAGCCTCATGCACATCGAAGAATTTCAGCCGGTCTATGGATTCCAGTATCTGGTCAATCCGCCCGCGTTCCGACAGCGACACCTCGCCATCCGCAATCGCAACCAGGGCGCAGGCAGCCATGCAGGCTTCCATGAAGGGGCGGTTGCGCCGCCGCTCCGCGCGTTCCTCAAAGGCATGCCGAAGCCCTTCCAGCATACACCAATCCCCCTTTTTACGATCTGATCCGCCCCCGGTTGATTTGAACGCGCAATCGCTTCGCGGTCAAGTGACGGGAAGACAATGATACCCCGTCGCTTTTGTTCTAGCGAAGCACGCCAAATCAGGTAAGCTCGGCAGATATTGAGCGGTTCCCCCTCGGGGGGATCAAAAGGGAATTCGGTGCGCCTGTCCCATTCCAAGAAACCGGAATGGGTCCGACAATGCCGAAGCTGCCCCCGCAACTGTAAGCGGAGAGCCGACCGCCCGACCCACGCCACTGGTGGAACCTCCACCGGGAAGGCAGGACGGATCGGCACTGACCCGTGAGCCAGGAGACCTGCCGCTCGCCTTGTTGTAACCCATGAGACCGGGCGGGGTGCCCCGGATGGAGGTTTTGATGAGTGGCTTGTCGTATCCAAGTGCCAGTACTTTCCCCAATACCGATTCGGATGCGTCCCGGATCGCCCGAATGGACCCCCAGGCCTGCCTGCGCGGATTGTTCCAGTCCCCCCATCCCCTGCCACGCGGGGCGGCGGAAAATGCAGTCCTGTCCTGGCTGATCGCACTTCCGCAGGAAATTGACCCGGCGCGGGCCGCAGCCATGCTGGGCACGCTGCCCCCCTTTGCGGAGGCGGACCCGCAATCCGGGGAGACCGGGCGCCTGACCGCGCTGCTGCGGGAGATCGCGTGTTACCCTGCCGAAAGGTTGGGGGCATCCCGTCGGCGACGCCTGCGCATCGCTCAGGCTTGACCCGGCATATCGGTCCGGCTACATCCTCCCCCAATACCGTAGGGGAGTAGCCTCTCTCAACTTCAGAGAGGCCCGCATCAACAGACTTGGCCTGGTAGGAGTACCGACCCGGCCATGGTGCGGGCGACCGGTTCCGGTTTGGTGAGACCTATGGCGTGCTGATCAGGTTGGGGGACCGGCTGATCGGTTCGTCATAGCTGTCTGCCGGTCCCGTCATACGGAGCCGCATTTCATGTCCTATCTCATCGGCGTTTTCGTCACCGTCTTTCTGGCCGAACTGGGCGACAAGACCCAGTTGGCAACCGTCCTCTTCGCCTCTGATAAAGCCCATTCCCCCTTCATGATCTTCCTCGCGGCAGCGACGGCCCTGGTTGTCTCAACCGCCCTCGCCGTCTTCCTCGGCACTGTTGCCGAACGGTTCCTGACCATGGTGCCACTGAAACTGATCGCCGGAATCGGCTTCGTCCTGATGGGAGCCTGGACGATCTCGGAACATGTGCGAGGGGTTTAACCTATCCGATCTTGCTTCAACACCTCAATCAACCGAGCCGGTGTCGTAAAGGTATGCACCTGAAATCCGCATGCGGCGGCGGCCTCGGTATTCTCCGGACGGTCGTCGATGAACAGGGTGCGGGTCGGATCGAGAGCGAACCGCCGGATCGCAAGCTCGAATATCGCCGGGTCCGGCTTTATCAGACCTTCATAACCGGACACGATCCGACCATCGAACGTATCCAGGAAAGGATAGACGGCTAGCGTCGCCTTGAAATTCTCAACGCCGTAATTCGACAATGCATAGATCGGATACCCCTGCCCCTTCAGGCGGGCCATCAGGTCTACCACATCCTGGATCGAGCCGGACACCGTCTCGACCCAGCGAGCGCGATAAGCCCGCGCGGTCTCCAGATGGTGCGGTACCGCAGCAGCAATTTCATCCAGTTGTGCAGACCAGTCCTGCCCCTTGTCCATTTCGAGGATACGGGCCTGCGTCACCGCCTCCTGCCGGAATGCCTGAACCGCCGCCCCATCGGGCAGCAGTTTGGCAAGCAGGTGATCAGGATTCCAGTCGATCAGCACATTGCCGATATCGAACAGGAAGGCATCAATTGTCATGGCAAATCTCCAGGAAAAATGCCCCCGACAGTCATGCCGGGGGCAGGTTCACAGGGAGCACCGTGGCGCGGATAAGGGTATCCACGCCATAGGGTCCGACGAACAGGGTCAGGGCCGGACCCTTACGAACACCCGCTGGTAGCGCCACAGGTGACGCATTTCATGCAGGTGCCGTTCCGCACGAGGGTCATGTTCCCGCAATCACCGCAGGGATCGCCCTCATACCCTTTGGCGCGCGCTTCGCGGATCTGGTCGAGGCGACCATCCACCTTGCTGCGCACCGTTGCATCGACCTTGACGGCTGTCATCACCGCCCCGGTCTCGACTACTTGAAAACCGCTCTCGCGATACTCACCACTTCCATTGCCGAGTTGAGCCACGACGCTGGTATAGGCGGTCAGATCTGATTTCCGAACGAAGCCCCGGCTGGTGATCCGGTTGATCGCCTCTATCGCCTGAGCATGGCTTTCCGGAAGGCTGCCCTGATTCTCGCCGCCGCCGGTCGTGTCGGGCAGCATGTCTTCGGGCTGCACATGGGCAAGATCGTCGCGACCCAGATAGCTGATCGCCACTTCCCGGAACAGGTAGTCGAGGATGGAGGTCGCCATCTTGATCGCCTCGTTCCCCTCGACCATGCCCGACGGTTCGAAGCGGGTGAAGGTATAGGCCTCGACATATTCTTCCAGCGGCACGCCATATTGCAGGCCGATGGAAACCGCGATGGCGAAATTGTTCATCAGCGAGCGGAAGGCGGCACCTTCCTTGTGCATATCGATGAACAATTCACCCAGCGACCCATCCTCGTATTCGCCGGTCCGCAGATAAACCTTGTGGCCCCCGACGATTGCCTTCTGGGTATAGCCCTTGCGGCGATGCGGCAGACGCTTGCGCTCGACCCGCTTCTCGATGATCCGCTCGACGATGCGTTCCGCGACCAGCGGGATCGCCTCTGCCGGGCTGGCATCGGCCAGATCATCCCGCAGGTCATCGTCTTCATCCAGCAGCGAGGAAGCCAGCGGCTGCGAAAGCTTGGAGCCGTCGCGATACAGCGCATTCGCCTTGATCCCCAGGGTCCAGCTCAACCGATAGGCGGCCTTGCAATCCTCCACCGTCGCCGTATTTGGCATATTGATGGTCTTCGAGATAGCCCCGCTGATGAAGGGCTGGGCCGCGGCCATCATGCGGATGTGGCTGTCTGTCGACAGATAGCGCTTGCCGGTCTTGCCGCAGGGATTGGCGCAATCGAAGACGGACAGATGCTCGTCTTTCAGATATGGCGCGCCTTCCAGCGTCATCGCCCCGCAGCAATAGATATTCGCCGCATCGATATCCGCCTTGCTGAACCCGATGGCAGCCAGCAGGTCGAAAGACATGGAGTCGAGCTGCGTGGCGCTGAGACCCAGGATATCGGTGCAGAAGGATTCGCCGAGCGCCCATTTGTTGAACGCGAATTTGATGTCGAACGCATTGGCCAGCGTCGATTCCAGCTTTGCCAGTTCTTCCGGTCCGAAGCCCTTCTCCCGCAATGTGCGGTGATTGACACCCGGAGCATTCACAAGACTGCCATGGCCGACGGCGTAACGCTCCATCTCGCCGATCTGCTGGTCGGTATAGCCCAGCACCTTGAGCGCTTCCGGCACGGTGCGGTTGATGATCTTGAAGTACCCGCCCCCGGCGAGCTTCTTGAACTTCACCAGGGCGAAATCCGGCTCGATCCCGGTTGTGTCACAATCCATCACCAGACCAATCGTGCCGGTCGGTGCGATCACCGTAGCCTGGGCGTTGCGATAGCCGTGTGCCTCGCCTGCCTTCACCGCACGATCCCAGGACGCCGCCGCCGCCTTGGCAATGCGGGCATCGGGGACATTCGGCACGTCCAGCGGCACCGGCAGCACCGAAAGCCCGACATATCCGTCAGCCCAGCCATGCGCTGCCATTCGGTGATTGCGCATCACGCGCAGCATGTCCTCGCGATTCTCTCCATACCCCGGAAAGGCGCCCAGTTCCGATGCCATCTCGGCCGATGTTTCGTAGGACACTCCGGTCATCAATGCTGTGATCGCCCCGCAGAGCGCGCGGCCTTCCTCTGAATCGTAGGACAGGCCGCAGGACATCAGCAATCCGCCAATATTGGCATAGCCCAGACCCAGGGTGCGATAGCGATAGGACCGTTCGGCAATCGCCACTGACGGGAACTGCGCCATCAGCACGGATATTTCCAGCGTCAGCGTCCACAGCCGCACGCCATGGCTGAACCCTTCTATGTCGAAGGACCGATCAGCATTGCGGAACTGCATCAGATTGAAGGAGGCCAGATTGCAGGCGGTATCGTCCAGGAACATATACTCCGAACATGGATTCGACGCATTGATCCGGCCCGAATTCGGACAGGTGTGCCAATCGTTGATCGTGGTATCGAACTGAATGCCGGGATCGGCACTGGCCCAGGCCGCATGACCGACCTTTTCCCACAGGTCCGCAGCCTTGACGGTCTTGTTGACCTTGCCATTCGTGCGGTTGATCAGGTTCCAGTCGTCATCGGCATCGACCGCCCGCAGGAAATCGTCGGTCACCCGCACCGTATTATTCGCATTCTGACCGGAAACGGTGTTGTAGGCGTCGGAATCCCAGTCCGTATCATAGGTCGGGAATTCAATCGCGGTATAGCCCTGACGCGCAAACTGGATAACCCTCTGGACATAGTTTTCCGGGATCATCACGCGACGGGCTGCACGAATTTCCGCCTTCAACGCTTTATTGCATTTCGGATCAAACCGGGCCTCGTCGGTCAGCGCCGCGCCATCATCGAGGCGTCCCTCGTGACACGCCGCCATGATCGCATTGAGATGTTTCGCATGCAGCTTGGAGCCGGTGACGAGAGCGGCAACCTTTTGCTCCTCAATCACCTTCCAGTCGATGAACTGTTCGACATCCGGGTGGTCGATATCGACCACGACCATCTTAGCCGCGCGTCGCGTCGTGCCGCCGGACTTGATCGCCCCCGCAGCCTTGTCGCCGATCTTCAGGAAGCTCATCAGACCTGACGACTTGCCGCCGCCCGACAGCGGCTCCGTCTCGCCCCGCAGGCGGGAAAAATTCGTGCCGGTGCCGCTGCCATATTTGAACAACCGCGCCTCGCGCACCCAGAGATCCATGATACCGTTGTCATTCACCAGATCATCCTCGACCGACTGAATGAAACAGGCATGGGGCTGCGGGTGCTCATAGGCTGTCTTGGAGCGGGTCAGCTTCCCGGTCTTGTAATCGACATAATGATGGCCCTGGCTCGGCCCATCGATGCCATAGGCCCAATGCAGGCCAGTATTGAACCATTGCGGGCTGTTCGGTGCCGCCATCTGCCGTGCCAGCATATAGCGCATCTCATCGAAATAGGTCCGCGCATCCTCTACGCCATCGAAATAGCCGCCCTTCCAGCCCCAATAGGCCCAGGTTCCGGCCAACCGGTCGAAAACCTGCGTTGCCTTCATTTCACTGCCACTGCGCTCCGCCTCCGGCAGGTCGGCCAGCGCGGTCTCGTCAGGGACACGCCGCCAGAGGAAATCAGGCACATCCTTTTCCTTGACCGGCCTCGTGATCGCCGGGACGCCCGCCTTGCGGAAATACTTCTGCGCCAGCACGTCGCCTGCAACCTGGCTGAAATGCGACGGAATTTCGATGTCCTTCAATTGAAACACGACCGTACCGTCGGGGTTGCGGATTTCGGACGTGGTCTTGCGAAACTGGATCGCCGCATAGGGCGACTCGTTTTTTATGGTAAAACGTCTCTCAATACGCATTGGACAGCGAACCCCCTTAAAAAGTGCCAATCCGACCCAATGACGCTCCATGCGCTCCAAAGAATGAACGCAAGGCCCCACGCGCCCCGAACCAGATTTCGCAATATATTGTAACGTGAATGTTAGAGTACACTATCTGTTGTCAGACACAATATGCAGTGCATAAAATTTTCCTTAAACCATATCTTGATCTTGGAGAGACTCGCGCCCGCGCCTGATTTTCCAACAGCAATCACATTCAGCGGCGGAATGCCACCCCATGACTCGCGCCGAGAGGCTGGACGGATCGACCCTGCTTTGCCATAGTCGCGCCGTGCCGGGAGACGGAAACCCGGATGAATTGTCAGGAACGAGGCTGAACCGATTATGGCGAATGCGATCACCCGTGTGATGACCTGGCTCCATGGCGAGCGTGTCGGTAAGGATGCGATTGGCAATGTCTATTATCAGGATCGCAAGACCACTGCGGGCCGACGCCGGAAGCGCTGGGTGATCTATGCCGATCAACGTGATGATGCCTCACAGGTTCCGCCTGAACTGCATGCCTGGCTTCACTACACGATTGATGCCTTCCCAGATCCACAAAGCCGACGCAAATTCGCCTGGGAACGGGATCATCGTCCCAACCAGACCGGAACCGCGCTGGCCTATCGTCCGCCCGGCCATACGCTGGCAGCCGGAAAGCGGGCCGCAGCGACCGGAGACTACGAGGCATGGACGCCGGAATGAGCAGGCAAACCCGGATGCGGAAATCTGACTGCGGAAAACCGTAGGCAAGAACCGACGGGTAACCCGGCGACAAGGAATTCTAAATGGCCCGCATGTCCAGCAACACGAAGCAGACTGTGATCGGGGCGGCCACCTGCCTTGCCATCGCCCTGTTCTTCGTAGTCGGCTATAGCGGCGATCCCCGCAAACGGGATTCCGACGGCTATAACCTCTACGGCACTTATGAGGATGCGGACGGAATACGACCCGGAAGTCCAGTTCTGATGGCGGGAATTCGCATCGGCACCGTGGGCATGCTGCGCCTGGATACCGATACCAATCAAGCCATTGTCCAGATGACCATCGACAACCGCTTCGAAATCCCGATTGACAGCGAGGCGACGATCATCAGTGACGGTTTGGCAGGTGGGAAATACATCCGGGTCGTACCGGGCGGCGACCTGACGGTCATGGCACCGGACGAGGAATTCGACTATACGCGCAGTTCGGTGAATTTTTTCGAACTGTTCGAGCGGATTATCCTGATGGCCGAAGCCCGACGCGGCCAATCGGCCGAAAACGAGCAAGCCGATGATACCGGGACAAACTGAAGGCCGATGAAACCTTAAAGAACGACGGATGGGAATCGGATGCAACGCAGTGTCATAGAGACCATCATGGGGGCGGTCGTCCTGATCGTCGCCGGATTGTTCCTGTATCTTGCCTATGTCACGACGGATCTTGCGGCGGATACCGACGGCTATGTACTCACCGGACGGTTCGGCGCGATAGACGGGTTGACGCTTGGCTCCGATGTCCGCATCGGCGGTGTCAAGGTCGGCACGGTGACACGGCAATCAATCGACCCCGAGCTTTTTCAGGCGGTTGTCGAGATGACCCTGTCCCCGGATATCCGGGTTCCGACGGATTCCACCGCCACGGTGACGACGGACGGCCTGCTGGGTGGAAAATACATCAAGCTTGATCCGGGCCGCGATTCGGAACTGCTGTCGGATGGCGGGGAAATCTTCGATACGCGGGATGTCGTCGCCCTGGAAGATCTTCTGGGCCGGGCGATCTTCCTGATCACGGATGAATAGAGGAAACCCACTACCATGACCGGAATCGAACAGGTCTGGGATCCGGACCGGTATCGCAAGAATGCGGGTTTCGTGGCCGAACTTGGCATGCCGGTCGTCGACCTGCTGGCTCCACAACCGGGGGAGCGCATCCTGGATCTGGGCTGCGGCGATGGTGCGCTGACCCTCAAGCTGGTGGCAATGGGCTGCAGCGTCAAAGGCGTCGATGCCAGTCCGGACCAGATCCGCAAGGCGGTGTCCGAAGGCTTGGATGCGACGGTCATGAACGGGCAGTCCCTGACATTCGGTCCGGAATTCGATGCCGTGTTCAGCAATGCCGCCCTGCACTGGATGAAGGGGGCCGATGCGGTCCTGACCGGCGTCAAGCGCGCGCTGAAACCCGGTGGGCGCTTCGTTGCGGAATTCGGTGGTGCAGGAAACGTGCAGACAATCCGCACCGCCCTGCGGGTCGCCGTCGCCACACGGGGTATTGACCCGGACGATGCCGATCCCTGGTATTTCCCCACGCTGGAGGCCTATCGAACGAAGCTGGAGGCCTGCGGCTTCACGGTCAGGAGTATTGAACTGATCCCGCGCCCGACGCCCCTACCCGGCGATATCGATGGCTGGCTTGCCACATTCGGGGAGAGCTTCCTGATGCGCCTGGACAATGCTGAACGCATTGCCGCCATCGCACAGATCCGCGACGCTCTGCGCCCGATCCTGTGCCGGGATGACGGGGTCTGGATCGCGGATTACGTGCGGCTGCGTTTCGCTGCGGAGGTGTCAGCATGATCCACATGAACGCCATGGGAATTGTCGGTGCGTCGTTGCTGGCGGTCGCATTCTGCGTTAACCCCGCTGCGGCTGAACCCAAGAGCATCGCAGTACTTCAGGGCCTCGACAAGGTCACCGCCCGAACGACAACCTTCGAGGTCGCGATAGATCAGCCGGTCGATTTTCACGCCCTGCGCATTCGTGTGCGCCATTGCGACAAGACCCCGCCGGAGGAAAACCCCGAGGCGACCGCCTTCATAGAAATCGACGAGTTGCGACCGGGACAGGAACAGAAAGTCCTGTTCACCGGCTGGATGTTTGCATCCAGCCCCGGCCTCAATGCGGTGGAACACGCCGTTTATGACGTCTGGGTACTGGACTGCAAGGACCCGGAATAGCCCACTATTCCGCTGCGCGGACCATTGTATCCTGTGTATCCTGAACGGGTATATTCAACGCCTCAATCGCGGCATCCATCGCCCCGGCCCCGAGCGGTACGCCATGGCGGCGCAGCACGACCTCAATCCCGGCCAGCGCCCCCAGGATCATCGGCTCATTGATGTTGCCCATATGGCCGATGCGGAATCCCTTGCCCCGGAACGGGCCGATAGCCGATCCGATATGCAGGTTCATCTCCCGCCCGGTCGCCCGGATCGCCTCTGCATCCACACCCTCGGGGGTGAGGATCGTCGTTACCGAATCCGCCCGCTGTTCCGGCACGACGGCATTGAAGCGCAGCGCGCCTGCCTCACACCAGCGCGAAACCGCCGCCCTGACCGTCCGGGCCAGCCGCGCATGGCGGGCGATCACACCCTCCAGCGTTTCCTCCGCTATCATGTCGAGCGCTTCCCGCAGACCGAAAATGTGATGTTCCGGCGCGGTGCCACAGAATCGCTGGTAATGCTCACCCGCAACCCGCTCCTGCCAATCCCAATAGCGCCGGGGCATCGTCACGCTTTTGCCCGCCGCCATCGCCTTCGCATTCGCTGCGACCATGGCAAGGCCCGGCGGCATCATCATCCCCTTCTGGGACGCCGCGACTGTGACATCCACCCCCCATTCATCCATCGGAAAGTCGGTGGTGCCCAGTGACGCGATGGTATCAACGCAGAACAGCGCCGGATGGCCCGCCGCATCAATGGCGGCACGGGCAGCCGGAACATTGCTGCGGATGGAGGTCGCCGTATCGACATGAACAAACAGCACCGCCTTGATCTTGTGATCAGTATCCGCGCGCAGCACATCTTCCAGCCGGTTCGGATCGATGGCGGTCTTCCAGTCATTGGGAACTGTTTGACAGACAAGGCCCAGTGCCTCAGCCATGCTGCGCCAGGCTTCGGAAAACACGCCAACTTCCGGAATCAGCACGGTATCGCCGGGCGACACCATATTCGCCAGCGCTGCTTCCCACGCCCCGTGTCCATTCGCCGCATAGAGATGAACGATCCCGGTCGTCTGGAAAACCGCCTTCACATCCTCAAAGACTCCATCGCAGAGTTCCATGAAATCCGGGCCGGAAAAATCCACCGACTGCCGATGCATTGCAGACAGAATCCGATCCGGGACAGGCGTCGGGCCGGGGCTCAACAGAAACTGAAAACCACGCTCAAGCGCCATGGCGCACACTCCTGGGAAATGAGGATGACGAAAGAGAGCCTCCGTCCGGCGACGATTCCTACTCCAATATCCGGGTCCGTCAATATCCAGCGACAGGGATGTTGCAAGAGTTCAGGATGAACCTATCCCCTATCCGCCTTCTAAACACAGAATGCCTTCAGGAATGCGGCTTCCCCGGCTTTTGTGAAGGCAACAATGCGGGTACCGGGAGGTCGTGCGGCCCAGCCCTGGGCAAAGATATGGTCCAGCACCGCCTTGCCGAGCGATCCGGCCAGATGCGTCCGGCGCATGCTCCAGTCGAGGCAGGGCTTGCACACCGGGCGTTTTGACCGACCAAAAGCGCTGAGGTCGATACCCGTATTCTGGAAAAATTCTGCCCCTGCCGGGGTCAGGACAAGGCTGTCCTGCTGTTCAAGCACAAAGCCCTGACCGATGGCATCATCGAACATCCGAACCCCGAATTCGCCCGCCAGATGATCGTAACAGACACGGGCCTGACGCAGTTCTGGATCTTTCGGGCCAGTGCGGGTGCGCAGGAATCCCTGCCGGGCGGCAAGGCCCATCAGACCTTCCAGCACCTCGCCGACACCATGATCGGCTAGCGAGAAATAGCGGTGCCGCCCCTGCTTGCGCTGGCGCAGCAACCCGCCCGCCTCCAGTTTCGAAAGATGTGTGCTCGCAGTCTGAGGCGTCACGCCAGCCTCCTGCGCCAGTTCGCTGGCGGTCAGTGCCATGCCACTCATCAGCGCGGTCAGGATATTGGCGCGGGCCGGGTCGCCGATCAGGGCGGCTATGCGGGTGAAGTCGGGACCATCTTTCATACTTCGATCCTAACCGAAGCATTTATACCCGTCACTATGGCAAATGAGCTCCACCACAAATTTGGAGGCACTCGCCATGATCACCTGTTTCATCCGCTATCACATCGACCCGACCAAGAAGGCCCAATTCCAGCACTATGCGCGAAACTGGGGCCAGGCGATCCCCCGCTGTGGTGCCGATCTGATCGGTTACTTCGCACCGCATGAAGGCTCCAGCACGCTGGCCTATGGCGTCTATAACATCGAAAATCTTGCCGCCTATGAAGCTTATCGGGCACGGCTCGCCACCGATCCACTGGGGCGTGAAAATTACGAATTCGCCCAGACGGAGAAATTCATCCTGCGGGAAGACCGGACTTTCCTTACCCTCGCTTCCATTCCCCATGCTCCAGTGGTGACACCATGATTGCCGTACTGTTCGAGGTCTGGCCGCATCCGGAGCACAAGCAGCGCTATCTCGATATCGCCGCCGAATTGCGACCGCTGCTTGAGGAGATTGACGGTTTCATTTCCGTGGAGCGATTCCAGAGCCTGACCGATGAAACCAAGCTGCTCTCCCTTTCCTTCTTCCAGGACGAGAATGCCGTTGCCGCCTGGCGTACCACCATGGCCCATCGCGGAGCCCAGAAAGCGGGACGGGAGTCCGTCTTCCGCGACTACCGCCTGCGCATCGCCGGGGTGATCCGCGACTATGGCATGACCGACCGGATCCAGGCCCCGGCAGATTCCAGAAAGGTGCACATCCTGTGACCCCGACCCTCAAAGCCGTTCCCTGGCTTGAATTGCTGCTGCTTGCGGTTCTGGCCCTGCTCTGGGGTTCGTCCTATCTGTTCATCCGCATCGCCGTGGAAACCATCCCGCCCCTGACCCTGATCGCGATCCGGGTCACGCTGGCCGCCCTCTTCCTTCAGGGCATACTGATAGTGCGGGGTGAATCCCTTCCGCGCGATGCGGTGACCTGGGGACGACTGCTGATCCAGGCCTTCCTGAACAGTATCGGAGCCTGGACAGTGTTGGCCTGGGGACAGCAATATGTCGACAGCGGCCTTGCCAGCGTTCTGAACTCGACGTCACCGATCTTCGTGTTCCTGGCAACATTCTTGCTGACACGGCACGAGGCGGCGGGGGTATTGAAGCTGACCGGTGCCTGTCTGGGTCTCATTGGCGTAGCCCTGATCGTCGGTCCCGATGTCCTGTCCGGGTTCGGGCAGGAGGCGCTGGCCCAGGGCGCGATACTGCTGGGGGCGATGCTTTATGCGGGGGCGGCGATCCATGGCAGGCGGTTGGGACATCTGTCCCCCACCGTCGCCGCGACCGGCACCATGATCTGGGCAAGTGTCAGCCTTGTTCCGCTCAGCTTGGCTCTGGAACAACCCTGGACCCTGTCCCCGACTCCAACCGACCTCGGGACAGCACTTGGGGCTGCACTGATCCTGGCGATTGCCTGCACCGCCATCGCCCTGCTGATCTATTTCCGGCTGCTGCGAACCCTCGGTTCCATGGGTGTTGCCAGCCAGAGTTACCTGCGGGCGGGCATCGGTGTGGCACTCGGAATTCTGATCCTCGGGGAGACCCTGACACCAATGATCACGCTCGGCATTGCCCTGTCGATCCTGGGCGTCGCAGTGATCAATTTTCCCCGACGGGGAGAGCTATAGAATGGAAAGGGCTTGAATCCGGGATTCGATGGGCATCACAATAGGCGGATTGTGCCGGGTGCACCAAGTTGAGGAGCTTTGTGGAATGCCTGTCCGTTCGATTCTGGTCGCACTTCTGGTTCTGGCGGGTCTGGCAGGGGCCGCCGTTGTGGTGATGCGTGGATCGGATGCGCCGGTCCTGGTCGAACGGCCAAGACTGATTGCGACCAGCACTGTACCGGGCAACGCCATGGTCTTCATGAGCCTGCGCAATGAGGCTGACCAGGACGATGTGCTGATCGGCGCGGTCAGTGATCTGCCGGGCAGTTGCGGCTTCCACGGGCCGACATTGGGGCGTGGCGGCGATGGGATGCCTTTCATCGCCGTACCTGCAAATGCGCAGACCGATCTTTCCCCGGAAACGGCGCATATCGAACTTCTGGGGCTGACCGAGCCATTGGCGGTGGGGCAGATCGTCCCGTTGACGCTTATCTTCCGGAATGCGGGAGAGGTACTGGTTAAGGCGCGGGTGGAGGACCTGGTCTCCAATGATGCGTTGCTGGCACGCACAGGCCTGTACGAACCTGCGGCGGGAGAAGCCATGCCGGAGATCACCCTGTCCGCTGAGCCCCTGTCGGACCGCCGCTGGCGGATTTCCGTTGAAGCTGAGAATTTTACCTTCGACGAAGCCGCCGTTGATTCACCGCACAAACCCGGTCGCGGCCATGCCCATATCTATATCGACAATGTGAAACTGGGGCGGCTCTATGCACCGGACTATACCACGAACCCCCTGCCCCCCGGTCGACACACCATCGCCATCGCCCTGAACACCAATGACCATCGCGCCTATGCCAAGGGGGGTGTCCCCCTGACCGCGACACTGGAAATTGAGGTTGAGTGAACCCAGAGTGGCGGGCGCGAAGTCTGACCCACCACTCTAGACCCTATTCCTGCGTATCAAGATAGCGCCGGATCTCGCCATCTTCATAGCCCGTGAAGAAGGAAGCATCGTAGTTCAGGGCATCGGAAAGCAGCGTGCGGTATTCGCTGCGCGGCACCTCCCGGGCACCGAATTTCTGCAGATGCTTGGTGACGAACTGCGTGTCCAGCAGGCGATAGCCTGCGAAGGTTACCCGCGCGACCAGATGGCAGAGCGCGATCTTGCTGGCATCGCGTTCCCGGGAGAACATGCTTTCGCCGAAAAAGGCACTTCCCAGGGTTACGCCGTAAAGCCCGCCGATCAGGCGGCCACCATCCCAGACCTCGACGGAATGCGCCTGATCCATGCGGTGCAGAGCGGTATAGAGGGTCAGTATCTTGTCGTTGATCCAGGTCCGAGGCCGCCGGTCGGTCGCTTCCGCACAGCCGTCCATCACACCCTCGAAATCCTGGTCGAACGTAACCTTGTAGCGGTTGGACCTCAGGGTCTTGGACAGTCGGCGGGGAATATGAAACCCGTCGAGCGGAATCACGCCGCGCAGCCGGGGATCGATCCAGAAAAGATCGGGATCGTCCCGATCCTCCGCCATCGGAAACACCCCGATCGCATAGGCGCGCAACAGCATATCGGGCGTCAGATCAAGGGGTTCCATGGTGCCTCTTCAACACGCGGGTCACAGTCAACTTCCCTTGCGCTCCTGCCCAGGCGCTTTTGTCTCCACTGGTTGTTGGCGACCTATTTCAGGCCCATCCACTTCTCCAACCAGTGAATATCGTAATCTCCGTCGATAAAGGCTTTCTGCGCAATGATTTTCTGATGCAGCGGGATCGTGGTCTGGATACCGCCGATGACATATTCATCCAGCGCGCGCCGCATCCGCATCAGACATTCGTTTCGGTTCGCCCCATGGGTGACCAGCTTGGAAACCAGACTGTCGTAATAGGGCGGGACGCGATAGCCGGAATAGAGCTGGCTGTCGACACGCACACCAAGACCGCCCGGCGCATGATAATCGGTGATCTGACCCGGTGTCGGCATGAAGGTTTCCGGATGCTCCGCCGTCACCCGACATTCAATGGCATGGCCGGTGATCTTGATATCCGACTGTTCAAAGGCAAGCGGCATGCCCGCCGCCACCTTGATCTGTTCGCGCACCAGATCAATGCCGCAGACCATCTCGGAAATCGGATGTTCGACCTGAAGGCGGGTATTCATCTCGATAAAGAAGAACTCGCCATCCTCATACAGGAATTCGATGGTCCCAGCACCGCGATAGCCAAGCGCTCCCACTGCACGGTTCACAATATCGCCGATTTCCGTGCGCTGTTCAGCGTTGAGGGCGGGGGATGGGGCTTCCTCGATCACCTTCTGGTGCCGACGCTGGATCGAACAATCCCGTTCCCCGAGATTGATGCAGTTGCCCTGGCCATCGCCCAGAACCTGGACCTCGATATGCCGCGGGCGGCTCAGATAACGCTCCATATAGACCGTGTCATCGCCAAAGGCGGCCTTGGCCTCCGTCCGGCAGATCGCCCAGGCTTGCGCCACTTCTTCCAGTTTGGCGGCAACCTTCATCCCGCGACCACCACCGCCGGAAGCCGCCTTGATGATCAGTGGAAAGCCGATTTCCTTGGCGAGTCTAAGCGCTTCCGCCTCAGTATCGACCGAACCATCCGAACCGGGAACGACGGGGATACCAAGCTTCTTCGCCGCATCCTTGGCCGCTACCTTATCGCCCATGACCCGGATATGCTCCGGTGTCGGACCGATAAAGACGAAACCGTGATCCTCCACCATCTCCGCGAAACGCGCATTCTCGGACAGGAACCCGACGCCGGGATGGATCGCATCCGCCCGTGTCAATGTCGCGGCGGTCAGGATCGCCGGGATATTGAGATAGCTGTCTTTCGGTGCGGGCGGGCCGATGCAGATCGCCTCATCGGCCAGTCGCACATGCATGGCATCCGTGTCTGCGGTGGAATGCACCGCGACGGTCTGAATACCCATTTCCTTGCAGGCACGATGAATCCGAAGGGCGATTTCTCCGCGATTGGCAATCAGGACTTTCTCGAACATCTGAAATCAGCCTCCGATCCGGGACGTCATTCGATGATCACCAGCGCTTCGCCGAATTCAACGGGTGCGCCATCGGAAACGAGTATCTGCGTGACCGTACCGGATTTCGATGCCGGAATCTGGTTCATCACCTTCATCGCCTCGATGATCAGAAGCGTATCCCCCGCTGCAACCTTAGCCCCGACGGAAATGAAATTCGCTGCACCCGGCTGTGGCGACAGATAGACCGTACCAACCATCGGCGACTTCACCGCGCCAGGATGGCTGGCCGCATCCGCCGCCGCACTGCCTGCCGAAGCAACAGGTGCCGCAGGAGCCGCCACAGGGGCCGGTGCCGCCGCATAGACCGGAGCACCACCGCCCCGTTGCAGGCGAACCGACGCATCGTCATCCTCGATGACAAGTTCGGTCAGGCCCTTATCGACCATCAGGTCCGCCAGTTTCTCGATCAGTTTGATATCAACATTGAGTTTTGCCATAGGGCCAACCCATCCCTTTCAATTTCAATCTCGTTCGGTCTCTTGTACCCGTCTTTCCGCGCCTGGGAAAGTCGGGAAGATCATTCCGGATCGTCGATTATTTCCGCCATGGCCTCCAGCGCCAGCCGATAGCCAATTGTTCCCAGGCCACAGATCATTCCCACCGCGATCGGCGCGATCAGACTGTTGTGTCGAAATTCCTCCCGCGCGTGGATGTTGGAGATATGAACTTCGATGATCGGCAGCTCCGCTGCACCCAACCCGTCACGAAGCGCGACGGAGGTATGCGTGAACCCGCCAGCATTGATCACGATACCCAGATGGTGCTCCCGCGCCTCATGGCACCAATCGATCAGCGTGCCCTCGTGATTGGACTGCCGACAGTCCACATCCAGTCCCAGTCCGGCCCCGACATCCCGACACATCGCCTCCACATCAGCCAGTGTCGTGGAGCCATAAATCGACGGCTCCCGCTTTCCCAGCATGTTGAGATTTGGTCCGTTGAGAACCAGAACCGGCTTTCCCACCATCGCGCAGCACTCTCAAGATATAGAACAACTTTCAGCCAACAACACTATATCAGGAGGACCGCTTGAGCAATGATCCTGGCGAGGTGATTGCTGAACCCCGATTGGAAGACCAGACTTACTTGAAGCGTTCCGCAAGCCCTGGGGACGGGCGCAAGTCTAGTAGCGCTTCGAGATGCGCCTGTGACCGGGGCAGCAGGGCGCGATAGAGACTGCGCGCAAGCCTGCGGGCGGCATGACCCGCCCAATCAGGTGGCAGCAGATCATCGGGCAGGGCCGGGTCCCGCAGCAGGGTGCGTCGATAGGCATGGATCAGCAGGATGCGGGCGATGAAGGCGGATTCACCATCAAGCCCCGCCACATCCATCGCCAGCGGTGTAAACCGTTCCAGGAACAGCGCATAATCGGCGGCAATCTCCTCCAGCGGCCAGGCCCGCGCGGCTAGTGGGGCGAGCCCCGTCCCATCCGACGCATGGGCCGTGAACAGGCTGCATTCCACCGACAGCGACAGATCCTCCAGCACCTCGCGCGCCGCAACCACCGCATCGCCCCGCGCCGCCCCCAGCAGGCCGGGGCTCAGCCGGGCAAAGCCCTGCCAGGCCAGGGCCTGAACCAGCGCATCCCGTTCCGGTGCGGCCAGCGCATCAGGCAGCACGATCAGGGTCCACTGCCCATCCCGTTCCGGAGGTTCTGTCGCATAGATCCGGGCCTGTGCAGAATCGAACCGGCGTCGCCCGATCCTGGTCAAGGCATAGCGGCTGCGGCGACCAACCCGCTCCGCCTCCAGCGTGCCGTCCTGGACCAGCCGGAAGACTGCGGTTCGGGTCACCCGCTCGTTCAGGCCAAGCGGTGCCACGAGATCGATCAGATCCCCCAGCCAGCATTGCCCGCCATAGGGCAACAATGCATCCCCATAGACCGTCACGATCAACGACTTCGCACGGGGTGGCTGATCGTCGATGCAGCGTTGCAGAATAGCATTCGGCACCGCTTACCCCTTCCGCAGGTCGACGACCCGCTTTGCCTTGCCGATGGAGCGTTCGACCGCCCCTTCCTCCAACACCTTCACGGCGGCGGTGACACCAATGAAGGATTTGATGTGATGGGCCAGATCCTTGCCCGCCGCTGCCCGCGCCGATGAATCACCGGTTGGATGCCCCTCGACCTTCACGGTCAGTGTATCCAGAGCGCCATCGCGGGAAATCTCCAACTGGTAATGGGGGGCCAGCCGGGGATCCTTCAGGATCAGTTCCTCGACCTGGGTCGGGAAGATGTTGACGCCCCGGATGATCAGCATGTCGTCGCTGCGCCCTGTCACCTTTTCCATCCGTCGCATCGACCGCGCGGTTCCCGGCAGCAGGCGGGTCAGGTCGCGGGTACGATAGCGGATGATCGGTAAGGCTTCCTTGGTCAGGCTGGTGAAAACCAGTTCCCCGAATTCGCCATCGGGCAGGACCGCACCCGTCTCGGGATCGATGATTTCCGGATAGAAATGATCCTCCCACAAATGCAGCCCATCTTTTGTCTCGACGCATTCACAGGCGACACCGGGACCGATCACCTCCGACAGGCCATAGATATCAACCGCTGATAGACCCGTGCGGGCCTCGATTGAGGCGCGCATCTCATTTGTCCAGGGTTCGGCTCCGAAGATGCCGTAGCGGATCGAGCATCGCTCTCGGGTCAGTCCCTGCCGGTCCATCTCATCGGCCAGTGCCAGCATATAGGACGGGGTGACCATGATGACATCGGGTTCGAAATCGGTGATCAGCTGCACCTGCCGTTCGGTCTGCCCGCCGGACATCGGGATCACCAGACAACCCAGCCGTTCCGCCCCGTAATGGGCACCAAGACCGCCTGTGAACAGCCCATAGCCATAGGCGACATGCACCTTCATCCCCGGTCTGGCACCGGATGCATAGAGTGAGCGCGCCATGACATCCGCCCACATGCTCACATCATTCGCGGTATAGCCCACCACCGTCGGCTTGCCAGTCGTACCGGAGGACGCATGGATCCGCGCCAGTTGATCGGTCGGACAGGCGAACATGCCGAATGGATAGTTGGCACGCAGATCATCCTTCACCAGAAAGGGAAACCGGGCGAGATCGGACAGGCCCTTCAGATCGCTTGGATGGACCCCCGCCGCGTCGAAACTCTGCCTGTAATGCGGAATATGATCATAGGCATGGTGCAGCGTCGCCCGCATGCGGGTCAGTTGCAGCGCCCGGATTTCGTCCAGACTGGCGGTTTCTATCGGATGCAGCCCGGCAATGCGGTCACTCATGGCACTCCCCCACTTTTCCTGTTCCCAATCCATCTGGGTTTCTTTGACGCCATATCACGGCACGCCGCCGATTTTCGCAAGTCGATGCGGCACTGCGACACTTGAACTACCCGTCGAGGGCATTGTTTTCCTTGCATCCCGAATGTCATTCGCGCCCAATCCCCCCAGAACGGGTCGGGAGAAATCGAGTGGCATGGTGGGGTATTGCAATTCTGGTCTGGCTGGGGTCGGCATCCCCGGCCCTGGCCCATACGTCGGAGCGGGGATTCATCCTGCTGCTGCCAACGGAATATTACCTGATCGGCGGAACCTTGTCCGTCGCGGCCTCCCTGCTGTTCCTGGCACTCGTCCCGCCCGGTGCGGTCTTGCGCGGATTTCGGGGCAGCATCCGACTGCCCTGGTATCCGGCACGCCCACTGGATGACGGCATTGCGGCGCTCAGCTTCCTTGCCTTCGCCGGGCTGATCTATTGCGGGATCGAAGGATCGCGCGATCCGTTGACCAACCCACTCCCCTTGGCGATGTGGACACTTGGCTGGGTCGGGATCACGGTTCTGCATGCGGTGCTTGGCAATCTCTGGACGGTGCTGAACCCCTGGCGCTTTCCGGTGCGCCTGATCCGCAGGCTGGCAGGGTTTCAACCCGTCGGCGAGGGGCCGTTGCCCCTGCCCCGATGGCTGAAGGTCTGGCCCGCGATCCTGCTGTTCATGGGAATCGCCTGGTTCGAACTGGTGGATCTGTCACCGGACGATCCGGATCGGCTTGCCTTCTGGGCCGGGCTATACTGGGCGATTGGCCTGCTCGGCTGTCTGGCCTTTGGAGAGGCGCGATGGTTGCGGGCGGGCGAGCCGCTGTCGATCCTGTTCCTCTATCTCTCACTGCTCGCCCCGATCCATATCGAGGAAGACCGGACAGGCGGGCGCAAGATCGTCTTTTCCTGGCCCGGCAGCCGCGTCATGGCCGAGGATGCACCCAGCATCCCCATCGCATTGTTCATCCTGCTGACACTGGCGACAGTTTCCTTCGACGGATTGAAGATGACTTTCTGGTGGCTGGGCCTGAACGGCATCAATCCGCTGGAATTCCCCGGTCGCTCCGCCGTTGTCGGAATCAGCACCATGGGACTGATTGCCGCCTGGATCGCACTGGCGGGGGCTTATGGTCTGGCGATCCTGCTCGGGCAACGACTGGGCGGAACCAGAGATATCAGCGGGGCTATCGGATTATTTGTGCTCTCGATCCTGCCGATCTCACTCGCCTATCACGTCTCCCATTATCTGACGGTCTTTCTGGTCAACGGGCAATGGGTTTTGGTCGCCTTCAACGATCCCCTGGCAAATGGTGCGAACCTGCTGGGGTTGAAGGGGATGTATGTCACGACCTCCTTCCTCAATGTCTCCGATTCGGTCGAACGAATCTGGCAGGTTCAGGTCGCGGCCATCGTCATCGGCCACATCCTGGCGGTCGTCCTGGCCCATGGGTTGAGCGCGCGTCTGACCGGAGACGGATCCCGCCGCGCCGCACTCGGCCATATCCCGCTTGGCGTACTGATGATTCTCTATACCCTTTTCGGATTATGGCTTCTCGCTTCCCCTACTGGAGGATAATCGACAAAATGTGACGCGAGATACTGGACACAAATTCATTTGTGTGCGTACGATTTTCAAAAGCGAGGCCCCAGCCGGGCGAGGCCCCGCACCCGATGTCCCGGCACCCATACTCTGAACAGGAGAGACCGCGATGAAAGACCAGGGACCCAAACTTCCAACAGCAAAATCCTTCACCCGCCGCGATACCCTGAAAACGCTGGGGGCCGCAGCCGGTCTGGCCGCCGGGTCGCAGCTTATGCCGCTTTCCGGCCGTTATGCGCAGGCACAGAGCAGCCAGCCGATCCGCATCGGCTTCCAGGCACACCGCACCGGGATCGGGGCGGCCTATGGCAGATGGTACGAACGCACGACAATGGCCGCTGCTCAGTTTATCAACGACAATGGTGGTATCAACGGACGTCCGGTCGAGATCGTGACCGAGGATGACGGTACCGATCCGAAGCGCGGTGCCGAAGTGGTCGAGAAATTCGCCATCCAGCACAAGACAGACGTGGTCTATGGCACGCTGTTCAGCCATGTCGTGATCGGCTCTGCCCCACGTGCGGGTGAGTTGAAAGTGCCCTACTTCGTGGTCAGCGAAGGCCACCACGTCGCCAGCGGCAAGCTGAACCGCTATGTTCTGCAACCGGGCATCACCGATGTGAAGAGCCAGGTCCAGTCGATGGCTCCCTGGGTCGGGGCCAATCTGGGCAAGAAGGTTACCATGATCTTCCCGGATTTCGCCTTCGGCCACGATCACCGCGACTATTTCTCCGCCGCCATTGCAGCCCAGGGCGGCGAGGTGATCGAGAAAATCGCCATCCCGCCCACGGAAACCTCCTTCTTCAAGTATTTCCCACGCATTCCGAAGGAAACCGAGGTCCTGTATCATGTCATGGTCGGCCCCGGCGTGCTGACTTTCGTGAAGGAACTCGGCGAATTTTTTGGCGACAAGCGCCCGCAGATTTTCGGTTTCATCGACAGTCTGGAAGCAGTTGACCTCGCCAATCCGGGTCTGGAAGCACTGGAAGGCACCTATTTCTGGGAAGGCTTCCCCCGTTATGCCCAGACTGATGGTGCCAATCCGCACGATGCCTTCTACCGTGAGAAGGTGGGCGTCAATGCCGATGGGGCCAGCGTCAGCGACCCGAAGGACATCTCCACCTATGCCCATATGTTTGGATGCTGGGAAACGCTGCACATCATCAAGCAGGGCATGGAGGCCTCGGGCTACAAGGGACCGGAAGACCGCGCCAAACTGATCGAGGCGGTGGAGAGCTTCACCGAATTCCCGGAAAGCCAGGAACATCCGCAGGGGCCGAAACTCTTCAACGGCAAGACCCACCAGACCTTCGGAAAGCAGAATATCAGCCAGGTCGTCGACGGGAAGCTGAAAGTCGTCCATCGAACCACAATCGAGGACACGCTGTACGAATCCGATGTCGATTATACGAAGATGTCGTTCTAGGATTGCGGACCGGCTTCATTGGTTGTTCACCCACCATCCCCGCCCAGACGGGGGTGGTGGGGTGTTTCCAGCCCGAACCGCTACGCATGAACTGACGGTCAAGAGTACATTCCCCAAGGAACGACGCTTCAATGGATTTCGGACCCTATCTCCTGCTCGCATCGCTGGAAGGCGCGGTACAGGCGGCGGTGCTGGCGCTGACGGCGCTGGGCCTGTCGCTCGTCTTCGGCGTCATGCGGGTGGTCAATGTCGCCCATGGTGAATTCTTCATGCTGGGCGCGGTGCTGGCCTGGTGGATCACCGACCTGCTGATGGGAACACCGGTCATCGGCTTCATAGCCGCACTGATCTTCGCGCCATTGATTGTCGGCGGGATGGCTGCAATCTCTGACCGGCTGGTCCTCAAGCGCCTGCACTACGACCCGGAGGCAACTATCGTTGCGACCATCGGGTTGCTCTACATCATCCAGCAAGGCGCGCTCACCCTCTATGGGGCCGATGCCCGGCCTGTGGTCGCCCCTTTCGATTTCCGTATCAGCTTCCCCTGGTTCGGATATTCCGGCTACAAACTCTCCGTGATCGGGGCCTGCATCATCGTGCTGCTGGCAACCTGGTTCCTGCTGTCCCGCACCAGAATCGGTCTGATCATGCGCGCGACCCAGTATGACCGCGAAACGGCACAGGCCTTCGGCATTCCGGTCCACCGCGTCTATACCGGTGTCTTCGCTTTCGGGGCGATGCTGGCCGCCGTCGCCGCCGTCCTAATCGTCCCGACGCAGCAGGCCTATTACCTGATGGGCCTCGACCCGCTGCTGCTTTCCTTCATCGTTGTCATCATTGGCGGTCTGGGCAGCCTGAAGGGCACCGTTGTCGCGGCCGTGGTGATCGGCATGAGCGACGGGATCATCACCATCTTCTTTGATCCTACCTTGGCCAAGATCATCGCGACCGTCTTCGTGGCGATGATCCTGGTCTTCCGCCCCACGGGCCTGTTTGGGACAGCGGTGCGATGACCGCAACAAATCAGAAAATCCTCGCCCTGCATCTCGGCCTGATCGCACTGTTGCTGGTGCTGCATTTCACGCTACCGGCTTACCATCACGTCAGTCTAGCGCGAATCATGGTGCTGGCGGTCTATGCCCTGGGGTTCAATCTGCTGTTCGGCTATACGGGCCTGCTGAGCCTGGGCCATGCCCTGTTCTTCGCCGCCGGGCTGTACGGGGCGGGGCTCTCGATGCAGGCCTTCGCCTGGACCGCCGGGCCGGGATTCGTCTTCGGCTTCTTCTGCGCCATTGCGGTCGCGGTACTGATCGGCATGCTCGCCCTGCGCACCGTGGGCGTTTCCTTCATGATCGTTACCATGATGTTCGCCCAGGTCGGCTATCTGTTGATCCTCTACTACAACGAATATACCCGTGGCGACGAAGGCTTCGTGATCCTGCGGGAATTGCGCGCCCTGGGGCCGCTGGACCTGTCAGCGGAAGATACCCGCTATCTCGTCGCGCTGGCCCTGTTCGCCGTCGCTCTGTTGGTGAAACTGTGGCTTGTACGTTCCCCAACCGGGCGTGTCTTCGTCGCTATCCGGGAAAATGAGGAGCGAGCGCGGATGCTGGGCTATGATCCGTTCCTTTACAAGCTGATGGCGCTGGTGATCTCCGGTGCCTTCGCCGGTGCGGCGGGCGCGGCCTATGGCATCCTGTTCGGCTATGTCGGGGCCAGTTTCGCCTCCATCCAGTATTCGATCCTCCCGCTGCTCTATGTGTTGATGGGCGGGGTCGGTGTTGTGATCGGTCCCTTCATCGGGACGCTCGCCATGTTTTACCTGATCGATATCGCAAGCGGCATGACCTCCGCCTATCTGTTCTTCGTCGGTCTGGCCCTGGTAATCCTGATACTGGTGGCGCCAAAGGGCCTGTTGGGGACACTGCGCGACCGCGCGGTGCCGTGGCTGCCATGACCCTGCTCAGCACCCGTACCCTGTCGAAGAATTTCGGCGGCCTGACCGCCGTGCGCAACGTCGATTTCGAACTGGAACAAGGCGAGATCCGCGCCATCATCGGCCCCAACGGGGCAGGCAAATCCACCTTCGTCGGCCTGATCAGCGGGCGCATGCCGCCCAGTGCCGGGGAGATCACCTTTGACGGCCAGCCGATCACCCGATTGCCCGCCCATGCCAGGGTGGCGCGTGGCATTGCCTATACCTTCCAGATCACCAGCATCTTCGCCAATCTGACCTGTCGGGAAAATATCTTGCTGCCCGCCCAGCGCCGGGCAGTGGCGGAGGCGGGTCTGTTCGGGCGGATCGACGAGGCCGCGCTGAACGACCGGGCCGAGGCGATTCTAGCGCGGGTCGGTCTTGCTGATCGGGCCGATGCAAAAGCCCGCGAAATGGCCTATGGCCACCAGCGCCTGCTGGAGGTCGGCATGGGACTGGCGCTGGATGCGAAGCTGCTGATCCTGGATGAGCCGACACAGGGACTGGCGGATTCAGAGATCGCGAATTTCATCGCGCTGATCCGGGCGGTAGCGGCGGATACGACCATCCTGCTGATCGAACACAATATGGCGGTCGTCATGGAACTGGCGCAGAGAATCACGGTGATGAATTTCGGTGAAATCCTGGCTGAGGGCACCCCTGATGACATCCGCGCCAACGACGCCGTTCAACGCGCCTATCTGGGGGGCTGACGGATGCTCGTACTCGACAAGCTCGATTGTTTCTATGGCGACATCCAGGTCCTGCGCCAGTTCTCCCTGACTGCCAAAAGGGGTGAGATCCTGTGCCTGCTGGGCCGGAACGGAGCAGGTAAAACCACGGCACTGAAGGCGATCATGGGTCTGGTACCACCCAAATCCGGCACCGTGACGGTTGATGGCATCGACCTGACCCGCCTGCCCGCCCATATGGCCCCAAAGCATGGTCTGGGCTACGTCCCTCAGGGTCGCCGTCTGTTCGCGGAATTGAGCGTCGCGGAGAATATCGAGATCGGCCTGATGGCGACCGGACAGGGTCCGGCGGTGCGGGACCGCATTCTCGATCTTTTCCCGGTGCTGCGGGAGCGTCTGGGTCAGGTATCCGGCAAGCTGAGCGGCGGCGAACAGCAGATGCTGGCCATGGCCAGGGCGCTATGCACCGAACCCAAGGTCTTGCTGATGGACGAACCGACAGAGGGGCTGCAACCCTCCATGATCGCCCGCATCCGGGAGGTCGTGCTGGCCCTGAAACAGACCGGGGTCGCTGTGGTTCTGGTGGAACAGCGGGTCGATGCCGTCCTGCCGGTCGCGGACCATGTCGCCTTCATCGAAATGGGTGTCAATCGCGAGACCGTTCCGGTCGCCCAACTGCGCGCCGACCCGACGCTGCTGCACCGATATGTCGGTGTATAGCGCATCGGATTACTATGCTTCCAAACTGGATTCAAATTATCGCAGCTTGATATAATTAATTTCAAAAGCACTGAAAATTTAGCAGATATTCTTCATAAATCCAATTTAGCGCAATTAAATGTGTTGTTTATCAATTAGTTATGAAATCGATTTCGGCATGCGTGTGATCTGTATCAATTGTGCATCAATCACCACCTCACAATACTTGCATCCAACACGGATTCGCTCCAGTTTGGCCATATGTATTCACCAAGAAAAAATGGCTCTGGTCTTGCCGCTTTTTTTGCCTTGGCCCTAGCCTATGGTGCCGGTGGGGTATCCGCGTCCGCAGAAACCGTGTTTGATGCACCTTTGGACCCTGCCTATTGCGGTGAGCGGTTGAACCGGCTGTATGATGCCGATTTCTCCCATTTCTGGAATTACATCGCGACGCAGGGCTATACCGGAGCCCCCGAATATGCCTGGTCAACGCCCGAGAAACCGGGGGAAAATCCGGAGGACTGGCGCGAGCGGGCCTATCAGTGCCTGCTGGAAGTCGAGCGCGCCAACCGGAGAGACGATACGCCGGAAATACAATATGCGCTGGGTTACTTTCTCTGGTTCAGCACCAGTTCTATGGGATTTGAGAAAGAGGCCGATGGTAGTCCCGGCGTGCGGGAACGCGGCTATACGATGCTGCGTACCGCATCCGAGAACGGCCTTGCCGATGCTACGGAAACCCTAATCCAGGTCTATCTGGAAATGGTGCAATCGGCCGATCAGCGCGTCGCCTATGCCGCCCGGCAAGGAAAATCCGTCACCCTGCCTGACTGGTGGCCTGAGCGTGACCGGATCATCCTGCATCTCGATAGAGCGGCAAAATCCGGATACACATCCGCCTATCTGGCGATATCCTCAATCTATTCCGAACGTGCCCTGCTGGTCGGGGCTACCGGACATGACCATAACGGTCGCCCGGCCACCGAGCCTGATCCCCGACTTATTTCAGCTGCAATGGCCTATCGCAAGGCCTGGGAAGACCACCGCGACGGCAACAAGTCGGATTCCTGACCAAATCAGCGCCCTATTGTGCCTCGGCTTTCGCAATCTCGATGTAAAGCTGACGCAGTTTCGTGGCGACTGGTCCAGGCATTCCTGATCCGACTTCGTAACCATCGATCTTCACGACCGGCATCACGAAGCTGGAGGCCGAGGTGATGAACGCTTCCGCCGCGCCATAGGCCTCGCCCGGCGTGAAGGCGCGTATCTCGACGGCCAGGCCTTCATGCTCTGCCAGTTCCAGCACAACCCTTCGCGTGATTCCATGCAGAATGTCGCTGGAAAGCTGGCGGGTGACGATGTGACCATCCCCGGTGATGATAAAAGCATTGTTGGAGCTGCCTTCAGTGACATAGCCATTCTGCACCAGCCAGGCATCCTGCGCGCCTGCATCCAGCGCCGCCTGCTTTGCCATGCTGGAGGCCAGCAGCTGCACCGTCTTTATGTCGCGCCGCGCCCAGCGAATATCGGGAACGGTGATAACGCTGATCCCGGTCTTCGCGGCAGGGGTATCGACCACCGCGCGGGCCTGGCTGAACATCACCAGTGACGGAGTGGTATTCTTCGGAAAGGCGAAATCCCGATCCGCCACCCCCCGTGTGATCTGCCAATAGACGACGCCTTCCTTCAGGTCATTGCGGCGGATGATCTCCCGCTGGACCTGAACCAGTTCCTCCCTGGTGCAGGGCCAGTCCAATTTCATCTCGGTCAGGGATCGATCCAGGCGTGCGATATGGGCGGCATTGTCCACCAGCTTCCTGTCGATCACAGAAGAGACCTCATACACCCCGTCGGCAAACAGAAAGCCCCGGTCGAAGACGGAGATTTTCGCGTCTTCCTCAGGCAGATACTCACCATTCACATAGACGATGCGCGACACGGGCCGGTCCTTTCATCACTCGATTGGGCGCTCCATCAGGACCTCGTTCGGAACGAAGCCCCGTTTCTCATACGCCATTCGCGCGCGATCATTACCAACGAGATAACTCAGCATCAACAGCGAAAGCCCCAGCGCCTTGAAATGCGCCTCGGCTAAGGCGATCAACCGATCCAACAGATCGCCGCCCCGATACTCCGGCTCTATCCAGAGATCGTAAATATAGCCGACCACCCGACTTTCTGGATATAGGAAATGCCCGCCGATATCCTCGACCACGCAGACCATCATGGCGATGGGTTCTCCCGCTGCCGTTTCCGCCATGATCATGCGTCCCTGCTTCGCGGCGATCTCCCCAGCGAGGTAGACAACATGCGCCTCCGCCCCATCCGCCCCGGTCTGGCGGCCTGGATGCAGAGCATGTTCCAGGTCCTGTAACCCGGCCATGAACCGAGTCAGGACCGCCAGATCCCCCGGCAGCACCGCGTCGCGAAATCGAGCCGTCATTCGGCGGCTTGCGGGGCTGTCTGGGCTGACGGATTGCGGAACCGCGCCAACAGATCCTGCTCCATGCGCTTCGCCATGGTGACGTGCCGATCCTTCACATGACCATACCCACGGATATGTTCCGGTACACTGGCAAGTTCCACAGCGGTATCGTAGTTCGACAGGGTGAGACTGGTCAGGATTTCCTCGATCACCGCCTCATATTCCGTGATCAGGCGGCGCTCCATCCGGCGTTCCTCGCTATAGCCGAAGATATCAAGGGCGGTGCCCCGCAATCCCTTCAGCCGGGCGAGCAGCCCGAAAGCAGACATCATCCAGGCCCCGTATTCGCGCTTCTTCAACTCGCCCGTATCAGAATCCCGTTCCGCAAACAGCGGCGGTGCAAGATGAAAGCGCAGTTTGTAATCTCCCTCGAACCGCTCCCGCAGGGATTTCAGGAACCGACCATCGGTGTAGAGGCGGGCCACCTCATACTCGTCCTTGATCGCCAACAGCTTGAAGTAATAACGCGCGACCGCCTCGGCGAGGCTGCCATCGGCGCGTCCTATCCTGGCCTCCGCCGTCACGGTCCTGTCCACCAGATCCTTGTAGCGCCGGGCAAGCGCCTCGTTCTGATAGATTTTCAGTTCGGCGATCCGCTTCGCAACGATATCCTCCAGCGAAGTCGCAATGGTAGGAGTGGATTTCTCTGCCGCCGTACCGGCCCGCTCCACCAGCTTCATCACCGCTGCCGGATCATGCGCCATACGACGCCCCCAAAGGAAGGCGCGCATATTTGCCTTCACCGCGACGCCGTTCAATTCAATCGCCTTTTCCAGTGCCGCCCGCGACACCGGGATCAATCCCATCTGGAAGGCAACGCCCAGCATGAAGGGATTGGTTGCGATGGAATCACCCATCAGGGCTTCGGCAACCTTCGTTCCCGGCATGAAATGGCAGGCCTCGGCACCAAGCTGATCCCGGATGATCTGTTCCATCTCACCGCCGGGGAACTGCCAATCAGGATTGCGGGTGAAATCGCCGGTAATCGAAGCCTGGGTATTGACCACGGCCACCGTCGACCCGCGCTCCGCCTTCGCCATCGCATCGGGACCCGATGCAACAACGATGTCACAACCCAGAATCAGATCAGCCCCGCCTGCCGCAATCCGCACCGCCTTGATGTCTTCCGGATTCGCGGCAAGGCGGATATGGCTGGTAACCGGCCCGCCCTTCTGTGCCAGACCCGCCATATCGAGGACCGAGCAACCCGCCCCTTCCAGATGCGCGGCCATGCCCAGCAATGCACCGATGGTCACGACCCCGGTGCCACCGACACCGGTCAACAGAATGTCCCAGGGCTTCGCCGTCAGCGGGGGGATTACTGGTTCCGGCAATGCCTCAAAGACATCAGCAACACCGGCAACCTTGGCCGCGCCTGCCTCTGCCCCCTTGCCCTTGCGCAGGCTGCCGCCATGCACCGTCACAAACGACGGGCAGAACCCTTCGACACAGGAATAGTCCTTGTTGCAACTGGACTGGTCGATCTCCCGCTTGCGTCCGAATTCGGTTTCCTTCGGCACCACCGACAGGCAGTTCGACTTGACCGAACAATCACCGCAACCTTCACAAACCGCTTCATTGATGAAGGCACGCTTGGCCGGGTCGGGGAACAGGCCACGCTTGCGCCGTCGGCGTTTTTCCGCCGCACAGGTCTGGTCGTAGATGATGACGGTACAGCCCGGCGTCTCGCGGAACTCCTTTTGCAGTTTCGTCAGTTCGCTGCGGTGATGCACCGTCGTGCCGGGCGGGAAATACCCGGCGGAGGTCGAATATTTTTCCGGCTCATCGGACACGACAGCCAACCGCTTGACCCGTTCGGAAAAGACCTGATGGGCCATGGTCGGCACATCAATCGGCCCGTCATGGGGCTGCCCACCAGTCATTGCGACGGCATCATTGAACAGGATTTTGTAGGTGACATTGACGCCGGAAGAGACCGCCCCCCGGATCGCCAGCAGGCCGGAATGGAAATAGGTACCGTCGCCCAGATTGACGAAGACATGGTTCTCATCCGTGAACGGTGCCTGTCCGACCCAGGACATGCCCTCGCCACCCATCTGGGTGAAGCTCTGGGTATTGCGGTCCATCCACAGGGCCATGTAGTGGCAGCCGATCCCAGCCAGCGCACGGCTGCCCTCCGGCACCTTGGTCGAGGTATTGTGCGGACAGCCGGAGCAGAAATAGGGAACCCGCTTCGTCCCACCCTTAGTTTCCGACAGGGATTTCTCCTTGGCATTCAGGAATCCAAGACGGTTCTGGAAATGCTCGTTCGATTCGACCGTCGCGCTGCCGCCCGGCAGTTTCTTCAACCGGTCCACCAGAACACGGGCAATACCCGCCGGGGTCAGTTCGCCATAGGACGGAAGCTGCAATTCCCGTTGGTCGTTGAACTTGCCGACGACGCGGGGGCGCACATCCTCGCGCCAGTTATAGAGCTGTTCCTTCAACTGGTTCTCGATGACCGCGCGCTTCTCCTCGACGACCAGGATTTCCTCCAGCCCCTCGGCAAATTCGCGGATGCCTTCGCGCTCCAGCGGCCAGGGCATGCCGACCTTGTAGATCACGATGCCAAGTTTCTCGGCAAAGGCTTCGTCGATATGCAGGTCTTCCAGCGCCTGCATCACGTCCAGATAGCTCTTACCCGTGGTCACGATACCCAGACGGCGGTTGCGACTGGGCCAGACCTGATAGTTCAGCCCGTTCGCCCGCACATAGGCCAGCGCGGCATAGAGGCGATACTTGTGCAGCAGTTCCTCCTCCGCCAATGGCTGGTGGATCGAGGCCCGGATATTGAGCCCCCCGGCTGGGATCTCGAAATCTTCCGGGATTCGGGTCACGACGCGATGCGGATCGATATGGACCGATGCAGAGGTATCCACAGTATCCGCCAGCGTCTTGAAGGCGACCCAGACCCCGGCATAACGCGACATCGCCCATCCATGCAGGCCCATATCCAGAAATTCCTGAACATTCGCCGGATGCAATACCGGGATCATCGCGTCCATGAAGGCATATTCGGTCTGATGCGCGGTTGTGGAGGATTTGCAGGTATGGTCGTCCCCGGCCAAGGCCAGCACACCGCCATGGGTAGACGTGCCTGCCAGATTGGCATGCCGGAAAACATCGCCGGACCGGTCGACACCCGGCCCCTTGCCGTACCAGATGGAGAAGACGCCATCGACATTGGCACCCGGATAGAGGCCGACCTGCTGCGTGCCCCAGATGGCGGTCGCTGCCAGGTCCTCGTTCACACCGGGCTGGAAATGGATGTTGCTTTTCTCAAGGAACTTTCGGGCACGCCAGAGCTGCTGATCGAACGCGCCGAGCGGCGATCCTCGATAGCCGGATATGAAGCAGCCGGTATTCAATCCCGCCGCCTGATCCCGCGCGCGCTGCATCAGTGGCAGGCGGACCAGCGCCTGGGTACCGGTCAAGAAAACCCGACCTTCCTCAAGAGTGTATTTGTCGTCCAGCGATACTTCCGCCAATTCGGCCATGGTCAGCCTCTCTCCCTGTCGCGTGTCCCCCCGCGCTCATTCTTGTTGATGAGTATGGGGCGGTGCCGGATGCATCACAAGACCGTGCCCATTTCAAAGGAAGACCCGTCGGCGTGGCGGTTTGCTGCATCCGATATTTAGGTTAGCATTACTGACCTAAATTTTCAATAGTCTTGCATTCCCTTGCTGCCTGGGATCGAATCGATATCCATCATGAAGCCTGTCTAAAGGGCCAGAGGACGCAGTATGAAACTCTCCGACCGCGATATCCTGAAGCGGATCGCCGATAAATCGATTGAGGTAGACCCGCCGGAGAATATCCGCTTCGGCCCGGTCTCCGTTGATCTGACTCTCGACCGGCGGTTTCTGTACTTCAAGCACGAACAGATCTCCGTCATTGATGTCGACAAGGGCCTGGGTGAGAAGGGGCTGGGCGACAAGGATCCGATGGCAGAATATGTCGTACCGGAGGGGGATGCCTTCATCCTGCAGCCAAAGGCCTTCGCACTGGGCGCGACTAAGGAACGGGTGAAGATACCCGATGACCTGGTCGGCTGGCTCGACGGGCGCTCCAGTCTGGCGCGGATTGGATTGATGGTGCATGCGACCGCGCATACGCTGGAGCCGGGATGGAATGGCGTCATCACGCTGGAATTCTTCAATGCGGGCAATGTGGCCCTCGCCCTGCGTCCCGGCATGCGGGTCTGTGCGGTCAGTTTCGAGCCGCTGACCTCCCCCGCCCTCAACCCCTATGACCGGAAGGAAGGGGCGAAATATGTCAACCAGTCCGGACCGGTCGCCAGTCGAGTCGGGTCCGATACGTGATTTCCCGGATGCATCCCGGCCAAGATGCGGCTATAGAACGCCCCATAACCACGACCCAGAAAATCGGACCCTGAAGGTACAATGACCGTTCTCGTTACCGGTGCCGCCGGATTCATCGGAATGACCGTATCCCATGCGCTCCTTGCAAAAGGAGAGCGGGTCATCGGCATCGACGATCTGAACGATTATTATGATCCGGCGCTGAAACAGGCGCGGCTGGCGACACTGGACGGGAAACCCGGTTTCAGCTTCCGGAAGATCGACATCGCCGATACGGAAGCGGTCCTGGCCCTGAACGACGCATCGGTGGGAATTGACCGGATCGTGCATCTGGCAGCACAGGCCGGCGTGCGCTATTCGCTGAAGAATCCATACGCCTATGTGCGCTCAAACCTGCTGGGCCATCTCAACCTGATGGAACTGGCGCGTCAGACCGACGGGTTGCGGCACATGGTCTATGCCTCCTCCTCCTCGGTCTATGGCGGGAATGAGAAGGTTCCCTTCTCCGTTGAGGATCGCACCGATACGCCGGTTTCGCTCTATGCCGCAACAAAGCGCTCTGATGAATTGATGAGCCATTCCTACAGCCATCTCTATGAAATACCGATGACGGGGCTGCGCTTCTTCACTGTCTACGGACCCTGGGGTCGCCCGGACATGGCCGCCTGGATTTTTACCGAGAAGATGCTGCGGGGTGAACCGATCCCGGTCTTCAACCAGGGCGACATGAAGCGCGACTTCACCTATATCGACGATATCGTGGCGGGCGTCTGTGCCGTGCTGAACGGACCACCCGCGCGCGGCAATAACCTGGCCGCCCACCGTGTCTACAATATCGGCAATAACCGTTCAGAACCGTTGATGCGAATGATTCAGGTCCTGGAAGACGCCATCGGTGTATCGGCCCATATTGATTTCCAGCCGATGCAAGCCGGGGATGTCCGGGAAACCTATGCCGATATCGATGCGATCTCGCGGGATTTCGGCTACGCCCCGACAACACCGATTGACATCGGAATCCCGAAATTCGTCGATTGGTTCAAGACCTATCACAAACTCTAGGCGACCGAGAAGCTCTCACCGCAGCCGCAGCGGGCGGTCTCGTTGGGATTGCGGAAGGTGAAGCCGGATTGCAGTTTGCTTTCCTGATAATCGATTTCCGCCCCGATCAGGAACATCGTCGCCGCCGGATCGATCAGGATTTTTGCACCCTCAACATCGACCTCTTCCTCGAACTGCTTCTTTTCCTTGGCGTACTCGACGACATAGGACAGGCCGGAACAGCCCTTCGATGACACCCCAATGCGCAGGCCGATGACGGAATCCCCGCCCTTCTGCATCAGGGCGCGCACACGCTCCACCGCCGCATCTGTCAGGGTGACCATTTGTTTTCCGCTACCGAACATCGCTTCATATCCTCATTCTGCTTCATAATACCATATCGGCACGAAATCAGAAGAAATCCAGTGCCATTTTCGCATCATCCGACATCATGTCCGGACGCCAGGGCGGGGTCCAGGTCAGCGTCACGCAGACAACCCCGATTCCCGGCACCGCCGCCACCGCATCCGCGACCTGCTGCGGCATTTCCCCCGCGACCGGACAGGCCGGGGCGGTCAGGGTCATGACAATATCGCAATCACCCCTCTCATCCACCTCACAGGCATAGATCAGGCCAAGATCATAGATATTCACCGGAATTTCCGGGTCGTGCACGGTGCGCAACGCAGCCTCGACCGCATCCGATGCCGCTACCTCGGTCCCTTCGGGCAATGCCTCTCCGGACAGGGCTTGCGTCCCCTCCTCCGCCGCCTTGGCACCGAAACTGCCCAGATAGGGATGTACCAGATCGGCACCGCTGGCCGGTCCCGCCCCTGAAGCGGGGGCAGAGGCCGAATCGGCATCCAGAAAATCTCTTTTTTCGTGACCGTCGTTCATCTGCATCTGTCCCTATCCAAAAATCGCATTCACTTTGTCCAGCGCCTGCGCCAGCGCATCCACTTCCGCGCGGGTATTGTACATTCCCATTGAGGCGCGCGCTGTGCCGACGACGCCAAGGCGATGCATCAATGGCTCCGCGCAATGATGCCCGGCGCGCACCGCCACGCCCTGCTGGTCGATGATGGTCGCAATGTCATGCGGATGCGCTTCGCCCATCGCGAAGGAGATCACAGCGGTCTTGTTCGGCGCGGTACCGATCACCCGCAACCCGTCCACCGCCGCCAGACGCTGCATCGCATAGATGAGCAAGTCCCGCTCATGGGCGGCAACGCGCTCCAGACCGATCCCGTCCAGATATCGGATCGCCGCGCCGAGGCCTATCGCTTCGACAATCGGCGGCGTTCCCGCCTCGAATTTGGCAGGCAATTCCGCCCAGGTCGATTTCCCGAAAGTGACAGAGGCAATCATATCCCCGCCACCAAGGAAGGGCGGCATGGCATCCAGCAGTGCTTCCTTGCCATACAGCACACCGATCCCGGTCGGACCGTAAATCTTGTGACCGGTGAAAATATAGAAATCGCAGTCCAGCGCCTGTACATCGACCGGCATATGCATCACGGCCTGACTGCCGTCGAACAGCACTTTTGCGCCGACCGCATGGGCCATGTCGACGATCTTCCGCGCGGGCGTGACCGTTCCCAGCACATTGGAGACATGGGTGATCGCCACCAGCTTCACCCGCTCGTCCAGTAATTCAGCCAGTGCGTCCAGGCGCAATTCGCCCTCATCCGTGATCGGCGCGACGCGAAGCTCGATCCCCTTCTCATCCCGCAGCATCTGCCAGGGCACGATGTTGGAGTGATGCTCCATTTCCGAAATCACCACCGCATCTCCGGCCTTCAGGAGGCCGCGCCCGAAGGAATGGGCGACCAGGTTAAACCCCTCGGTCGCGTTTTTGGTGAAGATGATTTCCCGCTCGCTTCCGGCATTCAGGAAAGCCCGCACCGTTTCACGCGCCGCCTCATAGGCCGCCGTAGTGCGTTCGGAAAAATCATAGGCCCCGCGATGAACATTGGCATAGCACTGCTCGAAAGCCCCGCGCATCGCCTCGATGACCGCGCGCGGCTTCTGTGCCGATGCGCCATTATCCAGATAGACCAGAGGCTTGCCATGCACCGTCTGATTCAAGATCGGGAAATCGGCTCGGATCGTCTCGACATCATAAGCCAGGGTGTCGCGTTGTTTCAGGGCTGTATCGTTCATAGCATCTCTCCCTCCAGACGCGCCGCCAGGGTTGCCTGAAACACATCGCGGATCGCCGGGCGAGCAATCGTATCGACCGCCTCCACCAGAAAGGACTGGGTCAGCAGGGACCGTGCCTGAATTTCCGAAATGCCCCGCGCCCGCATATAAAACAGTTGATCCCTGTCCAACGCGCCGACCGTGGCACCATGGGCGCATTGCACGTCGTCGGCATAGATTTCCAGTTCAGGCTTGGCATCAACCTCGGCATGGGGAGAGAGCAGCATCGCCTTATGGTGCTGCTGCCCGTCGGTGCCCTGTGCGCCTTCCCGGACCAGAACCTTGCCCTGAAACACACCGCGCGCATGATCGTCCAGCACACCCCGGAAGAATTGGCGACTGGTGGCATTTGTTGCCGAATGGGTGACCAGCGTCGTTGTGTCAATCAATGCGTCGCCGCTGCCGAAATAGGCACCGGACAGGGATGCCTCGCCATGCTCCCCCGCCATTGAGAGACGCACTTCCCGTCGTGCCAGACCGCCACCAACGGACAGAATGAAGGCATCCAGCACCGCTGACCGGGCGATACCGATATCAACCAGCGCGATCTGAGCCGAACCCGCATGTTCCAGCAGCGCCGTATAGAGGCCAAGGCGCGCATTATCGCCCAAACTGACGCCCAGACTGGGGACGGAAAAGCCCATACCCGATGCGGTAACATGGCTTTCGATCACCGTCGCCTCCGCGCCGCGCTCCAGCGTGACCGTCACACGGGCCGCATGGGCAATCGCGGCATCCGCATCGGCACCCCAGGTTATGTGGCGGATATGGATCGGTGTCTCTATCGTCCTGCCTGCATCGATGCGGATCGCCAGTTCTTCCTGTGTCAGCGCATCGCTCAACCGATCAGTGAACCCATCGCCCCAGGCTTCGCCAGCCGGTCCCGCCTCCACAGAAAGCCCCAAAGGCAGTGCATCCAGATCGGACAGGTCACGATCCAGGAACCCGTTCACCAGCACCAGATCAATCGTCTTCTCCAGACCGGGCAGCATCTCGGGCAGTACCGTCACGCCATGGCGATCCTCGGCCAACCAGACCGACCAGCCGATCTTCTCCAGTCGTTTCAGATCGGTATATTTCCAGGCCTCGGCCTTGCGGGTCGGCAATGCCTCATCGGGCTCGAACCGCCCCGGTGCGCCCCGCTGAATCAGCAGATCCTGCAGCAGGTTGTCCCTCATGCCGCCTCGCTGTCATAATCGGTATATCCGGTCTTCTCCAGTTCCAGCGCCAGCGACTTGTCGCCCGTCTTCACGATCCGCCCACCCGACAGGACATGCACCTTATCCGGAATGATATAGTCCAGCAGACGCTGATAATGGGTGATGACCAGGAAGGAGCGCTCTTCATTGCGCAGGGCGTTCACGCCCTCCGACACCAGTTTCAGTGCATCGATATCGAGGCCGCTATCGGTTTCGTCCAGAATCGCCAGACGCGGCTCCAGAATCGCCATTTGCAATGTCTCGTTACGCTTCTTCTCGCCGCCAGAAAACCCGACATTGACCGCGCGTTTGAGCATCTCATCCGGAATATTCAAGTCCTTCGCCTTGCGCCGCAACGCCTTGACGAATTCCAGCGCATCCAGTTCCGGCTCGCCGATATGCTTGCGCCGCGCGTTCAGGGCATGTTTCAGGAAGGTGGTATTCGCAACACCCGGCAGTTCGACCGGATACTGAAAGGCCAGGAACACACCCTCGCAGGCCCGCTCTTCCGGTGCCATTTCCAATAGATCTCGACCGTCATAGGTGACGCTGCCACCGGTGACAACATAGCCCTCACGGCCTGCCAGAACATAGGAAAGCGTGGACTTCCCCGATCCGTTCGGACCCATGATCGCATGGACCTCGCCCGGACCGATCTCCAGATCAATCCCCTTGAGAATCTCCGTACCACCGACTTCTGCCGTCAGGTTTTCGATTTTAAGCAATGCCATCGCTCAACTTCCTTAAGACGTTCTTTGCATGTTACCCAATCCAGCCAACATCACCGGGCAAGGACGGGAATACCGAAACTCACCCCACGCTGCCTTCAAGCGATATGCCGATCAGCTTTTGTGCCTCGACCGCGAATTCCATCGGCAGGGTCTGCATCACTTCCTTGCAGAAGCCATTGACGATCAGCGCCACCGCTTCTTCCTCGCCGATGCCGCGAGACAGGCAATAAAACAGTTGATCATCGCTGATCCGGCTGGTCGTTGCCTCATGCTCAAGCTGAGCACTCGGATTGCGGCTTTCGATATAAGGGATCGTGTGGGCACCACATTTGTCGCCGATCAGCAAGCTGTCGCACTGGGTGAAGTTCCGTGCGCCCTCCGCACCAGGCATGATCCGCACCAGCCCACGATAGGTCTGGTCCGCGCGACCTGCCGAAATCCCCTTGGAAATGATGCGAGAGCGCGTATTCTTGCCGATATGGATCATCTTGGTTCCGGTATCGGCTTCCTGACAGTTATTCGTGATCGCAACGGAATAGAACTCGCCGACCGAATTGTCGCCCTGCAGAATGCAACTCGGATATTTCCAGGTAATCGCGGAACCGGTTTCGACCTGGGTCCAACTGATCTTGGAATTCCGCCCCCGGCAGGCACCGCGCTTGGTAACGAAATTGAAGATACCACCCTTGCCGTTCTCGTCGCCCGGATACCAGTTCTGGACAGTGGAATATTTGATCTCCGCATCATCCAAAGTGATCAGTTCGACGACAGCGGCATGCAACTGGTTCTCGTCGCGCATCGGCGCGGTGCAGCCCTCCAGATAACTGACATAGGCCCCTTCATCGGCGATGATCAGCGTGCGCTCGAACTGCCCGGTTTCCTGCGCATTGATGCGGAAATAGGTCGACAGTTCCATCGGGCATTTCACACCCTTCGGGATATAGACGAAACTGCCATCGGTGAAGACAGCGGAATTCAGGCAGGCATGCTTGTTGTCCGAATACGGTACGACGGAACCCAGATATTTCTTCACCAGATCCGGATGGTCCTTCACCGCCTCGGAAATCGAGCAGAAAACAATGCCGTAGGATTCCAGTTCCTTGCGATAGGTCGTCGCCACGGAAACACTGTCAAAAACCGCATCAACGGCAACGCGCGGGGCACCTTCTACCCCCGCCAGAACTTCCTGTTCCTTCAGCGGAATACCGAGCTTCGCATAGGTTTCCAGAAGTTTGGGATCGACCTCATCCAGCGATTTAGGGCCGTCCTTCTTTGGTGCCGCATAATAATGGACATCCTGATAGTCGATCATCGGCACATGCGGCTTCTGCCATGTCGGCTCCGGCATGTCCTGCCACAGGCGAAATGCCTTCAGCCGCCAGTCCAGAAGCCATTCCGGCTCCTCTTTCTTCTTGGAAATCAGGCGCACGATGTCCTCGTTCAACCCTTTCGGGGCGAAGTCCATCTCGATATCAGTGCTGAAGCCATAGCGGTATTTTTCCGCCTCCAGCGCACTGACTTTCGCTACCGTTTCCGTCGTTGCCATATTGTTACCGTCCTGCTGACGCCAGCCCATGGGGGGTGGCTTCCTCAAAATTGCGGATCATACCGCTGTCATTGATCAAATCGGCCAGGCTGACCTCATCCAAAGCAGCCTTGACCGCCATGTTGATGCGGTTCCAGCCACCGGCCATCGGGCAGAGCCGCTCCACTGCGCAATTATCGTCCGATCCGTCCACGCAGGCCGTCAGAGCCACCGGCCCGTCCAGCGCCGTAATGATTTCCGCGACGCTGATCCGTGCGACGGGACGTGCCAGTGCATACCCGCCAAGCGATCCGCGCGTCGCCGAAAGAATCCCGGCCTTCGACAAAGATTTCAGTATCTTCGCCACCGTCGGGGCAGGCAGGCCCGTACGGTCCGCAAGATCCGGAGCAGCACATTGCGCATTGGGCCGTTGCGCCATATAGCTCAACAGCACCACACCATAATCGGTCATCCGCGACAGGCGAAACATGCGTTCTCTCCCTGGATACGGCCTAAACCGTACCAATTAGGTCCTGTTTGTAGATTTAGTGGAAAGGCGCGACTTTGCAAGCCCCGAAATAGCCGCTTCATCCCCGTTGGCGCAAGGATTTATATCAAGCTATGCCGTCCCTACTTCGGCATCTGCCCTCACATCCGCCTCTGCCCCCAGCGCGTCTGGCGAGGGTTCCGCACTGGCAATGGCGATGGCGAAGTCCTCGCTGTGAACAATCAGACCGGTCGGGGTTGTTATAAGAATCCCGTAAGCTCCTGGTTCATCCACCGACAGTGACAGATCCATGGAATGGGTGTTCATCGGCATCTGATGACAGGGGCTCTTAAAGACCGAAAACGCAATCCCGCGATTGGACCCGGAAATCGTCCGATGGACATGACCCGCAACGATATGCCTCACATTTCCGTGCCGTTCGATCACTTCATAAAGCGCATCGCCATTCTTCAACCGAATCGCATCCATACCCGGAAATCCGATATCATGGGGCGGGTGATGCAGGAAAAGCAGGACCGGACGCCCAGCAGCGGCTGAGAGTTCTGCATCCAGCCATGCCAGACGCTCCTCGCACAGGAAACCGCTATAGGTTTCCGGGAATTCATAGGGCGGGGCATTCAGCGTATCGAGGAAGACCAGCCGCCAGTCCCCCGCATCAACGGCGCTCTGCACGAACCCGTTCGGGTCCAGCGCGGCCTCGGGGAAGGATTCAATGAAGGTCTCGCGACAATCATGATTTCCGATCAGCAACGTGACCGGGACCGCGAAACGCGACACCAGATCCCGCAAACGGCGATAGGATTCCGCATCGCCACGATGGGTCAGGTCGCCGGTGCAGACGATGTGGTCCGCATCCGGATGATGACGAATCGCATGCTCAATCCCGCAGAGCAGGCGCTCGCTGGGGTCCAGCCCTATGATCCGTCCGCCCTCAGGCAGAATATGCAGATCGGTGAAAACGATGATCTTGGCCATGATATCCCTTGTGAAGCCGTTCCTCAGCGTGACGAATTCAGGAGCGTGGAGAAATCGGGCTGCAAAGGCGAGTGACGATTTCAAGAAAATGCTCTGAAACGGAAAAAGGCGGCACCGATGGTGCCGCCTTTCCCGTTGCTGCGCGGTTCCGATCCTAAGACCGGCTCGCGCGGCTTTTAGTGTGCGCGAAGGTTCACCGCCTTCGGTCCGCGGCGGTCTGCTTCGACCTCAAATTCCACGGATTGGCCATCGCTCAGAGTGTCCAGGCCGGAAGCCTGCACGGCAGTGATGTGGACGAAGACGTCCTTTTCACCGCTATCCGGAGTGATAAAGCCGAAGCCTTTGGTGGTGTTGAAAAATTTGACGGTGCCTTTGGCCATTTTCTCGTAGTCCTACATGTTCGATTCGCGGGCTGGAAATTCCCTCATTGGAATACCATACCCGATATGCATTCCCGGACCGCGCTCATGCGGAACCGGGGCGAATTGCCCATCATAGGATTTTTTGAGGAAGGCAGTCTCTGGTACAATCGCGAGCACGCAGCTCATCACCATACCCAAAGTCATTCGTCACTCGCAAACCGGCTGCGGGATCATCGCGGGAGGAACATGCGCCCTAAGCTAACGCAATGCAAGGAAAAACTGTACTGGGCTGTTGCAGAACCCCCGATCAGATCGATTCGAAGGCATGCTGCGTTAACCATGAAGCAGAGGAAATGCCGAACCCACCCCCTACCCAGAATTGAGGGCAAGGTACAAAATCAGGATCAGGTTTCCTCTGGAACCCGCAGGCGCAGACCGTCCAGCGCGTCGGTGACGCGGATCTGGCAACTGAGGCGGGAGGTCTTGGTCAGTCCGAAAGCGAGATCAAGCATGTCCTCCTCATCCTCGCTGGGTGGATCCAGGCGGTCAAACCAGTCCTGATCCTCCACCACCAGATGACAGGTCGCGCAGGCGAGCGAGCCTTCACAGGCCGCTTCGATCTCGACATCATTCTCGACCGCCGTCTCCATCACAGAAAGACCGGGCTTCGCATCGACGACCGTTTCACTGCCATCTCGATGAACAAAGGTGATTTTCGGCATGTATTTCCCCTAAGACCGTCGGGACCAGACGCATGTCCGGGTTTTGGAATATGTACCCCCCGAAGTCAATCGCCTTGCGGGGGCATGCCTGTCATGACGGGATTGCCGCCAGCAGCATTTCAACCGCCGCATCGATATCGGACTGTGTGGTGAACCGCCCGAGGCCGAGCCGCAGACCCGCCGCAATCCGGGCGGGATCGTGCCCCAGTGCCTGAAGCACATGGCTGGCCGCCTGCGCGCCCGACGAACAAGCCGAGCCACTGGAAACCGAGAGCCCGTCGAGTGCCGCCAGAAGTTCCGATCCCTCCAGGTCCGGAACCGTCACATTCAGGTTTCCAGCGATGCGCTGATCCGGATCCCCATTGAGCGTAAGTGCAGGGCGGGCCGCATGGAGGCGCTGCCAGAGATCATCCCGAAAGGTTCTGAGGCGATCCGACTCCGCCGCCATTTCCCGACCTGCAATTTCCGCCGCAGCGCCCAGACCGACACAGAGTGGCACCGGCAAGGTTCCGGAACGCAGTCCCCGCTCCTGCCCCCCGCCATCCATCAGCGGATCCAGCGATATCCGGGGGTTTCGGCTTCGGACATACAACGCGCCCACACCCTTCGGGCCATAAATCTTGTGCCCGGATATGCTCATCAGATCGATGGACAGGGCGTCAACATCCAGCGGAATTTTGCCAAACCCTTGAGCCGCGTCGCTGTGGAACCAAGCCCCAAAGCGCCGCGCCAGCGCCCCGATTTCCGCCAGCGGCTGGATCACCCCGATCTCATTGTTGACCGCCATGACCGAAACGACGGCGACTTTCTCGTCCAGCATCTGTTCAAGTGCATCCAGATCGACAAGGCCGCTGGACCGTATCTGCAGCACGGTCACCGCAAACCCTTCCCGGCCCAGGCGGGCCATGCTTTCCAGCACGCATTTATGTTCGCTGGCCAGAGTGACGATCCGGTCACGCCCCTCGGCCTGCCGCCTATGGCGGGCTGCACCCTTGATGGCCAGATTGTTCGATTCCGTGGCACCCGAGGTAAAGACGATATCCCGCGCCTTACCACCGATCAAAGCTGCGATCTGTCCTCGCGCAGCCTCCACCGCCGACTCCGCCTCCCAGCCATGGCGATGATCCGCCGAATGCGGATTGCCGAAAACATCGCTGAAATAGGGCAGCATCCGTTCCACCACACGCGGGTCGCAGGGGGTGGTCGCCTGATAATCCAGATAGATCGGCTTGTTCGGTCTATTGGCTTTCATCCCTGACACTCCCTGTCCTGCCCCTATCCAGCACTGTCACCCTGCCGCATCAGCCTGTGCGCCATGTCGAGATAGGCCGCAGAAAACCTCTGCATCTCTTCCTCTTGCGTCCGCCAGCCGAGACTGACCCGGATTGCCGAACCGGCAATGCCGTCGGACAGCCCCATCGCACGCAGCACATGGCTTGCCTTCACCTTGCCGGAGGAACAGGCCGACCCGGCACTGACCGCGAATCCGGCCAGATCCAGTGCGATCACCTGCTTTTCCGCCGGAATACCGGGAAGCGCAAGGCAGGATGTGTTTCCGACACGCGGCACATCTCGACCGATCACCCGCAGGGACGGCAGAGCCTCCAACAATCGCGCCTCAAGACCGTCCCGCAATTCGGTCAGGCGGCCCTGCTCCGCCTGCCGATCACTCCGCACATGATCGGCGGCGGCACCGAAACCGGCGATGCCGGGCATGTTCTCCGTTCCACCCCGCCGTCCGCGTTCCTGACCGCCGCCTCTGGTCTGCGCAGTGAGACTGAGTGCCTGATCCACAATCAGGGCACCGACACCAGGCGGTCCACCAATCTTGTGCCCGCTGATGCTGATCGCTGCCGCCTTGAGCGCTCTAAAATCGAGGGTGATACGTCCTGCGGCCTGAACCGCATCAACATGCAGGCGCGCACCGGCCTCACGGATGATATCCGCGCATTCCGTCAGCGGCTGGATGCAGCCTGTTTCATTGTTGACCGCCATTATGGAGACCAGATCGCCCTGCCGGATGATCGCTTTCAAGGCAGCGAGATCAATCATTCCACGCGAATCAAGGTCAAGGCGGATCGCATCCGGAACCGCGTTCAGCACGCTGTCATGTTCAATGGGTGAGGTCAGAATGCGTGTCGAGGGAAGACCGCGTAGAGCCAGGACATTGGCCTCGCTGGCACCGGAAGTGAAGACCACCGATCCTCCCGCCGCACCGACCAATTCCGCCACCTGCCGCCGCGCCTGCTCCACCATCGCCCGCGCGGCTCTGCCAAAACCATGGATAGACGATGGATTGCCGCCACTGGTAAGAGCAGCAACCAGCGCCTGCGACGCCGTCGGCAGGATCGGGCAAGTGGCATTGTAGTCCAGATAGACGGGGTCGCGTCGCATGCCCATCTTTTCTCATGCCACCGCGCCAATGGAAAGGTGTCGTCAAAAATCGCCTAATATAGATGGGTCAGGATCAATCATCACCTCCAGCCATCCGGGCCACTGACCCGGCACCGCCGCCGATGGAAATACGCCCTTCACAGACGTCGGCCAGACTGACCGAAGCAAGGACACTCTCCATTTTGACTGTCAGCATGTGCCAGAGGTTATGTGTCGCACATCGATGATTTCCCGACAGGCAATGTTCCGGAGCATTTGGGGCACAGCGTACCTTTCGGGCATCATCTTCGACGGCCTTCACGATGGTCGCGATGGATATCGTACCGCTGGGGGAGGCCAGCATATAACCACCGCCCGGACCGCGGACGCTTTTCACCACGCCCCCCTTTTTCAGCTTGGCGAACAACTGTTCCAGATAGGACAGCGATATATCCTGCCGGTCAGCGATTTCCGCCAAAGCCACCGGACGTCCAGATCGCATGGATGCAAGATCTACCACAGCCATGACCGCATACCGACCCTTTGTCGTCAATTTCACTCCCAACCTCCCTTACCGGATGATGCCCGATGGACTCAAACCCAACGAAAACGCTTCCTGAAGCGCCGCCGGGCAGGAATTCTCATCACCGCCCATCATCAAATTATGACCATTTCGGTTATGAAATAGCGTACATCACGGGTAAGTAAAGAACCGGTATGCAAAATCTCTTAACTAAGGGAGGGTTTTGCGCAAACGTGCCCTGAAAGAAGGCGGTATTGGCTACTTCTTGGCAGTTTGCGATATGTCTCGGGACGAATCATCCACCGAAAACCCATAATTCGGACGACTTTCTGCCTCCGAAAGCCGGGATTCAAGATCGCCGACCTGTGCCTTGAGGATTTCAACCTGCTGCATCAGACCTTCAATCGCGCGGGCGGCCGGGTCCGGAATATCACCAAGCGGTGTTCCGTAGGGAGAGAAAGCCGCATCCGAACGATTGGCCTGACCGACAACCGGCTTTGCCGGAATGCCGACCATGGTCGCCCCTTCGGCAACATTCTTGATTACGACTGCGTTGGCACCGACGCGGGCGCATCGCCCCACCGTGATCGGGCCGAGAATCTGCGCTCCGGAACCAACGATGACATTGTCTTCCAGGGTCGGGTGGCGCTTGGTGCAGCGCTGGCCGTCGGAATTCTCCGCCGGGGAGACCCCACCCAGGGTAACATCGTGATACAGGGTGACATTGTCGCCGATTTCCGCCGTTTCCCCGATCACGACGCCCATGCCGTGATCGATAAAGAAACCCGTGCCGATCTTTGCACCCGGATGAATTTCGATCCCGGTCATCAGCCGCGCGAATTGTGACAAAGCGCGTGCCACGAAAAACCAGCGCTTGCGCCAGAGAAAATGCGACGCGCGATACATGAGGATGGCATGGAACGCCGGATAGAGCAGCGCCACCTCGATACGAGAGCGGGCTGCCGGATCGCGCGCGATCATCGCATCAATATCGGATCTTATCGTCCTGAACATGACTGTCCGCCTTTCCTGACCAACCCACTCTTTACCGCCGCGTACCCTTAAAAGGGTAAAATCATGCCTTACATATACAAGCCGAATGAGCAGCGTCAAGGAACGCACCCCGCACAGTTCCGCGATTACGCTTGTATCCCAAGGTTCCGACGTTTACAGCCAAGTGCGTGGTAACAACAGTTTTTCCATACCCACAATATCACCGGGGACGCCCAATGCCCGAAGTTACGATCAACGGTCCGGAAGGACGCCTTGAAGGCCGCTACACACACGGCACCGACAGCAATGCACCAATTGCCCTGTTCCTGCATCCGCACCCGCAGCATGGCGGAACGATGAACAACCGCCTCGTTTACGAGATGTATCATACCTTCGCCAAGCGCGGCTTCTCCTGTCTGCGTTTCAATTTCCGGGGTGTCGGTCGGTCCCAGGGCGTCTTTTCCCGGGGCGAGGGTGAATTGTCGGATGCGGCGACCGCATTGGACTGGCTTCAGACCTATAACGAGAATGCCCGTGACTGCTGGATCGCCGGTTTTTCCTTTGGTGCCTGGATCGCCATGCAACTGCTGATGCGCCGTCCGGAAATCAACGGTTTCATCGCCGTTGCCCCGCCCGCCAACCAGCATGATTTCACTTTCCTCGCCCCCTGCCCGTCCTCTGGTCTGATCCTTCAGGGTGACGCCGACGATATCGTCCCGCATGAACAGGTCGGCAAACTTGTCGACAAACTGCGGGCGCAGAAGGGCATCAAGATCGACTATGAGGTCATGCCGGATACGAACCATTTCTTTACCGGCAAGGTCGATGAGTTGAAAACCAGCGTCAGCGCCTATCTCGATAAACGGCTTGTTTCAGGTCCTGCGTAGATTGACATCTATTTAGATTGCGTTGCGTGCGGACATGAACCGTCCGCCGGTCATTGCCGCAGATACACCCGTTGTCCCGGGAAAGCTGATCGGCAGAGCCAGCAGATTGCGCACGGCCATGAAGCCGAAGGCCTGGGCCTCCAGCATATCGCCATCCCATCCGACTGCCTCCACCGGCTCCACCGGCAGACCCAGCCTCTGCTCCAACCCCTGCATCAGAGTCGGGTTGTGACGCCCGCCACCGGTCACCAGCAGGCGGTTCGGACGAACGCGCAATAGAGACACTCCGCGCTTAACGCTCTCGCAGGTGAACGCCGCCAGCGTCGCGGCCCCATCCGCAAGGGACAGACCGGAAACCGGTGCCGGATCAAAGGCATTTCGGTCCAGTGATTTAGGATACGGCTGGTCAAAATAGCGATGCGCCATCAGCGCAGAGAGAGCGGTTTCATCAACCGTTCCCGCCGCCGATATCGTGCCATTCCGATCCATCGCATCCACGCCGGATCGCGCGATCCAGTCGTCCAGCAATGCACTGGCGGGACCGGTATCAAAGGCTATAGGCTCGCCCTCAGCAGATACAAGGAAAGTCAGATTCCCGACCCCGCCCAGATTGAGCACCGCCACCGGCATCGGCAGATTCAACGCCAACGCACGATGAAAGACCGGAGCCAATGGTGCGCCCTGACCCCCTGCCGCCACGTCAGCCCGGCGGAAATCATAGACCGTGTCGATCCCGGTCGCCCTGGCCAGCCGCCCCCCCAGCCCCAGCTGCCAGGTCCAGCCCAGGTCAATGCGGTGATTGATCGTCTGGCCGTGAAACCCGATCAGATCAACCTCCCCCGGTGCGCGCCCGGCCCGAACCAGCAAATCCCGGACCACGTCGGCATGCAGATCGGTCAGGTCCCGCTCCAGCATATCGATCACGACCGTCCGTTCGACCGCCCCGAGTACCGACCTCAGCCGTGCCCGGAAATCAGGTGTATAGGGGCGGGTCAGGCTGATGCCGGTCGACAGGATTTCCGTGCCATCTGTTTCGATCAGGGCCGCGTCGATCCCATCGAGGCTGGTCCCGCTCATCAGGCCGATTGCAGAATACCGCCGCGCCATTCCCCACCCCTTCGCTTGCCCCCTCGATACCGGCGATACCTGCTACCGCCCTTACTGACGGTCGCATTGCCGGGTCGCCGGGATCATGCTATCTCGCCGTCAATCCCATTCACAATTCAGCAGTTCGCTCATCATGACAATGCCCCGTTCCGATTTCATGAAGACCGTCACCGAGCGTGGCTTTCTGCATCAATGCACCGACAGCGAGGCACTGGATGCCCGCGCGCTGGAAGGACCGATCCCTGCCTATATCGGCTTCGATGCGACGGCGGATTCGCTGCATGCGGGATCGCTGGTGCCGATCATGCTGTTGCGCCTGTTGCAGCGCACCGGCCACAAGCCCATCGTCCTGATGGGCGGGGGCACGACCAAGGTCGGCGATCCCACCGGCAAGGACGAGGCACGCAAGATCCTCAGCGAGGAAGACATCCAGCGCAATATAGATGGAATCCAGAAGGTCTTTGCGAAATTCCTGACCTTCGGTGATGGTCCGACCGATGCGGTCATGGTGAACAATGATGAATGGCTCTCGCAACTGAGCTACATCCCCTTCCTGCGCGATTACGGGCGGCATTTCTCGGTCAACAGGATGCTGAAATTCGACAGCGTCGCGCTGCGGCTGGAGCGGGAACAGCCGCTCAGCTTCCTCGAATTCAACTATATGATCTTGCAATCCTATGATTTCGTCGAGCTGAACCGGCGCTATGGTGTCTGCCTGCAGATGGGTGGCTCCGATCAATGGGGCAACATCGTCTCGGGCGTTGAGCTTGGCCGACGCACGGATGATGTCTCGCTCTACGGTCTGACCGTGCCGCTGCTGACCACGGCATCGGGCGCGAAGATGGGCAAAACCGCCAGCGGTGCCGTCTGGCTGAACGCCGAACGGCTGAGCGCCTATGACTACTGGCAATACTGGCGCAATACCGAAGATGCCGATGTCGGGCGCTTCCTCAAACTCTATACCGACCTGCCGCTGGATGAGATCGCACGACTGGAACAGTTGGAAGGGTCGGAGATCAATGCCGCCAAGATCGTGCTGGCAAACGAGGCGACCCGCCTCTGCCACGGAGACGAAGCCGCGCGCGCCGCCGAGGAAACCGCCCGCAAGACCTTCGAGGAGGGCACCATTGGCGACGACCTGCCGACCATCGATGTCAGCGCTGCGGAACTCGGTGCCGGAATTGGCGTTCTGGATGCCCTGACCCGCACTGGTCTCACCCAGAGCAACGGCGATGCCCGTCGTCAGATCAAGGGCGGCGCGGTGCGCGTCAACGACGTGAAGGTGGATGACGACCGGCAGGTCCTGAGCATGACGGACCTGTCCGACGGAATTGTGAAACTCTCGGTGGGCAAGAAGAAACACGCACTGTTGAAGGCTGTTTAATCTCTATCGCGGGATTCCCTGCCGGGCCAATTCGTCCGCGCGTTCGTTTTCCGGGTGGCCCGCATGCCCCTTGACCCAGGCCCATTCGATCTGGTGTTGGGCTGTCGCACTCTCCAGGCGTTGCCACAGATCGGCGTTCTTTACCGGTTTCTTCGCGGCGGTCTTCCAGCCGTTCCGCTTCCAGCCGTGGATCCATTTCGTGATCCCGTCCTTCACATAGGTACTGTCGGTGGTGATCCGCACCGGTACCGGGCGTTTCAACACCTCCAGCGCCGCGATGGCGGCCATCAGTTCCATACGGTTGTTGGTCGTCTCCACCTCGCCGCCGCACAATTCCTTCTCATGGCCACCCCACCGGATCACCGCCCCCCAGCCACCAGGACCGGGATTGCCGCTGCACGCACCATCGGTGAAAATCTCGACGAGACCCGCTTCACTCATGCACCGTCATACCCATAAGAAGCAGGGCCGGTAACACCCTGATGGAAACGCAGCCTGTCATAATAGTCCATCGGATCATGGGGTCGCACCAGGGCACCGGGCGGGCAGTTCAGCCAATCGTATAACCGCGTCAGCAGGAAACGCAGCGCTGACCCCCGCGCCAGGATCGGCAGGGCCGCAATCTCCGCCGCCGACAGAGGGCGGTGCTTCGCATAATTGGTAATCAATGCCCGCGCCTTGGTCGCGTTGAAACTGCGGTCGCGCTCGAAACACCAGGCATTCAGGCAGACCGAGAGGTCGTAAGCGAGGAAATCGGTACAGGCGAAATAGAAATCAATCAGCCCTGACAGCCGATCACCGATGAAGAAGACATTGTCCGGAAACAGATCCGCATGGCAGACCCCGACGGGTAGGTCTTCCGGCCAGACCCGTTCCAGATGGTCCAGTTCCCCCCGGATCAGATCCGCCATGCCAGGATGGAGCTCATGGGCGCGGGCTTCGGACTTCTCGAAGAGTGGACGCCAGTCGCCAATGGTAAGCGAATTCCGGCGCACCATCTCGAAATCCGCACCGGCGGCATGGAAATCAGCCAATGCGCTGCCAAGCTGGGCGCAATGTTCGACGCGGATGCGCCGGGTCCACATTCCCTCCAGGAAGCTGGTGACCGCCGCCGGACGACCGTTCAACTCCCTGAGAGCAGTGCCGTCTGGCATGGCAATCACGCGCGGACAGGGCAGGCCCTTTTCCGCCAGATGATTCATCAACCCGATGAAGAAGGGCAGGTCTTCCCGCTTCACCCGCTTTTCGTAAAGGGTGAGGATGAAGGTATCCTGCGTCGTGCGGATCAGATAATTGGAATTCTCCACTCCTTCAGCAATTCCCTTGGCGGAGACAAGGTCGCCAATGCCATAGCCCGCGATGAAGGCCGTCATGTCCTCGTCGGAGACATCCGTATAGACCGCCATGCCCCGCCCGCCCGCTCAGCCCGCCAGAAGACGGGGCAGTTTGAACTCCACATCCTCTTCCGCGACAGTGATATGATCGACAGTTACGGCAAACCGCGCGCGACAGGCGTCGATCACTTCCTCAACCAGCACTTCCGGTGCAGAGGCACCTGCCGATATGCCAAGCCGTCGGATGCCGGAAAGCCAGTCCCAGTCAATATCCGACGCCCGCTGCACCAGGGTCGCCTTCGGGCAGCCCGCGACGCGCGCGACCTCCACAAGACGGCGGGAATTGGATGAATTCGGTGCCCCGATCACTAGCACCGCCTCCACATCGGCGGCCAATGCCCGCACCGCTGCCTGACGGTTGGTGGTGGCATAGCAGATATCCTCCCGCTTCGGTCCGGCAATATCGGGATAGCGGACACGCAGCGCATCAATGATCTCCGCCGTATCATCGACCGACAATGTGGTCTGGGTCGCGAAGGCAAGCCGTGTTCCTGCCGGAAAGTGGAGTTCCGCCACATCGGCCAGGGTCTCAACCAGCACGACCGCCCCCTCTGGCAGTTGCCCCATTGTGCCAACAACTTCCGGATGGCCGACATGGCCGATCAGAACGATGGTATGACCGCTGGCATGGTGGCGCTCCACCTCCCGATGGACCTTGCTGACCAGCGGACAGGTCGCATCGACATAGATCATTTCGCGCGCCTCGGCAGCGGCAGGGACTGATTTCGGCACGCCATGGGCAGAAAACACGACAGGGCGATCAGTGGGAGCCTCGTCCAGTTCCTCAACGAAAACCGCACCCTTCGCCTCCAGCGCCTCTACAACGAACCGATTGTGCACGATTTCGTGCCGAACGAAGACCGGCGCGCCGAATTTCTCCAGCGCTTTTTCCACGATCAGGATCGCACGATCCACCCCCGCGCAAAAGCCACGCGGCCCGGCGAGTCGGATCAACAGGTCTGGTTTGACGTCAGGCATGGCACATGCGCCCCATCTCAAGAAAGTCGCCCCTTACGTCGCGTGTTCCGGCTTTGCCGTCAACCGGGAAGGTGCCGCATCCCCGAATGCTTGTTCCCGCCCACCCCTTCGATTAGGGTTCGACGGTGGGCGAATCAGGCTACGACGTCGCCTGCATATTTCAATCTGGAGTCTGGACGGAATGGATGATCGCCCGATATCGACCATGCAGCCCTATCCGGTTGATGTAATCGAAGGAAAGAAATATTTCTTGTGCACCTGCGGCCACTCGGCGAAACAACCCTTCTGTGACGGCAGTCATTCCAGCACGTCCTTCTTGCCGGAGATGTACACCGCCAACAAAACCCGCACCGTGCTCTTTTGCGGCTGCAGGCATACGAACCGTCTGCCGCTCTGCGACGGCACCCATTCAAAATTCTAGACCGGAGTAAGCTTACATGCGGGTAACGGGTTTCATGAGGCGTTTCGCCGTTTTCACGTTCTGCGCGGCCTTGCTGGGTGCCTGCACCCCGCCGGAAACCTATATTGCCTGTCCGAACATCCTGATTCCGCTGGGCACGGACCGGGTGACCCGCTTCGCGCCGGGCGAAGGACGGGACATAACCGATATCATTGTCCAGGCTGAAGTAAAGTTCCTGTCCGGTGAATGCACCATCCGGGAAGAGGCTATCGAGATGACCTTTCCTGTTGCCATCGGCGGATTGCGCGGTGCCGCCGACCGGGATGGGACTGAAACAATAAACCTCTTCCTGGCCGTCGCGACGCAGAACCGGGACATCCTGACCCGGCGTGAACTGCCCATGACATTGATTTTCGATGGTAACCGTACCTCCTCTGTCTCATCGGACACCGTGACGATCACGATCCCGAAGCGACCGGATCAATTGGCGAAAGAGTTCGTCTTGTTCCTTGGCATCGTACTTACTGAAGATGAGCTTGAATACAATCGACAGGAAAGCCGACGCTGAACGAAGCGAAACCCAGGACCAGCCACCTGATCACGGCACGGACGGTTGCCCTGACGCTGGCCATTGGCGCTGCGGGCGGCTTGGCATTCGACCTGTTGGGCCTGCCCGCTGCCTATCTCAGCGGATCGATGCTGGCGGTAGCACTCTGGGCCATGATGCGGTTGCCAGCCGATATTCCCGACCCGTTGCGCGACATCAGCTTCATTGCAACAGGGGCCTTGCTGGGGGCGGGAACAGATCAATCCAGCCTGGCCGCCCTGCCAGCCTGGCCGATCTCGATCGCGGCACTGGGGGCCAGCCTGATCGTGCTGCTGGTTCTGGTGCGCCTCTATCTGCGTCGGGTCCACAATTATGACCGAACCACCGCAATTCTCTGCTCCGTTCCCGGCGCGCTCAGCTACGTGGTCGCAGTGGCAAGCGATTTGAACGCGGACAGCCGACGGGTGGCAGTGGTTCAGACAGTGCGATTATCCGTTGTCGTCGTCTTAATTCCGGTTCTGGTCGGTGTGTCTGATGTCCATGACATGTCGGGCGGTACCGGCAAAGCGATTCTGTCCTGGCCGAATATCGGGATCGTCCTGGTCCTGTCGATTCTCGGTGTACCAATCAGTCGCCTGCTGCGGATTCCTGCCCCCTATTTCACCGGCCCGATGCTGGTCAGCGGCGGGCTGTTCGTCAGCGGTACCATGAAAGGAGCCGTGCCAGAATACCTGCTCTGGGCACCGCTGATCATCTGTGGCGCGGCCATAGGAACCCGGTTCGGCGGTAGCACGAAAGACTTCCTGCTGTCCTGTGCCAAGGCAGGGTTCGGGGCCACGGCGCTGGGGCTGGCGATCACCAGCCTGTTCGCCTGGCCAACCGCGTTGTGGCTCGACCTGCCCTTCCTGCAACTATGGCTCGCCTTCGCGCCAGGCGGGCTGGAGGCCATGGCGGTGCTGGCTTTTACGCTGAATGTGGACCCCGCCTTCGTCGCCGGACATCAGGTCCTGCGCTTCCTGGCGGTCAGTCTGCTGGTCCCAATCATGCTGCGCGGCATTGGCCGCAAACCATCCCCCGGAGAGCCTTGACAGGCAAATCGGATCGGGTAGGTTTGAATCTCATAGTTCGCTTAAACCCGCGTGGGAGAGCGTGATCCGACAATCGGGATCGCCGCCGAAGGAGCAACCGCCCCGGAATCTCTCAGGCCCATGGACCGCACGGGTTAGGACAATCTGGAAAGCGGCCCGGATGCAGATCGCACCCGGTCCCACCGAAGGGGTAAGCCGCCCCGACACGATCATTCCGGCATGCCGGGGTGGTCGGACAGGCGGTCACACTCTCAGGTTCCATGACAGAGGGGGCGCGACACCGAACGGGTTTTCGGCGACGCGTTGCTTTGTACTGGATCGAGAGGATTGCCCTTCGCATGTCAACCGACACACCTGAATCCACACCCGTCAAGACCACACCCCTGAATGCCCTGCATCGTGAGTTGGGGGCGAAGATGGTACCGTTTGCCGGGTATGACATGCCGGTCCAGTACCCGATAGGAATCCTCAAGGAACATCTTCATACCCGGACGGCGGCGGGATTGTTCGACGTCTCCCATATGGGTCAGGCCTGGCTTATCAGCGAGGATGGCAAGGACCCCGCCATCGCCTTCGAAAGCCTCGTGCCCGCCGATGTGCAGGCACTGGAGCCCGGCCAGCAACGCTATTCGCAACTGCTGAACGATCAGGGCGGCATTCTGGACGACCTGATGGTGACGCGCCCGATACCGGAATTCGGTCGCGATCGGCTATATCTTGTCGTCAACGCTGCCTGCAAGGATGCTGATCTGACCCATATCGCCGCTGCCTTGGCGGGCCGGATAAAGGTGGAACCGCTGGAAGATCGCGCGCTGGTAGCCCTTCAGGGCCCGAAAGCTGTGGATGTGGCGGTCCGCCTGTTCGGGAAAGATTTCGCGACCATGCCCTTCATGAGTCAGACCCGGACGGATTGGCAGGGGATCGACCTCTGGATCAGTCGCTCCGGCTATACCGGGGAGGATGGCTATGAAATCTCTGCCCCCGGCAACAGGATCGAGGAACTGGCGCGGCGGCTGCTGACCGAACCGGAGGTCGCGCCCATCGGGCTGGGCGCCCGCGACTCGCTGCGACTGGAGGCCGGTCTCTGCCTTTATGGACATGACATTGATACTGGTACTACACCAAACGAAGCTGGCCTGCTTTGGTCCATCGGAAAAAGACGACGCGAGAAAGGCGGCTTTCCCGGTGCCGATATCGTCCAGCAGCAGATTGCAGACGGCGTCGTGCGCAGGCGGGTCGGCATCCTGCCGGACGGGCGCGCACCAGCCCGGGAAGGCACTGCGATCCTGGATGCGAAAGGGGTCGAGATCGGTACCGTGACCAGCGGCGGTTTCGGACCAAGTGTGAACGGACCCGTCGCCATGGGCTATGTCCAGACCGGCCATGCTAAGCCGGGTACCGCAGTCTTTCTGTCGGTGCGCGGAAAATCATTGCCTGCAACAATAACCAAACTGCCTTTCGTTCCCCCCGGCTTCTATCGGGGTTAGACTGATCGGCGCAGACCAATTTTCAATAACAGGGGAGCAAGTGGAACCATGGCTGAGCGTAAATATTCCGAGGAACACGAATGGGTCGAAATCGAAGGTGACATCGCGACCGTCGGCGTCACAGACCATGCACAGGAGCAGTTGGGCGACATCGTCTTCATCGACCTGCCGGAGGTTGGTGCCGTCTTCAACAAGGATGACGAGGCGGGGGTCGTTGAGTCCGTCAAGGCGGCCAGTGAGGTCTATGCCCCGATTGGCGGAGAGATCGTCGAAGTGAACGACACGCTGACCGACAATCCCGCTCTGGTGAACGAAGACGCAGAGGGGGACGGCTGGTTCTTCAAGATGAAAATCGAGGATGCCTCCGAACTGGACGATCTGATGAGCGAGGCCGAATACAAGGATTTCATCGACGATTAATTTCACCAGAATATTACCTAAAATTACCCATTTCACCTGAGGAGAGTTTCCATGACGATTGGCCGTGACGACCGTCTCACCCTGGACGACCTGGAGGTCCACGAGGACTTCATCCGCCGTCACATCGGACCCGGCAAGCCCCAGATCCGGGAGATGCTGGCAACACTCGGCTATCCGTCAATGGAGGCTCTCCTGCAGGCGACGGTCCCGCCCTCAATCCGCAGCGACGAGGCACTGAACCTTCCCGCCTCGATCAGCGAGCGCAAGACGTTATCGGCGCTGCGGCGGATTGCCGACCGCAACCAGGTCTTCACGACCATGATCGGCATGGGTTACTACGGTACCATCACGCCGCCGGTGATCCTGCGCAATGTGCTGGAGAACCCAGGCTGGTACACTGCCTATACTCCCTATCAGGCCGAGGTCAGCCAGGGGCGGCTTGAAGCGCTGCTGAACTACCAGCAGATGATCATCGACCTCACCGCGATGGAAATCGCCAACGCTTCTCTGTTGGACGAAGGCACTGCGGCGGCGGAGGCCATGGCGATGGCCCATCGCGTCGGGAAATCAAAATCCGATGCTTTCTTCGTCGATAGCGACGTGCATCCCCAGACCCTTGCCATCTTGCAGACCCGCGCCAAGCCGCTGGGGCTGGAAATCATCATTGGCGATGCCTTCACCGATCTGGAATCCGCCGACGTCTTCGGGGCGCTGATCCAGTATCCGGGTTCGTCAGGCCAGGTCCGCGACATCAGCCAGCCGGTGCGTCAGGTTCAGGACAAGGGCGGACTGGCCGTCGTCGCCAGCGACCTGATGGCACTGGTCATGCTGAAGCCGCCGGGAGAATTCGGGGCGGATATCGTTGTCGGCTCGGCCCAGCGTTTCGGTGTGCCGATGGGCTATGGCGGGCCCCATGCCGCCTTCTTCGCCACACGCGATGCCTACAAGCGGCAATGTCCGGGCCGGATCATCGGCGTATCGGTCGATGCCGAAGGCCGGAAGGCCCTGCGCATGGCACTGCAAACCCGCGAGCAGCATATTCGCCGTGAAAAGGCGACCAGCAATATCTGCACCGCCCAGGTTCTGCTGGCCGTGATCGCCGGGTTCTACGGCGTCTATCATGGACCGGACGGACTGTATCGCATCGCCCGGCGTATTCACCGCAAAACCCAGATCGTCGCCGAGGCACTGCGCCGCCTGGGTTACGAGGTCATCCACCAGACTTTTTTCGATACGATTCAGGTGCGCATGCCCGGCCAGGCTCCGCGCCTGCTGGCGAAGGCGCGGGAGGCACGGATCAATCTGCGCTTCGTCGATGCCGACACCATCGGCATATCGCTGGACGAGGCGACCAAGCGGGCGGATATCGAAAATCTGCTGCGGGTCTTCTCCTCAAAGGCGGATGACCGGTTTTCCATCGCAACACTGGACCATGAAGTCGCCGATGACGTGATCCCCCACCTGATGCGCCGGATGCCGGACAGCTATATGACCCATCCGGTCTTCAACCTCTATCACGGCGAAACCGAAATGCTGCGCTATATCCGCTGGCTCGGTGCGAAGGACATTGCGCTGGACCGGGCGATGATTCCGCTCGGTTCCTGCACCATGAAGCTGAATGCGACGACGGAGATGATCCCGGTCACCTGGCGCAATTTCGCCCATCTGCACCCCTTCGCGCCGCTGGATCAAGCGCAGGGCTATCAACAGCTTTTCGAGGATCTGGAGGAATGGCTATGCGAGATCACCGGCTATGACGCCATCTCCCTGATGCCGAATGCGGGCAGTCAGGGCGAATATGCGGGGCTGCTGACAATCCGCCAGTATCACGAATCCCGCGGCGAGTCGCACCGACGAATCTGCCTCATCCCCTCCTCCGCCCATGGCACCAATCCCGCCAGTGCGATCATGGCGGGGATGACGGTCAAGGTCGTCAAATGCGACGAATCCGGCAATGTCGATATGGAGGATCTGAAAGCCAAGGCCGAGGCGCATGCATCGGAACTGGCGGCGATCATGATCACCTATCCCTCGACCCATGGCGTGTTCGAGGAAACGGTGGAAGCGATCTGCGACCTGATCCATTCCCATGGTGGACAGGTCTATGTCGATGGGGCCAATTTCAATGCGATGGTCGGCATCTGCAAACCCGGCAAGTTCGGTGCCGATGTCAGCCATCTGAACCTGCATAAGACCTTCTGCATCCCCCATGGCGGCGGCGGGCCGGGCATGGGGCCCATCGGGGTGAAGCGGCATCTGGCCCCCTTCCTGCCGGAACATCCGATGGTGGACGGCCTTAACCCCTTCGCCCATGAGGGCGAACCGATTGGCCCCGTCTCAGCAGCGGCCTGGGGATCGGCCAGCATCCTGCCCATCGTCTGGGCCTATATCCGCATGATGGGTCCGAAGGGTCTGCGTCAGGCCTCGGAAGTCGCGATCCTGAATGCGAACTACATAGCCAAACGGCTGGAGGACCACTATCCGATCCTCTACAAGGGCCGCAACGGCACCGTCGCCCATGAATGCATCGTCGATTGCCGCGCCTTCAAGGATAGCTGCGGCATCACGGTTGAGGATATCGCCAAGCGTCTGGTCGATTATGGTTTCCACGCGCCGACCATGTCCTGGCCGGTGCCGGAAACGATGATGATAGAACCGACCGAAAGTGAGGCCAAGCGCGAGCTTGACCGCTTCTGTGATGCCATGATTGCGATCCGTGCCGAAATCCAGGCCGTGGAGGATGGCACACTGGACCGGGACGACAATCCGCTGGTCAACGCCCCCCACACCCATCACCTGCTGATGCAGAATCCCTGGCCGAAACCCTATACCAAGCAGCAGGCCTATTTCCCCCTGCCCGCCAGCCGCGAGGACAAGTACTGGCCTCCAGTGGCACGGGTAGACAATGTGGCGGGTGACAGAACCCTGGTCTGCACCTGCCCCCCGATGGAAGCCTATCAGGAGGCGGCGGAGTAAGAAGGGCTCCCACAATTCGTCGCCACCGGCACCGTGTTTCCAAAAGGTGTCGAAGTAGAATTTGTTCGCTTTTCCAGAACAGTCCGCCCAAACTGGCAGTGGGGCTGGTTCTATGGGGAGAGAGACATGTCCATCAAACAGCGAATTTTTGGTATCGGGGCGTTCCTGACAGGCCTGATCGCCGCCATAAGCGCAATCGCGATCTATACCAGCGCGCAGGTCGCGGACGGCATCGCACAGAACGAGGAACGGAACGGACAGTTATCCGTCGTCCAGACAATGATCCGTGACGGGGTACTGCCAGCTACCCTGGGGGCCATGGATGCCATCGTGGATCGAGCGTCTGGGGAGGTTGGTGCCAATCTTCGTGAGGAAATCTCCGGCGCACTTACCGTCGTCCACGACAATACGGATATCCTGATCGGACTTGCCGACACCCCGGAGGAGCGGGATCTCGCCCAGCAGTTCAAGGCCGAGTTTCCGCGTTTCGAAGGATATATCGTCACGGACCTGTATCGGGCCGTCACCACCGGGGCCGACGAAGCCGAATTCGCGCGGCTGGATGATGAGATCGACGGCCTGTCCAGCGAATTGCAGGATATTCTGGTACAGATAGAGACCTCCGTCCGGGCGGAAGCGGATGAAGCCCATGATGCGATGTTTGCCCTGATGGCGACCGCCAATACGGTGCTGATCTCCGCCGCCATCGTCGGCATCCTGCTGGCGGTGGCGGGACTTTCGATTTTCGGGACCAATCTGCTCCGCTCGCTGTCCGGCCTGAAGTCCGTTATGGGCCGGCTGGCAGAGGGTGACAATACGGTGGAGGTGCCGGGGGTCGACCGCCGGGACGAAATCGGCGACATGGCGCGCACTGTCCAGGTGTTCAAGGAGAATGCCCTGGAAATGCGCCGGATGCGCAGCGAGCGGGAAGCCAATGACCTGCGCACCGCCGAAAGCCGTGCTGCCGAGATGACGAAACTGGCGCAGGAATTCGATTCCAGCGTGAACGCGATTGTCCAGGATCTGGCCGCAGCATCGGAGCAGATGCGCCAGGGTGCGCAGGGCCTGTCCGGCACCGCATCGCGCACCAGCGAACAGGCGGGCAATGTGGCCAGCGCGGCGGAAGAAGCCTCCGCCAATGTCGAGACCGTGGCCGCCGCCAGCGAGGAACTGGCAAAATCGATCCAGGAAATAAGCCGTCAGGTCGGCACATCCGCCGAAATCGCACGGGACGCGGTCGGTGAGGCGGAAGAAACCCATGGCGTGATCCAGGGCCTTGCCGATGCGTCACAGCGGATTGGTGAAGTGGTCGAACTGATCAATGCGATTGCCGAACAGACCAATCTTCTGGCCCTGAATGCCACCATCGAAGCCGCGCGGGCGGGGGATGCGGGCAAGGGCTTCGCCGTCGTTGCTTCTGAGGTGAAGAGTCTCGCTGGGCAGACTGCAAAGGCCACGGGCGAGATCGGCAGCCAGATCGAGGGCATTCAGGGTGCAACGGGACAGGCGGTCGATGCCATAGCCCGCATCACCCGAACGATCCGGCGGATCGACGAAATCGCCGCCAGCCTTGCTTCGGCGGTCGAGGAACAGCAGGCCGCCACCAGCGAGATCGCCCGCAACGTCCAGGAGGCCTCCGAAGGAACCCGGCATGTGACGATCAGCATCGGGGAAGTCACCAGCGCCGCCGGCGAGACCGGAAGCGCTGCGCAAATCATGGGCGAGACCGCTGAGGGTCTGTCGACCCGTGCCGGCGATCTGCGCAAGGCCGTCGATGGATTCATCCAGTTCATCCGGAAGGCCGCATAACCTAATGATGCATCCTACGCCGCGCGCCGGGCCTGCCCCTGCACGCGCCATTCGGAGGTTGGGGTCGCCTGAAAGGTTGTGCGGCGCATCTCGCATCTCCGCAAGCGCCTCACCTACAATCAATCTTACGGGCAAGCCTAGAGTTCTCGTCCCTGACGAAAATCTGAAACGGATTCTGAATATCTGCCAGAATTGACAGACTCCGATCTGGTTTTAATGTATGCTTTCTTAACGAGAACCTACATTGTTTCCAGTAATTATCCATAAATTCGTTCGATTGAATCGAGGCGTTAGACCAAATCTCAGATGATGACTGGTGGAAACCAGAGCCAAGGTTTCCTGTCGCTCTTCACTCACTTCAAACCGGTGCGTCATGACAAAAACTCCTAACTTCGATGAGCCTAAAGTGCACGGCATCTTAACCGACAGCCTGCCTACCGACCGCAGCGGCATACTGATCACGCCAGGGGCGGAGATAACAGTCCGATACAAGGGCAAGGTTGCATCAGTTCATGTCGCAACAGTTATCACCCCTCAATCTGTCTTTGAAGGTCGGATCATCTCGTTTGAAGACAACACTCTAGATCACGAAGGGCTTAATCTGGGCGATGCGGTAAGGTTCGATTACAGCAAAATCGAATATATCTACAGTTGGGTGAAGGAAGATCAGCTTTGATCGCTGAGGCTATCGATTTTCTCCGTTGTCGACTTCTTGTATTCGATCTTTTTCGGATCTAGCAGCATACTTAGTGTGCGGCGTAGGGCGTCGTCCCTTCGTTGCGCTAACGCAACCTCATCTTTCTTCTTTGGCTATCGCTCATGGCTTTCAATCCTAAAAACCTTCAACTAATCGGCCCACTTAACGTAAGGAGAACTATTTCTCCCGAACTAAAACTTGCTGTTCAAACACACGCGGCCGGTGTTGGTGAGGTCGTGTGGGCTTGGAACTACTGCCACAGCGCATTTTGCCGCCTCTTTGCCTCAATTACCACGCCGGACAACCTTTTGGTAGGTCTTGCAGTATGGCACACTGCCTCAAGCGACAGCCAGCAACGGCTTATGCTTTTGGCTGCCGCAGGAGTCCGATTCCCAAAAACCTCGAACAAACATAAAGCAATCAAGTGGGCAATCTCGACTGCCGATAAACTTTCTCGATACCGGAATGACCTTGCCCACATGGGAACTGGCTTCAAGAACCCGTTTCAAAAGCCAGAAGTGACACTTGACCCACTCAGCAACAGGCCCGCAAGACTAGATAGGATGTCCGGCGTAGATATCGATAAAATAGTGCAACATTGCACCGGGGACCTCGTTGCTTTGGGTGGCTACGTCTCAGTCATGAACGCCGCAATATCATTCCCCCAGCAACACAAATTACCGAGAAGACCTCAATTGCGTCTCCTTCAAGATATTCGCAGCAAACAAAAACGTCGTCCTCAAACGAACACAAAGCGCGGCACCCTGCCTTGACCATTTTTGATTGTTACCTCAACTTCACTGTGGGGCGCACTGCCAGACATAGGGGCCACACCGGATCGTCTCTTTTATTAAGTATACAAACGCCTAACAGCCAGTCAGCTTAAGCCACTTCATCTGGACCTATATCCACATGATTGAGCCGAATATCCTGCGTCAGATCTCGGAAGCCGCAATCCTGAACAAGCGCAATTACGCCGCGCGACGGGCCTGCGCTTCTCCGCGCCATTCGGAGATCGGGGTCGCCTGAAAGGTTGTGCGGCGCATTTCGCGGCGAAAACCGTGATAGTCGTTGATGGCATAGTGCTGCGTCGAGTAATTATCCCAGATCGTCACCATGCCCGGCGTCCAGCTCAGGCGGCAGCCATATTCCGGCAAGGTGGCGTGCTGGAAAATCTGATGCAGGATAGGCGCGCTTTCCGCCTCGCTCAACCCGTCCAGGCGCATCGTATAGGTCTCGTTCAGGAACAGCGACCGACGCCCGGTGCGGGGATGGGTCAGGACAGCAGGATGAAACCGTTCCTTGTCCGCCTCGGGGTCGTTGCGCTTTGTGGATCCCTTCATCGACTGCTGTTCCACCGGTGGAGCCCATTTCACGCCATAGGGCTTTCCGACATGGATCGCGTCACGCCCGTCCAGCAGCAGCTTGAGTGGCTCCGGCAATGCCTCCCAGGCTGCGCATTGACTGGTGAACAGCGTATCGCCGCCATAAGGCGGAACTTCGATCGCGCAGAGAATCGACCCATTCGGTGGGGTCTCCAGAAAGGTCAGATCCGAATGCCAGCCGCCCCCGAAGACGCCGGTTCGCTCCGATGCTTCCTTGATGACCCGCGTCATTTCCGGATGTTCCGCCATGCCTGTCGCATACGGATTGATGGCAGGACTGCCGAACACCTCTGCTAGCCGCCGATGCTGATCGACATCCAGATGCTGATCACGCAGTACGATGACCAGATAGCGGTCCAGCGCCTCACGCAGGGCACCCGCCAGATCGTCGGAAATCGGCTGCTTCAGATCAACCCCCCTGAGTTCCGCGCCGATGCCGCCGGTAATCGGATGCGCCTTCATGTCCTGTCCTCCTGATCGCTTTGTGACCGGAAAAGGCTAACCCCGTTCCGAAACGCGGACAAGATATGTCTGAGCATAATCGGCGTGACTGGAATTCTAAAATCGCCGGACCGATACTGCGCGGACCGCCCCGTCAGTCGTATCCCGGAAACTGGGGCAATCCATCGGTGATGTCGTAGTAATCGCCCTTGTCGGCGGTATAGATATGCTTGGACAGTCGCAGGCCGGTCGGCCCGTCGAGGCAACCAAGATTCAGACTGATTTCCTCTCCCCCGCCATCCCAGAACAGATTGGACCCGCAGGTACCACAGAACCCGCGTCTAGCCTCCGGGTATGTTTTGGGCGAAGCGTGAAACCAGCGCAAACCGGACTGTTCGAGAAATTCCAGGTCGGCCTTCCCCAATTCGGTACCGACCACAAAATGCCCGCTCTGTCGGCGGCACTGGCCGCAATGACAGGCATGAACCGCCTCGCGAAGCGGCGCGCGCAGTACGAATCGCACGGCCCCGCACAGACATCCCCCTGTATGCTGCATCCCGGAATGACCCGCCTTTTTCTGCCCCATCATCTCCATACACCTCCCGTCCGTGAGTCCCGTTTCTTCAGAAAAGTAGATCAGGCCATTGCGGACCTGTCGAGATATTGCCATCCATCATGATCCGTGAATGCAAGCGCCCGCACGCCAGATCATTCATAAAATCTTATCCGTTAATTCATACATAAATCGACAGATTGCGCTGTTTACTCCGGTGCTAATGATTTTCAATGCGAACCCGTTGGACGCCTGCAAAATCACCCATTCTGACCGCTGCATTCCGCAATCAAAGGATCGTCATGTCCCGGCAACGCCTCACCCTTGCACTGACCCGCTTTCGTGAAGCATCGGAAGAGTTCGATGCGATCCTGACCGATCTGCGGCAGGAGATGCTGACCATGAATGCGCGGCTGCGCGCCTTTGACCGGCAGATGGGGGAGATCGGACGCGGGATTGATGAACTGCATGGTAAATCCGTCGCGCTGGGCAGGATCATGGACCGGGCCATGGAGCAAACCGTGAAGAAGGATCACACCGCTGAAGCCTCCCCCGAAGGTCAATTGGAGGCGATCACATAACCTGTGCCCAAAATCCGCTTTTCTCCCCCCGAACAGGGCGGTAAAACCCGCCACATGTTTCATGACACATTATCGGGGGAATAGCGCCATGGCGTCCAACAAGACACTTCTGATGTTGCCCGGCGACGGGATCGGGCCAGAAGTCTGCACTGAAATCCGCAAGGTCGTGGACTGGATGGATAAACGCCGGGCGGTCAGCTTCGACATTCAGGAAGATCTGGTCGGCGGTGCCGCCTATGATACCCATGGCACGCCGATCACCGATGCGACGATGGAAAAGGCGCATGCCTGTGACGCTGTGCTGTTCGGTGCCGTCGGTGGGCCGCAATACGACACTCTCGGATGGGATGCGCGCCCGGAGGCAGGACTGCTGCGCCTGCGCAAGGAAATGGACCTTTTCGCCAATTTGCGACCGGCGGTCACCTTCGATGCATTGCTCAGCGCCTCTACCCTGAAACCGGAAGTCATTCAGGGCCTCGACATCATGATCGTGCGCGAACTGACCGCCGGGGTCTATTTCGGAGAGCCGCGCGGCATGCAGGTCTGGGAAGGCCAGGAGCGCTGCATCGATACCCAGGCCTATACCCGCGATGAGATCGTCCGTGTCGCCGAGGTTGCCTTTGATCTGGCCCGCAAACGAAACAAGAAGGTTGCCTCCTCGGAAAAAGCCAACGTCATGAAGACCGGCGTATTCTGGCGTCAGACCGTCGCTGAAGTTCACAAGAGCGGTGGCTACGAGGATATCGAACTGACCAACGTCCTGGCCGACAACTGCGCAATGCAGCTTGTTCGCAACCCGAAGCAGTTCGACGTGATCGTCACCGACAATCTGTTCGGCGACCTGTTGTCGGACGTTGCGGCAATGCTGACCGGATCATTGGGCATGCTGCCTTCAGCATCTTTGGGGGCGGTTGACGCCACCGGGCGGCGCAAGGCGCTGTATGAGCCGGTCCACGGCTCGGCACCGGACATTGCCGGTCAGGGCAAGGCCAATCCGCTCGCCATGCTGCTCAGCTTCGCCATGTCCCTGCGCTACAGCTTCGACATGGGCGACGAAGCCGACCTGCTGGAACAGGCCGCACAGGCCGTGCTGAAATCGGGCAAGCGCACGCTCGACATCATGAGTCCGGACTGTCAGGCCGTCTCCACCGCCCAAATGGGCGACGCCCTGGTGGCCGAACTGGACAAGCTCTCGGCCTGACCTGCCGCACGGATGTAACAAATTCCTGATACCCTCCATCACTTGACACAGTGATGGAGGGATCGTGCCGCACGCCGTTGACCTGACTCAGCCTGTTTCCCGTCCGCTGCAACCGCTTGGTCGGCTCAGCTATGCCCAGCCGACTGACTCGCGTGCCATGCGCGCCGTGATCCGGGTGATCGAGCGCCTGACGGGATCGCAAAAGCTGGAGCGACTGTATCGGCGCTGGCGGGTGGAGAAATATGCACAAGGTGCCCCCTTCTGGGAATCGGCTCTGGAATTGCTGGGGGTCGATCTGCGCCTGCACGGGGCTGCATGGCCGCCCGACATTGCTGCGGACGAACCCAGGATCATCATCGCCAACCACCCCTATGGTCTGATGGATGGCGTCGCCGCAGCCGTCCTTGCCGAACGGCTGGGCCGTCCCTTCAAGGTACTGGTGCATGAAGCTCTGTTGCGGGTGCCGGAGCCAGAACCCTATCTGCTGCCGGTGGATTTCTCCGAAACCCGAGAGGCCATGCAGAAGAATCTCCAATTGCGAAAGGACGCGCTGGCAGCCCTGGCGCACGGGGAAACCATCGTGATCTTTCCGGCGGGCGGCGTTTCCACCGCACCCCGTGTCATGGGTCCGGCAGAGGACCTGCCCTGGAAGCGCTTTACCGCGCGCCTGATCCGCGAGGCGCGGGCGACCGTCCTGCCGCTCTATTTCCCCGGACAGAACGGGTTCATATTCCAGGCCGTGAGCCGGATCAGCATGCGGCTGCGCATCTCGCTGATTGTCGGTGCAGTCAACCGGCAGATGAACCGACCCCTCGACATCTGCATCGGAACACCACTGCGATTTCATGAATTGGAGGCGATGAGCGGCGACCGCGATGCCCTGATGGACGCGCTGCGCAGCCATGTCTACGGCCTGTCCCGTCACCTGCCCCGCAGCAACGACCGGTAGCAACTGAACCGGGTATCGGACGCCCCGGCAAAAACCGGTTGCGATTCCGGTTCTATCGGTTGACCCTATAGAGGTAATCTTTGGGGACGCCGTACCGGCGCGCATCCGACTGGATGACCGACAGACCGGACGGCACAGATACGGGAGCAATAACAATGACGTTTCTCAAAACCACCATGACAGCCATGGCGGCCCTGGTCGCGACGACCGGTATCGCCTTCGCGCAATGCGACGAAGTCAGCTTCTCCGATGTCGGCTGGACCGACATCACGGCGACGACAGCCACCACGAAGACCGTCCTTCAGGGGCTTGGCTACGGCGTGGATGTCAAAGTTCTGTCAATTCCGGTCACCCTGGCGTCGATGAAGGCCGGCGACATCGATGTCTTCCTGGGCAACTGGATGCCAACGATGGAGGCGGACATCGCCCCCTATCGTGACGAAGGCAGCATCGAGACGGTGCGCGAAAATCTTGAAGGCGCGAAATACACGCTGGCCGTCAACAAGGCCGCCTCCGATCTGGGCATCAAGGATTTCGCCGATATCGCCGCCCACAAGGATGCGCTGGAAGGCAAACTCTATGGCATCGAACCAGGCAATGACGGCAACCGCCTGATCCTCGACATGATCGCGGCAGACGCCTTCGGGCTGGGCGGCTTCGAAGTCGTCGAAAGCTCCGAACAGGGCATGTTGGCCCAGGTCGACCGCCTGACCAAACGCGACCAGCCGATTGTCTTCCTGGGCTGGGAGCCGCATCCGATGAACGCCAATTTCGACATGGCCTACCTGACCGGCGGTGACGATTGGTTCGGGCCGGATCTGGGCGGTGCTACGGTCTATACGGTCGTCCGCAAGGGACTGGCGGCCGATTGCCCGAATGTTGGTGCGCTGCTCGCCAATCTGAAATTCACGCTGGCCATGGAAAACGAGATCATGGGGGCGATCCTGAATGAAGGCCAGGATCCGGATGCAGCAGCGGCTGCATGGCTGAAGGCCAATCCAGGTGTGCTGGACGGCTGGCTGGCCGGTGTCACCACCAAGGACGGTGGTGATGGTCTGGCTGCCGTGAAGGCATCGCTGGGCCTCTGATTCCGAATATTGTGACGCGTCCGTCTCTCGCATTCGGGGGACGGGCGCTGTCCGATTGCAGGTCTCCGCCCAAGGACGGGCCCATAGAAGGATCGACCCCGGATGGACTGGATCAGCGAAACGAAAATCCCGGTAGGGCGCACTGCAAAGCAGGTCTTCGACTGGCTGCAAACCCATGGCGCATGGTTTTTCGACGGTCTTGCCATTGCGATGGAGGTCCTGATCGAAAGTCTGCTCTGGGTGATGCAGACACCACCGCCGCTGTTGATCGTGGCCATCGTCGTCGCGATCACCTGGTATCTGCATCGCAGTTGGAAGATCGCACTGTTCGTATTGCTTGGATTTCTTTTCATCCTGAACCAGGGCTACTGGAAGGAAACGACGGAGAGCCTGACTCTCGTCCTTTCCGCCTGTGTCGTCTGCATGGCTATCGGCGTGCCCATTGGCATCGGTGCCGCTCATCGTCCCCGACTCTATCAGGCGATGCGACCGGTTCTGGACCTGATGCAGACATTGCCGACCTTCGTCTATCTGATCCCGGCCATCGTCTTCTTCGGCATCGGTATGGTGCCCGGCCTGATCGCTACCGTCATTTTCGTGCTGCCCGCACCGATCCGCCTGACGCATCTCGGCATTTCCTCCACCCCCACTCCCTTGCTGGAGGCAGCCTCCGCTTTCGGGGCAACCCCCCGGCAAAAATTGTGGAAGGTTGAGATCCCCTATGCCCTGCCGCAGATCATGGCGGGGCTGAATCAGACGATCATGCTCTCCCTTTCCATGGTGGTGATCGCCGCGCTGGTCGGAGCGAACGGGCTGGGCGTCCCTGTTGTGCGGGCACTGAACTCCGTCAACACCGCTCTCGGCTTCGAAAGCGGGTTCATCATCGTCGTCGTTGCCATCATGCTCGACCGCATCCTCCGCATCGAAAGGCGCAACAAATGAGCGATGCCGTCCAGTTCGACAATGTCTCCATTGTCTTTGGCAAGGATCCCGCCGCAGCCCTTCCCGCGATGGATGCGGGCCAGAGTCGTGCGGAAATCCAGCAGGAGACGGGCCAGGTTCTGGGTGTCCATGATTGCAGCCTGACCGTCGCTTCCGGTGAAATACTGGTTCTGATGGGTCTGTCCGGCTCCGGAAAATCGACCCTTCTGCGCGCAGTGAATGGCCTCAATCCCGTCGTCCGGGGTTCGGTCCGGATAGATGGCGGCGACGATGGAATGGTGGACATCACCAATGCCGATCCGCTCACCCTGCGAAAAATGCGCCTGACCCGCGTTGCCATGGTCTTTCAGCAATTCGGGCTGCTGCCGTGGCGCAATGTCGTCGACAATGTCGCGCTCGGCCTCGAACTGGCCGGGATAGAACGCTCAAAGCGGGAGGAGCAGGCCCGCGCCCAACTGGATCTGGTCGGTCTCACCGACTGGGCCGACCGCAAGGTGGCGGAGCTTTCCGGCGGCATGCAGCAGCGCGTCGGCCTCGCCCGGGCCTTTGCGACGAATGCGCCGATCCTGCTGATGGACGAACCATTCTCCGCCCTCGACCCGCTGATCCGCACCAGATTGCAGGACGAATTGCTGGATCTTCAGGCGAATTTGAAGCGCACCATCATCTTTGTCAGCCATGACCTGGACGAGGCGTTCAAGCTGGGCGGACGGATCGCGATCATGGAAGGCGGGCGGATCGTGCAATGCGGCACCCCGCAACAGATCATCCGCGCCCCCGCCAACGACTATGTCGCCGATTTTGTCGCCCATATGAACCCGCTGGGGGTCCTCTGTGCCGAGGATGTCATGGTGCAGGGCAATGCCCCCGAAGGAGCCCCGGAAATCGCCCATGATGCGACGGTCAAGGATGTGATCCAGGTCTGCCGCGCCAGCGACAAGCCGCTGCGGGTGATGCGGGACGGCAGGCCCGTCGGCATCATCAGTTCGACCGATATCCTGGACAATCTCGCGAAATAGACTCTGACGCAGGGTTACTGGCGGTTCATTCTGGAAGAGATGATCTAGCCACGTCTATTTGACATTCGATCCAAGTGTTCTTCCCTCAAAGGGAAAAGCCTTAGGGAGCACCCCAAGGACACAACTACAGAATGATGCTGGGATTGCGCAGGTTCTGATCACAGTCAATCAGGTTGATCTGTTTCACCAGGATCGACAATCCTGCCTCCGTTCTGCGCAGTTGGTGACCGAACCAGCCGGTATAGAGCCGTTTGTCCCCGGCCTGGAACTCGGTCGTCAGGAAGGTGGACCGGACCATCAGGACCGCAGGATCGTCGGTCGTGAAGGCCGCGATGTTGGAAACGATGCGGGCGGTGCGGGATTTCGGGCGCTGGGACCAGGCATAGTCGCTGTCCAGCCGGAACAGGCGATCCTCCAGCCGACGCCGATCATCGAAGGACACCGCGATTTCCCGGCGCGGATCGCCGCCATTGGGACTGGCCGGTATCCAGTAGATGCATTCCGGGTCGAACAGGGCGAGCCAGTCCGTCATCCGCCCCTGGTCCAGTAGCCGCGCCTCCTTCTCCAGCAGGCAGCGGCAGGCATCGCGCAGGGCCGGATCAAGGATTTCCGCCGCCTCGGTAAACGGATCCCGATAGGCATCCACAAGATTTTGATAAAAGGATTCTCCGACATAGTAGGAACTCAGCGACGGATTATCGGCCTGTGCATCAGTCACCGGAAACCTCCCTTCTGATCGCAATGGCGGGTTCCGTCTGCATCAGTGTTCGGTAATATTTATAGGTCTCGCGCAGGAAGACCTCATCGGTCGAGGGTCCCGTGATCACCCCGTCCGCATCCTGGGTGATACGTCCCGGCACATTCATTCCCCGATGCATGTAAACCCATTCATCCTCCTCAGCCGCAAGGCCGATCTGGATTTCCTCAAAGTTCCGGAGATCGTCCACCTCCCCGAAATTCGGAAAGCTTTCCTGGGTCCGCATCCGCAGCGCATTCACTGCATCGACCTCGCCATGCAGCACGTCTTCGTCATCGACAACGGCGGTCCCCCACCATGTCGTATCCGTCTCGGTTACTGAAATCGGCTGGGAGACCTGAACGTGATTGCCCAGAATATGCAGGTTCGGGAAGATGTTGATGTTCACCGGCTCGGACGAAGCCAGGTCCAGCACTGCATCCGCCGCGTCACCCAGGCGCCCCCGCAGCGCGCGCTCATAGGCCTCCATGCCCGGATGTGGCCCCTCGATCTCCCACAAGGCACCGGGGCGTTTCTCCACCGTCGCGCGCTTGTCCTTGAAGTGGTGGCCATGGCCGAAATATTTCAGATAGATTGGTCCATTGTCCGGATTGTTCTTGTAAAAGGCCATGCCCTTTTCCGGCGTGTCCCCTGATACCAGCCGGTTTTCCATCGCCAGCAGCGAGCGGTGCGAGAAGATCACGTGATACCCGTCGCAGGAATTGTCATAGAGCAGCTTCCAGTTGCCCCGGAACTTCAGACGGTTGGCATCGCAATAGGCAACCGTCCCGCCGGGATGGCGATCCAGCCATTCGTCGAGCGGTTGACGCACCGGGCCGAGATATGTCTCCAGCGACGGCGCATCGAGATTGAGCGTCCCGAAGATGAAACCGCGATAGGAGGCAACCCGAGGCACCTGCGCCAGATTGTACTGCGGATCGGAGAAATCGCAGGCATAGCCATCGCGCCAGGGAACACCGCTCAACTTGCCGGAATTGAAATAGCTCCAGCCATGATACGGGCACTGAAAGGCCCGTGCGCTGCCCTTGTCCTGACGGCAGAGCGTGGCACCGCGATGGGTACAGCGATTGTAGAGCGCGCGGATCGTCCCGCCTGAATCCCGCACCACGATCAACGGACGCAAACCCAGTTTCGAGGTGACGAAGTCGTTCTTTTTCGGAATCTGGCTTTCATGCGCCAGGTAGACCCAGACCGCACCGAAGATTTTTCGCATTTCCTCGCGGAAAATCGCCTCGTCGGTATATAGGCTGCGATGGACTCGGTCTTCCTGGATCAGGTGATCGTAGTCTGGGCCAGGCCCGATCCGGGATTGCCCCGCTGGGGTCACCGTATCATTCATCGACGTTCCTCCCTGAGGCCAGACGCTTCAATTTTCTAGAAAAAATCAAGGTATTCATCCTGTTCCCAGGGGTCAACGACATCGGGGTCCCAGTCACGACCGGCCTCGGCCATCGCCCGATCACATCGGGCGAGTTCAGCGCGCTTCAGGCTGAGGAAATAGTCGATGTATCGATCCCCGAAAGCCTGCCGATAGAGTGTGCTGCCCTCCAGCGCCGCCAAGGCCGCACCAAGGCTGGTCGGCAGCATCGGGCGGTCACTTTCATAGGGTGAATCATCCGAAGGCGGAGGGACAGCCTTCCGCGCGATGCCATCCAGTCCGGCGGCGATCTGCGAGGCGATGAAGAGATAGGGATTGGCCGATGGTTCCCCCAGCCGGTTCTCATAACGGGTGGCCGGATCACCAGCCCCACCCAGCACCCGCACCATGGACCCGCGATGGTCGATCCCCCAGCCAGCACGGTCCGGTGCCAGGGAGTTCGGTCTGAACCGGCGATATCCGTTCACCGTCGGCGTCGCAAAAACCGCCGACGGGACGGCATGATCCAACAGCCCCGCCAGATATTGCAAAGCGAGAGGAGACAGGATCTCGCCCTCCCCCTCCGGCATGCAGAGATTGCGCCCGGATCCGGGTTCGACAAGCGACTGATGCAGGTGCCAGCCGCTGGAATAATGCCCGGGGAAACCGGGTTTGCACATGAATGTCGCGAAATATCCAAGACGACGGCAGACCTGGCGCGTGGCGGTGCGGAACAGAATGTAGTCATCCGCTGCCCGCATTGCGTCCTGGGCGGAGAAGGTACATTCCAGCTGTCCCGGCCCGTATTCATTCTCCAGCGACCGCAGGGGAAGGTCGATTTCCCCATAGGTATCGACCAGCGCATCCAGCACCGGCTGCATCAGGTCCATATTGGATTCGGAGTGATAGGAAAATCCGGGCTCGACCGGTGCCGTCGCAATCGGCCTGCCGCGCCGACCGGGAATGCCGGTATTCTCATCCCCAAGGTCTGGATCAGTGATCCGGCGCAAGTACCATTCGACCTCAAGGCCAACGCAAAGTGCCACCCCCTGCTCTGCCAGCCGTGTGATCTGATGCTTGAGAAGCTGTCGGGCCGAGAAATGAAACGGCACGCCGTTCGGGAAATACTCATCACACAAAATCCATCCGACGCCGGGTGCCCAGGGCAGGATACGGAATGTGGCGGGGTCCGGGACAATGGTGAGATTGGGGGAGCCGGTCATTTCCTCCAATCCCATGCCGCCGCCACGCACGAAGGAACTGAAGACCCGTCCGCCCGACGCATCCAGTGTGAAGGTCGCTACATTGATGTTGTACCCGCTGCGCAGGGCCTCCAGAAAGACCGGAACGGTCACCGCCTTTGCGCGGGTATGACCATGAGTGTCTGCCCAGACCAGTCGAACCAGTCGCAATCCCGCCGCCTCTACCCGCTCGGCGATTTCCGCAGCCGCAGCCTGGTGCGCGTCCGACCACAAATCATGATGTCGGATGAATTCCATCGTCATTCAGACATCCCCGCCCTGTATCAAAACCCGGCCCCACCCCCGATCAGGAGCGATTGGCCCGGATTTCCTAACATGACGGAAACCGGCTGTCTGGTTGCATTTTCAAAAAGTATTGCTAACGCGGATCCAGTTCCTGGAACAGCGTTGCTGCGTCCTTCGTGCGGCCCTGAGCCATGGCGATACCTGCAGATAGGGCAACAAGGACGGACCCGACGCCAACGGATCGGCGCTTTTCAGGGATTGGTGCCTGCTGGACCGAGGCAGGACTGGATGACCGCATGATCCAAACAACCACAGGCGGCACAATCAGCCACAGCGCGGCGGCCGAACCATAGGCGATTGCCGGGGAAAACTGCTCCGACAGCAAGATCACCAACCCAACCGTGGCCAGACCGAGTCCGATCATCGTGGTAACCAGCAGAAGTCCCAGCAGCAATCCGGTTCGGACCGCCTTTGCCAATGCGTCCATGATGCTTACGAGCCCCGACGGTCCATCAGTTTGCCCAACAACATGCCGATACCGAAAGCAATCGCGACAGAGGTCATGGGATGTTCGGAAATCTTCCTGTCGGCAACAGCCTTGGCGGCCGTCATCTGATCACCCGCTTCACTCGACATGTCGTGGATTTTCGCTTTCATGCCGGACGCCGCATCGCCGGACGCGGATCGAACATGATCCATCAGTGATTTCATGTCGGCGCGCAAGGCATCCAGATCCTCGCGCAATTCCTTGGTGTGGGCTGCCGCATCGGATGTATTGGTTGCCATTTTATAAAGCTCCTGATTTTCGTTCGTGTGAGGATTGACGCGACTCTGCGGGGAGTTTGACACAGTCCCGCATGGCTCAATCACAACATGGCGATCATCCAGTTCCTGATCCGGAAAGTCGGAAACAAGGGCGTGTAATCGCGTTCACGACTACATGGAGAGCCACTCACCAGCTTTCAACCGAATTCATCAATTTAATTAAAATCAATAAGATAAGGGTGAATGGGGCATCGGGGCGGCCCATCAGAACCGCCCCTTGCATCCCCGGATCAGCTTATTCCATAGCGGCCGGGCGCGATCACATTATTCGGATCCAGTACATGCTTGATCCCGTTACAGGCATCCTGAAAACTGGGCAGGGTCTGCCGCATGTGAAAATCGTGATAGTCAATGGGCGCGCGTCCGACGAACACACCACGCTTGGCTACCTCCAGCGAAAGTTTGCGATAGCAGGCATCCGCGCGCTGGTTCTCATCCGGATCTTCTCGATTGAATGTCATGACATGCAGACCCCTGGCAAAGCGCGGCCCGCATACATTCATCACCATATAGTCCATACCGAATTCCTCATAGATCCCGCGGGCCAGCGTTTGAAATTCATTGGCGACACGCCCGTCCATCGGGGTGCCCGGCAGGAACCACAGATTGCCCCCACCCGGACGCCATTTCAGCAGACCCAACTCGCCATAACTCGGAATCCCGGAAAAAGCATTGATCGCGACCTGGAGCGGCGGGATCGCCTGTGCCTCCTCATGGGGTATGTAGCTGGCTTTACCGGACTGACCGAAATGGGCGATCACGCGATTGATCTGCGGCTCCATCGCCTCATGGCTGGGGCCATAGAATGCACCGGAGACAATCCAGGATCCCAAGCCGTGCTTCGCCCGCAACGCATGTCGGGCCTCATCGGAAATCGACCGCTTTCCCTGGGTGAGACCGTATTCCGGGCTCTCCCCCTCCGACCCGCAGGCATAAAGGTCGTTCGAAACGCGAAACAGGGTCGGCACGAAATTGGACAGCTTCAGAGGACGACAGAGATCGATGATCTCGGCCAGGTCGGCATCGTCCGGAAAGCAGAAATGAAAACTGCGCACGGCAGGTGGGCGCGGCAGCAGCCAGACTCCCATCCGGGTGACGATCCCGTAATTCGACTGGGTGAACAACCCGTCCAATGTCGGACCCATACTGTATTTGGACGTATGGAAACTCAGCAACGCATCGGAATCGAGCGACCCGTCACCGGTGCGCAGAATCTCGCCAGTGCCCAGCACAACCTCGATCCCACAGGAGAAACCGAAATGATCGAAATAGGGCGTATAGCCCGCACCTTTGTCGAGGGCATTGCCGATCATTCCGCCCTGGGGCGGACCGGAGGTGACATCCAGCATCAGCCGATTGCCAAGACGCACAAGCTCATCATAGAGCGCCTGATAGCTGACGCCCGGTTCAACTACCGCATAGGCCATCGTTTCATTGATTTCCAGAATCCGATTCATCCGGTGCCCCAGATCCATCACCACCTGATCGCCCAGAACGGGGGAGCGGCTGCCAAGTCCGATATTGTTGCCGGTGCTGTTGGGATAAATTGCAACGCCATGCCGATTGGCCGCGCGCACCATCACCTGAACCTCTTCGGTCGAAGCAGGATAAAGCACACCGGTAACCCGCCGACTGCCGCCGGGCATCGTATTCTCACCATAGCGTTCCGCAGTTTCCGGTGACCGGTTGATCGCCGAAGCACCGAGCGTCGTTTCTATTTCCGCAAAGAAGGCATCAAGATCAGCACCCATTATCATCTCTCCTCAAAAGGCGTTACCAGAAAGAGGCCGGGGCCTCGGCTGGTTCCGCTGTTGTTGTCGTTGTCATTTCTATCGGTGCCGGACGCAGATCGGCATCGGCAAGACGGCGCGGCATCGGCCCGCCAGTCGCCCAGTCGAGCAACTCGACAGTATGCACCGTCGGTACCCGGCTATGGCGGCGGATCTGCGTCAGGCAGCCGATATTGCCCATCGCCGCGAAATCCGGTTCCGTCGAGGCGATATGCCCGGCCTTGCGACGACCCAATTCTTCCGCCAGTTCAGGCTGCAGGATGTTATAGGTTCCAGCAGAACCGCAGCAGAAGTGACCTTCCGGCACATCCGTCACCTCATAACCCGCTTCACGCAGCAGAGCGCGCGGTTGCACTGTTATCCTCTGCCCGTGGCGCAGAGAACAGGCATCGTGATAGGCCACCCGATAGGCTCGTCGCTGCAAATCCTCGGGCAGGCCGAGTTCCGAGACAATTTCAGTAATGTCCCGTGCGATGCCGGACAGCCAGTCGGCAGGCCCGGACAAGACCGGATCATCCCGGAACAGACTGCCATAATCCTTGATCTGCGTACCGCATCCCGATGCATTCCCGACAAAGGCATCCAGTCCGGCGCGTTGATGCTCCTCAGCCAGAGACCCGATCGTTTGGGCAGCCAACTGCTTCCCGTGTTCGGCCTTTCCCATATGCAGCGTCAGCGCGCCACAACAGCCAAGTCCCGGCGGCACCACCACCTCGCAGCCCAGCCGTGTCAGCAGCCGGATCGTCGCCTCGTTCAAACCAGCATCCAGGACCTGTTGTGCACATCCCGGCAGGAAGGCGACCCGCTTCCGGCGGCTTCCTTCGGCAGGAAAGACCGCCGGTTTCTGGTGATGACTGCTCATGTCCTTCGTATCGGGTACCATCGCGACCATGGCCCGCATAGGCTTCGGCAGCAGCGCCCGGAAGGGCCTTACCAGCCGAGCGGCCCGCATCGCCACTGCCATACGCGCGGGATGGGGCAGCGTGAAGGCTATAACCGCACGAACAAATCGCTCCAGCGCCGGACGGCGATAGGTCCGTTCAATATGAGTGCGGGCGATGTCGATCAGATGCATGTAATTGACACGAACGGCACAGGTCGACATGCAGCCCAGACAGGACAGACAGCGATCCAGATAGTGGACAGTCCTTGCATCAGGCGGCTTGCCGGATTCCAGCATCCGCCCGATCAGGTCGATACGGCCACGGGGTCCGTCATTCTCATCCCGCGACAGGGTATAGGTCGGGCAGGTCGCCGTGCAGAACCCATAATGCACACAGCTTCTCAGGATCGGTTCCGCATCACGGATGGCCGGATCCCTGCGCTGCTCTTCGGTGAAATTTGTCTGCATTCCGTTGCCAACCCTCTTGTCCCGATACCGATATTCTCCGGACAGGGTGGAGCGGTTTTCCCGAATTGTCTTGCCTGACAGCGCAGCTTCTCTTTACCCTGACTGAAATCCGTCGCATTTCCGTGTCGCAGGGGTCCTTGTCCGCATGTCCCGCACGAACTGGTCCACAGAGATCGTCGACCGTGGCGACCGCTTCGCCTTCTGGGCCGACGCGATCTGCGAGACCATTCTGAATGTCGAGGCACAGTCCTATAGCCGGTCTGACTTCAATGCGGAACTGACCTGCAACCGCCTGTCCATCGGCAATTTCATCTCCTTCCGATCCACCCCGCATGACATTCTGCGCAGTCACAAGCTGCTGCGACAGTTCCCGGATGAGCGCTATCTGGTAAGCCTGCAACTTGCCGGAACCTGCCGGATCGAGCAGGAGGAAAAGTCGATCCTGCTGGGACCGGGCGATATCGGTATTCTCAGCGCCGCCCGCCCGATGCGCCTGCATTTTGAGGGTGATATCCAGCGACTGGTCGCGACCATTCCACGCCGGGCACTGGAATCGACCTGCGGCTGGCTGTCTCCGAATGTCCTGGTACCGTTTTCGCGGGGGGACGCGGCTACACGAGTCCTTGCCCAGGTGATGGCCGAACTCAGCAGTATGGACGATTCATCCGAGGCAGCGGAAGAAACCCTGACCGAAACCTTTCTGATGCTGTTGTCCAAGGGTCCGGCTGCACGGGGCGGTGATGCGGAAATATCGGAGACTCTGTCGCGGGCGCTTGCCTGCATGACGGCACAGATCGCCGACCCTGACCTGACGCCAGGGCGGGTTGCGGATTCGCTGGGTATTTCGGAACGGACACTTCATGCCCATTTCGCCATGATTGGTACGACATTCGGCCACTGGCTGATGGCAAAACGCCTCGACCGCGCCGCCCATGCCCTTCACCACGCCGCCTGGGCCGACCGCAGCGTTACCGAAATCGCCTTCCGGCTCGGCTTCAACGACCTCTCCCATTTCAGCCGCCGCTTCAAAGCCCGCTTCGGCTGTTCCCCCCGTCTGTATCGGAACCGGGACCAGGATTTCCAGGCCCCGAACACCCTCTGACAGACAGATTCCAGATATAACCACGGTCATCAATCTGACAGGAAAAGGGATGGCGCGACTCTCTCGCGCCTGGGAAATTTCTATCGCTGTCTCCTTGTCAGCGCCTTCAGAATATTATAATTGTGATCTATAAAATCAAAATATGGATGTGATATGAGTGATACAGGGAATCCGAATCCGGTTGTGATCATTGTCGGGGGCATTCGCGGCATCGGTCTCGCGACCGGAGAAATTCTGCAGGACCGGGGATGGAAAGCAGTCCTGCTGGATCGGGATGTGGCAGATCCGGATGTCGCCGGGCATTTTGATTGCCGACTGGTCGATGTAACGGACAGCGCGTCCGTCGACCGCGCCGTTGCCGGGATTGTCAGGGATCATGGTCGCCTGGACGGGCTGGTCAATGCCGCCGGGTATAATCGGCATGGGGCCGTCGCCGACCTGACTGATGATATATGGACCGGACTGTTCGACGTACATCTGGGCGGCGTGCTGCGGTTCTGCCGCGCCTGCCAGCCGCATCTGGCCCGGCAGGGTGGCGCAGTGGTCAATTTCTCGTCGATCAATTCCAGAATCGGTCGCCCGAAACGCGCGCCCTATGCCGCCGCAAAGGCCGGTGTCGAAGCGATGACACGGACACTCGCCGTCGAATGGGCCGGGGTCGGTATCCGCGTCAATGCCGTCGTGCCGGGCATCATCAACACCCGTCTGGTTCAGGACAATATCGCCAAGGGACTGGTGGACCCGGCAAGCCTGTTGTCGGCAATCCCGCTCAATCGCTTCGGGGAGGCATCGGAAGTAGCGGAAGTCGTCGCCTTCCTGATGTCTGATGCGGCCTCCTACGTCACCGGTCAGTCCATCGTCGTTGATGGCGGTGCGCTGGCCGATGGCAGTTGGTAACCGGCGAACCTTTATATCGTTCGCGGAAAGAGGAGAACTCTTTGATGAAAGTCAGAATTGATCAGGACAAATGCGTCGGGGCAGGCCAATGCGTCTTCGCCGCGCCCGATGTGTTCGACCAGCGTGAGGAAGACGGGATCGTCATCCTGCTGGATGAAAACCCCGAGGATGATCAGACCAATGTCGTCCGCAAGGCGGCTCGCCTGTGTCCGGCCAAAGCGATAATACTGGACGAATGAATGGTCATTCCGGCGGAAAGAATCGTAATTGCCGGGGCTTCCGCCGCAGGACTGGCTACGGCGACCGCCCTGCGGGAAAACGGATTCCAGGGAAGCCTGACGCTGATCGGGGCGGAGGCGGACCTGCCCTATGACCGCCCGCCCCTGTCGAAAACGCTCAATCCGGATCCAGCCCATATCGCCCTTGCCGGAATGGCGGAACTGGACCGGCTGGATATTGATCTCAAACTCGGCATCCGCGCGACGGGCCTGAACTATGAGGACCGGACCCTGGAATTGCAGACGGGCAATTCCATCGCCTGGGACCGATGCGTGATTGCAACCGGCGTGGAACCGATTTCACTCGGTCCGGACAGTGTGATTTTACGAACCCTTTCCGATGCGCGCAGGATCAGCCGATACCTTGAGACGGCACGTCATGTCGTCATCGTGGGCGCGGGTGTCCTAGGCTGCGAACTGGCGGCGCTTGCCCGCATGAACGGTGTCGAGGCAACCGTCATCGATCCGTTGGATGGACCGATGCTGGACAAGGTCGGGCCTGCAGTATCGGCCCGGCTGCTGGCTCTGCACACTGAAAACGGGGTGCGATTCCGCTTCGGCCAGCGTGTCAGCAACATTCAAGGCGACTCGGATACGGGTTACGCCCTAACCTTGACGGACAGTTCCAGGCTTGAGGCGGACCATGTATTCCTGGCCATTGGCTGTCGCCCATCAACCGCATGGCTGATTGGCAGTTCGGTGCCGCTCGACAATGGCGTGCGCTGTAATTCCTATTGCGAATCCCTGCCCGGCATCTTCGCGGCGGGTGATGTCGCCAACTGGTACAATCCGCGGTTTGGTCGCTACATGCGAATCGAACACCGCATGAATGCGACGGAACAGGGGATCGCCGTCGCGGAAAACATCCTCGACGAAGGTGCACCCTTCGCGCCGATCCCGTTTTTCTGGACCGACCATTATGCCGCAAAGGTTCAGGTTCATGGCCTGATCGGCGCGGATAGCGATGTCACGCCCCTGGCCGGAGATCCCGAAACCGGTAATTTTATGATGGCCTATAGTCGCAATGGCTTGATCGAAGGTGTCCTAGGCTGGAATATGGCGAAGGCGCTTCGGGGCGCGCGCCCGCTTATCGGCCAACTGATCGACGCGATGAAGGATTTCGCCGCCTAGCCGACAACAGTGGTGACATGAAATCGTGAAAACAGACCTTTCAAGATCGATCAAGCGAACGCTGGAAGTGCTGGAATTCTTTGATGCGGATCATCCTGCCGTCTCCGTCAGCGAGATTTCCCGGGAACTCAACTATCCCCAGTCCAGCACCTCGATCCTGCTGAAAAGCCTGATGGAACTCGGCTATCTGTCTTACGACAAGGCAAACCGGACCTATCGCCCGACAGCGCGGGTGGCTTTGCTGGGGCGGGGCGTACAGTCCTACCTGTTCGGAGACGGCAGTGTGATGTCGGCGCTGGAGGAAATCAGCCAGAAAACAGGGGAACTGGTAATTCTGGCGGCGCGCGCGGGCGTGGTGGTCCAGTATATTCACGTCATCCCCGCGACCAATCCGATCCGCATGCATCTGCGCACCGGGGCAGTGCGCCCGATCATTGGGGCCGCTGTCGGGCATCTGTTTCTCTCCGCCCTGAACGAATCCGATCTGGCCGCCGAAATAGACCGGTTGTGGGGACTGTCCGGCCCCCCACCGATCAGCCGCGAAACACTGGACAGAGAGATCAGCACGATCCGCCGCACGGGCTTTGCACTGTCAACCAACACGGTGACGCCGGGCGGCGGGGTTGTCGGCATGCTGCTGCCCGGCACATTCAACGGTCAGCCGCTGGCAATCGGGGTCGGCGGGGTTGCCGAAATCATCACCCGCAATGGCGAGCGTTTCGTTACCATTATGCGGGACGCCATCCAACGGCACATTGCATCTCACTAGAGCATGACATTCCTGATCTCGCCCAGGCCCTGAATCCAGGCCGTAACAACCTGTCCGGAGCGCAGATAGAACCGTGACGGGTCCGGTCTTGCCAATGCAACACCGGAGGGGGTGCCTGTGATCAGAATATCGCCCGTCTCCAAGCCGACCTGCGAGAAATAGGATATGAGCTCCGCGACCGGAAACATCATGTCCGACGTATTGGCCTGTTGCCGGACATCCCCATCGACATCGAGACGCAGGTCAAGGCGTTGCGGATCGGGAATTTCATCGGCCGTTGTCAGCCAGGGGCCCATGGGGGCGAAGCCAGGAAAATTCTTCGCAAGCGTGATGCCGATCTGCGCCTCCATCTCCCGTCGCTGAATACCCCGCGCGGCAAGGTCATTGCAGATGCAGTATCCCGCCACATGATCCAGCGCGACCTCCACCGTGACATTCAGGGCGGGACGACCAATAACGACGGCCAGTTCGATTTCATAGTCGATATCGTCAAGACCCGCAGGAATCTGGACCGGATCATAGGGTCCGGACAGGCTGGACGGAAATTTCGCAAAGGCACTGGGGAAAGCGGGAATCTCGACCGTCTTCCCGCGCTTCGCCCAAATCTCCTGTCCCTCGCGGACATGATCCATGTAATTGCGCCCGACGGCGACGATCTTCCCCGGCCTCTGCACCGGAGCCTTCACCCGCCAGGAATCCATATCCGAAATTACACCGACGCCTGCGCGTCGTCGCTGCCACAGATCGCGTAGAACCGAAAGTCCGGGCTCCGACAACCAATCGGTCGCCAGAGGATCAGTAAACGAACCGATCCGGGATGCCTCCATCCCCAGATCCGCCGCCACATCGGAAACGGAGATAAACCGATCCCCCGCCACAAAGGCGAGCACGAATTCGTTCCGGTCCTGACTTCCGTCCCGCCGCCCGAGCGTCGCGATACGCATCAGAGCAGTTCAAGCGGCACTTGCTCGCCCAATGTGCTCCAGCCAACGATCAACAGCTTGGTTTCCGACAGAGCCTCCATCGGGGCATGTGCCTCCTGACTTGGCAGAACGAAGTAGGACAGATCCTGGAACCGGTCTCCGTTGAAGGATACCTCCCCTTCCAGCAGAAAGACCGCGCGATGACCTATCGGTGTTGATGCAGGCAATGCCGACCCCTTCGCGATCCGGACCATTTTCAGATTCGGGCCGGTTTCAAAGAAATAAGCAAGGTGCTTCAATTCCAGCCCTGCGACCGTTGCATGGCGGGTCCAGGGCATGGTTTCGGTTTTCAGTACCACATAGCTGTTCAGCCGGGACGTCGGATAGGAAATCGACTGCCCGGTGATTTCCTCCAGAATCGCCTCATAGGCATCCCGCTTGCGCCCGGAAGCGAATGTATAGACGCCTTCCTCGAATTTTCCGGTCTCGGCCAGTTTCCGCTGGGCCGCGACGACTTCCTCAGGCTCCGGATAGGGAATCCCCGAGGGGCCTTCAAACTGGATATCGGCAAAATGGAGCTTTTCATCGGACTCCACCGGCTTTACCGGGCCATAATACGCGCCTTCCGGAATATAAAGACAATCGCCCGGCCCATAGACCTCGCTGCCATATTTCATCTTACCGGCCAGCACATATCGAACCTGTTGAAAGGTATGACGGTGCCGGGGTGAATGGTAATAGGGTTCGGCATAAAGACTGCCCAAGCGCGCGCCAATCCGACGGTCCTTATCAAAAAAACCGTGATAGCGCTGGTTGTATCCAGGACGCACCCCGATATCGACCCAAGGCAGGTCCGCTTCCCGAACGCCCGTTGCTCCCGTAATGCTCATGATTGCTTTAACTCCCCAGAACTCAGGATCATGTGTTGCTATTCAATCGGCATTATGATGTCATAAATCACAATGTCAATAATGCTTGGATTTATCCCGGTGCTCGGTTCCCTCCTTTCCCAGTTTCTTGCCATAATCTTCGGGGGTATGGGTGGGGCCATCGCCGTCTGGCTGGGCATACCCGGCGGATGGCTCATCGGAGCATTGGCGGCGGCATTCCTGATCGGACTGACACGATTAAGGCTGACAATATCCAGAGAACTCAGAAGCATCACCATGGGCTTTGCCGGGCTAACCGTCGGCGCAGCAATTTCCAAGGAAACGCTTCAGAATGCCGCAATTCTTCCTTGGTCAATGGCTCTGATGTGCATCTTTCTGGTCCTTGTCGTCGGGTTCAGCTATCACCTCCACCGGCGTCTCTGGAAGGCCAGTCCGGGCACCGCAATCTCCTGCGTCTGGCCCGGCAATGTCATGCTCGCCTTCGCCGGGGCGGAGGCCTTGAAGGCGGATATGGACCGGGTCACTTTCGTCCAGACGACCCGGCTGCTTGCCCTTGTCGTCGTATTGCCCCTGATCGCCGGGGGCACCAATGGCGGCACCGATGCGGATGCCGCATATACCTGGCCGCTGCTGGCCGCTATCGCACTGGCCGCGATCTGCAGCCTGATCGCCTATCGGTTGAAGATGGTCGGCGGTGAATTGTTCCTGAGCGCCGGTGCTGTGGGCATTCTGGTCGCAGTTTTCGATACACCGGTACCGATACCGCTGGTGGCAACGAATCTGTTCCAGGTCGTGGTCGGTGCCTATATCGGCCTTGCCCTGGCAGGCTGTCGCTGGACAGCGATGCGACAGGCGGTGGTTCCTGCTGTCGTCTCCTCCGGTATCGCCGCCCTGCTGACCGCGTTGGCGGCCTTCCCGATTGCCTGGTGGCTGGATTATCCAGTCGCAGCGCTGGCGCTTTCCTTTGCTCCGGGTGGGGCGGAAGCGATGATTCTCCTCGCCGCCGCCTTCAATGTCGATCCCGGTTTTGTCGGGCTGCACCACACGATCCGCCTGATCGGCCTGACCCTGCTCTTTCCTTTGGTCCTGCGTCTGTTCGCAACCTCAACCTACCAGATCACCGGCAGTCGATAGAGGCCATAAATCTGGGAGTCATACTTGAAGGGCAGGCTCTCTACCGGTTCCGCAACCTTCATATCCGGAAAACGGGCAAACAGCTTTTCAAAAACGACATGTAGTTCGATCCGCGCAAGCTGCTGCCCCAGACACCGATGGATGCCATACCCGAAGGACAGGTGATGGCTGGCCTCACGGGCGATATCCAGCCGGTCCGGGTCCGGGAACTCGTCCGGGTCCCGGTTGGCAGAGGCGGTGACGGCGAAAACTCCATCCCCGGGCTGGATATGCGCACCATCAATCTCGACCTCCTCCAGTGCGACCCGCCGAGGGGCAAACTGAACCGGGGCAAGAAAGCGCAGCAATTCCTCAACAGCGGAGGGAACAAGATCCAGATCGGCTTTCAGCTTGGCAAGCTCTTCCGGATGCTCCAGCAGCAACAGCGTTCCCAGGGAGATCATATTGATCGTGGTATCATGCCCCGCCCGCAGAATCATGGAACAGATATTCGCCAGTTCCTCGAGTGACAGATGACCCGGTTCCATTTGATCGGCAATCACGCGGCTCAGCATGTCATCGGCGGGCGTCTGCTGTTTCGTTCGGATAAGCTGGCGGCAATATTCCACCAAATCATCGGCACTGCGTGCCGCCTCCGCCACCGATTGCGACAGTCCATGCCGCCCGGCGGCGCATTTGGCAATATAGGTATGGTCCTCATAGGGCGAACCGAACAGATCGCACATCACAAGGGCGGGCAGCTCGACCGCCAGATCTTTCACGATATCTGAGGGTGACCCTTTCGCAGCCATGGCATCCAGCAACTGATCCGTCAGGACCTCGATCTTCGGGCGTAATGCCAACATGCGCTTGGTGGTGAATTCCTTGGTAAACATGCGCCGGAAATGATCATGGCGTGGATTATCCATGCCGACAAAGGCCCGTTCCTGCTTGTCGATGGCATAGCGGGCCTCAGTTACGGTCGGAAAATCAGGGCGGGCAAACTCACCGCTGAACCGGTTGTCCAGCAGCACATCGCAATAGGTCTTGTACTTCGTCAGCAGCCATGCGCGCTGGCCGTTCCAAAGGGTGACTGGCGCGACCGGACAGGTTTCCCGCGCGATGGCATATTCCGGTGGCAGGTCGAACTGCCGGTCACGCTTGAAGGGAAAACGGGGTGGTTCGTCCGTTCCTGTAAAGGGACAGGTTTTTTCCTGCGACATATCCTATGCTCCAGTCACTTGCGATGGACGGCGCGGTCAAGCGCGATCAGGCCGACATTCACCGAGACGGCGAAGACCGCGATCAGAATGGTGACAGCCATCATCGTCGCCGTATCATTGACGTTGATGCCGTTCATGATCAGGAAGCCGAGCCCCCGCACCGAGGCGAACATCTCCCCGATCATGACACCCAGCAGCGTGATCGAGAAACTGACCCGGATCCCGGTCACGATCTCTGGCACCGTGGCGGGCAGGATGATGGTGAGGATGGTCTGCCCCCGCCCCAGGCGCATCACGCGCGCAGTAAGCATCAAGGCCGGGTTCATCGACCGGATCGCGTTCATCGCGATCAGCGTCATCGGGATCATGCCATACATCGCACCGAACACGACCTTCGCGCCTAGCCCGATGCCGACAAACAGAAGTACGACTGGATAGAGCGTGACCTTCGGCAATGAATAGAGCGTGACCAGCATCGGCTCGCTGACCTCGCTTGCCGTGGGACTCATTCCCAGAATGACGCCAAGAACAGTGCCGAAAAGGCAGGATACCAGGATCGCCAGACCCAGTGCCGTCGCGGTTTCACGGATATGCGCCCAGAACTGCTCCGTCATCAGCAGGCGATGCAGATGCACAATCGTATCAGACGGGCTGGCCAACGCTTCCTGTCCGACATGATCGTGCAAAAGCTGCCATGACAGGACGATGGCAAGGACGACCCCGACGCCCGCCAGCACCCGGGAAAGATTGGAGGCACGGCGCTGGGATTCCCTATCGACACCGGCACCGGAGCGATGCTCCACGGATTTCTGCACACGATAGAGCAGGATGGTCAAGACCGCGACCGTCACCATCAGAAACAGCAGCAGGGCGTACATCCTGCGGTCTTCGAAGTTATTGTAGGCAAAGGATATCTGATAGCCGAGGCCGCTGGTGGCGAGAATGAATTCAGACCCCAGAACGCCGGTAATGGAATAGCCGAAGGCAAGCTTGGCACCGGTGAAGACATAGGGCGCGGCAGCCGGGATCGAGATAAAGGCCGCCTGCTGCATCGGTGTCAGCCGGCATATCCGCCCCGTCCGCGTCAGAACCGACGGTATTCGATCAAGCCCGTTCATCGTACCGATGATCACCGCCATGACGGCATAGAGGAACCCGATTGCGATGATCGGGTACTGATTCATCCCCAGCAGCACGATCAGCAGCGGATAAAGCACGAAAAAGGGAAGCGCGTAGTAGCTGGCAAAAAGCGGCTCCAGCGCATCGCGAACACGCGGGAAGGAATGCAACACAAGGGCCGTGAAGCACCCCACCACCATCGCCAGGGAAAAGGCGATGACGATGGATCTGGCGCTGATCACGATCTGCTCCCAGAAATCGGCATGCTGAACGATCCCGTAGAGTTCGATCACCATTGCCGACGGGGCCACCATCTGCGCGGCATCCAGAATTCCGGCCCGCGAAAGGACTTCGAGCAGCAGGACAAGCACAAGGACAATAAGGGCACGGATACGGTTCGGTTTACTCACCATCAGACTCCCGGATGCCCGCTCATGGCCTTCAGGGATTCGGCGCGCAGCTTTTCCCATATGCGGGTCGTCAGGCGCCCGAACTCCTCCTTGCCCGCGATGCGGCTGTCGCGATCGGTGGGCCATCCGGTCTCCACGATATCGATGAACCTCCCGGGACGGGCCGACATGATGCCGACGCGGTCGGCCAGCATCGCAGCTTCGTCAATGGCATGGGTAATCAGGACCACCGTCGCATCGGTCGCACGCCAGAGCCGGAGCAACTCATCCCCCATCAACAGGCGTGTCTGTTGATCCAGCGCCCCGAACGGCTCATCCAGCAGAATCAGGCGCGGCTTCAGGACAAGGGTACGCGCAATGCACATGCGCTGGCGCATCCCGCCGGACAGTTGGCTTGGATGGGCATCGGTAAAATCCGACAGGCCCATGAAATCGATCGCTTCCGTAACCCGCGCCTCGATCTCGTCCCGCGCCATGCCACGCCGTTTCAGGCCGAAACCGATATTGTTGCGCACCGAAAGCCAGGGGAAGGATGCATCTTCCTGAAAAACCACACCGACACCATCCGGAACGGTTCCGCTGACCGGCTGCCCCTCAAAGGTGATGGTTCCTTCGGTTGGAGGATTGAGACCGGCCATAACATCCAGAAGGGTTGATTTTCCACATCCTGAAGGGCCAACGACTGCAAAAAATTCGTTGCGCCGGAGATCCAGGTCAATCGGACCCATTGCGTGTACCACCCCGCCATAGACGCGGGTCAGTCCACGCAGAGAGGCATGGACCGGCCGCTCCGTTCCGGCATCGCATTCCTGAGACTCAGGACTGGGAGAAGTGACAAATGTCATGGCAGAATTGCATCCATTCATGGAAATAATATCGTCCGTTCGACTGGGTGCCGGAAAAGCGGCGACCGCCCCCTGGATCGGTCGCCGTTCCGCTCAGATACCCCTCAACCCGGATCCGGATCAGAGCGGCGTCATACTTTGCGACGCAAGTCTTCCGGCAGGAAGGACTGATCGGTCATTGCGCCCCAATCCGCCTCGCCTTCCCATTCACCCTGACGGCGCATTGTATCGAGGAAGAGTTCCAGCCCCTCGATATCCAGTTCGCCCCGACTCCAGTAGTTGATCCCGGCCATGTTGTAGACTGCCGATTTCGCGATATCCGGTGCCAGCGTCTCGGCTCCGAAAGTATTGGAGATGATGCTGGCCGCTTCATCCGGATTTTCATAGGTGAAACTGGCTGATTTGGTCCACCCGGCAACCAGATCGCGCAGGACTTCTGGTTCACGGGCAATCATCTCATCCGTTGCCACCCCGACCATCTGCATCATCGGCGGAAATTCGGCCAATGTGAAGGCGATCTGATATCGGTCCTTCCGGGAACTCCACAGCGGCTCCAGGATCAATGCGGCATCAACACCGCCCGATTCAAGCGCCGACAGGCCTGCACCCAAACCACCCAGGGAGACGGTTTCAACCTTCCCCACCAGATCATGTTTTTCCAGCATCCACATGACCATGGTTTCGGAAATCGATTTCGGTTTGGTAAAGCCGATCTTCTTGCCCACCAGATCCTGGATGGAATTAATTCCACTGCCGGGCATCGACACCCAGAACAAATCTTCCATCGTGCGGATAACACCATGGACGATCTTCACGCCGATACCCTGTCGGATGGCGCTGGCCGCCGCAGCGGTGCCAACGATGCCATATTCCAGGCCGCCGCCGACCATGTTGCGGATGGCGGTGCCACCGCCGATCGTGCTCACGACCTCGGTCACCTGGACATTCGAGGTGTTGTAGAATCCCTTGTTCATGCCAACGGCAACCGGCGCGGTATTGGTTAGCGCGCCGTAATAGGCGGCCAGCATGTTCACCTGCTTCTGCGCAAAAGCCATTTTCGGCAGCATGGCCGCACCGGCCATACCGAGGCCGAGACCCATCAGTTCACGGCGGCCCAATTCAGAAAAAACCGACATTTCCATCCTCCCTTTGCCCGCGTGAACATCGTCCGCAGGACAGGTTATATCCCTTTTGGTGCTTTCCCTTGATTCCGAAAAGCATCAGAATTATGAAGTTAAAAATCACAATGTCAATTACTGTTCAAGAGAAAGGCTGGAAAATGGGGAAATCAGGAAGGGTGCCTCAAAGGATGCAACAGGATTCCCTGTTACAATCAGGCTGGCCCGACCCTTATGCCCGCCGCCTCCTCGATCTGCTGAATGACACTGGCGATATCATCACCGCCGCGACCCAGCCGAACGGTTTCGGCAAAACAGGCATGCGCGACTTCCGGGATCGTCAGCGGCACACCATGGTGCCGACCGAGTTCCAGCGCGCAGTCCAAATCCTTCAGGATGGTTTCAACCGTCGCCGCCGCCTCAAAATTCCGGGGCAGGAAATGATTGGGAACAACCCGCTCCAGAGTCCGGCTGCAGGCGGAACTGTTCCGCAGGACATCGTAGAGCGCCCGTGCATCGATTCCGGACTTGACGCCCAGCACCATGGCCTGGGCCAGCAGGGCATGGGTGGTGATCGATATCATGTTGTTGCACAGTTTGGCGGTAACCCCGGTTCCTGGGCCACCCATATGAAAAACAGCCTTACCAATGGCCTGAAACAGCGGCTTCACGCGAGTAACGTCATTCTCCCCCCCGCCAACGATCACGCTCAGACTGCCCGCGGCAGCGCCATCCGGCCCCCCGCTGATCGGCGCATCCAGATAGGCGATGCCTGCGTCCCGCAACCGGCTTTCGATCCGCCGGGAGGTGAAGGGATCGATGGTCGCGAAATCAACGCATATCAATCCGGCAGATCCGGTAGCAATCACACCGTCAGGGGCCGTGAATATATCCAACGACTGCTCCGGCGTGACTCGGCAGGCACAGAAGACATCAACCAACGCAGCAATTTCAGAGATACTCGCGCCGACCGACGCTCCCTTTGCGACAAGACTGTCCAGCGCCGACCGGTCCCGGCCCAGCACCAGCAAATCATGACCCGCATCCAGCAGGCGATGCGCCATGGGCAGGCCCATCAGGCCAATTCCGACAAACCCGATCTTCATTGACGTCTCCTTGATTCAGGATTTCAGCAATATCTACATAATAGGAAGAAAATAAATGATACAAATGAATTATGATTGCCTGTTTCAACCTGTAACGCTCGGGTCCTTGACCCTGCGCAACCGACTCGTGATGGCTCCGATGACGCGCAAGCGCTCACCCGATGGCGTGCCGGACCAGGCTGTCGCGGACTATTACCGCCACCGCAGTGAAGGTGGAATCGGCCTGGTGATCACCGAAGGCACCTATGTCGACCATCCCAGTGCCCAGGCCTTTGCACCGCCTTCCTATGAGAATATCCCGATGTTTCACGGTGCAGAGGCCTTGCGAGGATGGGAGCGGGTACGGCAGGCGGTCCATGCTGCCGGTGCCAGGATCGTCCCCCAGCTCTGGCATGTCGGCGAAATCCGTCGCCTGGGGATGGCACCGGATCCGTATATGCCGGGATTTGGTCCCGTGGATATTCGGGAAGAGGGTATTCTGGCCGTTCGCGGCGTGACGGAGACCGATATCGATATGATCGCCGCCGCCTATGCCCGCAGTGCCCGTCATGCCCGAGAGCTTGGCTTTGACGGTGTCGCCATCCATGGTGCCCATGGCTATCTGATCGATCAGTTCCTGTGGCCGACCCTGAATACCAGACAGGATGGTTATAACGGTGACATAGCAGCCCGCGCACGAGTTGGCTGCCATATCGTATCCGCCATTCGGGAGGCCGTCGGTCCCGACTTTCCGATCATCTTCCGATTTTCCCAATGGAAGATGACCGACTATGACGCCCGGATTGCCGAAACACCCGAAGACCTGAACATCCTTCTGGCTACCCTGCGACAGGCTGGTGTTACCATCTTCGATGCCAGTACCCGCCGGTTCTGGGAACCGGCCTTCCCTGACAGCCCTGACAGCCTAGCCGCCTGGACCCGGCGGCTGTCCACCTGCCCGACCATCGCCGTCGGCAGCATCGGCCTGGATCAGCCGCATCAGTCGAAGTATTTCCGGGCTCAGGCCAGTATCGATGCCAATGTGACCGATCTTGGCAATCTGGTTGAGGCCGTGACGCGGGGCGATTTCGATCTGGCGGCAATCGGTCGGGCGATACTTGCCGATCCTGACTGGCCCGCCAAGGTTCAGGCCGGGAGAATGCAGGATATCACCCCGTTCCAGCGGGAGCATCTGGAACAGTATTTCTAGCTGTTTTCAGGTCTTACTATCATGCAATACGCTGGGGCGGGTCCAAATCGTCGAAATTCCTGCCAAGCCCCGGCAGGACTCCAGAAACGGCAGCAACACCCCGGTCAATGCAGCCGCATCGCCGGTCTCGAATTCCTCGACACTGTCACAATATGGACGTTTGGTTCCCGGCAGGGGCGCATTGATCCGACGAGCATTATGCCAATATCCGGCGACCGGGTTGTCCCGTAGCGTCTGGCTCACCGGTTCGACAAAGCCCTGTCGCCAACGCGCCAGAAAGTCGCCTTCCGCCAGCAATAGGTCGCGACAGACTCGCAGGAACAGTTTCATTGTTCCGCCATGATCCGGAACGCATGGGCTCTCCTCGGTCAGAACCGCAACCTCCCGTACCGGGCGATCAAATGTCTCCAATTCGTCAGCTTTCAGGATGGGGGCCGCCCCCGTATCAGCAATATGGGCAAGTCTTGTCGCCTCGCTGACATACCAGACGATTGCGACGCCATCACATGATATCGTGCCAAACCCGTTGAGTTCCGGCCCGGAGATTCGATCACAATGGGCGTATTTCCTGATATTGCGCCATCGCGGCATGGACATGCCCAGCCGGGCATGCTGCCGCCACCGTGCTATGAACTGGCTTTCATCGAAATCCGGATGCCGCGAAGCGAAGTAAATGAGTTTCGGACTTGATGAAACCGGAGGATCCCCACCAATGCCTGACATGTTCCCCGGCACCCTTTCCACATATTGCAAACGTCATTGGCCGCGTTGATGCAGACTGCATTGAATATGCGGGGCGGTAAATCCCACCGTCCAGAACAAAGCCGGTTCTCTACGATAGGGGCGCGTAGGCACAGGTCATTCAAAAGACGGTTTTTCTCCTCATTGCTTTCCCTGTCATGACCGAAAAGCATGCCGTGAAATAGAGCGCTTTCCGAGCGCTCTATTTCATTGCCGGTAATCCTCAAGCTGATGCGATAGCGAGGCGATCCGGAGTAAGTCCGCCTTTCCTGATCCCGATCTGGGCGATGAAACCATAGAGTGGTTCATCCGGCAGACCCGTCTGGAGCACCTCCCGCACCGCGATCAGCTTTTCCAGATCGATCCCGGTTCTGAGACCCATTTCCTCCAGCATATAGACAAGGTCTTCCGTCACGACATTCCCCGATGCACCCGGCGCGAAGGGACACCCGCCGAGACCGGCCAGTGAACCATCGAAGGTGGTGATACCGATATCCAGCGCCGCCAGAACATTGGCCAGACCCAATCCGCGCGTATTGTGCAGATGGGCACCGCCCAGCTTCTCCTCGCCGATTTCCGAGCGTACGGATTTGAAGACACGCCGGATCGATGCCGGATCGGCCATGCCCGTCGTATCGGCAAGACCAACCTCATCAACCCCGGCCTCGACCAGGGCCACGGACAGGCGGATCACGTCTGACTCCGGTACCTCCCCCGCAATCGTGCAACCCCAGACGGTGGACAGCCCTCCTTCGATCATCGGGCGGCTTCCCTCGGGCAGACTGTCCCGAAGCGCGCATATCCGGCGGATCTCGGCGATGCTTTCATCCTGGCTGCGATTGACATTGGCCCGGTTATGCGCGGCGCTGGCGGAAATTGGCACCGTGATCTTGTCCGCCCCGGCGGCCATGGCAGCCTCGGCGCCACGAAAATTCGGGGCTAGCACGGCAACATTCAATCCGGGCAGCGACTTTGCGAATTTTGTCACATCCGCCGCATCGGCCATTCCGGGAACAAGTTTCGGCGGCACGAAGGAACAGACCTCGATCTCCCGCAATCCGGCGGCATGGGCCTGTGCGATCCAGCGCATCTTGTCGGTGGTGGTCATGATGGATTTCGCCATCTGCAAACCGTCCCTCGGACCGACTTCGCTGATCAGAATATCGATGTCTGACATGATGTGTTTCCTTGCTTCGCCTAACGGAAAGAGAGTTGCATGGCACGGCGCGTTTGTTCTATTGTACAAAACGATGTTCTAAAATAGCAAGCTTTATTGAACCGGTGAGCGTGGGAAGGAAGTGACCAATGCCAGAAGGAAATGCCACTCAATCAGACCAGACGGCAGAGACCTCGGCAGAAAAAATCGAAGGTTCCGCCGCAAAAGCGACAGCACTTTCGCTTTCCGGCATTCGCGTGATCGAATTCAGCCATATGGTGATGGGGCCGACCTGTGGCCTGATCCTGGCCGATCTGGGTGCCGATGTGATCAAGATCGAACCCGGTCCCGACGGCGACAAAACGCGCAGGCTGACCGGTTCCGGTGCCGGATTTTTCGTGACCTACAACCGAAACAAGCGATCCGTCGCCGTCGACCTCGCATCACCGGAAGGTCATCGCTTCGTGATGCAACTGATCGGGACCGCCGATATCCTGATCGAGAATTTCCGTCCCGGCGGACTGGAAAAGCTGGGGCTTGGCTATGAAACTCTGAAGCAGGCCAATCCGCGACTGATCTACTGCTCCGCCAAGGGATTCCTGCCCGGCCCCTATGAGAACCGCACGGCGCTGGACGAGGTCGTGCAGATGATGGGCGGGCTTGCCTATATGACCGGGCCGCCGGGACGGCCGCTTCGGGCCGGGGCGTCGGTCAATGACGTGATGGGGGGAATGTTCGGGGTGATAGGAATCCTGGCGGCCCTGCGGCAACGGGACATCACCGGTGAGGGAACCGAGGTCATTTCCGCCCTGTATGAAAACTGCGTGTTCCTGAGCGGGCAGCACATGGCGCAATACGCGGTCACCGGTGAAGCGGCGGACCCCATGCCGGCGCGACTGTCGGCCTGGGCAATCTACGATGTCTTCGATTGTCAGGATGGCGAACAGATATTCGTCGGCGTTGTCTCTGACCGGCAGTGGAAGACATTCTGCGAGGCGTTCGGACTGACCGACCTGCTTGCCGATCCGGCGCTGGACACGAATCCCAAGCGGTGCCACGCCCGCAAGAGCTTCCTGCCAAAGGTGCGCGCGGCATTCCTGGAAATGCCCCATGACGCGCTGATGAAGAAATGCGAGTCGCTGGGCCTGCCCTATGCCCCGATCCGCAAGCCGCAGGATCTGTTCGATGATCCGCATCTCAAGGAATCCGGTGGCCTGCTGGACATCACATTACAGGATGGCACAGTCACGCAGATTCCGGCGCTGCCCATTTCCGTGGGCGGATGGCGGCCCGGCCTGCGCCGCAATGTTCCGATTAGTGGCGAGCACAGCCTGGAAATCGCCCGTGAACTGGGTCTGACCCAGGGGGAAATCGATGAACTGGTCAAAAATGGTGCGATTGCCACGCCTGCCCACCAAACACAGGGCCCTGGCACCTGAGAACCGAGGGCTCTGAGTTATTCTGACCTATCACTGTTTGAAGCAGCATTTGGCCGGGCCAACCGCTCCGCCTCTTGCGGGATGATGGCGATTTCAAACGCCTGGAATGTCACGTCCACCGTCGAAGAACCGGTTACTTCAGTTCTTCGTGACGATCCGTCGCCGGGGCTGGCTGGCGGGAAAGCGCAGCAATCTCACGCCATAGCGCATCGGTCATCTCCACATCCACCGAGGCGAGCGACGGCTGAATCTGTTCCACCGACCGCGCCCCGATGATCGGACAGGTAATGCCCGGATGATGCGCGACCCAGGCGACGGCAAGGCTGACCGGATGCACACCCTTCGCATCGGCAAGCGCCGTGAAGCGTTCCGCCGTTTCATAGTACCATTCGATATCATAGCGCCGGGAATACATCTCGTTCCCGACCAGTCGCGCGCCCTCCGGTCGGGCCCCGTCGCGATACTTGCCGGTCAGCAACCCGCCCGCATTGGGACCATAGGAGATGACGGCGATGTCCTCCGACCGGGCAAATGGCAGAATCTCGACTTCCGCCTGACGCTTCACCAGATTGTACATCGGTTGGATGATGTCGAGACGTGACCAGCCATTGCGGTCTTGAATGCCCAGTGCCTTGGCCAGTTGCCAGGCGGCGAAATTGCTGGCCCCGACATGCAGAACCTTACCGGATCGCACCAGATCCTCCAGCCCCCGCAGGCTTTCCTCCAAAGGTGTCGCCCGGTCGAACTGGTGCAGGAAATAGATGTCCAGCCGGTCAGTGCCAAGCCGCGTCAGGCTTTCCTCCACCGCGCGCATCATATGGCGGCGGTTGGTCCCGCCCCTGTTCGGATCGACCGCCGCCGCATCCCGGATTGGCATACCGACCTTGGACGTAAGGATGATCCGGTCGCGTTCATGGGCGACCAGCCGACCCAGAATCTCTTCCGCCCTGCCTCCGTTATAGACATTGGCACAATCAAAGAAATCAATCCCCGCATCGCGGCAAGCGGCATAGAGCCGACTCGATTCCGCCTCATCCGCATCGCCCCCGAAGGACATGGTGCCAAAGCAGAGTTGCGAGACGGTCAGACCCGTGCAACCGAGCCGAACGGTTTTCATGGCAGATATCCTTTCAGATTGGAAATGCAGGCAAGACTGAAAAAAGCAGAGTCACCCGCCCGCTTCCTCGGCAATCCTGATCAGGGCGGAGATATCGTCGCGTGGACCATATTCCTGCATCAGGCGATCCCGGGTCGTGCGGTTGGTGATTGGCGGAGAATCAAGTCTTGCCCCACCCAGAACCAGCATCTTCACCCAAACACTCCGCTTTTCCACCTCCCAGCGATCCCAGGAAATCACGGTCGCCAGCAGATCCCCTTCCATACCGCCGATGGCCGGATGGGCCCCCAGTTGAATGAACCGGACGGCTACTTCGGGACAATCGCGGAAATAGGCCGCATAGAGCGGTGACCAGACGGATCGTCCCCGCACCGTGCGGTGATTGATGTCTCGACCCTTGTAGAGCTTCTCGATATCCAGGCATTTCACACAGTAATCTGGATCCGTCAGACTGCATTCCAATGCCTGTGCAGGTCGGGGATATGCCGTGAAAGCAAACCCCAACAGGATCAATACACAGACTAGGAACGAAGCGCGAAAGATCATGGCGTTCACCGGACCGGAGTACAGCGGGACGGATCCTCAAACAGCGTATGACCGTCCCCCTGACAGGCATAGAATGCCGCAAGATCACGAATCGTCTGTCCGTCCAGACGCCCGGCATAGACCTCCATGAATTTATGCGGTCGCCGTCCGTCGCGGAAATTCATCAACTGATTGACCAGATAGACCTCGTACTGGCCATCGATCCGCGGCACGCCCGGCGTCTTCGATCGGCCCAAGCCGGTTTCACCATGGCATTGCGGACATTTCATTTCGACCATCAAATCCTTGCCACGAGCCGGATTTCCCGAAATATCCTGAGCCGCCGCAGGAGATGCCAACAGCAGCAGGGGAAGAAACAAGGAGGCGATCATGTATTTTGTCATGCGGAAAAGATAAAATACTTTGCATTTTCAGGCAATGCTTTACCCCGCTTTCAGTTTCAGGAATCTGATATTGTTCCAATCAGGATATCGGTATGGAAATCGGGGACAGTCGGGATGTCGATGGATCAGGGCGAAGCGATCGTGCAACCGGGCCGGGATGCTGTTACGCAGTTGCGCGATATCGAGGCACGGTTCAAGGCCATTGCGGGTACCGACGATAAAATTGATGTCGACGAACTTCAACTGGGACTAGGCCTGCATGATGCCGAATATGCGCGGCGGATATTCAATCTGGTGGATCGCGACGACAGCGGCGAAGTGACCCTGTGGGAATTCATCGATTTCGCTCAGGTTCTAATCTCCGGTTCCGCCGACGAAAAGCTCAGGATTATCTTCGATCTGCACGACCTGAATGGCGATGGCACCATCGACCCCGCCGAACTGCGCGAAATCCTGGATCGCAGCCTGAACGAACACAGTCTGGACATTCCCGACGAAAAGCTGACCGCGCTGAGCCACGCCCTGTTTCAGTCGGTCGATGCCGATGACAGCGGCGACATCAGTTTTGCAGAATTCAAATCCTGCATCGATGCGCATCCCGCCCTACGCGACCAGATGGTTGCAACCTCGGCGACCTGGCTGCGCCTGCCGCAGCGGATCGATGCGGATCGGCGAAAACGATCCGGGCGGTTCTTTCACAGCATGGCCGAAACGATGGAACGGCTGTGGCAGAACGACCGTCCCTGGCTTGTCCTGCTGACGCTCTATGCCGCCGCGAATATCTGGCTATTCCGGTCGGGCCTGCTCTCCGAAGTCATGCTCGGCTCCGACCTCCCGACACAGATCGCCCAGGGGGCGGCGGAATGCCTGAAACTGAACGGGTCAATCATTCTGGTCAGCATGCTGCGCCATACGCTGACCTATCTCCGCCGGACCCCGCTTGGCCCCTATCTGCCGCTGGATCATGCCATCACCTTTCACAAGATTGTCGGCCACACGACCTTCGCCCTCGCGCTGATCCATGTGCTGAGCTTCATCATCGCCTATGAGAGTCTGATCGACCCAGACTTCTTCACCCGGGAGATCGTATATGGCAATTTATTGAAATCACAGGTCGGATGGACCGGATTCAGCCTGATTGGCCTGTTTCTGGTAATGTGGGTCTTCTCACTGGATGTGTTCCGTCGGAATGGATATTTTGACCTGTTCCACATCACCCATCAACTGTTCTGGGTCTGGTTCGTGGTCTTCCTGCTGCATGTGCCGGGTTTCTGGATATGGGTTGCGGCTCCGGGCCTGCTGTTCCTGGCAGAGAAGACCCACCGGCTGATCCAGGGGGCGAAGTCGGCAGAAATCACGACAGCAGATGCGTTGCCCTCTGAAGTCACCCGCCTGCGGCTGGCGCGACCGGACTGGTTTTCCTATCAGCCGGGCGAGTATGTTTTTCTGAAGCATCCCGATATCTCATCCCGCGAATGGCATCCCTTCACGGTGACGTCCAATCCCGAGGACAGGACGATGCTGGAATTGCATGTCCGCAGCGTCGGCACCTGGACAAGCCGACTTCACGACCTCGCCCTCACACCACCGGAAGCCCGCCCTGCCGACTGGCAACGGGCCTATCTGGACGGACCCTATGGCTCCCCCGCCTCCGATATTTTTGACAGCCGGATACCTGTCCTGATCGGTGCCGGGATTGGGGTCACTCCCTTCGCCTCGATCCTGCGCTCGATCCTGGAGCGCCGACGCGGAGGGCAGGGAACCACTCTGGCGATGGAGAAAATCTATTTCATCTGGCTGAACCGAGACCAGCAATCCTTCGAATGGTTCATCCATCTGATGGGCCAATTGGAAGACGACCCGGCCACGAAGGGGATTGTCGATATCCGCGTCTACCTGACCGGCCTGCGTGCGGAACTGACATCGGCCAGCCTGACAATCGCGATGGAGGTCTTCCACCAGCAGACCGGACGGGATCTTCTGACCGGTCTGCATGCACCAACCCTGCTGTCCCGACCCGACTGGCAGGGCGTTTTCCGGTCCATCCGCGATGCCCATCCCAACCAACCGGTGGATGTCTTCTATTGCGGACCGGAGGGTCTGTCCCGCATCCTGTCGCGCGAAAGCGGCCGCTTCGATTTCGGCTACAAGAAGGAGAATTTCTGAACCATGCTGCGCCGCCTGGACCATGTGAACCTGCGCACCGCCAATCTGGATCGGATGGTGGATTTCTATTGCCGCATCCTGGGCCTGACTGTGGGGCCGCGCCCCGCCTTCGGGTTTCCCGGTGCCTGGCTCTATTGTGAAGGCTTTCCCATCGTGCATCTGGTCGGGGTCGATGACACCCCTGCCGCCTATCGCCGCGATCAGCAGCTGGAACATTTCGCCATTGCCGCCGATGATATGCCGGACCTGCTGGCGGTGCTGGATCGCGAGGACATTCCATATCATCGCGTCGACCTGCCGGACATGCCGATCACCCAGATCAACATCCACGATCCGGATGGCAATCACCTGCATATCGATTTCACACATCAGACATAAGCGCAGCCTTGCCCGAAGCGGCTTTGCCCGCCATCCTGATCGGCATGAGCATCCGTCCCTGGTCCGATCTTACAGTTGAGGAATTCCGTGCGCTGGATGGTGCGCGGACGATTGCCGTTCTGCCAGTCGGCGCAACGGAGCAGCACGGGCCGCATCTGCCGCTGTCGGTCGATACCGATCTGGCATTGGCGGTATTGGAGCGGGCACGACCGAAGGTCGATCCGACGCTCGACGTGCTGATCCTGCCGGTTCAGGCTATCGGCCGCAGCATTGAGCATGAAGCCTTTCCCGGCACGCTGAGCCTGTCGGCGGAGACGCTGCTGCGAGTCTGGACCGAAATCGGTGCCGGGGTCGCACGGGCAGGCCTGCGTAAACTGGTCTTTTTCAACGGGCATGGCGGCAATGCCTCGGCCATGGATATCGTCGCCCGCGACCTGCGCGCCGCCCATGGCATGCTGACCGCGCACACTTCCTGGTACGCGCTGGCGGGACAGGATGCGGTGCTGGACAGCCACGAGTTGACCCATGGCATCCATGGCGGACAGGCGGAAACCAGCGCGATGCTGGCCTGTCATCCGGAGCGGGTCGCGCTTGACAAGGCCCGCGATTTCCCTTCGACCGGCGAAGCATGGGCGGGCGCGTATCGCCATATCGGGGTCGGCGGCGGAAGGCCCGTGAAACTCGGCTGGCTGATGCAGGACCTGAACCCCGATGGCGCGGTCGGCAACGCCGCGGGCGCGATGGCGGGGATCGGCGAAACCCTGCTGGAAACAGCGGCAACGCGCTTTGCCGAGTTTCTGTCGGAATTCGACCGGATGCCGGTTCCAGAACAAAGGGTGCAAAATTAACTTGCCGAGTACAGGCATCCTGATTAGGGTTGCGCCGCTTACGGCATGGTGCCGGGGCAAAGACATGCTAAAGAGAGCACCCCAATGCGCGTGATCGCCCGGATCGTTTCGACGGTCGTGACACCCAAAACCGGCAAAACCACCATCGGTGTCTAGCGAGACCCCGCGCATCCGACTATAGCATGACTGCTTCATCGGGCCGGGTTCTCCCCGGCCCGAAGCATATCGGGACCGGCGTGCTCCCAGCCCCCAAAGAAAAGGAAGATCAGATTATGGGTTACAAGGTTGCGGTCGTTGGCGCGACGGGAAATGTCGGCCAGGAAATCCTAAAGATCATGGAAGAGCGCAATTTTCCGGTGGACGAGGTGGTGGCGCTCGCGTCCGAAGCCTCAATCGGCAAACAGGTTTCCTATGGTGAAGACCACATCCTCAAGGCCCAGGCGCTGAAGCATTACGACTTCAAGGGAACCGACTTTGTCCTGTCCTCCCCCGGCGCCAAGGTAAGCGCGGAATACTCACCCAAGGCCGCAGCCGCAGGCGCGGTGGTGATCGACAACACCTCCCATTTCCGCATGGACCCGGACGTGCCGCTGGTTGTTCCGGAGGTAAACCCGGAAGCATTGAAGGATTTCGGGCGCAAGAACATCATCGCTAATCCGAACTGCTCCACCATCCAGATGGTCGTCGCGCTGAAGCCGATCCATGATGCGTTCGGCATCAGGCGGGTCGTCGTCTCCACCTATCAGTCCGTTTCCGGTGCCGGGAAGGCGGGAATGGATGAATTGTTCAACCAGACCCGCGCCGTCTTCGTCAATGATCCGCTTGAAAAGCAGAAATTCACCAAGCGGATCGCCTTCAACGTCATCCCGCATATTGATGTCTTCATGGATGACGGATCGACCAAGGAAGAATGGAAGATGATGGTCGAGACCAAGAAGATCCTGGACCCGAAGATCAAGCTGCATGCGACCTGCGTGCGCGTGCCGGTCTTCATCGGCCACGCCGAAGCGATCAATCTGGAACTGGAGCGCGAAGCCGGGGCTGACGAAGTCCGCGCCTTGTTGAAGAAAGCACCGGGCTGCGTCGTCGTCGATCATCGGGTTGACGAAGGCTATGTCACCCCGGAAGAATGTGCAGGGGAAGATGCCGTCTATATCTCCCGCATCCGCGAGGATGCAACGATCGACAACGGCATCTCTCTCTGGGTCGTCTCTGACAACCTGCGCAAGGGCGCGGCCCTGAATACCGTCCAGATCGCCGAACAGATGATCAAGGACGGCCTGGTCTGACCGCAAGGAGGGATCGCCGATGAGGTTTTTCAATCCGCCTGATATCGCCGCCCCGGCATCCCATTACAGCCAGGGCGTCGCCGTCGCCGCCTCTGCCCGCCGGGTTGTCGTTTCCGGTCAGGTGGGGGTCGCGCCGGACGGACGGATCGAGACCGATAGCGAGGCGCAGATGCGTCGCTGCTGGACTAACCTCTTTGCCGTCCTCGCCGCCGAAGGGTTGACGAAGCGGGATCTGATCAAGGTCTCCGTCTTCGTCACCCGCCCGGAGGATGTCGTGCTGTATCGACAGGTCCGGGACGAGATGCTGGAAGGCCATGCCCCCGCCTCCACTCTGTTGATCGTCGCGGGACTCGCCTCCCCGGACTTCACCGTCGAGATCGAGGGCGAGGCCGTTTCCGAGCAGGCCGAGTGATGTCGGCAGAAGACGTGCACTATCCGGATGATTTCGTCACCGCCTTGCAGGCAATATGGGGCGACGGATTCATGTCCCCCGGCGGTCCAGAGGAAATCGCCGCGATGCTGAAGGGAGTCAGCCTGCAGGGTCTTTCCGTGCTGGATATCGGTTGCGGCGTCGGCGGCATAGACTGCCTTCTGGTACAGGAGCACGAGGCCGCGCATGTCACGGCAATCGATGTCGAACCGCAACTGATCGCCCATGCGGAACGGCGTTACAGGGCCGCGGGTCTATCGGACAAGATCACCGCGCAACTGGTCGAGCCCGGCCCCCTGCCCTTCGATGATGGCCAATTCGATGCGGTCTTCAGCAAGGATGCGATGCTGCATATTCCGGGAAAACTGGCGCTCTATGCGGATATCCTGCGGGTGCTGAAGCCAGGCGGCATGCTGGTCGCCAGCGACTGGCTGCGCGGCGGGCCGGAGGAAGGCCCGGTCCCGGCCTCGCTCCTCGCATGGGGTGAGGCGAGCGGGCTCCATGCCGAATTCGCCACACCGGCCATGACGGACAGGGCGCTACGCGGATCCGGCTTCACTGACGTCCGGGTCATGGATCGCCACGCCTGGTACGAGCACGAGATGGATAAGGAAGAACTGCTGGTCACAGGCCCCGGCCTGCAACGCCTGATCGCGACCATCGGCATGGAAAGCGCGACCCTGCGTGTCAAAAGCTACGAAACCCGACGCATTGCCGTCGCCGAAGGGGCCCTTCGCCCATGTCATCTATATGGTCGGAAGGAATGTAATAACTCCTAATAAGTTGGCATCTTGGTATCGGAAGTGAAATTGAAAAGGTTTCCGATCCATCCGCCTTCTCTGACGTACACACCAGCAGGAAAGCATTCCTGACGTCGGCAAGTTCGAACGGCTTGAGGGATGTTGCCGTCCTGCTGGTGGTTCGTGTGATCATGATAGGCTTCTGAAAAAAAATCCCGACAAGGTCTACCCAAACACAGGGTTGTCCGCAGCCTTCTTTGCGTGCGACAGGATCACCCTGTCCAGAGGTCCCTCTATTTCAGGGCAATATCGTTCTTCACGGAAGTAACGCCACTGACATTATACGCGGTTATTTCAGCCAGGGATTTTTCATTGGCTGTCGCAACAAAGCCGCTCAACTGCACGACCCCCTTGAAGGTTTTGACATCAATATCGAACAGGCTCAGATCTTCTTCGGCGATGATGGCCGAACGGACCTTCCCGCTCAGCACGGCATCGTCCACATACTCTCCCGTATTTTCGGTTGTCGCCGATCCGACACAGGCAGCCAAGCCGCCTGACAGGGACAGAACCATCAGCAGGGATATATCGGTTTGAAATTCAGCATTTCACAGGTTCCTTTGCAGGGAGATTTCGACAAGCCAGAATGATCAATTGACCCGTAAAGACTGCAAGGAGCCGATAACCCCGAACACCGAGAGCAGCCACAGTACGACGGCGATGACTACGACAATGTTCATGATGCTTTTGATTTTCTGGTCCATTGGAATGTAAGTATTCACCGCCCAGAGAAGCACCCCGACGATGATCAACGTTATAACAAGCTGTATGAGAGGCATGAGTTTTCTCGTTTCATCTTAAATAAAAATATCGATGCCGCATGACAATCGAATGGTAACATATTTAGAATTAAAAAATTTATTTTAATTCTAAAATCAACCTTCAAGTAAACATATATAATTATTTAAAAAATTACAAGGCCGGTCTTAAAAAGATAAATTATATAAATTGAACAGGAACACCATGATCCCATGCAAGAAAAACCTCACCCAGTTGGGGATGGTGTTAATGTTTATTCTGAAAAGCCTTGGCATAGTTGATGGCGATTGCGGACAATTGGCAATATAGCAGTTTCGGTGAAGATGTGATTCCAGCAGGTCGCTTGCCTGCGAATACACATCTTGATACGCCATTGGCATGAACGAAATCTCCCCAATCCCTGATCCGATCCATCACCCCTGCCCCGTCTGCCGCATGCACCAGACACAACCGCTCCTGTCGGTTGATGGGCGGGACTATCGGTTCTGTGATATCTGCGAGGCCCGGTTTCTCGCACCAGAGCATCGGCCGGAGCGGGTGGAAGAAATTGCGCTGTATCGCCTGCATCGGAATGACTGTGCCGATCCGGGCTATCGGCGCTTCGCTGCGCGGCTCTGCGATCCGCTGCTGGAACGGTTGGCACCGGTGCAGGCGGGGCTGGATTTCGGATGCGGGGAAAATTCGGCGGTGGCGGCGATCCTGCAAGAGGTGGGGCATCGGGTTGCGCTCTATGACCCGCTTTTCCACCCGAATGACGACGCGCTGGAACGGCAGTATGATTTCATCGTTTGCAGCGAGACAGCGGAGCATTTTCATAATCCGGCAGAAGAATTCACACTGCTGGACAGGCTGCTGCGACCCGGTGGGTGGCTTGGCGTGATGACCTGTTTTCAGGAGGACGATGCCCGCTTCGCCGCGTGGCATTACCGGCGCGACCCGACCCATGTCGTATTCTACCGTGCAGCAACACTGCGCTGGATCGCAGCGCGGTTCGGCTGGTCCTGCGATATTCCGGTAAAGAATGTCGCCCTGATGCGGAAGCCCGCGATTTGAATATCTTGCGTGAGCTCATGCGAACGCATGATGCTCTAGGTCGGTAGTGTGACCTGCTGGCGGGCGATGTCGAGAAAGGCCTGGACCAGCTTGCCCCGGCTGCGTTCCCGCAGGCAGACCAGTGCCTCATCCATGCGCATGTCCAGCCCCTCGATGGGAATTCGAACCAGACGGGCATCACGTCCGAATTCTGCTTCCGAAACGAAACCGATCCCGGCGCCGGAGGCTACGATCTCCCGCACCGCCTCGCGTCCCTCCGCCTCTATCGCCGGGCGCAGGGCGATCCCGGCAGCCGCCGCCCCGTCCTCCAGCTTGCGGCGGGTTTTCGATCCATGCTCGCGCAGGATCAGCGGATGTCCGGAAAGTTCGGCTATCGTGAAGGATTTCCGTCCGGCCAGCGGATGCGTGGCGGCGACGAAGGCGATGATCGGCGTCGCGTTGAGGTGAAGAACCTCAAAGTCCCGCCCGGTCGGAATCTCCCCGATCACGCCCAGATCCGCCTCGTAGCTGTAGAGATTCTCGATCACGGTCTCGCTGTTGCCCGCATGCACGGATATCTGCACACCGGGATAGGTCTCCCGGAATCTGCCCAGGATACGCAGCAGGTGATGGGCGGAATCGGCGACGATGCGCAGAGTTCCTGCCCGCAGCGCACGCGATTCTGACAACAGTTCCAGCGCCTGCTGTTCGCTGTCGAACAGGCGGCGGGTGATCTCCAGCAGGTTTTCACCCGCCAGGGTCAGCGTTACCTGCTTCTTTCGGCGATTGAACAGAAGGACATCATATTCCTCCTCCAGCTTGCGGACCTGGTCGGAAATCGCCGGCTGGGTCAGCCGCAATTCCTCTGCTGCTCGAGAGAACCCGCCGGTAATGGCAACGAAATGAAAGGCGCGAAGCTGGACATAGCGCATCAATGGGTACTCCAAAATTGGCCTATACGATAGTACAGGCTGATATGATTATTAAAACTAACGATTTGATTGATATCCGATTCAGGTGCTTGCTGAATGTTCAAATGAACATCAAACTGGTTCCATTATGCATATATCGATCATTCTCCTTCATCTCGCCGGTGCGGTCATGCTGCTGCTCTGGGCCGTCCGTATGGTGCGCACCGGGGTGGAGCGGGCCTATGGGGGCGATCTGCGCCGCACCATGCGCACGGCCAGCACCGGAAAAATCCGTGCCGCAATTGCCGGAACCGGTCTTGCGATCCTGCTGCAAAGCTCCACGGCGGTCGCTATTCTGTCCAGCGGACTGGCGGCCAGCGGCATTCTTACCGTGGCAACAGGCATTGCGATCCTGCTTGGGGCGGATCTGGGATCGGCTCTCGTCGTACAGATCCTCAGCTTCGATCTATCCTGGCTGATCCCGGTCCTGCTGCTCTGCGGCGGGACGATGTTCCTGAAATTCGAAGCCCGATCCCTGAAACAGGTCGGACGCATCTTGCTTGGCGTTGCATTGATCCTGGTCTCACTGCAAATGATCGGCGCGGCAACGGAGCCGATGCGCAGCAGTATCGTACTGCCCCGGGTGATCGATTATCTGCACGGTGATTTCGTAACCGCCTTTGCACTGGCAGCCCTGTTCACATGGCTGATCCATTCCAGTGTCGCCTCAATCCTTCTGATCGTCACCTTTGCAGCCCAGGGCATCCTGCCCCTGGAACTGGGACTGTCACTGATCCTGGGCGCGAATGTCGGGGCCGGGCTGATCGCGGTCTGGCTGACCCGCGGACAGTCGGCGACCGTGCGGCGTATCCCGATGGGGAATCTGTTGTTCCGCAGCAGCCTTGCCATACTTCTGCTGCTCCTGCTGCAACTTCATTCGCTGCCGAACACCCTGCCCTTCGGACTGGCAAGCGGTGCCCAAGCACTCGTGACATTCCACGTCGCCTTCAATCTGCTGTTGCTGGCGCTCTGTTTGCCCTTCGTGAACCCGATGGCACGGCTGCTGACCCGCTGCATGCCGACAATGATCGACCCGGAAGAGGAGGCGGCGACGCTGACCCGGCCGGTGAGCGCCCTGGACCCTGCGCTGATCGGTAACCCGACCCTGGCACTGGCCAGCGCGACGCGGGAGGTTCTGCGCATGGCGGAAACGGTAGAGGTGATGCTGCGCCCGGTCATGGATCTGTTTGATGACAGCAGCAAAGAGCAGGTCAAACGCCTGCGCAAACTGGACGAGGACGTGAATCGCGCCCATAGCGCGATCAAGCTCTATATCGCGGAGGTCAATCGCGGCTGCCTGAATGCAGAGGACGCGCGGCGCGGGATCGACCTGACAGATGCGGCAATCAATCTGGAGCATGTCGGCGACATCATCGCAAAAAACCTGCTTTCACTGGTCGAGCGCAAACGTGACCGGGGCCTCACCTTCTCCAGCGAAGGCTGGGACGAGATGAACGACCTGCATGCCCGCGTCCTGTCGAACATGCAGCTTGCGCTCAATGTCCTGCTCTCCGGTGATCTGGACTGCGCCCGGCAACTGGTTCGCGAGAAGGAGGTCATCCGCCGCCTGGAACGCGCCAGCCATGAGCGCCATCTGGGACGCCTGCAATCGGGCTTGGCGCTGAGTATCGAGACCAGCGACATCCATCTGGAGGTCGTGCGCGCGCTGAAAGAGATCAACTCCCTCCTCGTCACAGTCGCTTATCCGCTGCTTACAGAAAGCGGTGATCTTCTGGAAAGCCGTCTCGCCCAGCCTGCTTGAATCACGACCGACTATTCGATCACACCCGGTATCGCTCCAACCCGTCCAGATCAAAGGTGAAGCCGATGCCAGGCCGCGTCGGGATTTCAGTCGTGCCGTCTTCGGCGATATCGATCCCTTCCCGGAACAGTGGCGTGAACCAGGGAATATGTTCGACCATCAGGCAGCCGTCAGTGGCAAGGTGCAGGCTGTGTTCGGTGAAAAGATGGGGCGAGAAGGGGGTTTCCGCAGCGGCCATCTGGCCGATCACCCGACGGAATTCGGTGAAGCCCCCCATGCGCTGGAGATCCGGCATCAGGATATCAGCGGCCTGCCGGTCGATCATGTTGCGCAATCCGAAACGAAGATATTCCGTTTCCCCCGTTGCAAGCGCCATCGGGATCGCGCGGCGGATCTCGGCATGACCCGCATGGTCCCAGGTCGGCACCGGCTCCTCGAACCAGGTCAGATCGTAAGGTTCCAGCGCGCGACCGAGTTGGATCGCCTCTGATACGCTGAGCCCCTGATTGGCATCCGCCATCAATCGGATATCCGGCCCGATGGCATCGCGGACGGCTGCGACCCGGTCGATATTCTTCGATACCGGCAACTTGCCAAGCCGCAGTTTCATCGCCTTGAAGCCGCGATCCAGAAATCCACGTGCCTCTACGGCCAGTTCCTCCGGCGTTGCGGAAAGCCACATGCCGCCACTGGCATAGAGCGGTACACGGGTACGGCTGCCCCCAAACAATCGATGCAGAGGCTGGCCCGTCGCCTTGCCGACAATGTCCCAACAGGCAATGTCTATCGGCGTCATGGCAATGACCGTGACGCCTGCCTGCCCCAGGAAGTTCGTGGCCTTCATCATGTCCGACCACAGGGCATCGACCATGAACGGATCGCGCCCGATCACCATCGGCTCCAGCACCCGCACCATCGCCTCAATCACACGCAGCTTGTCCACCCCGAAGCAGAAGGCATACCCTTCCCCCTCGACACCCTCATCCGTTGATAGGGTGAGTAGCAGGCAGGAAACAGTCTCTATTCGATGGATCGACGTTATCAGCGGGCGATCAAGCGGCAGATCAACCCGACGCAGAGTAAGGGTGGTAATACGCATGGATCTAAACCGGTCTCCCATTCACTCCATGGTGACTAAACCTGTTCACCCTATGCTCCGCTGACGAGAATATCGGCATTGGTCAGTCCGTAATGTCGAACTCAAAATTGACCGATGTCGTATTCTGTCCCACTCATGCCTGATTGACAGAAAGTCTGGATCAGTGCGGCTTCATTTCCGTGACAATGGCAGAACTGCCGGAAGAAGAACCATCCGGAAGTGAGATCCCGCTGGGAATTCCACCAGACGGGACTACCGGCGACAGATCGTCTGAATCCACCTTTTGTGAAGACTTGATCTTCGGCCTTGCCTGCGCCTTGTCGACGATGTGACTGTAATTGCCCTCAATCCTGGCCCCGGCAGCAACCTCGATCACTTCATGGCGGACATCGCCGATGATCGTGGCGGTGCGATTCAATCTGACGATCTTGGAATCCACGGTGCCTTCAATGCGACCGTTGACCACCGCTTCCTGAGCAATGATACGGCCACGGAGTTCCCCGGTCTCCCCGATTGTCACTGACCGGCAGCGTAGGTTTCCCTCCAGTTTTCCGTCGATCAGGATATCGATGTCGCCATCCACATCCCCCTTGAATATCATTCCCTGGGCAATATGCGAATGAGGGGTGATCCGTGTCTCCTTGACAGGGGTCGGTGCCGCACGATCCTTGCTTCCGAACATCTGGCGTCCTTCCTAATCAGCGTGGCTGATCCTGCCCCAAACATGGTTAATGTAAATCAAACAGCGGTGCTGTTCAACCGCGGCATTATTACTCTCTCACACTCTCTATTCCGCCGCCACTTCAGTTTCCACACCATCTTCAAAACCCGCAAGATATTTCTCTGCCTCCAATGCTGCCATGCAGCCCATCCCGGCGGCAGTAACCGCCTGACGATAGGTTTTGTCCCTCACATCCCCCGCAGCGAAGACACCCGGACGATTGGTAGCCGTCGAATCCGGAGCTGTGATCAGATAGCCTTCATCATCCATTTCAAGATGCCCCTTGAAGACTTTGGTTGCCGGGTCGTGGCCAATGGCGACAAACAGGCCATCGACCGACAAAACGCTTTCCTCACCCGTCTTCACATGGCGCAGTTTCAATGCCTCGACACCCGGCGGCTGGGTCTTGCCGCAGACCTCGTCAACCACTGTATCCCAGATGATCTCGATCTTCGGATGCTTCATCAGACGATCCTGCAGAATTTTCTCCGCCCGCAGGCTGTCGCGGCGATGGATCAGGGTCACCTTGCTGGCATGATTGGTCAGATACAGAGCTTCCTCCACCGCCGTATTGCCGCCCCCGACGATGGCAACCTCCTTGCCACGAAAGAAGAACCCGTCGCAGGTGGCACAGGCCGACACGCCGAACCCCATGAAAGCCTGCTCACTCGGCAGGCCAAGCCAGCGCGCCTGGGCTCCGGTCGCGATGATGATGCTGTCGGCAAGATAGACCGAACCACCATCACCAATGGCCTTCATCGGGCGGCTGGTGAAATCGACATCGACAATCAGGTCATACAGGATGCGCGTCCCGACCTTCTCGGCCTGCTTCTGCATCTGGTCCATCAACCATGGACCCTGGATCACATCCTCATAACCGGGATAATTCTCCACATCGGTGGTGATCATCAACTGCCCGCCCGGTTGCAGCCCCGCAACCAGCATCGGCTCCAGATTGGCGCGCGCCGCATAGATCGCGGCGGTATAGCCCGCCGGGCCTGCGCCGATGATAAGAACCTTGGTGCGATGCTGGTCAGCCATGATACGTCCTTGAAAGTGGTCGATGCGCCGAGGCATCGTGAATGGGTGAAGTGGTTGACTCCAAAATAGTCACCCGACCCGCATCCGCAAACCCCCGAAACCGCTTATCGGCGGATAAGGAGAACAAAATCATAATCAGGCGCAGCGACATTGGTATCCGCAGGCGGCGGACCCGCCTCCCGCCATTCTTCATGCCACGCCGATCTGTCGAAATCGGGAAAGAATGTATCCGCTTCCGGTTCGGCCTGAACCTCGGTCAGATAGAGATGCGTGGCGATGGGAAGCGTCTGACGATAGATGTCCGCACCCCCGATGACGGCGATATCGTTTGCACCGCTTGCCCGCGCCAGATCCTGTCCCCGTGCCAGCGCGCTCTCCAGATCAGAAAAGACCTCCGCCCCCTCGGCCTGATAACCCGCCTCGCGCGTGACAATCAGGTTCGGACGGCCCGGCAGCGGCTTGCGGGGTAGCGATTCCCATGTCTTGCGACCCATCAGGATCGGCTTTCCCATCGTAACCCGCTTGAAAAAGGCAAGGTCACCCGGCAGACGCCAGGGCAGTCCACTCTTGATCCCGATGGCCCCGTTGCGCGCCACTGCGACGACAAGGGAGATTGCACAATCCGTCATGACATCCCCTAGACCGCGACAGGCGCGCGGATATGAGGGTGCGGATCGTAGCCGGTAAGGGTGAAATCTTCATAGCGAAAGGCGAAGATATCGCGAATGTCCGGGTTCAGTGCCATCCGGGGCAGCGGCCTCGGACTGCGGCTCAGTTGCAGATCCGCCTGTTCCAGATGGTTCAGGTAAAGATGCGCATCACCGAATGTATGGACGAAATCGCCCGGTTCCAGATCCACCGCCTGTGCCACCATCAGGGTCAGCAGGGCATAGGAGGCAATGTTGAACGGCACCCCCAGGAAGGTATCGGCGCTGCGCTGGTAAAGCTGACAACTCAGCTTCCCGTCGGCGACATAGAACTGGAACAGACAATGGCAGGGCGGCAGCGCCATGGCGTCGATATCCGCCGGATTCCAGGCGCTCAGCATATGGCGGCGGCTGTCGGGATTACGTTTCAATCCGGCGATCAGATCGGCCATCTGATCGATGCTGCGCCCATCCGGCGCGGCCCAGGAGCGCCATTGCCTGCCATAGACCGGCCCCAGTTCACCCGCTTCATCGGCCCATTCATCCCAGATCGAAACGCCGTTTTCCTTGAGAAAGGCGATATTGGTATCGCCGCGCAGGAACCACAGCAATTCGTGGATGATGGAGCGCAGATGCAGCTTTTTCGTCGTTACCAGCGGAAAGCCTTCGGCGAGATCGAATCGCACCTGCCGCCCGAATACGGACAGGGTGCCGGTTCCGGTTCGGTCGGTCTTGCGGGTCCCGTTTTCACGGACATCGCGGAGGAGATCCAAGTATTGCTTCATGGCGACACCATTAGAGGAGATTCTTTGCCAAACTGAAAACCCCTTTCACAACGCACCGCAAGTCCCTATATCTATTCCGTCGAGCAATCGACTATGGCGCTAGAGGGCGCTGCGGAATAAGCGTAGTGGACCCGGGGGCAGTACCCGGCGCCTCCACCAAATTCGCCGACGGGCTCTGAAACAGGGGCTCTTCGGCACCTTCCCCCGAAACGGGGAAGGGACTTTGGGGGCGAAATAGGATCGACACGCGTGGTAAAGGCAGATGTCTGCGTCCGGCATGGTACCGCCGATATCGGGCCATATCGCTAAATGCGAACGATAACGACGAGATGGTTGCTGTCGCTGCGTAAGCAGTCTCGGTAACGAAGTCGTAATTCCTGGCGGACTCATCCTCTTCCAGGTGGGGCACGGGGGGGCCTAGCAACAGAACCCCCCACTTTCTCCCTGGTATCTGCATTTTTGCATAGACGATGGACTGAGAAGCCTGAACTTTCCTACGCATTGTCACCCCGGAAGACGCAAAGCGGCTGTCCGGGGTCCAGAGCGACCGGTAGAAAATCGTATTCGCCGCTCTGGATACCCGCCTTCGCGGGTATGGCGGATTGGCCATTTTCTATCCCTGTGGGGGCAAAAACCTCAATATCCAAAAACTACCGGGAAATTCACCCCCGCAGAGAACCAACTTTCTCGATGCTTTTCGGCATCGCATGGCCATAGGCTTCGGTGATGCTGGAGACGATCCGGGCGACTTCCGCCTTGCCGAGGCTGTCCATCAATTCGCAGGGAGCCTTGCCGAAACGCAGCGCGAGTGCGGCACCCATGTCGATATCAGCGGCACTGGCGACACCTTCGTCCAGAGATTGCAGCACCGGAAAGAAGGTCGCGGCGCGCAGACGGTCGGCGATCACCGCATCGGAGTCCGGCGTGCCCGAGGCATCGCTGCCGATTTCGAATTCATAATCGCTGTCGCCCTTTGCCGCGAGGCCCTTTGCCAAAGCATAGAAGGCTCCGTGAGGCCCGAGATTGCGCTGGGCGTGGAACATGATCTTGGGTTTCACCAGATTCATCACGACGAAGGGACCGGCGGCGACGCCCATGCATTCCTGCGCGACCCGGTCGATCTGCGCCGGGGTGCCAAGGCCTTCGTCCAGCAGCCGCACCGCCTCATTGCCATAGGGGACGAAGAAGCGATTGATGGCGAAACCATAGGAATCCTTGCACGGAATCGGTTTTTTCGCCGTCGCGGTGCAGAATTCAATACATTTGCGGAAAAGTTCGTCATCGGTCTTCTCACCCTTCACCACTTCAACGATGGGATTGATGGCGGCAGGGTTGAAATAATGCAGGCCCAGGAAACGGCTCGGATCCTCTACCGTTTCGGCAAGTTCCGATACACGCAGGGCTGAGGTATTGGTCGCGACCACAGTGGTCGGGGTCAGGTGCTGGTTCAGGCGACCGAACAGATCCGCCTTGACGGCGAATTCCTCAAAGATCGCCTCGATGACCAGTTCACATCCTGACAGCGCAGCAAGATCGGTGCTGCCGGTCAGGTTGCCATAGGCACCTGCTGCATCCTCCGCACTCATCTTGCCCTTTTCGGCGGCACGGTCGTAGAATTTCTTTGCCGCAGACAGGCCGCGCGCGACCGCCTCGTCGGTCGTATCGACCAGGGTCACGCGGATGCCCTGTTGGCCCAGGGTCGTCGCGATGCCCGAACCCATCGTGCCCGCGCCAATGATACCGACTGTGCTGAATGTCATGATGTCACTCCCTAGGATTTCCGAATTGAATTCATACCGGCATTCTTCCTAATGCCGCAGCGCAACAATGTCGAGAGGCAGTCGTGCTCCTAACCACGTGGCCAGAGCACGATCTGCGTACAGCGGAACAGCGCGATGGGTCGGTCGGGGCGGGCGTCGGAGAAGACTTCGGCGTCCCAGACCTGAGTTGTGCGCCCCTGATGCTTTGCATGCGCTGTGCAGACAAGAGTGCCTTTCCGCGCGGTCCCCATATGATTGGATTTCAATTCCGCCGTCGTGAATCCCTCTGCCCCCTCTGGCAGGTCCGCATAGGTTCCGAAGCCGCAGCAGGTATCGGCCAGGGCGACAACAGAGGCCGCATGCAGGAAGCCATTCGGGGCAAGATGCTGGTTCGTAATCTTCATCCGCCCGCGGCTGACGCCGTCACCGGCATCGGTGATCTGTATCCCCAACAACGAAACTAGGCTGTCCTGCGATCTTTCCTTCAAATCCTTCGGGTCAATTTTCGGCATGGCGGTCGCATCCTTTGCGGCTGGCGGTGTGAGGGACAGGGGATGTCAAGGGGATGTGATCTTGGCCTTGAATCCGCAGAGGTCATGGACGATGCAGGACAGGCAGTCCGGCTTGCGTGCCTTGCAGACATAGCGCCCGTGCAGGATCAGCCAGTGGTGGGCATGGCGCAGGAATTCCTTAGGAACCACCTTTTCCAACTTCAATTCAACGTCCAGTGGGGTCTTTCCCTGAGCAAGCCCGGTACGGTTTCCGACCCGGAACAAGTGGGTATCCACAGCAATCGTCGGCTCCCCGAAAGCGATGTTGAGGACGACATTGGCGGTCTTGCGCCCAACGCCCGGCAGAGTCTCCAGCGCGGCCCGGTCACGCGGCACCTCTCCACCAAAATCACGGACCAGAATTTCAGCGGCCTTCATCACATTCTTCGCCTTGGTATTGAACAGGCCGATGGTCTTGATGTGATTCTTCAACTCCCCCTCACCGAGGTCGAGCATGTCCTGAGGGGAGGAGACGATCCGGAACAACCGCTCCGTCGCCTTGTTCACGCCGATATCCGTCGCCTGCGCAGACAGGGCGACCGCGACGAGGAGGGTATAGGGATTGGTCCAGTTCAATTCCCCCTTCGGCTCCGGATTGGCGGCCTGAAGGCGGGAGAAGAAGGTATGGATATCGGCTTTTTTCATCGGTGTCCGTCTATGCCGGATTTACGGCGGCAGATTATCAGGGGAAATATGCTTTGCCCTACCCTAAACAGTGCGCCAAAGACGATAAAGCATTTCCCTGTGCAAGGGCGCTTCTAGCCTGCGATATCCTGTGACAGGCGTCGGGCTTCTTCCAGCGTCAGGGCAACGGCGCTGGACCGAGCCGCTTCATCGAAACGATGACGCAGTCCGGAAACGACCAGCGCGCCCAGAAAAACTCCATCCCGCCCCAAAACCGGCACCGCAATCGATGCCGTATCGGGATCCCGCTCCCCCAGCGATATCGCATATCCCGCCGCCTTGATTTCGGCACTGTCGGGGTCGCTGCCATCGGTATAGGCAAGGATGAGATGCCCCGCGGCGCCCTGATTCAGCGGCAACCGCACCCCTTCCTCCAGATGATGGCGGATTGACTGGCTGCTGTTGTGACGGATCAGGCAGATCCGGGCATCCCCATCGCGCACATAGAAGGACGCGCTCTCTCCCGTCGCCTCCGACAGCCGCTTTAGGACCGGTCGGACATGGACCGCCACGTCATAGCGATTGCGATACAGCGCGCCCAGCCGCCAGAGCGTCGGGCCAAGCTGGAAATCCCCATCCTCCCGCCGCCGCAGATAGCCATAGGTTTCCAGCGACACGCAGAGCCGCAGGATCGTGCTTTTATAGAGCCCGGTTTTCTGGGCGATCACACGCAGCGGCAGGCTTTCCTGATCCGATCCGAAGCAATCCAGAATGGCGAGCGCCCGTTCGACCGCAGCTACACCCTTATCGCTACCCTTATCGCTGGAAGTTCCCTTGTCACTCATGCTGCGCATACTCCATGCATTTCGGATTTCCGCTTTACATTAAAACGGACCCATGTGTATTATAGAACAACGTTCTATTCAATAGAACGATCTAATCGACGCCGCACAAGATGGCGGTGAACAGAAAGGTCGGGACTAGATCGACCTGATAACGGGAGGAAATCATGCGTAAGTTCCTTGCGACTGCTGTCGTTGCATTGCCAATGAGCCTCGGTTTCGGTGGGAGCGCAAGCGCCCAGGAAGTCATTTTCAGCGCCGTTGGCCCCACCACTCAAGATTATCAGATGGCCGTTGCCTGGTCGAACCTGTTGGCGGAAGCCGGGGGCGATCTGAAGATGACGGTTGTCGATAATGGCTCCGTCAAGGGTCTGCGGCAGGTCGCGGCGGGTCAGGCCGACATCGTCTCCATCGGCTCCCCACATTACAAGGACGCCACTGACAAAACCGGGCAGTTCAAGGAAGACCCCGACGACCTGGTCGAAAAATACAAGGATATGAGCGCCCTCTTCGCCATCACCACCAGCGCCGCACAATATGTCGCGCGGGTCGATACCGGCGTAAAAACCCTGACCGATTTCAAGGGCAAAAGCCTTGGCATCGGACGTCCCGGCGGCAATGCCGGACGGGTCACCGCCTCGCTTTTCAAATCCTTCGGGATCGATCTGGAAGCGGGAGAGGTTGATGGTCAGTACCTGACCTATGAAACCGCGCTGGAACAGATGGGTAATGGCACTATGGACGGAACCCTGGTCTGGGGCGGTGTCCCGCATGCCGGGGTGGACAACGCATCGCGCACGATGAAACTGCGCTTCGTTTCCCCTGATCCGGCAATTCTGGACACATTCCGCCAGAACATCACCAATGGCGAATACTACGTCTTCCAGGAAGTCTCCCCCGAAGCACTGAATCAGGCCTATGAAGGTCGTGTCGAAGTGGATGGCCCCGCCTATTTCTGGACCTTCCCCTTCATGATGATCGTGCGCAACGACATGCCGGAAGAAACCGCCTATACTCTGGTGAAGACCTTCTGGGACAATATCGCCAAGGTGAATGGCATGAGCCCGGCCCTTTCGCTGATCCATATGAAGAATGCAGTGACCGCCCTGTCCGCCAATGTGCATCCCGGTGCCGCACGGTACTATCGTGAAGTGGGCCTGATGCAGTAGGCCGCCAACGCCTTTTGCTGAGAGCACGGATCACATGTCAGAGACTGTTCCCCAACCCGCAGCGGCCCCAAAGGCCCTGCGGGTAATTTTTGAAGGCGTTGGCAATCTTGCCTGCATCGGGCTTGCCCTGTTCATCACGGTCACGACGATCTTCGGCAAGGCCCCGGCGGAGGCACATTATGCCATCGCACTGGTGCTGGGCCTGCTGGCTGTCTTCCTGCTGAAACCTGGGCCTTTGGCACGGCAGGGATACCTGACCTTGTCGGATGCATTATTAAGCCTGCTGCTGATCGTGGGGGCCGTGGGAACGACCCTCTACTATCTCCAGAATTACCACGACATCGCTGCCTTCCGGGATGGTATCCCGAACCAGTACGACCTGATCTGCTATGCCGTCGGGACGCTGGTCATCATCGAGGCCGCACGGCGTGTAGAAGGCTGGATTCTGGTCGGCATCGTCATCGCGGCGTTCCTGTACATGGCCTTCGGCCATTGGATGCCGGGCGTGCTGCACCACCGCCCGATGCCGCTGTCGAACGCGCTGGAAGTCGCCTACAGCTATAAGGGAGTCTACGGCATCGCGCTGGGGGCGGTTGTCGATGTGGTGCTGGCCTTTGTCATTCTGGGGGCGGCGATCCGGGTATCCGGTGCCGGTGAGTTCTTCAATTTCATCGCCATGCGCGCGACTGGCGGTATGCGGTCCGGACCGGCGCAATCAGCGATCATCGCCTCGACCCTGTTCGGGTCGGTAAACGGGTCCGCCCCCGCCAATGTCGCCTCCACCGGCGTGCTGACCATTCCGATGATGCGGCGATCCGGCTATTCGGCGGGCTTCGCGGGTGGGGTCGAGGCCTCGGCTTCCTGCGTCGGGCAGATCATCCCACCGATCATGGGTGTCGGTGCCTTCATCATGTCGGAACTGACCGGCATCCCCTATGCGACGATCATGCTGGTCGCCGTTGTACCGGCCTTCCTGTTCCTGTTCTCGCTTTCCATCACCGTAGTCCTGGAGGCCCAGCGACTGGGACTGGAACCGGATACGGACCAGCCGGTCGATATCTGGAACTCACTGCGGGTGACACAGTCAGTGGTTCTGGTGCTTGGCTTCGGGACGCTCCTTGTCATGCTGTTTGCGGGTTATTCGCCGACATATTCCGGTCTTTCCGCCGCAGGGGTCACGCTGTGCGCGGGCTTCCTGCTGCCGAAAACCCGTTTCGGCTGGAAAGCGGCAAAGGGGTTCATGATCGATGCGGGCAAGGACGGGCTTGCCGTGATGGTGGCCTGCGCCGCCATTGGCATTGTGATTGGCGCGATCACCTCCACCGGGCTTGGGGTCAAGCTGAACCAGATGATCGTTGCCATGGGCTCGGGCGATCTGCTCCCGGCGCTGATCCTGGCCGCGATCTGCTCCATCGTGCTGGGCATGGGTCTGCCGACCGCCGCCTCCTATCTGATGGTCGTCTTCGTTGCGGGCCCGTCCCTGATGGAACTGGGCGTCAGCCTGCTGCAGGCGCATTTCTTTGTCTTCTATTACGCAGTACTCTCGGCGATCACGCCCCCTGTCGCACTGGCCGTCTTCGCCGCCGCGGCCATCGCTCGGGAAAAGCCCTTCATCATCGCGGGCAATGCGATGCGACTGTCGACCGTCGCCTTTCTACTGCCGATCATCTGGATCTATCACCCGGAAATCTTCCTCGACACGCTAAATCTTAACGAAGTGCCATTCTTCCTGGCCGTGCTGGGTGCGCTGCTGCTTGCCATCGTCGGCTTCAACGCCGCCCATGTGGGTCATTTCTTCAGCCGCCTGACAATCGGACACCGGATTTTCCTGATCGCCGGAGCAGGAGCCGCCGTCTATACTGATCCTTGGATTCAAACCGGCGGATGCGCCCTCCTGGCCTTTGTACTGGCAGAGAGGCTGCTGGCCGCTCGACGATCCCCGAAAACCCGCCCCAGCGAAGGCTAGCATTCCGTGCCAGACACCATCGTCATCCATCGCGCCGAACTCTGGGCCACCATGCCCGATATCCTTCGCCAGAAAGAGCGAAGCTCCGGCTGGGTCGAGGCGAACAAGCCCGGCACGCAGATGGATTGCTTCCTGGAAGGCCCAACCATGGCCCCCGATGGCGCGCTATGGGTCGTGGACATCCCCTATGGCCGGATCCTGCGCATTGATCCAAACGGCACATGGACTGTCCAGGCGGAGTACGATGGCTGGCCCAATGGCATGCGCCTGCTGCCCGACGGCAATTTCATCATCGCCGACTACAAGCGCGGCATCTTGAGACTCGATCCTTCCAGCGGCACGATTACGCCGATTTTTGAAACCCATCGCAGCGAGGGGTTCAAGGGCTGCAACGATCTTTGCTTCGCCGCGGACGGCACCCTGTTCTTCACCGATCAGGGGCAGACCGGTCTGCATGATCCGACCGGCCGGGTCTATCGCGCCAATCCAGCCATGACATCACTTGAAATTTTGATCGACAATGGTCCCAGTCCGAATGGCCTTGTCACCAATGCTGCGGACACGGCGCTGTATGTTGCGATGACGCGAGCCTGCGAGGTCTGGCGACTGCCACTGTTTCCAACCGGCACCAGCAAGGTCAGTCTGTTCGCGCGGCTGCCCGCCGGGACTAGCGGGCCGGACGGCATGGTGATGGACAGATCCGGCAATCTGTATGTCTGCCATGCCAGCCGGGGGACGGTTTATGTCTTCAATCCCATCGGCGACGAAATTGCACGGATCGACTGTCGCCATATCGGGATGACCACCACGAACCTGACCTTCGGCAGAGCGGATATGCGGGAATTGTTCATAACCGTCTCCGATACCGGCTGCATCGCTCGCGCCCCTGCATTCGGCACACCTGAAATCCCTGTGCATTCCTGAATTCCGCGATTACGATCCGATCAGCAGTTAAATTGTACAGGCAACTCAGCAGGGATGGCCGTATCATGCGCGATGATTCAGGATCCAGATCACCCGTCTACATCTTCGATTCCGCTGAGAAACCATCGCTTCCGATCCACAGAGTACCGTTGATTCAAGCCACCGACGAAACCGTCGCGGGTTATGGGCGAATGGTGGATGATCCGAATGACTGCCCGATTGAAATCACCCGCTGGCCCGCCCAGGGGTGGCGTCCGGTGGATACCGATTCCGGCGACGAAGGCGGCACGGTCGAAGGCCATTTCAATGGCGAATGGAGCGGCGATGTCCTGTTCGGCAAAAACGAAGCCGTCGATGGACATTATATCCTTGGCTGGTCCACCGATCCAACCCGTGCATCGGCAACCGAGGCAACCGTTCCCCGCGATCAGGTGCTGCTCTGGCATTTCAACTATCATCCGGATGGTGGGCAGATGTTCTATCCGATGGACAGGACGCCCTTTGTTGTTCCGGTCGCAATGCCGGGCGATGATCTGAAGCCCGACCATGTCGTCGCCTTCTGGTGCGACGGAAGCCGCGGCCTCTACATCCATCCGAATATCTGGCATGATGGGATTTACCCGGTCGGCGACCGGCAGCGATTCTGGGGGCGGCAGGGACGGGTTCATGCCCGCGTCAGCTGTGATTTTGGGACGGAATTTGGGGTCTACATTGCCGTCCCGCTGTCCATGACCCCGCCGTGATTGGCTGAATAAACTATCTCAAACCGGCACAGCAACCACGGCAACAATGTCGCCCATGGCGATGATTCCGGGAAAGTGACGCCCGGTTAGGATGCCAGATATGGCGGCGCGATAGATCGCGGGAGGGCGACCGGTGCGGGTGACGTCATGGACGACCGCAACAATCTGATCCTCCTCCACCTCCGACCCCAGATCGACCTTGTATTCGATCAGGCCCGGCGTCTCACAGGAGACGTAGCAGCGGTTGTCGGGCATGTCGAGATTGACCGTCGGGCCGACCTCCAGTTCACCGGAGAGGATTTCGGCATGTTTCAGAAAATTCTCGATCCCCTTGCGTGCAATCCCGACGGTACGGGCACTCGACGAACCGCCCCCGCCCAGTTCGGTCGAAACGAAGACCCTGCCCAGATCCTCGGCGGCGGTATCGTACATGCCGACGGAATCGATCTCCAGCAGCATCAGCGAATAGGGGGCATTGAAGGCCTGCATCGCGGCGACGCAGCGGGCCTGCTGTGCCTGATCAGACAAGAAGTGGGCTGCTGCGAAAGGGATGAAATCCAGCGTCTTGCCGCCGGAATGAATGTCCAGCACGTAATCTGCCCTGGCCAAAATCTGGTTCTGGAAGAAATCGGCAATCTTTTCCGTTACAGTCCCGTCCGGACGGCCCGGAAAGGTGCGGTTCAGGTTACCGCCGTCAATTGGTGATGTCCGGGTCTTTGCCTGAAAGGCCGGATAGTTGAAGGCGGGAACGATGATGATCCGTCCCGAAACATCCTGGGGATCAATACGCGCCGCCAGATCGAACAGCGCGATGGAACCTTCATATTCATCCCCGTGATTGGCACCGGTCAGAACGGCAGTGGGGCCGCTGCCGTTCTTCACCACGGTAATGGGGATCATGATCGATCCCCAGGCCGATTCATTGTGCGAATAAGGAAGTTTCAGAAAACCGTGCTGTACCCCGTCCTGATCGAAATCGACCGTCGGCGTAATCGGATTGCCCACCATCGTGCCCCCTGGATGCGCTTAACCAAGAACCGCTTTTACCGCATCGACCGTCCGGGCGACAATCACATCCGCTTCCGCCTCTGTCAGGCAGAGCGGCGGTGCGAATCCCAGAATGTCTCCCTGCGGCATGGCACGGGTGATAAGCCCCCGTTCCATCGCAGCACCGGCGAGCGTAGGCCCGACCTTCTTCGCCGGATCGTAGAAGACGCGATCCGCCTTATCCTCAACGAATTCGACGGCGCACATCAGCCCCTCACCGCGCACATCGCCGACATGGGGATGATCAGACAGGGCCTCCGCCATCGCCTTGTTCAGATAGGCACCGACCTTCCCGGCATTCTCCACCAGACCCAGCTTGTCGATCAGTTCCAGATTGGCGACGCCTGCCGCCGCACAGATCGGATGCGCGGAATAGGTCCAGCCGTGACCGATGGGACCCATCTTGTCGGATCCCTGTTCCAGCACCTTCCAGATGCGGTCATGCACGATGGTGCCCGACAGCGGTGCATAGGCCGAGGTCAAGCCTTTCGCGATGGTAATCAGATCGGGGTCCATACCATAGTGGGCGGAGCCGAACATGCTGCCCAGCCGCCCGAAACCTGTGACGACCTCATCGGCGATCAGCATCACGTCATATTTCTTCAAGACCGCCTGAATATTCTGCCAATAACCGGATGGCGGCGGAACCAGCCCTCCGGTCCCCAAAGCGGGCTCACCGATGAAGGCCGCGACCGTATCCGGCCCTTCGGCCAGAATCATCTCCTCCAGCATGTCGGCACAATGCCGGGAAAATTCCTCCGGCGACTGGTCCAGATTCTCGCGGCGATAATAATACGGAGCCTCGGTATGCAGGATCGGCGCGCGCGGCAGGTCAAAGGCATTGTGGAATAGATGCAGGCCGGTCAGCGACCCGGTCATGATCCCCGATCCGTGATAGCCGCGCCAGCGGGAGATGATTTTCTTCTTCTCCGGGCGACCCAGGATATTGTTCACATACCAGACCAGTTTGATATTCGTCTCATTCGCATCCGAACCGGACAGACCGAAATAGGTGTGGTTCATGCCCGCAGGCGCGCGGTCGGCAATCATCTTTGACAGACGAATTGCGGGCTTTGAGGCATGACCGACATAGGAATGGTAATAGGCCAGTTCATGCGCCTGTTCGGAAATCGCATCGGCAATCTCGCTGCGGCCATAACCGACATTGACGCAATAGAGACCCGCGAAGGCGTCCAGGCATTCCTTGCCCGTCGCATCCTTGATATAGACGCCGCTGCCGGTCTCAATGATCCGGTGCGGGGTCTCGCCGCGCGCATGGGCACCCATCGCGGTGGACGGGTGAAAGAAGTGATCGCGGTCCCATTCTTCAAGCGGCTCGTTCCTCAACATGGTCTCTTACTCCACTAGGGTTAGGTCGCCGTAATCGCGGCAGACATATTTTACATCGGTAAAGGCTTCCATGCCCTGGCGCGCACCTTCGCGGCCAAGACCGGATTGTTTCATCCCGCCAAAAGGGATCGGTGCGCCGGTCACCTTGGTCCTGTTCACGGCCACCATGCCGTATTGCAGGGCCCGGCTCATCCGAAAAATGCGGCGGGGATCAATCGTGTGCATATAGGCTATCAGCCCATATTCGCTGTCATTCGCCAGTTCCAGTACCGCCCCCTCGGTCTCAAAGCGGGAAATCGCCGCGACGGGGCCAAAGGTTTCCTCTTGCCGGATCAGCGCATCGCCCGGCACGTCAATCAGCACCGTGGGCTGGAAATAGAGCGCCCCCCTCGCATCGCGCTTGCCGCCAGTCAGGCATCGCGCGCCCTTCGCCAATGCGTCGGCAACATGGGCTTCCTGTTTTTCGACCGCGCGCTCATTCATCAACGGGCCGATATCGGGGTCATCCATGCCATATCCGATGGTAAGCGCCCTGGTACGGGCGGCGAAACGCTCGCAGAATGCCTCGTAAAGCCCCGCCTGCACGAAAATCCGGTTGGCACCCAGGCAATCCTGCCCGGAGGTCGCGAATTTAGCCGCAATCGCGCTTTCGACCGCATGGTCCAGATCCGCATCGTCGAACACGATGAAGGGAGCATGACCACCCAGTTCCATCACCAGGCGCTTCACTGTCGCGGCAGAACGGCGATAGAGCAGCCGCCCGATCTCGGTCGACCCGGTAAAGGAAAGCGCGCGCACCCGGACATCCTCGGTCCAGGGGGTCACAACCTCTTCGGGCTCCCCGGTGACGACATTAAAGACGCCTTTCGGGATGCCCGCACGCCGCGCGGTCTCGGCCAGGGCCAGAGCGGAGAACGGAGTTTCCTTCGACGGATGGACGACGACGGTACAGCCCGCCGCCAGCGCCGCCGTTGCCTTGCGGGTGATCATCGCGCAGGGAAAATTCCACGGTGTGATCAGCGCGGCAACACCAACCGGCTCGCGCCACAACTCGACCTCCGCATCCGGCAGGTGGGAGGTCACGCCCTCGATATTCGGGCGCTTGGTTTCTTCGGCATAGAATTCCATGAAGGACGCGGCATAATCGATCTCGCCCCGCGCCTCCGAAATCGGCTTGCCCTGTTCCAGTACCATCAGGGTTGCCAGATCCTCCCTAGCTGCTGTCACCAGTTCAAACCAGCGGCGCAGGATGGCGGACCGATCCTGGGGCAGCAAGGTTGACCAGACGGGAAAGGCCTTCTGTGCGGCATCAACAGCCTTTCGACTTTCCGCTCCGCTCAACGACGCGACACGACCGATCTCGGTCCCATTGCCGGGATCGGTCACGGCGATGGCCGCGCCGGAGGCCGCCGGGTACCAAGCCCCGTCGATATAGCTTTCAGTCTGGAACAGCGACGGATCGGACAGACGGTCGCGGAGCGGGATCGGCTGCTGCGGCATGGTACCTCACTGGAAAGAATCGGGATTACGCGAAGACGTGCAGAGCATAGCGAAAGCAGCGACGAAGAACCCACGTATCACGGGCTGCCCGGTCGGCGTTTCTTCGAATGTTAGAGGGTTCTACCGGCGAATCGTCGGCAGACGGGGGTCGATCAGGTCCAACGGCACGGCGCTGCGCTTGATCGATTTGGTGACGACATAACTGTAATATCGCTTCACCCCCAGCCCATCGGACAGCAGCCCGTCCATCAGCCTTTGATAGGCCGCAATGTCCTTTGTGACGATGCGCATCATATAGTCGATGCCCCCCCCAACGGCCCAGCATTCGACCACTTCCGGGATTTGGTCCAGGGCCTGTTCGAAGGCCTGGAAGTCGCCGGAACGGTGGCTTTCCAGCTCAATCGAGACCAGAACCTCCGCCGCCCCGCTTAGCAGTTTCGGATTGATCCGACCCTCGTATCCGACGATGACACCCGCCTTTTGCAATCGCTGGAGACGCTCCCAGCAGGCCGCCGGAGACAGGTTCACACGCTCGGCCAGGGCGGCCTTGGTGATCCGCCCGTCGCTCTGCAAAATGGTCAGAATTTTAAGATCTCGGTCGTCCAGACTGGTCATGCAGCATCCTCGTTCAGCCGATTGTGCCGCCGCATCAGCCTCTTGTCACGCATCGGAACTGGATGCACTCTGAACCCACTTCACGCTCACATACGGAGACTGCGATGCCCGGAACCGACCTTCCCTTTTCGGCACAGGAATACGCTGCACGTCTGGACAAAACCCGCAAGGCCATGGCGGCAAGGGGGGTTGATCTGCTCTGGGTCACGGATCCGTCCAACATGTCCTGGCTGACCGGATATGATGGCTGGTCCTTCTATGTCCATCAGGGCGTGATCGTGCCGCCCGACGGACCGCCGATCTGGTGGGGACGCAATCAGGATTCGAACGGGGCGGTTCGGACGGTCTACATGGATGATGACCATGTCCTGTCCTATCCCGACATCTATGTCCAGTCGAGCGAGCGCCACCCGATGGACCAGTTGTCCGGCATCCTTTCCGACCGGGGCTGGGGAAATCTGCGGATCGGCGTGGAGATGGACAATTACTATTTCTCCGCCGCCGCCTATCGCTCGCTGCAACAGCACCTGCCCAATGCGACATTTGTCGATGCGACTGCGCTGGTAAACTGGCAGCGCGGAATCAAGTCGGAGACCGAGATCGGCTATATGCGCAAGGCCGCAAAGATCGTCGATTCCATGCATGCGATGATCGCCGAGCGGATGGAACCCGGCATGCGCAAATGTGATCTGGTTGCCGATATTTTCCATGCCGGGATTTCGGGAACGGAAGAGTTCGGCGGCGACTATCCCGCCATCGTGCCCCTGTTGCCGACCGGCACTGACGCTGCCGCGCCGCATCTGACCTGGGACGACAAGCCGATGCAGGCAGGGGCCGGAACCTTCTTCGAGATCGCGGGCTGCTATCGGCGCTATCACACGCCGCTCAGCCGCACGGTCTATCTGGGGGAACCGCCACAATTCCTGGTCGATGCGGAAAAGGCGCTGCTCGATGGGCTGGCCGCAGGTCTGGACGCGGCCCGCGCGGGTAATCGCGCCTGCGATGTCGCCAATGCGTTGGCCGGAGAACTCGCCAAGGCCGGGATCGAGCGGTCGGCCCGCTGCGGCTATCCGATCGGGATCAGCTATCCGCCTGACTGGGGCGAACGCACGATCAGCTTCCGCGAGATCGACCAGAACGAACTCAAGCCCGGCATGACCTTCCATTTCATGCCAGGATTATGGATGGAAAACTGGGGTCTCGAGATCACCGAAAGCATAGTAATCAAGGAAACCGGCCCGGCTGAATGCCTGACCTCCTACCCGCGACCGATGCTGATCAAGAAGTAGGGGCCAAAAGTAGGGGGAAGGGGCATCACCCTTCCCCCCGTACTGGCAAAGCATGGAATCAAATCCTTCGGCTGACAATCAGTGCAGTTCGGCCCGGATTTTCTGGCGGAATGCGTCGATGGGAAAAGCCGCCTTGGCACTGTCAGCCTTTACCTGCCAATAGGTCCAGCCATTGCAGGAGGGTGCGCCCTGCACCGCTGCACCGACCTGGTGGATCGACCCGCGATGATCGGCGGAGATGATCGTGCCATCAGCGCGGACCTTGGCCGTGTGCCGGTTGCAGGGGCTGACCAGTACCGTTCCGGGGCTCAGCAATCCGCGTTCGACCAGCAGGCCGAAGGGGATGCGCTGTTCCTTGCGCTTCGGGGTGGTATGCGAAATCGCATCGATATCCATTGCCTCCGGTTCCGCCGCGATGCGGCGGCGGGCGACAGCCAGGTATTTCTCCTCCCGCTCGATCCCGATCCAGCGTCGGCCCAGGCGCTTTGCCACCGCTGCCGTGGTGCCGCTGCCCAGGAACGGGTCCAGCACGACCTGTCCCGGCTCCGTCGAGGACAGGATAACCCGGTGCAGCAGCGCTTCGGGCTTCTGCGTCGGATGCGCCTTCACGCCGGTCTCATCCTTGATCCGCTCGCCACCAGTACAGATCGGCATGGTCCAGTCGCTGCGCATCTGAAGGTCCTCGTTCAGCGCCTTCATCGCCTCGTAATTGAAGGTATAGCGCGCGTCCTTGTCCTTGGAGCACCAGATCATCGTCTCATGCGCATTGGTGAAGCGGCGGCCCTTGAAATTGGGCATCGGATTGGTCTTCACCCAGATGACATCGTTCAGCATCCAGAACCCCATATTCTGGAGCGCCGTTCCGACGCGGAAAATATTGTGATAGCTGCCAATCACCCAGATCGTGCCGCTCGGCTTCAACAGGCGGCGCGCCGCCGACAGCCAGTCGCGGGTGAAGCGGTCATAGGCGTCGAAATCGTCAAACTGATCCCAGGCATCATCAACCGCATCGACCTTTGAATTATTCGGTCGATAAAGAGAACCCGCCAACTGCAAGTTATAAGGTGGGTCTGCAAAGATCATATCGACTGAATTCTCAGGTAATGACCGCATTACTTCAATACAGTCACCAGTCAGAATTTGATTCTGAGGGAGTTTTTTCATGATTCTTCATGAGCCTTTTTGTTTGCCAGGAATTGAATCATGATTCTTTTGGGAGTCGCGGTCAACAAGTATCTGATTCTATTGAAAATTTTCAATATGTAGAGTCATCCAACCCTTAAGGGACTCTAGATGTTGAGGTCGGCTTCCAGCCTGGCCCGGATCGGGGCGAAGGATTTTCGATGCTCCGGGGTAACCCCATGGGTTTGGAGACCCGCCTGATGGCGCTTTGTGCCATAGCCCATATTGGTATCCCAGCCATAGCCGGGATAGACCTGCGCCAGATCGATCATCAGCCGGTCGCGCGCGACCTTGGCGAGGATCGAGGCGGCGGCGATGCTGATCGCAAGACTGTCGCCCTTGACAATCAACCGCGTTGGAATGCCCAAGCCGGGATCGCGGTTGCCATCGACCAGCGCCCCTGTAACCGGCACCGGCACGGCGGACAGGGCACGCCGCATCGCCAGCAGGCTGGCCTGGAGAATGTTCAGATCGTCAATCTCCGCAACGCTTGCTGCACCAAATCCATGCGCAACGCAGGATCGAAGCGGTTCGAATAGTCGTTCTCGCTCCGCATGGCCCAGCTTCTTGGAATCGTCCAGCGCTGCGAACAAATCACCCGGTAGCCCACCCGTCGGATGTGTCAGGTCGGGCAGGACCACCGCACAGGCCATGACCGGGCCAGCCCAGGGTCCGCGCCCGACCTCATCCAGACCAGTAACCAAACCGCCGCCCAGATCCAGACTCAGCGCACGCTCAAAGCTCAGATCAGGCATCGTCTTTTTTGGCCGGTGTCCGACGGGATTTCCTGGCAGATGGCTTCTTGCCAGCGTCCTTTACCGTGTCATCCTTCACAGTCTCGTCCATCTTGGCGTCTGTCGGTACGGGGGCAGTCGTATCGACTGGACCGGTCACCTTGGCCTGCGTCGATACGGATTCCAGTTTTTTCGCTGCATGACGTCGCAACCGATCAAGCCGCAACTGTGCCCAGGTCGCCATACGGAAGGCCACTGAGAAGCAGACTGCGGATGCCTGTTTGGTCACCTGCCATTCGCGGAAATAGGCAAATCGGAACAATGCGCCTAGACTGGAAATGTCACTCGCCGCACGCTGCCGGATGCGCCGGTTCATATCAAACATCAACGGGCTGATCATCAGCGAGAGGACCGTCAAGGCAACGATCATCTTGTGGATTTCCTCTCCAATCACGGCGGAGGAACTCGCTACCGCCGCCATGACAAAGGAAAATTCCCCAAGCTGCCCGATCACAAGGGATACCGAGAAGGCCGTCTGCCAAGTCTGACCCTGTAATTTCAGGATCGCAACATTCAGCGCCGTCTTGAACACGATAACAAACAGCAGCAATCCCAGCAGCAGCCAGATTTTCTCCGCAACAAATTCAAGATCGATCAGCAGACCGATCGACAGGAAGAAAACCATGATCAGGATCGCCTGAATCGGCCCGGCATTCTCATGCACTTCCTGACGCTGGGCGCTGTTACCGACGATCAGGCCGGCCAGAAAGGCACCAAAGGCAGGCGACAGGCCCAACAAGCCAGCCACTGTCGCGAAGCCGAAGCAAAAGGTAAGCGCGGCCAGGGGCTTGAGATCGGAATTGGGGCTGACGATCCGATGAAACGGCAGGTTGACCTTGGATCGGCGAGTCAGGAAAAGAATGATCGCCAGCAGAATGCCGATAGAGAGGGAAACCTCCACGATCATATGCACAAGACCGCTGTCATCCTGCGCCGCCAGGTTGGCGATAACGACCAGCATCGGGGCGACGGCAAGATCCTGTGCGATCAGAATACCGACGGTCAGCCGTCCGGTATTGGTGCGCAATTCCCCCGTTTCCTCCAGTACCTTCACGGCAACCGCCGTCGAGGACAGGGCAAGGCAGAAGCCGAACAGCACGGCCCATTCGACCGGCCATTCGAAAAAACCGCCCAACACATACAAGGCACCGACCGATAACCCGATCTGGGCCAGCGCCGAGATGATGGCAACCTTCCAGATCGTTCGGAAGCTGCGCAGGCTCAATTCCATGCCGATGAAGAACAGCAGCATGATGACACCCAATTGCGCCAGCAAATCGATGGTTGCCCGGTTCTCGACCAGCGAAAGACCATTCGGTCCCAACAGCAACCCGGCGAAGATGTAACCGATGATCGCCGGTTGACGCAGACGCACCATCACCATGCCGCAGATCATGGCGGCGACAGCAACAATGGCAATTCCCGTGATTTCAGATATTCCGTGCATAGTTCTGGAACTGTATCAGCTTTTCCGGATGGCAACAGGCTTGAAATCAGGGCAATTTCAAGGCTCCAGCTTGTTCCCGTCCAGATCCCGCGCCAACCGCGCACGCTCCGCCTCGATCCGGTCCCGCAGGCTTGACGGCGTACCATGCTTGACGCGGTTAGCCTCGGCATCCCGCTCTGCCATGGCGCGTCTTTTGCGCTTGCGCTGCTGACGGAGGTTTATGATCTCGGCCATATGGTCTAAATCTCCAGCGGGAACTCAGGGATCATGGTAGCCGCAACCCGAACAGGGCGTCCAGCGGCATCGCGGCGAATACGGGGCAATTCGGGGATATCGATGACGCAGGTAAAGGGCAGGACGCAAAGCTGGAAAATCTGGAGTTCGATTGCTGGCATTGTCCTCCTTGTCAGTGGGTTGTGGATCGGCCCCCGTTTCGTTGACTGGAGCCCCTACAAGGGCGGGCTTGAAAGCCTGATCTCTGATCAACTGGGCGTCGACCTAACGATCCGCGGGCGGCTTCAGATTGAAATCCTGCCTCAGCCCCGGATCACGATTGCCGATATCCTGGTAACCGGTTCGGGAACTTCCGGTGCGATCCGCTGGCTGCGTGGCAGCCTTGACCCGCGCGCCCTGCTGATGGGCCGCCTGATTCCGCAGGATCTGGAACTGGTTGAAGCCGATCTGGAACTGCCGCTGCAACTGGCGTCCAAGGGGCGCTACGATGGCGCGACATCGGTGACGATAGAGGCCAGCCGCCTGCGTCTTCTCAACGGGCCGGACTGGCTTCCCGACCAGTTGGAACGGATCAACGGACGTCTGTCGCTGGGGGCCGGGCCGGGTGGCGCGGGCAATCGACTGTTCGCTTTCGATGGTGAGGCCCGATTGCTGAATGAACCCATCGGCATATCCCTCGAAGGTCGCATCGATGGCGGCCTGACCCTCTCCATCGGGCACGGACCTAGTGCCACTGATCTTGCATTGCAGGGCCGACCGCTGGACGGCGGCGGTTGGACAGGCGGGGCGACACTGATATTCGAGGAGACCGGCTTCCTATCCACCCTGCGGGCGGAGGCCGTGACCCGCCTGCTTGGCGAAGGCCCGGCGACGCTGGATACCCGCATTGAAGTACAGTCGGACGGCATACTGACCCTGACGGTGGAATCCCTCGACTCCCGGCAGATGGCGGGCAATGGCATTGCAACACTGATACCGGGTCCGAACCCGGCGGTTGACCTGCAATTCAATCTGTCACGCATCGACCTGTCACAGATGGGACCGCCACAAAGCCGGTTGGCACAGGATCTGGCACAGGCATTGGATACATTTTCCGGTCTGGACATCAGCGCGGAAATCCAGGCCCGCACCGTCACCCTGTCCGGCGCGACCCTGCGGGATGGAAAAATCGCGCTCTCCGCTGGTCAGGGCGTCGCGGTGATCAGCGATGCGCGCATCACATTGCCCGGCAATGCCACGGCGACACTGATCGGCGCGCTGGACCCGCAACCGGCGGGATGGCGTTTTGAAGGACAGATGGGACTGACCGCCGACGACCTGCGCCCCTTGCTGGCCTGGCGGGTACCAAGCCTGAGCGATGCACTCGCCACCCTACCACAGGATCGTCTGCGCAACGCCAGCCTGTCCGCCACGATCCTGATCGAACCGGACCTGCTGGACGTTTCCGCGCTTTCCGGGCGGCTGGACGATACGGTCTGGTCCGGGGCGGTGACGCTGATCGGGGCAACCGGGCAACGTGAAAGCCAGATCGTTCTGCAAGGTGATACCCTCAACCTCGACCGTTATCTTCCCGATTCCGATACCGGTGCGGAACGCATAGTGCTTTCTGCCGTGCAAACACTGCTGGATGCGGGAAAGCAGAACCTGTCGCTCCAATTCGACAGGATGAGCCTCGCTGGCATGCCCGCCATCGACGTATCACTAGGACTGAGAACCCATATGCCAGGCGCACAGATCCTGGTTGCCGATCTCGGTTTCGGCAATCTGGCGGGGGCACAGGTAGCGGCGCAGTTCAGCATGGAGAACGGACAGAGCGGCCGCGCGGAGATCGACGCCGACATCCCCGCCCCGGAACGGTTCCTCGGTGCCCTCGGACTGTCCACCAGACGGGCAGCGGCCCTGGCCGGGTTCGGTTCAACGGGGCTGCGCATCGACCTTTCCTTCGCGCCGGAACGCGGGATCGGCTATGCGGTGGAGGCCATGGGCACGGGCGGCGACATGCGGATGAACGGGCTGTTCAATCCCGGCCCCATTGCCAGACTGACGGTCACCGACGGCAGCTTCAACGGGACGCTGGGGGGATTTGCGATCAATCTCTACGATACCACGGCGACCTGCGAACGGCTGGCGTCAGGTGACATCACCTGCCGGGAAATCGACATCTCCCTGCCAGGCCTGCACCTGTCCGGTCAGGCAAAGACGGAGCGCATGGAGGCGGGAACACGGCTGACAGTCAATCTCAACCAGGGTATCGCGGATCTCGGTCTCCTGAGCGGGCGAAGCGGGATGCCCCTCGTCCCTGACGGGCAACTTGCGGCGACGGGAACCCTGACCGGTGAGGGCAGCACGCTGGAGACCGCATTCGGTGCCTTGTCCGGCACCTTGACCCTGGAGGGAGAAGCCGCCCTCGCTTTCCGACGACAGGGTGGCGGGCAACTGGGAAATACCGCCCGGCTGCGGCGGGAAATATCGAACAGTTTCGGTCGTCCCGGCGCGCTGACGGGAGAAATCACACTCCATCCCGACGGTCATTCAGGCAACCTTCGCTTGGAAGGAGCGGTAGATACGGTCCTGAGCGGGCAGGTTCGGATTCCAGCGGCACTGGACCGGCTGTCCGCGGATCTGACCGTGCGGCGGCCGGGCATTGTCGATCCACTGCTGTCGCTCACCGCCGACGGGCTGATTGAAGCACCGGGGATGCGGGTGAACGGCCCATGGGTCAGAGGACACTGAAAGCGTCACTATTGGTCAGGGCGCTAATCCCAGAGACTCAGGAGCCCGATGGATCGGAAGCCGAAGGTTCGGAGGCAGGCCCTTCGGATACATCGGGATCAGATTTGGCAGATTCAGAGTGACGCGCACCTTTCCGCATCCAGCCCGCAGCACGTTCCGCCTGGCTCAGCGCCTTGTCGAGAGCCGCCATTGTCCGAGACAGATCCTCGCTGTCATCCTGAAACCATATCCGCAAGCAATGCAGCCAGACCAGACTCAGGCCCTTAATCCGGGCCATTCCTGCCAGCCCGTCGGTCGAGGTGCCCGCCGCTTCCAGATACCAGCCCAGTGCCCCCACCCCTTTCGGGGCGAGCGAGAGCAGCGCCGGAAGATCGCCGCGCAAGTCGCGCAGGACCGACTGCAATGCGGGGCGATAGGGTTTCAGCGCGTCAAAGCGGCGAATCAGCAGATCGAACAACCGGTCGCGCACGCTTTCCTCCGGCCCGAAGCCTGCATCCTCCGCCAGCACCGCCCCGTCGATTCGGTGCAGGAACATCGGCAGAATATCCAGCTTGTCATCCAGCCGCGCGCGCAAGGCCCCCAGATCGCACCCGGCGCGTTCCGCGATATCGATCAGACGGGTATCGGCATAGCCACGTTCAGCGAACAGCGCCATCGCCGCCTCGACAATCGCCTCTTCCAAATCTCTTGCCGGTTTCCGGGCCATGATGAATGCTCCTGTTTCCTCATGATGACTTGGGGTCAGCGCCTCAACAAGACAAGACTCGACACTGCAATCAGGGCAAGTGCATGAAAATACACACACTGGACGAATATCCGGCAATGCCATGGAAAAATGGCGGCGGGATCACGCGGGAAATCGCGCTTAAAGAGGATGCAGGCGGATTCCTCTGGCGGCTCAGCCTGGCCGATGTGGATCAGGACGGTCCTTTCTCTGCCTTTCCTGGCCGCCACCGCATCCTCACCGTCATCTCCGGCGCAGGCATTCGCCTGATCGATACGGATACCGATACAGTGCTAACCGCCTTGCCTCATGACCCGGTGCATTTTGACGGCAGACTGGCAATTCAGGGCGCGTTGATCGACGGGCCGATCCGGGATCTGAACGTGATGATCGACCCGACCCGGATCCAGGCCGATGTGACCGTGCTGCGCGACTCCCGGACCCTGCCCCCAGCCGATGCCTTGACCGCCATTTTCTGCCTGGCCGGAACCGCAGAATGCAATGGGGTGACCCTGACGGAAGGCAGCACCGCCTTTCTGACAGAAGGCGACACCGCGATGCTGAACCTCTCCGAACCGGCGGCGCTGCTGTGCATTCAATTGACGGCGTTGGAATAACGCAAAACCCCTTACTCGAATTCCAGAATCGCCTGATCGACCGCAAGGCTTTCGCCCTGGCTCGCATGGGCCGATTTGACGGTGCCGTTGCTGGTGGCGCGCAGGACGTTCTCCATTTTCATGGCTTCAACAACGGCGAGTTCCTGGCCGGCCTCGACGGCATCACCGGGGGCGACCGAGAGGCGGACGAGCAGGCCGGGCATCGGGGAGAGCAGGAATTTCGACATGTCGGGCGGCGGCTTGTAGGGCATCAGGCGGCGCAGCGGGGCGTGGCGGGCCTCCAGCACCAGGGCACGAATACGCGCGCCGTCATGGCTGAGCGTGAACCCCGCGCCTCCCGAAACGGTGGTCCCGCGATCCACCTGGAACAGGCGCGGCGTGTCGTCCACCGTGGCACGAAATACCGGCATGCCCGGTTTCCAGCCGCTTTCGATAAAGAGCGTGCGATCCCCGACTGTCACCCGATCACCATCGGCCCCACGCGCCAGATGGAGCCTGTGTTCACTCACGCACTCTTCGCCCAGGAAAACTGCGTAATCTGAAGGCAGGTCCGGGGCGCGGTTCTCCTCCTGCCCGGAAATCCGGCGTTCGCGCTGTTCGATCCGGTCCTGGATCACGGCGGCGATGGCGGCGAAGAGGGCGGGATCGTCCGGCGTCAGATGTGTCCCGGTCAAGCCATCCGGATATTCCTCGGCAATGAAGCCAGTAGTGATCTCTCCCGAAGCGAAGCGCGGATGCTTCGCCAGATTGGCGAGGAAGGGCATGTTGTGGCTGAGGCCCCGCACGACATAGCCGTCGATGGCCCGGCGCAGTTCGGAGATGGCCTCCCCCCGTGTCCCACCACCGACGACCAGCTTGGCGATCATCGGGTCGTAGAACATGGATATCTCCGCCCCCTCGAAACAGCCGCTATCAACCCGCACCCGTCCCTCAACAGCAGGCGGTTCGATATAGCGGGTCAACCGTCCGGTGGAGGGCAGGAAGCCGCGCTCCGCATCCTCGGCATAGAGCCGCGCCTCGATCGCCCAGCCGGTCAGCGTGATATCATCCTGACGCATCGGCAGCGCCTCACCCCAGGCAACGCGGATCATCCATTCGACGAGGTCGAGGCCGGTCACCAGTTCGGTCACCGGATGCTCCACCTGCAGGCGGGTATTCATCTCCAGGAAATAGAAATTGCGATCCTTGTCGACGATGAATTCGACCGTGCCCGCCGTGCGGTAATCGACCTGACGGGCCAGCGCCACCGCCTGCTCACCCATCGCCTTGCGGGTGGCTTCGTCGAGGAAGGGAGAGGGCGCTTCCTCAATCACCTTCTGATGGCGACGCTGAATCGAGCATTCCCGCTCCCCCAGATAGAGGCAGGTGCCGTGGCCGTCAGCGAGTATCTGGATTTCGATATGGCGTGGCTCTTCGATGAATTTCTCGATAAAGACGCGGTCGTCACCGAAGCTGCTGCGCCCCTCGTTCATGGCCGAGGTCAGGCCCGCGCGGGCCTCTTCGTCGGTCCATGCCAGCCGCATCCCCTTGCCGCCGCCGCCCGCCGATGCCTTCAGCATCACCGGATAGCCGATGTCCCGCGCGATCCTGACCGCCTCTTCCGGGTCGGTGATCGCCTCCAGATGGCCGGGCACGGTGCTGACGCCCGCCGCCAGGGCCAGCTTCTTCGATTCGATCTTGTCGCCCATCGCCTCGATGGCACCAACGGGGGGGCCGATGAAGGCAATCCCTTCAGCAGCCAGGCGTTCGGCAAAGCGTCTGTTCTCGCTCAAAAAGCCGTAGCCTGGATGCACGGCCTCCGCCCCGGTCAGCCTGCAGGCTTCAACGATGCGGTCGATGACGAGATAGCTTTCGGAAGACGGGGCCGGGCCGACCGGCACCGCCTCCCCGCCAAGCTCCAGCGCGGTTCGGACATGCAGCGCCTGGGCATCGGCCTCGGAATAGACCGCAACTGGGACGATCCCCATACGGTGTGCCGTGCGCATGACCCGACAGGCGATCTCGCCCCGGTTCGCAATCAGTATCTTCTTGAACATATCGCCTTCACCCCGTTCCACCGGGGCCAAGCCCCGTATCTTTCCTTAGGACGAAGCGGCGGCGATGACAATATTGCTAAGAGAGGAACGTCAGGACGGGAAGTCGAACAACACCGCCGGGTTATCAACCAGAGCATGGTGCTGCGCTTTACTGGAGCCGATCCAGGACAGGACCGTATCCAGGAGCCGCGCATCGTCCGGGTAATTTTCCGTCCGCTGGATCAGATTATGGGGCCAGTTGCTGCCCCAGATAATCCGCTCCGTCGCGTATTGCGCGATCGCGCTGGAATAAGCGGCGATATCGGCAAAATCCGGCCCACCCTGGCGAGAGGATTCATAGCAACCCGCAAATTTGAACCAGCAGTTACCCCCATCAATCAACCGTTTGATGGCGTCGATTTCTGCAGAACCCGGCATCAGACCGGTGAGGAACTTTCCATGATGGTCCAGTATCCAGCGGCTCCTGATTGCGGCCAGCCTGTCGAAATGCGTAAGGAGATTGGCCCCATCGAACTGGACCGCCAGGCACCATCCCCAGGCCGCCGTGATCGCATCCACCTCCGCCAGCCGATCAATCCCCATTGCACCGCCGGGCAGGTCCATGATACGGGCGCCCCGGACCCCGGAGTTATGCAGGTGGCGGAGTTCGGCCTCCCCGGTCTCTGCCCCGATCACCGCGACCCCGCGCGCACACGCACCCATCGCGGACAGGCAGGCGAGCAGGCAATCATTATTGGCCTGATGCGCATTTCCCTGAGTGATAACGACTCGCTCAATCCCCAGCCAATCCATGACCTGACGATACTCGACTGGTCCGGGGAGGCCGGGGGGCAGTGGGGGACCGCCCGGTTCGGACGGAAAGCCGGGCAGGTACATATGCATCTGCGTATCCGTTGCGCCCGGCGGCAGAGTGGTTTCGGGCTTCGGGCCGGAGAGAGTGCGTTCAAGCATGGTTCATTCCCCCGCCGGAGCAAAGTCGGCCAGCGCATCCCGATTGATCTCGATCCCGAGGCCTGGGCCATCCGGTATCGTCACGATACCGCCACGATGTTCCAGCGGCACGGTAACGATGGCCTGCCTGAACGGATTCAGGGTGCGGTCAAATTCCAGGATAGGCTCTATCGGATTGACCCGTGGCGGGTCCGGTATCATGGCGGCAAGGAACTGCAGGGCAGCGGCTATATGGACTGCTGTGCCCCAGACATGCGGCACGACACGCACCCCATGCAGACTTGCCATATCCAGGATGCGCCGAGCTTCTGTAAAACCGCCGCAACCACAGAGGTCCGGCTGGATGATATCGACGCAGCGTGTCTCCAGCGGCTCCTTCATTCCCCAGCGCGTATGCCAGGTCTCTCCTCCCGCCACGGGAATCGGCTGTTGCGCACGCACCGCCCGATAGGCTGAAAGCTGTTCGGGAACCACCGGTTCCTCGAACCAGTCGATGTCATATTCCGCCGCCCGGTTGCCTAGTGTGGTCGCCTCCAGCACGTCATAACCGTGATTGGCATCGATCATCAGGCGCATGGTCGGGCCGATGGCGTCGCGCACTGCGGCGATGACGCGCAGATCCTCCGCAACACCAAAGCCGATCTTGATCTTACCCGCATGAAATCCTGCCGCCGCGTAGCCCGCCATTTCGGCGGCTATGTCAGTCACCCGATCCACATTGTCGCGCTTGAAGCTGCCGGTCGCATAGGCCCGCACCGACTCCCGGAAGCGACCACCGAGCAGGATTGAGATCGGAACACCGAAATGCTTGCCCTTGATGTCCCACAGCGCGATGTCGATCCCCGACAGGGCGGTCACCGCCAGGCCCCGCTGCCCCTGATCCCGCAGCGCATTGTAGAGCGTCACCCAGATCCGTTCGGTCTGCAGCGGGTCCATGCCAACAAGCCATTGGGCATAGGCTGCCACGATCGCCGCATTGGGCCGCGCCGGGCCCAGGCATTCCCCCCAGCCCACCGTTCCATCATCGCAGGTTATTTCGACCAGCATATGGCTGCGCTTATCGAAGCGCATCGAGGCACTCTCGAACGGCGTGTCGAGCCTGTATTCGAGCAGATGCGTCTGAACGGAAACGATCTTCATGGCTGGCTTCATGACTGGACGCCCTTATCGTTTATAGGGTTCGATCAGCACGGCCAGCATTTCCACTTCCTCCGTTGTCAGGTCAAGCAGAGGCGCGCGGACTGGACCCGCATTGAAGCCCTGCAACCGAACACCCGCCTTGATCGCCGCGACAGCATAGCCCTTGCGCCGATTTCGGATCGCCATGAAGGGATAGAAGAAATCATTCAAGATCTGTTCGCAACGGTTTCGCTCCCCCGCACGCAGGGCGGTGTAAAATGCAATGGCCAGATCCGGCACGAAATTGAAGACAGCAGAGGAATAGGTAGAAAAGCCCGCACCCAGATATGCCTCCGCGAACAACTCTGCCGTCGGCATCCCCCCCAGATAGGTCAGGCGATCACCCATTTTCGCGGTGATCTGACGAACCAGACCGATATCCCCGGACCCGTCCTTGAAACCGACAAGGTTGGGGCAATCATCGCAGAGCCGTGCCAGCGTGTCCGCTTCCAGGCACGAATTGTCCCGGTTATAGACCATGACCCCGATACCGACGGACTGACATACCGCCCTGATATGGTGGTAGAGTCCTTCCTGTGGTGCATCGATGAGATAATGCGGCAACAGCAATATCCCATCCGCACCCGCCTTCTCGACCGACCGGGCTATTCCCTTGGCTATCTCAGTCCCGTAGCCACAACCCGAAACAATCGGGATGCCACCGGAAGACGCTTTGGCGGCGCGGACAATGCCGGGAATCTCATCCGGTGCCAGAGAAAAGAATTCCCCCGTTCCCCCAGCCGCGAACAGAACGGCAGCAGGGTATTGCGACAACCAGCCAACATGATCGCGATAGGGCGCTTCGTTGAATTGGCCATCCTCATCGAAGGGGGTGACCGGGAAGGACAGTAGTCCCGCTCCAAGGGCATCTTTCAGGATATATGGGTCCATGATCGGTATCCGTTTCCATTCACTTGCATTAGAATCGATATCTAACTTATCATACAAGTGAAAGCGAAACTGGCAAGCGTGAACATGAGAACTTTGACAACCACGCTTACCGGCGATAGCCGCGGATCATGTCGCGATAGCGTTTCTGGCTATCCTTCAGATGCTTGCGCATGGCTTCGCGGGCCGCATCCTCGTCAGACCGGGCAATGGCACCTGAAATCTGGGCATGCTCATCGATGATCGTATTCAGATAGGTCGGGTCCGTATTGCGCGGATTGACGACGGGCAGGCTTGCCCGGGGAATGACCTTCTGTCCCATTAATGTAAGGAATTCCGCGAAACGGGGATTGTTGGTCGCTTCGGCTATCGCGAGATGAAAGGCGAAATCCGCCTCAATGGTCGATTTACCAGCTTCTGCAAGGCGCGCCACCTCGTTATGGGCCTCCAGGATTGCCTCGTCCTGGGCCGGTGAACGGCGCTGCGCTGCCAATCCGGCCGCTTCTATTTCTATCGCAGCCCGCAGTTCCAGAACCTCGATTGTCGATGAAATCTTTTCAAAATCAACAGGCTGAAAAGGATTCCCATCACGCATCCTGTATTCGATAACAAAGACGCCGGCACCCTGCCTGGGTTCAACCAGACCATCCGCCCGAAGACTAGCCACGGCCTCCCGGATCACTGTGCGCGAGACCTTGTACAAGGTGGTCAGCTGTGCCTCCGACGGCAGTTTTGCACCAACGGGATACTTCCCGGAAAGAATGGATTCCTTGAGATCACCCCCGACTTCGGTGACGAGGTTCCGGCGGTTGCCGCGGGGTATGTCGGCTGCGTCTGGCTCCATCGTCTGGGGTACACCCTTTCTTCAAGATCCCGGTCAAACGACTGGGATCAGATGCTGTCGCCTCAACATATATGATATGTTGACAGAATTCACATAACTTATATGATCTATTGATCAATTACAATATTAAGCAAGCTCAGGGAGGAATACAATGAAACTCAAGTCGATGATCCAGACACTGGTCTTTTCCGGTGCCCTTGTCTCCGGCCTGGCCGCCACACCGGCACTGGCGGAAACCTGGCGGGGCTGGAATATCCATCCGGAAGGATATCCCAATTCCATCGCACTGGACCAGTTCGCCGCTGATGTCACCGCAGCGACAGAGGGACGGGTGACGGCACAGGTCTTCCATAACGGAACCCTCGGCTCGCAGCCTGACGCAATCGAACAGACCCGCAATGGCGCGCTGCAATTTGCGAATTTCAACATGGGCCCGATGGGGGAAATCGTCCCGGCGACGAATGTTCTATCGCTGCCCTTCATCTTCAATAACATCGACCACATGCACACCGTGATGGATGGTGAAATCGGCAGGCATTTCTCCGATGAACTGGCCAAGGAAGGCCTGGTTGCCCTCTCCTGGTTCGATTCCGGCTCGCGCAGCTTCTACAACACAAAGAAGCCTATCAAGTCGCCCGCCGATATGGAGGGTATGAAGTTCCGGGTGATGAACAACAACCTGTTCGTCGGCATGGTTGACAATCTGGGCGGCAATGCAACGCCGATGGCCTATGGCGAAGTCTATCAATCACTGAAGACCGGCGTCATCGATGGGGCGGAAAACAACTATCCGTCCTTTGAGAGTTCCAACCATTACGAAGTCGCAAAATACTATTCCATCACCGAACACCTGATCATCCCGGAATGTGTCTGCATCGCCACAACTGCCTGGGAAGGCCTGTCCGATGCCGACAAGGATGCGGTTCGGGCTGCAGCCGTGAAAGCGGCAGCAACCCAGCGCGAGCTTTGGGCCGCACGTGAAATCGCCAGCCGCGAAAAGGTCGAGGCCTCCGGTGTCACGGTCAACACGGTCGATGACAAAATGGCATTCCAGAATGCCATGGCACCAGTCTATGCCGATTTCATTCAGAAGAACCCCACTCTGGAAGCCCTGATCAATCAAATCAAGGCAACGAACTGACCGCGTTTGTGTCATCATGCGGCCCGGATGCATTGCGTATCCGGGTCGCATCGTGTCGACACATTGTTTCAGCCAAAGGGGTGGCATCAGATGGTTCAAGCATTCGCCGCCATATTGGCAAAAGCGGCGTCGGGAAAAGCGGTGTTGGAAAGTCTGGATCGTCTGGCACTGCTCTGCATGGTGATTGCCGGAATTCAGCTTGTCATCCTTATCAGCAGTTTCGGATGGCTGGTTTTTGGACGCTATGTGCTGAATGATACCCCGACCTGGGTTGAGCAACTCTCACTCGTACTGGTGGTCTGGATCACCTTTCTGGGTGGCGCAGCAGGTGTCTGGCACAACAGTCACCTTGCAGTCGATTTCCTGCGCGATGCATTACCACGCGTGCCCCGGCGGGTGTTGCACTGGACCGCCATCTCCATGACCTTGACCTTTGGTATCTTCATGGCATGGCAGGGGATGGAATTGACCCAAAAGACTTGGCCGCGCCGCATCCCGATGCTGGACATCGCGGAGGGTTGGCGGGCGCTGCCGATGGTGATATTCGGTATCCTGGCCGTGGTGTTCTCCCTTGCCCAACTGATCGCGTCGATTGCCAAGGACCCGTCCTGCGACACAGACGGGGTGGAGACCTGATCATGGGATTACTCATACTATTTGGATTATTTTTCTTCTGCCTTTTTGCCGGAGTACCTGTCGCCTTTGCACTTGGAATCGCAACGATTGGTGGGTTTCTCTATGAGGGCCTGCCGCTTTTCGTCGCCTTCCAGCGGATCAATTCTGGAATTTCCGTCTTCTCCCTGCTCGCGATTCCGTTCTTCATCTTTGCGGGCGATCTGATGCTGCAGGGCGGGATTGCTGTCCGGCTGGTCAGACTCGCCTCGGCCGCCGTCGGCAGCATGCGGGGCGGGTTAGGCGTGGTGAACGTCGTTTCGTCCATGCTGTTTGGCGGGATATCCGGCTCTGCCGTAGCCGATACCTCTGCGCTTGGCTCGATCCTGATGCCGGTGATGAAGGAAAAGGGCTACGACGCCGACTATGCCGTGAATGTGACCGTGACCTCCTCTGTTGCCGGGGTCGTAATCCCGCCAAGCCACAATATGATCCTCTATGCCGTCGCAGCCGGCGGTGTATCAGTGTCCAAGCTTTTCATTGCAGGGGTCATTCCCGGCATCCTGATGTGCGGTTGTCTTGCCTTTGCAGCCTATGTGGTCGCTGTTCGGCGCGGCTATCCAGCCGCACCCTTTCCCGGATGGGGCTATCTTTCCCGCAGTTTCATCATTGCAATCCCCGGTCTGCTGACAGCGGTAATCATTGTTGGCGGCGTTCTGTCCGGTGTCATGACGGTCACGGAGTCCGGCGCATTCGGTGCCATCTATGCGGTGCTGGTAACCGCGCTGGTGTATCGCGAGCTGACCTGGGACGGGTTCAAAAAGGCTGTCATGACCTCCGTGCGAACGACCGCACTGGTAATGATGCTGGTGGCGACCGCAACCGCCTTTGCCTATCTGCTGACCCTGTATCGGGTTCCAGATATGCTGGCCTATAGCGTCACTTATATCAGCGACAATCCCATCGTGATCCTGCTGATGCTGAATGTCATTCTGCTAGCGCTTGGCATGATCATGGACATGGCTGCGCTGATCCTGATCTGCACCCCGATCTTCCTTCCGGTCGTCCGCGATCTTGGCATGGATCCGATTCAGTTCGGGGTCATCGTGATGATGAATCTGGGGCTTGGCCTATGCACCCCGCCGGTCGGAGCCTGTCTGTTCGTGGGCTGTGTCATCGGCGGTGTGAAGATAGAGCAAGTGGTGCGTACGATCTGGCCCTTCTATCTGGCCATTCTCTTCGCACTGATGCTGGTGACCTATATCCCGGCGATTTCAATGTTTCTGCCGGGGCTGCTGGATTGAGAAGCGTTGCAAAGGAGAGTGGCATGAAAAGACTGTTGATTACCGGGGCAGCAGGTGGTGTCGGACGTGAGATGCGCACACGCCTAGCCGGGCGAGCGGATATCCTGCGCCTGTCGGACATTTCTGATCTCGGTGCCGCAGGGCCATCCGAGGAACTGGTGCAATGTGACCTGGCGGATGCGCAGGCAGTCATGCGGCTTGTCGAAGGCTGCGATGGCATTCTGCATCTGGGCGGCGTTTCAGTGGAGGATACGTTCCAGAAGATCCTGCGCGCCAATATAGAAGGCATGTACAATCTCTATGAGGCCGCGCGTGCCCATGGCCAACCGCGTATCATTTTTGCAAGTTCCAACCATACGGTGGGCTTCCATCCCCAGGACCGCTATCTGCAGGCCGATTGCACCTTGAAGCCGGATGGCCTCTATGGCGTTTCAAAATGCTTTGGAGAGGCTCTTGCCTCGCTCTACCACTCGAAATTCGGGCAAGAGACGGCGATCATCCGGATCGGATCATGCTTTGAGAAACCGCTGAACCATCGCATGCTCGCCACCTGGTTCAGCCGCGAGGATTTTGTCGCGCTGATTGATGCTGTTTTCCAAGCCCCACGACTCGGTTGCCCGGTGATCTGGGGTGTATCCGACAACAGCCGCATCTGGTGGGACAATTCGTCAGTTCGCTATCTGGGTTGGCAACCAAAGGATACCAGCGAGATCTGGCGCACAGAGATCGATGCGGCCTGCAACCGGCCAGGACCCGATGATCCGCAATCCGTCTGGCAGGGTGGGGTCTTCACTCAGGATCCAATCCATACATGATCATATGCGTCAGGCGGCGCGGACATGCTGCGCGGCGAGGCGACGATCCAGCAGCATCTGGCGCGCCAGTGTCTTACCATGTTCGACGGCCGGCTGATCGAAGGGATTCACGCAGAGCAGGTCTGCGGCCAGGATGGTTTCCAGCATGTAATGCATCATCAATGCGCCCATGCAGCGCTCGTCAATAGCATCCATTTCGATGGTTCGAACGGGACGGCCATTGGCGATCAGCGTATCTGTTGTCGCCTGACGGGAAACCGTCATCAGATCACCAAGACAGGCCCCGTCGAGATAGTCGAGTCGCGGGTCGTTGAGATGGGCACAATCCACAGGGGCGAGAAGCGAGGCGATGGGACCGCCCAGAACGGTGAACATCTTGTCCTTTGGCCCATCCAGCCAGAGCTGCAACTGGCTGTGCTGATCAACCGGCCCAGCGGCATAGATCGGAGTCGTGCCCTTGCCTTCCTTGCCCAGGCTTTCGGCCCAGAGCTGGCGGTACCAGCGCGCCAGTGAGCCTAGCCGGTCGGAATAGGCCAGCATGACCGAACAACTGATCGCGTGATACCGCTCAAGGCCAATGGCAACGGCGGCCCCCAGGGCAGGGGGGCTGTCGGATGGATGCCTTGCGTCCAGGGTCCGGGTCAGGACATCCAGTGCCCCCGCGCGCACCGACTCCGCATCCAGCCCCGCGATCAGCGAGGGGAGCATACCGACACTGGTGAGCACTGAGTATCGACCACCGACCCCGGAATCATGGGCCAGGACCGGCAATTCGTAACGTTCGGCAATGCGACGCAGCGGGTTATCGGTCTCTTCGGTGACCACGGAAAAGGCGCGGCTGGTTCCGGTACGCCCCACCGCCCGTTCCAGCATCGGCAGGATCGTCAGGGTCTGCAACAGGGTCTCGGCAGTGCCGCCGGATTTGGAAATCGCGATGAAGCCTGTGCGGCTCAGATCCAGCGATTGCAGCAAAGCATGGAAGCTGAACGGGTCGATATTGGTGACAATATGCAGCTTCGGCCCTTTCCGTGCATCCTTGAAACCGACATTGGCCATGTTGTAGAGCGCCCGCCCGCCAAGACTGGAACCACCGGTGCCAAGAATAACGACATCATCGAAACAGGCCCGATAGCGCTCCGCTGCCTGCTTCAGCGCAGGCCAGTCATCCGTTCTTTCAGGAATGCGCAGCAGGGGAATGGTTTTGTCCTGATAGGCGGTGCGCAACCGCCCGAGTGCCGGAACCAGGGCCTCCAGAAAAAGGTTGAGTTCGCCCGCGCTTAATCCGAATTCCGCCTTGTCACGCAGACAGGCTGAAATGTTTTGCTCGTAGGACATGAACAGGCTCCTTCGCTTTCCTTACGACCGGGTGGTCGGTGATGACAGGAAGACGAAACGAAGCCTAAAAAGTTCCCTGTAAGCGGGGTGCCCTGAAAACATCACAATCGTAAACAACGGAGGAGCTTAGCTTGGAACCGGTTCGGTGTAGCACGCAGGAGGAACCTGTGTATCAGGTATCCGATGGTGTCTTCGGCGCATCCTGCGGTTCATCCTTGGGCGGAACCGGCGGCGGGGCTGGCTCGCTTTCCGGTTTTGCCGCCTGGGCTTTCTCCAGTGAGAAACCGGCCGTTACCTGCTGGGCGAGTTCCACCAGTTCATGGCGCTGAACCTCGCCGATCATGCTGAACGAGCGCCCGTCGGAATTCCAGAACAACAGGGCCAGCGGACCCTCCTGACGCACTGACACCTGATTTCGCCTGCCTTCATCCGCATCACTGTAATACAGCGAGACGCGTCGACCCTTCTCCCCTTCATACAGCAGATGAACCGCGACATGCCCATCGCCGGTTATCATCCGCGTTTCCACCAGATCGAAACCGAATTCCACGAAGTCGGGCAGGATTTCCGGTATCGGCTGGGCGGTTTCCGTTTTGGGTACCGGCTCGGCGGTCACCGGAATCGCCTCGGTTTCCTGGACCTCCGCTTTCGGTGTCTGCTTTTGCGGATCACGGACATTTTCAAGAAAGCTTTCGACCGCCGCATGCTGGCGCTGGCCGCCGCTGGTTCCGAACAGAGGTTCGTAAAGGCTGACCGTCGCTGCCAGCAGAACCACCGCTGCCGTCGCCATGCCAACCCAGCGAAACGCCGACCGCTGTGGTCGGGCAAGGCGGTGTTCCAGCGCCCGGGCAAGGTCCAGGGTTTCCTGCCGCAACGATTCCCCGGCGCGTTCCGTCAACTCGGCACGCAGGGTCTCCCGGATCGCAATAGTTCGGAGAACCCTGTCGCGCAGCGCATGATCATTGGCGATCAGGCCCTCGACGCGCCGCTCTGTCTGCGAATCCAGTCGCCCGTCCGCGTAGTCTTCCAGCAACTGATCACTGATCAACGGAATGGTCTTGTTCGAATCCGCCATCGTTCTAGCTCTCCTGCCGTGCGGGTCCACCCCCGGATCGTCCATAACCATAGCCGCCCGGCGATGGCTCAAGCAGCTCTCGCAGCGCCGCCCGACCTCGATGCAACCGCGACCGGACAGTCCCGATCGGGCTGTCCGTTATATCGGCGACGTCCTCATAGGCCATGTCCTCCAGACAGACCAGCAGCACCACCTCACGCTGATCCTCGGGAAGTTTGTCCAGAGCCTTGACGATATCCAGACACAGCAGGCGGTCTTCCTGGTTGGGTGGTATGCTCAACTGCTCCACCCGGCTTTGGTCGACCGATTGTTCCTCACCCCGGCTGTTCCTCCGGCGACAGTGGTCGATGAAGGCATTCCGAAGCGATTTGAACAGAAAGGCACGAAGATTGTGTATCGACCGATTCCGGTCCAGGTGACTCAGAACCCGACGCAGACATTCCTGCACCAGATCCTCAGCATCCGTCGGATTTCCCGTCAGACCCGTTGCAAAACGTTGCAGGCTCAGAACATGTGCCTGTATGTCGTCCGGGCTACTCAACAGCAGTCTCCCACCAGATAGGTCTGCGGGCATAATCCCAATACCCCGGATTTACCCTGAAACCACCATGATGCGGTCTCATAAAGGCATTTTCGGGGCAAAGGATTGGCGCGCACAGGACATTCTCTCAAATTGCTTCAGGGTTACGATCCGACAGGCCGACCAGCAGCCGTTCGGTATGCAGTCGGACCAATGCACTGGGACTGGCAAGAATTCGCGTGCGCTCGTCCCGGCTCAGATCGGCCGGTTGGGTTCGTGCTTTTGCCATGACCTCACCTTCCAGCGAGTCCGGGGAAGGGTTGTCAGGCTCCGTCGCCAGGAAGAACAGCCGCAGGCGAAAGCGCACGGGATCATCCAGAAGGGTTGCCACGGCTCCATCTGCCGGAAGTCTCGCATTGAACCCGTCCCGCAATGCCTCGGCGCGCTCCAGAATTGCCGGTCGGTCCTGCATACGCCCTGACGTCAGAAGAAACCCACGCTCCGCCGGGACACATCCGGTCAAGACGGCAAGAGGCACCGAAAGCAGCAGACCCAGCAGGATCGGCGACAGCCATATATAGACAGCCGACGGCCAGATCACGGCCAGTGCAACGATTGCCATCGCAAGCACGGTCTGAACCCAGAACGCATCCCACGCCTCGCGCCAGCCCAGGCGAGCCTCATCCCTCTGCTGGGGCTTCCAGCTGACACCGCGTCCACACAGCAATGCCACTATGAAGCCGCTATGGCGCATCATCACTGTCGGGGCGAAAAGAATGGACAAGATGGTTTCTGAAACCACATTCAGGAGCAAACGAAAGACCGGTTCACGGCTCTCGATCAGCGCGATAATGACTCCAAAAAGCTTCGGTGCCAAGATGAAGGTTATCGTCGCCCCCAACAATCCTATGACCATCCAGGATTCAAGGCTGCTGGCCTGAACTTGCCAACCACCCGCCTCCAGATGGACAAGAAGCGGGGCTATGGAGAACAGCTCCCTGCTGGTCAATGCCATGATCGCGGTCACGATCACGAAAAGCAGCCAGATCGGGCTGGAAAGATAGGCCAGCATGCCGGTCAGAAAGTTGATCCTGGACGCAGGGTGTATCCCACGCGCCGCCAGCAGCCAGCCGTGCTGAAGGTTACCCTGACACCAGCGCTGGTCGCGCACGATATGCTGAACGACATTGGGAGGACCTTCCTCATAGCTGCCGTCCAGATCGGTGGCGAGTTCGACTTTCCAGCCGCGTCGGACCAGCAGCGCCGCCTCGACGAAGTCGTGGCTCAGGATTTCACCGCCCAGCGGGCCTCTGCCGGGCAGATGGGGAAGGCCACAGCACTGCATGAAGGCATCCACCCGGATGATCGCATTGTGTCCCCAGTAATTTCCATGCGGATTGATCAGTGCAGCCATACCACTGGCAAGAACCCGCCCGTATATGAAGGAGGCGTATTGATGCATGCGCGCGAACAGGCTGCGACCGCCGATTACCTGCGGCCATGTTTGCAACAGGCCGAGTTCGGAATCCGCCTCCATGCGCCGAACCAGTTCAACGAAGGTGTCACCGGTCATTAGACTATCGGCGTCCAGTACCACCATATACCGATAACCATGCCCCCACTTTTCCAGAAACTCCTTGATGTTGCCACTTTTTCGCTCGGTGTTTTCAATGCGACGACGATAGAACACCCGACCCTGGAACCGGGGGTCAGCCACGATTTCCATCCAGGCGGCTTCTTCCCGAATCCAGATATCCGGGTCGCGGGTATCGCTCAGAATAAAGAAATCAAACCGGTCGAGCGCCCCGGCATTATCGAGGGATTCCAGCATCGACTGAACCCCGGCGGCAACGCGGGCGGTGTCTTCATTATAGACCGGAAAGGCGATAGCCGTGCGGGGCAGTGCCTCAATCGCCTGTATAGATGACGCAACAGTACCAGACGCATTCCCGGATCGACCGGACATCCATCGCCTGGATAGCACGTGATAGGCCCCGAATGCCGCCATCCAGAAATTCCCCGCGATCCATCCAAACAGGATGGCAAAGCAAAGAACCAGAATTCCAGCAGCAAGATAACTAGCCGGGCTGTCCGGTTGCAGCAGATACAGAACAACGGTGAGACCCGCGGTCAGACTGATGGCCACAAAAGCCAAATAGACCCGACGCAGCCATCTGGTCCGGATATCCGAGCGCTGCCAGCCATTGGCGTCAAGGGACCGGGTGTCTGCGGATTCCTGCAGTGTTTCCGGCGTGGTATCAACCGGCGTGGTATTGGTATGTGTCATCGCGGTGCTTCGATTCCGGTGCGGGAACGCCAGTCATCCATATAGGGCAGAACCCTGAAATCAATCCGCTGGCGTGGCATTGAAACACGCTGGCGGATTTCAGGAATTCGGGAAATACCGGCCTCGATCACGGCGTCAAGCTGGGCACTCGGGCGGATCAGCAGACCCAACTGCGCTTCCCGCGAGGGGTTGATCGCGAACAGGAACCGCCGCCGTGCCGTATCCGGATCCAGCGTGTGCGAGCCGGGCCTGGCCCCCAGCCGGTCGCAGAGCACGCGCTCTACACAGGACAGCATGCGAACAGCCTGAACCCGCTCATCACCGGATCGGTTGCTGACCTCCAACTGCGCGGCGGCAGCCTGCACAAGCTCATCCCGGACGTGGTCGATGCTGACTCCGGCGATCCTGAGATAATTGTCCGCCGCCTCAACCGCGACCTGGGTCAGAATGGTCGGAGTTGTGGCGGTGCCGGGTAAAACCGGCAGGGCCGGTATCATCTGCTGTAGGATCATGGTACTCTCCATTTGCTCTTCCTCTGACATCATGGTCTGCATCCGGGGTTGGACACGCGGAAGTCGCGTGGCATTCACCCTGGAAGACGGGTAGGGAAGAGAAAGGTTCCCGGTCCGGAAAAATAATTTTCGATATTTCGGGAACTTATCCGCCAAAACACGGTCTTATGCTGCAACCGGGCGGTTCGCCGGGTTTTCCTCCGGCTTTATCCGCAGAAATCAGAAGGTTCCGATACGTCCATGATGAACAGCCAGACCCGCAGGCGCTTTCTCAACACGCTTTCCGCATTGGGACTGGCAGGGGTCATGCCGATTTCCGCTACAACTGCCGGTGCGGAACAATCCGACAGCCTCGAATTTGCCGAACCGATCCCGTTCAGCTTCGAGAACTTGATCGAACAGGCCCGTCGGAAGGCGGCTGAGGACTATCGACCGACCACAGCGCCCAGTTCCGACCTGACCCGCCGGATCAATTATGACATCCACGGCAAGATCCGATTTCCAGCGGAAAAGGCCCTGTTCCAGACCGGTGAGGGTCGCTATCCAGCAACCTTCTTTCACCTCGGCATGTATTTCCAGAAGCCCGTCTCCATCCATGCCGTCAGCCAAGGGGAAGCCGCGCGACTGAAATACCGGTCGGACTATTTCAACATGCCATCAGACAGCATCGCCCGAAAGATGCCGGACGATGCCGGATTTGCCGGTTTCCGTCTGCATGAGGATCGTGCGCGGGACGACTGGAAGACCCAGGACTGGATCGCGTTTCTCGGCGCATCCTATTTCCGCAGTATCGGGGATGAGGGTCAGTACGGACTGTCTGCCCGGGGGATTGCGGTCGATACCGCGATATCAGGGCCTGAAGAATTCCCGGACTTCACTGATTTCTATATCCAACCCGGTGCCGATAACGATGTCAGGGTGCATATATATGCCCTGCTGGACGGGCCGAGCCTGACTGGTGCTTTCCATTTCATCCTGCACCGAAACAAGGGTGTTGAAATCGAAGTTGAAAGCCGCCTGTTCTGCCGGAAGTCCGTGGAACGGCTGGGCGTTGCACCGCTGACCTCAATGTTCTGGTATTCGGAATACCGTACCGGTCATTCCGACGACTGGCGTCCGGAAATCCATGATTCGGATGGCCTTGCCCTGTGGACCGGGGCGGGAGAACGGATCTGGCGACCCCTTAACAACCCGCCCGTCGTCACGGTCTCCAGCTTCATGGATAACTCACCGCGCGGATTCGGCCTGATTCAGCGCGACCGATCGTTCGAGAACTATCTGGATGGCGTGCGTTATGAACGGCGGCCCAGCCTCTGGATCGAGCCACTGAATAACTGGGGTGCCGGATCGGTGCAACTGGTCGAAATTCCGACCGACGACGAAGTGCATGACAATATCGTCGCATTCTGGGTGCCGGGCGATCCGGTACTGGCCGGAAATGAATACACATTCCGCTATCGCATGTACTGGTATGCAAAACCGCCTTATACGATGGACAGTCTGGCCCATGCCACCGCCCTGCGCATGGGGCGCGGCGGACAACCGGGAACCGACCGTCCCCAGGGCGTCCGGAAATTCGTCATTGATTTCGCCGAAGGCCCACTAGCGGATATTAAGGCTGACGATCCGGTCGAACTGCTGGTAGAGGCCTCTCGCGGGACCATTTCCAACAGCTATGCAGAACCGATCCCTGGCACGGATCGCTGGCGCGCCCTGTTCGACCTGAAACCTGTCGACGAAAGACCTGTCGAACTGCGGGCCTGGATGCGCATTGGTGACCAGCCGATTACAGAAACCTGGCTGTATCAGTATTTTCCAACCCCGAGCTAAACCCTATCGCATTCAGCCAAGCGCTGCCCGGAACCGGGATTTCAGAATCACCCCGTCCCGTTCCGGCAGGACACGTGGCGGGTCTTCGGTACGAATCCTGATGGTGCGGAACTTCAATCCGCCCATCGCGAACAAGCTGGCCACTTCCGTCGCCAGACTTTCTGCATCGGAAATGGTCGCACTGTCAGCAAAGCCGCAGGCACGGGCGACGGCGGTGAGATCAGTTGCTGTTCTGCCCGGGCCACCCGACGTCGCGCTGCGTTGCATCCCGGTTTCGCCATAGTGACCGTTGTCCAGAACAATGATGGACAGATTGCGCGGTCCCTTGCGCCCGATTGTGGCGAGGCTGCCAAGCCCCATCAGCATTTCCCCGTCACCGGTCAGCACCATCACGGGCAGGTCTGATCGCGCCTGGGCAAGGCCCAACCCCATTGCCGCCGCACCACCCATGCCACCCCAGAGATAGAAATTGCGCGGCGTATCGCCCGCCGCCGCCGCATCCCAGGTAGATGAGCCAAGCCCTGTCACCAACAGCCCATCACCGCGTTGCGCAAGCAATGTACGAACCGCCGCCCGACGTTCTAGTCCCGTTGCGATCTCTGTTACCATGTCTTCGATCCGATCAGCCGTTGGGAAATCAGCAGGGCGACACCGCTATCCGTGCCATAGGCCAGGCCAAAGGCACCATCCAACATCGCTCCGACTTCCGCCTCCTGATCCACCCTGCGGACCACAAGGCCGGCGGTCTCAAGCGATGTCTGGGCGGTCCTGCCAGCAGGAGTCTGCCAGGGATTGAACTCCCCCCATTCGCCGCGCATCGTCACGATACAGACCAGTGGAAAGCGACAGGTCTCCCGGATGGACAGCATGTTGATTGTATTCCCGACGCCGCTGGATTGCATCATCAGGCAGCCTTTCTGACCACCCAGCCAGGCACCGGCCAGCAATGCAACACCCTCTTCCTCCGTCGTCAGAACCGTCGTTTCGATTTCAGGAGCGGCATCGCAAAGCGTGATCAGACCGGCCAGGCCCGCATCCGGTACATGCGCTACCTGCCGCACGCCCTGCGCCTGAAACACGGCCAACGCGTCACGATGCCACTGGCGCCCCTGGCCTTCTGTCGACATCCAGCATTCTCCCCGAGATGGATTCATTCCGGCACTCTGAACAAGCCCCGGCAGTTTTGACAAGACGGGAGATGATGCCATCTGGAACCAGGAGACGTGTCCATAAGATTGTATTGCTAAAATTTAGCGCGACTTTGACGATTTTATGCTTCTTAAAACGAGTATCTGATGTTAGCGTTAGGTCGTGAACGTCTCTAGGATTGTGCTCACACATTCCCTCCCCGCCCGCTACCGCTCAGGCCCCATCCTGGGCGGTAGCTCTTTGAGGACCCTAAGCCTTCGCCCAGATATCCTCGATCCAACCTTTGATCTGCAGCGATTCCTCCCAGCGGTCAGACAGTTCGAACCCATCCGCCCCGGTGATCGCATATTCCGGCGGCCCCAACTCGGTCAGGAAGATCATGCGGTCATCCGGCCCGTGGCGCTTCTTCCAGGAGGTGATGCCGTATTTCCACCAGTCGCGGAACTGGTTCACCCATTTCTGGTGCTGCGGAAAGGCAAGCTGGATCTGGATCTGCTCGCGGGTTGCAACGCGGCCCTGGAAACTGTCGGCGCGGTCCAGGATGGTGTGGATCATCGCCTGATCCCCCTCACTCAGCGGGAACCAGAATTCCCGGTCAACGATGTAATGGGACAGGTCGGCGCAGATCGGCATGTCCGGCACATGCTGCATCAGTTGCAGTGTGTAGAACAGATCATTGGTGATGCAGTTGCGGTGGGTTTCGAACAGGATCGGCACACCGGATTTGTCTGCCATCGCCATCCACTGACGAACGACATCCACGCCTTCCTCCACCGTGAAGGGCATGACCTGACCGATGATGTTAACATAGGCCGCTTCCGCCGCCTTCGCCATGTCCAGCACCGGCTGCAATCCCTCTATCGTCGTCGGGAAGGCGTTTATCATGCAGCCAAGGCCGTGCTTCTCGAACAGCGGCAGCGTCTTTTCGGCTGCGGCCATGTCGGACGCACCGAGATCAAGGCACATGCCATCAAATCCGGCTTCCGCAACCATGGCGAAAGCCTCCTTGTCGCTCCGTTCCACGCCATCGGGACGGCGCAGTTCCATGGACCAGCGGGATTGGTAGATTTCGAGTTTCTGCATCATTCAGCCGCCTGTGGGATTTGGATTTCGACCGTACCCTCGCGGGTCTCCGGCCCTTTCATCAACTGGCGGATGAAGCGCCACTGGAAGGCGATATAGCCGGTCGTCGGCGGCTCGTAACCCGCATGCTTCACCAGTTCCGCATGCAATTCGGGCAGCGCGTGGAACGGGACCGCCGGAAAGGTATGGTGGGCGGTGTGATATTGCATGTTCCAGGCCATCCAGCGAAAAATCCACCATGTCTTGATCGTGCGGGTGTTGTGGACCGTGTCGTTTTCGTGCGTCAGCCCGGTATGCTCGGCAATGTTCTGAACATTCTGGAACACCTTGGTCGCAAACATCGGCGCGATCCAGAATTGCAGCGCCGCCCAGCTTTCAAAATAGACCGATACCGCCGCAACCAGCGCATAGCCCAACAGGTGCATGCGGGATTCAAGAACGACCTTGCGGGCCTGCTTTTCCGAGAAGTAATGCGCGGTCTGACCCATCGCCACAAGGAACAGCCGCTTGATGCGCCCGGTCCAGTAGGTGATCCCGATCAGATAGGGCAGATAGCCTGCCAGATCATAGGGACCGCCACGGCTCAGCAGTTCCGGGTCATTGTCCCAGTCCTGCGTGTGGCGGTGGTGTTCAAAATGATACCAGCGTTCGTAGTCACGTGGGTAGAGCTGGATGAAACCGGTGATCCGATTGAAGACATCGTTCAGCCAGCGTGTCTTGAAGGCGGTGTAGTGGTTGAATTCGTGCTGTGCCGCGAAGAGATAATTCAGCAGCACACCGTGGGCGATGAAGAACGGCACCATCCACCAGGTTCCCCAGGTCAGATAAAGCCCGGTTCCCGCCACCCCGATGGCACCGAAATGACTGGCGGTCTGGATCGCGCCCTTCAGGTCCGAGCGTTTGCATAGTTCCCGCAGCCGCTTTGGCGGGATCAGATTCTTGCGGCCAACGAAATCTTCCATGTCATGCTCTCCGGCTGGACTCCATTGCAGATGTTGCGGTCAGCTTAACAATTTCGTAACGTCGAGATAGAACGATCTTTCAATCTAAACATTGAGAAATATAGACCAATGGCACTCTCCCAATTTTCCGGCCAGATCAGCGATGCCGATATCCGTCTGCTGCGGGTATTCAAGACCGTTACGGAATGTGGTGGTTTCACCCCCGCTGAGGCTGAACTGGACATCGCCCGCTCCACAATCTCTACCCATATCGCCAACCTGGAAACCAGACTGGGCCTGCGGCTCTGTGAGCGTGGGCGCGGTGGCTTCGCCCTGACCGAGGAAGGTCGGATCGTCTATCAGGAGGCCGTGCGGCTGATGACGGCGCTGGACACATTCCGCGCCCAGGTCTCCACTGCGCGTCGCCGTCTTGTCGGAGAGTTCAATCTCGCTGTCATCGACGGGATCCTGACCCTGACCGAAATCCCGATTGCGGACGCACTGTCCCGATTCCGCGCGGCCGCGCCCGACGTTCATGTGACGATCAGCGTGCTCAGCACGGACGAGATGGAGCGGCGTCTGGCGGACGGGACGATCCATGCGGCCTTTTCTGCCCTGCACCGTCCAAAATCCGGGCTTGCCTATCGCACTGTCGCGACGGAAGTCCAATCGCTTTATTGCGGGTGCAGGCATCCGTTGTTTGAGGAACCCGAGGCACAGATCAGCCTCGATACCTTGCTGCGCCAGGCCTATGTCGGGCGAACATTCCTCGATACGGCTCGCGCTCGGGAGAAACCATTCCTGACCCGGCCCGCTGCCAGCGCCAACAATCTGGAGGCGATCCTGATCCTGCTCCAGACCGGTCGATATCTCGGCATGCTTCCCGACCAGTATGCGGCACCACTGGTCGAGGTCTGCGCGCTGCGTGCCCTGCGCCCGGATCTGACCCACCATCACCAGCCGTTTGCACTGGTCAGTCGTGAGACGAAACGCCCGACCCCGGTCGTCGCTGCCTTCTTCCAGGCATTTGACGCCGCAAGCAGCGGAAGTAGCGTGCACGGAACCGATTAGAAGGACAGAACCGCCTGAACCGTGATGTCCTGATGAATGCCCTTGTTGTTGTCCAGCACGAACCGTTCAAAATCAGCCTTTTCCTGAGGGCGGGCAAAGAAATATCCCTGCGCTTCCGCACAGGGTAATGTCTTCAGGTATGACGCGACCGCCAGGGTCTCAACACCCTCCACCGTAACCTCCAGATCCATGTCGCACATCAGGTTGATGATGTTCCGCAACAGCCGATTGGATTTCTCATCCCCCGGCACGCCGTCCAGAAAAGCGCGGTCAACCTTGGCCCGGTTTGCAACCACATCCCGAAGCAGGGCCAGCGATGACTGGCCGGTACCGAAGTCATCGATGGCGATGGAAATCCCCATTTCACGCAGAACGGCCACAGTCGCAAAAGTGACTTTCGGATTGTTCACCAGTGTCGTTTCCGTGATTTCAAATTCAAGCGAACTCGCCGGAATTTCAAACGTCTCCAAAGAACGCCTGACAAAATCAACGAAATTCTCCCGCTCCAACTGCTTCGGGGAGATATTCACCGCCAGCTTGACACGACTCAAAACCGGATCGGACTTCCATTCCTGAACGGCAGCACAGGCTTCCAGAAAAATAAATCGACCTATGCCTTCGATCAGATCGGCGCTTTCGGCAACCGGGATGAATAGACCCGGCGGAATCATGGTTCCATCCTCGGTGCGCCACCGGATCAGACATTCGGCGGCGGTGCAGGAATTGTCCCGCAGATTGATTTTCGGCTGGAATACCGGAAAGAACTCCTGACGCTGCAACGCTTCGCGAATCTGATGCACCATAGCGGACGTCTTCAGCACCCGCGCCACATCATCTTGCGTCAGCAGGTAGACTGCCCCCCGATGACCGTTTTTTGCCTCGTAATAGGCCATGTCGGCATAGCGGGTCGCCATCGCGGATTCTGTGGCAAGAAGGGGAATTTCCAGCCCCCCAGCGGTCACGCTGATAGCGACCCGCGCCTGATTGAATTCGAACGGTTCCGCCAGGGCCTTCTGAAGCTGGGATTCTATGCTCTTTGCCAGCTTTATCGCGGTTCCCCCTTTCGGGATTTCAAACAGGCCTGAAAACCGGTCACCGCTGCCGCGCCCGAAGAATTCGCACGGCACCAGAGCATGCGACAACCGTTGCCCGACAAGCTTGATGACGGTATTGCCGTCCTCCATGCCAAAGGTTGAATTGATCGCCCGCATCTGATCGATCCCGATTTCCAGTAGCAGAAACCGCGCATCCCCGGCGATCCTGTCACTCAGGATCGCATCCAGACTGCGCATCAGGGTTTCCCTGTTCGGAAGACCGGTCAGTTGATCGTAGAACAGTGATCTGTGTATCTGCGATTCCGTATCCTGTGATTCGGACATATCACGCAGAAATGCAACGAAACACTGCTTTCCAGACATGATATGGCTGCTGATATGGATATCGACCGGAAACAGTTGCCCATCCCGTTTCTTTGCGTGAATCCGCCTCAGTTCACCAAGCAGATCGATTGCCACGACAGCACCGTGACCATCCATGTGGGACTGATGCCGGTCCGCATGGATATCATTCATCAGGATGCTCATATCCCGCCCGACAAGTTCCCCCACATCCTCATATCCGAACAGCGCCAGTGCTGCCTGATTGCAGGCCGTGATCCTCAAATCCGCATCGGCGGTGACGGTGGCTTCAAGGGAATTCTGGAAAATCGCCACCATTTGCTCAAGCTGGTCCTTGAGCACGGCGTCGGGTCCAAACAGAAGTGTCTCGTTCATTGTCATTACACGTATCAGCTTCCACCCTGTCCGCAAGAATTACCAGCTATACTCGCTTACTCTTAATGATTGGTAAAACTCTCACCACTTTATGACGGAGCGGGAAATTCGCGTGCCGCTGGTCACTCGGATCAAATCCCGCTATCCTCCGCCGCAGTGCGATGTGGGAAGGTGCTCCCTCGCGCGGAACGTGTTCGGAGGGGCTTCTTGCTGGATTTCCGCCCAATTTTCCTGGTGAATGGCATTCTGTTGATGACCCTCGCCATCGCCATGGTGTTGCCGGCGGCGGTTGATCTTGCCGTCGACAATCCGGACTGGGAGGTTTTCGCAACCGCTTCCGGCCTGACTTTTTTCGTCGGATCGATGCTGGCCCTGACCAATCGTGTGAAAACGGATGCATTTTCCGTCCGTCAGGCCTTTGTGATGACCACAACCTGCTGGTGCCTGATCCCGGCCTTTGCGGCGTTGCCGCTCAGTTTCTCCGATCTCAATCTCAGCTATACCGACGCTTTTTTCGAGGCGATGAGTGGAATCACAACGACCGGATCCACGGTCATTGTTGGCCTGGACTTTGCCCCGCCGGGCATATTGCTGTGGCGGTCGCTGCTGCAATGGCTGGGAGGGATCGGGTTCATCGTGATGGCGGTATCGGTGCTGCCGATGCTGCAGGTCGGCGGGATGCAACTTTTCCGTATGGAATTTGCCGAGCGGATGGAAAAGGCCCTGCCCCGTGCAGCCCAGATCGGTGCCTGGATATCGATCATCTATCTGATTCTCACCCTGATCTGCGCCACTCTCTTCTGGTGGGCGGGAATGAGCGGGTTCGATGCTATCAACCACGCCATGACAACCCTGGCGACCGGCGGCTTTTCAACCTATGACGCATCCATGGGTGTTTTCGGCAGTGCAACGCTGGAATGGATCGCCACGGTCTTCATGGTCATCGGATCCCTGCCCTTCCTGCTCTATCTTCAGGCCATCCGGGGGTCGCCCGGCGGGCTCTGGCTAGACAGTCAGGTGCGATGGTTCTTCTCGATCCTGCTGATATCCATCCTGATCATGGTCGCCTATCTGATCATCGAAAAAAGCTGGCCGCTTGATGACGCCATCCGGTTCACCAGTTTCAACGTAACCTCCGTAATGACGGGAACCGGCTATGCGACACAGGATTACGGATCCTGGGGAGCCTTTGCCCTGCCGCTGTTCTTTGTGCTGATGTTTATCGGGGGCTGCGCCGGATCGACGTCCTGCGGGATCAAGATATTCCGGTTTCAGGTGCTCTATGCAACCGCCCGCGTGCAGATGAAACGCCTGTTGAGTCCGAACGGCGTCTTCATCGCCTATTACAACAAGAAACCAATCCCGGATTCCGTCGAGGAATCGGTGATGAGTTTCTTCTTCCTGTTCATGATGATCTTCGGGCTGCTTGCCTGCGGGCTGGGTCTGCTGGGCCTGGACTTCATCACCGCAACCAGCGGTGCCGCCACCGCCATCGCCAATGTCGGGCCGGGATTGGGCAGTATAATCGGTCCGGCGGGCAATTTCGCGCTGCTGCCGGATGCCGCGAAATGGATGCTTTCCTTCGGCATGCTGCTGGGACGGCTTGAACTTTTCACCGTATTGATATTACTGGCACCTGGCTTCTGGCGCGGTTGAGAAAAGGGCACGACGTGGCAACACCCATCGAATTGCTTGAGACACTGGTCGGATTCGATACGACCAGTGCGAAATCTAACATGGACCTGATCGATTGGGTGCGCCGCTATCTGACCGGATTCGGGGTCGAGAGTACACTGGTAATGAACCCAGACGGAAACAAGGCCAACCTCTGGGCAACGGTGGGTCCGCAGCAACCGGGCGGAATCTGCCTGTCGGGCCATACCGATGTCGTTCCGGTGGCGGGCCAGCCCTGGGATACCGACCCGTTTACCCTGACCCGTAGAGGGTCGCGGTTCTATGGTCGAGGCACCTGTGACATGAAGGCATTTCCAGCAACGGCGCTGGCCTTGCTGCCGGAAATGCTGGCGAGGCCGCTGATCCGTCCGATCCATTTCGCATTTTCCTATGACGAGGAGGTGGGGTGCCTGGGCGCGCCGTCGATGATCCGGGAAATCGGCGTCAGCCTGCCGCGCCCATCCATCGTCATCGTCGGTGAGCCGACCGATATGAAGGTCGTCTCCGCCCACAAGGGCATGTGGTTCTTCCGCGTGGTCGTGACCGGAAAGGAAGCGCATTCCAGCCAGACCCATCGCGGTGTATCCGCCGTCATGACCGGCGCGCGCCTGATCGCAAAGCTGGATGCGATGGCCAAGGCGCGCGCCACCGCCGCCAATCCCGACTGCAAGTTCGTGCCGCCCTATTCAACGATTCATGTCGGGACCGTCCAGGGTGGGACCGCACCGAACATCATTTCCCGTCATTGCGAATTCGTCTGCGACATCCGCAACCTGCCGGAAGATTTCCCAGAGGATATCCAGCGCGAGTTCGAATCCTGGATCGCGACGGAAATCCTGCCGGAGATGCATGCCATCGATCCGACCACATCTGTCACCGTCACGACTGAGAATGTCGTCGCCGGGCTGCGGGAAGATCTGGACAGCGAGGCGGAGCAGTTCGTGCGCCAGATTACCGGCGACAACGATGTCACCTATGTCCCCTATGGCACCGAGGCGGGACAGTTCCAGTCCGCCGGAATGGCCGTCGTGGTCTGCGGGCCAGGGTCCATAGATCAGGCCCACCAGCCGAACGAATTCATTGAGGAAGCCCAGATCCACCAGTGCGAGGCAATGCTGCGCAGTCTGATCGCCCGCTGTCAGGGATAGCTGATCCCTCCACAATTAAAATTTTGGGGCTGTCCCAGATAACTACCTGAGCTGACGCTTAACCCATTGTCTGAGTTGAGCTAATTGATCTGACGGATCGCTGTTGTTGAACCGCCACTCGCACTCCTTCAAAAATAGACCGAAATGGGCCTTCGGGACACCGTTGAATTTACGCATGTGACGCTTGGCCTGGTTCCAGAAATTCTCGATCCCGTTAATGTGGTTCCGCTTGTCGGCGAACAGCTCCGAGTGATTGATCCGAAAGTGTTTGAAGTCGGAGACGTCGAGCGCGTTGTAGCCCTTCCAGCAGTCGGAATAGACGATGCTGTCGGGGATGACCTTGCCCTCAATAATCGGCAACAGAGTAGCGCCGGAAGCATCGGGAATGATCTTCGTATAAACCTTCCCGCCACGCTTGAGAAGCCCGAAAACCGGGACTTTCCCCGGCGCACCACGACCTCTCTTGCCCTTTCTCTTGCCGCCGAAATAGCTTTCGTCCACCTCGATCTCGCCACCGAACATCGCCTCGCTTTCGGCCTCAAGCTCATAGGCGATGACCTCGCGCAACCGATGATAATAGAACGCCGCTGTCTTGCGGTTCACGCCACAAAGACAAGCTGCCGTACGAGCCGTCGTCCCGGCGACAAAATGCTCGATCAAACGATCCTGCTTGTAGTGACTCAGACGGCTCTTGCGCATGGACCCCATGATAACCCCCAAACCGGGTTATCTGGGACAGCCCCAAAATTTTTTGCATTGCACCATTTTCTGTTTGAATAATTCTAAAGAACACTTATATTTCTGCTAACCGCTCATTAAATGCGTTCCAGTAAAATCGGGAAACCAATGATATGGAACGAATTTCATCTCATCTGGGGTTGCTATCCATGCTTCCCGGAAACTGAAACCGTAAACAGGAGGGTACCCCATGACTGAACTGTCCAATGTGAAAAAAATCGGCGAAACCGTGCCGGACGTGACTTTTCGCACCCGTGAAAACGGTGATTGGAAGGATGTGACGACGGCCGATCTGTTCGCTGGCAAGCGCGTCGTTATCTTCGCCCTGCCGGGTGCGTTTACCCCGACCTGCTCCTCCACCCATCTGCCTGGTTACATGATCAAATCAGCCGAAGTGAAAGCGCAGGGCATTGATGACATCTATTGCCTGTCGGTCAATGACAGCTTCGTGATGAATGCCTGGGCGAAAGACCAGGGCGTTGATGGCGAGTTGAAGGTCATCCCGGACGGCAATGGCGAATTCAGCGACAAGATGGGTCTGCTGGTCGACAAGAAGAACCTCGGCTTCGGTCCGCGCTCCTGGCGCTATTCGATGGTCGTGAAAGACGGCGTCATCGAAAAGATGTTCGTTGAAGCCCAGAAGCCGGGCGACCCGTTCGAAGTCAGCGACGTCGATACCATGCTGGGCTATCTGACCAGCGCGGAAGCGAAAGCCGCTTAAACTGATCTGTTCTAAACGGGACCGGGCCTGCTGGATGACAGCATCCCGTTCTCGACATAGACGCGCTGAAGGAGGGCCTGTGTGCCCTCCTTTACCGTTTCGGCACTCGGCTCGAAGATCAGCATGCCACTGAACCAGTCGGCAAGGACATCCTGTCGCCCGTCAAACAGATGCGGCACCCGTGTGATGCGACCGTCGATCCAGCCATGCATGTCAATCAGCCACAATCCCCCGTCACGGATTTCCCAACGCCCGACATAGCCCCTCAGACAGGCCGGGCTGCGGCATTCGAACGGCCTGCCGCCCGCCTGCCGCAGCCAGACAGAAAGAGGTGCGGTAAACAACCGATAGAGATCATGCTCGATCCAGAGCGTTTCCGGCAGTTGTTCAACCTTCGCTGAATCCGATTTCGGTACCACCATGCCTAGCAGCCCGATTGACAGGCACCATCCCCGTCAAAGGTCATAGTGCGACCGCTCAGCGGCAAATGCGCCGGTACCGACAAAGCCTTGATGAAGGTTTCCGTCCGGGTTCCCGCACGCACCACCCCGCCTTCCGTCGCCGGTTCATTGGCATGGGACGGAATGACCGATTTCGGCCTAATCAGATCATTGATCACATAAGCAGCCTCGGTCGGGCCGGTGGTGAAGGTATCGCCGATATTCATCACCACCAGTTCCGCGCCATACTGGTCAGCAACCACGGTCTTCTGTTCCGCCGTCACGCCGGTATCACCGGAAAGATAGACGACAAGTCCGTTGCTGAAGGTCAGGACATAACCAGTCGGCGGTCCGGCGTAGGCGGTCAGGCCCGATCCGGTCAGCAGTTCTCCCAGCAACCCGTTGATGAAAGCCCCGTTGATCCCGTTCGAATGCACGGCGGGAACCGTCGTCACGGAAACTCCGTTCACCATTCGGGATCCGCCAAAGCGCACCAGTTGCGATTTCGCCGAATCGCCGCCCAGGGCCTTCAGCTTGTTGCCGAAGAAGCTCGGCATTTCGCTGCCGGTGATAATTGTCGCCCCACTGTCCAGCGCGATATTGACGGTATTAGTATTCGGCGCGACGGCGACGGAGATATCCGGCTTGCCGCACTCACCCATATTGACCCCTGGAATATGACGGTCCCCGACATGATCGCCATGCATATGGCTGACCAGCATGACATCGACCTTGCCGATCCGGGGATCCTCCGCCCCGGCGACGGTGCGCCCGACATCATAAAGAATCCGTGTGCCGTCCGGATCCTCGAACAGCATCGCCCGGTCAAAGACGCAGAACTCTCCATCATGACTGCCCAGCGGTGTGATCCGGACCTCTGCCGCCTGCGCCATGCCGCCCGCCGCCATCACCATGCCACCGATCAGCGCCGCAAAAGCTGTTTGTCTGCAAAACATCGGATTCCTCCTCTTCCCGTCCCGTTATCGTTCGTATCATACAGTTTGATCGGAATTCGCACCAGACAAGGGCTGCAGCAGGACAATCCCCCTGCCGCGTTGGTTCCGGCACTTGTCCGCCTTGTTCCGGCGTTTGAATCGCGCTAGACAACGCTCATCCGCGCCGGGACGATCCGCAACGCCCCTTTTTCATCGGGGGCGGGATCCTATCAGGGAAGATCAAACTGCCATGCCAGACATCGTCGCCGCCGACCGCATCCTGATTCTCGATTTCGGCAGTCAGGTGACCCAGTTGATCGCCCGGCGTGTGCGCGAGGCCGGGGTCTATTCCGAGGTTCATCCTTTTAACAGTATCACGGAAGCTGAAATCCGCGCCTTTTCACCCAAAGGGATCATCCTCAGTGGTGGTCCGGCCAGTGTGACACATTCCGATACGCCCCGTGCGCCCCAGATGGTGTTTGATCTGGGCCTGCCGATACTAGGTATTTGCTATGGTCAGCAGGCCCTGTGCCATCAACTGGGCGGTGTGGTCAGTACGTCGGACCATCATGAATTTGGCCGTGCGGCGCTGGACGTGCTGGAGCCTTGCAGCCTGTATGATGGCCTTTGGCGGCCGGGTGATACGCCCACGGTCTGGATGAGCCATGGTGATCGAGTGATCGAGATTCCGGAAGGCTTCAAGGTCGTGGCGCGCAGCGAGGGGGCACCCTTTGCGATCTTTGCCGATGAAACCCGCAAGTTCTATGGCGTAATGTTCCATCCGGAAGTGGTTCATACTGCCGATGGCCACAAGCTGCTGTCGAATTTTGTCCATTCGGTTTGTGGCTGCACCGGCGACTGGACGATGGCCGCCTTCAAGGAACAGGCGATTGAAAGCGTTCGCCGTCAGGTCGGCGAAACGGGTCGGGTGATCTGCGGCCTGTCTGGCGGGGTCGATAGTTCCGTCGTCGCCGTGCTGATCCATGAGGCCATCGGCGAGCGACTGACCTGCATCTATGTCGATCACGGGCTGATGCGTCAGGGCGAATCCGATCAGGTGGTGAGCCTGTTCCGCGACCATTACAACATCCCGCTGGTACATCGCGATGCGGCCGATCTGTTCCTCGGCAAACTGGCCGGGGTCGACGACCCGGAGCGCAAGCGCAAGATCATTGGCGGCCTGTTCATCGATGTCTTCGAGGAAGAGGCGAAGAAGGTCGGTGGCGCCGATTTCCTGGCCCAGGGCACACTCTATCCCGATGTGATCGAAAGCGTCTCCTTTGCCGGGGGGCCGTCGGTGACGATCAAGTCGCACCACAATGTCGGCGGCCTGCCCGAACGGATGAACATGAAACTGGTCGAGCCACTGCGTGAATTATTCAAGGATGAGGTCCGCGCGCTCGGCCTGGAACTGGGCCTGCCGCAGAGCATGATCGGTCGCCACCCCTTCCCCGGCCCCGGCCTCGCCATCCGCATCCCCGGTCCGGTGGACAGGGAAAAGGCAGATATCCTGCGCAAGGCCGACGCGATCTATCTGGAAGAAATCCGCAATGCGGGCCTGTATGACGCGATCTGGCAGGCATTCGCCGTGCTGCTGCCGGTCAAGACCGTCGGCGTGATGGGCGATGCGCGCACCTATGACCATGTCTGCGGGTTGCGCGCCGTTACCTCCACCGACGGCATGACCGCCGACAGCTACCCGTTCGAACACGCCTTCCTCAGCCGCGTCGCCACCCGCATCATCAACGAAGTCCGCGGCATCAACCGCGTCGTCTACGACGTGACCTCGAAGCCGCCGGGAACGATTGAGTGGGAGTGATTCAAGATCATCTAGAGCATGTTGCGTTTATTTGGTTTCATATCCGCATGCTTTGAAATAGTTGGCGCTTTCTTGCTCGGAATACAGGTCGCAGACTTGTTCGATGGCGCGCCATAGCTCGTCGTAACTTTGGCGGCGGCTTTTCGGATCAGGGTCTTGAGTTTGGCGAAGGCCTTTTCTATGGGGTTCAGGTCTGGGCTGTAGGGCGGCAAGAAGAGGAAGTTGGCGCCGATCCCATGGAGGCATGCGGTTGCATTCCTGGCATGTAAGCATGACGCCGTTAACGCCACCGTTCATGTTGACATAGTTCATATAATCAATCTGGGTTCATATAGTCAATCTGGGCACCGTAGTAGCCCGTTCCCATGGCGGAATATGGACCAACACGGCTGCTGGCGACCGGGAAATACTGCGATTCCTGGGTGCTTACGGTTTGAGTGAACATGAAAATCGAAGCCGCTGCCGCGACGACGCTCAAAACCAGGTTTCTATGTTTCCTTATTTCACTTGCTTCCTCCCTTGGTTGGTTTTTCTTATCAGATCGGTTGAAATTTCTATTTCACCCTTTGTTTCGACATGCCCGCGCAAGAACGTCGGCCAGTTTGGCAAACGGCCATCGACACCCGGACAGCCTAGTCGCCCAAAAGCCACCACCCGACTTATCCGTACCGGTCTGCCACGCAGCACCAGCGCAACCGGATTAGCGGGATTGGTCTGTATCTGTAATTTTGACTGTCATCAGGCGTAACCCTACCCCACCGACCTGGGTCACTGGGCAGGCACAAATCCCCGGACGCCGGGCGGAGTCTGCATACTTAACCCTCCCCTGCCGGGACATGCCCGGATTTGTGTTTCCATGCTTTCGTTCCCGTTGTTCTTCCATAGCGGCGGGCATCTTTGCGAAAGCTTTAGCGGTCACTTCGACATTTACGGAACCGTACTTCCGGACGGCGCGCTTACATCTCTGCGGTCGCTTGCCCCAGAAATCGCAATTAATGTGCCAAAATATAAATACAATAGAATCAAATAGTTGGAGTTTTGGAGCAAAAATTTTGGACATATTGTCCAAATTCCCAAACAAATTGACCAAATCGAAACGCAACACGAATGAGGCTGACATACCCTGAAGGGCCTCACGCCCTACGAATACATCTGTAAAATCTGGACTTCGGAGCCAGAACGATTCAGACTGAATCCAATCCATCAAATGCCAGGATTAAACACCTAGGTACTCGGATTACTGCATTGTTATTATTGTATAAAGTTGTTCAAAATTTATACTTAATGATATCGCCAGCGACAAACTTAGCTATAAAATGACATTCTTAAGTAAATCTGACACCTAGAGCATTGAAATACTTGAGAGAAAATTGGCTGGGGCGCTAGGATTCGAACCTAGGTATGCCGGTACCAAAAACCGGTGCGTTAACCGCTTCGCCACGCCCCAACCGATGCCTGCCGACCGATACAGTACAGCCGAAACCATGATCCTGTATCCGGCGGCAAGCGGGGCGCACTTTAATTGGCGGGTTCGGTTCGGGCAAGATGGCAAAACGGTCGCAGGGACGGATTTTGATGCATCGCGACGATCCCCCGAAAACCGCCCGTCACTGCGCCCTGGCCGCGATCATCAGCAGGAATGGTGCGGGATCTTCCCCGTGTTCGAAATGCAGGTTTCCCATCGCCGTCACGATACCGCGCTCCGCATTTTTCAGGGCGGCATTCAACTCGTAGTCAACATGCTGGGTCGGCAGCACGTCCTTGTCGATGAATTCCATAAAATGGCGCACGATCCGAACCGGGGTTCGCGTCATGAAATCTGCCGGGGCCTCGAAGTCATAAACGCCTTCATTCCCGCTATTCGCATCCATCAGCCGCGCCGTGAAGACAGCCATGCCATCCCTCTCCTTTAAGTCCAGGTTCCCAGATCAGCGCACTATCCCGCTTTCCTATTACGAATGGATGACGATATCGGTGATGGTCGATCCGGGTCCGATGCGGTATGATAAATAACAATTGGCGCGGTCTGGTGCGCGCGCCTGCTTGTCCCGTTGCCGGTGCTCACAGGGCCCGGCCCAATCGCAGATATGATCAGAGACGGTCCGACCAGACGATGGCATTCCCGCAAAGCTTTCTCGACGAAATCCGCGCCCGCGTCCCGCTGACGCAACTGGTCGGCAGGCGGGTTGCGCTGAAGCAGAAGGGACGCGGCGACTGGTGGGGAAATTCGCCCTTCACCAACGAGAAAACCCCCTCCTTTCACGTCGTTGATGACAAGGGCTTCTATCACTGCTTCTCGACGGGCGAACATGGCGATCATTTCTCCTGGCTGATGCAGGTCGAGGGCCAGAGCTTCCCCGAGGCGGTGGAGACGATTGCGGGCCTTGCCGGGATGGAGGTGCCGAAATCCACCCCCGAGGAACGTCAGCGCGAGGAACGCCGCAAAGATCTGGGCGATGTCGTCGCCTTCGCCCGCGACTGGTATGTGCGGCGGCTGGAAAGTGCCGAGGGGCGCGAAGCCCGCGACTATCTCGCCAGGCGCGGGTTGGACCAGATGACGATAGAGGCTTTCCAGCTTGGCTATGCCCCGGATGACCGCGACTCCCTGCTGACCGCCGCCAAGGCGCAGGGGATCGAGATGCCACAACTGATCGAGGCGGGCCTGTACCGTCAACCGGAAGACGGGCGCAGCCCCTATCCACTGTTTCGCAATCGCATCATGTTCCCGATCAATGATCGACGCGGCCGCGGCATAGCCTTCGGCGGGCGCTTCATGGGCGATGCCAAGGCCATCGGCGTCGGGAAATACATCAATTCCCCGGAAACCCCGCTCTTCGACAAATCCCGCACGCTCTACAATCTCGACCGCGCCCGCGAACCCGCCCGTCAGGGCGAACCGCTGCTGGTGGTCGAGGGCTATATGGATGTCATCGCGCTGTGGAAGGCCGGGTTTACCGCTGCCGTCGCGCCGCTGGGAACAGCGGTCACGGAACAGCAGATCGCGGAACTCTGGCGGCATGCGGATGAACCGACCCTGTGCCTTGACGGCGATGTTGCGGGACAGAAGGCGGCGATCCGGGCGGCGGAACGGGCGCTGCCCGGTCTGGAGCCGGGCAAGAGCCTGTCCTTCGCCTTTCTGCCGGAAGGCGAAGACCCAGACAGTCTGGTGAGCGGACCGGGCGGTGCGCGGGAGATGAACGACGTTCTGCGGGGTGCCCATCCACTGGCGCAGTTCCTGTTCGAAACCGAAACCGAGGGCCTGCGTCTGGACACGCCGGAGCGCCGCGCCCGGCTGGAGGCGGATCTGTTCAAGCAGGCTGCCGGAATCCGGGATGAACTGGTTCGTCGCGAATATCAGCGCAGCTTTCGTGATATGTTGTTCCAGTTGCACCGGAAGCACAGCCAGAACCGGCTGAAACAAACCCGCCGTCAGGCGATCCGGGAATTCCGGGCAACGCGGGACGCTGCACGCGGCCCCCAGGCGGAAGCCCCCTTCGGTCGGCGGATGCTGGAGGACACCTCTAAACGTCTGGTCCGTCGCCAGCAGGAGATCGTTCTGGCAACGCTGGTGAATCATCCGGACCTGATTGCAGAGTTCGATGAGGTGCTGGATGTCTTTGTCTTCGATCCTGACCTTGACAAGCTGCGCGGCGGACTTCAAAAGCATGCCGTGTCGGGCGAGACGCTTGACCCGGAGGCGCTTACGCACCACTTGATCGCAGGTGGGGCGGAAGCGTCCTTGTCTGCTGTTACCGGCCAGGACGTCTATAGCCTGGCGCCGCAGGCGAGGCGATCTGCCCCGATATCGGAGGCGCGGGCGCTTTTGGGGCATATCCTGTTGATCCGTCAACAGGGCGCTTTGCTGGGGGAATATCGAACGGCAGGACGGGATCCGGCATCCATGGATGCGGTCGGCCCCGAAGAATGGGAAAAGCGGGACGCCCGATTGGCGGCGCTCCGCCGGTCCGTGGAGGATGGTGAAGGACAGATCAGTCCGGACCCGTCGGATCACGGAGAAAACAGCTAGACCCGGTGCGCATCTTGCGCGCAGGTGGCGGTGGAAGGAAGACGAGCAATATGGCGAGCAAGGCCGAAGCGAGTGAAGCGACCGAAAACACCGAAGAACAGGCTGACGGGCCAGTTCTCGAAGACGCCCACTCGGCGGTTAAGAAGCTCCTTCAGAAGGGCAAGGAACGCGGTTTCATCTCGATTGACGAGTTGAACGAGGCGCTGCCCCAGGAGCAGGTATCCTCCGAACAGATCGAAGACGTGATGACCATGTTGAACGACATGGGGATCAACGTCGTCGATGGCGACGAGCAGGAAGCCGACGCCGAGCCGAAACCCGCCGACGAGCGCGTTGCCGAGGCCGGACCCGACGCCGGAAACATCTCTGATGACGAGGTTGGCCGGACTGATGACCCGGTACGGATGTATCTGCGCGAAATGGGCTCGGTCGAACTGCTGTCGCGCGAGGGTGAAATCGCCATCGCCAAGCGGATCGAGGCCGGACGCGAGAAGATGATCGGCGCGCTGTGCGAAAGCCCGCTGACGATGCGCGCCATTGCCGACTGGCACGACCAGTTGCTGGAAGGCCAGATTCTGCTGCGCGACGTGATCGACCTGGACGCCACCATGTCCTCCGGCCCCGATGCCGAGGATATGGAAAGCATCGAATCCGGTGACGACGAAGCAGGCGAAGCCGAGGCGCTGAAAGCCGCCAATGCGAAAGCCGAAAGCGAAGACGGCACCGAGGTCGAAGAAGAGGTCGTCGAGACGCCTGTCACAGCGAAGCCGGAACCCGCAAAGGAAGAGCCCGCTGAAAAACCGGACGACACCGTCGATGCCGAGGGCAATCCGATCAGTGCGGATCGGGACGGCGATGTAGACGATGAGGATGGCGAAGAGAACAACATGTCTCTCGCCGCCATGGAACAGGCGCTGAAGCCAACCGTCCTGCTGACCTTCGAGAATATCTCCGCCACCTATGGCAAGTTGCAGCGCGCCCAGGACAAGCGCGTTTCCAGCATGCAGCGCGGCGAGTCGGTTTCCCGATCCACCGAGCGGACCTATGACAAGCACCGCAAGGAACTGATCCAGTTGATGGATGAGGTGCGCCTCAACAACATCCGCATCGAACAACTGGTCGAGGAACTGTATTCGATCAACAAGAACCTGATCACCCAGGAAGGCAAACTGCTGCGCCTGGCACTGGACAGCAAGATCGACCGGGAAATCTTTCTGGAGAATTACTACGGGCGCGAACTCGACCCGAACTGGCTTGAGGAAATGGCCGACAAGTCCAATGCCTGGGCCAAGTTTGCCGCCAAGAATGCCCAGAAGATCGAGGATCTGCGCGCCGGTATCAGCGAGATCGCCAACGAGGCGGGCATGCCGATTCCTGAATTCCGCCGCATCACCTCCACCGTCCAGCAGGGCGAACGCGAGGCGAGCCGCGCCAAGAAGGAAATGGTCGAGGCAAACCTGCGTCTCGTGATTTCCATCGCCAAGAAATATACCAATCGCGGCCTGCAGTTCCTGGATCTGATCCAGGAAGGGAATATCGGCCTGATGAAGGCAGTGGATAAGTTCGAATACCGCCGGGGCTATAAATTCTCGACCTATGCGACCTGGTGGATCCGACAGGCGATCACCCGTTCCATCGCCGATCAGGCCCGCACGATCCGCATTCCGGTGCATATGATCGAAACGATCAACAAGCTGGTCCGCACGTCACGCCAGATGCTGCATGAGATCGGCCGCGAGCCGACACCGGAGGAACTGGCCGAGAAACTGGCCATGCCGCTGGAAAAGGTTCGCAAGGTCCTAAAGATTGCCAAGGAGCCGATTTCTCTCGAAACCCCCATCGGGGACGAGGAAGACAGCCATCTGGGCGATTTCATCGAGGACAAGAATGCGATCCTGCCGTCTGACGCGGCGATCCATTCGAACCTGCGCGAAACCACAACCCGCGTGCTGGCCTCGCTGACACCGCGCGAAGAGCGGGTGTTGCGCATGCGCTTCGGGATCGGGATGAATACCGACCATACGCTGGAGGAAGTCGGGCAGCAGTTCAGCGTGACCCGCGAACGTATCCGCCAGATCGAGGCCAAGGCCCTGCGCAAGCTGAAACATCCCAGCCGCAGCCGGAAACTGCGCAGCTTCCTGGATTACTGATGCAGGAAGCTGCGCGCGGACCTCGGGTGCGGCCGACCATTCGTGTCGCCACACCTGAGGACAGCGACACCGTTTCCGACATACTGATCCGCAGCTATGGCCCCCTACTCGCGGATTCCTATCCGGTCGAGATTCTGGACCAAGCCCTGCCGATCATCGCCAGGGCGAACCCGACTCTGCTGGCCGCGGGCACCTATTTTCTAGCCTCTATGAATGGCACCCCGCTTGGCTGTGGCGGCTGGTCGTTCGATCCGCCGGGGGGCGGCATCTCAAGGCGTGAACAGGGCCTTGCCCATATCCGGCACTTCGCCGTAACGGCAGAGGCTGCCGGTACCGGAATTGGCCGCGCCCTGTTGAACCGCTGCCTCACCGAAGCCAGGCTGTTGGGCGCGACACGGTTCGAAGCACTGGCGACCCTCAATGCCGAAGGCTTCTACAAGGCTATGGGATTCCATGGGTTGGAACAGGTCACGGTCCCCCTGTCGGACACCATTCCGTTTCTGTCTATCCGCATGCAGCGGGCAGGCAGATGACGGGGCGGGGCGGCACCAGCGTCCGGTCGAGGATAGATCAGTCTGTTGCCCCTTATCTCTGGCGTCCCTGGTACGACACTGTTGCCACGCCGACGGTCGCGCGATTGTTCTTTCCCCTGTCCCGTGCCTGGGCGGCGGCGCTTGTGGCGGAGGGTGACCCGGATCGGTTCCGCGACGCCCTGGCGGATGGTCCCACCCGGCGTCTGGTGGGGGTGCGTCTGCTTACCAGCATCAGCCGCGCCCTTGATGATTATCAGAAGGTGCAGGCCGCTTGGGATGCCGGGTTCTTTTCGGAAACTGCCCCGGATGAATCGGTCCAGGCCGGATTGGAGCATCGGCGTCTGGCCGCCGCGCGCAAGTTGATGGCACTGCGGATCGGATTCCTGCCCGGTCATTTGGAACGGAATTTCGCCGCCGTAAAATTCGAGATTGAGGATGAAGCCACCGTCGCCGCCCGGCATGGCCAACGGCTCACCGCCCCCGATGCCGGAATGATCCCGTATCTGGACAGCCCGGTTCAGGAAAGCAATGCATTCGAACAGGACGGCACGAGTTGGCGCTGGCTGCGCTTTGCGGACTCGATGAATGCCACCGCATCGCCCGCCGAGGCCCGGATGCGTGAACCATCGGTGGCGGCACCGCGCGCGACCCTGATCTTCGCCCATGGCATCGGCATGGAAACGGAATTCTGGGGGGAGCGGGGAACCATTCCTGACTGGTTCCTGGCGCAGGGGTTTCGAGTGCTGGAACCGCAAGGCCCCTGGCATGCACGGCGACGCCTTCCTGGATTCTATGGCGGGGAACCGATCCTGGCGCGCGGACCTGGTGGATTGCTGGACTATTCCTGGTCCCATGTGCGGGAACTCGGACGGCTGGTGGCCTGGGCCAGAATGCGGGACGCCGAGAATGGCCAAACACCACGACCAGTTCTGCTCTGCGGCATCAGTCTTGGCGCATTGACCATCATGCAGCTTCTGTCCTGGGCCGCGCACTGGCCTGCCGAAACCATCCCTGATCACGCCATGCTGATCGCCCCTGCCGCCTCCCTCACCGAAGTTGCCTATCGCGGATCACTGACCAGCAGCATGGGTGTTCCCAATGCTCTGGCAGCGGCGGGATGGACCGAGGAAAAAGTCTCGTCCTGGTCCCGCCTGCTGGACGCCGCCGATACTGCGGCGCTTGATCCATCCCGTATTCTTACGGTTCTGGGCGATGTAGACCGTATCACCCCCTATGCCTCTGGCGAGGCACTTGCCCGGCAATGGGCCATCCCGCCGGAAAACCTGTTCACCCGCAATCAGGGTCATTTCACCGTGTCTTTGGGACTGACAGCCGCCCCGGCCCCTTTGGAGCGAGTAATACAGATGATGCTGGGGTGAGCGCAGAACCTTGATTACATCACGGAAATCGGATCGCCCCGACGGATCGTGCCACCCATGATGACCTTTGCATGGACCCCGCAATCAATATGGCCGAAGCCGCGCCGCAGGCTCAAAGGGATGTTCATGTCGATGACCCCGGTTTCGGGGTTCACATTGGTCGCGGCGCATCGGTCGATGCGCATCAGGATTTCCAGCACGCATTCGCCGATCCGGATACGCTTGCCGACCAAGTCGAATTCCTTCCAGGCATCCAGTCCGTGGATATAGAGGTTGCCGCGAAACCGCATCGGGTCCACCGGTTCGCGGGTCACCCGCTCAACATCCTTCACGCTGGCAAGATTGATGAGGGAAACTTTCGCCTCCTCCATATCGGTAAAAGCAATGCCGTGAGGGGCCTCCACAACCTTCGGGTTGCCACGCGGCCCGTCCGGCATGAAACCACTGAGGAAGGTCTGGAGCAGGGTTCTTCCCATATGATCGTCCAGCTTCGCACGGCTGATCTGCTTGCCCTTGCGCAGGACTGTGAGGGTTCGGGTTTCCTCGTCAAAGACAATGTCGAGCTGTGCCAGCTTCTCATCCCGCGACAGACACAGGAAATTGACCTTCTTCGCCCAAGTCGGCGCAGCGGGATCAACGCTGCTGGCCCCGTGCACGACAGCCCAATGCCGGTCGAAGGGCAGGCCTTCCCCCATCGTCAGGCTCACCTGATCGAGCGGGTCCGGTCCCATCCCCTTCACGGGAAAACGATAAATCTGGTCTAGTGTGATCGACATGGCGTGGAGAGTATCCGATGACATCCACGTGACAAGCGTTTTGGACCGGCCTAGGCTGATCCGCAAGAGGATAAAAGGAACACAGATTTAGTCATGGCGATACGCAGACCGAAAGCGGACAAGATCGACATTCCGCGCTTCAAGTGGAAGGCCCGGGACGGGGCGCGGGTATTTGACCTCTCCAGCCATGCGCGGGCACGAACGGCGCTGGAATTCGGCCTGTCGATGACCTGTTCGGGCTTCAACATCTTCGTGCTGGGACCGGATCGGGCCGGACGCATGACGGAGACTCTGGCCTTCGTTGAACACACCATGGCCGACCATCCCCCTGCCCCGGACTGGGTCTATCTGAACAATTTCCGCAGACCCCACCGCCCGAAGCCCTTTCCCCTGACCCCCGGTACAGGTCGCGCCTTGCGGCAGGCGATGGAACATTTCGTCGTTCAGCTGAAGACCGCCCTGAAACAGACCTTCGAGGGCGATGCCTATCAATCCCGCGTGCAGGCCGCGAGCAAGCGGTTGTCCGATCAGGCGGAAGCATCAATGTCGGCGGTTCGTCAGGAGGCTGCGGCCAACGGGTTAGGTATCTTTCAGGGCGAACAGGGACCGGTCTTGGCCCCTGTCGATGGTGAGGGCAAGCCGGTCGGTCTGGACACACTGACCCCCGATCAACAAACCACCGTGACCGCGAAGGCGCAGACGCTGGTGGAGAAGCTGCAAGCGATCACGGTACAGGTCGCAAAGGACCGCGCCGCCTTGATCGAGACTGTGGCAGAGATTACCCGTGATGCAGCCCAGGCGACCTGTCACGCGTTGCTGGAGCCGCTCGTTGGCTCCTTCGGCGGACAAGGCCTGACGCGCTGGTTTGTGGAACTGGAGGAAGACATCCTGGACAACCTGCGCGCCTTTGGCCCACCGCAGGATGCCCAGGGCCGCCCGAACGCGCAGGAACCGCCGGAGCGGCGCTATGCGGTCAATCTGCTGGTCGACAATGGTGATGCGAACCGCGCGCCGGTGATCCTGGAATCCAGCCCTACTTATGAAAACCTGTTCGGAGAAATTCAGTACCGGCCCGGACAGACGCATCTGGAAACGGATTTCACCCTGATCCGTCCTGGCGCGGTACATCGGGCCAATGGCGGCGTACTGGTGCTGCGAGCCGACGCACTGGCCCAGGAGCCGGGGAGCTGGCCCGCCCTGATCGGTGCCTTGCGCGACGGTTACATCCGGATTGAGGAACGGCACCGCCAGAATGCGCTTCCAGTGACTGGCGCACCCTCCCCCAAGGCCATCCCGCTGTCCCTGAAGGTCGTTATCGTCGGGTCGCCCGCGCTCTACTACGGAGGCTATTCCGGCTCTCCCGATTTCCAGGCGCTGTTCAAGGTCAAGGCGGATATTGAACAGGACATGCCGACCAGTGCCGCCAATCTGGTAACCTATGGCACCATCCTGCGGGACAGGACGAAGGCAATGACGGGGCGCGCTGTCTCTGCCGCCGGGATCGGTTATCTGCTGGGTCATGCAGCGCGCCTGAATGGCGACCGCAGCCGACTGTCCGCGCGTTTCGAACTGATCGATGATCTGATCGCCGAGGGCGCGGCCCGCAATCCGGGCAGGAAGGCATTGAGCGAAGCCGACTTGATTGCTGCCTGGACCGAACGGGAACACCGCAACAACCGTATCGAAATCCACAGCCAGGATATGATCGAGCGCGGCATCGTGATGATCGCGACACAGGGAGAAATCATCGGCCAGATCAACGCCCTGACCGTGCGCGATACGGGTGACCATGCCTTCGGCGGCCCGTCCCGCGTTACCGCCCGGGCCAGCATCGGGCGCCATGGTGTGCTGAACATCGAACGCCAGGTCTCCATGGGCGGACCGATCCAGCAAAAGGGTGCGATGGTGTTGCAGGGCTATCTGTCCGGCCTTTTCGCCCGCAGCACTCCGCTTTCCTTCAACTGTTCAATCACCTTTGAGCAGAATTATGGCGGGGTTGAGGGCGACAGCGCCTCTCTGGCGGAACTGATCGCGGTGCTGTCGGATCTTGCCAACGTCCCGTTGCGCCAGGATCTGGCAATCACCGGGTCGGTCAACCAGCGCGGCGAGGCACAGGCCGTCGGCGGCGTGCATTTCAAGGTGGAGGGCTTCTTCAAGACCTGCCAGCGACAGGGCCTGACCGGCAGTCAGGGCGTCATCGTCCCCCATGCCAACCGCGACAGCCTGATCCTGTCCGACGATCTGGCAAAGGCGGTGAGGGAGGAACAGTTCCATCTCTATACCATAGAACATGTGGAAGAGGCCGCCGCCTTGCTGACCGGTCTGAAGCCGGGCCGCCCGAACAAGGATGGCCTCTATCCGGAAGACTCGCTTTACGGTCGGGTCCAACGCCAGTTGCAGGCTTTCGATTCGGCCCTGTTCCGGCGTGAGGCCGCGCTTGTCCGCAATGAGGAGGCAGAGTAGTCTCCACGCCATGACGCTGTCCGATACCTTCTTCGACGACGAGTTCGCCGAGCATGCCGATGTGCTGGCGAGGACTCATGCGGCCTGCCGGGACGACATGGCACAGATGCTGGAAATCTGGGCGCGGTGTAGTCGGCGCGGCGGCAAGATCCTGTTCTTCGGCAATGGCGGCAGTGCGGGCGACGCGCAGCATCTGGCAACGGAACTGTCGGTGCGATACAAATCCGACCGTGCGCCCATCGCGGCGCTGGCGCTGACCGTGGATACCTCCACCCTGACCGCCGCCGGAAACGATATGGGTTTCGACCATATCTTTGCCCGTCAGATTGAAGCGATCGGTCGGGCGGGCGATGTCGCGGTCGGTATCTCGACATCCGGCCAGAGCCCGAATGTCACCCGCGCGTTGGAAATGGCAAAGAAAAAAGGCCTCTACCCGACCGCCTTTACCGGACGTGACGGCGGGCAGTTGGTCGGCCTTGCCACTCCCCTGATCATCGTCCCCTCCGAGACCACGGCGCGAATCCAGGAAATGCATATCCTGATCGGCCAGATCCTCTGCGGCGCGCTGGAAATCGAGCTTGGCCTCGTCGCCGGTTGACGGAACGCGCCTCCGCGCATAGTTTCCGGCGCGTTTTAACCCCTGAGACAGATGAACGAGACGAGCGATGACCTCTTTGCGCGACCGAGCCTTGAATGCCCGTGCCTGGCCTTTCGAAGAAGCGCGCAAGGTTCTGAAACGCTATGAGCAGAAGGCACCGGAAAAAGGCTATGTCCTGTTCGAGACCGGCTATGGTCCGTCGGGACTGCCGCATATCGGAACCTTCGGCGAAGTCCTGCGCACCACCATGGTCCGCCGCGCCTTCGAATTGATGAGCGACATTCCGACCAAGCTACTGGCTTTTTCCGACGATATGGATGGTCTGCGCAAGGTGCCGGACAATGTGCCGAACAAGCCGCTGTTGACCGCCGCACTGAACAAGCGCCTGCGCAAGGTGCCGGACCCGTTCGGGACCCATGACAGTTTCGGGGACCATAACAATGCCCGGCTGCGCGAATTTCTGGACGGATTCGGTTTCGAATACGAATTTGCCAGTTCGACCGACTACTACTTTTCCGGTCGCTTCGACGATGCGCTGATCCGGGTGCTGGAATGCTATGAGGCCGTTCAGAAAATCATGCTGCCATCACTGCGCGATGAGCGGCGGGAAACCTATTCGCCCTTCCTGCCAATCGATCCAGAAACGCATGAGGTCTATCAGGTGCCGGTCTTGTATACCGATGCCAAGGCCGGAACCATCGTGTATCGCCATCCCGATGGCCGCGAGGTCGAAACCCCTGTGACCGGCGGGCATTGCAAGCTGCAATGGAAGCCCGATTGGGGCATGCGCTGGTATGCGCTGGGTGTCGATTACGAAATGTCGGGCAAGGATCTGATCGATTCCGTGAAACTGTCGTCGCGCATCTGTCAGGCGCTTGGCGCACCATCACCGGAAACGCTGACCTACGAATTGTTCCTCGACGATCAGGGCCAGAAGATATCCAAGTCGAAGGGCAATGGCCTGTCGATGGAGGAATGGCTGACCTATGCGCCGAATGAAAGCCTGGGCCTATTCATGTTCCAGAAGCCGAAGACCGCCAAGCGGCTCTATTTCGACGTCATTCCAAAGGCCGTCGATGATTATATGACCTTCCGAGCCAAATTTCCGGAAGAAAACCTGGAAACGCAGTTGGAAAACCCGGCCTGGCATATTCATCAGGGCAAGGTCCCGACCGATGTACCTCCGGTTTCCTTCGGCCTGCTGCTCAATCTGGCGGCGGTGTGCAATACCGAGGATCAGACGGTGCTCTGGGGCTTCATTTCCAGGTATGCGCCGGATGCCTCGCCGAAAACGAACCCGCTGCTCGACCAGCTTGTCGGCTTCGCCATTCGCTACTACCAGGATTTCGTGAAGCCGCATAAGGCCTTCAAGTCACCGGACGAGAATGACCGGGCCGCACTGGAAGACCTGCGCGCGGTCCTGCTCTCCCTCCCCGTCGATGCGGAATCGGAAGTGATCCAGACCCAGGTCTACGAAGTCGGCAAGCGGCACGGCTATGAAAACCTGCGCGACTGGTTCAAAGCGCAGTATCAGGTGTTGCTGGGTCAGGAGCAGGGACCGCGCATCGGCTCCTTCTTCGCCCTTTACGGACTGAAGGAAACGGTTGCGCTGATCGACCGGGCTCTCGCCGGAGAGGATTTGGGCGCTGCCTGAATCTTGCCGAAATCGCATTCTATCGTTAAGGATTGACGGGACGGGGAGCCTGCGGACCCCGAATCCTGTGTTGGAAGGACCGCGATGAGACCGGATTTGAGCAGAATTCTCGCCACTCTCTTCAAACTGGCGGTGATCAGTTTCGTGATCGGTTGGCTGCTGGTGCAGTTCGATATCCGACCGGAGGACATCTTCGACAATTTCGGCGCAACGCTGCGCAGAATATACGAGATGGCGAAAGGTGCCATCGAATGGAGCGCGGGTTACATCATCATAGGCGCGGTAATCGTGGTGCCGCTCTGGCTGATCTCAGTCCTGCTCGGCCTGCTGAAAAGCCGCAACCGCCGACAGGATTGAGGAGCGCACATCATGGGTGTGAGCGGACTGCTGATCATCATCATCGGAATATTGCTGTCCGGGTCGGGGATCGGGCTGATCTTCGGAATTCCGATCATCCTGATCGGAATCATCATCTTCATTCTGGCGGTGATCAAGGGCGGGATTTCAGCCCTCTTCCGGCTGGGTTCCGGCGACCGGAAGTAGATGCGCCCTGGCGCGGCGCGGCGGTGCGCGGGGTTGATCTGCGCGCGGTCGGAAACGAGCCGGGCTGGCTGCTGGAACTCGACCATGAGCGCGGCATGCTGGTACTGCTCAACTATGGCGAAACGATCCTGAAGACCCTGCCACCACGCCTGAAGATTTATCCGATGCAGATCCGCACTGAAACGCACCGGATCGAAATCATCACAGAGGACAAAGGCTGCCGTGATGTCATGAGCGGGGAATACTCACCCCTGACCGTCACAATGACAGTCAACGGCACCCCCTATTCAGGATGCGGACGCCATTTGAACGGGGGTTAGGACGGTTTATCTTTCGCCCTAATTCGCCAGCTTGGCCCCGAAGCCCTGTTCTTCGGCTATTCTCAATGTATGGATGGCGATGGCGGTATCCTGGACGCCGGTGCCTGTCAGGTCGCAGACGGTCACCTGCTTATCGTTGATGCGGCCCTTCTTCGTGCCCGAGATCAATTCGCCCAGTTCGGTCACCGGCATATCCTCCGGAACCACCCCCGCGCCCACGGCATGGTGCAATTCCCCCAATCGCGCGGATTGGGCATGGCGGTCGCAGGTGAACAGGTCCACCTCGGCAATCACGTCCGGGGCCAGTTCATTCTTGTGCTCCGCATCCGATCCCATGGCGGTTATATGCAGCCCCGGATGCAGCATCGAAGCCTCGATCAGCGGTGTGCGGCTGGGCGTTGTCGTCACCACCACGTCGGAATCGCAGACCAGATCGCCGATGCTGTCCGATACGGTGGCACTGGCACCGGTCAGGCGTTCGATGTCCCTAGCGCATTCCGCCGCCTTTTCCGGATCGCGCCCCCAGACGATGATCGACTCGATGGGGCGGACCATGGCCAGCGCCTGCATCTGAAGGCGCGCCTGTACACCCGTACCAATAACCCCGGCACGGGTCGCCTTCTCCGGTGCCAGCAGGCGCGCAGCAACGGCCCCGGCAGCAGCAGTGCGCACATCGGTCAGATAGCCATTGTCCAGCAGAACAGCGCGCACGAACCCCGTCGTAGCGTCATGCACGACCATCAGGCCACTGGTGGTGGACAGGCCGATCTTGGGATTGTCAAAAAAGCCGGGGCTAATTTTGATTGCAAAGCCGTCGAGACCGGGAACATAGGCGGTCTTCACATCGACCTCCCCGTTGCGATCCTCCATATCCATGCGCAGGATCGGCGGCATGGAAACGGTTCCGGCGGACAGTTTTGCAAAGGCATCGGCGACGAGATCGATGATCGACATATCCAGCGACACCGCCTGCCGCAGTTCATTTTCATTCAGTATCAGAACTTCCTGCATCGATTCTTTTCCCTGCAATCCATTCAGGCCGGTTTGGCGGTAAGATCAACATTCTCTCCCGACACAATCCGGGTGAAGATATCCATATCAACATTTCTGCCGCTGATGACAACGGCAATCCGGCGGCCTTTGGCGGATATTTTACCGGCTATCAGCGCCGCGACACCGACCGCGCCACCGCCTTCGGCCACGATCTGCTGGTCGCGGTACAGGGCGCGCATGCCCGCGGCGATCTCCGCCTCGCTGACCAGCACCGTCTCATCCACAAGATCACGGCACATCGCGAAGGTCCGGCGATTGTCCAGTCCGATACCACCGCCCAGCGAATCCGCCAGGGTCGGTTCCTCGACAACCTCGACCGGATGCCCGGCCCGGATGCTCTCATGCATCGCGGGCCCGCGTTCCATGGTGACGCCGATCAGGCGGGTTTCCGGCTTTTGGCTTTTCACCGCAGCAGCGATACCGGCCATCAGCCCGCCCCCGGACAGCGGCACGACCACGGTATCCAGTTCCGGCCAATCCTCGATCAACTCCAACCCGATGGTTCCCTGACCGCAGACGACATCGTCATGATCGAAGGGGGAAAGATAAACCAGCCCCTCCTCTTTCATCAGACGCAGCGCCTCGACCTCGGCCTCGTCCTGACTCTTGCCATGGATACGGACCTCGCCGCCGAACCGGCGAATACCATCGATCTTCACCTGGGGGACCAGACTGGACATGCATATGACCGCGCGCACGCCCAGCAGGTTTGCGGCATAGGCAACACCGCGCCCGTGATTTCCGGTGGAACAGGTAACCACCCCACGCGCCCGGTCTTCCGCCGACAGGTTGAGGATCGCATTTGTCGCGCCGCGCAGCTTGAACGCACCTGTCGCCTGGAGGGTCTCCAGCTTCAGGCGCACCTCTCCCCCACAGGCATCGGACAGGGGAAAGGCGGGCACCAGCGGGGTGCGCAGCACATGGGGCGCTATGCGAGCGCGCGCCGCCTCAAAGGCGGCCAAGGGGATATGCGTATCGATCATGGGCCAAGGGTAAAGGGCACACGCCGGGAGCACAAGTTTGGTGGATATTGCCCCCGAAACAGGAAGCTGGTAGAGCGCTGATTAGCATTCCTCCGTCGCAAAGGCCGTCACCCCATGAATTCGATTACGCGCCAGTCGGCGGGCACCCTGGCCGCACAGATGAAGAGCGGGGCATTGCGCTGCATAGACGTGATGGACGCCTTTGCCGACCGGATCGAGCGGTTTAATCCGCGCATCAATGCCATCGTCCAACTGGATCTGGAGGCCGCACGGCAGGCAGCCAGAGCGGCAGACGAGTCCCGCGACCGGGGCAAGGAGACCGGCCCTCTGTTCGGTCTGCCGGTCGCAATAAAGGATAATTTCGACGTCGCGGGTTTCCGTACCACCTATGGCGCAGCAGCTTTGCGCAACAACTGGCCGGAGTCGGACAGCCTGCATGTCGCGCGGATGAAGGCGGCGGGGGCCATCGTTGTCGGCAAGACGAATATGCCGGAATTCGCCTTCGGGGAGGATACCGACAATCCACTCTGGGGTCGGACCCGCAATCCCTATGCCTTCGGGCGGTCCGTCGGGTCCAGTTCCGGCGGGGCCGGAGCCGCGCTGGCAATGGATCTGGTCCCGATTGCCGATGGCACCGATCTGGGGGGATCAACCCGAATCCCGGCAAGCTGGTGCAATTGTGCCGGTTTCCGCCCTTCCACCGGTGTGGTGCCGAAACTGCCCAGCGTCGCGCCCTATGACCGCCTGCATGTGATGGGGCCGATGGCGCGACGGGTTGATGACCTGCGCCTGATGCTGTCGGTCGTTTCCGGTCGCCATCCGCATAGCCCGATTGCCGCACCGTTCGGGCCGGAGGAATTCGCAACCCCGCTGACCGGAAATCTGAGTGGGGTGCGGATCGCGTTCTCGGTCGGCGCGGACGCCTTCCGCATCGACCCGGCAGTCACGGCGGCACTATCATCCTGCGGCGATGCTCTGGCGGATGCGGGGGCGGCAGTTACTGAAGCGCATCCCGACATCACCTTCCTGGCGCGCAGTCAGCCGGTTTTCCGGGCGCTCTGCGCTGCGGAATACGCCGGATGGGCGGTCGATGAATACGGATTGGAACTGGGTGAGACAATCCTGGATCTGGTCGGCCAGTCCCGCCGCCTGACGGGGTACGAGATGGAGCGGGCCTATGCGCTGCGGGTGAAGGCCTGGACCCGCCTGACCGCCTTCTTCGACCAGTTCGACCTGATGTGCTGGCCGACGACCAGCGGCCCGCCCTTTGAACCGGCCAGCCTGACCAGCGCCGGATTCGACTGGGATACGGTCTATATCAGCCCGGCACTCGACCTGCCTTCCATCTCCGTCCCCGGCGGCTTCACCGCCGACGGACTGCCCGTCGGATTGCAGATCATCGGCCCGCCCGGCAACGACCGCCTGGTCCTAGAAGCCGCCGAAGCGGTAGAGCGCGGATTACAGGTATGGGAACGCAATCCACCCGCCGAAACCCTGACTCTGGCTGATACCTAAAGCTTCCGATACATAAAAAGGCACCTCCGGGCGAATGCCCGGAAGTGCCAAGGTGTCCGTGCAGCAAACAGGGTTACTGCATTTCCTGATAGCGTTCCCGCAATTCGGGATCGGTCTGCAGCGTTTCGAAGATCATGTTGTAATCCTCGACACTGAGGCCCGTCTGCTCGACCGTCATCGCCATCTGGGTCCGGACGTCTTCGATTGCCTGGGCGTCGTTCGGGTCCACTTCGCCGCGATCAACGCGGTTCTGCCATTCTTCCTGAATGGCCATGATCGAACCCTGGGCCATGGAGAAGGAGCGAAGCTGTTCGTCGCTGACATCACCGGCAGCCTGGGCAAGGTTTTGGGCAAGAAGCTGGATCTGGGCATCGTCCTGCTTCGGCATCGTATCGGACCCGGCATAGGCCGTGCCGACAACGGCGCCGAGGGCGAACACACTTGCCAGTGCCACGCTTCTGAGAGTAGTGACCGATCCGGTATCCTTGAAATGCTTGCTGAAAGTCAAGGCTAAGTCCTCCTTTTTTAAGCGTCTACATCTGTCGCGTCTTGCGATTCCAGTGCGCCCTGTGCGTCGGGGCGTCACTTGAATGACAGTCCGCAGCGGAAATGGTTCCATTCAATTCCGATCTTTTTTCCTCAAAAATCTGATCCAGAGCCTTCTGCCGTATTGAAAATGGAACTTTTCCACGCATCGCGGCGTCCCTATGTCATGAGGCAGAGAAAAGGACCCGACTGCGGCATGTCGAAGGAAAAAGTGAAGTTGTTGCCAGGATCGCAAGCGAACTGCCCCATCTGCGTCGGTTCGCGCGCGTTCTGACCGGCCATCCCGAACTGGCGGATGACGTAGTCCAGGACACGGTGGAGCGTGGATTGCGCAAATGGTCGAACTGGCGTCGGGACGGGTCGATCCGCAGTTGGCTGTTTGGCATCGAATACCGGGTCTTCCTGGATCACCGCAAACACCGGGCGCGCCCGGCGGAGGTTGGAGTCGCACAGGATGTTGATGATATCCCGCAGGTTTCGGAGGCATTTTCATCCGCTCCGGCCCAAATTCATCATCTGACCCTATCGCGGGTCATGGCGGCGGTCGACGACCTGCCGGTGCAGCAACGCTCCGTCCTCTCCCTCGTGACGCTTGAAGGCCTGAGCTATGATGAGGTCGCGAAGATTATGAAAGCCCCGATCGGTACCGTGAGATCGCGCCTGTTCCGCGCCCGCGAGGCCCTGCGGGAGGTCCGCCCCGCCGAACCGGACCTGGATCGGAATGAAGATCAGGATCCGGATGCGGGCGACCGTTCCGATACCCCCTATCTGAGGCAGGTAAAATGAATATTCTTATCAGGACCCTGTTCAAATCTGGCCTGATCCGGGATCGGGACCTCGCAAGCGATGCCTGGAAATCCCATGTCCTGCGCGTCACCGATACCGTGGACGGTGCCAGGGCAAGCGGTTCCGGACGCCGGATCCTCACCTCGACCCGCAGCGACGCGGACGGGTCATCGGGCATCGTCGAGGCTGACATCGTCGCGGCGCACCGCCGGATCGAAAGCCATCTGCATGCCTGTTATGATCCGATCCTGACGGAGGAGATACCTCCCCGCCTGCTGCAGGGACTGCGGTCGCATGCAGACATATCAAAGGATACAGAAGGGAGAATAGTGCCGCGTGGCGTTCTGGTCATCCCCCGGATGCAGGCACTGGCCGCCTGCCTTGCGATATGCGCCCTATCCGTCCTTATCGGCTGGCGCATGGCGGAAGTTCTATCACCGGACGCCATTCAGACCGCGCCGGTTGCAGCCACTAGTTCGGGTACAGAGGCTGTTGCAGGCGCACCACATGCCGACAGTGTGCCTGAACCGATCCTCCAGGAGACATCCTCAGTCTATCCTAAAGCGAACGGCATTGAGCGTCGCACCATACCGACCCAGCAGACTGCGGACACCACGCCGGAAATCGGAATACCGACGGGAAACCTGTCGCGGCCCGCACCAATTCTGGCAGCAACCGGTGATGCTCCCCCACAGATCATGGAAAACTAGTCCGAGATCAGAGCCTCAGGCACCGGTTCCAGACTCAACAGCCTTTGCTTGATTGCCTGTTCGCTATGGTCGAAGCGGCGCACAACGTCCTGGCAATAGGGGTTGAAGCGGCAGACTTCCTGAAACAGTTCCAGGTCATGGCGCACGCTGTCCACTGCATCCATCAGGAATCCGAAGGAGACGGTATCGATCTCGGTGCGTTCAAACCCGCTATGGGACACGATCTGACCGATGTAATGGGTCAGGAACAGGGTTTCGGCCAGTTCCCGGTCATGTGCATCGGCGGTCTTCTCGACCACGTCAAAGCCAGCCTGCCGCAGCCGCGCCCGGAACGGTTCGTCCAGATCGGGACTGAGATTGGTTTCCGTGATGACAATGCGAAACCCGGTCACGTCGCCCGATTTCTTGGCATAGCTTTCCGGTCCGAACATCGGATGGGTGCAGATATAGGGCTGGCCCGGCACCAGATCGCGGATCAGGCCGCCGGTATAGCGCTTTACGGTCGCGACATCGATCAGGATCGTGTCGGGACGAAGCCTGTCGCGGATCGCTGTCAGCGTTTCGGCATAGGCGCTGATCGGCATGCAGAGCAGTAGCGCATCACAGGCCAGGACGTCCTCCAGGCTGACAAAATGACCCTCACCCGGCGTTGCACTGCGGCGATAGACACGCACCGGCACATCCGGCAGGAACCGCTCCGCCAGCCGATGCAGGAATGACCCGAAATGTCCGTAACCCAGAATGCCCAGCGAGAAACCCGCCATTGCCCATACTCCAAGAGTCAGCACTGCCCGCGTCTTTATCGGACCCGTCGCCAATCGGCAACCGGCCTGCCACCCGCCCGCGACGATTGAAGCATTGGACGAACCCTTCCCCGGCACGGTATAACGGGGCCAAAGACAAGGAGCGAAGCGCAATGGCGGAATTTTCGAAAGCAACCCTGGCCGAATGGGAAGCCCTGTTTTCCAAGGAGTCCAAGGGCAGCACGATCACCGACACGGCCTGGCAGTCGCCCGAGGGCATCGCCATCAAACCGCTCTATACCAGGGATGATCTGGCCGGGCTTCCGCATCTTGGCGGAATGCCGGGTTTCGCACCCTTCACGCGCGGGCCGAAGGCATCGATGTATGTCGGGCGGCCCTGGACCGTTCGCCAGTATGCCGGATTCTCCACCGCCGAAGCCTCCAACGCCTTCTACAGACGCAACCTTGCCGCCGGGCAGAAGGGCCTGTCGGTCGCCTTCGACCTGGCGACTCATCGTGGCTATGACAGCGACCATCCGCGCGTTGTCGGCGATGTCGGCAAGGCGGGAGTCGCCATTGACAGCGTCGAGGACATGAAAATCCTCTTCGACCAGATCCCGCTGGAGGACATGTCGGTCTCCATGACCATGAACGGCGCGGTGTTGCCGGTGCTGGCGGGATACATCGTCGCGGCGGAAGAACAGGGCGTATCACCCGACAAGCTGTCGGGTACGATCCAGAATGATATCCTGAAGGAGTTCATGGTCCGGAACACCTATATCTATCCGCCGGACCCGTCGATGCGGATCGTCGCCGACATCATCGAATATACCGCCCAGCATATGCCGCGCTTCAACTCGATCTCGATCTCCGGCTATCACATGCAGGAAGCCGGGGCGACGCTGACCCAGGAACTCGCCTTCACGCTGGCCGACGGGCTGGAATATGTCCGGGTGGCGGCGGCGAAGGGACTGGATGTGGATGCCTTTGCGCCACGGCTGAGCTTCTTCTTCTGCATCGGAATGAATTTCTTCATGGAGGTCGCGAAACTGCGTGCCGCGCGCTTCCTCTGGGCCGATCTGATGCAGACGCATTTCCAGCCCAAGGACTCGCGGTCGCTGATGCTACGGACCCATTGCCAGACGTCCGGCTGGTCGCTGACGGAACAGGACCCCTACAACAACGTCGTGCGCACCGCCGTCGAGGCGATGGCCGCCGTACTGGGCGGCACCCAGTCGCTGCATACCAACGCCTTCGACGAGGCTATCGGCCTGCCAACCGACTTCTCCGCCCGGATTGCCCGCAATACGCAGTTGATCCTGCAAGAGGAAACCCAGATCACCCGCACCGTCGACCCGATGGCGGGCTCCTATTATGTCGAGAGCCTGACCGGGGAAATGATCGCCGAGGCGCGGCGGCTGATCGACGAGGTCGAGGCGATGGGCGGCATGACCAAGGCGGTCGAGACCGGCTGGCCGAAGATGAAGATCGAGGAAAGCGCCGCCGCCCGACAGGCCCGCATCGACCGGGGCGAGGAAACCATCGTTGGCGTCAACAAATACAAATCCGGCGATAAGGATCGCATCGACATCCTGGATATCGACAATGACGAAGTGCGGGAAAATCAGGTCGCGCGGCTGAAGAAAATCCGCGCCAGTCGGGATGCGACGGTCTGCATGGCGGCGCTGGAGGCCCTGACCGAGGCGGCGCGAAACGGGACGGGCAATCTGCTCGACCTCGCCGTGAAGGCGACCCGCGCCCGGGCAACGGTGGGCGAAATCTCCGATGCGATGGAAAAGGCCTTCACCCGGCACCGTGCCGTCATCCGTTCCATCACCGGGGTCTATGGATCGGCCTATGAGGGGGATGCGGGTTTCATGAAGATACAGCAGGATATCGAGGGCTTCGTTGCCCGCCAGGGTCGCCGCCCGCGCATGCTGGTGGTGAAGATGGGCCAGGATGGCCACGACCGCGGTGCCAAGGTGATCGCCACCGCCTTTGCCGATATCGGCTTCGATGTTGATATCGGCCCGCTGTTCCAGACCCCGGAAGAGGCCGCCAATCAGGCCATCGAGGCAGATGTTCATGTCGTCGGCGTCTCTTCCCAGGCGGCGGGGCACAAGACCCTGGTGCCACAGATGATTCAGTCGCTGAAGGATCAGGGGGCCGACGATATCCTGATCGTCTGCGGCGGCGTCATCCCGCCTCAGGACTACGACTTCCTTTTGAACGCAGGCGTCGCCGCGATCTATGGCCCCGGCACGAACATCCCGGCGGCAGCGGGCGAAATCCTGGGCCTCATCGAGGAAGCGGTGGCGAAGAGCGAAGCGGCGGAATAGGCCGTCAGTTCCCGTCAACGCTGTCAGTTCGGAAGACCCGACTGGCGGGAAACGTAACGCTGACTCTGGTTCCCTGATCGGGGGCGCTGTCGATATCCAGACTACCACCATGAGCCTCCATCAGGGTCTGGACGATGTGCAGGCCCAGTCCAATGCCATCCTTATGATTTGTGGCGTGACTGGGATTTGCCAGTTTCACGAATGGCTTTCGGATCATCTCCAGTTTCCCTTTGGGAATGCCTATTCCCTGATCCTCGATGGCAATAACCAGGGCACCATCCGTGTCGGACACGGATGCGGAAAGAATGATCGGTGACCTCTTTCGTGAGAATTTAACCGCATTCCACAGAATATTGGTCAATATCTGATAACATTTCACCCGATCCGCCCGCAGGCGGATGGAGCCGTCGCAATCCGTGATCCGGATGTCCCGTGTGATATCGGAGGAGGCAATACTGACTTCCCGAATGCAATCCTCCAGCAAAGCCCGCAGGACGAAGCATACCTCATGCAATTCGATCTCACCGCCGTGAGAGCGCGTGATTTCCAGAATACCCTGGATATGAGCAAGGAGGTAACTGCCTGATTTCGAGATATCTGCCGCATACTGACTGTAGCGCTCGGAAAGCGGCCCGAATATCTGCTGCTTCATCACCTCGGAGAATCCGATAATCGCATTCAAGGGCGTGCGCAACTCATGGCTCATTGTCGCAAGGAACCTGTCCTTCGCATCATTGGCAGATACCGCCGCCACATGGGCGCGACTCAATTCTTCCTGTGCGCGCTTTCTCTCGGTGATGTCACGCACGATAGCGGCAAAGACCAGATGCCCGTCTATAGTTTCGGCAACGATGGAAATTTCCGCGGGGAACTCTTCGCCGCTTTTCCGCAATCCCCGGATTTCAGCCTGCCGCCCCATCTGTCTGGATTCGGTTCCGTTTCCCGCGAAGGCTTTCATAAAGTTCCAATGCCGTGCAGCCGCATCCGGAGGCAACAGGCAATCCAGCGTTTGATTCAGAAGACTGTTCGGCGACCATCCGAATACGGATTCCACACCCCTGTTGGCATAGACGATCATATTACGGTCATCGACGACAATCACAGCATCGGACGCCGCATCAACAAGGCGGTTCAGAATTGTCAATTCAAGGCTTTTCTGCACGTTCATCCGAAGAATCCCAGCTACGACCTGAATACTGCTCACCCGGATACGCAACTAAAACCAGACTCTGCCTCTCAAACGAAAGTTCGGCATCATCAGGGTATGCACGGTATCGGGTATCCAGATGCACTGGTTCAGCCCAGAGGCCACTCATCAGCTTGTCCTGGTATTTTCCCTGGAACGACAGATAAGCAAGAAGGCGTGCGTATCCCGAAATCACCTTGAATTGTAATAACTCTATTTCCAGAATTGAAAATTGATACAAATCAACTGATATTTGACATATCAAAATAAATCATGGGTAGGTGATTATTCATTATTCTTTAGGCAGAAAATGATCGAGCAGACAAAATCGAGCATTCAGGAAAGCTCAGGCATAATTCGGAAATCACGGTCAGCTTACCCCCCGCTCTGGCTCCGGCACAGTGCTTCGGCGCGGGACAGGAACAGGGTGGCCTGATCGGTGTTGATCGTGCCGTCTTTCTGCATCGTTTCGATCCCATTGGCTCGTTCGGCAATGCAGGCCCGGTAGGCGGCTTCTGCCGGGTCTTCCGGGACGGGCGGTGCCGGGAGAAGATCGGCGCGATGATGCCAGGCGAGGGTTCCCGCGCTGGCGATCATGACGAGGACGGCGAAGATGCGACCCAGCATGGAGGATGCTCCGTGAAGCCGGTCAGGCAGTTTCGATCTTACCGTCGATGGTGACGCCAAGGTCGATCCCCTCAACGGTCAGCACGACCTTCGCCTTCAGCGGCGATGTGAGAGTGCCCGCCTCCTCCGCCGCACGGATCGCGGATTCAATCTCCCGCTGGGAGGTGACGCCGACCGTCTTCAGGAATTTGCGGATCGACATGTTCAGGGCTTCTTCGTTCATCAGTGTGTCCTTCGTGTTGCGGATCAGCCAATTTCGTTGAGCGGCAGATTCACCAGCAGGTTCTGCGGCTTCATTTTCAATCCGTTCTTCGCATCCATCGCCAGGCCCAGATAGATCGGGCGGCCCTGCACCCGCTCCAGCACCGCCGCCTGATCCTTGATTTCCAACCGGAACAGGGAGAGCAGACGAGACAGATGCGCCTCATCCGGCTCCTCGCCACGATAGAGCTTATTCAACAGATCGGACGACTCCGTGTCCAGACCGGTATGCCAGACCCATTTCTCGTCCCGGATCGACTGCACAGGGTGGACACGGCATTCAATCTTCAGGAAATAGCCAATCCATTTTTCCATCACGCGGCACAGCGCGTCCAGTCCGGGATGCGCGAATGTCAGGTTGAGGACCATGTCGAAGCGGTCGGAGCGGGGCCAGTAATGCCCTCCCGTCTCCTCCGTCAGCACGTCAAGATCGACCTGCGGCATGGCGGTGTTGCTTTCCACCAGCAACCGGCCCAGATCGCCAAAACCGCCGGTTGTCGCATACCGGTCAACGGTCTCCTCATCGGCCAGCATGATCTGTCCGTCCTGGACCGTGACCTTCTGGCTGCGGAAAAACAGTTCCGCCGCCCGTGCCTGCAGCGGGTTCTGCGCATCGTCCAGGATATGGCGCAGGATCGCATGGACCAGTTGATCCATGAACAAGCCCGGCACCGGAAACGGCACGCCCTTCACCAGTCGATGATAGGCCGCTTCCAGCGTTCCCGCATCCACCAGCAGGGTCCGGAAATTCAGGAAGACATCAAAATTGTACCGCGCATCCTGATCCTGGAAGGCATCCAGCCGTGCGTCCGCGACGGCCTGGCGGGGATCATCCATCAGCGCGGCATGCAGGGCGCGTTCCGCCGGGCAGGATTCTTCGACCGGTGCCAGTTCCGGGCGATGCAGATAGGCACGCAGCAAGGCATCAGTGATCGGCAGCCGCCCTTCCGCATCGGGTGGGGTCAGGTGATAGCCGGATGTAATCCAGAAATCAGTGCGGGCCGCCATGGTTCCTACAACTCCCAGCTGGGACCGGCGAGCAGACCGGTAAGAATTAATGTCTGCTCCCGCCCTTCGCTTTGCACGATGAGATCACCGGATTCCACAACATCTCCGACCCGACCGCGCACCAGCGTTCCGTCATTCGGAAAATTCGCATCCTCCGTGCGCCCGGCAGCCCGTTCCAGCCAGTTCTGTTTCAGGGCAGGAACACCGCCACGCTGCCAGGTATCGAGCCAGTTCAGAAAATAGCGACAGAAACTCTCCAGCAGGACGAGCGCGGAGGCATTGCCGCCCCCCTCGTCATAGAGGGAGGTGCGATCCCGTACCTCGCCCGGAAAGGGATTCTGCGGATCGCCCATTATATTCACCGAAATCCGGGCCAGCATCCAGTCCGGCACCGCATCCAGATCATCCTGCTGGGTAAACAGGCCAATACCGCCAACCAGTGCGCCATTGACGAACAGCCGGTCCGGCCAGCCCATATGCACCGCAACACCGGGCGGCATCACCGCACCCAGGGCATCATTGGCAGCCAGCATCAACGGGTAGACGACCTGAACCGCCTGCCGCAGCGGCGTTTCCGGGGCGAGCATGATGATCGCATCCAGTCGATCCAGACGCTCGGAATAACAGACCGTGCCGGGGTCCATCCGCTTGCGGGTGGCGCGATACAGCGCTTCGCCAGGCAGGTTTGCTTCCGCGATGAAGCCCATCGGTGTGAATAGTGGTGGCAGTTTGAGTTCCGACATGGTGACTGATAACGTCTTTCTGGTGTTCGGGGCTAGCGCTTCAGGGCATTGTGCGGATATAGCTTTACGGTATTGCGGCGGACCTTTCCAGATGTCGAACCAGCATTTGATGACAACAGGCGAAATTGCGGCCTATCTGCGGATCAGGGAGCGCAAGGTCTATGACCTCGTCGCGTCAAACCAGATCCCCTGTACGCGGGTGACTGGCAAGCTGTTGTTCCCCAAGCCGCTGATCGACCTCTGGATCGCGTCGGAAACGTCGGGTGGCGCGCTGGAGCGCATTGACCCGCGCCCGCCCATTGTGGTCGGTAGTCATGATCCCCTGCTGGACTGGGCTTTGCGGCAGGCCGATGCCGGGTTGGCGACCCTGTTCGATGGCAGCCTGAACGGACTGCGCCGGTTCCTGGACGGGGAAGCCCTGTTCTGCGGCCTTCATGTGCCGGATGGCAGCGCCCCCGACCCGCTGGGCGGATCGGCCAATCGCCATCTTTTCTACGGTTCCGGTCAGGGGGAAGATGGAGCAGGCGGAAGGACGGCCCGGATCGTCCTGCTGGAATGGGCGCGCCGCCGCCAGGGGCTGATCCTGCCAAAGGGAAATCCAAAAGGTATTGAAACACTGGCAGACCTTGCCCGCAGCCGCGCCACATTGCGCCCGCGCCAGCCCGAGGCAGGCAGCCGGGTCCTGCTTGACCTGTTGATCACGCAGGCCGGGATGAAACCGGGCCAGATCGCATTCGACAGCCAGATCGCCCGAAGCGAGACCGAGGCTGCCACCGCCGTCGCTGATGGAGAGGCCGACTGCGCCTTCGGCATTGCCGCCGTCGCCCGGCGCTTTGATCTGGATTTCATTCCCCTGGCGGAAGAACGCTACGACATCGCCATCGACCGCCGCGACTATTTCGAAGCCCCGTTCCAGGCCGTGCTGGCGGTGACCCGCGCCCCGTCTTTTCAGGCACAGGCAAACAAGCTGGGCGGCTATGACGTCACCGGGACCGGCACCGTCATCTTCAACGGATAGCGCTCGTTCGATCTATTCCGCCGCTTCTTCCAGAACTCCGATAACCGGCTTCGCATAAGGCCGGTCATTATCCAGCGACGGCACCATACCGCGCACCTCTGCCACCCGTTTCAGATCAAGCGTGGTGACGACGATACCCGGTTCGGTGCCTCCATCGGCCAGGATCTCGCCCCAGGGATCTATTGCCAAGGCATGACCGAAGGTCTTGCGTCCATCTTCATGGTCGCCGCATTGCGCGGGGGCGATGACAAAGCACCCGTTCTCTATCGCCCGGGCGCGCAGCAATGTGTGCCAATGCGCCTGACCCGTCGTGCGGGTAAAGGCCGCCGGGACTGCCAGGATGCGCGCACCCGCCTTGGCCAGATCGCGAAACAGATGCGGGAAGCGCACGTCATAGCATACCGCCATGCCATAGCCGCCCCAGGGTGTCTCTACCACAACCGCGCGCTCGCCGGGGCGGAACCCGCTGCTCTCGCGATAGCTCTCCCCATTCGCCAGATCGACGTCGAACATGTGGATCTTGTCGTACTTGCCCTGGATCTCTCCCTGCGGATCGATCAGATAGCCGCGATTGGCAAAGCGCGGATCATCCTCCAGCATGATCGCCAGCGACCCGACATGCAGCCAGATACCCAGTTCCCGTGCCAGAGCGCGATAGGCGGCCAGCGATGCATCCCGTGCCTCGATTGCAGCGATACGGGAGGATTGGGTGCGGTCGCGCTGCATCATGTTGACGACTTCGGGCAGAGCAACCAGTTCAGCGCCCTGTTCCGCAGCGTCCCGGATATATCGGCTGGAAATCTCGATATTCCGTTCCACCGATGTGGTGGAGGTCATCTGGACCAGGCCAACTGTCAGACTATCGCGCATCTCTTCACCCTTCCCTTTCGGCTCAGCCGTTCAGCATTTTGTCCAGGCTGCCATTACCATCCGCCGCCATCAGGTCGTCGCAGCCACCAACCAACTGGTCATCGATAAAAATCTGGGGAACCGTGGACGTACCCGGCGCGCGCTTCTCCAGTTCGGCCTTGCGCCCGTCCTCCGCCCATATGTCGTATTCAGCATAGCTGACACCTTTGCTGTCCAGCAGCTTCTTCGCGCGATAGCAGAACCCGCACATCGGGCGGGTGTAGATTTCGACAACGGCCATATGGAAACGGTCCCTTTCAGTGGAAACAGTGCCTATTATGTTGCAGTTATGAAGCCGGATGTCGAGAGGCTGCATCCGGCAGACACCATGCAGGGGACGTTGCCTGTCAGGGCCGTTTCAGGCTAGTGAATTTACATGAGCCGCATAGTTGACCCCGATACCGATCCCGATTCTGGCCCCGATGCCAACCGGGAATCGGACGACCGGACCGATCCTGGACACAAGCGATCGTATACAATCCCCTGTGCCAGCGATTTCAGGCGCCGCGTGCTGGCCCTGGCCGAAGCGCGTGAGGTCAACGCCGCCGATCTGGCCCGCTCCGTCATCCTGATGCTGCCACAGGCAATGATCGCCGCCGCCCCTGACCCCGGCGACCCCGAACCCGATGACCGCGAACAGGTCTCGCTACAATCCGGTCCTGACAAAGGCAAGCCCTGGCGACGCAAGCCGCGCCTGCAGGTGCGCCTGCCCGCAGGCTATGACCCCATCCTGCTGCGCAAGGCATTGGGGCTGGCACTCAGCCTGGAGGAACGCAGGCTGCGCCTGACCCTGGAACCCGCCGGTCTGCCCCCCCGCGCGGAAAGTGACGCCAAGGCCCGCGCTGAAATTGAACGGCTTCGTAACACTGTGCGCATCCTGGCCGGAGAACGGCTTTCAAATGCCGTCCGCACGAAGGATGAGGCGCTGTTCGTGCTCGGCTTTCCACCTGGTTCACGCCCCGGTGCAGCGGCCATCAAGGTGCGGTTCAGGCTGCTGGCTACGATTCACCACCCTGACAGCGACACCGGCGATACCGCCCGCATGGCGCAGCTGAATCAGGCGATGAGTTTCATGCGGGCATATGAGAGTAATTAGATTAACTCATAATTATCAGAAATAAATATATTGCCTTTCGCTGTGAACCGTCTAAAACCCCTGCCATGAGCCTGTCTTACAGAGTGCGCGAAGCCCGTCTTGCGACGGGTCTGAGCCAGAGCGATCTGGCCGGACGGCTGGGAGTAACCCAGTCGACCGTCGCATTGTGGGAAACAGGCAAGACCGCGCCCCGGCGCAGCCTGATGCCGAAGCTCGCCGCCGTGCTGAAAGTCACGGTGATGGAACTGGAGCATGGCACATCCGGGGGCGCAGTAAATGTTGCAGTCTATTCGGAAAGGTCGCGTGCCATGGTCAGTTCGAAAATCGCCAATCCCGCCACGGACAATCCCGTCATCGCCTTTCAGGGCGTTCCCGGTGCCTATGGGCATCTTGCCTGCCGGGCGGCCTTTCCGGCGATGGACCCACTGCCCTGCCCGACCTTTGCTGATGCCTTCGCAGCGGTGGAGGAGGGGCGCGCCGGTCTTGCCATGATCCCGATCGAGAATTCGCTGGGCGGGCGGGTTGCCGATATTCACCATCTGCTGCCGGAATCGAATTTGTTCATTGTTGGCGAGCATTTCCAGCCGGTGCATCACTGCCTTCTGGTCCCGAAGGGCGGGAGTTTTGAGACGGTGAAGGAAGCGCGCAGCCACGAACAGGCGCTGGCGCAATGCCGCAACACACTGCGTGAATTGAAGATCAAACCGGTCGTTGCCGCCGATACGGCAGGGGCCGCCCAGGAAGTTGCGCGCCTGGGCGATCCCTCCATCGCCGCAGTCGCCTCGACCCTGGCGGCAGAGACCTATGGGCTGGAAATCCTGCGCCCCCGGATCGAGGATCGCATCGGCAATGTCACCCGCTTCGTGGTGATGTCGCGCACCCGGATCGAGCCAGACCCCCGCTCTGGCCCGTGCCTCACCAGTTTCATCTTCACCGTGCGCAGTGTCCCTGCCTCACTCTACAAGTCACTGGGCGGTTTCGCGACCAATGGCGTCAACATGATCAAGCTGGAAAGCTATATCAGCGTCGGCGACGACAGCCGCGCCCGCTTCTATGCCGAAATCGAAGGCCATCCCGCCGAAAAGAATGTCGATCAGGCGATGGAGGAACTTCAGTTCTTCACGACAAAGGTGAAACTGCTGGGCGTCTACCGCCAATCCGATTTCCGCGCCGAAGAGTAAGAAACCGGAAGGTGGCGGCAGGCATATCGCTGCTCGAACAGGATTTCACCATTCTTGCAAACCGACCCGCCGCCACCCTTCGGCAGATATTTGGACTAACCCGCTAGGTTAGCCGAACAGACATACCGCCGTCCGCAATCATTGGACTTCCAGTCATGAAACTCGACCGATCAGAAAGGAGAAACAGTGCCGCCTGCGCAATTTCCTTCGCAGTCGCCATGCGCTTCATCGGATGCAAATTCGCAACAAAGCCCAGCACATCTGGATTCCCTTCCCCTCCCATCGGCGTGATTGTACCGCCCGGCAACAGTGTGTTGACGCGGATGCCCTCCGCGGCATGGTCGGATGCCAGAGATTGCGCAAAACCGATCAAGCCCGCTTTGGACGCTGCATAGGCCCCCATCCCCGGCAAACCCCCGTTACTGAAACCAACGAATGACGATGTGAAGACGATTGAGCCCTGACCGCTGGCCTTCATCGCTGGTATTTGCGCTTTGGCGGCCAGGAAGGCGCTAGTCAGGTTGACTGAGATGACATCGTTCCAGGTGTCGATCCTCATATCGGATACAGGGCACATCTCTCCCACGGCACCGGCATTGTTGAAGGCACCGTCCAACCCGCCGAATTCCTTTACGGCGAGATCGACTAGAGCGTCAGCGTAGTTTTCGTCTTTCACATCGCCGACCATGTAGACGGCCCTTGTCTTGCCCCGATTGATCATATCGGAAAGGGCTTCAAGTTCCGGTTCCCGGCGCGCCCCCAGGATCACATTGGCACCTTCTTCCGCAAAAAGCAGGGCTGCCGCTGCACCAATTCCGCTGCTGGCCCCGGTGATGATGATTGATTTGTTTTCCAGTTCCATGACTTGCCTTTCTTTGACGTTAAGTCATGGATGATTAGCAGTGGGGCAAACAGCGCAGACACCCGCTTCTTGTGATAAACTTTCGCTTACCACGCTTTCTCATCATGAAATGTTCATGACCAAGCCAAAGAGCGAATATTCAAAGTCGTGGAGATCAGGCCCAAACATTCAGTGTAAAAAACCAGGGCAGTTCGTTATCACCTATACTGCCGGATCGGCGCTGATGACGTAGAGTTTCCGGATATGCGTATGGATCGTCCATTCACCCTTCCAGCCGAGCGGCAGGATCAGCAGGTCACCCGGTCCGATGTCGCGCGTGCCGCTGCCATCCTGGTTCGTGACCGAGGCGGAACCCGAAATGATGTGGCAATATTCGGCGGACTTGCTGCGATCCGCCGTAAACCGGCCGGGGGTGCATTCCCAGACCCCGATCATGGTTTGACCATCCACTGAGGTCCACAGACAGGTCGAGGCCTCCACCTGCCCGTCGGTAAGCGATGTTGGCTTGGGCGAGAAGTCGCCGACCGGTGTCGTTGAAAGGGCAGCGAAGACTTTAAGATCGATCATGGTCGTTCCTTGGCTTTGACGAGGGCGGCGAATGAATGCGGTACTTTCAGATAATCCCTCGCCAACCTCGCGTCCAGCGCAGATGATCTCCACAATACGTCTGGATCCAAGCATGACCGGGAGTAAATCCAGGTTCTAATTTAATCCATTATGCGGAATTGATTTTTATTTTCTTGATTTCATCGATGAAGACCGATTTTATTCCCCAAGCCTGATCCGAACCAATAACGTGACGAGGATGCCCGTGTCGCTGGAAAGCCTGATCAATCCGAAATCCATTGCCATCGTTGGCGTTTCGACCAAAAAGGCGACCTTTCAAGTAGGGGGGCGCGCGATATTCGACCATCTGCGCCTGCATGACTATCCCCATCGCATCGACCTGGTCACGCGGGAGAAAACCACCATCGACGGGGTCGAGACCGTGACCAGCCTGGCCGATCTGGAGACCAGGGCGGACTGTATCGTCGTCTCCGTCCCGGCAGCCGATGTATATGAGACCGTGGCCCAGGGTCTGGCCCTGGGAACCCGCGCCTTCATGGTGATCACCGGCGGGTTTTCCGAATCTGGCGAGGCCGGGGCAGCGATGCAGGCCCGGTTGGTGGATCTTGTTTCCGCTCACGGTGCAGCGATGCTGGGGCCGAACACCACCGGTTATGTCAATTTTGCCAGCCGCGTGGCGATGAGTTCCACGAGCCGCATCACCGCAGGCCTGCCGCAACCGGGCGAAATCGGCCTGGTGATCCAGAGCGGCGCATTGGGCAGCGCGATGCTGGAACATGCGATCCATGACGGTATCGGGCTCAGCTATCTGATTTCGACCGGGAACGAGGCGGTAACCGATCTCGGCGATTGCATCGATTTCCTGGTAGATGATGAGAATACGCGTGCCATTGCCCTGTATGTCGAGGGATTCCGTCGCACGGAGAAAATCATCGCTGCCGCGCGCCGGGCGCAGACGGCGGGAAAGCCGATCATCCTCTACAAGACCGGACGATCCGATGCCGGGCGGCGGGCCGCAGCCGGTCACACCGGTGCGCTGATCGGGGCCAGGGGAGCCTATGATGCTGCCATGCGCCAGTTGGGCTGGATCGATGTCCGGTCCATCGAGGATCTGCTACCTGTCGCCCATTATCTGGTGAAATCGGGACCGGCCTGTAGTATCGGAATCCTGACCCTTTCGGGCGGCCTTGGCGGATGTCTGGCCGATGCGTTGGAAGAGACCGGAAAGGTCACCCTGCCCGCCCCGAACGAAGCGACGGTTGAGCGCATGCGCGAAGACATCCCCCCGTTCCTGTCCGTCAAGAACCCGGTCGATATCGCCGGAACACCTTTCCGCAGACCGGGTGGATTTGCATCCTGCCTGGATGCCTTTCTGGATGATCCCAACTTCGACGCGGTCGCTATTGCCAATACGCCAATCGTAGAGCCCTGGGCGAAGGATGTCAGCGACGCGGTCGCGGCATCGGCGGCGCGATGGCGTCAGGAACGGGGTGGGAATGCACCGATCTCCCTGGTCTGGCCGGCGGAAATCTTCAATGCCGAAGCCCTGGCGGCACTGCGTCAGCAGGGCGTTCCGGTCTTCAGCCGCATTGACAGTTTCACCGCTGCCCTTGTCGCGGCATCTGATTTCGCCGAGGCGAAAGCATCCCCGTCACGGTTGATCCGGGAAGGGCGGTCCGGTTCTGTCGGGGACGTTGGCGAGCCCGTACCCGCCCTGAACGAGGCCGAAAGCAAACGCTGGATGAAGACACAGGGCTTCACCTTCCCGGAAGAATCCTTCCTGAAACCGGATCAGGAATCCGATATCCTGTCCGAGGCCCAGCGGATCGGCTATCCGATCACCCTGAAGGGCATGGCCGACGGCGTCGTCCACAAATCCGAATTGGGCCTGGTCGCTGTCGCCCTGCCCGATGCAGCGGCCCTGCGTGAAGCGCTGTCGGGGATGAAAGCCGCTGCAAGTCGCCACGGACTGAGCCTGAACGGGTTCCTGATCGGCGAGACTGTGCGGATCGATGCGGAAGTGTTTATCGGCCTCAGCCTCGATCCCGAATTCGGTCCCGTCCTGACCTTTGGTGCAGGCGGGATCTATACCGAATTGCTGAAGGATGTGACCACCCGCCTGCTGCCGCTCGACCGGTCGGAGATTTCCGGGATGATCAATGCCTGCCGGATCGGCGCAATCCTGGGCGGCCTGCGGGGGCGGTCGGCGTTAGATGTCGCTGCGCTGATCGATCTGATCGGGAAGATCACGGATCTGGCATCACAGCTTGGTCCGGATTTCCAGGGGGTTGAAATCAACCCGGTCGCGGTTGGAAAGTCCGGGATCCACATCCTGGATGCAACCGTCTTTGGAACGGGATCGACAGCATGACTGCCCTCAATACCGCACCCGCCAGCCGAAAGACGAAGCAGATCACTTTTCCGGAAATCGGTACCTTCCTGGCCCGGCATCTTGGGGATGGGGATCTGCTGGCTATCGGCGGATTGTTCAAACAGGGTCGCCCGATGACACTGGTGCGGGAGGTGATCCGCCAGCAGCGGAAGAACCTGAAACTGATTTCCTCTCCCGGTTCCGGTTACGATGTCGATCTGATGATCGCCGCAGGCTGTGTCGGGGAAACCTTCCTGCCTGCCGTCACTCTGGAAAACCGAATGTGCCCGTCTTTTCGCCGCGCAGTCGAATCCGGGACGATCATTGCCCATTGCGTCGATGCCCTGTCCGTCGTCGGCGGATTCCTGGCGGCGGCGAACGGCGTACCGTTCCAGCCCGTCGCTGCCTGGAAAGGGTCGGATGTAATTCGCCATAACCCATTGATCCGGGAGATAACCTGTCCTTTCACCGGGGAACAGTTGTATGCGACCAGGGCCATCCGCCCGAAGCTGGCCCTGCTGCACGCCCAGGAAGGGGATGAGTTCGGCAATATCCGCCATCTTTCGACCATGACCTATGCCGATCAGATGATCGCACGTAGTGCCGATACGGTCCTGGTCAGCGTCGACCGGATCGTACCCCATGCGGAATTTGTCGCACGTCCCAGGGAAACCTCGATTCCCTGCATCTATGTCGATGCGGTAGTGGAGATTCCCCATGGGGCGCATCCAAGCGGCAGTTTCCCGGATTACAGCATCGACGAGGCCCATATCGACCATTATGCCGATCTGGCAGAGGCCGCACGAACAGGACGGCCGGGTGCGGAGGAAGCCCTGCAAGGTTATATCGCCCGCCATGTCCTGACCCCGCCGGACCAGTCCGCCTATCTGGAGACGGTGGGCGGTACGGCGCGAATGGCGGAACTGATCGCGGAGGCCCGCACTTTATGACGACCGGCAAATCCCCTGACTACACCCCGGCTGAAATGCAGGCCGTGTTCCTGTCCCGCGACATCGCAAATGGCGAATTGGGGGCGGCAGGTGCCTCCGCCGCCATACCGATGGCGGCGATGCTGCTGGCCCGACTGCGCCACGCGCCGGACCTGTCCATCGCGGGTGAGATGTTCGTCAATCCCTACCCGAAACAGCTTTGGAGTTCGATGCTGGACGACCGGGCGCTTGGTTCCTGTGAAGCGGCGGAGACGTTCCTGGAACTGTTCGGCCATTCCCATCGCGGCCTCGACTTCTTCTTCCATAACGGAATGCAGATCGACCGGTTCGGCAATATCAACCTGCATCATATCGGCGGCACCCTTGATGCGCCAAAGATGCGAGGGCCGGGGGCGGCGAACATCTCCTATGCCGTGACCTCGCGCCGGTTCTATATCTGCACTTCGGTGCATACGGTGCGGACCTTTGTGCCCCGGGTCGATTTCATCACCTCCCCCGGCTATCTGGACGGCCCGGACAGCTATCGGGCTGCAGGTTTGCGGCACGGTCCGCGATACTGCGTCACCCCCCTGGCCGTGATGGATTTCGATCCGGGGACACTAAGCATGCGCCTGAAATCAGTGCATGAAGGTGTTTCGGTCGAACAGGTCATCGCCAATACCGGGTTCGAACTGCCGCATTCAGATACAGTCGCAACCACCGAACCGCCTGATACGGAAGATCTGCGGCTGCTACGGGAAGTCATAGACCCGAAGGGTCTGCTGCGCGGCTGATCAGGAAGTACCCTGCTGTAACTTCTCTTCCAGCAGATGCGCGATCTCTACCAAGCGCTGTCCAATCTTGCGCTGTTTTGCCAGCGGCAGGTGCCGCGCAGGTGCCCCGCAGGCCAGCGCATAGCCTGAACCGCCCCCCGACGCCCCACCAGGAACAACAAGTGGCGCAGCAACCCCATTGATATCGGTGTTCCAACTGGCCGCTTTGGTGGTGTACCCAAGTTCTGCCACCTCCTGGCAGCCAGAGTCGATACTGGCCTCCAGTTCCGCCCAATGCTTATGGTGCCGCTCGCGCAAACGGCCGAACAGATATTCCTTCTCAGCATCCGGCAACGGGGCGATGAGTGCATGGCCCGTCGCTGTCCCGGCCAGGGGAATGCGCGACCCAACTTCCAGGCGCAGAGTCATAAGGGTATTGACGCTGTGGCAGACCTCGACCTCAATCACATCCAACCGGTCCCGTGCAGCCAGCGAGGCATGGACGTTGTACTCATCAGCCAATTCGCGCAGATAGGGCTTAACTAAATCACCCAGGCTGAACGGTTCGCGCGCCGCAAATCCAAGGCTGAGGACCGATGCACCCAACCGGTACTGGCGACGATTCGGCGAATAATGAAGATAGCCCTGACTGCGCAATGCTTGCAGCAGGCGCGATGTCGTCGGTTTCGGCAGGCCGACCTTTTCTGCCACTTCCATTCCATTCAGCCAGACATCCGCCGAGGATGAAAAGGCTTCAAGCACGATCAGACCGCGACCCAGCGCATTGACGAAATCGCGGTCATCGGAAATCTCACCACTCTTGCGCCGTCGCTTGACTCGCTCACGGGGTGGGGGCAGGTCTGTATCAACCTTATCGATCTCTTCGGTCATTTGTTGGTTGCCATACCCTTCTGGATCTGATCAGGACGTTGAGCCTCATTCATCCCAGAAGCTCGCGCCAAGCTGGTTCATTCTGTGACTGATTTCATTCGACAGCAGGATCAGTTCCGGCCCCAGTGTCTCCTGGAACCGCGCCCTGTCCAGCCCAAGACCCCGCTTCCCGCAGTTCAGCGCCAGTACGGTTTCACTGCGATCCAGCCAGACTGGCGCGCCAACCGCATATATCTGGCGACGCCAGTCACCGAAGGATACAGCGAATCCCTGCTGTTCGACGGCTGCCATTGCTTCATGCAGCGACTGCTCGACCGCATCCGCCTGATCCGGTCCGGCGGCAGCACGGATCGCCTGCATATGCGCCCCACGGGCCGGTTCCGCGAGCCCCCACATATAGGCCCGCCCCATCGCACTCTGCGCAATCGGGACCAAGGAACCAACACGCAGGCGCATGGTGACCGTTTCCGGTCCCGAGCAATAGTTAAGATAGACCATATCGGCACCATCCCCAATGCCCAGCGCCACCGACATTTCATGCCGATCGGCCAGTTCCTGCATCAGCGGATCGGCGATCTGGCGCACCGGCAGGGTTCGCAGCAACGCATGTCCAAGCCCCGTCACCTTATCAGCCAGATGGTACTGACCATGCGGGCCGATCTGGCGCAGATAGCCCATGCTGCACAATGTATAGGTCAGTCGCGCTACCGTCGCCCTGGGCAGGGAGGTGCGCTCCGCTATCTCCTTGTTACCGAGTGGCGCATCGATGGCCCGAAACGACCGGAGGATTTGCAGCCCGCGCCCGAGGGAGACGACTTCAACTGGGTCTTTTGCGCTGGCTGGGGCCATTCCCGACAGGTTCCAATACAGGTCAATTACGCATCTTCAGTTCGCATCGGCGACGATACTTATCGCCCGCGCCAGACCGGATCCCGCTTTTGAGCGAAAGCCAGCGGCCCCTCCTGCGCATCCTCGCTTGCATAGACATGTTCGTATATGCGTTTTGCTTCATCAAGCCCGTCTTCACAACCAGCGCTCATCGCATGCAGGATCGATTTCTTGCCAGCAGCAACGGAAAGCGGGGCATTTGCATGAATGATCCGGGCCAGCGCCCAGGCACGGTCCATCACCGCAGACGCGCTCGACTCAACATAATTGACGAAGCCCAGATCGTACAGGCGTTCAATCGACTGCAATTCTCCGGTCAGGACCATTTCCATGAAAACCGGTTGCGGCACCTGCCAGAGCAGCGGCACCGCCCAGGGCGATCCACGCCCGCGCTTTACCTCCGTTATTCCGCCCATGGTTCCGGCGACCCCGATCCGAAGATCCGCATTCAGCGTCAGCATGAAGCCCCCCGCCGCAAAATGTCCGGTCATGGCCGCAATGATCGGCGCACGCACCCGGCGCATGCGCTCATGGAACGGATCGCGCAACAGTGAGAGGACATCCACTCCCCGCTCAGCACGGATCTCGCTGGCTTCCTTCAGGTCCATCCCGGCACAGAAGGTACCACAAGAAGCGGCGGTCAGGATCACGACCCGTATCTCCGGCGTGGCATCAATCTCCTCCCAAAGATAATAAAGACGCTCCACGGCGGCAACGGAAAGGGCATTACGGCGTTCGGGCCGGTTCAGCGTGATCATTGCTATGCCATTCGAATTTTCGAACAGCACGATGTCTTCGGGAGTCATGGGATCAAATCCTTTCACCAGTCATTTGCATCAGGTCCTTTGAACTGAGTGGAAGCATAGATGAAAAAATCATTGTGCGGAATTCATTTTCATAAAATTGTTGTGCAGAAAATGGAATTGTGCCACCGTGACCGTGCTGGAAAGAGGGCGACCGGAATTGTATTTCCCCGTGCGGGGCGCATATTCGGGCATTTTGACAACAGACAGCCATCACCAGCAACCGACAGTTGCATGGGACATCCCAGTGATTGATCGGGAGTCCCGGAACGCCGAATCGGCACCCGGGTTTTGCAAACAACGATGCCGGGCAACCGTGTCCGGCGACAATGCTTGGGAGGAATCCATGAAAGTTCAGAACTGTCAGTCCCTGTTGGCAGGGGCAGCCCTGCTGCTCGGTGCTGCAACGCTTGGCGTGCCGGTCGGCACCGCACAGGCCCAGACGCTCAGCCTCGGCTCAACGAATGCAACCTCCAGCCACTATCAGATTGCGGTTGGCATGTCGCAGGCGATTGAGGCCGGTATGCCCGGCACCACGGTAACCGTGGTCGAAACCGGTGCCAGCGTCGACAATGTGCGGCGTCTGGTTCGCGGCGAAATCGACCTCGGCCTGGTTGCCGGGGATGTTTTCGTGCAGGCCCGTACCGGAACCGGTTCCTTCGAAGGCAATGCTGTTGACGATCTTGTCGCCCTGTATCCCTACAGCGATTCCATCATCAACGTGGCGGTGCGCGCGGATTCCGGAATTACCGGCCTGGAGGGCCTGGACGGAAAGAACTTTACGCCCGGCATTCGCGGCAGTGGTGGTGAGTTGCTGATCACCCAGAGCCTGAAGCTGTTCGGGATCGAACCGAGCTTCACCTATGGCACGGTGACGGACGCGATAGAAGGTGTGCGAAACAATCAGTTGATCGGCTACAGCAAATATGCCGCCGCCGACCGTGTCGATGCCACGCTGCAGGAGTTGATGACCTCGGTCGATATGCGGATCATCGGCTTCACACCGGAACAGCAGGAACTGGTTCGCAAGAACATTCCCGGCGTCGATTTCATCACCATTCCGGCGGGCTTCATCAAGGACAATCCGGAATTCAGCACGCCATCCGTTCCCATCGTTTATGCCACCCGCCTGTCACTGATGGACGAGGCAACGGCGAAAGGGATCGCCCAGGCGATCGGCGAACAGAAGGACCACCTGATCAAGGTCTGGCCGCAACTTGCCGGTTATGATTTCAAAGGGTCCATCCTGGCGACCGAGGGAATCGGGATTGCGGTTCATCCGGGTGCGATGTCCTATTGGAAATCCGCCGAGTGATCCGCAAGGAAATCCTGTTCCCCTGTTGAATCAAGAATGAAAGCATCAGAAATGGTCGAACAGACTTCTTCCGACCGACCCATTTCCTGGGTCGGGCGGGTCCTTTGGATCGTGTTGATCGGCTATGCCGTGTTTCTGGTCGTAACGGCCTTCACCGGCATGATGGAACCGCTGATCCAGCGCAGCCTGTTTCTGGGCTTCGGTCTGGGGTCGATCTTTCTGATAACCGCCGTGACCCAATTACAGGAGGGGAAAGGCCGTGGCCTTTTCTGGCTGAATATCGGTCTTTCCCTTCTGGGTTATGCGGTCTGCCTGCATATCGCGTTCAGCAATTCCCGTATTTCCCTGTTCATGGTCGATCTGACCTCGCTGGACCTGATCTTCGGGGCCATCGCCATCGCATTGGTATTGGAAGGCGGACGCCGGACGATAGGCTGGTTCCTGCCACTGCTGGCGATCATTGGCCTTGCCTATTATTACTTCGGCCATAATGCGATTTCCGGCCCGTGGCAGCCGCCGCGCGTATCCTTCCTGACGATGGTGGAGACCTATTACGCCTCCACCGAAACACTGTTCGGGTACATGACCGATATGGGGACGCGGGTGATCGCGATCTTCATCGTCCTCGGCGCCCTACTTCTGAGCACCGGAGCGACCGAAATCTTTATCAAGCTGGCAACCCTGATTGCCGGGCGTAGCCATGGCGGACAGGCCAAGGTCTGCACCGCCTCCTCCGCCCTGTTCGGCACCGTCACCGGTTCCGCCGTCGCCAATGTGATGGCAATGGGCCCTGTCACCATTCCGGCCATGAAACGGGCGGGCTACAAAACCAGCTATGCCGCCGCGATCGAGGCCGTTGCCTCCGCAGGCGGACAGATCATGCCGCCGGTCATGGGGGCCGGTGCCTTCATCATGGCGGAGATGTTGGGCATCCCCTATTCGCAGATTGCGGCGGCAGCATTGCTGCCCGCGATACTCTACTTCATGACCCTGTGGTTCAGTGTCGGCTTTCGCGCGCGGCGCATGGACATACGCCCGCTGGAACGGCACGAACTTCCAGCCTGGCGCGAACTGGTTGAACCCTATACCGCGCTGCCAATGTATCTGCCCATCGGCACGCTGATCGCGTTGCTGGTGCTGGATTTCACCCCGACATTGGCCGGTGCGGCGGCTGTCGCGATGCTGTTGTCGAGCCTGCTTTTCCTGCGCACCCTGAAATGCCTGAACGAGGAAGGTGTAGCCGGGCTGCTGCCGGTCTATCAGGAACTCGGCGGACAGATCCTGGATGGCCTGTTCAAGGCCGGACGGGCGATTGCGATGATCGCGGTCCTGCTGGCCTGTGCCGCAATCGTCGTGAAGGTGCTGACCGCGACCGGCGCGGGGGTAAAGGTCTCCAGCGTCATCCTGTCGATGTCCGGTGCGAATCTGGTGCTGGTTCTCATTCTGACGGCCATCCTGTCGATCCTGCTTGGCATGGATGTCCCGACCACCGCGTCCTATATCCTGGCGTCAGCAATTGCGGCCCCGATCATCATCAATCTCGGCATTCCCGACCTGAATGCCCATCTCTTCGTCTTCTATTATGCAATCCTGTCCGCCATCACGCCACCGGTCTGTGCCAGTGTCTTTGCCGCCGCGTCGGTTGCCAATGTCAATTTCTGGCGGGTTTCCGGGCATGCGATCGTGCTTGCTATCGCGCTCTATGTCATCCCGTTCCTATTCATCTACCGGCCCGGCATTCTGATGGAAGGATCGTTGATGGATATTCTCTATGATTTCGGGATCGCTGCCGTGGCTGTGATGTCGATAGCCGCCGCCTCCTCCGGCTACCTGTTCAGCCGCCTGGGCTGGATCATGCGCGTGCCGCTCTATGGTGTGGCCGCACTGCTGTTCTATGCTGCACCATGGAGCGACCTTGCCGGTGCATTGCTGCTCTGCACCCTTGCCGCGATCAGCTATTGGCAGGGGCGACGTCAGACTGTTCAGGCTGCGGGATAGGGTTGGGTAACGGTTCTATCGAGACCGGTCGCGCCGGGCCAGCCACCATCCGAACGGAACCGGCCAGCGCGCCCAACCCGACTTGTCTTCCAGAGTATTGGCCGCTCGCAGCGCCCAGTTCGGATCGACCATCATCTCGCGGCCGATGGCGACCAGATCGGCATCACCTTTAGTCAGGATCGCATCGGCCTGCTGGGCCTCGGTAATCCCACCAACGGCCATCACGGTCGCGCCGGTCGATTCCCTTAATGTCCGGGCGAAGGTGACCTGAAAGCCCGGTCCGCGTGGCACCAGCATTTCCCGGCGCGGCAGGATCATCCCGCCGGATGAACAATCGATCAGATCGACCCCCAGCACCAACAGCGCTAATACCAGCATCTGTGAGTCCGCTATCCCCCAGCCGATCCCCACACCATCGACACAGGATATCCGACAGGATAGCGGCTTGTCCGCAGGCCAAACCTCCCGCACGGCCTCCACCACACGGAGCGGAAACCGCATCCGGTTCGCCAGTGATCCGCCATACCGGTCCTGCCGCTGATTGGCGAGGGGGGAGAGAAAGCTGTGTAGCAGATAGCCATGGGCCATATGAATTTCGATCAGGTCAAACCCTGCCCGGTTGGCACGGCAGGCTGCAGCACGATAGGCCTCGACCAACCGATCCATATCGGCCTCTGTGAGGGGTGTCGGTTCATGACCGCCCGGAACGCTGTCGTCAGTCGGGCCAACCACCGTCATGCCCGGTTGCAGAGTGTCTGCCTGAAACCCGTCCCATGGCGCGGTCGTCCCGGCCTTGCGCCCGGCATGCTGCAATTGCAGCCCGATAGGCGCGCCGCAGGCATGAACGGCAGCAGCCAGTTCTGCAAAGGCAGCTTCCTGTTCGTCCTGCCAGAAGCCGAGGTCGGCGACCGTGGACCGCCCCTCCGGCAAAACCGCCGTTGCCTCGACCATCACCAGACCCGCGCCGCCCAGGGCAAACCGCGACAGGTGACCGCGATGCCAGGCAGACGGCATACCATCCGGCCCCGCTGAATAGGTCTGCATCGGCGATACGACAACACGGTTTGCCAGCGTCAGGCCGCGCAGGCTCAGCGGTTCGAACAGGATTGCCATATCAGCGCTGCCGCATCGCCTTGCTGATGATTGTTCGGTGGATCTGAGAGGTTCCGCCCCCGATCGTGCATTGCATGCCCTCCCGGAAGTAACGTTCCATATCCGCTTCCGGCAGCATCGAATGACCACCGAGGATCTGCATCCCCATGCGGGAAACGGTTTGCAGCGTTTCGGAGGAGAACAGCTTCGCCATTGCCACCTCCTTGGCGCAGACTTCTCCCCGCGCGGCCAGTTCGGCGGCGCGATAGACCAGCAGACGGGCCGCATCGACCTGGGTCTGCATATCGGCCAGCATGTGGCGGATGACCTGGAAGTCGAAGATCGGCTGATCAAACTGCTCGCGCTGATGCGCATAGGTCAGGGCATCGTCAACGGCGGTCTGGGCATTCCCAACATAGGCGGCCGAAACGGCGATCCGCTCCAGTTCCAGATGATCGGTGATGATCTCCCACCCCTGCCCCGGATCACCCAGCAGGTTAGCCGCAGGCACCGTGACGTCATCGACGAAAATCTCCGTCGTCCCGGTCGCGCGCCGCGCCAGAGTCGGCAGCTTGCGGATATCCAGTCCCGCCGTGTCATTCGGGATCAGCAGAACCGACAGCCCCTTGTGTTTCGCAACCTCGGCATCCGTGCGGACCAGCATCGCGATGACCACATCGCGTGCTGCGGCTCCGCTGCACCAGAGCTTCTGACCCTTGACCACGTAGTAATCGCCCTCACGCCGGGCGCGGGTTTTGGTGGAGGCCGCATCGGACCCGGCCGAGGGTTCCGAGATCGAGATCGAGAACCGTATCTTCCCGGACATGAAGGGTTCCAGATAGGCATCCTTCTGCGCATCATTGCCGAATTTGACGATGTTCATCGCCGTGAAGGTCGGTACCAGCACCGTGGTCGCGAAGTCGAAGCCGAATTTCCCCAACCCCTCGCACATCAGCGCATAGTCGAAAATATCTCCTCCGAAGCCCCCGAACTCCTCGGGTATCAGTAGGCGCAGCCAGCCTTCCGCCGCAATCCGTTCATAGGCGGAATAGGGATAGGCGCGTTCGATATCGTGCTCGCGGATATACTCGCGGGTAATTTCCTTTTCCATGAAACGGTCGACGGTTTCGCGCCAGGCGGTCTGCTCGCTGCTCAGAAAATTCATGATGTCGGAGACTCCTCGGATTCAAAGGGATTGCTGCTGGCGGGTTTCAACCGTTCCGCCCGGATCAGCAGATGGAACTCACAGCGCAGGATGATCTCCCGGCGCTGGTTGATGCCTTGCAGGATGGATGTTGCGACCCCGGCCCCGTTCTCTTTCGGCTTCAGCGCGGTGATTTCGGATCGTGCCCAGACTGTATCGCCGATAAAGCTCGGTTTCAGGAACCGCAGCCTGTCGATGCCGTAGAAGGCTTCGACGACCGACGAGTCGAAGGGGATCAGGGCATTGACGATAGAGAAAACCAGCGAGCCCTGGACCAATCTTTCGCCATAGAGCGCGACCTTGGCGAATTCGACATTGGAATGGATTTCCAGCCAGTTGCCCGTCAGCATGCAGAAGTTGACGACATCGGTTTCCGTCAGCGTCCTCCCACGGGAGGTCTTCACAGCCCCGATGGCAAGTTCCGGGAAGGGTTGATCGATCATATTCGCCTCTTCTTTGTCCGTATGGTTTGTGTGCCAATGGATTTTAGGTTCCTGTCCAGACCGGTTGCCGTCCCTCGGCAAAGGCCATAGGCCCTTCCCGTGCATCCTGACTGGCATAGACAACCCGATGCAATTCCTCTGCTCTGGCAAGACCTGTGGCACAGCCAAGGTCCATTCCCGCCGCCAGGCTCGCCTTGGCCGCCCGCACCGACAGCGGCGCATTCCTGGCAATCGTTGCAGCTATTTGGCCGGCACGGGCACGCACTGCATCCGTCGTATCCTCGATATGGTTGATGAATCCATGATGCGCCAACAGATCCAGAGGAACCGGGCTGCCCGTCATCGCCATTTCCGACAGGATCGGCTGAGGAATCATCCAGAGCAATGGCACCATCCAGGATGTACCCCGTCCGTGCCGGACCTCGGGAATGGAAGCCTTCGCACCCTTGAGACCGATGCGAATATCGGCATGCATCGCCAGCAGCATCCCCGCACCCATCGCATGCCCGACCAAAGCCGCAATAATTGGCTTGCCGATGGAACGCATGCGCATCTGGAACGGATCGCGCATGTGGGATAGAATGTCATCCCCCCGCGCGCGCAACTCCGCCATCTCCTTCAAGTCCATTCCGGCACAGAAGGACCCGCAGTCAACTGCGTCCAAAACGATGACCCGTACAGTATCATCACCCGCAACCTGGTCCCAGATGACGCTTAATGCATTGCCTGTGGCAATACTGATCGCATTGCGCCGATCAGGACGGTTCAGGGTGACGCGGGCGATGCCGTCGTCAATACTGATCAGGACCGACTCTTGCGAGATCATGGCCGATGGTTCCTCCCGTATCCATGGATCATGCCCATGGAATTCCAGGCGGATCGACACCGTCACCGCCATGCTTTCAGCTTATGCATGACGAAATTTCGGGTCAATCAAAAATTCCATCTTGCGGAATTCATTTTCGAAAAATTATTGACAACCACTCCTGTCCGGGCAAATTTGAACTGAGAAGGTGACCCTTGGAACCATCGACCAGGGTTACCATCGGTTGGTTGCGGGACAGTCAGGAGCTTTGAATGAAGAAACAGGTGCGCTTGGGATCGGGATCCGGCTTCTGGGGCGATGCTCTCGACCCGGCTGTGGAACTGCTGGAACGCGGGGAACTCGATTACCTTTCGATGGACTATCTCGCGGAGCTGACCATGGCACTGTTGCAGCGCCAGCGGCTGAAGGACCCGTCGACGGGTTATATCCCCGATCTGACGGTGCATATGCGTGATTTGCTGCCCCTCGCCCGGAAGGCATCGACCCGTATCATCTGCAATGGCGGTGGGGCCAATCCGCGCGCCGGGGCCGAACGGGTACGCGACCTGGCCCGTGAACTGGGCCTGAAGGGATTGCGAATCGCGGTGGTCGAGGGTGACGACATGATGCCCGGCCTCGACGCTCTGCTTTCCGCCGGGCACGACCTCACCAATATGGATACCGGGGAAACCGATCTGTCCGCCATGCGTAACCGCATTGTATCGGCCAATGTCTATACCGACAGTTCCGGCATCGTCTCGGCGCTTCAACAGGGTGCGGATGTGGTGATTGCTGGACGGGTATCGGACAACGCGCTTTATGTCGGACCGGTGATGCATGAATTCGGCTGGTCTTACGGGGATGCCGATACGGATCGCATCGCCGCTGCAATCACCGTCGGCCATGTCGTGGAATGCGCCGCGGCCACGACGGGCGGGATGTCGTCCCGCTTTGCCGACATGCCGGAAATGGGCCATGTCGGCTTTCCCATTGTCGAGTTCGATCCCGACGGCACGGCGGTCATAACAAAACTTCCGGGCACCGGTGGCAAGGTCGATGCCTTTACCGTCAAGGAGCATCTGGTCTATGAAATCGGCGATCCCTCGCGCTATCTGATGCCTGACGGAGTTGCGGATTTCTGCAAGGTCCGGATCGAGGATCTGGGTGGAGACAGGGTGCGGCTGTCGGAAATGGGCGGCAGCGGACAACCCGATACGCTGAAACTTGTTGTCGGATACGAGGATGGCTGGATCGGCGAGGGGATTCTTTTCTTCCCCTGGCCGCATGCGCTGGAGCGGGCGGAGAAAGCCCGCCAGACCCTGGGCGAACGCTTCGAGCGTCTGGGTCTGAAGGCGAATGCGATCCATTTCGATCTGGTCGGGGTGAACATGCTGCATGGGCCAGCCTCTCCGATGCCAGATTACGAGCCGGCGGAAGTCGGCCTTCGGGTGGCGGTTCATACCGAAAGCCGGGCCGAGGCGGAGAAAATCCGCCGCGCCTGCACCCAGCTCTGGATCATGGGACCGGGCGGAACGTCCTTTGGAACGCCGATGAAACCGCGTCCTGTCTATGGTGTCTGGCCGACGCTGATCCCGCGATCCTGCATTTCCCAGACCGTCGATATCCTGGAGGCCTGATAATGACGCTATTGCGCGATATCGCCTATGTCCGTTCCGGCGACAAGGGGGACGTGGTTTCCATCGGCGTCCTTGCCCGCAGCCCGGACCACTATCCGGCCCTCCGGCGTAGCGTGACGTCCGGTGCGGTAAAGGACTTGTTCGGTGATTGGGTCAAGGGACCGGTGGAAATCTACCCGATGGACAACATTGAGGCCGTCGTCGTCATCATGCGAGGCGCACTGGGTGGTGGTGCCACCCGGACCCTGCGGCTGGACCAGACTGGCAAGGCAATGGGCAACGGCCTGTTGCGCCTGCCGGTGATTGAGGGATAACCGCATGGCGCTGGATGCCGATACTTTCCGCCAGATGACCGATACGATTGACCGGTTCGTCGCTGAGCGCCTAATCCCTGCCGAGGATCGCGTCGATGCCGACAATGAGATTCCAGCGGAAATTGTTGCCGAGATGCGCTCCCTTGGCCTGTTCGGCCTGTCTATTCCGGAGGCATATGGCGGGCTTGGCCTGGATATGACGGAGGAGGTGGACCTGGCTTTCCGTCTGGGACGCGCCTCGCCCGCCTTCCGCTCGCTGATCGGCACCAATAACGGGATCGGGTCCCAGGGAATCCTGCTGGACGGGACAGAAGAGCAGAAGCAGCACTGGCTGCCGCGCCTTGCTTCGGGGGAGGTCATCGGTTCCTTCGCCCTGACCGAGCCGGATGCTGGGTCCGATGCTGCCTCGCTCAGCCTGTCGGCGACACCGGATGGGTCGGACTATATTCTGAACGGGACCAAGCGCTACATCACCAATGCGCCGATTGCCGGGCTGTTCACCGTTCTGGCGCGGACGGATCAATCGGTGCCGGGAGCCAAAGGAATCACTGCCTTTCTGGTGGAGGCGAATACCCCTGGCCTGAGCGTCGGTCCGCCGGATCGCAAGATGGGACAGCGGGGGGCAAAAACCGCTGACGTGATTTTCCAGGACTGCCGCATCCCCGCAACCGCCATCATCGGCGGTATCGCTGAGCGCGGATTCACCACCGCCATGAAGGTGCTGGATCGGGGGCGGCTGCATATCTCCGCCGTCTGCGTTGGTGCAGCCGAACGCCTGCTGGACGATGCGCTGACCTATGCCATGGCCCGACGCCAGTTTAATACACCCATCGCCGAATTCCAACTGGTCCAGGCGATGTTGGCCGACAGCCAGACGGAGATCTATGCTGGTAAATCCATGGTCCGGGATGCTGCACAACGGCGCGACCGGGGGGAAACGGTGTCGTTGGAGGCAAGCTGCTGCAAGCTGTTCTGTTCGGAAATGGTGGGGCGCGTTGCCGACCGGGCGGTGCAGATTCATGGCGGGGCCGGTTACATGGCCGACTATCCGGTGGAGCGTTTTTATCGTGATGTCCGGCTGTTCCGCCTGTATGAAGGCACATCACAGATTCAACAACTTGTCATCGCCCGCAACCTGATCCGCGACCACAAGGACCGGACCTGAACAGATACTGTGATCCGGACATCATCGCAGCGGCAGCAGTTCCACCCTGCCCATTACCTCCGTCGCGGATTCCAGATTATCGAGCAGGAATCGTTTGAAAGCCCCCGCGACCGGGCTGAGGCTGCCGGACTTGCGTTCCAGCAGACCGACCGTACGTTCCGCATCCGGATCGTCGATATCCAGGGCACGTACACCCTCCGGCAGATTGATCGCCGTAAGCGAGGGCAACAGGGTGATTCCGAGACCTGCTTTCGCCAGAGCAATCAGCGATGTGACATTGCGCACATTGATCGTAGCACCTTCCGCAAGGTCCCGATAATCCGGTGCTGTAATGGAATCTGCCGCGCCGTTCCTGATCAGCACCTGCCCCTTCAAGTCCGCCCATTGCAATGGGCCCGCATGAGAAGCCAGAGGTGACTCCGCATCGCAAATGACCTTGAACCGGTCCCTGAACAGAGGTCGGAAATAGATTGGTGCGCCGGGTCTGGGTGCACCCGCTATGCCCAGATCAGCCTGTCCCGTCTCCACCATCATGCGGACATTGCGGCTGTCTATGTCAAACAGTTCGATGGCAACACCGGGGCGGCTGGCGACAAAGGGAGGCAGCAGTGCCGGGATCAGGTTGGCCGCAACAGAGGGTACTGATGCGATAGACAGATGCCCGATCCGGTCCTGTGCGAAATCCTTGATTGTACCGATAGCCTTATCGAAGCTGCGTATCTGTTCGCGCCCCGTTTCCAGCATGAAACTGCCCAGCGCGGTCAGGCTGTTTTTTCTGTCGGTTTCGAATAACGGGCCGCCGATCTCTTCCTCAATCTGCTTCAGGGTCATGGATATGGCCGACGCCGTTCGACCAAGACGATCCGAAGCGTCCCGGATATTGCCCAGATCGGCAACCGTCACGAAAACACGCAGGGCTTCCAGTTTGATCATAATCGCTCACTTCAGTTATTTTGAAATAAGTAACAGAAGTTTCTGTTTGATTGAAGTTCAATCTTGGCGGAATTTTGCCTCCCTGTTCAGAGAGGTGACGCATGGCCGAGGTTTTCGGGAATTTGATAGCGGGCGACTGGGTCGAAGGATCGGAGCCGGTTCGAAACATAAATCCATCCGAGGTGACGGACATGATCGGCTATTATGCCCAGGCAACACCGGATCAGGTCGAAGTGGCAATCGCCGCCGCAAGACAGGCCCGGACCGAATGGCGCGCGACCGGGCTGGAGCAGCGGCAAACCGTGCTGGACAGCATCGGACGTGAATTGATGGCCCGATCCGAGGAACTGGGACAGTTGTTGAGTCGGGAGGAAGGAAAACCATTGGCAGAAGGGCGGGGCGAGGTCTATCGCGCCGGGCAGTTCTTCACCTATTACGCGGCGGAAACACTGCGCCAGATTGGTGAGAATGCGGATTCCGTCCGACCGAGAATCGAAATCGATATCCGGCGCGAACCGATCGGGGTAGTGGCCGTAATCTCCCCCTGGAACTTCCCCATTGCGACCGCAAGCTGGAAGATCGCCCCAGCCCTGGCCTTCGGCAATGCCGTGATCTGGAAACCGGCGAACCAGACCCCGGCCTCCGCCTGGGCACTGGCCGAGATCATCACCCGTGCCGGACTGCCCACTGGTACATTTCAATTGCTGATGGGGCCTGGTGGCGGTGTCGGACAGCATCTGGCCGGTCATGCCGGGGTGGATGCCGTCAGCTTCACCGGATCCCTGGCCATAGGGCGGCGGATTGCGGCGGCGGTTGCATCGACATTGGGCCGATACCAACTGGAACTTGGATCTAAGAATGCCCTGCTGGTGATGGAGGATGCGAAACTGGACCGCGCGGTCGCAGCGGCGATTGCCGGGGGATATTCCGGCACCGGCCAGAAATGCACCGCATCATCGCGACTGCTGGTGCATCGGGATCTCCATGACGCCTTCATCGAAAAACTTTCGAGTGCACTGCAATCCCTCCGTGTCGGCCATGCGCTGGTGGCAGAAACGCAGATGGGCCCGGTGATCAGTGCCGATCAGCTTACCGCCAATCTGGCCTGGATGGAGACGGCGCGGGGCAGCGGAGCCCGGATCGTCTGCGGTGGCGAACGCCTGCATCTGGCGCAGGACGGTTACTACATGTCCCCGGCGCTGATCGCCGAAACGACAAATGACATGGCGATCAACCGGGAGGAACTCTTCGCGCCCATCACGACGGTGCAAAGGATCGACAGTTACGAGGAAGGACTCAACATTGCCAACGACACCGAATACGGTCTCGTTGCTGGAATCTTCACAGCGTCGCTGGCGCGGGCGACCCATTTTCGACGACATGTCGAAACTGGCTGTGTGACGGTCAATCTTCCAACGGCAGGAACCGACTATCACGTCCCCTTCGGTGGGCGTAAGAATTCCAGTTCAGGCCCTCGGGAGCAGGGCCGCGCTGCTGTCGAGTTCTATACCCAGATGAAGACCGCCTATATCAATGCCGGCGATCCGGAGTGATGCCATGACAGGACAATCGCCCCCCACCCCGCTGATCGTGGATTGCCTGCAATACTCGAACTGGTCGGAAGCCGTCTTCCGGGAGATGCGCCAGGGCGGAGTCAGCGCGGTCCATGTCACCATAGCCTATCATGAAACCTTTCGGGAAATGGCACAGAACATCGCGCGATGGAACCTGTGGTTTGAACGGCATCCCGACCTGATCTTTCCAGGACGCACCGGTGCGGATGTCCGAAAGGCCAGGGCGGAAGGCCGGACCGCGATTTTCTTTGGATTCCAGAATCCATCCCCCATCGAAAGCGATATCGGCCTGGTCGAAATCTGCCACCAGCTTGGTGTGCGCTTCATGCAACTGACCTATAACAACCAGTCCCTGCTGGCGACCGGATGCTATGAAGCCGTGGATACCGGCCTGACCCGGTTCGGTCGTCAGGTGGTGGCCGAAATGAACCGGGTCGGGCTCGTGGTCGATATGAGTCACTCCGCCGAACGGTCGACGCTACAGGCAATCGAGGCCTCCACCCGGCCCATCGCGATCACCCATGCCAACCCGGCCTGGTGGCACGATGCCCTGCGCAACAAATCCGATACAGTATTGCGCGCATTGTCCGACTCCGGCGGCATGCTGGGCTTTTCGCTCTATCCTCATCATCTGAGGCAGGGCAGCGAATGTAGCCTTACCGACTTTGCGGAAATGGTTGCGGAGGCGGCCAGTCGTTACAGTGTTGCGTGTCTTGGTCTCGGATCCGACCTGTGCCAGTCGCAGCCGGATTCCGTGGTGACATGGATGCGAAACGGTCGCTGGTCAAAGGTCACAGATTTTGGCGAGGGAAATGCGGCGGCACCGGGCTTTCCCAATCAGCCCGGCTGGTTCCGGGATAATCGGGACTTTGCCAAAATCGCGGAAGGTCTGGCCGCAGTCGGATTCAATGCGGAGGAAGTGGCAGGTCTTATGGGGAACAACTGGCTTCGGTTCTATGATGCGTCCTTCTGCGCGGCGGGGGCATGATGGTCTCACCTGTCGGTGCCTTGGATATCCCGCAGACGGACCTGCGCAGTCCGGATCAGGTCATGCGACTGTCGCGCTTGGGTGCCGCGTTCCCGACACGGTTGAGCTTCATGCGCACGCTGATGCGCCGACTGGCACATGATGGGGTAAGACCCGTCCGTGCGGTCTGGGATATCAGCGATACAGGATATGGCCGTGCAGTCTATTCCCTGACATTGGGAGGGTACGCATACAGCCTTGTCGCCTTTGCAACGCCACTATCCGATGATGCGCGCACAGACCGGGTAATCGCAGAGGCCTGGGACAGTTCCTATGTCCTGTTTGACGGCATACCGACCGAGGCGGATCTGGACCGGTTGGAAGCCAATGCCCCACGCCAGGAGGCCGGACGGTTCGAGGCGAGCGACCTGGTGCTGAGTCGCGCCAACAAATCCGTACGCCTCTTCGCGCATGTCGTGGACAACCTCGCTGCGGGTCACCAGCCGGATTTTGACCTGATCCTGGCGACCGGCTATCTGATGCGCACGACGGCGGTCTATGGCAATGGCAAATTCGGCATCGCCGACCGCGCACTGATCCAGGACCGGCCCGGCCTGTCCGGCCCGTTTCAGGCGGAAATGCTGACGGTCTGGCTGATCCGGGAATTCACCCATGATCTGGTGGAGCATATCGCGGCACGCCGCGCTCCGGAACGGGCGGTAAAACTGGCCCCTGGCATCCGCCGAGCGCTGGGCATCGGCAATTCCACTGGCCTGGGTATGGCCCCTTTCCTAGTGAGCCATCCGATCCTGCTCAACAACTGGATTCTGGTGCGGGAAACAGCACTGGCCCGCATTCGTGCCATTGAGCATGCATCACCCGAGAGCCAGACGCGCATGCTTAAACTGGCCTCCCGGGCGGCGCGGTATCTCGAACAATGGTCCGTCCCGGACCCAGTCCATGCCGACCGCATCGCCCGACTGCGGCAGGACTGGCAGGCGCTGACCGATGTGATGACACCGGACTGGATCACCAAAACAGCCTATCCCTGGGATCGATTGTTCCATCTGTCAGGACAATGGGGCGAAGACTGCCAGGAGCTTGCCGCCGCCCTGGTGCTGGAGCCTCATGGCGATCTGATCGACGGTCTGGCAGACTGCATGGCCAGCGACACCGTCCCCAAACTCGATCCGGCGATGCATATCGGAACACTGCGCGAAGGCATGCGGATGGATTTCGCCTGGGCCCTCGACATCGATTTTCACGAGCCCTCCGCAACTCAGCAATTCTGGTATGTCTCTGAAGAAAAACTGGAACCGCGCCTGGGTGACCGATATGCCGAACCGGGGTCGGAACTGGAGCTTCCCCTCGACATCGCCCGCCGCATCCAGGCCCTGAACCGGAATTTGAGCAAGACTCCATCGGATCAGAGTGTTGCCGAATTCCTGCTCGCCCATCCCGAACACCGGTATATCGTCCGCCGGGTGCAAACCTGTGCCCGGCATCCCTATTCGGAAATACGCGACAACCTGACCGCATCGACCTGCCTGCCGATAGACATGCTGCGCTGCAAACTTGCCTTCTTCGGGGCAGCAAAATTCGACCCGAAATCCGACCGGTGGACACGCATCACGCTGTATCAGGGTGCCCCACTGGCCGGGGATCTGCACGACAGTACCAAGGATATCGACGACTGGTGGCTGCCAGTTCTGGACCTGCCGCAATGATGCGATCACTTGGTGAGACGCAGGGTTTGCTGCTGAAGGCCGCCACCGGGGCCGGGCTGCATATGGGGCAGGCAGAAGACTGCACCGCAGCGGGTCTCTGGCTGATCCTGCACGATATCGACGGAGCCAGTGCCGTTCTGGAGGGCCTCTCCGCCTCTCTGACAGAGGCGACTATGGCGGCAAACATTGACAATGCGCCGATGCAAGTTGCCCGCGATGGCGCGGCCCTCCTTGATCTCGCACTGGCAACTGTACAGGCCAACATCCCCTGTCCAAACGGTCTGGATGCGCCCCTATTGATGATGGGACTTGCTGGTATTATCGCAGCACGGGATCGATGCCGGTTTCATTTCTCCTTTGCCGATGGTGGAACAGCCGATGTCACCCGACAGGGCCTGACCCTGAAGAGGGTGCTTGAACGCGGGATCGGGTGTGACATCACTTTTTCCCAAGACGATGCGGGTAATACTGAGCTGTTACCCATACCGGCCAGGGCCTACGTCCCTGACCGGGTCTGGGGCTCCCTGACGGACCTTGCTGCCCGCACCTATGTACCCGCCAGCGACCAATCCCGCCATTCCGGTGCCGGGGCTGGACTGTCGGACAATGACTGAAAGAAAAGAGATGATAGCGACACGGATGAGTCTGGACGAGGTCGGCGCTTTAGCCACGACTGTACTGGAAGCCGCCGGTGCAAGCCCGCACGCCGCAGCTTCGGTGGCCCGATCCACCGTCAGAGCCGAGCGCGATGGAATCCGCAGCCACGGCCTGCTGTATATTCCGATCTATGCGGAACATCTGCGGTGCGGCAAGGTCGCAGGACAGGCTGTCCCGAAGGTCTGGCAAACCGCCAATGCCTCAATCCGCGTGGATGCAGGAAACGGCTTTTCGCATCCCGCCATCGATGCGGGCTGGTCTGACTGGATCGAGGCCGCACGGACACACGGAATGGCCGCACTGACGCTTCATCATTCCTATAATTGCGGTGTGCTGGGACATCATGCGGAGCGAGTCGCAGAGGCGGGCCTTCTGGGTCTGTGTTTCACCCATGCCCCCGCCTCCATCGCGCCTGTCGGCGGCAGCCAGCCCGTGATCGGTACCAACCCCGTCGCCCTGGGCGTTCCCGACGGCAGGGGCGGCGTTGCGATCCTGATCGACCAGTCGGCCAGTACGATCGCGAAATCGGAAATCCTACTGCGGTCCCGCAACGGCGAAGCACTGGAACCGGGATGGGCACTGGATGGCGACGGCAACCCGACGACGGATGCCGCCGCTGCCCTGAAAGGGACGATGACCCCAGCGGGTGGCTACAAGGGGTTCGGGATCGGCCTGATCGTGGAGGTCCTTGCCTCCTGTCTGGCCGGTGCGGTCCTGAGCCGTGACGCGAGCCCGTTTTCCGGTAGCGCCGGAGGGCCGCCTGATACCGGCCAATGCTTCATCGCCTTCGATCCGAAGGTCTTTTCCGGTGATGCCTTCGGGGCGTCCATCGACCGGCTGGTAGCCGCAATCTCCGACCAGCCCGGCGCACGGATACCAGGACACCGCCGAAAGGCGAACCGGCAACGGATCGAGCAAGAGGGCGTTGCCATCGACCCGGCCCTGATTGAGCGTCTGACAGGCCTGATTCCATAACTCGCCCGAAAACCGCAGGCATTGCAGATTCCGATTCAAGATCGGCCTCAGCATTAAATTCAGAAAAATTGAAATTAAACTAAAATGTTTCGATTTGTCTGAAATAACGGCCTGAGTCATCCTGATATCAGCGAAAGCAATGACCGGTCACAAGACCGGCTGTCCGGGAACCAATCCAGCAAGGGGAACGAGTCAATGAAAGGCCTGAAAACGATCATACTGGGAGCCGCCGCCGCGACGGCGCTGACTACTGCCGGTCCGGCATCTGCAACCGAATGCGGCACCACCGACAAGATCACGATTGCGGAGATGACCTGGCTGTCGGCCAGTTCGCTTGCCTTCATCACCGACAGGATCCTGTCGGACGGCTATGACTGCAACACGGAAGTCGTGCCCGGCGATACAGTCCCGACCGCGACGTCCATGCTGTCCAAGAGCGAGCCGCATATCGCGCCTGAACTGTGGGTCTCCACGGCGGCGTCGATCTGGGACCAGATGATGGAAAAGGGCAATGTCTACAAGGCCGGTGACATCTTCGGGAGCGGCGGCGAAGAAGGCTGGTGGATTCCTGATTATGTTGCGAAGGAGCACCCGCAGATCAAATCTGTCGAGGACCTGAAGGCCAATGCCAGCGTCTTCGCCGATGTGTCGAACCCGGATATGGGGCGGCTCTATGGCTGTCCTCCGGGCTGGGGCTGTGAGATCATCACCAACAACCTCTTCAAGGCCCTCGACCTTGGCGAGACCTTCGAGCTGTTCTCGCCCGGCTCGGGTGCCAACCTGAAGGCATCCTTTGGGCGCCAGGTGGCACGCGGCAAGCCGATTGTCGGCTATTACTGGGGTCCGACGGATGTGATCGGCAAGTACAATCTGGTCAAGCTCGACATGCCGGAACACGATCCCGAGAAATTCAACTGCCTGACAGACATGAACTGCGCCGATCCGCAACTCACCGGCTGGGCCGTGGGCGAGGTCGCAGTGGCCGTGGTCTCCGAACTCAAGGAAAAGGCCCCGAACGTAGCCGAATTCCTGTCAAAGATGCAGGTGCCCAATGTCGAGATCAGCCAGGTCCTGGCCTGGGGTGACGACAACAAGGCGTCTCCGGAGGAAGTGGCCGCGTATTTCTTCAAGAACCATGAGGAAATCTGGTCGACATGGGTACCGGCGGATGTTGCCGCGAAGGTGAAGGCGTCCCTGTAGGCCGATTGCATCTTGCCGTCTGTGCAAGGCGGACGCCGGGGCGGGTTGGACATGTGGCAACCCGCCCCGGCTGTTTTACATCGGGTTTAGATTCCGGATTGCGGCGATCCCGGCGGGTTTGCACGTGGAAGGGTTGGATCATGGCGCAGGATTTTCCAGAAATCATCGATACACGGTCACTTCGGATCGGCATCGACGATGCGTTCAACAGTCTTGTCGTCAACTATGGGGAAGCGCTTGAAATCGCCTTCCTGCCGGTCCTGCGACTGCTGCTCGGCATCGAGGATATCCTGCTCTGGCTGCCCTGGTATGTCGTTGTGATGATACTCGGGGGAGCGACCTTCCTTGCCTCGCGCAGTTGGAAGGCGACACTCGGCACGGTAACCATGCTGTTCCTGATCGGGGTGATCGGAATCTGGACTCCGGCCATGGCAACAATCGCCCTGATGCTGACCGCGACCCTGTTGGCGGTGATTATCGGCATTCCGATAGGCATCGCCATGTCGCGCTCAAACCCGCTGCAATCGATCACGCTGCCGCTGCTCGACATCATGCAGACCATGCCGATCTTCGTCTATCTGATCCCTTTCGTCATGCTGTTCGGTCCGGGCAAGATCCCCGCGCTGCTGGCGACCATCGTCTTTGCCATTCCACCCGTCATCCGACTGACCAATCTGGGTATCCGTCAGGTCGATGCGGATATCATTGAGGCGGTCAGCGCCTTCGGGGCGACGCCGGGACAAAGGCTTCTGTCCGCGCAGATTCCGCTCGCCCTGCCCACCATCATGGCCGGGATCAACCAGACCACCATGATGGCGCTGTCCATGGTCGTGATCGCCTCGATGATCGGGGCCGGGGGCCTCGGCTATCAGGTCTTGCAGGGAATCCAGCGGCTGGAGGTCAGCCGCGGACTGCTATCCGGTCTGGGGATCGTCTTCCTGGCCATCATCTTCGACCGCATCGCCCAAGCCTATGGACGGCGAATGCAGCGCCATCTGAAACTTGGATCATAAGCCATGACGCAGGATATCAAAATCCGGGTCGAGAATATCTTCAAGATCTTTGGCCCCAACCCAGCCAGTGTCCTGGAACAGGTGCGGACGGAACAGGTGACCAAGGCGAGCCTGATGGAGCGGACGGACCATGTAATCGGGCTGCGTGATGTTAGCCTGGACATCCCCGCCGGTCAGACCTTTGTCATCATGGGCCTGTCCGGTTCCGGGAAATCCACCCTGATCCGCCATTTCAACCGGCTGATCGAGCCGACGGCGGGGCGCATCCTGATCGACGGGTCGAACATTCTGGACCTGAACGAAACGGAACTGCGCGACTTCCGCCGGAACAAGATATCCATGGTCTTTCAGCGCTTCGCCCTGCTGCCGCACAAGACTGTGCTGGAGAATGTCATCTACGGGTTGCGAATTCGGGGCATGGATCAGAAGGAAGCCGTCGCACAGGGCATGCGCCAGATCGATCTGGTCGGCCTCGACGGATTCGCCCACCAATATCCAAGCCAGCTTTCCGGCGGCATGCAGCAGCGGGTCGGCCTTGCCCGTGCGCTTGCCACCGATGCCGACATCCTGCTGATGGACGAGGCCTTCAGCGCCCTCGACCCCGTGATCAGGAACGAGATGCAGGACCAGTTGAAGGACCTTCAGGCCAGACTGCACAAGACCATCGTCTTCATCACTCATGACCTGGACGAGGCACTCCGCATTGGTGACACCATCGCCATTCTGAAAGATGGCGAGTTGCGGCAGGTCGGTCAGGGGTCGGATATCCTGCTGCGCCCCGCCGACGATTATGTCGCCCGCTTCGTGAAGGACGTGAACCGGGGCCGGGTCGTCACCATCGGCTCACTGGCCACACCCGTTGCCGCATTGGCCTGGGAGGAAGCGGATCGGGCGGGCTGCGAAGCGCTGTTATCAGATCATTCGGGCGTCGCTCTTTGCCGGAATGGACGGCCAATGCGCCTGCTGACCCGCGAGACGGTTGCAGGCTTTGAATTCGGGTCGGACCCATCCGGTGCATCGCCGATCCCGACCCTGTCCGCGCGCCTGACACTGGAAGAGAGCTTCAAGAGCTTTTCCGAGACGGATGGCCCGGTTCTGGTCAGCGACGATCAGGGATGCCCGACCGGCATGGTCACCGCCCGCACAGTCATGAAATCGCTATAGGGATGACACCAGGGGGCGGCTGACCACCCCCTGGAACCCCTGGACCACATCTCGGGCTTCCCTTCCCGTTTCCATCATATTCCTGATCTGTTAACACTCTCTTCAGTCTTCACAGGCACACTCATTCCCATTCAAGATAAAAACAGCCAGGAATTGGCAAAGGGTCACCCCATGTAAAGACTGGTGAATCCGGGAATAGCCGGAAAATCCAGCGGGCATGGAGGGAGCGGCAAAGAACGGGATGCAGGAAACGAACGAGTCGGTACATGGACTTTCCCCCGCCGAGGCGAGTCTTCGGGATGCCCGGATTCTGCGGGAATCGATCCAGGAGTTTCCAGGACCGGTCGCCGTCTATGACGAACGCGACCGGCTGATCGCCTGCAACGAATTATATCGTTGGGTGCATGGCGACGCCTTTGCCAGGGTGGAAGCCCAAAGCAAGGGGCGGGAGATAAACTACGCGGATCTGGTGAGGGAATCCGCCCGGGACGTCGTGCCGCCCGACCGCCTGGAGGCCCATATCCAGGACCGCCTGCGCGCGCAGCGGGAGGCGAACGGGGATGCCATTGACCGCTATTATCCGGGCCGGGGATGGTTCCGCATCGTCAAGCTGCGCACCCCCAGCGGTGCCGTCGCCGGATTTGCAACGGATATTACCGAGCTCAAGGAAACGACCATCGCGCTGGAACAGGCGCGCATGGCCGCCGAGGCCGCCAATATCGCAAAATCCGCCTTTCTGGCGAATATGAGCCACGAATTGAGAACGCCGCTGAATGCGGTCATCGGCCTTGCCGACGCCCTGCAATCCGGCGTGCTGGGACACATCGGCAACGACCGGGACCGGCAGTACATGGCTGATATTCATCGCGCCGGGAGCCACCTTCTGGCCCTGATCAACGATATCCTCGACCTCGCCAAGATTGAGGCCGGGGCGCTGGAACTGAACCGCAGGGTATTTTCCCTTGGAAACCTGCTTCGGGACTGCATGTCGATGGTCCAGCTGATCGCGGATGCCGCCTCCATCCGTCTCGAGACCGATTTTCCGGCGGACCTGCCCGACCTCAACGGCGACAGCCTCAAGATCCGGCAGGTGGTGCTCAACATCCTGTCCAATGCGATAAAATACTCCCCGTGCGAATCATCCGTCCACGTCGCCGCCGCAATATCCCGCGACGGCGTCCGGATCCGCATCGAGGATCAGGGCATCGGCATTGCCAGGGACAAGCTCCCCCTCCTCTTTAAGCCTTTCGGGCGGCTGAACCACGGCATAACCGCATCGACCGAAGGTGCCGGCCTGGGCCTCTCCATCGCCAAGCGGCTGCTCGACCTGCATGGCGGCAGCATCCGGATAGACAGCGATCCGGGCCAGGGAACCACGGTCACAATACACCTGCCCCCCGATATGATCGCCTGAAACCGCCCCCGCCCGCACGGTACAAAGCTGTCCGGGATTGCCTAAGCGTCGTGTCATAGTGATTGCTTAACGGATATGGTTCCTATTTTCGCGTTTAGGGCCATAATGATTTGTCACAAGAGGATAGGAAAAGTGCAGTATCGCAGTAATTCTTTGCACCACCACGTCCCGGCTCCGATCAAAGGGGAATTTAGGTCAATCAAAATTGGCGCTTCGGCGTTTGAAGAGGACGTAAAAGAATCCAGTTCGTCACGCCCGCGAAGGCGGGCGTCCAGAGCGGCAGGTCCGATTCCGTGACGGTCGCTCTGGACCCCGGACAGCCGCTCCGCGTCTTCCGGGGAGACGATGAATTGCGGCGACGAATTTACGATCATGTCGCCTTAATTCAGAGAGGTAACACACTATGCCCAGACTTAAAGACACCCACCAGAGCCCCAGTGACGCCGAAGATGAAGCCATCACCAAGGCGATGCAGGAGGACGCGGATGCGTCGGAATGGACAGCAGCCGAGAGCGCCGCTTCGCGTCCGGCCGCAGAGGTTCTGCCTGACCTGGTCTGGCGCACACGATATTTACGGGCTGCAAAAGACCGAAATCAAAAGCCGTGATTACGGTAACAGGGCACTAATTGATCTTAAATTCATACCCGTTCAGGCTTCGATCATGGCACAGTTTACACCCATCGTTCGACCCAACCTCGCATCATGTGACGGAATGGAGCAATGGTACACGCGGACCTAAGCCACACAAAGCGAAAAGGGAGCAGAGAAAAGTGTCACCGTAATTTCGGGATTTCCGATGCGTCCCGTCATCGGTATCGCTTAACGGATATGTTTCCTATTTTCACGTTTAGTATCATAACGAATTGTCATAAGAGGATTGAGAAAAGTGCGGTATCGCCGTAATTCCACAGTGCCAAGCAAGGGCCGGATGATATGTCCGAAACTTTGCTCGATATGTCCGAAGGGCCGGATTCATAAATCCCTAAGGCTGGGTAGGGACTCACGCCATATTGACGGTAACTCTTAAAATACGCAAAGGAGGCCGAAATGGCACCACCGATTATCAATGACAGTGATACGCTTTTGGAAATCGCGATCATCACCCTGGAGCAGCCGCACTTGAAATTCACGTCCGTCTACAGAAAGGCGATCCAGATCGCGCCGCCCCGTCGGCATTCCGATGATTCCTGCCGCCGTCGGCTGCAACGGAAATTCACGGCACGGCGTGAATACTGGCTGGAACGCGGCCAGAGCGAACGCAAGGCCCGTCACGCAGAGAGCATAAGGCGAGCGCATGAGAACATGGCCCGATTTGTCGAGCAGATGCAGCCCGACTTAGCGTTTGCTACCCGATTTGCCCATGAAATAGCCCCGAGCCTGAAAGCGGCGGCCCAGTTTGCGGAACAGATGAAGCCTTATGCCGAACTGGCAGGGCGGATTTCCCGGCAAATGGCCCCACTCAGCGAGCTGGCACAGCAGCTATTGCCCTCGCCCGAAGTCCGGGAACAATTCGCGGCATTGCAGCGCGCCGCCGAGCATATGAGGGGGTTGAAATTGTATCGGGACTAGGCGATGTCATGAATCATTGGGGTCAACTTTGCCCAGAGGAATTTCGGTGACAGAGCACTAATTGATCTTCATCCCGCACCTGCTCAGGCTCCGATCACAGCACGGCAGGGACTCATCGTCCTTTCGAATATCCCGTGCCCGGGTCACAAAAATAAGCGGGGCTCGGATTACTCCGAACCCCGCTCTGCCGTAAATCCGGCAGACCCGTTTGCCGCCCTACTTCCGGTTCTGGCGCTGGTCGATCAGATTGTCCACCACGCCGGGGTCCGCCAGGGTCGAGGTATCACCGAGATTGGAGAAATCGTTCTCGGCGATCTTGCGCAGGATGCGGCGCATGATCTTGCCTGAGCGGGTCTTCGGCAGGCCCGGTGCCCATTGCAGCCAATCGGGGCTGGCAATGGGGCCGATATCCTTGCGGACCCACTGGACCAGTTCCTTTTTCAGATCGTCGCTCGGCTCGACCCCGACATTCAGGGTGACATAGGCATAGATACCCTGTCCCTTCACATCGTGGGGCGCGCCGACCACGGCGGCTTCGGCGACCTTGGGATGGGCGACAAGGGAGCTTTCGACCTCCGCCGTGCCCATGCGGTGGCCGGAGACGTTGATCACGTCATCGACCCGCCCGGTGATCCAGTAATAGCCGTCCGCGTCGCGGCGGCAGCCGTCGCCAGTGAAATATTTCCCCTTATAGGTGGAGAAATAGGTCTGCATGAAGCGTTCGTGGTCGCCATAGACGGTGCGCATCTGGCCTGGCCAGCTTTCAACGATGCAGAGATTGCCCTCAGCAGCGCCTTCCAGCGGATTTCCGTCGGCATCGACGATTTCCGGCTGCACCCCGAAGAAGGGTTTGGTCGCCGATCCGGGCTTCAGGTCGATGGCACCGGGCAGCGGTGTGATCAGGATGCCGCCCGTCTCGGTCTGCCACCAGGTATCGACGATGGGGCAGCGGCCCTTGCCGACGACCTCATGATACCACATCCAGGCTTCCGGATTGATCGGTTCCCCGACCGAGCCGAGCAGGCGCAGACTGGCCAGCGAGCATTTCTCCACCGGACCCTTGCCCTCCCGCATCAGGGCGCGGATCGCAGTCGGGGCGGTGTAGAAGGTGTTGACCTTGTGCTTGTCGCAGACCTGCCAGAAGCGCGACGCGTCGGGATAGTTCGGCACGCCTTCGAACATCAGCGTGATCGCCCCGTTTGCCAGCGGGCCATAGACGATATAGCTGTGCCCGGTGACCCAGCCGACATCGGCGGTGCACCAGTAGACCTCGCCCTCATGATAGTCGAAGACATATTCATGCGTCATCGCGGCATAGACCAGATAGCCGCCGGTCGTGTGCAGTACGCCCTTGGGCAGGCCGGTCGAACCGGAGGTATAGAGGATGAAGAGCGGGTCTTCCGCCGACATTTCTTCCGGTTTGCAGTCGGTGGACTGACCATCAACGGCGTCGTGATACCAGACGTCGCGGCCTTCGACCCAGGCGATGTTGCCGCCAGTGCGTTTCACCACCAGGCAGGTCTTCACCGACGGGCATTTTTCCAGCGCCTTGTCGGTATTGGCCTTCAGCGGCACCTTGCGGCCGCCGCGCAGCCCCTCATCGGCGGTGATCACCATGACGCAGTCGCTGTCGTTGATCCGCCCAGCCAGCGCATCGGGGGAGAAGCCGCCGAAGACGATGGAATGAATGGCCCCGATCCGCGCGCAGGCCAACATGGCATAGGTCGCTTCGGGGATCATCGGCATGTAGATGCAGACCCGGTCCCCCTTCTTCACGCCATCGGCCTTCATCACATTGGCAAGGCGACAGACATGGCCGTGCAGTTCGCGATATGTGATCGTCGCGTCATCCTTGGGATCATCCCCTTCCCAGATGATCGCGGTCTGATCCCCGCGCGTCGCCAGATGCCGGTCGATGCAGTTGTAGGAGGCATTCAGAGTCCCGTCCTCGTACCATTTGATCGAGACGTCGGGCACATTGAAATTGACGTTCTTAACCTTGGTATAGGGCTTGATCCAATCGATCCTCTTGCCATGCTCCCCCCAGAAGCCGTCGGGATCCTTAACCGATTGCTCATACATTGCCAGATATTGATCGACATTGATCAAGGCTTGGGCGGCGACTTCCGCTGGAACTGGAAAGACATCGGACTGCATTCGTAAATTCCCCCTTCGTCTGGATCGGCCTCTGCTGGAGGCTCATGGTTGGACCATGGGCGTTGATGCCGCACGTTTTTATGTTTCGGCGACTGTGCCGCGTCCCGCGCCGTTCTGCAACCGTTCGGATCGTCGCATGCAAGGTACCAGAGGAAGATATACAGGATCAGGAATGGCCCGGAATTGAGAGTGCACAAATGCCAGAACAGCGCAGAATCGACTAGGGGATTGTCGGAACAGACGCAGGAGACGACACTGGCGATCATTGAACAGTGACTGAAAGTAAGGATTGGAGCGTGGCAAAATATACAGCAACACCGACCGGGCGGGAGGTGACGTTCAAGGAAAACGAGATCATCGTTTCCAAGACCGACCTCAAGGGCCGGATCACCTATGCGAATGACATATTCCTGAACATCGCCGGATATACGGAGGCGGAGGTTCTGGGCCGCCCGCATTCCCTGGTGCGCCATCCATCGATGCCGCGCTGCGTCTTCCAACTGCTCTGGGACGTGATCCAGGAAAAGCGGGAAATCTTCGCCTATGTGAAGAACATGGCGAAGAACGGAGATCATTACTGGGTGTTTGCCCATGTGACACCCAGCTTCGATGCACAGGGACAGGTCACGGGCTATCATTCGAACCGCCGTGTCGCACGGCGCGAATCCTTGGCCAGGGTGGAACCGCTCTATGCCGCGCTGCTGAAGGAAGAAACACGCCACGGCAATGCGAAAGAAGGCCAGGGTGCAGGCCATGCCCTGCTGATGGAAACAGTACGGAATTCGGGGATGTCCTATGGCGAATTCATCTTCACCCTCTAACTCATCGTCCCTCTCCAGGGCGCGCTGGGCAACACTCGCAGCCCTCGTTCTGGCACCGGGCGGGGCGGCGATATCGGTGACAGCCGATCCGTGGGTCGGCGCGGCCCTATCGGCACTAGGCGGACTGGCCGCCCTGCTATGCCTCCTCTCCCTTGCCCGCGCCGAACGGATGTTGGGCGAAGTCTCCGCCATCTGCCACCGGGTCGGGGCCGGGGACATGGAGGCACGGGTTGTTCCCATATCCGAAGGCGGATCGCTGGGTGACCTCTGCCACGCAGTCAATCATATGGTGGATGTCACCGACGCCTTTGTGCGCGAGTCGGAGGCGTCCTTGAAGCATGTGGCGGAGGGCAAGTTCTTCCGACGCATTCTGCTGCGCGGACTGCTTGGTGAATTCCACCGCTCCGCCGGATCAATCAACGAAGCCGTCGTCTATATGCAGGGCCGGGATGGCAGGATTCGGACCATGGCCGACGAATTCGAGAACGGGGTGAAGGATGTCGTTGATATCCTGGCCTCTGCGGCGACGGAGATGGAGGCAACGGCGTCAGGCATGACGACCAACGCCGCCTCGGTTGGGGAGCGTTCGGAATCCGTCCGCCTGACCGCACAGACCGCGACCGGCAATGTCGAGACGGTGGCGGCAGCGGCGGAGGAACTGGCCGCTTCCGTCGAGGAAATCACCCGCTCGGTCGGTCAATCCAACGATGTGACGCTGCGAGCGGTCAGCGTTGCACAAAACGCAAATGCCGAGGTTGATGGTTTGAAGAAGGCGGCGGATCATATTGGCGACGTCATCAGCCTGATCGCCGACATCGCCGAACAGACGAACCTGCTGGCCCTCAATGCGACGATTGAAGCCGCGCGCGCGGGCGAGGCCGGAAAGGGATTTGCCGTCGTCGCCAATGAGGTGAAGTCGCTTGCCAACCAGACCGCGCGGGCGACCGATGACATCACCGCCCAGGTCGCCGACATGCAGGCGGCGACCGATACCGCCGTCGGCGCAATCCAGCGGATATCAACCGTGATCGATGAGGTCCGCGATATCGCCGCAACTATTGCTGCCTCCGTTGAGGAGCAGGGGGCTGCGACACGGGAAATCGCCCGCAATGTTCAGGAGGCGGCATCCGGCACACGCGAAGTCTCAGAGACCGTCGGCGATGTGAGCGAGAGCGCCCGGGAAACCGGACGCTCCGCCCAGGATGTGCTGGAGGCTGCTGGCGAACTGGCAAAACAGGCGGAGACCCTGCGCGATGACGTCGATCGGTTCCTGACCACGATGCGCGCGGCCTGAACCCGCTCGACCCGACAGATTAGAGTGGAGTATCGGGGGATACGGACGCCCGGACGGGCTATCGATCCATCACGTCGTCGCGAACGCTTTCGACGATCACCATGACCTCGTCAATCAGATCAACCGGGACACCCATCTGGTTCAACGTATCGGCCAGATGACCGGCAACGGCGATGAAATGACCGTCATCCATATCCATTCCATGGACCAGTCGCTGGTGCGCCTTGCGCAGGTCGGGTCCCTTGTAGCGCGCGGGGCCGCCGAACGACTGTGCCAGGAACGCTTTCATCTGCGTGATCTGGTGATCCATCTTCACGCCCTGAAAGAAGGGTGTAAGGCGATGGTCGGCCAGGACTTTCTCATAGAATAGATCGACCGCCGCATCGATGGCGGCTTCCCCACCGAGACGAGAGAACAGACTGTCCTTTGCCGACGAGGTGGGTGCCGGACGGGATTTCGGTGCTGAGGCAGGAGAGGGTGTGACGGCAGAGGATGCAGTTCCCTTCCCCTCTCCTCGTTTCGGCGCCCCTCGACCAGGGCCATCGCCATCGTCGTCAGAACCGGGCTTCTTTTTCGCCCGGCGCGGTGCCCCATTGGTTTCGGCTGTCGCCTTGACCCGCTTCAACGGACGGCGTTTCGGGGCCTCGTCAATGGTTGCGGGGTCCAGCACCCGTTCCACATCAAGCACGGCCAGCAGGTCATCCTCCAGCCGGAATACGCCGGAGCAAAGCTTGCGCATTCTGGCATCCAGGGTCTGCGGCGGCTTATCCAGGTTCCGGCGCGGCAGCGACCGCACATCGCCGATCGAATCCACCAGCAGGGTATAAAGGTCACCCTTGTGTTCGACGGTGACCGACATCGGCCGGTCACTCAGATCCTTCGGCTCCGCGCCGAGGCAGACCCGGAGATCAATCACGGTGACGATCCGCCCGCGCAGGTTCAGCACCCCCGCAACAGCGGAGGAGGCCAGCGGTACCGGCGTGATCTGGCGCGGTTCCACGATATCCTGAACCTTGAGGATCGGAATGCCAAAAAGCTGATTATCCACCGTCATGGTGACGAGTTGTTCCTCATTCCCGTCGGTCAGGTTCGAAAGTCCTGCCACTGCCAAGTCAGACATGCCGAATATCCCTCTTCTGTCGTCTCGTCCCGAATACAGGCCGATCACGTCACACGATCAGGTTCCACAGGACAACTGTATCCCGGTATGGCCCCGCGCGTCACGGAAGTAATCCCACAAGAAAGTTAACAACCTCTTGACGCCACAATTACAAATATGCTGGCTTGCAGCATGACCAACAAGGCAACCGAGTTCTATCTGGAAACTGGTCCTTCGGATGCGCGCTGGCACATGATCCTTGCCCACGGGGCTGGTGCCCCCATGGACAGCGACTTTATGCGCGATATTGCGGAACTGCTTGGAAAACAGGGAATCGCGGTCACCTGTTTTGAATTTCCCTATATGGCGATGCGTCGGGAATCGGGCCGCAAGCGACCTCCGGATCGTGTTCCCGTCCTGCTGGACGCCTGGCGCGGAGCAATCGATCATGTGTTGTTCCACCACCCGGATCGTCGTCTGGTGATTGGCGGAAAATCCATGGGCGGGCGTATGGCAACGCTGCTGGCGGCCCAGCCCGACAGGCCGACACAGATCGAGGCATTGGTCACGCTGGGTTATCCGTTCCACCCGGCGGGCAAGCCGGACCGTCTGCGCATCGATCATTTTCCGCTGCTGGGCGAGATGCCGGTGCTTATGGTGCAGGGAACGCGGGATGCCCTGGGTGGACGTGAGGCCGTATCGACCTACCTTTTACCTACGAAGGTGGAACTGTTCTGGATCGAGACTGGCAATCACGATCTGAAACCCCTGAAATCAAGCGGCCTGACCCATGATAAGGCACTTACACAAACTGCGGAACGGATTTCCGCTTTTCTGGACTCCCTGTGAACTTGTCTGGAATTTGGTAAGCATTCTTTAAGAAGTCAGGCCTAAACTCAGTATCGGATCAGGATGGCCCGCGCCCGAATGACAGGATCCTTTGGCGCTAAAAGGTAAACCAGGATGAACGATATCAGCATGATGACTGCCCGTAACATAGCCCGGAAAACCCGGGTCGTAATTGAAGACGATCCCGCCGAGATCAAAAAACGCTCCGTTGTGATCTCTGGACACAGAACCAGCATCTCGCTGGAAAATATCTTCTGGGAATCCCTCCGGTCCATCGCGACCGACCAGGGCCTGTCGGTCAATCAGCTCGTAACCGAAATCGACCGGCACCGAACCGGCAACCTGTCCAGTGCAATCCGGACCTTCGTCCTGCTGGATGCCGTCTCCAATTGAAGATATGCGGCGTGATCGGGATTTCCCTTCGGTAAAATTTTGTTGCACCGCACAAAAACACTTGACCTGAGGCGCAAGAAACCTCATGTGTCATGCGTAATGTTGCGGTGCAGCATAAACAGTTGCATTCGGAAGCGCCGGTCCGCGACCCACGCTTTCATGTGACCCGCGTTACGACCGACGCACAACCGACCGATTGGAGGAATATCCCATGGCCAAGAAGCCCAATTCGCCGTTCGACCCGATGAACAATCCGTTCATGGACCCGAAGACCAACCCCTTTCTCGACCCGGAGAAGAACCCCTTCCTGAAATCCGATTTCTCGAAGATGTTCCAGGGTTTCGAAACCCCGGACGTGTCCGGCATCACCGAAGCCCAGCGCAAGAACATGGAAGCCCTGACGGTCGCGAACAAGACCGCTGCAGAAGGCGTCCAGGCGATCTTCAAGCGTCAGAGCGAGATCATGAAGAACACGATGGACGAAGCCAATGCCGCGCTGCAGGAACTGCAGACCAAGGGCGTCGGCACACCGGATGCCACGGTTCAGATCGAACAGGTCAAGACCACCCTCGAAACCAGCATTTCCAACATGCGTGAACTGTCGGAAATGATGGTGAAGTCCCAGGCCGAAGCCTTCGATATCGTCAACAAGCGCTTCGTGGAAAGCCTGGACGAGTTGAAAGTGGCAATGTCCAAGCTGTCCAAGTAAGGCTCGCACCCGATGGAATATCAGGAACGCCCCGATCCACCCGGTCGGGGCGTTCTTTCTTTCGGGGCATGATCAGCTATTCTGCGGCTTTCCCGGAACGAGAGAGCAAGCCAATGAGCAGTACACTTTCCTTCGACGATTTCCTGAAAGTCGACATCCGCGTCGGTACGATCCTGCGCGCCGAACCCTATCCGGAAGCCCGCCGCCCGGCGCTGAAGTTGTGGGTCGATTTCGGACCGGAAATTGGGGAGCGCAAGACCTCCGCCCAGATCACGAAACACTACGACCCGGAAACCCTGCCGGGTCGGCAGGTCGTCGGGGTTGTCAACTTTCCGGCCAAGCAGATTGGCAAATTCATGTCCGAAGTCCTGGTTCTGGGTGTCCCGGATGACGATGGGGAGGTTGTCCTGCTGACTCCGACAGTCCCGGTACCGAATGGCGGGCGGATGTATTGAACAGCTAACCCGCCGTCGCTGAAATGAAAGGCCGGGACGTGGGCGATACAGTCAAGGGACGGGATCAAGGCTAAGCGTGGTTTTACGGGGGATGAACAGCGCAAAAGGGGTAAGGGTCGATGCCAGCACAGAAAGCCGCCAGCCAGAAGGTTCTGGTCGCCAATCGCAGTGAGATTGCCATCCGCGTGATGCGGGCAGCGACAGAACTGGAATTCGCCACGGTCGCGATCTATGCGGAGGAGGATAAACTCTCCCTGCACCGCTTCAAGGCGGATGAAAGCTATCGCATCGGAGAGGGGCTGGGTCCGGTAAAGGCCTATCTGACCATCGACGAAGTGATCCGCGCGGCGAAGAAGTCAGGCGCGACACTGATCCATCCCGGCTATGGCTTCATGTCGGAAAACCCGGATTTTGCGGAGGCCTGCGCCGCCAACGGACTGATCTTCATCGGCCCGCCCCCCTCCGTCATGCGCGCGCTCGGCAACAAAGTGTCGGCGCGGAATCTGGCAATGGCGGCGGGTGTGCCAGTCATGCCGGCGACCGTTCCTCTGCCCGAGGATATCGACGACTGCCACAAATTGGCGGAAGAAGTCGGCTATCCGGTGATGCTGAAGGCAAGCTGGGGCGGCGGCGGGCGCGGCATGCGGGTGATCGAGGATGCGTCGAAGCTAGCCGAGCAGGTGAATGCCGGTCGGCGGGAAGCCGAAGCGGCCTTCGGCAATGGCGAAGTCTATCTGGAGAAACTGGTTCAGCGCGCACGCCATGTCGAAGTCCAGATTCTGGGCGACAGTCATGGCAATCTGGTGCATCTGTTCGAGCGCGACTGTACCGTCCAGCGCCGCAACCAGAAGGTCGTGGAGCGTGCGCCCGCCCCCTATCTGGATACGGCAACGCGGGAGCGTATCTGTCAGTCAGCCCTGAAACTCTGCCGTGAGGCCGGGTATGTCGGGGCGGGCACAGTCGAATTCCTGATGGATTCCGATACCGGGGATTTCTATTTCATCGAGGTCAATCCGCGCATCCAGGTTGAGCATACGGTGACCGAGGAAGTCACTGGAATCGATATCGTCAAGGCACAGATTCTGATCGCGCTTGGCGGACGGATCGGGGTGGAGGACGAAACCGGCGTGCCGCCGCAATCGGAGATCCGCCTGATCGGCCATGCCCTGCAATGCCGGGTGACGACCGAAGACCCGGAAAACAATTTCACCCCGGATTACGGACGCATCACCGCCTATCGCGGCGCGACCGGTTTTGGTATTCGGCTGGATGGTGGCACCGCCTATTCCGGCGCGGTCATCACCCGCTATTATGACAGTCTGCTGGAGAAGGTGACGGCCCGTGCCGCCACCAAGGAAGCCGCCGTGCGCCGGATGGACCGGGCGATCAAGGAATTCCGCATCCGGGGCGTGGCAACCAATCTCGCCTTTCTGGAAAACGTGATCAACCATCCGGATTTCGTGACCGGCGATATCACGACGCGATTCATCGACACCACCCCGTCGCTGTTCCACTTCCCCCGCCGCCGGGATCGGGCGACAAAGCTGTTGCGCTTCATCGCCGATGTGACGGTGAATGGAAATCCCGAGGTTGCCGGAAGGCCAAAGCCGCCTGCCCATGCCCATCGCCCCGTCGTGCCGATCACCGTCTATGGCGCACCGCCCAAGGGGACGAAACAGATTCTGGACGAGCGCGGGCCCGAGGGATTCCGCGACTGGATGCTGGCACAGAAACGGGTGCTGATAACCGATACGACAATGCGCGACGGCCACCAGTCGCTGCTGGCAACCCGGATGCGCAGCTATGACATGGTGAAGGTGTCCGACGCCTATGCCAGGCGGCTGCCAGAGCTTTTCTCTCTTGAATGCTGGGGCGGGGCGACTTTCGATGTCGCGATGCGCTTCCTGAAGGAAGACCCCTGGGACCGACTGATCGACATCCGCGAACGGGTGCCCAATATCCTGCTGCAGATGCTGCTGCGTGCCTCCAACGCGGTCGGCTATACGAATTATCCCGACAATGCCGTGCAGTATTTCGTCCAGAAGGCCGCAGATGCCGGGATGGATGTCTTCCGTGTCTTCGACAGCCTGAACTGGGCCGAGAACATGAAAGTCGCGATGGAGGCGGTGCTGAAGACCGACCGGCTCTGTGAAGCGGCGATCTGCTATACCGGCGATCTGTTCGACGAGACGCGCCCGAAATACGATCTTGATTATTACGTGAAGCTGGGTCGGGAGTTGAAATCCCACGGCGCGCATATCCTGGGAATCAAGGACATGGCCGGACTCTGCCGCCCGGCCCAGATCCGGGTACTGGTCAAGGCGCTCAAGGAGGAGACAGGCCTGCCGATCCATTTCCACACCCATGACACGTCGGGCATCGCGGCGGCGACGGTTCTGGCTGCCTGTGAGGCGGGAGTGGATGCCGTGGATGCGGCGATGGACAGTTTCTCCGGCCTCACCTCTCAACCAAATCTGGGTTCCATCGTCATGGCGCTGAATGACGGGGAACGCGCGACCGGGCTTGATCCGGCGACGATCCGTACCTTCTCCGATTATTGGGAAGCGGTGCGCGTCAAATACGCCGCCTTTGAACCCGATCTGCGTTCCGGCGCGTCGGAGGTCTATCTGCACGAAATGCCGGGGGGCCAGTTCACCAATCTGAAGGAACAGGCCCGCGCCCTGGGTCTTGCTGAACGCTGGCACGAAGTCGCGCGGATGTATGCCGAGGTGAACCGGCTGTTCGGCGATATCGTGAAGGTGACACCCTCCTCCAAGGTCGTCGGCGATATGGCGCTCTATATGGTCTCCAGCGGGGTCTCGCCGGAAGACGTGATCGATCCCGATATCGACATCGCCTTCCCGGATTCCGTCGTCGCGATGCTGCGGGGCGACCTGGGTCAACCGCCGGGCGGCTGGCCCGAAGCGGTGCAGAAAAAAGCACTGAAAGGGACGGTGCCGATCACGGACCGCCCCGGCAAGCATCTGTCACCGGTCGATTTCGTCGCAGAACGATCAAAGGCGCAAAAGGCGGCCCAGCGCCATGTCGGTGATATGGAACTGGCCTCCCACATCATGTATCCGAAGGTCTTCGCCGATTATGCGAAACACCGCCGTGATTATGGGCGTCTGGACGTGCTGCCGACACCGACATTCTTCTATGGCATGAAGCCAGGCGAGGAAATCGCGGTCGACCTTGACCCGGGAAAGACACTGGTGATCCGCCTAATGACCGTGGGGGAAGCCGACCAGAAAGGGGAGCGCGAGGTCTTTTTCGAGTTGAACGGCCAACCCCGCGTTATCCGCATCGCCGACAGGGCCGTCGCACCGACTGCGCCTGCAAACGAAAAGGCCGATATGGCAAATCCTGCCCATATCCCGGCCCCGATGCCCGGCGTGGTCGCGACCGTCGCGACTGTCGAAGGCAAGTCGGTACGGATTGGAGACGTCCTGATGACACTGGAAGCAATGAAGATGGAGACCTCCATCACCGCGACCAGGGCCGGGACCGTCAAGCGACTTGCGATTAAGGCCGGAACCCAGGTCGATGCAAAGGATCTACTGGCGGTGATTGAATAGCAGCCCGAGGACCGTTCTGAATCATGACCACAATTTCCCGCCAGCGCTTCGGTCCCGCAGGTATGTTGCTCTGCAAAATTTTCTATGCATGATTTTTCCCGTATAGATCGAATATAGGGTATAATGGGAGTGTTCCACAATCAGGAACGACGCATTGGTCATTCGCAACGGGAGGCTGAAATGACGATTACCTTGTTCGAACGTATCCAGTTCCAGGGGACACCCATCGACATCGCCACAGACCAAGATGATCTTCGACAAGTTCCTATCGGGCGGAATCCGTCCTCCATGACCATGGATGCCAATGATGCCGTGCTGTTGTGCCGCAATCGGGATTGGCGCGGCGGCGTGATGTTCAGGCGCGGCGCGAATTCAATCGACAATCTCGGCGCACCCGGTTCGGGAGGCAAGCGGGGTTACCGAAATGGCATCACGTCGGTACGGGTCACACCCTTCTTTCTCAATCTGAACGTCACCATTGTCAGTCGCAGTGATGGGACATTACCCGGTGGCAGGGCTGGCATCGCCGCTTGTCAGGCGGATGTTGCCCAGATTGCAACGCTGATGAATGGCTTCCTGACGAGCGAGCAAACATTGTTGCAGGTCAACGTGGCGCAGATCAATCAGCGCACCGACAACAGAAAATTCGATCTGAGCATCGCCGAAACCCTGCGCTTCCCTCCACTCTGGAAAAACCGGCGGGAAATCGACATGATCTTCGTCAATTCGTTCGATAATGGCGGCACCACCGGCATGGGTAAATTTCCCTGGTTCGGGAAGGTGACCATCGTCGCCTACAGAACCGGCGGCGCGGCGGGGCCTCTCCGCCCGATCAACAACATGGCCAAAACCGCCATGCACGAGATCGGTCACTATCTTGCGTCGCCTCATGTCGACATCGCCGATGATCCAACCAATATCATGGTCCAAGGTGGTTTCGACATCACGACCCGAACGGCCACGAACGAACAGATTGAAGGTTGGCATCAACGCCTGTCCCGCAACCCGACACGTCGTCGTGATCGGCGAGGAGATTGATCCCGGACTCTCTATATTGGTTAGTGGATGAAACAGAATTTAAAGAACGCCCTGGGCCTCGGCATGAAAGTCGATCTGCCATTGCATGGCATCCTGGCTCATTGGCCATTTGTCCTCTTCCAGACGGATCATGTCACGGGGGCTTAAACCGACCAGTTGCGATTGAAGCTGCGAGGCGAAATGCGGTTTCAGCCCGGCCTTCCAGGCCAGCGCGACAATGGCCTTTGCGCTGCCATTGGCAATGATGCGGTTGACGGTCGTGGATTCGATACCACCAAGCTTTGCCAGGGCTTTCAGAACAAACCGTTTCTCACCCTGGGACAGCGCCCGTTCAAGCGCGCTCCCGGTCAACCCACCACTCTTGTAAAGGCGCTCTATCGTTTCCTCCATGTCGTCCTTTTCCGCCCAGTCCGGCTCGGCGAGTTTCTTTTGCGTATCGGTGGCCAGACGCTTTTCAACCACTTCCGCGACTGCGACCATGGTGGCATCGTCGAGATCAAGGCGCTTCTGCATCCGGTCGAGCAAGTTCATCGCCACGAAGCTGGCAATCCGTTGAATGGCACGGGGTGACAGTTTTGGGCGCATCGCCAGGGGTTCGTGCCAGGAAGCCTGATCCGGAGCCCGCTCGATAATGAAATCCAGCGTATCTTCCCGGATCTGTGCACTGCTGTTGGTCAACAGCGTGGCAATCGCTTCGCCATCCCCGGCGCGGGCAATGGCATCGGATACGGTCTCGGCCAGTTCCCTGCGCTTGCCGATGGCATTCATCGCGCCCTGGATCGGACCGGAACGGATGATCTCCAGCAGATCCGAATCCGACAGGACCGGAGAGAATTCAAGGATTGGGCTTGATACGGTCAGGGATCTGTCCCGGGCCAGGGTCAGGATCACGCTGGGGGGAGCGTTCGCAACATCCTTGAGCGCATGGGACAGGATTTCACGCACCCGGACTAATTGATCTTCCGCCAGGGCTTCCAGCGCCTGAACGGTCAGCTTGTAGAGGGTGGTCCGGCGATCCTCGGTCATGTCCGGTGTCAACCGCGCGATCTTCGAAGCCAGATCGCTGCGGATTCCGTCATCCCGATCCTGGGTCAACAGCAAATCCGCCTGGCGCGGCGCCCCCTCGTTCAGGGCGACCTGACGACGGACCTCCGGCTCCGAATCCTCGGCCAGAAAATAAAGAATCTCCTGATAGGTATCGGGCGAAGCCGCCAATTCGGCCCGGACCGTCGGGTCCGGATCTCGCGCCCGGCGCTTCTGTTCATCATACTTTGCCACAGCCAGCCAATCCCCTGCCCAGATCAGACGATCCCGAACATCTTCACCTGCCCGGCTCGCCCCCATCCATCACGCTCCACTATAATCAAGGGAATCGGCAAAAACGATTCTGTTCTTGCCATCCTTCTTTGCATCATACATCGCCGAATCCGCTCTCGCGATCAGGCTGTCAACCGACTCCCTATGACCGGCCTCAAACATCGCGATCCCGATGGACATGCCAAAGCGCATGGAAGCATCCAGATTCTTTGCCTTCCATTGTTCCAGTTTCACAAGAATGCTTTCGGCCCGCGCCTCGGCAATCTCCTTGTCAGCCCCTTCCAGCCAGGCCGCGAATTCATCCCCGCCCAACCGGCAGACAAGATCATAAGGCCGGGTACTGCCGGTCAGTATCCTGCCTATCGCTTTCAGGGTTTCATCCCCTTTTTCATGGCCGAGTTGATCGTTGATCGGCTTGAAATTGTCGAGATCGACGAAAAGCAGCGCGCCGCCATCCCCGTATCGCTCGTAGCGCGTCATTTCCCGCGACAGGTCTTCCATGAAGGCGCGCCGATTGCACAGCGCGGTCAATTCGTCCGTGCGCGACAGGCGCTCCAACTCATGCTGGTCGGCAATCTGACGGAAGACGATGCCGAACTGGGGCTCGACTGCCTTCAGTAGCGCACGTTCATCCTCATCCCATTTCGAGCCGTTCTCGTTCCGCCAAAGTATGATCGCACCGTTCCGGGTACCGCCATAGCCAGTGGCGATGCCAAGATAGCGATATCGCCCGAGATGACCGTCCAGTGCCGTATCGGAATGCCCGACCATGGCCATCACCTCATTGGCGATTTCCGGATCCGGTGCTGCGCCGAAAGCGACGAATTCCAGCGGTTTGCCATGCGGATCACGGACCTGAACCAGACAGGATTCCGCCGAAGTCGAGCGGCCCAGCGCGGTCGCGGCGGAATGCAGCATTTCCGTCGGCGTTACCTCATTTCGAAGTGCATCGACGATATAGGATACCAACCTTTCGCGAATTTTCAGGCGGGCCAGTTCACTCTGACGATGACGCTCCTGGGTGACGTCGATGGCAATACCACGCGAACCGGTGTGAATTCCGTCCTTTCCCTGGATCGGCATGGCCGAAATCAGGATGCAGGCCGCTTCGCCACTCCGGGTCCGAACCCAGAGTTCGACATTTCGCACCGTGCGCTCCGCCGTGAATGGCAATGGATTCGGTGCCGCTTCGGGGGCCAACAGCAGTGTCGTAGGGGCTTCTCCCAGCAATTCTTCTGGCGCGTATCCAAGTGCGCCACGGGGTGAGATATAACAGATCAGCCCGTCGCGGTCGGTTTCCCAGGCAAAATCGGCGGCGACATCGACCAGATCCTTGAACCGAGTCCGGGATTCCGCCAATGCGGTGCGGATATTCATTTCCAGGGTCGCATCGCGCCCGATCATCAACTGCGACCCATCCATTTGCGGCAGCATGATGAATTCGACCTGACGTCCGCTTTCGGGAAGGGTAAATGTCCGGCTGCGCGCCCGGCCCTCGCTGCGGGTCTTCACTGCCAGTTGGATCACGGCAGGCATCAGGGGCACACCGATCTCACCGTTCAGGCTCTCGGCAACAGGAATTCCTGCTTCGTTGAGTGCCGTCACATGCGCATCATCCTCCAGCCGGAGAACCGGTCCCGCATAGCTGTCGAAAGCTCCACTCAAGACAGATATATCTGGATTCTTCAGGGGCACAGCAACTGTCATGTCTTTCGGGTTTCCCAGAATCGTCATTTCGATACGCCATTGATATATGAACCTACTTGATACGATGTACCAATTATTAGTGAATAAAGTGTAAATCATGGCAAGCGGCATTGCCGATCCCCGTCTGCTGAGCCATTCTGCGGCGATGAACGATACACCGATGAAACCGGCCTGGACTGATCCGGGCCTTCGCGAGGCCGTTGATTGGATCTTCGACCTGGACAACACGCTTTATCCGGCGGAATGCAATCTTTTCGCTCAGGTAGACCTCCGCATGGGAGGGTATATCTCGGAACTGCTCGGCATTTCCTATGACGCGGCACGGGCCCTCCAGAAACAGTATTTCCGTGACTACGGCACCACTTTGCGCGGCTTGATGGACAATCATTCCGTGGAACCGGCTTCCTTCCTGGGTTTCGTGCATGACATCGACTACAGCCCGGTTCCAGTCGATCCCGACCTGGATTCGGCACTGGCTCGCCTGCCGGGGCGCAAGCTGATCTTCACCAACGGCACCGTTGCCCATGCCGAGGCAGTGCTGGACCGTCTGGGTATCGCCGCGAGGTTTGACGGGATTTTCGATATTGGGGCGGCGGCCTATGTTCCGAAGCCGAATGCCGCCCCCTATCACGCCATGGTCGCGGCCCATGGCGTAACCGCAAACCGTGCCGTGATGGTGGAGGATATCGTGAAGAATCTTCAGGTTCCCGCCGATCTGGGCATGCGTACGGTCTGGGTGAAGACCGACCATGCGTGGTCTGGCGATGGTGCCTCCAGCCCGCATGTGCATCATGAAACCGACAATCTGACCGTCTGGCTGACCGACCTGGTAACGGGGCTGGAACGGGGCTGACATCCGTGATGCGACAGGTCTTGTCAGGGCCGGTCTGCGGGGCTATAAGCCCGCACTCGCAATTTCGGTTACGGGTATGTAGTGGCGCGTTCCAGGCCCGATGGGTATGCCCGGCCGCCTGATCAAGAAGCGGCTCTGATCCGTGTGCCTCGGCACCGTCATCCGCCCTGCAAATGGAGTTTTAAAATGCCCAAGATCAAGTCCAAGAGTTCCGCAAAAAAGCGGTTCAAGATTACCGGCACGGGCAAGGTGCGTTTCTACAGCGCCTATCTGCGCCACAATACCTCGAACCGTCCGACCCAGATGAAGCGGCAGAATCGCGGGGGGCAGATCATGTGCGCCTCCGATGCGACCGTGGTGAAACGGAACTGGCTGCGCGGCCAGTAACCGCTCTTTCCCTACATCTGAATTGAGACACGACAGTCGAGGAGCCACATCATGGCACGCGTAAAACGGGGTACGACCACCCACGCAAAGCACAGAAAAGTCATCAAGCAGGCCGAGGGTTACCGCGGCCGGCGCAAGAATACTTTCCGCACCGCCGTCCAGGCAGTGGAGAAGGCCGGCCAGTATGCCTATCGCGACCGGCGCGTCCGCAAACGGGAATTCCGCAAGCTCTGGATCCAGCGCATCAATGCGGCGGTGCGCGACGCGACGGAACACACGATGACCTATGCCCGGTTCATGGACGGCCTGAACAAGGCGGATATCGAGCTGGACCGCAAGGTTCTGGCCGATATCGCGGTGCACGATCCGGAGGCCTTCAAGGCCCTGGTCGGCCGGGCTCAGCAGGCCCTCGCCGCGAGTTGAGCGGGCAAACGTCGATCCGGTCTCCATGGTTAGGACCGGATACGGCGGGAATATCTGCAGAACGCCGGCTCTCCTCCCCTCGTCCAACGAGGGTGCATGTGAGGGTCGGCGTTTTTCTTGTCAGGACCATAGGGGTCCGGAACGGATGACACGATGACGGGCGATACGATGACAGGTGATTCCGATTCCCTTGCGATGGACCTTCTGGCGCGGGTCGATGCGGCGGCGGACCTGAAAATCCTGGACGACGTCCGTATCGAGGCCCTGGGCAAGAAGGGCCGTATCACCGAACAGATGAAACAGTTGGGCGGTCTCGACCCCGAAGCGCGCAAACAGGCTGGTCAGGCCCTGAATGCCCTGAAGGACCGGGTGGCCGATGCCATCGAAGCCCGACGCGCGATCCTGGAGCGCGAAGCGTTGAATGCTAAACTCGCCGGGGACCGGGTCGATGTCTCGCTGCCCGCCCGTCCCGAAACAATGGGCCGCCTGCATCCGATCAGCCAGACTCTGGACGAGATCATCGCGATCTTCGGTGAAATGGGATTCGCGGTCGCCGAAGGGCCGGATATTGAAAGCGACTATTACAATTTCACAGCCCTGAACATGCCGCCGGAACATCCCGCGCGCCAGATGCATGACACTTTCTATATGGCCAATGGTCAGGGCGGGGTTGATATGTCCACCGTGCTGCGCACCCATACCTCCCCGGTGCAGGTCCGCACCATGGAGGCGCAGAAGCCGCCGATCCGGATCATCGCGCCGGGTCGCACCTATCGCTCCGACAGCGACATGACCCATACGCCGATGTTCCATCAGGTCGAAGGGCTGGTGATCGACAAGAAGACCCATTTCGGTCATCTGAAAGGCGTGTTGCAGGATTTCTGCTCCGCCTATTTCGAGGTGGACGATGTTCCGCTGCGTTTCCGCCCCAGCTATTTTCCCTTCACCGAACCTTCTGCGGAGGTCGATATCGGCTGTTCGCGCAAGGGCGGCGAACTGACCATCGGACATGGCGACGGCTGGCTGGAAATCCTGGGCTGCGGCATGGTCAATCCGAAGGTACTGACAATGTCCGGCATTGATCCGGACGAATACCAGGGCTTCGCCTTCGGCATGGGGATCGAGCGGATCGCGATGCTGAAATACGGCATTCCCGACCTGCGCACCTTCTTCGACGCCGATATCCGCTGGCTGAAACATTACGGCTTCGTCCCGCTGGAAGCCGCCAGTCTGGTGCGAGGATTGACGCCGTAGTATTTCTCCCCTTCTGATCTGTGCGCGTGAACGACTCGTCTATCAGCCCCGGACGCGGTTTCGCAGCAGGAATTTCTGAATTTTACTGGTCGAGGTTCTGGGCCAGATCCTGCCGCTGCTGCAACGCTCGCTGCCCAGCACGATTGAGGTTCGGACCAATATCAACGGTTTTCCCCCGCCTGCTTTGGTCAATCAGGGTCAGCTTGAAAACGCGCTGCTCAATCTCGCACTCAATGCCCGGGATGCGATCAGCGGGCCCGGAAGCATCACATTTGATCTGTCCGCAGTCACCCTGACAGAAGCAGAGGCCCGCGAACGCTAAGTCGCGCCTGGACGCTATATCCGGATGGATGTATCGGATAACGGATGCGGGATCGACCCTGAAACGCTGTCACGCTTGTTTGATCCCTTTTCACCACCAAGGAGTTCGGAGCCGGAAGCGGGCTTGGCCTCAGCATGTTCTACGGTTTCGTGCGACAATCATCCGGAGCCATCGAATTTACCTCCACGCCTGGCGAGGGCATGCGGGTCCAGCTGCTTCTACCCGTCGCCCCATCGGATGCGGCGATTACGATGACCGAACCTCCCACCCCTTTCCCTGATTTCGGTAAAACACTGGTGCTTCTGGCCGACGATGATTCGCAGGTCCGTGCCATGGTCCGCGATCAGTTGATCGCCCTGGGGCCGGGTGCTGGAGGAGGAGAAGGCAGGTGACGCGCTGGACCGGGCCATTGATGTCAGCGTCTGTCGGCTACGCAAACGCCTTGCCGTGATCGGGGAGGACCGGAACCCGATCCGCACGATCTATAGCGCAGGCTACTTGTTCGCCGCTACGATACAGTGGGACTGAACATCTAACGATTTGTCGTTTGCCGTTCCTCCGCAATGCCGAACGCCGCGTTGGCCAACAGGCGCCGGGTCGCGGAATCGTCCTCCTGAGCCGATGAGGGCTGTTGTTCTACGCGACTTTCCGCTCGTTCTTCCGCCTGTTCGTCACGCAGTTCGGCACGGGCGCGCGTGATCATCTGCTGCGCCTCCACCGCCACCTGACGGTCCTGGGGTGACGGTTCTGAGGGGGCCAAGGCGGCGCGGCGAACCTGCTGCGCCTTCGCGATAGTTGCCTGGGGATCACCTGGGATCGGGGACGTGTCGATACTGACCTCCCCACCGACGGCATACAGCCTGTTGTCCGGACCGCGCTGATAATCGTAACTCGGAGCCCCGGCATAGGGACCGCCAACGGCAGCATGGGCCTGTTCATGGCGTCGGACTTCGGCATCACGCTGCTGCAATTCCCGCACCACCGCCTCCTCCTCCGGCGTCAAATCACCGGCTCCGGCTTCCTCTGTCTCCTGTCCGGCAGCAGGGCTTTCTGGAGATCGGGCGTCGCTGGCGGATTGCTCGGTTGGTTCCACCGGGGCGACAGCCTCCTCCTGCAGAACGCTGATACTGGCAAGGCTGAGGCTCGGCGTCGAAGGCTGGAAACCGCCTGCGGCCCCCGCGGTATCGAGTGCGGCATTGGCAGAGGCTGGCGCAGGGGACACCTCCAGACGGGAAGGTCCCCGGATGATGGCCGACGCAACGGCTCCACCAGCAGAATCAAGCAGCATCGAAACATCCAGATTGATCAGAGGGACCACATCCCCGGCACATGTGAACCATACCGAATGCATCGGTGTCAGGCGACAATAATTCAGGTTTCAGAAGTTCAGGTTTCAGACTGGGCTGCAAAAATTTCAATGAACTGTGTGAATACAATTGAATCACATAATCAATGTGTATATAAAATAAAACAACAAGGAGATTTTGTAATGAGTGAACCAGCGCCAGGCCTGCACGATCACCGGTTCCGGCATGGGGATGCATTGCAGGCCCTGTCCGGTCTTTCCGACCTATCCCTGCTCAGCAAGGCGCTGGAGGAAGTCTTTGTCGGCCGTGCCTGTGTCGTATCGGCCTTCGGGGCCGAATCAGCACTGGTGCTGGACCTGGTGGCGCGGATCAACCGGCATACGCCGATCCTGTTCATCGATACCGGCAAGCACTTTCAGGAAACGCTGGACTATCGCGATCTGCTGATTGAACGGTTCCGGCTGACCGATGTCCGCTCCGTCGGTCCCGCTGCGGACAAAATCCTGGACGATCCGCAGGGCGATTTGCACAAGACCGATACGGATTCCTGCTGCGATATCCGCAAGGTGCGCCCCCTGGATCAGGCGCTGAAGCAGTTCGATTGCTGGGTGACCGGGCGCAAGCGGTTCCAGGGCGGGGCTCGCTCCACCCTGCCAGCGGTAGAGCAAGACGGTCCGAACCGGGTGAAGCTCAATCCCCTGGCCGACTGGACACCAGAGCGCATCGATGCCTATTTCGAAACCTATGCTCTGCCACGCCATCCGCTCTGGTTTCAGGGCTATCGTTCCATCGGTTGCGGCCCCTGCACTGCCGCACCGAAACCCGGTGCCGGGGAAAGGGACGGTCGCTGGGAAGGGCAGTCGAAAACCGAATGCGGAATCCACCGCTATACAGAACGCGCAGCGTAGTGTGCCTATCGTCCCTTGACGTCCATTTCACGGATTTGAATGGCGCAGGTCGCCGAATTCCTCCAGCACGCGCTCGTAGATTGGGCGTTTGAAGGGGACGATGAGGCTGGGCAGCGATTCCAGGGCAATCCACTGCCATTCACCGAATTCGGGTTTGTGGCGGGTCAAGTTGATATCGGCATCGGTGCCCAGGAAACGCAGAGCGAACCATCGCTGGGTCTGGCCGCGATACTTGCCCTTCCAGATCCGCCGCGACAGTCCGGGGGGCAGGTCATAGGGGTACCAGGTCGCGCTTTCCGCGATAATTTCGGCCTTGTCGGTGCCGACTTCCTCCTGCAATTCACGCCAGGCTGCCTGTTCGGGGGTTTCCCCCGGATCGATGCCGCCCTGCGGCATCTGCCAGTGATCACCCGGCACATCGATCCGGTTGCCAACGAAGACCCTGCCATCCGCATTGAACAGCATCAGCCCGACGCAACGCCGATAGGGGCGCGGATCCGCACGGAAAGGATCGACGGACTCAGTCAGCGAGACCGGCCCCGTGCGCGTCGGCACGTTTGCGTCATTGCGTTCAGCCATTCCAACTCCCAAACGACCGGCCGATTCTTTTGGCCGTTATCATGCAATAATACCTGGATCGGCCTATCGGCCTCAACCACCCGCCTTCAACTTTCGCGGCTTCGGGCGGAGATGATACCTGAAAGCGGCGTCAAGACCATGCCCTTGGAGCCCAATTCCCGTGCCCAACCGTCGATACGCTGCAATATCATCGGATAGGCATCGACGGCAACGATGGCACTTGTCCGCGTTTTCGCTAGCAATTCCAGCTGGGTAAGCTGGCTAAGAATCGCCGCGCGCGACTGGTCGGGGCTGATCATGAGATCGGCAGTAGCATAGGGAGTCTTCACCGACTCGGCGATTTCCGGTGCAACACTGGTCGCATTTTCTAGGGTATCGAGATAGACGAGACCGCGTTCTGCGATTTCCTCCATGACCGGTTGCAGGGCGGCACGGCTGGCGGTGAAACCGGAGCCCTGATAGTTGACGACACCGATATAGCCACTCCCCTCGCTCATGACCCGGTGCAGGTTCAGCATGTTCTGGTTCGCATCCACGGTCGTCATGAGCGAGAGCAATCCGGCATCGCTGCGCGGAAAGTCATGCGGTTCCATCGGCAGTCCGACCAGAACCTCGTGTCCGGCGGCGCGGGCCTGCGTGATCCAGTCGTCAAGTCTGGGTGAATAGGGTGAAAAGGCCAGGGTCACGGCACCCGGCAAGGCAATAGCCGCCTCCGTCGCGCTGACTGACAGCCCCAGATTCAACACCACGACGGCAATCCGGGGGCGGGTTTCGAGACTGTTTGACGGGCGCGCGTAGACCCGCCAGGGCACCCGTCCATCCGCACCGACCTTCGGCAGCAAACCCAGGGATTCAACCTGCTCCACCAGTCCTGGATCCGGATGGGCCGCCAGCGTCCCGGCATAGCGGTCAGGGCCTGTATCGATGGCGGGTTGCTGACTGTTTGTAACATCAGATGATGACGCTGATGGAGAAGTATCAGGTTGGGCGGCATCCGGTGCAGGAGCGACAGCGGCCTCATTCGTCGGTGCCCCGTCCGAACCTGCAGGCGGACTGGCTTCATCCGAACTGCCGGTCTGCTGATCCAAATCAGCGGGCACGGTCTCCGTTTCAGGTGGTTTCTGCCCCTGGGTTCCACGTTCATCAACGAATGCGAATTCGGATATTTCGGCGCGCGGCGCGTTTGCCGCCAGTTCCTCCTCGATTTTTTCCGAGTTCAAGAACAGATAGGCGGCTGTCCCGGCCGCAGACAGGAAAACCACTGCATATGCCACAGCCACCGGCAGGATGTGAGCATTCCGTTGAAAGAATGTCGGCCTCAGATGAGCGGGGATATCGTCAAGATCAAGCGTCTCATCGCCATTCTTCCCATCCGGCTTCTTCCCCCCCAATTTGGCGGGCAGCATTCCACCAAGTTTCGTGCGCAGAGATCCGCTTGTCCCTGACGAACCGGGCAGCAGCCCTTTCAGCTTGCCGATCAGGCCGCCCAGTTGTGGTTTGGGGATCGCAAGCTTCATCGCGCGCCTAGGCGGCGGGTTTGCATGTCGGGCTCGAAACGCCCTCTCTCAGCCACCGCCGCTCCCTAGTTTGAGGACTGAGTCCGATACAATCCGATTCCCCGCACAAGGTCGAGAGCCCGTGCAAGCTGATAGTCTTCGATCTGCTCCTGCTTGGAAGCCTGATCCTCCTCCGTGATCAGGGTGCCGTTCTCATTGGTCAGGGATCCGGCCAGGTCTTTCTCACTGCGCTGCGGTCCGGTTTCCAGCACTTCAATCCGCGCCCGTTCGACGATGATGTCGGGTGTAATCCCCAATTGCTGGATAGAGGTTCCGGCGGGTGTGTAGAAACGCTGTGTCGTCAGCTTGATCGCGGCCCCGTTGCGGCTCAGCGGATTGATCGTCTGGACCGATCCCTTTCCGAAACTGCGGGTACCAAGCACAATGGCGCGTTTCTGATCCTGAAGTGCGCCTGCAACGATTTCCGCAGCGCTGGCCGACCCGCCATTGATCAGGACGATGATCGGCAACCCGTCGGTCAGATCCCCCGGTGTGGCCTGAAAGCGCTGGATGTTTTCGACATTGCGGCCCCGGGTGGAGACGATCTCGCCTTTCTCCAGGAACGTGTCGGAGACCGAAACGCCCTGATTCAGCAATCCGCCCGGATTGTTGCGCAGATCAAGGACATAGCCTTTCAGATCATCCCCCGACTCGGTCTGGATCGACCTTATGGCCCGTTCCAGACCATCCTGGGTCTGGCCGGAGAAACTGGTGATGCGGATATAGCCGACATCTCCTTCCAGACGGCTGCGCACCGACTGGATCTGTATCTTGTCCCGCGTCAGGGTCACATCGAATGGTTCAGCAACCCCTTCGCGGATGATCGTCAGGGTGATATCGGCACCGACCTTGCCGCGCATCTTCTCGACAGCCTCGTTCAGAGTCATCCCCTTCACGGCGCTGCCGTCGAGATGCGAAATCAGATCGCCGGATTCGATCCCGGCCTTGAAGGCGGGTGTGTCATCGATGGGGGAGACGACCCGGACCAGCCCGCTCTCATCCATGCTGACCTCAATCCCCAGACCTCCGAATTCCCCGCGTGTCTGGGTTTGCATCGCCTGGAAGGTTTCCTCATCCAGATAGTTCGAATGCGGGTCGAGGCTGCTGAGCATGCCACCGATTGCCGCCTCGATCAGTTCCTTGTCACTGATTTCCTCGACATAATCCTCACGGACCCGGTTGAACACCTCGCCGAACAGATCGAGAAGCTCGAACGTGTCGACTCCTGCGTTGTTTTCCGATGTCTCCTGGGCCAGGGCGGGGCCAGACGGAGCCATCAGGAAGGCCAGGGCCACCCCGCCAGCCATCAGAAACGACCTGAATCCAACCCCACGGGCCGGGTGGCGGGGGGTAATCATGCTGCGCGCGTTCATCCGTTCATCCTAATGCTGCTTGCTGTGATCCAACGAAGCGGGTTGACCGGTTGGCCGCCGCGCCTGAGTTCCATATAGAGCTTCGGGCGCGTTCCGCTACCCGTACCCGCCCCGAAGGCACTTCCCGGGGCGGAGATATTCGTCTGAGGCATGATCCCGATAGGCTCTCCTGCGAGTATCCAGTTTCCGGAAGCGACATCGATTCGCTCAAACCCCGCAAGGACAGTATGATAGCCGCCGTCATGCTCAATGATCAAGACGCGCCCCAGATCCCGGAAAGGCCCTGCAAAGGCCACCTTGCCATCAAAGGGGGACAGGACAGTGCCGCCGGGCAGGGTTTCCAGAACGATCCCCTTCGATGTCTGACCGAAGTCGGTTTCCTGACCATACTGGATCGTCAATGTACCGACCGCCGGTGCCGTGATCACGCCGTCATCCGGAAATGCACGAATGCCATCGGGGCGTTCCGTCGGCAGGCGGGCAAGCGCGGCCAGTTGCGTGGCGGTTTCGCTCTGGGCCGCATCGATGCGGGCCGCATCGGCCTGACTTTCCGTGGTTTGCACCGATGCCGTTTCCGCTGCCGCCTGGGCCATTTCCGTTTCTTCCCGCAGTCGCGCCTCTTCGTCTTCACGGGCCATGCGCTCGGCCTCAAGCGCCGCCATCAATTCTTTCAGCGAGGCGGATTTTTCTGCCAGTTCGCGCAGACGATCATTTGCCTGACGCGATTTTTCGGATGTTTCCTGATACAGTGCGCGCTTCTTTTCCAGCAGAGCCTCAATCTCGGCGCGATCCTGCGTCAGGTTTTCGCCCTCCGCATTCAGGCGGGCCAGCTTGTCGGCCATATCCTGCTGCACGGCCGCCAGGGCAGCCAGGTCTTCCCGCAGGACCGCCGCCCGCTGCCCGAGAGCCGGAATCGCGGCCTGCAACAGCATGGAGCCGCGAACCGCCTCCAGTGGCGCTCCCGGATACAGAAAGAAGGCGCGTGGCGCATCAGCCGACAGCCCGGTCAGGGCGCTGAGGGTTCCGGTAAGCTGCTGGTGACGCTCGCCCAGGACCACCTGCCGTCGCTTGGTTTCCTGCTGCAATTCGGTGATCTGCAACTCAAGATTGGCGATCAGCGTCTCCCTGGACTGTGCGTCACGGGCGGCAGTGACGAGTTGCATGCGCATCGCCTCAAGTTCCTGCGACAGAGTGCGGGTCTTGGCTTCAAGTGCACGGCTGCGTTCGCGCTCTGCTTCAAGTTCGCTCTGAACGCGGGCGGCTTCCTCACTAGGGGCGGTTTGCGCGAAGGCAGGCGCAGGATCGGCTGTCCCGATCAGGACAGCCAGCATCACGACGGCGACGCGCAAGACGCTGCGAGATGATTGATCACGCCTATTCCGCGGCATGGCGCGCGGCGCGTTGCAGCAGGCTGCGACCGGTCATGGCATCGGGCTTCGGCAGACCCATCAGATCCAGAAGTGTCGGTGCCACATCTGCCAATCGACCGGGCTCCAGAGTGCGGATTTCGCCCGCTGGTGCCCCCACCAGGATCAATGGCACCTGGCTCAGCGTATGGGCAGTATGAGCGGCCTTTGTCACGGGATCAACCATCATGTCTGCATTGCCGTGATCGGCGGTGATCAGCATCCGTCCACCCGCTTTCAGCAATGCCGTCTCGATACGTCCGATACAGGCATCAATGGCTTCCACCGCCTTCACGGCGGCGGCGAAATTGCCGGTATGGCCGACCATGTCTGTATTGGCAAAATTGACCACAATCAGATCATAGGCGCCGTCCGCGATGGCCGCGACCAGTTTGTCGGTAACTTCCGGTGCGGACATTTCAGGCTTCAGGTCGTAGGTTCTCACATCCGGGGACTGGACCAGAACGCGATCTTCCCCCGGGAAAACAGCCTCCTGCCCACCATTCAGGAAGAATGTGACATGGGCATATTTTTCGGTTTCGGCGATGCGAAGCTGCCGCCCGCCTGCTGCGGCGACCACGGCCCCCAGGACATCATCCAGCTGTTCGGAAGGAAACAGGGTGCCGAGCAGGGCATTGTGCGACTCCGAATATTCCACCATGCCAAGGCTGGTGACGAACCGGACAATCCGGTCGCGCTGAAACCCGGTGAAATCCGGATCGAGCAGGGCGCTCAGGATTTCCCGTGCCCGGTCTGCCCGGAAATGAGTCATCAGCAGCCCGTCACCATCCTGCATTCCGTCATAACCGCTGAGGGCGACCGGTTCGACGAATTCGTCGAAAACTCCGTTGGCATAGGAGGCTTTGATGGCATCCAGCGGATCCACTGCGGGACTGCCCTTGCCATCCACCAGCAGGTCATAGGCCTTCCGGACGCGATCCCAGCGATTGTCGCGGTCCAGCGCCCAATAGCGCCCGCACAGAGTCCGAATCGGGCATCCGGGAGCCTTTTTCATGAAATCATCCAGAAAGAGCGCGGCGCTTTGCGGGGCGGTATCGCGCCCGTCCAGGAAAGCATGGATGGCAACCGGAACGCCCAGATCGCGCAGGGTCAAAGCCAGAGCGACCGTGTGATCGATATGGCTGTGGACGCCGCCATCGGAAACCAGACCAATGATATGCGCGGTGCCGCCGCTTGCCTTCAGCGCAGCCGCGAAATCCCGCAATACTGGCGAGGCCTGGAGCGAACCATCGGCTATCGCCGCGTCGATCCGGGGCAGGTCCTGGAACACCACCCGACCGGCGCCCAGATTCATATGTCCGACTTCGGAATTGCCCATCTGGCCGGACGGCAGCCCGACAAAGGTCTCCGATGCCTCCAGCACTGTCGCGGGATTGCCGGACTTCAGTCGGTCCATCACGGGTGTCGAGGCCGCCGCAATGGCGTTGTCCGCCTTTTCCGCGCGCTCTCCCCACCCGTCCAGGATGCAAAGAATTACCGGTTTTGTCGATATCACGGTGTTCGTCATCTTCTCTAGGATGTATGGTGTATCCAAGTAATGCACAATCAAACGATTCACGATATAGTGCATGTCGATGGGAAGGGTTTTACCGCAGTCCGGGCGTTGTTGAAAGCTCCGGAAACTGCGTTTGGATTCATGGAAAAGGATTCATGTATGCCCAAGGATAAGACTGCTGTACCCATCGACCCGAATTTGCGTTGTCCGGCACTGGCGCTCAGAATATTCGAAACGGAAATACAAACACTCTTGGATGGTATGGGAACACCGCTTGCACGGCAGGATGCGGTGCAGCTCTCCAGTATCCAAAGCTATACGATTCTTCTTTTTCTGGAGGATTTCAGTACGTCCGGACTCAATGAAAAGCAGTTCCAGGCATTGCTTGCCCGACATGAGGTCGATACTGCCGGGAATCTGAAGATTTTCCCAAATCTCAGCCAATCCGCGCTGTTTGAGATTTTCGGCAATATCGGTGTGTCGCGGGAAACGATTCGACGCCTACTGATCCTGATGTCGCAATACGGGTTGGTTGACCGGATCAGCAAGGGCCCCCCCTTTCCCGATCAGCTGGCAATCTCGAAACTGGGCTCGAAGGTGCTCTCCAAGGTCGGCAAGAAACTGGCCAAGGATATCGCCAAGGACAAGGCCTTCGCTTATCTGTAAGCAACCCGCTTACAGTTCCAGCTTCATGAAGGGGCCGACATGGCGAAAGCCCTGGCGTTCATAGAACGCCTGGGTCCGGCTCCATTGTCTGCCATCCGGACTGTTGACCTCCAGCAGTTTCCAGCCGCGTGTCCTGCCGATGGATCGGGCCTCCTGAATCAGGCGGTCGCCGATCCCGGCGGAACGCGCGTCGGGTACAACATAGAGTTCCATGATGATGCCGAGCCGACCTTCGGCATAGATCGCGACAGCTTCGGTCAGGGTCATCACCCCGACCGGGCGACGTTCCATGTCGAAGGCGAGTAGGGCGATGAAACGGTTGTCCTCTTCCAGCAACTCACGACAAACTTCATGAATCCGCTCGTCATCCGGCGCGCCGTGCCAGGCCCCTATCTCGTGCAGCAGGCGATTAACCATGATCGCGACCAGATCGGCGTCGTTCTCACCTGCACGGACGATTTCCAGCGGCCCGGATTCCATCTGCAAAACCTCCATCGGCTCGGAACCGAGTGCTATCGTACCCATTGAAACATCCTTCACTGCCATTTTGCGGTTGCATCCGCATCGCTGTCCCGCGCATCGACCCAGCGGGTTTCACCATCGGCCAATCGCTCGGCCTTCCAGAACGGAGCCTTGGTCTTCAACCAGTCGATCAGGAAATGGCAGGCCTCGAACGCAGCAAGCCGATGCGGGCTGGCCGTGGCGACCAGCACGATCCGGTCGCCCGGCTCCAGCGGTCCATAGCGGTGGATGATCAGGCTTGCCTCCAGCGGCCAGCGGCGGTTCGCCTCCGCCTCGATTTCTTCCAGCATCTTCTCGGTCATACCGGGATAGTGTTCCAGCGTCATGCCGCCGATCCCGGTTCCGTCATTCATGTCACGCACCAGTCCGACAAAACTGCACAAGCCGCCAATTGATGTCCTGCCCGCCGTCAGCGCATCCAGTTCTGTACCGATATCGAAATCTTCCTGTTGGACCTTCACCGCCATGGATCAGCCGCCCGTCACGGGGGGGAAGAAGGCGACCTCATCATTGGCGGCAACCGGCGTCTCTCGGGAGCCAAAAGTCTGATTGACCGCAATTTTCACGGCATTGGCATCCTTGAAGGCGGTTTCGTAACCGGGGCCGCGCGTCTTCAGCCAGTCAATCAACTGACCGGCGGTCGCGACCTCTGCCGGGGGATCGACCCTTTCCTCCCCGGTTCCGATTCGTTGGCGCAGCCAGGCGAAATAGAGCACTTTCATCAAAACACCTCCGCAAAGGGCAGGAAGTTCACCATCGTCCCAGGGTTCAGATGGGTATCGTCTTCCGGCAATTCCACAAATCCATCGGCACCGACCAGTGAGGAGAGGACACCGGCACCGCTGCGCCCGTGTTTCCGGGCCAGGGGCAGTCCCGATTTAGGATCGGTGCCGGACAGGCATACCCGCACGAATTCGCGCCGCCCGGTCTTTTTCTTGTAGTCGAAATCAGCGATGACACGAAATCGGGGAATTTCGGTTGCCGTTGCGCCTGCCAGAGTCAACAGGATCGGCCGTGCCATGACGATGAAGGTGGTCAGTGCGGCCACCGGATTGCCGGGCAGGCCAATCACTACACAGCGCCCGCCGTCGCGTCCAGACAGCAGGCCCATACCGACCGGACGGCCTGGCTTGATCGCAACCCGCCAGAAATTGAGGCTACCAAGCGCCTCCACGGCGGCACGGACATGGTCTTCCTCCCCCATCGACATGCCGCCGGTGGACAGGATCGCGGCATGGCGACCTGCCGCCTCCGCCAGGGTCGTGCGAATCTCGACCGGATCATCCGGCAGGATGCCCAGATCCTCGACCGCGCAGCCCAGCGCCGTAAGCGCCGCGCCGATGGTGAACCGGTTGCTGTCATAGAGTGCACCGGGAGGAAGCGGCAGGCCCGGCTCCGTCACCTCGTCGCCAGTGGATAACAGGGCGACCGACAAGGGCGCATGGACTGATACCGTGGTCAGACCGCAGGCCGCCAGCATGCCGATTTCCGGCGGGCGCAGCCGGGTCCCGGCACGCAGCACGGTACTGCCAGCCGAAACATCATCTCCTGCCGGGCGAAAATTGCCCCCGCGTTTGATGCCGGGCTTCAGGGTCACCTGCCTGCCGTCCGGTGTCAGGGTGCAGTCCTCGATCATCATCACCGTATCCGGTCCCGGCAGGTCTTTTGGACCCTCAGGGATCGGCGCACCGGTGAAAATCTGCGCGGCCTCACCCCGATTCAGAGGACGGGGCAGCGGGCGTCCGGCGGCGATGCGGCCCACAATCGGCAGAATCGTTTCACCCGTCGGATTAAGGTCGTCATGATAGACCACGATGCCATCGACAGCGGAATTGTCATAGGGCGGGATAGCTTGCCCGGCCACGATATCAACCGCAAGAATACGACCCAGCGATCTTTTAACAGGACAGGATTCGATCCCGGCGACTGTCACCAACCGTTCCTTGATCCGCGCAATGGCATCGGCAGCTGTAATCAGCGGGCCATCAAAGGCAAAACAGTCATCCGTCAACTGGGCCATGCCAGGCTATTTCCCCCTAAACACTACTTGCTTCGGCATTATTTACTGTGCATCTCGAAAACCCCATCCCAATCAGCAGGCGGAGGAGATAGTACCAGTTGGTCAAGGCGTGCCAGGAAGGTTTCGGACGGGCCGTCTCCGGGAACGAGAGTTAAACAGGCCTCAAAGGCACGGCGGGCCTCGTCAAGGTCCAGCCTGCGATAGGCACTGAGTCCGTGCTCAAAGCCGCGCGCCAGCTTTTTCGCAATTTCCGGGGCTGGCTCAAAAGCCATAGCCTCATAGACGCTGACCGGCTCGGTGCGGCCCTTGACCCGCATGGCGTCGATTTCACGGAACAGGATGCCGTCGGTATCCTTGCGTGTCGCCTCGTCCACCAGCAGACGCACGCCATAGGTCTTGCAGGCGCCTTCGATGCGGGCGGCGAGGTTCACCGTGTCGCCCATGATCGTATAGTTGCGGTGATGCGCCGATCCGACGGTACCGACCAGTGCCGGGCCGCTGGCGATCCCGGAATGGATGTCGATCAGGTCGGCCTCCATCTTGACACCCAGGATATCAGGAATCTTCTTGCGGAAATCCTCGATCAGCAGCAATTGCGTCAGGGCCGCTATACAGGCGTTCTGGGCCTGATGCAACGGATCAACGAACGGGGGACCCCAATAGGCCATGATCGCGTCACCGATGAATTTATCGATCACTCCATCTGATTTCTGAATCGGTTCCGACATGTCGGTCAGATAGGCATTCAGCAGATTTACCAATGCATCGGGTGACAGCCGCTCCGACAGGCTGGTGAAGCCGCGCATATCGGCAAACAGCACCGTCATATAGCGCCGGTCGCCGCCGGGCTTGGTCATGGCCGGATTGCCGATCAGGGAATCAACGACGCGGGAATCAACGTATTTCCCGAATGTCTCGGTAATCCGCTCCTTCGCACGCAGACCTGCGATCATCTCGTTGAAACCCAGTGCCATGGTCCCGGTTTCGTCCTGGGAGGTGATCGCCAGTGTGGTTTCCAGATCGCCTTCGCCAACCCGCTTCAACCCGGCCACAAGGCTTCGCATCGGCATCACGATCCAGCGTGTGACAATCGCGGAGAACAAAAGCCCCAGTCCGGCTGCGGTGCCGGTCAGGACCAGGATCAGCCAGTTCAGTACATTCTCCAGTTCTATGATGTTGGTGACGGCCCGATTGACATGCTGCTGCATCTCAGCGCGCAGAATTTCAAGATGATGATAGATGTCCTCTTCTTCTTCTGTCAGCAATTCCTCCAACAGGCGCGTCTCTGCCATCTGACCGTCCGTGTGAGCCTGAAGAAACTTTTCCAAGCCGGACTGGTACGTCCGATACTCGGATTCGACACCGCGCAGCGATGCTTCCACCCGGGTCGCGGCGACGGCGGAATCCTTCCCCAACTCATCCATGTTGATCGCGTTCAGAATTCCATAGGCTCGTTGGAATTCCGCATCGACACCCTGTCCGACGCGGCGCACTTCGTCATGCACCTGGGCCGCAGGACTGTCGGTTCGGCCTTCCTCCAGGGCATGGCGCAGCCGTTCGATCAAGACTTCGCCTTCCAGCACCGTGGTTTCGATCGAGGCGATGCGGTTGTTGAGAGGCAGGAAGACAGTGGATTGAAGTTCCAACTCGTCGCGTACCTGATTGACCATGTAGATCGACGCAACCGACACCGCGATCATCAGGACGATCAGCGCGATGGCGATGGAATAGATTTTGGCCCCAATCGAAAACGACTTCACAGGCTCTGATCCTTCCGGGACGGTTACACGCGCAGTCTGGCCTGTTTTTGGGGCAATCTCCAGCCCCTAGAAATTGGCCCCTAGAATTCGGTTTGCTGAATGAAGTCGGCAATCGCGTCGATATCATTGAGCGGCAGCAACGGCACCGTGATATCCGGGACTTCCGCTGCATCCGTCGCAACCGCGATCACTTTAGGATCGCTGGTGGTCAGCAGCGGTTTTCCAGTTTCCCGGCGATGGACCTCCAGCTTCGGATGGGTTCCGAATTTCCAGCCTTCAATCAGGACCAGATCGACCGGCGACAGATGCGCGATCAGTTCGTCCAGCCCCGGTTCCGGTGCGTCGCGCAGTTCGTGCATCAATGCCCAGCGCTGGCTGGAGGAGATCAACACCTCCGTCGCACCCGCATGGCGATGCTCGTAGGAATCCTTGCCCGGCGTATCGACGTCGAAAGCGTGATGGGCGTGTTTGATTGTGGAAACGCGCAGACCCCGTCCGATCAGAATCGGGATCAGTCTGGTCACCAATACCGTCTTGCCGGAACCGCTGTAGCCCGCAATGCCCAGAAGACGCATCCGACCCTTTCTCCCTTTCTCAGTCCGTCATGTGTTTAAGTCCGGCCCGCAGATAATCGAAGCCGGTAATGACGGTCAGCAGGGCGGCGATCCAGATCAGCACCTCGCCGATCAGGATACTGGGGATCAGTTCCGGGGAGGCATCGCCGACGATCAGGAAGCCAAGCGCCAGGATCTGGATCGTCGTCTTCCATTTGGCGAGGCTGGAAACCGGCATACCGACACGAAGCTCCGCCAGGAATTCGCGCAGGCCCGAGACCGTGATTTCCCGAATCAGGATGATCAACCCGGCAAAGGCCGCCAGATCGGCGAGTCCTCCTGACGCGACCAGCATCAGAATGACGGAGGCAATCAGGAGTTTGTCCGCAATCGGGTCGAGAAACCGTCCGAGCTTTGAGACCTGCCCCGTGGCGCGGGCCAGATAGCCATCGAAGAAATCCGTGATCCCGGCCGCCGCGAACAGGGCGAAGGCCGACCAGTTCGCCCAATAGGCGTCCAGATAAATGAACCAGCAGATCGGCGCGATGGCTACGATGCGGAACAGGGTCAATAGATTGGGTAGGCTAAACAGCATGGTACGGGCAGGTCCTTCCCCCAAAAGGGCTTGTACTTCCTAACTACTCCCGCAGGACCGTCCGCGCAATCGCAAGCACCCGTCACGTCACATGAAACTGTAGGGATCAATATCCACCTGGATACGGATTGCCGAGGGTGGTTTCTGCTGCGACAGCCAGTCGGTCAGCGCCTTCTGGATGCTGATCGACCGGTCGGTTTTCAGCAGCAACCGGCGGCGATAGCGCCCGCGCAACAGGGCCAGCGGCGGGGCGGCGGGACCCAGAACACGCAATCCTTCCGCCCTGGGTGCTGTTCGGGCCAGATCATTCGCGACTTTTTCGACCAGCGCTTCATCCTCCCCGGACACGATCAATGCGGCCAGTCGGCCATAGGGCGGCCAGGTCTGCTGGCGGCGCATCTCCGCCTCGGCGGCATAAAACCCGTCACGGTCCCCCTGTGCTATCGCCTGCAAGACCGCAGCAGCCGGATTGGCGGTCTGCAGCATGACCCTGCCCGCATGTCCGGCGCGCCCTGCCCGCCCGGCGACCTGATTCAGCATCTGGAACGTGCGCTCCGCCGCGCGCAGGTCACCGCCCGCAAGCCCCAGATCCGCGTCCACCACACCGACCAGGGTGAGGAGCGGGAAGTGATATCCCTTGGCGACGATCTGAGTTCCGATCACCAGATTGACCTCACCGCTGGCCATGCGATCAACGAAGGCAGCGGCGGCGAGTGGCCCCTGCAGCGTGTCGGAGGTGACGATCTCGATCCGCGCTTCGGGCAGCAGCGTGCTCGCCTCCTCAAACAGCCGCTCGACGCCGGGTCCGCAGGCAACCAGACTGCCGGTATCCTCGCAGGATGGGCAGATTTCCGGTGTCTTCATCATGAAACCGCAATGATGGCATTCCAGCCGCCGTCCGAACCGGTGCTCGACCAGCCAGGCATCGCACATTGGGCATTCGATGCGATGGCCGCAGGTCCGGCACAGGGTCAGTGGTGCATAGCCACGCCGGTTGAGGAACAGCAAGGCCTGTTCCCCGCGCGCCAGTGTTTCCGCCAGTGCATCCCTGAGCGGCGGTGAAATCCAGCACTGCCGAGGCGGTGGAGTCTTGCGCAGATCGACGATCTCGATATCCGGCAGGCTCGCGGTGCCATGACGCTCGGTCAGGCGCAGGCTGTGATAGCGCCCGGCCTCGACATTGGCCAGCGACTCCAGGCTGGGCGTAGCAGAGGCGAGGATGATGGGGCAGTCGAAAATCTGCGCCCGCAGGACAGCCATGTCGCGGGCATGATAGATCACCCCCTCTTCCTGCTTGTAGGAACCGTCATGCTCCTCATCCACCACGATCAGGCGAAGATCGCGGAACGGGAGGTGAAGGGCGGAGCGTGCGCCGACCATGACCCGCACCCGGTCTTCCGCCACCGCGCGCCATGTGCGGCGGCGCGTCCCCGGTGGCAGATCCGAATGCCATTCCGCCGGACTGACGCCAAATCGCGTCTGGAACCGTTCCAGCCATTGTGCCGACAGCGCGATTTCCGGCAGCAGCACCAATACCGTTCCTCCTTCAGCAAGGGCGGTGGCGACGGCCTCGAAATAGACTTCCGTCTTGCCGGAACCGGTTATCCCGTCCAGCAGAGTAACGGAGAAGACCGCGTCCTTTACGGCGGCACAGAGCGTTTCCGCGGCCCTGGTCTGGTCCGGTGACAGGATAGGGCCTGGGTGATCCAGGTTCGGATTTTCGAACTGCATGCCGTCGGGCAGGCGCAGCGGCATCAGACCACCGGCATCGGCCAGCCCCCGGATCACACCGGGTGTCACACCAGCCTCACGGGCCAGATCACTGGCGGAAAGCGGGGGGCCATCCGTTGCCACCTGCATCACACGCCTGCGGGCAGAGGTCAGCCGCAGATTCTCCGGTACCGGATCGGCGGCAACATAGACTATATGCGCCGGGGGCGGTTCCAGTGATTTCGGCGAACTCATCGCCATGCGCAGCACACTGCCCGGCGGGGCCAGTGTATAGGTGGCGATGCGGTCGATGAAGCGGCGGGAGGGGGCGGGCAGCGGCGGTACCGGCAGAACCGCCTCTATCGCGCGAAGTCTGGAATCAGGGACGCTCTTCGGGTCTGGCGGATCGTCCCAGACAACCCCGATTACCCGCCGCCCGCCCAGAGGAACCTCCACGAAGTCACCCGGTTCGGCCTGCACCCCTTCGGGAACGCCATAGTCATAGCCTCCGGCAAGCGGCAGCGGCAATAGAACCTTGACCCGGCGGGCCGGAGGGAACAAAGACTGGGTTTCAGGCGGCGCGGGTCCGGTCATGACAGGCCTTTCCCAAAGTGGGATTCCCTCAGGCCGACGCGCCCTGAAATGCGGTTTACTTCCGCGAATCGGGGCATGATCCCAGTCGGGACCATGGACCTCATGGATGAACGGTCCCGCCCTCGACGCATCGGACGGCGCGACGGGCAGGCAGTGTGAAGCGAGGCAGGCATGAAGTTTTTCATCGACACGGCAGATATTGAAGAGATTCGCGACCTGGCCTCAACCGGCTTGGTGGACGGGGTGACGACCAATCCGTCCCTGATCGCGAAAAGCGGGCGCAACTTCCTGGAGGTCGTAGCGGAAATCTGTGAAGTGGTCGATGGTCCGGTTTCCGCCGAATGCGTCGCGCTGGATTTCGAGACGATGCTGAAGGAAGGACGCAAACTCGCCAAGATCGCCGACAACATCGCGGTTAAGGTGCCGCTGACCGAGGCGGGCCTGAAAACCTGCAAGGCCCTCAGCGATGATGGCATCATGGTCAATGTCACCCTGTGTTTCTCCGCCGCCCAGGCGCTGCTGGCAGCCAAGGCTGGAGCGACTTTCATTTCGCCCTTTGTCGGACGGCTTGACGATATTGGCCAGGACGGCATGGACCTGATCGCCGATGTCGTCACGATATACCAGAACTACGATTTCGCCACCGAAGTGCTGGTCGCGTCGATCCGTCATCCGGTGCATGTTGTGCAGGCGGCCAAGCTGGGGGCCGGGGTTGCGACCCTGCCGCCGAAGGTCCTGCGCCAGTTATTCGCCCATCCTCTCACCGACAAGGGTTTGGACGGGTTCATGAAAGATTGGGCGGCGACCGGCCAGACGATCCTTTAACAATTCCCAGGCCCGTTTCAGGCGATGGGTCATGTGTCGCAGGAGGAACCGAGCATCATGAAACCCTCTCCCGGCAGTCAGACCAATCCACCCGTGGTCGAGGCGAAGGACGTTGTCGCCTTCCTGCGCGAAAATCCGGGGTTCCTGAACGAGCATCCGGATCTGATGTCGGAACTCGAACCCCCGGCCCGCGCGGTGGGCAAGGGCGTGTCCGATTTCCAGACCGCGATGATCCGCCGCCTGCGCGACCGGGTGGAGGAAACAACCGATGTCGCCCGCGAACTGATCGACACCAGCCGCGAGAATCTGAACAGTCAGGCGCGGGTCCATGAATGTGTCCTGCGCCTGTTGGCCGCAACATCGTTCGAGCAGTTGATAACCCTTATCCAGACCGATGTCGCGGTCGTTCTGGACATGGATGTCGTCGCCCTGGCGGTCGAATCCGCCCATGCGGAGGATTTCCCCCTGCGCAGTGTCACCCTCGTACCACCCGGTTTCGTGGATCGACTGATGGGGCCGGACAAGGACATGCTGTTGCGGGCGCATGTGTCCGGCGATCCCGACCTGTTCGACGGTGCCGCGCCCCTGATTCAGAGTGATGCTCTGATACGCCTGCGGATATCCTCCGCCTCTCCGCCCGCCCTGCTGGCTTTCGGACATCGCGATCCGGAGAAATTCCATCCGGGCCAGGCAACCGAACTGATCTGCTTCCTCTCCGCCGTTCTGGCGCAGTTGATGCGGATCTGGCTCAACCTGCCGGAATAAACAGATGGTGCGGGCAAAATAACGATGTCCGCAGCAAATCACATGATCTCTCTAGGTTTCAGAGAAGCCCGTTCTTATAATCCTCCCCCCTTGTGGGAGGGAGGGAGAAATTGTTGTCGTTTCTCCCCTGTAAGGGAGAGAGGAAATAAAACTTCCGATGCAATCAATTATTCACTTCTGAACTCGTCACCGCTACTCTTCCAGGATGCGATCACGCGACCTTCGAAATCAACCAACCCTTGCAGAATATCACCTCTGGCAGAAACTCAGGAATCGACAGATCGATGGATACAAGTTTCGCCGCCAGCATCCGCTAGGTTCATACATCGTCGATTTCGTCTGCTTGGAGGCAAGTCTGGTGTTAGAAATCGATGGCGGTCAGCATGCGGATTCGAGACGCGATCACCTACGAGATGCGTGGTTGAAGTCGGAAGGGTATCGTGTGCTGCGACTATGGAATTTCGAAGTGCTGCAGGAGATCGAAGGAACCGTCGAAACAATCCGTGCAGCTTTGTCGGAATGCTCTTCCCGATAACTTTTCCATCAGTTTTCCCTCTCTTCATTTTTGAGAGAACCCCATCTTTTACTCCTCCCCCCTTGAGGGGGGAGGGTTGGGAGGGGGGTGCCTGCGGCAATCGGATTTCTTCCCGCAGGCATTTCACCCCCACCCCAACCCTCCCCCCTCAAGGGGGAGGGAGAAATGCGACCGGCTTCCTCCTTACAGCGAAAAAAGGCAGGGGGGATGTCCATGTCTGACGACCGGTTCGACATGTCGCTGCACCCAACCGCCGGAGACGGGGCTATGGCGTTGGCGTTTCAGGGATTTCTGTCCTGGCTGTCCGATGAGCGTCGCTACAGCCCGAAGACTGTCGTGGCCTATAGCCGGGATCTGACGGATTTTCTGGCCTTTCTGTCCGAACATCTGGGTGGGCCGCCGTCCCTTGCCGATCTGTCGGGGTTGCAACTGATGGATTTCCGCGCCTGGCTGGCCTCACTGGCGCGGGCTGAGATCAAGGACATATCACGGGCGCGCAAGCTGTCTGCGATTCGCACCTTCTTCGGCTATCTCCGGAAGCGCAAACTGGTGGAGAATGACCGGGTCCTGTTGATCCGATCCCCGAAAGTGCCGCATTCCGTCCCGAAACCGCTCAGTGTGCCTGATGCCCAATTACTGATCGACCAGGCGGGTGATTTCGAGACTGTACCCTGGGTGGCGAAGCGCAATGTTGCACTGCTGACACTGCTATATGGCTGCGGACTGCGTATCGCCGAAGCACTGGCGCTGAAGGAAAAGCAAGCCCCGACCGGCGAGGCCATGAAGGTGCTCGGCAAGGGCAACAAGGAGCGGTTCGTGCCGGTTCTGCCGGTTGTGCGGCAGGCGATTGCCGATTACCTGGCCGAAAGCCCCTATGCGGGCCAGCCGGATGGCCCGCTGTTTCGAGGCGTTCGGGGCGGTCAGTTGAATCAGGACAGCGCACGCATCCCGATCCGGATGCTGCGCGTAACGTTGGGCCTGCCGGAAACTGCGACCCCGCATGCACTGCGCCACAGCTTTGCGACACATCTTCTGTCGGCAGGCGGGGATCTGCGCGCGATCCAGGAATTGCTGGGACATGCCTCCCTCAGCAGTACACAGCGCTATACCGAGGTCGATACCGCCCGCCTGATGATCGAATACGAAAAAGCGCATCCAAGGGCGAGACGATAGTCGTTCTAGTCGTTTACAGGGCGCGGCCCCCTTGTTATACCCACCTCGCGTGACCGGGCGCATGCGCTTGATAATGTCTCTTCCGACGGGGTGGCTCAATTTAGGTGGCCAATGTGGTTGAACGCAGGGGACGGCGGCGGAATGCGGTTTGGTGAACCAGTTCGAGAATGGGGGAGGCCCAGCCCAGCGAGGTTCGGCACCCTTCCAGCGCATCAGGGAAATGCCATCTCATGAAAATTCTCGCCGGCAATTCAAACAAGCCGCTTGCCGAGGCGATTACCGCCTATCTCAACGTCCCCCTGACCAAAGCTTCGATCCGACGGTTCTCCGACATGGAGATCTTCGTCGAGATTCTGGAGAATGTCCGAGGTGAGGACGTTTTCGTCATTCAGTCGACGAATTATCCAACCAATGACAATCTGATGGAACTGCTGGTCATGATCGATGCGTTGCGGCGCGGATCGGCCCGGCGGGTGACGGCGGTGATCCCCTATTATGGTTATGCAAGGCAGGATCGGAAGACCGGCCCCCGGACACCGATTTCCGCCAAGCTGGTCGCAAACCTGATCGAGACGGCGGGAGCGAACAGGGTTCTGACCCTTGACCTGCATGCCGGACAGATCCAGGGCTTTTTCGAGGTGCCGACGGACAATCTGTTTGCCCTGCCGGTACTGCACAAGGATTTGCAGGAGACCCTGAAGGGCAAGGGCGAGTTAATGGTTGTCTCGCCCGATGTCGGTGGTGTTGTGCGGGCGCGGGCGCTTGCAAAGCGCCTGGACTGCGATCTGGCAATCATCGACAAGCGACGGGAGAAGGCCGGGGTTTCAGAGGTGATGAACATCATCGGGGAGCCGCGGGGGCGGACCTGTATCCTGATCGACGACATCGTCGATTCGGCGGGGACGCTGTGCAATGCCGCCCAGGCGCTGATGGATGCTGGGGCCGATTCGGTACATGCGGTCGTCACGCACGGGGTTCTGTCCGGCGGAGCGGTTGCGCGGGTCGCGGCCTCGCCGATGGAACAGCTTGTGATCACCGATTCGATCCAGGCGACCGAGGCCGTCAGGGTCAGTCACAATGTCCGCCAGGTCACCATCGCGCCGCTGCTGGCCGAGGCGATCAAGCGTATATACGAAGAAAAATCGGTTTCCAGCCTGTTCGATTGAGTGTACAAGACGCCGTTTTTCGGGGCTGGTTCTGCTATGGCAGGATCGGTTTCGTCCTGTTTGGTCTTTGCCAAAGACCCCAGCCGACACCCCTGGAGGTCGGTCGCCGGAGCGATGGCGTTCCGGTGCACTGTTTGATTTTTGAAGGAGAAACAAGATGGCTGAAGAAGCGATCTTCCCCGCCAAAGCGCGGGAACGGGCAGGTAAGGGGGCAGCCCGTGCGGTCCGCCGCGAAGGATATGTGCCGGGCGTCATTTACGGGGACAACAAGGACCCGCAGACGATTTCCGTCGATCCGCGCCACATCATGAAGCAACTGCATCTGGGCCTGCTGTTCAACACGGTCTATACGGTCGATGTCGAAGGCGGACAGAAGGAAAAGGTTCTGCCGCGCGACGTGCAGTTCCACCCTGTTTCTGATGCACCGCTGCATATCGATTTCATGCGCCTGAAGAAGGGTTCGAAGATCAACGTTTTCGTGCCGGTTCACTTCATCAACGAAGAAAAGAGCCCCGGCATCGACAGCGGTGGAATCCTGACTGTCCAGCGTGACGAAGTCGAACTGCTGTGCCCGGTCGATGACATTCCCCATTCGGTGATCTGCGACCTGACCGGCCGCAAGGTCGGCGAGACGATCCGGATTTCCGGCGTTGCCCTGCCGGCGGGTGTGGTTCCCGTGATCCAGGATCGCGATTTCGTCGTCGCAACGATCTCCGATCCGGCCATTTCCGAATCCGCCGATGACGACGATGAAGCGGACGAGGAAGAAGAAGAAGGCGAGGAGTAAGACCCCGTTCCTTTTCTGGGACTGGCATGGTTCCGGACTCGTTCTGAAAGGTGGTTCTCATGCGACTCGTGGTAGGGCTTGGCAATCCAGGACCGAAATACGAGGGCAACCGCCACAATATCGGGTTTATGGCGGTGGACGAGATCGTCCGCCGCCATTCCTTTTCCGCCTGGCGCAGCCGCTTTCAGGGCCTCGTCTCCGAAGGGGAAATCGCGGGGGAAAAAGTCCTGATTCTCAAGCCTGCCACCTTCATGAACGAAAGCGGTCGTGCGGTGGGTGAAGCAATGCGCTTCTATAAGCTGTCACCGGGTGACGTAACAGTTATCTATGATGAGCTTGACCTCGCCCCGACCAAGGTCAAGGTGAAGCAGGGCGGTGGCAATGGCGGCCATAACGGGCTGAAATCCATCGATGCCCATATCGGCATAGACTATTGGCGGGTCAGGATCGGAATCGGCCATCCAGGTGACAAGGCGCGGGTGATCGGTCATGTCCTGTCCGATTTCAGCAAGACGGAATGGCCGACATTTCAGCGCCTGCTGGAAGGAATTTCGGATCGGTTCGATCTATTGGCGACCAGCAGGACATCGGATTTCATGTCCAAGCTGTCGCTTGACCTGAAACCGGAGATCGAGAAGAAGTCCGCGAATCCGGCCCGGAAAGATGCGCCATCCGAACCGGCACCGGACTCCGCATCAATGGAAAAACCGAAGGAAGCGACGGCAGCAGACGGGCTGGCGGCACAGATGAAACGCTGGCTGTCCGGCGGCCCGAAGGTCTGAAAACCGAAATTGTGGAATTCATTCAAAGGAGCACCCGTTCATGGGTTTTAATTGCGGTATCGTCGGTCTTCCAAATGTCGGAAAATCAACCCTGTTCAATGCGCTGACCGAGACCCAGGCCGCGCAGGCGGCGAATTTTCCCTTCTGCACGATAGAACCGAATATCGGTCGGGTCTTTGTGCCCGATCCACGCCTGGATACCCTAGCCCGGCTGGCGAAATCCGCAAAGGTCATTCCGACACAGCTTGAATTCGTCGATATTGCCGGTCTGGTGAAAGGAGCATCGAAAGGTGAAGGGCTGGGCAACCAGTTCCTTGGCAACATCCGGGAGGTCGATGCGATCTGTCACGTGCTGCGATGCTTCGAGAGTGGTGACATCACCCATGTGGAAGGATCTGTCGATCCGCTGCGCGATGCCGAAATCGTCGAGACGGAATTGATGCTCTCTGACATGGAAAGCCTGGAACGGCGGATCAATCCACTGCTGAAAAAGGCGAATTCCGGCGACAAGGATGCCAAGGCCGATGTCGAACTGATCGGCAAGGCGCTGGACCTTCTGCGCGAGGGCAAGCCCGCCCGGATGGTCGATCTGGCTAAAGATGAGATCCAACGATTCCAGCGGCTGCAACTGATCACCTCCAAGCCTGTCCTTTATGTCTGCAATGTCGAGGAAGAGGCCGCCGGGACCGGCAATGCGCATTCCGCGACGGTCTTTGCCAAGGCGAAGGCGGAGGGGGCCGAGGCGGTCGTCATCTCCGCCGCCATCGAGGCGGAAGTCGCCCAACTCGAATCCGAGGAAGAACGCCGCGAATTCCTCGATTCACTGGGGCTGGAGGAAGCGGGCCTTGCCCGTGTCATCCGCTCGGGCTACGCGCTGCTGGACCAGATCACCTTCTTCACTGTTGGTCCGAAGGAAGCGCGTGCCTGGACCGTGTTCCGGGGGGCCAAGGCACCGCAGGCGGCGGGCGTCATCCATACCGATTTCGAGCGTGGTTTCATCGCCGCCGAGACGATAGCCTATGCCGATTACGAGGCGCTGGGCGGCGAACAGGGCGCGAAGGAAGCGGGCAGGATGCGTCTGGAAGGGCGTGATTATCTGGTCCATGATGGGGATGTATTTCATTTCCGCTTCAACGTCTGAAGTCAGAGGAGTAGGCCATGCGGATGCGGATTGCGATTCCGGTTGTGGGGCTTCTGCTTGTCGCAGTGGTGGCGCTCGTGGCGATGCTCGACGAGAGCGGTGATGTGCCGGTCGCGGTCAATGTCGGTGAAACACCGGTTGCGATTCACGGATATGATCCGGTTGCCTATTTCATCCTGGGGGAGCCGACGCCCGGTCTGGCGGATGTGACACATGAGCATGAAGGGGCGGTATTCCGCTTTGCCAATACAAATCACCGCGATCTCTTTGCCGCAGATGCCGCGCGGTATATGCCAGCCTATGGTGGCTATTGCGCCTTTGGTGTGACCCAGAAACAGAAGTTCGACATCGATCCCAGCGCCTGGGAAATCGTAGACGGGCGTCTCTTCCTGCAACTCGACCCCGGCACCCGCTCTGTCTGGATGGAAAATCTAGACGAGAATATTCGACAGGCCGATCAGATCTGGCCGGATATCCGGGAAATACCGGGCGAGGATCTTTAGAGTTCTTTCGGGATCATACCCTTCATTGACCGGCCACCGAAGATGTGGACGTGAAGATGGGGCACTTCCTGATGCGCAGCGCGACCGGTATTGGCAATGACGCGATAGCCGGGCTCATCCAGCCCCAACTGCCGCGCGACGGTGCCGACGGCCCGGAAAAATCCCGCGATTTCCGCATCACTGGCTTTCTCAGAGAAATCTGCCGTGGAGATATAGGGGCCTTTCGGGATCACCAGCACATGCACCGGTGCCTGCGGCGCGATATCGTGGAAGGCGAGCGCATAGTCATCCTCGTAAACCCTGTTGCACGGAATTTCACCGCGCAGAATTTTCGCGAAGATGTTCTGGTCATCATAGGCCATAGCTAGGTTTTCCTTACGCATCGTTATTCGGTCGGGTTGCCCTTTCGGGCAGCCTTTTCAGCCAGGCCGGAGAGACCTTCCCGCGCCGCCAGCTTTGCCCAGACCGCGTCCGGCTTCAAGCCTGCATCGGCCCAGAGGACCAGGAGGTGATAGAGCAGATCGGCACTTTCGGAAGCCAGCGCATCCGGATCATCGCCGAGCGCCGCAATAACCGACTCCACCGCTTCCTCACCAACCTTCTGGGCAATTTTCGCGCGGCCCTTGTCGAAGAGTTTCGCGGTGTAGGAAGACGTGGGATCAGCCCCCTTGCGGTCTTCAACCGTGGCATAGAGGCGGTCAAGAATGGTTGCGTCGATCCCGCTCATGCTGTTCCCCCTTCAATCGCGCCACTACCGCCATCGACCGGACGGACCAGAATGCCATGCTTGGCCATATGGGCCTTGGCCTCGGCAATGGAAAACTCCCCAAAATGGAAGATCGAGGCGGCAAGAACCGCCGATGCATGGCCGTCCCGCACGCCTTCGACCAGGTGATCCAATGTGCCGACGCCGCCTGATGCAATCACCGGCACCGGTACCGCATCGGCAATCGCCCGGGTCAGCGGGATGTTGAAACCGCTCTTGGTGCCGTCCCGATCCATCGAGGTCAGCAGGATTTCCCCTGCGCCCAGGCTGACGACCTGCTGTGCGAAGGCAACAGCGTCTATCCCCGTCGCCTCCCGCCCCCCATGGGTGAAGATTTCCCAGCGGTCCTGTCCGACCGATTTTGCATCAATCGCAACCACGATGCATTGCGCACCGAACCGCGCCGCCGCGCGGGCGACGAAGTCAGGATCCTTCACGGCGGCGGTGTTGATCGAGACCTTGTCGGCCCCAGCCAGCAGCAGCTTGCGGATATCCTCCACCTGCCGCACGCCCCCGCCGACGGTCAGCGGCATGAAGGCGACCTCCGCCGTGCGCGAAACAACGTCCAGGATCGTGTCGCGGTTCTCATGGCTGGCAGTGATATCCAGGAAGGTTAGTTCATCCGCCCCTGCTGCATCGTAGATCCGCGCCTGTTCCACCGGGTCGCCCGCATCGCGCAGCCCGACAAAGTTGACCCCCTTGACGACGCGACCATCCTTTACGTCCAGGCAGGGGATCACGCGGGTCGTCAGCATCGTCTCAACCCTTCACGTCCCGCAGCAGCGTCAATGCGGCGGCAAGATCCATGCGTCCATCATAGAGCGCACGCCCGGTGATAGCGCCTGCGATTCCACCTGCATCATGCAGGCGGCGAAGGTCTTCCAGCGAGGACAGCCCGCCGGATGCGATGACGGGCAGGGAGATCGCATCGGCTAGCGCCTTGGTCGCGTCGACATTGACGCCCTTCATCGCGCCGTCGCGGTCGATATCGGTATAGATCACGGCCGCGACGCCCTCATCCTCGAATTTCCGCGCCAGGGTCAGCACGTCCAGTTCCGTGACTTCAGCCCAGCCCTCGACAGCGACCTTGCCTGCGCGCGCATCAATGCCGACCGCGACCCGACCCGGAAAGGCGGAACAGGCGGCGCGGACCGTATCCGGATCCTTCACCGCCAGCGTGCCCAGAATTACCCGCGAAACGCCTCGGTCGAGCCAGGCGGAGATATGCCCGACCGACCGTATACCGCCACCCAGTTGAATCTGGGCACGGCTTCCAACGGCCTTGAGGATGGCGGAAACCGCCTCGGCATTCTCGGAACGACCGGAAAAAGCACCGTTCAAATCGACGACATGAATCCAGGAGGCTCCGGCCTCGACAAAGGCGCGGGCCTGGGCGGCGGGATCGTCGTTAAAGACCGTCACAGCCTCCATATCACCGCGCAGCAGGCGGACGCATTGGCCATCTTTAAGGTCGATTGCAGGATACAGGATCATCGGTGGCAACAGGCTCCTCAGGGCGTCCAGGACAGGAAATTGGCGATCAGGCGCAGCCCGGGGGCCTGGCTTTTCTCCGGGTGGAACTGCACGCCGACCAGATTGTCCCGACCGACCATGGCCGTCAGCTTCGTTCCGTAATCAACCCGTGCCAGACAATGGTCGGACTGCACCGTCTCCAGATGATACGAATGCACAAAATAGCAATAAGCGCCCGCCCGGACGCCGTCCAGCACCGGATGATCCGCACAGTCCGTCAACCGGTTCCAACCCATATGGGGAATCTTCAGACCTGGATCGCTCGGGCGGATGGCTCGAACGCTACCGGGGATCCATCCCAGACCCGGATGCACCCCGTGCTCTTCCCCGATATCGGCCATCAACTGCATGCCGACACAGATGCCAAGGAAGGGGCGTCCCCGGTCGATCACCGCGTCCTGCAGGGCTTCGTTCAGGCCCGCCACCGCCATCAGCCCCCTGCGGCAGTCTCCGAAGGCACCGACACCGGGCAGTACGATGCGGTCCGCGCGGGCGATCAGTGCAACATCGTCGCTGACACGGATGGTGTCCTTTGGCCCCGCCATGCGCTCAAACGCCTTGGCGGCGGAATGAAGATTGCCGGAACCGTAATCGACGATGACCGTCAGCATGGCATTACAGGGTCCCGCCCAGAGTGCCTTTCGTGGAGGGAATCTGATCCGCCTTGCGCGGGTCCAGCGTGATCGCCGCCTTCACCGCCCGGGCCAGACCCTTGTAGCAGCTCTCGGCGATATGATGATTGTTCTCGCCATAGAGATTTTCGACATGCAGCGTTGCACCGGCTGACTGGGCGAAGGCGGCGAACCACTCCTTGAACAGCTCGGTATCGAACTCGCCCAGCTTCGGACGGGTGAAATTGACTTTCCAGACCAGATAGGGCCGACCGGACAAATCGATGGAAACCCGGGTCAGCGTTTCGTCCATCGGGATATAGGCATGGCCGTAGCGCTCGATCCCCTTGCGGTCACCCAGCGCCTTGATCAGCGCCTCGCCGACGACATAGCCGGAATCCTCGACTGTGTGGTGATAGTCGATATGCAGATCGCCCTTGGCGCGGAGCGTCAGGTCCATCAGGCTGTGCTTGGAGAGTTGCTCCAGCATATGGTCCAGGAAGCCGATGCCGGTCTCGACATCGTACTGCCCCGATCCATCCACATTGAGGGACCCGGAAATCCGGGTTTCCTTGGTATTCCGCTCGACCGACGCCTGCCGCATGACCGACTATCCTTCCGTGCTGGCCTCTTTGCGGCACAGCAGATAGCAGGCGCACGGGGAAAATGCCAGAACTACACCAATTCTTTGTTTCTTTCCGGCTGGTCCAGAATAGTTCGGACTTTCGATCAGGCAACGGCTTCGCACAATCGGCCATCTCCGCCACTCATGCTCACGTCACATTCAGAAATATTAAAATGGTGAATCGAAGTAAGGAATTTTATCCCGAACTCTTATTCAGCAGTGCCACTGGCGGCGACGCGGCCCAGGGACTTGCCGGTGGAGGCCTCTTTTCCCGCCTTTTTCCCAAGATTAACTTCCATCGGGGCCGGACCCAGTTCTATTCCATCGGCCCGCAATTGTGAAAAGACCCCAGTATAGACGGTGTCGCGCACGATCTCGAAATCGAAATACTCGTCGATCCAGAAATCGACCCGGAACCTGTGGAACAGGCCCAGTTCGAAGACCTTCACGCCATCATAGCGCCAGGTGTAATCATCCAGCGCATCATCGCGCCCCAAGGCCTTTGCCAGACGTTCCTTGATCGTGGTTTCGGCCATGCGGATGGAGCGTTCGATCTGTTCGGGGGGGTAGCGTTCCGGTAGGAAGAATTCGGAACTGAATCGCACGATTTCACCGGTCGAGTAGTTCTCGATCAGGGATTCGGAAACCTGCCCGTTGGGAATGCTGATGTGATAACCGTCGAGCGTGCGCAGCCGCATCGTGCGCCAGGTAATGTCGGTGACCTGCCCCACCATCTCGTTCACCATCACCCAGTCGCCGACCTTGAACGGTCGTTCGATGTTCAGGACGATGCCCGAGAAGATGTTGGCGATATTGGCCTGGATCGCCAGACCGATGATCATCGCCAGCAGGCCGGAAGTGGCCAGCAGGCTGGTCAGCCGCTGATCGAAAACGAAGGCGATCACGCCGAACACGGCCAGCAGATAGATCGTGCCCGCCCCGAACAGCCGCACGACATTGGGAATCTTGCGCCCGGATCGTTCCTCAATCGGCACCCAGACAAACCGCTCCAGCGTGATGGCCAGCAGGCGGGCGGGAATGAGCCACCACAGGCTGTCGAAAATCATCACCACGATATCGGTGACCGCATCGGGAAGATTCTGGGCGGAATAGTCCAGCAGCAGGGTTCCGGCGGAAACCAACAGGACCGGCCAACCGATCACCCGAATGCCCAGGGTCTGGAACCGCCAGAACTGGCCCCGGTCCTTCCGGTCCATCACGGCAGCAAACAACAGACCGACAATCGCGAAAATGAACAGATAGACAAACCAGTTATAGGGAACGATATCAGCGGGATCTATACCTGCCGGGCCGAGGATAACGCCCAGATCAATCCGGGTGAATTCCGCTGCCTGCTTGCCGAAGCCGATAAAGGCCGGATCGCCCTCGCCAGTTCCTTCAAAGACTTCCTGGGAAATCCAGCTTCGCTGCGCACGCCATTCCGGCAGACTCCCGAATACACGGCGTTTCCTGAGCCCATCCAGCAGCGGATCACCACTGGAACCGTCCCCGAGAAGCGCTCCTAGATCCAGAGAATCAATACCGAAGACCGACGACAGCCATCCCAGTTCTTCCGCATCGTCATCGCCGTCTGCCACCGGAGCGATGATATCGGCCTGCGCCTTGAACAGTCCCATCCCCAACACATCGGTGACATACATCAAGTTGTTGCGGCTGAGCAGGCGATGGTGGAAGCCGATTCCGGTCAGGACCGTGCCATAGGCATGTTTGATGCCGGAAAACTCGGTCTTGAAGATGCCCGACACACGATAGGATGCGTATTTCAGGTCACCATCCTCACCAGTCTTGTCCGGTTCGGTCAGTTGGATCGGCTTTTCCGCATTCAGGAACACTACGTCCTGCGGTTCGAAATCACCCCGATAGCGGAACCAGATCAGGAAATCGATGCGATGGCGATCCTGCAGGATGCGGGTATCCTCGCCCTGTCCCTCCCGCACCGCCATGACATCCAGCAACTGCACACCGGTATAGACGACATTCGTCTTGTACATGAACCCGTCATTGACATAGAGGACCTTGCCCTCCTGCACGAGGTCCAGAAATCCGGTGACGCCGCGCTCCAGGATCGGCTGCAACTGCGTCAGGGCCGAAACCATGCTGGCCCCGTTATAGAGGCCAATCTGGACGCTTGTCGTATTCATCCCGTTCGGGCCGAAATAGCGCTGCCCGCCCACGGTCCGCTGGCTGCGCTCCGGATGGTCGAACCCAGTCAGGAAATCCCGCACGGCCAATCGCAATGCACTGGTATCGGTGGCGTCAGCGGGTTCCTCCCCGCTTGGCTCCCGTCCGATATCCGCAATGATGCCGTCAACGGCCAGCATCGCCGCATCAAAGGAGAAGGCGGATACCCAATCGGGCATGATTGCATAGCGTGCCAGATGGTCGGTTCGGAAATTCTGCGCCACTTCCGTTGCGGTATCAAACAGCAGCGGTGTCGTGACGAAAATACCGTTCGTCACCGCTGCGGCGGGATCCCCGGCGGGAAGGACCGCCTGTACCTCCGAGACGAAGGCATTGGTCGCCATATCCGACAGGCCGACAATGCCATTGCGCACGCGCCCCTGACGCAGGGCCGTCACGATCCGCGCCGCCTGGGGGGCGGCCCCCTGGACAAAGACATGTCCGGTCAGTTTCTTGTCGCGCATTTCCTGGGCGATGGCGGCGGCCCGCCTGCTGACCCCGTCCAGGTCTTCGGGATCATAGGCCCAGAAATTCAGCACCTTCGTTCCGAACCGGCGATAGGTCGTATCGAACGCCTCCGCCAGCATCCGACCTCGGGGCGTATTCGCGTGAATGATGGAAACGGTTTCCTGTCCCACGACATTGCGCAGGTAATTCGCCAGGAACCGGGTCTGGGAAAGATCATCATAGACCGTCCGGAACACCCAGTTCCGTTCTACATCCTTATCCTGAGCCGGTCCCGGTGCGGTGCGGATCAGCGGAATGCCGGCGGCATCATAGAGCGGTTCCGCCGCCGCGGTCGCCTCAGGGGACCAGTGGCCGATGACGGAAACGACATCGCCGCCATCAATGATCTGCCGGGCACTGTCGATGGCCCCGTCCGGGGTGTTGCCATCGTCATGGACATCGACGACGACGGCGCGTCCGCGAATGCCACCCGCCCTGTTCGCCAGTTCTGCGGCCAATTCCGCGCCGCGCCGCATGGCGGCACCGGTCGCCGCATCGGCCCCGTTCATCGGGCCGACGACCGCTATCTTGAAAGGTCGGGAATAGTCGAGATCAAGGACCGTGACACGGGTGATGAGAGAGAACACGCCTGCGGTGATCGCCATCGACAGAAGGATCACCAGAAACATGTTTCGCTTGGTCATCGGCCAGGAGCCGAATACCGTCTGCCATATCGTCTGAAACACGTCACCGCCCCTAAGCTATAGCCCCGCTCCGCCCGGCATGGCCATAGACGGACCCATATTTGAAGGAGCCTTAGACTACGGTCACGTCGATTTGCTGGGTGATTGTATCCGTTCCATCAGAAATCGCCACAATGAAGCTGTCGGAATCGCCCGTACCGTCATGATCGTAGATATAGGTATTGCCTTCCAGCGTTACCGTACCATGACTCGGACCATCGGCAATGGAATAGGACAGACTGTCACCATCGGCATCGGAACCAAGCAACAATCCCTTGTAGACATCATTGCTGCCAACCGAGAAATCGACAAGGTTGTCGCGAATGGCGGTCCCCGAAACCGTTCCATGATTGTCATTCTGGGATTGATCCAGAACCGTACCGCCGTCGGATTCATTAAAATTCCAGTAGCCGACCAGCCCCGGTTCAATTCCTGACAGTTCTGCCGACATTTGGGAGGAAATCTCGCCCTGATCACGGGCATGATCCCAAAGACGGATATCGTCCATATATCCGGTATAAGAATCATCATCGACGCCCCGACGCCCAATCAACAGCGACGTACCAAGGTCATCGGGCAATCCATGAACACCCTGTTGTACCTGTACGCCATTCACAAACATCGTCACGACACCTGATGAATCATCCCCCAGCCGATCAAAGCTGACGGCGATATGCTGCCACTCACCCTTCATGATGCCACCAACCGCGACGCTGCCGCCCCAATTGTTGGTCTCATAGTGCAGATTCATCGTTCCGTCGCCATTGTCCGTCAGCGCGACGTTGTAGGCTCCCGTCGTATCGCTGAAACCATCCTTGCTGAACAGCGTCCCGCCGGCCTCCGGGTTGATCCACATTTCAATCGTGAATGCATTGCGGACATCCAGCGCGATATCGTCCGAAACCTCGATATAGCTTGCCCCGTCGAAATAGAAGGCATTGGCTTCCGGGCCAGAAGTAAAACTCGGCGGAGTATTGGGCACCGGCGGCAAGGCAGGGGCAACATTGACCGCAATCTGTTGTGACGTCTGGCCACCCTGACCGTCGGACACCTGCAATGTGAAGATATCCCCGCCGATATAACCATCATCCGGCGTGTAAACGAAACTGCCATCGGGGTTGATCTCAACAATACCGTGATTGGCACCGGTCTGAACAGAGTAGCTCAGCGCATCGCCGTCCGCGTCACTGGTGATCAGGGCGCTTTCAATCTGCGCACCCGCTGTCACGGTAAGCAGCGGTGCAATGACACTGTCGCCCTGTATGGTCGCGGTATTTCCGTTGCCGGTCAGATCCTCGACCGCACCACCATTGGCACCATTGAAGGAATAGGCCGCGACCAACCCAGCCTCAGTCGTCGGATCAGCGATACCGTTCGCCAGATGATCCAGAACATCCCCTTCCGTCAGCGCCGTATTCCAGACCCGCAACCCTTCGACCAGCCCCTGGAAATCACGGGTTCCCTGACTGTCATCGCCAATCCGCCAGGGATCATCATTCGTGATGCCCATAGTGAAGGGCATGTCCAAAACCTGAACGCCATCGGCATACATCCGCAGCGACGTGCCATCGAAGGTCAGGGCAAAATCGTACCAGGTATCCGGTTGCAGGAACGGTGCGCTGTCGAAGTTGGTGGACGAATTCCATACCGACATCCGACCACCCGCAATGTGGAAGCGGAAAGCAGAGGCATCGACAAAATCGAGATTCGACTTGTCGAACAGCGTCTGCAGGCTCGTTACATCATCCGATGTCTGAACCCGCATCTCAATCGACATCGGCGTCGTACCACCGAAATCGAGCGCCGGACTGTGGGGGATGGTAACAAGATTGTCGCCGCCACCCATGACGAGCGCCCCGGTCGAATGATCGACCGCGTTGACTACCGGCGCGGTGTTGACTGCCGTAATCGCCACCGGCACCACCATCGTTAATGCCTCAGCACCATCATCAACGGTGACGGTGACCTGGGCCTCACCCGAGAAATTCAGATTGCTGGTAAACGTCGCGGTATCCATCGCAGCACGCACATCATCCGCCTGCCCTGTGATAATGACACCGCCCGGAACCACCGTGATTTCAGCACCACCGGTTCCGGCAGTCGCCCCGATTGCGCCATCAGGGGTGATCAGGGTGACGGTCAGCAGATCGCCATCGACATTCAGGATATCGATATCCGACAGGGAAATCGGTTGCTGTTCCAGTCCGGCAATCGGGTTCTGCACATCACTCACGAAATCGGCATTCTGTAACACGAAATCAGGTGCCCCGTCGACCGTACTGACCAGAGCTCCATCCATATGGTAATCGGCCACCAGATCGGGATGCCCCGCCGGATCAAGAACCTGATTCATCGTGGCTTGAATCTGTACCTCACTACGCACGGAATTCCAGACGCGAACACCATCGATTTGTCCATCCAGCGCCTGAGAAACCGCGAAACTGCCACCGACCGCATCCTGATCATTGCCCAGAACAACCGTCCCACCCGTTGCCAGCGGCGACATCAGGGCGAGGGCGGCGACCTGCACGCCGTCGATCATCAATGCGGTCTCACCCGCGCCACCACCGAAACTCAGCGCGACATGATGCCAGGTACCGTCGTTGATACCTGCATCGTCCACCGTCATCCGAACCGTATTGTTCAGCCACACGTCGATGCGACCGTTGGTCATAGTAATCCAGAGTTCGTTCGGTGACCCCGGAACAGCATAGGAGAACAGTGATCCGGTCGTATCCGTCGTCTTGACACTGAATTCGACCGTGCCCTGTTCGGTCGGGAAGGTATCGAACCCTTCTGCAATCGCGTAAGAGAAACTGGCATCATTCCCGTTGGTGCCGGTCCCGGTAAAGTCCAGCGCCGCTGGGCGGATGACTTCCGTCACATCCTCGACCGGGCGCACGAACAGATCGTAGGTCTTCACGGTCGATATCGTCCCGTCATGGGCTGTTACTTCCAGACCGATTGTCCCGTTTGCATCCGCCTCCGGTGTATAGGTCAGGGTCGTCAGCGCCGCATTAACGGCGGCGGCTGTGCCACTGATGGTGATCAGACTGCTGCCCGCATTCTGGATGACCGCGCCTGCACCGCCATCGGTTAGCATCAAAATACCCGCAGGCACTTCCAGCGTCACGGTCAGGGCATCACCGTCAACATCGCCGACGGACAGTCCGTCAACCGACATGGTTTCGTCCTCATCGCCCGCACGGAACGCGCCGGAACCGGCCCGGATCAACAGATTGTCGACCCCCCAGCTCTCATCACTCGCATCCTGATTCAGATTGGATGAGAACCCGAGGGTGAAAACCTTTCCGCCATTCCCATCATCCGGAAGCGCCGCGATCTGATCCGCCGTCAGCGTCAGGCTGACACGATAACTACTGTCATCCCATACACCGAAAGCGAAATCCTCCAGTTCCGTCCCCAGCAGGGTAAAGCCGCTGTTCACACTCTCTTCGCCATGCAGGAATGTTCCCTGAAGAACCGACGACCCGTTCAACAGAACATGGAATTCCTCGCTGTCCCAGGAATCGAACCGGTGGAAGTCGAAGCGAACGACCACACTGCTGCCATCGACCGGGATGGAGAATGTCTTTTCCGTCTGCCCCCCCTGACTGAAATTGCCAAGGAACTGGCTCAGGCCGGGAACTGAGGTCACAGTCGGATCGGACCAACCCTCCGCGCCACTCTGGAACGACTCCTGCGCATATATCTTCGTCGCGCCGGATATGGTCGGGGCATCATTCGCACCGGTCACGACGAGGCTGGCCGTGTTCGGAACCGTGCCCCCGTTACCGTCCGTCACGGTATAATTCACCGTCAATGTCACCTGTTCGCCATCATCCAGATATCCGAACTGTCCGGAATTCAGTGACAAATTGCCGTTCGTATTGTCGACCGAGAACGACACAGTGCGATCATCGCTGGAGGTAACGGTGACAGAATCCGTCCCAAGCACGTCATTGATATCAATATCGCTGGCCGTCGCCAGCAGGTCGATGCTGACGACACCATCGTTCTCACTGACCGGTGCAACCGTGACCGGAGCTGACACGATCGGGACATCATTCGTACCCGTGACCGTGATGTCGAGCGTGCTGCTGGCGGTCAGCCCCCCGGGATCGCGAACCGTATAATTCACCTGTACAACACGACTTTCGCCAACACCCAGAGAATCGAAAACGGTACCCGGATCGTAAGTGATATTCCCGCCGAAGAATGTGACCGTCCCTTCGTCAGGTTGATCCGTGGCCGCGCTGGTGACCGTCAGATCGTCGGTCGCGTTATCAACATCGGTATCATTGGCGATGACGGAAACCGTGACCGCAGCATTTTCCGATGTTGTATCGACGTCGGCATTTGCGACAGGACTGTCATTGGTACCGGTGATCGTCACCCGCACATCCTGGAATGTCGTGGCTCCTTGACTGTCCGTGACCGTGACCCGGAAGACCTCCGTCGCCACAGCACCCTCGGCAAGGCTGTCGAAATCCTGCTCGTCGGCGGTATAGGTCCAGGTCACCGTCCCAGTACCGCCCTCGGCGTCAGTCGTGATCGCGGCGGCAAGACTGCCCAGAACACCGGCCTGTGGTGTCACCGTAACCATATGGCTGTCATCCGCGTCGACATCGACGAAGCGCAACTCCCCACCAACCGTCAGGGCGGGGTCACCCAACTCCGCATTATCCGTAGCCTCGGAGACATCGCCGGTGACGGTGCTGTCCGCGACCGTCACGACTGGTCCATCATTCGTGCCGGTCACCGTGACAGTGACCGTGGCGGAACTGCTGCCGCCGAAGCCATCGGTGATCGAATACGAAATCGTCACCAGTTCTTCGTCACCCGCATCCAGATCGTCAAAATCGGTTCCGGGCGTGAAGGTCAATGAGGCACCGCTGATCGCCACGGTTCCCTGACCGGGCGGGACATTGGCGGTGCTGATCGAAAGGCTGTGCCCGTCCGGATCGGTATCATTGGCGAGCACCGGAATGGTGATGATCTCGTTTTCCGTCATCGCCTTCGCATCGGCATTGGCCGTCGGGGCCGAATTGATGAACGGATCCTGTTCCTGCGGCGTATCGTTGTTGCGTGTATTCTGGCTCGTGGTCGTGCGTATGCCGCCGGCTGTCGGCCCTGTCGTGGTGGGGGTTGTCGTGCCAGTTCCGCCAAGCGGCGAATTGCTGCCGCCGATATTGGTGGAAGTCTTTGCGGCTTCGAAATCGGACAGACCGCTGAAACCGGTATTTGTCCCGCCCGGCGTATTCCCCCCGGCTGCCGTCTCAATATCCTGAAGCGCCTCGATCTCTTCATCACTCAACTCATCGGACCCGCCGCCTTCTGGCGTGGTGGCCACATCCCCCTGCCCGGTTTTCGATGGCGTTTGCCCGTCGCCGGTTTCCGTGGAAGCCACCTCTATCGCCTTGGTCACGCCACCACCGGTCGCACTGTTCTCGTCGGAGGCATCGCTTTCCTCGCCCCCTTCTCCCGGACCCTCGGCGACCTGATCAACAGACTGCGCGGTCTCGCTGTCCGACTGCGAGGCGGTTTGCTGTGTCTGTTCAGGGGTCGTCTGTCCGGAATTCTGGGGGGACGTTGCAGTCTCCGTCGATGGCGATATCTGGGGCTCTGCTGTAGCGGTCTGGGTTTCCTGTGTTTCGGAGGTTCCCGCTGGCTGCGTCTGTCCGGCAGTTTCTCCGCCTGCTGTCTCGCCACCCGTCGTGCCGGTCGCATCCGCAACGGCACTGGCCAGATCGACCCCCTTTGCCGCATCTCCACCCTGGGCAAGCGCTGCCGCAGCAGGATCGGCGGGTACCGATTGTTCCTGCGCCACCGTCTCCGCTACATCCTGGGCGGCATTGGCCTGCGCAACCGATTCGCTGGGCGATTGCCCATCGGCAAGAGCGGCGGCAAGCTCTTCACCAAATGCTTCTCCGCCGCCAGCCTCTGCCAGGGCCTCCGACACATCCTCGCCAGAGGCCAGCGACGCCGCCAGCTTGTCAGCGGGCGACACCGGCACACCCTGTTCGGACGCAATCGCATCCGCTGCCGCTGCGGCCTGACCACCGCTTTCGAGCGCTGAATCCGGCGCAGCACCCTCGGCAAGGCTTTCCTGCAAGGCCGCCGCGAATGCCTCATTACCATCGATCTGCGCCATGATCGCATCCATGTCCTCACCGGAGGCGAGGGATGCGGCAAGCTGATCCGCAGCCGAAAGCGGCACCGATTGCTGTGCCGCATCGGCAAGCTGCTGCGCCTGGGCCTCATCAGCCTGGGCGACGGCTGCACCGGAATCGACACCGGAGGCAAGAGCCTCCTCCAGCGCGGCGGCAAAGGCATCGCCACCCCCGGCTTCCGCCAGGATGTCAGAGACATTCTCCCCATTCGCAAGCGCCTGTGCCAGACGCTCGGCAGCGGAAAGTTCAACCGACGCATCCCCCTTCGCCAGTGCCGCATCCTCCGCGCCCTGTGCCGCATCGGCCAGCGCGGCATCCGCATCCATGCCGTCAGCCAGAGAAGCCTCCAACCCAGCCACGAAAGCATCGGAATCACCACCGGCGGCCTGGATCGCATCGGCCAGCGCGGCATCGACATTTTCACCCCCGGCCAACGCGGCCAGGATCGGATTGTCCACCGGCACGGAAGCCTGTTGCAAACCATCCAGCGTACCCTGCGCCGCCGCATCCGCTGCGGCGACCGCTGCCTCCGGGGACTCTCCCTGGGCCAGCGCATCCTGCAATTCCGCCAGGAACGCAGACTCGACAAGTGCGGGGTCAACTGATGAATCGCCATCCGCCGCCATCCGCGCGACGACGGCGGCAACCGCCTCCTCAACCCCCTCGCCGGAGGCGATGGCCGCCAGCAGCGCATCAGCGGGGTCCACCGCCTGAGCATCGGGATCGAAATTCCGGAAGGCACCGATCATGGCCTGTTCGGCATAATCAGCCGCGTTCGAGAGCGTCAGATTTGCGTCGAACAGTTCAACGCGAAAGGTTTGCAGAAAAATCTCGGCGGCATGGTCGGCGGAGGCGGGAATCCCACCGGCATCAACCAGATGGTTCCTCACCGCATCCCGAAGGATCGACAATTCGGCCTCGATATCCTGACCATTCGCCAGCGCCGTCAGGACACCCTCGAACAGATCGGGGTCAAGTCCAGGTATCGCATCATCGGGAACGGGTCCGGACGCCAGAGCATCCGATGGCACCATCAAATCCGATTCAGTCGCTTCCGAGCGAACAGCGTCCAGGATATCATTTGCCATCGATTCCGCGTCCCCATTCCGATGAGGCAGCCCGACAAATACGGCGGATCACCCCGAATATCCCACAATTTAGCCTAAAATTGGATAAACTGGCGACTCTTATCTGGGTAGTATTGCCAATTTATCCATACCTTTTATAAAATTTTTCATAAAATTTTAAATACTTTTTTAAAGATGTTTCCCGTTCTTACTTTCGAAACGGGTTAACCTTTTATATTAAAAGAAAAATATTAAATTCGGTGGCGTGAATCACCGTTCCCGCAAAGCCGCGCGCATCGAACTGACATAGGGGTCCAAAATATACTGGGCGATCCGCCGTTCCCCGATAATGATGCTGCTGGCAACCCGCATGCCAGGATACAGTCGATATTCCAGATCCCCATCCCGGAAAACCTGGGATGCCGTCTCGATGCGAACGGAGTAATAGGGCACACCATCCTCATCCAGCAGCGCATCCGGGCTGACGCCGATGACGGTTCCTTCCAACTTGTCAAACCGGGCGGCATCAGAAGAGGTGAGCGTCACCTGAGCCGTCTGTCCCTGCCGCACAAACCCGATATCCTCCAGCGGCATACGCGCATCGATCACCAGTTTGTCGTCCAGGGGGACCACTTCCGCCAGCACATCGCCCGGTTTGATCACCCCTCCGACCGTGCTGACCGAAATCGTCTTCACAATGCCGGATACGGGCGAGCGGATCACCATCCGGCTCTGGCTGTCCTCGAATTTGCGCAACCGCTCAGTCAGTTCGGCATATTCCCGTTCCGAGGCATTCAACTGCGCCCTGGCCTCCTCGGTGAAGCGTTCGGCGATTTCGGAGAGCTTCGCCTGCACTTCCTCCAGCGCCGCACGGCTGCGCAACAGCAGGGCACGGTCCTCCTTCACCCGCCCCTCCAGGGTCGCCAGATCCTTGAGGAGGTTGATATGCGTCATCCGATTGGTGATGTTCTGCTTCAGCAGGGTGTCGGATATGGTGATCTGTTCAGACAGGAACCCCCGTGTCGCGCCTGCCGTGTCGAGACGGGCGGAAACCTCGGCGATTTCCTGTCGACGCTGTGCGATCAACTGGCGCTGCACATTGAATTCGGCAGCCAGCCGCTTCCGGCGGGTTTCCATCAGCGCCTGAGATGCAGCGATCTGATCCGGAACCCGTTGCACCAGATCGGCTGGATAATTCGCCTCGCTGCTGCCCGCAAGTTCCGCCTTTAGACGCGCGATCTCGATCCGCAACCCGGTCAGGCGGGCCTGCAACTCGGCCACCTCCGCATTGATCTGGGTAGAATCCAGCACGAAGAGAACCTGGCCCGGCGTCACTGTTTGACGCTCCTGCACCTGAATATCGGCGACGATCCCGCCTTCGAGATGCTGAATCTGGCGAATCTTGCTGCCAGGCACCACCTCCCCCACCGTGGCACTGACAATATCCAGCGTCCCGAACCAGGTCCAGGCCCCCACAGCGATTACGAAGGCACCGGCCAGCAGGATGAAGCCTACACTTCCCGGCGTGGAGTCCGACGGGGGCGGTGCGATATCATCCTTCATCCCAAGGCTCCATTATATCCGGCCTTCCGCTGCCACAGGCGTTCCATCTGATTTACTCCGCCGCTCTGGGTTTCGGGGCCGATTGATCTGAAGCAGGTTCTTTCGGGGCAGGCTGTCCTCGCGCGCCCGCTGTCCAGTTCTTCGACGCTCCCGCCGCATCCCGCGACATGATCGTCACGCCCGGTCGCGGCTTGGCATCCAGATCGATCTGTATCTGCGCGCCTCGAATGATCTGCGGATCATGCGACGAGACGATGATCGTGCGACCGGCACGGGCCAATTGGATCAGCGTTTCATAGACCTGGCGAACGCCTTCCTCATCCATTCCTTCGGTCGGTTCATCGAACACGACAAGCCGCCCGCCAGAGGCCAGGGCGCGCGCAACGGCCAGACGCCGCCGAACACCCCGCGCCAGGGTCATGCCGTTATTCGTGATCAGGGTATCAAGGCCTTTTTCGGTCTCATGCACGAACCGCGCGGCCCCGCTGCGCTCCAGGATCGCCTCCAGCGCCTCATCGGTCAGTTCCGGCTTCAACAGCTTCAGATTATCGCGGATCGTCACGTTGATGAAGGTCGGTTCCTGCGGCAGATAGACCAACTGCCTGCGCCACCATGCCGGAACCAGTTGCCGCAGATCGACGCCATCCGCCAGGATTTGCCCGCGCCCCGGCTCAATTAGACCTGCGACCAGCCGCGCCAGAGTGGATTTTCCGGCTCCATTCCGACCGATCAACGCGACGACAGAACCCGGCTCCAGCGTCACCGTAAGATCCTCGAACAGCGGTGCGGGTGCGCCTGGTGGCGTATAGGACACATCGCGCAGCTCCAATGCCCCGGAATAGTCGCGCAGGGCCGATCCCTCCCCCGGCTCTGTCGGCAGTCCGACCAGTGCCCGCGCCCGATCCATCGCCTGCCTGGATTTCACCAGCGCCTCGGAAAGTTGCGCAAATCGGGTTACCGGCTGCAAGGCCCGCGCGCCCAGCAGATTGGCACCGATCATCATCCCGACATCCAGATCACCGCGCACCACCAGGATCGCACCGACAGCGATCACCGCAACGCTCATAACACCCTGCACGCCCTGAGTCAGCGATTGAAGTCCCCCCTGCCGCCGCGCCAGTTGCCGCCGCAGGGCCTGCACCAGGGCAAGATTCGACGCCCAGTCGCCGATCAGCCGCTCCCCGGCCCCGAAGGCGCGCACGCTTTCCGCCGTGGTCGTCGTCGTGCTTATCAACCCGTGACCGATGGATTGGTGCTCCGCCAGTTTTCGGGTTACCGGACGCAGGGCGATCTGATTGACCAGCCCCATCACCGCAACGGTGCAGATCGCAATCAGAACGACCAGCGCCAGAACGGGGCTGAACAGATAGATCACTCCCAGAAACAACAGCGCGAAGGGCAGATCGAACAGGGCCGTGACATTCGGGGCGGAAAATCCGGATTCGACCTGTTCCAGACCTGCGAGAGCTTCCCGCCTTTCGCCCGATGGAACAGCTTCCAGCGCGCCCAACCGGGCGGTCGTCAAAATGCCGAAGGCACCGACACCCATACGGTGATCCGGTTTGCCGCACAGGCTGGCCGCCAGCTTCATCCGGCTCCAGCGGAAACCCAGTTCGAACAGGATCGCCAGACAGACACCGGCGGTCAGCGTCACCAGTGTCGAATCAACCCCGTTTGAAACATACCGATTGAGGATCTGAATGACATAAAGAGAGGATGCCAGCCCGAGCAGGTTCGCCAGAATGGAGGCGAGAAGAATCATCACCGACCGTCCGGGTCTGCGCATCAGCCTGGACCACAGTTCATCCATGGCGAACGTGCCCCCCGACCTGACGGAACCTGATCCCTTCGACCCGCATAGACCTACCCCTTTAACCCGGCAGCCGCACCTGACGCCGCGTGCTATCTTGCCCAATCGAAGAGCGGGTTGTCGAGGCCGCTGCTGTCCGCAGGGGGCGGATCCTGTTCGACCGGTCCTTCCGGAACCTGTGCTGCGGGCTCTTCCGGGGCGACGTCCACCCTGTCAGGCTGTGCCGCGGGTTCCGGTCGCGGTAGGGGAATCGCAGTATCCGAGGGCTGGATCGGAGAGAGCGGCGCATCCGGAAACAGGGTACTGGCAGGCGTGTCGAAACTGGGCGGTGCCTGAAGCGAATCCTGCAGACCGCCTGGTGTCTCCTCTGTTCCAGGCTCCTCCGGGGCGTCCAGTTCCGCAGGTGGCTGCAATTCCCCCGTAGGCGGCGCGAAGATGGACCCGGAACCATCCGTCGGTGCCGTCATCAGCGAGGACGGATCCAGAACCCCGTCCGCCGCATTCGGATCCAGCAGATCCATGACCGGATCACGCGCGCCCGTGTCCGAAAGGCCCGCGATAGGGGCCAGCATTTCCGAACGGTCAGGACGCGGAACGGTCAGAATGACATCATATTCCAGGGTTCCCGCTGCCGAGAGAAGCTCGACGATAGCCAGTAGGACTTCCGCCTCCGCCGCGATGGCATCGCTTTGGGCATTGATCAGCGAGGTTTCCCCGGCCAGAACATCGATCAACGAACGCTGGCCAAGGCTGCGTTCCTGGATCGCGACCTCCAGAAATGCCCGGGCGATCCCAGCCTGATCGAACAGATAGCCGGACCGCAGTCGTGCCGTCTCCAACTGCTTCCATGCATTGCGAACCCGTTCCTCGATGGTGCGCTCCAGATCGCCCATGCGGCGGGACGCGGCGACTTCATCCGACTGAGCCGCGCGCAGTGTGTTAATCGAGGTAAAACCGAGATTGAACGGGAAGCTGAGTTGCAGCTTGATCGAGGATTCATTCCGCCGCCCGACAGTCCCCGCATCGTTCTTCTGCATTGTCTGTTCGCCCACCACTTCAAATGTGGGGGCGAAACCTTCCGCCGTGCGGGCAATGCGATCCTGCTGTGCTATCGAGATGTCCAGACTGATCAGACGGATCTGGGGGTTGCCGGAAAAAGCCTGATCCAACGCATCATCCAGCGTTGTCGGCACCATGGTCCGGTCAATTTCGATGCCGGGCAGGGAATCGATATTACCGGGCGCTTCCCCAAAGACGGCGCGATACCGGTTCAGCGCCAATTCGTACCCGCCCTCCGCATCAACGCGACGAGCCTGAGCGCCGGCTAGCTGGGTCTTTGCCTGCAGCAGATCGGTCGACAGGCCCGACCCGGCATCGATCCGCGCCTCCTCAAGGCCGGTCTGGCGCCGGATGTTTTCCTCCGACCGACGGGCAAAACCGACGATCTCATAGCTGCGGATCAGATTGATATAGGCGGCAAGTGCTTCTGCCGTCAGATCCTGACGGGTCTGCACCAATCCGATTTCAGCCTGGGTAAAGACCAGTCGGGACCGTTCGATGGCCGCATTGCCCGCCCCGAAATCCCAGAGCAATTGTGATATCGTCCCGGTAACCTCCTGACCCGGCAGGATCACGGTGCGTGTTTCGCTGCGTTCCAGCTTATAACGCTCGATATTCGCGGAAACGTTCAGGTTTGGATACCAGATGCCAAGCGATTCAAGCGACCGCTGACGCGCCGCCTCGACTTCCGCCCTGCTCCCCAGAAGCCGGTCATGGTCTTCCACAGCCGACGCAATCAATTCCGCCAGGGAATCCGCACGTGCGAAATTATTTCCGCAAATGCAGATCATGATCGCGGCAATTACGATCCTGACGAAGCCTCCAGCTTTCATTCCTACAATCCACGAACGCAAGGTCCGCATTCTGTGATGGAAAATCCCTCAATCACACATTCGAATCGGCTTCAGTATATAAATGCCATATTGAAGGTCGAATTCCCACTCTCCTTCCCGGTCTCGAAACCGCCGAATGCACCGAAACGCGAAACAATAGCCCCCTTCCAACCAATTCGTATCCAAATTTCCCACCAAAATCCAATCGAGCGGATTTCTGCGAGATGTGGTGGCAAGGAGCGCCAACACTCTCTATCTTATGATTCTGGGGCATTTGGGAATGCCGATTTCAGTATCGACCGGCTGGAAAGTAAAAGACATGTGTTCTGAACTTCGAAACGACGGCAGCAAGTTGGGGGGGCGGGTTTCCAGAATCCTGGTGCCGACCATGACCGCCGTGGGAATACTGACCGGAATATCCATGGCCGGATCGGTACACGCAGATCTGATTGGCGATCCGGTGGCAGTGACGGAAGCCAGTCGCATCGACAGTATTTACGGGGCCTATCTCGCCGCCGGTCAGGCCGAAGCGACGCATGATTTTCCGCGCGCAGCGGCGCTGCTGGAACGCATACTGGAAACCCGCCCCGATGATCCTCTGTTGCAGCGCCGCGCCATGCTGGCCAATCTGCATGCGGGACGCATCGACCGCGCCACTGAAATGGCACGCCCGCAGACGGTCGTCTATCCGTCCGAGGTCGACATCGCCTCAACGACACTGGCCGTCGATGCGATGCTGCGTGAAGACTGGGACCGCGCGATCAAGCTGCTTACCCCGGCGCGCCGCATCGCGCTTGCCCGCTATTCAACACCGGTGCTCATAGCCTGGTCGGAATTCGGACGCGGCAATGTCGATGCCGGAATCGTCGCTCTGGGCGACCTTCGCAACGACGCGCAGGCCATCCCTGTACATGACCTTCATGCAGGTCTGATCTTCCTGGCCGCCGACAGACCCGCCGAGGCCGAGGCGATACTGGCAGGACATGAAACAGACCTGTCATCGACCCCGAACGGCATTGTCCGCGTACTGGCCCGCGCCAAACTGGCCTTGGGCGATTCAGATGCCGCCCGCGACCTTCTGGGCCGCTATCAGGCCATTGACCCTGACAATGACCTCGTCAATCAGGACAAGGCATCGCTTGAAGAAAATGAAACGCTGCCCCCGATGATCGCCAGCCCCCAGGCGGGGGCATCGGAGGTTCTGGTGGATCTGGCTTCCCAGGTACAGCGGCAGGCTCCTCTTTTTGCGCTGCAATATTCCCGTCTTGGTGTCCATCTGGATCCGGACAGTCCATCAGGGAAGATGATCATTGCCGTCATCCTCCAGAACTTGGAACGGTATGAAGACGCCATCAGCGAACTGAAGACCATTCCGGAAGAGTCCGTCTATGGCTGGGATGCCAAGATGCGGGTCGCCGATAACCTGATACAGTTGAAGCGCCACGACGAGGCGGTGGCATGGCTAGAAGAACTGGCCATGGCGCGCCCGGACGACATAACCGCACTCGACAAGCTGGGCCTGATCATGCGGATCGAGGAACGGTTCACGGAGGCGAAGCTCTATTACGACCGGTCGCTGGAACGGGTCGATACGGTCGGTCCGGACCATTGGGCGCTGTTCTATTTCCTGGGTATCACGCTGGAGCGGACCGATCGCTGGCCCGAAGCGGAAGCCGCCTTTCGACGGTCGCTGGAATTGTCGCCGGACCAGCCCTTCGTGTTGAACTATCTGGGCTACAGTTGGGTAGATCAGGGAATCAACATCACCGAAGGCCTGGAAATGATCCAGAAGGCGGTGGAAGCCCGCCCGAACGATGGCAATATCGTCGACAGTCTGGGCTGGGCCTATTACCGGCTGGGCGATTATGACGAGGCGGTCGTTCATCTGGAACGCGCAATACAATTGCTGCCCTCAGAACCAGTTATCGCCGATCATCTGGGGGATGCCTATTGGAAGGTCGGTCGGCGCGTCGAAGCCCGGTATCAGTGGGACCATACCCTGACCCTGAACCCGGACGACAAGCTGAAAACCACTGTTGAAGAAAAACTGCGGATCGGCCTGGACGCGTTCGAAGCCGCTGCCAGCGACTGATACCCATCCCCATGATTGCGCGCCCCGGCGGAACCCCCGACATACCCCTGACCGCCCTGGCACCCGCCAAGGTCAATCTGAGCCTGCGGATCACGGGGCGGCGCGCGGACGGCTATCACCTGCTGGACAGCATCGTTGCCTTCACCGATTTCGGGGACAGGATCGATGTCATCCCGGATAACGGCCTGTCCCTCAGCGTAACTGGTCCCTTCGCCGCCGCCATTCCAGACGACCGGCACAACCTTGTCCTGAAGGCCGCCCAACTGCTGTCGGAAATGACAGGCATCGCAGCCGGTGCAAGGATCACATTGACGAAAAACCTGCCCGCAGCTGGCGGCATCGGGGGTGGCTCCTCCGATGCCGCAGCGGTTTTGCGGCTGCTGTGTCAGCTTTGGTCCCTCAAGCCGACGACGGTACAGTTGCATGCAGTTGCCCTCGCCCTTGGGGCGGATGTGCCGGTCTGCCTGAGCGGGCGGGCCGCACGAATGACCGGGATCGGTGATATTCTGGAGGACCTGCCGCCGCTGCCCCAAATCGGCATCCTGCTGGTCAATCCCGGACTTCCCTGCGAAACACCCGCCGTATTCCGCGCCCGCACCGGCCCTTTCTCACAAAAAGCCCCTGAACTGGGTACGATTGCGAATACCGCTGACCTGATTTCCGCCCTGCGGGAAGAACCCAACGAATTGACGGAGGCTGCGATCACCGTCTGCCCGGCTATCCGTTCTGTCCTGGACGCCTTGGCCACCGCGCCGGGCGTGCGCCTGACACGCATGTCGGGCAGCGGGGCGACCTGCTTTGGATTGTTCGATGACCCGTCAGCCGCACATAATGCCTGCACCGGTATACAACACCCCGGATGGTGGTCGGCGGCTGGAGCATTAAGACCATGACCGCGCCAGATTATCGCCTTGTCGTCTGCGTCAATCCCGTAGGCAGTAACAAACCAAGCTGTGCGGGTGACAGAGGATCGGAAGCTCTAGCCGATGCCCTGGAGGTGGAAATCAAAACCCATCGCATCAATGCCCGGATCGAACGCCGCATCTGCCTGAACCGATGCCTGCGAGGCCCGGCCATGCGGATTGCACCGGGCGGCCGGTTCTTCCTGGAGGTGAGCACAGAGACGGTTCCCGAAATCATCGAAACCCTGAGGGTCCTGGCAGGAACCAGACCCGATGAGGAGGCAGATTCTCCATTCGGCGGTTTCTCACCGGGCAGTTAACCCCAAACTAAAATGCCCCTGTATTGTTCTTTTTATTTTCTTGAGAGACTTAAATCAAAGATGTAATATTGTGCGGATATACCCTTATAGGAGAAGATGCGCATGACACGATGCTACGCAAAGCGCGCCGCCACCGGCACGATGCTGGTCCGTGGTGCCCTGATCAGGCGCACACAGCAACGCCTCACCCAGGCCGGATTTTCCACCGATGGCATAGACGGGCTATTCGGTCGCGGCACCGAACGGGGACTGACGCAATTCCAAAAGGCAAAAAACCTGACGGTCACGGGTGCGCTGGATGAAACCACTTGGCCGAGCCTGTTCCCGGATCAAGCGCCACCAGAGGATTTCGATCTGGCCCTTGCCCTGACCAGCACATTCGAAGGTCACGGCTTTGAGAAAGCGGTCGGCAATTTCGACGGGGCAGGCGTGACCTGGGGGATCATCGGCTTCACCCTGTCGAACGGGGAGTTACGCAGCGTATTGGAAGATATCGAGGCTGCGGAACCCGGCAGCCTCGATCAGGCTTTCGGCCCGATGGCACCGGAACTCCGCAGCATCCTCGCCGCGGCGCGCGCCGACAGAATCGCCTGGGCCGATGGCATCAGCCTTGGCGCACGGAAATATCACCTGCGGGAGGATTGGGCGCTAGGTTTCGCAAGACTGGGTGCCCGCGATTCTGCCCAGGCGGTCCAGATTCACCGGGCGCGGACGAAATACTGGCAGATCGCGCAACGCGACGCCGAGCAGTTCGGCCTTGTCGACCTGCCGGGGCTGGCCCTGTGCTTCGACATCGCGGTGCAGAATGGCGGGATCAACGAAGTCACGGAAATCAGCGCGGCCTTCGCCGCCGAACCTGACGCCACACCGCAGCGCCGACGGGAAATCGTCGCCGAACGGGTCGCCCTGGGTTCCCGCCGACAATATCAGGCGGATGTGCGCAGCCGTAAAATGACCATCGCCACCGGCCAGGGCACCGTCCATGGTGGTCGCTATGTTACTGCGGATTGGGGAATCGCCTGACTATCAGACCTTGATTGTTGCCAACTCCCCAACTCTGGCAATGGAATTTGAAATGTACCACGGCGGCGTCGCCCCGGAAGACGCGAAGCGGCTGTCCGGAGTCCAGAGCGATTGGCAGGGTGTCGGATCCACCGCTCTGGACTCCCGTCTGCGCGGGAGTGACTGGCTGGATTCAACACAGCATCATTCCATCTGGTTCGTCGACCACCCCTATCGCCGTTTCATTAACCCGTCGATCAACTGGCGGGCGGCGACGGGGGCGGGGATGTCACCGGCAGCGACCGCGCGCTGCATCTCGGGCAGCAGGTCACGCAGGCCAGGATCGCGGCGCAGACGGTCGGACAGATCGGCTATGACCTCTTCCCACAACCAGGATTTCGCCTGTTCCGCGCGGCGGGCCGCCAGCGCCCCAGTCCCGATCATCGTCGCATGGAAATCGCCGATCCGCTGCCAGATATCGGCGATCCCCGCGCCGGTGATGGCAGAACAGGGCAGTACCGGGACTTTCCAGTCGGCCCCGGCCTTGCTGAGAAGCCGCAACGCGCCGTGATAATCCGCCGCCGTGCGGCGGGCCTGATCGGCCAGATCGCCATCGGCCTTGTTGACCAGGATCATGTCAGCCAGTTCAACGATGCCCTTCTTCAAGCCCTGCAATTCATCCCCACCGCCGGGCAACAACAGCAGCAGGAACATATCCGTCATTTCGGAAACCGCCGTCTCGCTCTGTCCGACGCCGACCGTCTCGACCAGGATGACATCGAATCCAGCGGCCTCGCACAGCAGGATACTCTCCCGACTGCGCCGCGCGACACCGCCCAAAGTCTGACCGGCGGGCGAAGGACGGATAAAGGCTGCGGGATTGCGCGACAGAAGTTCCATGCGGGTCTTGTCGCCCAGAATCGAACCCCCACCCCGTTTCGAACTGGGGTCTACTGCCAGCACGGCGATGCGATGGCCAAGCCCTGTCACATGGGCACCGAACGCCTCGATGAAGGTCGATTTCCCGACACCCGGCACACCGGAAATTCCGATCCGCCGGGCCTGTCCGGTATGCGGCAGGATTTCGGCAATCAGGGATTCCGCCTGGGCACGATGGTCGGCCCGGCTGGATTCCACCAGGGTCAGCGCCTTGGCAAGGGTCCGTCGATCCCCCCCGACAAGCCTTTGTGCGGCAGCCGATAGAACCTCTGTCGGAGGCTTATCCAATGCAGGTGCGAAATCAGGCAATCGCGTCACTTCTTTTTCGTATCCGCAATGCCGAGCGCAGATTCCGCCATCTGACGCAGGCGTTGCCGCTCGGGTTGGCTGAGATCGGAAAACGCCTTCTGCTTGATCCGATGGACGCTCATGGCGGCGGCGATCAGGGTCTTCTTCCGAGCCACGGCATCAGCCGGACTTTCGTCCGGATCGGCGCGTCCTGCCGCTGCGCGGGCGCGCGCACTGCGCTCCATCGCGCGGTCCCGCTCCGCCAGTTCCTGCTTGGCGCTTTCAATCGCGGCCAGCACTGTCAGTGCGTCGATCTGTTCGGCCGCCAATTCCGGGCGCCCGGTACCACCGCCCGATTTCGGGGATTGTGTTCGCGGCGGCTGCATCTGGGGTGAGGGCGTACCGGTCTCATCCGGAGCCATGATCGGTGGCATCGCCGCCTTCGCCTGAAGCCTGGCCGCTTTCTCTGTCTTCTTTTTCCCGCCGAAGAGACTCCATCCCATGGCAGCTATTCCTTTTCTGTCCTATCGGTCCCGTCCTGCCCGCCGACCGCGTCGGTATCCAGACATAGGTCAGGTCCGATCCACTTCGCCATCAGAATCTCGTCCCCATACCGGATGGAACCAACTGGTCCAACCGGTCCATAGCGAACCGACCGACGGCGACGCCCTTCCTCAAGATACCCGAGTCGCTGATAGAAGTCGCGCGCCCGGTAATTATGCGACAGGACTGTAAATTCCAATCGTTCCAGCGCCAGGGCCGCTGCCCGTGCCTCAAGCTGACCGATCAAAGCGCGACCGATGCCTCGTCCCCAATAGGCCCGCAATACGCCAATGCCAAGCATTCCAACATGCGCCGTCCGGGCCAATTGCCCGGATGTCAGTATCCCCTCGGCCACCGCTTTCCCCTTGTCCCAGACTGTCATCATCACCGAGCCGTGGATTTTCGAATACCGGGCGATCACCTGCCGCATTTCCTCCACAGACCCGGCTCGTTCCTCGGACAGGCGCAGGAAGTGATCCGTTTCCGTCAGCAAGGCGCGACCGAGCATGAGCATGGCCCCACCATCACCCCGTTTCGCCTCTCGAAGATGGAGACCATCTGGCAGAACTTGCGGTATTTTCGTATGAGTCATAAAAGCATGATTTCACACAAAAGGATGGAATGGCACCCGGCAATGTCCGTCATGCAACAAACATATTCTGCAACGAATTCGAATTATGGTAAACACGAGCCTTGCGCAGGGTTGGCGAACGCGGTTCAGTCTGCCTTAATTCCATGCATTGATATCCGTGCCGCGCCATTGCTGGCATACTGGCATTTGAACGTGAGGAAAGTCACCATATGACACCCCCCAACGACGCTGAAGCATTGGCGCCCAGGAAGCGGACACCCCTGCTTCCCGCGACATTTCTGAAGCGCGGGGTCTATGTTCCCTTTACGACTCCTGTTCTGGCCTATGCCCGATTGCGCCGCCCGCCGGGCAGTTCGCTTGAAATCCTGATACCGGGCCTCGCCGGCGGTGCGGAAATCTACATCATTCCTTACAAGGTGCTGCCGGAAGTCATCAATCTTCTGGTCCATGACCGCGCGCTCCATGAGGAACTGGTCCATATGCGTGACATCACGCCGATGAAGGTTCGGCAATTCGCCAATCGCGTGGCCCTGACCGGGCTTGGCGGCCCCGCCCTTGCCAAGCGCGCGAAACAGGAGAAAATGGAGGAGGCGCAGCTTCCCACTCAGGTTCTGTTCGGTTTGATTCGTATGGCCATCTCGCAACTGGCATCCACCCATACCGACGCGGCGGCACTTGACGAACGCGCCATATCCACGCCCGATGGCATGAGACTGGCCCGGGACGCGCTGAGCGGCTATGGCCAGTCCATCGGTGAACGGGGCGACAAGATCTATGCCCGACTGGAGCAATGGGCCCAGGTAATTGCCCCAATCGGATCACCCGACGGCAGAGTTGCCGGATATGTCATGACACTGCTCACCAGTCTTGAAAATCTGGCAGGCGAATTATCCAAATGGCTGATTCAGGAGCCGCCGGAAACAGCTGAAATGGCACAGCGAACAGTCACCGCCGCCCGTGCCGCCGAAGCGCGAGCGCGTGAGCACCTGACGGAGCTCGACAAGCTTGCAAAGCAGATGGCCGAACCGCTGCGCAGCTTTGAAGATACGGAAAAGAAACTGAAATTTCATATCGAACGCATGACACTGATGTTGGACGGCTGGCAGCGGGTGATCGATCTGTGGGATGGCGCGCGCAGTGGCGATCGGTTCTTCCAGCGCGATACGGTCGAAGGCTTTGCCCAGCATCTGCCGATCCTACCGGAAGAGGCGGTCGGGGATAATTCCGCGCTTTGGGAAAGCCTGCGCCAGAGCCAGACCCGATGGAGCCGCACCAGTGAGCATCGGGTCGATTCCGACCTCGATCAGGAAACAAAAGACCGGCTTTCGAAATTCCGTAAGGAGCCCGCATGAGCAGCGCGGGCGAACAACTCCAGGCCTTCCTGAATCAACTTTCTGATAAGGAGTTGAAGATTCTGGCCGCAAAGATCGAACTGGATCGCGGCGAAAACAAATTCGGCATTCCACATGATGCAATCATGGCACTGCTGCGTCCGCGCCTTGCCGAAATCCGCGCGCCGCGCATCTTCACACCCCAGCGCATCCTGTGCCTACCCTTCGAGGACATGCTGATCTTCAAGGATCCTGATCCGAAGGAAACGGGTAAAATCGCCAGGGCCACCATCGGACCGATGTGGACCCTGCTGATGGAGCAGGCCAAGAACGAATGGGAACCCATCGCCGACGCCTTCGTCACCGCCCAGCGGAAAGGCCACGAAAGAGCCCAGAAGGACAGTGCATCGCAACTCTGGTCTCTGGCGGCCAACAAGCTGCGCGCCTGGGACGACGGCCTCGGAAATGATTCAGGAGAGATTCGCGCCGCTGCAAAAAAGATCGGTGGCACGAAACGACTCGAAGACATCCGGGAAATGGCCGCGATCCTGACCATTGCCGATATCGTCGAGTCTCTGAAGGAACAACTGCCACGCAAACCGATCCTGAACTTCACGCCGGAACATGTGACCTATATCAAGCGCCATTACGATCAGATCAACGACATTGCACCGGATCATGAGGTTTATCTGTTGCTTGCCCTGATCGGGCGTCTGCTACAGCCATTCCCGATCCTCAAGGTCTTTCGAGCACTGTCCCGCAAGCTGGACGATACCCTGGCCAGCAAGACCGATCTGGGGGTCGCGGGAAGCGTCGTCATCAATGCGTTGGAGCGGGATGCCGACTCGGTGGCCGAAGCCGCAGATGCCCCGCACGCAACAGAAACAGACGTCATTGCCAAAGCCAAGCGCTTCTCTGCCGCGTTCAAGGGCATTACGGCGGATATCGGCATCCGACGTGACGGTGACTGGGGAAAGCGGATGTACAGTTGTCGCGGGAAAGTCAGCCAGGCGGTTGAGAATCTCGTTCTGGCGACCGCGCAGGACGTGATCCTCGACATGTTGCCGAACAAGGGAAACGGCATTCCCGATTTCGACGGTTTTCCCGACGAGGCCAAGTTCGAAGCCGCCGAGCGCCGGGCCCGCGCCCTGGGGGAGGCATCCCGCATGGCCGAGCAGATCGGCCTGCAATCGGCCTGCCAGAGCAAGGTGGGCCAGTTGCGCAAGGATCTGGAGAAATATGCCGCTAAAATCATAGAAAAGCTGCCCAAGGTCGATGTTGACCACAAAGCGGAAGCCAGTGCGCATCTGGCAACGACGGTGCGACTGGTCGAACTGATCACCAATTCCGATACCGCAGATCTGCTGCGTCGGCGCGGAAATGCGGCACTTTCGAATAAAACCCTGAAGTAATTGATCCTTTTTGAGCATCCCGCATCAGGCAGCTATGCGTTTTCAACATTCCTTCCCTGCATAAACGCTGTTACAGGCTGACCGAAGTTGGGGATATATGCGTTCGCAAGACAGACGCTCGAAGCACGTGCCACTGGCCCCTGCGATCGGTTAAAGGCCTCCCAAGAGATTGGATATCCCGGCCAGCCCCGATCCTGTCCCCCCTCGGTCCTCAAGGCCGGTCGGGATGGGTTTATGTAACGACGGAGGCGTCCTTTTTGGACAGTTTGGGTAAAGCGATCCCAATACCGGGACGCCCTACCCCATCCTTAAGGGAGTGCCGGGATATGACTATCGTACACGGCGGCCGCGCGGTCGCCGACGCAACTTTTATTTCCAATGATACCGCGACCAGCACCGCATTGCGCCTGGTTGAATCCGGAACCCCTGCCCCGACCGCCCTTTCAGGGCGTCTGGCGGAATACCTGGCTGATGCCCGGTTCGACCGTCCGACCCTGGTCATGGATCTGGACGCCGTGGCCGAACGCTATCGCCTGCTGGCGACGGCGCTGTCACCGGCCCATATCCATTATGCCGTGAAGGCCAATCCGGCACCGCAACTGCTGGCCCGTCTGGCTGCCGAAGGCTCCAATTTCGACGTCGCCAGCCGGGGCGAGATTGAACAGTGCCTGTCTCTCGGCATTCCCGCGTCCCGCCTGTCCTATGGCAATACGATCAAGCGCCGTGCCGATATCGCCTTTGCTGCCGCCGCAGGCGTTCAGATGTTCGCCTTCGATTCCGAGTCGGAACTGATCAAACTCGCCGATGCCGCGCCGGGCACGACCGTCTATTGCCGTGTGCTGGTCGATGGCACCGGTGCGGAATGGCCGCTTGGCAAGAAATTCGGCTGTGCCGATCAGATGGCTGAGGATCTGCTGCTGCGCGCCGTCGAACTCGGCTTCCGGAAACCCGGCATCAGCTTCCATGTCGGCTCCCAGCAGACCGATCTGGGTGCCTGGGACCGCTGCTTCGCCCGCGCCCGGGCGCTGATCGACCGTCTTGCCGCCAGTGGCGTGGAGATCGGCCTGATCAATCTCGGCGGCGGTTTCCCGTCGACCATGACCCGCTCCAGGGCACAGGATCCGAAGACCTATGCGGAAACCGTCCGCAGTATGGCACAGCGCCACTTCGGCGATCTGGGCGTTCACATAATAGCGGAACCGGGTCGCGGCCTGGTTGCCGATGCGGGCTGCATTGTATCGGAAGTCATCCTGGTTTCGGAAAAAGGAGACGGCGATACCCGACGCTGGGTCTATCTCGATATCGGCAAGTTCTCTGGGCTGGCCGAAACCATGGATGAAGCGATCAAATACGTTTTCGAGACTCCGGACAATGGCGGCCCCGAAGGTCCAGTTGTCGTTGCGGGACCAAGCTGCGACAGTGCCGATGTGCTGTATGAGAAAGCCGCCTACAGCCTGCCAATGAATCTTGGCGAGGGCGACCGCGTGCTGATCCTCGGAACCGGTGCCTATACGACGACCTACAGTTCTGTCGGCTTCAACGGTTTCCCCCCGCTGGACGCCGTCTGCCTGTAACGATCCAACCGCAGCCACTGCACGCCCATGCATGGACGTGCAGTGGCTGACAATTTCGGAAAATGTTCTAAATACCCCGGTCAGCAATACCGTTCGACAGATCGGATATATGCCGACGCAGAAGATCAATGATCTGCTGCCGCCGGATCTTTCCGGACGGGGATCGCGGAATCGGATTCAGGGAAAATATGCGAAATACGCCGCCGCGCATCAGTTTTGCCTTTATCTGCGCCTCCAGTCCCTGGAAATCAGCGCCTTCCGCATAGTGGAGCCCCACCCAGATCACGCCGTCATCCGATGCATCCGGAATACTGATGACACAGCAATCCTCAATGCCGGGCAACGCACACAGCGACGCCTCCACCTCCGTGGCCAATATCTTGATGCCCCGAATGTTCAGAAGGTCATCGTTCCGCCCCAGCAGGCGGAGGCCATCCGTGCCTTCCCGCATGCCCAGATCGCCAGGATAGAACCAGCCGTCGCGAAAACGGTTGATGGCCGCATCTTCCTGAAACAAATACCCTGTGGCACAGGGAGCGCCACGCACCCGTATATGCCCTGCCTGTCCCGTCGCCACCGACATATCGTCATCATCCACGACCTGCACATCCAATCCGCCAATGATCTTTCCCAGACCATCGGATGTCATGACCGCGATTGTCCCGGTTTCATTCGTCCCATAGACCTCGATCAGAGATCCCGTGGGACACGCCTGATGCCAAGCGTAGCGATCCTCCTCGGTGATCCGCCCCCCCACCACCAGCCCTTTCAGTCCCTCGGGAAGGCCGTGCCGAAGGATCGATACGCGCAGGTTGCCAAGTTCCATCGGCACAACGACCGTATGGGTCGCCTTGACCTGACGCAGCACCGCATCCAGTCGCTCCTCCCCGGAAAACACCGTTACTCCTCCGGCCCGAATGCAGGCAATGGCAAGGATGTAGTTTGCCTGGAATGCAAAACTGGCGGGCAGAACCAGTCTGGAATTCTGCCGGAAATCCAGTCTTTGCTGACTTTGGTTGAACCGGAATTCCGATTGCGCCCGACTGCGTATCATGAATTTAGGATGTCCCGTTGTGCCGGAGCTGCACGCGATCCGATGGCACTCAGCCGCGACAGGACGAACAGGCCGCAGGGCACGCGGCGCGGACAGCACGCGATCCCACCACGCATCGTCGACAACCTCCACCCGCCCGATCCTGTCGGCCCGTTCAGCCCGGTCTGAATGGCCTGTTGCCGGGAATTTGATCGCCGCCACCGCCATCAGAGGCAGAAACTCCGCCAATGCCTGCTCGGCGATATAACTGGCAGTTGCGACTCCGAGATGCTCCAGAGCCAGCAACAACAGAAGATGCCGGTACGGACGATCCCATTCAACCGCCGCTATGGAATCCGGTGCAAGTGACAGCCGTTTCAGCGCCGCCATGACCAGACAGAGGTCCCGCCAAAGCACCGCATAGGACACCACATGCCCCGCATCGACGAGGGCGGGACGATCCGGGACCTCCCGGGCATATCGCTGAATCGCAACGATTGTTGCCCCGACCTCGGCTACCTCTGCTTCAGCCATGGCATACGCTCCGTCCTGTACAAGCGCGGTCAACGGTTGGACCTACGCACCCCCGGTAACTGACCCGATCAACGGCCTGCGGTCAACGTGACCCGTCAGTAAACATTGCAGCGCACAAAAAAAACTGCCCGGATCCGAAGATCCGGGCAAGTTAAACAGGGAGGCTTCACGTCTGGGAGTAGTGTTGCCTACGCTGCACCGCGTTTCCCCACCATGAACCAGCATGAAATCAAATCACCCGAAAACCCTTGGATAACCCCATAAAATTGCCATATACTATGCACTGAATTGCACCGAATGGAATGGTGAAGCAGCGACACTTTTAGTCCTAAATTAGTCCTAGCGGCAATCAGGACTAATCCAAGAGGGTCGGATGGAAAAAGAAAAAACAAGAACTCAGCTATCAGACCCGTTTCTCAGGAAACGCACGCCGCCCGCGTCTGGCTTCAAGTCCTATACTGACACGCTGGCAAAGGGTCTAACCTACCGCCTATATGCGACGGGTCGGGGTCGCTGGTATGTCCGTTATACCGATCCGCGCACGAAATCCCAAAAGCCGCACTTGCTAGGCGACTATCCTGCGATGTCGCTTGCAGACGCCCGCGCTGCAGCAACACACTTTCGCAGCGACTTGCTAAAGGGCAGAGGGCCGAACACTAACCAAATCGAAACGATCAAGGATCTGATTGACGACTATCACACCCGCCATTCCATCCCGAACACGCGCAAGCCCAAACAGACCCGCGCGCTCTATGATCAGCACGTTATTCCCTATATCGGAAAATTGCGTCTGGACGATTTCCGCCGGGGTGACGCTATCGGGTTGCTAGACAAACTGTCTGACAAAGGACTGGGCGCGCAAGTGAACCGCGTCCACGCCGCATTGCACGGTGCGCTGGATTGGGGGGTGAATGCAGGCCGGATAGACCTCAATCCAATGGCGGGACTGAAACGCCGCGTAAAGGAACAGCCGCGCGACCGAGTTTTGACCGATACAGAGTTACGCGCTGTTTGGGAAGCAGCCGCCGCCAGATCCACCCCTTCCCGTGAATTCGTTCAACTCCTCATTTTGTCCATGCAGCGCCGCGACGAGTGTCGCGCCATGCGATGGGACGAACTGGACGAGACAACAGGGCTATGGACGATCCCCGCCAACCGGACCAAGGCCAGCCGCGCGCATATTGTGCCTTTGTCCAGGTTCGCATGGGATATCCTGGAAACCTTACCCAGACTTGGCCCTAATGTCTTCACCCTCGATGGAGAGCGGCCCTATGCCGGTCATAGCAAGATCGTGGACGCTCTCAGCACCGAAAGTGGCGTGACGGGCTGGACCCTACACGACTTGCGCCGCACGGGCCGCACGGGACTTTCGCGCCTTGGCGTCCCTGTTCTGATCGCGGAATTGATCCTGAATCACGCCCGAAACGATCTTGAACGGGTCTATGATCGGCATGCATTCACCGAGGAAAAACGGGACGCGTTGGAGCGGTGGGGCGAACACGTCCGCCGCGTTGTACTGAATTCCGAAGCCGGGGCAAGGGTGGTCTCACTTCGATAACGAACGGTGCGGGGCTAGGCTTAGCGGCTGAAAAGCGGGGACCGTGCCCGCCTGCCCCCATCGCCCTTGACACGGTGCGCCATACGGAAGGTGCGTAGAATGCCTTTGCAGAACGAACCGCCGCCAAAGATTTGGCATTGGTCACAAGCTATAGCTTGGATCGCATTTGATATTGAAAACCCTATCGCAGGTACGTATCGGGACAACAAACTCAGCGCGACCCATGAACCAGAAATCGAAGGACGTGCAAGGCAAGCGGCTTCGCAATTAATAGGAAAAGTTATAAAACGTGAACTGCACAGAGTTTTATCAAGGCAAGAGCAACAGTCTCTAATGGACCCGTCCTGGCTACAGCCACCGAGGGCGCGGGCATGGAGTCCGCCGCTTTTGGCACCGCCCTTTCAATCATTATCATTCTTATCACCGGATAGATTAAACCAACTTACTCCCGGTGAAATCTATGAATCCATAGATTATCTTGTGAATAGATTTATTGCAGGTAGGGATAGCTTGAATCTTGATGGTCATGGTGTGCAGGTCTTTAAAGACATTCGGTTTTTGCGCCAGGACATTTTGGATCTTTGGCCCGATGATAGCGGGGCGGCATTGTTAGAGCCTGTTTATCAGGTAGCAGACGAACCCACGACCAAATCAGAGACGACAAACCCAACACCGACTGTTTCAAAAATTGAAAGTTTCATTAAAAATGAAGGGGCTGTCCCAGATAACCCGGTTTGGGGGTTATCATGGGGTCCATGCGCAAGAGCCGTCTGAGTCACTACAAGCAGGATCGTTTGATCGAGCATTTTGTCGCCGGGACGACGGCTCGTACGGCAGCTTGTCTTTGTGGCGTGAACCGCAAGACAGCGGCGTTCTATTATCATCGGTTGCGCGAGGTCATCGCCTATGAGCTTGAGGCCGAAAGCGAGGCGATGTTCGGTGGCGAGATCGAGGTGGACGAAAGCTATTTCGGCGGCAAGAGAAAGGGCAAGAGAGGTCGTGGTGCGCCGGGGAAAGTCCCGGTTTTCGGGCTTCTCAAGCGTGGCGGGAAGGTTTATACGAAGATCATTCCCGATGCTTCCGGCGCTACTCTGTTGCCGATTATTGAGGGCAAGGTCATCCCCGACAGCATCGTCTATTCCGACTGCTGGAAGGGCTACAACGCGCTCGACGTCTCCGACTTCAAACACTTTCGGATCAATCACTCGGAGCTGTTCGCCGACAAGCGGAACCACATTAACGGGATCGAGAATTTCTGGAACCAGGCCAAGCGTCACATGCGTAAATTCAACGGTGTCCCGAAGGCCCATTTCGGTCTATTTTTGAAGGAGTGCGAGTGGCGGTTCAACAACAGCGATCCGTCAGATCAATTAGCTCAACTCAGACAATGGGTTAAGCGTCAGCTCAGGTAGTTATCTGGGACAGCCCCAAAATGAATTCATCCCAGAGGGCAGGCAGCTTGCCAAAAATCCAACTAGGGATGATCTGCACAAGGCACTAAAGGGCAAATTTAATTTAGGCCGAGATAAGTCGCGCGAATACTGGAATAGGCTAGCGCCGCCGGAATGGAGAAAAATAGGACCAAAACCAAAGACTTAACTAATTTGGCGGAAAAGTTTGGTTCGCCAGAATGCCAAATTAGACTGCCAAATTATCAGCGTTTCAAGTGTGTGTATTGATGAACTGAATGGCTAGGAGGCCAATCACAATGCACACAGATAAACCCGCTGAAACGCTTTTCATGACGGTAGCAGAAACCGCCCATGAATTGCGAGTAACCCCCCGCCACGTTTACAACATGATGGACGCCGGAACACTTCAAAGCGTGAAATTTGGACGGAGCCGTCGCGTCGTTACCAGCAGCATTCGCGCACTTGCTGGAATGCAGGCAGCCTAACCATGAGCGCACATAGACCCGACCCCGGCGCACTGGCGAGAGACCAGCAGACCGGGACCGGGGATTTCTTGGCAGGCTCGGAAGGCCCTAAGAATACCCCAACCCCGAAAATTCCGCAACCGGTCCCGCGCATTATTGCGACGCACTTTGACGTGTCCGATGTTGGCTGTGACATCGCAATCATCCCCCTCACAGATGGAAGTGGAACCTTTGTTGATCGCGCAGACTATGAGCGACTGAATCAATATTGCTGGTATCGTGCTGGCGATGGGGACAGCTACGCGGGCCGATCCGTTAAACGCAATGGCAAGTGGAGGGTCGTATATCTGCATCGCGAACTCATGGCACCCCCGCCGGGTTTCGTGGTCGATCATGCAAATGGTAACAAGCTGGACAATCGCCGGGAAAACTTGCGGATTTGCACCTATGCACAGAACAGCGCCAACCGGGCCGTTTGCCTAAATCACACTGGTTTCCTTGGCATTGGGTATGATCCTGTTCAAGATCGTTTCCAAGCTGGAGTGACTCAGGACGGTGCAAGATTCCGTGGTCCCTGGAGGCTCACAGCTCTTGAAGCCGCAAAGGACTATGATGCCCTTGCTAGGGGCATTCACGGCGAATATGCGCGCCTCAATTTCCCGGAACCGGGCGAACAGGGCGTGATCCGTCCAGGCGGTGCGCCATGTTAGGAATCCCTGATAAACTCCAGACCGTGCCCGTTGCGTTGCTGATCGCAGCCGTTAAACACGGCAACCGAGAAGCACAAGGTCGCGGGCGGATGATGCCCTTACTCGGTCAATTCGCACCGCGTTTCGCGATAGAAAATGACGACGGCAAGGTGGTGGAATACGCTTTCACAAATTGCCCGATGAATCGTTTTGCGTGCGCTGTTAAAGACCTGACAGAGGGTGATAAGCCCTTGGGCATTGCTCTTATTGCCCGTGCTTTGTTGGCAAGTGAGGCTATCGCGGATCGGCGGTTTAAGAACTTTGTCCAGGACGTGCCAGACCATCCAGACGAAATCGGTGTTTGCGAAACGCTTATACAAGCCGCCGCCCGCATCCGGTATGAATCGGAGCGTCCGCCCAAGATGCAAGATTTACTTAGGGTCGCGCGCCAACTCCAGACGGGCGATACTGTGGTGCAGCCATGAAGAATCGCAAGACAGACGCAACGGGTCGCAGCCGTGGGACATACACCCGTGTCATCGCCGCAAACCTAAAGCCGCCTGGTCAATTCGTATGGCTTACCGCTGAACTTTTGGAGAGTCCCGCATGGTGTGGTCTGTCTGCCAATGGACGCCGCCTGATAGATCGCTTGATGATTGAACACCTGTCACACGGCGGCATTGAGAATGGCAGGTTGCCAGTCACACACAAGGATCTGGAGGAATACGGGCTTTCCCGGAATTGCATTCGATATGCCATTGATGAGGCCGAGGCCTTTGGGCTAATCCGCTTCAAACGTGGTGGACGGTGGGGAGGGGCTAACCGCCCTTCCGTCTATCGGTTGACCTGGCTAGGGAATGCCGACGCAGGCCCTACAAATGAATGGAAGGTCACGACACAAGAGACGGTGAACGCCTGGAAACGGCACCAATCCGTCGCCAATAAGGGCAGGAAAAAACAGTTTCCTACTCGCAAAACTGCGAGTGCTGTACCCCCAGAACTGCGAGTAGTGGGCGGTATTTCAGAGAGTGCCGGAAAATGAGAAACCCGGACTTCCGCGATTTTGCCTATGGCTGGTCTACCCCCATTTCTGCGAGTCCTTTCTATATCTCCAGGGGGATGGGGGAAGCTTGGGGCAGGAATGCCAATGCAGCAATCCAGAGCAAGGGCACTGTCACCACAGAGCGCACCGATACTGATAGATCAGAAGCATATCCAAAAAAAGGGTGCAGGCACGTCGGGACGAAACCCTTGGACGCATCGCAGAGGACTGCAAATCCTTGCACGTCTGGGAGCGCTGGATAATGCCCGATAACGCGGCGCAACGGATGAAGCATCATCCTGATCGAAAAAAATTGGCGATTTCGGACGGTTTTCGGAATTGGCGGAAGTTGAAGCCCGATCCTTTCGGAATTTCTGAGATAGATCCACCGAAAACAAACCTGTATTCCACAAATTCAAAGGCTTGGTTCCAGCAAAAATGCAACGGCGCTCTAGCAAGAGACCTCAACTATCGGCGGAAGGCCTGAAGCCATGCCCCGACCGGTATCAGGAAATCCCTCACCCGCCACACTTCGCAGCCGTCGCAGCCGAGAACGTGCCAAACGCGGCGCACGCGTCATCACGATAGAGATCTGCGAAAACGAAATCGACGCCCTGGAGCGGGCCGGGTTCATCCAGGGTACGCCATCCGATGAGGATCTAGCTGACGCACTAAAAAGAATGGCGAATGGCACGCGTGCGAAACTATCGCCTTAAGACTGATATAATCCAGGCGTCGGAACAGCGAGAGGCAGGCGGCAATGATGGGACACGAAAATGCAGAACCGAGATAACGCCGCAGCACGGCACGAAACACCGCCGCCAAGCGCCCGATCCCCTCAAGGTCGAATCCTGCCCGCGTCCGACAACGCAAGCTTGGCGGCGGTGCCTGCCCCACAATGAGCACCGAACCGTTAAATAATCGGTCAGAAACGGAAGGCCGCACGGAACGCGGCACGTTCGCCCCTGGCAACAAGCTGAGTCCTGGACGCCCCCCGGGAGCGCGCAAACGTGCCTCTCTGGTGGTGGATGGATTGCTTGAAGCCCAGGCCGAAGCGCTGGCGCAGAAAGCAATAGACGCCGCTCTCGCCGGTGATGTTGCGGCATTGCGAATTTGTCTGGACCGCCTATCGCCGCCTCAGAAGTCCAAGCCAATACAAGTCCAGTTACCCGATACATCGAATGCCGATGGAATCGAGAAAGCCCATGCCGCCGTTATCGAGGCCGTTGCCGGTGGTGACATATCGCCGGATGAAGGCACCGCCCTGGCTGGAATGCTGGAGGCACGCCGAAAGGCAGTCGAAACGCATGATTTTGCGAGACGCCTTGCGATGATCGAAACCGCCATTGCAGGAAAGAATGAAGCATGACCGCCGCCAATGAAAAACGCATGACCGCCGCCATAGGGTCCCTCAGTCCCAAGTCTAGAGCAATTGCCGTATTGAACGCCATTCGTGACGAGGATGCCGCCTTGCTGGAGGTCTTGCGCCTGCATACGCCGAGGTCAACCTATCTGTGCGACGACCGTGCGGAGTCAGAGGTTGTCGAAGCATCATACGCGGTATCACTGCGATTCGATAGGACTTGGTACGCCATGTTGGCGGATTTCTATCGCATGACAGTCTTTGGCGAGCGTCCCTATGCCTTGCTCGCCGCCCTTTCAGATGAACAGGAAGCGGAGGCCGTGCGCCTGGATATTCTGGAACAAGCAAAATCCGTCGGGGTGGATATCCTGGCCTGTCAACGGATGATGACCGCCGCAACCAAGGGGGCCGAAGCGTTCGCCGCTTCGCTAGGTTTGCCCATCGCCACCGTGTTCGCATTCAGTACGGCGATAGACGAAGCGGAATTCAAGGAATTCAGCAAGGGCGAAGCGGATCGGGAGGATATCGCCGCAATCAAAGACATTTTGACCCATGTGTGGACCCAGAAGGGACGCGCAATCATTCAACCCACGACACAACATTAGGAGAATAAACTATGAATCCGAACATCCCGGAAAAGGTTATCAACCCCATGCCTCACGCCAGCCAATTGCAACCACTTGCTACAGCAGCACACGTGAGCATGTTTCATTATCCAACTGCCCTCACCTTGGATGACGTTATCCGTCCTGGTCACTTCAATAACGCCCGTGGAATCCTGCAGCGCTTTGACCGCATCCTTGCGGCAACCAACATCGCCGATGTTCCGCTGCATGTGACGCTAATCGTTGATTCGGTAACATCGCAGGGTGTGAGGGTCCATATCGCAAGCATCGATGGCTTTGGTGAAAGCGTGGCCATGCCCGCCCGCGCAAGTTTGCAGTGGGATATGGTTGCCGATGATTTCGCCATGCCTTCAAGTGATAAAGCCTGGAGTGAACTGGCAGAATTGACACGCCGCGCGGGTCTGCGAGCCCTTTGCCAGCAAATCTCTGAGTCCGTTGCAGGTAGTCGCACAGAGAAAGAGAACGCATGGACCGCTTGGAAACGCCAGCCGATCACCATCCGCCATGGCTTGGGCGAACAGTACCGCACTGAGGCGCTGGAGCGGGAGACCGAAAATGCAGCAGCCTGACACCCTGACGCGCGGTCAACGCGCCCGGATGAATGCTATGGCCCAGATCGCCAAGCACTCCACCGGGACTAATGGTTTTGCGATCCTACTTGCGCCCAACTATCGCCCGCAGGATTGGTGTGCGTTTGGCGATAACATCGAACCAATCCGCAAAGGTTAAAATAATGGCGCGCATTCCGACACTTGAGCCTCGTATCTCTCCTAGCATCGCGAGAGACCCTGGACTAAACATCCAAGACAATTCTGGTTTCCTGGACCAGATCGGGCGCGCCGCCGAAAGTGTGCTAGACCTGTCCCTGAGAACGCAGCGGGCCGAACGTAGCAGGGCGGTCTCAGAAGCGGGTTTCGGGTTGGATGCCGACCTGAAACAGTTTCAAATTGATCACCTGGACGATCCAGAACCGGAAACACTGCCAAAGCGCTTTGATGAATATTTCCAATCGCGCCAAGCCGTGCATGAAAAGGCCCTGGCCGATGTAGACAGGGAAACCTTTAACACCCGGTCTTCACTTGCGGGGCAAGACTTCAAGATTCGAGTGGAGGAACGAGCCTTACTCGCTCGCAATGATCGCCTGAAGGCTGATCTGAATGGACGGCTTGCCTCTATCCAGGATCAGTATGGGATAACCGAAAACCCCGCCGAACGCGCGACCATGTTAGAGGCTGGTTTCACCCGTATTGACGATCTTGTTGAGAGTCGGACTATCTCCGAAGTGGAAGGGGAGAGACTTCGCAACGGTCTACTTGATAACGCAATGACGAACCTTGCCGCGCGGTCCCTGGAGACTGACCCGCGAAGCCTACTGAACATCGATGATGATCCCAACTTTGCCCCGATGGATTCCGACCAGCGCCTGACTTGGAAAGTCCGGGCTCAGAATGAAGTCGAGCGCCTGAATAGAGAGGCAGAAGCAGAGCGCAAGCTACAGGAGCGCGAGTACCTTGCCGGGTTTGATGCCTTCACGGGAGCCATTCAAAATGGTGTGACGGTAAGCCCGATCCTGGAGGTACAGTACAGCGACGACAATATCGAAGCCCGTGTTTCAGATCCCGGATTGCGGGCGGTCCTAAAGTCGTCCCGTGATATCGCCATTGCCAGCCGGAACGACCGTGAACTTGTGTCGCGCATGACACCCGAACAGCAGGCGGCATTCTTTGCTGATATGAAGGAGGATGCCCTAACACCTGTCAGCACGACCGAGGGTGCGACGATTGCGACTATGAAGCTGCAACGTCTTGCGAACCTGATAACCATCATTGCCGATGTAGAGAAAGCCCGCCTGAATGATCCGGCCTATGCCGCTGCAAACACGACAGGCACGGTAGGGGACGCATGGACCGCATTCCGCACCGAACCGACCGCTGAAAACTGGAGCCGGTATAGAGCGGGGCTTGCACAGACCTTTGCAGACCAGGGCTTTTATGGTCCAGCACAGAAGCTTCTAGGCAATGATTTCGCTCGCACAATGGCGGAAACCGTGAATTCTGATTGGTCTATCGATCCTGAGAAAGCCGCCGCCAATCTCTCTAACCTGGCTATCGCAACCGGCGATGATTGGGGCCGGGTCTTTGGCGAATTGCAGGGGGCCGGTCTGTCCAAGGAAGCCGCCGCCATTGGCTTTGTTGCCCATGATCCACGTATTCAGCAACGCCTTGTGACCGCTGGACGGAATGGCGGTATGAAAGCCCTGGAGGAACTTGTTGCCAAAGACACAAGGGACACAATTGATGATTATCTGATGTCCGATATGTCGGAAGCCATACGACAGGCAGGCCCCGCCAATGGCTCGTTCATGTCCAAAGCTGTATTTGCCGCTCAGTCTGTTGCCTACATTCTGGCACGGGACGGAATGGGGCCGAAAGAGGCCGCACGGTTCGCCTATAAGAGCGTCATTGAGGGCAATTTCACCGTTATTGCAGAGCCGCGCATTGAGGGTTTAGTACCCGCCGATTTCCCAGAGGATCGAACAGTTATCGGACTGGGCGCGCAAGAGTGGTTTGATACCCAAGTGGGGGGATACCTCAACCGTACGCCGGAAACCGACCCGAACAACTTTGCCGTGACGCAAACCCCCGATGGAGATTGGGTGCGCGCCCCCCGTAAATTTGCGGGTGTGACAGTCTCACAAGAGAAAGCGATACAGATTGCCCGTGATAGCGGATGGGAAGACAGGACACAGAAAGAACCGTTACAGCGCTTTGCGACTGAGGCGGAAGCACGCGGCACCTTGACCGGCGCTGAATTCGTCACAGGCCCCTTGGAGATAGCGCCGACGCTCATTAGCGCTCTTGGAATGGAGGGTGTGAGACCAGAGGATCTTATAGAGACCGCACGCCGCATTGTATCGAACAGCGGATTTTTCGCGCTGTCACCGGATGGACGTTCAGCGGTCCTTATGTCCGATGAATTGGGCTTGCCCGTCGAAGTCATTGGGGCGGATGGAACACCTATAACCGTACCGATTGATGAACTGAAACGCCTTGGCGTATTGCGGGAATTGAAAGAACGCGACGGGCGCGAATTCGCTGGAGCCCCGAAAGGCAAAGGCGGACTAGGCGCAATCTATGGGGCTGGACAGAAGTTTGATGAAAGCCGCACTGGCAACCGAGCCCCTAGCACTGCAAACGATGGACCTGTCTCTAAGGGACAGATGGGGCGGAATATGGAGGGACCTGGCGCTGGACCAGATCAACCAAATCTTGCCAATTAAACCTTGGACTGCTCGCAGAACACAAGGACTAGAGACCCCTGGCCGGAATACCACTCTAGCCACTGTGCGGTATTGTCAGAGATAGGAGGGTGCCATTGTTCCCAATTTCTGACATGGTGCTCTTTCTTCAATGCCTCGGACAAGTACACGGCCCGAATGCACCGATCCCGCAGGATCGGTCCAGGAGGCACTTCAAGGCTTTCTTGGAACTGCCACTGCTTAGGATGCTCCAGCCCCTCTGAAAAGGCACTAGGGGCGACGACAGACACCATTAGGAAGGCCGAAAGACAGATTGTGTATCGCATGACCAACAATACCGCCGAAACCGCGCGAACACTATCGGAAAGGAAACCCCGTGTTGAATGATAACCCGAATATGAGAAGCCCGCTCGATGCCCTGTCAGACCGGGTCGGGATTTACGATCCGCGAGTTACGGAATGCGCCCCAATGGCAACAGCCGGCCACCAGACGCCGGAGGAAGTCCGTGAGGAAGTCGAGCGCATCTTTGCAGAGGTTCAAGGGGAAGAATGAGCCGCCCAAGTTAAGCCGGGCTTTAGCCGAAGCGAAGTTTCCGACCTTGAGCGGCCCTCGAAAATAGTAGGGGATGATACTGCGACAGTCAATATCGCACCAAAGGTCTGTCAGACATGGAAAGAGCCAGCGCGGCGCATTCCCTTGGGAAGGGCCTAGGCCAACTCAATATGCAGGCGGGTTCCGGTGGCCTCGGCATATCTGGAGACACTGGAAAAGCTTGGCGTTGCTCTGCCACCTTCCATGCGCGCGACGGCGGATTGCGTTGTCCCCATCGCCGCCGCTACTTGTCCTCGAGTCATTCCCGCCCCAGCGGTCAGCACAGCACACTTAATCGCCGTCTCTCTCTGTTTTTCGGTTAGAGGGGCACCTTCATACAAAGCTTGCACATATCCACGGCATATCATTTCAAATTGCTCTGTAGTCAAACCCATGCCCTTAAACTGAGTTCCAGGAATGGAAAACTCGAGAAGTTCGCCCAGGATTAAATCACTGTTTATAAAAGGTTTTAGGGCAGATACACCTATGTAATTGCCCAGCCTGCCAAACTCGCCGAGAACATGGGTTGCGCGCTCGAACGCCTTCCGCTCGACCGGAGCACGGGTCACGCGACCCATCTCGGCCAGGGTCGAAACCGTAGGCGGCTTCAGGCCATCAACAGCGCGCTCGAATACCGGTGCCGGAACATTTGCCACCCGCACGGCTGTCACCTGCTGATCCTTGGACAATCCGGCAGAGGCAGCAGCTTGTCGCTGTGTCTGATGAGCAAAAGTAGGGGCACTCCCACTTTTGGTCCGATCCCCACCGCGAGCATCGAACTGTTGCAGCAACTCGCCACACCGACGGATCGCCCGCGCCTTGATGCGCATCGCATGCCGCGTTGCGAAATGCGACGACAGCGCCGCGCTATTCCATTACCAGGAAGACATGCAACCCTCACCTCTAATCAGGTTGATGTGTGAAAACTGCACGGGTAAATTGATCCTACGGAGGTAGCGACCACATGCGCAATCTTTCATACGATGAAGGTTTAGCAGTTAGGCGGTATCGTGAGGCAAACCGGATTGAGACATACCGCGCTCTTCACGAAATTCTAGCAGACTACTTCATTGAAGCAGGCCGGGATGACGGAGCGCACCGCGCCCGCCTCATGAAATGCGACGAAGAAGTGAAAACCGCTGTCAGGCTTGCGCATGAGGCTTGGGAGAACCGCCGCGACCAAGCTTCAGAGGCAGATATCCGTAAAGCACTGACCTGGGCCGAGGCCAATCCGCTTCCCGACCGTTGAAACAACAGCGGCATTGCAATGTCGGAATATGGAAATGGAAAGAGCCAGCGCGGCATTCCGTCAACAAGGGGTCCAATTCCCCAAGCAGGAAGTCCTGACTGGCTCAAGCCCAAATATGCTCACAAAGCCCGATCTTGTCAAGAATCTGGTGTCACGTGACACCATCTTTAATCAATGTATCCGAATCAATATGCGTAAAACACTAGGCAGCGTAGGCGCAAAGTGTTCTTGCCATTATATAGAAGTGGTGTGGCCCGAACGTTCGATGCCGCATGCTATCGATTAAGTAATTGTAGTCTTGATCTTGATTTAGAAACTTTTTCAGGCGTGGAACAATGGTTTCTTCATAGTTCTTATTTGTTGAAGTGATTTCTGAAATCAGAGCAGTGAAAATGGCGACTGCCACTCTTTCATTGATATCGGTGATCTGCTTCCCGCCATTTTCTGCGGAGCCAATCGGCTTTAACTTTCTAATCCAAAATGCAAAATACGCGGCGGCCTTGAGCGGATCTAGTCCGTCATTCTGATACACGTTCAGTCGCTGAATATCCTTTGCTGCATGATACGCTATCTCGCTAAGAACGATGTCGTGCTTACACCAAGTTCCGCCATCGGGAACCCCGCATTCTCCCAAAGCTTTTGGAATAAGCTTCTGCAATATCGTTAGGTACTTTGCGGTCCTGAGCTCATGCTCATCCTTAAGTGTACTAACCGCTTCTTCAAACTTTTTGCGAGCACCTTTGGACACACAAAACCCCTCGGCTACTTCGGCGCAGCGATGACCTTAAAATCCATCGCGACCGCGTCGAGCGCGATATCAAACTTTTTCAGTTGGCCATTATTTTTGGTTTCTGGCTTGTGGGCATGTTGCCGAATAATAACCAGGTTCTCCCGATCTTCGTCGGTCAAATCCTCGTCGGTTATACAGAACGATTCATAACTTCTCATACCTACCTCCCGGACGTTTTGCGCATGTTATCCCCTTCATGCAACATCAACGCCAACTTTCGCCAGCGTGGACTAGCATGCCGATTCGGATGCGACAAGAGACTATAACAGCCTACAATAGCCAAGGTGACGAGGCATATTGCTTACTATTGGGGGATTCGGCTCTTTGGTGAAGGTAAAATATGTATGCATTGCGGAGTGTCAAGAATTCTGAAGCCTCACCCCTACACCGCCGTCACAGTGCTGTGATTGGCGCGCACCCGGCGGCTGTCGATCCGGAACAGCCAACCATTCAGCTTGTTCAGCGGCAGGCAGGTCATGTCACGGGGCTTGCCGTCAGAACCAACCGTGACGACCGTCGTCACAGTTGAACCAAGGACAGGGTCTCCAATTATTTTCTGCCGCTGCGAACCCCATCCCATACCCATCGCCTCAACAATGGGACGCATGGCGACATAGCGGCCATCGTCACGCTCGATGACGCTCAACGCATCGCCGTGGAAGTTGATTGTCGAAATGTTACCCATTCTCGCCTCCTGAGTCGCGGGCCTTGCTGTCCACCCCAACCATTGTGTTCATCACAACGGTTGGCTTTATCTCCAAAATGATCTTGGCGCGCTTGGCTTCGTCCTTCACCTTTGCCGGGTTGATCGATGCCAGCCAGAGCGGGAAATCCTCCACCCGCATCGAAAGCATGCATTGCTGTCGGCCAAGCGTGTCACGCGTATGGATATCCATACACGTGAAAACCTCACTGCTGGAAAGCTTCTTGAACTGACTCGCCCAATCCAACCCCATTGCCTCGACGACATGCCGCATCGCGACGAACGGCGTCCCTTCATGCTCGATGATGCTCAACGCATCACATAGGGTTACCCCTTCCTAAGCCTCACTCCCGCACCGCCCCCATTCTCTGGGATGAATTCGACGCCAGCCGCTTCAAGGGCGCGCTGAACCGCGTCTACGTTCGCCATCGTGCTGGATCCGGTCCCTCGATTCTCCATTCGCTGGATAGTCGAGAGACCAAGGCCGGTCCTTTCCGCTAGATCGCTGGCAGACAATCCGATCAGGGCGCGACCCGCCCGGATTTGCTCTTTTGATAGCGTCATGACCTTTTTTAATCCTTTCGTGAATTAAAATAGTTGAAATCGGTTCTATGGTGAACTATATTAAGTCACATAAGACGTAAAAACAAGGATTGCTGCAATGTATCTCAACACTCGCCGCATCGAAGCCGCCATGCTCCGCACCATCGAGGCCGAGTATGCGACACCCGAAGAAAAGGCAGCCCGCGCCCGCACCGCGACTCGCCGCGCTGTCATGGTCCGGGCTTGGGAAGTGGCCCGCATGGCAGCCCAGGTATTCGGCGGCACCGCGCGTCAATACATCGCCGGGGCGCTGTCGCAGGCTTGGGCGGAAGATCGTGGCGAGTGCAATCCCTGCTCCGCTGATACTGCCCTCCTGTTCATTCAGGCCCGCAGGCTTGGCAATCGTCCGGCACCCTATGCGGGCTACCGGGGCCGTGCCTATTACGCCGCTGCTGCTGGCTGGTGACGCCATGCAAACCGTTACCCTGACATTCGCTACCCCTGCCGAACTTCTGGAGGCGTCCGAAGCGCTGGCGAAAGCCGCAGCCGGGCAACCCCTCACCGACAGTGAAACCACCCGCCTGCAGATCGTCGCCCTTTCGATCCGCGCATCCATCCCCGAACCATTGGAGGCTTGACCCATGCAAAACATTTCCCGCCGCACCGCCCTTCTCGGCACCGCCGCCGCAGTCGCTGCAACCGGCGCAACCGTCATCCCATCCGCCGCTCTGACCGCATCGACCACTGATCCCCACGTCGCATGGCTGGAGGAATGCAGGGCCGCATTTTTCAAAGCCTCTGAGTTGTTCAGGAAGTCCGGGGAATTGGAAGCGGACTTGCGGAAAACAACCGATGTTTATGAGCCAACCGAAATGCAGGACCCGTTTCGGGGGAAAATCGTTTGCGTCCATTCTGTAAATCAGGTCGAGGCGATGCGGGATCAGGTGTTGTTGAGTATCTGGATTGGCACCCCTGAGATGACCGCCTCGAAAAAGGCGGCCAAGAAGGCCTACTATAATTCGGTCGCTGCTGAATTTTCACGCAAGGAGTCCAGTCGCGCCGAACTGGAAGCATCGACCGGAATTGCAGAATTGGAGCGCCGTGCCTTCGCATGGTTGGACAGGGAACGCGAACTTGATTTCCTGATCGCCGATACCCCCGCCACGACGCTTGAGGGCGTCCATGCCCAGTCTATCATTCTGCACAAGTGGGTTACGGACGGACAGCCGCGCCGCGATCCCGAGAATGTCGACCTCGGAACGGACGAGCGCGAACGAATTGCCATCGCTTCCCGGATTACGTCCACCCTCGCCACGCTAACAGGTAACGACGCGGCCACCGGGTTCTCCAAGTTCGAACCGCTCAGTTAGCTTGATATTGGGGGCGATGACCTGGGTAGAATTTAGCAGAAAAGGCACAGGAAGAACTCTCAGCGTCGCCCCTGCACCGTTCCCGGAGGCGTTTTGCTTTTCGCACCCTTGCGCCGTGACACTATCGCGCCATGTCCAGAGACGATCTAGTCCCGCCGATTGGCTCGCACCACGTCGCAATCTTGCGCCGCGATCCCGAAATGCTATACCTTGGTCAAGAGCGGCATTGCCGTTCGGGGATCCCTCGAGGCCTGGGCTATAATCTCCGGGTAACTTGAGGGGTTCCGCTTTTTTCAGGTCGTAGAATAAATTGCCGTTCTCGTCCTCCCCAACCAACACCGCCGCCCGGTACGGCTCCCCCTCCAGCGCTTTGTCTGCTTCCAAACCTTAGCCGAAGGGTTCCGGCAACGGTTCGTTATACGGATTCGAAGCTGGCAACAGAAGGTGAAAAGGGCAGGCACTTTTGCATTATTAGTCCTAGTTTAGTCCTAGACAGCATCTACCCTCCGACCTGATCAAGAAAAATGCCCCCAAACCAAAGGCTTGGGGGCAAGTTGAACAGGGAGGCTTCACGTCTGGGAGACGTAGGGCCGAGCCGATGGGGACATCGCTCGGCGTCGCTGCACTGCAGCAACTGAAGCACCCCTTACATAGGCCCGATAATCGGTTGCGCCTAGCACCAAAAGGTCAGATCGGGCATGCATTTTCTGCATGGCTTTGCGAAGTGATCCGCAATAAATGCGTCACAGATGCGAAATCACATGATAATTTAAGGGGTTAATCAGTGATTCCGCCTAAAAAACAGTCAAATTCGCCGTTGCAGATATATCACTTTCTGGAATGAAATTGTGGCCGGAGCCGCAAAGAACCCGGCATTTTGTCAAAATGTCTGCATTTCCGGGCCTTGGAGCACCTTTGCGACGAGTCAGACCGTCGTCGGTCAAGCCGTCGTGAACCGCGCCCGAACGCCGCGTTCGATGCCGGTACAGATCAGCCGGTCCAGTTCCAGCGCCTGACGGATCATCTGCAACAGGTTCAATTCCTCGTCCGAGGCTTCCAGATCCGCCGCCGCCACTTCGACCGCCAGCGCATAGGCGGTTTCCCGCAGCGTGACAGGCAGGCTTTCCTTCATCTCGGCCAGGATGTGGTCAAGGCCGTTCACGTCATCCAGCTTCGCGATACAGGTATCGGCGATATCGGTCAGTCGGGAGATATCGAAATCCCGAAACACCGGCAGATGAATGACGACTCTGCCGATCATCTCCATTTCCGACTGGGTGATAACGGCATCCGCCGCCGCCATGATGACCATGCCGTGAATTAGCGCTTCATGCCGGTCCAACATCCGTTGCCATTCCTTTTCCTGACCTGCGCCGGGATGACGCCCGTACTATCTTGTAGCGGTTCGGGTTATTTCAACCGGCCGACCCTCCGTCAAGACCGGGCGAATGGAATCGCGATCCATACTATCTTTTTCTTAACAGAACTTGATCTATAATTCATAACTTCCAACACAGGGTCGTCGCATGAAGAATTATGGAAACGCATTCATACTTTCTGCCGCAGGATTGACCTTCCTATCGATCCTGACCATACAGCCCGCAGCCGACGCCCACCAGATGGCCGCCATATTCGCACCCTGGATGTCCCAGGACGATATTCTCAGGCGGCTGGACGACCTGGACCTGCGATATGTCCGGCAGGGCTGGAATGCCAGTGTTCTGATCGTGGATGTTTCGGCTGACCCGAGCCTGCGACGTTCCCTGGCCGACCGCAGTCTTTTCCTCGCCGATGTCGACCTCGTTGCCATCTGCATGCGCTGACCAAACTTCCATAACCCGAACATATCGAGGCTTGCCATGAGCACGGTACCGCTCACCCGGATCACACTTTCCGACATCCGCATGACTGCAACACGCTCGGCGGTTCTCTATCTGTGGATCCATGTTCCCTTGCTGGCGGGCATTGCCTACCTCCTCGAGTCCGATATCCTGATGCTGACCGGGGCGATGACGTTGATCGCCCTCGTCACCACACTGGACTGGCGACGCGATCCGACGGGTCAGAGCGTACAGTTGACCGCTACCGCCGGAATGGCGATTACCGTTGCCCTAATGGTCTACGCCCTGTCCGGCCATCCGTGGCAGATCGACATGCATATGTATTTCTTCGCCGCCTTTGCCCTGACGGCGGTTTTCTGCAACTGGCGTGCGATCCTTCTCTATGCTGCGGTCGTCGCCGTCCACCACCTGCTTCTGAACTTCCTGCTCCCAGCAGCGGTATTTCCCGAAGGCGCTGATTTTGGGCGAGTCGTCTTGCATGCCGTGATCGTGATCGTGCAGGCAGCCGCCCTGGTCTGGCTCGTCGCCATTCTTGAACGGGCGCTGACATCTGCCGCCGCAGCGCTGGACCTGGCGACCGCCGCGGAGTCGGAAACGCGCCGACTTGCCGAGGAACGCGCAGCACTGGATCACAGAAACGAAGCCGAACGCCGGGCCAGCATGGCGCGCCTGTCGGAGACTTTCGACAGAGCAGTCAATTCCACCGTCCATTCCCTGCGTGAAACAGTGGAAAGCGCCCAGGGTGAGATCGGGGACGCATTGACCCTGAACCACGAGACCGAAAGGCAGACCACCGAGGTGGCTCAGATTTCTGGTGTGCTCAGCGACAATATCCGCACGGTAGCCTCTGCTTCCGGAGATCTGGCTACGAAAGCTGCGGAAATAGGCCGCCTGATCGAGGAAACCATGGCGATATCGCAGCAGGTCGACAGCGCAGGACGCGAAACAACTAGCCGGGGCCAAATCCTGGCCGAGAAATCGCAGCGGATCGAGGAGGTAATTGACCTGATCGCCAATATCGCTGAACAGACCAACCTGTTGGCCCTCAACGCAACCATCGAGGCCGCCCGCGCAGGCGAATCCGGCAAAGGTTTCGCCGTCGTTGCCAATGAAGTGAAGGGACTGGCTGTCCAGACCGCCCGCGCGACGGACGATGTACGCAATGAAGTGACCTCCATCGTCGCTTCCATTCAACAGGTGAACGATGCGCTCACAGGGCTGAGCGATAAGAACCGGGAAATGTCGAAAGTTTTCTCCAATGTCGCCGCATCAGTCGATGAGCAATTGTCGGCAACCCGTGAAATCGCCCGCACGGTTCAACAAGCAGCCTCCAGCACAGGACAGGTCAGCACCGCAATCACTACGGTTCAGGGTGCAACCGGTGATTCGCGATCCAGAATGCAGAATGCAAAGGACATGACAGGGCTGTTGATCAAGAGCGTCGACGATCTGGGTGCGCGGTCATCCGATTTCCTACGCGCGATCCGGGAGTGATGCAGAGATAAGCAGCAAAGGGACAGAAAAATGATAACAGACCGGGATCGTCTGCGCCGGTTTCGGCTCGACAATGGCGGTGTGTCCTGCATAGCTTGACGTCATGCAGGCACTATTCGACGTATCCATCCCGGTTTTCGCAATCATCCTCGCAGGCTGGCTTTCCGGGCGGTTCAAGCTGCTGGGGCAGGATTCCACAGCGGCTCTGAACGGATTCGTGTTCTTCATCGCCCTGCCCGCCCTGTTTCTTGCCTCGACCTCCCGCGCGCCGGTTGAGGCAGTTCTGGACTGGGATCTGCTGATCGTTGTCGCAGGCGGCTATGTTGCGACCGCAATTCCCGTCGCGATCATCGCCCGACTGATCTTCTCGAAACGAATTGGCGAGATCGGGCTGCACACGGCGGCCTCCGTCTTCGCCAATACCGGCTATATGGGGATTCCGCTGACCCTGGCCGCGTTTGGCGATGTCGCGACCAATGCGATGATCGCGACCGTGCTGGCCAATCTGTTTCTGGTCCTGGGGATCGCGACCGCCGTAATGGAGGTCGACCGGACTGGTGCGACAGGGCCGCGCGTGGTGCTGGATGCCCTACGCGGGCTGGTGCGCAGCCCCTTGCTCTGCGCCTGTGCGGCGGGAATGACGATTTCCGCACTTGGCCTTTCCATTCCGGGTCCGGCGCTCAAGTTCCTGGACATGCTGGCCGGAGCCGCCGGTCCCTGCGCGCTCTTCGCCATGGGGCTGTTCCTTGTCGGCCAGTCGGTGCGGCGGGGGGCCGACGAAATAACCTGGATCACCGCCGTGAAGCTGGTCATCCATCCGCTGGCAACCTGGCTGATTGCCCATTACCTGATTCCCCTAGATCCACTGGAAGAAGCCGTCGCCGTGGTCATGGCGGCGCTGCCGACCGGCGGACTGATCTTTGTCCTGGCACAGCGCTATGACATCTATGTGCAGCGGGCGACGGCGGTGATCCTGGTATCCACCATCGTCTCGATCCTGACAGTCTCGGCGATCCTGCAATACTATGTCATGCTGGTGAATGGATAGCGGCCTACACCGCCGGGTCCGGGCGCAGGAACGTCGCCACCCCCTCCACCGCCTGCTTCAGGCCGACACGCTGCACCGCCACCCCTTCGGGGAAGGCCCCCAGAAGGCGGGTCGGCATGCGCGGGTCAAGAAGGACGAAGACGCCCCGGTCATCGGCGCGGCGGATCAGGCGACCAAAAGCCTGCTTCAGCTTCAGGCGGGTGATCGCGTCGTCATAATCCTTGCCGCCAAAGCGCCGCCGCCGAGCCTTGTGCAGGATCGTCGGACGGGGCCAGGGCACACGATCGAAAACGATGAGGCGCAGGCTGTCGCCCGGCACATCGACCCCGTCGCGAACCGCATCGGTCCCCAGCAGACAACTGTGCGGTTCCGCCCGGAACATGTCGATCAGGGTCGGCAGGTTCAGCGGGTCCACATGCTGGGCCAGCAGGTCTATTCCATCCCCCTCCAGATCCGCCGCGATGCGTTTATAGACCGCGCGCAACCGCGCAATCGCGGTGAACAGGCCAAGCCCCCCGCCGCCCGACGCCCGGAACAGCGCCCGATAGGCCGCCGAAACCTGGGCGAGATCGGTGCGGCTCACATCGGTGACGATATAGACCTGCGTATTGGCTGGATAATCGAAGGGCGAGGGCACCCGCGCGCGGATCGGCGCAGCAGGCAGGAAGTCTGTGCCAACCCGCCGCTCCGCCGATTTCCAGTCTGCCTCCACATCACCGGAGCCGTCGGTCAGAGTTGCCGAGGTCACCAGCACGCCATGACTGTTGATCAACACGGTCTCCGCAAAGGGAAAGCTGGGATCAACCCAGTGACGGCGCATGCCGACATCCTGGTCGCGCCCGTCGATGCGATCCACCCCGAACCATTCGACGAATTGTTCGGGCGTCGGACGGTCCAGCGTTCCCGCCATCTCCATCGCCGCCAGGGCATAGTCAATGACGCGATGCTGCAAGGAGCGGCAGATCTGGTCAATCCGCGCCTTGTCCGCCGATTCCAGTTCCTCCGCCTCGTCGCTGAGACGCGCCAGCAAACCATCGCGAAGAGCGGTCGCCGCCTTCGCCATGGCCTGAAACTGATCTCGAACCAGAAGCCCCGCCCGCAGGACAACTTCTGTCGGTTCCACAGCCTCCACTTCAAGGCCAAACGGCCCGTCGCTGTCCTGGGCGCGGGCATAGACCAGTCGGCGGATTTCGGTCAGGAAGAGCTCCACCGGTCCCTGCCCACGTCCTTCATGCAATCGAGCATGCCAGCCCTCCCCCGGCAATCCGGCGGCGGCATGCAGCAGCGCGTCGAGATGGGTGCGGTTGTCCTCCCGACCCAGCAGATCCTCACAGCGGGCCTTCAGCCCCCGTGCCCGTCCCCGTCCCCCTGATCGCCCGGTCCCCTCGTTTCCGCGCAGCCAGCGGCGCAGTTCCGCCGTCTCCTGACCGGAGAGATGGGACGAGAAGGCACTGTCCGCCGCGTCGAAAACATGGTGCCCTTCGTCAAAGACCAGTCGCGTCGTGCGATTGCCAAGGTCGAGCGATCCCCGCGCCGCCTGCACCATCACCAATGCGTGGTTGGCAACCACCAGATCGGCACGGCGGGACCGCCGCACACCGCGTTCTATGAAGCAGCGGCTGTAATGGGTGCAGGCGGTATAGATACATTCACCGCGTCGGTCGGTCAGGCCCGACAGCCGCCACCCGCCGGTGAGATCAACCAGCCAGGCCGGAAAGTCCCCACCGGTCATATCACCGTCCCGTGTCGCCGCCGCCCACCGTGCCATCAACCCCAGTGGCACCGCCTCCGGCAGGCTGACTGTCACACCACGCACGGCTTCTTCCAGATTAAGCAGGCAGAGATAGTTCTCCCGCCCCTTCCGGATCACGACCCGCCTGTCCTTGATCTTCGGATCGGGGAACAGACGGTTCAATTCCCCGTCGATCTGATGTTGCAGGTTGCGTGTATAGGTCGACAGCCAGACCGGGCCTTCATTCCGCTCCGCCCAGAGGCTGGCGGGCGCGATATAGCCAAGCGTCTTGCCAACCCCCGTCCCGGCCTCGGCCAGGACGACATGGGGAGCACCGGCCTCGTCGCGCGGCTGGAACACGGCGCTGACGGCGGAGGCATAGTCAGACTGGCTCGGTCGTGGCTCGGCCCCCCCGCCAATGGTCCCACCGCCTATGGACCCCTTGCCCAGCAGCTCGGCAAGCCGGGTACGGGCCTCCGACGGATCGACGGTATGGTCGCCCGGCGGAGGTGGTGGAGCTTCCTCCTGCCATTCGGGAAGATCTTTCCAGACATCAAGCCCGGTTGTCGGTGCACGCAGCCCGGCGTCTTCCGCGTCCTCGCCCAGTGCCGCAAGGACAGCGGGCCCCCAGCTCCAGCCGCCTCGCGCCATGGCGAAGGCACAGCGCCGTGTCCTGGGATCCCGCTCCCCCGTCGCCATCAGGTGCCGCAGCAGGCGCTGCGCCGCACGCGGCAGCAGGATTGCCTGATCCTCCAAAGTTTCCGGAATCGGCAATTGCAGGGCTTCGGCAAGGCCGCGCGGCGTTGGAACGCAGAATTTCGCAGGCGCGGCAAAGGCAAAGAGTTCCAGCAGGTCGAGACTGCGCGACGGCATCGGCCCACCGATCCGCGCCATCGTTGCAGGGGCATGCAGCAGATAGACCGCCCCACCCTGAACCACCCGGTGCGCAGCCTCCCTGTGGGACAGCCGCTCGACCTCACCGTCCTCGGTTAGCCATGCGGTATCATGCACACTGGCCACAAGGGCCGGCGCGGGTTCAAGCATAAGGGTGGGCTGGGTGCTCATGGCATCCAATGTCGCCGGATTCCGGCCCTCGCCTCAAGCACCGGTTTTGATCACATCAACGGTATCAGTTGCCGAAGATATTGTAGAGCATCTTTGAAATCTCGCTTTCCAGCGGGAAGGACAGCATGCCGAAGATATCATAACCGAGGAAATACGGCATGGCGTAGAAGCGGAAGATGTAAAAGAACCACGCGACATAGAGCGGAACCATCGGTTCCAGAATGAAACTCGGCGTAATCGGTTTGAAAAGACGCAGGACCGGATTGGTCAGTTTGACGAAGACCTTCATGAAAAAGAATTCGGAATCGATGGGCAGAAACATGTTCATCGCGACGCGCCCGATCAGGGTCCACATCACCACACCCAGAAGATAGTCCAGGATCAGTACCCAAAGCGGCATGCCTTCGAACATTCACCAACTCCAATCAGAGAACCCGGAACCGGGAAGCAAAATACCATATGCCCGAAAAAAATGGGGAGCGAAACCGAAGTTCCGCTCCCCAAGAAAAGTCAGGCAATCCTAGTGGTCGGAGTCCAGGATCTCAGCACCGCTGGGATCACGGGTATCATCGACCATGGCCTGGATTTCCGCACTCGGCTCCGGTGTCATCAGGCTGACGACGACCATGCAGATCAGGCTGACGGGCATGCCGACAATCCCGAAACGCAGGTGATCGATGCCGATCCACTGATTGCCGGTGGTATAGGTCCAGTACAGATAGGCCGAACCGGCAATGAAGCCGCCCAGCATACCGGCCAAGGCACCGGCCCTGTTCGCGCGTTTCCACCAGATTCCCAGAACGAGCGGGAAGAACAGGCCGGAAGCGGCGAAACAGAAGGCCCAGGCCACCGCACCAAGGATCCCGGTCAGCTTCAAGCTCGCGACCGCCGCACCGGCAGCCCCGATAATGATGAGCAGAACACGGGCCACGATGAGACGGGTCCGGGTTTCAGCCTTCGGATCGATGATCTTGTAGTACAGATCATGGCTGAGTGCGTTCGCGATGGCGAGCAGCAGACCGTCCGCCGTGGACATGGCCGCCGCCATCCCGCCTGCAGCCACAAGGCCGGAGACGACGTAAGGCAGACCGGCGATTTCCGGAGTGGCCAGCACGATGATGTCAGCGCGCATGAACAACTCGTTGATCTGCAGAATGCCATCCGCATTGGAGTCGGAGATCGCCAGCATGCCGACAGAGCCCCATTTCTGAATCCATTCCAGAGCCGCCACTTCGGCAAAATCCTTGCCGATAATCGCGGTTTCCAGGGTCGGATCCAGAAGCTGCAGCTTCGACAGCGTCGCCAGGGCAGGCGCCGTGAAGTACAGCAGGAAGATGAAGAACAGTGACCAGGACACGGACTTCCGCGCCGCACGAACGGTCGGCGTGGTGAAGTAACGCATCAGGATATGCGGCAGCGATGCCGTACCGGTCATCATGCAGAATGCCAGCGTGGCGAACTTCCACGCCGCCATGCCTTCACCAGGTGCGTTATGTGCATTCGTCAGAACGGCCAGACCCGGGAAACTTTCCGTGCCCTTGGTGCCGACGCCCAGAATGGGTTCCAGTTCCGTAATACGCTGAATTGCGTCCCCATAGACGAGATGCGGGATTGCGCCGAAACCCTGCGCATTCGACATCCAGACGACCGGGACGATATAGGCGATGATCAGCACGATATACTGGGCAACTTGTGTCCAGGTCACGGCACGCATCCCACCCAGCATGGAGCAGAGCAGAATACCCAGAAGACCGAACCAGACCCCGACTTCGAACGGAATCTGAAGCGCACGGGCTGCAATCGTTCCGGTCGCATTGATCTGTGCCGTCACATAGGTAAACGAGGCAATGACGAGCACAAGAACCGCCGCGAGACGGGCAGCATTGCCGCCATACCGGGTTCCGATGAAATCAGGCACGGTGTAGCAACCGAACTTACGCAGATACGGTGCCATCAGCGAATTGACGAGGATATACCCGCCGGTCCAGCCGACCACGAAGGCCAGATAGCCGTAACCGCCGTAGAAAATACCCCCCGCCATGGCCACGAAGGATGCGCCGGACATCCAGTCCGCCGCCGTCGCCATGCCGTTGAACACTGGCGGCACTTCCCGCCCGGCAACATAATACGCGGAAACCTGCATGGTCCGCGACAGCCAGCCGATGACTGCGTAAATGACAATCGTGAAAACGACGAACAGGACACCGATCGTATCGGCCCCCAGTCCCATCTGTTCGAGAACCGCCATCAAGGCGACGAAGACCAGGAATCCACCGGTGTAAACACCGTAGATCTTGGTCAGGTTGTCTGTAAATTTCCCCTTGAACATTCCGACCTCCCCTTAATTTTCCAAGAAACCGGCATCATCGTCGATCTTATCCTGCATTTTGTTCTGCACGAAGATCAGTACGACGAAGACGATCAGGGATCCCTGCGCGGCCATGTAATAGCCAAGCGGGAAACCTATGAAGGTCATGGTGTTCAGCGATACGGCGAACCAGTGCACCACGTATGCGAAAATGAACCAGAGCGCCAGAATGACGAAGGTCAAATTCCGCGTTTTTCCCCAGTGGACGGCACGCACTTCCTCTTTACTTTGAGCCATTTGCTTCCCCCAGATTGTTCCAGCGTGACCCTGTTGTTTTTATTGTTAGGCCAGCCTCAGTAAGATACAAGCAGCAGACGCTACAGAGGATTTGCAAAAGTTGTCAAGCAATCAATCAATTAATCGGGACACAATATGATTAACGGCCTGCCCACCCTGACCCAGTTCATCGACTTCTTTTCCAGCGCGATGAAGGCGATTGCGATCCGATTCAAGGCAACCCCGATTGCCTCCAGCGAGGATTTGGCCGATTTCGTCCACACCCGTTCTTCGTATATCTCGCAGACAGCACTTTACGGATATTTGAAGGCACGAATGGGAACCCGGTATCGCATGCTGTTCGCGGACCCGGTTTTCTCTCAGTCCATGCGCGCATCGGCTGTAAAAGTTTTTCTGTCCTGCCTGTCCGATCTGACGATCTATACGGTGGCGCGGGCGAATCGGTCGGGTACGCTGTCCGTCGCGGAGGCCGATGCGCTGGCCCATTTCTGCTTCGAGACCGCAGCGGAACGGGCCCTGGTCGACACGCCAGATGAAATGATTCCGAAGGATGCCCGGTCGGTCTTTGACGCACGGCTGGCCCAGACCAATTGGGCAGCCCATGCCGTCGGACTGGCGGCGTTCAAACCCAGCGAGTTGGACCTTGTCCGTCATGCGCCGGTGATCGACGAATTCAAGGAACTGGATCGGGAGATCGTGGAGAACTCAATCCGGCTGCGTTGGGCTGATGTCCGCGAACAATTCCTTAAACGCCAGAACCCGGATGCGATCTGCGCCGAGTGGAAAACTAGATTCGCAACGATGGAACCCACAGTGATTGAACCCATGAGGGAGTGAGATGACCTTTCCGCGCGTGCCTGACAGTCTTTCCGGGACCCTGCTCGCAGCCCTGCCCATCGTGGTGCTGGATACGGAAACGACGGGCCTCGATGCGGCGAAGGACAGGGTGATCGAAATCGGGGCCTATCGACCGGTATTCGGTCGCGCTACGGAAGAGGCCGATGTTTTCGCCATGCTGGTCAATCCGGGTCTTCCGATCCGCGAGGCCTCCACCCGGATTCACGGCATTACCGATGCCGATGTCACCGACGCCGTCTCCTTCCCCGAAGCGATGGCCGCCTTCACGGATTGGGCCGGACCCTGCATTCTTGTCGGTTATTCCATCGGTTTCGACGTTGCCGTCCTGAAGGCGGAGCATGAGCGCGCCGGATTGCCATGGCGACCACCACGCAGTCTGTGCGTCCGGCTGCTGACACAGCTTGTCGTTCGCAACCTGCCCAACCCATCGCTGGAAACGACGGCGGAATGGCTGGGCGTCGAAATCACCAACCGCCACCGCGCCCTGGGCGATGCCCTGATCACCGGTCGCCTGTTCCAGGCGCTGCTGCCCGCCCTGCGAGAGAAGGGCATCCGGACCCTTGCGGAGGCGGAGCGCGCCTGCCGCACCCTGTCCGGTACGATGATGAGCGAGATCCAGGCAGGCTGGGTCCATCCGGAGGCGACGGAGACGGGGCGCAGCCGAAACATCGCTGATTTTGCCCGGATCGACAGCTTCCCCTATCGTCACCGAGTCGGTGACCTGATGAAATCCCCGCCCATCACCATCCCGGCCCCGCGCCCCCTGCGCGAGGCCTTGTCGATGATGGTGGATCATGGGATCAGTTCGCTGATTGTCACCCGCGATGCGCCGGATTCACCGCCCGGCATCGTGACGGAACGCGATATTCTGCGCGCGATCCAAAGCCAGGGTGGCGATGCCCTGGAGCGACCGGTCGAAACCTTCGCCACCTCCCCGCTGATCTGTGTGCATCAGGAGGAATTCGTTTACCGCGCCCTGGCCCGTATGACTCATGGCGGGTTCCGGCACCTCGGCGTATCTGGACCGGATGGCGGGCTGGTCGGTGTGCTGAGTGCGCGCGATCTGCTGCGACAACGGGCCGATGATGCGATTTCCCTGGATGACGGTATCGAGAATGCGCAGTCTCCGGAAGATCTGGCGAGGGTCTGGTCGAAGCTGACGACCGTTGCTGGAGCGCTGGTCTATGAGGATGTCGATGCGCGATCCGTCGCAACCCTGATATCCCGAGAGTTGCGCGCATTGACCCAGCGCGCCTGCCATCTGGCGGAATCGGAGATGCTGGAGCAGGGTCTGGGGCCGCCCCCCGTCCCTTATGCGATGATGGTGCTCGGCTCTGGTGGACGTGGTGAAAGCCTGCTGGCGATGGATCAGGACAATGCCATCGTCTTCCCGCAAGGGGCCGCCGACGGGCCGGAGGACAGATGGTTGGCCGCCTTGGGCAAGCGGGTCGCCGATATCCTGAACGATGTCGGGGTCACCTATTGCAAGGGGGGCATCATGGCCTCCAATGCCGCATGGCGACGCGATGTGTCGGGCTGGAACGATACTGTCGGTGCCTGGATATCCAAATCCCGCCCGGAGGATATCCTGAACTGCGACATCTTCTTTGATGCAAGACCGGTCTATGGCGTTGGCGACCTTGCGGATCAAATCCGGGCGAATGCGATAGAAAAGGCCAAACAGGCGCGCACGTTCCTGAGTTTCCTGGCGCTGAATGCCAGTGGCGTCGAAACCCCGATAGGCTGGTTCGGGCGCATGAAACTGCAGGACGGACGGATCGACCTGAAATGGCACGGCATCCTGCCGATCATCTCCGCCGCCCGCGTGGCCTCGCTGCAACTGGGCATCGGCGCACGATCCACCCCGAAACGCCTGCTGGCGGCAAAGGAACACGAACTGGCCTCGGAACGCACCATCGACAATCTGGTGGAAGCACACAGCTTCCTTTTACGGTTGATCCTCGCCCAGCAGCTCCGCGATCTGGAAGCGGGAGTGCCACTGTCGAACAAGGTCGCCCCCGGGGACCTGTCCGATTCCGACCGCCAGGAAATGAAATGGTCCCTGGAGCAGGTTCCCAGAATCCAGGACCTGCTGGGCACGCCTGCGGTCGGTTAGAGCACCGAGAAACCTTACTTCAGTTCGATGTGCAATTTACGACCGACCACCTGAGCTGCCCGCGCCAGCAGGCCAAGTGAAACACTATCGTTGTCCGGATCAAGGATCCGATCCAACTGCGAACGGCTGGTTTCAAGCTTTTTTGCCATAGCGACCTTCGTGATGCCTTGAGCCGCCATCACTTCCGCGAGTTGAAAGGCCAGAACGCGCTTCACCGCCTGATCGACCGTTGTTTCATAGGCACCCTGATCCTTGAGGAAATCCTCAAAGGAACTGCCCACCCTGCCCTTCTCCATGACGTCCGTCATTGCAAACCTCTCATTCTCTATTTCGCCAGGTTCAGCCGTCATGATGTCGTTGCCAATCAACCTACGCTCGGTTGGATCGAGACCCAGGAACCACTTACGAACAGGCTCGTTACCGTTCTCCAGTTGAAAGAACCTAGCTGGCAGTCGTTTATTGCTGCTCATTAATTTTTGTACCACAAAAGGTACATTTCACAAGGTTTTCTTCCAGAATCTCCAACACAAAATTTCTGGTGGGCTGCCATGTCCAAGCCGCGATCAGCCGTCCAGCGACTTGGTCGCGATCTCTATACTGTCGCGGCTGAGACCTTCGGTTCCGGCCAGGCGTTCAAGCTGCTCCTTCATCGCCCGGCTGCGATCCGCGGGGAGACGCCGCCATTGACCGAAGACCCCCATCAGCCGTGCCGTGACCTGCGGGTTCACGGGATCAAGCCGCAACAGCATGTCGGTCACGAAGCGGTAACCACTGCCATCCGCAGCATGAAAACGCACCGGGTTGGCCATCGCGAAGGAACCGATCAGGGCGCGCACCTTGTTCGGCTTTTTCATCGAAAAGACGGGGTGGTCGAGCAGCGCTATGACCTGCGACAGGGTATCTGCGCGCGCGCTCGTCGCCTGCACCGCCAGCCATTTGTCCATCACCTGCTCATCGCCCCGGAATCGGTCATGGAAAGCGGCCAGCGACACCTCCCGCTCCGGTCCATCGGTATCGGCCAGCACGGACAAGGCCGCCATGCGGTCGGTCATGTTGTCCGCTGTGTCGAACTGCGCCTTGGCCATGTCGACCGCCAACTGGGTCTCCGTCGCTCCGAGATAGGCAAGCGCGACATTGCGCAGCGCGCGCCGTCCGGCGGAGTCCGCCCCCGGATCATAGGCACCGATCCCGGCAAAGCCGTCATAGATTACATTCAGGTCATCGCGCAGTGCCTCCCCGATGGCCCGACGCAGGGCAGTGCGGGCGGCATGGATTTCGTCAATCGCGACCGGTCGCATCTGCTCGGCGATGTAATCCTCCGTCGGCAGCAGGATCGCCTGCGCCCGGAAAGCCGGATCAAGCGACGGATCAACCAGCGTACGCCCAATCGCCTCGATCAGCGCCGCATCAATCGTGAAGTTCCGTCCATCCCGCAAGGCGACAACCATGTCCAGCAGACAGGCCGTCGCATATTGCTGTCCCGCCTCCCATCGCGCGAAGGGGTCCGTATCATGCCCCATCAGCAGCACCAGATCCTGCGGCGTATAAGAGGCTTTCAGGATGATCGGTGCAGAAAAACCCCGATTCAGGGAGGGCACAGCAGGTTTCGTGACGCCGTCAAAGACAACCTGCTTTTCCGCCCCATCCAGGTCGATCACCATATCCTCGCCCAGATCCTCACCCGACACGATCAGTGGAACCGGCAGGCCAGAGCGGTCGATAAGTCCCATCCGGATCGGGATCGGCAGCGGCTGCTTCTCCGGCTGACCCGGCGTCGGGCGGGTCACCTGGGCAAGCGTCAGGGTCAGAGTCCCGGCATTGGAATCATGCTGCCAGTCAGCGGTTACTTCCGGCGTTCCGGCCTGGGAGTACCAGGGCTTGAAGCCGGTCAGGTCGCGCCCGGTCGCATCGGCCATGGCAGCAACAAAATCGTCACAGGTGACCGCCTGTCCGTCATGACGCTCGAAATAGAGCCGCATCCCGGCCTGGAATCCGTCCTCGCCCAGCATCGCATGGAGCATCCGGATCACCTCCGCCCCCTTCTCATAGACGGTCGCGGTATAGAAATTGTTGATCTCAATATAGCTTTCGGGGCGCACCGGATGGGCAAGCGGCCCGGCATCCTCCGGAAATTGGCGGGCGCGCAGCATGCGGACATCCTGAATCCGCTTCACCGCCCGCGACCGCATGTCGGAGGAAAATTCCTGATCGCGAAAGACGGTCAGCCCTTCCTTCAGGCTCAACTGGAACCAGTCACGGCAGGTAACCCGGTTGCCAGTCCAGTTGTGGAAATATTCATGGGCGACGATGGCCTCGATATTGGCGAAATCCGCATCGGTGGCAGTTTCCGGATCGGCCAGAATGTATTTCGCATTGAAGACATTGAGCGACTTGTTCTCCATCGCGCCCATGTTGAAATCACTGACCGCGACAATGTTGAAGATGTCGAGATCATATTCCAGACCGAACCTTTCCTCGTCCCAGGCCATGGAGCGTTTCAGGGCATCCATCGCATAGGCGCAGCGTGGCGCATTGTCGGGCTCGACCCAGATTTTCAGATCAACCCTGCGCCCGCTGCGGGTGATGAAGGTATCCTCGAACACATCCAAAGTTCCGGCGACGAGGGCAAAGAGATAGCTGGGCTTCGGGAACGGGTCCGACCATACCGCCTCATGCCGTCCATCCGGCAGATCGCGGGAAGAAACCAGATTGCCATTCGACAGCAACACCGGGCAGGTCGCCCGGTCTCCGCGCATCGTGACCGTGAAGGTGCTCATGACATCCGGGCGGTCGGGATAGAAGGTGATCCGGCGGAATCCCTCCGCCTCGCATTGGGTGCAGAACGTGCCGTTCGACTGATACAAACCCTCCAGGCGCGTATTGTCGATCGGATCAATGGCAACCACCGTCTCCAGCACGAATGACGCCGGGGGATCGTTCAACGTCAGACCCGCCTTGCCCTGCGCGTAGTCGGACGGTTCCAGCACCACGCCATCAATTGCGATGGAATGCAGCGCCAGATCCTCGCCCTCCAGCATCAATGGCCCTGTCGCACCCGCCACCCGCTGAATCGCCAGCCGGGAGCGCACCAGAGTCCCGCGCGGAGCCAGGTCGAATTCCAGCGCGACACTCTCCACTGTGAAGCTAGGATAGGCATAGTCGGTTAGGCGGATGACGGGGGGCTGCTCGGTCTTCATCGGATATCCCTGACTGCAATCGATTGTCGTTGAGAATGGGGAGCAGCAAGAACTTTTCCAACCCCGACGTCAAGCCGCCGGGTACTGTGCCGGACCCGATGCCTATGCCCGAATCCCCATCGTCTGAGCCCGGAGCGAGCCGCAGAGACCGACATAGTCGGCTTCCTGATCCGGATCGATCAGACCATGACGAATGAAAAAGTCGATCAGGACCAGGGCGCAGTTGAATTTGAAACGCTCAGTCTCGCGAACGAGTTCCATCACCTCGCCAACCGGCATCATATGAAAGGCCGCAACTTCCCCGTCCGAGGGTACGGGCGTAAACCCTTCGGTGAGGTCGAGGTCATAGCAGAACATCTCGTCCGGCTTCAGCCCCTGCAATGTCTCGTGACAATAGGAGATCGCCCCGACCGGGATCGCGCAGAGGGCAAGTACTGCTGAAAAAAGAGGTAAAGTAAATAGTTCTCAAATGATACCAGAGTGTAGAAATTCCACAGAAAATATTTAAACCGGATGCACTTGCGCGAGAAAGGGATGATGCGCTACCATCAGTTGACGTTTTCAAGGAGACCAAAATGCGTTTGGAACAAGTCACATTATCTAACTTTCGAGGTTATCGGGAACCTATCCAGATTGATATAGGAGATTTGACCTCTTTTACTGGTCGAAATGACGCGGGAAAGAGTACCGTTTTGGAAGCTCTAGCAATCTTCTTTGGAAGTGAAACCGTCAAGGCTGACGTTGGTGATCTCTGTGTTAAAGCAGTTGAACAACATTTTGATATAAGTTGTGCCTTCGGCGACCTCCCTCCAGAAGTTGTAATTGATGCCCAAGCTAAAACGTCTTTAGCGGATGAATACCTTCTAACCGTCGAAGGACGACTTGAAATTGTCAAAAGGTACATGTGCACTGGGGCTAAACCGAAAATCTCAGTCTTTGCTCAAGCTCATCACCCGTCTGCAGAGAATGTCGCAGACCTTGTAGGGATGAAGATTGCTGATCTTAAAAAGCGTGCTGAGCTTACTGGTGTAGACATGGCCACCGTGGATAAGACACGAAGTTCTGCTCTACGACGTGCTATATGGAAGAACGTCGGAAAGCAGAATGATTTGCAATTGAGATCAACTCTTATTCCTTTGGATGGTGACGATCTCAAACAAGTGTGGGAGCAAATTCAAACATACATTCCCGCCTTCGCCTTGTTTCAAGCGGATCGCCCGAGCAGAGATGAAGACGCTGAAGTTCAAGATCCCATGCGCATTGCAATCACCGAAGCAATAAAACTGGTGGAACCACAACTACAGGAAATCCGTAATCAAGTAAGCCGTAGCGCGATGGCTGTCGCTGAGCGCACGCTAGAAAAGCTACGTGAAATGGATGCTAAGCTTGCTGATGAGCTTTACGCTGAGTTTAAGGCTGAACCGAAATGGGACGGATTTAAGCTCGCACTAAAAGGTCAAGATGGGATTCCTATCAACAAGCGAGGTAGCGGGGTTCGTCGCCTCATCCTACTGAACTTCTTTCGTGCAGAGGCTGAACGACGGCAGATAGAACGGGCTGCACCAGGTATCATATATGCAGTTGAGGAACCAGAAACTTCACAACACCCTCAAAACCAGCGTATGTTGGTAAAAGCCTTGTTGGAATTAAGTCAGCAAAGTAATGCGCAAGTCATCCTAACAACGCATGTACCCGGCATTGCAGCTATGCTTCCAATCGAATCCATACGTTTTGTTAAGAAGGATGATGCAGGTCAACCCTTCGTTCTTGGGGGTGGTGACGATGTTCTAAAATTAGTCGCAAATGAACTTGGTGTACTACCAGATCAGCGAGTACGAGTGCTTGTGTGTGTTGAAGGGCCACACGACGTTTCCTTTTTGCAAGGGATCACACCCGTCGTGCAGGAACTAGATAATAATGCCCCTGATCTTGTTAACGACCAACGCATTGCATTCGTTCTACTCAGCGGAGGTAATCTCAAACACTGGGTATCAAAAAACTATCTCCAAGGCGTTGGCATTCCCCAGGTTCATCTCTATGACCGTGATGACCTCAACAATCCAAAATATCAGGATTACGTAGACAAAGTACTTGCTCGTGATGGAAAAGACTGGGCATCTCTGACACAGAAACGGGAAATGGAGAACTATTTACATCCTGATGCGATTGCCGAAGCCCTTAAACTACCAGTAGTTCCAAATTTCCAAGATAATGATGATGTCCCAATCTTGGTTGCCAAAATCGTACATGAAGCCCAGCAAGATGTTGGCCCGTGGGATGAAGTTTCTGAAAAGAGAAAAAAAGAAAAGGAATCAAGAGTTAAAAAGCGTCTCAATGAGGAAGCTGTAAAACAAATGACAGCCAAACGGCTTCTTGAGTGCGATCCCGGCGGTGAAGTGGTGGGTTGGTTTGCGAAGATTAGAAGCTACATTACAGATGATTAAATTTACCAACTAAGTCAAATTATAGCTGAACAAACCATCGTTCAACTACTGCATCAACTTTTTGCACCTCTGGTTTTTTCCAACCCAAACGTCAAGCCGCAGTGTGCTGTGCCGAACCCGTTTCCTATACCGGAATCCTCATCGCCTGCGCCCGGAGCGAGCCGCAGAGACCGACATAGTCGGCTTCCTGATCCGGATCGATCAGACCATGACGGATGAAGAAGTCGATCAGGACCAAGGCGCAGTTGAATTTGAAACGCTCAGTCTCGCGAACGAGTTCCATCACCTCGCCAACGGGCATCAGATGGAAGGCGGCGACTTCCCCGTCCGAGGGTACGGGCGTGAACCCTTCGGAGAGGTCGAGGTCATAGCAGAACATCTCGTCCGGCTTCAGCCCCTGCAATGTCTCGTGACAATAGGAGATCGCCCCGACCGGGATTGCGCGGCGGGCAAGTGTCGCCGGGATCGAGGCCTCCTCGGCGCATTCCTTGATCACGTTTTCAGCCAGGGTCAGGCCATCCGGATGGCCCCCCGCAACGGTATTGTCCAGCAGGCCGGGATAACTAGGCTTGTCATGGGCGCGTTCGGCAATCCAAAGATACAGCCCATCGCGCCGCCGTACATAGCCGTTCAGATGAAAACCCCAGGACCGGATCCCCAGCAGCGGACAGGCCGCGCGCTCCACCGTCAACAGGATAGGTGCCCCAAATCTGGGTGCAACCGCATACCGCTCCCCTCGCCAGCCGGGAATCAGCCCCTCCGCCGCCATCGCGCGCAGCGCCACGTCCAACGCTGCCTCGACCTTCGCCCTGTCATCCAGTTCCGGTTGCAGATCAACCCGATCCGCGCCGATCCGAAAGACATCGGGATATCGGCCAAGATCGCGGAGACGATCCCGGCGAACCCATCCCAGACCTGCACCGAGACCACGAAACGGTACATAGCGAGTCATATCGGCATTGTTGCAGGTCGCGATGCGGTCCAGATAGGCCACGCGCTATCCCCCGATGGTTCGTAACTGCGGGACGACCTTGTCACAGACCAGCACACTGCGCACGCCGATCACCTGACCCATCACCGCACCGACGATATCGCGAGCCGAAACATCCAGTCCACTGATCTGGATATCGACCAGCATGACCGGATCGGAGCCACCTTCCAGGATGCAGTTCAGCCTGTCAGCCACCAGTCCGCGTTTGGCAATCGGGTGCAGCAGGCGGGACAGCAATCCGGGATCGGCATCGGCACGGACGGAATAGCAGGTCACGGTTTCATTTAAATTTTCGGCGGTATTCTGGACGGAATAATGTGGGGCGGGCGGAAGCCCCGCCACTTGGTGCGACATTGACATCGTGACTCTCGTTTCTCTTCATTTGGATGGCGGCATAGGCCCGGCACCCCCAGCCGCGTCAATCGCGGGGGACCGGGACCGTAATTCGGCCAATGCTCCCATGGGAGCATGAAGAGAAAACGAGTGTGTTCATAATGCGGAGCATAGACCGGGATCGGAATCTGCGCAACATCATTGCGCGCTGACCTGGAACAGCCAGAGGATTCCCCAGAGCGTGAATATCGATCCGACCGTGGACAGGAATGTCGATGTCGTCGCCAGCGCCTGGGCCGTCCCGAACCGTTGCGAGAAGATATAGACCATGACGCCATTCGGCTGGGCCGCCGTGATGACCGCAACCTGTACCCACAGGGGATCAAGTGGGAAGACATAGGTTCCGGCAACATAGACCAGCGCCGGAAAGACCATCAGCTTGAACGTGACCTGCACCAGCGACTGCTTCACCCGCCCGGCGATGCCATAGCGATTCAGCGACGATCCCAGCGCGAACAGCGCGCAGGGCAGGACCGCCCCCTGCATCGTTTCCGAAATCCGCGCCAGCGGCACCGGCAGGGTCAGCCCGGCAAGATTGGTCACCATCCCGGCGAACAGACCCCAGAGGATCGGATTCTTCACCAGCCCCAGAAATATCTGACCTCCGGTCCCGGCCAGACTGCCGCTGCCCCGGTTCCGCGCCGCCTCCAGCAGGATTGTCGTCCCAGTAAAAAACAGAATGCCGTGAATCGACAGGATCAGGAAAAAGGGCAATGCCGCATGCTCGCCATAGGCCAGCAGAATCAGCGGCAGGCCGAGCAGGATCGTGTTTGAGAACGAACTGCCCATGCCGGTCAGGATCGCCCCCATGATATCACGCCCGAAGACCAGACGCGCGACCAGCGCACTCGACCCATATACCAGCAGCGCCGGAATGTAATAGGACAGAAACAGGCTCCAGGGGATGCTGTCCGGCAGATCCGTGGTCGCAATCGTGCGGAACAGCATGAAGGGCACGGCGAAATTGAACACGAAGAAGGACACACCCTCCTCCGCCGACTCCGAAAACCATCCCATCCGCGCCGCACCGTAGCCCAGCGCCGCGATGCCGAAGATCGGCAGCAGGATATCGATGACAATGTCCAAACCCAGGCATCCTTGCGAGTGATGCCTTCTGCTTATCCCCTGCCCCGCTGCGGAGCAAGCCTTCGCCTGTGCAGCATCGAAAAAGGAACACAGGCCCCCGCTTGCGATCCGGTGCATGGCATGCCATCTATTCGGGGTATGGGATTGGCCGAGCGAGGGAGAGACCCGGCATGGCGGACCTCTGGATTTTCGGGCGCAAGCCTGCGGCCATGGTGCGGCATCGCCATGGCGGTTTCAATGCGACCTTTCCGATGAACGGCGATACCGTGGTTGAACAGGCGGGCCTGACACGGGCCGCCCATGCCGCACGGGAAAAGGCCGAACAGTCCGGCATCAAACCCCCGCCCCGCATCGAGGGTCGGGAAGCCCAGAATGTATTGAGTTTCCAGGATCGCGGCAGCCGCGCGAAACGGGCGACGCAAAGCCCCCGCAATGGTGGCCGCCCCAGTCCCTATCGAGAATAAGTCAAAACTGGTGATCACCCCCGACGCCCGCAGTCATGCCTTGACACAGGCCGAGGCCCTCGCCGCAGAAGCGGTCATGGCTCTGTCGGATCTGTGCCGGGATGCCGCTACCGGACGGGTCAATCCCGGAGCGCTGGACCGCGCCCAGCGCCGGGCCCATGGGACCGCCTGGCTGGTGGCCCATGTTGCGGGTCTGACGGCACTGGACGACTGGGCGCGACGGCTGGAAGCGGCGGATAGAATGGGGCCCGTCGAGGCCGGAATCCTGGCAATCGGGTTTGCCGAATATCTGAACCGCCTGATCCATGGCCTGCCGATGGGCCAGACGGAACATATCCGCCCGCATGAGCTTGGCATATCGCTGACTGCGATGGGAATGGCGACGGACCCGGCAATTCTGGGGCTGATTGCCGACCCGGACCTGCCGGAAATCCGCATGGCGACGGCCCTGGCGCTGGCTCAGAACGGATTCTCCGATCCGGCAGACACAGATGACGGCGAAATCGGAATGATGCGCGATCAGTACCGACGCTTCGCCCGATCTGAAATCGCCCCTTACTGCCATCGCTGGCACCTCGACGACATCCTGATCCCGGACCAGACCGTGGCCAGGGTCGCTGATCTCGGCACCTTTGCGATCACGATACCGGAGGCCTATGGCGGGCTGGGACTGTCCAAACAGGCGATGGTCGCGGTGACGGAGGAACTGTCCGCCGTCCATCTACCAACAGGATCGCTTGCCACCCGGCCTGAAATCGCCGGGGAACTGATCGCACTGGGCGGGACCGAGGATCAAAAGCGGCGCTTTCTGCCCGGTATCGCCAGCGGGGATATCCTGACGACAGCGGTCTTCACGGAACCCGATATCGGCTCCGACCTTGCGCATCTCTCCACCCGAGGCGTCCGGCGCGGTGGAGTCTATGAGGTGTCGGGGGCGAAAACATGGATCACCCATGGCGGGCGCAGCGATCTGATGACACTGCTGGTACGCACGGTTGCGGGCAGCAGCGACCATGACGGGGTATCGATGCTGCTGGCGGAAAAGCCGCGCGGCACCATCGACACCCCCTTTCCGGCTGCGGGCATGACCGGCGGGGAAATCCGCACACTGGGTTATCGCGGGATGAAGGAATATGACATCGCCTTCGACCGGTTCGAAGTGCCCGCCGAAAACCTGCTGGGCGGGCGGGAAGGGTTGGGATTCCGTCAGTTGATGGCTACCTTTGAATCCGCGCGTATCCAAACCGCCGCACGGGCCGTCGGCGTGGCCCGCAATGCCCTGTCCCTGGCACTGGACTATGCGACAACGCGCCGCCAGTTCAGTCAGGCCTTGATTCATTTCCCGCGCATCGCCGACAAGATCGCGCTGATCGCGGCGGAAACGGAGATCGCCCGGCAATTGACCCGCCATGCGGCACTGGCAAAAGATACCGGACGCCGTTGTGATGTGGAGGCGGGGATGGCAAAGCTGCTGGGTGCCCGCATCGCCTGGGCCGCCGCCGATGATTCCCTGCAAATACATGGCGGCATCGGCTATGCGCTGGAAACCCCGATCTCCCGTGTGCTTGTCGATGCGCGGATACTGAATATCTTTGAGGGGACCGGGGAGATTCAGGCGCAGGTCATCGCAAGGGGCCTGCTGAGTCGCCGCAACTGACGCTGTGAAGGGATAGCCTGTGCCCATAAAGACCCATCGCCAATTCGGAACTCGATCCGGAGCCAGGGCATTCCTGTTCGGTCTGTCCACGATGATCACCCTGTCCGCAACGGGGTTCCTGTCGGCGGCATCGGCGCAGACCTATGCCGTAACGCCCCATTCCGCGCGCTACACCCTGTCGCTGCTGGAAACCAGAATGGGGGAGATTTCGATGCTGGACGGAGTGCTTACCTTCGACATCGTCAAGAGTTGCGAGGAATGGACGGTGCAATCCTCGCTGGACCTGATTTCGGGAAACCCCGAAGGCGGTGTTTTCAAGCTGGTCCTGGACCATCAGGCCACGGAATCGCTGGACGGCACGCGCCTGGCCTTCGAGACCCGGACCGAGGTCAACGATCAGGTGCTGGATGTCTATCAAGGTCGGGCTGAAGTGGACATGGAGGGTCGCGGCGAGGCACAATTCGTGCTGCCTAAGGAAGCGACGGTGCCGCTGCCGAAAGGCACGACCTTCCCGATGATGGCGATGGCGCGCAATCTGCAGGCGATCTGGGGTGAGGGTCAGCGGCATGTGACCTATATCTATTTCGATGGCAGCGAACTGAGTGCATGGCGTGGATCCGATCTTGTCGCCGGAAAGCCGGATCCCATCGACGACACAGCTCAGGATCCGGACGGTATGGCGCAGACGGAGGATGCCAGACGGATCGTCACGACCCTGTTCGACCTCAGTCAAACCGATTCGGAGCCGCAGACGACCATCATCACTGATACTCTGCCCAATGGCGTCATCACGCGACTGACGATTGATGTCGGCTTCATGGTCGCGGAAGCGCGCCTGTCGGAGATTCTGGAAGTCTCCGCCCCGGTTTGCCCTGGAAAGGAATGATTACAATGACATGCTTCGCAACCCGTTCCAATGACGGCACAAAGCGTCTGACATCTGTTTCACAGGCCGACTATGCCGTATGGCTGAAAGATCAGCCGGACGCGGTGAAGGCATGGCTGTCGGGCACCGGCTTCAAGGGCAAGGCCGGGTCGGTATCCCTGCTGCCCGATGCGGACGGAACACCATCCTGTGCCGTGCTGGTGGTCGAGGATGCACGGGATCTCTGGTCTTGGGGCGGGGCCGCCGCGCGCCTGCCGAAAGGGCGCTACCGCCTGGATCCGGAACCCCAGGACAAGGCTCTGGCCGATACAGCATGCCTTGGCTGGGCGATGGGAAGCTATGTCTTCGACCGGTATCGCACGCGCGAAGAACCGGCGCGCGAACTGGTTTGGCCGAAAGCTGCGGACAGGAAAACGGTCACGGCCCTGGCAACGGGGATCAGTCTGATCCGCGATCTGGTCAATACGCCTGCCTGCGATATGGGGCCTGGCGAACTCGCCTATGTAGCGCACGGTCTGGCGCGTGACTTCGGCGGCAGTTGCGAGACCATGGTGGGCGATGACCTGCTGCGCGAGAACCTGCCGATGATCCATGCTGTCGGGCGCGCTGCATCCCGTGCGCCCCGACTGATCGACCTGCGCTGGGGTAAACCCGCGCATCCGAAACTGACCCTGGTCGGCAAGGGCGTATGCTTTGACAGTGGCGGACTGGACCTGAAACCGTCCAGCGGCATGCTGCTGATGAAAAAAGATATGGGTGGGGCCGCACAGGTCCTGGGCCTGGCGCATATGATCATGGCATTGGATCTGCCCGTGCGCCTGCGGGTGCTGATCCCGGCGGTGGAGAACAGCGTGTCCGGCGACAGCTTCCGCCCGCTCGATATCCTTTCCACCCGCAAGGGCATCACGGTTGAAATCGGAAATACCGATGCGGAGGGTCGACTGGTGTTGGGAGATGCCTTGACCATGGCCTGCGAGGAGGAACCGGACCTGCTGCTGGATTTCGCGACCCTGACCGGCGCGGCGCGGGTGGCGCTGGGTACCGACCTGCCCGCCCTGTTCTGCAACAGCGACAGTCTGGCAGCGGATATTCTGGCCGGCGCTGACCGTGCCGGAGACCTGGTCTGGCGGCTGCCCCTGCACAAACCCTATGCCGCGATGCTGGACAGCAAAATCGCCGATACCAACAACGTATCCTCCGGCGGCTATGCAGGTGCGATTACAGCCGCCCTGTTTCTGGAAAAATTTGTAACCCCCGGCACTAACTGGGCGCATTTCGACCTGATGAGTTGGAACGTTTCGAGCAAGCCTGGTCGACCTGAAGGCGGTGAGGCGCAGGCAGTGCGCGGCGTTCTGGACATGATTCGGCAGCGATTCGGCTGAAAGTGCCGAAAAGCCGGGAAATTCAAAGTATCACAAAATAATCGTTTCAGAATCGTACCGAATCGCCGTATCTGATAGGAACTCACACTGTTGCAGTATCCGGGCCACCTGATTATGGGGGCCGGATACGATTCGAAACGAGGATTCCGTGAACGCGACGCAAGCCCTGGACATCTGGCGTGGTGCCATCGTGGAGAGTGTCCGGCGGGATTCGCCGGATCTGACGGCGCGTCAGATGGCGATCCTGACAACCGTTTATCTGAGCCCCTCCCCCCATACCGTGCGCGGGCTGGCGCTGGCCCTGAACATCGCCAAACCGGCAGTGACGCGCGGATTGGACCGGTTGGCCGAACTGGGACTCGTGCGCCGCAAGCCCGATCCCGACGACCGCCGCTCGGTCCTGATCCAGCGCACCGTCAAGGGATCGGTCTTCCTGAGCGAATTTGCGGAGATGATCCTGAAAGCCGCAGGAGACAGTGGCGATACCCTGCTGGATCAGCGCGCCACAGCCGCCTGAGACAATCCGGCGACCCGACCTGTCTTTGACCATCCCCTCAAAGCCGACTATACCCCGAGCCATGAACCGACAGCAGCGACGTGCCAGCAAGAAGAACGGCTCCGGCGGCCCGGGCGATCACCGCCTCGACCGGGCCATGGCCCTGCATCAGGCAGGTCAGTTGATGGAGGCTGATGCGCTCTATCGCCAGATTCTGGAAGACCGGCCAGAGGATCCCGATGCCCTGCGACTGCGCGGCGCGCTTGCCTATCAGATCGGCAATCCGGCGGCGGCAGCAGAACTGCTGGCAGAGGCGCGCAAGGCCGATCCGAAGAATCCAGAAGTCCTGACCCTGCTCGGCCTGGCGCTGGAGGGGGCGGGCAATCCCGAAGCAGCGGAACAGGCCTATCGAAAGGCCCTGGCCCTGGCCCCGAAATCGCCGGAAATCTGGAATAATCTGGGGGCGCTGCTGCGCGAGACGGACAGCCTGCAAAAGGCTGCGGAAGCCTTTGGCCGCGCCGTTGTTCTGAAACCCGATTATGTCGAGGCCTACCAGAATCTGGGCGTCACTCTCTATCGCATGGGGACGATCAATGCGGCGCTGGCCGCATTCCAGACCGGCCTCAACTATGCGCCGGGCGATCCCGAACTGATGCTGAACTATGGCGTTGCGCTGTCTGCGGCGGATCGGGTGGAGGAGGCAGCGGCCTGTTTCCGCTCGGTCCTGGATCAGGCACCGGATGATCCGGATTCACTGACCAATCTGGCATCCGCCCTGATGCGGCTGGAGCAGTTGACCGAGGCCGAGGAAGTGGCCCGACAGGCACTGACTGCCGCGCCGGAAAGTCCGGGCGCGATGGCCAATCTGGCGATGATCCTGAGCGCCGGGCGGCATTTCGAGGAGGCGGAGGCGCTGTATCACGATGCCTTGCGTGCCCTGCCTGATTTCGCCGATATCTGGGGCAATTTCGGCAATATGCTGATGGCCGCCGACCGGCTGGAAGATGCGGCGGTCGCCTATGACAAGGCGATGAAACTTGCCCCCGGCGATGCCCGCCATGCCTTCCAGCGCGCGCTGTGCCATCTGAATACCGGCGATCTGCGCCGGGGCTGGGCATTGTATGAAAGCGGCCTTGACTGCGGGGAGCGTGTCTTGGCCCCGGCCCCGAAACTGCCCCGGTGGCAGGGGAAGGCGCTGTCCGGCAGACATCTACTGATCGTTCCCGAACAGGGGCTGGGCGATGAAATCCGTAATCTCTCCTGCCTGACCGATGTGCTGGCGGCAGTGGGGGAAGGCGCACAGGTTACCATCGGCTGCGATGCGCGGCTGGAGGGTCTGGTGCGCCGCTCCTTCCCATCTTTGTCAACAGTGCCCCGGTCGAATATGGCCGAGACCAAGGCCGATGAATCCATCCCCGTCGCCTCTCTGCCGCGCCTGTTCCGCAACCGGCTTGCGGATTTCCCGGATCAGGCGGGCTATCTGAAACCCGATGCGGCCCGAGTTGAAACCATGCCGGAACGCCTGCGCGGTCAGGGCCCGGGGATGACGGTCGGCATTGCCTGGAGCAGCGGGCTGCGACGGTTGCGCAGCCGTGCAGCGCTGACCGAAATCGAGCAATGGGGTGATGTCCTGGCCGTGCCGGATGTCCAGTTCGTCAACCTGCAATATGGCGATGTCGCGTCGGAGCTGGCGGGGCAGCCGATTGCCCATTTCAGCGATCTGGACCTGAAGGACGATCTGGACGCGGCGGCGGCGCTGACCCATTGCTGCGATCTGGTCATCAATATGGGGACGTCGGTCGGCGATATGGCGGGCGCGCTAGGCGTACCCTGCTGGTCGCTGCTGCTGAAACCGGACTGGGTGACGCTGGGGGCGGAGAGCCATCCCTTCTATCCCCGCACGGAAATCTTCTGGCGTATGCCGGACGAAGACTGGCCCGCCGTCCTGACCCGCGTTGCCGAGCGTCTGAAACTCGTCAGCCGCCGCTGGAAGGGGTGACCCGATAGGCACAGCGCCGCGCACCGGCCAGGATATGGTCGGTACGCTCCACCACTGCATCTGGCCCGATGGCGGCCTGAAAGACCTGCAATTCCATCGCGCAGAGACCTGAACAGGCGCGGGCCGCGCTGCAGATCGGACAATGGTTCTCGATGAAAAGAAACCCTTCCGAACTGCACTCCAGGGCGGCCATGTATCCCTCCCGGGTGCGAATTTCCATCAGCGCCTTCAGCTTGTCCTCCAGGGTTTCGATCCGGTCCAGATCGGCCCGATAGAACGCGATCTGCTGGTGCGAGCGTTCCGCAATCAACCGATCCAGCGCCGCCGGCCCAAGAGCGTTCCGAACCGTTTCAATCAACCCGACGGCCAGGTCCGCATGGGCATCGGGGAAGAACCTCTCCGCCGCCCCGGTCAGAAACCACAGCTTCGCCGGACGCCCGACCGGGCGGGCCTCTTCGCGCGCCTCAACCAGCCCTTCCGCCTGCAATTCATACAGATGCTGACGCACCGCCATCGGGGTCAGCGCCATTTCCTCCGCCAGAGCGGTCGCGTCACTGGCACCACCGATTTTCAGCCGTTCCAGGATGTCGCGACGGGTGCGGGGTTTCTTTCGAATCTCGGACATGACTCTTTTCTAAAGAAAAATATTGCGTAAAACAAGAGAGCGGTTAATTTAATAAAGAAAATACTTTATAAAGGGAAACGCTCATGATCGACATGACGGGAAAACGGTGCGTGGTGACAGGTGCGGCGCGGGGCCTGGGTCGGGCCCTTGCGGTCAGTCTGGCACGCTGCGGGGCCGATCTGGTGCTGGCCGCTCGATCCCAGACTGCTCTGAAGAATACGGCGTCGGAGATCCGACAGATAACGGATGTGCGGATCGAAACCATCGAAATGGACCTTGCCAACCCACCCTCCGTATCGACGGCGGCAAAGGCCATCGCGACCAACCCGGTAGATCTGCTGATCAATAACGGCGCTGGATGGCTGGAAGGAGATATTACCGATAACTCAGATGCCGAAATTGCAAATACGGTTGCTTCCGCCATCACCGGCATGGCGATCTTGTTGCGCGACCTCTCACCCGCCCTGCAGCGTGCGCCTGCGGCGGATGTCGTGACCGTGGTTTCAACCAGCGGTCTATCCCGTACGCCCGCTGGGTCGGCATCTCCCGCCTTCAATGCCGCAAAACGGGGACAGGCGGCACTGGTAGAGGCGACCCGGCCGGGCTTAACTGCAGCGGGTATCCGTTCCATCGCGGTCTTTCCACCGGATTTCGATGATTGGAACCCGCTGATATCGTCGACCCTCCCCACGGATCGCGCCCTGGATGGAGCGGATGTGATAGACTGCATCCTGTTCGCCCTAAGCCGACGCCGGACGGTCCTGATCAGCGATGTGATACTCGGTCGAATGGACCGGGTGGGAGGATAATCATGATGAAAAATAGTCAGGACAACTGGCACAGGCTCGCCACTCTGGCTGAACTGGATGCCGCCGGAGGACGCCTAGTTCGAAAGGCGGCAGGGAAACAGATCCTGCTGCTGCGCCATGGCGATACCGTACATGCCTGCAACAATCGCTGCCCGCATGAGGGATTTCCGCTGTCAGAAGGCGACGTTACCGGTTCGGATCACTGCATCCTGACCTGCAACTGGCACAACTGGAAATTCGATCTTGATAGTGGTGAAACGCTGGTCGGTGGCGACCGGTTGCGGCGCTATCCGGTGCGGCTGGATGAGGGGGGCATCAGCCTCGACCTCAGCGACCCGCCTGCGGAGGATAGGATCGCCACCGCGCTTTCCAATCTTGCCGATTGTTTCGACCGGCATGAATATGACCGCATGGCACGAGAAGTCGCGCGGCTGATGAAAGCAGGCGGCGATCCATTGGATGCGCTGCGGCACACGATCCGGCTGACCCATGACCGGTTCGAATTTGGTGCCAGCCATGCCCTGCCAGCAACGGCGGACTGGCTGAGTCTGCGAGGCGAGACTGACGACCCGGTTCGACAACTGGGCATGCTGGTCGAATGCATCGGGCATTTCGCATGGGATACACGGCGGGAACCGGAATTCCCCTATCCCGAAGGTCAATCGATATGGAATGAAGACACATTCGTCGCTGCCATTGAAGCAGAGGACGAGGCCCACGCCTGCGCCATCCTGCGTGGCGGTATCGCCGCCGGATTAGGCTGGACGGAGCTGGAGCGAGGGTTTGCCCGTGCGGCGCTGGCCCATTATGCGGATTTTGGTCATTCGGCGATCTATACCTACAAGATGCGCGCGCTTTCGGCACATCTAGGGGATCGGGAAAGCCTGCTGAATCTATGTATGGTACTTGTCCGCTCGCTCATTTATGCCAGCCGGGAAGATCTGATCCCGGAATTCCGCGCCTATGGCCCAGCCCTTGCCTCCTGGACAGGCGACGGCATGGACATTCCAGAGGAAGGTGACCTGCGACAGGAATCCGTGCGCTCCGTCCTGCAGCGGATCGCCACCGGGTCCGGTGACCCGATGGCGCTCTATGATCGGGTGATGGCGGCGGCATCCTGGCAGATGCTGCATTACGATCTCTCCTGGCAGGAGAAGACCGACAGCACGGTTTCCCAGAATGTCGGCTGGCTCGACTTCACCCATGCGCTGACTTTCGGTAATGCGGTTCGGAAACTGGCTGAGGCGCATCCGCAACTCTGGCCGAACGGGCTGCTGCAGCTCGGCTGCTTCCTGGGGCGCAATGGCGGCTTCACCGATCCCGACCTGGATACATCCCCCTGGCGCAGCAACGATCCGGCAGGCACCGTTGCCCGAGCGCTGGCAGGCGTTGAGGATCACGGGCATTTCGAGTACATCGTCTCCGCTCATCTGTTGAAACTCAGCTATGCGATCCGGGAAGAGATGCAGGACAGGCCCGATACCTTCTGGCATGAAACGGCGGCGGCGGCCCTCGCCCGGTTCCTTGCCAGTCCCCTGAAGCGCAAGCATGTGCTGCGCACGGCCCATCAGTCCCTCGCCTTCGTACGGGCGGAGGGATGACGGGGGCTGGACTTGCAGGTGAGGCACTGCCTACCTGGCGCGCGATTCTGACCGGCCCGAAGGCGGGGCTGTTCATGGTCCTGTGCTTCGGGGTCTGGCTGCATGCGGCGGACAGCACCGTGATCGCAACCCTGCTGCCTGGCGTCGTGCGGGATGTCGGCGGGGAAGCCCTGATCTCCTGGAATTTCGTGCTCTATCGTCTCGCCTCGATCACGGCAGCCTGCTGCGCGGCCATCGTCACGCGGATCGTTGGCCTGCGGCGCACCATGATCTGCGCCGCCTTCGCTGTTGCCCTCGGCTGTGCGTGCAGCGCCCTGACCCCCGGCATGCATGGCATGATTGTCGGGCGCGGTATTCAGGGGATCGGGGGCGGCATGCTGGTCGCCTGCACCATGATCGGTATCGCCAGCCAGTTCCCCAGCCGATTCACCCCGCTGGTGATGGCGGCGATCTCGGCAGTCTGGGGATCATCCTCCTTCCTGGGGCCACTGGTTGGTGGGATTTTCGCCGAATACGGCCATTGGCGCTGGGGTTTCTGGGCGTTTGTCGGACAGGCGCTGATCCTCGCCGTAGCCCTTCGCTGGGCACTGCCCGCCCGAACACAGGCGGAAGCCACGGAACCCGTATCGCGGATTCCCTGGCGACGACTCTCGGTACTGTCCCTCTCAATCCTCTGCATTGCCGTGGCAGGACTGGAACGCGGGAACCTGCCCCTGATTGCCGGACTCTGCGTTCTGGGTATTGCAGGGCTAATGCTGTTTGTCCGACTGGATCGCCGGGCGGCGGACAATCGCCTGCTGCCACGCAGCGTTGCCGATATAGCAACCCCGGTCGGAGTCGGATTCATGGCGATCTTCCTGATCGCGCTGGCCAGCATGCCGTTTTCGGTCTACGGGCCGGTGCTGCTGGATCAGATGCATGGTGTAGGCCCGCTGGCGGCGGGCTATATGATCGCGCTGGAATCGGTTGCCTGGACGGCGGGGGCGCTGATCTTTGCCGGATTGCAGGGACGCACACAGCTTCGTGCGATCCAACTGGCCTTCCTTGCCATGCTTGTCTCCACCATCGGTCTCACCCTGACGGTCACACCTGGACCGGTCTGGGCCATGCTGCCCTTCCTTTTTCTGGCGGGATGCGCATTCGGCACCTGTTTCGGGCATATCCTGCAACGCTGCGTCGAAGCAGCCCCGACGGATGACAAGGACCGCGCCGCCAGCGCCATCACGACGATTCAGACCATCGGCTATGCACTGGGCGCGGCGGTCAGCGGGCTGGTTGCGAACTCCGTCGGCTATGGCGACCAGCCAAGCCTTCAGGCCGCGCAGGATGCCGGGTTCTGGATCTTCGCGGTGATGATACCGGTCGCATTGCTGGCCCTGCTGCTGATCCGCCGCCTGCGCGCCTGACCGAATGGCTTACCGGGCCTCATGCTCCCGCAGACGGGGCATCAGTTCGACGAAATTGCAGGGCCGGTGACGGAAATCCAACTGGTAGTGCAGGATTTCGTCCCAGCCATCCTTGCAGGCCCCGGTCGATCCCGGCAGGGCGAAGAGATAGGTGCCACGCGCTACCCCGGCCATAGCGCGGCTCTGGATCGTCGAGGTGCCGATCTTCTGGACCGACATCCAGCGAAAGTACTCGCCGAAACCCGGAATATCCTTCTCGCAGACCCGCGCAAAAGCCTCCGGCGTCACGTCCCGCCCGGTCAGCCCGGTCCCGCCGGTGGTGACAATGCAATCAATCTGCGGATCGTCGATCCAGCGGTTCAGGATCACCGCAATCCTGTCGGCATCATCGGTGACGATCTCACGCGTGGCGAGAATATGACCATCTGATTCCAGTCGGGAGACCAGCGTATCGCCCGACCGGTCGTCCGCCAGCGTCCGTGTATCTGAAACGGTCAGGACCGCGATTCTGACCGGTTTGAAGGGCAGGCTTTCGTCGATACCCATAATGCCGTCTCCGAATCCGCTATCAGTCCGCCGTTTTGGCACTGACAGGGACCACACCATCGCTGGCGGGGGGCTGTTCCAGGCTGACATAAAGCGGCCAGTCCCCGCCAATCAACCGATCCAGGCTTTCCACCGGCTGTCCCAGACGCATCCGGTAAATCCAGAAATTCGACAGAACATGCTCGATATAGGAGCGCGTTTCACGCGAGGGAAGGCTTTCGATGAACAGCAGCGGATCATCGGCATAGTCGATCCTGCCGCGCCATTTCTGGAGATTGCCGGGACCGGCATTATAGGCTGCCAGAGCATAGAGCAGATTGCCGTCCACCCCGGGCAGATTCAGCACATAGCCGATATATTTCTGACCAAGGGAGAGATTCAGGGCCGGATCGAACAGTTCGGCCCGGGCCGCTCCCGAAAACCGCTCCCCAGCCATATAGCTGGCCGTCAACGGCATCAACTGCATCAGGCCACGGGCACCAGCATAGCTGACGGCACGGCTGCGGAACTGGGATTCCTGGCGGATGATGGCATAGACCAGTGCGCGGTCGATGGCGAAACCGTCCTGTGGCTCCCATCCCGGCAGCGGATAGAGCGCGCCGTCCAGGCTGATTTTCTGGCGGCGCTCCATCTCCCGACCCAACCGAAAGGCAACATCGGCCAACCCGGCCTTGTCGGCCAGCGCCAGCAATGTTCCGGCAAAGGAGGGCGGTAATTCGTCCACGAACCGACGTAACTCCGCATCGGCCAGATCGGTCTGCCCAACCTCAATCAGGGCAATCGCCCGACGTGCCGCTGGAATATCCAGCAGCAGTTCCGTCTCGGTCGCACTCAGAACCGGCATTTCAAAATCAAGCGGCGGCGTCTGGCCCAGCGCCCGCGTTGCCAGCAGGCCATAGAAGGCACGCGGAGTTCGGGCGGCGCGAGTCAGCATTTCCGTGACATATTGCGGCTTGCCGCCGATCAGATAGGCCCTCGACGCCCAGAAACCACCAGCGGAGCGCAGCCAGTCATCGGCTTCTGCGGACTGGCTGAGAGACGCGAAATGCGTCGCCGCCCTGTCCCACTGCCCGGCGCGAAAGGCTGCCAGCCCACCCCACCAATGGGCGCGGGCGGCGTCATCACCGGCCATATTCATGGCGCGCAAGGCGATATCCATCGCCTCTTGATCCATGTGGTACCGGAAATAGCCGCGCGCGATGACCCCCAGACTTTCAGCAAAACTGACCGGATCGAACAGATCCCGATTTGCGGCAGTATCAAGACGCTCCAGCGCGATCGACACGCTGCCGCGCTGAACCAGAGCGTTGATCTGAACATGAATATCCCGGATCCGACGCTTTTCCCCCGCCGATTTCCCGGCATATTTCTGGCTTCGGATTTCCGGGATGTCGGATTCGACCTCTTCCCGCGACTCGACGAAACTTGTAACGGCGTCCATTTCCGGCAATTCAACGGCACGGGGCCGTTTGGGAGACGGTTCCGAGGCGGGTTTGCGGGCCAGAGCCAGGGTATGAACTCGGGTCGCGCCGGGATGGTCGGCATAGTCATCCAGCCAGAGTTTCAATTCAGCATAGGCCGACCGATAGGCCGTCGGATGCATATAGCGCTGAAAGAGAACATGGCCCATCAGCGAATGATCCTGAAGGCGGGCGATCCGCTGATCGGCGGCTTTCCAGTCGCCGTCACGCTGCAGATCGAAAATCTCCTGGTAGAGCGAGATGTCGGCCTCAGCCAGAACCGCCGGAAGAGCCCCGACACCTTGATTTGAATACAGGCGGGGGGCGAGCGCTGCCGTTTCGGACTGGGCCGACGCAGAGGTCATGCCAAACCCGAAAAGACATGCAAATATCACAGCAGCGCCGACGAGCCGTCGCGCGAATCCGGTATCCCTGAAAATTGAATCTCTCCCTCTAACCCTGACTTCGAAATTCACTCACAACACGGCCCGGAAGAACCACGGACCAGAATACCACTTCGGACAGATGCCAGACACCAGATAAAATACGCAGGATGGTCAAAAACCCATTGCGATAGTAGGTACGTGATCGAAACGGTTTAGGCAAGGCGGAGTCGCGGAACAAGGCTGCGGCAAACTGGGCTAATATTGTGCCTGACCGGAAAAGATTGTGAGGAACAGTGACGATATCCGCAGATTTCTGGGTTTCCCTTGGCACGGCTCTGGCACTGATACTGGTGATCGAGGGTCTGTTTTACGCGCTTTTTCCTGATGGAATGCAGCGCATGATGGCATCAATGCAGACTCTCTCACCTGCATCCCTGCGCCGTGCAGGCCTGTTCGCCCTGATTTTGGGCGTCGGACTTGTCTGGCTGATTCGCGGTTAGCCCGCGACCCCGGCTTGCACCGGCGTTTAGCGCAACTATAGTCTGGTCCCATGAACGACATCATCGATCTGAAACCGCCCGAGCCGCAAGGCTACATCATGGGCGAAGCACCGAAATACGAGCGCCCCCTGTCCGAGGGCGGCGTTCCTTTCAGAATCGTGTCTGACTTCGAACCGGCAGGCGATCAACCCGAAGCGATTCGCCAACTGGTCGACGGTGTGAAGGCGGGAGAACGGGACCAGGTCCTGTTGGGCGTGACCGGTTCCGGCAAGACCTTCACCATCGCCCATGCAATCCAGGAATTGCAGCGTCCGACGCTGATTCTGGCACCGAACAAGACGCTGGCGGCCCAGCTTTACGGCGAGATGAAATCCTTCTTTCCGCACAATGCGGTAGAATACTTCGTTTCCTACTACGATTATTACCAGCCAGAAGCCTATGTCCCGCGCTCGGATACCTTCATCGAGAAGGAAAGTTCTCGCAATGAACAGATCGACCGGATGCGCCATTCCGCCACCCGGTCGCTGTTCGAACGCCAGGATGTCGTGATCGTTGCCTCCGTCTCCTGCATCTACGGTATCGGCTCACCAGAAACCTACAGCCAGATGGTCATCGATATCGAAGCAGGGACGCGAACCGATGTGCGCGATGTGATGCGCGAGTTGGTAGCCCTGCAATACAAGCGCAATGACATCCAGTTCCAGCGGGGCAGTTTCCGGGTGCGCGGCGACACGATCGAGATTTTCCCGGCCCACCTGGAGGACCGTGCCTGGCGGGTTTCCTTTTTCGGGGACGAGATCGACGCTATTCACGAATTCGACCCGCTGACCGGCGAGAAGACGGCCGTGCTGGAAAAGGTGCGAGTCTATGCAGGCAGTCACTACGTAACCCCGCGCCCGACGCTGAAACAGGCGATGGACCGTATCAAGCTGGAACTGAAACAGCGCACCGCGCAATTCGAATCGGCGGGAAAGCTGCTGGAATTGCAGCGGATCGAACAGCGCACCACCTTTGATCTGGAGATGATGGAAGCGACCGGTGCCTGCAACGGGATCGAGAACTATTCCCGCTATCTGACCGGGCGCAATGCGGGAGAGCCGCCGCCGACCCTGTTCGAATATCTGCCGGATAATGCGCTGATCGTGCTGGACGAAAGCCATGTGACGGTGCCGCAAATCGGCGGCATGTTCCGGGGCGACTTCGCGCGCAAGTCCACACTGGCGGAATTCGGTTTCCGCCTGCCCTCCTGCGTCGACAACCGCCCGCTGAAATTCGAGGAATGGGAGGCAATGCGCCCGCAGACGATTTTCGTCTCGGCCACGCCCGGCCCCTGGGAACTGGAGCGGACCGGCGGGGTGATTATCGAACAGCTCGTGCGCCCAACCGGATTGATTGATCCGGTCTGCATCATCCGTCCGACGGCAAATCAGGTCGATGACCTGCTGGATGAATGCCGGGCATGCACCGAACTGGGGCAGCGGGTGCTGGTCACGGTCCTGACCAAACGCATGGCGGAAGACCTGACCGACTATATGGTCGAGACCGGCCTGAAAGTACGCTACCTGCATTCCGACATTGATACGCTGGAGCGGATCGAGATCATCCGAGATCTGCGGCTCGGCGCCTTCGACATCCTGATCGGCATCAACCTGCTGCGCGAGGGGCTGGATATTCCCGAATGCGCCCTGGTCGCGATCCTGGATGCGGATAAGGAGGGCTATCTGCGCTCAAAGACCTCGCTGGTGCAAACCATCGGGCGGGCGGCGCGGAACCTGGACGGGCGGGTGATCCTCTATGCCGACCGGATGACCGACAGTCTGACCTATGCGATCGAGGAAACCAACCGGCGGCGCGAACGCCAGCAGGCCTATAACACCGAGCACGGGATCACGCCGGAAAGCATCCGGAAAACCATCGGTGACGTGCTGAATTCGGTCTATGAGCGCGACCGCGTGACCGTTGGTACCGGCGACGGCACCCAATCGCATTTCGTCGGGGTGGACCTGAAGACCTATATCCGCGATCTGGAAGAACGGATGAAGGCCGCAGCCGCCGACCTGGAATTCGAAACCGCCGCAAAGATGCGCGACGAGATCAAGCGGCTGGAAGCCTATGACCTCGATATGCCGGTCGATACGATCCCGATTGATCCGGAAATAGCGGCATCCCTGATCACTCAGGCACCCGATGCCGTGCCGAAGGGTCGGCGCGGGGCGAAAAAGGCATCCGGGCGCAGGGGACGGCGATGACGCGCGCACCCTTCCAGCGTCAGGACGAGCGGATTCATCCGGTCGCCCTGGTAACCGGTGGTGCACGGCGCATCGGACGGGAAATCGCTCTCGAACTCGCCCGACAGGGCTTCGACATCGCCATGCATTTCCGCGGATCACGGGAGGAGGCGGAAGAGACCGCCCTTGAAATCCGGGCGCTGGGGCGGGACGTTCGGCTATTCGAGGCCGATCTGGCGGATCCGGATGCCGCATCCCGGCTGGTTACAGAAGCCGTTTCCGAATTCGGCGGGCTGGGCGTGGTCGTCAACAATGCCTCAATCTTCGAACGGGATGACTGGGATACGGTGACCGCTGAGAGTTGGGCACAGCACATGGCGGTCAATCTGGAATCGCCCTTCCGCATCATTCAAGCCTTCGCTCGGGCGCTGCCCCCTGCCCTGAATGGGGTGGCGGTCAATATCATTGACCAGCGGGTGTTCAATCTGACGCCGCATTTCACCAGCTACACGCTGTCGAAAGCCGGATTGTGGACCTTGACCCAAACCATGGCCATGGCCCTGGCCCCGCGCATTCGAGTGGCAGCGGTCGGACCCGGCCCGACCGCCCCCAGTCCCAGGCAGACCCCGGCAGACTTCGACCGGCAATGTGCCATCATCCCCCTGCAGCGTCGCACGGAGCCGACCGCAATTGCCGGTGCCGTGCGCTTCATCATCGACAATCCGAGCTATACCGGGCAGATGATCACTTTGGACGGCGGTGAGCATCTGGGCTGGAAGCAGGATGCGGTGGGGGCGTATGTCGATGAGTAACTTGATACCGCTTCCAGTCCTCATCAATCGGGTAAAATACACTTCCCATGCAATTGGCTAAATCACTCGAATCGTGATGGTTTTTCAGAAAGGGACTGGGAGTTGTGCACAGGCGAAATGGGGGATTCCAGCAGCTTCCACTTGGCAATCTGAAAATTTGATTTTAACCATTCATTCATACTTGACTTATGAAAAAACCAATGAAATCAATGTGATGATTTTTTTGATTAAAAAATGTGCAAACCGATACAGCCCTTGGAGTTCGGGGCGGGGGACAGGGTCCGGCACAGTTTGCCAACAAGGTTATCCACAGAGTTGGTGGATAGTTGCGGCTTTGTGAATTGAATGGCTTTTTAGATGTTTCAAAGTGAAATTTGAATCATTTCCTGTGGTGCTTGGGTACGCTTGATCGCATCGGAGGTTAGTTCCAAATTTAGAATCATAATAATCTTGTGGAAACAGTGGGTCCAGACGGATGGCGAGGGAAGACGACAGCGAGGGAACCAAACCGACATCCGCAGCGGATGCGGCTCCAGAGGGCATGCCCACCGCCAGACATGAAACAAACCAGCAGGATGGCGAACCGGGGCAGCAGCAGCCCGCGCGTCCCTCCCTCGCGTCCGGCGCTGCGATTATCCGGCGCTATCTCGACCGCCTTGGCAATGAAGCCGGGGTTTACCGCATGATCTCCGCCGACGGGGAACCACTCTATGTCGGCAAGGCGCATAATCTGCGGCGGCGGGTGACGACCTATTCCCGCCCCGACAGGCTGCCGATCCGGTTGCAGCGGATGGTATCGGAAACCGCATCGATGGAGTTCGTCACCTGCGCCAGCGAGGTCGAGGCGCTGCTGCTGGAAAACAACCTGATCAAGCGGCTGATGCCGCGCTACAATGTCCTGCTGCGCGACGACAAGACCTTCCCGGATATCCTGATCCGGGGAGACCAGGATTTCCCGCAGATCGTCAAGCATCGCGGGGCACGGGACCGAAAGGGGGATTTCTTTGGCCCCTTTGCCTCGGCGGGGGCGGTCAACCGGACCCTGAACGTCCTGCAGCGCGCCTTTCTGCTGCGCAACTGCACCGATGGCGTATTCCGCAACCGCACCCGTCCCTGCCTGCAATACCAGATCAAGCGATGCAGCGCACCCTGCGTCGGACTGATCTCGCAGCAGGACTATGCCGCAACTGTGGCACAGGCCAAGGCCTTCCTGTCCGGTCGCTCGCAGGAGGTGAAGGACGATCTGGCCGCTGCGATGCAAAAGGCATCGGAGGAGATGGATTTCGAGCGTGCGGCAACCTTCCGCGACCGGTTGCGCGCCATGGCCCATGTCCAGTCCAGCCAGGATATCAATATCGAAGGGATCGGTGATGCCGACGTCATCGCCTTGGAACAGCGCGGCGGTCAAAGCTGCCTGCAGGTCTTCTTCTATCGCGGCGGGCGGAACAACGGGACACGCTCGTATTTTCCCACCCATGACAAGCAGATGGAGCCCAGCGCTGTGCTGGCCGGATTTCTGGGCCAGTTCTATGAGAACCGTCCGCCGCCAAAAGATGTTCTGCTGAACCAGACACCGGACGAGATGGATCTGCTGACGGAGGCTCTGGCGATAAAGGCGGGGCGCAAGATCACAATTGCGGTGCCGCAGCGGGGCGGACGCCGCAAGGCAGTGGAACATGCCGCAGACAATGCCCGAGAGGCGCTGGAGCGGCGGCTGGCAGAAAGTTCCAGCCAGATTCGCCTGCTGTCCGGCCTTGCCGACCTGGCGGGCCTGGACGGCCCGGTGAAACGAGTCGAAGTCTATGACAATAGCCATATCCAAGGTCGTCAGGCGGTTGGCGCAATGATCGTTGCGGGACCGGACGGTTTTACCAAGAACAGCTATCGCAAGTTCAACATCCGGGGACCGGAAGCAGAGGAAACCGTTAAGCCCGGCCTTGCCGAAACCCCTGCATCGCCTTATGGCGATGCACCCGGCGGTGAGGCTCCCGCCGGGGGCGACGATTATGCCATGACCCGTGAAGTGATCCACCGCCGCTTCGCCCGCGCGCTGAAGGAAGATCCGGAACGCAGCGGCGGGATGTGGCCGGATCTGGTCGTTCTTGATGGCGGCAAGGGACAGTTGAGCGCCGCCCTGGATGCCCTGCGCGAATTGGGTCTGGAGGATGACGTCCCGGTCATGACCGTTGCCAAGGGCCCGGAGCGGGAGGCGGGACGCGAGCGCATCATGCTGCCCGGCGCAGACCGGCCGATCCTGCTGCCGCCACGTGACCCCGTTCTCTATTTCATTCAGCGCCTGCGCGACGAAGCGCACCGCTTCGCCATCGGCTCCCACCGCAAACGGCGAGCCAAGGATCAGGTCCGCAGCCCGCTCGACGAAATTCCCGGTATTGGGGGGAAGCGCAAGAAAGCGCTTCTGCTATACTTCGGGTCGGCCAAGGCGGTATCCCGCGCCGCCGTCACGGATCTGGAGAAGGTGGATGGCATATCAAGCGCAGTCGCAAAGAAGATCCATGGATTCTTCCACCCAACTGGCTGACAGCCCTCGTTCAATAACCGGTCCAACTCCTGTGATGGCCGTTCTTTCACTTCTACTGTTTCTGTTGGCTCCGGTATCCGCTCTGGCGGAATGTCGGGATGGGACACTCCGGATCGAAAGGGCGATGCAGGATGGCCTCAGTGACATGACGCGTGCCGAACGGTTGAGAGGAGAGGCATTGCACAACAGCACCGCCGCTCGAGCGACCCCGGTGGAAATCTGTGCCTTTCTGAGGGAAAGTGATGATCACTTTGGAAAGGCGCTTGCCCAGTATCGGGAATGCAGTCGGTTGCTGACGGTCGTTCTGGAATCCTGCCCCGGTCAGGACTGGTCGCGGTTGAGCGCGAGTCCGGAAATCTGCGAAGCGCAGTCGCTCGATATCGAATCACAGCATGTCTCTCTGCAGGACGATATCGCCATCTATTGTCGTCCCTGAAATCGGAATTGGATCACTGCTCAAATCATGGATTATTTTGATCTGACAGTCATGGCATCGCTGCTCGGTGGGATTGGGCTCTTCCTGCTTGGCATGTCGATGATGACCGACGGTTTGAAGCTGGCAGCAGGCGGGGCGCTGCGCGAGATTCTGGATAAATGGACACGGTCTGCGCTACGCGGGCTGGCCGCAGGATTCCTGATCACGGCGCTGGTGCAGTCATCCAGCGCCGTGACGGTTGCGATCATCGGTTTTGTGAATGCCGGGTTGCTGACCCTGACCCAGGCGATCTGGGTCGTATTCGGATCCAATGTTGGCACCACGATGACAAGCTGGCTGGTCGCGCTGGTTGGGGTAAAGATCGATGTTGGTGCGCTTGCCCTGCCGTTAATCGGCGGGGGGATGCTGACGGGCATCTTTGCAAGATCGCGGATGCGTCAGAAGGGGTTGGGACAGGCTCTTGCCGGGTTCGGGATATTCTTTCTGGGTGTCAATTTCCTGCAGGACGGGTTTTCAGGTCTCGCCCCCCTGCTTGCCAGCCTCGAACTGGCGGAGTCGGGTTTTCACATGCTCCTGATCTTCGTCGTTCTCGGCGTGGGTCTGACCATACTGACCCAGTCCTCCAGCGCCGCCGTCGCGATTGCGCTGACCGCCACGGCATCGGGCAATGTGCCATTGACCCTGGCGGCAGCGATCCTGATCGGGGCCAATATTGGAACGACCTCAACGGCCCTTTTCGCCGCTCTTTCTGCAACACCTGCCGCAAAGCGCGTGGCGATTTCCCATGTCATCTTCAATGTCGTGACGGGGGTTTTCGCGCTTGTTCTGATTAAACCCCTCCTGTCGATCAGCCTTGCCGCCGTCGATGCCATGGCATCGGATGGGGACATTATGGCGACACTGGCGGTTTTCCATACCCTGTTCAACTTGCTTGGAATCGCCCTGATCTGGCCGGTGACGCGGCGGATGAGTCAATGGCTGGACGGGCTGTTCGTCTCCGAACAGGAACAGATCGCCCGACCGCGCCATATCGACACGACCCTGATTGCCTTCCCCTCACTGGCCCTGAATGCACTGACGCTGGAACTGCGTAACATGGCGGATATCACCCTCCAGGCAACGGAACGGGGATTGACCACCGGACCCGCCGCGGCACGCATGGTAAAGGCGCAGGAAGAGGGCATTCTGCAGCTAGGGCAGAATATCCGCGACTTCATACATAAGCTGAGCGGTCAGGAACTGCCAACCGAGGTGCGGGATGCACTGCCGGACCTCATCCGGGGCATCCAGCATCTGGAGGATCTGGTGCGGGAGGCAACCTGGATCGCCACACAGACTCTGCACCATGACGGGGGCAGACCGGAGACATGGCATACACTGATGACGGTGGTGCTTTCCTGCCTCCCGTCGCCTGCACCGGAGGTCGATGGCGCGGCTCATTTCGCCGACAAGGCAACAGCGCTGGAATCAGCCTATGAGGCGATCAAGCGGGAACTGCTTCAGAATGCGGCTCGGGGAACGGTCCCCATCGCCCAGGTCGATACTTCCCTGATCTACAGCCAGAGCCTCCGCAGGGCGGGCCATGCCGCCCTCAAGACCCATCGCCGCCTGTCGCCCAGGCTCAACCGGGTTGCGATTGAGCCAGGGACGGCATGACCTTTTTCAGCGCCCAGGCACATCGACCAGGATCACCTCCGCATCCTCCAGAGCCTCGATGCGGATGGATGGAGCATCGCGCAGAATAACGCCGTCGCGGGCTGCGATTTCCGTCCCGTCGACGCTGATCCGACCTTTCGCCGGGACCAGATAGGCGCTGCGCCCGACCCCCAACGGTTGCTCCAATACCGTCCCCTTCGCCAGGGTACCGGCGAACAGAGTCGCATCCTGATCGATCGGGGCGACATCGCTGACCCCGGCACGGCCGGAGGCCAGTGCATGAAGGCTGCCCGACCGATCTTCCTTCGGGAAGGCCCTGGTCTCCCAGCGGGGTGTCAGGCCTTGACTGCGCGGAATGATCCAGATCTGGAATATCCGGGTGGGCCCATCTTCCAGATTAAACTCCGAATGTACGATCCCGGTCCCGGCGGACATCACCTGGATATCACCCGCCTCCGTGCGGCCCTCATTGCCCAGATTGTCGCGATGGGTGATCGCACCCTCCCGGACATAGGTGATGATTTCCATATCCCGGTGCGGATGCGGATCGAATCCGGTTCCGGTCTGGATCGTATCGTCATTCCAGACCCGCAGCGGGCCAACATGCATCCGCTCCGGGTCATAGTAATGACCGAAGCTGAAATGATGACGGGCATCCAGCCAGCCAAAATCGGCATGGCCAAGTGTATCGAAGGGCCTCAGTTCCAGTGACATGATAGTATCTCCTAGGCCGCGATCTGGTGCGCGCGGCGATGAGGTTTCGTGAAATCCAGTTCCGGTCCCAGCGGGATCACGGCAGTCGGATTGATCGTGTCGTGGCTGCCGTAGTAATGCGCCTTGATATGGCGCATGTTCACGGTCTCCGCGACGCCGGGCCATTGGTAGAGTTCCCGGGTATAGGCCCAGAGGCTGGGATAATCGACGATCCGCCGGATGTTGCATTTGAAATGCCCAACATAGACCGGGTCGAACCGAACCAGCGTGGTGAACAGCCGCCAATCCGCCTCGGTCACGCGGTCGCCGACCAGATACCGCTGCTTCGACAACCGGTCTTCCAGCCAGTCCAGGCTCTCAAACAAGGTGGTTACGGCGTCCTCATAGACTTCCTGTCTGGTCGCAAAACCGGATTTGTAGACACCGTTGTTGACCGTGTCATAGACACGCTGGTTGACCGCATCGATCTCGCCCCGCAAGTCGGCAGGGTAATAATCCCCCTTTGTCGCGCCGATCTCGTCAAAGGCGGAATTCAGCATCCGGATAATATCGGCAGATTCGTTGCTGACAATCCGGCCTGTCTGCCTGTCGAACAGGACAGGAACCGTCACGCGCCCGCTGTAATCCGGCTGCACGGCGGTGTAGACCTGATACAGGTAATTCGCATCGTGGATCGGGTCGCCGGTCACATCGGGATCGCTGGTATCGAAGGTCCAGCCATTCTCCTTCATCCGCCAATGCACGGCGGAAACGGAAATCATGTCCTCCAGCCCTTTCAGCGCCCGGAAGATCAGCGTGCGATGCGCCCAGGGACAGGCCAGCGAGACGTAGAGATGATAGCGTCCAGCCTCCGCCTTGAACCCGGCATCACCGGTCGGAACGGCACTGCCATCGGCGGTGATCCAGTTGCGGAACTGCGATTCACTGCGCACGAATTTGCCGCCGGTGCTGGACGTGTCGTACCATTTGTCCTGCCATTTTCCGTCAACCAGAAGTCCCATCGTCTCTCTCCTTTTCCAATCTGTGTTACGGAGAAGATAATCAGCATCAACCAGATGACAATCGGACCAATTAGAATATAATTGTTTCGACATACGCACCAATGTGTCCTGGAAAGGATCATCGCCATGCAGGATTTGAGCGGGATCGCGGTTTTTGCCGCCGTCGTCGAAGCGGGAAGTTTCACCGCCGCCGCCGAGAAGATGGGGCAGTCAAAATCCGCGATCAGCAAGCAGGTGACCAAGCTGGAACAGCGCCTGGGCGCGCAACTGATTGCCCGCACGACGCGCCGCCTGAGCCTGACCGAGGTCGGGCAATCCTTCTATGAGCGCTGTCGCCGGATCATCGCCGAGGCGGAGGAGGCGGAACTGGCCGTCACCCACCTGCAGGAAGTCCCGCGCGGTCGGCTTCGGGTGACGGCTCCGGTCAGTTTCGGCATCACCCATCTGACGGCTGCCCTGCCGGATTTCATGACGATGCATCAGGAAGTTTCAGTGTTCATGGATTTCAACGACCGGCGGGTCGATATTATTGACGAGGGCTTCGATGTCGCGATCCGCATTGGTGTGCTGGAGGATTCCAGCCTGATCGCCAAGCGCATTGCCCAGACCCGCCGCCCGTTGCTCGCAGCCCCGTCCTATCTGGAGAAGCATGGAATGCCGCTGCATCCCCAGGACCTCGAAAACCACAACTGCATGATTTATACCTATACTGACACACCCAACATCTGGCGCTTCAGGAACCCCGATGATCCGAAAGGGGAATTGTCGGTGCGGGTAGCCGGATCTCTGGTATCAAACAATGGCAATGCGCTGGCTCAGGCCGCCGCAGCAGGCGTGGGCATCGTACTCTCACCGACTTTCATCTGCGTCGAGAGCCTGCGTGGCGGAGCATTGGTTCCGATACTTGAGGAATACGAACTGCCGCCCATCGGAATTCACGCGCTCTATCCGCCCAACCGCCACCTTTCCGCCAAGGTCCGCGCCTTCGTTGATTTCCTGACCGCACGCTATGCAGGGCCGGAGGTTCTCTGGCCCTGATCGTCACCTGGGGGATCAGGGCATGACACGGGCGGCATTCAGTCCGGGAATCCGACGCGCGCCCTGACTTCCGCCGGAGTGGTGCCTGACTCGCGTAGAGCGGCGAGGGTTGCGGATCGATCCCGCTTGGCAAGGCGTCGCCCGAATCTGTCGCGCAACAGGCCATGATGGCGATAGACCGGCACCGGAAAGCCGAGCAGGGTCTGCAGCACCCGATGCACATGGGTCGCATGCAGCAGATCCTCCCCCCGCGTGATGCAAGAGATATGCTGGTGCGCGTCATCGACAGTGACGGAGAGATGATAGCTGGTCGGCACATCCTTGCGGGCAAGAACGATATCGCCACAGGTCTCGGGCCGCACCGCCATCTCTCCCCGATCCAGATCGGTGAATGTCAGCGGCCCGGCCATATGCGCCGCCCGGTCCATATGCAGGCGGATCGCATGCGGCATGCCGGACGCGATCCGATCCCGCGCCAATCCCGGATCCAGATTCTTGCAAGTGCCTGGATAGAGTGCGCCATCCGGACCATGGGGTGCGCGCGGTGCATTGGCGATTTCAGCCCCGATTTCCCTTCGTGTGCAGAAGCAGGGATAGGTCAGGCCGCCCTCTTCCAATGTGTGGAGAAAATCGTGATAGAGCGGCAACCGATCAGACTGGCGCAGCACCGGCTGTTCCCAGGTGAGGCCGAGCCAGGTCAGATCCTCGAAAATCCCAGATTCGAATTCAGGATGGCATCGGCCAAGGTCGATATCCTCGATCCGCAGATGGAATCGCCCGCCCATCACCGCCGCCTGCCGTGCCGAGAACAGGGCGGAATAGGCATGGCCCAGATGCAGGCGACCACTGGGACTCGGGGCAAATCGGGTGGCGGGCGGGAACGGGCTCTCCATGAGTCTGGCGTAAATCGGGTTCACGGGGTAAGTCAAGATTCATGGACAAACCGACACTCATCAAGGCACTCGACAGCACCGCCGCCGCCGACCCGGATGTCGCAACCGGACTGGCGCTGGTCGGCTATCCTGAACCGCGGCTGAGCGACCATGGTTTCGAGACTCTGCTGAACATCATCATCTCGCAGCAGATATCCCGCGATGCCGCAGGAGCCATCCGGGCGCGGGTGGAAGCACTCTATCCCCGAGGCGATGTCGGCGCCTTCCTCGATCTGGGCGAAGACGCCCTGCGCGGGGCCGGTCTGTCGCGTCCGAAGGTCGCCTATGCCCAGGGGCTGGCCACCGCAATTCATTCGGGGCAGCTCGACCTCCGGCAGATAGCCGAGATGCCGGATGCCGAAGCAGTCGTGGCAATCACTGCCCTGAAAGGCTTCGGGCGCTGGAGTGCAGAAATCTATTGCATGTTCGCCCTGCACCGTCCGGACCTGTTCCCCGGTGAGGATATCGCCCTGCAGGAGGCCATGCGCCGCCTCAAGGGCCTGGAGACCCGCCCTTCCGCAAAACTGGCGCGCAGCATTGCCGAGGCCTGGTCGCCCTGGCGATCGGCCATGGCGGTTTTTCTGTGGCACTATTATCGGGGTGCACCGCAGGATTGAATGCGCACGATTTGCCCAAACGGGCTGCATCGTCCACCCTGATGACCCAATCGACCATATCAATGGAGTTCGCCATAATGACAAAGATGCCAGCCCTGACAGGACCCGAGCAGGCCCCCGCCAATGGCGGCAGGCCGGAGCGGCTGATCGTGTTCCTGCACGGGCTGGGGGCCGATGGCAGCGACCTGATCGGGCTGGCCCCGGTGCTGGGCCAGATCTTCCCGACGGCGCAGTTCCTGGCACCGGATGCGCCGGACCCCTGCGACATGGCCCCGATGGGGCGGCAATGGTTCTCCCTCCAGGACCGGAGCCGTGAGCAAATGGAGTCAGGCGTCAATGCAATTACGCCGGTGATCAATGCCTATCTGGATGAACAGATGGCGCGGTTCAACCTGTCCCCCGACCGGATTGCCGTAGTCGGGTTCAGCCAGGGCACGATGCTGGCCCTGCATGCCCTGCCGCAGCGCCCTGTCCCGGTTGCGGGTGTACTCGGCTATTCCGGCATGCTGATCGCGCCGGAATCTCTGGCACAGCCTGGAATCAGCAAGGCGCCGACATTGCTGATCCATGGCGATCAGGATACCGTCGTTCCGCATGAAATGTCGAAAATCTCCGCCGAGGCGATGAGAATAGCCGGATTCGATGTTGATGTTGCCTTCTGCAAAGGGCTTGGCCATTCCATCGACGAGGCGGGACTGCGCATAGGCATCGAGTTCCTGCACCGCGTCCTGGATGATGGCGCGGGGCAGTCCACCGCAGAAACCTGAGTGAAAATCCTGTCCGCCGGTTATCAACCTGTCATGAAAATCGGTTAGGAAAGGGGATCACCGGTCGGGTGTTACAAGACCGTGATATGTTGAACTGGCAGTCTACAAAATATTGTGGCCTCCACAGAATATGGATAGTCTGATTCCATCGATTCCGATCCCGGATCGATCTGGTGTAAGGGAACGTTCGGAGCGCGGCCATGTTAACCGCCCTAGACAACAGCCCAGCCCTGGTGCTGAACGCGGACTTTCGGCCGCTCAGCTATTTTCCGCTGTCGGTCTGGAACTGGCAGGATGCGGTGAAGGCCGTGGTTGCCGAACGGGTCAACGTGATTTCCGAATATGACATGGAAGTCCACAGCCCGACCTTCGTGTTGCGCCTGCCCAGCGTGATCTCGCTGAAGGAATACATCGCCCCTGCCCGTCGCCCGGCCTTCACGCGATTCAACGTCTTCCTGCGCGACCGGCTGGTCTGCCAATATTGCGCCGATACCTTTTCGGCCCATGAACTGACCTTCGACCATGTCATCCCACGCAGTCAGGGCGGAATCACCAGTTGGGAGAACGTCGTCGCGGCCTGCAGCCCGTGCAACCTGTCCAAGGGCGGGCGCACCCCGAAACAGGCGAACATGCCGCTGCACCGCAAACCGGTGGAGCCGTCAACCTGGGAATTGCAGGAACACGGACGGGCCTTCCCGCCTAACTTCCTGCATGAAAGTTGGCGGGATTATCTCTACTGGGATACGGAACTGGAAACCTGAACCGAATTCAGTCTGGAGCATCATGCGATCGCATGAGCTCACGCAGGATGCTCCAGCCATTTATTGTTTCAGCAAATGCGTCGTTGCAGACGATTTCGTCTGCTCGGGATTTGCTATAGGCTGCCCGCCGGTTATCAACGATATCGGGGGTGGATTTTGGCATCCGCACAGGACGATCAGGGTTTCAGGAACGCACTCTGGGCAGCAACAGCGCGTCCGGCACCCGACTGTCCGGCCCTGGACAGTGATATCCAGGCGGATATTGTTATCGTCGGGGCGGGTTTTGCCGGTCTGTCGGCGGCACTGCACCTGGCAGAGCGGGGCCATCGCCCCGTTGTACTGGAAGCGCAGCAGCCGGGCTGGGGTGCCTCCGGGCGCAATGGCGGTCAGGTCATCGCCGGGTTGAAACACGATCTGACGGAACTGGAACACCTTGTCGGGGCGGAACGCGCGGCGCGCATGATCGCCTTTTCGGATCACACGGCGGAAGCAACATTTGCCCTGATCGACCGGTTGGGGATCGATTGCGATGCCATCCGGGGCGGCTGGTTCCAGGGTGCGCACAGCAAGGCAGCGCTGGAAATTCAGCGCCGGAAAGTGGAACGATTGACAGCGCGCGGTGTTTCAGCCGCAATCCTGACCGGGGACGAAATGCGCGCCATGGTCGGCACCGACTGGTATCCGGGTGGACTGTTCGACGCGCGGGGCGGAACGCTCCAGCCCCTCAGCCTCGCGCGTGGCCTGGCCCGCGCCGCGATTGCCGCAGGGGCCCGAATCCATGGGGAAACCCCGGTCGCACGGCTCAAGCCCGCATCGGACGGCTGGACCCTTCTGACCCGGGCCGGTCACACCGTATCAGCGGGCAAGGTGCTGCTTTGCACCAATGCCTATTCGGACATTGCCGATCTTCAGCACGGGATCACCCGATCCGTCGTGCCCTTCTACAGCTATCAGATCGCCACGGCACCCTTGTCCGACAACCTGCTGAAAACCCTTCCCGCCCAGGGGCTGGGCCTGTCGGAAACCCGGCGCGTGCTGGCCTATTGCCGGGTCGATGCCGACGGGCGCTTTGTGATGGGGGCCAGGGGTGCCCTTGACGGATCGCTTGATCCGCGGGCCTTCAACCTCACCAGACAGCGATTGCGCGAACTCTATCCGCATCTCGCCGACATACCGGTCGAATCGCACTGGAACGGGCGGGTCGCGGTAACGACGGATTCACTGCCAAGGCTGGTGGAACCCGCGCCGAACCTGCATGCCGCCCTGGGCTGGAACGGTCGCGGCGTCGCGATGACAACGGCGATGGGACCGGTGCTGGCCGACTGGTTGACCGGAACGCCCCGCGACGACCTGCCCATGCCGGTAACGCCGCTGCGCCCGATCCCCTTTCACTGGATGAAGCGCCCCGCCTCTGCCGTCGCGGTGCTCTGGAAGACCTTTCTCGACCGGCGCGAACGGGCGGCATAGCAGAGGCTCTAAACCGGCAGCCGGACCCGCGCACGCAAGCCGCCATGGGGGGAGGTTTCCAGCAGGATATCGCCGCCATGGGTGCGCGCGACATCGCGGCTGATCGACAGGCCAAGACCCGTTCCGCCGGTCGAGGGATTGCGCGACCGGTCCAGGCGGTAGAAGGGACGAAAGGCATCCTCCCGCTCCTCTTCGGCGATGCCGGGACCATTGTCGTCGACCAGCACCTCAATCGCATTGCCGCGCCTTCCCGCATGCAACCAGACCTGTGTGCCATAGCGCGACGCATTGGCGATCAGGTTGTCAATGCAGCGCCTGAAGGCATTGGGTTTCAACCAGGTGATGATCCTGCCCTCGGTATGGCAATCGAGCGCGATGCCCGATGCCTGCCAGGTCGCGGCCAGATCCCGGACGACATCGCTGACATCGCATTCAATCGACTTCTCCCCGCCCTCACCCCTGGCAAAGGTCAGATAATCCTGGATCATCTTTTCCATCTCGGAGACATTGACCGCCAGTTCCTGTGTCTCCGGGGACTCTCCCAGCATCGCCAGCTGCAATTTCATGCGGGTCAGCGGCGTGCGCAGATCATGGCTGACACCGGAGAGCATGTCGGTCCGCTGGCGGATCTGGCGACGGATGCGTTCGGACATCAGGTTGAAGGCATTGGCCGCCTGCCGAACCTCCAGCGCGCCCTCCGCCTTGAAATCCTGTTCCGGCTCCCGCCCCTTGCCAAAACTTTCCACCGCCCGCGCCAGGCGGCGGATCGGCCGGACCTGATTGCGCATGAAGATCGATGCGACCGCGAACAGGACCAGCGACGTCCCGACCATCCAGAGAATGAATATATAAGTCGTCGAACTGAACAGGCGGCTTCCCGGCACCATGACCGTCATCACCGAATCGCGCAACTGGATATGCAGAATCAACTGACTGCGCAGGGATGAACTGTCGATCACGAACGGCCTGCGCACCCGTTCTTCCAGGGCGCGGGCCAGCAGGAAATCCAATTGCCCCTCCAGTTCATGTGGCTGATTCGGCAGGATATCGCCTGGGCGGATCATGACCGACAGTTCCATGGTACGCCGGACGGTAGCCAGAACATCCTCGATCTGATCGGGATCGCGCCGGATCTGTTCGATCACATCGGCGATATCCCCGGCAACACTGGAGGACAGGCGCCAGGTCACGGTATCCCAGTGCCGGTCATAGAAAATCCAGGCCGACACCAATTGCAGCAGGATCAGCGGCATGACGATGATCATCAGCGCCCGACCGAACAGCGTTTTTGGCAACGCTTTCTTGATCGTCAGACGCACGGTCCTGGCCGCATTGCCCAGCGTTCCGAATACCCCGGCAACCTTCATCCATCCGGCCTCAGCACATAGCCGCGTCCACGCACGGTCTGCAGATAACGCGGAATCTTCGGATCTGGCTCGACCTTGCGGCGAAGCCGGGTCATCTGCACATCAACAGCCCGATCGCCGCCATCGATCTCCAGAAACTGCGTCAGTTCTTCCCGACTCATCACCCGTCCGGGTTCACCCGCCATGATCTTCATCAACGCCGTTTCGGTGGAAGTCAGGCGGATCGGCGTCTCACCCCGCAACAGCAATTCGCGACCCAGATCGAAGGACAACCCCCCCAGCCGTATGATGGAGGCCCGGACAGGTCCTTCTGCCGCCGGAAGCCTGCGCAGGACCGATTGTATGCGCAGGATCAGTTCGCGGGGCTCAAACGGTTTTGGCAGATAGTCATCGGCACCGGCCTCAAGACCCAGAATGCGATCCTCGGTCTCCCCCATCGCCGTCAGCATCAGGATCGGAACCCGCCCCTCCCCACGCAGGGATTTCGCCAGATCAAGGCCACTTTCGCCCGGCATCATCAGGTCGAGAATCATGATATCAAAAGTGAAGACCTTGAGTTTCCGACGAGCATCCGCAGCATCTTCCGCCTGGGTGACGCGGAAGCCTTCCTTGACCAGATAGTCGCGCAACAGGCTGCGCAGGCGCGCATCGTCGTCAACGACAAGGATATGGATATCATCATTCATGAACCGACTATAAGCGGTGTCGGCTTGTGAAAAAATCTTCACGTGCATGCATCGAACGATTTCGTTAGGGATGATACCGTAGTCGGGTTATCTGGGGAAACAGCGAGTGCCAACAGACATGAGATCCTACGGGTCGCCTTGGCCGACAGTACTCGGCGTGGGCGCGATCCTACTGGCGTTGCGGTATGTCGCCCTGGGCGCGACCGATCTGTCGCTGCATGGCGACGAGGCGCAATACTGGACTTGGTCCCGCGATCTCGCCTTCGGCTACTACTCCAAGCCGCCTCTGATCGCCTGGGTGATCGCGGCGTCGACTGCAATCTGTGGCGATGCTGCCTGGTGTATCCGCGCACCCGCCGCCCTGTTCCATATCGGAACCGCCTGCTGGCTGACCGCCACGGCAGGCCTGCTCTACAACCGACGCGTCGCGTTGTGGGCCGGTATCGGCTGGCTGACTGTCCCTGCTGTTTCCTATTCCTCCCTGATCATGTCGACCGATGCGATCCTGCTGTTCTTCTGGGCCGGATGCCTGTGGGCCTATTGCCGCCTGATGCAGCGGAGCGATTGGGGAAGCGCGGCCGTACTCGCCCTCTGCTTCGGACTGGGGCTGAATGCGAAATATGCCATGGCCTATTTCCTACTCTGCCTGATCGCGCATCTGGCCGTAAGCGGGTCTGCCAGAGACCTTATTCGGCGCAACCTCGTCAAGATACTGGTCGGATTCGGTGCGGGGGCAGCGATGCTCCTACCGAATGTCCTATGGAACCGGCAACACGACTGGGCCACGATCGGTCATACGGCGGATAATGCAAACTGGCAGGGTCTCGTCCTTCATTTCGATGAGATGGCGGAGTTTCTGGGGAGTCAGTTCGGGGTTTTCGGGCCGATCTTCTTTGCAGTTCTGCTGCTGGCAATCCCGCGCAGCCGCGCCATGGCAAAGGTCCTGCCGGAACAGGCCCGGCTGCTGCTCGCATTCTCGTTGCCGATCCTGCTGATCGTCACCGGCCAGGCACTACTGTCGCGGGCCAATGCGAATTGGGCGGCAACGGCTTACCCGGCGGCGACGATCCTGATCGCCTCGGCCCTGCTCGAAAGCGCCCGACGACGGATATGGCTTGTCGGCTCGCTGGGCCTGCATCTGGCGGTGGCTCTGGTCGTTTATGTCGCGATCCAGTTCCCAGGGCCTGTTGCGCGAGTGCTCGGTAAGGACCCGTTCCGGGATGTGCTGGGATGGGACGCTGTGGCGAGCGACGTGTCCGCCGCGATGGATGCCGCCGACACCGCCATCCTTCTGATGGATAACCGCCTGATGATGGCAAGTATGGCTTATGCGCTGCGCGACCGACCCGATCTGGTCATCCGGTCCTGGAACCACGACACCAAGATCGATCACCACTACGAAATGGCCTGGCTCTACGATCCGGGCCGGGATGGGGGTCGGGTCCTGCTGCTGACCCATCACGGCACCGAAGGGATCGCCGCAGATTTCGACGCGGTCGAGATGCTGCCGGACATCACCAGGACCGATCAGACCGGTCGGGAAAGACGGATCGAGATGCGATTGCTGGAGCGCCTGAAATGACCGATACACGCAACCGCGACTGGACCACCGCCTCCATGCTGAAGGCATGTGCTATCAGTTTCATTCTGTTGACCGCCATTTTCCTGCCGTTTCCGGAAGTCGATCTCTGGGTTTCCAGCCTGTTCTATAACGGGAACAACGATTTCTGGCTCAGGACAACGGAGTTCAACCGGGTATTCAACGACTATGGCCGACCGATCCTGCGCTATGCGGGTCTGTCGATCCTGGCGCTCTTGGTATACCGGTTCTTCACCCTGCCGATGGATCGGCTCAGAAGTCTGGCGCGGTATATGTTTCTGATCCTCTGCGTGATCGTCGTGAACGGCTTCGTCATACATTCTGTCCTGAAAGACAATGTCGGTCGGGCCCGCCCGAAACAGGTCGTGGAATTCGACGGCAGCAAGGTCTTCACGCCACCGCTCCTGCCCGTCGACCAGTGCGAAGGAAACTGCTCGTTCGTGTCCGGGGACGCCGCAGCCGGCTATGCCCTGCTGGCGCTGGCGCTCTATGCGACGCGACGGCGCAAGTTCTGGATCCTGGCAAGTCTCGGTGCCGGTATCGCTCTCGGCACGATGCGGCTGATCAACGGATCGCATTTTCTGAGCGACATTCTCTTTGCTGGGGTCGTGACCTGCGGCGGCGTGCTGATTCTCTATCGCTGGATAGAGGAAAAACACTGGCGTTCGGATCTCGACTTCCTCCTCCCGATAGCCGGAACCGTCGTCCATACCATCGGGTCCCGGCTTCCTCCGGCGCTGATCAACCGCGCGATCCCGGTCGCCAACCGTTTCGTGGCGCTATTTCGATCGTAACGGTGTTTCGTCCCCCGACGGATCGGGTACATCGAAATCCGTCTGACGTTTGCGGGTGACGAAATAAAGGTTGCGCAGATAAATGAACAGGCCGGTGGACTGACCCAGAATGATGACCGGGTCCGCCCGCCAGATGGCATAGGACAACAGGATCGATCCGCCCGCGATGCTGAAATACCAGAAGGCGACCGGAATGACGCTGTCGCGTTTTTTCTCGCTGACGATCCACTGAATGATGAAACGCATCGCGAACAGGAACTGTCCCAGAAACCCAACCGATAACCAGACGATTTCCTCGACCGGCATCGCTGCGACGTTATTCATCAGCTTTTCGACCCATTCCATTCGAGGATCATCCTTCCGTTACCTGAGGTCGCTTCGACCGTTTGAGCAGCCAGTAGACGCCGAACAAATCGACGATTCCGGCAAGGGCCCGGTCGACGGTCCCGTATTTCGAATGCCCGCGCGGCCTGGCCCGATGACCGACCCGTTCGTAAAGCACGATAAAGCCTTCCCGACCGATCAGGGCAGGCATGAACCGATGCATATGATCGAAATATGGCAACTGTCTGAACACCTGCCCTGATACCACTTTCAATCCGCATCCCACGTCTCGCGCGGTATGGTTCAGCAGACTGCGATTGCAGGCATTGGCGATGCGGCTGACGAAGCGCCGGAAAGTCGAATCCTGTCGCTTCTCGCGCTCGCCCATAACCATTCCAACCGGCTCGCCGCGCGCCACCGCAGACTCGAAAATCGCGATCAGCCGGGGAATATCGGCAGGGTCGTTCTGACCGTCCCCGTCCAGAACGCAGATCAACCGGCCCCGCGCCGCCATCACGCCGGTCCGGATCGCACGGCTCTGTCCCGACCGGGCCGCATGGGTCAGGATACGCAGATTCGGGAAACGCTGCCCGCAGGTTTCCAGGACCGCCGCCGTACCGTCGCGACTGCCGTCGTTCACATACAGGATTTCCGTCCGGTCCGCATCGGGCAATGCAGCGGCGATCTCTTCGATCAGCGGCACGACATTGTCCTCTTCGTCGCAAACCGGGACGACGACGCTGATTTCAGGTTCAGTGGAACGATCCATATGCAACACTCTGGAGGGTGCGGAATCTGTCTCTCATGTCCGGTAAAATCGAACGGGACCGGGCATAACATGCCCGGTCCCGCTTGGCACGACAGAAAACGCCCGAAATCGATCAGGCCGCCGAGCCGCTGATCAGCGCGGCGCGGTCGGAGCCTCGGCGGACCTCGGCGTCATAGGCCTTCATCAGAGTCTCGCAGGCCTTGCCCGGCGTGAACTTGTAGTCGCCAATCGATGCGACCGGGGTCACTTCCACCGCCGTTCCGGTCAGGAAGGCCTCACTGGCACCCGCCAATTCCTCCGGCTTGATATGGCGCTGCACGATCTCGTAGCCATTGCGGCGGGCGAGGTCTATCACCGTGCGTCGGGTAATCCCATCCAGGAAGCAATCCGGATCCGGCGTGTGCAGCTTTCCATCCTGCATCAGGAAGAAAATGTTCGCGCCGGTTGCCTCGGCAACATACCCGCGCCAGTCCAGCATAAGGGCGTCATGGAAACCCTCGGCCTCCGCCTTGTGCTTCGACATGGTGCAGATCATGTAAAGGCCCGCCGCCTTGCTGCGCACCGGCGCTGTGCGCGGATCGGGGCGTGCCCAATCGGAAATCCGCATCTTCAGGCCGCGCATCCGCGCTTCCGGGCTGAAATAGGCGGGCCATTCCCAGGCAGCGATAGCCAGATGGATCGTGTTGTGCTGCGCCGAAACGCCCATCATCTCCGAGCCGCGCCAGGCGATTGGACGAACATAGCCATCAACAATGCCATTATCCGCCACAACCCTGTCGCAGGCCGCATCGATTTCCGCCACGCTGAACGGAATCTGGAAACCCAGAAGTCGGGCTGATTCATGCAGACGCTCGGTATGCTCCGTCAGTTTGAAAATCTCGCCGCCATAGACGCGCTCGCCCTCAAAAACGCCGGAAGCGTAATGCAGGCCATGGGTCAGGACGTGCAGTTTTGCATCGCGCCAGGGGACCAGCTTGCCATCCATCCAGATGGTTCCGTCACGGTCATCAAAGGGCATCAGGGACATGGTTTCCACTCCGTTGAAGGGGCATTTTCCGGCATCCAGGCCGTCTCCCCAGGTTTTTGATTGCAAGCCTTTGACTTGCCTTGGATTTTTCGGACAGACCCAGGCGCGGTCCGAGTCAGCACGAAACTTTATTACTCAAGCGACCGGTCAAACGATACGATCCGCTACGCTTGGCTATTGCAGGAAGTAACATCGTGAGGCATATATGTCAACATGACTGACATAAATTCTTCGAATCGACCCAACGCATTGTCCGGACCGGATCGGGGCCGCCCCCAGAAGAGCGGGGGCAACCCGCTGTTCCTGCGCGAGGAAGAGTTGCGTCAGGCCATCGAATTGCTGTTCTACGCCTATCGCGACTTCACCGGAGAGCCGGATGTCATCCTGGCAGAGCGCGGACTGGGCCGGGCGCATCACCGAGTGATCTATTTCGTCGGGCGTTATCCGGGCATGACCGTATCGCATCTACTGGATATCCTTAAAATCACCAAGCAGAGCCTGAGCCGGGTGCTGGGCCAACTGGTAGAGGAAGGCTATATCCGACAGGATCAGGGCATCGAAGACCGCCGCCAGCGGCTGCTGACACTGACCGAAAAGGGCGAGAATCTGGAGCGCTTGCTGACCGAAACCCAACGGAAGCGGATCGCGAAGGCCTATCGCGCCGTCGGGGCGGAGGCGGTGGAAGGATTCCGCGACGTGATGCTGGGCATCCTGTCCAGCGATGCGGATCGCGCCCGGTTCGATAACCGCGGGGAATAAGTGTTGCGCGATGGCGGCGCTTGCGTTTACGGGTCTTTGCCACATGTTATTACCCATCCATCATCACTGCGGACGCTACGCCCTTGGTTGATCGTGACGGTATAAAACGAGGTTTCTTTCAGGACATGGCCCGCGAGGCGGAAGCGGCGGGTCTCATCAAACCCCTCTGTGATGAGGAAAGACGGGCATCCCGTGAGATGACTCTGGCCGCTAGGCCGCCCGGTACCGGTCTCTGGATATTTGCCTATGGCTCGCTGATGTGGAATCCGGCCTTCCATTTCGAGGAACGGCGGATCGCACGGCTGCATGGCTATCACCGTTCCTTTTGTCTGCAAACACCAATCGGGCGTGGGACGCGGGACTGTCCCGGACTGGTGCTGGGGCTGGATCGCGGCGGTTCGGTACGCGGGGTGGCCCTGCGCATCGCCGAGGACAAGGCCGAGGAAGAACTGGACGTGATCTGGTCGCGGGAAATGCTTGCCGGTTCCTATCGCCCCACCTGGGTACGGTTGCACGGCGACGATGGCGGGCGGTTCCACGCCATCGCATTCGTGATGCGCCGCGACTGCGACCGTTATTGCCGCCCGATGTCGATGGAGGATACCGCCGCGATCATCGCCCGCGCCTCGGGTCGACTGGGCCCGTGTTCGGACTATCTTGAACAGACCGTCGATGCCATGGACCGGATCGGCATCGGCGATGGCCCCATGCACCGCCTGCGGACCCGCGTCCGTGCCCTGCAGGCAGAAAGGAATGCCGCATCATGACCGATCCGACCACGACCAAAGCCAAAGTGAAAATGACCGACGCCGAATGGCGTGAACGGCTGAGCCCGGAAGAATATCAGGTAACCCGCAAGAAGGGCACTGAACGTGCCTTTTCCGGCAAATACCATGCGGAAAAGACCCGCGGCAGCTATAACTGCAAATGCTGCGGGGAAAAGCTATTTCATTCCAATGCCAAATTCGACAGCGGTACCGGATGGCCGAGTTTCTTCAAGCCGGTTGCGGAAGACGTCATCGCGGAACATTCGGATGTCAGCTTCTTCATGCGCCGGACGGAGGTTGTCTGCGCCCGGTGCGATGCGCATCTGGGCCATGTCTTCCCCGACGGCCCGAAGCCAACGGGCCTGCGCTATTGTATCAATTCCGCAGCATTGGACCTTGATCCGGACGTGAGCTGAGATGTGGAGCGCCTATTCACGCTCATCCTCATCCGATGATTTGAGGTCGTGCAGTTCAAGGTTCCGGCGCATCGTGGCGATCAACCGTTCCAGCGTATCCTTTTCCGCCTGACTGAGACCGATCAGGGCACGTTCCGCATGGGCAAGGGTGATTTCCTGCACGGTCTGGTATTTCCGGCGTCCGACCTCGGTCATGGAGATGGAACGGACGCGCCCGTCCTCATCGATACGGTCGCGGTTGACGAGGCCGTCCTCCTCCATCCGCGCGATCAGCCGACTGACCGTGGATTGCTCGATCATCGCATAGGAGACGAGTTCATTGATCGAAGCGGTCTCATTCGCGTCCAGCACCGCCAGCAGACGCCAGTTGGCAATCGTCAGACCATGTTTGCGCAGATCCTGGTTCAGCAACTGGTTCATCCGGAAGGTCAGACAGTTCATCAGATAGGGCAGGATGGTTTCCAGCACGACCCGGGGCGGGCTGCCGTCATCATTCACCGCCACGGGGGTGCCAACTGAAAATCGTTTGCTCATGAGGCCCTGTTTTCCACTGCGCCGTTTCCAGCCTCAGTATCGGCAAAGGACCGGATGGTTTGCAAGGCACCATCCAGGGCATGGCCTTTCTCATCGGCCAGAGCCGCCTCCCGCAATCGCCGGACCCAATCCGCCGCGTCGTGACGACCGGCCACCAGATCCACCCCGGCAAGAACGCGGTCGTATTTCGAAAGCCCACGACTATGGGTGTCGCTATAGCCCTTGATCAGGCGTCGGCATCGCAGGATCTCGACACCCAGCGCATAATCCTGTTCCAGGCAGTTAAAGGCGCGGTGCAGCCAGGCCTCCCAATGCGCCTTTTCCTGATGGTGACGCAGCGATCCGCGCCGCCAGCGCCGCAGACCCGCAACGACATAGAGTCCGAGAAAGGGCAGGACCGCATCAGTCCGGACCCGCCGCCCGCGATTGATCAACCGGTCCAGCAGAGCGAACAGACGGGGCCGCGCCTCGATTGCCTGCCCCAGCCGACGCGGCAGGACACCGCAGAATTCCGCCGCCCTTGGATGCATGAATTCGGTGATCTGGACCAGGCTTCCCGGATCGACGCCCAGATCCTGGCGCACCCGGTCGAAACGAGAACCCCGCGTCTTCAGGTCGGCGACCCGGATCACATCGTCATAGGCCATCGCATTGGCGAGGTATTTGGCAAGCTGGACCGTGAAGCCATAGCCCTGATCGAATCGATCCAGACCAACAGACCGTTCGACTTGCCCCAGATACGTATCGGCGTAATCAATATCCTGGAAATCCACCAGTTTCTCCGCCCCGCGCCGTGCCATGTCCCGCACCGGTTCCGGCAGGGCGCCGATCCGTTCCATCAGGGACTGCCAGCGCGCAATCAACGGCTTCGGTCCCTGAACGCCAACCGGCGCTACATCCACGTCCCCGCTGCGCTCGGCAAATTCAATTGTCTCGGACTTTGCCTGCCCATACGCCATATCGAAGGCTTTGATGCTGGCCGAAACCCCGCGCCCGGCGGCTTCAATGGTTTCAACATAGTGCCCCTTCGGGAAGGGCAATGCACCGGATCCGGCCAGCGCCCCCAGCAGGCAGGCGGAGATATGACTGCCGGTCGCAACCGCAATCCTGTCCATCGGAAAGCAGATAAAATCCTTTGAGGAGTCACGGGCGGCATTCAACACTATCTCAACATCGGCGCGCCCGTCACCGGGCACGATCTTCTCCGACACCGCGAACATGCGGTGCTGTGATGCGATCAGCGTGGTCCGGTCGGCGGTGACTAGTCCGCGTGTAATCGCCCGACCGGCTTCCATGATCTCCGCCGCCACAACGATATCGACATCCCCCGGTGCGGGCATCAGCGCAAAAACGGGTTCCTGTCCGTCATCGGGCATCATCTCGATATAATAGATCGTCGCCCCCGTGCGCTGGGCAACACCGGGGACAGAGGTCGCCTGGGCACGATACCCGCAACGCTCGGCGACATCGATCACCCAGTCGGTGAGAACGCCGCCCCCTTGACCGCCCACGGCAAGGATCGCCATTTTGACGATGCCGTGGGTCTGATCCTGTCCCGCAACGGCGGTGAAGGGATCGGATGGAGCACTCATACCCCCGCCCCCTGGAAATCAAGCCTGCTGCGGGCGCGGCGCTGCTGAAGGAATCCCAGGAACCTGCTGCTCAGGCCTGCCATGAAGCCTTCGATCCGTCCTGGATTGTGAATCACATCCGCACGATAGAAGGAGGGGCAGAGCACCGCCGCATCCGCGACTTCCCCGCAATTCCCGCAGCCGACGCAGGATTCATCGATGGCCGCCACCGGATCGTCGCGAAGCGGATCGTCCAGAGTCTTCACCGTCAGGGACGGACAGCCGGACAGGCGCATACAGGCATGATCGCCGGTGCAGACATCCTCATCGACGCCGAATTTCGGTTTCGCCACGCGCCGCCCCTCGCTGATTGCCCTGGCCTGGAGCGGACGCTCCCGACGCTGCCGGTTCAGCATGCATTCGGAGGAAGCAACGATCACCTTCGGCCCTTCGGCATCGGTGGTCAGGGCTTCCTTCAGCGTATCGCGGACCTTCGTTACGTCATAGGTCCGGTCGATCTGCCGGACCCATTTGACCCCGACCCCGCGCAGGGCATCGGCAATCGGATGCTGCGTCGACTTCGATGGATTATCGGCACGGGAGGACAGGATGTCCTGCCCCCCGGTCGCGGCGGAATAGTAGTTGTCGACGATCATCACGACACCGTCGGACTTGTTATAGACGGCATTGCCGATGCTGGAGGACAGGCCGTTGTGCCAGAAACCGCCATCACCCAGAATCGAGATCGCCCGTTTCTCCCCACCGCCATCGAAAGCCCCGTTCGAAGCCGGACCCAGCCCGAATCCCATCGTCGTACCACCGATCTCGAAGGGCGGCATGATAGAGAAGAGATGACAGCCGATATCAGCCGCGATCTGGTGTGGTCCCAGTTCCTCCTCCACCAGTTTCATCGCCGCGAAGATCGGGCGTTCCGGACAGCCGGTGCAAAATCCGGGCGGGCGCATCGGCACGGTCTTCGACAATGCCTCCGAATGGGATTCGGCAGTCGGATGGTTGGGCGCACGGTGTTGTGCGGGCAGCAGATCAGGATCAGACTGCCGCAGGAAGGAGGCTATGCCGTCCAGCATCGCGGCACCGGTATATTCCCCCGCAACCGGCAGAATCTCCTTGCCCAGCAGTTTCGTCACTCCGCCCGACTTGTAGAGCATCGAGCCGAAGGCCTGTTCGATATAGTTCGGCTGGCCTTCCTCCACGACAAGGACCGAATCCTTACCTTTGCAGAAATCCAGGAATTCGGCATCGACCAGCGGATAGGTAACATTCAGGACATAGAGCGGTACCGCGCTCTCTCCATGGATACCGGCCAGGCCCAGGCGTTGCAGCGCACGGATCACGGTATTGTACATGCCGCCCTGCAACACGATCCCGGTCTTCGCCTGTTTCGGTCCGAAGAACTCGTTCAGCCCACGCTGCCGGATGAAATCCACGGCGGCGGGCCAACGCTCCGTCACCTTTTCCTGCTCATGCTTAAAGGCGGCGGGGGGCAGAACGATGCGGTCGGTCTTGCGTTGCGGCGATTTCAGGGCATCGCGAACGGTCAATGGCGGTGGCTGGTTATCCGACGCCGTAAAGACGCCATGCACATGGCAAGCGCGGATACGAACCTCCAGCATCACCGGGGTATGGGAAGCCTCGGAAAGCTCAAATCCGTCCTTCACGGCCTTCACCATACTGGGCAGGTTCGGGCGGGGATCAAGCAGCCATATCTGCGACTTCATCGCAAAGGCATGGCTGCGCTCCTGCATGATCGAGGAACCCTCGCCGTAATCCTCTCCAACGATGACCAGCGCACCGCCGGTGACTCCTCCCGATGCGAGGTTGGCGAGTGCATCTGCCGCCACATTGGTGCCAACGGTAGACTTGAAAGCGACCGCGCCCCGGATCGGATAATGGACTGAGGCCGCAAGCATTGCCGCCGCCGCCGCCTCATTCGCATTGGCCTCATAGCGCACACCAAGCTCCCCCAGGATATCCTGAGCATCGGCCAGCACATCCATCAGATGGGAAATCGGTGCGCCCTGATAGCCGCCGACATAGCCAACGCCGGATTCCAGCAGGGCCTTGGTGATCGCCAGGATTCCCTCGCCCTTGAACTCCGCACCCGCGGCGATCCGAAGCTGCTGCACTTCCTTCTTGAATGACCGCTCCGCCATGACATGCGCTCCCTGTACTGAAACTCAAACTTCCGGATTTATCGGGAAATCAGGGCTGGAAGCCAGGTTCCCAAAGCCGGTACAACCACCACAAGCGCCAGCACACCCAGCTTGATCAACAGGAATGGTGCTACGGCGGCATAAATCTGGCGCATCCGGATCGAATCCGGCACCACGCCCCGCATCACAAAGAGCAACAACCCGAAAGGCGGCGTCAGCAATGCGATCTCCATGGTCAGCAGATAGATAACGCCCAGCACCAGCTCGTCGATGCCAACCGCCTTTGCCAGCGGAATGAAGATCGGGATCGTCACCATCAGCATGCTGACCTGATCAATGAAGCAGCCCAGAAACAGCAGGATCAGAATCATCCCGACCAGGATCTGCAGGCTGGTCAGTTCCCAGCCATTGATCAGGCTGATGAGACCCGATGTCGCCCCGCTGAAAGAGAGTATCTGGCTGAAGGTCTGGCTGGCCGCAATGATGAACATGATCATTACGGTCAGCTTCACCGTTTCCATCACCGCCGTTTTCAGGTTCTCCAGCGTCAGTGAGCGATAGGCGAGGCTGGCCAGGACTGCCGCAAGACAGCCCAGCGCCGCCGCATCGGTGGGCGACGCGATGCCGATCAGCAGACTGCCGATCACCACAACGAAAATGCCGGACAGCGGTAGAACATAGATGCAGAAGGGTCGCCAGCGTTCCCACAGCGTCATGCTGGGCTGGTCGTCGGTGGGGGCAAGGTCCGGTCGCCAGATCGAGACGCTGACTATCAGAAGGACAAAAAGGACAGACAGCAAAATCGCGGGCAGAATCCCGGCGACCAGCAGCTTTGATATCGATATCCCGGCAAGACTGCCCAGCAGCACCGCCAGCGCCGAGGGCGGGATTAGCATCGCAATCGCGCCTGACGCCATGATCGGTCCCATCGCAAGCGTCGGGTGATATCCTTTTTTCAGCATGCTGGGCATCAGCGTCGATCCCAGCATCGCGGTATTGGCAATGGTCGAACCCGACAAGGCGGAGAATATGGTGCCACCAAAGACGGTCACAACCGCCAGCCGCCCCGGCACCCTGGTCACGATCCGCTCTATCGCGTCGATGGCGCGGTGGGCAACCCTGGACTGAAACAGGATTTCCCCCATCAGGATGAACAGCGGGATCGGTGCGAGTTGAAAATTGGAAACCGAGCGCGTGGCATTCCGCGCCATCTGGATCAAGCCGTTCTCACCCCCGAAAATCAGGAGCGCACCAACCACGTTAACAGCAATGAAAGCAAAAGCGACCGGCAGGCCAAGCGCCAGAAGTCCGACCAGACTGCCCAGCATCAGGACAAGGATCAGATACCATTCCATGATCTCAAAGCCCCGTCTGCTGGCGATCCATGGCCGGTTCGGCCGTCACCCGGCGCAGGAATTCGACGCAGAGAAGAATTCCGGCTATGGCGGGCGCAAGAAACGATACCCATTCCGGCATGATCAGAACGCCTGTCATCATCGACCCTCTGGCATAGGCAATGGAAACGGCAAGGATCGAGGAATAGGAAAGGACGCCCGATATCAGGGCACCAAGCAGCATCATCGCCATCATTACCCGACGCGCAGCGTTCTGCGGCAGGGATGCGATCACGATATCCACCGCAACATGGGCATTCTTCTGCAACACCCAGGGTGCGGCCAGGAACGTCGCCGCCATCAGTCCCATCTCAATCGCATCCACCAGTCCGAACAGGCTGGTACCCAGGAAGACCCTGGCTGCAACATTGGCAATCAGACCGATGGTAATGGCGGTGATGACCGCACCCGCCAGCATGGCGAGTGCGGTCACGATCCGGCAATGGATTGCGATCAGTACAGTCATAACGAAAGCGGGTTACTGCATGCAGGAACGAAGGTCGTCCGCCAGTGCTGCATCCACTTTCGAAACCGCCGCCCAACCGGCATCCCGCGCAGTGGTCAGCCATTTTTCACTTTCCGCATCGCTCAGCGTGATCACTTCGATACCGGCCTCGACCTGTTTCTTCGCTTCGGCTTCGTTGACGGCGATATTGTCCGCATTCTTTGCTTCCAGCCATTCGATGCCTTGCTGCAACAGGGCCTTCTGCTCGTCATTCAGGCTGTTCCAGCGATCCAGATTGACCAGGATTTCAACATCGACCTGATAGAAGCCCGGATCGACGCGGTATTTCGTCTGCTCATCCCATCCCAGATCCAGCACGCCCTGGATCGGCCAACCGTAACCGTCAATGGTACCGCGCTCCAGCGCGGTATAGACATCGCCCGGCGGTGTCGTGACCGGCGTCGCGCCCAATGCCAGGAACATCGCCTGATAGACCGGCGTGGTGCGGATCGTCAGACCGCTGAGATCAGCCCCGGTGATCGGCTTGGTCAGATAGAGATGGAAATTGATATGATCACCGGTGCGGCCCAGATATTTTACATTCATCTGCTTCTGGTGCAGCGCATCGACCTTGTCGAAGCAGCCATTAGCCCGCTGGTCCTGGATCGTGTTTTCGGCCAGTTTCAGCGCATCGCCCATCGGCAGGATATTGGTGTAGAAGGCGGCGGTCACATTCGCGATATCGACCACACCGGTTGAGACTGCATTGCCGACCTCGAACGGGGGCATAGCTTCCGGGCCGCCGACGGTCTGGATCTGCAACACGCCCTTGCCATTCTCATTGATCCAGTTCGCAAAGGCCTCATAGGGGCGCGAGAAGGTCGTTCCCTGGGCAAAGGATGTGGTGCCGCGCAGGGTGACCTCCTCCGCCAGCGCCGTCCCGGCGGTCAGACCCGCAGTCATGCCGGTCGTCAGCAGGACCGCGACCGAACCTGCATATGCAAGTGCCTTGTTCATTACTTTCACTCCCCATTCCGTTGTTGGATCGACTGCCATCAGGGCTTTTCCCCAGGCTGCGAAAGACCTGCCCGACGCTCGTTTCACGACGACGGAGCAAACTATACCCATTTGCATATAATTACGCGGAAAGAACTTTCCGTCAATCGGCTTCTCTAATTTGAAATAAAGTTACCCAGCCTGAAGAATTCAGAGATTCCAAACCAAACCATCAGTCCAGAATCGTGACATGCACTTCCGTGGGTGTGCAGGCCGCCCCGTTGACGGGCAGCATATCCTGTGGGCAGGTCGAAAGGGCAACGATGCAATCCAGCCGGGCGCGTAGCACGACATAATCGCCGGGCTTGCTCAGCGGCTCGCCCCATTTCGTCGCACCATCTGGACCGACGGGAATATTCATGAAGAGATTGAGCGGTGCCGGACATTCAGGCGGCGTCAGTCCGATCAGCCCCATCCCGGCAAACAGGTTGTCGGTGCAGTTGTCGTGATACTCCCGGCAGCCCAATGAGGCATAACGATGCACGTCACAGGCGGCGATCAATGTGTCATGGGGACCGGGCGACGTGTCTTCCTCGAAATCCAGAATTGAACGGCGACGGTTGGTGACAAGGGGGTCACCCTTGCGACAGAACACATTCTGGGTGGTTCCGCGCAGATGTTCCATCGACATGAATTCACGCATATCGTCGGCATTGAAGCACCAGGTATCGACGACCTGCTGGCCATGGGTATTAATGATCTTGATCGCCTGCCCTTTCCTCAAGGCGAAGGCGCGCCCGCGTCGGGCGGGAACGGTGATCAATTCATTCGACACGGCCATATCTGAACTCCCTTTACCGCGACCTGATCCAAACCAATGCACCCGTCATTTGCTGCTGGCCTTGCTCCCTTTCTTGCGCAGCGTTACGACATTTGCACCCTTCTTGCCAACGCGCCATTCCGGATCGACTAGCGGCTTCCCGAAAAACCAGCCTTGAAGAAAATCGGCACCCTCGGCAGTCAGGATATCGGCTTCCGCCTCGGTCTCGATGCATTCGGCGACAGTCTGCAATCCGAACCCTTCAGCCAGGCTCAACAGGGTTCGGATGAACATCTGATTCTCGCGATTGGTCGCAACGTCCGTGACGAAGGCCCCATCGATCTTCACCACATCGACGGTCAATGATTTCATGTGCCGGAAGGAGGTATAGCCCGATCCGAAGTCATCCAGCGCGACCTTGCAGCCGAGGTCGCGAACCGAACTGACGAACCGGGCGGTAACATCGAAATCCTCCAGGGCCGCAGTTTCGGTAATCTCTATGGTCAACCGCTTGGCAACATCCGCACGCCCCTTTATCAGACTGACCAGGGTGCGCAGCCAGGCCGGGTCCGTGACGGTCAGGCTCGACACATTCACCGCCAGCCGGACATCGGAATAGGTCCGCAGATCCGTCACCGCAAGTTCCAAAGCCCGCAGATCCAGCGGCCGGATCATGCCAAGCTTCTCCACCACCGGAATGAACTGTCCGGCGGAAATGACGGTTCCTTCCTCGTCGATCATCCGGATCAGCGTTTCATAATAGCTGACCTTGCGGGTCTTTGCATCGACGACCGGCTGATATGCCAGCACGATCCGGCCCGTATCGAGGGCTTTCATGACCTTCTCACCCAGCGCGATATTCGTGCGCTGGCGCAGCCGCTGCTCCTCCGTCACACGATAGGCAACGAAACAGTTCCGGCCCTGTGCCTTGGCATCCGCCAATGCCGCTTCGGCCCCCGTCATCGCATCCAGTGCGGTGCGAATGAAACCCGGAATCTGCGAACCACCAATGGAAACCGTGACATGAACCGGGCCGCTCGGCGTCTCGATCGGGGCAGAGCGGAAGGAATCGAGAATCTTTTCCGCCGTGATCACCAACCCCTGCTCATCGCAATGGGACAGCACGCAACCGAACCGGTCACCACCAATTCGGCCGATCACGTCAGTCACCCGCACGCAGCGTTCGATCCGCTGTCCGACACCAATAATGACGGCATCGGCAGTTTCATGCCCATAGCCGCCATTGATCATCGACAGTTTATCGATCCCGACCGCCAGATAGCCACCGGACACTTTATAACGCTCATTATAGGACAGCGCGTTCTGCAGTGCTTCACGCAGCCGCACCTTGTTCAGATGCCCAGTCAGATCATCATAATTCGCGCGGTGTTCCAGCAAGCTTTCCTGCTGCTTGCGACCGGTCACGACCCGCAGGGTTCCATACATGAAGCTGGGCGAACCGCTTCCGTCATGAATCGCGCCGCCACGATCATGCACCCAGCAGAACGCACCGTCCTTGCGACGGATCCGATATTCGCAATCATAGGCCTTTGCGGTTGCGAAATGGCGGTTAAGCACCTGAAGTCGATGCGCCAGATCTTCAGGATTGATCCGTTCCCCATAGGCTTCGCCACTCATGATTTCGGAAAAATCATCGGAAGCGAGCACTGATTTGGGATTGCCGATCCAGGTAATCACATCGTCCTTGAGATTCCAGCAATATCCAAGATCGCCAGAAGCAGTAAGCGCCCGGTCGGCAAGCGACATGCCGGAAACGTCGGAGTCACTTTGTGACAAAGTCGCCCCTCCTGATTTCCGACCAAGTCATCTGGACAATCCCGACAAGCAGACCACTGATTCTCCCCTGAAAGACAATCTGTATCCCCAATTTTCTGTTAATTGATTTTCTGATAAAAATCAAGAAGTTGTTACTTGGCCTTTATTTAAAAACCCACACACCCCAAGCCATGATGGCAAGTCAGATAGTTTCAAAACCAGCCATGCATTCAATATTTAGCAAGACATCAACAGTTGCATATCACCTCCAACCTATTTGTATTTCCTTAAAAATTCGTTACCAGTGATCCATATGGCCCCGTACGCGAATTCGTCCTTGCGGGCTTTCGCTATCCGGCGCACACTTCATATGTACACAAATGAATTACCCTCCTTCAAGCGGGAGATCATGCGGTGAGCGGCAATATGCATCTGCGCCCGGAAACCCTGGCAACAGCCTTGCAGAAAATCAGCGGGGAGCCCGACTGGACGGTCATTGCGGGCGGCACGGACCACTACCCCGCCCGTGTCAATCCGGGACCGCTCGGCAAGGTTCTGGATATCAGCGCCATACCCGACCTTCAGGGGATAACACGGAATGGGGAAACCATCCGGATCGGTGCGACCACGACCTGGACGGATCTGATGGAGACCGCACTTCCTCCTGCCTTCGACGGATTGAAAGCGGCTGCCGCCTCCATCGGGGGCGTGCAAATCCAGAATCGCGGTACGATAGCAGGCAATCTGTGTAATGCCTCCCCCGCTGCGGACAGCATCCCGCCACTGCTGGCCCTGAATGCTTCGGTAGTTCTGGCGAGCCTGCAGGGGGAGCGTATCCTGCCACTGCCGGAATTCATCACAGGCTATCGACAAACCGCCCGTGCGGCGGATGAACTCGTCACCGCAATCCTGATTCCACATCCGGAACCACAGACAAGGAGCGGTTTCCTGAAACTTGGTGCACGACACTATCTGGTGATTTCCATTGCCATGGTCGCAGGCGTGATGCGCCCGGCACCGGACGGACGGATAGCCGATGTCGCACTGGCGATTGGGGCCTGTTCCGCCGCCGCCCAGCGCCTGAGCCTGCTGGAATCAGATCTGGTTGGAGCAGACCTGACACAGGACCTCACGCATCTGTTGCGGGCGGATCATTTTGCGGATCTCTCTCCCATCGACGATGTTCGGGCCAGCGCCAGCTATCGCCGGGACGCGGCGAAGATTCTTGTCGGACGTCTGCTCAACAGCCTTTCAACGGCCTGTTCCATCGGAGTTGCCGCATGAACGACAGTCCCACACCAGAGTGTCTGCATTTCACCGTCAATGGTCAGGCGCAGTCGATCTCGCAGATATCCGGGCAGGCATCCGGGCAGCGCCTCAGCCGCGTCTTGCGCGATCTCTGTAACGTGCAGTCGGTCAAGATCGGCTGTGATGCAGGCGATTGCGGAGCCTGCACGATCCTGCTGAACGGACGTCAGGCCTGTGCCTGCCTGATCCCGGCAGCCCAGGCGGCAGGCGCGGATATCTTGACGGCAGAAGCCGAGGATAACCCGGTCCTCGATTCCCTGCGATCCGCCTTTGACCGGCATGGCGCGGCCCAATGTGGCATCTGCACGCCTGGTATGATGATGGCCGCACTCGATCTGCTGGGCCGCACTGAAACCCCGGATCGGGGGCAGGTGATGGATGCGCTGGGCGGCGTCCTGTGCCGGTGTACCGGCTATGCGAAGATTGTCGATGCTGTGCTGGATGTCACCGGGAACGATATCCATGCCTCTGCTCTGGCGGGACAAGCAGTCGGAGCACGCCTCCCCAGGCAGGATGCCGACCGAAAGCTGCGCGGAACGGAAAACTATGGAGCGGACAACTGGCCGGAGGGCTGCCTGACCCTTCGGGTCGTGCGTTCCCCCCACGCCCATGCCGAATTCACCCTGGGCGATTTTGCCCCGCTCCATGAGAAATGGCCGGGTCTTGTGCGTGTCCTGACCGCCGCCGACATTCCGGGGCGCAACGGCTATGGCATCTATCCGCATATCAAGGATCAACCAGTGCTAGCGGAAGGTCGGGTGCTTTATCGCGGCGATGCCGTGCTGGCACTGGTGGGGGATGCCGATACCATCGCCGCCCTGCCGGACTCGGAACTGCCAATCACCTGGACACCACTTCCCGCCATTGCGGATATGACCGGCGCAACCGATCCCGAAGCACCGGTCCTGCATCCGGGACAGGCGGAAAAGAATACGCTGATCCGGGGCCGCGTGGCACGGGGTGATCCGAAGACAGCCGAAATAACAGCGGCGGCGGTGGCGACCAGCAGCTTCCGCACCGCCTTCGTCGAACATGCCTATATCGAGCCTGAAGCGGGCTTTGCCGTACGGGTCGGGGACCGGATCGAGGTCCATGCCTCGACCCAGGCCCCCTATATGGACAAGGAGGAAGTGCGCGACGTAATCGGTATTACCGACGATGCCGTGCGCATCGTGCCGGTTACCTGCGGCGGCGGTTTCGGGGGCAAGCTGGATGTCGGCGTCCAGCCAATCCTGGCCGTCGCCGCCTGGATTCTGAACCGTCCGGTCGGCACGGTATATTCCAGGCCGGATTCGATGCGCGCCAGCACGAAGCGCCACCCTGCCGCCATCGAGGCCTCGCTGTCGGCACAGGCCGACGGAACCCTGTCTTCCCTGATCTTCCATGCGGATTTCGATACCGGGGCCTATGCCTCCTGGGGGCCGACGGTGGCAGGTCGGGTGCCGGTTCATGCCACCGGCCCCTATCGCGTCCCCCATGTTCTGGCGACCAGTCGGGCACTGCACAGCAACAACCCGCCTTCAGGGGCATTTCGTGGTTTCGGTGTGCCGCAAGGCGCGATTGCGGGTGAAACCTTGCTGGATGATCTGGCTGAAAAACTCGGCCTTGATCCGCTGGAAATACGCCTGAAAAACGCGATCCGGCCCGGCGACACGACAGCAACTGGACAGATTCTGGGGCGTTCCGCCGGGCTGGCAGACTGTCTGGAGGCGGTTCGTCCAGCCTGGATCGACTGGCGCGCCGCAGCCGAAGCCCGTAACGCCTCAGAACCGGGACCGATCCGCCACGGCGTCGGCATCGGTTGCATGTGGTATGGTTGCGGCAATACCTCCATGTCGAACCCATCGAAAATGCGCGTTGCTCTGGCGGCGGACGGCATCGTGACTCTGTATAACGGCGCTGTCGATATCGGTCAGGGCAGCTATACGATCATGCCACAGATCTGCGCCGATGCGCTGGGCCTGCCGGTTAACCAGCTTCGACAGGTTGTCGGTGACACGGATCTAACCCTCGATGCCGGTAAGACCTCTGCCTCGCGCCAGACGCTTGTTTCAGGTCGGGCGGCACAGGCGGCTGGTTCAGCCCTGCGCGCGGAAATCCTGCGGCTGGGAAATGCCGGACCCGACGCGCAAATCCATATCGATGGCAGGACTCTGCGGATTGAAGAGACGGATGGCACGGTGCGCCATGTCGATCTGTCCAATTTGCCGGTTCGGGCGGACGGCACGGTGCTGGAAGGGCTTGGCACTTATGATCCGCCAACAACGGGCCTCGACGCCGATGGTCAGGGCATTCCCTATGTCTCCTACGGCTATGCCGCACAGATCGCCGAAGTCGCGGTGGATATCGAGCTTGGTACCGTGAAAGTGCTGCGCATGGTCGCCGCCCATGATGTCGGAACCGCGATCAACCCGATGCTGGTAGAAGGCCAGATCCAGGGAGGCATTGCCCAAGGGCTCGGCCTCGCCCTGATGGAAGAATACATTCCGGGCCGAACTGAAAACCTGCACGACTATCTGATCCCGACCTTCGGTGACATGCCGGAGATCGAATGCATCCTGATACAGGACCCGGACCCCGAAGGCCCGTTTGGAGCAAAGGGGATCGGCGAACCGGCATTGATCCCGACCGCACCCGCAATCCTGGGTGCGATTCGCCATGCGACGGGTGCGCGAATTACCCGGATCCCTGCCCTGCCGCACCGAGTTCTAGAAGCCATCCGTGTTGCGAAGGCGGGGCCGTCATGACCGAAACCCGGATCGCCCCCGCCGTCAAAGCTCAGGTCTCGGACCCGTCGGACAAGGACGACGGCATCATCCGATGCGATGCTTGTCCGGTTCTCTGCCGAATTCGCGAGGGTCGCACTGGAGCCTGTGACCGCTATGCCAACGAGGAGGGGCGGCTGGTCCGCACCGATCCGCTAGTGCTTATGAGCCGAGCCGTGGAGGCAGAGGGCGGGCAACTGGTCCCCTTCCTGTCCGGCGATGCGCCCTGGTCCGGTCAACTAACCCCGGAAGCACCGGTTTTCGTGTCCGGTATCGGGGCGACGACGACCTATCCCGATTACAAACCGGCCCCCTTCATCGTTTCCAGCCAATGGGGTGGTGTCGATACCGTCACCGTCGTGACCGAGGGAATTTTCAGCTATTGCTCGGTGAAAGTGAAGATCGACACCGACCGGCATATCGGCCCGGAACAGGCAACCCTGCGCCATAACGGGGAGCCCGTGGGGCATGTGACGACAGCGGAATACGGATCCCAGATGCTCTCCCTGGGCGGGGTACGGCACCTGACTGGCGGATCAAAGAAAGAAGGCGTTGCAACCTGTGCAGCGATGCTGAGCCTGTGCAACAAGCAGGCAACCGAATTCACCATCGACGACGGGGCCAACCTGATCGTACAGGCGGGCCAACCCCCGATTATCGACGGCGACCAGGAAGAGCGCATGCGGGTCGGTTGTGGGTCCGCCACAATCGGTATCTTCGCCCAGCAATGGCACGGTCATGTCGATGAGGTGATCGTTGTCGACGACCATATCACCGGCGTGTTAAGCGAACATCAGGCGGGGGCCTATCTGGGCATGGTGCCGGTCGGCATCCGGGTCCGAGGTCGCAAATCCACACCCGGACGATATTTTCAGGTCGCGGAGCCGGGCTCCGGCTGGGGCGGAACGGATATTACCGACCCGCTCTCCATCATCCAGAGAATCGACCCGAAGACGGCCTGGCCCGGACTGCGCCTGCTGCTGGTCAGCACGACCGGCGAAGATGCGCTGTATTGCGAGTTGGATGCAGATCTGGTGCCAGTTCCAAAGCCAATGCCCGACCCGCTGCAAATCGTTGTGGACCGGATCGCGGAGAATTGTGAGCCCGCATTGTGCTCCGTCGCTTTCATCGCCGGGGCGGGAGGAAGCCTGCGCGCCGGGGTGACGGAAAATCCGGTGCGTCTGACCCGGTCAGTCCGTGATGCCCTGACCCGAGTCACGATGGGCGGCGCGCCCTGTTATGTCTGGCCCGGCGGCGGGATCACCGTGATGGTGGATGTAACGAAGATGCCCGACAACAGCTTCGGCTCCGTCCCGACGCCCGCCATTGTGGCTCCGCTGGAATTCACCATGGCGCTGGCGGATTTTGAGCGGCTGGGCGGTTATATGGGTGCTGTAACACCTTTATCCACAATCACGGAACGGGGCTTTGCGATACGCAGCGAGGCCTGGCCCGCAGACAATCCCTGGCCGATGGGGCACCGCCCATGAGCGCACCCGCCGCCGCCCGACTGACCGGAAATCGGCTGCATCTGCAGCATGGTCCGATCGATCTGGTGATTGGTGCATTCGGAGAGCCGCAGGCGGTGGAGCATGCCTATCATGCTGCAATGGACGTCTTCGTTGATATCCTGCCCGGTCTCGTTTCGGAACTCCCCCGACTGCGCCAGGAGATCACCCCATACCCGCTATTCACAGGCCCGGTCGCCCGGCGGATGCAAACCGCCTGCCTGCCCTTCGGGCGTGACCAGTTCATTACCCCGATGGCCGCAGTCGCGGGGGCTGTGGCAGACCATGTTCTTCAGGCTATGCTGACAGTTGCACCGCTGACTCGCGCCTATGTCAACAATGGCGGTGATATCGCCCTGCATCTGGCACCAGGCGCGTCAATGGAGATCGGGCTGATTGTCCCGGAGACCGGGTTGACCGGGGCGACGAGAATTTCATCGGACAGTGGGATACGCGGCATTGCGACCAGCGGGCGCGGGGGACGATCCCATTCCCTGGGCATTGCCGAGTCGGTGACCGTGCTGGCCCATTCCGCCGCCTTGGCCGATGCCGCTGCAACGATGATTGGCAACGCCGTCAATGCCGAACATCCGGCGATCCACCGCGAACTGGCGTCGAACCTCAACCCGGACAGCGATCTCGGTGATCGCCTTGTCACCGTCGCGGTAGGACGACTGCCCGACAGTGTGCTTGAAACTGCCTTCGCCTCGGGGCAGGCTCTCGCCCGATCCTACCGCCGCAAGGGATGGATCGAAGCCGCCCTGATTTCACTGCAAGGGAACGTCCGCACCATCGGCACGATCCCCGCACTCCCTTCCCTCAAGGAGCTTTCCGCATGACGCCCCTCTTCCCGATCCGCAAGCTGGTCACCCATCGTGAGGAAATCCGGCACGAATTCGGCCCTGCCCCGGCCCACCCGATCACCGTCGCCTGGGCCGCTGCCGTGGTCGCCAATCCCTATGCCGGTCAGTATGTCGAGGATCTGCAGACCGGCATGGAAGCCCTGAAACCGATGGGCGACGAAATGGCAGATGCCCTGCGCAAGGTTCTGGGCTGTCCACCCGAAGCGGTGGAAGCCTATGGCAAGGGTGCGCTGGTCGGCAGCGAGGGGGAGTTGGAGCATGGTGCCCTGTGGCATGTTCCCGGTGGTTACGCGATGCGCCGCCTGCTGGGCGAGGCGAAGGCCATTGTGCCGTCATCGAAGAAGCTCGGCACCATGGGCGCGCAGCTTGACGTGCCGTTGCACCATATCAATGCCGCTTATGTTCGCAGCCATTTCTCAACCGTCACGGTCTGCGTGGCCGATGCTCCCAGGGCACGGGAATTGATGTTCGTGATCGCCATGGCCGATGGCGGGCGTGTCCATGCCCGCATGGGCGGGTTAGCGAAGGATGCGATCAGCGTCGGGGATGGTCAGCGCTGATCAGCGGGAACGCAGGCGGCGCAATGACCGCGTAGCTCGACCGTTGTGCGGGCCGGCACGAAGGATTCTCGACTGGCCCAATCAGCAAGATAGGCGTCCAGGGCAGGGTCGGAGAATTCTGTAACCTTGCCGCAGGCCTCACAGATCGCAAAGGCCGTCTGACCGACTTCCTCACAATGCGGATGGTTACAGGCGACAAAGGCATTCAGGCTTTCCAGTCGATGCGCCAGCCCGAATTCCAGCAGCCGGTCGAGTGCCCGATAAATCTGCACCGGCGCACGCATCCCCGAATCCCGAAGCTGATCCAGGATCGCATAGGCACTGAGCGGCTGTTCAGTCGCGCTCAAGGCTCCGAAAACCAGCGCTTCGTTCTTGGTAAGCGCTCGATGAGGAGCATGGCTGTGGCCGCTGTCCAACTGTTTCATCATGGCTCTATCCTTTCACACCGAAGCGGGACGGCGCAAGCGGCAGGGCGAGGCTGATCAGGAAGGCGCAGAATGCGGCAACGACAATGGATGGCCCGGACGGCGTATCCCATTCCAGCGATCCGAACAGCCCTGCGATGACCGCCGCCACACCGATCACGGCGGCGATCACAGCCATCTGTTCCGGCCCACGGGCAAATCGACGGGCGGCGGCAGCGGGGATGATCAACAAGGCCGTGATCAGCAATACCCCCACAACCTTGATCGCAATCGCAATCGTCAGCGCCATCAGCAGCATGAAGATCATGTTCACGCGCTCCGGCTGCGCGCCCTCCGCCTCCGCCAGTTCGCGATTGACGGTGGCAGCGAAAAGGGGTCGCCAGATCAGCGCCAGCACAATCAGGATGATCGCCCCGCCGCCATAGATGATCATGATATCCAATACCGAAACCGCGAGGATGTCCCCGAACAGAACACCCATCAGATCGATCCGAATCCAACTCATGAAGGCGATGCAGACAAGGCCGATGGCAAGCGCGGAATGGGACAGAAGCCCGAGGATCGAATCCGAGGACACGCTGGCCCGACGCTGCATGAAGAGCAGCGCGAAGGCCACCAGGGCGGAAATCGCAAAGACCGCGAGAGTCGGATCGATCTCCAGCAGGAAGGACAGTGCAACCCCCAGCAGGGCGGAATGCGCCAGCGTATCGCCGAAATAGGCAAGCCGCCGCCAGACGATGAAACAACCAAGTGGCCCCGCAACCAGCGCGACACCGATCCCGGCAATCAGGGCACGGGTGAAGAAATCATCCAGCATGCCGACCCTCCTTGTCATGATCATGGTCATGAGCGTGGTCGTGCTCATGCCCGTCGCCGTGATCGTCGTGGCAGGTTTCGGTGATGCGGCCATCGGCCTGTTTCACCCGCCCGTCCGGCAGGTGGGTATGATCGTGATTATGGGTGTAAATTCCGATAGATGCCGCCGCACGCGCCCCGAACAGTTGCAGATAGGCCGGATCTTCCGCCACGCTTTGCGGCGTTCCGCTGCAACACAGATGCCCGTTCAGGCACAGGACCGTATCGGTTGCCGCCATCACCACATGCAGGTCATGTGAAATCAGCAGAATGCCGCAGCCTGTGCGGTGGCGGATCTGGTCGATCAGACTGTAGAGCGCCCCTTCCCCGGCGACATCGACACCCTGGACCGGCTCGTCCAGCACCAGCAGATTCGGCTTGCGCGCGATGGCGCGGGCCAGCAGGGCGCGCTGGAATTCTCCTCCGGAGAGCGATGAGACTTCCGCCTGTCGCAGATGCCCGATCCCGACACTGTCCAACGCCTCCTGCCGTTCATCCCCGGAAACAGGTCCGGTCAGCGACATCAGCCGGTCAACCGTCAGCGGCAAGGTCCAATCGACCGCCAGACGCTGCGGGACATAGCCGATGCGAAGCGCAGGAGCACGATGGATCATCCCTTCATCCGGTTTGATCACACCCAGGACCGTCTTCACCGTGGTCGATTTTCCAGACCCGTTCGGCCCGATCAGAGTAATGATCTCCCCCCGGCGAACGGTCAGATCAATACCGCGAATAAGCCAGCGATCCCGGCGCTGCACACCGATCCCACGCGCCTGGATCAGCAAGTCACGATCTACTGGAACCGCAATGACCTTTCCAGGATCAGACTGTAAATCCGAAGATGTTGCGTCGATATGTCCGGGCATGAGCGATGTCTTTCTGGTGCCTGCCGCGACCGGGCATTCCATCGGCCCGAGATCGGCATATTACAAGCTTGAAGCGCTGCCTACCATACGTTATATCGTAACGCAATTCATGTAATGATGTAACATCTCAACATTGCGGAGGCTTAGAATGACCGGAGCGACAATAGGACGAATTGCTGTGGCAGGGGCTGTGGCTCTCATGCTGGCATCGGGCGGAACACGGACCATGGCCCAGACTGGCCCCGCCGTCGTCGTGACCGTGAAGCCAATCCATGCCCTGGTCAGCGGCGTCATGGCCGGGGTCGGAGAGCCGACTTTGATCGTCGCCGGTTCCGGATCACCGCACAACTACACTCTCAAACCGTCCCAGGCGGCCGCCGTCCAGGATGCGGACCTGATCTTCTGGATCGGCCCGGAACTGGAAACTTTTTTCAATAAACCCATCGAAAGCCTGGGTGCAAAAGCGCGGGTTGTCAGTCTGATCGAAGCGCCGGACCTGTTGCGCCTTCCTGTCCGGGAAGGTGGTAATTTCGATGAGCATGATGATCACGGCCATGCCAAGAAGGACGACCATGGCCATGATGAAAAGCATGAGGATCACGACCATGATCACGCAAAGAAAGAAGAACACGATCATGGCACCGTGGATGCGCATATCTGGCTCGACCCGCAGAATGCTATCGCGATGGTCCATGCGATAGAACACGCCCTACACGACATCGACCCTGCCAATACCGCACGGTATGAAGCGAATGCGGAGGCACTGATCGCACGACTTGAGGCGTTGATCGGGGAACTTCAGGCGACACTGGCACCGGTTGCCGGAAAGCCCTTCGTGGTCTTTCACGATGCCTATCAGTATCTGGAATACCGCTTCGGTCTGACCGCCATCGGCAGTATCACAATCAACCCGGAAGCTGGCCCCAGCGCCGAGCGACTAACCGAAGTCAAGCATCGTCTCCAGGATCTGGACGCCGCCTGCGTCTTTGCCGAGCCGCAATTTCCACCACAATTGGTCGCTGTCGTCACCGAAGGTGGTGCCGCCGGAACCGCCGTGCTGGACCCGCTGGGTGCTGCATTGCAGCCGGGAGAGGACCTCTATTTCGACCTGATGCGGGAAATGGCGGCATCACTGAAGGAATGTCTGTCCCGCGCCAACTAGCCGTAGGCGATCAGGCAGGCAGTACCGCTGTTGCCTCAATCTCCACCTTCGCGCGGTCTTCGACCAGAGCGACGACCTGCACCATTGTCATGGCCGGAAAGTTGCGGCCCAGAATGGCGCGGTAGACCTGACCGACTTCGGGAAGGCGGGACAGATAGTCCCGCTTGTCGGTCACATACCAGGTCAGGCGGACCAGATGTTCAGGTCCCGCCCCGGCCTCGGCCAGAATGGCGACGATATTGACCAGCGTCTGGCGGATCTGATCGACCAGATCGTCGCTTTCGAATTCCTGCGCGCCGGTCCAGCCGATCTGACCTCCCAGATAGAGGGTGCGCCCTACCGGTGCCGCGATGCCATTGGCATAGCCCGATGCTTTTTTCCAACTGCTGGGGTGGAGAATGTCATGCATAACGAATTCCTCGTTTCTGAAAGGCCTATCTCAAACTCTTGCCGATATGGCTTTGCGCGAAACCGGCACGCAGATCCTCGGGGAACGGAACGGGCTTCATCGCATCCAGATCGACATGGACGATCACCTGAGTACCCGACAGGCGCAGCCCGTCCGGACCTTCGATCTCAAACCGCAAGGTCAGGCTCGCACCACCCATCTTCTCGACGATGTAGCGGAAGACGAGCGTATCGCCCAGACGGCTGGGTCGGCTGAAATCAGCCGTGATCGACACGGTCGGAATGCCGCGCCGCCGCACATCGTGCAAGTCGGCAAAGGACACGCCCAGCCAATCCTCGAACCACTCCTCGACAACACCGTTCAGCAATTCGAAATAGCGCGGATAGAAGACGATCCCAGCCGGATCGCAATGCTGGAATAAAATCTTGCGCGTCGTCTCGAAGGCAGCCATCGATAGCCTCTTGAAAAGTTCGACGGCAATGTCAGACTTTCGAGAAATTATTTCAAGCTTAAAATGTTTTGCGTAAAGGAGGGATCAGAATGCGCTTCGTATCGGTCAACGGCCACATCCATCATTATGCACTTGAAGGGCCAGAGGACGCCCCCACTGTCGTTTTCGCCAATTCATTGGGTACGGATTTCAGGATCTGGAATGACGTTCTTGCGCACCTGTCCGGCCCGATCCGCAGTCTTCGATACGACATGCGTGGCCACGGACTGAGCGACCTTTCGCAGGGGCAAGTGACAATTGTCGATCTGGCAGACGACTTGCTGGCCCTGATGGATCAACTGGAAATCGAGCAGGCGCATATTGTCGGCCTGTCGATTGGCGGAATGGTGGCACAGGCCCTTGCCGCCCAGGAACCGGGGCGGGTCACAAGCCTGGTTCTCTGCGACACGGCCCACAGGATCGGCACGCCGGATGCCTGGGACGCCCGCATTGCCGCGATAGAAGCAGGCGGCCTCGAATCGATTGCCGATGCCGTACTGGACCGTTGGTTCGCACCGGAACTCAGGACCGCCAATCCCGGCCTGTTCGCCGGGGCCAGGGCAATGCTGACCCGGACTCCCGCGACCGGCTATCAGTCGCTTTGCGCCGCGATCCGGGATGCCGATCTGACCGCCAGCACCGCCCTGATCGAAACCCGCACCCTCTGCCTCTGCGGCACGGAAGATATGGCGACATCGCCGGAACTCGTCGCCATCATGGCCGACCTGATGCCGAATGCGGTCTATGAGCCGATCCCCGGTGCCGGGCACCTGCCCTGTCTCGAACAACCCGCATTCCTGGCGGCGAAACTGGAAGAGTTCTGGCAGAGTGCCGGAGATGCTTCCGCCTGATGACACTATGCAATTGACAATCATTCTCATGATATTATATATGATGGCACGCGCTTACAGAGGGTGTTGCCATGTACATCTGCATTTGCAATGCGATCACGGACCAGCGGATTTCCGAAGTCATCTCGTCGGGTCATGACGAGCCAGATTCGGTCTATGCCGCCTGTGGCGTATCGCCGAAATGCGGGCTGTGCGCGGAAACGATCGAGGAAATGATCTTCTGTCAGCGCCGAACCTGCCGGATACCTGCTGCGGCGGAATAGGATGGGCGACTGAATGTTCGTCTATAAAAGCATGGGGCACTGGATCAGACTGGCCGAGCATCTGGCCAGAAGAAAAGACAACGCGGGACGGGACAATCCGACCCGCGCAGGGAATCCTGTATCTCTTTCCCAGAATGACAAAGACAAACCTTCCGACGAGTCATAACCGCCGGCTCCATATTGCCATCAAGCAGTTTCATACCGCAGAGACGGCGTCTATTCGTCCCCGGACTTGAACATCTGTTCCTGCAGATAGTTCTGCAAACCGGTCTGGGCGACGAGATGATGCTGTGTCTCCAGCCAGTCGATATGTCCTTCGGTATCGGTCAGAATATCCTCGAAGATTTCACGGGTGACGAAATCGCGCTTCTCCTCGCAAAGCGCGATTGCTTCCTTCAGCGCGCCCTGATTCGCGACTTCGGATGCAAGGTCGCTGTCCAGGATTTCCGGTACGTTCTGACCGATACGAAGGCGACCCAGATCCTGAAGATTGGGCAATCCGTCCAGCGACAGTATCCGCTCCACAATCATGTCTGCGTGTTTCATTTCACCGATGGATTCCTCATAGACAGCCTTGGCGAGCCGCTGGAATCCCCAATCCTTCAGCATCCTGGCATGCAGGAAATACTGGTTGATGGCTGTCAGCTCATTTTTCAGGATGGCGTTTAGATGGGTGATGACTTCAGGATGACCCTTCATGGCTTATTCCTTTTTGCTGCTGATGCCGGAATCTAACATAGCCCAGATGGTGACGCGAACCTATTCATGGCCGTCATCCGACCGGTCATGTCGCCAATGGATTGCCCTGCAGACTCTTCCAGAGCACACAAACGCAACGTTTTTAGCCGCTTGACAGGATCGATTCCGGCCTGTACTTGTCCATCAGCCAGTGCGAATGACTCGCATTTGCGTAACTGCCGAGCCAGTCACCCGTCCGGGTCCCACCAGCCAGGCATCGATAGATCCGTATCCGGATCGATGCACAGATCGCTGGGAGAGAGCCGATGCAGAAGAGACAATTCCAAGAGACGATGCAGCGGGCGGGTGTCGTCTGCTGCGTGTTGAGCGCCATGATCGGGGTTTCCGTGGGCACCACAAGCAATGCTTTTGCTCAACAGGTTCAGAGCGTCACGCCAATGGATGCGATCACCGTTACGGCGACGCGCACCGCAAAATCCGCACTGGAAGCACCTGCCGCCATCTCCGTTGCAGACCGGGAAGCAATCCAGCGTTCGCAGCCGCAAAGCCTGGACGACATCCTGCGCGGCATGCCCGGCGTCCAGATGTCCGGCGGTCCGCGCAACACCGCCGAAGAACCCAATATCCGGGGGCTTGGCAATGACCGCGTCGTGGTCCGCACCGATGGCGTGCGCAAGAATTTCTCGTCCGGGCACCGGGGCCGGACCTTCATAGACCCGACCCTGCTGAAACAGGTCAGCGTGTTGCGCGGTCCAAGCTCCCTGCTCTACGGATCGGGCGCATTGGGCGGCGTGGTCGATATGGAGACCGTGGATGCCAGCGACCTGCTGCGCCCTGGAGAAAATCTGGGCTTCCGCACCTCGCTTGGCTATCAGACAAACAACGAACAACAACATGCGACAGCAACGGCATTCGGACGTCCGACCGAAGGGGTGGATCTGCTGGCCAGCGTGACACGAAGTGCATCGGCCAAATACGTGGATGGCAACGGTAACGACATCCCCTTCTCCGAAGATTCAATCAAATCCGCCCTGGGCAAGGCCAGCTTTGAGCATGAAGGGCATTCAATCAAGCTGTCGGCCCAGACTTTCCATGACGACCATGTGATCCCGACATCGGCGAACACGAACGGAACCGTCATCGCCAACCGCAAGACGCTGGAAAACAGCGGCAGCGTAACCTATGGCTATGAAGGCTTTAGCGGTCTTCTCGACCTGAACGCCACGGCCTATATCAACGGGACCAAAATCCGTGAATTCGTGCGCGCGAACAGCCGTCACGACATCACGCAGTTGGATACGGTCGGCCTGGATGTCGCAAATACCAGCCGCGTGAACCTGGGCGAGACAATCGACCTGGCCGTCACCTACGGTTTCGAGGTTTACGAGGATGTTCAGGAAGGTCGCCGCAATGATGCGCCCCGACCACAATTTCCGAGTGCCGAACAGATAACCCAGGGTTATTTCGCCCAGGCTGAAGTCACTGTCTGGGATGATCTGAGCGTGATCACCGGCCTGCGTTACGACTCCTATGACCAGGAAGCTACCGGTCAGAGGGATGTCAGCGACAGCCGCCTGTCCAAGAAACTCGCAGCATCCTATCAGGCGACCGACTGGCTGATGGTCTATGGCTCCTATGCCGAGGCCTTCCGGGCACCGTCACTGACGGAACTCTATGTCAGCGGAGCGCATTTTGCCTTCAACCAGTTTGTGCCCAACCCGGACCTGAAGGCCGAATTCGCCCAGAACAAGGAAATCGGCGTGGCCCTGTCCTTCGACGAGGTTGCCCTGGACCGAGATGCCTTGCGCATCAAAACCTCAGTCTTTCAGAACGATGTTGAGGATTATATCGAACAAACCGTGCAAGGCGGTGCCTTCGGCACAACCACCCGCGCCAATGTTCCAGAAGCCCGCATCAAGGGGGTCGAACTGGAAGTCGCCTATGATGCGCCGGACTATTTCGGAGGTCTGTCGGCGACCAGCCTGCACAGCGACAATCTGGCCACCGGCCAAGCCCTGGGCAGCATTCCGGAAGACATCGTCTCGCTGTCCGCCGGTATGAAATGGCCCGAACTCGGTCTGACGGCAGGATGGCGTGCCTCCCTCTATATGGGTCAGACCGACGTGCCGCCGACCGGCACCGCACGTCCGGGCGCCAAGACCGTACATGACGTCTTCGTCTCCTACGTCCCGAACGACCGGGCGCTGGACGGCCTGCGCGTTGATTTCGGAATCGACAATATTTTTGACAAATCCTATCAGCGCTACCCCTCGGAACTCGAAGAAACCGGTCGCAACGCGAAGATCACCGCCAGCTACCAGTTCTGAACAACCCGGACGATTCAACCATGGAAGAGGATGATCCAATGCCGAACAGTCAGACGTTAACGACCGCAACTGCAATCCGTGAGCCACGCGTTCTTACCAGCGAAGCCCTGCTCAAGGATCATGCGGAGATCGTCATCAACCATCATGGAGAACGCTACCGGCTGCGCAGGACGCGGCAGGACAAGCTGATCCTGACGAAGTAATCCTGATAGCGGAAATCGGGCCAGGAATCTGCACAGCATGATCGGTCGTGGATCAAATCGGCATCGGGGTCTGCCCGCCATGGGCGCATCCGCATCCCTGCGGGGGGATCTGTTGATGCTTGCCGTCGCCGGATCCCTGTCCGTTCATCTGGCCATGCTGGCCCTCAATCCGGATCGAATGAGCCTCGGCGACGGAGAGCGCGTCACGCATCCCTCCGTCGCCATCCGGTTCGCATCCGCCCCGGCGGCCCGGCCAGCATTGCCTGCACCCGATCCAGTCATGCCGGTTCCACCGCCATCCTTACAGGCTCCATCGATACAATCAGATACCCCTGTAAAAGCCGATCCTGAACCGATTGCTTTGATCCCGGAATCAATACCGATTTTTGAAACCCCACCTGACATAGAACCAGCACCGGTGACTGAGCCCACATCATTTATCCAGGAAGTGGCAGCAATCCCAGCGCCCCCTCGCCCGCAGGCCAAACCCGCAGAACCCGTCCGGGAACAGGTGCAGATCGCGACACCGGCAGCGGTGACGCCTGTTGAACTGCTTTCCGAACCCGCATCGGATCTGGCAGCGACCCCCTCTCCGGCTGGTCCTGCCACCGAAACCGTGCAGCAGATCGCCGATACTGCCCCCACCGCCATGCCCGCCACCATCGACCCCATCCTGATCACCGATCCGACCTTCCGCACCCCGCCGGAACCGCCGCGTTACCCGCCCATATCCCGCAAGCGGGACGAAGAAGGGGTGGTTGTTCTGCGCGCCGCCGTTTCACCGGGTGGCCGGACGCTGTCTGTCGAGGTCTGGCAATCCTCCGGCTTTTACCGCCTGGACGATGCCGCACTGGACGCCGCCCGGCGCTGGCAGTTCGAACCGGCGCAGCATGCGGGATTACCCGTCGAATCCCTGGTGGAAGTGCCGGTGCGCTTTCACCTCAACTGATCCTCTCCAACCGATCCTGCCTGAAGGAGCACAGCCATGACCACCCAGCCCGACATGACCGCACTGGAGGACGCGTCCGACCTTCGCGACCGATGGAGCGCCCTGCGTGCCGCCGAACCTGGCATCCGTGCCCGTGATGCAGCGGCAAAGCTTAACGTCGCCGAAGGACAGTTGGTGGCCGCCGTGGTCGGTGCCGGAGCGACGCGGCTGCGTGGCCCTTTCCATCACCTGATCGAGAAACTACCGACGGTTGGACGGGTGATGGTCTTGACCCGCAACGATGCGGTCGTGCATGAACGCAAGGGCGTGTTCGGGAATGTAAAGACGACCGGCCATGTCGGTATTGTCCTGAACGAGACCATCGATCTGCGGCTGTTCCTGCAACATTGGCCGCATGGTTTCGTTGTGGAGGAGGAAGTCCGCAGCGGTCGTCGCACCAGCCTGCAATTCTTCGACCGGTCCGGAACCGCCGTCCACAAAATCTATCTGCTTCCGGAAAGCGATCTTCGGGCCTTCCATATCCTGGTCGAGGAATTCCGGGATCCGGAACAGACCCCGGATATGGTGGTCCGCCCCTATCCCACCAAACGTCTGGCAACTCAGAACGAACAGATCGACATCGCCTCTTTCCGCTCGGACTGGGAGGCGATGAAGGATGTACACGAGTTTCACGGTATCCTGCGCAGCCATGGCCTTGACCGGCTTCAGGCGTTGCGACATGCCGACAGCCGGTTCGTGACCGAAATCCGACTGGACAGCCTGCATTCGGTGCTGACGGAATCCGCATCGCGTACAGTGCCGATCATGGCCTTCGTCGGCAATCGGGGATGCATCCAGATCCATACCGGGCCGGTTTCCAATATCCGCCCGATGGAAAACTGGGAAAACGTGCTGGACCCGGATTTCAATCTCCATGTTCGCACCGATGCATTGGCGACTGCCTTCGTTGTCCGCAAGCCGACCGATGACGGCATCGTCACCGCCCTGGAGTTCTTCGACCGGAACGACGACCACGTGCTCCAGCTTTTCGGTGCCCGGAAACCCGGCAAGCCGGAACTCAATGAATGGCGGGAGCTTGTCGCAGAACTGGAGGCCGAGCAGGCACTGGACAAGGTCGCATGATGGCAGAGGCATGGTCCATTCTGGAACGTCTGGGGCCGGTTGCGATACCGCTGCTGCTCTGTTCCGTCTCGGCGCTGGCCGTGATGGTAGAGCGACTGGTCGCAACCGTCCTGCACCGCCGCCGGGAGGTTCTGGAGACGGGTCTGACGATCCTTTCCGACCGTTGCCATCCCGGCAGGGCGGAGCGGGAGGAGGCGGCGTCGCTCTGGCTGGAATCCCAGCGCGCCCAACTGACCCGTGGCCTAGGCTTCCTGCAACTGATCGCCGGGATCGCCCCAATGCTGGGCCTGCTGGGTACCGTTCTGGGCATGGTTGTCGCGTTCCAGGCAATTGCCGATCATGACGGCCCCGTGAACCCGTCCCTGCTGGCGGACGGGCTATGGCAGGCACTGCTCACCACGGTGGTCGGAATGGCTATCGCCCTGCCGGTCACCGTCGCGATCTGGGCCTTCCGCGCCGCTGCGGAACAACGCATCGCGTCGCTGGCCCTGATCCTGACGAAGCATTCCAATGCGCTGGAGGATCCGCAGCACCGCAGGTCCGAACCACGCACTCTGGAGGCGGCGGAATGATCCGGATTCCGGCGGAAAACAGACCCAGTGGCGGCATCGCCGGATTAAGCGCGGATCTGACGCCGCTGGTCGATGTCCTGTTCATGCTGATCGTCTTCATGGTTCTGACGGCCAATGCCGCCCAACTGGTCATTGATGCCGACATGCCCAGCACCGAAGAAACCACTCTAGGCGGCGCGGTCGATGCGGACCCCCTGACCATCACGATCCGCGCGGGCACCGTGCCCTATCGGATTTCCGACAGCGACCACCCCGACTGGGCGGCGGCGCAGGCCGACCTGCTGTCCCGCATCCGGCAATCGCCGACCCGCCCGGTGGTTCTGGTCAGCGAGCCGGATGCACCCGTCCAGCGCATGATCGATGTCATGGCATTTCTGCAAAAGCAGGGTGTTGCCGATGCCCAGATCCTGCTCAAGACCCGATAGGCCCCATCATTTACAGCCGTACCGGAGGATAGTTCCCCATGTCGATTTCCCGCCGTAACTTCCTTGCGAGTGCCGCCGCGCTGACCAGTCTGTCGAGCTTTCCTGCACGTGCGTCCAGTCATGATGCATCCCGGATCGTATCCGTGGGCGGGTCGGTCACTGAAACCCTGTATTTCCTGAAGCGGGAATCCCGACTTGTCGGGGTGGATACGACATCGGTCTTCCCTGCCGCCGCTGCATCTCTGCCGAAAGTGGGATACATGCGCACCCTGTCGGTCGAAGGTGTCCTGTCCCTTGATCCGACCCTGCTGCTTGCCGCAGAGGGTGCGGGACCGCCGAACGCCCTTCAAAACCTCAAGGCAACGGGACTGGAAACCACCATTATTCCCGATGCACGCAGTGTTCCTGACGTGCTGCGGAATATCAGCACCGTCGCGGAAATCGTCGGGGCCCAGACCGAGGCTGACACCCTGTCGGCGGAAATCCGTCGCCGCGCTGCGCTGGTAGAAGCAGCAGTCAACGGGGTCGACAACCGCCCGACGGTGCTGTTCCTGATGGATGTTCGAGAGGGCGCACTGCTCACCGCCGGTCGGAATACTGCCGCCGAAGCCATCGTCACCCTTTCGGGGGGTCGGATCGCCTTTACCGATTTCGAAGGATACAAGCCTGCTGCTGCTGAGGCTGTCCATGTCGCATCACCCGACATCATTCTAATGATGCAGCACGTCGCCGATCAGCTGGGTGGTGTGGAAGCGATAGCACAGATGCCGCTGCTGCGATCCCTGCCCGCCGCCCAGAACCGCCGTATCCATGGGATGGGGGGATCGCTGCTGCTCGGCTTCGGGCCGCGCACGACGGATGCGGCGGCGACCCTGTTCCAGATCCTGCACGGACCTGCACCGGATTTGCAGGCGCTTGCCCCACTGGTCCCGGCATGACAGATACCGTCGCAACCGGCATTGAACGGCGCACCCGGCGACGGGGCGTCGCGCTTTTCGGGCTGATCGTCCTGACGGTTCTGGTCGCACTGCTCTGTATTTCAATCGGGGCGTATCGAATTGACCTGATGCAAATCGTCCAGGGTTTGATCCTAGGCGGCACGGAACGCGCGGATATCGTAATCGCCCAGGTCCGCCTGCCCCGCATCCTGTTCGGCCTACTGGTAGGCGCAGCGCTGGGCGGCAGTGGTGCGGCACTACAGGTCCTGTTCCGCAATCCATTGGCCGATCCGGGTCTGATCGGCATCTCCTCCGGCGCGGCACTGGGCGCAATCGGGGCCATTGTATTGGGATCGACGCTGGCACCGACGCTTGTCGCCTATATCCATCTCTATGCGGTTCCCGCCTTTGCCTTTGCCGGGGCTGGTATCGCCACCGTGGCCATCGTCGCATTGGGCAGCCGCAGCGGGCGTATTGATGTCGCGATGATGCTGTTGGTTGGAATCGCGATCAACGCCATCGCCTTCGCCGGGATCGGAATTCTCTCCTATCTTGCCGATGACCAGCAGTTGCGCAGCCTGACCTTCTGGACGATGGGCAGCCTTGCCATCGCCGGATGGGACATGCTCCCTTTCCTCGCGCTCGCCATTCTCTGCCCGCTGATCCTGCTTGCGCTCAGGGCGGCGGACCTCAACCGCTATTTGTTGGGGGAGGTCGAGGCGGCGCATCTCGGTCTCGATGTGAAGCGGATGAAACGGGTGATCGTGCTGGCCGTCGCCCTGTCGGTCGGCGCGGCGGTTTCCTTCGCGGGTTCCATCGGCTTCATCGGTCTGGTCGTGCCCCATTTGGTCCGGATCATGGCGGGGGCGGACAACCGCATCGTCATTCCCGGATCGATGCTGGCAGGTGCGATTTTGATCTCGCTTGCCGATCTGGTGGCGCGCACCATTGTCGCCCCGGCGGAACTGCCGGTCGGCCTGATCCTGGGCGCAGTCGGTGGCCCTTTCTTTCTGTGGCTGCTGATCACCTCCCGCTGGAGGAGCGCGTGATGCTGGCCCTTGATACCGTTTCTGTCAGCCTGTCTGACCGCCTCATCCTCGACCGGATCAGCATCGACGTCCTACCGGGCAGCTTCACGGCCCTGGTCGGACCGAACGGGGCCGGAAAATCGACCGCCCTGGCAGTTATGGCGGGCGATATCGCACCGAATAGCGGAAAGGCGACATTGAACAGGGTGGCTATCGCCGACTATGCCCCGTCGGCGCTGGCTGGGCTGCGGATCGTCATGCGCCAGGCCTTCTCCATCCCCTTCGCCTTCACCGTTTCCGAAGTGGTGGAAATGGGTCTGCTATCGGGCATCACGCAGGCATCCGGGCACGGCATCGTCGCCCGGTCGCTGCGGGATGCCGGTCTGACGGCGCTGGCGGACCGTCCAGTCACACGACTGTCCGGCGGTGAATCCCAACGGGTTTCCATCGCCCGCGCACTGGCGCAACTGCGGTCCAGTCCGGTCGGGGACCAGCCGCGCTATCTGCTGCTGGACGAACCGACAGCCAGTCTCGACCTTGGCCACCAGGCTGTTGTCATGGCGCTGGCCCGGCAATTCGCCGCTGAGGGGATCGGGGTGATCGCGGTCCTGCACGACCTCAACCTTGCCTCCGCCTTCGCTGATCGGATCGTGCTGCTGGCAAATGGTGAAGTCGCAGCCCAGGGCGATCCGGGCATGGTTCTCAACCGGGCGACCCTGTCGGCGATCTATGGCACCGATATCCAGGTTGGCGGTGCGGCAGATCGGCCCTTCGTCAGCCTCGCCTCGCGTTCTGCAGCATAACAATCCAACATCTCACCGGGCTTCATCAAAGAGTCACGGCGTTGCCATCCGTTCGCAATCGAAAGCACCGATAGTTCACATGAACATTTCGGAGCCGCTTCTCGACCATGCTTGTCATCGACCGTCACAATCGCATCCTCGACCTCGTGCGGGGGGAAGGCTTTGCCTCCATCGAGGCGCTGGCAGAGCTGTTCGCGGTCACCCCCCAGACCATCCGGCGCGACGTGAACCTGCTCTGTGATCAGGGATTGCTGCGTCGGCACCATGGCGGCGTCGGCATTCCACCGCTGCGCGAGAACCGGCCCTATGACGAGCGCAGCACCACCCATCTGCTTGAAAAGCGCCGTATTGCCGCCACGGTTGCGCGCCGGATCGACAATCGCAGTGTCGTCGGCGTCAGTATCGGCACCACACCGACCCTGGTCGTCGAGGCCCTGTTGCGGCACGAAGATCTGCGCATCATTACCAATAATCTGAATGCCGCACTGGTCGCCGCCACCAATCCAACCTTTGAGGTCGTGATCGCGGGCGGCCAGATGCGATCAGCTGACCGCGATGTTGTCGGCAGCGGCGCGGAACGGCTGTTCCGTGACTGGCGCGTCGATTATGCGATCTTCGGTGCCGCCGGGATTGAGGAGGATGGCACCCTGCTGGATTTCGAGACCGGCGAGGTCCGTGCCCGTCAGGCCCTGGCCGCTAATGCCCGCCGGAAATTCCTGGTCGCCGACCACAGCAAGTTCGGGCGGCGCGCGGCGGTCAGTGGCGGGCGAATTGGCGATGTCGATGCGCTTTTCACCGATGCTGATCCGCCGCCGCACATCCTCGACCTGCTGAGGGATCAGGGTATCGAATTGCATGTTGCCACCCCCTTCGGCGATGGGGAGGGCTGAGCCATGGCAACCCTGGAAATCCATGGACTGGTGAAACGCTGGGGCAATACGACCGCCGTGGACGGTGTGAATTTCAGCGTCGAGAGCGGCAGTTTCGTTGTCCTGCTCGGTCCGTCCGGATGCGGCAAGTCCACCACCCTGCGCATGATCGCAGGATTGGAGAATGCGACGGAGGGTCGGATTGTCATCGCCGGGAAGGACGTTACCCACCTGTCCCCGGCCCGACGCAATCTGTCCATGGTGTTTCAGTCCTATGCCCTGTTCCCGCATCTGTCCGTGCGGGAGAATATTCTGTTCGGCTTGAAAGTACGGCGCGTCGAGAAGGCGGAGCGCGCACGGCGGCTCTCCTGGGCGGTCGATCTGCTGGGGCTGGGCGGTTTGCTGGATCGGCGGCCCGGCCAGCTTTCCGGTGGTCAGCAGCAGCGTGCCGCCCTGGGCCGCGCCATTGTCGCGCGCAGCCCGGTCACCCTGATGGACGAGCCGCTGTCGAACCTGGACGCCAAACTGCGCCATGAGATGCGCCGCGAGTTGCGCGCCCTGCAGCAATCGTTGGGTCTTACCATGATCTATGTGACCCATGATCAGGCCGAGGCCATGAGCATGGGCGATCACATCATCCTGATGCAGTCGGGCCGGATCGAACAACAGGCAAGCCCGACAGATATCTATGCCAGGCCCGACACCGTCTTCACCGCCCGGTTCCTGGGCACACCGCCGATGAGTCTGCTGGCACTGGAGCCGCGCGACGGGGTCCATGCCATCGCGGGCGGCGGACCGCCGGTTGTGGCGCTGGACGGTGAGTTCGCGCCAGATTGCAGGCTGCTGCTGGGCCTGCGCCCGGAAGATGTTCGGCTGACCGATCACGGCGGCTTCCCCGCTCACCTGGAGCAGATCGAATATCTCGGCGCGGATTCGGTCCTGACCCTGCGCCTGGGCTCCGAAGAACTGGTGTTGCGGGTGAAGGGGCCGGTTCGTCCGGACGCCGCCCGCCGCCTGATGATCCAACTGCCACCCGATGCGCTGCATCTGTTTGATGCTGCCACCGGTCGACGGGTGGCCTGTGGAATCCGCGCCCTAAACGGGTCCGGATTGCCTGTTCAACCGGCGACAGGGTCGAAAGCACCCATCGCCCTGCAAAGAGGAGAGTAGGAAATGTCGTGGATACGCAGGACAATGCTTGCCGCCGGTACACTGGCCGGTCTGTCGACCATCGCCGGTGCCGCCCAGGCCCAGACGGAACTCAGCTTCTATTTCCCGGTCGCCGTTGGTGGGCCGATCACCCAGATCATCGACGACTATGCCGCGCGCTTCAACGAAGCCAACCCGGACATCAAGGTCAGCCCGGTCTATGCCGGCAGCTATCAGGACACGATCACCAAGACGCTGACCGCCCTGAAAGGTGGCGAACCGCCTCATCTGGCGGTGCTGCTGTCGACCGACACCTTCACGCTGTATGACGAAGACGCCATCGTCCCCTTCGACGATGTGGTCAAGTCGGCGGAAGACAAGGCCTGGCTTGAGAGCTTCTACCCGGCCTTCATGGAAAACGGCAGGGTGGACGGCAAGAACTGGGGCATTCCCTTCCAGCGCTCCACCCCGGTCCTGTACTGGAACAAGGCCGCCTTCGCGGAAGCCGGTCTCAATCCAGATGTCGCCCCGAAGAACTGGGACGAACAACTGGCCTTCGCCCAGAAACTGACCAAGAAGGACGGGTCGGGCAATGTAACCCAGTATGGTATCCAGATTCCGTCATCCGGCTTCCCCTACTGGCTGTTCCAGGGGCTGGCGATCCAAAATGGCGTCGATCTGGTCAATGCCGATGGCAATCAGACCAATTTTGCCGATCCGAAAGTCGTCGAGGCGCTGCAATACTGGGTCGATCTGTCGACCAAACACGGCGTGCATCCGGCGGGTGTCGTCGAATGGGGCACAACGCCAAAGGATTTCTTCGAGGGCCGCACCGCGATGATGTGGACCACGACCGGCAACCTGACCAATGTACGCACCAACGCACCTTTTGATTTCGGTGTGGGCTGGCTTCCGGCCAATCAGCGTCCGGGCGCGCCGACCGGTGGCGGAAACCTGTATCTCTTCAAACATGCCGACGAAGCCGAGCGGACCGCAGCCCTGCGCTTCATCCGCTGGCTGACGACGCCGGAAATGGCCGCCGACTGGGGCATCAAGACCGGTTATGTCGCCACCAGCCCGGCAGCCTGGGGAACCGATGCTATGAAGGCCTATCTGGCCGACTTCCCACCGGCGGCGGTTGCTCGCGACCAGCTGGAATTCGCCAAGGCGGAACTGTCCACCCATGAGAACCAGCGTGTCGTGAAGGCCTTCAACGACGGGCTTCAGGCCGCCCTGACCGGTGCCAAAACACCGGAACAGGCAATGCAGGATGCCCAGGCGGAAGCCGACCGCATTCTTGGTGCCTATCGCTGATGCAAGTCCGTGCCGGGGGCGGGAACACACTGCCGTCCCCGGTGCCCATTGCCGCAAGGATTTCACAGGAATGATGTCCCGCACCGCAATTCATGGATGGCTGTTGCTGTTGCCCGCCGCCGTGCTGCTGGTCGGGTTCACACATCTGCCCGCCCTCATGACTCTCTGGTCCAGCCTGCATTCAACACCGCGTGGCAGGCGACCGGCAGAGTTTCTGGGGCTGGAGCAGTATCGCGTTATGCTGGACGATCCGGTCTTTCATCAGGCGCTCTGGAACAATACGCTTTTCGCGCTGGGAACCATTCCGACCTCCATCGGGATTGCGCTGATCATGGCGCTGTGGGTCAACGGCAAGCTGCGCGGGCGCGCCTTCCTGCGGCTGGCCTATTTCACGCCGACCGTACTGCCGCTGGTGGCGGCGGCGAATATCTGGCTGTTCTTCTACACGCCGGGCTATGGCCTGCTGAACCAGATCGGTGGCGCGTTCGGATTCGCTGAAACCAACCTGCTGGGCCAGAAGGAAAGCGCACTCTGGGCATTGATGATCGTGGCGGTCTGGAAGGAAGCCGGTTTCTTCATGATCTTCTATCTGGCCGCCCTGCAGCAGATCCCGCCCAGCTATCGCGAGGCCGCGACCCTGGAAGGGGCCGGGCGATGGGTCTATTTCCGGCGCATTCTATTCCCGCTGCTGATGCCAACCACGCTGTTCGTCGCAATCAATGCCGTGATCGGTGCCTTCCGGCTGGTCGATCATGTACTGGCAATGACCAAGGGCGGGCCGGACAATGCCTCGACCCTGCTCCTCTATTATATCTATGAGGTCGCGTTCAAATACTGGGACACCGGCTATGCCGCCGCGCTGACCATGGTGCTGCTGGCTATACTGGCGGTAATCGCCATCGGCCAGTTCCTCTATCTCGACCGGCGGGTGCATTACCGATGACCAATGACATCCAGGCAATCCCGCAAGACAGACCGGTCAACCTGTTCGGCCCGGATTGGCTAACCGACGGATTGGTGACAGTCGGGGCCTGGACCCTGGCGATCCTTTGGATCCTGCCGCTCGCCTATGCTGTCTGGACCGCCTTCCATCCCAGTGCCTATGCAGTGCGTTTCGATCTGCTGGCACCGCTGACGCTGGAGAACTTTGAGCGTGCGATGCAGGCCGCCCCGTTCGGGCGATACATGCTGAATACCATCGCGCTGGTCACCATGGTCCTGATCGGACAGTTGATTCTCGGAACCCTCGCGGCCTATGCCTTCGCGCGCTATGAGTTCCGGGGGCGCGATACGGCATTCATCCTGGTTCTGTTGCAACTGATGATCATGCCCGATGTGCTGATTGTGGAGAATTACCGCAGCATGTCGCATCTCGGCCTGATAGATACGACACTGGGTATCGCGCTGCCCTATATGGCATCAGCCTTCGGGATATTCCTGCTGCGCCAGACTTTCAAATCGGTACCGAAGGAGTTGGACGACGCGGCGCGGATCGAGGGGGCAAGCCCGCTCGGCACGCTCTGGCGAGTCTATGTGCCACTGGCAAAACCGGTCTATGTCGCTTTCGGTCTGGTCTCCGTCAGCCACCACTGGAACAATTTCCTCTGGCCGCTGGTGATCACCAATTCGGTCGAGACACGCCCGCTGACCGTCGGATTGCAGGTCTTCACCTCGGTCGATCAGGGGATCGACTGGTCAATCATATCGGCAGCAACGCTGATTACCTCCGGGCCTTTGCTGATCGCCTTCCTGCTGTTCCAGCGCCAGTTCGTGCAGAGCTTCATGCGCGCCGGAATCAAGTAGCGGCTCCAACCTCTGCCAGCAGATCATCGACCCCCTGCGAGAGAATCCGCAAATCGATGCCACAGGCAACAAACAGGAAACCCCAGTCGATATAACGGCGCGCATCCCTCGCAGATGTGGCAAGTATGCCCGGAGCCTTGCCCGCTGCGCGGATCGTTTCTGCGGCCTTCTGAATTGCGACCTGCACGACCTCATGCCCCGGATTGCCGAGATGACCGAGAGAGGCGGACAGATCCGCCGGGCCGATGAAGACGCCATCGACCCCCTCCACCCCTGCGATCTCTGGCAGGCGTGCCAGAGCTTCAGCCGTCTCCACCTGAACCAGGACGCAGACCTGATCGTCGGCCAAATGGGCATAATCCTTCACCCGGCCATAGGCACTGGAGCGGGTTGATCCCCCGACACCGCGAATCCCATGGGGCGGATAGCGGCAGGCCCGCACCGCGTCCTGCGCTTCCTCCGGCGTCTGCACGAAGGGCAGCAACACCGTCTGCGCGCCCATATCCAGCACCCGCTTTATCAGGACCTTGTCATTCCAGGGCGGACGCACAGCGAGTGACGCGGTTCCCACCGCTGCGGCCTGCAATAGCGGCAGTTGCCCGGCGACTTCTATCGGGGAATGTTCCGCATCGAACAGGATCCAGTCAAAACCGGACTGCGACAGCATTTCCGCCACCAGCGGACTGCACAGGCTGCTCCACAGACCCCGTTGCAGACGACCCTCCGCCAGGGCGGCCTTGAATGCGTTTTTCTGTATTTCCATGAAATTTCCCCTCCTACCACCGCTGCGGATCACGCCTCGTTGCGAAACGCTATACCACATCCCCGCCGGATCAAATGCTTTCGACGCCCCGCCGCATGGGATAGGCTTTGCAGGACCATGAACCGTCAGGGACCCCGCCGTGACCCGCCCCCTACACCTGGACCGCATCAATCTGGTTCTCTTCGAACCCTTGCCGGAAATCGGCAATCCGATGACCTCGATGCTGCGCGCGGAAGGGTTCACCAACATCCAGCATGTCTTTGACCTGGACCGACTCCAGGCCGCGATCCGATCCGAGAAACCCCATGCCGCCGTGATCGAGGTGGATGGCCTGGAAGTCGAAATCTTCGCCCTCATCCGTGCCTTGCGGACCCAGACATTTCACGGTGACCCGTTCCTGCCGATCCTGGTGACGGAAAGCGCTGTGACAATGGAGAATGCCAGGCGGTTCTCCTTTGCCGGCGTGGACGCCATTCTCAGCAAGCCGATCTCCCCCGCCAGCATTCTGAAACACCTGACCGACATTGCCCACTACCCGAGGGAGTTTGTAATCAGCGGCAGCTACGCCGGACCGGAACACAGGCATGCCCCGCGCGAGGAGAACCAGATCGCGCGCCTTCTGGTCCAGAATACCCTGGCGCTGCTGTTTGACGGCGAAATGGTCGACAAGGCGGCGACCACCGACAGTCGGAAAAAATGGTCGGCGCTGCTGAAGGCCCATCACAATCTGCATGTGAAGCCGGAACCGATCTAGGACGGCATTCGGAACGTCTCATAATAGCGTTAGCTCGACCGGCCAAACCCGGCATGTGCCCATTGAAAATGCTCGTCCCGCAGCAGGGAGAGGCAGGCATCCACGGCGGAGGGATCGTAAGCCGTCCCTCTGCCGCGCTCTATTTCCGCCAGGGCGACATCGATACCGCGACCGGGTCGATAGGGTCGGTGGGACGTGATGGCATCGACCACATCCGCGACGGCCAGGACCTTTGCTTCGTCAATGATCTCATCGCCTTTCAGACCATAGGGGTAGCCGGTACCGTCAATCCGCTCATGATGCTGAACAACCATTTCCTTGATCGGCCAGGGGAAGTCCGTTTTCTCCAGTATCTCGAAACCAGTCTGGGGATGGGCTTTTATGACTCCGAATTCGCTTTCGGTCAGTCTGCCGGGTCGATTCAGAATCTCGGCAGGGACCGATATCTTACCGATATCATGGATCGTCGCGCCCAGTTTCAGCCCTTCCAGCTTGAAACGGTCCCATCCCAGTTTTCTGCCAATCGCAACGGCAAGTGTCGCTACATCGACCTGATGACCGCTGGTATAGGGATCGCGCTTTTCAATCGTGGACGCAATCGCCCGCACCGCCCCCATCGCCGAATCTTCCAGACTGGAATGAAGCTGGGCAGATTCGAACTGTAACCGCAGTGTCCGCACCGCCAGTGCAAGATTGTCCGCAAATTCGGTGATAAGAGCCAATTCATCTTTCCCGAAGGCACCGTCTTCCGAGCTGTAGATGTTCAGGACCGCGGCGACCTTGCCATCGATTTTCATCGGTACCGCCACGGAGGATTTGAAGCCATGCCGGGCCGCTCTTGCCGCCCAGGGCTCAAATCCGGCGTCATCGGCCGTCCTTTCGGTCACCTGCGGAAGGCCCGTTCGAACCGCCCGTCCGCTCGGCCCCTGCCCCAATGAATCCTCTGACCAATGCACGGCCAACCCGTCCAGATAGGCCCGTGCCGGTCCCGCCTGCGCAATCGGTCGGATCCGCTTCTCCCCGCCTTCTTCCGGAATGCCATACCAGGCCAGGGAATAGCCGCGTGCCTCCACCACAGTTTCAAGCGTCCGGTTCAGCAGGTCCGCCTCATTGGTGGCCCGCAGAATCTCGGCGTGGCATCTCAGCAGGGTTTCTCGCACAGCGGTCAGGCGTTCGGACTCAGCCTCCGCCTGCTTGCGGTGCGTGATATCCATATGCGTTCCGGACATGCGCAGCGGGTGACCCTGATCATCATGGGCGACCACCTTTCCCCGGTCCAGAACCCATATCCAGGTCCCGTCCTTCGCCCGCATGCGGGCCTCGCATTCATAGAAATCCCGCTTTCCGGAAAAAACCTCCTCGATTATGGCATTGGATTTCGCAAGGTCGTCCGGATGCGCCAGCTTACTCCAGGTCTGAATCGTTGTCGGTTGAAGCTCCGCCAACGTATAGCCGATGATCTCCGCCCATCGTTCGTTGAACCGAGTCTCGCCTGTCTGGATGTTCCATTCCCAGGTGCCGACATTTGTGCCCCAGAGCACTTCCTGCAGCCTCAAGCGCTCCCTGGCCGCTTCGCGCTCCATCTGACGTTGGCCCGTGACATCAAGAAAGCTGACCGGAACATGACGGGCTGCGACTTCACTTTTGGGCAATGGTAGAGCGAGCAGCACCTCTACAATCCGACCATCGGCGGTCTTGTACGTCGTCTCCGCCTGAAACCGTTCATCACCGCGCCAGAAAGCACCGAGCACGTCGATGAAATTCCCACGGGCATCAGAACCAAAGAATCTGTCATTATGGGTATTCAGGGTCGCCACACTCTCCACGCCAAAAAGCGTGAGAGCTGACGGATTGGCATTGACTACATGCACCCCCGAAATCAGCCGATCCACAAGATCCGGATTGCGCTGCAGATGTGCGCGCAGATCCGTGATCCCATTCATGCGAAACCGGTCCAGTGATCGATAGACCTGGGACACATCTTCTTCCAGAACGGCGGCGGCGGTGGAGTCGAACAGACGTTTGAAGCGATCATGACTTTCGTTCAGGATCGATTCGAACATCGACATTTCCTGAACCTGTTTGAGCAGCAAGCCCATTGCGAGAGTGGCCAGACTCAACAGACCGACGAAGGGAAGTGCCAGTTTTTTTAATACAATATCAATGAATGGGATCGGAAGTAACGGAAACCAGAGCAAGCAAGCAATATGTACGGCCAGACCGAAACCCAGAATTTGAAAAATGGTCAATCTCAAGACCTGCCCTCGGATGACATGCCGAAAAGCCAGTCCCATCGCAATCGCCGTAGTGATCGTGAGAATGCCCGTATAGACACCCGCCCCCCCCAGATACAGCCGATAGATTCCCGCAATGACAGCGGACAGACCTGCCACAATAGGGCCGCCGAAAAGTGCCCCCATCGATAACAGAACGGTTCGACTGTCAAAAAACAGCCCCTCCGATACCGGATAGGCCATTGCCATCGCCGCAATCGCCGAACCGCCATACATCAGACCTGTTATCAAACCAGTCAGCCGCGTCTTCTGCTCCCAGTGTCGGGAAAAATAGCGTTGCGCGAAGCACAGGGCAAAAACGAGCGTCGCATTATTGATTAGAGAAAGGGCGATATCCAACCTTACACATCCCTTGATAGTTGTAGCCAAAGCCAGCAATAGTCCTTTGGACCAATTCTTTCAGGACACTATCAGGGAAGATATTTAATAATCGGTGAACATGCCTTGAGCGGCGGGGGTGGATTCTGACTGATCAGGACTTGTCGCCCCGCAAGGCGCGCAACTGTTTCTGCATGTCCTCCAACTGCCGTTCAAGGGCACTCACCTTGTCCCTGTCGCCCGGCTCCTTCTCATCCGACTCGTCCTTGCCTTCCGAGGCATTGCTGGTCGGGAAAGGGGAAAACATCTGCATCGTGCGCTCGAACATCGCCATGTTCTTCTTGCCCATTTCCTCCAGCGGCCCGAAGGGGAAGACTGTGCCGAACGTGCCCTGCACATATTCACGCATCTTTTCCTGATTCTCGGAAAAGGACCGGATCGACAGATCAAGATATTGCGGCAGCATCATGCGATGCATGTTGTCGCCGTAATAGCCGATGAGGCTGCGCAGGAAACTGATCGGCAAAAGATTCTGGCCGGTCTTCGCCTCTTCCTCAACGATGATCTGGGTCAGCACGGATCGTGTGATGTCATCACCGGTCTTGGCATCGAAAACGGCGAATTCGATCCCGTCACGTACCATCTGCGACAGATGGTCCAGCGTCACATAGCTGCTGGTGGCCGTGTTGTAGAGGCGGCGGTTGGCGTATTTCTTGATCGTGATCGGATCATCTTCCGTTCCGCGCGATGCTTTCCCATTTGCCGGTTTGTCCTGGCTCATGCTGCCTAACCCCGCCTGCTGTCATGGACCCGGCCAACCCGTCCCATGATTTGTCTGCCCATAAAGTGTGCACCGGTGGACGCTGCGGTGCAATAGGCGCATGATTGTTTTCGCATCCACTGGAAATTTGTATAGTCTGCGCCAATCATGACGAAACGTGAGACAGGATCAACGACCGGAAGCAAATCAGATGATCCGCCGGACATGGCGGATCTGGCCCGGCAGTTTGCCGATCTGTGGCAGGAACAGCTATCCGCCATGGCCGCCGACCCGGACCTGGCCCGCAGCATGTCGGAAACAATGCAACTCTGGCAACAGGGCATGGCGGGATTTGCGGGATCGGTGCCAGGTGGATCGGTGCCAGGCGGGACACCGCATGCGGGCGCAGCGAACGATGCCATGGGACAGGCTATCAAAACCTGGACCGCGATGGTCAGCAGTGCCATGCAAGGGGGAACGAACAGCCATGCCCAGCACACCCCCCAAGCTGCCTCTTCGCCAGGGACCAAGGCCCCTGCCACTGCATCTGATGGCGGCGAGCAGCTATTACATGAGCTCAATCGCCGCCTCGCTGGCCTTGAGGAGCGACTCGATCACCTGGAGCGCAGGCTTGACGGAGCGCGCACGGAATCTGGCGCACCAGCTTCAGGAAAGGCGGGTTCAGGAAAATCCGGCAACCGGCGCAGCGGGCGGAAAAGCAGTCCCTGAAGCAAATCCGGTCGATGCCTTCGCCGTCTCCGTCGAACGGGAAGTCCGGGGCCGCCTAGACCTCATGCTGCGGGGTGTACAGTCTTACCGCCATCACCCTTACTTGCGTCCGGAAACACCAGTCACGACCCTCTGGTCAGAGGGCACGACCCGACTGCTGGACTATCGCAGACTGCATCGGAGACCGGGTATCCGCCTGCCTGTCCTGCTGGTTCCCTCCCTTGTGAACCGTGCCTATATCCTGGATCTGCGCCCGGAACACAGCTTCGCCCGACACCTTGGCGCGGCGGGTCATCCAGTCTTCCTGCTAGACTGGGATGCGCCGGGAGAAGTGGAAGCGGAGTTCGATCTTGGTGACTATATTGCACGCCTGCGACGAGCCGTCGCGGCCTGTACGGAGGCAACCGGAACCCCCGTTGCCCTGATCGGCTACTGTATGGGTGGGTTGCTGGCCCTCCCCGCTGCTCTTGGCATGCCGGATCGCATTGATGCGCTGGTCCTGATGGCGACACCGTGGGATTTTCACGCAGAACGTCCGGATCAGTCCCGCGCCCTTGCTGCATTACTGCCTGGACTGGAACAGGTCAGTGCCCACACGGGAACCCTGCCGGTCGATCCGATACAGGCTCTTTTTGCCGGACTGGACCCGATGCTGGCGATCCGGAAATTCGCCCGTTTCGCACAGTTGAACCCGGAAAGCGCGGCGGCGGAATCCTTCGTCGCGCTGGAGGATTGGCTGAACGACGGGGTTGCCCTGTCCGCCCCCGTGATGCGCGACTGCATCGGCGGCTGGTATGGCCGCAATTCCCCGGCGCGAAACCAATGGCGGATCGATGGACTGGTGGTGGATCCGTCAGCCTGGGACAAGCCCGCCCTCTGCATGATTCCCTCTACTGACCGGATCGTGCCCCCGGAATCGGCCCGCGCCCTTACCGCCCGCCTGCCTCGCTGTATTGAACGAATGCCACAGGTGGGACACATTGGCATGATGACGGCCCGATCCGCCGTCAGGGATGTCTGGGATCCGATCCTCTCCTTTCTGGACGACCCGGATGGGGTGGTAGAGCGGAAAACAAAATGGTGACTTGATTCAGAGCAATGCGGCACCCTAGTGTGCGATGCAACAAAGCAGCGGGGCAGGCCGACGAGACCAGCCCCAGTCGCAAACCTGCGACAGACAGACACAATGGAGGAAGACCCGATGACCGATATCGTAATCGCCAGTGCCGCACGGACCCCGGTCGGGTCCTTCAATGGTGCGCTCAGCGGGGTTTCGGCCTCGTATCTCGGTGCCATAGCCATCAAGGAATCCCTCGCCCGCGCCGGTGTCGCACCGGAAGATGTCGATGAAGTCATCATGGGCCAGATCCTGACCGCCGCCGCAGGGCAGAATCCCGCCCGCCAGGCCGCCGTCGATGCCGGTATTCCCTATGACAAGACCGCCTATCAGATGAATCAGCTCTGCGGCTCCGGCCTGCGCGCCGTCGCGCTCGGCATGCAGTCGATCCTGGCCGGAGATGCGAGCATCGTCGTCGCAGGCGGACAGGAGAGCATGAGCCTTGCACCCCATGCCGCGCATCTGCGCAACGGGCAGAAGATGGGCGATCTTTCCTTTGTTGATACGATGATCAAGGACGGATTGTGGTGCGCCTTCAATGGCTATCACATGGGCAATACGGCGGAGAATGTCGCCCGCCAGTGGCAGTTGACCCGTGAGGAACAGGATCAGTTCGCCACAGCCTCCCAGAACAAGGCTGAGGCGGCGCAGAAAGCAGGCCGTTTCAAGGACGAGATCGTCCCGGTCACGATCAAGACCCGCAAGGGTGACGTTGTCGTGTCCGATGATGAATATCCGAAGCACGGCACCACGCTGGAAAGCCTCGCCAAACTGCGTCCAGCCTTCGACAAGGAAGGCACGGTAACGGCGGGCAATGCGTCCGGCATCAATGACGGGGCCTCCACTGTGGTCCTGATGACCGCCGCCGAAGCCGCAAAACGCGGAATCACCCCGCTGGCGCGCATCGCCTCCTGGGCGACGGCGGGTGTCGATCCGGCGATCATGGGGACCGGTCCGATCCCGGCCTCCCGTAAGGCGCTGGAAAAGGCAGGCTGGAGCGTGGATGACCTCGACCTGATCGAAGCCAACGAAGCCTTTGCCGCCCAGGCCCTGGCCGTGAACAAGGATATGGGCTGGGATACATCAAAGGTGAACGTCAACGGCGGTGCCATCGCGCTCGGCCACCCGGTCGGTGCCTCCGGCAATCGCGTCTTCGTCACGTTGCTGCATGAAATGCTCAAACGCGACGCCAAGAAAGGCCTGGCCACACTCTGCATCGGCGGCGGCATGGGCATCGCCCTCTGCGTCGAACGCGGCTGATCGGCGATCCGTTACCAGAACAGACTGCTGCCGGACCTTCCATCAGAAAGTCCGGCAGCAGTATCTGACTGAAACAATCCCTAAACCGAGTACGGATCAGGCCGCCAAAGAGGCCGACTCTATTGCCTGTTCCACCAGGGCGGCGTGCAGGGTCTTGATCGTGGCATCGTGGTCGTCCTGGGTGACGATGACCTGTAGATCGACCTTTCTCATCAGATCATTGAAGCCAAGCGGTTCGATACCCGCCTCCCCCAGGGCCATCAGGGCACGCCCGGCAAGGCCGGGAACACGCAGGTTGCGGCCAATGGCGGTGACGACGGAAACGGTGCGGGTCGAAATGCTGGCGGTCGGAAACTCATCCGCCAGATCCCGCTCCACCCGCCGCAATGCCTTGGGCGACCCTTTCAGGAAATGCGTGATCGTATTCGCATTCGACGACTTCGCGACGATATAGACCCGATGACGTTTCAGGCTGTTCAGGATCGCCGCGTCATAGCCTTTCACCCCCACCATGTCGGGTTCGAAAAATTCGAACGCATAGACCGTGCGCAAGCCCGCGATGATCTCCACACCGGGCTTGGCGGTCTCCGTATCATCCCGGATGAGCGCACCGGGATCCTGCGGTTCGAAGGTATTCTTGACCCGCAGGGGAATACCATTCTGCCGCAGCCCCTTTGCCGCACTGGGATGAATCGCCTCCATGCCAATGTTGGATAGCTGGTCGGCGACGTCATAATTCGTCTCCCGGATCGAGCGTACCCGATCCGCGCCAACCAGCTTCGGATCGGCAGAGGAGAGGTGAAACTCCTTGTGAATGATAGCTTCCCGAGCCCCAGTCCGAACCGCGATGCGCGACATCGTGACTTCGGTATAGCCCCGGTCATAGCTTTTCACCAGTTGCGCTTCGCAACGGCAGTAACCGGTAACGATGGGCAATTCACGGGAAAGATCGATGGCCTCGAACGCATCGTCGATGGCTTCGTCAAAGCTCGGCATATGCTCGACCCGCCAACCACTCAGGTCAACGAAGCGACCGGCCACACCGTTCTCCCGCAACAGAAGGGCGGTATTATGGGCGGAATGGGCCTCCCCGAGAGAGGCCAGCATCTCACGCACCGTGATCAGGTGATCCTGCAACTGGAAATGCCCGGAGGCACAGAGCCGCTGAAGATCGATCAGACAATCCCGCACACCATCCACCCGCTCCTTCACGAAGGAATCGGCGGTGCGACATGCAGTAGTATTGCCGAAAATCTCCGCATTGATCTCCAGCATCATCCGTCGGGCATTGCCCAGTGCGTCGCCCCAGGCCCAGTCACTCTCGCTGTCAGCATAAAGCGCGTATACGCCGGATTCACCGCTCTTCTTGTGCTCCAGCAGGGCATCGGTGATCCCGGCATAGGCCGAAACGACGACGATCCGATTGTACAGATCGTCCCCTGTTCGGTCACCGATCAGCACATTTTCAAGCACCGCATCGGTCTGCCGGATAGAGGTACCGCCAAGCTTTTCGACAGTATGTCGCCCGGTTGCTGTATTCTGATTGGATGCCATTGTCCTGTTTGCTCCTGACTGCATTTCGGCCATGGGAATGGTCAGGCGGCTTTCTCACCCGCCGGGGCGTAGGAACCGTCCGCGCGATGGACTTCCTGCCCGGTGACCGGGGGATTGAAGCAGCAGGCCAGCACCAGTTCCGTCTTACCGCGCAGGATATGGCGGTCGTGCTTGTCCAGCGCATACATCGTGCCCGGGGCAATCTGATGCACCTCGCCGGTGGCGATGTCCTCAATGGAGCCTTCACCGGAAACGCAATAGACGCTTTCGAAATGATGCTTGTATTCGAAGGTCAGTTCGGCCCCTTCCTCAATCGTCGTGATGTGGAAGCTGAACCCCATCTGGTCCCCCGCCAGCAACAGGCGGACGCTCTGCCATCCGGGGGCGGAAACGCGGCGGTCGGTCTTTTCGGCATCGTGCAGAGTGCGCACAATCATGGTCATTCTCCTGAAATATGAAAGTTAAACAGCCTTATTCGGCAGCAGCGGGCAGATCCAGCCCCATTACCGTATCAACAGCATTGGAGAGGATGTCCAGCCCAGCTTCGAACTGGTCCACCGGAATGGTCAGCGGGGCCAGCACCTTGACGATCTCGTCATGGGAGCCGGAAGTCTCGATGATCAGCCCGTTCTCGAAGCAGGTTCGGCAGATTTCCGACGCACGGGCACCGGTTCCGACATCAATGCCGCGGAACATACCCCGCCCGCGCAGGCTCCAGTCATAGCGCCCGGCGATCTTCTTCAAACGGGCGTGCAGCAGGTCGCCCTTCTGCTTGATTTCAGCCTCAAAAGCTCCGTCCCGCCAGAATTTCTCCAGTGCCACCCGGGCCGTGACGAAGGCATGGTTATTGCCCCGGAATGTCCCGTTATGCTCGGCAGGCTGCCAGATGTCATGCTCGGGCTTCATAAGGACCAGTGCGAATGGCAGCCCCATCCCCGACAGTGATTTCGCCTGGGTGATGATATCTGGTGAAATTCCCATCCCCTCAAAGGAGAAAAAGCTGCCGGTACGCCCACACCCGGCCTGAATATCATCGACAATCAGCAGCGCACCATGCTTGCGCGCCAGCGCCTCCAGTGACCGCATCCAGGCGGCAGAAGCCGTATTCAGCCCGCCTTCGCCCTGGACCGTCTCCACCAGGAAGGCAGCAGGGGCATCGACGCCACTGGACGGATCTTCCAGCATTTTCGACAGAATTTCGCTCGTATCGATATTGGCACCCAGATATCCGTCATAAGGAATCCGGGTAACGCCATCCAGCGGCGCATGGTTGCCGCCCCGGTGATAGCCATTGCCAGTTGCGGCCAGCGCGCCCGCCGTCACCCCATGGAATCCATTGGTGAAGGCGACGATATTGGTGCGCCCGGTGACCTTGCGGGCTAGCTTGATTGCGGCTTCGACCGCATTCGCGCCGGTCGGTCCGGTAAATTGCAGACGATAGTCCATGCCGCGCGGCGTCAGGATGATGTCGCGATAGGCCTCCAGAAAGGCGCGCTTGGCATCGGTATGCATGTCCAAACCATGTGTCACGCCGTCGGCCATAATATGATCGACCAGCGCCGCCTTCATGTCGGAATCGTTGTGGCCATAGTTCAGTGAGGAGCAACCAGCCAGAAAATCGGTGTATTCCGCTCCGTCCTCCGTCGTCAGCGTCGCATTGCGCGCGCTCTGAAACAGGACAGGAAAGGCGCGGCAATAGCTGCGCACGGCGGATTCAACAGTATCAAAGGCGGCAAGCGGGGAAGTCATATCTCTTCTCCGGAAGAATCGTGAATGGAAAGTTAAGGTACTGGCGCGCTGTCAGGCGACGCGCCGCAATGCCGGTCGCTGAAAAGCGGGCCGATGCAGGGCTGGCCCATGCACTGCAGGACGGCGCAGTGGGCCGATCCGCACCAGATACTCGGTCGAGGCCTCGCCATCAAAATGACGCTCGCGGTCAAACTGGACATCGCGGTTCATCGTGGCGTCAAAGCCTGTGGCCAGCGCCGTGAACAAGGCCCATGACGCCTTGTTATCCCGCGTGATCGTACTGTGCAGGAAAGTGACATCCCGATGCTGTGGTCTGTCCAGCACAGATTGAATAAGTCGCTTCGCGACGCCGCGTCCCCGCATCGAGGGATGCACCGCAACCTGCCAGATAAACAGTGTGTCCGGATCACTGGGCGGACGATAGCCCGAGACCCATCCGACGATGCGCCCATCGCATTCGGCGAGCGCACAGGTTTCAGCGAAATGCGTGCATTGCAGCAGATTGCAATACATCGAGTTATCATCCAGCGCATTGATGTCCTGCACCAGCGCCCAGACATCGGACCCATCCTCTGCGGTCGGCGCCCGGAAGCGAATTTCCGGCAGGGACCGGCTGTCCTGCCGAGTACCTTTCGGGGCTTCCAGAATTCCGTCGCGTGGCATAGTGATATCCTCCTTGGTCGATATTCATTAGATGACTAAAGTAATTATATTCCCTATTCGATCAAGCGCTTTCTCAATAAATTTACATTTTTTCAATAGTTTACTCTTATGAATAAAGATTTCATAAGGCTTTTAGGCTTAGAGATCAGGAGCGGAAAGGATAATCTGAAAGACATATAATTCGTTTTACAAACTAATTAAAATTGCGTTGAAAATGAAAATCGCTGTCTAATTCACCCGACAAAAGAATGTTCGGGAAGGAGTGATGAATGCTGACGCCACGGGGCAATCATGCGGTCACCGTCCTGCGCCAGATCCTGCAGGCCACCAACAACTATGCCCGTGCGGTGACACGACTGACGGGACTGACAACGTCACAACTGCTGGTGCTGCAAATCCTGGACGATATCGGTTCCAGTTCAGCCGGAGCGCTGGCTGGTCGCATGGGGATCACTCAGGCGACCCTGACCAGCCTGATCCACAAGCTGGAGGCAAAGGGGCTAGTCCTGCGGGAGCGGGGCGATACCGACCGCCGCCAGGTCTGGCTGACGATTTCCCCCGCCGGCTGCGCGACACTGGAACAGGCTCCGGAAGGATTGCAGGCAAAATTCGGGGCGCGTTTCGCAGCACTTCAGGACTGGGAACAATCCATGCTGATCGCCGGACTGGAACGCACCGCCGCCCTGCTGGATGCCGAAGGCATCGATGCTTCCCCGGTATTGCAGGTCGGCAGTCTGGTCGCTGATCCCAAACCGAATGAGGCTACGGAATAGCGTCTGCGGCTTCGAGATATTTCGGATTGACCAGCGACAGGCGGTCCCGCACGTCCTCGGTCAGGATCGCGTGGAGTTTACGGGCGCGGTCGCCCTCATCATAGCTGCCTTGGCGGATGGCGGCACAGAGATCGCGCACATTGCCACCATCCGGCAGCAGTGCGGACAGGCGTTCCAATTGCCGGTCCTGCAATCCCCCACCATCGGCGAGATCCCGCTCCGCCGATGCCAGAATGGAGAGGATCATCAGCGCATCCAGTCGCATTTCTTCCGGCAGGGCCGGGATCAGATCCTTCTTAAACACCGCCTGTGCGGTACGCAGCAGATCGACGGTATCGGGTTTGTCAGGCGTCATGGATGCTCTCCTTCCGGCATGGTCATCCGCAGCAGTTCCAGTTCCATCTCCGCCGGTCGGCGACCGGTCAGGCCCAGATCCAGCGTCCGCTCTCCCCCGACCAGATAGCGGTCACCCTGTTGCAGGGCAATGACAGCCCAGCGCAGATGGGCGTAAACCTCCCAGTAATGGACACGGATCGGATCGATGATGGTCCCGGATTCCGATTCGTAACCGCGCCGGAAGGCTTCGCGGCTGCCGATTCCACCTGCGGGCAGGTCGCGCCCGGAGAACCGCCAGCACATGGCATGGAACCAGCCGATATCTTCATGCCGGTCGGACCACCCGGCGAATTCCCAATCGAGGATCGCGGTCAGACCATTCTGGTCGATCATGTAATTACCGGTGCGAAAATCGTGATGTGCCAGAACGCAGCCCTGTGGCACCGGACTGTTGCGCTGCAACCACCGCATTGTCCATTCCAGCACCGGGCGAGGACGGTCCATCGCGTCCAGGAAACGGCGCATACCGTCCAGTTCTGCAACGGCGGGATCATCCGGCGGATCGGGCAAAAAATCGAAGCGGTGTGTTACGGGGGTAATGGAATGGATTCGCGCCATCTCGCGCCCCATCCGCTCGGTCAGCGCCTCCCGATCACCGCCCAATGTCGGATCGCGGGTAATTTTCTGCCCCAAAGCCGTACCGGCGACCCGCCGCATCAGGCAGAATTCCTTGCCGATCACCGATCTGTCGGTAATGCAGGCCAGAGGTTCCGGCACCGTTACCCCGGCCTGCCATGCGGCCTGCAACAGGGCAAATTCCTGTGCCCGTGACAGGCTGACCGCAACCCCGGTTGGACTGTCCGTGCGCAGCACCGCCGCCAGCGCACCTGAATGCGTGCCCCCGACCACCGTCAGGTCCAGTGCCCAGTTTTCCTGGATCGCGCCACCGGATAACAGCGTAATCCGATCTATCGCAACCGAATCAGCGTCCAGGGCTACTACAAGGCTGGCGGCCAGCCGTGCACGTTTCTCCTCATCCTCTGACAACAGCATGACGCCTAGACTCCCCAGCGCCAGAAATCCTCTCCTTCATCGGTGAGGAACCGGTTCAGCACCATCTTGTGAACTTCCGAGGCTCCATCGACGAGGCGCGCCTGCCGGGCATAGCGATAGATCCATTCCAGTACCGTGTCCTTGGAATATCCCCGCGCACCGTTCAACTGGATTGCCGTATCGACCGCGTTATGGAGCGTATCGGCAACCTGAATCTTCGCCATTGAAACCTGCTTGCGGGCCTTGTCGCCCTGATCCAGCGCCCAGGCGGCACGCATCGTCAGTAGGCGACCCAGATCGATCTGCATCGCAACATCACCCAGCATCAGTTGCACCGATTCCCGTTCCGCCAGCCGGATGCCGAATCCCTCTCTGTTCTGCACATAATCCTGCGCAATCCGCATCGCGCGCTGCGAAAGGCCCAACCAGCGCATGCAATGGGTCAGCCGCGCAGTACCAAGACGGATCTGTGTCATCTTCAACCCGTCACCGATGCCCATCAGCCGGTCTTCATCAGGGATTTCCAGCCCGTCAAAGCGCAGTTCGCAATGGCCGCCATGTTCTTCCGGCCCCATGATCGGGATGCGCCGGACAATTTCCCAACCCGGCTGGTCCTTGTGAAACAGAAAGGCGGTCAGACCCTTGCGCTGATCATCGGATGTCCGGGCGATCAGAATAAAATGGCTCGCCACGCCTGCCCCGGTGATGAACCATTTATGGCCGCTGATGATCCATTTGTCGCCCACCCTCTCTGCCTTGGTGCGGATCATCGACGGATCAGAACCACCCCCCGGTGCCGGTTCGGTCATCACGAAGGCGGAGCGCACATCCCCATCGACAATGGGTTGCAGCCAACGTGTTTTCTGATCCTCCCGCGCCACCCGGTTCAAGATGAACATGTTGCCATCATCCGGAGCCGCGCAGTTGAACACGACCGGGCCGAAGATCGCCTTGTTCGCCTCTTCATAGAACGCCGCCATGCCCTGAGTGTTCAGCCCAAGGCCACCCCGGGATTCAGGCATCTGCGGTGCCCATAGGCCCACCGCCATTGCCTTCGCGCGCATCGCCGCCAATGGTTCATCGGCGATATTCTCGTGAGAATCATAGGCATTCGGATCGGATTCCAGCGGAATCAGGTGTTCCTCGACAAAACCGCGCACTTTCAGGCGCAGCGCGTCGATCTCCGGCGGCAGGGTAAAATCCATGTGGGCGTATCCTATTTGGCTTTGAAGAACGGGGCAGGGCTCAGAATCTTGTTTTCCATCTTCTGTAACAGCGGCATCCCGAACTTGATATAATCCTGCCAGCCGGGATCGGCGGCCAGCTTGGCGCGGCGTGCGGCGCGGTCAGTCAGATCCTCATACTGCCACATATGCACGACCTGATTCAGTTCCCCGATATCCATCGAGACATACCAGCCAATCGGTTCCCCCAGATATTTGCGTTGCAGCGGCAGCCCGTATTCCTCGTAGATTTTCAGCAGTTCGGGCAGTTTCCCCGGAATGACGGTATAGGTTCTATGGTCAACGATCATGGCTCGATTCCTTGCTCTCGTTCGGGAGTTTCCTGATTTCCGGGCGACAGGATTACCCGCGTCACCGGCTGCCGCAATCCATCATTTCAATACGCTGGCAAGAATCATGGGTGACCCAAAGGGCGGACACCCCACAAGCCGGAACAATGCCAACGGTCAGGATCATCACACTTTGTCCCGCAATAACTGCCGCGATGCAGGGTCTTTTTTCCGAAGCCGTGCTGCGCTAAGAAGCATCGCACCTGATCCGTGACTGAGCGAGGCAGTATGAGCGACCGTGACTTGCGGGGTAAACCCGTTGCCGATGGTATCCTGGAAACCGTGAAGGTCGATGTCGAAGCCTACGCATCAGCGGGCTGGACGCCGAAACTGATATCCATCACGGTCGGCGATGTGGAAGCGGTGGATGTCTATGTCCGTAACCAGCGCCGGGTTGCCGAAAGGGTCGGGATCGCGTTTGAGGAACGGCATTTCCCGAGCGACGTCACGCAGCAGGAAATGGAAGTCGCCATCGCGACGATGAATGTTGATCCCCGGGTTACCGGCATCATTATCCAGCGCCCGGTACCTGGACAGATTTCGATCAAGGCGTTGCAAAGTGCGGTGCATCCGTTCAAGGATGTGGAGGGGATGAACCCGACCTCCATCGGCAACATCGTCTATAACGAGGTCGATCTGGCCCCCTGCACCGCCGCCGCCTCGGTCGAACTGCTGCGCAGCACCAATCTGCCGTTGCAGGGACTGGAAGTCGTCGTCATCGGGCATTCGGAAATCGTCGGCAAGCCGATTGCCTTCCTGCTGATGGCGGAGGGCGCGACGGTCACGGTCTGCCACCACATGACCCGGGCGGTCTCGATCCATTCCAGGCGTGCGGATGCCGTCTTCGTTGCGGTCGGTCGGCCACGTCTGGTCACAGCCGACATGATCAAACCCGGCGCGGCAGTGATCGATATCGGCATCAATGCGATCACCAGACCCGATGGCGGCGAAGGCCTCTGCGGCGATGTTGACTATGAGGACGTGTCCGAGGTCGCGGGCTGGATCACCCCGGTACCGGGCGGGGTTGGCCCGGTCACCGTTGCGATCCTGATGCGCAACACGATAAGCGCCCTGAAGCGCCAAAAGGCCGCCTATGAGACTCATTTCCAGCGCACCGATGCAGCGGAGTAATACCACATGACCACCAATCTTGATGTCGCCTTCTGCCGATCCCAGTTTCCGCCGCTTTCGACCTCGGACTCGGACGCATATTTTGAGAATGCCGGGGGATCCTATGTGCCCCGCCAGGTGATCGAGGCGATGAGTACCTTCATGACCGACAGCCAGACCCAGCCGGAATGGCCCTTTGCGGCGGCAAAGCGGGGCAAGACGCGGATCGCGAAGGCCCAGACCGGCATTGCCACTCTGTTCAATATCGGTCCCGACGAATTGGTGATTGGACCGTCAACGACGCTGAACGCCTATGTCCTGTCCCATGCGCTGCGCCCCGGCATGGCAGAGGGCGACGCCGTGATCGTCACCAATCAGGATCACGAGGCCAATGGCGGTTGCTGGCGGCGGTTGGCGGAAACCGGGATCGAAATCCGGGAATGGCGGATCGATCCGCAGACCGGCGACCTCGACCCGGACGATCTCGATCCACTGTTGGCGGACGGAAAGGTGAAACTGCTTGCCTTCCCCCATGTGTCGAACATCGTCGGCTCGGTCAACGACGTGAAGGCCATTACCGCCAAGGCCCATGCGGCGGGCGCGATGACCGTGGTCGATGGCGTCGCCGCCGTGGCCCATACCCTGCCGGACCTGAAGGACCTCGACGTCGATTTCTACCTGTTCAGCTTCTACAAGCTCTATGGGCCGCATCTGGCCATGCTCTATGGCAAGAAGTCCCGCATCGACGCCGTGACCAACCAGAACCATTTCTTTCACACCGGCAACGGGGCCGCGATGCTGAATCCCGGCGGCACGAATTATGAGTCCACAGGCGCAATAGGCGGTATCCTGGACTATATCGATGCCGTACACGACCATCACTTCGATGATCCATCAAACGATCCGCGCAGCCGCGCCACCCGCGTCTATACCCTGTTCCAGCAACAGGAACAGGCGGTCATGACCCGTTTCATTGCCTGGTTGGACCGGAACCCGGATATCCGACTGATCGGGCGGCGGGAGTCGGACCCGCATCGCCGTGCGGCCACATTCACGCTGTCCATTCCGGCTCATCAACCCGAAGCTCTGGCCGAAGCGCTGGCTGAAAAAGGCCTGTGCGTCGGGGCCGGACATTTCTATGGCTACCGCTGCGTCGAGGCCCTGGGGATCGACCCGGAAATTGGCGTACTGCGCATTTCCATGGTGCATTATACGACGCTGGAAGAAGTGGACCGACTGACAGCGGCGCTGGACTCGCTGCTGTCCTGACAGCTTCAGAGTTTACGGTCAGGGCGTACGGGCCCGTCGCGCGCAGACCCAGGTCCAGCGGGCAGCGAGGATAGTGCAGGCAACCCCAGCAGCAATCAGGACCGCTTCATAGAGACCCTGAGAACCGCGCCCCAGATAAATCCCCCCGATATAGGCCAGGGGAATCATCAGGCCGATAAAGCCTACAAGATTGATCAGCGTCGGTGTCCACGCATCCCCTGTTGATCGAAGCGCATTGGCGAGCGTGAACTGGCCACCATCCAGCATCATCGCGACCCCCACCAGCATCGTTGCCGGAGCCATCACCGCCAGCAGTTCCGCGTCCTTGATGCGATAAACAAAGGCCATCGTTTCGGCCGGATGGAACAGCAAGAAGACGGCGACGGGGGACAACAGCAGCATATTCCAGAAACAGCCCGTCCATCCCGCCAAAGCCCGGTCGGGCCAGTCCCTGCGACCATGGGCAACGCCAACCCGCACCGCCGTCGCATTGGCGATCCCCAGCGACAGCATGAAGATCATCGCCAGCAGGTTCATATTGACGGTAAAGGAGGCAAGCTCATTCGCCACCATCCAGCCGGCATAAATATGCAGGACATGATAGGCCCCGCTTTCTGCCGCATAGGCGGGACCAGCGGCATAGCCGTGGCGGCGCATCGTCTTGCCGCCCGACAGCCAGCCCGGCCGCGGACGCTGGCGGATGCCAAAATCATGCTTGCCGCCCAGATGCCAGACATATCCGGCGACCGCCACCATCATGAAGACCCGACAGATCGTCGTCGCCAATGCCGCCCCGTCTGCCCCCTCAACCCCCAATCCACCATGGATCAGCCAGATATTCAGCGGAATGTTGATCCCGTTCGCCACCCAGACCGCGATCATGCCCGGCACAGGACGTCCCATCGCCTCCAGGTAGAAATTGCTGGCAATATAGATCATCAATGGCAACAGGCCGAGGCCCTGAATGCGCGTCACGCTGGCACTCGCCGCAGACAATTCGGGGGATTGACCGACCAGCAGGAAATAGGTTTCCGCAAACTGTGTCAGCACGACACCGATCACGCCCAGAATCATTCCATACGGCAGCGCCCGACGCCAGACCTGCCCGGTTTCGGACATCCTGCCCTCACCCCGCAGGTGGCTGGTTTCAACGACAGTGCCGAACATCAGTCCGATGCCGCAGACCAGCAACAGCACGAAAGTAGAGGTCCCAAGCCCGTATCGCCCCACCTCACCAGCACCGAGCGGCCCCAGCATGATCGTATCGGTCAGTGCCAGGGTCAGGATACCGGCACGGCTAATGACAACCGGCCCCGCAAGCCGCAGCAACTCGCCGGAATGCCTCAGAAACCTCGCGAAGAACCAGGCGAAACCGGACTCTCGTGCGGATGAATGGATCAAGGGCTCAGTCATGGCAATTTCCTGAACTGAGCCAAGACAGGATGCAAGCGAAAAGTGTATCGCGGCCACACGAATGTGATTATACACGCCATGCAGAAATTGGGGCTCAAGGATCAGGCTCCCTGCCTGTTCGGCAGTGTCAGAGCAAAGACCGTCCCGCTGCTGCCGGTCGTGCGCAGGATCAGATCGCCGCCATGACTTCGAGCCAGTTCCCGTGCAATGGAAAGGCCCAGCCCGGTCCCCCCAGCCTTGGCTGAGCCCTCGAACGGCAGGAACAGATTCTCCAGCGCCCGGGGCGGCAGACCCGGACCATTGTCGGAAACATGAATATCAACGCAGGCTGCCTGAGCCTGGCCGGTCACTGTTATTGTGCTCGCCCCGGCCTCTGCCGCATTGCGAAGGATGTTATTGAAAACCCGGAACAACTGCGCGCGATCCCCGTAGGCCGTCAGACCATCCGGCAGGTCCAGGGCCAGATTCGCGCCATTGGGCAGGCCAAAACCCGCTTCCGCCACCAGATCGGCCAGTCCAACCTCCCCCATTTCCAGCGGCGGAGTGTCGTGCCCGACATAGTTGAGAGTTCGGGTGCAGAGCGCGACCGCCCGGTCAATAGCATCCAGAATACCGGGTGCGATCCGCCGCACCTCCGGGTCATCCGACGTTTCCAGCCGGTCGGATACAACCAGCGCGCTGGAGAGAATGCCACGCAGATCGTGGTTGATCTTGGCGACCGCCGTTCCCAGGGCCGCCAGATGCTTGCGCTGTGTCAGGGCATCGCGGATCGTCGTCTGCATCGCGGCCAGTTCCCGCTCCGCCACGCCGACCTCATCCCGCCGTCCGCTTGGCTGGATCACCAGGCTCTGATCCTCGGGGTGGGAGCGGAACCGCACCATATTGCGAATCAAGCGCTTCAGAGGACGCACCAACTGGCGGCGCAGAACCAGGAAGACCATCAGCGCCGTCAGAACGGATATCGCCAGACTGAGAAAGAAAATCCGGAGCGCAAAGGCCCTGATCTGGGCACAGAGAACGCTGTCGCTGATCACAAGTTCCAGTTCAACCGCGCTGTTCCGGGGTGACGGGCCGATCACCCGAATGATGCGAGGCCGGTCCTGGACCAGGGCTTTCAGCGCCTCCCCGATCATCGTCAGCGGCCCTTCCTCCATCGGCTCAACCACGCCGTCAATGGCGGGTGGTGCATCGATCATCAGGGACAGTCTGGAATCCCCGCGCCGGGCGGCAACCGAATGGGCACCGATAAACCCCAGCAACTCCCGCGTCAGTGCTTCAGAAACCATCCCGTCCGGTGTCGCATCCAGTACAAGGATCGCCAGATGCGCCGTCTCCAGCCGGTCGCGCAGATAGGTCTCCCTGAACCGCGCGACCGAGGGCACGAAGATCAGAACCTCCGCCAGCATCACGAAGAACACGGTCAGAAGCAGCAACCGGGCCGACAAACTCTTCATGTTTCCTCTCTGTCCAACCCTTTTACACCACTTTCGCCAATACCGGATGGATTCGCCCCGGAGTACGTTGACTTGCGCGTTCCGCCCCACTATACAGCGGCTTCGAAATCCGGGGCGCAACCCCAAAAGACGTCGGAGACGAGATCGTGAAACGCACTTTTCAACCCAGCCGCATCGTTCGCAAGCGCCGCCACGGCTTCCGGTCGCGCATGGCCACGAAGGCCGGTCGCCGCGTGCTGGCAAACCGCCGCGCCAAGGGCCGTACAAAGCTGACCGCCTAGGACTTGAATCCGATCCGGATTCAGAACGGGCGCGGCTGTACCAGCCCAACAGCCCAGATGCCGGTAGTCATGACCTCAGGGATACTCTCGCTACAGCGACTGAGGAAACGGGCCGACTTCCTTCGGGTCACGCGGGCGCGGAACAGTGCCGGAATGCCGGGGCTTGTTCTTCAGGCCTATCCCAAGGCGGATACCAGCAGGACCGATAGAACGGGGATTGATACCGGACAGGACCTCTCCTCCTCCGAAGATCAACCCCCGGAAGACATGCAGGATGCGGGCGGCGGCAACGACGCCCGCATCGGCTTTACGGCAAGCCGAAAGGTCGGTAATGCTGTGGCCCGCAACCGGGCGAAACGGCGTCTGCGGGCCTTGTCTGCGGAAGTCATGACGCAGCATGCCATGCCGGGACGGGACTATGTTCTGATTGCCCGGCAAACGACACCAAACCGGGATTATAACGCCCTGCGCGGTGACCTTGAACGGGCGCTCAAGCGTCTGAAACTCTGGCGGTAAAGCCGTCGGCCCGACCGGGCAGACATATCTGGGACTTGCAACAAAGCGGATGAGGCTAGGCGGATGAACGACAAAAAAAACGTGGTAATGGCAATCGCCCTGTCGATGCTGGTCTTGTTGGGCTGGCCGCTGATTCAGGCCGAATTCTTCCCCGCCCCACCACCACCGCCACAAACCACCCAGTCACAATCCCAGCCCCAGACCAGCCCTTCCCCCGGCCAGAGCAGTGCTGTTCCCGGTGAAGAAGCAGGCATCCCCAGCATTCCCGGCGCAGGAGAGACGACAACCGATCCCGCCGTCAGTCGCGATCAGGCCCTGACCCGTGCGCCGCGCGTCTATATCGACACGCCAAGGCTCAGTGGATCGATCAATCTGCGCGGCGCACGGATCGATGATCTGATCCTGAAAGACTACCATCAGACGATCCAGGACGGCTCCCCGATGATTGATCTGCTGCAACCGTCGGGCGGCGACAATCCCTATTTCGCGCAATTCGGCTGGACCGCCACCGACGGGCTGGAAGTACCAACAGGTGAAGCTGTCTGGAGTGCCGACGGAACGACCCTGTCGCCGGAAACACCGGTCACACTGACCTGGGCCAATCCGGCAGGCGTGGTTTTCGAACAGGTTCTCGCCATCGACCGGAACTTTATGTTCACCGTGACGCAGCGTGTCGTCAACACCACCGATGCCACGGTGACGGCGGTCCCATACGGGCGCATCTTCCGCGCCAGCAAGCCGGAGACCGAGAATTTCTACATCCTGCATGAAGGGCTGCTCGGCGTTTTCAATGGCAAACTGGAAGAACGCGACTATGGCGATCTGGAGGACGAGCCGGGCCGACAGGAAAGCTTTGCGACCACCGGCGGATGGATGGGTATCACCGACAAATACTGGCTGGTTGCGCTCGTCCCGGACCCGCAGGCTTCCGTAACATCCACCTTTCTGGAAACCCGCGCCAATGCCCCGCAGTATCACGTCAATTACGTGATGGACCTGGACAGCATTCCAGCCGGACAGACGGCTGAACATACCGGTCGCCTGTTCGCCGGGGCGAAGGAAACCACCCTGCTGGACCGTTATGGCGAGGAAATCGGCATCACGAATTTCGATCTTGCCGTCGATTTTGGCTGGTTCTACTTCCTGACCAAGCCGATCTTCTATGCCATCCACTGGCTTAACGGCGTGCTGGGCAATTTCGGCCTTGCCATTCTAGTGCTGACGATCGGGATCAAGATCGCCTTCTTTCCGCTTGCCAATAAATCCTACCGCTCGATGAGCAAGATGAAGCTGCTGCAGCCCAAGATCGTCGAGATGCGTGAGCGCGTCGGTGACGACAAGCAGAAGCTCCAGCAGGAAATGATGGCGCTCTACAAGAAGGAAAAGGTCAATCCGCTGGCCGGGTGCCTGCCGGTGCTGGTGCAGATCCCGGTCTTCTTCGCGCTCTACAAAGTGCTGTTCGTCACCATCGAAATGCGCCATGCGCCATTCTTTGGCTGGATTCAAGATCTTTCGGCACCTGATCCCCTGGGCATGTTGACCCTGTTCGGCTTGATCGACTGGACCGTTCCGGGCATTCTTGTGATCTTCAACATCGGGCTCTGGCCGTTGATCATGGGCTTCACGATGTGGTTCCAACAGAAGCTGAACCCGCCGCCCGCCGATCCGATCCAGCAGAAGGTCTTCGCCCTGATGCCGATCTTCTTCACCTTCATCCTTGGTACCTTCCCAGCCGGATTGGTGATCTACTGGGCCTGGAACAATTCTCTGTCGATCCTCCAGCAGTATATCATCATGCGCAAGATGGGCGTCGCCATCGGCGGCGGACCCAATAGTGCAACACCCGCCGCCAGCCCCGCAGCCCCCGGCAAGATCGAGAACAAAACCGCCGCCACAGAGGATAAAGAGGCAGATGACGATGCCCCCGCCCCGAAGAAGACGGTGACGAAAAAGCAGAAGAAGGCACCCACGCCCAAACCGGCCCGGAAAGTGGCGAAACGACCGACTTCCAGACGGGCACCGCCAAAGGCGACCAATAACGATGGCGAAGCGGACTGACCGCACCGCATGGACGGACGGATCCGACAGATGAGTGACGTGCAAAACACCGACGCCGATACAGCCGAAGCGGCGGCCGCCGAAGCCGCCGCACTGGAGACCGGACGCCTGCTGTTCGCCCGCGAATGCGGCTTCATGCTGGGCTGTGTCGCGCTGGAACAGTTGCCAGCCCCGACACTGCCGGAAATCGCCTTTGCTGGACGCTCCAATGTCGGCAAGTCGAGCCTGATCAATGCCCTGACCGGGCGCAAGACGCTGGCCCGGACCTCCAACACGCCGGGCCGCACGCGGGAAATCAATTTCTTCGAGTTCCAGGACCGGCTGCGCCTCGTCGACATGCCTGGCTATGGCTATGCCAAGGTACCGAAGGCGATGGTCGATGGCTGGACCCAGTTGATCCATGACTACCTGCGCGGCCGCGCCGTGTTGCAGCGGCTCTGCCTGCTGATCGACGGGCGGCATGGGCTGAAGCCGACGGACGAGCAGTTGATGACCCTGCTGGACAAATCGGCGGTCAGCTATCGCGTGATCCTGACAAAAGCCGACAAACCGAAATCCACCGAAGTTGCGCGCATTCTGGAAGACGTGACGGCGGCACTGAAGAAGCACCCGGCTGCCGTGCCGCAACCGCTTGTCACCAGTGCGGAAAAGGGTATCGGCATCGCGGAACTGCGCGCCGAACTCGCGGGCTTTGCGGAGCCGCCGCGATAGGGTTAGTCTCTCCATAATTTTCAGGAAGGGATCGAGTGGCGATGACAGGGGAAGCGGGAAGCGGTCCGCACGGACCGGCGGACAAGGCACGGCGGCGGGTCGAATGGCTGGCGCAGGCGGGCATCCTGACCGAGGCACTGCCCTTCATGCGCCGCTATAACGACAAGACGCTGGTCATCAAATATGGTGGCCATGCCATGGGCGACGCCCATCTGGCCCGCCTTTTCGCCCGCGATATCGTGCTGCTGAAACAGGTCGGCGTTGATCCCATCGTGGTGCATGGCGGCGGGCCACAGATCGGCCAGATGCTGGCCCGGATGTCGAAGGAAAGCGTCTTCGTCGACGGATTGCGCGTCACCGATCAGGAAACCGTCGATATTGTCGAAATGGTGCTGGCAGGCAGCATCAACAAGCAGATCGTCGCCTCGCTTCAGGCGGAGGGCGGCCAGGCTATCGGCCTGTCAGGCAAGGATGGTGGGCTGATCAAGGCGCGCAAACTCTCGCGCACCACCAAGGACCCGGAAAGCAATATCGAGAAGATTCTCGATCTCGGCTTCGTCGGTGAGCCTTATGAATGTGATACGACGATCCTGGAAATCCTGCGCAAAAGCGATTTCATCCCTGTCATAGCACCGATCGGAATGGGCGAGAACGGCCAGACCTACAACATCAACGCCGATACTGCGGCGGGTGCCATCGCTGGTGCCGCCGGCGCAAAGCGCCTGCTGCTGCTGACCGATGTCGCGGGCGTTCTGGACAAGGACGGCCACCTGATCCCGGAACTCACCGTCTCCGAGGCCGAAACACTACAGGCGCGCGGCATCATCCATGGCGGGATGATCCCGAAGATCCAGACCTGTATCGAAGCCGTGCGCGGCGGGGCCGACGGAGCGGTGATCCTGGACGGCCGCCACCAACACCAGATCCTGCTGGAGCTTTTCACAGAACACGGCACCGGCACGCTGATCCGCGCGGATTGACCTACCTCCATCAGCATGCCTTTGCAGGCAGGTGAAGAGAATACAGCCTTATCCGCGCAGGACCCCGCCGGTCGCCTTGTTGACCGCGATCACGACCTTGTCGGCCAGGGCCTCGATTTCCTTGTCCGTCAGCGTCGCCTCGATGGGTTGCAGTGTGACCGACAAAGCGAGCGACTTCCGGCCCGCCAGTTCTTCACCCTGATAGACATCGAAGACGGTCGCATCGGCGATCAGCGCCTTGTCCGCTCCCAGCACCGCCCGCACCAGCTTTTCCGCCGGGACATCGGCATCCACCACGAAGGCGAAATCACGCCCGACCGGTTGCAGCGGCGAGACTTTCAGCAGCGGGCGCGTCTTGCCCGCCCCCTTCTTCGCCTTGGGCTGCGGAATTGCATCCATGTATATCTCGAAAGCGGCAACACGCCCGCGCAGATCATAGCGCCGGGCAACGGCGGGATGAATCTCACCAAACCGCGCAATCACCATTGGACCAAGCCGAAGCGTCCCGAAACGACCGGGATGATACCAATCCGGTGCTACATCGTCACCGACCTGCAACCGATCCACCGGCGCGCCGCAAACCTCCAGCACCGCCAGAACATCCGCCTTGGCATCGAAGACATCGGGCGTGCGACTGACTTCCATCCAGTGGCGCGGAATCTGCTTTCCGGCCCGCAGCCCGGTTGCAACCAGATCCTGATCCTTCGGGCCGCGCCCGCGAAAGGCCGGTCCGACCTCAAACAAAGCGATATCGGGATGGCCGCGCCCGGTATTGCGCTGGGCGGCGGCAAGAAGATTGGGCAGAATTGACGGGCGCATCGCGTCCAGATCGGCGCTGATCGGATTGGCCAGCGCCAGAACCTCGGGATCGCCACCAAAGGCAGCAGCTTCCGCCTTCGGCATGAAAGACCAGGTCACAGCCTCAAACATACCGCGCTGGGCAAGCTGCTTCTTGGCGAAGGCGGCGCGGCGTTGCGGCAGCGTCAGGATCGGCTGCGGCAATGCGGTCTCACGGATCAGGGAAACGGCGGGGATCGCATCGAAGCCCTTCACCCGCAGCACTTCTTCGATCAAGCATTGCTCATGCTCGACATCATTGCGCCAGGTCGGGGTCGTGGCGGTGATCTCATCGCCCTGTCGGGTCGTCTCAAACCCCAGACTGTCCAGAACCGCCTGCGCTTCTGCCGCCGGAACAGCAAGGCCGCCAAAGCTCTCCAGCCGTCCGGTGCGAAGCGTCAGTGTCTTGCGATTGTCTGGAATAGCGCCTGCCGAGGTCGTATGGGACGCCTCGCCGCCGCAGAGATCCAGGATCAGCCGAGTCGCGACATCGACGCCCCAGGCCGCGCTCTGCGGGTCAAGCCCGCGCTCGAAACGATAGCGGGCATCGGATTCAATACCCAGCCGCCGCCCGGTCTCCGCCACGCGGATCGGGTCGAACAGCGCTACTTCCAGGAAAACCTCCGTGGTCGCATCGGTACAGCCGGACAGTTCCCCGCCCATGACACCGCCGATCCCGTCAGGACCTTCGGCATCGGCGATGACCGGCATGCCTGCCTCCAGCACATAGTCGCGACCGTCCAGCGCCAGGATCGACTCACCGTCCCGCGCCTTCCGCATGGTCAGCGCATCGCCCTTGAGTTTGGCCGCGTCGAAGACATGCAGCGGGCGACCCAGATCGTAGCTGACGTAATTCGTGATATCGACCAGTGCGGAGATCGGACGCAGACCAATGGCCGTCAGGCGCTGCTGCATCCAGGCGGGCGACGGGCCGTTCTTCACACCCCGGAAATGCCGTCCGGCGACATAGGGTACGGCATCGCCGATATCATCGGCGCGCGCCCACAGGATCGGCGGATCATAGCGACCCTCAACCGGACCCAGTTCCACTGGCTTCAAAGTGCCAAGCCCCTTGGCCGCCAGATCGCGCGCCACGCCGCGCACGCCCAGGCAGTCGCCCCGATCCGGCGTGATCGCGATATCGATTACCGGATCGTTCAGGCCGCGATATTCCGCAAAGGACATCCCGACCGGCGCGTCTTCCGGCAGATCGATGATGCCGTCATGATCATCGCTCAGACCCATTTCGCGCTCGGAACACAGCATTCCGTTCGACTCTTCACCCCGGATCACGCCCGGTTTCAGATCGACACCGGTGCCGGGAATATGGCTGCCCGCAGGGGCAAAGACGCCCTTCATCCCGGTCCGCGCATTGGGCGCGCCGCAAACGACCTGAACCACATCACCGGTCCCGGTCTCCACCATGCAGACGCGCAGACGGTCGGCATTGGGATGCTGCTTCGCCTCTCGCACATAGGCGATGGTGAACGGCCCCAGCTTCGCAGCGGGATCATCGACGCCTTCCAATTCCAGCCCGAGTGAGGTCAGCGCATCGGTGATCTCATCGAGTGACGCCTCGGTATCGAGATGGTCCTTCAACCAGGAGAGGGTGAATTTCATGGATATATCCGCGCTCGGTAGCCTGTGACGCGATGTCTATAACGCCCCATACACGGCAAAACAATGCCGCAGAGGCGAGCAGCCATGGCGATAGCCTATGACGGGGACTGAACGACATCGAGAGGTGCCCGGATCGAGTCTGGGCACGACGTGTTCTTTCGTAAAGGTATAACCGTCGCCGCCGGACTTGATCCGGCGGTCTCCCAGAACCAAGCGCATATTTCGTTCAGGAAATCTCTTACGGGTTTTCAGGCCAACTGCTTCGTGGGTCGTAGTACACCGTGATATACCAGTTACGTATCCGATATCGCTTTTTTCACGCGCACCTTGCGGGCGGGGGCCTTTTCCAGGGCAGCGATGCGGGCTTCGAGGGCCTTTACCGTGACGGCAAGTTTCTCCTGCTCCTCACGGGCGCGGCGGGCGACATCGGCCATGGCGTCGAATTCATCCCGCGGGACCAAGTCCATATCGGCAAGCAGCCGTTCGAGGCGCTGTCGGATGGCTGACTCCGCCTCCTGCTTCACGCCCCCCAGCGCGCCCATGGCTCCGCCTGCCATTTTCGCCATATCGTCGAAGAACCTGCCTGATGTCTGCATGATCCGGCTCCTTATCCTTAGCCTGTATCTACCCCATACATATTCCCGGAACGGCGTCGGGGCAATGGTTGCGACACCGGGCCGCGAGGGATATGTAGGGGCATGACGCGAAGAGGAAGGATAAACCGATGATCCTGGTGACCGGTGCTGCGGGTTTCATCGGCTCCAACCTGGTGGCCGGTCTTGCCGCGCGGGGACTGGGGCCGATAGCGGTCTGTGACCGTTTTGGCGACGGTCAGAAATGGCGCAATCTGGCCAAGCATCCGGTTGCCGCCGTGATCCACCCCGACAGCCTTATGGACTGGCTCGCGGAGAATGGAGAGGCCATCAACTGCATCTTTCATATGGGTGCGATCTCCGCGACGACGGAAACCGATGTCGATGCGATCCTGGACGCGAACCTGACCCTGTCGCTGGCGCTGTGGTACTGGTGCGCGGAGCACGATGTCCGGCTGATCTATGCCTCCTCCGCCGCGACCTATGGCGATGGTGCACAGGGCTTCGACGATGACAATGATCCCACTGCGCTGGCCGCCCTGCGACCACTCAATCCCTATGGCTGGTCGAAGCAGCTGTTCGACTGCAATGCGGTGCGCCTGGCCCGGCAGGGGGCTGCACCGCTGCAATGGGCGGGGCTGAAATTCTTCAACGTCTATGGCCCGAACGAGTATCACAAGGGCGGCATGCGCTCCGTCGTGCATCAGGTTTTCGGGCAGGTGCGGGACGGCGGCACGGCGCGCCTGTTCCGCTCCCACCATCCGGATTACGAGGATGGCGGCCAGATGCGCGATTTCGTCTGGATCGGTGATTGCATCGACATGATGCTCTGGCTCTACGACAATTCCCATGTGTCGGGCATTTTCAACTGCGGTTCCGGCACGGCGCGGAGTTTCCTTGACCTCGCCCGCGCCGTCTTCACCGCGCTGGACCAGCCGGAGGAGATTTTCTGGGTCGATACGCCCGAGGAAATCCGCCGCCATTATCAATATTTCACACAGGCGCGCATGGACCGGATCGTTCAGGCGGGATATACCCTGCCTGCGACATCGCTGGAAGCCGGAGTCGGGGCCTATATCCGCGACTTTCTGGCAACCGACGATCCCTATCGCTGACCTTTTCAGGGAGTTGTCATGGAAACCAGCGTCTGGATACACGATCTGGACCCGATCCTCGTTTCGATCGGGCCGTTCGATCTGCGCTGGTATGCGCTGGCCTATATCGTCGGGCTGATCGTCGGCTGGCGCTGGGGCATGCGGCTGGCCGAGCAGAGCCCGATGCCGATCACGCCGGATCATACCGACCGCTTCCTGACCTGGGCGGTAATCGGGGTCATCGTCGGCGGGCGACTGGGCGTTGTGCTGTTCTATCACCCCAGTGCCTATTTCGCCGATCCGATCCAGATCCTCATGGTCTGGAAAGGGGGCATGTCCTTCCATGGCGGGCTGCTGGGTGTCCTGACGGCGATGGTCCTGTTCGCGCGGATGAACCGGATTCCGCTCTTCTCGCTGACCGATATCGTCTGCACCGTCGCCCCCTTCGGAATCCTGCTGGGCCGGATCGCGAATTTCATCAATGGCGAGCATTGGGGCCGTGTCACGGATGTGCCCTGGGCCATCGCCTTCCCCTATTCCGGCGACCTGATGCCGCGCCATCCGAGCCAGCTTTACGAGGCGGTGCTGGAGGGTGTGATCCTGCTGATTGTGCTGGTGATCGTCCTGCGCCGGTTCGACGGGCTGTCGCGACCGGGGCTGCAATCCGGGGTCTTCCTGGTCGGCTATGCCTTGGCGCGGATGACGGGTGAATTGTTCCGTGAACCCGAAGTACTGACCGCCAGCCTGCCCTTCGGCACGACCTGGGGGCAATGGCTGTCCCTGCCGATGCTGCTGGGCGGCGCATGGCTGATCCGCCGCGCCCTCACAGAGGCGAAACGCTTGCCCAAACCTCAGAAGCAGCAGAAACAGAAGGCCAAACGCGCATCGTGAACGATTTCACCCTACCCTATTCCCCTGCCCCGGTTCCGACCATGACGCCCGTTGCGACGCCTGCCATGACACCTGTTGAAGCGCATCTTCGCCAGCGCATCCTGCTGGAAGGGCCGCTGACAATCGCCGATTTCATGGGCGATGCGCTGGGTCATCCGCTGCATGGCTATTACATCACCCGCGATCCCTTCGGGCGCGGCGGCGATTTCACCACCGCCCCGGAAATATCGCAGATGTTCGGGGAATTGATCGGCCTCTGGTGCGCCGAACTCTGGCTTCAGATGGGATCACCGGAATGCCTGCATCTGGTCGAATTCGGTCCTGGCCGGGGGACGCTGGCCGCCGACCTGCTGCGTGCAGGAAAGCGGGTGCCGAGCTTCCTGAAGGCATGCCGACTGCATCTGGTGGAAACCAGCCCGGTATTGCGGGAAACGCAGAAAAAGACACTGGAAAAGGCACCGGTTCCTATCACCTGGCACAGCGATGGCAACAGCCTGCCGGATGATGCGCCACTGCTGATCCTCGCCAACGAATTCTTTGATGCCCTGCCGATCCGCCAGATCCAGCGCACGGCGCAGGGCTGGCGCGAGCGACTGCTCGGCATTGACCCGATCAGCGGCGCGCTGGGTCTGACACTGGCACCGGGCCCAGGCCCGATAGAGGCCCTGATCGACCCCGATCTGCGGCAGCGCGCGAAGCCGGGCCGGGTGGTGGAACTGGCCCCGATGGCCTGGCGCATCGCCGGTGAAATCTCCACGCGGATCGCCCGCCAGGGCGGGGCGGCCCTGATCTTCGACTACGGATATGAAGGACCGGCGACCGGCGATACATTGCAGGCCGTGAAGGCGCACAAACCCTGCCCGATCCTGGAAACGCCGGGAGAGGCCGACCTGACCGCCCATGTGGACTTCACCGCCCTGTCCAAGGCCGTCGTCGAAAGCGGCTGCCGGGCGAGCCCGATCACGACCCAGGGGACCTTCCTGCAATCGCTGGGAATCGATATCCGCACCCGAAACCTGATGCAGGCCGCCGGGTCCAATGCGCCACAGATCGCCATCGCGCGAGATCGCCTGATCGGCGCCGACGGGATGGGCACCCTGTTCAAGGTCCTGGGACTCGCCGCCCCATCCATGCCACCGCTGCCGGGACTGGAGACTGACTGATCCATGCAGGATATCGCCCTCCCCCTGACCGAACCTAGGCTTGCCGCCCTGCCAGGAATTCGACACGGCTTCTTCACCCGCCAGGGTGGTTGTAGCACCGGAATCTATCAGGGCCTCAATATCGGCCTGGGCTCCGGTGACGATCAGGAATTGGTCGCGGAGAACCGGGCGCGGGCGATGGCGGCGCTGGGTCTTCCGGCGATGGCGCTGAACACGCTCTATCAGGTCCACAGCGCCGATGTCGTGACCGTAACGGCGTCCTTCGATCTGGATCACCTGCCGAAAGCGGACGGGATGGTAACGGACAGGCCGGGACTGGCGCTGGGCATCGCGACGGCAGATTGCGCGCCGGTGCTGTTCGCCGATGCGACCGCAGGTGTCATAGGGGCCTGCCATGCCGGATGGAAAGGGGCCATCGGTGGCGTGGTCGAGGCAACAGTTGCCGCCATGGAGGCGCTGGGAGCGACCCGATCCGGAATATGCGCGATACTTGGCCCCTGCATCCACCAGTCCTCTTATGAAGTCGGGCCGGAATTCTATGCCCGCTTCATGGAGGACGATCCGGCACTTGACCGGTTTTTCGCTGCCTCGGACACAAGAGGGCATTTCCGTTTCGATCTGCCGAGGTATGTTCTGGACCGGATGCATGCAGCGGGCGTCGGTCAGGTCGGCCATGTTGCCGAAGACACTTATGCCGATGCCGTGCGCTTCTACAGTTATCGTCGCGCGACCCACCGGGACGAGCGCAATGCGGCAGGCAGTATCGATTACGGGCGGTTGCTGTCGGCCATCGCCCTTACATGATAAAGGCTTGGCACCATAACAACGGGGGAAACCGAGATGGCGATCCATTTCACGGTCGAGGAACTGGCGGCACGGCGCGCGAAAGCCTGTCGGGCGATGCAGGCGGAAAATCTGGACGGAATGCTGATCTTCCTGCAGGAGAGCATGTACTGGCTGACCGGCTATGACACGTTCGGTTTCTGCTTCTTCCAGGCCTTCTATCTGGGCGCGGACGGGAAATTCTTCCTGCTGACCCGCGCACCGGATCTGCGTCAGGCGCAGCATACCAGCGTGATCCAGGACATCCATATCTGGGTAGACAAGGAAGGCGCGACCCCGGCAACGCAGCTGCGCGACGTGCTGGAAAGTTATGGCGTGCGCGGCAAGCGGATCGGTGTGGAATATGAAGCGGCGGGACTGACTGCCCATCGCGGCAAGCAGATCGAAGCGGCGATGGACGGGTTTTGCACGCTAATCCCCGCCAATGACCTGATCAGCCAGCAGCGCATCGTGAAAAGTCCGGCGGAACTGGACTGCATCCGCCGCGCAGGTGAACTGGCCGATGACGCCTATGATGCTGCCGTCTCGATCACGGCGGCGGGGGTAGACGAAGGGCTGATCCTGTCCCGCATGCAGGGCGCGGTGTTCGAGGGCGGCGGCGACTATGCCGGCAACGAATTCATCATCGGTTCCGACCGGGACGCCCTGCTCTGCCGCTACAAGTCGGGCCGACGGAATCTGTCGGAGAACGACCAGTTGACGCTGGAATGGGCCGGGGCCTATCGGCGCTATCACGCGGCGATGATGAATACCTTCATCATCGGCCAGCCGGAGCCGGAACACCTGCATATGTATGAGGCCGCGAAGGCCGCCCTGCTGGAATGCGAGGCCACGCTGAAGCCCGGCAATACCATGGGCGATGTCTTCCAGGCCCATGCCCGCGTGCTGGATGCCCACGGGTTGCGCGAACATCGTCTGAATGCCTGCGGCTATGGCATGAGCGCACGCTATACGCCGTGCTGGATGGACTGGCCGATGTTCTATGAGGGCAATCCGGTGGAACTGGCCGCGAACATGGCTTTTTTCATCCATATCATCATCGTGAACTCCGACAAGGGTCTGGCGATGTGCCTGGGGCGCAGCTCGATCCTGACCGAAACCGGGTCGAAAACCGTGTCGCGCAGCCCGCTCGACATGGTGCGGCTCTAGAACGGGGCGGCGTCGATGCCCTGGATCATCCAGATGATCGTCGTCTGTTTCCTGCTGGTGCTGGTGAGCTGCCTTGTCTGATTGTCGCTTGTCTGACCGGCGCTGGCCCCTGATCATTGCGATCCTGCTGGGCCTCGCCGCCTGCGGGCCGATCCCGAAACCGTTCCAGGAGGCCCCGGCCGCCAAGGAACTGAACCCGTTGCTGGAAATTCCGGATGGCGCGGGTGTAACGGTATTCCCGGTCGCCGGTGCCCCGGCAGAGCTGGCCGGTCCTCTGACGGAAGCATTGGTGCTGGAACTGCAGCGGGCGGAAGTACCGGCCTCAGCCAGTGCCGCCCTGACCAATGCGCTGCTGATGGAGGGGACGTCCCGCTGGCAGGCGGGGGACGCCATCATCGACTGGGTATTGACCGATCCCGATGGGAAAACGGTCACAACGGTCCAGGCACGCATCAAGGCAAACCTTGGCGATTACCGGTTGGGCAACCCGGCGCTGGTGCAGGCACTGGCAGAACACGGGGCCGCGCTGGTTGCTGCAGCCCTGCGACCCGAAGCGTCCCTCGTCCTCGATCAAGGCCCGCGCAGGGTTGCCGTCGTCGGCGTTGAAGGTGCGCCAGGCGACGGCGACCGCGCACTTGCCCGCGCCATGACGGGTGTCTTGGCGGAAGCGGGCATCGAGATGGCCCCAAATCAGGATGAGGCGGCGCTTTTGCTGGCAGGTGCGGTCAGCATCGCGCCCATGCAGAACGGAATGGAGGAAGTCACCATAAGCTGGTGGCTGATGGACAACGAAGGAACCGTGTTGGGGACTCTGGAACAGGCCAATGCAGTTCCGGCCGGATCCCTGTCCGACCGCTGGGGTCCCGCCGCCTATGACGCGGCCCTGGCCAATGTCGATGCTATCCGCGAAATCCTGGCGCGGCTGGACGAAATCCGAGCCTTGCAGCCGGTGCGGTGATCAGCCTTTAGGGTATCATTTTCAGGTCCCGGCGACCATCATGCCCTCAATGCGAATTGTCGGCGCATTGACCGAATGTTCGAAGACCAGATCGTCCGCCGGGGTCATCGCCAGGAACATATCCTTCAGGTTACCCGCAATCGTGACCTCGTTCACCGGATAGGCGATCTGGCCCTTCTCGATCCAGAAACCGGATGCGCCCCGGCTGTAATCGCCGGTCACGATGCTGACCCCCATCCCCATCACCGAGGTTATGTAGAGACCGCTTTCGATATCGGCGATCAGATCGGCGGGTGATACCATGCCCGGTTCCAGATGCAGATTCGTGGTTGAAGGCGAGGGCGGGCTGCTGGTGCCCCGGCTGGCATGACCGGTCGAGGACAGGCCCAGTTGCCGGGCGGTGCGCAGGTCCAGAACCCAACTTCGCAGCATGCCATCGGCCACCAATTCACGCCGCTGATTGGCAAGCCCCTCCGCATCAAAGGGCTTGGAGGCGAGACCCCGCGCGCGGTGCGGATCATCGACAATGGTGATCCCCGTCGCCATTACCTGCTGGTCCATCCGATCTTTCAGGAACGAGGTGCCGCGCGCGATGGCCCCGCCATTGATCGCACTGGTCAGATGGCGCAGCAATCCGCCCGAAACGCGCGGATCGAAGACGACCGGCACCCGGGCCGTTGGCGGCTTTCTAGCACCCAGTTTCTTCAAGGCACGCTCAGCGGCGCGCTGACCGATTGCTGCCGGTGATTTCAGATCGGCCCCGAAAATCGCCGACGAAAAGTCATAGTCGGATTCCATCGCTGTGCCGCTGCCCGCCAGGACGGAAACACCAATGGAATGGTTGCTGGCGGCATAGCCCCCGGCGAAACCGTTGCTGGCAGCAAGGGCGATGCGGGACCGGCCCCAGGATGCCTCCGCCCCTTCCGAATTGGTGATGCCCGCGACGGCCAGCGCCGCATCCTCGGTCTCGGTTGCTCGTGCGATCAGCGTCTCGGCGGAAGGTTCTTCCCCATCCAGCATTTCAAGTTGCGGATAGCTATCGCCCACGATCTGGTCCGGATCGGCGATGCCGCAGAATTCGTCCTCCGGCACGGTGCGAGCCATGGCGATGGCGCGATCTACCAGCAAAGCCAGCCCATCCGGTCGCCAGTCGTTGGAAGAGACGATGGCCTGACGCTTGCCGATCAGCACCCGCAGCCCCAGATCCTGCGACTCCTGCCGCTCCAGTTTCTCGGTCTTGCCCAGACGCTGGGCGTGGCTGAGGCTGGTCGATAATCCGGCAACGGCATCGGCGGCATCGGCCCCGGCCTTCAGGGCACGGTCCACCAGATCCTGGATCAGGGCAAGCGGGTCGGTCTCTACAGTCATGGAACCTCTCAACGGGGAAGGATAACGAAACGCACGGCCTTGCAGCATACAGACCTTACTTCGGTCAATCTTGTAACAGGCTGAGGAGTGCGATGAAAAGCAAAGCCACCATGCCAAGACCGGTGCCGATCAGTTGCAGACGCACCTGGCGCAATCGCGGCGACAGATCGGGCAGTTCATCGGGATCGCGCCGCCAGTCCGGAAGAGACCTATCCTGATTGCCCAGTCGGACAAGCAGCCGAAGACCGATCAGCAGACCGATCAGGAAAACTAGCGTCAGGATGACGATCCAGGGCTGAACACCGAACAGGATCGATATCCTGTCCAGAAGGCTCTGAATACGATCACCCATGCCTGTGGCTTCCTATTTCCGTATCGGTCTTACCGCTCCAGCGCCCGATGGCCGATATCGCGGCGGCAGAATCCGTCCGGCCATTCGATCAGATCGACGGCATTGTAGGCCTTTTCCCGCGCCCCGGCGACAGTATCGGCAATAGCTGTGACATTCAGCACCCGCCCGCCGGTCGCGATCAGAGCGCCCGATTCGTCACGCGCGGTTCCGGCATGGAAGATCGTGACATCTGGATCAGCCTCCGCCCCTTCCACATTGCGAATCACCGTTCCCTTGCGATAGGTGCCGGGATAGCCCTGGCTTGCCAGCACAACCGTCATCGCGGTCCTGTCGCTCCAGCGCAGGTCGAAACTGTTCAGAGACCCCTCCACCGTCGCAACCAGGGCGGAGAGCAGGTCGGATCGCAGGCGCATCATCAGGACCTGACATTCCGGGTCACCGAAACGGACGTTATATTCGATCACGCGCGGGCCGTTATCGTTGATCATCAACCCGATGAACAGGACACCCTGGAATGGGCACCCCTCGGCGCGCATTGCCGCGACTGTCGGGTTCAGGATTTCCTTGACGATTCGCTTTTCCATCTCCGGCGTGCAGACCGGGGCCGGGGAATAGGCCCCCATGCCACCGGTATTGGGGCCGGTATCGCCATCACCCACCCGCTTGTGATCCTGGGCGGAGGCGAGCGGCAGGGCAGTCGTCCCATCCGACAACGCAAAGAAGGACAGTTCCTCTCCCGCCATGAATTCCTCGATCACCAGCTCCGCCCCGGCACTGCCAAAGGCACCATCGACCATGGCGGCATCGACGGCGGCCAGCGCTTCCTCGACGCTCATCGCCACGGTGACACCCTTCCCGGCAGCCAGGCCATCCACCTTGACGACAATGGGGGCACCCTGTTTACGGATATAAGCGCGGGCAGATTGGGCATCGGTGAAACGGCCATAGGCGGCGGTTGGAATATTGTATTTTGCGCAGATATCCTTGCTGAATCCTTTCGATCCTTCCAGTGCGGCGGCGGCGGCACTCGGCCCGAACACGGCTAGACCCCTTGTCCGCAACCGGTCGGCAAGGCCCGCAACCAGCGGCCCTTCCGGCCCGATGACGACAAAGTCGATGGCCTCTTGATCGATCAGTGCTTCGATCCCGTCGAAATCATCGATGCCCACCGCATGGCACACCGCGACTTGCGCAATCCCGGCATTGCCGGGCGCACAAATCAGATGATCGCAGAGCGGCGAGGCGGCGATGGACCAGCACAGCGCATGCTCACGCCCGCCAGAACCGATAACGAGACAACGCATATCCGAATTTCTCCCAGATCAAGGCTGTGTGGCGGCGTCAGGTGCCGACTACATCGCCATGCCCGAACCCGCCACGAAAGGGTCCCGACATAGCATTTTCCCCGGCATTGACAAACTGCCTTGGACCGTGCCCCGCTTACAGACGGGGGTGGATCGTTCGAGACAGGATCGCCAGCGCACCGAGGATCAGGGCAAGGCAGAAGAACACGATCTCGATCTCAAAGACGATCAGCAGCACGGCGAAAAGCGCTGCATGGCTCACCTCCGCGATATCACGATAGGTGGTGAAGGTCGGTGTCATCTCAACCCTGCGACTGGGCCGGCAGGCGCGAAAAAACAGGGCGTTTCCGTATCCGTCATTGGTCGTCATCGCCAGCGCCGCGAACAGGATACCCGCCGCGCCAACCATCGGGCTGTCCACGAACAGCCAGGCTATAAGACAGCCAAAGGCGGCAACGCCGAAACTCATCATCGCCATGCGGCGGATACCGAACCGACGCGCCAGCCAGCCCCAGATCGGCATCGCGATCATGCCGCCCGCACCGACCGACAGCAACAGCCCCGCCGCAAGGGCACCCAGCCCCGTCTCGGTCGCATAGATCGGCGTATAGATGAAAAAGCACATCCAGAACAGCGCCCGGCCCGAGGCATTCAGCCAGGCATGGCGCAACCGCTTGCTGGCCATGAATTCCGCCAGATTGGCCAGTGGGCTGGCAAATTTGCGATTCTGTGTCGGGCGAACACCGGGTGCAGCACGAAACCGCAGCGACCAGAACAATGCCAGCAGCACCAGCATTATGGCGCCACTGAAATAATAGGGCGCGGAATGCGAGACATAGCTTGCCAGCCAGACTCCGACCAGCGGCCCCAGTATCCAGCCGATCCCCAATGCCATCATCCGCATCGGTTCGGCCCGCCCCAGATCACCGCGCCGGACATAGTCCATCACGAAAAGATTGAGGCAGATGCTGATCATTGCGACGCCTAGCGCGCGCAGAATAAAACCGATCACCTGCGCCTCTGCGGCATCCAGCGTGAAGAGCAGCGCTGCCATAGCGCCAGACAAACCGAACAGGGTCAGCAGCAACGGGCGTCCGAATCGGCGTGCCAGAGCCGGTGCCATCAGAACAGTCGGTATCGCGATCAACGACCCCGCCAACACGCAGAGGCTCACCGCCTCGTCCGAGCCCAGCAGTCGCACCGTATCAATGGGCAATATCGCCGAGGCAGTCGCACGGGATAGCGCCTCCAGCCCATACAGAATGGAAAGGGTTTCAGCCCCCGGCGATTTGATCCGCCGAAGCCATACGATATCACTGCCGACAGCCATCTGGTTTTACGTCCCCGGAACCGGTTTCGCGGGCGAGTGTGGCGCTTTGTGACATCTCTTGAAAGCCCTGAAATTCAGCCCTGTTCCAGCATCTTTCCGCGCTGCGGCAAACTGCGCGACAAAAGCCGGGCTGAGTCTTGTTGCACGCCCCCAACCCTTATGCTAAACCCCGCCCGTTCTTGGGGGGCATGGTTACCGAAAATGCTGATTTTCAGCGGGTGCTGTGCTTCTCGCAGGAGTCTTGTCTTGGGTCACTTCCGCAATCCCGCAACGCGCCGGGATCGGGGCTTGGCGGGTCAGGGGGAGATTTCGATGACACGACGGCAACGAACAGTCTAGGGAGTTTCCCAACCGTGGCAGCCAAAGGTGGCATGAACGAAATCGCCGGTCGATACGCGAAGGCGCTGTTCGAACTGGCCGATGACGGCAAACAACTGGATGCTGTGGCGGATGACCTCCGCAAGATCAGCGCCCTGATCGACGGTTCCGAAGACCTGCGCCGTCTGGTGCGCAGTCCGGTCATTTCCCGCGCCGACCAGGGCAAGGCGATGGCCGCCGTGCTCGACAAGCTGGGCAGTGGGGAACTGGTGTGCCGGTTCGTTGGCTATGTCGCCGCAAGCCGTCGTCTGTTTGCCCTGAAATCGATTGCTAAGGCCTATCTGACCGAACTGGCGAAGCGCCGCGGTGAGATCAGCGCCGAAGTCTCTTCCGCCAAGCCGCTGAGCGACGAACAGATCGCGGCAGTCGAAGAGGCCCTGAAGAAAGCGGTAGGCGGCAAGGTTGCCGTTTCCCACAAAGTGGACCCGTCGTTGATCGGCGGTCTTATCGTCAAAGTCGGCAGTCGGATGATCGACACGTCGGTCGCCTCACAACTGCAGCGCTTGAAGCTTGCGATGAAGGGAGCTTAAAGAGATGGAACTCCGGGCCGCGGAAATTTCCGCAATTCTCAAGGACCAGATCGCGAATTTCGGCACTGAGGCCGATGTCGCGGAAGTGGGTCAGGTGATCTCCGTCGGGGACGGGGTCGCCCGCGTCTACGGGCTGGACAATGTCCAGGCCGGCGAGATGGTCGAGTTCCCAGGCGGGATCAAGGGCATGGCGCTGAACCTCGAAACCGACAATGTCGGGATCGTGATTTTCGGCAGTGACCGGGCGATCAAGGAAGGCGACACGGTCAAGCGGACCGGCTCGATCGTCGACGTCCCCGTCGGCAAGGGCCTGCTGGGCCGCGTCGTGGATGGCCTCGGCAACCCGATTGACGGCAAGGGCCCCATCGAATCGACCGAGCGCGCGCTCGCCGAATTGAAGGCACCGGGCATCATCCCGCGCAAATCCGTGCACGAACCGGTGCAGACTGGCCTGAAAGCGCTAGACGCCCTGGTGCCGATCGGGCGCGGTCAGCGCGAACTGGTCATTGGTGACCGTCAGACCGGCAAGACCGCCGTCATTGTCGACACGATCCTGAACCAGAAGCCGATCAATGCCGGAAGCGATGAGTCGAAGAAGCTCTACTGCATCTATGTCGCCATCGGGCAGAAGCGCTCCACCGTCGCGCAAGTCGTGAAGACCCTGACTGACATGGGCGCGATGGACTATACCATTGTCGTCGCCGCGACCGCCTCCGATCCGGCCCCGCTACAGTTCCTGGCCCCCTATACCGGCTGCGCCATGGGCGAATACTTCCGTGACAACGGTATGCATGCGGTCATTTTCTACGACGATCTGTCGAAGCAGGCGACCGCCTATCGCCAGATGTCGCTGCTGCTGCGTCGCCCGCCGGGACGCGAAGCCTATCCGGGTGACGTGTTCTACATTCACTCACGCCTGCTGGAACGCGCCGCGAAGATGGGCGATGCCCATGGCAACGGGTCACTGACCGCCCTGCCGGTCATCGAAACCCAGGCAAACGATGTGTCGGCCTATATTCCGACCAACGTGATTTCGATCACCGACGGCCAGATCTTCCTGGAAACCAGCCTGTTCTATAAGGGTGTCCGTCCCGCGATCAACGTCGGTCTGTCGGTCAGCCGCGTCGGCTCCGCTGCCCAGACCAAGGCGATGAAGAAGGTGGCCGGCTCGATCAAGCTGGAACTCGCGCAGTATCGCGAAATGGAAGCCTTCTCCCAGTTCGCTTCCGATCTCGATGCCTCCACCCAGCGCCTACTGGCCCGTGGCGCGCGCCTGACGGAGCTTCTGAAGCAGCCGCAGTATCAGCCACTTAAAGTCTCCGAACAGGTTCTGTCGATCTATGCCGGAACCAAGGGCTATCTCGACAAGATCCCGGTCTCCGACGTCAACCGCTATGAAGCGAAGCTGCTGGATCATGCCCGCAACGAGCACAAGGCGCTGATGGACAAGATCGACGATACCGGCCTGCTTGACGATGACTCGGAAAAGGCCATCGTCGCGCTGCTGGATGCGTTCGGGAAAAGCTTCGCCTGATCGGCAACGGCTTGACCGTGTCGGAAACGAAACGCTGAAATCGGGATAAGACATGCCGTCTCTCAAGGATCTAAAGACACGCATTTCCAGCGTCCAGTCGACCCGCCGCATCACATCCGCGATGAAGATGGTGGCGGCGGCGAAGCTGAAACGTGGTCAGGAAGCCGCCGAAGCCGCCCGCCCCTATGCGGAGCGGATGGAGCGGATGCTCGGGTCCCTGGCGGCAGGTGTATCTTCCGAAGGGGCACCGAAACTGCTGGCCGGTACCGGGGACGACAAGACCCATCTGCTCGTCGTCGTGACCTCTGACCGTGGTCTTTGCGGCGGCTTCAACGGATCCATCGTCCGGGCCGTGAAGAAGCGGATCGCGGAACTGACCGGCCAGGGCAAGACCGTCAAGTTGATTGCCATCGGGCGGAAGGGCGTCGCCCTGCTGCGCCGTGAGCATCGTGACAAGCTGGTTGCGGGTTTCGAAGAACTGATGAAGCCCTATCCCGCCTTCGATCAGGCCGATCAGGTCGTCGCCAAGGTGGTGGAGATGTTCGAGGCGGGCGAGTTCGATGTCTGCACGCTCTATTACAACAAGTTCATTTCCGCCCTGACGCAGGAAGTGACCCCGCTGCAACTCATCCCCTTTGCCGCAGCGTCCAGCGACGATGATGGCGAGGCTGATACGGGCGGCGCGCAGTACGAATTCGAGCCGGATGAGGAAGCGATCCTTGAGGCGTTGCTACCGAAAAACCTGGCGGTACAGGTATATCGCAGCATGCTGGAGAGCTTCGCGTCCGAACAGGGTGCGCGGATGACCGCGATGGACAATGCGACGCGCAATGCGGGTGACATGATCAGCAAGCTCAGCATCACCTACAACCGCGCCCGTCAGGCCATGATTACCAAAGAACTGATCGAAATCATCTCGGGCGCTGAGGCGCTCTAACAGACTAGAAGTCCGAGACAGGAGCTACCGTCATGAGCAACACTACCGGCAAAATCACCCAGGTTCTGGGCGCCGTCGTCGACGTATCGTTCGAAGGCGAGCTGCCTGCGATCCTGAACGCGCTGACAACCAAGATCGGGGATCGCGTCCTGACCCTGGAAGTCGCGCAGCATCTGGGTGAGAACACCGTTCGCACCATCGCCATGGACACGACCGAAGGTCTGGTTCGCGGCCAGGCGGTGACCGACAGCGGCGATGCCATCCAGGTCCCGGTCGGACCGGAAACCCTCGGACGCATCATGAACGTCATCGGCGAGCCGGTGGATGAACGTGGCCCGATTGGCAACAAGATGACCTATCCGATCCACCGCGACGCCCCGGCCTATGTCGATCAGTCGACGGAAACAGAACAGCTTGTCACCGGGATCAAGGTCGTCGATCTGCTGACCCCCTATCCGAAGGGCGGCAAGATCGGCCTGTTCGGCGGTGCCGGTGTTGGCAAGACCGTCTTGATCATGGAGTTGATCAACAACATCGCCAAGGGCCACGGCGGCTATTCCGTCTTCGCGGGCGTCGGCGAGCGGACCCGCGAAGGGAACGACCTCTATCACGAAATGATGGAATCCGGCGTTATCAACCTGGAAGGCGACTCGAAAGTGGCGCTGGTCTACGGTCAGATGAACGAACCCCCCGGCGCGCGTGCCCGCGTGGCACTGACCGGCCTGACCCAGGCGGAATATTTCCGCGATGAGGAAGGCCAGGACGTGCTGTTCTTCGTCGACAACATCTTCCGCTTCACCCAGGCAGGTTCGGAAGTATCGGCTCTGCTGGGTCGTATCCCGTCGGCGGTGGGCTATCAGCCGACGCTGGGTACCGATATGGGCGCGATGCAGGAGCGGATCACCTCCACCAACAAGGGCTCGATCACCTCGGTGCAGGCCGTCTACGTGCCTGCGGATGACTTGACCGATCCGGCACCGGCCACGACCTTCGCGCACCTGGATGCGACCACCGTTCTGTCGCGCTCGATTGCGGAACTGGGGATTTACCCCGCCGTGGATCCGCTCGACTCGACCTCACGCATTCTGGATGCGGCCATCGTCGGTGAGGCGCATTACCGCGTTGCCCGCCGCGTGCAGGAAACCCTGCAGCAGTATAAGGGCCTTCAGGAAATCATCGCGATCCTGGGCATGGACGAACTGTCGGAAGAAGACAAACTCGTCGTCGCCCGCGCCCGCAAGATCCAGCGCTTCCTGTCGCAGCCGTTCCATGTCGCCGAAGTCTTCACCGGCTCGCCGGGCAAGTTCGTCGATCTGGCCGACACGATCAAAGGCTTCGAAGCCATCGTGCAAGGCGAGTACGACGATCTGCCGGAATCGGCCTTCTACATGGTCGGCACGATTGAGGAAGCCGTCGAGAAGGCAAAGAAAATGGCCGCTGCCGCTGCCTAAGGGTGGACGTATCGGGTTATTACAGGAGAAGGGTAGGATATGTCGGACAAGGTGGCCTTCGAACTCGTCTCTCCGGAGAGGCTTCTGTTCTCCGGCGATGTCGATATGGTGGTCCTTCCGGCCGCCGAAGGGGATATGGGTGTGCTGCCCGGCCATGCGCCGGTCATCGCGACCATTCGCCCAGGCACGATCTGCATTTATGAGGGCAACAGCGTCGACAAGCGTCTGTTCGTCGATGGCGGTTTCCTGGAAGTGACTGCGGAGCGCTGCACCGTGCTCGCCGACACCGCGACCCCGGTCGAGAATATCGACATCCCCGCCGCCCAGACCAAAGTCAAGGATCTGACCGAGGATGTGGCATCCGCGAAGGATGAGGACGCCCGCGCCAAGGCACAGGCCGCCCTCGTGATCGCCGAAGCTAGACTGCATGCGGCGCAGAGCCCGGCCTATAAGTAAGCTGACAAGAATTCGAATGACGGAGCGGCCCGCAGACTTGCGGGCCGTTTTCGTTTCAGCGTAGTCTCCTGCTCATCATGAAGATCGTCTCCGCCCGTCTCTATCGACAGATCCAGCCTTTCAGCGATGGCCCCTATATCTGCCGGGGTCAGGCGGAAGATGGATTCGACAGTTGCATTGTCGCACTCAAGGCTGAGAACGGCATGGTCGGCTGGGGCGAGGCGGCACCGCTGGGGGCCTTCTATGCAGAGGCTTTCCCGGAGTCGATGCGGTCCGGGATCATGCGATTGCTGCCCACTGTCATCGGCTTGTCCGCGACGGCACCGCTCCGGCTGGCGGATGCGCTGGACCGGGCGATGCTGGGCCAGCCTGCGGTCAAATCCGCCATCGACATGGCCGCCTGGGATCTGGCGGCGCGCTGTGCTAGAGTGTCCCTCAGTAACCTGCTGGGCGGAGCGGCAACGGACTATGTCCTGCTCTATCGCTCCATCGGGCAGGCCGACCCCGACGCGATGGCCCGCAAAGCGGCGGATTACGTCGCCCGTGGCTATCGCCGTTTGCAGGTGAAAGTCGGTGCCGATCCGCTGGAGGATGTCGAGCGGATGAAGGCGGTGCGCGCCGCCGTGTCCGCCGCTGGGCCCGCCGATGTCCCGCTCTATGCCGATGCCAATGGCGGCTGGCTGCTGGAGGATGCGCTGCGCTTCGTGGATCGGACCCGCGATCTTGATTACCGGCTGGAGCAGCCCTGCATGGCCTATGCGGACAACCGCACGATTGCCGGACGCTGCGGCAAGCCGATGATCCTGGACGAGGGGATCGTGACGCTCGATGACCTGCTTTCCGCCCATCGAGATGGCGTGATTACCGGGGTGACCCTGAAGATCGCCCGGATCGGCGGGATCGGGCCGACCCGCCTGCTGCGGGATGTCGCGATGGCACTGGGCCTGAAGGTAACAGTGGAGGATACCGGTGGCAGTACGATCAATACCGCCGCCACGGCGCATATGATGCTGTCCATGCCCGCAGCCAATCAGGCCCATACCGTCGATTTCATGAACTGGGTCACGGTACAGAACGCAACCGGCATGCCTGCTGCCCAAGAAGGTCGGCTTTATGCCCCCACTGGTACTGGTCTGGGGATCGCGGTGGATCTGGATATGCTTGGCTCTCCGGTTTTCAGCACCTGACGCAGCGCCGCCTTGCCGTTTGAACCTTTCGCCGGTAAGGAGGGGCCATGCCGATTTACAAGACAACCCTGATCCTGCCCGACGAGGCCTCCGTTGAACCGTTTCAGAGGGCGGTGGAGGATCATGTGCTGGGAACCGCCGCCTTCGAATGGGAAGGCGGGCCGCGCTGGTCATTGGAATTCTATACCGACGGGATGCCGCCGCTGAGGGACCTGGCCCCCCATCTGGCAACAGCGGCGGAAGCGGCGGGGCTGGCCACGCCGGACCCGATTGTCGAACCGCTGCCGGATATCGACTGGGTTGCCGAAAACCAGAAAAGCTTTCAGCCGATCCGGGCCGGGCGGTTCTATGTGTACCAGGAATTTCATCAGGATCCGGTGCCGTCCGGTACGGTCCCGCTGATCGTCAATGCAGGAACCGCGTTCGGAACCGGAACCCATGCCACGACCTGGGGCTGCCTGCATATGATCGATCGTCTCCACCGACAAGGGGTTCGGCCGCCTCGGGCCCTCGACCTTGGCTGCGGGACCGCGATCCTGGCCATGGCCCTGTGCCGCAGCCATATGGCACGGCAGGTCGTTGGCAGTGATATCGACCCGGACTCAATCCGCGTCGCACGGGAAAATGCGCGGATCAACGGCATCCTGCCACCGCATCTCAACCTTGCAACAGCTTCCGGATTCGGCCACCCGGCAGTCCGCCGGGGCGCGCCCTATGACCTGATCGTAGCCAATATCCTGGCACGTCCGCTGATGTTGCTATCGCGCGACATCATCCGGGCACTGGCACCAGGTGGCAGCATCATTTTGTCCGGCCTGCTGGTGGAGCAGGAGGCAATGGTGCTGGGGGCTTACCGCATGCAGGGGGTCAGTTTGCGCGCGCGATATCGGCGCGAAGGCTGGTCCACCCTGCTGCTCGGCATTACCTAAACAGGACAGAAACTTAGCGAGCAGCTTTCGCTGATCCATGACCATCGACATGCAGCAGACGGGCCAGGGACTTGAAGCCGCTAACGATCATCTTGCGCATGGCAATGCTCTGCTGACGACGGCCTTCCTTGGCGAGGCGCATCACTTCATCATAATCGATGGGCGTGTAGCTGTAGAATTCGTCTTTGTCGGACATGGTCCTATTCCTTCTTGCAGGAGCGTCGCTTCATTGCGCCGCACAAAATTGTATGTTGCACTGCACAAGAAGATGATACGATTGACGCCAGATGGCTAGTCTGGTCAGACTCCAAGCCCTTTTGCATTCCAGGAACAAATCAAATGGATATCGCCCCGCAGATGCTTCTTTTCGCTAAAGTCGTCGAGGATGGCGGCTTTTCGGCGACGGCGCGGCGGCAAGGGCTGACCCCGTCGGCGATCAGCAAGCAGATCAGCCAGTTGGAGGATCGCTTGGGCGTGCGGCTGCTGCATCGTTCGACACGCCGCATGTCACTGACCGAGGAAGGCAAGGTATTCCATGCCCGCTGCGTCGAGATCGCGGCACGGGTGGCGGAGGCGGAAGCGGCCATCATCTCGCTTGGCAGTCACCCGCAGGGGACCCTGAAAGTCGCGGCAACCGTGGCCTTTGGCAAGACGCAGTTGCTCCCCCTGCTGCCCGCTTTCCTGGAGCGGAACCCCGATGTCCGGGTTGCGCTGGAACTCACCGACCGACCCATCGACCTGATCGCCGAACAGGTCGATGTGGCGATCCGGTTCACGGAACAGATCGACGATGACAGCCTGGTCGCCCGCAAGCTGGCCCGCAACCGCCGGGTCTGCTGCGCCTCTCCCGACTATGTCGCCGCTCATGGCATGCCGCATTCGCCGGAGGACCTGATCGATCACAACTGTCTGACCCTGTCCACCGTTTCACGCTGGAACGAATGGCAGTTCGATACCCCGACCGGGCACAAGGTCTATCGGGTCAAGGGCAATCTGGAGGTCAACAGCGCCGACGCGGTTTATCACGCCGCCCTGGCGGGGATCGGAATCGCGCGGCTGTCCACCTATCTGATCGGGGCTGATCTCCGCGCCGGGCGGCTGGTGCGGCTGCTGCCTGATTATTCCGATGAAGGCTCGGCAATCTATGCCGTTTTCGCAGATCGCCGGAACCTGTCACCCAAGATTCGTGCCTTTGTCGATCATATGGCCGACAGCTATGGCGAAATTCCACCCTGGGAATGGGACGGTTCCGATACCTTGGCGAATAATGAGGTTGTACACCCCTCGCATGCCACTTCCCGCCCCAGCAAGAGTGCCTGAAACGCACAGTATGATCTCTTCTGGCCGAACCGACCCGCTGGCGGTTGCAGCAAGCCGTCGCTGACCCTATATACCCCCTTGAACTCACCAGGGGATCGTCACATCTAGGGTCCGTCCCGTCTGGGAAATCTGTCCGAGGGGCATCCGATAGGCGCTGATTACAGGCCTGGCGACGCCCGCTTCACACTGGAGGAACAAGCATGGGTAAAGTAATCGGTATTGACTTGGGCACCACGAACTCCTGCGTCGCGGTGATGGAAGGCTCGAATGCCAAGGTAATCGAGAATGCAGAGGGCGCGCGCACGACGCCGTCCATGGTCGCCTTCACCGAAGACGGCGAGCGACTGGTCGGCCCGGCGGCGAAACGCCAGGCGGTGACCAATCCGGAAAATACGCTCTATGCCATCAAGCGGTTGATCGGGCGGCGTTTCACCGACGCGGAAGTCAAGAAAGACATCAAGAACGCCCCGTTCAAGATCATCAAGGCCGATGGCGGCGACGCCTGGGTCGAGGTGCGCGGCGAGAAATACGCCCCCTCGCAAATCTCGGCCATGGTGCTGCAGAAGATGAAGGAAACCGCCGAGAGCTATCTGGGCGAAACCGTCGATCAGGCGGTCATCACCGTGCCTGCCTATTTCAACGACAGCCAGCGTCAGGCCACCAAGGATGCCGGGAAAATCGCGGGACTGGAAGTCCTGCGCATCATCAACGAACCGACCGCCGCCGCGCTCGCCTACGGGCTTGAGAAAAAGGGCTCCGGCACGATTGCCGTCTATGACCTTGGCGGCGGGACCTTCGACGTCTCCGTGCTGGAAATCGGCGATGGCGTGTTCGAGGTGAAATCGACCAACGGCGATACCTTCCTGGGCGGGGAAGATTTCGATCAGGCGATCATCGACTATCTGGCCGACGAATTCAAAAAGGAGCAGGGGATCGACCTGCGCTCCGACCGGCTGGCCCTCCAGCGCCTGAAGGAAGCGGCGGAAAAGGCGAAGATCGAACTGTCCTCCTCGACCCAGACCGACGTGAACCTGCCCTTCATTACCGCTGACGCTTCTGGGCCGAAGCACCTGAATATCAAGATCAGCCGCTCCAAGCTGGAAAGCCTCGTGGGCGATCTGGTGAAGCGGACGGTCGGCCCCTGCAAGTCGGCGCTGAAGGATGCCGGACTGAAGGCTTCCGAAATCGACGAAGTGATCCTGGTCGGCGGCATGACCCGCATGCCCAAGGTCATCGAGACGGTAAAGGAAATCTTTGGCAAGGAACCGCATCGCGGCGTGAACCCGGATGAGGTCGTCGCCATTGGTGCCGCGATCCAGGCCGGCGTGCTGCAGGGCGACGTGAAGGATGTTCTGCTGCTCGACGTTACCCCGCTGTCGCTGGGGATCGAAACGCTGGGTGGGGTCTTCACCCGCCTGATCGACCGCAACACGACGATCCCGACCAAGAAGTCGCAGGTCTTCTCCACCGCCGAGGACAACCAGTCGGCGGTCACGATCCGCGTCTTTCAGGGTGAGCGGGAAATGGCGGCGGATAACAAGCTGCTGGGTCAGTTCGACCTGGTCGGCATTCCGCCCTCACCGCGCGGCATGCCGCAGATCGAGGTCACTTTTGACATTGACGCCAACGGCATTGTCAACGTCTCGGCGAAGGACAAGGGCACCGGCAAGGAGCAGCAGATCCGCATCCAGGCCTCCGGCGGCCTGTCCGATGATGAGATCGATCAGATGGTGAAGGACGCGGAGGCGAATGCCGATGCCGACAAGAGCCGCCGTGCCCTGGTCGAGGCCCGCAACGCCGCCGACAGCGCCGTCCATACGACGGAAAAGGCGCTTGCCGACCATGGCGATGCCCTGTCTTCCGACGAGAAGAAGGCGATCGAGGATGCGATTGCCGAACTCAAGGAAGCCAAGGATGGCGAGGATGTCGATGCGATCAAGGCAAAGACGGATACCGTGACCCAGGCCTCCATGAAGCTGGGTGAGGCCATGTACAAGGCCGCTCAGGCAGAATCCGGAGATGATGACATGGGCGGTGCCGGTGCCTCATCCGGGCCGCAGGAGGAGAAGGTTGTCGATGCCGACTTCGAGGAAGTCGACGACGACAAGAAGGACAAGTCCTGACCACTAAGCGGGAGACGGCCCCGTCGCCGGGGGGTGACGGGGCCGAAACCTTATCCGGGAGGGGATGATGTCCAAGGGTGACTATTACCAGATTCTCGGCGTGCAGAAGGGCGCTTCGGCAGATGAGCTGAAGAAGGCCTATCGCAAGCTCGCCATGCAGTACCACCCCGACCGCAATCCGGGCGATGCGGCGGCGGAAGCGAAATTCAAGGAAGTCGGCGAGGCCTATGAAGTCCTGAAGGACGAGCAGAAGCGCGCCGCTTATGACCGCTTCGGTCACGAGGCCTTCGAACAGGCCGGGATGGGCGGTGCCAGTCGCGGTCAGGCCGGAGCCGGATTCGGCGGATTTACCGATATCTTCGAGGAGATGTTCGGCGATTTCATGGGCGGCGGACGCGGGCGCGGCGGCCAGCGGGCCTCACGCGGGTCTGATCAGCGCTACAATCTGGAAATCAGCCTGGAAGACGCCTTTCGCGGACGGACCGTAGAAATCAAGGTGCCAACGGCAGTCACCTGCGATTCTTGCAGCGGCAGCGGGGCCGAGGATGGCGCGAAGCCGATCAACTGCCATACTTGTGGCGGTGACGGCAAGGTCCGCGCCAGTCAGGGCTTCTTCACCATCGAGCGCACCTGCCCGACCTGTCAGGGTCAGGGCCAGGTGATCGACAAGCCGTGTCGCAAATGCTCCGGCTCCGGGCGCATGCACAAGGACAAGTCGCTCAGCGTCAATATTCCGAAAGGGGTCGAAGAAGGCACCCGCATCCGCCTCACCGGCGAGGGCGAAATGGGCCTGCGCGGTGCCCCACCGGGGGATCTTTACATCTTCCTGTCGGTCCGCCCGCACAAGCTGTTTGAGCGCGACGGCGAGAACCTGTTCTGCCGCGTGCCGATCTCCATGGCCGATGCGGCGCTGGGAGGCGAGATCGAAGTCCCGACCGTCGATGGCGGCCGCGCCAAGGTGAAGGTCCCCGAAGGCACCCAGACTGCCCAGCGCTTCCGACTGCGCGGCAAGGGAATGCCGGTGCTGCGTACTGAAAACCGGGGCGATATGTATATCGAGCTGGCCGTCGAAACGCCGATGAACCTGACCAAGCGCCAGAAGGAACTGCTCCGCGAATTCCGCGACGAGGGCAAGGGCCGGAATACCAGCCCCGAAACCGATGGTTTCTTCAGCAAGGTCAAGGAATTCTGGGACGACCTGACGGAATAGCGATCAGGCGGGCGACAGGGCTGGGTTTTCCGTTGATGTCGATCTTTGGGTGATACGCTTCGCTATCGGCGGCAACAGGGCCAGACGGTGTGGCAGGTCACCAACACAATCGTTCGGTCCGATCTCCAGCAATACGATCCGGGCCGACGACAAGGCACGCGCCTTAATCCGGTCCCGGATATCTGCATTTTCCTGATAATGGCCGCAGCCTTGATATCCGATGGTGACCAATGGCATGCCAGACCGGTCGATCAGGATGAAATTTAAGGGCTCAGGTCATCTGATTTATTCATTAAGCGCTTAGGAGCAAACTGCGCTTGGATAATCTCGCGGGTCTGGGACTCCATGTTGGTTGAACTTTGTGCTTTGCGAAACGACGGCGCATTCGAGATTCGACGATTCTTACTGCGGCCTTTGCGCGCCTTTATGTAGAGCGCTATCAAAACCAGAATCAGAAAAAGTAAAAGATCACCTTGTGACGGCATTGAATGAACACTCCGACGTCGGATAGTGTGCACAACAATAGGATGAAAGCATGTGATTGGAAAGCGGGTTGCGGAGAATTGTGCCTGACTTCGCCGGTCTTGAACCATCCTGAATTCATACCGCCCCTTGACCCGTCCCCCCGGTTTCCGTCTAAAGAGTGTCGGAAAAGAGGCCGCAGGGAGTACAGGCGATGACCGATGGAATCCTGAATGTCGCGATCATGGGGGCTGGCGGGCGCATGGGGCAGATGCTGGTGCGCGCGGTCACCAGGACCGAGGGCTGCCGCGTTTCCGGGGCGACGGATCGGGAAGGCTCGTCGCGACTGGGGCAGGATGTCGGCGAACTGGCGGGCGTCAAGGCGCTGGGTGTCTGTTTCGAGGACGACCCGGCCCCGGTGATTGCACGCGCCCATGCGGTGATCGACTTCACCAATCCCGCTGCGACGGTGGAGCATACAAGGCTCTGCGCCCAGGCGAATGCCGCCCATATCGTCGGCACGACCGGCCTGTCGGAGCAGGACGAGGCTGCGCTCCGCCTCGCCGCGCGGCATTGCCAGGTCGTCTATGCACCGAACATGTCGGTCGGCGTCACATTGTTGATGGCGCTGACGGAGAAGGTCTCTGCCGTGCTGGGCGAAGACTATGATATCGAGGTGCTAGAAATGCACCACCGGCACAAGGTCGATGCACCTTCGGGCACCGCGCTCGGCCTCGGCAAGGCGGCAGCGCAGGGCCGGGCAGTTGCCCATGAGACGGCGGCGATCCTTTCCCGCGAAGGCCATACCGGCCCGCGTCCGAAAGGTGGCATCGGCTATGCAACGCTGCGCGGCGGTGATGTCGTCGGCGACCATACGGTGATCTTCGCAGGCGAAGGCGAGCGCCTCGAAATCGGCCACAAGGCCTCCAGCCGCGAAATCTTCGCCAGCGGTGCCCTGCGCGCCGCCCGCTGGGCGCACCAGCAGCCCTATGGCCTCTATACCATGCGCGACGTATTGGGGCTGGAGGCATAACCCCGCCCGCTTTTCCGCGCTTGATCGAAGCCCCCCGGCGCGTCTATAACCCTGCCCACGGGGTCCGATGCGAAACCTGATCGCAACCATCCCCCATGCGGGTGTAGTTCAATGGTAGAACGGCAGCTTCCCAAGCTGCATACGAGGGTTCGATTCCCTTCACCCGCTCCAATTTTCACTCATGCCCGCTCATGTGTTTCAGTTGTTACGGTGCCGACCCTCCCGGCTTGTGACACATCCACACCTCATAATGGGGAGCAGGAGTATCGACAGAACCGACATTCAAGACCCAATTTTATCGCCTCATTATTTGATCTCTGCGCATCTTGCATTCACCCAGGACACTCGAATTATAGGCCCCGCAACTGAAGGATAGAGCAGAAGACGTAGAGATACCCTGCTTCATATGGACTACCCATTATTAAGGGATATCAGAAGCACAAATCTATTGTCTGTTCGGATTTATCGTCAGGCAAGATTCCAAACCCAACACAGCAGAGCGAATCTTGCTTGCTGACACTATGCTTCCTGTAAGAACAGTGCATCAGGTATTTTTCTGCTAAATTATTGAGAAGATTGGCGCGCCCCGGAGGATTCGAACCCCCGACCTTCTGATCCGTAGTCAGACGCTCTATCCAGCTGAGCTAGGGGCGCGCGGGCGTCCTGAGGAGGTGATCACCCTTGGACGCGGCGCGGTTGATAGGGGATGCGGGGCGAGTTGGCAAGGGGGTTTTTTCGCATCGGTGAATTTGCCCGCAACCCCGTCCCCTTCCCGGGCCGACATTTGCCCCCCTGGCACGACCATACGCACGACCACCCGTTCTACCGGCAATATCGGACAGACGGTCCCGTGCCTTTCGGGTCTCTATCGGGACGTCATGAATTTTTTCCTAACTGTGTTGCAGACTCGGCACACCTTCCCGGAGACCGCCGCGCGCAAGCGGGCAGATTTACTGAAAAACCACGCAAGTCCAATGGGATTCGCACCAGTCCGTGATAGAATGCGGGTTGTCCCCGTGCAGAGGGTAAAGTAGTATCCGCGTTGGAAATACTGATTTCCGTGCTGGCATCGGGTCCGGGAAAGGCTTTGATGCCCGTTCCATCGTACAAAATCCTGTATTGATTGTCAGGATTGTGTATCGATGGGAGCATTGGCAGGATTGGACGGCGGGACTAGGCAAAGCAATGCTGGCGAAGTCGGTGCCGGACCTGCGACGGATCGCCCCCAGGGGCGGAGCGTATACGTTGGGGCGGTTGGGAGATTGGGAGGTCACTGCACCGGGTGGGATCGTGTACGGGGGAGTCTCGTTAGCGGAACTGAACGGAACGGCGGCCGGATCAGGGTTGAGGGTCGAGGCGGGGGTCCCCTTTTGGCGGGCCTTGAATTCCGATGATTTCCGGACCGGCGCGGTCCGACAGAGATAGGGCGGTACAGGGCATGACGACTTCTTTCAAGATGCTGGGTTTGATTGGCGCAACCTGTGTCATGCTGGCTGGATGCGACTCGGTATGGCCATCCCTGGAGGCTCAGGAGCCATCGGGCAGCAGCAGCGGCCAATCGACCTCCTCCTCCACCGGCACGGCAACGGCGACGAGCGAAGGCGATGTTCCCGCAGAACGCATGGCGGTCTATACCGGCACCACGGCGGTCGGTGAACGCATCGCGCAGATGGAACAGGATCTGGGCCAGTTGGTCGACAAGGTCGGCGTGTTGAAGGGTCAGCTGGCCGATATCCGCCGGAACAGCGCATCAAGCGCGAACAGTTATCACAATCACAAGGCCCAGATCACATCGCGTCTGCAAACCGGCACAACACCGGGCAACCCGCTGCTGGTCGAGCAATGGAACGCCGCGCAGGTCTCCCTGGCGACGGTTGAACAGACGATCCCGGCGCTGTCCTCGCTGCACAGCAATGCTTCCGACGAAGCGGCATTCGGAAAATTCCTGCTGAGCACCGTCCAGGCGACCTATGGTCTCAGCGGCGCGGTGGATGAAGACCATCTGCGCCTGCGTGGGCTTGAGGACGAGGTCTATCAATCGCTGGTCGATCTTGATCGGATGCTCACCTCTGTCACCCAGGAGATCAACCGGCACAATCTCTATGTCTCCAACGAGCGCCAGAACATGACCACGCTCGCCTTGGGCATCAAGAACGGTGAGCTTTACGGCACCAACATCGCCAGCCGCTCTTTCGCGCTGGTTGAGGCCGCTGCCGCCAGCCAGGCCTCATCCAGTCCCGGCATCAGCCCGGAACTGGATCCGCTGGTCATCATCCGCTTCGACCGGGAAAACGTCCCCTATCAGCAGGCCCTCTACAATGCCGTCAGCCAGGCGCTGACCGCGAAGCCGAATGCGGTATTCGATCTGGTCGCCGTCAGCCCCGAACGCGGCAATGCCGCCCAGGTGGCGCTGAACGGTAGCGCCGCACGCCGTAATGCCGAAGACGTGCTGCGTACGCTGACTGATATGGGGGTGCAGCCGGGTCGCATCAATCTGATGGCCGATACCCGCGATACGGCCCAGAACGAAGTGCATCTCTACGTTCGCTGACCCATCCGAATACTCACCGTTCCGTGCGGCGGGAAATCCTTTCCCGGCCTTACTGCGTATTCCTTTCGTGAGGGGTTTCACGAGAGGGGGTAGATAGATGGCCATGGCAAGGGAACATGTGACGATACCTGGCATCCGGCCTACAAACAGGTCGACGGTTCGCGCACTCATATTGCTGATGATCCTTGTTCTGGCAGCGCTGTTGGTGGTCGGGTTTCCATCGGTCCCACAGGCACAGAACGGAACACCGCAAAATGCGGTCGAGACCGTGATCAGCAGCCAGTTGGAGGCCTTCCGCAGCGGCGACAAGATCGGAGCCTATGCCCATGCGGCCCCGATCATCCAGCAGCGGTTCGGCAATCCCGACAGTTTCATGCAGATGGTGACCCAGGGATACGCCCCGCTGATCGCGCCGCAGGCAACCGAGTTCGATGCCTTCACCCTGCACGGCAGCGATGTACGGCAATTGCTTCGCCTCATCGCCCGCGACGGATCCGCCTGGATGGCGCATTACACCCTTCGTCAGATGCCGGATGGCGATTGGCGGATATCTGGCTGTTACCTGGAGAAACTGCCAGGCGGCGCGGTGTGATTTCCCGATCCCGCACCAATTATGCGGTGTACCGCATCATGGTTGAAACAGCCCCTCCGGAAAGAGTAGAAACCGGGAAGGTGCGTGAAAGGGTCGTCCGAGCTGGGACGGCTGCCGGAACATCTGACAGGAACGGTGCGATTTACCCATGACATCCATCATCATCGCCGTCGACGGTCCCGCTGCCAGCGGCAAGGGGACCGTGGCGCGGAAACTGGCAACACATTTCGACTTTGCCTATCTCGACACCGGAAAGCTCTATCGTGCGGTCGGATTGAAAATCCTGCGCGCAGGGGGGGACCCGGAGGACGAGGAGGCAGCGTCTGCGGCGGCCGAAGCGCTGGACGTTACGGAACTGGACGACCCGGATTTGTCCGGTGACGACGCCGCATCCGCCGCCTCCAAGGTAGCTGCGATAGAGGGTGTGCGCGCCGCGCTGCTGGCTTTCCAACGTAGCTTTGCCGAAGTGCCACCAGACGGCAAATCAGGCGCTGTTCTGGACGGGCGCGATATCGGCACCGTGATCTGTCCGGATGCCGTCGCGAAGCTCTATGTTACCGCAAATGTCGAGATTCGTGCCGAGCGGCGACACAAAGAGTTGCTCAATCGGGGTACGCCCAGTATATACCCGCGCGTTCTGGAGGATTTGAAGGCAAGGGATACCCGTGATATGAACCGCACGGTAGCCCCCCTGAAACCGGCAGCGGATGCGGTGGTGCTGGACACGACCGAACTCGACGTCGATCAGGCCTTCGCCGCTGCCCTGCGCATTGTGGGGGGGCCGGTGCGGGAAGCCCTGGATGCTGCGGAAGAGGCCGAAAACGGCTTCGACCTGCTGTAGGCAGACCGGAACCGGAAGTCAGGTATGGTGCAGGGACCGCGCGACTAGCCCCAGGCGTGCGGGTCCCTTTCATTCATTTGGGGCGAGACCGCCGGATACAACCGGATGGCCGGAAAACGAACCGACTGCTGAAAGGAATATCACCATCATGGCAAAAGAAAGCTTTGCCGAGCTATTGGAAGAATCCCTGGGCGAGAGCGACTCGCTCGAAGGGACCGTCGTAAAAGGTATCGTAATTTCCATCGACAACGACATGGCATTGATCGATGTCGGGTTGAAGGCAGAAGGCCGCGTCGCGCTGAAGGAATTCGGCAGCCCTGGCCAGCCTGCCAACCTGAAGCCGGGCGATCAGGTCGAAGTCTTCGTCGAGCGCATGGAAGACAAGAACGGCGAGGCGATGCTGAGCCGCGAGAAGGCCAAGCGCGAAGAAAGCTGGATCAAGCTGGAAGAACAGTTCAACAGCCAGGAGCGTGTCAACGGCGTGATCTTCGGTCGCGTGAAGGGTGGCTTCACCGTCGACCTGAACGGTGCCGTCGCCTTCCTGCCGGGCAGCCAGGTCGATATCCGCCCGGTGCGCGACATCACCCCGCTGATGAACACCCCCCAGCCCTTCCAGATCCTCAAGATGGACCGCAGCCGTGGCAACATCGTCGTGTCCCGCCGCGCCGTCCTGGAAGAAACCCGCGCCGAGCAGCGCGCCGAACTGGTCGAGAACCTCAAAGAGGGCCAGGTACTGGAAGGCGTGGTCAAGAACATTACCGATTACGGTGCCTTCGTCGATCTCGGCGGTGTGGACGGGCTGTTGCACGTCACTGACATTTCCTGGCGGCGCATCAACCACCCGTCGGAAGAACTGTCGATCGGTCAGACCGTCAATGTGCAGGTCATCCGCTTCAATTCGGAAACCCAGCGCATCTCTCTCGGCATGAAGCAGCTTCTGTCCGATCCATGGGAAGGTGTTGATGCCAAATACCCGGTCGGAACCCAGTTCACCGGGCGCGTCACCAACATCACCGATTACGGTGCCTTCGTGGAACTGGAAGCCGGAATCGAAGGTCTGGTTCACGTCTCCGAAATGTCCTGGACCAAAAAGAACGTCCATCCCGGCAAGATCGTCTCGACCTCGCAGGAAGTGGCCGTCATGGTGCTGGATGTCGACCCGAACAAGCGGCGCATCTCACTTGGTATCAAGCAATGCCAGGAAAATCCGTGGGATACCTTCACTGAAAAGTATCCGGTGGGTGCTGAAATAGAAGGCGAGATCAAGAACATCACCGAATTCGGAATGTTCGTCGGTCTTACCGAGGAAATCGACGGCATGGTGCATATGTCGGATATCGACTGGCACACCGCCCCGGAAGAGGCTCTTGCCAAATACACCAAGGGCGACCGCGTGAAGGCGAAAGTCCTGGACGTCGATATCGACAAGGAGCGTGTCTCTCTTGGCATCAAACAGCTTGAAAATGATCCGTTCGAAGAAGCCATGGACGGACTGCGCAAGGGTGAAGTCGTCACCTGCACGGTCACGAAGGTTCTCGACAACGGCATTGAAGTAACCGTGAAGGACTCGGTTCCGGGTTTCATCCGCAAGGCGGAACTGAGCCGGGATCGATCCGAACAGCGCCCCGACCGCTTCGCTGAAGGCGAGAAGGTCGATGCCAAGATCACCGCCATCGACAAGGCAACGCACAAGCTGACCCTGTCGATCAAGGCCCATGAGACGGCAGAGGAGAAGGAAGCTATGGCGACCTACGGCTCTTCCGACTCGGGAGCCTCGCTCGGGGATATCTTGGGTGCCGCGCTGAAGAAGCGGGAAGAACAGTCCAGCGACGACTGATCACCAAACTCAGTATCAGAGTAAAGGCGGGCCGGTTCCAATCCTTGGGACCGGCCCGTTTCCGTTTTCGATAAATCCAGTGATATCTGGTATTTATCCTTGACGGGAAAACAGCCCTTTGGCAGGGTCTATTGATGATCGTGCAAAATCGTCTTCATCCATGAACGATCTGCGGATTGGCAATGGAGGCCATCGTTTTCAAACGAGTTGTGCCGCCCGCCAGTGGTCGTGCGATACGGGATGTCCGGAAACGGTACGATCAGGTTGCGAAAATCAGGGTGCCGGATGAAAAACCATCTCAGGCACGGGAACGGGCGGGAGACAGTACATGACGCGATCCGATTTGATCGCCCGCATTGCGCAGCGGCGGGGCCTGTTTCAACGGGATGTCGAACGGGTGGTTGGTACCGTGTTCGACGAAGTGACGGCTGCGCTGTCTCGGGGGGACCGTGTTGAATTGCGAGGGTTCGGAGCCTTTTCAATCAAGGAACGCGACGCCCGTACCGGGCGTAATCCCCGCACCGGTGAGTCGGTTTCCGTTGATGCGAAGGTTGTACCGTTCTTCAAAACCGGCAAGCAGTTGCGTGAACGTCTGAATACCGGCGAGTAACCCTGCACGTAATAATCATATAGACCGGGTGGATACGGCACAGTCCGGTTCGGTATTCCGGTTTCATTATGAACAGGACCTGAAAAACCGCCATGCGCGCGATTTTGAAATTGATCGGTTTCGTGTTCAGCCTGCCCATCATTCTGGCCGCCATTTCCTTTGCAATCTCGAATGTTGACCCGATTGCGCTCCGGCTCTGGCCGTTTGAGACAGAGGTTTCCCTGCCTGTCGCACTGGCGGTTTTCATCGTCCTTGTTTTCGGATTTCTGATCGGGGCGATTGCCGCCTTTATCGGGGCAGGCGGACTGCGCCGTCGGCTGCGCAATGCCGAGTATCGGCTACGGCAGATGGAAATGGAATCCGCCCGCATGAAACGCGAACAGGAAGCGGTGATCGCGAAGACCAGGGAGTCATCCACGGCACTGACGAAACGCGTCGATCCTCCTTCCCTACCCCCAGCCCTGGCTGCGGAATAGCGATACCGGAAATCGGAAACCCTGTCGCGAAAATGCCCTAAATTTGCCGCTGAATCCGCCTGACGGGCTGGTCGAATCATGCAAGGTTCCTGTCACCTGCGGATCTTTGGGATTCGTGGCGGTTCGTTACCGCATGCATCAGCATTCCGATACGAGGATCCTATATCGATGAAGACCGACGGCATGTCCGAAGAGGAAATCAACCAGCGCCATGCCGAGAAAATGGCAAAAAAGAAGGCTGCGCGCGACAAGATGCTGGCCGAAAAAACCATCGAAAAGGGCTTGCTGATTGTCCATACCGGCAAAGGCAAGGGCAAGACAACCGCCGCCATGGGTCTGGCTGCCCGAGCCGTCGGGAATGGCAAGAAGGTCTGTATCGTCCAGTTCGTGAAGGGTGTCTGGAATACCGGTGAGCGGGAGGTGCTGAAACATTTCCCCGATCTCTGCATCATGAAGGCGATGGGCGAAGGCTTCACCTGGGATACCCAGGACCGCGCCCGCGATATCGCCGCCGCCCAGGCCGCCTGGGCCTTTGCGAAGGAGGCGATGGCCGATCCCAGTTTCGACATGGTGGTTCTGGATGAGATGAACATCGTGCTGCGCTACGATTACCTTGATCTTGCCGAAGTGCTGGAGACGCTGGCATCGAAGCGCGAGATGCTGCATGTCGTCATCACCGGACGAAATGCAAAGGAAGAACTGATCGATATGGCCGATCTGGTGACCGAGATGACCCAGATAAAACATCCCTTCCGAGCGGGCGTGAAGGCCCAGATCGGGATCGAATTCTGACACGACTGCCTGGGCAGAAAGGATTTCATCAATGCAAAAATTGACCCGTCTGGCTTTCACCGCATTCCTTTTCCTGGCCTTTATTGTCGGGCCGGGAGCAACGGCGCAAGCACAGAAACTCGATGCGGAGGAACTGGTCATCAAGGCCGAGTACACGGCAAAACGCATGTGGGATCATCCTGAATTCGCCAAATATGTCCGCAATTACCTGCGCCAGGCGAAAGGCGTCGTGATCGTCCCGACTCTGCTGAAGGGAGGCTTTTTCATCGGCGGCGAAGGCGGATCCGGTGTCCTGATGGCGCGGGGCCAGAACAACGAATGGAGCTATCCGAGTTTCCTGACCCTCGGCTCGGCCTCTTTCGGACTGCAGTTCGGCGGTCAGTCCTCGGAAATGCTTCTGATCATCATGACCGGGCGCGGGTTGGAAGCGATCCTGGAGGACCAGGTACAGATCGGTGGGGAAATCTCCGGCGCGATCGGCCCCTATGGCAGTGGCGCAGAGGCGACCACGACAACCAACATGAATGCTGATGTCATCGCCTATTCCATCGCCAAGGGTGCCTTCATCGGCGTTAATGTTGAAGGCAGCGCCCTCATTCCCCGCGAAAGCCTGATCCGGGATTATTACGGCCAGACCGTCACGCCCCGGCAAGTGGTGCTGGACGGTGCCGTAGGAAACTCTCAGGCCGACAGCCTGCGCCAGACGCTAAAAAACTTCATGACGCAACAATAGCGCCCGACCCCGGCAATGGCGATTGCCCCCCATGTTCCGGCCCTGATGCTACAGGGAACGGGATCCGATGTTGGCAAAAGCCTGCTCGTCGCGGGTCTGGCGCGGGCCTATCATCGACGCGGATTGCGTGTCGCCCCGTTCAAGCCGCAGAACATGTCGAACAATGCCGCCGTCACCGCCGATGGCGGCGAGATCGGTCGCGCCCAGGGATTGCAGGCACGGGCGGCTGGGCTGACCCCGTCTGTCGATATGAACCCGATCCTCCTGAAACCGCAGAGTGATTACGGATCGCAGATCATCGTTCAGGGCCGTGTCTTCGGCACCGCAAAGGCGCGCGACTATTATGCGCTGAAGGCCACGCTCTTGCCTAAAGCATTGGAGAGTTTCGAGCGTCTGGCACGGAATGCCGATCTGATCCTGGTCGAAGGGGCGGGCAGTCCGGCGGAGATCAACCTGCGTGCCGGTGACATCGCCAATATGGGGTTTGCCGAAGCGGCGGATCTGCCGGTCGTGCTGGTCGCGGACATCGACCGAGGCGGTGTAATCGCCTCGGTCGTCGGAACCCATGCCGTGCTGGAACCGGAAGAACGCGCCCGACTGGTCGGCTATATGATCAACAAATTCCGCGGCGACGTCTCCCTGTTCGATAGCGGGATCGAGGCAATCAACGCGCGGACCGGACTGGATTGTCTGGGCGTATTGACCTGGTTCCCGGAGGCGCATCTGCTGCCCGCTGAAGACGCCGTGGCGATGGATCGCGGCAGGATCTCGACCCTTGGCGTCGGGACACGCCCGATCCGTATCGCCGTGCCACGTCTGTCCCGCATCGCAAATTTCGACGATCTTGACCCATTGCGAGGAGAACCGGATGTCAGCGTGGAGATCATCGCGACGGGAACTCCCCTCCCCGGCGATGCTGATCTGGTGCTAATCCCCGGTTCCAAGGCGACCATCGCCGACCTGGCGGATTTCCGCCACAACGGTTGGGACATCGACTTGCTGGGCCATGTCCGACGCGGCGGCCATGTCCTTGGCCTCTGTGCCGGATATCAGATGCTGGGTCACCGGATTTCCGATCCGGATGGAATAGAAGGTCCACCGGGAACTGTTGAAGGGCTGGGGCTTCTGGATGTCGAAACCGTCCTGAAAGGCCCCAAGACATTGGTCGAGGCCCAGGGACGTGATCTGACCACCGGCGCGACGGTTTCAGGGTATGAGATGCATATGGGCCGTACTGAAGGTCCAGGCTGCGCTTATCCGATGGTCGAGATCGATACGTTCGATTCCGCCCCCCGTCCAGACGGGGCGCAGGCATCGGGCGGGCGCATTACCGGATGTTACCTGCACGGCCTGTTCGCCGCCGATGCCTTCCGCCACGCCTATCTCTCCCGCTTCCGCACCAACCGCCCGCAGGACAACCGCTACGAGGAAACCGTTGAGCGTACCCTAGACCGCTTGGCCGATCATATGGAAGCCCATTGCGATCTTGATCGGCTGCTGACCCTGGCAAAAGTCAGAACAGAATAAGATATCTCTATTTCGGCTCAAACGGGACCGGGCGGGGCCAGCGGGAGGCGATGTCGTGGCGGGTCAGGTCCATATGGCTGCGACTGTATTCCTGTGTCGCGTCCCGCTTCGGCTGCCAATCCCATCCTGTCTGGGTGCCAATCCGCAAGGCTGCTGACAAGACGCGGCGGCGGTTTTGGCTGTCGAGCACCCGCGCATGGACCTCAACCGGGTCCCAGTGCGACTGTGCCCAGTTGCGGAACTCAGCCAGCCGCGCCGCCTGGGCTGGGTCGCCTGCCAGATTGCGCAACTCGTTCGGATCGCTTTCAAGATCAAAGAGCTGTTCCGGATCGCCAGGACAACAGGTATATTTCCAGCTTCCCTGCCGTAGCAACAGCATCGGCTGCCCGGTCCCCTCTGCGGTAAATTCCGCCAGCGTCCGATCCCGCACGACACTGCCCTCGGCCAGCGCCAGCAGGCTGGTGCCATCCAGCGGATCAACCGGGTCGGGAATTGCCGCACCCGTTGCCTCGGCGGCGATCTGCAGCAGGGTCGGGGCCACGTCGACCTGGCTCACCGGCGCGCTAACGGCCTGCCCCGCGCGGGTACGACCCGGCACATGCAGCACCATCGGGATACGGCAGGAATATTCGAAGAAGCTCATCTTGTACCACAAGCCCCGTTCGCCCAGCATGTCGCCGTGATCGGCCACCAGCAGGATCGCGGTATCCTCGGCCAGTCCGCATTCCTCCAGCGCCGCCCGCAACTGTCCCAGCCAGTCGTCAACATAGGTGACATTGGCCATATAGGCGCGCCGGGCGCGACGGATGTCGTCCTCACCAATATCGACCGCATCCAGCGCAATGGCCTTTTCCAGCCGCAGGCTGTGCGGGTCATTCTCCGCTGCTGCCGGGCGCGGTACGGTGGGGAGCGGAATATCCACCCCTTCATACATGTCCCAATAACGCTGACGGGCCGCGTAGGGATCGTGCGGGTGAATGAAGCTGGCGACCAGACAGAAGGGCCTGTCATCCTCACTGCGCGCCGCATCGTAGATCGCCCGCAGGGAGGCCGCACCGACCTCGTCGTCATAGGCAAGCTGGTTCGTAACCGCCGCCGGTCCCGCCTGCACGACGGAGGACATGTTGTGATACCACAGATCGATCCGCTCTTCCGGTGTCCGCCAGTCGGGAACCCAGCCGAAATCAGCCGGGTAGACATCGGTCGTATAGCGTTCCTCGAAGCCATGAAGCTGATCGGAGCCGACGAAGTGCATCTTGCCCGCCAAGCCGGTGCGATACCCCATCAGGCGCAGGTAATGCGCGAAGGTCGGCACCGTCGATGGCAGATAGGCGGCATTGTCCCAACCACCGAAGCGGGAGGTGTATTGCCCTGTCATGAAGGCATAGCGTCCCGGCGTGCACAGCGGATTGTTGGAATAGGCCGCATCAAAACGCACACCTTCTGCCGCCAGTTTGTCCATATGCGGCGTCTTGACCACCGGATTGCCGTAACATCCGACCATGAAAGGGGTCAGTTGGTCGGCCATGACGATCAGGATATTGCGCGGGGACATGGGGGCTCCTTCTAGGGCTGGCGTGGATTGGAACCGGGATCTTCCGGTACCGCGGCGGGCGACAGGACCCCGGCCCGCTGCGCGCCCTGGGCAGAGATCGCCGCGACCGGTCCTGTATCTTGCGGTGGCGCGGATCGCACCGTTCTCACGAGAGCGACGACTATTGTCGCGACAGCGATTCCGACCATGCACAGCATGAATCCCCCCGGCCCAAAGGCGCGCAAGGCACTGGGACCAAGAAATGCACCAAGCAGGCTGCCAATGTTCAGCGCCATGACCAAGGTACCGCTGGCAGGAACGATCTGCGCCGGGGAAAGCCGGTCGTTGGCATGGGCAACGCAGAGCGAATAGATCGGAAAGGTAACCGCCGCGATCACGGCAACGCCGGCATAGAGCCAGACTCCACCCGGCCCGAAGGCAAGCCCGCCATAGGCCAGCGCCCCGACCGTCGACAGCGCGATCACGACATATCGCCGATCCACCCTGTCGGAGATCCAGCCAACCGGAAACTGGAACAGCGCGCCGCTGAGCGTCGCCACGACCAGCAGAGACGCGGCAGCGCCCTGCGACAGGCCGATGGCAAGCCCATAGAGCGGCAGGGCAACAAAGAGTGCGACCTGGGCCGCACCGTTTAGCATCGCACCGCTGACCGCCATCGGGGATATCCGCGCCAATCTGAGCATCGACAGGCGATCTGGCGCGACATAATCCGGTGCCCGCACGCGGGAGATCAGCAACGGCACCAGACAGAGCGAGACCATGATGGAAGTGACAGCAAACAGCATCCCACCCGACGGATCGGGCAAGCCGACCATGGCGACACCGCCCGCCGATCCCCCGGTCTGAACAATGAAATAGATCGACAGGATCGCCGCCCGGTTGGCATTCCGCGCCTGGGCGTTCAACCAGCTCTCAGCGATGACATAAAGACCGATGAAACAGAATCCGGCCAGAAACCGCATCGCCGACCAGCTTACCGGATCATCGGTCAGCATATGAACCAGCGCAGCAGTGGAGCACAGCGAGGCCAATGCCCCGAAGGTTCGGATATGCCCGACCCGCTCGATCAGCCGGGGTGCCACCCGACAGCCGACCAGCGCACCAAGCGGATAGCACGCCTGCATGATACCGATGGTCGTTTCGGTAAAGCCCAGTTGCGCGCCACGCACCGTCAGCAATGTAACCAGCAGGCCGTTGGATGCCATCAACAGCAGCAAACCCAGGAACAATGTCCAGCTATCGTGAAGTGCGCGCAGCATCCATCGCCCGTATCACGCCGCTGAACGCCCGGCAATCGGGATTGTGACGGCCTGCAGAAACTGCACCGCGCTCCTCACGTAAGGCGTGCTAAAACCCGCAAACAATCTTGCCGATATGCTCACCCCTGCCGAGGCGGCGCAGGGCATTGGCGAGGTCTTCAAAATCAAACGGCTCCTCGTCCAGCACCGGCTCGGTCCCGTGCAACTGCATCGCCGCCACCATCCGGGTCAGCATCTCGACGCTGCCGCAGGTGACTCCCTGCAGGCGGATGTTCTGGGTGACGACGCGGCCCAGCGGCAGATCGGCATCCGCCCCGCCCAAGACGCCGATCAGACTTATCGTGCCGCTGGTGCGGATCGCGGAAAGCGCGTTCTTCAGCGTCCCCGCCCCACCGATATCGACGATATGATCAAGGCCCCGACCGTTCGTGATCTCTCGCGTGATTCGGTGCCAGTCGGGGGTTTTGCGATAATTGATCACATGATCCGCCCCCAGATATGCGACACGGGCCAGTTTTTCATCACTGGACGAGGTCAGGATCACCTCCGCTCCCTGCATCTTGGCGATCTGCAATGCGAAGAGCGAAACACCCCCGGTGCCTTGAATCAGCACAGTCTCCCCCGCTTTGACGCCACCCTGCTCGACCAGCGCGTTCCACGCGGTCACTGCAGCACAGGGCAGAGTCGCTGCTTGCATCGGGGTCATGTGCCGGGGTGCCTTCACCACCGCCGAAGCCGGGATGGGCATCAATTCGCGCATCGTCCCGTCCAGCGGCCCGCCATGGGCTCCATCATAGCTTTCCGGTACTGCAAGACCGCGCAGCCAGGTCCGGCTATAGGCGGGTATGACAAAATCGCCGACCGCAAGGCCAGTCACCCGATCCCCAACCGCAACGATATGGCCCGCCCCGTCGCATAGCGGCACGAAACCCGGCTGCCCACCCTTCCGACCATATCCGCCCTGCATCACGATTGCATCGCGCGGATTGATAGACACCGCTTCGATACGGATCACGACCTCCTCCGGTCCTGGCTCCGGGTCCGGTAGGGTGATGCTGTACAGATTTTCCAGCCCCCAATCGTCTTCCAGGCGGATCGCTTTCATCGGTGGTTTCTCCTTCTTGTCGTCACGCATGCGGATTGACAGGACGCCGCAATTCGGGAGTCTTCGCCTAATTGAACGGGCACCGCAAGACCGCCTGCAAATCCTTAAGGGAACCGGTTGGGGGGAAGCATGGAATTCGACTATATCGTCGTCGGGGCAGGATCGGCGGGCTGTGTACTGGCCAACCGGTTGAGCGCCGATCCGGGCGTAACCGTCTGTCTGCTGGAAGCCGGGGGCGAGGATCGCAATCCCTGGATTCATATACCGGCCGGCTATATCAAGACCATGGTCGATCCCTCGGTGAACTGGCTGTTCGAAACCGCACCGGACGCGAAGACCGGCAACCGCCCGATCCCGGTACCGCGCGGCAAGGTGTTGGGCGGGTCCAGCGCCATCAATGCCATGCTCTATGTCCGGGGTCAGGCACAGGACTACGATACATGGGCACAGATGGGATGCCGGGGCTGGTCCTTCGATGAGGTCCTGCCCTATTTCAAGCGCTCCGAACATCGCGAACAGGGGGGCGATGCCTATCACGGTACCGGTGGGCCGCTGAATGTCACCCTGCCGACCCAGCGTTACGAAATTCTGGACCGGGTGATCGAGGCGGGCGGTGCGCTCGGCTATCCGATGGACCAGGATTATAATGGCGCGGACCAGTCCGGTTTCCACTATTTCCAGGTCACCCAGAAGGATGGGCGGCGGTTCAGCGTCAAGCGCGCCTATATCGATCCAATCCGCAAGAGCCGCCGAAACCTGCATATCGAAACCCATGCGACCGCGACCGGCGTGACGGTCGAGAATGGGCGCGCTACAGGCGTCACCTATACCAGACGCGGTACACAGCTGAGCATGCGCGCCCGGCGGGAGGTCATCCTGTCCGCAGGCGGTATTCAGTCGCCGCATCTGCTGGAACTTTCCGGCATCGGCGCAGGGTCACGGTTGCAGGCGCTGGGCATTCCGGTTGTCCACGACCTACCAGGCGTCGGGGAAAGCCTCCAGGATCACTATGTTTCCCGACTGAGCTGGCGGCTGAAAGGGGTGGAAAGCCTGAACCGGCTGACCAGAGGCCTGCCGCTGATGGGCGAGGTGCTGCGCTTCTTCCTGCAAGGCAAGGGGGCACTGACCATGCCCGCAGGGATCGTGGTCGGTTTCGCGAAAAGCGATCCGGCGCTGGAAGTGCCCGACATCCAGTACCACATCGCCCATGCCACCTTCGCCGACCCGAAAAAGCGAGTCTTTGACCGGTTTCCTGGCCTGACCATCGGCCCCTGCCAGTTGCGTCCGGAAAGCAAGGGCTATGTCCACGCCATCTCCCCCGACCCCCATGTCGCGCCGGAGATTCAACCGAACTTCCTGCATGACCCAAAGGATGGTGCGATCCATGTGGCAGGCATGAAGCTTGCCCGCGCATTGATGGGAACCGAGGGGATGCGCCCCTATCTGGTGGAGGAACTCACCCCCGGTCCAGAGAAAATGGACGATACCGACCTCCTCGACTATGCCCGCGCCACCGGGGCGACGCTGTATCACCCGACCTGCAGCTGCCGGATGGGGACTGATCCGATGGCGGTGGTCGATCCGGAATTGCGGGTTTACGGTCTTCAGGGATTGCGCGTTGTCGATGCCTCCATCATGCCGCGCCTGATCAGCGGCAACACCAACGCCCCCACCATCATGATCGCAGAAAAGGCGTCCGACATGATATTGGCCGCCTACAAGTAGACGGATTGCCAGAAGTCACGCGATGGCGTTTCCGGGCTCCTTGCTCAGGCGGGGTTCGCCGAACAGATAGCCCTGACCGAAATCGATGTTGAAATCCAGCAGTTCGACCAGCGTCGCCTCCGTCTCGATGCGGTCGACGATCAGATCGATCCCGCGCCCGTCGAGGCTTTGTTTCAAGGCGCGCAATTCCGCTGCGGGTGCACCACCTCTCTGCAATCTATCGAGGATCGTGCGGGCTTCCACCTTGATATAGGCGAAGTGCTTTTCCTCCAGCATATCCAGATCAAGATCAAGATCGCGAACGCCATCCAGGGAAAACCGATAGCCGAGCGCGCCGAGCCTGTCGAAATCACTGCCCAGCGGGCGGAAATCGGGGCCGATATCCGTCTGTGCGAATTCCAGAACCAGATTCGGGGCAAGTTCCGAATGGGATTCCATATACTGGATGAAATCACGGAAGAATTCCCGGTCCTTGAGGGTATGCGGTGCGATGTTGCAGAAAAAGGCTGCGGTGAAATCCTTGCGCCGCAACTTGCGCAACAACTGAACACAGCGGAACAGCAGCATATTGTCGATTGCGGTCAGCAGGCCTGCCGACTTGGCGACTTCGATATATCGATCCGGGCCGATCACTTCACCATTTGCCGAGCGGATGCGGCTGAAACATTCGTAAAAGCGCCGTTTGCGCTGCGGCAGGCTGACAATCGGTTGCAGATACAGATCGACCCGATCATCGCGCAACGCATCGCGAATCGTCTCCAGAAGTGGATCATCATCACGCCCGACAGAATTCCGCGCGACATGTCCGGCTGTGGCGGAAGGGCCACCTGCTCCGGTCACGACCCTCAATCCGCCCCGCAATGCCCGCGTCAAACCACCACCGGCGGAACGCCGCTCCTCCTCCTCATCCGCATCAAACCCATCATCAGGGCGCAGATTGGGGGCCTGTCCCAGAGTAGGCTCCCGAGAAGACCCGCTCCGGCCAAGCGATGTTGATTCTTCCGATAATGAGCCCGGCGGCTTGTCCCTCCCGGCATAGAGTTGTTCGACCAGCGTGTGCAATACCCGCACTTCGGAACTGGCCTCCCGCATGGTACGGTCGCTGGCCGCAGAACGGTCCGGTGGGCGATTTGAAGGACCGGATTTGCGCCCGGTCGGCGGACGTCCCGCCGCGCGGGGTTCTTTATCATCCGATTGCGCCATCCGCTCCAGTAGTGAGCGGGCATCCTCCTCAACGGCATTGCGGGACGGTCGCGTCACCGGATTGGCGCGTGCCGCCGCGGCCTGGCCTTCGGCACGGGCCGTGGCAGTCAGGGAATTGAGCGCGGCCAGCATCCGATCCCCGCCACCATCCTCCACCGCTTCGAACAGACGGCGGATCTCGTCACGGGCAATCGACATTTCCTCCCGATCCCTATCCAGCGCCCGTTTCAGCAACAACAGGCGGCGCATGGCCTTCAGATTGTCGGTGCGCCGCGCATAACTTTCCTGCAGCAGCGCACATCCCAGGAAAAGGGCAAGACCGATCATCACCGAAAGTATCGGATCCAGACCAGGCACAACACGATGGGCCAGCACCGCCATTGCGGAGGCCAGTACCGTATAGCCAAAAAAGATCAGCATATGCCAGGTTCGGCTCATGCATGAATCCCAGTTAGGGGGATGCCGGTCAAATCGGCAGCCCAAACGCCCCGAAAACCATAGCAAAAACCCGAAAACAAAACACGTGCTTACACAGCCCCGTGTCGGGGCCTGCCAAAATAGACTTAATGCATTGTAATTAAAGCATCAATCCCGGAAATCAGCCCCAATCGCCTGGGTGATGTGCTCAAAACCATCGGCACGAAGCAGTTCCGGCAAGCCTTCGGTTATCTGCGCAACCAGCCCTGGCCCATGATAGACGAGGGCGGAATAGAGTTGCACCAGCGATGCCCCGGCCCGAATCTTGGCATAGGCATCCGCCGCCGAGGCAATACCACCGACTCCGATCAAGGGAACCGTCCCCTCGCTCAGGGCATAGACCCTGCGCAGAACTTCGGTCGAGCGTTCGAACAGCGGCTGGCCACTCAAGCCGCCGATCTGGCCCTTCTGGGAATCGCGCAGTCCTTCCGGGCGGGAGACCGTCGTGTTTGAAATGATCAATCCGGCCACATCAGGTTCCCGCGCGACAGCAGCAATCGCCCGCAGATCCGCATCTTCCAGATCCGGGGCGATCTTCACCAGAATCGGTGGTACGGCCCCTGTTCCCGCAGCGGCATCCCGAACCGCAGCGACCAAATCGCGCAACTGATCCGGTGACTGCAGCGCCCGCAGCCCTGGCGTATTGGGAGAGGAAACATTGATCGTCAGGAAATCTGCAAACGGTGCCAGCAACCGGGCGCAATCGGCATAATCCGCCACCGCATCGGTACTGTCCTTGTTTCGACCGATATTGACGCCGATCGGACCGGACAGGGATGCACGCCTGACCTGACGCAGCCGTTCAGCCGCGCTTTCAGCGCCACGGTTGTTGAAACCCATGCGGTTGATGACAGCGTTATCGGCACTCAACCGAAACAGGCGCGGTTTGGGATTGCCTGCCTGAGGACGCGGTGTGACCGTGCCGATTTCGACAAATCCGAAGCCAAGCGCAAGGCTGGCCTGCACGGCCTCCGCATCCTTATCGAACCCGGCGGCAAGGCCAACTGGCGTCGGGAAGGTAAGACCAAAGACCTCAGAGGACAGGCATGAATCCGGGATTGCCCGACAGCGCGGTCCAAGGCCCAAAGCGAGGGCACGTATCGTCAGACGATGGGCGCGTTCCGGGTCAAGACTGCGAATCAGGGAAAGAGCTAGATCGCCAAGGGACATGAATGGTTCTCACAAATCCGGGAAAACATGAACCCCCTGCGCATCCAACGGCAGTGGGGTTGCCGACACAACGGCGGAAACGGGAAGATCGCTGTAAAGATGCGGGAAAAGCGAGCCACCCCGTGATATCTCCCAGACAAGAGTCGGGCCAAGTTGTGTCTCATCAACGGCCAGCAGGATCAGATCAGTCTCTCCGGCGCGATGCCTGCGCGCACTTTCGTGAATCTGCGCAGCGGTGGAGAGATGCAGGAAACCATCGGCCCGGTCAGACTCCGCGCCATGATAGCTTCCGGTGCTCTGAGCCTCAATCCAGGCCGATTGTCTCGCGAGATGGTATATCATGATGAGCGGAGAATATGGTGCGGTCGGGATGCATGCAACTGATTGAAACCATTTACTGTTTCACTTTTTTAATCATTATTTGTTCTTATTATAATAGAAATTATGATTTTTGTCTTTACATGTTCGAAAAACCAAGTAGAGTGATTGTCAGGAACGGGCCACAAGTGTGTCCACCGGCCACCCGGACCGGCGTCAATGGCACCCTTGCCAAGGGGCGCAGACAATCCGGAACGCTTCCTATTCGATACAGTATCCACACAGCATGTCCTGCTACTCCGACAACCATCCTTCAAGAGGACACGGCATCGGTACGGTGTCATCTCACAGCCCCGAAAAGCTGGGATGAACACCGCATCGCCATCCGCCAAACGTCCATCTGTCCGGGATGGCCGAATTCAGAACAATGCAACTGACATCCCCGATACAGGCCGTCAGCCCGCCCCTGCATAGGGCGGCTATGGCGATAACCACAGGGCGGGATCAATCCGACACACGCGAGGGTATGCCGGTCGCGGGATGCGACCGAAGCGCCCACGACCCATCCATCGAAGAAGGAACAATGACATGTCCACGACCGTGGCGAATTCATTCTCCAAGCACTTCCAGGCGGAGGTGCATCTCGCCTACCAGCGCATGGGTTCCAAACTGCGGAACACCGTGCGCACCAAGAACAATATCCAGGGATCCTCGACGACTTTCCAGAAGGTCGGCAAGGGCACGGCCTCGACCAAGGCCCGGCATGGCAAGGTGCCTGTAATGAATATCGACCACACCCCGGTCGAGATCGCCTTGCAGGATTTCTATGCCGGTGACTGGGTCGATGCCCTGGATGAAATCAAACAGAATCACGACGAACGTGCCGTGGTCACGAATGCCGGGGCCTACGCCCTGGGACGCAAGACCGACGAACTGATCATCGGTGCGATGGAAACTGTTTCCAGCGCTCAGAATGCCCTGGACGGCAGTACCGGCCTAACCAAGGCAAAGGTCCTGGAAGCCTTCGAAATGCTGGGGGGACAGGACGTGCCGGATGACGGTCAACGAGTCGCCATCATCGGCTGGAAGCAGTGGAGCGACCTCCTCGACATCGAGGAATTCTCCAATGCGGACTATGTCGGTGACGAAGACCTGCCCTGGAAGGGAACCCAGGCCAAGCGCTGGCTGGGAACCCTGTGGATGCCGCATTCGGGCCTCACCCTCTCCGGCGGCATCCGCAATGGCTACTGGTACCACAAGACCGCCATCGGCCATGCCATCGGCAAGGATGTGAAATCCGATATCTCGTGGCACGGCGACCGGGCCGCACATTTCATCAATCACATGATGAGCCAGGGTGCCGGCGTCATCGATGCAACCGGCATCGTGCGTCTGCCCTGTGTTGAATCATAAGCGGGAAGGAGAACGAAACCATGGCTTACACATCCCGTGACCTGAGTGTGATCGCCTATGCCAACGGCTTCACCCTGTGGCACTACACCACGACAGACGCAGCCGCCGTTGTCGATACGGCCGGATATTTCAACGAGGCGGCGGACATGCTTCGCGTCGGTGACATGATCCTGGCAAACACCGATACCGATGGCACGCTGGCATCCGGCATCCTGCATGTCTCGTCCAATACCGGCACGGTGGTCGATGTCGATGACCTGACAGCGATCGGATCATCGGATACCGACTGACCCATCGCCGATCCGAATCCACAAGGCCGTCCGATCTTCATGATCGGGCGGCCTTTTTACTGGAGAGCCCCCATGGCCCTGAACAGCATCCAAATGGCAAGCCGCGCATTGATCAAGATCGGTGCGACGCCGATTGCCGGGTTTGACGAAGGCACAGCGGAGAGCCTTGTCGCCGCCACCCTCTATCCGTCCGTCCGCGATGCAATGATCTCTGCCCATCCCTGGAGTTTTGCCACAGCACAGCGTGTGCTGCCCCGGCTCGTCGGAGTGCCGACAGCAGATTATGATTATGCCTATCAGCTTCCCTCTGATTTCCTGCGCGCCCTGTCCGCCGGAGAGGCCGGGTATGGCCGCGGTCTTGACTATCGCATTGTGGAACGACGGCTGCACACCAATGCGGGATCGGTCACGCTGACCTACATCTTCCGCCCGAATGAGAGCGCCTTTCCGCCCTTCTTCGATCAGGCACTGATCGCGCGGCTGGCCGCTGATTTCTGTTTGCCGATCACCGAAAGCACGAGCCGAGCAGAGGCATTGCACAGGTTGGCTGACGATCAGTTCCGTCAAGCCCGGCTCATCGACGCGCAACAGGATGCTCCTCCTCGCTTTGAAGATTACACACTGACGGGAGTACGAAGCTGATGGCTCGCATCAAGACGATCCAGACCAATTTCACCGCCGGAGAGATCTCCGCCGATCTGGTCGGACGCGGCGACCTTGCCGCCTACAACAACGGTGCCAAGACACTTCGGAACGTCCGGATTTTCGCAACCGGCGGCGTACAACGCCGCAGCGGATTGCGCCATGTCACCACCGCGCGGGGTGACGGACGGCTTGTACCTTTCGAATTCAACACCGAACAGGTCTACCTGCTGGTCTTCACCGATCTGAAGCTGGACATCTATGCCGATGACGAATTCATCATAAGCCTGGATACGCCATGGAGCGAGGCGAACCTGGCACAACTCACCTGGACCCAGAGCGCCGATACCCTGTTGCTGGTGCATCCGGAGGTTCCCCCAAAGCGGCTGACACGCAAGGGAGCCACAGAATGGACCATTGCTGACTGGAAATACTTCGAGAAGGATGATCGGGTCTTTCAGCCCTATTACAAATTCGCCGACGAGGACGTGACCCTGACCCCCAGCGGAACCAGCGGCACAATCACGCTCACTGCCTCGGAAGCGGCGTTTCTGGCAGGTCACGTCAATACGCGGTTTCGGATCGCGGACAAGGAGGTACAGATCACGGCGGTTTCTTCCGCCACAGTAGCCACGGCCCAGGTTAAGGAAACCCTGGCAGGAACCGGTGCACAAAGAGATTGGGAGGAAGCCGCTTTCTCCCCTGCGCGTGGCTATCCCGTTTCGGTCTGCTTTCACCAGGACCGGCTAGTGATCGGTGGCAGCCGGGATCTCACCAATCGGCTTTGGCTGTCAAAATCCGCCGATTTGTTCAATTTCGACCTGGGTGATGCGGAAGATGATGAATCCATCGAATTCGCCATCCTGTCCGACCAGGTCAATGCGATCCGCGCAGTCTTCTCCGGACGCCACCTCCAGGTCTTCACCTCCGGTGCGGAATGGATGGTGACCGGCGATCCGTTGACCCCGTCAGCAATCCAGTTGAAACGTCAGACCCGGATTGGATCGCCAGTTACCCGCTCGATCCTGCCTCGCGACGTTGACGGAGCAACCCTGTTCGTTTCCCGCAGTGGTAGCGAATTGCGAGAATTCCTGTTCACCGATGTAGAGCAAGCTTATCAGTCAAACGATCTTGCCGTTCTGTCAGATCGGATGATGCGAAACCCGGTGGATCAGGATTTCCACAAGGCGGATCGCATCCTCTACATCGTCAACGGCGATGGCACCCTGGCCTCGGTCACCGTCTTCCGTCCGGAGAAGGTAACAGCCTGGTCGTTGCTGGAAACCGAAGGGGCCTTTACCGCCATCGCGGTAGTAGGGGATCTGGTTTATCTGCTGGTCCTGCGTCATGGCAGTTATCGGGTGGAGCGGCTGGATGCGGCCGTCCTGACCGATGCGGCAGTGACCATGACGGCGGATGAAGACGGCCAGATCGAATGGACAGGGCTTGACCATCTGTCCGGTCTGACTGTGGATGTTGTCGCTGACGGCATCGTGCGGGACCGTCACCCGGTCGTTGCCGGTGTCCTATCCCTGGATGAGCCTGCCGACAGCATACAGGTCGGATTGCCTTACAGCCACATCATAGAGCCGCTACCTGTCTATCAGCAGGGTGGCGGAGGCTTGACCCAGGGAGCCGCGGTAAGGTTGGTTCGGGCGACATTCCGGCTGTTAGAGACTGCAGCCCTGTCCGTCGATACCGGACAGGGATTACGCCCCCTGCCTTTCAAGATTTTCGGACCAGGCGCATTGGATTCTCCCATTGCACCCATCACCGGGGACAAATCCGTGCGTGCACTGGGATGGACCCGAGGGGCACCGGTTTCGCTCTGGCGAATCCAGCAGTCCGATCCGCTTCCCTGCACCGTTCTTGCGGTCATCACAGAGATTTCGGCGAATGGATAACCACATAAAGGAGATATGATATGGGTGATCCAGTCAGCATTGCCGCCATCGCATCCACCGCCGCCTCGGGTCTTGGCATCCTTGAGGGGCACAGTCGATCTCGCTCCCAGAGTCGATTTGCGGCGATCCAACGGCAACAGGAAATGCAGCAATTGACGCTCCAGCAGCGATTGAAAGAAAAACAATTGGAGCGAGAACGACGATCAAAAGTTGCTTCAGCCCGCGCACGCCTTGGTGCCGCCGGCGTAGGCTCGTCCGGTGGTTCCGGAGGCGCTGTGCTACAGGGGCTCAACAAAACCTATGACGAAGCGCTGAATGACAGCCGTAGCCTCCATGGACTCTCCATGCGAGGCCTTAATCTACTGGAAGATAACAGTTCCAGCAACGCACTGGGGTTGGGGCGACAACTGCTGAGTTTCGGCAGTGAGATCGCCGACACCTATGAAACCGTAAAGAAGCCATAGCCGCATCATCTTGATAAGAAGGAACTTCAATATCATGGCTGACATTCTAATCAATGACCTGCGTCCGCGCATTCAGTATGTGCAAGGCGGCGGTGACAATGCAGTCTCCCAGTTCGATTTCCCCTTTCCTGTGTTGAGTGAAACAGATCTGCGTGTTGCAATCGGCACAACAATTCTCGATTCGGCGGATTTCACCACATCCGGAATCGGTCAGGAACTGGGTGGCACCGTGTATTTGCTGCATGTTCCGCCGGAGGGCAGCTGAATCTCCATTTGGCGCGACATGCCTTTCGAGCGGATGACCGATTTTACCCCTGGTGCCGATCTGCGAGCATCAGTGCTGAATGACGAACTCGACCGCACCGCCCTGCTCTTACAGCAGGCGGAAGCGCTGGTGGGTGATTCCATCCATCGTCGTCCTTACGATACCGATATCGAACTGATCCTGCCGACGGTATCCGAACGGGCTGGCAAAGTGCTGAGTTTCGATGCCGATGGAAGACCGCAGGCCGTGATTCCCAATATCCAGGGAAGCACCGCTCAATTCGCTCTGATTTATCAGGGAGCCCATGCTTCGGATGCAACTCCGGTACAGCGCCTTGACGGCCTGCCACTACAGACCGGGGATCTGTATTTCGACACCACTCTGTCAGCCCTTATGGTCTATGATGGAGTCGAATGGATGGCAACAACAACGGACGGAACATATCTGCCGCGAAGTGGAGACATGCCAATGACAGGGACATTGGATATGGGTGGTCAGGCACTCATCAACGTCTCGACGGTCGGAGGACGGAATCTGGCTGCGGATGGCCTTGCCCTTGCTGAATTGCAAGCAGGCATGGTGGGGCTAACTGGAAAACTTCAGTCGTCCCTGGACATCGCAATTCTCAATGCTTGGGAAATTGCCCGGATCAATGGCCTAGGTCCGCATGCAACGATCAATACCTATATCGACAATTTCGTTGATGATGAAGGAGTTCTGACCGAATCCACCAATGGGTTCCACCACAAGCCCGATCTGGATGTGATGCGGAACAGCATAAACGAGACCACACTATCCAATTCAGCAGCCTGGACTGGCTCCGGCACGTTTTCCCACAGCGGAGCGAATATCAGCAACGGGGGATCAAACGGGGCAATCCGGACTATCCATCCGGTTTCTGGGGATTTTGATTTCAGATTTACAATGGCTGGTGTCACGAATGACCGTACCTGGCGGATGGGTCTGTTTCCGGCATCCGAACTGTCGAATTTCTCCTCCTCAGGTCAACTAGGTGGGTTGCCTACCGCATATGGCGGATCGAATGCCACGAGTATCGAAAATGGAATCGGCTTTTACGCTTACAGCGCCTATGTCGATACGGTAGAGATTATTGAGAATGCGATCCAGGATGGGACGCGCAGTTCAAGCGGGGCATCTAATGGTCAAGTCTTCCGGTTATCACGACGGGGCAATCACTTCCATGCTTATCGCAACGATATCCTGTTCGATACGTTCAACTTCACATCGAATGAGAATGTTTACTTCGTGCTTGGTTCCGACACATCCACGGAGCAATACAATTCCGTAAACTGGACGACCTATTCCGAGGAACTGGCTGGACAGGTCGTATGCACTCCCATCACGTCCGCTGCTCCACCAACTGAATTGCGGATTCTGGCCGATATAGAATCTGCTGATACCTTAGAGGAAAATACCGACATTGTAATTGCAGCCAGTCGAGATGGTGGGAGCAGTTGGACAACTGGGGTCATTACCAAACTGGCAGTTCCTCTGCCAAATCGGGTAATCTTCGGGACCATCATCGATGTATCCGAACAACCTGATGGAACCGAAATCCTGATTCGACTTTCGATCCAGGAATCCCATGATGTCATGCTCCATCGATGGGCGGTTCAAGCGGATCAATCGCTTTCAATTTAATGAGCATAAGAAGTGTAAAATGCCATTCATAATTGACACAATCGCCTTGACGAGCCCGTTGCGACGTATTCGCTATAAAGCGGAACGACGGATCGGAACCGGGATAACCGTTAATGGCAAACCTTTCCGTTGCGATGAAATTTCCACCCAACGCATCGGTGAACTGGTAGAATCCTTTGGAGATGGGTTAATCGGTGATGACGGAGTAACGTTCCGCACAGTTGCGGGCGATACCTTTACCTTGACAAGCCTGTCCGAGGCCAGGACGATCTATGATGCCCAACGCCGCCATCGAAGCGCACTTCTGACAACATCCTCTGCCCTGCAAGCGGCTCCACCGGATGACCCGGAAGCGGATAGCCATTGGCCGCTCCCAGAACAGATCACCCTCTAACAACCATTCACCCCATTTCCACTTGTCTTTCGAAAGCCCTGCCTCTCCCGGCGGGGCTTTCGTCTTTTTCCAGAATTACCCGCTGCTCCCCTTCAGGAAAGTCACCACCATGCTATCGAAGAAATCCAGGTCGAAGCGTCCTCAGGCCCACACACTGCGAAACCGACTGGCACAGAAACTTCCCGCCATGCTGGACGCAGCAATTACAGCCTATCAACAGATTGCTGCCACTGCCCCACCCGACGACCCGAAGGGCTTCGCCGCCGCGCATACCGCAGCGAAATCTGCGCTCAGCCATATCGACCAGATCATCAAGCTGGCCGAAACCGCCATAGCCAAGGACGACGTCAACCGGACAGAAACTAGTGACCGTGTTGATGAACTGATCACCCTTGCACGGTCACAACTTGCTAAAGACCAACTCAATGACCCCGATCCAGCTTTCGATGACTCTCTCAATGCTGAATAGGATCTGAAGGCCATGAAATCCGATACATCCGAATGTAATTTCCTCGAATTCGTCTGGATATGGAACCAACTACAAGGTCAAGACACGCCGGTACTGCATCGCCGCATTTGTCGCTGGTTGAATGCGCGATGGATCGCCGGTGACCGCCATCTGATACTCCAAGCCTTCCGTGCAGCCGGAAAATCAACCTTGGTCGGACTCTATTGTGCCTGGCACCTCTATTGTGACCCCAATATCCGTATTCTGATACTGGCAGCGGAGCAGGATCTGGCGGCACGAATGGTCCGCAACGTGAAGCGGGTGATCGAGCGCCATCCATTGACCGGTGGACTGAAGCCTGATCAAGCTGACCAATGGGCCGCCGACCGCTTCACGGTACAGCGCCCGATGGAACTGCGCGATCCGTCCATGCTGGCGCGCGGCATCGGAGCAAACCTGACCGGGAGCCGCGCGGACCTGATCCTCTGCGACGATGTTGAAGTGCCCAATACTTGTGATACCGCTCCAAAGCGCACCGATCTTAGAGAGCGACTGGCGGAGGCGGATTATATCCTGGTGCCCGGCGGAACCCAATTGTATGTCGGCACACCGCACAGTTTCTACTCGATCTACGCGACAGAACCGCGAATGGAAATCGGTGAGGTGCAGCCTTTCCTGTTCGGCTATAAACGCCTGGAAGTGCCAATCCTCAAAGCAGATGGCAGCCCATCTTGGCCGGAACGTTACAGTCGGGAAGATATTGCCACCCTGCGCCGACGTCAGGGTGAGGCGAAATTTCAGAGTCAGATGATGTTGAGGCCAATGAATCAGACAGATATCCGTCTCAACCCGGATCGGATGAAACTCTACCAGGCACGCCTCGACCTGATCGAACGCAACGGTGAAGCAGTGCTGATGCTGGATGGGGTTCGGATGATGTCCGCCTCCGCCTGGTGGGATCCTGCCTATGGCGGGACCGCGACTGGAGACGCCTCCGTCGTTGCCTGCATCTTCACCGGGGAAGACGGACTCTATCGGCTGCATCGCGTGCAATATCTGACGGTCGATACAAGCTTAGCCTTGGATGAAGCGCGACAGCAATGCCGTGCCGTCGCCCGTTTCGCGAAACGCAATTTCCTGCCGTCAGTCACCATTGAGACCAACGGAATAGGACGCTTCCTGCCAAGTCTGTTGCGCCGGGAGATGGCGGCGCTGCAAACCGCCTGCGCAGTGCAGGAACGGCATTCCAGCCAAGCCAAGGATGTCCGTATTCTGGAAGCCTTCGATGCCGTACTGGCGGCGGGGCAGCTTGCTTGTCACCGCAGCGTCTGGGAAACACCGTTCCCGATGGAAATGCGCGAATGGCAGCCCGGCGTCGGCACAAAGGGCCACGATGATGGCCTTGACGCGGTTGCCGGGTGTCTATCGATGGAGCCGATCCGACTGCCGCGGGGGACTGGCCGCTATGACCGCCAGACCTGGCAGGGCGGTGGCATATCCATCACTGCCGAGGCCGATTTCAGCGTCTGAACCGGGCCGCATAAGCCTATTCCAAACAAGGAGAGTCCCTATGACAGCCACGTCACTCGACGTGATCTGGTGGATCACTGTTGTCGAAATTCCCGCCCTGACCGGCCTCTGGTGGCTGGTTTGGCGGACACGGCGCGATCAGGAGGATGCGCTGGAGCGCCACCGTCAGCGGCTCGACACCGCTCTGATCCAGCTTCGCGAGGCCCTCGCCGCCTACAAGCTGGAAGTCGCCAAGACCTATGCCTCGACCACGCAGATGAAGGATCTGGAGCGCAGGCTCACCGATCACCTGCTGCGGATCGAAGCAAAGCTCGATTCCCAATCCCTCAAGAACAGGAGAGACCCGTGATTGTCCACCCCTACCCCTTGCCGGAAGACCCGGTCCGATCCCCCCTCGCCGCCACGGGTGAGGACACCGCCATCGACATCCTCTCCCGCACCCTCTGGGCGGAGGCCCATGATGAGAGCGTGCGGGTGAAAGAAGCGATTGCCGCCACCGTCATCAACCGCACCCGCCTCGCCCTGTCGCGCTATGGCCGCGACTGGTGGGGAACGACGATCCCCGAAGCCTGCCTGGGGGGCGATCACTTCCCCTGCTGGCGACGCGATTCTGAGTGGGGAGAGGCGCTGTTACTGGTTCCACCCGACGATCCGATGCTGATGATCTGCCGCCGGATCGCCGCCCGTGCGGTACGGGGAGCACTCGCCGATCCGACCTCCGGTGCCACCCACTATCACGGACCGGACCAGAAACCGGTCTGGGCACAGCATCTGCGCGCCGCGGTTCAGATTGGTGACCATCGTTTCTATGCACCGGAATCCTGATCCGGAGTCCAGCCCTGAACCAAAAATCAAGGAGACCCGATATGTTACCCGCACTTCTCGCCCAGATAGGTCTGCCGCTCCTCATCAAGGCGGTGGGCGGGGCGCTGTCCGGTTCTGGCAATCCCGTCGCCCGAGCGGCAGGTGAGGCTCTGGATCAGGTGGATCGGGAGATCAGCACCGGCGGATTCTCCGGCGACGACCTGAAGGAGGCCAACCGGCATCTGGAAACACTGGCCGGGCTGGAGGCGGAGACGGACCGGACCTGGCTGGAACAGGTGAACCGGACGATCCGCCGGGAGGCCAGCAGCGACGACGCTTACGTCCGCCGAATGCGCCCGACCTTCGGTTACATCATGGCGCTAACCTGGGCCGCCCAGATGGGGGCCATCGCTTATGTCGTGGCGGTCGAGCCGGACAAGGCTGCCTCGGTTATCGCCGCCGTCGCCTCGCTGGGCACGATCTGGACCGTCGGCCTTTCGGTACTGGGCATCTATGTCTACCGCCGCTCCAGCGAAAAGCAGGCTGCAAGCGGGCAGTTCCCGCAGAATTCGGCGACTGGTCCAATGGGCGCGCTGATCACTTCCCTGACCCGCTCCAACCCGAAGGAGACCCGAAATGGGTAATACGCAGAGCATCCTTACCAGCAAGCGTCCAACGAAAACCGGGCTGGCCGTTAGGAAAGGATGCAATTGGCTGGCTAGTGGGCTGGCTCGCTCGCCCGCAGCATGACAACCAAACAAACAATCCAGCGTATACCGGAAACCCACAGCGAATCGTCACAACTCTTGACGGATAGCTACTATTGCTCGATTCTTCATTTGATCATGTAGGGTGCCTATTGTCGTCCTTTCGGTGGATTTATTGTTTGGCAGCGGGTTCAATCAGCTGACGATCATGGTGACGGACATCACCTATATCTTCACATGCCTCACGGGGATGCGTGCTCAGACAGGCCCTGAGACGTTAACGTGGTTATACCGAACTGGAATCGTCACACCGACCCAAAAGCGAATATCAGACCCTACGGAAGAATTGTTTAATGAACCATGCTTCAGATTATTACTGAAAAATTCTACCGTCCCGGTGAGCGCTACGAGACCCTGCACCGTGCGGTTTACTACACCAACTACAGGGTAATGATGCAGGCGGAGCGCATAGAAACGCCCGTCGCCGTCTTGCTCCCGACCACCGGTCTTGAAGGCCTTTCCGCACTCACCTGCGAGATTCTCGAAAAGATCGAGAAACACCCTGACGGTGAGAAACCTGGTATCTTGATTTCAACAGGCGGTACGGACCTTATCAACGATTTCGCAGCCGTTGTAGCCTTCGCTCTCAACATCACCTGCACGCCCGACCCCGACCTTACACGCCGACTGCTGTCGACGGATCGGCCGAGTCTTGGCGTTGCAGCCGTACCGTGCCAGTTGATCAAACGCACTTTTGATCGGCAGGTGATCTCACAAGACGGAGATGAGGCTAAGCTGGCTGGTTTCATTACGCAGTTGGTGGGTCTCGAACGAAAGCGCTTTGAGGCTGCAATGTGTTCAGTGCGCCACTATGTGACGGGGCTTCATCGCATCGCGGATAACCTCAGCCTCGCATATACGCAACTCGTAATGTCGATCGAATCACTTGTGCAGGAGTTTGATGGTCATCTGGCGGAATGGTCTGATTATGAAAACAACAAGCGGACGAGAATCGACGCCGCCCTTGAATACGCATCCGCTGATATTGGCACGAAGGTTCGAGAAGCCATCTTGGCGAACGAACACGTCGCCATATCTCGACGGTTCCGAGACTTCTGTCTGTCGCATATCGAACCATCGTTCTTCCGCGATGAAGCTGTACAGGCAGCCGGCCCAATCAACCGTGGTGATCTATCAATCGCACTTCGGCAGGTCTACGCGATCCGCTCCCGCTATGTCCATACGCTCCAAGAAATCCCCCGTCAGCTCACCATCCACAGCATGCCCGAGACGGTCGACGCGGATGGTCAACCCGTCCTGAGCATTGCGGGCCTCGCGCGGTTGGCTCGGCACATTATCATGCAGTTCATAGCACGGAGACCAGTCGCCGAGACTGAAAGCTTCGACTATCGACATGCAATGCCGAACGTTGTCACGCTCCCGCTCGCGCCCCAATACTGGATCGCCAATACGGGAGGATTCAATTTCCGGCACGGTCCACAGAAGCTCTCGGCACAGATCGAGCAAATCACGTCTACGGTGCTCTTGCGGACCCCGAAAACCACCATGACAGACATTCGACCGGTCTTGGCTCTGGTCGAGGAAGTAATGCCGTCACTGCAAGATCGGAAGCAACGCCTACCGCTCTTGACGATGTACTATCTATTTCATCAATTTGCTGGCCCCGAGTTCACATGCGCCTAGTGGCCCCAACTGTTCGAGACGTACAAGTCGGACTTCGATACCCCATCCATCGAGAGCTTTGTCGCGCATCTCATAACCGGCTGTGAGATGGAATGGTCACTGGAGGAATTCGAGCAACTCCACAAGGACTATCACGATACGCGGCACCACAAAGGAAAAACCAAAATTGGCCGCTTACTGGAGGCAGCACTGTGTCTCCACCTCGCCGAGCTCAACCGTTGCTGCCGGAACGAAGACAGGGCACGTCAACTGGTCTCGCTGGCCGTAGAGACACATCCGAATCATGATGGGCTGCGGAACTTTGAAAATGGGTTCTCAACAGACCCACTCCCTGAAATCAAGTGGGAGGCGATCCTTCTTCCTTCACAGGCACGAACCGATTCGCAACAAGAAGAGGAGCCGCACGAGGAATAGACCTTGGTACACCAAATTCATTCGACCAATGTCTCGTTGTATTCCGGCGAATTTACGATGTGGCAGAATTGAAACTGGTCGGCCAAGTCCGAGTCGTGATCTATGGCTGGTTGAACCGTCCTCGACGGTTAAAACCGGCGCAAAACAGCCGTCTTCGAGCATTATGCGAGACACGGGATCATGGCAGATATGGACAAAGCCGTCGGGACGCTCCAGATTCAGGTCACCTCATAAATCAATATTGGCAACAGGCGACGGACGCCCCGCATGATCGATAATCCCCCGGCCCCGATTTATTTCGATGCGACGCTACGACCCCACCGCAGTCTGAGTCGGACCGGGTTTCTGATCGTCATGACAGCCATCGCGGGATGTGGCTTCCTGATCGGTATTGCGTTCTTTCTGGCAGGGGCCTGGCCGGTCGCCGGTTTCTGCGGGCTGGAAATAGCCCTGGTCTATATCGCCTTCCGGATGAATTTCCGGGAGGGACGCCGGGCCGAGCATCTGAGGCTTACCGATGACGGGTTGGAGATTTCCCGCATTGCCCCTTCCGGTCGGGTTGAAAATCAAATACTCCCGGCGGGCTGGCTTACGATCCGCATGGATGATCCACCCCGGCATGAAAGTCGGCTGACTGTATCGAGTCAGGGACGGATGGAAGAAGTCGGACACTTCCTGCAACCCTATGAGCGGGCGGAAGTGGCGCAGGCTCTGCGGGAAGCCCTGGCCCGCTATCGCACCGCATCGGCCTGAACGGCGCGGGCAAGGGCAGGCAGTTGCACCGCCAATGTCACTCCCCGCAAGATCAGGAAGACATGCAGAGCCGCCCAGAGCCCGTCATTGCCATACAGCGGCACCAGCAGCCATTGCGCCAGGAAATAGACAGCAATCGAGATCACCATCCCGTTGCGTAAGGCCGCCGACCGGGTCGCCCCGACGAAAATGCCATCCAGCGTGAAGGCCCAGACCGCCGTAATCGGCAGGATCGCGGCCCAGGGCAGATACAGTCCCGCCTCTTGTCGCACCGCCACCTGATCGGTCATCAGGGCGACGATCCCGTCCCCGAACAGGATGAAGGCCAGGGTCGCCAGGACGGCAACACCAACCGCCCAGAGATGGGACAGCCGCACCACGATGGCGAAGCTCGTCCGGTCACGCCGCCCCACTGCCTTCCCGATCAGGATTTCAGCCGCATTGGCAAAGGCATCCAGACCGTAGGAACACAGGTCCAGAAAGATCAGCAGCACAAGATTGGCAGCCAGAGTCACCGTCCCCAGTTCTGCGCCTGCAATCTTGAAATGCGCGAAGGCGATCAGCAGGCAGAGGGTACGGATCAACAGGTCCCGATTGACCCCGAACAACCGCCGCAGCCCCTTGATTTCCAGCAGCAGGCTCCAGGCCAGCGCCAATGGCCCGGTGCTGCGCAGCCGCCCGACGATCATTGCGATCCCGATCAAGGTGCCGGTCCATTCCGCAATCACCGTCGCCACCGCCACGCCCTCGATCCCCCAATCAAATCCGAAGACAAAGACGAAATCCAGCACGACATTCACCAGATTGGTGATCACTGTCAGCACCACCGGCTGGCGCATATTGCCGAGACCGAACAGCCAGCCCAGCAGCGCCAGATTGAGCAGCGCGGCGGGAGCGCCCCATATCCGGATATTGAAATAATCCAACCCCAGTGACTGAACCGATGCCTCCGCCTCGGTTAATCCGAATGCCCCCCGCCCGATAGGTGCCTGCAACGCCAGCATTACCAGCGAGAGAGCAATCGCGATCAATCCGCCGCGATACAACACCGCCCGCAACTCCACCGGATCGCCCCGACCGTCGGCCTGTGCCGTCAGCGCGATGGTGCTCATCCTGAGGAAAGAGAAGGTAAAATACAGGGTCGAGAAAATCATCGCGCCGAGACCGACCGCCGCCAGCCCATCCGGCCCCGGCAGATGCCCCATCACCGCCGTATCGACGATCCCCGGCAGTGGCACCGACAGATTGGCCAGCACAATAGGCCCCGACAGGGTCAGAATGCGACGGTTCCAACTGATCTCTATTGCTGGCGGTAAGCTGGCGGGTTCAGGCATCGGAGAAACTCAACGGGACGGGACCGAAGAAAGGTCCGACATTCCACCCCTTCTGGCAATCACTCCGAAGACGAATTCATGAACGGGATGGTCCTGTCCGAAGTCAGTAAAGGCCGCTTGGCGCTTCCTGAGAGGGTTGCCCGGATTCACCGCCCCGGTTTGGTGTCGACACACCGCTGGTTTCATCCTCGCTTCCGGCAGGCTGGAGAATCGGCATGATGGGTCCGCCGACTCCGCTGATATAGACGGCATCCGATGAAGCCCCCGGCTCCGTCCCGGCCTTGAAGGCCTCGACGATCACCTTGTTGCTGGACGGCTTCGCCAGCGTTCCGGTTTCGGCATCAATTCGGACCATACGAATGCCGGGAGGAGTCCGGAAGGGGATTGCGGGTTTGTCAGCCAGGGCTTCGGCCATGAAACTCTTGAACATGGGCGCAGCGGCTGAAGATCCCGTCTCCTGCCCGCCCCAGGGCAGGCGACCCAGCGGGATCGGCGTATCAAAACCAAGATAGACCCCGACTGCCAGATCCGGGGAGAACCCGACAAACCAGGTATCGCGGGAATCGTTCGTCGTCCCCGTCTTGCCGCCCAGCGGCCTGCCCAGTTCCGAGATACTGCGCCCGGTGCCGCGCAACACGACGCCTTCCAACATATTGACGATCTGATAGGCAGAGGTGGGATCGGTGATCTGGGGTCGGTTGTCTTCCAGCACCGGTACCGGCTGATTGTCCCAGAACGAAGCGACACAGTTGTCGCATCGACGCGGGTCATGGCGGAAGACTGTGAGCCCGTTGCGGTTCTGAATCCGATCAATCAGGGTCGGGACAACCTTCTTGCCGCCATTCACCAGGGCGGAATAGGCCGAAACCATATCGATCAGCCGGACATCCTGCGAGCCAAGGGCCATGGCCAGTTGCGGGGCCATGTTCTCCGCGATGCCGAACCGCGCCGACAATTCTGAAACCTTGTCCATACCAATGGCCTGAGCCAACCGCACCGTCATCAGATTGCGCGACTTCTCGATGCCAAGCCGCATCGGGGAAGGACCGTAGAATTCACCGGAAAAATTGGACGGTTTCCATTTGCCGAGTCCTGCACCCTGATCAATCACGAAAGGCGCGTCGAGGATGATTGTCGCCGGTGTATAGCCATTCTCAAGGGCGGTCAGATAGACGAAGGGCTTGAAGGCGGATCCCGGCTGACGATAGGCCTGCGTTGCGCGGTTGAACTGGCTGGTCTCAAAACTCCAGCCCCCGGCCATGGCCAGAACACGCCCGGTATGCGGATCCATCGCCACCAGCGCCCCGTTTACCTCCGGGATTTGGCGCAGCGCATAGGTGCCGGGCGGATAGGTTACCTCCGGCTCTCCTTCCTTCGGCGGTGCCCCTTTGCTGATCGGTTCGACCAGGATGATATCACCCGGCGACACCACGTCGGTGGCGGACTTGATGGAGGGCCCGACAGTTCGGTTTTCATCACCGTTCGGCTTCCTGGCCCAACGAAGTTCCGCCAGCGGTAACGTTCCGGTGCTCTCATCCCGAAGTCCGATCCGGGCAGCCCCGGCCTCTACCGACAGAACAGCCGCCGGGACCCAGTTCAGGGCACCCGGTGGAATTTCAAACGCCCGCAGCGCTTCCAGCCATGGTTCATCCTGATCGACCTTGCCGACCGGGCCGCGATACCCATGGCGATGATCATAGGCAATCAGGCCACCACGCAGGGCCGACCGGGCGATGCTTTGCAGATTCGGGTCCAGCGTCGTCCGGACGGACAAACCGCCCGAATACAGACCTTCTTCGCCGAACTGATCGGCAAGCGAACGCCGGACTTCTTCCAGGAAGTAACCCGCATCAACCAGATCGACGCCAGCCCCTTCCTTCACGATCAGGGGCGTTGCGCGCGCCTCCATCGCTTCCTGGGCGGTGATGTAGCGATCCTCTTCCATCCGGTCGATGACATAGTTTCGCCGCGCGATGGCCGCTTCCCGCCGCCGGACCGGATGATAATTGTTCGGGGCCTTCGGCAGTGCTGCCAGATACGCGATTTCCGCGATGGTCAGGTCGTCCAGGCTCTTGTCGAAATAGTTCAGGGCAGCGGCGGCAACGCCATAGGAACGATAGCCGAGGTAGATTTCATTCAGATAAAGTTCAAGTATCCGGTCCTTGTCGAGCGCACGCTCGATCCGCAGCGCCAGAATCGCCTCTTTGATCTTGCGTTCCATCGACACTTCATTGGTCAGCAGGAAGTTCTTCGCCACCTGCTGTGTGATGGTCGATGCACCAATCAGCCGCCTTCCCTGCATGACATTGATCACATTGGTGACGACGGCTCGGATCAGAGCGCGAATATCGACGCCAAAATGCGAATAATAGTTCTGGTCCTCGGCAGCGATGAAACCCTGGGCGACACGCGCGGGAATCGCATCCATCGGGACAAAAACCCGCGATTCCACTGCGAATTCAGTAATCAGACGCCCGTCACCCGCATGAACCCGTGTCGTTGTTGGCGGCTCGTAATCCGCCAGCTGCTTATAATCCGGCAATCCGCGGCCATAGTGCCAGAAAGCCCAGCCAACGACCCCAAGCCCGGCGACGCCCGCAACGAGTGTGAGGAGAAACAGATAAAGAAATGCCCTGCTTACGAACCGCATGAATGCTCCAGCCCCAAAGACTTCCAACCCGCCTCGTGTTAAATCACGGCGCGAAGACGCAACCGCAATTCCTCAGCGCGGACCTTACAGGAAGCACCGGGGCGATTCCATGGCACAATTCCGGCGAGGACTTGATAAATCGCCGCATGGCACCCGTCAGGTCAGGATCTCTCTAGCTTTTCCTTGCGATCAAAATACAGATCGATGGAACGGACCATGCCCGCCGCCATCCGGGCCTTTCGATCTGACGACATCAGATCGGCCTCATCCTTGCGGTTGGACAGATAGCCCAGTTCGATCAGCACAGAGGGAACATTCGGCGATTTCAGGACGGCAAAACCTGCAAACCGATGCGGGTTGCGCAGCAATTTGGCGGATTGCTGCATTTCCTGAACCAGAATTTCCGCAAAATAGGCGCTGCTCTGCTTCACACTCTGCTGCGCCAGGCTGATCAGGATGGAGGTCACGTCGGTTTCGTATCCGGTCAGATCGGTTCCGGCCAGAACATCGGAACGGTTTTCCTTTGCGGCCAGCGCTTCGGCTTCCTTATCCGATGCTGTGTCTGACAGGGTATAGACCGACAGACCACGGAGGGAGGCTGAATTATGGGAATCAGCATGCAGTGACAGAAAAAGCCCGGCATTGACCCTGTGTGCCGCTTCATACCTCTCCCGCAAGGGGACGAAGATATCCCGATCCCGTGTCAGCACGACATCATAGCGCCCGGTTGCCTCCAGCGCCGCTTTCAGGGTTTTGGCATAGGACAGCACGATGTCCTTTTCATAAGAGCCACTGGACCCGATTGCACCTGGATCAACCCCGCCATGTCCTGGATCCAGCACGACGATGCGCTTGGTTGAACCGGGCGGTGGTCCAATGGATGCAACGGCGGGAGAAGATCGCGACAGTTCCGCCGAATAGGCGGCCCATCCAGGCGATTCCTGCGGCTCCTCCGACTGCACGGTACGCGCGACGGGGCCAAGATCGAGGACGATACGGGGGCCCGAGTCATCGCTGGCATCCAGCGCGAAATGCCGGATAACTGTGGCCGGTGCCGCCAGATCGATCACGACGCGCGTGATACCTGCTTTGAAAAGCCCATGGCGATAACCCCCGATCAGACCGCGCCCGGCAACCTGTCCGGATTGCGGCCCCCTCCATTCAACGGAAGGCAAGTCGATCACAACCCGATCCGGCCCCGCGAGAGTGAAAATCTTGTAGGGAACGGCCCGGTCGAATTCCAGGACAAATCGGGTCTCGCCCTCCCGCTCCCCGATCCGCGCATCCGAGAGGAATGGCCCGGCTGCCGAGGCGGGCAGTGCTCCGAGGCACGCAAACACCAGCAGGCCAACACATAGCGCCCGCCACCCCTGCACACATCCCGACAAGATTGTCCGTGTCATCCAGCAACTCCTGCATCCGGTGCGGATTTTTGACCGAATCCATCCTTGATATGCCGTGAGTCGCTGTGAATTTCAAAGCACAAGCAGTGCTTTTTCATGATTTCTTCCATATATCGAACCACGAATATGAAATCGGGTGCCGAATTGGATTGTGCAATGCATCAAGCACGGATAATCTCGCCCCAGAGAGAGTCCGTTTCGTGTCCGCCGCAGGAGGCGAACGGCAGCGCCGACAAATGATGATCGGCGCGCCGCCTGTCTTTATTCTGCGGGCCGGGCATTGGTCGGGGCGATCCGGGTACGCCGCTCCACCCAGTGTTTCGTTGCACGCCAGTGCTTTTTCGGAACCCTGGCATGGTCCTGATATCCCGCCGCTGCCGGGCGCACTCCTCCGCCTGTCGGCAGTTCCGGTTCCCTCCGTAAAGAAGGGTTGCCGTGCTCCGGCAAAAAGACTCATCGGCGTGTCGCGCTCGGTGGGTGGGTGCCGTTGTTCGGACGGGGCCTACCGCACTTGACCAGGCAGTTGCGCCGACAATGGAATTTTCCGGCGATGCCGGCACGAATGACTGACTTATTTTGAGAGACGCGAAAGCGACATGATGAACCCAGTGAGCACCAGCAGGACGGACGGAGGGATGCGACATGCATTCCCCCGATCCGCAACGCGCCCGTCCCGCGCAGCGCAGACTCTGCGCGGCGTGGAGTCGGTGAAGCTCGCGCAACGGCTGCCGACGATCCGCGCAATAACGGCGAGATGCGTCGAGGTAGGAATATATGACACGGAAAATGTTGATAGACGCGACCCACCCGGAGGAAACCCGGGTCGTCGTAGTGAATGGCAACCGACTTGAGGAATTCGACTACGAAACGACCACCAAGAAGCAGATTAAGGGAAATGTTTACCTCGCGAAGGTAACGCGGGTGGAGCCGTCCCTGCAGGCGGCTTTCGTTGAATATGGCGGCAATCGCCACGGGTTCCTTGCCTTCTCCGAAATTCATCCCGATTACTACCGCATCCCTGTGGGCGACCGTGAGGAACTGGTTGAAGAAGAACCGGCTTCCTCTCACGATGACGACGACGAAGCCGACGAATCAGGCGATGGCGTTGAGGATATGGGTGCCGGTGAAGGCGTAGATGAAGCCGTTGAGGAAGCGGCCCTGCGTCGTCCCCGCCTGCGCCGCCAGTACAAGATCCAGGAAGTGATCAAGCGCCGTCAGGTGATGCTGATCCAGGTGGTGAAGGAAGAGCGCGGCACCAAGGGTGCAGCCCTGACGACCTATCTGTCGCTGGCCGGTCGGTATTGCGTAGTGATGCCCAACACGTCGCGCGGCGGAGGCGTCAGCCGCAAGATCGCCAATGTCCAGGACCGCAAGCGCCTGAAGTCTATTCTCTCAGAACTGAGCGTGCCCGAGGGCATGGCCGTGATCCTGCGCACCGCCGGGGCCGAGCGGTCCAAGGCGGAAGTGAAGCGCGATTTCGATTACATCATGCGACTGTGGGACGAAATCCGGGAAAAGACCCTGGCTTCGGCCGCTCCGGCATTGATCCATGAAGAAGGCAACCTGATCAAGCGGGCGATCCGAGATGTCTATACCAAGGATATCGAGGAAGTGCTGATTGCGGGTGACGAGGGGTATCGCGTCGCCAAGGACTTCATGCGCGCGCTGATCCCCAGCCACGCGAAGAAAGTTCAGCCCTACAAGGATGAGCAGGGAATTCCCCTGTTCCATCGCTATCAGATCGAACAGCAACTGGCCCAGATTCACGAACCGACGGTGCAGTTGCGCTCCGGCGGATCCATCGTGATCCATCAGACCGAAGCACTGGTCGCCATCGACGTGAACTCCGGGAAATCGACCCGCGAACGGCATATCGAGGAAACTGCGGTCAAGACCAATCTGGAGGCCGCTGACGAAGTGGCCCGGCAGTTGCGCCTGCGTGATCTGGCCGGTCTGATCGTGATCGATTTCATCGATATGGAGGAGAACCGCAACGATGCGTCGGTCGAACGTCGACTGAAGGAAGCGCTGCGGCGTGACCGGGCACGTATCCAGGTGGGACGAATTTCCAGCTTCGGACTGATGGAAATGTCGCGTCAGCGGCTGCGCCCCAGCCTGATCGAGGCGATGAGCCAGCCCTGCCCGACCTGTGGTGGCGTGGGCTATATCGTCTCCACCGAATCGGCGGCCCTGATGGTGACCCGCGCGATCGAAGAGGAATGCCTGCGCCGCCGTGCGACCCGGATCACCGCGAAAGTGCCAGGTTCCGTCGCGCTCTATGTCCTCAATCACAAGCGCATGAGCCTGATGGACATGGAAAGCCGCTACGGGGTAACGATCACCCTGGAAGCGGTCGACGGATTGCTGCCGCCTCACTATGAATTGCTACGGGCAGGCTCCGTCGATGGCGAAGACGGGGTTGAAACGGTTGTGGAGCGTGCGCCGGATCGGATTCCGGATCGTACACCGGAACGCATGCCGGAACGTGCTGCGGATCGCCCATCCTCTGACCGGGTTTCCACCGACCGTTCACCTGATCGATCTCCCGACCGGGCGCCGCGCAATGCGGAATCCGATGAAGATCGGAACGGTCGCAAGCGCAGCCGTCGGGGAGGCCGCCGTCGCGGTCGCCGCGATGAGGAAACGACGAGCCAGGATATCGGCGATCAGGAGGTCGAGGATCAGACCACGCTCGCCGATACCGCCTCAGACGAGGATGACGAAACTTCGTCGGCTGACGCGCAGGGCCAGTCCCGTCCGGTTCCGCAGGAAGGTGGCGAGGGAGATGACAAGACCCGTCGCCGCCGCAAGCGGGGTCGTCGGGGCGGACGCCGCCGGAACCGGGGCCGGGAAGACGGAACCCAGCCGGAGGATACACAGCAGGATGCGGCGGATCGCAGCGAAACCGATCCTGCAAATGAAAATTCCGAGACCCCGGATCGTGAAGACAAGGATGTGGGGACGGATGCCGAAACCCTTGGCGGCGACCAGGCCCGCAGCGATGCAAAACCGCCTCGTCGCAACCGGGGACGCGGTCGTAAACCTGCCGTTGCGGCATCAGGTGAGGAACCGGCAGTGGAATCAACGGGGGATGTTGACCCTCAATCCGCCCCAGATGAACAGGCTCTAGAATCGGTAGGGGAGCAGGATTCTGTCCAGCCAGCCGAAGCGGAACCGACCCCGGCAAAACGGCCCCGCCGTAGCCGGAAGAAGGCGGCGGCAGCGAAGCCTGCGGTTGCCGAACCGGTTGAGGACGCTGGTGCCATGCCGGAACCGGACGTGACCGAGGAAGTTCCAAAGCCCGCGAAGCGAACCCGGAAGAAAGCCGCCCCGGCCAAACCGAAACCTGCCAAGGCAGCGGATATCCCGGAACCGGCTTCGATCTCCGGGGATGTTTCAGCAGCAGCAGAAGCCCCGGTCGATGCACCGGAGCTGACAACCGAGTCCGCCGCACCAGCTCCATCCGAGCCGATTGCCGAGGAAGGACCGCCACAGCCCAAGAAACGTGGCTGGTGGAACAGAGTACTCAGCTAAGATTTTACACAGCATTCCTGCTTCGGCCCCGTAACAAGATGTTGCGGGGCCGTTTGCATTTTTGCGCAATGGGTTTCTTCGCCTTGAGATCGGTGCGGGGCTGGCCTACATCTGAAACTCTAGGATTGAAACCAGATGGAGGAACCTGATCCATGTCCATAGCCGAAGGCGATGTCGCCCCTGATTTCACCATGCCGACCGATGGCGGCGGCAGCGTCAGCCTGTCGGAACTGAAGGGCAAACCGGTGGTGCTGTATTTCTATCCGAAGGATGATACGCCGGGGTGCACCAAGGAAGCCTGCGGTTTCCGCGATGCGCAGGCGGATTTTTCCGGTATCGGCGCGACGGTGATCGGCGTTTCTAAGGACAGTGTCGCCAAGCACGACAAGTTCAAGGCCAAGTACGATTTGAACTTCCCACTGGCTTCAGACGAGGATGGCAGTGTCTGCGAGGCCTATGGCACCTGGGTCGAGAAGAGCATGTATGGCCGTAAATATATGGGGATCGACCGGGCGACCTTCCTGATCGACGGTGCGGGTAAAATCGCAAAAGTCTGGCGCAAGGTTAAAGTACCGGGACATGTCGAAGAGGTCGCTGCTGCCCTGAAATCCCTGTGATCACCCCCGCAGGGGAGAGTCTGGGTGATGCGGCAGTCCGAGTCCTGATGGTCGCGGATGCACGGCAGAAGGCGCAATCGGCCCGGACCGTCGCAGCGCAATGGTTGGGTCGGCGGCTGAAACCGGGATCGGCAACCCTGCCGGTGCCGGATCGTCCAGCCCGCCCGGACAGGCCGGAACTACGACTGCCCCGCGATGTGCCCCGGCGAAAAATCAATGCGGGCACAGCGGGACGCATCGCACTGCTGCATGCGCTGGCGCATATCGAACTGAATGCCATTGACCTCGCCTTCGACATTCTCACCCGGTTTGCCGATGCGGATATGCCAGAGGCGTTCTTTGACGACTGGATCGCGGTCGGGGATGACGAGGCACGGCATTTCCTGATGCTGCAGGACCGGTTGCGGAAGCTTGGTGCGGATTACGGTGATCTGCCCGCTCATGATGGGCTGTGGCAGGCAGCGATGGAAACTGCCCATGACCTGCTGGCCCGCCTGGCCATCGTACCGATGGTGCTGGAGGCGCGGGGGTTGGATGTCACACCGGACATGATCGCAAAACTGATGGCTGCGGGAGATGCTGAAAGTGCCACAGCACTCACTATCATCCATGACGACGAGATCGGGCATGTTGCGGTCGGACGGCGCTGGTTCGAACATCTCTGTGCCAATCGGAACCTCGATCCGATCCCGACCTGGCAGGCGCTGGTGCAGACGCATTTCAAGGGCGGATTGAAACCGCCCTTCAATGTCGATAGCAGGGGAAAAGCCGGCTTCCCGGAAAGCTATTACATTCCAATTCAGACCTGAACTTTGAAGCCCCCCGGCCCGTTGGATCAGGCCGGGGAGTTTCCATGCCTGAGTCAGAGGACCGTCAGCTTGACGTCGATATTGTTGCGGGTCGCATTGGAATACGGGCAGACCTGATGAGCTTTTTCGACCAGTGTTTCCGCTGCAGCCTTCGCGACGCCGGGCAAGGATATCTCGAGGCTGATTTCCAGACCGAAGCCCCCCGCCGCACGCGGCCCGATGCCGACATGGGCGGTGACCGTCGTATCAGCCGGGACTTTCGGGCCACCCTGTGAGGCAACGAACTTCATCGCCCCCAGGAAACAGGCGGCATAACCGGTTGCGAAAAGCTGTTCGGGATTAACGCCCTCGCCTCCCGCACCGCCCAGTTCCTTCGGGGTGGTCAGGGCGACGTTGAAGCTACCATCCAGCGTGCCGGATTTACCGTCCCGTCCCCCGGTTGCGCGGGCAGCGGTGCGATAGAGAACATTCACGGACATGATCATCATTCCTTTCTTCAGGGTAAGGCGAGGGGTAATTCGCCGACGCAGTATAAATCTTACACGATCTTATCGTACACGATATATAGATGAGCAATCTTACTCTGTCAAGCGCTTGCGATTAATTCGCGTGCGATTTATATTCAGAATAACGGAAGGAACCCTTGGATGCCCGCCAACTCTGCTGAAATGCTGACACTCGACGATCTGCTGTGTTTTTCAATCTATTCAACGAACCACGCGCTGAATCGGGTCTACAAGCCGCACCTCGATGCCCTGGGCCTGACCTATCCGCAATATCTCGTCATGGTGGCCCTGTGGGAACAGGATCAACAAACCGTCGGTCGTCTGGGACAATGCCTGAATCTGGAATCCAATACCCTGACGCCATTGTTGAAGCGCCTTGAAGTGAATGGATTGATCCACCGGAACCGCGATCCTCAGGACGAACGACAGGTGCTGGTCCGTTTGAGCGAAAAGGGGCACACGCTCAGCAGCGACGCCGCCAGGATACCGGACTGCATCCTGAAAGCATCCGGCCTGAGCCGTGAGGAATTGCAGCGCCTGAAGGCTGACATAGCCGCATTGCAGAAACGATTGGAGCGATTCAGCAGATCGGGTCCACCGTCCAGTCCCGAATGACGCGGGAGATGGTTTCCGGCTCCAGATAATGATCGACGCGATTGCGGACATGCTCGATAAGTGCCGCATCGCTGTTGTCACCGGACCAGTCCTCGGTATCCGCCGCCCTGTCCTTGTCCGGCACTCGTGATTTATCGCTTTCCACCCGCCATTTAGCGCACCAGGTGATCGACCAGAGCCACATCAATCGCCGCATTGACATCAGATGGGGCAGCAAGGCATCCCCCAGTGCCTGCGGCATCCGGTTCCGCCAGTGCTGATAGAACCCCGCAATCGCCATCCGATCCGGTTCTGAATAGGTTGCGACATCCCAGGTCGTAGAGGTGTAGAGCGTGGCATGGGCCAGATCGAACCCGGCACCGCCATAACGCCCCTTCTCCAGATCGACCAGCCAGGCCCTTCCATCGTCATCCATCATGAAATTGCCGGGATGGGCATCGAAGGTGATCAGCGTTACCGGCACAGATCCCAATGCATCGCGCGCCGCGAACAGTTCCTCCCGGATCATCGCCAGACTGTCGGGATGCAATCCGGCTTTCACCAGGAACCGGGCCTGCTCTTCGACTTCTTTCAGGGTTTCAGGCAGCGGGTCGAGCTGGTCCAGCAGGGGCGGCCGTTTGTCCGATTCAGGCAAGGGCAATGCATGGATCGCCGCCAGAGCTTCGGCAATGGCGGGCAAATCTTCTGGCAGGCGTGCGGTGCGCCCCTGGATGCAATCCACCAGCAATGCACCCATCGGCAGGTCCGACCCCGGTGCCAGAACGTCATACAGGCGCGGCGTATGACCGCTATCCGCCATCCGCTCGAAACAGGCGACCTGATAGGCAAGATTCCTTGCGGCATCCAGGCGCATCTGGCTCTGCCGGGGTACCCGAAGCAGCAATTCCGTCCCTGCAATTGTCACATGGTCATGGGCAAGCCCGGTTGTCGGCAGTGCGGACAGGGCATCGGGTGCGATATCGGTCAAGTTCGTATCCTGCACCAGCCGCTGGTGCAGGACGGGCAGCAGGTCCGCATTACCGCTCATCGTGCCGTCCCTCCCGCATCCAGGTAGGCCCGAAAGGCAAGGCCATCGTCGATATCCGCCAGACTGTCGATTTCTGCGACCCGGCAAGTGACAGGCAGGGTCGCCTTTGTATCCGCCAGCGCATGGCGGGTGGACCAGCGAACTTCGGCCATGAACCCCTTTGGAATCGGGTGCCGCCCGGATCGCCCGACCAGCCAGTAGCCGCCATCCGGTGCCGGACCGAAGACAATATCCGCATGCCGCAAGGCCCCGAAGGCACGGTCGATATGGACCCGCCGAATGGTTGGGATATCGCTGCCGACGATGACGGCAGGTCCGGGCGGAAGCCCGCGCAGGATACCAGTCATCCGCATACCCAGATCGCCAGCGGGCTGGATCATCACAGGCAGACCGGCAAAGACCGGATGTGATGCATCGCGTGCTTCAGCCACGGCGATCCGCAGATGCCACGGCCCGCCGCTGAGTCTGCCGATCAGGGCCAGAAGCGCGGCACGATAGAAACGCCAGGCCCGCACCGGCCCGATATCCGCCGCCAAACGGCGTTTGCCACGCCCCAGGCGCGGCGCGCGCGCGAAGATCACAAGATGACGGCGTGTTCGGATCATCCGTAGCACCTGCGGATGATCGACATCGGTACACGGCAGAAATACAGGCACAGACAGAACAGATTACGCGCACTGCGGCGCAGATATCCATCCCGCCTGAATTTTTCCGCCGATGTGACCAGGGTTTGATCCAGCAGGGTCAGGCGCGCCCGTCCGATCTTCCGAACCAAAGCCACATCCTCCATCAGCGGCAGATCCGACACGCCACCAAGCTGGTCCAGAAAGGGATGGGCTATCAGAAGGCCCTGATCACCATAGGCCAGACCCAGCACGCGACAGCGCCAGGCGACCATCCGTTCCAGCCGACGCGCGGCGGGTGATGCATCGTCGAGGGCGAATCTGAAGCAGGCTGCGCGCTCTGCATTCTGGGGCTCCGCAATAAAATCCTTGATCGCCCTGTCCCATTCAACAGGCAGAATCGAATCCGCATGCAGCAGCAATATCCAGTCGCCCAGCGCCTGTTCGACACCGGCGCGCAGTTGCGGCCCGCGCCCGCCTTCCGCCGTGGTGACTCGGGCCTGATGCCGCGCAGCAATGTCAACGGTTGCGTCGCTGGATCCGCCGTCGCTGACGATGATATCGAGGTTGAGCCGATCTGAGATCAATTGGCCCAGAAGTGCGTCCAACACGTCCGCCACGTTGCGGGTCGGTATGACAATGCTGACGACAGATTGCGTCATGCCGTCGCTCAATCCGGCACCGGGTCGTATCCGGCATCGCCCCAGGGGTGGCATCGGGTGATCCGCCGCAGGGTCAGCCGCCCACCCTTCAACGCCCCATGCCGCCGAATCGCCTCCAGCCCATATTCCGAACAGGTCGGCATGAACCGACACTGTCGTCCCAGGAAATAGGAAAATGTATAGCGATACAGGTGAATCAACCCGAGCAGAATCCAGGCGGCGGAACTTGTGCGATCAGCGGCCATTCAGCACCTCCTCCATCGCCTGCACCACCGCCTTGAAGGGCAGCAGGATCGAGGCATGGCGGGATTTATGCGCTTTAGCCGGTTGCAGCACGGCCAGATCCTCCCATTCACCGCCAGGTATCGGACCATCGCGCTTCAGCATCGCCTCCAGCGCGTCGCGGGCAGCGGTCAGTTCCTCGCGGCTCTTCCCGGTTGCATGGGCCTTCAGGATTGCAGCGGCGGACTGGCCGAGCGCACAGGCACGCACCTGCTGGCCATAGCCGGTCAACCGTCCATCCGTCCCGACGGTCACATCGACCCGGATGCGGCTGCCGCAGAGCGGACTGTCAGCCTGCACCGTCGCATCGGGCGCATCCAGTCGGTCGTCCCGGTCCAGGCTGCCCGCCAGTTCCAGTATCCGCTCGTTATACAGCGCCTCATATCCATGTACCGTCATAGGTCAGGGTCCATTTGGGGCAATTCGACAATTCCGTGTCGCCAGCCGGTTTCCCCGGCTGGGTTATGGGGTGATATTGTTGACTTCCCGGATCATTGCAACGATATACCGGCAACACCGCGTCGGCGGACAGGCCGTCCAGCGCACAATATTGTGAGGTTTCTTGTCATGTCGGACAAGGCATTGCGCCCGAGAATCGTCGCCGCCCGCCCCACCCTGCAGGAGGCGGAGGAAGCCGTGCGCGTGTTGCTGCGCTGGGCCGGGGACGACCCGACCCGCGAGGGTCTGCGTGACACGCCGAACCGCGTCGCGCGTTCCTATGAGGAATTCTATTCCGGCTATGCCACCGACCCGGAGGAAGAACTGCGCCGTACCTTCGAGGAAACCGAAGGCTATGACGAGATGGTCATGCTGCGCGCGATTCCGTTCGAGAGCCATTGCGAGCATCACATGGTCCCGATCATCGGCACCGCCCATGTCGCCTATCTGCCGAAGAACCGCGTCGTCGGTATCTCAAAGCTCGCCCGCGTCGTCGATATCTATGCCAAGCGTCTTCAGACGCAGGAAACCATGACGGTTCAGATTGCCGATACGATCAACCGTGCACTGCAACCCCGCGGTGTAGCCGTGGTGATCGATGCCGAACATCAGTGCATGACCACACGCGGAATCCACAAACCGGGTGTCAGCACTATCACCAGCCATATGCTGGGTGCCTTCCGCGAAAATCCGGAGGCCCGACGCGAATTCCTGGCGATGATCTGATCGCAAGACAGTCCGAAAGCCGGTGACATCGATCCACCCTTCGTGATGGATCGATGTCCAGTTCCTTCTACTTAACCTTTTTCACATTCGCGCCCAGAACCGGTTTCCCGGCATTGGAATTGGCGGTGGCGAGAACCTTAGGCTTTTCCTGCTTGGGTTTCTTCGCTTCCTTGTTCCCGCGACTGTTATTACCTTTGGCCATTTGGGTTTCTTTCTCACATCGTTTTTAAACACCCTGCGGGATCGCAGCGTGTCATCCGTCACAGGACGGCATCCATCGTTGACGGGGTTGAATCGGCGAAGGATTGGCGCATGCGCAACGAATTACGATGACAGTATCAGGTTCCATCCGAAACACCCGTCCTTTCTGTAAAACCATGACCGAAATCGACCATCCGACGCGCGCATTTCTTGACTCCGAAAGCCTGTCCGACTAGTGTCCGCGCGCGTGAACCGCAGGGGCAGCCGCCCCGGTGAATCCGCGCTGACAGGAAAGGGTTCCACCGCAATGGCCGAGGACGATCCCGAGTCCTCAAAGGCGCAGGAACCGCCGTCTCCGGCGGCGGATTTCGAGGCAAGGCTGCGCGCCGCGCAGGATACCCAGAATGCCCGCTCCGGCAAATCCGGACGGTCGCAACAGGGGGAGGCCCCGAAGTCGGGGATGCAGGGCGTCGGCTTTGCTCTACGTCTCGGCACCGAACTGGTCGCGGCGATCGGGATCGGGGTCGGGATCGGGTATGGTCTCGACCGATGGCTCGAGACCGGGCCATGGTTGATGATCGTGTTTTTCTTTTTCGGCGGGGCTGCTGGAATTTCGAATGTCTACCGTCTGGCCAGCGGCATGGATCAGGGTGTCGGCTGGCGCCGCCCCGGTGATGAGTTGGTAAAGCCGCCGAAAGATGAAGGTTAGTCGGGCCGGATTGGTTGTCAGTGGGTTGGTTGAGAGTGGTGTGAAGGGGGGCTGAAAGTCGCAGGGCGGCTTTCGCACTTGGCAAACCGGGATGTGGACTGTATTCCCCCTTCTGGATTTTGAACGTTTGACCAGACGCTAGAGAAGGGGTTCGCCGTGGCAGGTCCGCTCGATCAATTCATCATCAAGCCGCTGTCCTCCGGGCCGGTGGAAATGGTCGCCTATACCAATTCCGCGCTGTGGATGTCGCTGACAGTAGTCGCGATCACCGGGTTCATGGTGATCGGCATGTCGAAGCGCGAAATGGTGCCGGGCCGCTGGCAGTCGATGGCGGAATCGATGTACGAATTCGTCGGCAGCATGATCCGCGAGAATGTCGGCGACGAGGGGCGCAAGTATTTCCCCTTCATCTTCACGCTGTTCATGTTCACCCTGTTCGGCAACATGCTGGGGCTGATCCCCGGCAGCTTCACCTTCACCAGCCATATCATCGTGACGCTCGCCCTGGCGACCGCCGTCTTCCTGATGGTGACGCTGATTGGTATCCTGAAACACGGATTGCATTTCTTTAGCTTCTTCGTGCCGAAGGGCGCGCCGGTGATCCTCTATCCGCTGATGATCCCGATCGAGATCATCTCCTACCTGTCCCGCCCGGTCAGCATGTCGGTGCGACTGTTCGCCAACATGATGGCGGGCCACACGATGCTGAAAGTGTTTGCGGGCTTTGTGTTCGGGCTGGGAGCCGTGACCTTCGGGGTCGGCAGCATCCTTCCCATCGCGATGATGGTGGCGCTGACCGGATTTGAAATCCTGGTCGCCTTCCTTCAGGCCTATGTGTTCACGGTCCTGACCTGTCTCTACCTCAACGACAGCCTGCACCTGCACTGATCGGTGGGGAAATCGCTGGGACCGGTGGTTCAAGTTTCGCGGGTCGGGCGGGCCATAAACAGCCCCCGTCCGATCCAAAACGGAAGCACGGCAGAGCCCGTGCGCATTGTAAGGAGTGAATGGAATGGAACTCGAAGCAGCAAAAATGATCGGGGCCGGTCTGGCCGTGATCTGTCTTTTCGGTGTTGGTACCGGTATCGGCAACATCTTCTCCTCTCTCATCACATCGGTCGCCCGCAACCCTGCCTCCCGCAGCCAGGTTTTCGGTCTTGCGATGCTGGGCTTCGCGCTGGTTGAGGCCGTCGCCCTCTACGCGCTGCTGATCGCCTTCCTGATTCTCTTCACCTAAGACGTTGGGTCCTGGGGTGGGGCGGCATATTCAGGCCGCCCCCTTCAACAGGCTCCAGTCGGGGCCGATCCTAATGAAAGGGGAGTTCAGGATGAACCCGGTTCTCAAGACGGGCATTTGCCGCGCGACAATCCTCGCTGCGACCGCCACCGTTCTTTCACCCGCTTTCGCCCTTGCGGCGGAGGGGGAGAAGGTCGGCATGCCGCAACTGGATACCAGTTCCTATTCCAGTCAGGTTTTCTGGCTGGCGATCACCTTCACGGTGCTGCTGATCCTGATGTGGAAGGTTGCCATCCCTCGCGTCGGGGATGTGATCGAGGCCCGTGAACAGAAAATCCGCGCCGACCTGGAGCGGGCGGAACAGATTCGTGCGGAAATCGCGGATGTCGAGGCAGCGGTCGAAAAGACCCTGTCCGGAGCGCGATCCGAGGCACAGGACATCCTGCGCAAGGCCCAGGACAAAATCGCCGCTGATCATGCCAAGAAGCAAGACAAGCTGGACGCCGATCTGGAAGCCAAACTGGCCGATGCCCAGACCGCAATCGACGAAGCACGGAAGGAAGCCCTCGCTTCAGTCCGGGACGTTGCTGGTGAAGTCGCCGCCGCCACGATCCAGAAGCTGACCGGCAAGGCTGCCACTGCCAAGGACGTGACCAAGGCTCTGGACGCCATCGAGAAGGGGGCCTGATTTCATGGAACATTCATCAATCCTGCAATCAACCGATTTCTGGGTTCTGGTTTCCTTCGTCATTTTCGTGTTGCTTGTCGTCTGGAAGGGTCGCCCGACCATTGCCAATGCGGTGGATGGCCGGATCAAGCGTATCCGGGACGAAATCGCGCAGGCTGAGGCGCTGAAGGAAGAAGCCAGTGCCGCACTGGCCGAACTCAAGCGCGCCCAGCGTGATGCAGGGGAACAGGCCGCAGCCATCATCGAATCCGCAAAGAGCGAATCCAAATCCATGAAGAAGGAACTGGATGCGCGCTTCAAGGAATCGATGGACCGCCGCGAGAAACAGGCCATGGACAAGATCGCCCAGGCTCAGGCCAACGCGATTGCCGAGGTCAAGAACCTTGCCGTCGATATGGCGATTGCCGCTTCCGCCCAGATGCTGAGAGCCTCCATGGACGGCAAGGGCGGTGACAAGGCCATTGATGACGCGATCAAGGCCCTGCCCGGAAAACTTCACTGATCTGGAATACCAAGTAACGAATTCAGGGCCGTTCCCGCATAAGGAACGGCCCTTTTTCATGCTGGATGGCTTTGTTCCAGCGGATCAGAACTTCAGTGCCTTCACCTGCTTGATCTGGGGTAGGGCCGCCAGTTTCTGCAACACGGCGTCCGGCAGTTCCTCGTCGATGGAGATCAGCGCGATGGCATCGCCCCCGGCTTCGGCGCGTCCCAGATGGAAGGTTGCAATATTGATCCCGGCATCACCCAGGACCGTACCAAGCCCACCAATCAGGCCCGGCTTGTCATGGTTGGTAATGTACAGCATGTGAGGTGTCAGTTCCGCCTCTATCGCAATCCCCTTGATATCGACAAGACGCGGCAGCTTGCCCCCGAACAGCGTACCGGAGACGGATCGCACGAAACGCTCGGTCGTGAGGGTGAGCTTGATCAGGGTCTGGTAATCGCCGGGCCGGTCATGGATGACCTCGGCAACGTCAATCCCGCGCTCGCGCGCAAAGACCGGCGCGTTGACCATGTTCACCGCATCGGAGAACGGCTTCATCACCTCGGCCAGGCAGGCCTGGACCAGTGGCTTCACGTTCAGCTTCGCAACATGACCTTCGAATTCCAGCGTCACCGCCTTGATCCCGGTTTCGGTGACCTGCCCGGCGAATGCCCCCAACTGGCAGGCAAGCGCCATATAGGGCTGCAGGCGGGGCGCATCCTCCGCCGAGATGGAAGGCATGTTGAGCGCATTGCTGACCGCTCCGGTCAGGAGATAATCCGACATCTGCTCGGCGACCTGAAGCGCGACATTTTCCTGCGCCTCCTCCGTCGCCGCCCCCAGATGCGGGGTTGCAACGACATTGGGCAGAGCGAAGAGCGGATTCTCCCGCGCCGGTTCCTCGGCAAAGACGTCAAGCGCCGCACCCGCCACTTTTCCGCTTTCCAGCGCATCCTTCAGCGCTGCCTCGTCGATGATACCGCCACGCGCGCAGTTGATCACACGAACCCCGGTCTTGCATTTCGCCAGCGTCGTTGCGTTCAGCAGGTTACGGGTGCCATCGGTCAACGGCGTGTGGATGGTGATGAAGTCGGATCGGGTAAGAAGCGTGTCCAGATCGACCTTCTCCACCCCCAGATCCTGGGCGCGGGCAGGGGACAGGAAGGGATCGAAGGCGATCACCTTCATTTTCAGGCCCTGGGCGCGGTCGGCGACGATGGACCCGATATTTCCGGCCCCGACCAGGCCAAGCGTCTTGCCAAACAGTTCAACCCCCATGAATTTCGATTTCTCCCACTTCCCGGCCCGGGTCGAGGCGTCGGCGGCAGGGATCTGGCGAGCGAGTGCCATCATCATCGAAATCGCATGCTCTGCAGTGGTGATTGAATTGCCGAAGGGCGTGTTCATGACCACGGTGCCGTGACGGGTGGCGGCGGCCAGATCCACATTGTCGACCCCGATCCCGGCACGCCCGACGACCTTCAGGCGGCCATTGCCCGCCGCCAGCACCTCGGCAGTGACTTTGGTCGCAGAGCGGATGGCCAGCCCGTCATAATCCCCGATCCGCGCCAACAGCGACTCGGCAGACAGGCCGGGTTCAAAATCAACCTCGATCCCGCGCTCCCGGAAGATTTCCACTGCGCGGTCGCTCAGGCTGTCTGAAATCAGAACCTTCGGCATCGTGTCACTCCCCTGCCAGAATCGTTTCATAGGCCCAGTCGAGCCAGGGCAACAGCGCCGCTATATCCGATGTTTCGACAGTCGCCCCACCCCAGATGCGCAGGCCTGGAGGTGCGTCGCGGTAGCCGTTGATGTCATAGGCGACACCTTCCTTGTCCAGCAGGCCCGCCATTCGCTTTGGCGCGCTATCCCGTGCCGCACCTTCCAGCGGGCAGGAATCGGACAGCATCAGACAGATCGAGGTATTGGAGCGGGTTGCCGGGTCGGAAGGCAGGAAGTCGATCCAGTCGCGGGTCAGCACCCAGTCCTCGATCATTTCCAGATTGGCCTGGGACCGCGCGATCATGCCGTCCAGCCCACCGACACTCTCTGCCCAGCGCAGCGAGTCCAGCGCATCCTCGACACAGAGCATGGAGGGCGTGTTGATCGTCTCCCCGGTGAAAATCCCGTCGATCAGCTTGCCGCCCTTGGTCATGCGGAACAGTTTCGGCATCGGCCAGGGCGGGCTGTAACTTTCCAGCCGAGCCACTGCACGATGAGACAAAACGATCATGCCATGCGCGCCCTCCCCGCCCAGCACCTTCTGCCAGGACCAGGTCGTGACATCCAGCCTGTCCCAGGGCAGGCGCATCGCGAAGACTGCCGAGGTCGCATCGCAGATTGTCAGCCCCTTCCGGTCCGGCGCGATCCAGTCCGCATCGGGAACCCGAACGCCGCTGGTTGTCCCATTCCAGGTAAAGACCACATCGCGATCCGGGTCCACCTGATCGAGATCGGGTATCAATCCATAATCCGCCTCTATCGCGCGCACATCATCCAGTTTCAACTGCTTCACGACATCGGAAACCCAGGTCTTCCCAAAGCTTTCCCAGGCGACCATATCGACACCACGCGGGCCGAGCAGCGACCAGAGCGCCATTTCGACCGCGCCGGTATCAGAGGCCGGTACGATCCCGATCCGATAATCGTCAGGGATTCCCAGGATGGCGCGCGTCCGGTCAATCACCTCCTTCAGCTTTGCCTTACCGGGGGCAGAGCGATGGGACCGCCCGAGCAGGGCGTCTTTCAGAACGTCGGGTGACCAGCCAGGCCGCTTGGCGCAGGGGCCGGAGGAAAAATTCGGATTGGCTGGACGGCGATCCGGTCTGACAGGAGATTGGGGCACGGGCGTGAACTCCGTAAAGGGTCGGTGGGACGGGGCGGAAGCTAGGCAGGTCAGGCACCGGCGTCAATGCCGAAGGGGTCGCTAAAATGGAAAAAAGTGTCGCTATTTCCGATTGGCATTCGCGGATGCGATGAGGGCCTGGAACAGCCGTTGCTGGCTTTGCTTCTGTGGCAGAAACTCCGGATGCCATTGCACCCCGATCAGGAAACGCTCTCCCGTATGTTCTATCGCCTGTGTCACACCATACCGGTCGCGGGCGACGATTCGCATGGTCGTGCCCGGATGATCGATGGATTGATGATGCAAGGCATTCACCCTTAACTGAGCCCTGTTGAGAATTTCCGATAGCAGGCTTGGCTGCGCCAGGATGATGCGCAGTCGAGGGAGAACGGTGCGCAGCCGAGGCAGACCACCAAAATGGTCGTAAATATCCCGGATCAGCGAACCGCCGCGCCAGAGTGCCAGCATCTGCGCGCCCCGACAGACGCCGAGCACCGGCAAATCGCTTCCTTCAGACGCGGACAGCAAAGCCATTTCCAGCGCATCCCGCTTCGGGTCGGTGCGGATTTCCAGATCAAGGGAACCATCGTAAAGGGTGGCGGATATGTCATCTCCGCCACCGATAATCAATCCATCCAGCTTGGCAAGGCACTGCGCCGGGTTTCGAACCCGTTCGGCGGTCAGTCGCTTTGCGACACCACCCGCACGCCAGATGGCGAAGCGATGGAACTGCCAGGCCCACCAGCCGCGCTCATGGCTGGTCGTAACCCCGATCACCGGACGGGTCATGGCCGATAGCGCTCTGCCAGGGCAATTGAGAAGTACTCGACATCACCGCTCAGTGGCAACGGCCTGATGGCCTGGAAGGCATCACAGGCCTCGGCCAATCCCGTCGTGTCGGCCGCCAGCCGCTCCACCATCAGCCATCGATCCCATTCCGCCAGCGGTCCCGCATCCGAACTGCCAAAAAGCGTGTTGGGCAAGCGCCAGTGATAGGCCGGGCGGGCCTTCACGCGCGGATCGTCGATCACAGCGGAAACCCTGGCCGGACGCAGATGACTGAACAGCGGCAGCAGATCCAGTTCCCGGTTCCGCGTATCGTTGAAGGAAAGATAGTCACCGATCATCCGGTTGAGGTCGGGCGCATAGGTCCGATCACAGACAAGCCGCACATATCCGGCAGGAAATGGATCGATATAGGGGAAAATCCGGCGCGTCGCATCAACCTGAATGGCGCTGCGCAGCCAGGGACCGAGCAGCAGATAGGCCTGAATCTGGGGCAAGATATCACCAACGGACTCTCCCGGAACCTCGACATTCATGTGCAGGCCGAATGCATGGAACAATCCGTCATCAGTCCCCTGCGCCCCGGCGGCGCTCAAGGCGCGGTACAACGCCTCCAGTTCGGGCAGACGGGTCCAGGGCATAGGCGGGCAGACGACTTCGCAGGGAATCAGATCACTCCCAACCTCTCCGATCAGACGGCTGGCCTCTGTATCCAGATTACGCGCCAGTTCCGCGATATCGGCAATCCACGACTCATGCCTTGATGTATCCTGCAAGGACTCGTTCGGATGGGCATATTGCGCGTCCAGTTCGACAATGAAGCGTCCGGCATCGCTGTCTCGAATCTCAAAGCGATGCGCATCCACCTGCGATACCGTACCACCGAAGCGGGATCGAATCAGATCGGCTGCAGCCCACGGCTTCAGGGCGGCGAATTCAATTTCTATACCGATGCGGCGTAATTCGCCGCCAGGGCCGTTCCTGCGGGGAGGCTCCGAGAGGGTGGGTTCCGTTCTATCCATTGCCTGTCAAAGATAGGTCTGCTTCGCAGAAATTAAAGGCGGAATCCATCCCGACCAGAGGTTAACCCACTGCCAGGAAGGAGGATACGTTCTGATAATTGGAATACCGTTACTTCAAAAAGGATAATTCAATTGCATGCAACGCTTCGTCGCTGTGGACGATACCATCTGCCTCTATCAGGGTACGGATGGTCTTTTGCAGCATCGTCAGCCTGTCGAGCCCTTTTTCTGCAATAATATGCCGAGCGCTGTTGAGCATGGTGCGGGAATCCGGATAGAGCCTGCGAACGATCTCCCAGACCGCGTCGTCCGGGATTTCCAACTCGCCGCAGGCCTCACGGATAAAGGACATCACCACGGACTGTTCCGCCGGATGCAGGTAACCGTCACAGCGCGAGAAGAACATCAGAATCATGAGTTCGTCGCGCACGGTGCTGAGAATTCTGTACATTGCCGCATTCGGGCCCTTGGTGTCACCGTCATAGCGGAATCGATCCAGAAATTCGATTGGCGAGCCATAAGAACTTGCGGCACCATGCGGGTCTATGATCGTCAACGGGCGGGCGAAGCGGAAGCGACGCATATCCTGACGGCTATGACAAAAGCCGGTGAAGCTCGGATCTTCACCATCGGGTGCCGCCGAAACCAGTGTCACGCGGCGCACGCTCATTTGATTCTGATCATCCCTGTATTCGACGACGACCCCGGCAGGCAGATAGGCGGCATCGGTTTCGCCCAGCAGCATTTCCGGTGAATCCAGATCTGGCATCACTTCGATCATGCCGTCCGGCAAAGGTGGCCGCGGTGCATTCGCCACTTTCCCGGCGATCCTCTCCAAATCCTTCAACATCCAATCGACCCTATCTCTCGCACCGTTACAGTACCAACTCGGATCATTTAACACCCTTTCGAGCCAAGGTGCCATGGAACTGTAGATAGGTATCAGAAATCAGGAGAACGGGTAGATTGACCGGAATGGGCTGGAGAATTCCTGCACCGCCATGGCCATGGTCCAGTAGACAGGGGCGGGGCGTCTTTTCATTTGCAGTTTCACCCGTCCCATGGGCTGGTATGGTCACGGATGAAGCGGGCCAGATCCTCGACTGTTTTCTTTCCCGTAACGGTGGCGATGGCGGCCTCATAGGCGGCGTATTCCGGCGGATCGAACCAAATTCCATTCATATCCAGAAATGTGGTCATGCTTTGCCAGGCCAGACGCTTGTTGCCATCCAACAAAGGGTGTCTGGTCGCAACGCCGTCGAACAGGATCGCCGCCAGAATTGCCGCGTCCGGGCTATCAAGATAGCCTTCCGCGGTTGCGGCACGATCAAACCCTGCTTCCAGATCGTCCGGAGAGACTATGGTCAGAACCTCACCGATTTCTTCGAAATACTCCGCGAAATCATCCATGAGCGCCTGACGGTCGGGCCAGACAAATCCGCTCACTTGCCCAACAGTTCGAGCGTTCGGGGAAACCGCTGCCGCATGCGCTTCGCAGACTGGCGCGTCATGTCATAATGATCATCTATCTTACGGATCGTCACCTGCACAGTGGACCCGATCCGCGCATCCAGATCGTCTAGATCGGCGCGATGAATGGGAATCATCGCGCTGTTGCCAACGCCCTTGATGGTTCGCCTGATGGTCTTGTCAGTCATTCCGATTTTCCCTCCTGATCCGTATATACGCTTGTTGTTACGGATAATCAAGAAATAGTCGAATCGGTCAGCCTCCCACCAGTCAGTCCTGCCATTCCAGAACGCCATCCGCCAGATAGAGCCAGAGATAGTCGGCGAAGCTCCATCGGATCATCACATCGAAGCTCTCTTCATTATTCTTGGTGATGAAGATCGTCGCGTGATGGAAGCCGGTGCCGGTGGCCTGGCCGGGGGTGAAGGCGCGCGGGTGGAGGTCAATGACGCAGCCCTTGGAAAGCAGCGTTTTGCTGTTCGGGCCATCGATGCGCAGGATCGTGTAATAGTCACTGACATCAACGACGGCGTGACGCTGACCCTTTAGGGCATCACGCAGGGCAGCGATCAGAGCGTTTTCCGCGCCGGGTGCAGTCCAGATCAGCCATTCGTCGAAAGCCTTCCAGAAGACGCGCGTTTCCCCGGCTTCTGCAGAACCAAGCGGGGTAACCGGCAGATTGACACCGAGTACCGTCTTGGCGGCGCTGGCGAAGGCCGGATCGTCGGCGTTGCCGCGCAGTGTGACCTTACCGGCAAGCGGCAGTTCACGGATCGTGACCCCTTGTGCCTCGATGGGTGCACGCCCGATCAGCGGTGTCTGGGCTGCCTGTAGAGCGTGCTGGCTAGCCATTGGACCGTACCCCTTCCTTGTCGAAGAATACCGTATCGGTGATCGTGACCTTCTCCACCCGGCCATTCATCATCGGAACCGACAGGGTCTCACCCTTGCGGTTATGCCCATCGGCGACCAATGCCAGCGCAATGGAACGACCGACATTCGGGCTATAGTAACTCGACGTGACATGGCCCAGCGTCTTCATCGGCGGCTTTGGTTTGACCTCCTCCACCACATGCGCTCCTTCCGGCAGGATGAAGTTCGGATTCTGTGTCAGCAGGCCGACCAGTTGCTTGCGACCTTCCCGTTTCGTGTCACTGCGGGAGAAGGACCGCCGTCCGAGGAAATCATCCTTCTTCTTTGACACAATCCAGTTCATGCCCAGATCCATCGGCGTTACCGTCCCGTCGGTATCCTGACCGACGATGATGAAACCCTTCTCGGCGCGCAGGACATGCATCGTCTCGGTGCCATAGAGGCAGAGGTCGTGGTCCTTGCCCGCCTCCTGCAGCGCTCGCCAGACATGCAGGCCATAGCGGGCAGGCACGTTGATTTCATAGGCCAGATCGCCGGTGAAGCTGATCCGGTAAACCCGCGCCGGAGCGCCCGCCACATCACCTTCCTGCATCGCCATGAAGGGAAAGGTTTCCGGATCGAGCGGGATCGAGGTGACGCTGGCCAGCAAGTCGCGGGATTTCGGCCCGGTGATGGTACAGACTGCCCATTGCTCGGTGACGGAAGTCATGTAGACCTCCATCTGCGGCCATTCGGTCTGGGACCAGTTTTCCAGCCAGCCCAGCACGCGCGCCGCACCGCCGGTCGTCGTCGTCATATGGAAGTGATCTTCGGCAAGCCGCGTCGTCACCCCGTCATCGAAGACCATGCCATGTTCGTTCAGCATCAGCCCGTAGCGGGCGCGACCCGGCTGCAGGTTGTCCCATTTGTTGGTGTAGATCCAGTTCAGGAACTCGGCGGCATCCTTGCCCTGAATGTCGATCTTGCCCAATGTCGAGGCATCCAGCATGCCGACCGTCTCGCGCACCTGACGGCATTCTCGCAGGACCGCCTCGTCCATCGTCTCCCGCTTGCCCTCCGGACCTTTCGGGAAATACCAGGGACGCTTCCAGTCACCGACATCTTCGAAGACCGCACCATTCTCGACATGAGCGGGGTGCATCGGCGTCGTGCGTTCCTGTAAGAACAAAGGCCCGCGATTCTGTCCGGTGACCGCGCCGAATGTAATCGGTGTATAGGGCGGGCGGAAGGTTGTGGTGCCGACTTCGGGAATCGCCGCGTTGCGGATTTCTGCCATGATCGCCAGCGCATTGACGTTGGAAGTCTTGCCCTGGTCAGTACCCATGCCGGTCGTTGTATAGCGTTTCAGGTGTTCCACCGACAGATACCCTTCACGAGCGGCAAGGTGGATGTCGGCGGCAACGACGTCATTCTGGTGGTCGTGGAAATGCTTCGCCTTGCCGTGCCCGAGAGGCCGTTTGCCCGGCACGGTCCAGACCATCCGCTCCGGCCCCAGCGCCAGCGGCTCCGTTGCCGGGGTCTGAGGCACATCGACTTTATCGAAACCGGCAGCCTTCGCGGCGGCGGCGCCCTGTGCGAAACCCTGTGCCAGACAATCGCCCAGCGCATAGGCACCCGTACCCGACCCGGCGGCCAGTGGCTTCCAGGGGCCGCCATCGCCCGGGACGAAACAGTTCTGTTCCGCATCCCAGGTCAGTTTGCCGCGCGCCTGACTCCACAGATGCACCGACGGGTTCCAGCCATTGGAATTGGCCAGGATATCACAGCCGATGGAGATCGTATCTGACGCGACGGATTTGCCGTCAGTGGACAGTTTCGCGATCTCGCAGCCGCTGAGGGCATGCTTGCCCTTGGTAGCAACGACGGCGTGGCCCTTGTGGATGCGAATGTCCGCCGCCTCGGCCTTTGCGACCAGCGGCCCGGTCGGGTCGTCCCGCAGTTCGACGATATCCACGACCGCCCCCGCGGCATAGGCATCCAGCGCGGTCTGATAGGCGGTATCGTTATTGGTGAAGACCACCACTTGCCGACCCGGCAGCACGCCATAGCGGTTGATATAGGTGCGCAGTGCCGCAGCCAGCATGATGCCGGGACGATCATTGTCTGCGAAAACCAGCGGGCGTTCGATGGCACCCTGCGCCAGCACGACCTTTTTCGCGCGGATCTTCCAGAACCGCTGACGGGGGATGCGCGTATCCTGTTGTGGGCCCAGATGATCGGTCACCCGTTCCAGCGCGGTCAGGTAATTATAGTCATAATAGCCCGAAACCGTGGTGCGCGGCAGGATTGTCACCCCATCCAGACGGCGCAGTTCGGCCAGAGTTTTCTCCACCCAGTCCAGGGCTGGTCTGCCGTCGATGGTGGCATCGTCGCTCAACAGCCAGCCACCCATTTCGGCCTGTTCATCGGCCAGTATGACACGCGCGCCGCTGCGGCCTGCCGCCAGGGCAGCGGCCAGACCGGCGGGTCCGCCACCGACCACCAGCACGTCGCAATGGGCGAAGCGCTGTTCGTAGCGGTCGGGGTCCGCCTCCATCGGCGATTTGCCCAGACCCGCCGCTCGGCGGATGATCTTCTCATAGACCGGCGTCCACCAGGAAGCCGGGAACATGAAGGTCTTGTAGTAAAAACCGGCAGGAAACAGTTTCGCGATCTTCTGGTTTACCGACTGGATGTCGAATTTGACGGACGGCCAGCAATTCTGGCTGGCAGCACTCAGTCTGTCATAGAGTTCGACCACCGTGGCGCGGGTATTGGGTTCGGTACGATTGCCGGTCTCAAGTTGAACCAGCGCATTGGGTTCCTCGGAACCCGCACTCATGATGCCACGCGGACGGTGATACTTGAAGCTGCGCCCGACCAGCTTGACCCCGTTGGCCAGCAGCGCTGAGGCGAGCGTGTCTCCTGCAAAGCCGCTGTAAGATTGGCCATCATAGCTGAAAGTCAGCGGCTTGCTGCGGTCAACCCGCCCCTTGCCCTCGATGCGATAGGTCTGGCTCATTTGGCGTGCCCTTCGGCCTTCTTGAGATCGTCGCAGCAAGTCAGGCCGTCCCAGTCCGTCGGTGGAGTCGGCGCGTCCTCACCCATCTTGTAACTGTCCCACATCACATCGGTGACGGTATGTCGGATCGCATTGAACCAGCGCCCGCAGCCCTGTGTATGGACCCAGCGTTCGGCATGCACTCCCTTGGTGTTGGAGCGGGTATAGATGTAATCACCCCATTCCTTGTCCGAAATCTGGTCGGTTTCCAGCGGTCGGGCGATATGCGCTTCTCCGCCATATCCGAATTCGGTCTGATCCCGCCAACCGCACCAGGGGCATTTTACAAGAAACATGCGTCTAACTCCTCAATGCGCGACGGCGGCAGCGGCCGCTTCGTCGATCAGGGCACCGGTATGGAACCGATCCATGGAGAAGGGGGCGGCGACCGGGTGCATCTCACCCTTGGCGATGGAATGGGCGAAAACATGGCCGGAGCCGGGCGTCGCCTTGAACCCACCGGTACCCCAGCCACAGTTGAAGAACATATTCTCCACCGGTGTTTTGGTCATGATGGGTGAGCGGTCGGTGGTCACATCGGTGATGCCGCCCCATTGGCGCAGCATCCGAACCCGGCTGAAAATCGGATAGAGTTCGATCACCGGGCCGACGACATGCTCGATCTGATCGAAGCTGCCGCGCTGTGAATAGGAAATATAGGGATCACCCGAACCGCCGATTACCAGTTCGCCTTTGTCAGACTGGCTGATATAGGCGTGGATCGCGTTCGACATGATGACGCAATCAACAATGGGTTTCATCGGTTCGCTGACGAAGGCTTGCAGCGGGAAGCTCTCCAGCGGCATGCGGAACCCTGCCATTTCGGCGACAACGGAAGAATGCCCGGCAGCAACAACCCCGACCTTGCCAGCCCCGATGGAACCGCGCGTGGTCTCAACCCCTTTGACGACCCCGTTCTCGATCCGAAAGCCGGTGACTTCACAATTCTGAATGATGTCGACACCCATCGAATCCGCCGCACGGGCATAGCCCCAGGCGACGGCATCGTGGCGCGCCGTCCCGCCCCGGCGCTGGAGAAGCGCGCCCATTACCGGATAGCGGCAGTTCAGATTGATGATCGGCACCATCTCCTTCACCTGACCGGGGGAGAGGAATTCGCTGTCGATGCCGTTCATATAGATCGAATTGCCGCGCCGCCCGATTTCCTGCATGTCGTGCACATTATGGGCAAGGTGGAGCAGGCCGCGCTGGGAGAACATCACATTGTAGTTCAATTCGTCGCTCAGGCCCTCCCACAGGCGGACGGCGTGATCGTAGAGCGCGGCCGACTCATCCCAGAGGTAGTTGGAGCGCACGATTGTCGTATTCCGACCTGTATTGCCGCCGCCCAACCAGCCTTTTTCCAATACTGCGACATTGGTGATGCCGCATTCCTTCGCCAGATAATAGGCGGTCGCCAGGCCATGGCCGCCGCCGCCGATGATCACGACATCGTAATGCGGCTTCGGGTCCGGACTGCGCCAGGCGCGCTCCCAGTTCTCATGGTGGGTCCGCGCGTTGCGGGCGATGGCGAAGATGGAATACTTCTTCATGGTCACGAATCCTATGGAGATCAGACCCCATGCATAGAACGACGGGTCGACAGACCCTTTCAGAACTGCGACAGGCTTAGACAGGATTGCGACGGTGCCCGAGTCCAACCTCATGACGCGGATTGACAAGAATTCCAATCACGCTCATAGCGACATTGGCGCAAATCGGAAACTTGGGTGTGACGGGTTTTAACCCGATCCGCCCCTGCTCCGGAAGAAATTGGCGTTCTCACGGGTTTTCGCATGTCGCTCAGGGTAAACAGGGGCGCGGCTTTGTTCTGAAGGATCGATTTGTATGCGGATGTTGAAACCCGTTGCGGGATCGGGGCCGGATCGTGTGGTCTTCGTGCTGATTCCGAACTTCTCCCTGATCGCCTTGTCGGGTGTCGTAGAGCCAATGCGGCTGGCCAACCGGATCAGCGGCAAGATCCTGTATAAATGGGAGACCGCCAGCCGCGATGGTGACCCGGTGCAGGCCTCCAACGGCTTTCCGATCGGCACCGACCGGTCCGTTGCGGATTATCAGCTTCCTCCCAGCAATGTCATTCTGTGTTCCGGGATCGACGCCCATGTCTACAAGGACAATGCCGTTTTCGGCTGGCTGCGGCGCTGGGCACGGGAGGGCAGTCATATCGGCGCGATCTGCACCGGCGCGCATGTTCTGGCCCATGCAGGTCTGTTGAAAGGGTATCGCTGCACGATCCATTGGGAAAACCTGGACAGCTTTACCGAGGAATATCCCGATCTCGATGTGCGCGCCGAATTGTTCGAGATCGACCGCGACCGCTTTACCTGTGCCGGTGGCGTGGCGGGCCTCGACATGATGCTGCAGGAGATTTCAACCAAACACGGCGCGGATCTTGCCGCAGCCGTGGCCGAGCAGTTCATGCACGAGCGGATGCGCGAAGGCCATGACGACCAGCGCCTGCCCTTGCAGGCCCGACTGCGGATCAGCCATCCAAAACTGATCCGGGCGATTTCCGAAATGGAGCGCCATACCGAGGAAGCGCTGACCCGCGACGAAATCGCCGACCGTGTTGGCCTGTCCCGTCGCCAGTTGGAGCGGCTATTCCGGCGCTATCTGAACACCAGCCCGGCCCGCTATTATCTGCGCCTGCGTCTGAACCGGGCCAAGACGCTGCTGACCCAGACAACGATGCCGGTGACCGAAGTCGCCTTTGCCAGCGGCTTCACCTCCGCCTCCCATTTCTCGAAATGCTATCGCGACATGTTCGGTCGCACGCCGCGCGCCGAACGCCGCGGCCCCGGTGCCCCGGAAGAAGAAAGCGACGAGGAGGATTTCGACGGGACCGGTTCTGAAGAAGGAGCGACGGAGGGAGACTTCGATGATGAGGATTTTGAGGGCGAAGACCTCAATGAGGATGATATTTGACCGACCTCACGGGAGTGTCGGATAAACGGCGAATGGCAATGATTGCCCGCCGGATATCCGGGGTTCAGTTGCCAAGCCGGGACGAAGAGGCTATGCAGCGCGGGATGGATGCGGATCCACCTGTCACATCTCCTTGGGAAACCCGGCGCAATGGTTGAAGCCGCCACCAGGCGCAAATTTCTGATGATCGCGTTGAAGATCGCCGTGACATTGGCGCTGTTCTGGCTGATTGCCCGAAAGCTTGACTTCTCGGACGTCGTGGCCCGTCTGCAAAGCGCTGCCCTGTTGGGCATCGCCGGATCAATCATCCTGATTTTCATCCAACTTGCCCTGAATTCCGAGCGCTGGCGGCGGCTGCAACGGTTGGATGGGGTCACCATGCCCTATGGCAAATCATACCGGTTCTACCTTGAGGCCATGTTTTTCAATCAGGCACTGCCAGGCGCGGTTGGGGGCGATGTCATGCGCATCTACCGCGCCCGCTCCTATTCCTCCGGACTTGGCCAGGCCGTGACTGGGGTCGTTCTGGATCGGATCACCGGATTGATCGGCCTCGCCCTGCTGATCGCCATCGGCCTGCCGCTCCTGATGCAGCGCACAACGGAAAACAGTGCGGTACTGGGATTTGCCCTGGTCCTGGCTGCCTTCGGTGCAGGGCTACTGGCTGTGTTCGGCATCGCCCGCCTTTCTGAAACCGGGTTCGGTGGCGCAGGGCGTGTCTTCATCATTCGGTTGTCGCGTCTTCTGGCCCGATTGCTGCGGCATCCCGGCGAGGCGATGACGATATTCCCGCTGGCCGTGGCAACCCATATCTTGATGGTCCTGATCGCCTATGTTTCCGCCGATGCCCTGCGGCTGGATTTCAGCCTCCTTGATTGCCTCATCGTTGTTCCGGCGTCGATCCTGATCGCGACCCTGCCGATCTCGCTGGGCGGATGGGGTGTGCGGGAGGGGGCTATGGCAGCCGGGTTCGGGTTGATCGGGGCCGATGCGGGGGGGGCGGTTGCCCTGTCCATCGTGATGGGACTGCAATTGGTGTTGGTCGGTCTGGCTGGTGGTGCGGTATGGTTCTTTGGCGATGCCGCCCGGCCCGATACCGATAGCCTGACTCTGGCAAAAGAGGGAGACTGACTTTGGCAAAGAAAGCCACCGTGAAAAAAGCCACTGCGAAAAGGGCAGTAACGAAAAAGGCTGTCGCACGAAAAGTTGTCGCAAAAGAAAGTGACGTGAAGAAGACCACCTCCAAGGCAAGCCCGTCCAAAACCTTACAGTCCAAAGCAGCCCCGGCAAGCAAAGCGGCAGAGGCAACACCGCCGATGCGACTGTCTATCCCGGATCGCGATGCGAGCTGGCGGGATCGTTTGTCTGTCCGCAAGACGGCGATCCTGGAGCATTGCGAGCGTGTGGCGGCCAGACGTGATGACTGGCGGGAACGAAATTCCGGATTCTATGATAACGACATGGCCTTCCTGCGTTTCCTGATCCCGGAAGGTGCGCGTATTCTCGATCTGGGATGCGGCACCGGCGCGCAACTGGCGGGTCTGAAGCCTTCCCAGGGCATGGGGATCGATTTTTCAGGCAATATGGTCGATGTCGCCCGCAGCACCTATCCGGAAAACGAATATCCCGAATTGCAATTCCGGGTCGGCGATGTCGAGGCACTGGCGCATCTGAAAGGCGACCTGACCGGACCCTATGATTTCATCCTTATGTCCGACACGCTGGGTTTTGTTGACGACTGCCAGGCGATGCTGGAGCAGTTGCATGATCTCTGCGATGAGGAAACCCGCATCATCATCACCTATTACAGTCATCTGTGGGAACCGATCCTGCGGGCGGGAGAAATGACCGGTCTGAAAATGCCGCAGCCGGAAGTGAATTTCCTCAGCCCCTCCGATATCTCCAACATCCTCGGCCTCTCGGATTTCGACGTCATCAAGACTGAATGGCGACAGTTGATCCCCGCCCGCCTGCTCGGGATTGGCACTGCCATCAACCGTTTCATCGGGACACTGCCGCTGATCCGCAAGCTGTCACTGCGCCACTTCATCGTCGCGCGCTCCCTGCGCAAGGCGAAGCGCAAGGATCTCTCGACCACCATTCTGGTCCCCTGCCGCAACGAGAAGGGCAATATCGAAAGCGCCATCACCCGCCTACCCCGCTTCTGCGCCGATCTGGAAGTGATCTATGTCGAGGGCAATTCCTCCGACGGTACCTTCGAGGAATGTGAACGGGTGCGCGACTACTATGCGAAACCGGAAAATGGGGGCTGGGACATCAAGGTCTTCAAGCAACCCGGCAAGGGCAAGGGCGACGCGGTGCGCAAAGGCTTCGACGAGGCGCGGGGCGATATACTGATGATCCTCGATGCCGACCTGACAATGCCGCCGGAAGAACTTCCGAAGTTCTATGAGGCCATCGCCAGCGGCAAGGGCGAGTTCATCAACGGTTCGCGGCTGGTCTACCCGATGGAAAAGGGCGCGATGCGGTTCCTGAACTATTGGGCCAACCGAACCTTTGCGATGATCTTTTCCTTCCTGCTGAACCAGCGCTTCACCGATACGCTGTGCGGCACCAAAGTCCTGACCCAGGCGGATTATCACAAGATCCAGGCTGGACGGCACTATTTCGGAGATTTCGATCCCTTTGGTGATTTCGACCTGATTTTCGGGGCGGCAAAGCAGAACCTGAAGATCATTGAAATCCCGATGCGCTATGCCGACCGCACCTATGGCGAGCCACAGATCAGCCGCTTCCGCGATGGCTGGATGTTGCTGAAGATGGTCGTCTTTGCCTGGCGCAAACTGAAGGCTTTCTAGGGCTATGAGCGATACGATTGATCCGCGACTGACCGCCCATGGCACTGCCTGGACAAAAAAGGCAGGGCTGCGCGCGGTTTATGGTGATTATTACCGGCGGATGCTGACCGCCCTGCCCCCGGGCGGACGCTATCTGGAAGTCGGGGCCGGTTCGGGACACAGCCGCGATTTCACCAAAGGACTGGAGGTCACGCGCCTCGACATCCTGCCCGCGCCCTGGGTCGATGCGGTAGCGGACGCACATCACCTGCCCTTTCCCGATGCCTCTTTCGACGGGATATTCCTGATCGATGTGCTGCATCATCTTGCCGACCCGAAGCAATTCTTCACAGAGGCTGCGCGGGTACTCAGGCCTGGCGGGCGTCTGGCGATGATCGAACCCGGCATCACGCCGTTAAGCTGGCTGTTCTACAACTATCTGCACGAAGAGCCGGTGGATATGTCGGTCAATCCGATGCAGCCGCAGGACTATGGTGCAGCCAAGGACCCGTTCGAATCGAATCAGGCGATCCCGACCCTGATCTTCCGCCGTCAGGAACACCGCATTGCCCTGACCGAAGGCGTGCCCGGACTGCGCAGCGTGACCCGCGACTGGCTCAGCCTGTTCGCCTATCCGTTAACCGGTGGCTTCAAGTCCTGGACCCTGCTGCCGGAGGGTCTGGTCGATCCGCTGCTGCGGCTGGAGGAAAAACTGCTGCCCGCGCTGGGCATCCTGATGGCATTCCGGTTGTTCGTCGTGATGGAAAAGCGCCCGGAGAAATGAACTACCGCCATGCCTTCCATGCCGGAAATTTCGCCGACGTGCACAAGCACTGGGTTCTGACCCTGCTGCTGGAACGGCTGGCGGCAAAGGACAAACCCTTCTTCGTTCTGGACAGCCATGCCGGGGCCGGATTTTATGATCTGGCCCGTGCCGAAACGGAGAAAACCGGCGAGGCGGCAGACGGGATCGTGCGGCTGCTGGATGCCGTAGCCCTGCCCGACAGTTTCGCACCCTATATGGAGGCGATCCGCAGCCTGAACCCGGATGGTGGATTGCGCTGGTATCCCGGTTCCCCCTGGCTGATTGCAAAGACCCTGCGCCCCGGTGACCGTCTGATGGCAATCGAGGCCCATCCGGAAGAGGCAAGACTGCTGACGGAAACCCTGGGGGAATTCCGTGCCGCCCGGGTTCAAGTACGGGACGGCTATGCCGCCATCGCCTCCTTCCTGCCACCGAAGGAACGGCGCGGCCTCACCCTGATCGACCCGCCCTATGAGGAGCCGGGGGAAATCCCGCGCATCGTAAAGGCCGTGGCGGATGGAGTGCGCCGATTTCCGACCGGCACGATGGCGATCTGGTATCCGATCAAGACCCATGCAATGGGGGATGTCCTGACCGAGTCCCTGACGGAAGCCCTGCCGAAAACGGACCGGGGCTGCCTACGCTGCGAAGTCTGGACGACTGCTCCAGACCGTGAAGACCGGGGACTCACCGGCAGCGGCCTGCTGATCATCAATCCGATCTGGCCGCTGGAGGAAACCCTTGCCACCGGCCTGCCCGGCCTGACACATGTTCTGGCACAGGATGAAGGCGCGGGCTGGCGGTTGGAAACTGTCTGACTTGCAGCGCTTGCTCTCAATACGCCCGGTCGATGACGAAATCGGCGAGGTCGATCATCGCCTGTTTCGTATCGCTGGCGGGGAAAAGGCCCAGCGCGTCGCGGGCGATGCTGCAATAATGGCGGGCACGATCAACGGAATCGGTCAACGTGCCATGGGATGTCATCAGCCGCATGGCCTCCTCCAGGTCGCCTTCTTTCTGGTCCATATGCTCGATGGTGCGATGCCAGAACGTGCGTTCCTTGGCGTCGCCCCGGCGATAGGCGAGGATGACGGGCAGCGTCACCTTGCCCTCCCTGAAATCGTCGCCAACGGTCTTGCCCAGCGCCCGCTGATCGGCGGAATAGTCCAGCACGTCATCGATCAACTGGAAGGCAATGCCGATATTCATCCCGTAGCTTTCCAGCGCATCCTCCTCGACCTGCGGTCTGTCGGCGACCACGGCACCGATACGGGTCGCGGCAGCAAACAGTTTCGCGGTCTTTGACCGGATGACGTCGAGATAGGCTTCCTCCGTCGTCGTCGGCTCATTCGCCGTCATCAGCTGCAGCACCTCCCCTTCCGCAATCACGGCGGAGGCATCGGAGAGGATACGCAGAACCTCCAGCGACCCATCGGCGGTCATCAACTGAAAGGCGCGGGAGAACAGAAAATCACCAACCAGAACAGAGGCTTCGTTGCCCCAGATCGCATTCGCGCTTGCCTGACCCCGACGCAGCGCACTGTCATCCACGACATCGTCATGCAGCAGCGTCGCGGTATGGATGAATTCGACGCAAGCGGCGAGCGCCACATGGCGGCTGCCGGAATAATCGCACAGCTTGGCCGAAGCCAGGGTCAGGACGGGGCGCAGGCGTTTTCCACCCGATGCGATGATATGCCCGGCCAGTTGCGGGATCAGCGCGACCGGGCTCTTCATATTGTCCAGGATATGCTGATTGACCTTCACAAGGTCTGCTTCGACCAGTGACAGAAGCATGTCGATATTCGGGCGGCTATCCTGTCTGGACGCCGATTTCTTGTCTGTCAGGGGTAAAATGGTCGCCACGACCTAGTCTCCAGCCACTTGGACGAAAAGGGAAAAGCCCACTCATATGCAGTATCGGGCAAGATAGCGGAGGCCCCTAACCGGTCAAGGGGCGCATTGCCGCAATGACCGGTCATTCACCGGCCATTTCCTGCGGCAGGTGGCAAACGATCTGCAACTTGTTGCCATCCAGATCGCGGAAATAGGCCCCGTAATAATTCGGTTGATAATGCGGGCGCAGACCGGGTGGCCCCTCATCCCGCGCGCCCAGATCAAGGGCGGCCTGATAGACTTCTCGTACCTTATGCCGGGATGGGGCCAGGAACGCGACATGGGTGCCATTCCCGACTGTCGCGGGTTTTCCATCGAAGGGGGGCAACAGCCATATCTGGTTACCCTCGGACTCTCCCCAGGCGGCGAAGCCCTGATCCGGGCCGCCGCAGAAACGCGCATGTTCCAGCAGTCCGAGTATCGCATCATAGAAAGGAATGGCTCGCACCGCGTCATTGGTGCCAAGTGTAATATGACTGTACAGGGTCGTTTCCTCCTCCGTGGCCCATCGGCACCGTGATCCTACCGAAAAGTCTATATCAAACCCGTCCGGATGCGAAAAGGGGCGATGATTTTCATTGCATTTTCAGGCTCGAACGGGCGAAACTCCCGCATACGCGAAGATCGATCACAGTCACGGAGTCCAACAGCCATGTCCGTCAGTTCCCTCAGCCAGGCTCGCAGCGCCCAGCAATCCTATCGGCAGGAACGCGAGGATCTCGCCTGCGCTTTCCGCTGGACCGCGCGACTGAACATGCATGAGGCAGTGGCGAATCATTTCAGCCTGGTCGTGGGCGATGACGGTAAGGATTTTCTGATCAATCCCTATGGTCGGCACTTCTCGAAAATGCGGGCAAGCGACCTGTTGATGCTCAGTCTCGATGTCGCCCCCGAAGGCATGGGCGATTCAGTCGATCCGACGGCTTATTGCATCCATGGGGCGATGCATCGCAACAATCCGCAGGCCCGCTGCATCCTGCACGTCCATTCGAAATACGCGACGGCGCTCTCGGCACTCAAGGATACCTCCATGCCGCCCATCGACCAGACAACGATGCGGTTCTATAACCGGATCGCGGTGGATAATGCCTATGACGGCATGGGGCTGGGGGATGAAGCGGAGCGGCTGTCGTCCCTGTTGGGAGACCGCCGGATTCTGCTGATGGGACAGCATGGCGTGATGACGGTTGGCAAGACAGTGGCTCAGGCCTTTGATGAATTGTTCTTTTTCGAGCGCGCCTGCGAGACGTTGATTCTCGCGCTTTCCACCGGACGCGACCTGAATGTCGCCAGCCATGACGTAGCCGAAAAGACAGCCAGCCAGTGGGAAGGCTATCCCGGTGCCGCCGAGAAGCATTTTCATGCCCTGCGCGACATCCTGGATGAAGAAGAACCGGCCTATCGCGACTGAACTTCCCCTACCAAGCCCCTTCGTTATTAAACCTGGGAGAAAGAATTCGGTATGACTGTTCAGTCTGTCGTCATTGTTGGTGCCGGTCAAAGTGGCGGGCGGACCGCCGCCCTGCTGCGGCAGGAAGGATTCGAAGGGACCATCACCCTGATCGGGTCGGAGAACCATCCGCCCTATGAGCGCCCGCCTTTGTCAAAGGCGGTGCTGAAGGGGGAAAAGACGCCGGACCATTGTTTCCTCTACAGCCCGGATTTCTATGCCGAGAACCGGATCGACCTGTTGACCGGGCGGACCGTTACAGCGCTGGACCCGATGGCGAAATCCGTCACCCTGGACGACGGGTCGGAACGCTCTTTCGATGCTCTGGTCTTGGCGACCGGTGGCGTTGTGAAACGTCTGCCCCTGCCCGGTGCGGACCTTTCCGGTATCCATGTCGTCCGCACACTGGAAGATAGCGCGGAACTGGGGGCCGACCTGAAGCCGGGGGCGAAGGTCGTCGTGATCGGTGGCGGTTTCATCGGACTGGAGACGGCCGCAAGCGCACACCAGATGGGCTGCGACGTGACAGTACTGGAGGGCGCGCCGCGCATTCTGGGTCGTTCGATTCCAGAAGTGGTTGCTGCCGCCGTTGCACGCCTGCACCTGGAAATGGGAGTGAAGATCATCCTCAATGCCCGGATCGCAGGGTTCGAAGGCAACGATCGCATCAGCGGCATCCGTTTCCAGGACGATACTGTTCTGCCCGCCGATGCTGTGGTGATCGGCATCGGCATTGCGCCCGGAACAGCATTGGCGGAGGCTGCGGGTATCGCCTGCGGCGACGGCATTCTGGTCAATGAATTCGGTGCCACATCCGTCCCGGATATCTATGCCACGGGCGACTGCGCCTGCGGGCGCAACCCGCGCTATGATGCGTCGATCCGGCTGGAAAGCTGGCAGAATGCCGATATGCAGGCCCGCGCCGTCGCCCGATCCATCTGCGGCAAGGCCGAGGCCTATGCGCCGGTCCCCTGGCTGTGGTCCGACCAGTTCGACTGGACTCTCCAGACCGCAGGTCTGCCGCACCGGGCCGAACAGGTTGTGACGCGCGGGCGCTATGAGGATGGGGCGATCATCTTTTTCTGCCTGGAGGAGGGGAAGCTGATCGGGGTTGCCGGATTCGGCAAGGGTTCCTTCATCGCCAAGGATGTGCGCGTTGCGCAGATGATGATGGAACGCGGGATCGATCCCGACCCGACGACACTGGCTGACGAGTCGGTTCCCCTGCGCAAGCTGATGAAGGGTGCGTGACACCGGGACGATGGGAACCGCGCCGTTCTGCTTGCCCCGAGAGGGCAAACCCGCTACCAAAGCACCGATTTTCCGACACTCTCCGCAATCGGTATCGACCTGACCATGACTGGCCAACCATGACTGACGGCCCTGCCAAGACGCTGCTACCCGACGGCCTGCGCGATGTGTTGCCCCCGGAGGCAACGCGCGAGGCAACGGTCATGCGTGGCTTGATCGATCATTTCAGGGCATCGGCCTATCGCCGGGTCGATCCACCGCTGGTCGAGTTTGAGGACAGCCTGCTGGAAGGAGCCGGGGCCGCAACGGCACCGCATACATTCCGACTGATGGACCCCGTCTCGCAGCGGATGATGGGGGTCCGCGCCGACATGACGGTACAGGTCGCCCGCATCGCCACCAGCCGCCTGATCAAATCCCCCCGCCCGCTGCGGCTCTGCTATGCCGGGCCGGTCCTGCGGGTACGTGGTTCGCAGCTTCGCCCGGAACGACAGGTTACCCAGGCAGGCTGCGAGATCATCGGTGCGGACAGGGCGGAGGCCGATGCCGAATTGATCGCGGTTGCAGTCAATTCTCTGCATGCCGTAGGCGCGCGGGACATTTCCGTCGATATCAGCCTGCCGACCATGGTGCCTGCCGTCTGTGCAGCACTGGGATTGGGTAAGGACGACAGGCGCGCAATGCGACTCGCGCTGGACCGAAAGGATGCCCATGACGTCGCGGCACTGGGCGGTACCGCTGCAAAGCGGCTGGGCGCGCTACTGGACGCATCCGGCCCGGCCGACCGCGCCCTCGACAAGTTGCAGGCTATCGACCTGCCGCCGGATGCCGCCGCCGAGCGGGATCGGCTGTCCCACGTACTGCATCTGCTGCACGACGCCCTGCCCGGAGTCTCACTGACTGTCGATCCCGTCGAACATCGCGGCTTTGAATATCAGACCGGACTCAGCTTCACGCTGTTTGCCAAAGGTGTGCGGGGGGAATTGGGTCGTGGCGGACGCTACAGCGCGGGCATTCCCGGACAGGACCGGGGAGAACCGGCCACCGGCTTTTCCCTTTACCTCGATTCCGTGCTGCGCGCTGTGCCGCCCGCCACGGCACAGATCACCGTCTACCTGCCCCATGGCACCAGCCCTGCGGAAGCCGCTGCCCTGCGGCACGCTGGTTGGTGTACGCTTGCCGGTCTCGCCCCGGAAACAGATATTATCAGCGAGGCCAGGCGAATGGAGTGTACGCATTACTTCGTTCCCGACCAGGGAACCGAGCCGGTAGCGCTCGACTAACCGACTTCCGACCAGACCTTAAGGACAAATACGATGACGAATGTGGTGGTGATCGGCTCCCAGTGGGGCGACGAGGGCAAGGGCAAGATCGTCGATTGGTTGTCGGAGCGCGCCGATGTCGTCGTGCGCTTTCAGGGCGGGCATAATGCCGGGCATACGCTGGTCATCGACGGCAAGGTCTACAAGCTGAGCCTGCTGCCCTCCGGCGTCGTGCGCAAGGGCAAGCTGTCGATCATCGGCAATGGTGTCGTCGTCGACCCCTGGGCCTTGATGGAGGAGATCGAGCGGGTCCGCGCTCAGGGAGTCGCAATCAGCCCTTCAACCCTGATGGTCGCCGAGAACGCTGCGTTGATCCTGCCGGTCCACCGCGAATTGGACAAGGCGCGAGAACTGGCGCGGGGTGATGCTAAAATCGGCACGACTGGCCGCGGAATCGGGCCTGCCTATGAAGACAAGGTCGCTCGGCGCGCGATCCGCGTCTGCGATCTGGCCGATCCATCGAGCCTGCCGGAGCGGGTGAATGCACTGCTGCTGCACCACAATGCGCTGCTCAAGGGCATGGGTGTCGATCCGGTTGACCCGGCATTGGTGATCGCGGAGCTGGAAGACATCGCCCCGAAGCTGCTGCCCTATGCCGGGGTCGTCTGGAAGAAGCTGGACGATATGCGCCGCCGGGGGAACCGCATCCTGTTCGAGGGCGCGCAGGGCGTGATGCTGGATGTTGATCACGGCACCTATCCCTATGTCACCTCCTCCAACACCAGTTCCGGACAGGCCGCAGCGGGCTCCGGCATGGGGCCAGGAGGGCTTGGCTATGTGCTGGGCATCACCAAGGCCTATACGACCCGCGTCGGCTCCGGCCCGTTCCCGACCGAACTGATCGATGCGATTGGCGAGCGGCTGGGTGAACGAGGCCGAGAATTCGGCGTCGTCACCGGACGCAAGAGGCGCTGCGGCTGGTTTGATGCCGTCCTGGTCCGGCAGGCAATGAAGGTCGGCGGCGTAAACGGAATAGCTCTGACCAAGCTGGATGTCCTAGATGGGCTGGACGAATTGAACGTCTGCATCGGCTATCGCATCGACGGGCGAGACTATGATCACCTGCCCGCCTCCACCGCATTGCAGGCCCGTGCGGAGCCGGTCTACGAAACACTGGAAGGCTGGCAGGAGAGCACATATGGCGCGCGCAGCTGGGCCGATCTGCCCGCGACCGCGATCAAGTACATCCGCCGGATCGAGGAACTGATCGAAACCCCGGTGGCGCTACTTTCCACCAGCCCCGAGCGCGAGGATACAATCCGCGTCCGCGATCCTTTCGAGGGTTAGATTAGACGCTTTTCCGGCGCTCCTTCGGATTCTCGTCCGGGGCCAGACACCATCGGTCGCGTCCGCCATCCTTGGCGGCATAGAGTGCTTGATCGGCGCGATAAACAGTCCGATCATAACCACCCTCATCCGGTCGATAGACACATAGCCCCGAACTGGCCGTGATGGTCAGCGGTCCCGCAGATGTTTTAACCGGACGCGACCGCAATCGTTCATGGAAACTCTCCAGCAGCGCCATCGCATCGGTCAGGCCGGTATCGCGCAGCAGAACAAGGAACTCCTCCCCACCCCAGCGCGCTATCAGGTCGGTATCCCGCATCGCCGTTTGCAGGCGCATCGCGAAATCGACCAGCACCTCATCCCCGACATCATGACCATGGGTATCATTCACAATCTTGAAATGATCGATATCGACCAGGATCAGACAGAATCCCCCACTTCCCGCTGTCGCCCCCTGGACCGCCAGCACCAGGGCATCATGGGCACCCCGACGGTTCATCAGTCCAGTCAACTGATCGGTGATGGACGCCGCGCGCAGACGATCGTTCAATTCCATGATCTGCGCCTGCATGCGATCGCTGACGCGGGATATCTTTTCCAGATTCCGGTCCAGCCGCCGATAGCGCCCGACCAGCCATTCGACCTCACTGCGGATTTCCGACGAGACATCAGGTTCAAGAGCATCCAGCCGCGCCAGCAGCGCGTCGATCCGGATATCGGTTCTGTTCATATCAGCCAATGAACCCTCCCGGCCTGTTCGGGCCTAGTCGGTCCTGATGTCATAGGGCAGGCTGACATCCTCAAGCAATTCTTCGGCCAATTCGACGATTCTCTCGTTTTCCGGATCGCAGCGCCAGATCACGGAGACACTTCGACCGTCTTCATGCGCTTCATCCAGACGGTCCAGCATGTCCATCATCGCCTTGATGCTGCCGGTATTGAGATAGGAGAGTTCGACCATCAGTGTCACCGTCCGGCCCGCAGTATCCCGCTCCAGCACCGCATCCAGCCAGTTGGTGATCGGCCTGTAGAAATCGAATGTATTTTCCGGATAGGATTCACCGGACAGACAGAGTGTCAGCGTCTCCGGGTCACATTCGACCGCCGGGGAAGAGCGGGTGGCGATCAGTGAGAGTCGTTCGACCATCGTGTATCCTGTTTTCCGTCGCTAGATCGTGACAGTCAGATTGAAGAAAGCGTGTATATCATCCACATCCGAAACGCTATAGACGAGCGGGGCGGAAGCGCAGCGGGCCATCTGCAAAAAACCCAGCCCGGCCCCAACCGCGCCATCGGCCAGCGGTTCCCGCAGGCGCTCTTTATAGGCGGCTTTCAGGGCTGACGCATCCAGCGCGATCACAGCGTCCAGCCGCGTGGTCAGACGATCAACATGTTCGCGCCGCACCAGATTGCCGGAAATGATCGAATAGCGGTCCCCCTCGCGGGCGATCAGCACGGTTCCGGCATTCAGACGCGCCGTCTCCGCCGCATCCCGCCCGACCGCCTCGGCATATTGACGGATGTTCTGGGTGGCTTCGATATAGACGGAGAAGACATCAGATATCCGCCTGCGGGTCTGAACCTGGGATTCAAGATGGCGTCGTATCGCGTCGCCAAGTTCCTCGATCACCCCCTGAGAGAACGGGCCATTGAACCCCAGCACGATATGACAGCGCTCGAAAATCGCGCGCAATGCGATCATGTCATCCTGTTTCATTGTGCCTCCAGCTTCCTCCCGTGTCAGACGTACCGGGATTCCTGGAAAAGTTAAAGCCGATGCGGACAGAATCCAAAGACGGTCAAGTCGTCGCGCTGATCATATCCTCGACTATAGGCAATCAGCGCATCGTCCAGCCCTTGACCCTGCTCCACGATGGAACTACCGACATGGGCCTGCAAAGCATCCATCAGGCGGCGGCGTCCAAAACCGAAGCCCTTTTCTCCCCCGGATTGATCCAGAATGCCATCCGAACACAGGAAAATACGTTCCGCCTGCTTGGCCGTGAATACGGTTTCCTGAATCGTGCTTGCCGATGTTGCCTGGCGTCCGTATCCGAGACCCAGCTTGCTGCCGCGAACCCGTTCGATGACCCCCTTGGACTGAACAAAGCTTTCCAGACCCGCACTGGCAAGCCGCACCCGCTTGAATTCCGGTTCAATCAGGCAGAGCGTCAGTTCCAGTCCATTATCAGGTCCGACATTCGCCTCGGTCTGGTGCAGATTTGCCCGCACGATACGGTCAACCGCCATCATTACCGCCGATGGCCCTCCGGCCCCCGCATCATTGATTGCCCGACGGCAGACTGATGCCGCCATCATCGTCATCATCGCCCCCGGAATACCGTGTCCGGTGCAATCCCCGATACCGACATAGATGCCAAAATCCGTCGCCACGCCCAGATAGAAATCCCCGCCGACGATATCGACCGGACGGAACAGCAGATAGTGCCCCCCCAGATGGTCGTCGAAAAAGCTGTCCTGAGGCATGATTCCGGACTGGATCAGACGCGCATACTCAATCCCGTCGGTGAGTTTCTGATTCGCCTCCTGCAATTCCCGTGTTTGCAGGCGCACCAGCGCGTCCAATCTGTTCTGTTCGGTGACCCGTCTGGTTATGTCGGTAAAGGTGAAGGCATAGCCGCCATTTCTCAACGCAATTCCGCTGACATGAAGAAACCGACCATTCGCCAATTGACGGTCTACATCATAACTGCGGCGGGCGCGCAGAGGGGTCATACGTTCCTGGATGGCCTTCTCTGGGTCGCCAGGCCCGAGATCACCCGTTCCCGCCAAATGACGCAATACGGCTTCAAACGGTTCCCCTTCCCGCGTCAGCGATGTATCAACTGGAAGGTTCATCAACGCATGATATTGCGGATTGGCATAGACGATGTTCAGCACGGCATCGAGGACAACAAGCCCCTGTTCGATTTCCGCCGCTGCCTCACGCAGCATGGAGGCCACGAAGTCCCCGTCACGCCCCCCACCAACACGGTGACCCTGAACAGGATCGCCCGCATCAGGGTTTCGGTGATCCTGATCCGCTTCGATATGCTCCACCTCGGACATTTCACCCATATTCTGCCTGATCCCACTTTTGTCGAGCCTAGTACAGCCCTACGGGACATGCGAGCATTTTCACGGTGGGACGACGGGTCCATGCCCAATAGCCATTCAGCCGCCGCTTTTACTCGTCCCCTTTTTTGAGTTGTGTTCGGATCAGCCCCGTTGTACGAAAACGCCATTCCCTGCGGGCGTGGCGGAATTGGTAGACGCGCTGGACTCAAAATCCAGTTCCTCTGGAGTGTCGGTTCGAGTCCGACCGCCCGTACCAAACTCTCCTCCCCGATCCATTAGTATTCCGCCATCTCCTCTCGGCCCTGAATATTCGAATTCACAACATTTCTCCGGCAAGGCGTCTCAAAGCGTATCTGCTTTGAATCCCTGCGCGGGGGTCGCAACGGCTGAAATAAATGCTATTCTCCGCTCCGGTCATTTCCAGATAGGGATGTACCAATGTATGAAAGGGATATGAAGCGACATGGCCGACGAGTTGCCGAAAAAGGCACCGGGACGACCACGGGGGGAGCAGACCGCGAATGCGGATCGCCGCCGGCGGCAACTGGTCGAGGCGGCGATCCATTCCATCGTGCATCACGGCATGTCCGCCACCACCCTGGCCACGGTGTCCGCCTCAGCCGGGCTGTCCCAGGGGGTCGCTGTCTTTTATTTCAAGAGCAAGGACAACCTGCTGCTGGAAACCCTGCGGCACCATTATCATGAATATGACGAGCACTGGCATCGTGCGCTGGCCGCAGCGCCGGATGATCCGATTGAACGGTTGATTGCTCTGGTCTTCGCCGATGTCGATCCCAAAATCTGCAACAACCGCAATCTGACGCTCTGGAATTCCTATTGGGGAGAAGCGGCAGCCCGCCCGAAATTCGGAGATATCTGCGAGCAGTACGACCGCGACCGGTATGACACGCTGGTCAGCATCTGCCGCGCCGCCGCCGATCAGATGGTAGGCGAGTACTGGACCCCGGTCGCCGTCGCCGATGCGCTGGACACCATGACGGACGGGATGTGGAACCGGATGCACATCACGCCCGGATTCATGGATCTGGCATCAGGCCGGATGCTGCTGGCACGGTTTCTGGCAACCGTCTATCCCGGCTGCGCGGACAGGATCATGCAACGGGTTCGCGACTGGGACTGATATCCCGCAATCCGCCTTACTGAACCCGCCGCACAAAGCAACCGGACACTACATACCGACGGATTTCAGATAGGCGATCACGTCCGTGCGCTCACCTTCTTTTGGCAATTTGAAGGCCATCTTGGTACGGCCAGGCGCATCGGCACCCTTATCCGTCAGATAGCTTGTCAGGAACGCCTGCGGATCGGCCAGATAATCGAAGATCATCTCTTCCGTCCAAACCAAACCGACTTCCGAAGCAGCCGCATTGAGTTTTGAATAGCGATAGCCTTCAACGGTTCCTGCTGTACGACCAACGATCTGGTAAAGCGACGGCCCGACCTTGTTCTGGCCTTCTTCCACCGAATGACAAGCCATGCACTTTTTGAAGACCTTCTCGCCTTTTGCAGCATCTCCCTCAGCCAGTGCAGGGCTGCCTAGAAGCAGCAGGGACACCCCGGCTGCGATGACTACTTTTCGAACCATGTTCATACCATATCTCTCCCGATATCAGTCGCGACCGCGTGTCGCCGTCGCCTCCGTTTTGAGACCCTTTCGTCATATAATGCCGATGCTGCATGCGTCCATTCCATATATAGAAACCACATGCGTTACGAAGCCGCAGTTGATCGGAATTGGCCAGTCACACTTCCGTGCATGTGCCCGCGCGCTGGCAGGATTAGGGGGAAACCGCTAGTCTGGCGGAACGGTACACATCAAGGAGAATGAAAATGTCCTATTCATTGCAGGCCCTGATTGCGGATTGCAGGGACTCGCTGAAGCAAGGGGAGAGCCCGGAAGCGCTGGCAGCGGTCCGGGACCTTGTCCGTCACGCCCTGTCGGATCAAAACTTCCTTGAAAATGTCCTACTGAATCGGCCGGAGCAGCCGGAACGGGTGGTTCTCCATGAAGATCCTGAACTGAGTTTTTGCATCTGTACCCATGTCTATGCCACCGCCAAGCCGGGCGACCCGCACGACCATGGTCCGACCTGGGCGATCTATGGCCAGGCCGAGGGGGAGACCGAAATGACTGACTGGCAGATCGTGAGTCCCGCGACCGATACGGAGCCTGCCCGCGTCCGCGAATCCAGGCGCTATACATTGAAACCGGGTGATGCCCATATCTATCCGACCGGTGCCGTCCATGCCCCGCTACGCTATGGCGCGACCCGGTTGCTGCGGATCGAGGGCAAAAACACCGACCGCATAACCCGCACCCGGATCAGCCCGATCTGACGGACCCCCTCATCAAACATATTTACTAATCCTTAACAATACGGACCCATACTTGAACCAACCCATACCGGAGTAAGGCAGGAACCCCGACAACCCATCGGATCAATCACATCCGCTGAATGGACAAGAGGCAATGGACTCCCGCCTGGCAATTTCCGACTCGTTCGCATTACGGGCTTTCCGTCATTTGCCACTCGGTGTCGCTGTCTTTGACACGGCGGATCGGATGGTGCTTGCGACGGATCGTACTGTGGCCCTGCTGCCCTGGATTGCGGTGGATCTGGTACCGGGTCTGTCCTTCTCCGGCTTCTGCCATAGGGCGTTTCCGGATGCAACAATCCCGACGATGGATCGGGAGAGGCATTACGTGGGAAACCATGTCCTCTCAGACAACCGGATCATCACCTATACAATCGAAGCGATGCCGGAAGGTGGTACAATTGTCCTGTTGCAGGACATCACGGAACAATCGCACGCAACCGCCGCGCTGCGCGAGAGTGAATCCCGCTTCCGCGATCTGTCCCAGATCGCCTCCGACTGGTTCTGGGAGATGGACGAGAACCATCGGTTCACCTATGCCTCCAGGCAGTTCGAGTCGGCCGTGAAACTGCCGGTATCGGAAATCATTGGCAGACATCGCGGAGAATCGGCTGCCACTCTGCCCGGTCAGGAGGATCAGATCGCCCGGAACCGCGCAATGATGGAAAGCCATCTGGAGTTCCGCGACTTTACGCTCGGCGTCCTGGGCCAGGATGGTCAGGAACATCTGATCGCGGTCAACGGCATGCCCTTTTATCGCGCCGATGGCAGCTTTGCCGGATATCGCGGCACCGGGCGGGACATCACGGAACTGCACATCCTGTCCGAAACCCTGAAGGCAAAACGCGCGCAGATCGAAAAACTGATGGCCCATGCGCCGATCCCCATTGCTTTCAAGGATTCTCAACTGCGCTTTGTTCTGGCCAACGAAGCCTTCTATCGGACCCGCAACCTGACACCCGCCGATGTTATCGGGAAAACTTCCATCGAAATATTCCCCGGCCCGGCAGGCATGGCCTATCATCGCCACGATCAGGAAACGGTCCTGGCCGAAGACATCGTCATCCGCGAGAATGTTTCCGGCGGCAGCGTCCTCAAGACCTATAAATTCCCCATCTATGACGAGCAGGGTACGCTGCACGGCATAGGCATTATCGAACTGGATATAACCGAGCGCATACAGGAAGCTCAGGCGCTGATGGCCGCCAAAACGGATGCAGAGCGGGCCAGCAAGGCGAAGTCCATTTTCCTGGCCAAGGTCAGCCATGAATTGCGCACGCCGCTGAACGCGATCATCGGCTTCGGTGAAGTCCTGGATGCGGAAATCTTCGGTCCTCTCGGGGCCGAGCGATATCGCGGCTATGCCCAGGATATCGTGCGGTCGGGCCGTCACCTCTTGGGCATCGTGTCTGATATCCTCGATATATCGAAAATCGAATCCGAGGCGCTGCGGCTGCATGAGGAGGAACTTGATCTCTCCGCCCTGGCACATAAGGCAGTCGAAGTCGTGCGCGCCTCTCAGGAAACCCCAAAGGCGAAGATCTCCACTACCGGCATTGCCAAGGGTGTGCGGCTCCAGGGCGACGAAACCGCAATCCAGCGGATCCTGTTCAACCTGATCGGCAATGCCCTGAAATTCACGCCCCAAAGCGGCGAAGTCGCGGTCTCCCTTGCCAGGGATGCGTCCGGCCGGATCGCGCTCAGCATTCAAGACAGCGGTATCGGCATTTCCGAGGAGCGCCTGTCAAAGGTGATCCAGCCCTTCGTCACCGATGAGAACCCGCTGCGCCTGTCCTATGAAGGGGCGGGACTGGGACTGGCCATCGTGAAGGCGCTCTGCGATGCCCATAGTGCGGCCTTTACGATCCGCAGCGAGGAAGGCGTCGGAACGAACTGCGCCGTTATCTTCCCAGCGGAACGGACACGCTAACTGTGGTCTCGCAGCCGGAACCGCTGGATCTTGCCGGTCTGGGTTTTCGGCAATGCGTCGATGAAAACCACTGAACGCGGATATTTGTAGGGTGCGATGGTCGCCTTCACATGATCCTGCAATATCTTCACCATCAGATCGCCCGGCTCATAACCCTTTGCAAGGACGACGAAGGCCTTCACGATCTGACCGCGATCCTCGTCCGGCACTCCGATCACACCACATTCGGCGACGGCATCATGGCGCAGCAGCGCATCCTCGACCTCCGGCCCGGCAATATTGTATCCGGCGGACACGATCATATCATCGGCGCGGGCGGCAAAGCGAAAGGTTCCGTCCTCCTCCTGAACAAAGGCGTCGCCGGTGATATTCCATCCGTCCCGGACATAGTCAAACTGACGGTCGTCTGCCAGATAGCGACACCCCGTCGGACCACGTACCGCCAGCTTGCCGATGGTGCCGCGCGGGACTTCCTGCATCGCATCATCGACGATCTTTGCCTCGTAGCCGGGGGTCGGCACGCCGGTCGAATTCGGCTTCGCACTCTCCATGGAATTGGAGATGAAGATATGCAGCATTTCGGTCGCGCCGATCCCGTCCAGGATTGGAACGCCGGTCTTCTGGGTCCAGGCTTCGAAGGTGGGGCCGGGCAGGGTCTCCCCGGCGGATACGGCGATGCGCAGGCTCGACAGATCGGCCCCCCTGTCCATCGCCGCCATCATCGCACGATATGCTGTCGGTGCTGTGAAGCAGATCGTTGCCTTATAGGTCTCGATGATCTCGATCAGGTTTGGTGGGGTCGCATTCTCCAGCAGCGTCGCCGTCGCGCCGAACCTCAGCGGAAAGACCGCCAGCCCGCCCAATCCGAAGGTAAAGGCCAGCGGTGGCGAACCGACGAAAACATCGTCAGGTGTCACTTTCAGGATATGCGCCGCATAGCCGTCGGCAATCGCCAGAATATCGCGATGGAAATGCATCGTCGCCTTCGGCTGGCCGGTCGTGCCGGAGGTGAATCCCAGCAGGGCAACATCGTCGCGCCCGGTATCCACTGCCTTGAACTTCACGGACTTGTTCAGGGCGATTCGGTCCAACTCGCTGTCATGATTGGCGGTGCCGTCGAAATTGATCACGGCTTTCAGGAAGGCGTTGTCCTTGGCGCAGGCAACCAGTTCATCGGCGATGCGGCTGTCCGTCAGTGCCAGCCTTATCTCCGCCTTGTCGATGATCTTTGACAACTCTCCGGCGCGCAACATCGGCATCGTATTGACCGCAACACCACCTGCCTTGGTGACCGCCAGCCAGATAGCGACCATGGCCGGATTGTTGCCGGACCGAATCAGCACCCGGTTCCCTGGCTCCAGCCCGTAATCCTCGACCAGCGCATGGGCCAGGCGGTTGGTCCAGTCGGTCAGTTCCTTGTAGGTCCGGTGCCGACCGTTGCCGATCAGGGCGGTATTGTCGCCAAACCCCTTCTCAACCATCCGGTCAGTCAGTTCGACCGCTGCATTGATCCGATCCGGATACTGGAACTCCGAGCGATCCAGATGGATTTCCGGCCATTGATCGAAAGGGGGAAGATTGTCACGGGTAAAGGTATCGGTATGGGCGGACGGTCCCAGCATGGATCATTTCCCCTTCTTGTCTGACAGGCCGGTCTGATGCGTTTCCCGGTCGGAAAGCAGATGGCGAGCGATCACGACTTTCTGCACGTCGCTCGCCCCTTCATAAATTCTAAGCGCCCGGATTTCACGATAGAGGCTTTCCACCACCGTGCCGCTGCGCACTCCGTCACCGCCATGCAATTGGACCGCTGCATCGATCACCCGCTGGGCCGCCTCGGTCGCATAGAGCTTCGCCATCGACGCTTCGCGGCTGACCCTGGGTGCGCCGCTGTCCTTTGTCCAGGCTGCACGATAGACCAGCAAGGCGGCGGCATCGACATCCAGTGCCATATCGGCCAGATGCCCCTGCACCATCTGCAATTCCACCATCGGTGCGCCGAAAAGCTCCCGCGTCGCCGCGCGCTCCAGGCCTTCATCCAATGCGCGCCGGGCGAAGCCGAGTGCCGCCGCCCCAACGGTGGAGCGGAAAATATCCAGGACGCTCATCGCGATGCGAAAGCCCTTGCCCCGGTCCCCGATCAGCGCATCCTTCGGGACGAGCACTTCATCATACTGCAGTCGCGCCAGGGGATGCGGCGCGATGGTCTCCAGCCGCTCGGCAATCTTGAGGCCCGGTGCATCCGCCGGGACCAGAAAAGCACTCAATCCCTTCGCGCCAGGCCCTTCGCCGGTTCGCGCGAAGGTGACATAGAAATCGGCGATCCCGCCATTGGAAATCCAGGTCTTCTCTCCCGTCAGGATATATCCATCGGTGGTTTCCTCCGCCCGCAGTTCCATCTGCGCGACGTCGGAACCGGATCGCGGCTCACTGAGCGCGAAGGCGGCAATAGCAGTACCTGCACGGGTCCTCGGCAGCCACTCCTGCCGCTGTGCCGCCGTGCCGAACAGGGAAATTGCCCCGGCCCCCAGCCCCTGCATGGCAAAGGCGAAATCAGCCAATCCATCATGCCGCGCCAGCGTTTCGCGGATCAGACACAGGCTGCGTACGTCCAGCACCGTCGATTGATCCACCGGATCGGGCGCACTGTGATTGAGCCATCCATCCCGCCCCAGCAAGGCAACCAGAGCCCGGCAGGTCGCATCGGTATCGGCATGATCCAGATGCCGCAATTCCCGCGCAGCCCATTCATCCAGCTCCACCGCTAGCGCTCTATGTGCATCCGTGAAGAAAGGCCAGCCGAGAAAAGTTACATCAGGCATAATCGATCTCCTGCATTCCCAAAAATGCAAATAACACTCAATCCCCCTTGAATTCAGGGCGTTGTTTGGCGACAAAGGCGTCATATGCGCGGCGGAAGTCGCGGGTCTGCATGCAGATCGCCTGAGCCTGGGCCTCGGCTTCGATTGCCTGATCCAGCGTCATCGACCATTCCTGATTCAGCATGGTCTTGGTCATCATATGGCCGAAATTCGGACCCGCTGCGAGAGAGGTCGCGAGAGCCAGCGCCTCGGTCTCCAGTTCCGCAGGCTCGATCATGCGATTGTAGAAGCCCCAAGCGAATCCTTCCTCTGCCGACATCGAGCGACCGGTGAACAGCAGATCCGCCGCCCGGCCCTGACCGATCATCCGGGGCAGCATGGCGCAGGCCCCCATATCGCAACCGGCAAGGCCGACGCGGGTGAACAGGAACGCGGTCTTCGCCAGCGGCGTGCCAAGTCGCAGATCGGCATAGAGCGCCACCATCGCGCCCGCACCGACGCAGATGCCATCAATGGCGGCGATGACGGGCTGCGGGCAGGCCTTCATCGCCTTCACCAGATCACCGGTCATGCGGGTGAATTCCAGCAATCCCTTCATGTCCCGGTCCAGCAGCGGGCCGATAATGTCATGCACATCGCCGCCGGAGCAGAAATTCCCGCCATTGGAGGCAAAGACGACCGCTTTCACGTCATTGGCATACGCCAAATCGCGGAACGTATCGCGCAGTTCGGCATAGCTCTCGAATGTCAGCGGGTTCTTCCTGTCGGGCCGATTCAGGCGGATCACCGCCGTATCGCCCCGCATTTCCCATAGGAAATGAACCGGCTTCAGGTCTTTCATGTCGGCCATGTCTGGTCAGTCCTTTTTCTTGCGCTTCCTGCCATTTCCCTGGCTGGCCTGGGCGTCGCGCAGGCCCTGCAACAGGTCGGTCAGGGGTTGAATATCACCGGGCGCGACGGGCCCCAGCAGATCATTGATCCATTCCTGATGGGCCTGCGCCATCTGCGAAAAGGCCCGAGACCCAGCATCGGTCAGGCCAACCAGGGTCGCGCGGCGGTCGCTTTCATTGGCGCTGCGATAAACCAGGCCTTCCTCCACCAGACGCTCGACGATGCCGGTCACATTGCCGTTTGAGACCATCAGCCGCTCCGACAGCCGGGTCATCGTCATGCCCTCCCGGTTCCGATAAAGCGCAGCCATGACATCAAATCGTGGAAGCGTTGCTTCAAAGTCGCTCTTCAACCGCTCCCGCAGCGTATTTTCCACGAACCGCGTCGTCCGCAACATGGTAATCCACAGCCGCAGCCGTTGTTTTCGGATCGCCAGATCTTCTGGGGCTATACCCGGTAAATCAGTCATCGTCAGACCTCCCCGCCTGAAACAGAGAGCGCCTGCCCCGTCACGCTCCCAGCACCGGGAGAGCAGAGATAGAGCACCGCTTCGGCGACCTCTTCGGGCTGAATGAACCGGCCCTGTGGGTTGCCCTTTGTCAGTTCGGCGCGGGCTTCCGCCTCGCTGCGTCCCGTCTTGCGCATGATGGTCTCGATGCTGTCTTGCAGCAGTGGGGTTTCCGTAAAGCCGGGGCAGATCGCGTTGACGGTAATCCCGTCCTTCGCCACCTCCAGCGCCAGGGAGCGCGTAAGGCCGATCACGCCATGCTTTGCCGCGCAATAGGGGGTAACATAGGCATAGCCCTTGAGGCCCGCCGTGCTGGCGATGAAGATCATCCGCCCCGCCTTTGCCTGCCGCATCGGCCCCAGTGCCGCACGGGCGGTCAGGAAGGCACCGGTCAGGTTCACCGCAAGGCTGCGCTGCCATGCATCCAGCCCCGTCTTGCCGAGCGGAGCACTCTCCGCCGCACCGGCATTGGCAATGGCAATGGTGACCGGACCAAAGGTTGCCGCGGCCCGATCAAACAGGGCCGTAACGGAGTCCTCATCCGTTACATCGCAGGGTATCGCCTGAGCGCGGGGCAGGGTGGCGGCCAGATCCTCTATCGGGCCGGATCGCCGTCCGGCCAGCGTCACCATTGCCCCTGCTTCGGCAAGGGCGCGGGCTATGGCGGCCCCGACCCCGGTCCCGCCACCGGTAATGAGTGCATGCTGTCCGCCGAGATCGGCCATCCTGCGTCCTCCTATACTCTTGCGGCCTATACCTTGCCTGTCATGATCTCTGTCCGCGCGGCAAGCCGCGCCAGTTGATCCGCCCCGGCGCGATAGGGCTTCGGCCAGGCCTGTTCGTCATGGCCAAGCTGGGCTGCCGTATGCAAGGTCCAATAGGGATCGGCCAGATGCGGACGGCCCAGACAGCAGAGATCGGCTCGTCCGGCCATCAGGATCGAATTGACATGATCCGGCTCGTAGATATTGCCGACGGCCATGGTCGCAATCCCGGCCTCGTTGCGGATACGGTCGGAAAACGGGGTCTGGAACATGCGGCCATAGACCGGCTTTGCATCGGTTGACGTCTGCCCGGCGGAGACATCCACGATATCAACCCCGGCCTCGCGCAGCATAAGGGCAATCGTGACGGCATCGTCCGGACCAATCCCATCTTCCTCCACCCAGTCACTGGCGGATATCCGAACGGAAATCGGCTTCCCCTGCGGCCAGACAGCCCGTACGGCATGAAACACTTCCAGGGGGAAACGCATGCGGTTGTCCAGGCTGCCGCCATAATCATCGTCACGCTGGTTTTTTAAAGGCGTGATGAAGGCCGACATCAGATACCCATGTGCATAGTGCAGTTCCAGGATATCGAAGCCGCAGCGGTCAGCGCGCTCAGCAGCGGCAACGAACTGGTCGCGTACCCGGTCCATATCCGCCCGCGTCATTTCCCTCGGCACCTGATTATCCGGCGACCAGGGCAGCGGGGACGGCGCGAGGATTTCCCAGTTTCCATCCGGCAGCGGCTGGTCCATGCCTTCCCAGCCGATGCAGGTCGAGCCTTTCGGGCCGGAATGGCCAAGCTGGATTGCGATCTTCGCCTCGGTCTCCCGATGGACGAAATCAACGATCCGGGTCCAGGCGGCCTCCTGCGCCTCATCATAGAGGCCGGGGCAGCCGGGGGTGATCCGGCCTTCCGGGGAAATGCAGGTCATTTCGGTATAGACAAGCCCCGCCCCGCCCAGCGCACGGCTGGTATAATGGGTGAAATGCCAATCCGTCGGCACGCCCTCGACCGCCTTGTACTGCGCCATAGGGGACACGACGACCCGGTTCGTCAGCGTCACATCCCGCAACTTGAAGGGGACGAACATCGGTGCGCGCGCGGTGCTCGGAACAGTGCCCGTTGCCTGCCCTTCGAACCATTTCTCCGCATCCGCCAGCCAGTCCCCATCGCGGGCACGCAGATTCTCATGGCTGATCCGTTGCGAGCGGGTGAGCAGCGAATAGGCGAACTGCATCGGGTCGAGATGCAGGTATCGCTCCACCTGCTCAAACCATTCGGTCGAATTGCGCGCCGCCGATTGCAGCCGCAGCACTTCAAAGCGTCGGTCATCTTCGTAGCGACGGAAAGCGTCTTTCAGGCTGGGTTCCGAATGCACCATTTCAGCCAGTGCAATGGCACTTTCCAGCGCCAGTTTGGTGCCGGACCCGATGGAAAAATGCGCCGTCGCCGCCGCATCGCCCATCAGCACGATATTCTCATGCGACCATGTCTCACACAGGACCCGATTGAAATTCAGCCAGGCGGATCCGCGCAGATGCCGCGCATTGCTCATCAGGCTGTGGCCATCCAGATATTTCGCAAAAATCCTCTCGCAGGTCGCGATGGTCTCGTCGGTATCCATCCCATCGAAACCGAAATTGTGCCATGTCTGTTCCGTGCATTCGACGATGAAGGTCGCGGTCTCCGAATCGAACTGATAGGCATGGACCCAGATCCAGCCATGCTCGGTTTCCTCGAAGATGAAGGTGAAGGCATCGTCGAATTTCTGCTGTGTGCCGAGCCAGATGAATTTGCAGGCACGGGTGTCGATGTCCGGCTTGAAGACATGCTCAAAGGTCTTGCGGGTCCTTGAATTCACCCCGTCACTGGCAACGACCAGATCATAGTCCCTGTAAGGCTCCACGCTTTCCACTTCGGTCTCGAAGATGGTTTCCACACCCAGGGCCTGCGCGCGGTCCTGGAGAATGTTGAGCAGTTTCCTGCGCCCGATGCCGCAGAATCCATGGCCACCCGAGGTGATCACCTGGTCACGATAATGTACCGCCACATCGTCCCAATAGGAGAAGTTGGCGCGGATTTCCTTCGCGCTGATCGCATCATTCCGGGCCAGATTATCCAGAGTCTCGTCAGAGAGCACGACGCCCCATCCGAATGTGTCATAGGGCCGGTTCCGCTCGATCACCACAACCTCATGGGCGGGATCGCGCAGTTTCATGGAGATCGCAAAGTAGAGACCGGCCGGACCACCGCCAAGACAGGCTACACGCATCGCTCACCACTCCCTCTTGCTCCTGGATCGTGGGATGAGCGTGACGCAGACCCAGTTTTATTTCAAGCTAAAAATATTTAAGCTTAAAACAAATCTGGGTATCGGGGAGGAATTCAGGCTGCGGTGGAATCAACAACGATCCGCTTGCCAGCACTGTCTGTGCGATGGAACCGGAAGGGCGTATCCTTGAACACGGCGGTTTTCATGTCATCGACCATCTGCTGCGCGCGCTGTCCCCCGCTGAGATCGACAATATCGATGATCCAGTGCCGGTCACCGGAATCCCAGTCCTGCGGGCGAATCCGCGTTGCCCCCTGCAACAGGCGCTGCTCCGCCTCCTCATTCAGCTTCGCCCAGAGGACAAGACCCATCGGGCGACCCTGCTCGTCCCGATAAATGCGGAACTGCTGTTTCATGATCGGGGTCATGACCAGCCATTCCAGATCAGCCATGAAGAAATAGCGGTGCGACGGAGTCATGGAGAACAGCCAGCAGATTTCACCCAGCACGGATGCGACGGTGGGGGCCGCCTTTGCCGCGGCAGGTTCGGTGCTTTTTTTCGATGCATCCTCGACCTTGCTTTTCACCATGCTGCTGTCTCCTGATCTTTCCGAGTTCATTTCATGGCAGGATAACAGTCTGGAACCAACCTGGAAACAGGCCCGTCACAAGCCCGCACAACCGGATCGTCCGGATTGCGAATGGTTGACAGTCGCGCCATCTCATGGAACGAGATTATGCGTGCGAACGGTGTGACATAGGCAGTGGGGGATATGGATCGGGAGTCGCTTTCCTATCTTTTGAGTTCGGGAAAATTCCTGTGTTACAATCCTGCGGGATTGGACGGTCGTTTCGAAATGAACGAGCCGGACAAATCGCTGTTCGATTCCCCCTATCTTGCCAACGCGGTTTTCTTCAAGGAAGCCCATGCGGACGACAATGACACCGTCACCATAAGCACCCGAGTCCTGATGGTCTTCAACGAGAAGAACGTCAACGAAGGCGGGGCCTCTGTTCTGGCGCAACCCGACGCCTTGCAGGAATCCCTAAAGAAATGGTTCGGGGGCAAGGTCCCCATCGCCTTCAGCGACCATGACCGCAACATTCTGGATGTCTTCTGCCGCACACCGACTTTCGACCCGTTCCTGCTGTTGTCCCAACGCAAGGATATCGAACAGGCCCGCCCGGTCGACCCGGCCTGTTTTACCGTCGATACCGGAACAGCGGAAGCGGTGCGGGAAATCATCACGATCCGCGCGTCCAAACTGGTTGAACTGGCCTTGCAGGAAACCGATTCAGCGGCCCGTCTGACCGCCACCGTCCAGGCACTGGAAGAGGCGATCTGGCGCTGTGAGGCGAATACCCGCACCGGCGACCTGTTCCGCAGCCTGGGTGTCCGGCACGACCAGATCAACCGTATACTGTTCGCCTGGAAAGGCATCGCCTATTATGAGTATCTCTTCCGCAGTTTCGCCGTCGACTATCAGGCCTTCCTGGCCTGGCTGCGCAGCGACGAATCCCTGCCGAACGATATGAAGACGATTCCCAGCGACCGGACCGTGCGATTGCGGGGTCAGCGGCGCGTGGCCCAGGGGATCATGCGGGGATACTACCAGCATGCAACGGAAATCCTGAAAAAGCACAGCAATGCCTATCGCGCCCTCATTGATCAGGGCAATCCGGAACCGTTCCAGAAATTCCTGATCGCCGCCCCGACCCTGTTCGAAACGCTCGGCCTCAGCATCGGCACCTTCGGCCATACCAGCAATGCCTGGAAGGCCCTGACCAACCAGGGACGCCGCCCCGCACGCAATGCCGATGCACTGGAAGGATTTTATCGTTTCATCAGCGACCTTGCGACGTCTAAGCTGGATCCGTGATTTTCCAGTACATCCGTGAACCAGCCAGCAAGGATGCAACAGCCATGGCCCTTTCGCCCTATTTCATGCCGACCGACACTGGTGACACGGCCTTCTCCGTCGAAGCGCCGAAGATCAAATTCGGTGCCGGGGTGCTGACCGAAGTCGGTGGCGATGCGCGCGGACTTGGGATGCGGCGGATCGCCATCTTCACCGACCGGATCGTGAAAGACCTGCCCGCCCTTGCCAAGGTGACCGGCAGTCTGCGGGCGGAAGGGTTGGATTTCGTCCTTTATACGGATACCGAGGTTGAACCGACAGACCGGTCCTTCAAAGCCGCGACCGAATTCGCCATCGATGGCGAATTCGATGGCTATATTTCGGTCGGCGGCGGATCGGTGATGGATACCGCAAAGGCGGCCAATCTCTATTCGACTTATCCCGATGATTTTCTGGCCTATGTCAATGCGCCGGTCGGACAGGCAAAGCCGGTGCCGGGGCCATTGCGCCCGCATATCGCCTGCCCGACCACGTTCGGCACCGCATCCGAATGCACCGGGATCGCGGTCTTCGATTTCCTGGAGATGGCGGCGAAGACCGGGATAGCCAGTGCAAGGCTGCGCCCGTCCCTGGGTGTGCTTGACCCCGATTGTCTCGTCAGCCTGCCCAAGCAGGTGCTGGCGGCGAACGGGTTCGATGTCTTCACCCATGCCTTTGAAAGCCTGACCGCCCGCCCCTTCACCCATCGCCCGAAACCGACCGACCCGACAAAGCGCCCGCTGAGCCAGGGGGCCAATCCCTATTCCGACCTTGCCTGCCGGGAGGCGATCCGGCTGATCGGCCGCCATCTCGTTGGCGCGGTCAATGATCCGGTGCCGGAGGATTACGAAGCCTTGATGTTCGCGGGCATGCTGGCCGGAATCGGATTTGGCAATGCGGGTTGTCACGTTCCCCATGCGATGTCCTATGCCGTTGCGGGCTTGGTGCGGGATTATCGCCCGGACGGCTGGCCCTCCAACCACCCGATGGTGCCGCATGGCATTTCCGTCATCGTCAATGCACCCGCCGTCTTTCGCTTTACCGGCCCGGCCTGCCCGGAGCGTCACCGGCTGGGGGCAGAGGCAATGGGGGCGACGGCGGAGGAACTGGATAACAGACCGCCCGGTGATTCGCTGGCGGATCGACTGGAAGTCATGATGCGCGCGACCGGCATTCCGAACGGCCTGTCCGGTGTTGGCTATGGCGCGGCCGACCTGGAAGATCTAGTCGCGAAGGCCGCCCCGCAACGGCGCCTTCTGGACAATGCCCCGCTGCCCATAGCTGAAGCGGAACTGCGGCAGCTTTTTGAGAAGGCGATGCGCTACTGGTAAATCGAACACGGTCCAAACTGTCGCAGTGCCCTAAAAATGGGCAATCTGTGAGTTTTTGATTCTGTTGGGATTCCAGTGTTTTGCGTCAAATGCACGGCTGTTTGGTCGAGCCATGCGTTATTTTTCTGTCAGAATTGTGAATGTGACAGTGGTTTTTCAAAATTGGCTGGGCTATATAAAGCGCCGACAACTGATCGATCATAATCACATGGATGGAAAAATGAGCGATTCGAGCAAGAACAAGAAACCTGAGTCTGACCGTAAATATGAGACCAAGACTCGCAAATGCCTGATGTGCCGCTCCGATTTCAAGAGCGCATGGCCGGGCGAGCGTGTCTGCTCCAACTGCAAGCAGACCAGTGCCTGGAACGAACCGTCGATCGCGGCCTAACATCCGCGCATCGGGCCTGACTGTAAAGGGCCAAAAATATGCGACCGCCCTCCCCGGAGGGCGGTTTCGCATTTCAGGAACCTGTGTACGGGAAATTGCCCGATCCGAAACCGATCCGGGCTTGCGCGCCGGATAATCTATGCGAAAAGAATGTCCTCCCGTTCAAGTCTGAACAACAGGTGGAACAGGGTGGCACAACCGGATAAGGCACCCAGAATCATGACGGAAACACTGACCCTCGTCCTCGGCAACCGCACCTATTCGAGCTGGTCCCTGCGCGGCTGGCTGGTCATGGAACAATCGGGCCTGCCGTTCACAGAGGAAATGGTCTGGCTCGACGCACCAGACCACAAGGCGCAGATGCTGGCCGCGACTGGCGGGGTCGGGGCCGTGCCGACCCTGCGAGTCGCGACCGAATCCGGGGACAGGATCATCGCCGACAGCCTGGCGATTGCCGAATTTGCCGCCGAACATGCGCCGGATGCGGGGCTGTGGCCAGTGGATCCGCTGGATCGCGCGGAGGCCCGGTCACTGGCCGCCCGAATGCATTCCGGCTTTGCCGCATTGCGCAAGGCCTGCCCGATGAACCTGTCGAACCGGTTTTCCGACTACAGACCGGATCCCGATGTCGCCGCCGATCTGACCACACTTCAATCAATGTGGACGGCCTGCCTGACACGGTCGGGCGGCCCCTTCCTGTTCGGCGATTTCGGGGCGGTGGATGCCTTCTTCGCGCCGGTGGCAAGCCGGGTCGATACCTTCGGCCTGCCGCTGTCCCCGATCTGCCGGGACTATGTCGAGGCGATCCTGGTCCATCCCCCGATGCGCCGGTGGATCGAGGCCGCGGCCCTGGAACCCGGCATCGAGCGCCCGCGTACCGACCGCCTCGCTTCCGGGCGCTTCGCACCGGGATCCTGGCCCATACTCGGCCTCTGACAAGCGGGCTTTCAGGTCATAGTGACAATTCACCTTTGACCTGTCCGGATTTCCCGCTAGGCTTGGGCGCGCGGACAGGGCAGGATTGGTCCCGCATACAGCGATAAAGGGTGTGCAGCACGCATGAACGAGGATCTTCTCGGCTATAATGAAATGGTGGAACAGGCCATGCGATCGGTCGTTCGCAAGGCGCTGGACCGGGCTGCCAAGGGCGGACTGCCGGGCAATCATCATTTCTACATCACCTTTCGCACTGAACATCCCGACGTGCTGATTCCAAATCGCCTGAAGGCCCAGTATCCAGAGGAAATGACCATCGTCCTGCAACACCAGTTCTGGGGGTTGCAGCCGGATGACGAAGGCTTCGACGTGGAACTGAGCTTCAACCGCCAGCATGAACATCTGCGCATTCCCTATGCGGCGCTGGTCACCTTTGCCGATCCGTCGGTCAATTTCGGCCTGCAATTCCATGTCGAGGTTGAGGAAGACCAGATGTCCGTCGACCATCCCGAAGCGGCCTCCGACGAGAAAGGCCCCAGCCGGGAAGAGATGAATGCCGCCCAGACCGGTACCGGTGACGCCGGGACCGATGGCGATGCGGAGGATGAAGAGGGCCGCACCGACAATGTCGTCACCCTGGATTTCACCCGCAAGAAATAGGCAGGTTCCCGCACCGCCATTGCGGTGCCGAGTACCAACCCCGAAGGACTGAACGCAAGGACCCATCCGATGGTTGATCCCGCTTTCCTAGACATGTTGCCGCTTGGTCCGGACGAGACCGTCTATCGCAAGCTGACCGGTGATCATGTTTCCGTCACCGAATTTCAGGGGGAGGAGATCCTGACGGTCGATCCGGAAGGGCTGCGCCTGCTCTCGGAAGAGGCGTTCCGGGACATCAACCACCTGCTGCGCCCCGGCCATCTACAGCAACTCGCCAATATCCTGAAAGACCCGGAAGCGTCGGACAACGACCGCTTCGTCGCCTTCGACCTGTTGAAGAACGCGAATATCGCGGCGGGCGGCGTGCTGCCGATGTGTCAGGATACCGGCACCGCCATCGTGATGGGCAAGAAGGGCCGCCGCATCTGGACCAATGGTGGAGACAAGGCGGCACTGTCGCGCGGCATTCTGGATGCCTATGAGCGCAACAACCTGCGCTACAGCCAGGTCTCCGCACTGTCCATGTTCGAGGAAAAGAACACCCGCAACAACCTGCCCGGCCAGATCGAAATCTATGCCGAGGGCCAGGAAGACGCCTATAAATTCCTGTTCATCGCCAAGGGCGGCGGGTCGGCGAACAAGACCTTCCTGTTCCAGGGCACGCCGTCGCTGCTGGAACGCGAGCGGCTGATCAAATTCCTGGACGAGAAGATCCGCACGCTGGGCACCGCCGCCTGCCCGCCCTATCATCTGGCGGTCGTGATCGGCGGCACTTCGGCGGAGTTCAATCTGAAAACCGTGAAGCTCGCCAGCTGTCGCTATCTCGACGGCCTGCCGACCAAGGGCGGGGAGGACGGCCACGGCTTCCGCGACCTGGAAATGGAGCAGATCGTCCACGAATTGAGCCGCAATATGGGGATCGGCGCGCAGTTCGGCGGCAAGTATTTCTGCCACGACGTCCGCGTCATCCGCCTGCCGCGCCACGGCGCCAGCCTGCCCATCGGGATCGGCGTCTCCTGCTCCGCCGACCGTCAGGCACTGGGCAAGATTACGAAGGACGGCATTTTCCTGGAAGCGCTGGAGCGGGATCCCGCCCGCTTCCTGCCGGAACTGACCGACGAGAAACTGTCGGGGGACGTGGTCGAGATCGACCTGTCGCGCCCGATGCCGGAAATCCTCGCCACGCTGACGAAATACCCGATCAAGACCCGGCTGTCGCTGACCGGCACGATCATCGTCGCCCGCGATTCCGCCCATAACAAGCTGCGCGCCCGGCTGGATGCGGGCGAGCCGCTGCCGGATTATTTCAAGAACCACCCGATCTATTATGCCGGTCCGGCGAAGACCCCGGAAGGCTATGCGTCAGGCTCCTTCGGGCCGACCACGGCGGGACGGATGGACAGTTTCGTCGACCAGTTCCAGGAGGCGGGCGGCTCCCTCGTCATGCTCGCCAAGGGCAACCGCTCCCCCATGGTGCGCAAGGCCTGCGAGAAGCATGGCGGCTTCTATCTCGGCTCCATCGGCGGCCCCGCCGCGCGCCTGGCCCAGGACTGCATCCGCAAGGTCGAACTGGTCGAATACGAAGAACTCGGCATGGAGGCGATCTGGCGCATCGAAGTCGAAAACTTCCCCGCCTTCATCGTCATCGACGACAAGGGCAACGACTTCTTCAAGGGCATGATGCCGGAGTAGTGGGGGCAATAACCGGAGCGGGTTAGCCTGGATTAACCGGGTATCTGCTCGATTGTCTCTTGACGGCTTAGCACCTGATAGACGGCGGTACCTTTCGGTGCATCGAAGGTGTCGAGCGCATAGAACAGCACCTCGTTGTTCGGACCGAAATAGACTTCGGGTTCGAAGCCTGTGACCAGACCCATTTCATAGAAAAGCAAACCGCCCTAGATCTCGTTGACGTTGAACTCGGTTCAGGATGGTCTTTCTCACTCTGGAGGCTTTTCATTGGTAAGCTTCCATCGACGGGCTTCGAGTATCTCGCGTAAATCCACCAGCACCTTCTCGCGTCGTTCCTGCCGTTCTTCTGCTGGCTTGAGAAACTTCTTGAAGTCCAGATTCGTTCCCTGCTGCTCCCATGCAAGAAAGAACTCGTCACCTGACATACAGAGCACGTCAGCGTCGGAAGGGCTTGGGGTTTCTGCCACCCACTCAAGGCCCCATTCGAACGCTCTTACATCTTCTTCAGGATTCTCCCGTGCATATTTATCCACCACCCTACGCATGCGTAGGACTTCAAAAATTGCGGTTTCCATCGTTGTTCCATCTGTACATTCTGCGGCATCCTGAAAATGCCATGCGAACGCGACATAAAACCAACGCAAGGCCTCGCTGGGATCGTGCGGGAAGACCTTTTCCATCAACAGCGCAGCAAAGGTAAAATCCGTCTCGTCGACATTCGCCAGCAACCACCCCATCGGCCCGTCCAATCCACTGTTCTCATTGGGTGTGTTCCTAAGCAGATTATAAAGTTTCACGAATTCCTTCGCTTCCAGTGCCTCAGTCAAATCCGGGAAGTCATCAGCAATAGAAGGGGAGGCCAAAATCGGAACCATTATCCCGACAGCAAGCAGGCCAACCACACTAAGCAAAAGTGCCCGGACACGACCGCCTTGGCTCGGTGAAGGAATTATGAACCTGAACATATCAAGAATGATTCCTTTTCACTGGTGCACCGGATGCATCGGATCGGGACACGGACCCCGCATGGATCCCACAACGGGAACCTCCTGATCAGGCCCAATCATTTCTGCGATTATCCATCGTATCAGCATTCATCAACAGGCATTGCGCGGTCAATATAAATACTCGCTTAAATCGCACCCTTATTACTCTGAATCATGGGGACATAAAGGTAAGGTCCAGGCGCTCTTCCCGTCACCGCGAACTTGATACGGGGTCCAGAGCGGCGTCGAACGGATTCTTTTTTACTCCTCCCCCCTTGAGGGGGGGAGGTTGGGAGGGGGGTGCCTGCGGCAATCGGATTTCTTCCCGCAGGCATTTCACCCCCACCCCGACCCTCCCCCCTCAAGGGGGAGGGAAACTAAAGTACCGCCTCCCCAAAAGAACGGAACGCCGACGAATCACCCCCAGAGCACGGGTTCCGGCGGGTGCATCAGCGAGCCCTCGAAGCGGAAGCCGGGGGTGCGGTCGCGGGCGAGGAGCAGGGGGCCGTCGAGATCGACCACCGCGGCGCCCTGCGCGACCAGGAAGGCGGGGGCCATGCCGAGCGAGGTTGCCAGCATGCACCCGACCATGATCTGCATCCCCGCCGCCTCCGCCGCCGCTTTCAGCGCCAGCGCCTCGGTCAGTCCGCCGGTCTTGTCGAGCTTGATATTGATCATCTCGTATTTGCCGATCAGCGCTTCGAACCCGGCGCGGGCATGGGCGCTTTCGTCGGCGCAGAGCGGCACCGGATGGGCAAGCTCCGCCAGCAGCGCGTCATCCGCCGCCGGTAAAGGCTGTTCGATCATCGCAACGCCCAGCGCCGCCAGCTTCTCGGAAAACGGCTCCACCATGGCGGGGGACCAGCCTTCATTGGCATCGACGATCAGGCGGGCATCGGGCGCTGCGTCCCGCACGGCGGCGACCCGCTCCAGATCGCCCTCCCCCGTCAGTTTCAGCTTGAACAGCGGACGCCCGGCATTGCGCGCTGCGGCGGCGGCCATGTTTTCCGGCGTATCCAGGCTGAGCGTATAGGCGGTGATCAGCGGTTCCGGCGCATGGGCAAGACCCGCCGCCTGCCAGACCGGCACGCCCGACCGCTTCGCCGCAAGGTCCCAGAGCGCGGAATCGACCGCATTGCGCGCCGCACCGGCAGGCATGACGGCATTCACGGCGATGCGGTCCATGCCGCCCTCGATTTCCGGCGCGATGGCGCGGATCTGGGCCATCACGCTCTCGATGCTCTCGCCATAGCGGGCATAGGGAACGCATTCGCCGCGACCGGTCACGCCGTCGGCGGCAAGCTCCACGACGACGACCTCGACCGTCGTCTTGGAGCCGCGCGCGATGGTGAAGGTTCCCGCGATCGGGAAACTGTCATGCCGGACGGTCAGGGATACCATGCGCGTCACAGTGCATCGACGAGGCGACCGGCCCCCTGCCGGAAGGCATCCACGGTCGGCAGGCCAATTTCCCGCTCGACGCTTTCCAGATAATCGTCCTGACGTTCCTTCGGCAGGCCCGAGGTATTGACCGAAATCCCGATCACCCGGCAGGCCGGATTGACCAGACGGCCCATCTGCTCGTTCACCGCGATGCATTCCTTCAGGCTCGGCAGTGCGAAATCGGGCAGGCCGCGCATATGGCTGCGGGTCGGCTCGTGGCACATTACCAGAGCATCCGCCTGCGCCCCGTGCAGCAGGCCGAGGCTGACCCCCGCAAACGAGGCGTGGAACAGGGAACCCTGACCTTCCACCACATCCCAATGGTCGGGATCATTGGCCGGGCAGAGTTTTTCGGTCGCCCCGGAGATGAAGTCGGCGATCACGGCATCGACGGAAACGCCGCCGCCCGCGATGAAAATCCCGGTCTGGCCGGTGGCCCGGAAACTGGCTTTCATGCCGCGTTCGCGCATCGTCTTGTCGATGGCGAGCGAGGTGAACATCTTGCCGACCGAGCAGTCGGTGCCGACGGTCAGCAGGCGCAGGCCGGGACGCTTCGATCCCTTGGCGACGTCAAACGTCTCCGTCGGGTGGCGGACATCGAACAGTTTCCGCCCATGCTCGGCGGCGAGGCTGGAGAGCGTATCGATATCGGTAAGCCTGTTATGCAGGCCGGAGGCGATATCGAAGCCCATGACCAGAGCCTTTTCCAGCGTCGAGAGCCAGCTTTGCGGGATCACACCCCCCCGGTTGGCGACGCCTACGATCACGGTCTTGCAGCCTGCTGCCTTCGCTTCTTCCAGCGTCATGTCGGTCAGGCCCAGATCCGCATTGCAGCCGGGCAGGCGCAGCTGGCCCTTGCACCAGTCCGGACGCCATTTGGCGACGCCGTTGGCAACCTTGGCGGCCAGATCGTCCGCCGCATCACCCAGGAACATCAGATACGGATTCTCGATTTGCATGACGGATAGGCCCTTCCTTGATGATAGAATGATCAGTAACGTCTTCCGCAGCGCACTATAATGAGGGTGACAAGACCCGTCACGCCTTGTTGCGGACGGGAATCGCGGTACGGTTGGATGTCCCGATAACCGAATGTGATGTGCGCCGATCATGGCCCTGCCCTATCCGAAGAAATTCCCCCCGGAACTGCGCGATGCGGCAATCGCCCTGACGCGCTTTGGCTATGGTGCGCGCCCGGGCGAGGTTGAGGCGATCTCCGGTGATCCGCGCGGCTGGCTGCTGGCGCAACTTGATGACAGCGCCGTGCCGACCGATTTCTTCCAGGGCCTGCCTGGCGGAACCGAAATCGCAGCCCAACTGCTGCGCGCCAGCACGGCTGGGGAAGAGGTGCTGCGCGACTACCGCCAGCGCGCCTCCGAGAGTTTCCAGACGGAGGCGACTGTTCATACCGCCTACGCGCTTGCCACCGGCGCACCCTTCCGGGAGCGGCTGGTCCGGTTCTGGTGCAATCATTTCAGCCTGTCAGTTCTCAATCCGCGCATCTTCCCCCTGACCCATGCCTTTGAACGGGAAGTCGTTCGGCCAGGGCTGGGTGGCAGTTTCGTCCAGATGCTGACCGCCGCGATGCATCACCCGGCCATGCTACTGAACTATGGCGCGGAACGGTCCATCGGCCCCTGGTCGCGTGCCGGACTGAAAGGGGCCGCCGGCATGACCGACGCCCTCGCCCGCGCCGTAATGGGACGCTACACATTCGGAGAGGATCACAAGCCTTCAGGCAAGGATATCCTGAACCTGACCAAGATGTTCACCGGCTGGTCCATCGCCGGGCCGGAGGAAGCCAATCCCGGCGGCTTCCTTTTCCGCGAGACCTGGCATGAACCGAATTCGAAATATTTCCTGCTGCGCAACTATCCCCATGCCGGGGTGCTGGAGGCGGAAGCGACCCTGGATACCCTGGGACGGCGCGAGGAGACCGCGCGCAACCTTGCCTTCAAGATGGCACGGCATTTCGTGGCCGACACACCGCCGCCGGAATTGATTTCGGACATGCTGCGTGGCTTCACCAACGGCGGCAACAGCCTGACCGGAATGGCGAAGGGCATGGTGATGTCGCAGGCATCCTGGAACCCGCAGCAGATGAAGGTCAAGACGCCGGAGGATATGGTCTTTTCCGCTGCCCGTGCGATGGGCCTGGGGGGCGAGGCGGGGCGCTCCGCTTTGCGCTCCCTCGCAGTCCTGGGTCAGGCGGCGAAACATGCCCCCGCCCCGTCCGGCTGGTCCGACATATCCGCCGCCTGGTTATCGCCACAACAGATGCTGGAGCGGCTGGATTGGGGCGCGGCAGCGGCCCGACAGGGCATGCAACCGGGGATGCGAGATCGGCCCGCTAGCGATACCGCACTTGCCGTGCTGGGGCCGCTGTTATCCCCCGTCACCTTTCGTCGGATCGTGGTTGCCGCAGACCGGGGCGAGGGACTGGCAATGTTCTTCGCCTCCCCTGAATTCCAACGGCGATAAGGGGACACGATGACAGGACCCTTCACACCCAACCGCCGCCAGGTACTCACCCTTACAGGGACAGGACTGCTTGGCAGTGCCCTCGGCCCCATCCGCCTCAGCTTTGCGGCGGGACCAGCGGATCGCCCGTTGATCCTGATCCTGTTGCGGGGCGGGCTGGACGGGCAGGCCCTGCTGCCGATCCATGGCGACCCGGCCTATGCCAGCCAGCGCGGTCTTCTGGCTCTGCCAACCCCAGACAGCCATGGCGGCGTGATCGATCTGGACGGGCGCATCGGCCTGCATCCGGCGGCCGATATGCTGCTGCCATTCTGGACACGCGGGCAGATGGCGATTGCCTCTGCCGTCGCGTCCCCCTATCGCGGCAATTCCCATGCGGAGGCCCAGGCGGTGCTGGAATCCGGTCTTGCCGCCCATGATCCGCAGAATCAGTTGGGCGGCTGGCTCAACCGTGCCATCGCGGCCAGTGGCGCAGCGTCAACGCCAGGGTCACCATCAGCCATCGCCATCAGCCCCAATCTGCCGCTGGTATTGCAAGGCACAGCAACGTCGGAACCCTGGACGCCGCCCGACTTGCCGGGATACCGACCCGGATATTATGAGAAAGCCGCACTGCTGTATGGGACCGATCCGCTGTTTGCGAATGCGCTTGGTTCTGGCCAGCGGGCACGCAGCCTGCGTCAGGCGGCCATGGGTCCAGAGCATGTTGCCGCCGATACCGCAGGCATCCGGGCGCAGGATCTCGCCTTTGCCGCAGAGATCGTCGGTCGGGCCATCAGCAGCGAGGGTGGACCCGGAACCGCCGTAATCGAAGTCGGCGGCTTTGACACCCATACCCAGCAGGGCGCACTGGAAGGCCCCTTGTCCCGCCGCATCGCCGGACTGGCTGCGGGTCTGTCTGCATTGGCCGACGCATTGGGCGGGCGGTGGGACCAGACCATGATCGTGGCGATCAGTGAATTCGGGCGCAGCCTGCGACCGAACGGCACCGGTGGGACCGATCACGGTCTGGGCGGTGTCGCACTGGTTCTTGGCGGCTCGCTGTCGGCGGCTCGCCATCTGGGAGCAGTTCCAAAACTGGCCCCGGATGCATTGGCCCCCGATGGTGGATTGCCGCCAGGACTGGATAGCCGGGCGCTGTTCAAGGCGGTGCTGGCAAAGCATTGGGGTCTGAGCCGCGCCACCCTGGATGCGCGGGTCTTTCCGGGGTCCGGATCGATTGCACCGCTGGAAGGATTGTAATCTCCTATTTCAGGGCAATCGACGGCACCCAGCAATACCAGTCCGGATCAAACAGATAGCATTCACGAAGACCGTGGGGCTTGTCCATCGAGCCTTCCAGGACCTGATAGCCCCATTCCCGCGCCCGCGCCTCCGCTGCATCAGGATCGGTTCCATAGAGCCTGATCTCCACACCCGGTCCACGACCCTGAACGGATCGGACCAGCCCGGACAGCCGATGACCGTCATAGGTATGATCGGCATGCAGCATCCAATGCGCCCCACTGACCGGTTCCTGAAGATAGGCGAAATCCTCATCGTTATAGATACTTCGGGCACCCAGAACATGGGTAGCGAAACCGACCGATGCCTCGACATCCTTAACCAGAAGGTTGATGCCGAGACCGTTGGGGATGGATCGACCGAATGCCGCCGCATCCATCCAGGGTTCCTTGCTGCGCTTCGATGTCATGGGGCCTCGCTGAATCCGATAGATAGGCGATAAGGAGAAGGATAGGCTCTGGAACACATAATGTTCGGCCCAAAATGTTAGCCCCGCACCTGTCTGGCAAGAGCCATTATGCCGTGCTACGAAATACCACTGCCAGTTCAAAATGAGGCTCAACAACAATGACGACAAACATCCTGATCCAGACCTGGCATGGGTTGATGATCGTCAATCGCCTCGACTGGCGGCAAATGGCCGAAGGGCGCATCGGGGTCGGCCTGCAACTGATCGAGACCGGCGCATTCGACCGGGATGAGGTGCAATTCGTCACCACCCTGCTCCAGGCGATGCAGGCAACGCGGGAGCGCCCGGTCATCGCCTATGACATCGGTGCTAATTTGGGTTGCCACTGTCTGGTCTGGGCGCGGGAACTGGGGGCGAATATCCGCATCTGCGCGGTCGAGGCCCAGCCCCGCATTTTCCAGATGCTGTGCGGCAATATCGCTCTCAACAATCATACGCAGATCACCCCGGTCAACGCGGCTGTCGGCGGAGAGACGGGAACGATCCGCTTTGCCGAGCCGGATTATGCGAAACCAGCCTCCTTCGGGTCGCTGGAACTGCGCCAGTCCGGAGGGTCTGAATTCATCGGCCAGGCGCTTGAGGACCGACCACAGATCACTGTGCCTCTGATGACGCTTACCGGGCTTTCCCCGTTTCCACCGGATTTCATCAAACTGGATGTCGAGGGGATGGAGGAGGAGGCATTGTGCAACGAGCCGACACTCCTGCGTGACCATCGCCCCGTCCTGTTCGTCGAGCGGATCAAGACCGACCAGCAACGTCTCGTCGACCATGTCACAGGACATGGCTATCTGGTCTATGTGATCGGCATCAACTTCCTGATGTTCCCAAAGGAAGCAACCTGGCTCGCCAATTTCATTCAGCCCTATATCAGCAAGGAGGCTGCTTCGGGAAAATAAAACCCGTTCAGCCCAGCACGACCAGATCCACCGGACGGTCAAGATCGGCAATGGCGAGCGCCGTATGGATCGCGCCGACACTGCCGGTCCAGCCCTGATTGCGGGCGAAGTCGAGACTCGCCTGATCCGCCAGCGCCCGGCATCCAAGCGTCTTGTTCATCTTCTCCAGCTTCGCCGCCCGGTTCGCTGGTTCCCCGACCAGCGTGTATTCAAATTTCCCGCCACCGCCCACAGCACCGATGATCAGGCGTCCGGTCGTGACTGCGAGCCCGATGCGAACCGCCTCCAGTCCCTGCGCCTGACGTTCCCGCGACCATTGATCCGCCTCTTTCAGGATGGCTTCGGCAGCCGTCAGGGCACAACTGGCAAAATCCGGACGTTTCTTTGCGGCCCCGAAACTGGCCAGAACGCCATCGCCGGTAAACCGTTCCACTGTCCCCCCATGGGCGGCGATGATCGGCACCATCCGGCTTTGATAATCCGTCAGCAGCGCCATCAGCGCACCAGCAGAAATCCGCTCCGACAAGGCGGTGAAATCGCGGATGTCGATATAGAGGACGCTGGCTGTCACCTCCTCTCCCGCAGCGCTGTCGCCCCGGGCGATCTTCTCGGCGATTTCGGGCGCGAAGAATCGGGACAGTTCGGCACTGGCATGAGTCTCCGCAATCGACTGCAACAGGATCCTGCGACTGCGCAACTGGGCGAGCGTCAGCAAGGCCGTAACTACCAGAATAGTAAGTATCTTGTCGAACTCTCCCCCCAACAGCACCAGGTTGCCGGTCAGATAGGCGACATAGTTGCGCGTGATCGGCGGCGGCATGTCCGAACCATAGAGGGCATAGAGCACCAGAACCGACCACCCCGTCGCCGCCGCAAGACCCGTCATCAGTACATATCGCGGTTCAAACCGCAGAGCACGCAATGCTATGAAAATGAAGACATACAGCATCGTCGGTGCCTTCAGATAGAAAGGTGCGGTCTGGCCATACTGAATATGGAACGACCAGATCAGCGTCATCAACAGCGACAGATCGACCAGAATGGACAGGCCAAGATACCAGTCCGGCAGGGAGAACCGATGACTCATCCCCAGTCGCACGAAGGTGAAGAGAAGATACAGGGCCAACGCGATGGGCACGGGCGACATCCACACCGAATCCATATGCGTCTTGGGTGCCAGGGCATAGAGTGTGCCGAACAGACTGACCAGCGCAAGCTGGACCCACCCGATCAGGCGTTCGCTTTGATCCTGCTGTACGCGCACAGCCGCCCGCACCCGATCCGGCAGGCGGGCGGTATCGTCATCCGACAGCAGAAGCTGCCTCAACTGCGTCATGGTCAGGCCCATGGCACAGTTATGCGACACCCCTATGCGGCCTGCAATCGGAATGCGCCTGGTTCAGGATCAGTTTCGCGTTACCGCCGCGCCACGGCAATGCCGCCAACGATCAGGGCAAAACTGATGACATGAGTCCGTGTCACCGGCTCCCCCAGCAGCACCACGGCCTGAATAGCGGTCGCGACCGGGATCAGATAATAGAGCAGCGCCGCCTTGCCGGAACCGAGTTCCCGCACCGCCCGTCCCCAGCAGAAGAAGGCGACGGTGGAGGCCAGGGCACCGACATAACCGATGGCAAGCAGGCTCTCCCGATCCCAGACCACAACCCTGCCCATTCCCATTTCCCAAAGATAAGCCGGGAAAAGCAGCACGAGACCGATTGCGAAAAGCACGCCCAGATGCGCTGTCGAATCCATCGCTGCCGGGCGGTACTTCAGCAGATTGCTGTACAGCGCGAAACAGGTGGCGGCGGCAAGCATCAGAAGATCGCCCGACGTTACCCCATCCCGCAGAATGCTCGTAATATCTCCCCCGGTGACCAGATAGGCGACACCGGAAAAGGCGATTGCAAGACCGATCAGCTTACGCCCCGTCAGCGGTGTTCCGAACATCACCCGGTCACTCAGAATGATGATCGCAGGCGTCAATCCGGCGATCAGCGCCATCTTGATCGCCGTCGTCGTCGCACCCGCAAAATAGATCAGGGTATTGAAGACAGTGATGCCGATGAAGGCGGTCAGGGTCAGCATGCGCCAGTCGGACAGGATAAGACGTCGCTGACGCCAGATCGGCCCGATGGCGAAAGGCAGCAGCACCGCCAGTCCCAGCATCCAGCGAAAGAAGGCGAGTGCCACAGGCGGGATGTGATCGGCAAGCCCCCGCGCGACGATGAAATTCCCGCCCCAGATTGCAACCGCGATCAGGGCAGCGGCAATGCCGACCAGTGGTAGTCCCCGTAACACCGTCATCCGCCGCGTGCCGCCAGAAAAGCCTGCATGTGAAACCCGGCCTGCCCTGGCGCATAAAGGTCCGGCCCGGCGACCGGACAGGCCCGTCTGGCGCGGCATCCCCCGGACAGGCAATCGGCCCCTTCTGGTTGGTGCAAATAACCGGCGCAGGCCTGACTGTCGTATTGTCCGGGCTGAAAAGCGCCAACCGGACAGGTCGACAGACAGGGCCGCCCGGAACAGGTATCGCAGGGGTTGGCGGCCTGCCTTCGCGTGGGCAGGGGAATCACATCATGCAGACAGATCGCCGCACGATAGGCATGCCACAAACCGAATTCGGCATGGATCAGAAGACCGATGGGGGAGGGAAAGACAGCATCCGCCTTCTGCGCCCAGCGCTGAAACGGAAAATAGGGCGGGCCGTCGGAGGGATAGAGTGCCCAGCCACCAACCTTTGCTGCGATCCTGTCAACCGTCCGGCGGGTCCAGGCATCGAGGGAATGCGGCTCATCACGCCGTTCCGCCTCGAAGCGGGGCCAGAAATCCGGCCCGGCATTGCCGATCAGGATCACGCTGCCACAGGATGGCGGGGCCAGATCCTCGGGTGCCGGATGAAACCCGCCCCGAGCGAGCAGCCCGCAGTCGGACGCAGCCTCCGCAACAGCCTGATAGCTCACCCCGATGCTCCCGGTTTCCGCGGTATCGGGCGCCAGTCGGGCGGGGCCATCTCAAAGCTCTCGAACCGGAATGCCGGGGCGACTGTGCAGCCGACCAGAGTCCAGTGCCCCAGACTCTCCGCCGTCTGCCAATACCCGGCCGGGACGACCAGTTGCGGTCGCTGTCCGCTGATCAGGTCCGGCCCCAGCCGATGCGCAAAGGCATCATGCCCGTTGGGTGAGAGCGTGAGTGCCAATGGCCCACCAGCATACCAGTGCCAGATTTCATCAGCATCCGTCACCCGATGCCAGGCGGAACAATCCCCCGCCTCCAGTAGGTAGTAGATCGCCGTCGAAGCCCCCCGTGACCCGTCACCGGGATCATGGCGATAGGTTTCCGCATACCATCCCCCCTCGGGATGGGGCTTCAGGCCCAACAGCGCGATGATCGCTTTGGCATCCAGTTCGGTCGTCATCGCACGCAATCAGCCCTTTGGAATGGTAGACTGCATCGACGGGCGCTTGAGCAGGCTTTCATACCAGGGACCCAGGGCCGGACCATGGTGCCGCCATGCGGATTCCGGGAAGCGCAAATCGAGATAGCCGAGCGCCGTTCCAACCGAAATGATCCCCAGATTGATATCGCCCTGAAGACTATCGATCTCCCGGTCCAGCAGGATGCAGCTTTTCTGGATCGCTGCCCATTGCCGGTCGATATACCAGTCCTTGGGCAGCGGCGTGTCGAGCTTGCCATCCCGCATCACCTGACTGCGCAGGTTCAGTGCCGCATCGGTCATGCCCTGGCCGATGGCATGCAGGCGCAATACCCGGTCGCGCTCTATTCCAGAGCCAGGAATCAGCGTCGGGCCACTGCCATGCCGGTCAAGATAATCGCAGATCACAAAGGAATCGAACAGGCCAGTCCCGTCATCCAACACCAGACAGGGGATCTTGTTCAGGGGGTTGATCTCGCGAAACTCGACCTCATAGACATTGACCCGGTCAATCTCCACCTGATCGCCCATGCCCTTTTCCTGGGCCACGACGGCACATTTTCGGGCATAGGGAGAGGCATCACTATAGAACAGTTTCATTCTGGGACTTCCTCAAACATAGGGTGGGGCAAAAACAGGGGATGCAGTGAGTCAGAATCGATCTTTCCGGGCGCGGACCTCCGCGAAGACGGAAACGGCATCGGAACCTGCCAGACCAACCGCCGATGCCAGCGCCGGATCATCCGCTCGCAGGAACGGATTTGTTTCCTTCTCGACGCCGAGCAGCGAGGGAACCGTCGGCCTGCCCGCCGCACGGGTCGCGTCGATTTCCGCCGCACGGGATTTCAGCGCGACATTCCCGCCATCCACGGACAGCGCAAACCGGGCATTGGATTGGGTATATTCATGGGCACAGAAAACCCGCGTTGAATCCGGCAATGCTTTCAGCTTGCCAAGACTGTGCCACATCTGTGCCGGACTACCCTCGAACAACCGCCCGCAGCCAAGCGCAAACAGCGTGTCACCACAGAACAGCGCCGACGATTCCTCGAACCAATAGGCGATGTGACCCCGCGTATGGCCGGGCACATCGAACACCACTGCCGTCTCCGCCCCCAGACCATAGCTGTCGCCATCTCCGACCTCTGTCTCGATTCCGGGAATGCGGTCGCGATCAGCGCGTGGCCCGACGATGTGACAGCCGGTAGCCGCCTGGATCTCGCGATTGCCGCCAACATGGTCACCATGATGGTGGGTGTTGAGGATATGCGTGATGGTCCAGCCCAGCCGCGCCGCCTCCGCCAGAACAGGTTCTGCAACCGCCGGGTCGATGACGGCGGTTACGCCGCTCTGTGGCTCATGCGCCAGATAGACATAATTGTCATTCAGGACCGGAATTTGACGGATATCGAGCATAGGCTCCTCTTTTCGTACACTTCTTCATATAGAGTTTCATGCGTCACAAGGGAAGGCAAGGGCTGCCGCTTTTCCCCGGCTCTGATATAGTCCTTTGTTATGTGGAGCGATGTCGTCGATTTCAACCGGTTCTACCGCAGCCCCCTGGGCAAAGCGGCGCGCGGTGTCGTGCAGGGGGAGATCCGTGCGCACTGGCCGGATGTCACCGGACTGACGGTCGCCGGGATCGGTTATGCGACCCCCTATTTGAAACAGTTCGGAGAAGAGGCTAGTCGTCTGGTCGCGATCATGCCGGCCCATCAGGGCGTCACCCACTGGCCACGCGGCAAGCCCAACCGGGTTGCCCTGGCGGAGGAAACCTCGCTTCCTTTTGATGATCTGTCGATTGATCGGCTGCTGCTAGTCCATGCGGTGGAGAATGCCGAACATCTGCGGGCCATGATGCGGGAATGCTGGCGGGTCCTGTCTGGTCAGGGGCGCATGCTGGCAGTCGTGCCCTCGCGCCGCGGTATCTGGTCGCGGACGGAACGCACTCCCTTCGGCCATGGAAAGCCTTACAGCAAGGCGCAGATGGAACGCCTGTTGGCCGATACCATGTTCGAACCTCTCTCCATCACCCGGGCGCTCTACATGCCGCCAGCAACCTGGGCCCCGGTCCTGCGTGCCGGTCCCGCTTTCGAGAAATTCGGGCGTCGCTGGTGCCCCAGACTGGGTGGCGTGCTGTTCGTTGAGGCGCACAAGCAGGTCTATGCCGCGACCCCGGCACAGCGGGTCGCCTTCCGCCGCAGACTGATGCCGGTCCCAACCCTCGTCGCCCCGGCGGCAGGGCGCAAAGACCTGTCATGAAAAAACCCGCGCCATAAGCGCGGGCTTTCCATATCCAGGCTCCGTTGGAACGGGACCAAAAACAGTATCAGTGTTTGACCGATTTCCAGGTCTGGCGCTTGACCGCAACCAGCACACCGGTGAAGACGGCCAGGAACAGCAGCACCTTGATGCCGGTCTGCTTGCGCGTCTCCATTGTCGGTTCCGACGCCCAGGTCAGGAACACCGCGACATCGTGGCCCATCTGCTCCGGCGTTGCCTCGGTCCCGTCGGCATAGTCGACAGAGCCTTCATAAAGCGGCTGCGGCATGCCGATATAACAGCCCGGGAACCACTTGTTGAAATAGGCACCGGGCGGGGTTTCCATGGCGTCGAGGCGGACCTTGTAGGCCTCGTCCTTCTCCCCGGCATTCTGTGCCATGCAGAGTTTCTTGTCTTCGAGTGTCGGCTCCTCAATATAACCGGTACCCAGCAGATGCGAGATATAGTCAGTTCCGGTGGCGAATTCGCCGCCTTTCAGCATGTCGATGAAATTCGCCCCGATATTGCCGAGGCCATGGGCACGGCTCTTGACGATCAGCGACAGGTCCGGTGGTGCCTTCCCACCATTGATCGCGGCAGCTTCCGCCTTGTTGCGATACGGATTGCGGAAGCGATCTGACGGCAGGGCCGGACGCTCATACATGTCGCCATCTTCATTCGGACCGTCGGTCACCATGATTTCCGACGCGAATGCCTTGATCTGATCCTCGCTGTAACCAAGAGCGGAAAGCTCCCGATACCGCACGAGGTCAAGTCCATGGCAGGCTGCGCAGACCTGCTGATAAACCTGCAGGCCCCGCTGCAATTCCTCCCGATCAAACGACCCGAAGAAACCGGTGAAGCTGTAGCTTTCCTGCGGCGGATGCGCGGCGGAGGCGGCAAGCGCCTGACCGCCGGACACCGTCGACAGAAACGCGGCGGCGGCAAGTGTAAGACCGAGTTTACGCATCACGACTTCTCCATCTTCGCGGCGGCGGCTCCGGCGAAAGTCGATCCGCCCCCCGCCTTCAATACTGGCTCCGAAATGCTGGCTGGCAACGGTTTCGGACGCTCGATCCACCCGATCAGCGGCGTCAGGATCAGGAAGTGGAAGAAGTAATACATCGTCGCACCCTGTGCGATCGTCACATAGGGCTCTTCCGCAGGCTTGCCGCCGACCCAGCCGAGAATGACAAAGTCGATCAGGAACAGGATCACGGCCCATTTGTAGAGCGGACGATAGCGGCAGCTGCGCACCTTCGACGTATCGAGCCACGGCAGCACCGCGATCACCAGCAGCGAGCCGAACATCGCCAGCACCCCGGCCAGCTTCGCCGATGCCCACCAGCCGAAGAAAATCTCATGCACCCACCAGCCGTCCACGAAGGACCGCAGGATCGCGTAATAGGGCAGGAAATACCATTCCGGCACGATATGCGGCGGCGTCACCAGGGGGTTGGCCTCGATATAGTTATCGGGATGCCCCATATAGTTCGGCGCGAAGAAGACGAAGAAGGCGAAGATCAGCAGGAATACGCCAAGACCCAGCGAATCCTTCGTCGTGAAATACGGATGGAAGGGCACCGTATCCTGCGGTCCGCGCACCTCGATCCCGTCAGGATTGTTGGATTTTGTGATGTGTAGGGCAACGACATGCAGCATCACCACGCCCAGGATCACGAAGGGCAGCAGGTAGTGCAGCGCAAAGAAGCGGTTCAGCGTCGGATTATCAACCGAGAACCCGCCCCAGAGCAAGGTAACGATATAGTCGCCCACCAGCGGGATGGCGGAGAAAAGGTTGGTGATCACCGTCGCACCCCAGAAACTCATCTGACCCCAGGGCAGCACATACCCCATGAAGGCCGTGCCCATCATCAGAATCAGGATCACGACACCCAGAATCCACAGCAATTCGCGAGGATTCTTGTAGGATCCGTAATACATGCCGCGATAGATGTGGATATAGACGACGATGAAGAACATCGACGCGCCGTTCATATGGATATACCGCAGCAGCCAGCCGGAATTGACATCCCGCATGATCCGCTCAACCGACACGAAGGCATGGTCGACATGCGGGGTGTACTGCATCGCCAGCATGATCCCGGTCAGGATCATGACCAACAGGCAGACCATCGCCAGTGCACCGAAATTCCAGAAGTAATTCAGGTTCTTCGGCATCGGGAACACGCCGTATTCGGCATGCACGTAGGAGAATACGGGAAGGCGGGAATCGACCCACCGGATCACCGGATTCTTGAAATTCGGGGCAGGGTGATTGCTCATCTAAGGAAGCCTCCGTTAACCGATCTGGACGGTGGTATCGGTCAGGAATTGATACTCGGGAATGACCAGATTGGACGGGGCCGGTCCCTTGCGGATACGCCCGGACGAGTCGTAATGCGATCCGTGACAGGGGCAGAACCAGCCGTCAAACTCGCCACGGGCCTCGCCCTCTGCTGTGCCGGATGGAATGCAGCCCAGATGTGTGCAGACGCCGACCAGGATCAGCCATTCCGGAACCTGAACGCGCTCGTCATCGGTCTGCGGATCGATCAGATTCGCGGCATCAACGCCGCGCGCCTCCTCGATTTCAGCTTCCGTGCGGTGTCGGATGAAGACAGGCTTGCCGCGCCAGAAGACCTTGATCGCAGAGCCGACCTCGATCTGGCTCAGATCGACTTCAATCGAGGCCAGGGCCAGGACTTCCTGAGACGGGTTCATGCTGTTGATCACCGGCCACAAAAATGCGCCGGTACCGACGGCACCGACACCAATGGCCAGATAGTTCAGGAAATCGCGCCGATCCGGACCATGCTCCTGATCCTGCTCCGACTGAGTCGCTTCCGCCATTTCGAATCCCCTAGAAAACGCATCGAAACTTCAGGAGGGCATGCATGCTCCCCCATTCTGCGCCTAACCATAAAGCCTTCCACGGGAATATCGAGACCGTTTGCGACAACCTGCCGCAACACCGCGACAAGATAACGTCACCGCCTGTCGGCGTCTCGATCATGGTCCCCGGATTTGCTCTCCCCCGGCACGTCGCTTCCTATACTTCATTGCGCTAGGGAATGAAAGAGGCGCGGTCCCGCATGACAGGCTCGTCCCCTCCCGCCCGAAGAACATGAATACTTTCTCCCTGATAGATGCCGCGATCCTAGTCCAGCACCGCCTCTCAGAATAGACCGTCAGGGCGGACCATCATATTATCAAAAATCCCGCCAATATCGCTACCGACATCGAAATCCAATATTCTGACCGAACAGCCCTCCCCCATCGTCTTGAGGATCGACATCGAAACCGAGTGGTCGCTGCAATTACCTGCGAGATCACACCCATTCTAATCGCAAGATTTCAAGCTTCAAATTCTCCCAAATCCGCATGATAAAATATTTGGGGCTGTCCCAGATAACCCGGTTTGGGGGTTATCATGGGGTCCATGCGCAAGAGCCGTCTGAGTCACTACAAGCAGGATCGTTTGATCGAGCATTTTGTCGCCGGGACGACGGCTCGTACGGCAGCTTGTCTTTGTGGCGTGAACCGCAAGACAGCGGCGTTCTATTATCATCGGTTGCGCGAGGTCATCGCCTATGAGCTTGAGGCCGAAAGCGAGGCGATGTTCGGTGGCGAGATCGAGGTGGACGAAAGCTATTTCGGCGGCAAGAGAAAGGGCAAGAGAGGTCGTGGTGCGCCGGGGAAAGTCCCGGTTTTCGGGCTTCTCAAGCGTGGCGGGAAGGTTTATACGAAGATCATTCCCGATGCTTCCGGCGCTACTCTGTTGCCGATTATTGAGGGCAAGGTCATCCCCGACAGCATCGTCTATTCCGACTGCTGGAAGGGCTACAACGCGCTCGACGTCTCCGACTTCAAACACTTTCGGATCAATCACTCGGAGCTGTTCGCCGACAAGCGGAACCACATTAACGGGATCGAGAATTTCTGGAACCAGGCCAAGCGTCACATGCGTAAATTCAACGGTGTCCCGAAGGCCCATTTCGGTCTATTTTTGAAGGAGTGCGAGTGGCGGTTCAACAACAGCGATCCGTCAGATCAATTAGCTCAACTCAGACAATGGGTTAAGCGTCAGCTCAGGTAGTTATCTGGGACAGCCCCTAAGCATAATCGTTTCGCTACAGTTGCATAAGCGATCTCAAAATATTCACTCATATATTTATCCAAACATGGGTAGTGTTGAATTTTCAACCAATAGTTTATCAAATAGAAAAAACCTACGCAATAAAAATCTATCAGAACCTGGTTTCAATATAACACAGGAATATTTGCATATTAGAAATATACAATGACACCAAATGTAAATATAGTTAATTAAATTAATATAAATAATATAATTTCTTTGCTTAACGTAAATCATTTTATCTGTTTCACTTTCATATTGTATTAGCTTTACTATTGTTATCACATCCTATGGTTGATAGAATAGCCGTTTTATTTTCGATAACTGTGTTTCACAGCGAGTATAATCTCATTTCTTGTTATCCAGTTCCCTATCAACCCTGACCGATTGCCGGGCTGAAGCGCAGGGCGCTGAGAATTTCAAAGACCAGTTGCGCGCCAACCTGGGCGGTGTTGGTGGTGCTGTCATATTGCGGCGCGACCTCAACGACGTCGCCGCCGATGATATTGATCCCGGCCAGACTGCGCAGCAGGCTCAGCGCCTCGCGGGTGGTGACGCCGCCAATTTCCGGCGTGCCGGTACCCGGTGCAAAGGCAGGGTCGAGGCAATCGACGTCAAAAGTGACATAGGTTGGACCCTCGCCCACGACCTCCCGGATCTTCCGGGCGATGGCCGGGATGCCCATTTCCGGAATGTCTTCGGCATGGATCACGGTCATCCCGGAATCGACGGAGAATTCCCAGAGATATTCCGCCGGTCCGCGAATGCCGATCTGGATACAGCGTTCCGGGTCCAGCACGCCTTCCAGCACCGCCTCCCGGAACGGGCCGCCATGGTGGAATTTGGAATTATCGAAGGCCCCACCGGTGTCGCAATGGGCATCGAAATGCACCATCCCGACCGGACGTCCCGCCCCCAGCGCCTTGAGGATCGGCAGCGTAACTGAATGGTCGCCGCCGACCGCCAGCGGGATCACGCCCGCCGCATGGATCAGCTTGAAAAAGGCTTCGATATCCTCATGACAGCTGTCCAGGCTAAAGCGGCTGCGGAATGGAACATCGCCGATATCGGCAACGCGCATTTCCGAGACAGGGGCGCATTTCAGCACATGGTTATAGGGACCAATCCGCTCAATCGTCCGCACCGCGCGCGGCCCGAACCGGGCACCGGGGCGATTCGTGACACCCAGATCCATCGGTACGCCCACAAGCGCCACCTGCAGGTCGCCGAAATCCGGCGCGCGTGGATCCACCCCAAGCCAGGGCGCATCCAGGAAGGTCGAGACCCCGGCGAAAGGAGCCTGGCGCGTGCCCTTGTCATCGAACACTGTTGCCGCGACCTGCTGGAATGCGGGGTCGAGCAACTCACCCTTGCTCAGTGATCCGTATTTCCGGCGCAATCGGTCGAGATTGTCCTGGTTCATGCCTACTCTCCTTGCATCCGGGCTGGGGTCACCACTCTGCTGGATTCCATCGGGTTTTCAAGACCGGGTTGACTGAATTGAAGCTCGGCCAGGCGGCGGTAAAGCGGACTTGCCACCAGCAGTTCGGCATGAGTTCCGGTTGCGACTATACGACCGGCCTCGATCACGGCGATGCGGTCGGCATTGACCACGGTCGCCAGCCGATGGGCGATGATCAGCGTGGTCCGACCCTGCATCAGCCGTTCCAGCCCGACCTGAACCAGTCGCTCATTCTCCGCATCCAGTGCGCTTGTCGCCTCATCGAGCAGCAACACCGAAGGATTGCGCAACACCGCGCGGGCGATGGAGATACGCTGCTTCTGGCCACCCGACAGGCGCACCCCGCGCTCTCCCAGAAAACTGTCATAGCCATCGGGCAGGGCGCTCAGGAATTCATCCGCCGCCGCATCCCGCGCAGCCTGGATGACATCGGCATCCCCGGCCTCCGGACGGCCATAGCGGATATTCTCCCGCCCGGTAGCGCCGAAAATCACCGGATCCTGTGGCACCAGAGCGAGCCGCTGGCGGATCGCGCCGGGATCGGCCTGCGCAAGATCAACCCCGTCCAGCAGGATCCGCCCCCCTTGCGGATCGAAGAAACGCAACAGCAGTTGGAACACGGTGCTCTTGCCCGCCCCGGACGGGCCGACCAGTGCCAGAGTCTCCCCCGGTTCGATTGTCAGGCTGAACCCGATCAGCGCCGGGGCATCCGGACGAGAAGGATAGCGGAAGGTAATATCCTCGAAGACAACCCGACCCAGTGGCGGAACCGGCAGAGGCACCGGATCGGACGGGGGCTTGATTTCCGGCTCAGCCTCCAGCAATTCGACCAGCCGCTCGGTCGCACCCGCCGCGCGCTGCAATTCACCATAGACTTCGGAAATGATGCCAACCGAGAAGGCGACCACGGTCGCATAGAAGACAAAGGCGGCCAGTTCGCCCCCGGTGATCGTCCCCGCCATGACATCATTGCCACCAACCCAGAGGATCGCTGCGATGGCGGTGAAGACCAGCAGGATCACCACGGCGGTCAGGATACCGCGTAGCCGGGTACGGCGGATCGCAGTGTCGAAAGCGTTCTTGACCTCGCCCGCAAACCGTCGCCGGTCCACTGCCTCATGGGTGAAGGCCTGCACGGTATGGATCGCGTTGATGTTTTCCTCCGCAAAGGCACCGACATCGGCGATCCGGTCCTGACTGTCCCGGGACAGGACCCGCACCCGCCGCCCGATCAGCAGGATCGGGATGACAACGACCGGGACGACCAGCAGCGCCAGAATGGTCAGCTTCGCATTGGTGACCGCCATCATCACGATCCCGCCGATCAGAATCAGCGCATTGCGCAGTGCCATGGAGGCACTGGACCCGATGATCGATTGCAGCAGCGTTGTGTCGGTGGTCAGCCGCGAGAGGATCTCGCCGGTCCGCGTCACCTCAAAGAATCCCGCGTCAAGCCGGAGGATCCGGTCGAATACCTCCGCGCGCAGATCGGCGACAACCCGCTCCCCCAGCCAGGTGACCAGCGTGTATCGGAAATAGGTGCCGACCGCCATGACGACCGAAAGCCCGATCAGGAAACCGAGCGCGCGGTCCAACGCCGCCGGATCACCTCCGGTGAACCCCGCATCGATCAGCCCGCGCAGCCCCTGCCCCAGGGCCAGCACCGCGCTTGCCGTCACGATCAGCGCAACCATCGCCAAAATGACCTGCACCCGATAGGGACGCAGGAATCCGAACGTCCGGCGCAGGATTTTCATATCCCTCCCTTTGGGCCTCTCCGGTCCCGAGAACCGGCCATTGTCCCGTGCCACGATGCGCTGAACCTTCCCTGTCTTTATCTCAGTTGGAATATGCGCGTCCATTTGCACGCATCCTGGATACCTGCTCGATAATCAGATGTGAAATCATCAATGTGGGAATGCGGGCCACCGAAAACAGGGGGCACGGATACCCCCATCAGCCACGCCGCAGTGCATCCACCGCAACTATCAGGCCGAGGCCGGAAAAGACAGCACCGAAACACAGCGCAATGCGGCGACGGGAGTGCTGAAAGAACCGCATGGCGGGGCCGGTTGAGAAGACAGTGGCGGTAATGCTGTGCAGCACAACGCCCAATGCCCCACAAAGCAGCACAGTACCGATCAGAAAAGTATCAGAGGCACCGGCAGGAACGAAGGCGGTTAGAACGGAGCCAAAGAACAGGGCCGCCTTCGGATTCGAAATGCTGACAATGAATCCCGTGATGAAGGCGCGGCGATCCGTCGCCGCCGGTTCGGGAACAGTGTCGGAATCGACAGGACGACAGGCAGATCGCAGGGATCGGAAGCCGAGCCAGATCAGATAGCCCGCCCCCACCAGCTTCAACCCCAGGATCACATCGGGAAACAGATCGAACAGAACCGCGACGCCCAGCATCGCCAGTGCGGCCCAGATCGTCGCAGCGGCAGCCAGGCCGAACCCGGTCATCAACCCGGCCCGCCTGCCATGCGCCATGGCGGCGCTCATGACCGCCAGCATATTCGGACCCGGCGTCAACCAGGCCAGCACGTTGACCAGAATGATGGAGGCCAGCACTGCCGCCGTATCCGCCCCGATATCCATCACGCACCCTTCCCCTTGCTGACCTGTCAGGCGTTCACGTCCACCACAACGCGGCCACGAACCTGACCCTTCAGTATCTGCGGGCCGAGTTCCGGCAGATCGCTTAACGTTTTTTCCACGACCATGGCATCAAGCTTGTCCATGGGGAGGTCGGCAACGATCCGTGCCCAGGCAGCCAGTCGGTCATCGAAGGGCCGCATGACGCTGTCGATGCCGAGCAGATTGATGCCGCGCAGCAGGAAGGGGATCACGGTGGCAGGAAGATTGGCACCCCCTGCCAGACCAACCGCCGCGACAGACCCACCATAGGCGATCTGTGTCAGGACGCGGGCCAGCATGCCGCCCCCGACCGCATCGACGCAACCGGACCAGAGCTCCTTTTCCAGCGGACGAGACGCAGGTTCAGCGAGTTCTTCGCGCGCAACGATCCGGGCGGCACCGAGATCTTTCAGATAGTCGGCCAATTCAGGGCGTCCGGTCACGGCGGCGACCTCATAACCCAATTGCGCCAGGATTGCGGTAGCAACGGACCCCACACCACCTGCCGCCCCGGTGACAAGGACCGGCAGACCGCCCAGCTTCAATCCGTGATTTTCCAGGGCCATCACCGCCAGGATCGCGGTCAGCCCCGCTGTCCCGACAGCCATCGCCCGCTTCGTTGACAGACCCTCCGGCAGAGGGACGAGCCAATCCGCCCTGACCCGCGCCTTCTGGGCATAGCCGCCCCACCAGACTTCCCCGACGCGCCAGCCGGTCAATACGACCTTGTCACCCGGTCGATAGCGGGGATCATCACTGGATTCCACGGTCCCGGCGAAATCGATGCCCGGCACATGCGGATAGCTCCGCACCAGTCCCCCCGCCCCGGTCAGACACAGGCCGTCCTTGTAGTTCACAGTCGAATAATCGATGGCAACGGTAACATCACCCTCAGCCGGAAGCCGATCCTCCCCGATCTGCTGAAGGGTGGCGGAAACAGCGCCGTCCCCGGCCTTGTCGACGATCAGGGCATTGAACATGATGGTCCCTTTCGATTTTAGTGCGGCAACATCACCATTTCGGCATCACGTGGGCCGACGGGCGTTTCGACGGTCACGGCGGTTCCCGCATCCCAGAATGCAGACTCGATCATACCGATTGCGACCGTGGTCTCAAGCCGGGGCGACCAGGCAGAGGATGTCACCTGCCCGACAGGAACGCCCCCTGCCGTCACCGGCCAGGGTTCCAGCGTGAAGGGCAGGCCCTTCGCATCGATGCGCAGCCCCCGGATCATCCGCTGCGGCCCTTCCATAATTACCCGGATCAGCGCATCGCGCCCGATGCAGCCAATGGCATCCACCGTCTGGCAGAACTTACCAAGGCCGCATTCATGGGGTGTATTCTCCCGTGTCATGTCATTGCCATAGGACAGCAGCCCGCCCTCGATCCGTTCAATCAGGTTCGGTCCCCCGGCGCGGATGCCATGAGGGGCACCGGCCTCAACCACCGCATCCCAAAGCGCGTTGCCATAGGCGGAATCCTGAAGGTAAATCTCAAACCCACCCTGTTTCGAATAACCGGATCGGGCAACGATATATTCCTGTCCGTCCAGCAGCATTGGCGCGAAGCGGAAGAATTTGATCGCACGGGCCTGATCGCCGAAGACGGCAGCGACAACATCCTCTGCCTTCGGTCCCTGCACTGCCAGAGGCGAGACATCCGGTTCGATCACCGCCACGTCCAGGCGCATACCCGCCGCCAGCCCCTTGACCCAAAGCAGCAGATCGCTGTCGGCAATCGAAATCCAGTAACGATCCTCGGCCAGACGAAGTGTCACCGGGTCGTTCAGCATCCCGCCCGTCTCGTCCACCATCGGGGTATAGAAGCACTGACCGACGGGCATGTTCGACAGGTCGCGGGGGGTGAGCAACTGCACCAATCGCGTCGCATCGGGGCCGCGCACCTCGACCTGCCGTTCGCAGGCCACGTCCCAGATCTGCACCGCTTCCCGAAGGTGGAAATAGTCCTCCTCCAATGAATTGAACACGGTCGGCAGCAGCATGTGGTTATAGACCGTATAGGCCTTCACTCCCGCCGCGGTCACGCGGTCGGTGAAGGGAGTGCGGCGCGTACGGCGGGAAATCGACAGGAAGGGCGGGGTCATCGTTGGTGAACTCCGGACAGGGAAAAACACCCTTTCCCTCTACACGCCCCGACGGCTCGGGGGAAGACGGGAAAAACTCACCCCAGGGTCAGCCTGTTTCAGGACCAGATTCGATAATCCGCATATGTGAAGGGAACCGCATCACGGGACAATATCTCGGTCACTGAATGGCGATACTCCGCATCGCGGACAAGGCGCAGGACGAAATCATCGGGCGCGGCCTCTGGCGCGACACGTAGGCGGACCTGTTCCAGCATCTCACCGGTCGCCAAAGCATCCGCTTTGCGGCCCTTCGCCCGAACGGCAAGCAGCGGTACCGCCTCCCCCGTCGCGCCACGCAGATGACCACGCGTGCTGACATAGGCGAAGGCATGATCCAGGCTCTCATTGCCCTCCAGCATCAGGTCGATCCCGTCGAGCAGAGCATAAGCGTAGTTCGCCGCCGCAACCTCGCTCTGCGTCATGATTGCAAGCTGCGCCTTGTCCAGCCAGGTGACGGCAATCTCCACCCGAACGCCGTGGGCCTCCTGCAACATGGCGGGCACCGCGCCATAGGCGGTGATATGGGCGGCATAGACGGTATCGAAATCCCGAAGCCGCGCGCGCTCCACCGGAATCACATGCGTGCCCAGATGCCCGAATTTCTGCGCCAGCCGCTCCGGTGAACGATTGGACCCGAAGGCCAGAACCGGCACCCGACCCGCCCTGTCCTCCGCACGAAACGCCCGCTCGACCCCGCTTTCCCAGGTATAGCTGCCCGGCGGCGCGGCATAGGGATAGTTCCGCGCCCGATGAAGGATATCGGTATTGGAGGACGATTCCGGATGGATCACCCTAACCACCCCGCGACATACAGGTCCAGTCCTCCACCGAATTGACCGAGCCAGCCCATTCCACTCTGTAACCGCCCGTCGGATTCATCGACTTTCCCACAAGATGGGTCCAGGTACTGCCGGAACCGACGCCGCTCATGCCGCAATATTCGCCCGCACCGCCCCGATATCCGCAGGCCCGGACAACAATCCGCTTGTTGCAGACATTCCTGCTTTTTATCACGAACCGCCCGTCGTCCCAGTTCACTGATTCCGCAACACAGGATGCCTGGGGCGGGTCCGGCGTGTACCAGCACTGGTTGGATCGGGCCGCCGTGCTGGACGATGACGACGGCAGGCCGGACGTACCGGAAGTGCCGCCACCCGTCGACGGACGGGATGTCGATACGGACGAATTGCCGGTCGGACTGTTATAAGTCGGGCTGTTATAGGAATTCGTCGACGGACGGGTCTGCGCCTGTTGCTGCTGTTGTTGCCATTGTTGTTGCTGCTGTCTTTGTCGTTGTTGCTGTTCCGCCCAGCGCTGCTGGGCCTGCTGCTGAGCCAGATCGTTCTGCATCGTCTGCAACTGACCGGCCATCGCAGTGGCCAGATCGTCGAGAGCATCACCACGACTGCCGCTGTAATCCTCGCTTTGCAGCGCCCATTCCCGCAGTTCTGCCTGTTCCCGTTCGAATTCTTCCTGTTCCAGCCGCGCGATCCTGTCGCGCTCCTCCCGCTCGGCATCCATGCGATCTAGTTCCGCCTGCCAGGCTTCCAGCCGACGGCGCTCGGCTTCCTCCTCCGCGCGACGGATTTCCTCATGTGACTGGTCGATGGCTCCGGACTGGACCGCCTGGGCAAAAATCGACCCTCCCGCGCCGGAATTGGAGGCGGCCGCCGGTGCATTGGGCCTGTGCAGCAAGCGCTCAGCGACAAAGCCGAGCTCGTTTCCCCAAAGATCAGAGATCCGAACCCAGGAGCCTCCCTCGCTTTCGGAGAGAATGCGCACGGATTGACCCTGCTCCAGAACCGATACCCGCGCCGACTCCACCGAGGGAGCCGCCCGGACATTCGCCGCGACCCGGGCTTCCGCCAATTCCGCAGCCATGGCGGCACCGGAACCCACGCCCAAACAAAAGAGCGTTGCGGCGACAAGGAGTGCTATTGTTCTTCCAACCATTATTCCCTCCGATTCCTCAGTCCATAGGGCAGTGGGCACTAAGGCAAGCGCCAGAATCTGAGATATCCATCCGACGTTGCAGCCGCGACCAGTTTCCCCTCGCTGGACATCGCAACGGCGGCGATATGACGGCAAAACTCCAGTTCATCCTGACGGCATTCCCCACGCCCCCCGATTCCTCTGAGGATCGCCGAAAGACTGCCGTCAGGCTGATAAACCCTGATCTCGGCCGGCTGGTCATAGACCCTGCCCTTCGAATCGCGGCTTATGTTGCCGCTACTGGCATGGAGATAGCGTCCGGTTGGCGACGTTGCGATGCGCCCGTAGCTCGATCCCACCGAATGACGTCGCAGCAGGTCTCCGGTGGCGGCATCGTACACCTTGAGATTGGAATCCACGATCATGAAGGACTGTCCGTCAGGCGCAAAAGCAACATCCTGAACATAGCTCGTCTTGATCGAAAACAGCCCCATCTGCCTTTCAACATCCCAAAGAGACGCCTCCTGTTCTCCCGATGTCAGAATCTTCTTGCCGTCGGGTGAAAGAGCGATGAAGTAATTTATTCCATTCTGTTCGGGCAGCAGGAACGTCCAGATCGCCTTTCGGTTTTCGACATCGTAGACGATGACCGTGCGACTGGCGTGAAGCGTGGCAACCCGACTGCCGTCCGACGAGAACGAAATCTCCTCAACCGGATCGATCTCACTCAGCATGATCGGATTGACCTCTTTCAGTGTGGGGGCTTTCAGGTTGAACTGAAAGCCGGCCCCTTCACCATAACGGAAGAAACTGATCCGACCGTCCTGCATTCCTAGAACCAGAAGATCGTCTGCCGGCGAGATGGTCATGCTTGTGCGCGTGTTCCAGATGGGCTGGGCATACTCATAAATGGAACTCAGAATATGCCGACCGTCCTCTGCATCCGTGATGAAGATATTTGAGGGCCAGATGCCACCCGCCCCGAGCGCCAGAACACTTCCATCCCGGTTGAAGGCCATTGCATGGATGGCTCCTTCAATCGGGTCGCCGCTTCGCATAGCTTCGAAACGCCAATGGGAGGCTGCGACCGTCAGCGGCCCTTCGATTACCCCGATCTGGCGCTCGGCATACCGCGTGTCCCTGTAGCTTAGATATTGGTTTTCTCTGACGTAATCCCGGAGAATGGTGAGTTCTTCGCTGTTGTTCCTGGCGGATGCCAACCGCGTAATTAGCGCCCTGATCGGAGGTGCCTTCTCCGCCAGATCCTGGATCATCGTGCGGGCCTCCGGAAACTTCGGATGAGAACCCGTCACACTGGCAAGAAACCGGTCGACTTCGTCAAAGGCGCCGAGAATGTCTCCGCTGCTTTCAAGGGCGACGGCCTTGTAGTAGATCATGTCGGGCACCACGGTGCCGCCGCGTCTTTCATACTCGGACAAATACGTGAGAAAATCCTGATAATACTCGTTTTGAACGGCCTCGACCATCCTGAGTTCCAGATCTTTCAGTGACCCCTGACCGCCCGTCTGTGCCAATGACGATGCAGGGACCAGGCCGAACGCAATTGCAAAAACCACCGTGCCGGCACGGAGAATCTGACCGAACCGGAAAACACTTTCTGCAACCATACCGCTTCCCACCCCTTGCCATTCGAATACGGAAGATTTTAGCAAGGACGTTCCACCAATCAATCTCCGTCGCGGAAAAATCAGCAATGGAGATGACCGGAGTCCGGAACAGATTATGCAGTAAATGGTATAGGCCGTGCAGCTTGCCGACCCTGATATTCCCTTTGTCCTGCCGTGACCTGCTGATCTTCCCACCAGCATTCAAATTGAACCTTTCAGACGTCATTATGTTTTCGGTATTTAACATTGTTACCATTGATACGGTCTTGCCTCGGCTTTAAACATACAGAAAGAATAACTGAAAACGATGTTCAAAGGGGGGACGGCCAAGGGTGGTTTGACCGTCCGGGTTGAGGGGACTTGGTGCGTTCGAAATCGATTCCGGGCGGAAAAGCGCGCGGAGAATTGATGACGTTCAGAAACCGTTAACCACTATCCCGCAGACTGTCTTCATGGATGGAATGTCCTGGGCGCAGGCAGGCCGGGGCAAGACATGGGCCAATGTCAGAGGGGGATCGACATGGTGGACGAGAATGGCGCTGCGAGTGTTGGCGCAACCCGGCGGTATTCCGCATGGACCCTGCGCCGCGTTCTGCTGCTGCTATCCGTTGTGTTCACAATCGGCATCATTGCCAACCAGATGTGGACGGCGGGGTCGTTCCGGACGCTGGCCCTGTCGGTGCTGACCGGCACGACGGAGGAAACCCTGCGTGTTCTGGTGCAGGAGCGTATCAGCCAGCAATATGAGGGCAAGCTGGGCAAGCTGATGTCGGAATGGGTACGGCGACCGGAATTCACCAAACCGGCACAAGAAAAGGACGTGAAGGCGCTGGCCGTGCTGACCGACGAGGTCTACAGCCATGCCGACTTCACCCAGCGGGTCTTTACCCATGTCAGCGTGAATTTCCTGTCCGACCAGATGGAAACCCTGGTCCAGTCTGAGCGCGGCAGTGGCGAATCCGTACTGAACATTCCCGGCGTCAGGGACCAGCTTCTGGCGCGCGACAAGCAGGCCCAGCGCCAGGTGGTCAGCTTTCAGTGGACCACGGAGGACGGACGCCCGCTGCACAGCATGATCGCACCGCTGGGCGGATTCCGGGTCATCGGTTTCATGGAACTGATCACCGATCCGGTAAACGCGCTGGACGGGCTGAACAAGGCCATGGTCGGCGATTTCATACTCTATGACGTGAACGGGGCCGAACTGTTCGCCCAGCCTCTGGAACCGGTGGAAGACACCGCGCCGGAGGTCACTGCTGAAACCGACACAACAAAATCCGGGACCGACAAGACCGGCGGGACAGAGGAAGCGGAAGCAGCGGTACCAGTGGACGAGGAAAACAAGCTGACGACCCGCGTGACCCTGTCCGACACGTTCGGCGAGCCCTGGGCCCATGCCGCGATCACCCGCGACATGCATGTATTCAACGACGCCGTGGCGGAAACCCGCAATCGGGCCGTTCTGGTCCTGGTGGTCGGTGTGGTGGTGGCCTGGGCGGTCGGCTGGATCGTGCTGAACACGGTCACATTCCGTCCGCAGCGGCGATTTGCCGACGCCATGGACCGGATCGGCGAAGGCAATACGGATGTCGTCATCCCGGAAACCGGCCGAGACGAAATGGCGATCATGGCCACCGCGCTTGAAAAGCTGCGGATGGGGCTGGTCGAGTTGAAAGGCATGCAGGAACTGGAAAAGGAGCGAGATCAGGCCCGGCGCCAGGAAATCCAGGACAGGTTGCAGCAAATGTCCGGCAGACTGGACGAGGAACTGCGCAGCACCGTGACCGGCATTCAGGAGAATATGCAGCGTCTGGAAACAATAGCGGGTGAAATGGCGACCTCCGCAGCGGATGCCGAAGAGCGCTCTCAGACGGTGGCCGACGCGGCAAGGCAGGCAACCGACAGCGCCGAAGCCGTGGTCGAGGAAACCGGACAGATCGCAGGTTCCTTCCGCGACGTGCTGGACCTGGCCGGGCGGTCCGGTTCGGTTGCAGCCCAGGCCTCCAGCGAGGTGGATCTGGCCAGCCAGTCGGTGACGGCACTGGCCGAGGATGCGCGCAGGATCAGCGCGGTCATCACCCTGATCAACGAAATCGCGGACCAGACCAACATGCTGGCACTGAACGCCACGATAGAGGCGGCGCGGGCGGGAGACGCTGGCAAGGGCTTTGCCGTGGTCGCCACTGAAGTCAAGAATCTCGCCAACCGGACCACCCAGGCGACGGAGGAAATCACGACCCAGATCAACCGGGTGCAGAGCCGCACCAAGGCGACGGTAGACGCGATCCAGACGATATCAGACACCATCAGCCAGATGAGCGAGATGGCGGAAACCATATCGCATACGGTCGAGGCCCGGACCGAGGGGACGCGGCAGATCACCGGCAATGTGCGCGACGCGGCGGCGGCGACCAGAGGCGTGACCGAGGATATTGGCGAAGTCACAAAACGCTCGGCCCAGGTGGGCGAACTCTCCCAGCAGGTCCGCATCGGAGCCAGGGAAGTGTCACAGGGAATCGACACCCTGCGCGACCGCCTGTCGAAAATCCTGAACTAAATCCTGAACAGGCAGGTTCTTACAATTTCTCGATCCTGAACCGGGCATAAGCGTCGTCGATGGCGGCCATGGAGCGGGCCTTCCATTCGGCCTGGGCCGCCTCATAGGTCTTGAAAGGACCGGTTCGCACCTCTTCCCCGCCATTGGCAAGATCGTGGAAATTGGTATCAGTATAGATGCCGCCAATGACCCAGAATTCGTCGTGGCTTTCCTTTTCGATGGAAAACCGCGCATGGGCATCATCCACCGTTTCCATCGCCTTCGCCCGCCAGACGGCCTTTGCCTGGGCATAATCGTCGAACGGGCCGAGACGGGTTTCCTTGACGCCCTGCGCCAGGGTTGTGAAGCTGGTATCGGTATAGATACCACCGACAATCCAGTAACGTGCGGACATGGGATTTTCTCCTGACTCTCGACAGTCTGTAGTTTGGGCTCTATCTACCCCCTCATGCCCGTTCCGCCAAGTCCCGGCACCCCGTCACAGGATACCAGTCCCATGCCCTATTCCTCCCTGCGCGATTTCATCGACCGTCTCGAACGGGACGGACGGCTGGTTCGGGTCAGCCAGCCGGTCTCCACCGTGCTGGAGATGACCGAGATCCAGACCCGCCTGCTGAAGGATCGCGGCCCTGCCGTTTTGTTCGAGAATCCGGTTGGTGCAGATGGAAAGCCGACAGAAATGCCGGTGCTGGTCAATCTCTTCGGCTCGGTGGAGCGGGTGGCCTGGGGCATGGACCGGGAACCGCATCAGTTGCGCGAAGTGGGGGAGACGCTGGCCTTCCTGCGTCAACCGGAACCGCCGGGCGGGTTGAAGGAGGCCATCGGCCTGCTGCCGCTGGTCAAGCAGGTGCTCTCAATGAAGCCCCGCACGGTGAAGAATGCCCCGGTGCAGGAAGTGGTGCTGACCGGCGCGGATATCGACCTTGCGCGACTGCCCGTCCAGACCTGCTGGCCCGGCGAACCGGCACCGCTGATCACCTGGCCGCTGATCGTGACCCAGGGACCGAACCCGAAGGGCGACCGCAGCGATGCGTTCAATCTGGGCATCTATCGCATGCAGGTGACGGGGCGCGATACGACCCTGATGCGCTGGCTGAAACATCGCGGCGGGGCGCAGCATTATGCGCGCTGGAAGAAATCCCGCCCGGAGCCGCTGCCTGCTGCCGCCGTCATCGGGGCCGATCCGGGGACCATCCTGGCCGCCGTGACCCCGGTCCCGGACACACTGTCGGAATACCAGTTCGCAGGCCTGCTGCGGGGCAAAAAGGTCGACCTGGTCGATTGCAAGACGATTCCGCTGAAAGTTCCGGCAGAGGCGGAAATCGTGCTGGAAGGCCATGTCATGCTGGACGAATACGGCGATGAAGGCCCCTATGGCGACCATACCGGCTATTACAATTCCGTCGAACCCTTTCCGGTCTTCCGGGTCTCCGCGATCACGATGCGCCGGAAGCCGATCTATCTTTCCACATTCACCGCCCGTCCACCGGATGAGCCCTCGATACTGGGGGAGGCGCTGAACGAGGTCTTTATCCCCCTTCTGCAACAGCAATTCCCGGAGATCGTCGATTTCTGGCTGCCGCCGGAGGGCTGTTCCTATCGCATCGCCGTGATCTCGATGAAGAAGGCCTATCCCGGCCACGCCAAGCGGGTGATGCTGGGCGCGTGGTCCTATCTGCGCCAGTTCATGTACACGAAATGGCTGATCGTGGTCGATGACGACATCAATGCGCGCGACTGGAAGGATGTGATGTGGGCGATGTCCACCCGGATGGACCCGGCCCGGGACATCACGGTGATCGAGAACACGCCCATCGACTATCTCGACTTCGCCTCGCCGGAAAGCGGTCTGGGGTCAAAGATCGGGCTGGACGCGACCAACAAATGGCCCCCGGAAACCAGGCGCGAATGGGGCACCAAGATCCGGATGGAACAGGCGGTAATCGACAGGATCGACAACCTGTGGCCCGATCTCGGCCTGCCGGGCGATGGCAAGGCGATCTGGAAGAAATGATGCGACGCAGCAAGCTCGAATAAATTTTCCTTATCCGAAGCATGAGATTTTTCGACTTCTATTCTCATTAAGGCGCCGTTAACTTTCCAAAGTAATTACTTTCGAAAGAGGGATAGCCGATGATCGCCATTCAAACCGACACCGCACCGAAAGATCGGCTTCCCTATTGGTTCAGTGCGGGCCACCTGTGCATCGACTGGCCTTTCGGCGCACTGTACATGATCGCACCCGCCATCGGACTATCCTTCGGCTGGTCTCCGGCTCAGGTCGGTCTTCTGCTGACCATTCAGAGCATCGGGGCGTCGCTTGCCTATCTGCCGGCGGGATTGCTGATGGACCGGGTGTCCAATCGCGGCCGTATCCTGATGTCGACCTTCTTCTGGGTCGCCTTCGGCTACATCCTGGCCAGTTATGCCCAAGGGTTTTGGCCCCTGGCGATCCTGATGGCGGTGGCCAGCATGGGCGACGCCGCCTGGCACCCGATGGCGACCGGCATACTGGTCAAGGCCGCGCCTGGGCAGCGCGCCCGCGTACTGGGCATTCATGCCATCGGCGGAGCCATGGCCGGCGTCTTCGCACCGCTTTTGGCCAGTCACCTGCTGAATCACGGCCTCTTCGGGATGGATCTGGGCTGGCGCGACGTTCTGGTCGTTGTCGTTCTGCCGACCGCCCTCATGGGCTTCCTATTCCTGTTCCATGTTTCTGAGCAGATTCCAAAGGTTAAGTCGGGGACGGTCCCGCGACCCGATTTCCGCGCCTTGATCCGGGAATGGGGAACGCCGCTTGGCACCGGCCTCATCGCGATGATGGTGCTTTACAATCTGGGCCTGATCGGCGCGACGGCGATGACGCCGCTGTTCCTGCAGACCGACCAGGGCATGGATGTCTGGCAGGCAGGTCAGATCTTCGCCGGGGTTCTGCTTGTCGGTGCCGTACTTCAGCCCCGCCTGGGCCGCCTGGCCGATGAGGTCGGCCGTCGCCCCCTGATCCTTGTGGCCTGTGCCCTGTCGACGACCGGCGGCCTAATCGTCTTCCTGTCGACCGACACCTATTGGATCGTAGGCGGGTTGGTGCTGTGCCTCGGTGCCCTGACGTCCGTTCGGTCAGTGGTCCTGGCCTGCGCCGTCGATCTGTCGGGACGCAGCGAGGCGACAACCCTGGGAATAGCCTTTGCCATCCTTGACGGGGTCGGCGCCTTTGGCGCGGTGCTGGCCGGTCTGGTTGGCGAAACGGACCTCAGCCGCGCCTATCTGATGACCGCCGTCTGTGCTGGCGCAGCGGGTATCGTCGCAGTGAATCTGCCCCGCCGATAACGGCGATACCCCGACCCCGCCGATAACGCTTGCCAGGTTTCTGAACTGCGCTCATATCAGTCCGCCTGACGCACCCTGCGCCAGTTTCTCGTGCGCCAGTTTCTCGGATATCGGATATGCAAGACGATCGTATACGCGCCGAACGTCGTTTGAATCTTGGCATGGCATTGGCGGATGAGGGCGACCTTGCCGCCGCCAGCGAAGCATTGACCGACGCACGCTCCGAAGCGCCGGGCTGGGCCGACGTCCACTTCGCCCATGGAGAAATTCTGGAAAAACTGGGCCATATCCAGGAGGCGGAAAAAGCCTATCGCGACTGCCTGAAATCCGACCCCGATGATCGGATGGGTGCGCGGATACGCCTGAGCCTGATCGGCGCTGCCCCGGTTCCGGATCGCCTGCCCGCCGCCTATGTCGAGGCCCTGTTCGATCAGGAAGCGACCCGTTTCGATGCGAAGATGCGGGATCGACTGGACTATCGCGGTCCCGAAGTCATGGCCGAGGCCGTCGCCCGGATCATCGGCACTCTGCCGCCCTGCGCGCGGGGGTTGGACCTTGGCTGCGGAACCGGATTGATCGCGCCATCACTGCGGCTTGCCGTGTCGGAACTGGACGGAATCGACCTGTCGTCGGGTATGCTGGCCAAGGCGGCGGCAACCGGCCTCTATACCGCCATGCGGCAGGGCGATCTGCTGGTCGACCCGTGGATGGCGGAGGACAACCCCTATCACCTGATCGCGGCGGGCGATGTGCTGAACTATATCGGCGACCTCGCCCCGGTGTTCCAGCGCGCGGCGGCGGCGCTGTCCCCCGGCGGCTGGTTCGTCTTCACCGTCGAGGCCGGGGAACGGCGTGGAATCGATCTGGGTGAAGGTCATCGCTTCCGGCATTCGGCGGCGCGTCTGCGGCCCTGGATCGCAGCGGCGCTGCTGGACATCTTCGCCATCGAGCGCCGGGTCCTGCGCCGGGAAAAAGGTCAGCCGGTACAGGGGTTGCTGTGCATTCTGCGCAAGCCCGATCTGGCCCTGCACACGCATCCGTTACCGGAAATCGCGGGAATACCTTTGAATGCGGCGGCACCCAGCCCTATCTTCCTGAGCGATACACAGCCGTCCACAGGAGGCATCGATGTTTTTCACGACCCCGAAACACAAGCTCCAGATTCCTGACCGCAAGGACGCCCTTCCCGGCCGGGTCGAGGCGATCCGGATCAATCCGATCCATCACGCTTTGGGAACCCGCATCGTCGAGCCTTTCCCGGACGGAACGGAGAAGGCCCTGTTCGGCCTTGGCTGCTTCTGGGGAGCGGAGCGGGTATTCTGGCAGACTCGCGGCGTCTTCGCAACGGCGGTCGGCTATGCCGGGGGTTTGACGCCGAACCCGACCTATGAGGAAGTCTGCAGCGGCCTTACCGGTCATAACGAGGTCGTGCTGGTGATCTTCGATCCCGCCAAGATCAGTTATTCCGAACTGGTGAAGGTTTTCTTCGAGGCCCATAATCCGACACAGGGCATGCGTCAGGGCAATGATACCGGCACCCAGTACCGATCCGGCATCTATCCCTATGACGCAATCCAGCGACGAGAGGCCGAAGCGGTGCGCGACGCCTATACCCCCGCTCTGAAAGCACGCGGCCTGGGTCAGATCACGACAGAAATCGTCGACCACCCCGACTTCTACTACGCCGAGGACTATCACCAAGCCTATCTGTCGAAAAATCCTGGTGGCTATTGCGGCCTAGGCGGAACCGGTGTCGCCTGCCCCGTTATTCGCGAAGAACCGGCGGAATAGCCTCGAAGATCAGGCCGCATCCACCTGCAATCCAGCTTCTCATCCGGGACAGCGAATAAGTGCTGCTGTCTATTGACGAATAAACTGTAACCTTATAGTAAGGTTACATGAGAAAACATTTTGAATTCACTGCCGGATCGCTGGCACTCGATTTCGTCGACACGCTGGCCGGTCGTGCGGGAGAACCCGTAGAATTGCTACAGGCACCAGAAAGTCTGAAATCCTGGATCAAGGAAGCGGGTTTTGATGTGGCCGACCCGTTTCCGGTGTCAGGGGCCGACATCGCCGAGGCGCGGATGCTTCGGGAGACAGTCCATCGTGTAGTGACATGCCTCGTCGAAGAGGATTTTCCGTCGAACCCGGACATTGCATGTCTCAATGCCACCGCCGCTCATCCCCCGCTTCAACCCGTATTCGAGGACGGGGCTGTGCAGTACCGTGCGGACGAACCGGGCCGGGCGCTGCTTGCCACCGTCGCGGCGGACGCGATCCTCTGTCTTGCCGCTGACAGGGTCGGCAGCCTGCGCCGGTGTCCGGATTGCCGGATGCTGTTCCTCGACAGATCCCGCAGAGGCAATCGCAAATGGTGCTCTTCCGCGTCTGGCTGCGGCAACCGCGCGAAGGTACGCCGCCACAGGGCGAATCACCGAGGGGCCAAACGAGATATGGAGACGGATGCATGACCGAGAAACGGGCCTGCTTTGATTTTGAGATCGACTTTTCCAATGGCGGCGGCATTCAGGGCCAGGGATTCCGGCTGGACATCGACGGTGATGACATAACCGATGACGCCCTCGCCGCCTATATCATACGCGATCTCAACCTTCTGATGGTTGGAGAAGCCCGGATACTGAACAAGGCGATCATTGAGGAAAGTCACAAAAGAAAGACACCGGCCTCAACGGGTGGAATAATCAAAATGGATGGGATTCAAATCGACCTCAGCCATAAAATCGAAAATGGAATGACAACCTACAAAGGTCTGCCGGGGCCGATTATCTGTGACCATCTTTCCTTCGCGGAATCCCGCACCTTCTATGCCGAAGGAACGGAATTCCAGATCGGGCGCATCGACATGGTGTCGAATACGGGCACCTATATCGATACACCTTATCACCGGTATCCGGAGGCTCCGGACCTGTGCGGTCTGCCCCTTCACCGCGTATCGGATGTTCCAGGCATAGTCGTCCGTTTGGCGGGTATGAATACCCGCGCCATCGACTGGATGGCCTTCGCAGCGACGGACGTGACAGGCAAAGCCGTTCTCATCCATACCGGCTGGAGCGCCCATTGGGGGACTGAGCGCTATTTCGACGGCCATCCGTACCTGACGGAGTCAGCCGCAGAATTTCTGCGTGACCGAGGGGCGATACTGGTCGGGATCGATTCATTGAACATCGATGATACCTCGGGGAACACACGCCCGGTTCATTCAGTGCTTCTGGCGGATGGTATCCCCATCGTCGAACATCTGACGAATCTCGATACGCTTCCGAACAGCGGTTTCCGCTTTTCCGCCGTTCCTCCGAAAATTCAGGGCATGGGAACATTCCCGGTCCGTGCCCATGCGCGGCTTGTCGGCAAAGCAGGCTCTGACGGAACGCCAACCGTGCCGCTACTCGGGAAGGACCGATGATGGCGGATCTGTTGTTACCACTTTCATCGTAGGTTCCGGCCCATGATAATCCCGGATGCCCGCCGAATAAGCAGCGCAGGCAAGGCGGACAGTCAGCGGGATGTCAATCTTCTTTCCGTCCCGCTCCCCCTTCTCGTAGTACTGGACGACACGGCGTTTCAGCCCCAATGCATGAGCGGCATCCTTTTGCGAGAGATCGACGCTCTTGCGCCAGCGCTTGAAATCAACGGGTTTCAACAGGCTCATTCCTTCCGGCGGATCGAAATACGGTAACAAGTTACCGTATGAGACGATAAATCTTGAAAGCGCACGAGGTGCGCGATTTTTCTGTTGCATTGCGCACTAAGTGCGCCTATTTCTTATCAGAAGCGCACAAGGTGCGCAACCTTTGAACGATTGGTCCAGACACAGATTCGGGAATTCCTCCCGGCCCCGTCTGAGTGACCCGAAAGGAGAGAAACGCCATGACAACCCTTTATGTGGGAGAAAAGCACGCCTATCGCGACGAGGTTTCGCTGGCCCGCGCCGAATCCGCACATATGACCGCGATAGCGGCCCGTGCGGAAACCATCGACTGGGATGCGAAACTGCTGTTCCGTGTGACCTGGGCGGAAACCCAGATCTATACCACGGACGATATCGAAGTTCGCAAAATGGTGACGGCCCATCCCGAATGCGATGTAAAGGTCATCACCATCGCCTGATCGCGGTACCGAACCCGCCAACCACCTGATCCTGAAAGACAACCCGATTCGGGGCTCATCCTGGGTTGAGGCAGCAACAGATAATTGCGGAAATTACGGGAAACCTGTATTCTTCCGGTTGAAACTGGCATGGATCAAGATTTTCGACATGCGTTCGTTCGAACTGTTCGCATCCGTCGTACTGATGCTGGCGGCTGTCCTGATACAGGGACGTGACGCCATGGCGGAGCGTCGCCTGGCGCTTGTCATCGGCAACAGCGCCTACCGGACATCGCCTCTGGCCAATCCCGCGAATGATGCGGGCCTGATGTCGGAAATGCTGGCGCGCAGTGGATTTGAAGTCCAGACCTTCACCGATCTGGGCCATCGCGACCTGCAGCGTGCCGTGGTCGGCTTCGGGCGCAATCTGCGGGCGGCGGGAACCGATACCGTCGGCCTGGTTTTCTATGCCGGGCATGCGGTTCAGGCAGACGGTGAGAATTATCTGATTCCGGTCGATGCCGATATCCAGGATGTTCTGGATCTGCGCATCCAGACACTGGATGCATCTACCCTGATGCAGAGCCTCGCCGAAGCAGGCAATCGGCTCAACATCGTCGTCCTTGATGCCTGTCGCAACAATCCCTTCAAAGCCGCTACCCGCAGCGGCGCGCGCGGACTGGCGAAGATCGATGCGCCCTTCGGCACCCTGCTGGCCTATTCCACCGCACCGGGGGATGTCGCCGCCGACGGGACAGGCCGCCACAGCCCCTATGCACTGGCCCTGGCCAAGGCGATTCAGCGCCCCGGACTCAGCGTGGAACAGGTATTCAAGACCGTTCGACTGGAAGTCATCGAAAAAACCGGGCAAAGACAGATTCCCTGGGAAAGTTCTTCCCTGACCGGCGATTTCTATTTCAATACAGAAGATGCATCGAACCAGACAGTATCGGTGCCTGCACCCTCAACCGCATCGGTTCCGGCGGACTCGGTGCTGGACGAGGCGCAGGCCTATTGGAATGCGGTGCGCGACAGCCAGGATCCCGCCGAAATCCAATTGGTCATCGACCGCTTCCCCGGCAGCATCTATGCGGAACTGGCGGAATTGAAGCTGCAAACATTGCAGGCGAACACCCGATTGGCGGCAATTCCGGCAGAACCGCCCCGCAGCGCCGGAACAGACTCCGATTTCACCAACAGCGACTGGCTGCTGCATTGGACATCGCTAGTCGCCAAACCGGCCCCCTGGTGCCGATCCGGCGAGAATGGCACTCTGCCGATCTCAGTCAGGAACGGTGCGTTTGAGGGGAGGATCGATTCCAATCTGGGGGCCAATGCCGGAGTCTTCATGACGGTGGATGCGGCGGGAAGCGCCACTATCCGCCTGTCCGATATCGGGCGTGACGGGTCGGTCGTCGCCAAGCGTCCGTTCAGGCTGACGCCGGAAGGCGCTGAATTCGAATTCTTGGACAGATGCAAGGGCAATTTCAAACTGACCCGCCGCTGATCATTCCGTAACGACTGGTTTTTCGACATCCAGAAGTTCAAGGTTCCGTCGGGCATCCTCTGCGGCGGGGCGACCATCATGGAGGGTAATCAACCGTAGCCAGTCGCGGCGGGCAGCTTCGGGATTTCCGGCTATACGATGCAGAATCCCGCGCTCCAGCAGTGCTTCGGGATGATCGGGGTCCAGTCTGAGAGCCCGCTCGACATCGTCCATGGCCAGTTCATTCGCCTCGACATAGCGATAGGCACTGGCCCGCATGGCAAAGGCGGCGGGATCGGTATTGTTCAGTTCCAATGCGCGGTTCAGATCGTCAATGGCCTCCCAGTAATGCCCGCCCTGGGCCAGGACCATTGATCGATCCACCAGAATTACAGGAGAATTCGGCGTCAGGTCCAGGGCTGCGGTCTGGACCGAATGGGCACGGTCGAGATTTCCCGCCTCCATCCAGGCAATTCCGGCATGGGCCAGGATATCGGAAACAATATCAGGGGAGGCATCATCGGGCATCATTCCGGCCATTGCCTCAAACCGTTTTGCCGCCTCCTCATACTGGCCCAGATGCATCAGGGCCACGGCGGCGCAGTGCCGGGCCGGGACACCGCCGCCCAGATCCTGCATGCCAAGCGCACGTTCGAATGCCGCGGACGGATCCACCCGCGTCATCTGCATGCATATCCGGTATTCCTTTTCCTGTTCGGTATCCAGCGCCTGCGCCAGGACCGGTTCCGCAACCGGTGCCGACAGGAGAAGAAGGAGGATAAGCCCGATCCGGATCGGGGTGTATTGAAGCACCGTCATCATGTCCCTAAAGTCGATGCAGACCGCCATTCTGGCAAGCCCCAACCCAACCCTCTGATGTCAAAAAAGCAATCCCGCAGGAGAATGCCACTCTATGACCCGCCCCAATACACCAACCGAGCCGCATCTGTTCATTTTCGGACTGGGTTACAGCGCAAAGGCCTTTGCCAACCGCATGCAGAAGGCGGGGGCGCGGATTTCCGCCACCTGCCGCAGCCAGGACAAGCGCAAAGCCCTGATCGCGGAGGGGATTGATGCGCATCTGTTTGATACAGACCAGCCCCTTGACGCGGCGGGTCTGGCGGCACTCGCCTCCGCCAGTCACCTGCTCTCATCCGTTCCACCGACCGAATCCGGGGACCCGGTCATCGACCGGCACGGGGCTGATATCCTGCGGGCCGGGCCCTACCACTGGATCGGCTATCTCTCAACGACCGGAGTCTATGGCGATCATGACGGGGCCTGGGTTGATGAGACCACCGCGCTGACCCCCAGCGGAACGCGCGGGCAGCGCCGGGTCGAAGCAGAAACCGCCTGGTTCAGTCTGGGCTCCGCCGGTCCGGTCCACAGTTTTCGTCTCGCCGGTATCTACGGGCCAGGGCGCAGCGCGTTGGAAACCGTGCGATCCGGTCGGGCGCGCCGGGTCGTGAAGCCGGGCCAAGTCTTCAGCCGGATCCATATCGACGATATTACCGAAATCCTGCTCGCCTCCACCGCGCGTCCGAACCATGGAGCGGCCTATAATTGCTGTGATGACGAAGCCGCGCCGCCCCAGGACGTAATCGCCTATGCCTGTTCCCTACTGGGCGTCGATTCTCCTCCGGAAATTCCGATTGAGAAGACAGATCTGTCCCCGATGGCGAGGAGTTTCTACCGTGACAACAAACGGGTGGCGAATACACGGATCAAGCAGGAACTGGGCGTGACCCTGCATTGGCCGAACTATCGCGACGCCCTCAGCGCGATGCTTCCATAACTGTCCGGAGAGCAGACCACAAACGATCCAGATCGGCAGGCGTCGACAGCCGATGGTCCCCGCCTTCCACCGTTTCCAGTGTCACCGAGTCCGCCTTGACCCAATCTGCCACCGCCTGCGCATGGGACAGGGGAACAACCTCATCCGCTGTGCCGTGCAGGATATGGACCGCACCCCGGACCTTAATCGAAGAGCCGGACAGAACTTCGTGGCGGCGGCTTTCCTCGATCAGCCTGCGGGTGATCGGATAGGGATCGGCTTCGAATTCAGAGGGGCGGTACCACACACCGTCCCGCTCCAGGGCCGCCCGCGCCGCCTCCGGCAGATGCGGCAGCATCAGGCGCTGCGGGAAATCCGGGGCCGGTGCGATCAGGATCAGCCCAGCAACCCTGTCCGGACGGTCCCGGGCTAGCATCAGCGCCATCCAGGCCCCCATGGAAGAACCGACCACGATCTGCGGACCCTGGCAGACCGTATCGAGAATCGCCAGCGCATCCCGGTACCAGTCACCAATCGTTCCATCGGCGAATCGCCCGCTGCTTTTGCCATGACCGCCATAATCGAAACGGGTGAAGGCGTGACCCAAATCACGGCAGCGCGCATGCAGGAATTCCGCCTTACCACCGTCCATATTCGAATGAAATCCGCCACAGAACAGAATACCGGACCGGTTCGTGCCACTGCCATCAGGATTGTGGGTGCTTGTATTCTGCGCCGTATGTCGGTATGCGATTTTTTGTGGGCCCGTTTGATCAGCTTCGGATCGAACGAGAAATCTAACCGGATCCTGATTCGGCATGATGGGGCATATCCCGCATTTGTATCGGATGGACCGTTGAGTGTGACTAGCATGACTGACAGGGATGGAAAACCATCCACAGCGACGCGCCCGGCAACGGTGCTGCAGGTTCTGCCCGCGCTGGTGACCGGCGGTGTGGAACGCGGTACAATTGATGTTGCGATCGCGCTGAAGGATGCCGGATTCCGTGCTCTGGTCGCGTCTTCCGGCGGGCCGATGACTCGCGAACTGACCCGCGCCGGGATAGAACATATCGAAATGCCGCTGGCGACGAAGAACTACTTCATCATGAGGCGCAACGCGGAACGCCTGTCCAATCTGATCCGCGACGAAGGCGTCGACATCATCCATGCGCGCAGCCGTGCCCCGGCCTGGAGTGCCTATTGGGCGAAACAGGCAACCGGAGTGCATTTCGTAACGACTTTCCACGGCACATACAATTTCGGCAATCCGCTGAAGCGCTACTACAATTCCGTCATGACCAGAGCGGACCGGGTGATCGCGATCAGCGAATTCATCCGCCGCCATATCCAGAACCATTACCGGATTGACGGAACAAAGCTGCGCGTGATCCATCGCGGCATCGATATTGATCTGTATTCTGGAGAGAATGTCTCCGCCGAGCGCCTGATCCGACTGTCCGAACGCTGGCGACTGCCCGATGGCGTGCCGGTGATCATGCTGCCGGGCCGGATGACTCGTTGGAAGGGCCAGATTCTGCTGCTAAAGGCCCTGGCCCGGGTTCAGACCCGCCCGCTGCGATGCCTGCTGGTTGGAGATGCCCAGGGACGCGATTCCTATGTGCGGGAGGTCGAACAGCTCGCTCGGCGTTTGAAGCTGGACGATGTCGTGCATGCCGTCGGTGGCTGCGATGATATGCCCGCCGCCCTGAAACTCAGCGATATTGTTGTCTCCGCCTCCACCGACCCCGAGGGTTTCGGGCGCGTTGCGGTCGAAGGCCAGGCGATGGGTCGGGTCGTGATCGCCCCCCATCACGGAGCCGCGCCGGAGCAGATTGAAGACGGCGTGACCGGTCTGCTGTTCCGTCCGGGTGATTTGTTCGATTTGACGAACAAGCTGGAGCAGGCCCTGGAAATGGGTCCGATGCGACGCCAGCAGATGGGTGAAGCGGGAATCGTGAATGCCCGCCAGAACTTCACCCGGACCGGCATGTGCGCCGCAACGCTGGATGTCTATCGCGAATTGCTGCAAGCCCCTTCGGCCAGCGCCGCCTGAGCGGCCCGGATGGTGGCGCTCCCGGAAGGATTGAACCGTGTCCTGGTGATCAAACTGGGGGCGCTGGGAGATTTCGTCCAGGCAATGGGGCCATTCCAGGCAATCCGCTCGGCACTCCCCAAAGCACGGATTACACTGCTGACGACCAAGCCTTTCGTCGGTCTGGCGGAAGCGTCCGGATGGTTCGATCAGGTATGGATCGACCACCGCCCGAGGACGCCAGGTGGATACTTCGATCTGCGTCGCCGGTTGAAATCGGGGCGCTTCGACATGGTCTTCGATTTGCAGACATCCGACCGGTCCTCCACCTATTGGCATATGCTCTGGCCGGGACGACCGCTACTCTCCGGCATCGCGCGCGGAGCCTCCCACCCGCATGACAATCCCAACCGCGATGACATGCACACGCTGGATCGCCAGCGCGAACAACTGGCCTTGGCCGGTATCAACCAGGTTCCGAGCCCCAATGTCGACTGGATGACCCGAACCCTCAACAAGCCCCTCGACACGGTAAATGCAGATAATCTGGCGTTACCGGAACGCTATGGGCTGATCGTGCCGGGAGGATCGCCGCATCGCCCGGACAAGCGCTGGCCCGCCGATAGATTCGCGGATCTGGCACTGGCATGGATGCAGGCCGGTTTGACGCCGGTCCTGATCGGAACGAAGGCCGATGCGGAGTGGACCCGACGGATAACCGCCGCCTGTCCCGGCGTCATCGACCTGACCGACCGTACTGGACTGTTCGAACTGGCGGGACTGTGCAGGTCCGCACGGGTTGCGGTCGGCAATGATACCGGCCCGATGCATCTGGCTGCCGTTGCAGGTTGCCCCTGTCTGGTGCTCTACTCCCACGCCTCCGACCCGGCCCTCTGCGCCCAGAAGGGACCATCGGTTCAGATTCTACGCGTTGCCGATCTGACCGACCTGCCCGTGCAGGCGGTACTGGATGCATTACCCGCCCTTTGATCTGATGCAACTCATCTGACCGGCGAACCAAGCATCCTTGAAGTGCTCCCTGAATTGCGTCCCACCAGACTGAGGGAACCCGCTAACGGACCCCGCAGGCCTCGTTGATTTTCTTGTTGGCGGCGGTGAAGCCGGACAGGGAGTAGACATCCTTGGTCACCGTGCCACGGGTGGAGGTGCCAGTGACGCTCATGGTCGCCCCGGCGCGCATGGCCTGGAGGATTTTCGGTTCGTCCTCCCGCCAGGCGAAGGCGCCTTCGCCGCTGGTGTAGAAGTCGAAGCTCTGACTGCCAATCTGCAGTTTGACGAGCGAACCTTCCTTCAGGGGATAGCCCATATGGAAACCGACCTCTCCGGTTGCGCCTTCCTTGGGGCGGTGCATTACGAAGGCCCAGATCGGGCCGCGTCGGGAATAATCGCCTTCGTCCTTCTGTGGCTGGGATGCCATGGTGCAGCGGGTGCCGCCGGATTGTGCGTAGCTGTAGGTCTGCCATGCCGAGAACGTACCCAGATCCTGATGGTTCTGGGCAGCGAGGGGTGCCGTCCCCAGGGTTAGGAACATAACAGCACTCAGGAGTGCGGCATGGGGGATTTCTATCAGACGACGGATTGGAAACATGGCCTCGCTTCACTTCAAAAAAGGGTCTTCGGTTCAGGTTCCCCGGATGAAGTGCCGAGGATTGCTTTACCCTGCCCCACAAATAAGGCTAATTTTCGGCTCTGCCAATGATCCGACGATGAAAAACCATCGTAACCTTCCACATGGAACCGTTCGTCGCGCAGAGCAGAAGACATTTGAACCCGATGCCAGTCTGGCAGGGGGTTGGCAAACATGCAGTTTCAAGAAAACGGATGAGTTTCACGAAAACAGGTACCACGGATACCCGGACCGCCGATGCGGAACAGTTGGTGGAATGGATGCACCGGCTGTCGACGCGGCGGGACAGGCAGGCCTTTGCCGCGCTGTTCGAATATTTCGCACCGCGCATCAAGGCCTATATGTTGCGTAGTGGATCAGACATGACTTCAGCGGAGGAATTCGCACAGGAGGCCATGCTGATGGTCTGGCGCAAGGCGGACAGTTTCGATGCCGGACAGGCGTCGGTCGCCACCTGGATCTTCACCATCGCGCGCAACAAGCGCATCGATGCATTCCGCCGGGTCAACCGGCCCGAACTGGACCCGGATGATCCGCTTCTGCGGCCTGCGCCGGAACCGATGCAGGATGACCGGCTAGGCGAGGATCAAACCGCAGCCCTGATACGCTCGGCGATGGCGGACCTTCCCGTCGAGCAGGTGGATATGCTGAGGATGGCATTTTACGAAGACAAGGCTCACAGCGAAATCGCCGAAGAGACCGGTCTTCCCCTCGGAACGGTGAAGTCCCGGCTGCGCCTTGCGATGGGCAAGCTTCGGGGTATTTTGGGAGATACGGAATTATGACGGCAGCGATGCCAGCGGGGACGGGTACCCGGAAAGCCGACCCGGTCCACCATCTGACCGACGAGATCCTGCTGGACTATTCGGCAGGCAGCCTGGACGAGGCGATGAGCCTTATGGTCGCGTCGCATCTGACCCTGTGCCCGGTCTGTCGCGCGCGGGTGGCACGGAACGAGGCGCTGGGCGGTGTGATGCTGCAGGATATGGCACCGGAAGATATGGAGGATGACGCCCTGGATTCGATCATGTCCCGGCTGGATTCCTCGGATTCTGGCGGCATGCCAATGATCCGGCAGGGCCGTTTAACGGACAGCGCGAATGACAATCCCGTCCTGCCTCGTGTCGTGCAGAAATATCTGGGCGGCGATGTGAATGGCATTGCTTGGAAGCGAGTCGGCATGGGGGTGGAAACCGCCGAGATTGCCCTTTCCGGATCGGGAAAATCCGGATCGGGCAGACGGGCCTTCCTGCTGCGGGTTCCGGCAGGCAAGGCGGTGCCGCAGCATACCCATACAGGGACCGAGGTCGTGATGATCCTTCAGGGCAGCTATACCGACGAAATCGGTCACTTCGGTATCGGTGACGTGGCGATCAGTGATCAGGAGATCGATCACAGTCCGATGGCCGGTCCGGAAGCCGATTGCGTCTGTCTTGTCGTGATCGATGCGCCGATCAAGCTTTCCGGCATTCTGGGCTCGATCCTGAACATGTTCGTTCGGGTCTGACAGGGTCGCGGCGCTACAGGATTTCCCTCAATTCGTCCGTCGCCTGCACAAGAGCGCGCATGATGCCAGGTTCGGTAGCTGAATGCCCGGCATCATCGACGATCCGAAGTCGTGCATCGGGCCAGACGGTTACAAGGTCATGGGCGGAAACCGGCGGGCAGACAATGTCATAGCGGCCCTGGACGATGATACCTGGAATACCTGCCAGCCGATCAGCATTGTCGAGAAGCTGGTTCTCCCGCAGGAACAGGCCATGCGCAAAATAATGGGCTTCCAGACGGGCCAGCGGCAGCGCGGCGTCGCGGAATCCGACCGAGCGCAGGCTATCCGCATTCGGGCGCAGAGTGGAGCAGACAGCCTCATACCGGCTCCAGGTCTCCGCCGCGAGTCCATGCACGTTTTCATCAGGATCGGTCAGCCGCCGCAGATAGGCACGTAGCGGATCCTGCCGTTCCTCCGCCGTCAGCAGGCCCATGAACCGCGCATGTTCTTCGGGAAAGAATGTGCCCATACCATGCAGGAACCACTCGACTTCCTTCTGCCGGCACAGGAAAATGCCGCGCAACACCAAAGCACGGACCCGTTCCGGATGGGTCTGGGCATAGGCCAGCGCCAGGCTTGAACCCCATGACCCGCCGAAGACCACCCAGCGATCAATTCCCAGACTTTCGCGAAGCGTTTCGATATCGGCGATGAGATGGCCGATATCGTTGTCACGGATTTCCGCCAGCGGACGGGATCGACCCGATCCGCGCTGATCATGCAGCAGGATGCGGTAGAAATCCGGATCGAAGAATCGGCGGTGCCCTGCCGTCGTCCCGGCACCGGGGCCGCCATGCAGGAAACAGACCGGCACACCATCCGGGTTGCCGCTCTCTTCCCAGTAGATACTATGCAGGGAATCCACGTCCAGATGGCCGCTGCGGCGAGGGTCTATGGCTGGATAGAGCCGATCTCGGGACATGTCCGGTCCTGTCGAAGGGGATGAACGAGGCGATTGCCGTGATGCAGTATGACCGCTGGAACTGGCTGGTGCAAAGGCGATTATCGCGCCGCACCATTATGATGCTGGGATTGACCGGATTGGCGATGCCACCGTCACATGTCGGCGCGGCACCGGATGGGTCGATGTCCTTTCTGTCGCGTGTGGTCGCGGTGGAGGATGGGCGGGCATTGCGGCTGTCCGATGGTCGGGTCGTCCATCTGCCGCATATCCTGCCCCCCGGCCCAGACCGCCATGAACCGATGTCGGATACGCGCCCCATTCGCATCGCGGCGGCAACGCTGGCCGATCTCGTCCTCGGGCAGGACGTTCGGGTTGATCTGGCGACCCCCGCACGGGATCGATATGGTCGGCTGCGCGCGCAGGTCAGTGTGGATGGGCGGGATGTGGCCGGGGAGGTCGCAAAGCGCGGCACTGTCCGGGTCTTTCCGGAACCGGGCGCGACGGCGGAACGGATCACCGATCTGATCACCGCAGAGGATGAAGGTCGGGCTTCAGGTGCGGGGTTCTGGGGCAACGGTTTTTGGGGCAGCGGGTTCTTCTCCATCCGGGATGCTGACAGTGTCACCGACGAATCCGACCGGTTCGAGATCGTTCAGGGCCAGGTGCAGCGGGTATCGCGGATCGGCAATCGGTATCATCTGGAATTCGGCGATGATTGGCGTACCGATTTCACGGCGGGCCTGGACCGCTCCTTGGGGCGGGATATGGATATCGATGAACTGAAGGGACGGATCGTGATCGTTCGCGGCTGGCTACGCTTCTGGAACGGTCCTTTCATGGAGATTCAACAGGCCGTGCAGATCAGGCTTCCATAAGCAGATCGACCGGAAAATCGACGCGACGCTCCATTGACAGTTTCAGCTTCTGCATCGCGCGGTGTTCCAACTGGCGCACCCGTTCCTTGCTGACGCCCAATACCTTACCCAGTTCTTCCAGTGTCGCGCCGTCCTCGACAAGGCGTCGGCGATGGATGATCGTCTGTTCCCTCTCGGTCAGCTCACCAATGGCCTCTCGCAACCAGCGTGACCGGCTTTCCGCATCCTTCAGGCTGGTGACGACCTCTTCCGGATTCGGGCCGTCATCCTGCAGGAATCCGATCCATTCCTCCTCGCCCTCTTCCCCGACATGGGCGTTGAGCGACTGATCGCTGCCCGACAGTCGGCTTTCCATCTGCTCGACATCGCTGACATTCACGTTCAGTTCCGCAGCAATGCTGATGCGCTGATCGGGAGTCAGTTGCGTGGCCGAGGCATCGGCAATCTTGGCCCTGAGGCGGCGCAGATTGAAGAACAGGGATTTCTGCGCCGCCGTCGTCCCGGTCCGCACGATGGACCAGTTGCGCAGCACATAATCCTGCATGGCGGAACGGATCCACCAGCTTGCATAGGTCGAAAACCGCACGTCCCGCTCCGGCTCGAACCTTGCGGCGGCCTGCATCAGGCCGACATTGCCCTCCTGCACCAGGTCCCCGATGGGCAGGCCATAGTTGCGGAACCGCGACGCCATGCTGATCACCAGACGGGTATAGCAGTTGACCAGTTCATGCAGCGCGGCCTCGTCCCCGTCATCACGCCAGCTTCGGGCCAGATCCATTTCATGTTCGCGGGACAGCAACGGCTGTTTCATCGACTGGCGGATGAACCGGACATTCGCGCGCTGGGTGGTCGGGTCGTCGAGATGTGCCATGATGCCTGCTCCCTTGTTGTCCTGCTGCATGTCTGCGTCGCGGATGTCTGAGCCAAGCGCCGATGGCGCGGTGCTTCAGAGAAGTCTCACCATGAATTACGGCAAGACTGTGTCGGCGGATCATATTGCAGCGCAACAAGATATGCGTGGGGAGGCAAATCACAGTCTTGTGATGACGAAATGCAAAATGCCGGACCGGTGCCTGTGATCTAATCCGGCGATTCTGAATTTGCTGGAGGTGAGTAAGTTGCACTCCCGACCGTCGCAACGTGCATAGATGGAGGGGCGCAGTCTCAAATGAACAGGCGTCAGGTTAGTGCCTGCCGATAGATATTGATCATTCGAGGCGTGTCTAGCCACGGAACACATGCCACGCGCCATCACGTGACAAGATCCTTCTGATCTTTTATACGTAGAGAATGTTTGAATATAGCATCCTGCACTGGTCGGCATTTTTCACAGCGGCTGTTCTCCTGAACATCTCGCCGGGGCCGGATATCGCTTTTATACTGGGTCAAACAATCAAAGGCGGTACCCGTTCCGGAGTCGCGGCAATGCTCGGGATCTGGACCGGTGCGCTATTGCATGTCGGCATGGCTGCCGCAGGCTTGTCCGCGATCCTCATGACGTCGGCAACGGCCTTCTCAATCGTCAAATGGATTGGTGCTGCATACTTGATCTGGCTTGGCATTCAGGCATTCAGGTCTGCCGGAGGCGGCATCGTCGGCAATCAGTCTTTGGGCGAAGCGTCGCACTTCGGTAAAGTCTTCTCGCAAGGCATTTTGGTCTGTGCCCTGAATCCAAAAGTCGCTGTGTTCTTTCTGGCGTTCTTGCCACAATTCGTGGAACCTGAGGCTGGACCGACCTGGGCGCAATTGTGCCTGCATGGTGTGCTTATCATCGGTGTTGCCGCTTTCGTTGAACCGCCGCTTGTCCTGGCGGCGAATGGCATAGCGAGGCTGACCAGAAGAAATCTATCTATCACCAAATGGATGGACCGTGGTCTAGGGTCTTTGTTTATTCTTCTCGGAATAAGGTTGGTGACCCAGGATCGCTAAGGGTTGAGCACGGAATTCCTTACGTGACCCCATGAGCACAGTCTCACAGTGCAGATGCAGGGATTCCAACAAAACCTTGCAAACACGTTCTCTGCCCGATGTTGGGTGAAACAGAACAGCTTCCGTGCATTCTTTTGATGAACTCTTTGGCCATCACTGTGAGGGGAAAATGGTGGAGTCGAGGAGGATCGAACTCCCGACCTTCGCATTGCGAACGCGACGCTCTCCCAGCTGAGCTACGACCCCACAATCTGTCGCGGGCTTCCTCCCGAAACGGGGGGGAATATCGTCGCACGGATCGCCTCTGTCAAGTTGCGAAATCACACGCTGGATCATGGCTTGCGGATCGCGCGCTGTGGCCTTATTTCTGTCTTCAGCTGAATTTGCCGTCACATGAAGCAGGGTGGAACCGAAGCCGATGGACATACTTCTGAACGCCTTTATCCAGGTCGTGCTGGTCGCATTGTCGTTGTTCACCTGGCTGATCATCGCTTCCGCGATCCTGAGCTGGCTTGTCGCCTTCAACGTGGTCAATACCAACAACCGTGTTGTCTATGTGATCGGTGATTTTCTCTATCGCCTGACGGAGCCGGTGCTGCGCCCAATCCGCCGGGTACTGCCAAATCTGGGACCGATCGACATTTCTCCCATCGTGCTGCTGCTGATCCTGTTCTTCCTGCAGAAGGTCCTGACCGATCTGCTGTATCGGATCTGATGCTTCGGCACATCAGTGATGCGGAACTGCGGCTGACGGTGCGCCTGACCCCCAACGCTTCCGCTGACCGGATACAGGGTATCGCAACGGCGGCGGACGGGTGTTCCCATCTGAAAGTGCAGGTCACGGCAGTACCGCAGGACGGCAAGGCCAATCGTGCGCTCCTCAGGCTGCTGGCGAAGGCGTTTAGATGTCCGAAAACGTCGCTGACCATCGTATCGGGACAGACGGATCGCACTAAGGTCGTGGCGATTTCCGGTGATCCGGTGCGGCTGGAGGAGTCCATCCGTGCTGCGGTCCCGCAACAGACCTGACAAATCCGGGGAGGATATACAGACCATGGCACAGGCACAGATCATTGACGGCAAGGCCTTCGCGGGCGGATTGCGGGAACGGGTGGCACGGGCGGTCGCGACACTGAAGGCCGACCACGGCATCGTGCCGGGTCTCGCTGTCGTGCTGGTGGGAGAAGACCCGGCGAGCCAGGTCTATGTCCGCAACAAGGGCAAGCAGACCGTCGAAGCAGGCATGGAAAGCTTCGAATTCAAGATGGATGTGGCGACCAGCCAGGAGGCACTACTGGACAAGGTCCGCGAACTTAATGCCGATCCCCGCGTCAATGGCATTCTGGTGCAACTACCGCTGCCCAAACAGATCGACGAGCAGGCGGTGCTGGCCGCCATCGACCCGGACAAGGATGTTGACGGGTTCCATGTCGTCAATGTTGGGCGGCTGAACACCGGCAGCAAGGATGCCCTGATCCCCTGCACGCCGCTGGGTTGCCTGCTGCTGCTGCGCGACCATTTCGGCGGCGCGCTGGCAGGGAAGAAGGCAATTGTCGTCGGCCGCTCGAACATCGTTGGAAAGCCGATGATGAACCTGCTGCTGCAGGATAGCTGCACCGTCACCGTGGCCCATTCCCGCACCGCCGATCTGCCGGGCGAAGTCCGTCAGGCGGATATCGTCATCGCCGCTGTCGGTCGGCCGGAAATGATCCTGGGCGACTGGCTGAAGCCAGGCGCGGTGGTGATCGATGTCGGCATCAACCGCATCGACAAGCCTGAGGGCGGCACCCGCCTCGTCGGCGATGTCGATTTCGCCTCGGCCAGCGCCGTCGCCTCCGCCATCACCCCGGTTCCCGGCGGTGTTGGCCCGATGACCATTGCCTGCCTGCTCCGCAACACCGTCACCGCCGCCTGCCGCCAGAACGGATTGCCCGAACCGGAGATGTGAGCAGGCGCAGTAACTTTTCCGAAACCGACACGCACGGCGAATACGGGATAATTGACGTCGCGGGACGATCCTCATCCCGGCGTCGGACTTGCGATTGTCTCCGGCACGGGATCCCGGATGCGGGGCCGCAACTCTTGTCAGGAAGGTTTCGGGAAAGATGAAGTCGCATGCGCAGGCGGTGGTTATCGGGGGTGGGGTTGTCGGCTGTTCGGTGCTGTATCATCTCACCAAACTCGGCTGGAAGGATGTCGTCCTGATTGAGCGGTCGGAACTGACGTCCGGCTCGACCTGGCATGCGGCGGGCGGTTTCCATACTATCAACGGAGACCCGCAGGTCGCCAAACTGCAATCCTACACAATCGATCTTTACAAGGAGATCGAGGAGATTTCCGGCCAATCGACCGGGTTCCACCTGACCGAGGGCGTGTTCCTGGCGGCAACGCCGGAGCGCCTGGAACTGCTGAAGGTCATGCAGTCGCAGGAAAAACTGCTGGGGATCGATACCGAGCTTCTGACGCCCAAGCAGGCGGAAAAGATCCTGCCGATCATGGATCCGGACCAGTTTCTGGGCGCGCTCTGGACACCGCTGCACGGACATCTGGACCCGTCGGGCACGACCCATGCCTATGCCAAGGCAGCGCGAATCGGCGGGGCGGAAATCTATCTGCGCAACCGGGTGACGGACCTGCAGCAGAATCCGGACGGCACCTGGACCGTAATCACCGAGCAGGGGACGATGCAGGCCGATCACGTCGTCAATGCAGGCGGTCTCTGGGCGCGCGAGGTCGGGCGCATGGTCGGCCTGGAACTGCCGGTTCTGGCGATGGAGCATATGTATCTGATCACCGAGGACATGCCCGAAGTGGCGGAAACCAACCGCGTCACCGGCAAGGAAGTCCTGCATGTCGTCGATCCGGATGGCGAGATCTACATGCGCCAGGAGCGCCAGGGCATGCTGATGGGCACCTATGAGAAGGCCTGCGTGCCCTGGTCGCCGAAACAGACACCGTGGGATTTCGGCCATGAACTGCTGCAAGAGGATATCGACCGCATCGCGCCCTCGCTGGAGGTCGGCTTCCGACACTTCCCACCGTTCCAGCGCGCCGGGATCAAGCAGATCATCAACGGACCTTTCACCTTTGCACCCGATGGCAATCCGCTGGTCGGGCCGGTGCGGGGACTTCGGAACTACTGGTGTGCCTGTGGCGTGATGGCCGGGTTCAGTCAGGGTGGCGGCGTCGGTCTGGCGCTGGCGAACTGGATGATTTCCGGCGATCCGGGCTTCGACATCTGGGGCATGGATGTTGCGCGCTACGGTGACTGGACGACCATGGCCTATACCAATGCCAAGGTGCGCGAAAACTATTCGCGGCGCTTCAAGGTCCGGTTCCCGAACGAGGAACTGACCGCCGCTCGGCCGCTGCGCACGACCCCGATCTATGAACGCCAGAAGGCCCGGAATGCCGTCTTCGGCGTCGCCTATGGCATGGAGCAGGCCCTGTGGTACGCGCCGGAGGGCATGGAGCCAGTCGAAAACATCACCTTCCTACGGTCCAACGCCTTCCCGCATATCAAGTCGGAATGCAGGGCGGTGCGGAACGGCGTCGGTATGGCCGATATCTCCTCCTTCGCAAAATATGAGGTCACAGGGCCAGGGGCTGAAGGCTGGCTGAGCCACATGCTGACCAACAAGATGCCGCGCGCCGGGCGTCTGACCCTATCGCCGATGCTGAATGACCATGGCAAGGTGATCGGCGATTTCACCATCGGCAAGCTGAGTGATGAGCGGTTCTTCATCTTCGGTTCCGGTGCGGGCGAGATGTATCACATGCGCTGGTTCGAGGCGCATCTGCCGAAGGATGGCAGCGTTGCGATCCGCGCCCATGGGCTTGGCCTTGTCGGCCTGTCCATTGCCGGACCGAAGGCCCGCGACGTGCTGGCCAAGCTGACCGACGAGGATGTCTCCAACGCCGCTTTCCGGTTCCTTGATTTCAAGCGGATGGATCTGGGCATGGTGCAGGCGCTGGTCGGTCGGGTCAGCTTCACCGGTGATCTTGGCTACGAAATCTGGGTGAAGCCCGAATTCCAGACCCGGCTGTTTGACGATATTCTGGCGGCAGGCCAGGATTTCGAGATTTCCCTGTTCGGGTCGCGAGCCATGCGCTCCATGAGCCTGGAGAAGGGCTTCGGCTCCTGGGCGACAGAATACCGCCCGATCTATGGACCCTATGCGGCGGGCATGGGGCGCTTCGTCGATTTGACCAAGAACGACTTCATCGGTCGCGATGCGGCGATGCGGGAGAAATCGGAAGGCCCGGCCAAGCGCCTCGTCACCTTCACCCTGAAGGCGAAGGAAATCGACGTGATGGGGAACGAGCCGGTCTATCGCGATGGCAAGATCGTCGGTTATGTGACATCCGGGATGTATGCCCATCACGCCGACAAATCAGTCGCCATGGGCTATGTCCCCGCCGATCTGGCCGAGAATGTCGATGAAGATGCCTTCCGGATCGAGGTTTTCGGCGACATGCTGCCCGCCACCATCACCACCGAACCGCTGTTCGACCCCAAGGCGGAGCGAATGCGCGGTTAACGCAGGTACTGATCATGGACGCTTTCCCTGTCGTAACGGCGCGCATCTTGCCGTGACCGAGCGGCTGTGCTTCGCTTCGGTCAATCAACAAACAAAGAGGAAGCGTCCATGGCGAAGAGCGTGATCATCACCTGTGCGGTGACCGGCGGTATTCATACCCCGACCATGTCCGAATACTTGCCGATCACACCGCAACAGATCGCCGAGGATGCGGTCGCGGCGGCAGAGGCGGGGGCGTCGATCCTGCATCTCCACGCCCGCGATCCAAAGGATGGTCGCCCGACACCGGATCCCAAGGTCTTCATGGAATTCCTGCCGCGCATCAAGCAGCAAACCGATGCGGTGGTGAACATCACCACCGGCGGCGGCCTCGGCATGACATTGGACGAGCGTCTGGCGGCGGCCCGTCTGGCAAGTCCGGAAATGACCTCGCTGAACATGGGATCGATGAATTTCGCGCTGTTCCCGATCCTCGACAAGATCAAGGACTTCAAGCATGACTGGGAACCCAGCATGCTGGAGATGACGCGGGATTTTATCTTCCGCAACACGTTCAAGGATATCGAATTCATCCTGAAGGATCTGGGGGAGGGCCATGGCGTCAAGTTCGAGTTCGAATGCTACGATGTCGGTCATCTCTACAATCTGGCGCATTTTGTGGATCGCGGACTGGTGAAGCCACCCTTCTTTGTGCAAACGATATTCGGGATTCTGGGCGGCATCGGGGCGGATCCTGAAAACCTGATGCATATGCGCCGCATCGCCGACAAGCTGTTCGGGGAAGATTACGAATGGTCGATCCTGGCCGCCGGACGCCACCAGATGCCCTTCGTCACCCAGGGCGCAATTCTGGGTGGAAATGTTCGGGTCGGGCTAGAGGACAGCCTGTATCTCGGCAAGGGCGAACTGGCAAAGAGCAATGCTGATCAGGTCAGGAAGATACGCCGCATCGTCGAGGATCTGTCGCTGGAGGTGGCGACCCCGACCGAAGCCCGCGCGCGGCTTGGCCTCAAGGGCGGTGATCGCGTGAATTTCTAAGCACCGGTATCGGAGGAAACCCCATCATGATGGCTGTCATATTTGAAGTCGAACCCCAGGATGGGCGCATGCCCGATTATATGGACGTCGCCGCCGGGTTGCGCCCGTTGCTTCAGCAGGTGGACGGGTTCATTTCCATCGAACGGTTCGAGAGCTTGGCAACGCCGGGGAAACTGCTCTCCCTCTCTTTCTGGCGCGATGAAGCGGCGATCCTGGAATGGCGGCGACTGGAAAAACACCGCCAGGCACAGGCCATGGGACGGGGTGAGATGTTCCGCGACTATCGCCTGCGCGTTGCCGAGGTCGTGCGCGATTACGGAATGTTCGAACGCGATGAGGCTCCGGGGGACTCAAAGGAACGGCACGGCGGGTGATCCCTGAGATCGAAATGTCCGACCTGAAAATTCGGCCAATGGGGCGATGAACGCCGCCATTGGCCGATAAGTTCTGGCATTGCGCTTTCAACTGGCGAGGCGGACCTCGGCGGCGACGTCGATCAGACGGATGATTTCCCGGCGCATCGCATCATCCGGAATCTGGTGGAGCTTGGTTGCGGTCGCGATTGCCTTGCGCGACAGCTTGGCGTTGCTGGGCGCCTCGTCCGACCCGGTTTCGTTGATTCCGTCGAAGAAATAATCGACCGGCACGTTCAGGGCCTGGGCGGTCTGCAGCAACCGGCTTGCGCCGACCCGGTTGGTCCCTTTTTCATACTTCTGCACCTGCTGAAAGCTGACGCCGAGTTGGTCACCCAGATCCGTCTGGGACATTCCTTTGGCGACGCGGGCTTCACGGACACGTCGTCCGACATAAACATCCGTAGGATGCGGCATGGTAGTCTCCCTATATGGATTGTGAAGGATACATCCGCTCACCAGCATGCCCGTCACGCCGTCTGTCTGTTCAACAGCGCCGACAGGGTATTGACGTAGGGCCAATACGGGATGAGTGGAGAGCGAGAAGCCGAAACGAACCCGGCGCTGCCAGAAAGTAATCGGCCCTTTGAGGGTTGATCCTGTGCTTCGGTAAAATCCGAAACGCCATCACAACTCAAGCCCGAATACACGGCAGAAGTGCATTGAACATACCGGCATTCGGGAATAGTGCAACAAAAATCGCACTCCCCGGAACAAAAATATGCAAGACTTCGTAAATCAGTTGTCGGGCAGCACCGCCTCCGTCACCGAATTGACGCATCAGGGAAGACGGCGAGCGGGAATAGGGGTGACGCACATTCCGGCGACAGAACAAATTGTCCATTGTTCCGCCGTGCCGCAATGCAGTATAAGGCGCGTATCGACGCCAATCCGGAAGGGAAATCCGGGCCACTTTCGTCCCGCCAGCCGTGGTGGTACACAAACCAGCCCCTTCCCTGACCGCATCCTAGCTATGATGGGAGTTTTCCGACCATGACCATGACCGGCCACGACAGTCTCAAGACCCGCCGCAGCCTGACAGTCGGCAGCAAGAGCTACGACTATTTCGCGCTGTCCGCCGCGCAGGACAAAATCGGGGACGTCTCGCGCCTGCCCTTCTCGCTGAAGGTTCTACTGGAAAATCTACTGCGCTTCGAAGACGCGCGCAGCGTGACGGTGGAAGACATACAGGCGATGGCCGACTGGCTGAAGACCAAATCCTCCGACCGGGAAATCGCCTATCGCCCTGCGCGCGTGCTAATGCAGGATTTCACCGGTGTCCCCGCCGTCGTCGATCTGGCCGCGATGCGCGCCGCGATGGTGAAGATGGGCGGCGATCCGCAGAAGATCAATCCGCTGTCGCCCTGTGATCTGGTGATCGACCATTCGGTCATGGTCGATTATTTCGGCGGTCCCGACGCCTTCAAGAAAAACGTGGATCTGGAGTTCGAGCGCAATGGTGAGCGCTATGAGTTCCTGCGCTGGGGTCAGACCGCGTTTGACAATTTCCGCGTCGTGCCCCCCGGTACCGGCATCTGCCATCAGGTCAATGTCGAATATCTGGCGCGCGGCGTCTGGTCCTCGACCGATAAGGGCGGCAGCGCCGAAGTCGCCTATCCCGACACGCTGGTCGGTACCGACAGCCACACGACGATGGTCAATGGACTGGGTGTGCTGGGCTGGGGCGTCGGTGGGATCGAGGCCGAGGCTGCGATGCTGGGCCAGCCGGTGACGATGCTGATCCCGGAAGTGATCGGCTTCAAGATCAAGGGCCGCCTGAAGGAAGGCATGACCGCAACCGATCTGGTGCTGACCGTGACCCAGATGCTGCGCAAGAAAGGTGTCGTGGGCAAGTTCGTCGAATTCTTCGGTGAAGGACTGGACAGCCTGACGCTGGCCGACCGGGCGACGATTGCCAATATGGCCCCGGAATATGGTGCGACCTGCGGCATCTTCCCGATCGATGCGGAAACCATCCGCTATCTCACCTTCTCAGGCCGCGATGCGGATGAGATCGCGCTGACCGAGGCCTATGCCCGGGCTCAGGGCATGTGGCGGGAAGCCGGTTCCGTCGATCCGGTCTTTACCGATACGCTGGAACTCGATCTGGACGTGGTCGAGCCATCGTTGGCCGGGCCGAAGCGCCCGCAGGACCGGGTTGCACTGTCGAACATGCCGGAGAACATCAAGACGGTGTTCGCCGAACGCGGCCATTCTGACAATGCCGTTGCCGTCGCGGGTGAGAACTACAAGCTGGAAGACGGCGCGGTCGTGATCGCCGCCATCACCTCCTGCACGAATACATCGAACCCGGCAGTGCTGGTCGCAGCCGGGCTGGTCGCCCGCAAAGCGCGCCAGCGTGGCCTGGCGGTGAAGCCATGGGTGAAGACCTCGCTCGCTCCGGGCTCCCAAGTCGTTACCGACTATCTGGAGAAAGCCGGTTTGCAGGCGGATCTGGATGCGCTGGGATTCGATCTGGTCGGCTATGGCTGCACCACCTGCATCGGAAATTCCGGTCCCCTGCCGGAAGCCATCGCCAATGCCATCGACGAGGGCGATCTGGTGACCGCCGCCGTGCTGTCCGGCAACCGCAATTTCGAAGGCCGCGTCAGCCCGCAGACCCGCGCGAACTACCTCGCCTCGCCACCGCTGGTCGTCGCCTATGCCATTGCCGGGAATGTGAAGATCAATGTCGCGACCGATCCGCTGGGCGAGGATTCCGACGGCAACATGGTTTATCTGAAGGATATCTGGCCGACCAACAAGGAGATCGAGGAAACCGTTCGTCTTTCGCTGACGCCGGAAATGTTCCGGGATCGCTATGGCAACGTCTTCCTGGGCACGCCGGAATGGCAGGCGATTGATGTTACCGGGGGCGAGACCTATCAGTGGAACGATGGATCGACCTATGTCCAGCATCCGCCGTATTTCGACGACATGGCCACAGACCCGGTCGACCCAGTCGAGATCGTCGGTGCCCGTCCAATCCTGCTGCTGGGCGATTCCGTCACAACCGACCACATCTCCCCCGCAGGCTCGTTCAAGCCCGATACCCCGGCTGGAAAATATCTGACCGAGCGCCAGGTGCGCCCGGCGGATTTCAATTCCTATGGCTCGCGGCGCGGCAATCACGAAGTGATGATGCGCGGCACCTTTGCCAATATCCGCATTCGCAACGCGATGGTCGAGGGCGTCGAGGGTGGCTTCACCCGCCACATGCCTTCGGGCGAGCAGATGCCGATCTATGATGCCGCGATGCGCTACAAGGAAGAAGGCGTGCCGCTGCTGGTCTTCGGCGGCAAGGAATACGGCACCGGCTCTTCCCGCGACTGGGCCGCGAAAGGCACCAACCTTTTGGGCATCAAGGCGGTGATCGTCGAGACCTTCGAGCGCATTCACCGTTCCAATCTGGTCGGCATGGGCGTGCTGCCGTTGCAGTTCAAGGAAGGCACGAACTGGCAGTCCCTCAACTTGACCGGTGCCGAGACCTTCGACATCCGCGGCATCAGCGGTGACATCAAGCCGCGCCAGGACATGACGCTCGTCATCCATCGCCCGGATGGCAGCATGGAGGAAGTTCCGCTGACCTGCCGCATCGATACCGCAGGAGAAGTCGATTACTACCGTCATGGCGGCGTGCTGCAATACGTGCTGCGCAACCTGATGGCGGAAAGCAGGGCAGCAGCCTGATTTTCCGTTCCTTTTGATACTGGAATTATGAGGGGCGGGCCATGCGGTCCGCCCCTTCTTCATTGGATTCGTCACGGGTGACACTTTTTAGGATGCGATCCTGGAAATACCGGTTATACCCTATGCTGCAATGCAAATAATGACCGTCCACCATCTCACCAGTTATCATTACGACCGCCCGGTGCGGTTCGGAGAGCATGCCTTGATCATGCGGCCCAGGGACAGTCATGATCTGCGCATGATCGAGGCGTCTCTGTCGGTCTATCCGGCTTCGGAAATCCGCTGGACCCATGACGTTTTCGGTAATTCCGTCGCCCGTGTCCGGTTTCTGGAAGAGTCGGATCGGCTCGATATCGAAAGCACGATCAAGATCGAGCATTACGGCCTCGCCTATCCGGATTTCACCACGCTGGACGATTACGCAAAGACCCTTCCCTTCCCTTACAGCCTGGACGAAATGGCCGATCTGGGTCGCTGTACGGAGCGGCACCATCCCGATCCGAACCACTGGCTGACCGAATGGACCCGCCAGTTCCTTGTCAGCCCGAATGGGGCGAGCGGACCGGATACAGCGGAAGCGCTGTTGGCGATGAATCAGGCGATCAGCAATATCTTCGTTTATGAAACCCGCGATGCCCATGGCACACAGACACCACATGAAACCTTGAACCGGGGAACCGGAACCTGCCGCGATTTCGCGCTGTTCTTCATGGAGGCGGTGCGCTCCATCGGGCTCGGTGCGCGGTTCGTATCGGGCTATCTCTATGATCCGGCGCTGGATGCGGCACTGAAGGACCCGACACTTCCCGCTGGCGCGGATCTGCGCGGTGCGGGCGCAACCCATGCCTGGGTACAGGTCTATCTGCCCGGTGCGGGCTGGGTCGAATTCGATCCGACCAACGGCATCGCAGGCGGGGCCAATCTGATCCGTGTCGCTGTCGCCCGTGATCCGGCCCAGGCCTCCCCGGTCAGCGGCAGCTATTTTGGCTCCCCGGATGCTTTCCAGTCGCTTGCCATCACCGTGAAAGTCGCGTCTGGTTAGGAAGATTTGATGGCTTCACCCATAAGTGATTCGGGTGGAGCGCCATTGCCGACTATCTTCAGTCCCATGACACAGACACGACGCTCAATCCTGAACCATGGTCTTGCCACCCTTTCCCTTGCAGCTTTCGGCCTGCCATCCATCCGGCATGCGCGGGCGATGGAACAGGCCCCTCTGGTCGTGGTCGAACTGTTCACCAGCCAGGGCTGCAATTCCTGTCCGCCTGCCGAGGCGCTGTTAGCGGATCTGGCGGGTCGCCCGGATATCCTGGCGCTGGAATATCATGTCGATTACTGGGACTATATTGGCTGGGCTGACCCGTTCGCCGATCCCCGGTTCACCCAGCGCCAGCGCGTTTATAACGGCATTTTCGGGTCACCATACAATTACACGCCGCAGATGGTGATCGACGGACAGGCGCATGAGGTCGGGTCCCGTCGCAGCGCGGTCGAGGCCCGGATAGAGACGGCGGCGATGAAGCGGATGATGGCGGCGCGGGACGGGGAAGCGCCGATGCTTCACCTGACCCGCAGACCCGATGGCGGCGTAGCTCTGACGTTGACGGATTCGGACCGGAACGGCGGGGCGGTTAGGCCAATGCATCGCCTGTATCTGGTCGGCTATGATGCGCGTCACGAGACCGAAGTGCTGCGCGGCGAGAATTCCGGAAAGAAACTCATCAACGCCCATGTTGTCCGTCACCTGGAAGACCTTGGTCATGATTGGCGGGGTGGGTCGCTTGAACTGATGCTGACGCCGGATCAGATTGCTGGGGTCGATGGCTGTGCCATTCTGGTGCAGGATCCCGAAACCGGAGCCATCGCTGCGGCCGCCGACATGGCGATCTGAATCTTCAACGGCGTTCAAACGGTCGGATCAGCAGGCGCAGGAAGCGCTTTTCCGGTTCGCGTTCAACTCCGATCTTCATGTCGGGATCGCGGATTGCGGGGTTGAACGACCCGAACATCCGGTCCCAGAAACTGAATGTATTGCCATAGTTGGAATCGGTGTCCCGGCGGACTGCATGATGGTGGATCCAGTGGATCGCCGGGGTTACAATGATCCAGCCCAAAATCCCTTCCACCCCCTTCGGCAGTTTCACGTTGGAATGCACGAAGATCGCGGACAGAAGCACCAGGGTTTCGAAAACCAGAACGCTTTCCAGCGGCAGGTCGAGGGCGATGATGAAGACCGCTCGGGCGGCGGCGGATAACAGGACCTCCCCCCAGTGGAAGCGCAGGGCCGATGTGCTGTCCAGCGTTTCATCCAGATGATGAACCTCATGGAAGCGCCAGAGCAGCGGCACGGCATGATTGGCGCGGTGCCACCAGTAGATCAGAAAATCCAATAGCAACAGGTCGAGCAGAAGCCCCTTGATTCCATCCCACCAGGGCGCGTGATCCGCCCGCCAGTCCGGCCCGACCGATACCGCCCAGACCGAGATCGGGACGACGACCAGAACGGAGAGCACCGCATTGGTCCCGAACAGTCCGGCATTGCTGAGCAGGCGACGGGTCCGACTGCCGCGATCCAGCGGAACATTGGCCGCAGGCAACAGCCTTTCCACCACGAAGAACAGGGCGATCCATCCCGCGATGGCAACGGACTTGTAGGCAAGCAGGGTTTCGGTCGGATTTTCCATGAGGGTCAATCTGGGCGGATTGCCCGACCCCGGCAAGACGGCTATGACAGGACAGAAGGTCACATCCGCGTTATCCTGAATTCGCCCCTGTCCGATTTGCCCCAAATGAGGAATCCTATGTCCGCACCCCTGATCGGCGTTACGTCCTGCACCCGCATGACGGATCAAGGCAGCGTCTATCATCACGTTGGCCACAAATACCTGAATGCCGTTGCCAGTGCATCGGAAGCCCTGCCGCTGGCGATCCCGGCATTGCCGGATCTGGATCTCGACGCCCTGATTGAGCGGCTGGACGGGTTGTTCCTGACCGGAAGTCCGTCGAATGTCGAGCCGATGAATTATGGCGGACCGGCTTTTCGGGAGGGCATCGAGCGCGATCCAGCACGGGATTCGCTGACCCTGCCGCTGATCCGCAAGGCGATTGCCGCCGGTCTGCCGCTTTTCGCGGTCTGTCGCGGCCAGCAGGAATTGAACGTTGCGCTGGGCGGCAGCCTGCACCAACATGTCGCCGAACTGCCCGCCAAGCGGGACCATCGCGCGCGCAAGGACGTGCCCTTGGATCAACAGTATGATCTGGCCCACCCGATAGAGATTCATCGCGGCGGGATGCTGGAGAAACTGAACGGTGCCGCCGGTCCGGCAATGGTGAATTCGCTCCATGCCCAGGCCATTGATCGCCTGGCCGATGATCTGTTCGTCGAGGCGGTAAGCGATGACGGCATCATCGAATCTGTCAGCCTGCCGCGCGCGAGAGGATTCCTGCTGGCGGTGCAGTGGCATCCCGAGCATCCGACCGCCCTGCAATGGCCTTTGAGCCGCGCCCTGTTCCGTGCCTTCGGCGATGCCGCGCGCGCCCGTGCCGAGAGCCGATAACCGAGATCGACTGATAGAAAGTGAGACCCCATGCGTATTGCGACCTGGAACATCAATTCACTGCGCCTTCGGATGCCTATTCTGGCACAACTGGTGGCGGAGACCGCGCCGGACGTGATCTGCCTGCAGGAAACAAAGGTGCATGACGATCAGTTTCCATTCGATGATGTGAGAGCCTTGGGCTTCGAGCATATCGCGATTAACGGGATCAAGGGCTATAACGGCGTCTGCATCCTCTCAAAACTGCCCCTGACCGATGTCGGGCGGCATGACTGGACCGGAAAGGCGGATGGTCGGCATATCTTCGCGACCCTGCCGACCGGTCTGGAGGTGCATTCGCTCTATGTCCCCGCCGGGGGCGACGAGCCGGATCGGGAGATCAATGACAAGTTCGGCCACAAGCTCGATTTCGTCGATGAAATGGCTGTCTGGTTCGGGACCAATCGGGATCGGAACACGAAGCTGATGGTGCTGGGTGACCTGAATATTGCACCGCTGGAGCACGATGTCTGGTCGCACAAGCAACTGTTGAAGATCGTCAGCCACACACCCATTGAGGTGGAGAAGTTCACCGCCGCCCAGGCTGCCTTCGGCTGGGTCGACTGCATGCGGAAATTCGTGCCGGACGAGGAGAAACTCTATACCTGGTGGAGCTATCGCTCGAAGGACTGGCGCGCCGCCAACAAGGGCCGTCGCCTGGACCACGCCTGGGCCACGCCAATGCTGGCCGATCAGGTGACCGGAATGCGGGTGCTGGCCGATGCCCGGGACTGGGAAAAACCCTCCGACCATGTCCCGGTCGTGGTGGATATCGCCGGATAGATGGGCCTGTTCGATTGACCGGGATTCCGGGTGGTCCCATACTTCGCGGAACAGTGAAATCGGGAGGTATCCGTCATGAGCCTGCACGAAGCACCGGAAGGGATTGTCGCACCGGTTCCGGATTGCGATCCGGTCTTGCGCACCATCGTTCCCAAGCCGCGCGATATCGGTGCCTTCGAGGTCCGCCGTGTCCTGCCCGCGATTGAACAACGCTCGGTCGGGCCATTCGTATTCTTCGACCAGATGGGGCCGACGGCATTTCAGAACGATGAATTCCTGGATGTCCGACCCCATCCGCATATCGGGCTGTCCACCATCACCTGGATGATCGAGGGTGAGATTCTGCATCGGGACAGTCTGGGCTATGTCAAGGTGATCCGGCCCGGAGAAGTCAACTGGATGACGGCGGGGTCGGGTATCGTGCATTCGGAACGCACACCGCCGGAAGGCCGTGTGAACGGGGCGCGGGTCTATGGCATACAGACTTGGATAGCCCTGCCCAGATCACAGGAAGAAATCGCGCCATCCTTTCAGCATTATGCCGCAGGGGATATCCCCTGGATCCGGCAGGATGGCGCTACGATCGGCCTGATCGTCGGCAGCGCCTGGGAGGCGACCTCCCCAGTGGTGACACCCTGGGAAACGCTCTATGCCGATATCGCCATTTCCGATGGGGCATCGCTCGATCTGCCGGTGGAGACCGAGGAACGGGCATTGTATCTGTTGTCCGGAGACCTGAAAATTGCCGGGACGGTATTCGAGCCGGGGCGCATGGTTGTTCTGAAACCGGGCCATCCCGTAACGGTTTCCGCCAGGGGCGCGGTACGGATGATGCTCTGCGGCGGCGCACCGCTGGACGGGCCGCGTCACATGTACTGGAACTTCGTTTCCAGCCGCAGGGAACGGATCGATCAGGCAAAGGCGGATTGGCAGGAAGGCAGGTTCGACCCAGTGCCAGAGGAAACCGATTTCATTCCGCTGCCGGGGGCCTGACGCGGTATTCCTCCGGATCTCCCGCATCGATCTGCTCGGGTTTCAGGTACTTTTCTGCATAATCCTTATAGATTCCCGATGTCAGGAACAGGTCGAACAGATCCGGGTCGATATGCTGATCCTTGACCATGAAGGTCATGATCTTCAGTGCCTCGGCCAGGGTCTTGCCCTTCTTGTAGGGACGGTCAATGGCGGTCAGCGCCTCAAAGATGTCGGCAATCGCCATCATCCGGGCGACAGGGGACATATCCTTCTTTGACAGGCGCTTGGGATATCCGGTTCCGTCCATCTTCTCATGATGTCCACCCGCCAGTTCCGGCACATGTTTCAAGTGCTTCGGAAAGGGCAAGTGATCCAGCATCTTGATCGTCTGAACGATATGTTCGTTGATCTTATAGCGATCCTCGTCCGTCAGGGTGCCCCGCCGGATGCACAGGTTATGAACCTCGCCCCGGTTATAGAGCAGTTCCGGGACATCCATCTTGAAGCCCCATGGGTTCTTCTCTTCCAGTTTTTCCGATTCGGGGCGCGGGAACAGATGCTCGACGCGATCCGCCAGCAGAGGTTCCAGAACTGGCGGCTTAATGTGTTCGCGGCGCTCCATTCTTTCCAGTTCTGCATGGGAAATACCGAGACGATCATCCAGCGTGCGGGTCCATGTCTTTTCCGCAAGCGCGCGGATCCGCGCGATCCGGTCGTCCGACATGAACTCCCCGCCCGGATTGCAATCGGCCAGAAAGGCAAAATCGTCGTCCAGTTGGGCCAGGGTTGCGGCCAGCTCCGACTGGCGTTCCGGTGTTTCACCATGGCGCAGTGCGTCGCGCAGATAGTCGATTTCCGCCTCCCGCTTCATCACTTCGATACGCATCCGGATTTCGTGAATGCGATCATAGATCGTCTCCAGCTTGGTTGCCTTGTCGACAACAAATTCCGGCGTCGTGACCTTGCCGCAATCATGCAGCCAGGCTGCAACATGGATCGCCTCCCAGTCTTCTGTAGTCAGCTTGAAATCGCCGAATGGCCCGTCTTCCGCCCTGTCGGCGGCGGCGGCCAGCATCTTGGTCAGTTCCGGAACGCGCGCGCAGTGCCCGCCAGTATAGGGGCTCTTGGCATCGATGGCCCCGGCGATGATCCGGATGAAACTTTCGAACAGTTCCTTCTGGACGGCGATCAGTTGACGCGCCTCCAGCGAGACCGCCGCCGACCCGGACAGGGCCTCGGTGAACCGGACAAGTGCCGGGTCCATCGTGTGGTCGGACTCGATCAGTAGCAGAACACCGACAAGCTCCTTCTGACGATTGAACAGCGGCGCGGCGACCAGATTACGGGGTATTTCATCCATTGCCTGCCCGATCCCGGTCAGGCCCATCATATCCAGTTCTGTCTCAGTCGCAGTGGCTCCTTCAGCCAGTTCGTCGACCGTGGTGCGGACGATAAGTGCGCGTTTGCGTGACAGCAGGACATCGGAGAGCGGGATTTCAAGGTCTCGGTAATGGTCCAGACGGGCCGCATGGGGGACCAGTCGCGCTCCGTCGTCACTGGTCAGATAGAGAATCCCGGCTTCTGTCTGGGTTGTCCCGATAATCTCGTCCAGCAGGCGACGCATCAGGGAGTCGAAATCCTCCTCCGCCGCCACCGCATTGCTGATCTCAAGGAACCTCCGGATGGTTTCCTGCATCATCGTGACGGCGATCCCAAGATCCTGGATATCGGAAATCCGGGTCCGGACATGGTTCCCCGGTGAGAAATCGAACCGGCGAACCGCTTCCGCCTGATGCTGCAACCCGCGTATCGGGCGGGTGACCTCACGGGATACCCAGAAAACCGCGATTGCGGACAGAAGCAGCAGACCGACGAACCAAAGCCCTCCCTCTCGCAACAGGGAAAAGACACTGGCCATCATCTCGATTCGCGGTATCGCGATGCCCAGAATCAGATCTTCCCCACCGACCAACGGAACGGCGCCGAAAGCGACTTCCCATTCTGCCCCATTCAGGATAAGCGATTGCCTTTCGCCCGCACCGGCCCGGAACCGCTCGAAGCCAAGGGAAAGGATCGGCATGTCGATTTCCGAAACATGCCGTTGTTTCATGTCCCCGTTTTCCAGCGTGTACATGACCTGATCCGGATTGGCATGGGCTGCGATCAACCCCTCCTTCGTCATCAGGACGCTTTCGCTTCCGGGTGTAACCCGGTTCTCAATCATCGCCGTGCTCAGGGTCTTCAAGGTGATGTCGACGCCGACCACATAATAGGGACCGGGAACCGATGCAGCGCTGCGCCGGGCGATGGTGGTGCCGATTTCTCGTGTCGTGAAAAAGACATAGGGTGCTGTGGTAATCGCACCATTCTGATCCCGTGCGGTATTGTACCAGGGACGGCTACGCGGATCGAAATCAACATAATCCGGGCGATCCTCAACACCCAGAACCCGGCGACTGCTGCCGATATAGATGAACATCCCGACCGGTTCCTGATCGGCTATCCGTTCGATGCTCTGCATGACATAGGCCGTTCCGGGTGGTGCGTTGAACCGGGCTGCCAAAGCCGGATCGTCCGGCAGGCGACGCACCAGCATGAAATCCCCTTCACCATTGGCGACATAGACAGAGGTGATGCTGGGTGCGCGCTCCAACCCCTGCAGCATGATCTGCATGCCCCGGACCCGCTCGGTGAAGCCGCGGGAACTCAGGATAACGGAGGAGGAGAGGAGGTGCGCCACACTTTCCGCCGGAGAAAACAGCGATTCCGTCCGGGCCACCGAATAGCGGGTGACACGCTCCAGGACGGCATCGGTCGAGGTATCGACAAGATTCACGGCATAGCGATAGGCCAGCGTCCCAAGTGCAATACCGACAGCAATGACAAGAGACAGAAAGATAGTGCTGAGATGCACCTGAAGCGAGTAGCTGTGTCTCGGACGCGCAATCGGATTCGCCATGATCGTTACTCAAGCTACCGGAAAGGACATTTACTATGCACGGGGGACTATGCACGAGGAATAGTAGGGTAGTCCCGCAAAAACATTAACCCCCGGTTTATCTTTCTGGCGGTTATTCAGTGAGAACGGGATCAATTTCAAATATCATTCTGCCGGTTCCGTCATAGGCGCGCAGGATTTCCCGGCCTTTTCCATTCTGGATGTGGAGATAGAGAATGCCGTCCACCGCCATCATTCCGCGGATCGCGGTATCCGGTGACGCGGGCAGTGAGGGAGAGGTCATTACTGTCTGGACATCTGCCGTTTCCGGTTCAGGCGACTTGCCGGACTTCTGCAGAATACCGTATATCAGGGCACCGACGCCGATGACGATGGCGGCCCCCAGGGCGATGACGATGACAAGGATTCCGCGATTCGCGCGAAAGGGATCATCATCGGGGTTGTTCGGAGTGTCGCTCATGGCAGGGTTTCCTCATGGCACGGCTGGATCTGGAAGGCATGGACAGTGAAAAAGACGCATTCGAAACCGGCATCCATTCCCGTGGACGATTCCCTCCTCGCGGATGCCTCCCTCTTCGTGGATGACGGTGATATCGACGACGACGGTGTCGCGCCCATCACCGCGACCGCAGGGGAAACCACACGGCTGACGGTGGCGGAATCCGATGCGGGCACCCGGTTGGACAGGTATCTTGCCGATGCGCTGGCGGATATTTCCCGCAGCCGCATCCAGGCACTGCTCAAATCCGGCTGCGTGAGATCCGAAAGCGGCGCGACAGTATCCGACGCCTCGGCGCGGGTCAAACAGGGCGATGTCTTTGATATCGACATGCCGGAGCCGGAAGCGGCCCTGCCGGTGTCGCAGAATATTCCGTTGACGGTGCTATATGAGGATGCCCATCTGATCGTGATCGACAAACCGGCGGGGATGGTCGTCCATCCCGCGCCTGGCAATCGCGATGGCACCCTGGTGAATGCCCTGCTGTATCATTGCGGCGACAGTCTTCAGGGGATCGGCGGGGTGTTGCGTCCCGGCATTGTCCATCGCATCGACAAGGACACGTCGGGGCTTCTGGTCGCGGCGAAATCGGACAAGGCGCATGCCGGTCTGGCGGCGCTGTTCGCCGCCCATGACATCGACCGGCGCTATCGGGCATTGGTTGTCGGAGTGCCGGAACCGATGCGCGGGACCATCGAGCGGAACATTGCCCGACATCCCAGTGACCGGATACGCTTCACCACGGTCGGCCCCCATACCGGAAAGACGGCGATTACCCATTACCGTGTCCTCGCGCAGGCCGATATGGCGGTTGCCCTGGTCGAATGCACGCTGGAGACCGGGCGGACCCACCAGATCCGCGTGCATATGACCGACCATGGCTATCCGCTGATCGGGGATCCGCTCTACCATCGGATCACCCGGACGCGCCGGGCCGCCCTGACGCGAGAGCGCCGGGAGGCGATCGACGCCTTCCCCAGACAGGCGCTGCATGCCCAGTCCTTGGGCTTCGAGCATCCGATAACCGGTAAGGCCCTGTCCTTCGAAACACCGGCACCCCAGGATTTCCAGGCCCTCCAGGCCGCGCTCGGAATTCGGGTGGTTTGACCTCCCCCTTACCACGCAACGACAGCATTCAGCAGGCACCCGACCGTCGTCCCATCGCGCGTCAGGGGCAGGCGAAGCGTAGCCATGTTTTTATAGGCGGGCATGTCCCCATCAACCGGTCCGGCACAGAGGCCGATCAATCGTTTCCCGACGATTTCCCGCACGAAATCCAGGTCCGTATCGTTGAAATTGGTCGCATCGATCCGGTCCCCGTGATGGGCCTGCATCGTCTTGCCGGTCATTTCCAGATGGGTCAGACTTGCGATATGGGTGCCCCAAAGGCGATACCGGATGGTGCTGCCATCCGGTTCGATCACATCGGCTATGCTGATCCAGCCTATCCACTCGCGAAAATCCTCGAATGAAAACGCATTCTTGAACGGAAGATTCCCATCGACCCGTTTCGAATTCCAAAGCGCCATTATGCCTTGATGGCGGAGAAATTCCGCCGGGCTGGTATCCAGTTCGAAGAGTTCGTATTGCCAGTCTTCAACATATCGCCAGAGCACGCCAATCCACTCCCCCCTCGTCCGGCGGATCTGACTGTATCAGGCCAGTGCCGTCATTTTCCCGATGGCCATTATGCGGATAATGCGGCCAGAATGCAGTGAAAACATGCGGTTCTGCCCGAAATATAAGTGCTGTTGAATACGAACCGTCACGGCACTGTCGCATCGCAGCCATAGTTCCGCCGTATTATATTTACAGGATAAAGATGGACACCATTGGCAACCCATTCCGTTCACGAACAGGTGAGGTGGATAAATCGGTCATCCGTGCCAGAATATCTTGAATAGATGCGCAGTGGTTACCATATATGGATTGTAGCGGATACGGATTGTCCGGTGGAGAGGCATCGCGGCATCTGGATCCGTCCAGCAGTTGGGGAGATTCTGAACATGAGCAATACGGCCAATATTCCGGTCCTGACGCCTGAAGGCAATCTTCAGCGCTATCTGGATGAAATTCGCAAGTTTCCGATGCTCGAACAGGAGCAGGAATATATGCTGGCCAAGAGCTGGCGCGAACATGGGGATCGCGACGCGGCGCACCAACTGGTGACGAGCCATCTGCGGCTGGTGGCGAAAATCGCCATGGGCTATCGCGGATACGGCCTGCCGGTGGCGGAACTGATTTCCGAAGGCAATGTCGGCATGATGCAGGCGGTGAAGCGCTTCGACCCCGAACGCGGCTTCCGTCTGGCAACCTATGCCATGTGGTGGATTCGTGCCGCCATTCAGGAATACATTCTGCATTCCTGGTCGCTGGTGAAGATGGGCACGACCGCGTCCCAGAAAAAGCTGTTCTTCAACCTGCGCAAGATCAAAGGTCGCTTGCAGGCCTTTGACGAGGGCGACCTGCATCCGGAAACGGTTAAGAAGATCGCCGAAGAACTGGATGTCCCGGAACAGGACGTCGTGTCGATGAACCGACGTCTGGCCGGGGGTGACAATTCCCTGAACGCACCATTGCGCGCGGATGGCGACGGCGAATGGCAGGACTGGCTGGAAGATGATTCCGACAGTCAGGAAACCGTGCTGGCCGAGAGCGAGGAACTGTCGCAGCGACGTGGCATGCTGAAGGAGGCTATGGGCGGCCTGAATGATCGGGAGCGTTATATCCTGACCGAACGCCGCCTGACCGACGAGCCTAAGACGCTGGAAGATCTGAGCCAGGAATACGGCATCAGCCGCGAGCGCGTCCGACAGATCGAGGTGCGCGCCTTTGAAAAACTGCAACGCTCCATGCGCAACAAGGCCATCGACCAGAACATTCAGACCGCCTAGTCAGACTGTTCAGCCAGATCAGTTTGATAATCTGGACGCGAGGAAGCGGGCTTTTCAGCCCGCTTCCTCCGCCACATGTTCGGCGGCAAGCAGACCCATCATATAGGCTCCGTGGATGGTGCCCTTATAGTCGAAGGTCGTGTGCTCACCGGTCAGGAACAGGCGATTCTCGATGGGGTCGGCAAGATCGTCGCACTGGCTGGGACGCCCACCGCCCTCCAGATAGGCATAGGCCCCCAGCGCGTAAGGATCGGTTGCCCAATGGGTCTGTAATACCTCAATCGGTTCACCCACTGCATCGCCCCAGACATCCCGCAACACGGCAAGCCCGTCGGCGATCTGCTCGGCATCGCTCATCCGGTCGGCAACGGGGGCATAGGCACCGACGCTGAGGCCCAGCAGGATATTCTGGTCACTGAAAGTCCGGTAGTTGAGCCAGTAATTCCAGCGCCCCTTTTCCTCCGTCATGATACCAAAATACTGGGTTTCGATATCCCAGAACGGCTCGGCGAATTTCAGCGCCAGCTTGGTGACCGTCCCGAAGCCGAGCTTGTCGATATTCGACTGATGACTACTAGGCAGGGGTGGATCGAATGTGACGGATTTCGCCTTCAGCACGCCCAGCGGCAGGCTGCAAACGACATAGTCGCCTTCGAATGCGCCTTTGTCGGTCGTCACGGCAACCCCGTCATCACCATAGGCGATGCCCTGCACCACGGTCGAGAGGCGGATGTCCAGACCCTCGGCGAAGGGTAGAAGCAAGCGGTCATAGCCGGTAGTGACCACCACATCCGGGGTCGGAAACGCCTTGTCCAATCCGAAGTAATAGGCCGATAGTTTCTCTATCGGGGCACCGGTCGAAAACTCGGTATAGGCCGACAGGGCCCAGGCCACGCCCGGTTCGTTCAATGCGCCGGGCACCAGATCCTGGATCGCCTTCATCACGCTGCGACTGTCATTCGATTCCAGCTCGTAATCCAGCTTCTCCAGAATTTCCGTCCAGCGGTCATTGACCTCCTCAAGATCATCCTCCTCAAGTTCCTCACCCTCAGCATCGAACACGACCAGATTATCGTCATCGGTGAGGTAATATTCAGAATTCACCGCATCACAGAGCTGTTTGGCGGGATTGTCGGGAGAGGGACCATGAATCCAACCCGCCCCGACCTCAAAGGGAGGCCCCATCGACCAGTCGGTCAGCAATCGCCCGCCGATATTGGGTTTGGCCTCCAGCACCACAACTTCGGCACCCTGATCCTTGAGTGTCCTAGCCGCGGTCAGGCCGGAAACACCGGCTCCCACGACGATAACCTTCACACCTGCCAGAGCCTGCGCCCGCGCACGGCCCATCGGTGTCGCCATAAAGGCCGCCGAGGCATAGAGTGCTGCTTTCAGAAGTTTGCGACGATTAAGTGAATGAAACATCATGTACCTAAATCCTTTCGAATGACTTACCTTCGAAAACGTATTCCGAAATACATAACTTCGCTACTGTAAAAGCTGATCCGCAACAGGTTGTTTGCATTCGGACCCCCGAGCCGATACCTACCGGGACCGGCGAGAGGGGATATCACCATGGCAAAACGCAAGCAGGGACTGCTAATTGATGGCTGGGTCATACTCGACAAGCCTGCGGGCATGGGGTCGACCGATGCAGTGACGGCGGTACGGCGCGGGCTGAACGCCCGGAAGGCCGGACATGGTGGTACTCTCGATCCCTTCGCGACCGGCCTGTTGCCGATTGCCCTGGGGGAGGCGACGAAGACCGTCCACTATGTCATGGACGGGACCAAATCCTATCGCTTCACACTGAAATTCGGCACGGAAACCGCGACACTCGATCCGGAAGGATCGGTGGTGGGAACCAGCGCGCATCGCCCGTCGGATGACGCGATACTGACCGCTCTGCCCGCCTTCACGGGGGAGATCGAACAGACACCCCCGGCCTTTTCCGCGATCAAGATCAACGGCGAACGTGCCTATGATCTGGCCCGAGCGGGGCAGGAGGTGGAGATGAAATCCCGCATTGTGCGGATTGATGCGCTGCGCCTGATTGAGCGCGTCGATGCGGATCACGCAATTCTGGAGGTCAATTGCGGCAAGGGGACTTACATCCGCTCGCTGGGTCGCGACCTGGCCCGCACGCTCGGCACGGTCGGCAGTCTGACCGCGCTGCGCAGGCTTTCCGTGGGCCCGTTTACCGAAGCGGACGCAATTTCGCTTGATGCACTGGCGCAGATGGGTCATAACCCCGGCGAATCGCAGGGTTTGCTTGCGATTGAGGCCGCGCTGGACGGTATCCCGGCGATGGTCTTGAGTGAAGTGGAGACAGCACGGCTGCGCAACGGCCAACCGGTCTCGCTTCTCCGGAAAGTGGATCTGGCCCGCATCGCCGACCTGTCGGACGGGGATGAGGTCGTGGCGTATTGCGGCGAAATCGCCGTGGCGCTGGCACGATACGGCAAGGGCGAAATTCGTCCCATCCGGGTGCTGAACCGCTGATTTTCGGAACCGTCTCGAAAAAAAGATGCCGTGCAAAGAAGGACTGCAACATGTCGATTACGCCTGAAAAGAAAACCGAACTTATTGGGGAATACCAGGCCGCCGCTGGCGACACCGGATCCCCCGCCGTGCAGATCGCGGTGCTGACTGAGCGGATCGTCAATCTGACCGAGCACCTGAAGACCCATAACAAAGACTTCCATTCCCGTCGCGGATTGCTGGTCATGGTGGGTAAGCGTCGTCGGCTTCTGGACTATGTGAAACGCAAGAACGAAGCGCAGTATCGCGAGTTGCTCGGGCGGCTCAACATTCGCCGCTGACAGAATTCGGCCAGGGCGCGGTTTCAAGATGGGACCGCGCCCTTCAGCTTTTTGGGTTTCTCCCGGATCAGCCGAACCGGATACGACAGGAAACCCGTCCCCGGCAGTCCAGGACAGCCGGATGATCGAAAAGCGGGACAGCACAGGGATGCGGCGGAACCGTCGGCATCCAAACCAGTTTTGACTGGTGCTAGACCGATCCGGGCCAAGGCGTCGTCAGCGCCCGGGTTCCGCTTTATCATTCGATATCCGGTGATCTGGAAATCTGCCAACCGATACCGGGCAAGGGCCTGGCATCGTTGTATGACCGGATAGAAAAGGAAACTTTATCCACATGTTTACGATCCACAAGAAATCGATGGAATGGTGCGGACGCACCCTCACCCTGGAAACCGGGCGCATCGCCCGTCAGGCAGACGGCGCCGTGCTCGCCACGCTGGGCGAAACCAGCGTCCTGTGCTGCGTGACCTATGCCAAGGCCGAAAAGCCGGGCCAGGACTTCTTCCCGCTGACCGTTCATTATCAGGAACGCACTTATGCGGCGGGCAAGATCCCCGGTGGCTTCTTCAAACGTGAAGCCCGTCCGTCGGAAAAGGAAACCCTTACCTCCCGCCTGATCGACCGTCCGATCCGTCCGTTGTTCGCCCCCAGCTTCAAGAACGAGGTTCTCGTCGTCTGCACGGTGCTGAGCCACGACATGGAAAACGATCCGGACATGGTCGCCGTTATCGGGGCCTCTGCCGCACTGACGATTTCCGGCGCGCCCTTCATGGGGCCGATCGGCGGCATCCGCATCGGCATGATCGACGGTGAACTTGTCGCCAACCCGACAATCCCGCAGATGGCCGATGAAAGTGTTCTCGACCTCGTCGTTGCCGGGACCCAGGAAGGCGTCCTGATGGTCGAATCCGAGGCCCAGGAACTTGACGAAGATACCATGCTGAATGCGGTCATGCTGGCCCATCGCAGCATCCAGCCGGTGATCGGCCTGATCATCGATCTGGCTGAACTGGCGGCGAAGGAACCCTATGACCTTCCCGCGAAGGACCCGGCCATCGATGCCATCGATGCGCGTTTGCGGGAACTGGCAATGGACCCGCTGCGGGCGGCCTATGCCATCACCAAGAAGCAGGATCGTGTTGAGGCTGTCGGTGCCGCGAAGAAGGCTGCCCTGGCCGCGATTGAAGAGGACGGGCTGGATGTCGGCCTGGCCGGCAAGCTGTTCAAGGACCTGGAAAAGGATGTCGTGCGCGGCAATATCCTGAAAACCGGCGAACGCATCGATGGCCGCAAGACCGATCAGGTCCGCCCCATCGTCTGTGAAGTCGGCGTCCTGCCGCAGGCCCATGGCTCGGCCCTATTCACCCGCGGCGAAACCCAGGCGCTGGTCGTGACCACGCTGGGCACCGGTCAGGACGAGCAGATCGTCGACTCGCTGGAAGGCAGCTATCGTCAGAACTTCATGCTGCACTATAACTTCCCCCCCTATTCGGTGGGTGAAGCCGGTCGCATGGGGCCTCCGGGCCGTCGCGAAATCGGCCACGGCAAGCTGGCCTGGCGCGCGATGAACCCGCTCCTGCCGAACAAGGAAGACTTCCCCTACACGATCCGCATCGTCTCGGAGATCACCGAGTCGAACGGTTCCTCCTCCATGGCAACGGTCTGCGGTGCGTCCATGTCGATGATGGATGCCGGTGTGCCGCTGCCCAAGCCCTGTGCCGGTATCGCGATGGGCCTGATCAAGGATGAAGGTCCGAATGGCGGTGTCGCCGTTCTCTCCGACATCCTGGGGGATGAAGATCACCTCGGCGATATGGATTTCAAGGTCGCCGGGACTGCCGATGGCATCACTTCGCTGCAGATGGATATCAAGATCACCTCGATCACCGAGGAAATCATGAAGACCGCCCTCGCCCAGGCGAAGAACGGTCGCATCCACATTCTGGGTGAAATGGCCAAGGCGATCACCAATGGCCGTGACGGCGTTGCCCAGAATGCACCGCGCATCGTCACCTTCCAGATCAACAAGGACAAGATCCGTGAAGTGATCGGGACGGGCGGCAAGGTCATCCGCGAAATCTGCGAAGTGACCGGTGCCAAGGTCGATATCGAAGACGACGGCACGATCAAGGTAGCCTCCACCGATGTCGAGGCCGGTCAGCGCGCCGTTGACTGGATCATGGGCATCGTGGCCGAGCCGGAGGCCGGCAAGGTCTATCGCGGCAAGGTCGTGAAGGTCATGGATTTCGGCGCTTTCGTGAACTTCATGCCGGGCCGCGACGGCCTCGTCCACATCTCGGAACTCCAGGCCGGTCGCACCGCGCAGGTCACCGACGTGGCGAACGAAGGCGACGAGATCTGGGTGAAATGCCTGGGCATGGACGAACGCGGCAAGGTCCGCCTGTCGATGCGCTGTGTCGATCAGGAAAGCGGCGAGGATATCGAGCATACCCTCGAAAAGGTCGAGCGCGCCCCGCGTGAAGACCGCGAAGGCGGCGACCGCCGCCCGCCCCGTCGCCCCCGCCGCGACTAAGCTCTGATCCATAGCGGATCAACGGTTCGAATTGGCCCTCCGGGAAACCGGGGGGTCTTTTCGTTATGGAACCGTGGAAAACGTAAAGATGGTTTGGATAAAACCGGGACATAGACACAGTTGCTGGAACAACTGCATTTTGTAATCTAGGTTTTGAGTCTCGCCCTATATCATCGGCAAGGACCGTTGCGATGCAGAGAGCTCAATTCGCCCTGATTGGTGCCCCCATCGATTGCGAAGCAAAACCAGACGGATGCACCCAGGCACCCGAAGTCCTGCGTCGTCTTGGTCTTCGGGATGCCATTGGTGCGTCTGTTGATCTGAATGACATGCCAATTCGCATCACCGACCCGACGCGAGACCCTGAAACCGGGATCATCGGCTATGACTCGGTCGAGCGTCTGACACGGGAGGTTCGAGCGCAGATCAGTGGCATTATCGCATCAGGCAAAGTTCCTGTGGTCCAAGGCGGCTGCTGTTCCATGGTTATGGGTGCGATGGCGGGCGCAAAGGACACTGTCGATAAGCTGGGCCTTATCTATATCGACGGTCACATGGATCTTTATACTGGCGAAACATCGCCCGAAGGCCTCTGCGCGGACATGCCCGTTGCCATCCTGCTCGGATATGGGCCAACCCGGCTCGCCCCGGCTATGGGTGCAGCCTCGCTATTGCCGCCTGAAGATCTGATATTACTGGGGTTTCGCGATGAAGAAATCGCCCGACCGCTCAATTCGTTGATGCCGGAGGATTTTCAGGGGCACTTGAAACATCACAATGTCCATGAATTGCGGAGAATTGGTATCAGTGAGGTTGTGCGGCAGTCATTTGAACACACGCAGGCACGGTCACTGAGTTTTTGGGTGCATATAGACTGGGATGTGATGGACGAAACCGCGCTCCCGTCGGCGGATTATCTCATGCCAAACGGCCTCACATGGGCTGAAATTATCGAACTGGTCCGCCCTTTTGTTCAGTCATCCCGAATGATCGGTATTTCACTCGCCGATTACAATCCAGACAACGACCCGGATATGTCGGACGGGAAAAAGATTATTGCGGCACTGAAAAAGATTTTTGAGCCAAAGGGTTCTGACGCGACGTCCATGTCGTGAAAGCTATTGATTACTTAGAGGGCGGTGCCCCTACCGCTCCGCCTCACCGTCCCCGCCCTTCCCGATCAGCAGGTCCCGGCCCTCCAGCGGTTCGCGGACATCCTGTTCTACCGGTTCCAGTTCGGGGATTTCGCCGTAGCTGTCACCGATGGACAGGTCCGTCATCTTGCGGGCCTGGGGCAGGACGCGGGTTTCCAGGCTGCCGACGAAATCATTGTGCTTTCGCACATGGGCGTTGAGAGATTTCGTCATGCCGACCACATCGTTGCCCAGCTTGACCATGCGCCGGTAGAGCTCGATGGCGACCTCATGCACTTTCTGGGCGTCTTTGGACGCCTTTTCCTGACGCCAGCCGTAGGAGATCGCTTTGGCGAGACCCAGCAGTGTCGTGGGGGAGCAGACGATCACCTTCTTGTCCCAGGCGTCCTCGAACAAGGCCGGATCGCGGGCCATGGCGGCGCTGTACATCGGCTCGCCGGGGACGAACATGACGACGAAATCGACCGTATCGGTGGGCAGGTTCTTCCAGTAATCCTTGCGGCCCAGTTGATCGACATGGGTACGGATCTGGCGCGCATGTTCCACCAGCTTCGCCTCGCGCTGTTCCTCGGTCTCCGCCTCCATCGCCTCCAGATAGGCCGACAGCGAGGTCTTCGCGTCGATCACCAGGGTCCGGCCGCCCGGCATGTTCAGAATGACGTCGGGTCGGCGGGCACCATCTTCCGTATTGAAATGCTTCTCGGTCTCGAAATCGACATACTCCGCCATTCCGGCCAGTTCGAGGAGGGTCCGCAACTGCTGCTCGCCCCAGCGCCCCCGCGTCTTCGGCGCGCTGCGCAGGGCGTTGACGAGGCTTACCGTGGTATCGTTCAGTTTCGAGTGACTATCGGAGACATGGCGGATCTGCTGGATCAGCGCGCCTTCGTCCTGCTTGCGCTGGGTCTCCATCTCGGTCACCTGGCGCTGGAACCGGTCCAGCGCCTCCTTCATCGGGCCGACCATGGTTTTCATCCCGGTCTCACCCTTTTCCTGCTGCGTCTTCAGCACCTCATTGGCGCGTTCCAGGAACTTGCTGGAGGAGGAGTCGAGCAGCGTATTCATTACCAGCTTCAACTCGGTCTCGATCTGCCCTTTCACATTGGCCAGTTCGGCCAGCTTTTCCTGCTGCGCCTGGCGCTCGGAGGCAAGCGAGGTTTCCAACTCGCTGATCCGGACCCGCAGGTTGGAAAGCTCCGACTGGCTGTGCTCCAGCTTCTGGCGCAGCCCGTCCCGGTCCAGGCGCAATTCACTGCGGGACTCGTCCATCGCCCGCTGATGGGCCAGCGCGCCTGACAATTCGCCGCGTACCTGTTCCAGCAGAGTGCCAAGCTCCCGTTCCCGCTGCTGCAATCCCTGAATCTGCTCCTCCCGTGCCCGAACCATGAAGACCCAGGCCAGGAACAGCCCGACCGTCAGGCCTCCCCCGGTCAGGGCGGCAATGATGGCAATATCCATGGGCATGGTTCGGCCTTTCGATTTCGGGCGGCGCTGCATCAAAGAAGGCAGGAGGCCCGATTCTCAGGCTTCGGGAAAGAGGTTACCGGCCCGCCATATAGGCCCGGAAGGCAGTCAGCAGGCGCGGGACATCCGGGTTGAGCCTGTCCCATTCCGTCGCCACCGCCGGATTGGTGGCAACCGTATGGCGGCGAAAATCGTCGCACCAGTGATTTTCCATCCGTTTGCGCAGTTCGATGGATTCATTGGTGGTCTTGTCGTAGCCGAGATCCTGCTTGGCCTGTTCCTCGACCAGATAAGCCTCGCATTCGATGTCTAGAAGCTGCATACCTTCCAGGCGCTGCTCCATGTCCTGATAGGCATGCCCTGCCAGTTCATGGGCGATGGTGCTGGCGATGTGGTCCGGCCCCCATTGAATGCCGGTGCGCCCGAACAGCACGACGAAATCCCGCTTTCCCGTCAGCGGATCGTAATAGTCCGGCAGATAGCTGGCGAGCGTGACGCTGGTCATCACCCCCTTGGGATGGCGGGCGTCATAGGATATCTGGATCCTGCCCTTGCGCTGCAGAGCGGCGATGCGATCCGCGACCATCGGCGAGGCGGAAAGCACCTGGTCGAGCGCCAGAATGATGCGGTCCAATGCGACCTGTGCCGGTGTCGTCGTCACCCCGTCGATTTCGGCGGTGGCAGGGTGGTGAGAGACGATCCGCACGCCGCGATGGTCCCGCAACAGATAGTCGGTTTCCGCCTTCGCGACAGGGAGACCCAGCAGAAGCAGACACAGAATGATGCAGACTACAGGCATCCGCGCAACTACTCCTTCATTTCATGGATCACGACCCTTTGAGTGAGTACACGGATGGCCAAAAAAGACAACCGCCCGCCGGATTTCTCCGACGGGCGGTCCCCCCCCCCAAACCGGGCCGCACTTGCTGAGTGGCAGTTCCTTAGTGGAACTGTGCGGTCTCGGTAGACTCTTCCATCGCGGTCGTTGAGCTTTCGCCCAGCGCCGTGACGCTGTTCACAGCATCGAAGTAGCTGACGCCGACTTCGTGCTGATGGCGGGTGGCGGAGAAGCCATAAGCCTCCGCCGCGAATTCCGCCTGTTGCAGTTCCGAATATCCGGCCATGCCGCGATCCTTGTAGGCACGGGCCAGTTCGAATGTGGCGTAGTTGACGCTGTGGAACCCGGCCAGGGTGATGAACTGGAACTTGTAGCCAAGTGCCCCCAGTTCGCGCTGGAAGGATTCCATCTCCGCCTTGCTGAGATGCTTCGCCCAGTTGAATGAAGGCGAGCAGTTATAGGCCAGCATCTGGTTCGGGAATTCCGCGTGGATCGCATCGGCGAACTGCTTTGCCTGTTCAATCGACGGGGTCGAGGTTTCCATCCACAGAAGGTCGGCATAGGGCGCGAAGGCAAGCCCCCGGGCAATGCACATTTCCATGCCGCCGGTGATGCGGAAGAAGCCCTCGGCGGTCCGCTCTCCGGTCAGGAACGGTTGGTCGCGGCTATCGACATCGGTGGTGATCAGGCGTGCGGCCTCGGCATCGGTGCGGGCCATGATGATGGTCGGAACCCCCATCACATCCGCCGCCAGACGGGCAGAAGACAGGTTGCGCACCGCCTGCTGGGTCGGCAGCAGAACCTTGCCGCCAAGATGGCCGCATTTCTTTTCCGACGACAACTGGTCTTCGAAATGGACGCCTGCCGCCCCGGCCTTGATCATCGCCTTCATCAGTTCGAAGACGTTCAGCGGTCCACCGAATCCGGCTTCGGCATCGGCGACGATGGGTGCAAACCAGTCGATATCGGTGGTCGGCTGGCCGGACAGACGTTCCATGGTCTGGATCTGGTCCTGGCGCATGAAGGCGTTGTTGATCCGCTCCACCACCTGCGGCACCGAAGAGACGGGGTAAAGTGACTGATCCGGATACATCTGCCCGGCATTGTTCGCATCCGCCGCGACCTGCCAGCCGGACAGATAGATCGCCTGCAATCCGGCGCGGACATGCTGTGTTGCCTGACATCCGGTGAAGGCACCCAGCGTGTTCACATAGGGCTCCTCGTTGATCAGCTTCCACAGCTTCTGTGCCCCAAGCTCCGCCAGGGTATGGCGGATCTGGATCGAGCCGCGCAGCTTCGCCACATCATGCTTGCTGTAATCGCGGCGCGTGGTCGACCAGCGATCCGGCGCGTAATCCGGTGCATCCCAGCTTTCGCCGCCGCCATCGCCCCAACTCCAGTTATCGTTCGGTCCCATACTATCCATCGGTTCTACTCCTCTTCTGCATCCCACCCGGCACGGGGTCGGGGTGATCGGTGGAGGTCGCTCAGCTTAGTCCTTTACAAACTTTTCAGAGCAACCCTTGTTTCCTCTTGAAACCAGCAATAAAGCGGAATGATGCAGCGCACAACGGTAACCAGCATGACATATTGTAAAGATTTCCAGAAAATGATTTACTAAATTAATATTGTGTAAAGAAAGGGGCTTTCCCATGGTTTCCAGGCCTGTCCGTCCGTCCGGCAAAGAGGTTCCCAAGGTTGGCCCGAAGATCCGTCGGCTGCGACGGGAAAGGGGGTTCAGTCAGGCGGCGCTGGCGGAAAAGCTGGAGGTCAGTGCCAGCTACCTGAACCTGATCGAGCACAATCGGCGCAATCTGACCGTACCACTGCTGCTCAAACTTTCCGAACTGCTCGACATTCCCGTCGATCAACTGGCCGAAGAAGAGGAAAATCGGCTGTATAGCGATGTGATGGAGGCTCTCTCCGACCCGCTGTTCGACGATTACGACATCCGCAATACCGATATACGCGATCTGGTGGAGATCAGCCCGGAATCCGCTCGTGCCCTGCTGCGGGTCTGCGATGCCTATCACACGACCCTGACCGACGCGCGCAGCCTCGCCGCCTCCGCCTCTGACGATCCGGACGGTCGGGCGTCGGTTGGCGGGTCACTGGGCGGAATCGGCTCCGGCCCCCAGACCGCCGCCGATGTCGTCTCGGACTTCGTGCAGGCCAACAGCAACCATTTCCCTGATCTGGAGGATGAGGCCGACCGGGTGCGCCGGGAAATCGGCATTGTCGGCGGCACGCCCCGATCCCTCGACACGCTGACGGATTACCTGCGTCAGGCCCATGAGGTCCGTGTCAGTTTCATAGAGCCTGCGGCGGAACCGGCAGCGGCGACACCCATCGTGCGACGCTTCCATCCGCAGCAGCGGTTACTGGAGGTGACGCAGCGTTTGACTGGCCCCAGCCGCGCCTTCCAGCTCTGCCATCAGATCGCCCTGCTTTCGGCAGGGTCGGTGATCGACATGCTGCTGCTGGAGGCCGGGTTGAAGGATGGCCAGTCCAAGGCTCTGGGGCGGATCGCCATGGCGAACTACTTCGCCGCCGCCCTGCTGCTGCCCTATGACGCCTTTCTGAAAAGCGCGCGGGATGTGCGCTATGACATCGAATTGCTCCAGCACCGCTGGCGCGCCGGGTTCGAACAGATTTGCCATCGCCTGACCACGCTCAACCGGCCCGACAATCGCGGCATCCCCCTGCATATGTTGCGGGTCGATCTGGCGGGGAACATTTCAAAGCGCTTTACCCTGTCGGGTCTGCCGATTCCCCGCCATGGCGGGGCGTGCAGCCGCTGGAACATCTATTCCGCCTTTCTCAGCCCTGGTGAGATTCAGGCCCAAGTTTCCACCCTACCTGACGGTACCGCGTTCTTCTGCATCGCCCGCACGGTGGTGAAGGGCGGCATCGGTTTCGGGGCGCAGCGCAATGTGCTTTCCATCGGACTCGGCTGCGACCTGCGGCATGCCCGGGACATCGTCTATGCCGACAGGCTCGACCTCGACCATCCCGAGCGGTTTGCCGCGATCGGTGTTTCCTGCCGCATCTGCGAACGGATGGACTGCACCCAGCGCGCCTTCCCGCCGGTCCATCTGCGCTATCACATCGAAGAGAATATCCGCGGCCCCAGCCCCTATACCGCCCCCGGCTGGCCGCACCATCATGAACGCCCCGGCGGGACGCGGTGACGACGGAAGGGTGGTCGTGTCAGTCTTACCCCTCCACCTTCATGTCCGAGACCAGCAGCAGGACGACGTCCACCGTTTTTCCATCCCTGGCCAACGGCAGGAGCAGGCGTTTGTAGGTAAGGGTACCACCTTCTTTTTCGCGCGGATAGGTTCGGGTCGAGGTATAGGGACGGGCGGACTCTATGACACCGCGATAAGTCTCGCAGGCTTCTTCCAGATAACGCCCAGAATAGATTTCAGCAAAGCGCTTCCCCGTTGGGTCGCGACCGGATTTGAAAAAGATTTCCGTGCCCGCCAGACGATAACGCAAATCCAACGGATCACGATGCAGGACATCGATCAGGGCCAGGCGTGGCAGCAGTTTCTTGAACTGGCTGGGGTCAAGATCCTGCCGGCTGCGCAGCTGCCCGGCATCGACACCGGCCTGCCACCACTGATACAGCGGATCAAAAGAGCTATCCCATACGTCAAAACCGTCCGGACAATTCATTTCACCCCGCAATTCAGGAAAATCCCATCAAACTTTCTCTCCGGGTTCCAGTGTCAGAATACTTTTTATTCAAACCAAGAACATCTAATTCAACATCGTCAGGGTACAAGGGCCACGGGAAGAAGAAATCAGCGAACGAAATAGGGTGTGGAAACATCCATCGCCATACAGCAGCCATGCATGAAACGCGGCCCGATCCCGCCGGAACCGCACGGGGTTTTCGCTTTGCGTTCCACAGGCTATCCTCGATATAGAGGAACTGCGGCACGGTGCTTTCGCATCCCATCCGCCGGAGGAACGGTCAGACCATGGACGGCATTCCGATTGAAGCCACGATACGACCGGCAGTTCTGGACGACCTTGACCGGTTGGTAGCAGTCGAAGCCGCCTGTTTTGACGGCGACCGGATCAGTCGCCGCAGCTTTCGCCATCTGCTGACCAAGGGGCATCAGGCGACCCGCGTGCTTTACGAGCCGGGTGGAGAACAGGGTGGCGGGCTGATCGGCTATGCCATGGTACTGTTCCATCAGGGAACCTCGCTGGCGCGGCTCTATTCCCTGGCGGTGCTGCCAGAGCGGCGCGGGCTGGGCTATGCCCGCGCCCTGCTGGCGGCGGCGGAGCAGGCGGCGGCGGAGGGGAATGCGGCCTATCTGCGCCTGGAGGTGCATGCGGAGAACGAAGGCGCCATCGCGCTGTATCGTCAGGCGGGCTACAAGCCCTTCGGCCGGATTCCGCATTACTACGAGGATGGCGGCGATGCGCTGCGCCTCGACAAGGCGCTGATCGGCACCCGCCCGACCTCCGCCGACCGCATTCCCTATTACGCGCAGAGCCTCGACTTCACCTGCGGACCGGCCTGCCTGATGATGGCGATGGCGGCGCTGACGCCCGGCCTGGCGATGACCCGGATGGAGGAGTTGCGGCTGTGGCGGGAGGCGACGACCGTCTTCATGACGCGCGGCCCGGCCGGCTGCTCACCCTATGGCATGGCGTTGGCCGCCGAGGCGCGGGGATTCGATGTCGCCGTCCATGTCCGCGACCCGGATATCATGTTCATCGATTCCGTGCGGAGCCAGAAGAAGAAGGACGTGATCCGCCTGGTGCAGGAGGATTATCTGGCCGAGATCGAGGCCCGGCGCATCCCGCTCGACCACCGGGCGCTGACCCTGCCGGAGATCGAGGCGACGCTGGCCGGTGGCGGCGTTCCGATTGTGCTGATCTCCACCTATGCGCTGGATCGCGAAAAGGTGCCGCACTGGGTCGTTGTCGTGGCGCTGAGCGAGCGCTTTGTCTTCGTGCATGATCCCTTCGTCGATCCCGACGTGATCCAGAGCCAGACCGACCGGATGGCGGTCCCCATCCCGCGCGAGGATTTCGAGCGCATGTCGCGCTACGGCAGGGCACGGCAGCGCGCCGCCCTGGTCCTTCGATTGAAACCGCCCGCATCCACAGGAGCATCGACCGGCCCATGAGCAGAACCGTCTTCATCGTCGACGATATGAAGGATTTCACCTTTCCGGGGCCGGGCCGCGAGGCGATCACCGCCCGCGACTACCTGACCCGTGCCCGGCCCTATGCCAAGCGCACGCGGGTGGTCAATCTCTGCGGCGACTATGCCTATCTGGGGCTCGGCTATTACTGCGCGCTGACCGCCGAGGCGCGGGGCGACAGGATCACCCCCTCGGCGGAGGCGATGCTCTGGGTCGGCTGGAAGCGCATCTACCGCCGGGCGCTGGGCGATATGGAGCGATTCCTGGCCAAGGCGATGCGCCGGGCGCCGGCGGATATGCCCCTGACGCCGATCACCGTCTGCTTCGGCCTGACCCATGAGGCCCGGTTCAAGACGCTGGCCCGGGCCGCCTTCGACGCCTTCCGCTGCCCAATCCTGCGCATCCAGTTCGAGCGCGGCGAGACGATGCGGGGCGCCGCGCTCTATCGCATCCGGGACGTCAAGGTGCCGAACTGGAAGACCCTGCCCGCCGCCGACCGCGCCCTGTTCGAGCGGGGGCTGGATTACTATACCAAGCGCGACCGTCCGATGCCCGCCATCGGCAAGGGGCCGAAATACCATCTCGCCGTCCTGATCGACCCCAAGGAGGTCATTCCGCCCTCCGATCCGCAGGCGATCCAGCGGCTGACCCGCGTCGGCGCGTCGATGGGCGTGAAGGTGGAGACGATCGGGCGGCGCGACCTGCCGCGGCTGGCGGAATTCGATGCGCTGTTCATCCGCGAGACGACGGCGCTGGACCACCACACCTATCGCTTCGCCAAACGCGCCGATCTGGAGGGGATACCCTGTCTGGACGACGCCGCCTCGATCCTGCGCTGTACCAACAAGGTCTATCTGGCGGAACTGTTCCGCACCCACAACATCCCCTCGCCCCATACCGTGGTGATCGACAGGACGATTCTGGAGAAGGTGGCAGCCGAAAGCAGCTTCCCCATCGTCCTGAAAGTGCCGGACGGCGCCTTCTCCAAGGGGGTGAAGCGGGCCGACAGCCCCGAACAGATGATTGCGCTGGGACGGGAGATGCTGGCCCATTCGGACCTGATCCTGGCGCAGGAATATCTGCGCACCGATTACGACTGGCGGATCGGAATCCTGAACAACCAGCCGCTTTTCGCCTCGAAATACATGATGGCGCGGGGTCACTGGCAGATCATCAACCACGGCGCCAAGGGCGGGCCGGATCAGGGCGGGTTCGAGACCGTGGGGATCGAGGCGGTGCCGCCCGCCATCCTGCAGGCCGCGCTGGCCGCCGCCGCCCCCATCGGCAACGGTCTCTATGGCGTGGATGCGAAACTGATCGGCGACCGCGCCGTGGTGATCGAGGTGAACGACAATCCCAATCTCGACGCCGGGGTGGAGGACAAGCTGCTGAAGGACGAGTTGTGGCGCATCATCCTGAAGGACTTCATCCGCCGGATCGAGGAGATCCGGTAAGAAACCGGGAGCAGACGGCTTAATGGGCAGGCGCATGCGATATTCTCGCCTAACCGTGCACCATCCTCTGGCACTCCCGCCCCAGCTTTGCTATAGCCCTTTCCACCGTCGGGATCAGTCCCCGACCGGTGGGCCCGTAGCTCAGTTGGTTAGAGCGGACCGCTCATAACGGTTTGGTCGCGGGTTCAAGTCCTGCCGGGCCCACCATTCCTTCCACCGGGGTACTAAAAGAACCTAGAAGCCGCAGTGGCTCTGCGATAGAGGTGGTTCGATAACCCGTATTTTTGCAATAATTGATACGGTCTGAAAACAACAGTCTCAGCACCAATCGTTGCAACTCATAGCGCCCAGAGGTCCATAGTTTCCAAGGGTTTGAGAGAATTGTGCAAGCGGTTCGATAACTGTCCTCAAACCTGCTATCGGATTGCTTGGTATTGAGGGTTGTTTCCTTGAGAAGCAGGCGGCGCTTGTCCAATATCGCGATTTGCTTCTCATAGGCTTCGATCACCGCTGGAGCACTTGCCTCGACTATGCGCTCCACCAGCTTATCGATTTTAGTTTGTAGTGTGGTGATTTCAGCGCGGGCTTCCTCGGCGGCACTGCGCATCACTCCTTCTTGCTCGCCCCACCGTTTAATGATCAGTATTTTGACAAGTTCAAACAAGCGTGGCGGCGGTGTCATTTGTTGCAGCAGGGCTTCAAAATCGCCTTCGATCTTGTCGCGCCGGATGGACTTGCCCTTCATGTGGCAATGTCGGCTCTGGCAGTGGTAATAGGGATAAAGCTCGTTGCGGCCCTTGCTCCAAGCGGCGGTCATTGCATTGCCGTAGGCCGCGCAACAGACAAAGCCACGCAGAGGAAAATCGAAATTCACATTCTTACGCGCTGGTGCATGGGCGTTGCCGTCGAAGCGGTCTTGTATCTTTTGCCATGTTGACCTGCGCCCCAAGTATCCTCCAGTCAGAGGGAGAGTCCTTTGGTTGAAAACTGGCTTTTTGTTGCGGTGATGGCAAGCCTGTCCGGGGCATGCCCCGGATAGGCTTTGGCGGCGATTTCAGCGGGGGTCTTCCCACCTAGGCTCGAATGGGGTCTGGCTGTGTTGTAGTCCTCCATCCAGGTGGCGAGTTCGATACGGACATGGCGGATTGAGGTAAACAGCGTCTCGTTCAGGCATTCGTCCCTGAGCCGCCCATTGAAGCTTTCCACGAAGCCGTTCTGCATCGGCTTTCCCGGTGCGATATAATGCCAATCGACAGCCCGATCCTGGCTCCAGCGCAGGATCGCCATGCTGGTCAGTTCGGTGCCGTTGTCGCTGACAATGGTCTTCGGCCTGGCTCCACGCTGCCAGATCAGAGCATCCAGTTCCCGGGCGACACGAAGGCCGGACAGGGACGTGTCCGCCACCAGAGCCAGGCATTCGCGCGTGAAGTCATCGATGACCGCAAGAATCCGGAACCGGCATCCATCCGTGAAGGCATCCGATACGAAGTCCAGCGACCATCGCTGGTTCGGCCCATCGGGCAGCGATAACGGTGCCCTCGTCCCCAAGGCACGCTTCCGGCCGCCGCGGCGGCGCACCTGGAGCTTCTCCTCGCGATACAGACGCCGGAACTTCTTCTGGTTCATCTCGATCCCCTCCCGGTTCAACAGCAGATGCAGTCGCCGATAGCCGAAACGGCGGCGTTCCCGCGACAGGGCGCGAAGCCGCTCGCGGATCTCGGCATCATCCGGCCGACGGGATCGATAGCGAACCGAGGTCCGGTCTGCCCCCAGCACAAAGCACGCCCGCCGCTCGCTCACGCCATGCACCGCACGAAGATGAGCGATCGCCTCCCGCATCGCAGCGGGCGTCACCATTTTTTGATGCAACGTCTTTCAGCATGGCGTTGTCCAGCATCGCCTCGGCCAGCAGCTTCTTGAGACGCGCGTTCTCGTCCTCAAGCGTCTTCAGCCGCTTCGCCTCCGACACTTCCAGCCCGCCAAACTTGGCTTTCCACTTGTAGAAGGTCGCTTCGCTGACACCGTGACGGCGGCAAACATCCGCCGTCCTCTGGCCAGATTCCTGCTCCTTCAATATCCCGATGATCTGTTCTTCCGTGAACCGGCTGCGCTTCATAAATCCGTCTCCTTCGCGTCGACGGACTCTACCAAATTTGGAGGAATTCTAAGGGCTCAGGTCACGTGTTCAAACAATCCGCGCGGAGACTGCCGTTAAAGGATTCGATATACGCATTATCCGTTGGCTTCCCTGGTCGGGAAAAGTCCATCGTCACGTCATGCGCATAGGTCCAGAGATCCAGATCGTGCGAGATGAATTCACATCAGCGCTCGCGGTCTTGGCGCGGGCGATCCTGTGCTTTGGACTCGCGGGCGCGTCGGAAGTCCTCACGGCGCAGTTCGGCTGTACGGTCGTATGCCTTACGGGCGAGTTCGGAGACCTTCAGCAGATCATCGCTGGCGAAGCTATGCGCATTGCGCAGCGTGCCGTCTGCGTCCTTGTAGGTACGGGTCAGCTCCGCCGTGTAGAAGTCTTTCCCCTTGTCGCTGGCGTTTTTCCAGATTGAGGCTTTCAGGGGACCGTCATTGATACGGTCGACAGGGCCATTCGGGCGGTCCTGCTTCGGTACGTTGTCGTGGGTGTTATCGCGCAAGCCGCCGTGGAGCACCTGCAGGGCTATCAGCCCGATGCTGCGACAGAAACAATAGCGGCGTGAGCCATGGGGCAGCCGGGCGGTTTCAGACCGACCGGCTGCCCCTTCGGCAAAGTCACCAAATCCAGGCAGGCATGTCACGTCAGGAGCAATTTCTTGCAGAGAAATACCTTATTTGATATGATTAGATAAGATAAATGGAGTATTTTAAATGGACAAAATTACGATCACCGTACCGGAGGCGATGACCTCCTATGTGAAAACCCGCCTTGTGGAGGGGCAATATGGCAATGTGAGCGAGTTTTTCCGCGATCTGGTGCGCCGCGATCAGGAACGCCAGAAACAGGCGGTCACAGAACTGCGCGCCCTAATCGACAAGGCCGAAGCCAGCGGAATCAGCGGCAAGAATTTTTCACAAGCGATTGCCGAAGCGCGCCGTGAAGCCGGAATATCCTGATTTTACGGATACTGGGAACGATCCAGGACCCGGCGCGGCACTTGTAACCTTACCGCCCCAGCCCCGACCCATCACGCAGGCAGCGCGTTCCGAATCTGCATCAGTTTCCATGTGTTGGAAGGGTTTTGTAGAGAAAATGATCTATTATAATATATCATACAATCATCATTTATATATAAACGTATATCGTAACCTTGCATTTTGTCCCAAAGAAGTGATATGCTAAACTATATCAATCAATAGCGATGATATGTAAAAAAAGATCAAAACCATGACATATGCAAGCGAGCACATAGCTGCGGCCTTAGTGGACGCCAGGAAGAGGAAGGGGTTAAGCCAGAGAGAGCTTAGCAAACGCTCTGGCGTCCCACAGTCGCACATCTCCAAGATCGAGAGCAACATTGTTGACCTTCGGCTCTCCAGCCTTGCTTCGCTTGCCTACGCGCTTGATCTGGAATTGACATTGATCCCGCGCAAGGCCGCGCCAGCTGTGCGATCAATCTCGCGCAGTGCCGCCGCTCAAAACAACCGGGGTAACGCCGATGCGTTGCAAGAATTGGTGCGCGCACAAAGGGCTCTCGGTGCGCTCCCTGCGATTCTGCACGAGAGCGGGGCTGTCGAGAACCTGCAAAAACTGTTATTGGAGATGAATAATTTCAGAAATTTACTTCAAGGATCAGATGCTGTTCGACAAATCCGTATCGCGCTTGAAGCAATAAATGACTCAGGCGGTATGGCGCGACTTCAGGAAATCGCTAAGGAGACACAGCGTATAAGAAATATGCTTGCGCATAGCATTTCACCCGTTGAAGGCGAGCCCGCGCGAAGCAAACCGGCCTACCGCCTGGACGAGGAAGATAGCGATGGCTGATGTATCAATTCTCAATATCGAGCTTTACGGCCAACGTATCGGCACATTGACGCGGGTCTCCGGTGATCGCAGCCTTTTTGCTTTCAACGAGGACTATATCAATGACACGGACCGTCCGACACTCGGGCTGTCTTTCAAGGACGAATTTGGAGAACTCCGAACGGACTTCCGTCCCGTCCAAAAGAAGATCATGCCGTTTTTTTCCAATCTCTTACCCGAGGGGCACCTGAGAAAATATCTTGCTGAGCAGGCGGGCGTGAACACCGAGCGGGAATTCTTTTTGTTATGGGCGCTGGGTCAGGACCTTCCGGGCGCGATCACTGTTCGTCCTGCCGAGGATGAGGCCTGGCCTCCCGAAGCAGCGGGAGATGACATCGAAAATCTTGCCGTGTCCAAGCAAAACATGCTGCGTTTCTCGCTTGCAGGCATCCAATTGAAATTCTCTGCTGTCGAAAGCACTGCGGGCGGCCTGACCATCCCCGCGTCCGGCATTGGCGGTAATTGGATCGTCAAACTCCCTTCCCGTGAATATGCAGGCGTTCCGGAGAACGAATACTCCATGATGAGACTGGCCCATATGCTGGGCATGAATGTACCGAATATTAACCTCATAGATATCAACTCTGTTGCAGGCCTGCCCAACGGGTCCGACCGTTTCGGGAAAAAGGTGTTTGTGATTGAGCGTTTCGACCGTCTACCAGATGGCGGTCGCATTCATATTGAAGATTTCGCCCAGGTGTTCGGCGTTTACAGCGAGGACAAGTATAAGAAGGCCAGCATGCGCAACATTGCTTCTGTTATTGCTGCGGAAGGCTCAGATGAAGACATTCGCGAATTCATTCGTCGCCTGACGTTCAACACGTTGATCGGCAATGGCGATATGCACCTGAAAAATTGGTCCTTGATTTATCCAGACAAGCGCAGTGCTGCCTTGTCGCCCGCATATGATTTCGTCTCCACCATCCCATATCTTCCCGGTGACAGCTTTGCACTTAATTATAGTCGAAAGCGAAACTTCTCCGAGTTCGATGAAGATGAAATTTCACATCTGGCCGCAAAAGCAGCCTTGCCTGAGAAAGTGGTGCTAATGACGGTTCGGGAAACAGTCAGCGACTTTACAGCCCTCTGGCAGCGTGAAAAAGATGCATTGCCAATGCTGGAAAATGTCAGAAGCGCTATCGATGCCCTTTTGCCAACCCTCCCACTGATGCAAAAGAGATAAATAGAGCATGTTTAGCAAGCCATCCTGCACTACCGATCCAACTCCGGCCCATCGCGCGAGCGGCGGCGGGGACGCTCTTTCGCTTGCGCGCGCCTTTGCTCTTTGAAGGCTTCCCGGCGGGCGTCACGTTCCGAATCCGCATCGGCTTCCATGTCCTGAAAGACCTTTGCATCTTCAGTGAGGCTGCGGGTGACAGTCTTGTTCTCTTCGCGCTGCTGCGTTCGTTCCTTCACGACCGCGCGGCGCTGTGCCAGTTGTGCTGCGGTCAGCCGCCCACGCTTCGGCTGCTTTGCAGGTACTTTGAGCTCCTCCCGACGCCAGATCCGATAGACCCGCTTCACGTTCACACGCCATCCATTCCGACGCAGCAACACTGCAATCCGGCGACAGCCATACCGACCATACTCGCTGGCCAACCGGATAATGTCTTGGGTGAGCCGATTTTCGTCAGACCGAACCAGGACAGGCTTGCGCTGCGTCGAACGATGTTGCCCGACGACTGTGCACGCGCGTCGCTCTGAGATATCCAGCTTCTTACGAACGTGATCCACACAGGCCCGGCGACGGGCGGGGCTCAGTAGTTTCCCTCCAAAACTTCTTTCAGGATCAGTTTATCCAAGGTCAGATCGGACACTGCCTTGCGGAGCCTCAGGTTCTTCCGTTTGAGATCCTTCAATCGACGTGCTTGATCCACCTTCATGCCGCCATTGCACGGCAATTGGACGCCGCCAGGGCAAAAGAGATAATTGGTGTTGGGTTAAATCGGAAAACGGCAATTCTATTGCCTGGATAGTGTAACCTGTTCCATACTGGGACCATATGCCTAGACACATTTAGGATTTTCAGGGCCATAGCACGGAGCTTGTTCCAAAGAATATTTCTAAAATTATCGTTAGAGTTGCTGGACGACCCGTCTCCTCTGACCCGCGCCATGAACGGAGTAAATGTTATCGAGCGAAAGAATCACCTTATATTTTAAGGTGTTAGGTAGTATCTATAGTCAAAAAGAGAGTTGGTGCCCAGGAGAAGACTCGAACTTCCACGACCTTTCGGCCACAGGTACCTGAAACCTGCGCGTCTACCAATTCCGCCACCTGGGCATACTCTTCGGTGGGCGGCGGGAAGATGTCCATTTGGTCGTGCGTTGTCAAGCGAATGATTGCAGGGTTTTTTGCGGGATCGAAACTGCCGGTTCCCTGCGGTCCGTTGCGCGCGAAAGCCGCAGTCGGGCGATGCGCTCCGCGCTTGGAAGCGAGGCTGCGATTCGCTATAGATGCTGGCAGGGAGAAATCCGGGGTAATCCCGGCCAGAGCGTCATGCGTTCGAACGAATTCGCGCAAAATGCTCTAGCCACTTGTTTTCTTGCTAATGCGTTGACGCAGACATATGCGTCTGTTCGGAGTCTGCTGCAGGTTGGAGGGAGTACGAGATGGTGCCCAAGGTGGTGACGGTATTCGGCGGGTCGGGCTTCATCGGTCGCCAGGTGGTGCGCGAACTGGCGCGGCACGGCTGTCGGGTGCGGGTGGCGGTGCGCCATCCGGAATCGGCGATGGCGCTGAAACCGGCGGGCGATGTCGGGCAGATCGTGCCGATACTGGCAAATATCCGCCAGGATTCCTCCGTCGAAGCCGCCGTGGCCGGGGCGGATGCGGTGATCAATCTGGTCGGCATCCTTTATGAAAAGGGAACGCAGCGGTTTGAATCCGTGCATGTACAGGGCTCGGCGCGGATCGCACGAGCTGCACGGGCGCAGGGCATCACCCGGTTCTTGCAGATGTCCGCCCTGGGTGCGTCGTCGGATTCCAGCGCTGCCTATGCCCGCAGCAAGGCTGCCGGGGAAGCTGCCGTCCGCGCGGAGATTTCCGAAGCCGTGGTGATGCGTCCCAGTGTCGTCTTCGGACCACAGGATTCCTTTTTCAACCGGTTCGCCTCGCTGATGAAGTTTGTTCCCGCCCTGCCGCTGATCGGTGGCGGTGAGCAGAAATACCAGCCGGTCTATGTCGGTGACGTGGCCGATGCCATCGCCAAGGCGGTGGTCGATCCGGTCTGTGCCGGGCGGACTTATGAACTGTGCGGGCCGACAATCTACAGTTTCCGGGAATTGATGGAACTGACCATGGAAGAGACAGGCCGCCATGTCGGTCTGATTCCCGTTCCCTTCGAACTGGCGAAGATCAAGGCGTTTTTCCTGGAACTGCTGCCGGTGCCCCCGCTGACCCGCGACCAGGTGGAACTGCTGCGATATGACAACATCGCCAGCGGCAATCTGCCGGGTCTGGGTGATCTGGGGATTACGCCCACGGCGGCGGAGGTGATCCTGCCGTCCTATCTGGATATTCATCGCAAGGGTGGACGCTACAATCCCGCACATCCGGTCTGACCCGCACGTTCGGTTTCAATGGCGTCAGGCGGGACCGCCAAGGCCATAAACCCAGTAAAGCAGACCCACACCCAGAATGATGCGATAGATCACGAAGGGGCCGAAGCCGACCCGGCGAATCCAGGCCATCATCAGCGCGATTGACAACAGGGCGGTAACGAAGGAAAGACCCGTCGCTATGGCAAGGTCACCGGTCAGGGTCAGGGTTCCTGCCTCATAAACGTCGATCCCGGCCAAAAGGCCCGCCCCCAGTATCGTCGGAATCGAGATCAGCATCGAGAACCGCGCCGCATCGCTCCGCTCCAGCCCGAGCAGGCGGCCCATCGTCATCGTGATGCCGGATCGGCTGGTCCCTGGAACCAGAGCCAGCACCTGAAACAGGCCGACAATCAATGCCGCCAGCCAGGTAATATGCTCAATCCGCCGAATCGTCATGCCGACGCGGTCGGACACCCACAGCAGAATACCAAAACCAAGTGTCGTCCATCCAATCAGTTCGATGGAGCGAAACACTGTCCCGACATGATCCTTCAGAAAGAAGCCAGCGATCAGGATCGGGATCGTCGCAATGATGATATTGACCACGAGCCGGGTCGAAGGGCCGCCGCGTCCAGTTACAAGCCGACCGGTGCCAATCAGTATCTGCCATAGATCCCGGTGGAAATAGAGACATACCGCAATCAGGCTGCCGACATGGACAGCAACATCCATGGCGAGCCCCTGATCAGGCCACCCAAGCACCTGTCCCGTCAGGATCAGATGTGCGGAAGAACTTATCGGCAGGAATTCGGTAATGCCCTGAATCGCAGCCAATACCAAGATATGGTGTAAGAGCACGCCCATTCCCCCATTATCGGACGAGATATCTATATCACCCCTTTAAAAGATATGCATCCATCGCCTTGCAGAATTTTAGTCCATTTTTGGTACTAAAATATCTTTTAACCATCGTGCTGCTGTGTAGAAAGAGCATTTCGGGTGCTATCCGTTAAAAAATAGGTCATATTTGTTGACTAAATTCTCAAATATCTCTGGCCAATTCCGATACGGTCAGCTATAGCATTGCCCGATGGAAAGGCGCATCTGGCTGTTTGGCTAAACGGGAGCGCCGGACTTCAGGATTTTCAAGCACGTTGGGGACGAAGAAATGACCACGGATCGCATGCTGCAATTCGTAGACCGGAAACAGGCGACGCCCGAAAAGCGCGAGGTCGATCAACGGCGCGTGGATTTCGATGAAATCTATCATGGCTACACCGATGACTCTGCTGCGGACCAATCCGGTCGGTGCAGCCAGTGCGGTGTTCCCTTCTGTCAGATCCACTGCCCGCTGCACAACAACATCCCTGACTGGCTGATGCTGACGGCGGAAGGCCGCTTGCAGGAAGCTTATGAGATGGCCAGCGCGACCAACACCTTCCCGGAAGTTTGCGGTCGGATTTGCCCGCAGGATCGACTATGCGAGGGAAACTGTGTGATCGAGCAGTCGGGCCACGGCACGGTCACGATCGGGGCGATCGAAAAATACATCACCGACACAGCCTGGGAGAAAGGCTGGGTTCAGCCCATCGTCCCGCGCCAGGAGCGGATGGAGTCGGTCGGCGTGATCGGTGCCGGGCCGGGCGGATTGGCGGCTGCCGAACAACTGCGCCGTCGCGGCTATCAGGTCACCGTCTATGATCGCTATGACCGGGTCGGCGGGCTGATGATCTATGGCATTCCGAATTTCAAGCTGGAAAAGGATGTCGTTCTGCGCCGCACCGACTGGCTGGAGAAATCCGGCGTCTCCTTCCAGATGAATGTGGAGATCGGGCGCGATATCAGCTTCGCGGAATTGCGCGCCCGGCACGATGCGGTGCTGATCGCGACCGGCGTCTACAAGGCGCGCGACATCAAGGCACCCGGCATTGGCCAGGAAAACATTGTCCCGGCGATGGATTTCCTGACCGCCTCCAACCGTAGCGGCCTGGGGGATCGGGTTCCGGCCTTTGAGGATGGCAGCCTGTATGCCGAGGGAAAATCCGTCGTCGTCATCGGTGGCGGCGATACGGCGATGGACTGCGTGCGCACCGCTGTGCGGCAGGGCGCAAAATCGGTGAAATGCCTCTACCGCCGGGACCGCGCAAACATGCCGGGTTCCCAGCGCGAGGTTGCAAATGCAGAGGAGGAAGGTGTCGAATTCGTCTGGCTGTCACAGCCCGAGGCCTTCACCGGCGACGGCACGGTAACCGGCGTGCGGGTCCAGCAGATGCGCCTTGGCCAGCCCGATGCAACCGGACGGCGCGCCCCCCAGGCCATCGAAGGTGCCATGGTTACCCATGAGGCCGATCTGGTTATCCTCGCTCTCGGCTTCGATCCGGAAGACCTGCCAACCCTGTGGGGCGAGGCGGATCTGCCGGTCACCCGCTGGGGCACGGTGAAGATCGACCATACAAACCGGATGACCGCCATGGACGGCGTCTTTGCCGCTGGCGATATCGTGCGCGGGGCCAGCCTGGTCGTCTGGGCGATCCGCGACGGACGCGATGCAGCCGTATCGATCCATGACTATATCCAGGCCCGCGCCGTCGCGCCGGTCGCGGCAGAATGAAGGGGTGAGTCGATGAGCGATACACGCATGGAAGACTGGGTTGCCCAATATCGCGCCGATGCCGACCATCTGGCACGCGACGGGATGTATCTGCCGCAGACCGAGACGGCGAATTGCGGCGTCGGCATGGTGGCCGCCATTGACGGCAAACCGCGGCGGGATGTCGTGCTGCGGGCAATCGAAGCATTGAAGGTGCTGTGGCATCGCGGTGCGGTCGATGCGGATGGCAAGACTGGCGATGGGGCAGGAATCCATGTCCAGATCCCGCAGGATTTCTTCAAGGAGCATGTTCAACGCACCGGCCACAATCTGGGCAAGGGACGGCTGGCCGTCGGCATGGTATTCCTGCCGCGCACGGACCTCAACCGGCAGGAGCGCGTGCGCCAGATCGTCGAGAGCGAAATTCTGCGTATGGGCCACCGGATCTATGGCTGGCGGCAGGTTCCAGTCGATATTTCCATCATCGGGGAAAAGGCGAATGCGACCCGTCCCGAAATCGAACAAATCATGGTGGAGAATGCCCGTGACGCGAAGCCGTCCCAGTTCGAGGCCGATCTCTATGTTATCCGCCGCCGGATCGAAAAGCTGTTCCTGGGCGAGAATCTGACCGAGGCCTATATCTGCTCCCTCAGTTGCCGTTCCATCGTCTATAAGGGCCTGTTCCTGGCCGAACAGCTGACATCCTTCTATCCCGACCTGAATGACGAGCGCTTCACGTCAAATTTCGCGATCTACCATCAGCGCTATTCAACCAACACCTTCCCGAGTTGGCAACTGGCCCAGCCGTTCCGGGTGCTGGCCCATAATGGCGAGATCAATACGATCAATGGCAACATCAACTGGATGAAGAGCCATGAGACCAAGCTGGATGATCCGCAGCTTGGCCCCTATGTCGATGATATCAAACCGATTGTTCAGCCGGGCAGTTCCGATTCCGCCGCCCTGGACGGGGTTTTCGAAGTCCTGGTCCGGACCCACCGTGAATTGCCCGAGGTGAAGTCGCTGCTGATCCCCGAGGCCTGGGAAAAATCGAAGACGCTGAAGCAGTCACACCGCGATTTCTATCAATATGCAAATGGCGTGATGGAGCCCTGGGATGGCCCAGCGGCGATCTGTGCCTATGGCGGGCGATGGGCACTGGCGGGGATGGACCGCAACGGATTGCGCCCCCTGCGCTATGTCGTGACCGGGGACGGGTTGCTGGTCGTCGGCTCCGAGACAGGCATGGTGAAGATTGATGAATCAACCGTCATCGAGAAGGGTCGCCTCGGTCCGGGACAGATGATCGCCGTCGATCTGCATGAGGGACGGCTGTGCCATGACATGGAACTGAAAGACCATGTCGCCGGATTGAGCCCGTTCGGCGAGTGGGTGAAGAACATCACCAATCTGTCCGAACTGCCGGAACAGGGCATAGGCACCTGTGGCATGCTTTCAAGGGACGAGTTGCGCCGTCACATGATCACCTGCGGCTGGTCGATGGAGGATCTTGAACTGATCCTGCAACCGATGGCCGAGACCGGCAAGGAAGCCACCGGTTCCATGGGGGATGACACCCCGGTTGCGGTGCTTTCCGACAGCTATCGCGGCATGCATCACTATTTCCGCCAGAATTTCAGCCAGGTCACCAATCCGCCCATTGACAGTCTGCGAGAACGCAATGTCATGTCGCTGGCGACACGCCTTGGCAATCTGGGCAATATTCTGGAGGAGGATGCGCGGCAGTTGCAGATCGTGCAACTGCCTTCCCCGATCCTGCTGGATGGCGACTATCGCGCGCTCCGCACTTATCTGGGCGATGCAGCGGTGGAAATTGACTGCACCTTCGCGGTCGATACGGACCCGCATGCGCTCAGCATTGCCGTGCACCGGGTCCAGGCCCAGGCCGAGGATGCGGTCCGGGGCGGGGCACAGCACCTGATCCTCGATGATTCAGGGATCGATGATACACGCGCGGCAATCCCGATGATCCTGGCGGTGGGTGCCGTCCACACACATCTGGTGCAGGCCAACCTGCGCACATTCTCCAGCCTGATCGCCCGGACGTCGGAGGCGATGGATACCCATTCCTTTGCTGTCATGATCGGTGTCGGCACAACAGCCATCGTCCCCTATCTGGCACAGGAAGCCATCGCCGACCGGCATCGGCGTGGCCTGCTGGGCGAGTTGTCGCTGGACAAGGCACTGGCGAACTTCAAGAAGGCCATCGAGGACGGCCTGCTGAAGATCATGTCGAAGATGGGGATCTCCATCGTCAGTTCCTATCGCGGTGGCTATAACTTCGAGGCCATCGGCCTCAGCCGGTCGCTGGTGGCGGAATTCTTCCCCGGCCTGCCCAGCCGGATTTCCGGTGTCGGCCTGACCGGGCTGCGCGCCAATGTCGTGCAGCGGCATGATACCGCTTTCGATGAGACCGTCATCGCCCTGCCCGTCGGCGGTTTCTACCGCTATCGTCGCGGCGGCGAGGCCCATGCCTGGGAAGGGAACTTGATCCACACATTGCAAACGGCAGTTGGATCAGATTCCTATTCCGTCTATCGCCGCTATGCCGAGCAGGTGGCAAAACTGCCGCCAATCAATCTGCGCGACCTGATGGATTTCAAATATGAAGGCGTCCATGCGCCCATCGACGAAGTGGAATCGATCACCGAAATCCGCAAGCGACTGGTCGCGCCCGGCATTTCACTGGGTGCCCTGTCGCCCATCGCCCATGAAACGCTGTCCATCGCCATGAACCGCATCGGGGCCAAGTCCGACAGCGGTGAAGGCGGCGAAGACCCGGCCCGCTACAAGCCAAAGGAAAATGGTGACAATGCCTCCTCCGCGATCAAGCAGGTGGCATCAGGCCGGTTCGGCGTCACGGCGGAATATCTGAACAACTGCCGCGAGATCGAGATCAAGATGGCACAGGGGGCCAAGCCCGGCGAGGGCGGCCAGCTTCCGGGTTTCAAGGTTTCCGGCATCATTGCCAAGCTGCGGCATTCGACACCGGGTGTAACCCTGATCAGCCCGCCGCCGCACCATGACATCTATTCCATCGAAGACCTGGCACAGCTGATCTATGACCTGAAACAGATCAATCCAGAGGCACGGGTCTGCGTGAAGCTGGTCGCCAAGGCTGGAATCGGTACAGTGGCGGCAGGCGTTGCGAAGGCCCATGCCGATACGATCCTGATTTCCGGCCATTCCGGGGGCACCGGTGCTTCACCCCAGACCTCAATCAAATATGCGGGTCTGCCGTGGGAAATGGGTTTGGCTGAGGCGCATCAGGTTCTGACCCTGAACGGATTGCGCCACCGGGTGCGGCTGCGCGTCGATGGTGGAATCCGCACCGGGCGTGATGTCGTCATCGCGGCAATCCTGGGTGGGGAGGAATTCGGCATCGGCACGGCCAGTCTGGTTGCAATGGGCTGCATCATGGTCCGCCAGTGTCATTCCAACACCTGCCCTGTCGGCGTCTGTACCCAGGACGAGCGCCTGATCGACAAGTTCAACGGCACGCCTGAAAAGGTGATGAACCTGTTCAGTTTCGTTGCCGAGGAAGTGCGCGAAATCCTGGCCCGTCTCGGGGCCAGATCCCTGAGCGAGGTGATCGGCCGCACCGACCTGCTGGCCCAGGTCAGCCGGGGTGCGGAGCATCTGGACGATCTTGACCTCAATCCGCTGCTGACCCAGCCGGGTATGGCGCGGGCAGATTTCACGACCGAGGTGGAGGGCCGCAATCCGGTGCCGGAAACGCTGGATGCACTGATGATCCAGGATGCGGAGAACCTGTTCCGCGACCGCGAGAAGATGCAGCTTCAATACAATATCCGGAACACATATCGCGCCATCGGGACCAAGATATCATCCAAGATCACCCGCCAGTTCGGCATGAAGTCCCTGCGTCCCGGCCATCTGACGGTGCGGATGCGCGGCTCCGCCGGTCAGTCGCTAGGAGCCTTCGCGGTGCAGGGACTGAAGCTGGAAGTGCTGGGCGATGCCAATGACTATGTCGGCAAGGGGTTGAGCGGTGGAGAGATCGTTATCCGACCGATCACCACCAGCCCGCTGGAGAGCAACAGGAATGCCATCGTCGGCAATACCTGCCTTTATGGCGCGACGGATGGGCGGATGTTTGCAGCGGGCATGGCGGGCGACCGTTTCGCGGTCCGCAATTCCGGTGCCTATACCGTGGTCGAGGGCGTCGGGTCCAACGGCTGCGAATACATGACCGGCGGCATGGTCTGCATTCTGGGGGATGTCGGCGACAACTTCGCGGCTGGCATGACCGGCGGCATGGCCTTCATCTACGACCCCGATGACCGCCTGTCGCTCTATCTCAACCCGGAATCGGTTGATGTCTATGGTCTTGAAACCGACCATTGGTCCGATGTCTGTCGCCAGATGCTGCTGGACCACGTTCAGGCAACCCATTCGAAATGGGCGGATGCGCTGTTGCATGAATGGGACCTGACACGACAGGCAATCAAGCATGTCGTGCCACGGGAAATCCTGAAGGCCCTGCCGCATCCCCTCTTCGCGGAACAGCCGGTGGCTCAACCAGCCGAATAGATGGGATAGGGGTCATCCACCAAAGCAGTGATTTGCAGCGTCACAGCCCGTCGAACAGGCTGGTCGACAGGTAGCGTTCGGCGAAGCTGGCAAGGATGACGACGATGGCCTTGCCCGCCATGTCATCCCGCTCACCGAGTTCCAGTGCGGCGGCAAGGGCGGCACCGGAGGAGATGCCGCAGGCGATACCCTCCAGCCGTGCCGCCTCCCGGGCGGTGGCGAAGGCTGTCTCGTTGGCAATGCGCAGTACCTCGTCGATCACCTTTGGATTCAGGTTGTCGGGAACGAAGCCCGCGCCGATCCCCTGAATCTTGTGCGGGCCGGGCTTGCCGCCGGACAGGACCGGACTGTCCTCCGGTTCCACGGCAATGATCCGGACGGCGGGATTGTGCTGTTTCAGCACTTCCCCGACGCCGGTCACGGTGCCACCGGTGCCGACACCCGCAACGAAGAAATCAACCTTGCCGCCAGTATCCTTCAGGATCTCGATCGCTGTCGTCTCCCGGTGAACCTGCGGATTGGCCGGGTTCGCGAATTGCTGCGGGATGATCGCATCGGGCAGGGTCGCGGCCAGTTCCTCCGCCCGCGCGATGGCCCCTTTCATGCCCAGTTCCGCCGGGGTAAGGTCCAGTTCCGCTCCCAGCAGCTTCAGCATCCGCCGCCGCTCCATCGACATGCTCTCCGGCATTGTCAGGATCAGGCGATAGCCCTTGGCGGCCGCGACGAAGGCAAGGGCTATCCCGGTATTGCCGGAGGTCGGCTCAACCAGCACGGTCCTGCCAGGGGTCGCCAGCCCCTGTAATTCCAGGGATAGAATCATGGCATGGCCAATCCGGTCCTTGACGCTGGACAACGGGTTGAAATATTCCAGCTTGGCCAGAATCTCCGCCTTGCAGCCCCGGGCCTCCGCCAGACGCGACATCCGGACCAGCGGCGTCGCGCCGATGGTATCCAGAATGCTGTCATAGACCCTGCCGCGAAATTCCCCCTGAAATTCCCCGCTGCCCAGATTTTCTGCCGCCATGATTCCGTCCCTTTGGGTATTGTTTGATGTTTATCACAGCAAATGCGCCGTTGCCGTCGCGTTCATCTGCTCGGGATTTTCTCTAGATTTCCAGCCGTTGTTCTATCGTGCCGTCAATGTTGAACAGCATGGCGGCCAGCCTGCCGCCGCGCCCGGCACCGCTGTCCAGCGAAATCGTATATTCTCCCTCCACAATACCGCTGGCATCCGGGTCATACCCGCGCACGATACGTCGGAACCCGCGATAGGGGCGATTGATATCGGCGAAGCTGCGCGGTGCCCACCAGAAGGCATCCGCCTGACGCGCCAGAGGTTTGCCGGTATCGATCCCGGCATGGACGAAGAGGCAGGAACCATCTTCGGTATAGGCCGCGCGCTTGAGCGCATTCTGCACGGCATCATGGCCGGGCAGCGCCCGCGCCGCTTCGCGCACACGGTTTGTCCAATAGGTCAGCGCCAGCGTCCCCTCCCCGGCCTTCTCCAACCCCTCCTCGGGATCATAACCCAATGCCCGGATCATCGATCCGATGCCGCGATCCAGCATGAAGGAGAGAATTCCCGCAGGTTCGGGTGCGAATTGAAGCTGCATCAGCTTCCACCACATCTCCTCCTGCGCGCCGCGCAGAAAGACAAGGTCATCGACATGTCGGAAAGGATAAAAGGCCAGGAACCAGTTGCGAAAACGCAGTAATTCCTCCAGCACGCCCGGTCCATCCGGCCCGTAACCCCAGTAATTGCCAAGATAGACGATCCGGTCGCCAAAGCGCACGTCCTCGGCGATCACGTCGTGCACCTGCATCAGCTTCTGCGAATCGCCATGAATGGCACCAATCGCCCAAATTCGATCTGCGGCGCGCAGTACGGTGAAGCGATCAGATTGTGTCATGGAACAGGGATACGGGATCTTGTTGCAACGAGGGCTCAGGCGCGGTGGCATCACGCGCACCGCGTTGCGGGGGAGACTATCACTCCCCCGCAACGCGCAACAGGAAAAACCGTCATGCCTCCATTGCACGTACCTCTATTATCGCTGATTATTCCGCCTTCACGCTTTCCGGATGTTCCATCGTCTCCGCCCTGGGCCGCCAGGGGGCAAGGCGGCGAACGATGACGAAGAACAGCGGTACGAAGAGAACACCCAGCACGGTTGCCGATATCGTTCCGCCCAGCACCCCGGACCCGATGGCATTGCGCCCACCTGAACCGGCACCGGTGCTGAGCACAAGCGGCAGCACACCTAGCGAAAACGCCATGGATGTCATCAGGATCGGACGGAAGCGCTGACGGGCGGCCTCGATCACGGCAGTCAGCAGCGGTTCTCCGCTCTCCTGCCGGTCGCGGGCAAATTCGACGATCAGGATCGCGTTCTTGCCCGTCAGTCCAATAACGGTCAGCAGGCCGACCTGAAAGAAGACGCCATTGTCAAATCCGCCCAGCAGGGCACCGAGCAGCGCCCCCAATGCCCCGATCGGCATCGCCAGCATCACCGCGAAGGGAACCGCCCAGCTTTCGTAAAGCGCGGCCAGACTGAGGAACACAGCGGCCAGCGACAATGCATAGAGCAACGGGGCCTGATCACCGGATTCCCGCTCTTCCAGCGACAGGCCAGTCCAGGCTAGCGAAAAGCCGGGCGGCAGTTGCCCGACCAGCCGTTCCATCTCGGCCATTGCCTCACCAGTCGTGACGCCCGGTGCCGGTCCACCCTGGATCTGCATCGCAGGAATCCCGTTGTATCGGGTCAGTCCCTGCGGCCCGAACTGCCAGGATCCCTTGGCGAAATTCGAGAACGGGACCAGATCGCCATTCCCGTTCTTGACCCGCCAGCGCTCGATATCCTCCGGCGTGGCGCGAGCCGAGGGCTCACCCTGGACATAGACGCGCTTGATTCGTCCACGGTCGATGAAGTCATTCACATAGGAACCGGCCCAGGCTGTAGAGAGCAGGTCGCGCACATCCGCTGCGGTAACCCCCATCGCCCCCGCCGCGCGCCAGTCAATGTCCAGATTGTACTGGGCCGCATCCTCAAGCCCACTCGGGCGCACCGACCCCAGCAGCGGGCTTTGCTGCGCCATGCCCAGCAATTGATTTCGGGCCTCCAGCAGTTGCTCATGGGTCTGGCCACCGCGCCCCTGGAGGAAGAAATCAAAGCCACTGACATTGCCCAATGCAATGACCGCAGGCGGCACCACCGGGAAGACCATGGCATCCCGGATCTGACTGACAGCCCCATAGCCGCGCCCCGCGATGGCCTGAACGCTCTGATGCGCCTCCGGGCGTTCCTCCCAATCCTTCAGGCGCACGAATCCCAGAGCCATATTCTGGCCAGACCCGGCAAAGCTGAACCCAACGACGGTGAACATGGAGGCGACATTCTCGGATTCGGTACCAAGGAAATGATCCTCTACCTGCTTCATCGTCTCCAGCGTCCGCCCTGCCGTCGCGCCGGTCGGGGTCTGGGCAAGCGTGAACATGATCCCCTGATCCTCGTCCGGCAGGAATCCGGTCGGAGTCTGGACAAACAACCAGCCCATCGTGCCGACCAGCACGAGATACAGCACACCGACGCGCAGCGGGCGTCGCACGATCCCGCCGACGGTGCTGCCATAGCCACGCTGGGTCGCATTGAAGCCGCGGTTGAACCACCCGAACGGGCCGCGCGTCTTGTCATGCCCGGTATGCCGTTTAAGCATCGAGGCGCAGAGTGCGGGAGTCAGCGTCAGCGCAACAACGACAGAAAGCGCCATCGCCGAGACGATGGTGACCGCGAACTGCCGATAGATCACGCCAGTCGAGCCGCCGAAAAACGCCATCGGCACGAAGACGGCGGACAGCACCAGCGCAATCCCGATCAGAGCACCGGTGATCTGCCCCATGGACTTGCGCGTCGCCTCGCGCGGGGACAGGCCCTCTTCCTCCATGATCCGCTCGACATTCTCCACCACGACGATGGCGTCATCGACCAGCAGGCCGATGGCCAGCACCATGGCCAGCATGGTCAGCGTGTTGATCGAATAACCCGCAGCGGCCAGAACTCCAAAGGTTCCCAGCAGCACAATCGGTACCGCAAAAGTCGGAATCAGGGTCGCACGGAGATTCTGCAGGAACAGGAACATCACGATGAAGACCAGCACGATCGCCTCGACCAGCGTCTTCACCACCTCCTCAATCGAGATTCTTACAAAGGGGGAGGTGTCATAGGGAATGACATAAGAGACGCCCTCCGGGAAGAACTGCGAAAACTCCTCCGTCTTCGCGCGCACCGCCGTCGCCGTGTCCAGTGCATTCGCACCCGATGCGAGACGGATCGCCATGCCCGCAGCCGGCTGGCGGTTATAGCGCGCGATGGTCTGATAGACCTGGGCGCCAATTTCGACGCGCGCGACATCCTTCAACAGGACGAGGCCACCATCAGTTTCCGCCCGCAGCACGATCTGTTCGAAATCCTCCGGCGTCCGCAGCAGGGACTGCGCCGTGATCGTCGCATTCAACTGCTGGTTTTCAACGGCGGGCAAATCGCCGAACGCCCCGGCAGAAATCTGGGCATTTTCTGCTGAAACCGCCGCAACGACATCGCGCGGGGCCAGATCATAGGCGGCAAGCTTGGACGGATCGAGCCAGATCCGCATGGCATATTGCGAACCGAAAATCTGGACTTCGCCAACACCTTCGATCCGGCTGAACTCATCCACCATATTGGCGGCCATGTAGTCGGCCAGATCGACCTGGGCCAGTGAATTGTCCTCAGAAATCAGGGCCACGACCATCAGGAATCCGGCGGAGGATTTCCGCACCGTCACCCCCTGGCGCTGCACAGGTTCGGGCAAGAGAGGGGTTGCCTGAGCCAGCTTGTTCTGAACCTGAACCTGGGCGATATCCGGATCCGTGCCGGTTTCAAAGGTGATGCTGATTTCCGCCCGGCCATTGGCGGTGGATTTGGAGGTGATGTAGCGCATGCCGTCAAGGCCGGTCATCTGCTGTTCGATGATCTGGGTGACGGTATTGCCGACCGTTTCCGCCGATGCCCCCGGATAGGTCGCCGTAACACTGACCGATGGCGGGGCAATCTGGGGATACTGCGCGACGGGCAGGATCAAAATCGCCAATGCGCCGATCCCCATGATGAGGATCGAGATAACCCAGGCGAAGACAGGGCGATCAATGAAAAAACGGGCCATGCCGGTATTCCTTCACGGTCATAAGTCCCGGATCAAGGCCGGGATCCGGGTCGTCAGTCTGCCGCGCGTTCTTCCGGGGCGACCGGCGCGCTGGGGGCGATCTTCTGCAATCCCTCGACAATGAGGCGATCACCGCTTTTCAGCCCCTCCGTGACGATCCAATGGGATCCGCGCGCCTGAGCGATGGTCAGATCGCGCTGCTCGACCAGATTTTCGGCATTCGCGACATAGGCGATGGGATTGCCACGACGGTCCCGCATCACGCCCTGCTGCGGGGCGAGCACGGCCTTTTCCAGCACGCCCTGGGGCATCCGCACCTGGACATACATGCCGGGCAGAAGGAATCCGTCTGGATTGGGAAATGTCATGCGCAGGGTGACGACACCGGTCGATTCATTCACATAGGGTTCCGCTGCGGTCATTTTGCCGGTCACGCCATAAGGCGCACCATCGGACAGGATCAGTGTAACCTCCGGATTGGCCCCGTCCAGTTGCTGTTGCGCGCTGCCCCGACGCCATGCCAGGATTTCCGCTGCTGACTGGGTCACATCGACATAAACCGGATCCAGCGAGCGGATCACCGCGAGAGGGGTGCTCTGCCCAGTCGTCACCAGCGCGCCCTGCGTGGTGAGTGACCGACCGACAATCCCCGAAAGCTCCGCTTCGATCAGGGTCCGTGACAGATTGATCTCCGCCGTTTGCAACTCCGCCTGGGCGACCTGCAGCGTTGCCGCATCAACATCCCGCGTGGAGATGGCGGTTTCCAGCGCCCGCGTCGTCCCGACGCCCTTGTCGACCAGTTCCTGCGCCCGATCCGCCTCTTTCCGCGATGCCTTCAACCGCGCAGAGGCTTCGGCGACCTGGGCGCGGGCCGCCGTCACCCGCGCTTCATAGCTCGCCGGATCAATCAGATAGAGCGGATCACCGATTTCGACAAAGCTTCCCTCATCGAACAGCCGCTCGATGATGATACCGTCGACCTGCGGGCGAACCTCCGCCACGCCGGAGGCAACAATGCGCCCCGGCAGCAGCGTGGTCAGCGTCACATCCTCTTCCACCATCGTCACCACCGTCACAGGCTGGGGCGGACGAGCTGCCCCACCTGGATCCTGCGCCATGGTGACAACGCTTCCTGTCAGGATCAGGAAAAGAGCGGACAGCGCTCCCCGTCGGAGGAGGGTTTCGAACAGCATCGTCTTGCATCCCGATATTTGCCTGCGATGGCAGACAGTGATTTCCATAGACCTTTATAAAACTTGCTGGTTTTGTTAATCGAAAGTACAGATGAAGGCAAGCCGGATTTCCAACCAGAATCAGATGCGGCACGAAAGGGAGATGTCATGTCCGACCAGCCGGAGTGCGGCGCGGAATCGGGAAGTGCAAAGGCGCGACCCGAAGGACGTCCACGGGGTCGCCCAAAACGGTTGAGCGCAGCCGAGCGGGAGGAGAAAATCCTGGATGCGGTCGAGTCGCTGCTGATCGACAAGGGATTGCAGGCAACCAGTATGGCGGCACTTGCCCGGGCGGCGGGCATGTCGAAACGAACGCTCTATGAGGTCTTCGCGTGTCGCGGGGAACTGTTCGAAGCCTGCATCCGTCGGCTCCGGACGAATTTCATCCGCCCCCTCTCCCCGCACGAACTCGACCTGCCCGTCGATATCCGTCTGCGACGCATATTCGAGCCGGACATGCGGCAAATGGATCGGCGGGTTCCGATGGCGGTGCTGCGGACGGTAATCATGGAAGCCCCCCACCGCTCGGAACTCGGCCAGGCCTTCCTGAGAGAGGGGCCGGATCGGGCGCGCGCCGTGATCCGGGATGAATTGGCCCGCTCGGTCGCGCGCGGGGAAATCGCGGTTGATGATCTGGACCTCGCGGCACGGATGCTCTGTGACATGGTTTTCTTCAATCCGATGGACAATCTGGTCAACATCGACAAACCACCACCCGATCAGGCGGAATCGGAACACCGTCTGACCTTCGCAATTCACGTCTTCCTGAACGGCCTGCGCACGCCCACTGGAGAAACACCCCCGGAAGTCTAGCGGTATGACCTGAGCAGGGCGCGGGCAGCGGCGGCCTGGATCGCCTTTTCCGTTTCCGCCTGGCTCCACCCGCATTCCCCGACCAGCAGATTCCAATATTGGACAGAGCAGGAGGCCCACAGATACTCCGCCGCCTTGCGCGCCGTCCACCCATCCGCCAGAGCGCCGTCGCGCTGTATCGATTTCGTCAGGGTAGCGAAAAAGGAACGCAACTCGCTCATCCGGTCTGTCCAAGCCGCCTCGGCGTCGGGATCGGTCGCGCGCAAGCGGATCAGGTCCGTCGCGACCGGGTGGATCTTGGGCACGAAGGCGAGCCATGCCGCCAGGCAGGCGCGGAGCCGGTCGGCCGGATCCATCAGTTTCAGGCCGGCATCGAACCCCTCCCATATCTCGAGCCGCTCGTCGGCGCGGCGAACCAGCGCGGTCAGCAGGGCGCCGCGCGAGCCGAAATAGTGGTGGATCAACTGCCGGGTGACGCCGGCGACAGCCGCGATCTCCGTCATCGAGACCACCGACCCGCGTTCCGCCATCAATTCCCAGGCTGCGTCCAGGATTTCGGATTTCGTCCTGTCCGATTTTTTATTTTTTGACATGCGTCAAAATCCATATAATTTGTCACACGTTAAATTATATGGAGAAGTCACGATGAGAGCAAAGGATGAAATCGACGGCCGGGTCGCCCGGCTTCTCGAGGCCTATGGAAATGGAGATGACGGATCTTCGCCGACGGAAGCCGCATGGCGGCGATTGCTGGAACGCAATCCGGGCCGGCCGGTCACACTGATCAACTATTTCAAACTTCGGCAGGATGCGCTCTATCCGCCGAATGCCGCCCTGGGTGGTTCGGGCCAGGAGGCCTTCGACCGCTATGCCGCGATCAGCGTCCCTTCGATGCAAAGCACGGGCGGAGAATTCCTGTTCGTCGGGCCGGTCGAAGGCGGTTTCATGGGTGCGCAGGCGGAATGGGATATCGCCGCGATCGGGCGTTATCCGACCACAGACGCGCTGTTGAGCTTGTTCGACATTGCTGCCTATCGCGACTGCTACATTCACCGCACCGCCGCCTGCGAAAGGCAGCAGGTCATGATCTGCGATGGTTAGCGGCGTCGTCTTTGACGTTACGCGTGGATTTTCAGCGGGGCCGCCTACACCTTCACGCCAACCGAATGTCAGAACTACTTCGCCGCATGTGGCTGTAACTTCGATTTAGGTGAAAATGCTCTAGCCTCGTCTCGCTATCATAGGCAGCAAACTCATCGCCAAAGCCCGAAGGCCCTGGCCCGGTCCAGCAGGCGGCGGGCGTTGCTGATCATGGGGAGTTCCAGCATCACGCCATCCAGTTCGACATGGGCACTGTCTGCCGTTTCGAAGGCATGCAGAATGCGGCGGGCCTTCTCGATCTCCGTCCCAGTCGGGGTCAGGATGGCATTGACAGCGGCGACATGATCAGGTCGCACAAGGCTCTTGGCGGTATAGCCGAGGCGTTTGGCATGGCTGGTTTCTGCCTCCAGCCCGTCGAGATCGGTATAAGTATAGGGACAATCGATGGAGACCACCCCTGCCGCCCGACATTCCAGATGGAAGCGCTGGCGGACATAGAGCAGTTCGATCCCGTCGCGCCCGCGTTCCGCCCCCAGATCAGCAGCCATATCCTCCGATGCGACAAGGCAGGCGGTGACGCGCGGATCGGCGCGGGCGATGTCATAGGTCTGCATCAATCCCCGCGCCAGTTCGACATTCGGGACCAGTTCGATCCGGGTGCCGTCCCTGCCACAGATACGGTCAACAACGGCAGCCAGTTCCACGATCCGTTCCGGTCCGTCAACTTTCGGCAGCATGACGATATCCGGCCCGGCGGGCAGGATCGCCTCCAGATCGTCCATTCCGTCCCCGGCCAGTGGATTGACACGCACGGCGGCCAGTGCCCCTTCCGCTCTCCATGCCGTAAAAAGATCACCCGCCAGCGCGCGAGCAGCAGGCCGGTGATCAGGACGGGTGAAATCCTCAAGTTCCAGCGTCACGACATCGGCACCACACCGACCCGCCGCGAGTTGCGTCTCGCGGTCGGCACCACCTGTGAACAGCCAGGTCCGGCGTAAAGCTGGTGACCGACTCATCCTTCGATCTCGATCACCGCATCGATTTCCACCGCGACATTCAGCGGTAATGAACCAGCCCCCATGGCAAACCGGGCATGGGCCCCCTTCTCGCCGAAAATCTCGCCGATCAGATTGGAGGCACCGTTGATCACTGCCGGGTGCTGGGTGAAATCCGTGGGGCAATTCACGAAACCGCCCAGCTTCACGATCCGCACCACCCGGTCCAGGTCACCATCCAGCGCCGCCTTTGCCTGGGCGACGATGTTGAGGGCACAGACGCGGGCAGCCTCCTGCCCCTCCTCCAGCGTCAGATCGAGTCCAACCTTGCCGGTATGGCGCAATTCACCGTTCCAGAACGGCACCTGCCCTGCGACGAACAGCAGGTTTCCGCTGCGGACATATCCGACATAGGCACCCGCTGCCTTCGGCGCGTCAGGCAGGGTAATGCCAAGTTCGGCAAGGCGTGCATCGATCTTTCCAGCCATGGGGAGGCTCCTCTCTATCCTGTTTCCGGACTTTTATCGGCTGGGACTATAGACAGGCCGATTCCGGTCTGTCCATGCGCACAGGCGCATCCAAACAGGCATGACTTCTTTTCCGGTCGGGACGGTTTGAATTTGCGCTTCGGGTCGCAAACTCTCTAGACTAAGAACTCCGCACAGCTTTCCCATTGCAAGGCATTCAGCTTCCGATGCTCTATCAGGTTCCAGGCGTGTATGATCTGACGCTCCCCGACAGGGTGGGTGTACCGCTGATTCTCGATTCACCGCATTCGGGTCGGGAGTATCCGGAGGATTTTCACACACTGGTGCCACTGTCGGATCTGCGACGGGTGGAGGACGGTTTCGTTGACATCCTGTTCGACCGGGCACCGCAGGCCGGAGCGACGATGCTCTGCGCCCGCTTCCCGCGCAGCTATATCGACCCGAACCGCGCGATCAGTGACCTGGATCCCGGCATGCTGCTCGGCGATTGGCCGGAACCCCTGCGCCCAACAGAAAAATCGCGACTGGGCCACGGCCTGGTCTGGAAGACCTATCCGCCGAACCGACCGCTCTATTCCGGAAAACTTCCCGTCGCCGCCGTGAAGCGCCGCATTGAGGGATATTGGCGTCCCTATCACGAAACGCTGGAAACAGAAATCCGCCGCCTGCACATCGCCCATGGCTGCGTCTATCACCTGAACTGCCATTCCATGCCATCGACCAGCAGCCCCTTCCTGCCCGGACGCGCAGGCGTGCGCGCGGATTTCGTGCTGGGCGACCGGGACGGGACCAGCTGCGACCCCGCCTTTACCCGGTTCGTGCGCGACACGCTGGAGCAGATGGGATATTCCGTGCGCCTGAACGATCCGTATCGCGGCGCGGAACTGGTCCGTGCCTATGCCGCCCCGAATCAGGGTCGCCACAGCCTTCAGATCGAAATCAACCGTGCGCTCTACATGGATGAGATGCGGATTGAGCCTGATCGCGGATTCGAGACCCTGCACCGGACGCTCACCATTCTGGTCGAGGCAATCGCGTCCCATGCCCGCGACAATGCCGATCCGGGGATCGCGCAGGCCGCAGAATGATTATGCGGAAAAGTCATCCAGTAGCGCGAAAAACGATCCACCCGAACAGAGCCATATTGGCAAACAGTGTCAGGGCGGAAACGGTGGCGATGGGCTCCCCGATCACGACCGAACCGGAATAGATCAGAAAAAGGCCGACTGTCAGGCCAATCAGGGCCAGATGCGCCAGACCGGCATGAACTTTCGCCGTGATGCCGTCTGCCGCCGATGGCAGCAGGCGATAGACAAGGGCATAGAGCGTCATACCGACCCAACCGAACAGGACAAGATGCGCATGAGTCGGCATCTGGCCGTGATCATGGGTGGCTGCCATGTGAATTCCAAGCGCCATGCCTGCCAGAGCATACAGGATCGACGCGCGCAGCAGGTGATTTGAAAGCCGATGATTCATGATCCGAGACTCCCCCAAAGGATCACCATTATTCCAATCAGGATGAAAGATTATGGACCTATCCTGAAACGCTGAAAACGAAAATCCATCCTTAGCACGTCCTTGATCGCAGTGAGTTACTGCGCAGACATCGGTCCCGCGAACAGGCTTGCATCCAGGCGTTTCTCGAACCAGTTCACGCGCCAGTCGAGATGCGGTCCTGTCGAACGCCCGGTGGTACCGACCGTCGCGATCGGATCGCCCTTCGCCACCTTCTGACCGACGGATACATTGATAGTTTGCAGATGCAGGAAGGTCGAGGCAAGGCCCCGTCCATGATCCACCATCAGCGTGCCGCCGGAGAAATAGAGGTCCGGCTCAACCAGTGAGATGACCCCATCGGCGGGGGCAAGAACCGGTGTGCCGACAGGGGCCGCAATATCGATGCCGTAATGTGGCTGGCGGGGTTCTCCGTTCAGTATCCGCTGGCTGCCATAAGTGCCGCTGATCCGCCCGGCCACCGGCCAGATCCATCCATTGTCAAACCAGGTATCGGGACTGTTCCGGTCGCGGGCGGCGCGCACGCGGGCGGCATCGGCGGCGATCCGGTCCAGGACATCCCGAGGCGGCGTCACCTTTTCCTGTGGCAGACCGTCGATGCGCTGAATATCGTAATCACGCGGCTCAACCGCTAGCGGATAGCGCCGTTCCTCACCACCCGGCCCTGTCAGGATCAGTACCGTATCGGCAGGCTCGTCCCGGTGAAACCCGATCAAAAACCGACCATCCGGTCCGACAATGACATCGGTCCCGTCATAGTGGATCCGGCTTCCAGGTGGTGCGATTCCCTTGGCGAACCCGCCCTGAATCAGGGTGCCCTCCAGACTGAGAACCCCGTCGGCCATGGTCGGAGAGACCGGTAGGATCAGTAACACCAGGGCCAGGGCAAGGCGGCGAATCATCATTTGAAAAGCTCCGGCTGCGCCGTTCCGGCGGCTGATTTTGTGGCTTTCGGTTGTGGCGCGCGGACCAGGCTCGCCCCATCGGCAACCAGTGCATTCACCCGAACCTGATCCCCGAATTCGATTTCCAGGGTGGTGCCGCCGGTGATGCCCGCGCCTTGCCGGATCAGATTGCCCGCCCGATCCCGCACGATGGCATAGCCGCGCTTGAGTGTACCGACATAACTTAGGGCCTCCACCGCCGCCCCGGCTCGCGCCACGCGCTCAACCTGAAAATCGAGTCGCCGCGCCATGGCCGCAACCAGACGTTCCCCGGGTCGCAATTCCATCAGACGGCGAGTTGATCTGGCATAGCCCGCCAAGGCGGCAGCAGCAAGACGACGGTCCTGATCGGCCACCTGACCGCTGGCCCGCGCCAGCAATTCCGCCGGGGATCGCAGTCGGGCCGCGCGGGTCTGCAATCGCTCCCCCGCATTGCGAAGCAAGCGCGGCGCGGAAGTCTCCAGCCGTTCGCTCAGATCATCCAGTCGCTGCATGGAGGGTTCCAGCAGGCGTCTGGGCTGTGGCAATCCGCGCGCAAGACCTTCCAGAAAGCGGCTGCGGTCGGCGATGCTGCGGCTGCCGGTCCGGATCATCCGCCGACCAAGCTCCATCATATCCGCTATCAGGTCGGCACGGACGGGGACGGCCATTTCCGCCGCAGCGGTCGGGGTCGGCGCCCGCCGGTCGCTGGCGAAGTCGATCAGTGTCGTATCGGTTTCATGCCCGACGGCGGAGATCAGCGGGATTGCGCTGGCCGCCGCCGCGCGCACAACGATTTCCTCATTGAAGGCCCAGAGATCCTCCAATGAACCCCCACCCCGTGCCACGATCAGCAGATCCGGGCGCGGCACCCCACCCCCCGGTGCGATGCGATTGAAGCCCTCAATGGCGGCGGCAACCTGCTGTGCCGCACCGTCGCCCTGCACCAGGACCGGCCAGAGCAGGACATGCCTTGGAAAGCGGTCGGCCAGCCGATGCAGAATGTCGCGGATCACCGCGCCGGTAGGGGAGGTGATGACCCCGATCACTTCAGGCAGGAAGGGCAGATTGCGTTTACGATCCTCATCGAACAGACCTTCCTCCGCCAACCGCTTGCGCCGGTCCTCCAGCAGCTTCAACAGCGCGCCTTCCCCGGCCAGTTCGATATGCTCGATGACGATCTGGTATTTGGACCGGCCCGGATAGGTCGTCAGCCGCCCCGTTGCGATTACCTCCATCCCGTCTTCCGGGCGGATGTCCAGCTTTCCCGCATTGCCGCGCCAGCAGACGGCATCAATCAACGCGTCCTGATCCTTCAGCGCCATGTAGAGATGGCCTGAAGAAGCGCGCTTGAATCCGGAAATTTCGCCCCGGACACGGACATGGGAATAGGCATCCTCCACCGTGCGCTTCAGCGCCTGGGAGAGTTCGGAGACGGTAAGTTCCTGAACATTGCGAGTCATGAACCAACCCTGCCATGCGCCGCGCCGAAGGGAAACGGCTTCGTGAAAGACGCGGTTCCGGGCATCCCATGAATGGCGATGGGCCAGACAGGACCGCCTGCGCGTCACCGCATCACGGAACCAGTGACCAGAATCCCGTTTTCCGCCCGTGCTCGCGGCGCAGCCGGGTGGCATAGGACTGATGCGTTTCCACTTCACCGAAATCCTCAATCTGTCCAGCGAGACCGGCGCAATCCAGAAAATGTCTTGCCGCGTGCTTGTATCGGCTGGTGCGCGCATTCTTCAGCGTGAAATCGATCATCGCACGGAACAGCAGCGTCGCGGCAAGCGGATACTTTCCTGCCAGAGCCTGAGCGGCGGGGCTCAGTACCTCGTACCGATTGCCATCGATTTCCTTGGTGCGGGTGGCGACGAGTTTCGCCGCATTGTCCAGCGCCGGCCAATCGACAAGGAAATACAGGGCGCGATGCGGGTTCTTGAAGCGTTGGGCAAAGGCAAGCGCCTTTCCCTCAGCCTCCACATCATCGAAGTCGGGCAATTGCCTGAGATAATCCCGCAGATGATCCGTCGACAGAACGCGCTCGAAACAGGACCAGCGCATATCCTGCGCCTCTGCCTTGCGATCCAGCGCTACCAGCACCTTGATGCGCGCGTCATCCCATTCAAGTTCCGGAAGACCAAAATCAGCATTGCCTCGTCGGTTATGCTGGGCGGCATCGAGAATCTCCAGAGCCTCCTTTGGCCGCCCTGCGGCGCACAGGCGATCCGCTATTTCCGCTGCAATTCTTGGCGTTTTCCGTGTCTTTTGGTCATATTGCGCCATAAAGGCGTCCACATCGCCCTGTGCATCAGCAATGACCATCAGGGCATAGCGAGCTGCATTCCTGCGACTGCTTTGCTGGATTTCATCTTCATAGATCGCCCCGGCACTGCTGTAACCGATAACCCTGCGTTGGGCCTTTGGTGGCATCACGACGGGTGTATTTGCAAATTCGACAAACCGTGCCTTCAGGTCTCCCAGCCCCGTGGGGCCAAGAACAGGGGCCAGCACCTCGATCAGATCGTCGAATTGGCCATAATCGTTATTCTGCAGCACGCCAAAGGCACGATCCGCCAGCGTGATCGGGTCAGGTTGAACCATCCCGGCTAGCGGCCCGAAATCGCGACAGGCGGCGCGGAAAACATCGCTGATCTGGCCATTGCTGTCATCGCATCGTTGAAAGACGGAATCGGCCAGTTCCATGAACCGCCACAGCAGATCGAACGCCTCCTGCGGGTCGGCCTTAGACAGGGTATCCACGATCACGCGGCGTTGATTTTCCAGATCGACGACAAGCGGACCTACCCTGTCCCAATCAAGGAAACCGCGTGAACGCCCGATGGTTGCAAGCCGCTTGCGCACTTCCCCGGCCAGAGCCGCCGGACTTTGCGCGCCCGCCAGTTCAAACCGCAGCCGACGCTTGGCCGTCACATCACCGGCACTGATCTCGATCAGCAAAGCCGCCAGACGCTTCGCCCCGAGCGCTTCAAGATTCTCTGCGTTAAGCGTTTTGCTGGAAGCCATGGATCACTCCATAATGTGACCAAATATCTACAGACAGGCACAGCACTATTCAAGAAACCCCGGCTGATAAATTTTACCCTTGGACGCTTGAAGCAGCATTGAACCGACCGAATTGAAATCTTCACTCCGGTTGGAATGGTCTGGAAGATTTTGGTCTTTCCCGTTTCTCCCTTTTTACCGTCCCGACCCCGCTGTTTCGCCCCTCCGAAGTCTTCCGGGGCGACCGGGATTCAGGACAGACCGAATTCCAGATCAAATGCCGATGAGCCATTAAAAATCAATTCTTCACACCGAACCAACATCCGGGAGTGCAAAACCGGAGCGTCTTATGGCAGAATCATTCATACTTTTTCTTCGCATATGGAACACTTTAATCGCCTTGCGGATCGACATCACAGGACAGGACGTTGCCATGAGACGAATCGCATGTGCCGCAGGCCTTTGGCTGTCAGCCCTTGCCATATCTCAAGCCGCTTCCGCCGAGGAGCCGAGCGCGATGGTGGAAGCGATCTCGACGCAGCGGGATGATGTTGTGGAAATGGATTATCTGTCGCCGGGCCAGACAATCAGTCTGGCGGGTGATGAAACATTGGTGGTTGGATATTTCCTGAATTGCACACAGGAAACCATCACCGGTGGCACGGTTACGATTGGCGAACATGAAAGCACCGTGCAAGGTGGAAGTATAGAGACCCGGTTCATTTCCTGCGACGATCAGGTCGTGCAGTTTTCCCTAAACCAGCAGCAGGCAGCCGGAACCACCGTCCTGCGTCCGGGGGAACCCTGCAACGCGCTTGTCCCGGATATCGTCGTCTATGATATAAGCCCGCTTTTCCGGCTTGCCGTTCCCTCGGCCCCGCTTGACTACAGCCCCGCCTGCGAAGCTTCCTCCAAAGAATGGCCCTCCGTTCCAAGTACTGGAAAAACCATCGACTTCCGGGAGTTGGGAATCGAACTTGATCCGGGTACGACCTATCTGCTGCGTCAGGGAGAACACAGCGTTGTTCTGCTGGTCTCCAAACTGGCGGAGCGAAATGCCGTATCCCTGATCGCGCGCTACGTTCCGTTCCCACACGAATGAAACGACCCCGCCGCGTCATCGGTGTATTGGCCGCCCTCACCATGTCGGGGCTGGCCGCAGCGATTTCTGCCCTGCCCGCCTTTGACAGGCTGCACGGCCTTGATGACGACTTGCTGCATCTCCTGCGGGACATCCTGGCACCGGTCCATGCCGACCCGACCGACAGTCCCGTCGCAGTCATCGCGATCACACCTGACAGCTTCTCCGCCCCCGGCCTGGAGGGAATACCCAGCATTCTGTGGACCGACCAGATGGCCCTTGTACAGCAAAAGGTGCTGGAGGCCGGGGCACGCGTCTATGGCTGGGACGTGATCCTGCAGAATTCGGCGGCCAAATCCATGACCGACATCCTCTCGGACCGGATCGGACTCGATACCAACAGCGAACGCGCCCTCCACCGTCTGGACAGTAACCTGCTGCTGGGCATGAAAACCTATGGCCGGGAACAGGGACGGGTGGTGCTGGGTTATGCCGATCTGGGTCAGGGCGCGGTTCTGCCCCATGCGGGACTGCTACGGCAGGTTGGCAGGCCCGCAAACCTGCGCCCGGTCAATGCCTATACCGACCAGGATGGCGTGTTGCGCGGCGTCGGCCTGCTGTATCGCAGTGAATCCGGGGACTCCGTCCCGTCCTTCGCGCTGGAGATCGCAGCCCGGACGCTGGGGGCAGAATACGGAATGAACTCAAATGGGGACTTCCATCTTGCAGGACGAACCATCCCGGTATTGAAAGACCCAGGCGGTGAGATCAGCATGCTGGTGAGTTTCGATACCGGCCCCGGTGCCATCCCGACATATCGGTTCCATGACATCCTGTCCTGTGAGAACGGAGACTATCTCTCTGCAGCCTTTGCAGACCGGGCTGTTCTGTTCGGGTTCATAACAGACCTGGAAGACCGGCAACCGATGTCCAATCGCTTCGCCAGGCGGGCGGATATGGCCGGGGCACCAGCGGGCTGCGACGGTGTCCGGCCTGAGCCGCTTCCCTTTGCACGGGCGACGGAGGCCGGAGTCTATCTGCACGCCCATGCGGTTGCCAATCTGATTTCGGGTCACGCGCTCCACCGCCCCGCCGCCCCGCTACGGATCGGACTGCCCCTGATCCTCGCATTGGCTGCGTCGGGACTGGCTCTTGGGTGGCGACCGACCACCGCGCTCGGTGGGGTCATCCTGATATCGCTTGGATACGTCGCCGTGGCGGCGCTGGTCTTCCGGGACGGCACGGTGATTCCGCTGATCGACCCGATTGCGGCAGCCTTTCTAACCCTGGGCGGGATGGTCGGATTTCGCTTCTTCCAGGCCGACGCCCAGGGTCGGATGGTGCGGCAGACATTCGCCCAGTATCTCGACGAGAATGTGATCCGGGCAATGATCGATTCCGGGGATATTCCGGAATTGGGCGGAGAAAGCCGAACCCTCACCTGTTTCTTCTCCGATATCGAAGCCTTTTCCACCCTCTCCGAAAGCATGACGCCGCCGGACCTCGTGTCCTTTCTGAACGTCTATTTCCAGATTGTTGGGGAAGAGATCGAGGCTCAGGGTGGGATTATTGAGCGCTTCATCGGCGATGCCGTCTGCGCCGTCTTTGGGGCACCGGTTCGCCATGAGGATCATGCCATCCGAGCGGTGCGGGCGGCACTTGGCATCCATCGCCGCCTGGAACTGGCCCAGGCTGATTTCAATATTCCATCGGGGCGCGCGGTACGCACCCGGATCGGTATCAATACCGGTTCCATGGTGGCCGGTAATGTCGGTGCACGCCGCCGGAAATCCTATACTGTCCAGGGCGATGCGGTGAATCTGGCAGCCCGGCTGGAAAGCATCAACAAACAATACGGAACCCTGCTGATCGCGGGGGAGGAAACTGTGAAGGCCTGCGGCACCATTTTCGACTGGCGTCTGATCGACCGCGTCCGCGTTGTTGGACGGAAGACCCCGCTGGATATATTCGAACCACTGGGGGAAAGAGGTCAAACGCCTGCGGAAAGTCTTGACCTGAAGGATCGCTACGAGGCCACTCTGCGGCAGTTTCAAGCGCGTGATTTCACCGGAGCCATTGAGGGGTTTCAAACCCTAGCCACATCCGGCGATGCCGCTGCCGATCTGGCGATCCGGCGGTGCCAGGCGGCATTGTCCATCCCCCCGTCAGAAAACTGGGACGGCGTGACCGACCTGACCCGGAAGTAATGTGGCTGGAAAATACCACCCCAACCGCTTGCAGCGGTTTTGATACTGCAGCAAAGCCATACCCTCCCGTTTCCGGTTTCAGGAATCTGGGGCCAATGCGAAGCTCTTCGTTTCCCCGACCAGGATGTCCAGCGTATCGAGGGTCGGAATTGATGCTGTCAGGCGGTCGGTGATTATGGAGAATTCGGAACAGGCGATCAGGATGGTTTCTGCCCCGGCCTGCTCCAACTCCCGGATCGCACGCTGCAGGTCAGCACGTGTCGCATCATCGAAGCGGTCGGCCTTGATCGCCCGGATCGCAGCGAGGACGCTGTCCTGGGCAGCAGGATAGAGGGCAGCCATGCTCGCAGCAGCAAGAGCGCGGTCATAGAGGCCGGTACGGATAAGCGCCGTCGAACCCAGAATACCCACCTTTCGGGGCGGTGATGGTTGTCTGGCAAGGTGCCGTATGGTTGCCTGCACCATATCCAGGAATGGCACACCCTCCGCCGCATCCCGGATTGTATCCGCATAGTTATGGGCGGTGTTGCAGGGCATCACCAGAGCCTCTGCCCCGGCATCGATCAGACGCCGGGCCATCGCGGCCAGGACCGGGGCCGGATCATCACCGGTGCCATCAATCAGCGCGGCGATGCGAGAGGGAACCTGTGTATTGCTGTCGACGAGCAGAGGGATATGGTCTGAGTCGTCCTGTGCGGGTGTCGTCCGCAGCAGTTTCGACATGAACAGCACCGTCGCCTCCGGCCCCATACCACCGATCACCCCGATACGCCGAGGGGGTTGCCGGGGGGCGGACATATCAGACCTTGTCGAAGGCGGCGGTATAGCCGAACAGGGCCGCGCTGCCACCGGTATGAATGAACAGGATGCGTTGACCCTGTTTGAATGTTCCCTTGCGGATCAGGTCGATCATCCCCGCCGCACCCTTTCCGGAATAGACCGGATCGAGCAGAATGCCCTCTAGCCGCGCGAAAAGATCGATTGCCTCCAGCGTGCTCGGGGCGGGAATGCCGTAACCTTCCCCCACATAGTCGGTATTCGCGACCACATCCCCGCGCCGGACGATATCCCCGCAGCCCAGTTTCGCTGCCGTGCGCTGGGCCAGGGCGAAGACCGCCTCCTCCTGCTTCTGCTGCGGTGCACGCACGCCGATGCCGAGCAGCGGGATATCGGCATGGGTTGCCCGCAGACCCACGACCAGCCCGGCCTGGGTTCCAGAACTGCCGGTCGCATGCAGGATATGGTCAAGCGCCAATCCCGCATCATTTGCCTGCTGCAACAGTTCCAACGCGCAATTGGCATAGCCCAGTGCACCGGTCTCGTTGGAACCGCCGCCGGGGATCGTATAGACCTTGCGGCCCCTGGCGCGGAATTCATCGGCCACCGCCATCATCTCCGCATTCATATCCAGGCCCGGTCCGCGTGTTTCCATCGTCGCGCCGTGCAGCCGGTCCAGAAAGACATTGCCGTTGTATTTATATTGCGGATCGTTGGATCCGGTTCGGTCTTCCAGCAGGATATGACAGTCAAGGCCAAGCCGCGCGGCGGCAGCGGCGGTCTGGCGCGCATGGTTCGACTGGGTCGCCCCCTGGGTCATCACCATATCGGCCCCCTGCTCTACCGCTTCGGCCATCAGGAATTCCAGCTTTCGGGTCTTGTTGCCACCCGTCGAAAGCCCGGTGCAATCGTCCCGTTTGATCCAGATTTCCGGTCCACCCAGATGCGTTGAAAGCCGTGTCAGTGGCTCAATTGGGGTCGGCAGATGGGCGAGGCGGATGCGGGGGAAGCGGGCCAGATGCATCTGTGCAACTCCTTGATTTTGGTGGGGCGGTTTCAGTGGACGTGCGATCAGGACGGTAGCAAAGCGGCAGCGCTGATGAAATCCGAATGTTCGCTGGCATTTTCAGTGTAAATGGGTCACAGTGGTTCAGGAATGGTTCAATGGGAGATGATCCATTATGGACAAGCGGGGACATGCGCGAAAAGCGCTGGAATCTTTGCGCCATCATGTCGAACAGCAGATCCTGGCCGGGGAATGGCCGGTCGGGATGCAGATTCCGACGGAGCGGGATCTGGCCCGGCAATTCGGTGTCAGCCGAAACACGGCACGTCGCGAATTGATGCAGCTTGTCCAGGATGGCTGGATCGAACGCCATGTCGGACGCGGCAGTTTCGCCTGTGCGCCACCAACACAAATACCGGATGGCAGCATGGACAGCCGCAGCGTCAATCCGGAAGAGGTGATGGAGGCACGCCTGCTCATCGAACCCCTGCTGGCGAAGCTTGTCGTCATGCGCGCAAGCGAGGCGGAGCTTGCCGCTATGCGGGAAATCCTGGCATCGGGCGCGCATTCCGAAACGATGGCGGAGTTCGAATACTGGGACAACAAACTGCACCGTGCGATCGCTCTTGCCTCAAAGAATCAATATCTGATCAATATCGTCGATGGCATTCATCAGGCCCGGCAATCCTCCGCCTGGGCCGGATTGCGACGACGCGGCCTGACCGATGAACGGCGACGAATCTATCAGAGCGACCATGCCGGGATCGTGGAAGCCCTGGCGGCGCGGGACGGTGACCGGGCACGGGATGCAATCCTGACGCATCTCAGCCGGGTTCGAACAAATCTGATGATCGATTGACGATTTACTATTGGATTTGGATCGGTATTGCGTCACTATTGGTTCATAAATTGACCTTAATGGTTCATAAATGGTTCAATACTTGAGCATGGATGGGTCGTGAATGCGTGTGTCGCGTCCAGAGGTACAGGGATGGTTCGGTGTCGCCACAGCGACCTATGGCGCAGCCAGCCAGGCGGCGCTGCGGATGCTGGAATGCGGTGGCAATGCCTTCGACGGCGCGGTTGCGGGTGGTTTCGTGTTGCAGGCCGTGGCCCCGCATCTGAACGGACCCGCCGGGGATGTCGCGATCCTGACCTATGATACCACGACCGGTCAGGCGCAATCATTGTGTGGTCAGGGGCCAACCCCGCAGGCCGCGACGGTGGAACGGTTCCGGGCGATGGGGCTGGATGACGTACCGGGCACCGGACTGCTGCCCGCCGTGGTTCCCGGTGCCTTCGATGCCTGGATGCTGCTGCTGGCGGAAAAGGGCACGCTGACCCTGCGACAGGTGGTCGAACCCTCGCTGGTCTATCTGGCGCGGGGCGTCCCGGTTGATGATCGGCTGCACGCGACCCTGAAGGCCGCGAAATCGATTTTCGAACGCTTCTGGCCGAGTTCCCTGCCGGTTTATCTGCCGGATGCGGATGTACCTCCGGTTGGAGGCCTGTTGAAGAATCAGGTTCTGCACGATGTCCTACTGCGGTTGCTGGATGAGGCGGAAACCGTCGGGGGCACAGATCGACTGGCGCAGATCCAAGCTGCGCGGCATATCTGGTCTGATGGATTCATTGCAGCGGAGATTGATGCCTTCTGCTCTTCAACGCGGGTGATGGATGTCTCCGGCCAGGTCAACGGCGCACTGCTGTGCGGGACCGACCTGTCCGGCTGGCGCGCGCGGTTCGAGGCGGCACTGGAATTGCCCTATGCCGGATATCGCATCCTGAAATGTGATGCCTGGACCCAGGGCCCGGTCCTGTTGCAGGCATTGTCCCTGTTGCCTGCGGACCGGATGGCAGAACTGGATCCAAACGGGGCAGAATTCGTGCATCTGGTTGCCGAGGCGATGAAGCTCGCCTTCGCGGATCGGGAGACCTTCTATGGCGATCCTGATGCCATGCGTGTGCCGATGGCGCGCCTGTTATCCGACGATTATGCGGTGCTGCGACAGACCCAGATTAGTGCGGAGGCGAACAATGCCTGGCGTCCGGGCGTGATAGCGGGATGCGGCGCGCCCATCGACTATGCCGCCGCCTGCGCCCGCAGACGCGATACCGGATTGCTGGCCGCCTATGGCGGCGGCGAACCGACGGTGCAATCCATTGAGGCGTTGGGTTATCGGGCCAGTGTCAGCGGCGATACCTGTCATATCGACGTGATCGACGCGGCGGGCAACATCGTCTCCGCCACCCCGTCGGGCGGGTGGCTGCAATCCTCCCCAGCAATTCCGGCACTGGGCTTTCCACTGGGAACCCGGGCGCAGATGATGTGGCTGGATGCAGAAGCACCCTCCGGCATGGCACCGGGACGCAGACCGCGCTCGACCCTGACGCCGACGCTGGTGCTGGATGGGGAAGGTCGGGGTTATCTCGCCTGCGGCACACCGGGCGGCGACCAGCAGGACCAATGGCAGACAGCCTTCCTGATCCGGCATCTGGTACACGGGATGGGATTGCAGGAGGCCATCGAGGCACCGGCCTTTCACAGCGAGCACTGGCCGAACTCCTTTTATCCACGCCATGCATCACCGGGGCGACTGGTGGTGGAGGGACGCTTTGGTGAAGACGTTTGTGCGGATCTGCGCCAACGCGGCCATGACCTTGTCGTCGGTGATGACTGGTCGGAGGGCCGTCTGACAACCGCCGCCCGAGATCCCGATGGCAGGGTCCGGGCCGCCGCCAATCCGAGAGGGGGACTTGGCTATGCCGTCGGTCGATGACTTCCTTTCCCCCGCTGCAAAGGACGGGGCCGAATCCCTGACGCCGCTGCGGCGAGTGGTCAAGCGCGTGCTGGGGCTGCTGGATGCCATCATTGGCGGCACCGCCACCGTCGCGCTGATACTGCTGATCCTGATCGTGCTGGCCAATGTGATCGGGCGCTATGTTTTCAGCCATTCGCTGACCTGGGGCGGCGAAGCGGCGCAATGGCTGTTCATCGGCGTCATCTTCCTCGCCGTGCCTCTGGCGCATCGCGGACGGGCGCATCTGGCGATCCAGTTTCTTGTCGACAAGCTGCCGGTAGAGGCACGGGTAGTCACCGCCTTTATAAGCGATCTGATCATCGCCTTCGCAACCGTGGCGCTGCTGTTCGGCGGCATTACGCTGATCGGGGCGGTGGGGGGCGTCAATTATGCGCTGAACCTGCCAAGCTGGGTCAAATTCGCCCTGATTCCGGTCACCTGCATGCTGGGTCTGATCTATCTGCTGCTGCAGGGACTTGATGAGGGCCGCAAGCCCTGGCGGGGTCTTGTCAGCATTCTGCTGGCCTTTGCAGTTCATTATCTGATCCAGCCGGGGGAAATTCTCAGCCTGCGCGGACTCGACCCCGGTGCGACGATGATCCTCAGTTTCCTGATCGCGATGGCGCTCGGCACGCCCGTCGCCTTTGCGATGATCTTTTCCGCCTTCATGGCGAATGCAGCCGGCGGGATCCTGCCACCCGCCGCCGTGGTCCAGAACATGGTGAACGGGTCCAGCAAGTTCCTGCTGCTCGCGATCCCCTTCTTCATCGCAGCCGGGGCCTTGATGAATATCGGCGGACTGACCAACCGCCTGATGGATTTCGCCTTCAAGCTGGTGGGCCATCTGCGCGGTGGCTTTGCGCAGGTCAACATCGTTTCCAGCGGATTCTATGCCGGGATCAGCGGATCCAGCTATTCGGAAGCGGCATTGGGAACGAAACTGCTGGTGCCGCAGATGGTGAAGCACGGCTATTCACCCGGCTTTTCCTGCGCGATCACGGCGGCCTCTGCGACCCTGCCGAATATCATACCGCCCTCCATTGCCCTTCTGATACTGGCGTCAGTCGCCAACCTGTCGGTGGGAAGCCTTTGGCTGGCCGGTGTCCTACCCGGCCTGCTGATGGCGGTCAGCCTGATGATCTGCGTCTATGTCATCGCCCGTATCCGGGGCTATGGCACCGCCAATAAGGCGGCAAGCTGGGCCGAGCGCGGACGGGCAGCGGTTAATGCGTTGCCGGTACTGGGCCTTGCCGTCGTCATCATCGGCGGCATTCGGGGGGGCATCGTGACCCCGACAGAGGCGGGCGTTCTGGCCGTTGCCTATGCCTTCATCCTGGGAATCGCGGTCTATCGCACCTTCACCTGGATTGAACTTTGGGAAAGTCTGCGCACAGCGGCGGTCGAGGCGGCGATGGTAGGGCTGCTGATCGGGGCCGCAGCCCCTTTCACTTTCGTACTTGTAACCGAACAGGTACCACAATCGGTCGCGGCGGTGATCACCGGACTATCCGACAACCCGCTGGTGGTGTTGTTGCTGGCCAATCTTTTGCTGCTGTTTTTCGGGATGTTCCTGGATATCGGCGCAGCGATCCTGATCCTGACCCCGCTGCTGATGCCGATCATGGTGCAGATGGGGGTCGATCCGATCCATTTCGGCCTGATCATTGTGGTGAACCTGATGCTGGGTGGGCTGACCCCGCCGGTCGGCATGCTGGTCTTCATCACATCGGGCATATCAAAAACGCCTGTCCACGAGGTTTTCCGAGCGATGTATCCACTGCTCGGGGCATTGCTGGTCGCACTTGCGATTGTCACTTATGTCCCCGCAGTGTCGCTCGGCCTCGGTTGGCTCCTCCAGGGTGGGTGACAAGAATGGGGCCAACCGATCCATCGACTATTTCAACAGAGGAGGAAGAGGGATGTTTGCAAGACGTGACGTGATGCACCGGACGATACGCGGTGGTGGAGTGGTACTGGCCGCAGCGATGGGGCTGACACTGGCCCTTGGCGGCGTGGCACAGGCCCAGCAGAAGACGATCACCGTCGGCGTGATCTATGGAATAGACAAACCCCAGGGCAAGATCTGGCAGAAGATGCAGGAACTGGTGGAGGCGAAGGTTCCCGGCGAACTCGTCTTCAACATCGTTCCGGATTCAGCGCTGGGCGGCGAGAAGGAAGAAGTCGAGGGCGTACGCCTGGGGTCGATCCAGGCCGGAATTTCGACACTGGCCAACATGTCGACCTGGGTTCCGGAAGGATCGCTGTTTGATATGCCGTTCATCTTCCGTGACCAGGCACATATCGATGCGGTCATGGCGGGGCCGGTTGGTGATGAATTCAAGGGTCTGTTCGCCGCCCAGGGCTTCAAGGCATTCGGCTTCATCACCTATGGCGCCCGGCATGTGATTTCCAAGGACCCGATCACCGGACCCGCCGACGTCAAGGGCAAGAAGATGCGAGTGATCCAGAGCCCGCTGCATATCGAACTTTGGAGTTCGCTGGGGGCCAGCCCGACGCCGATCCCGATCAATGAATCCTACAATGCGCTGGAAACCGGGGTTGTGGATTACATGGACATGACCATGTCCGGTTATCAGGCCCTGAAACTGTTCGAAGTGGTGCCGAATTTCGCCCGTACCTCGCATATCTGGGCGCTGGGCGTGATGTATATGGGCATGCCCTTCTGGGAGTCGCTGACGCCGGAACAGCAGGCGGCACTGGAAGAGGCGGCGGCGGAAGCCATCCCCTATTTCAATCAGCTTGCGGCGGACGAGCAGGAAGCATCCCTTGCCAAAACGGTCGAGGGCGGCGCGACTGTCATCGAACAGGACACCGCCGAATGGCAGGCCGCGATGGAACCCTTCTGGGCCAGCTATGCCGATAAGGTCGGCGGAATGGAAAAGATCCAGGCCATCGTTAATACAAAATAATGCCTCAAACTATGCGGTCCGGTATGGGCATGCCCCGCGCCGGACCGCAGCTTTTTCGACAGGCATACCGGAAGGCCAATACGGGAAGGATTGGGAATGATGGGACGGGATCTGCATCAGCAGCAGGGCATGGCCGATTTCGAGGAAGAGGACCGGTTGCGTGACGGCCCGATGGAAGAAGAAATCCTGACCATGGTGATTGAGGCGCTGAACCGCCAGGGCCATCCCGACCTGAGCCGTCAGTCAGTATACAGCGATGCCGGGCACCGACGACTGGCAATCGACATGCTGAAAGATTGCCGTCCGCTGCCGGTCATCCTGACGCTGATCGCGGAACTGGAATCTCTCAGATAAGTTTCTTTTGTCCTATTGGAGACAGTGAATGACGCAGACCATGGCTCTATTGGAATCCAGCAGGGATCTGGTTTCCCGATACACCGCTGGAACCGTTTTCATCGACGGCGGTTTCGTTGCCGGCTGCGGGAGCCTTGCCGTGCGCGGCAAGCAGTTCGAGGATGTGATCTGCGAAGTCGGGACCGGCAATGCGGCAATGGTTGACGATGCGGTGTCAGCGGCGGCGACCGCGTTTCCAGTCTGGCGCGGCCTTGCCCCTGCCGCCCGTGCCGGACTTCTGTACGCTATGGCGGACCGGATGGCGGCAGAGATGGATCAGTGGATCGCGCTTGAGGCACATCATGCCGGAAAGCCGCTGGGCGATGCCCGAATTGACATTCTTTCGTCCATTGCCACCCTGCGCTGGTTTGCCGGATTTGCAGATCGCATCGACGGGCGTGTTGTCGCCTCCGCCGAGACCCTGCACCGCTATGTGCGACGGGAGCCACTGGGCGTCTGCGGCTTGATCGTGCCGTGGAATTTTCCGCTGCTGCTGATGCTCTGGAAGGTCGCACCGGCCCTGGCGGCGGGCAATACCGTGGTGGTGAAGCCCGCCAGCCTGACACCACTGACGGCATTGCTGTTCGCCGGTCTGGCGCGGGATGCGGGCCTGCCGCCCGGTGTGCTGAATATCGTGCCCGGTGGCGGTCAGGAGGTCGGAATGGCTCTGGTCCGTCATCCAAAAATTGCAAAGGTCAGCTTTACCGGCTCCACCGAGGTCGGTCGGGAGGTGGCCCGCGTGGCGGCGGATGGCGTCAAACGCGTGACGCTTGAACTGGGCGGCAAATCGCCAACGGTGATCCTGGACGATGCCGATCTCGACAAGGCAATCCCGGCCTCAGCGGCGGGCTGCTTTGGCCATGCCGGTCAGAAATGCGCCGCCCGCACCCGGTTGATCGTCAGCCATAAACGGGCTGACGAAGTGGTGGAGCGGCTGGCCGCCATCGCGACCGGCCTGTGCATCGGCGACCTGTCGGATCCGGCGACGCAGCTTGGTCCGGTGATCGACCGGTCGGCACAGACCCGCATTCTATCAATGTGTGATGCGGCGGGCGAGGATGGTGCAAAATTGATCTGCGGCGGGACTGCGCCCGACCATACCGGGCCCTATGTCAACGCGACGATCTTCGACCATGTGGCACCAGCGGACAGGATCGCGCAGGAGGAAGTTTTCGGTCCGGTCCTGACCGTGCTGCGCGTTGCCGATGAGGAAGAGGCGATAGTGGCGGCCAATGCCAGTGAATTCGGTCTCGCTGCGACGCTCTGGACCCGCGATATCGGCAAGGCCCATCGTCTCGCCGCACGGATCGAGGCTGGCAGCGTTAGCGTCAACACGCCCGCCGTGGTCGGGATCGAGACGCCCTTCGGCGGCTACAAGCAGAGTGGTTACGGGCGCGAATTGGGGGCGGAGGGGCTGGATGCCTATCTGCAATCCAAATCCGTCATCATGGATATCAGTTAAAAGCGAGGTTCCCCGTCATGGCAAATCCCTTCACATTCCTGCATTCCACCCATCGCATTCAATACGGACCCGGCTGTCTGTCGGCGATTGCTGATCTGGCGCGTGCCGACGGACGCCGCCGCGCCGCGATCCTGGTCGATGCCTTCTTCATCGGCGGGCCGGTGCAGGATCGACTGTCGGAAATCCTGAAGGACTTCACCCCCGTCTTCCATGCGGTCCCGCAGCATGAACCGGATACCGATACTGTCGAGGCGGCCCGCACCGCGCTGGTCGCGGCAGAGGCAGACCTGATCCTGGCGGTTGGCGGCGGTTCCACCCTTGATACCGCCAAGGCGGCGCGAATGCTGGTCAGCAATCCAGGCCCCATAGAGACTATCGTCGGCGCGATGGGAATGCCGATGACCGCCCATGACAGCCTGTTCGCCGCCGTACCGACGACCGCCGGAACCGGAAGCGAAGTCTCCGAATCCGCTGTCATTGCCAAGTCCGGAACGGACTACAAGATGGTCCTGCGCTCTCCCAATATGGCATTCCGTCTGGCGCTGCTGGATCCGGAACTGAGTGTAACAGCCCCGCCCGGCGTCACAGCGACATCCGGCTATGACGCGATCACCCATGCAGTGGAGGCCTATACATCCAAGGCTGCCAGCGTGATGACCGACCCGTTTGCGGTCTCCGCAATGGAATTGCTGGAGAAAGCCCTGCCCATTGCGTTTCAGGAACCGGAGAATATCGAGGCGCGCGGGGCCTGCCTGATCGGATCGATGCAGGCCGGGATCGCCTTCAACTCCGCACATCTGGGTCTGGCCCATGCGATAGCCGGGGCGCTGGGCGCGCTGCACCATGTCCCGCACGGCCTTGCCAATGCATTGGCGCTGCCCTGGAGCATGGCCTTCAACCAATCCGCCCTGGGTCGCAAGGGCGAGGTCGTGGCCGGGATATTCGAAGGTGCTACATCAGCGGCTGGTCTGTCGGCGATGCGCAGGCGCGTCGATCTCGATATCGGTCTCGACCGTTTCGTGCCCAGTGATGCGGAACGCGATACGGTCGCTGAAGGGGCGGCAAAGAGCGGCCAGATCAGGGTCAATCCAAGGCCCGCCTCTGTCGCTGAAATCCGGGTCATCCTGGAACATATGCGCCACCCGACGAACGGGTTGCAGCCCAATCTCAATCTTTAGGACAGGAAACGATATGAAAATCCACAATCCGGACAGCATCGCCGCCCCGATCGGGGCTTATGTCCATGGACTCGAAACCCCGGCGGGTACCCGCACGCTTCACGTCTCCGGTCAGGTCGGGATGGCGAAGGATGGCAGCATTCCGGACGGCGCAGCGGCACAGTCCGAACTCATCTGGCAGAATATCGGGGCGATCCTTGCCTCGGCAGGGATGGGTATCGGCGATATCGTGAAGATGACCGCCTATCTCGTCTCCGCCGACGATCTCGCCGCCTATGGTGCCGCCCGCACTGCGGCTCTGGCCGGGCACAGGCCAACCTCCACCCTGGTCTATGTCGCCGGTCTGGTAAAACCCGAATTGAAGGTTGAGGTCGAGGTCATCGCCGCAAAGGTTTGACGCCAGGACTTTGGGATGAAAAGGGGTGCCTGACCGGCACCCCTTTTCATATGTTACTCCGCCGCCAGTGTGCTGGCCCGCTGGTCGGTGCCTTCGATTTCCGGAATTAACGGAATTGGCACGTCGTAGGGGGCGACATCTTCCCGGATTTTCGCCAGGGCTGCGACAATGATATCGACTTCCTCATCCGGATGGGTCGCGCCCAGACCATGCTCGGCAGCCAATGCGCGGGCGCGGGCAGAACGCTGGCGCTCCTCCTTCGGCAGGTTCACCACGGAATAGACGCCGTTCAGCAGACTGCCGCGCAGTTTCTTGGCGAATTTCGCACCCAGCAGCGTCTTCTCCTCCATGCTGAGCGTCGTGAAGAAGCGACGCATCAGGATGCGCCCGAACTGGATGTGCCGCGCCTCATCCCGCAGGATCAACTGACAGGCCTTGCGGATCTGCGGATGGCGGGCATTCTTGTAGCGCGCAGTCAGCAATTCCCCGGACAGTTGCTCAAACAGAGTGTTTACCGCCATTCCCGCATAGAAGGACATTTCCTTCTCGTCCTTCTCGTTGTGGAATTTTGGAATGATCAGTTGGAAATAATCGCTGCGCGGTGTCGGCTGATATCCGCCCAGCGCATCTGCAATGCGGAAGGAGGCTTCATGATGGCGCAATTCCTCCATAATGAAGTTCGCCACATGCTGCTTAACCTCGAAGGGTAGGTGTTCATAGATCGCCTGACGCAGACGTTCCGCACCATAAGGGGTGGCACCGTGCTCCATCCAGGCGCGCAGTGACCACCATTCCGCCCCGGCCTCGCGCACTTCAGGGGGCAGGTCTGCCGTTTCCCGCGCCAGTTCCGCCCAGTCGATATCCTGCGCCGCATCCCAGGCCAACTCCCGCGCCTGCAGGCAGAGTTGCCAGATATCGTCATAGTGCAACGCTCCCACCACCGGGTAGGGATTGGGATTCTGCACGGTTTCTTCCAGCATCGAGGCTTCCATGAGGATGCTCCATCAGGTATGGCGTTACGATCACTCTAATAGTATAGTATTATAGACTAATGCGTCCAGAGCAGAATCATGGTTGGAGAATTTTGATGTCAGGTACTGTTGTATCTCTTGCTGCGGCGGCAGACGCGCCGGTGGACCGGTCTTCCCCGGTGCCGCTGTTCCTGCAGATCCGACAGGCACTCCTGGCGGATATCCGCAACTGGTCCGATGCTACGCTGCAATTCCCGACAGATGCCGCCCTGGCGGCACGGTTCGGGGTCAGCAAGATGACGGTGCGCCAGGCGCTTGACGATCTGGTCGCATCGGGCCTGCTGGAGCGTCACCGGGGGCGGGGCACCTTCGTCACCGACCGTGCCTTTATCGAACAACTCGATCCCGCCCTGGATATCGATCAGCAATATGCTTCTGCCGGACATCCGCAAACGACCCGTATTCTGGGATTTGAGCGGCGCGGCATGACATCGCTCGAACAGAAACTCTTCGGCGCAGGGGGAGAGGGGTCACAGGAAATGGTATCGATCCGCCGCCTGCGTTCGGCCAATGGCATGCCCCTGGCGCTGGACGAGCGGGTGATGCGGGCGGATATCGCTGACCGGGCTGGTTTCGATCCGGCAACAGCCACCGGGTCCATCGTTGGACGTCTGCGCGATGCGCTGGACCTGTCCCTCGCAAAATGGCGGATGAGCGCGCTGCTGGCCGATGCGGACCTGTCGCTCACCCTATGCATCCCGCTTGGTGCGCCGGTGCTGGAACGTGCGATGACCTATTTCGATGCGGCTGGCGCGGTCGTCCTGACCGGGCGCAGTCTGCACCGGGGTGATCTGGTTAGCTGTGCCTTCGAACTGCCGCTGGGAAGCGGTACGACTGGTGCGCCGAACGAACTGACCCGCCGACGCTAGAGCGACGCGCCCGCCGCTCTAAACCTGCAATTCCGGCAGATCCCGATAGAGATCCAGGGCATCCGGATTGGCGAGTGCTTCCTGATTCTTGATCGGGCGGCCATGGACGATGTCCCGGACAGCAAGCTCCGTGATCTTGCCGGATCGCGTGCGGGGAATATCGGTCACGGCGATGATCTTGGCCGGAACATGGCGCGGCGTGCAGTTGGTGCGGATACGGGTCTTGATTGCCTTTACGAGATCTTCGGAAAGGCTGTGTCCGGACTGCATCCGCACGAAGAGGACGACGCGGGTATCGTTGTCCCAGTTCTGACCGATGACGATGGATTCCAGGATTTCCGGGAAACTTTCAACCTGACGATAGATTTCCGCCGTGCCGATCCGAACCCCGCCCGGATTGAGCGTCGCGTCTGAGCGGCCATAGACGGTGAAGCCGTTATGCACCGACTGTTCGATGAAATCGCCATGGGTCCAGATATTGGGATATCATAAAATAGGCAGCGCGATAGCGCTCCCCTGTCTCGTCGCCCCAGAAGCCGACAGGCATGCAGGGGAAGGGTTTGACGCAGACCAGTTCGCCCTGTTCGCCCTTCACCGGTTTGCCGTTATCGTCAAAGACCTGCACCGCCATGCCAAGCCCCGGCGACTGGATTTCCCCACGCCAGACCGGCTTCACCGGATTACCCAGCATGAAGCAACTGACGATATCAGTCCCCCCGGAGATGGAACTGAGTTGAACGTCCGACTTCACGTCGCGATAGACATAATCGAAGCTTTCCGGCACCAGTGGCGAGCCGGTGGAGCAGATCAGCTTCACGCTGGAAAGGTCATGCGTCTCAATCGGTTTCAGACCCGCCTTGGCACAGGCATCGATCCATTTCGCCGATGTGCCGAAGATCGTCCATTTCTCCTCCGCCGCGAAATCGAACAGGACGTTGCCGTCGGGATGGAAGGGCGAGCCATCATAGAGTTGCAGCGTCGACCCGCAGGCGAGGCCCGCAACCAGCCAGTTCCACATCATCCAGCCGCAGGTGGTGAAATAGAAGGTGCGATCCTGCGGTCCGGCATCGCAATGCAGCAGATGCTCCTTCCACTGGTTCAACAGGGTTCCCCCGGCCCCGTGGGTGATGCATTTCGGCTTCCCCGTCGTGCCGGAGGAATACATGATATAGAGCGGGATATTGAAATCGAATTGCGGAAAGTCGATCTCCTCCGCCGGGAAATCGGCAATGAAGTCGGCCAATGTGTCGGCTTTGGCAATAGCGCGGCAATCGGGTGTATCGGTCAGCAGCGGCAGGACCACGACCCTGGTCACGCTGGGCAGGTCCGGCAGGAATTCGGCAACGCGGGGCAGGCTCTGATGACCTTTGCCGTTGTAGAAATAGCCATCCGCCGTGAACAGGACCTTGGGCTCCGACTGGCCAAACCGGTCGAGGACACCCTGCAATCCGAAATCGGGTGAGCAACTGGTCCAGATCGCCCCCAGTGAGGTTGCCGCCAGCATCGCCGCAATCGTTTCCAGCATGTTGGGGACGAAGCCCGCCACCCGGTCACCCTGACCGACGCCCTGAGCCGCCAAGGCTTGCCGCAATCGGGAGACGAGATCGTAGAGCTCTGCCCAGCTCATCCGGCGTGTCACCTTGTCTTCGGCACGGAAGACAAGGGCATCGCCATCATCCCGCCGGGACAGCAGGTTCTGGGCAAAGTTCAGCTTCGCATCGGGGAAAAACCTCGCCCCCGGCATCTTGTCGCCATCGACCAGAATGCGCGCCCCCTTGACCGACGCCTTGACCCCGGCGAAATCCCAGAACGTGTCCCAGAACTTCTCGGTTTCGGTAACCGACCACTGCCACAGCGCATCGTAATCCGGCAAATCGATGCCCCAGCGTGATTCACAGACCTTGCGAAAACGGGTCATGTTGCTGGCCTCAACGGCTTTCGGATCAGGCACCCAAAGCGGTTCGGTCATCCCCCTAGACTCCTTCATTCTTTTCGGTCGCATCCGGCACAACCGTCGTGCCCGCAACCGGTCTTGTTTCGTTTGGCGATAGGAGATAGCACGGAAGGGAATGAAAGGCCAAGATGCAGCAAATCCTGTCCTCGGGCGAGACGCATGAGCCCCCCAGTTTCTGAAATCGACCAACCAGCCGCGAAGATCGCCGCCGGGCCATCCCGGCTCCATACCGGTCCCGGACGACCACTTTTGGGGGCGATGCTGATGACCATCGCGGCCGCCCTCTTCGCCTGCCTGAACGGGTTCGTCAAATACACCGCCGATCTGGGTCTGGACCCACTGCAGATTGCCTTTCTGCGCAGCATCTTCGCCGCCGGTGCGATCCTGCCCTTCCTCATCGGACCGATCCGCAGGAACGGAATCGGCTATCTGAAGCCGGTGCGTCCCTGGCTCATGCTGTTTCGCGCCTCATCCGCCAGTCTTGGGGTCATCCTCTGGATCACGGCACTGACCCTGCTGCCGCTGGCGGAGGTGACGGCGATCAGCTTCACCGCGCCGCTGTTTGCGACCATCGGCAGTGCGCTGATCCTGCGTGAGACGGTGCGGCTGCGGCGCTGGACTGCGATCGGTGTCGGCTTCATCGGGGTGCTGGTGATCCTGCGTCCCGGCATGATACCGATGGAAGCCGGGTTTTTCTGGGCCATCGGCGCGGCGGCTGGCATGGCAATCGCGGCGCTGACGATCAAGCTGCTGACCCGCACGGAGCCCGCCGACCGGATCGTTTTCTGGAGCAATATCGGGCTGACAGTCGGAACGCTGATCCCGGCCCTGACCGTCTGGGCACCCATGACGCCGGAAATCTGGCTGCTGGGGATCGGCATGGGGATCGCCGGGGCGGTCAGCCATATCTTCCTGACCAATGCCTTCGCCGTTGCCGATGCGTCCATCGTGCTGCCCTTTGACTATGCCCGGCTGCCCTTCGTCGCCATCGTCGGTTATGTCGTTTTCGGACAGACCTCCGACATGGTTACCTGGATCGGCGCTGCGATCATCGCGGCCAGCGCGATCTATATCGCCAAGCGCGAACAGCAGGTGCTAAAGCATTGAACGGATGTCGGCCGGCGTGGCGACGCGCCCGCCCGCGGCCTCGATCTCCTGCACAGCGAGCCGCACCCAGTCAGCATTGCCGCGCGTCGATCCCCAGGGTGCATCTTCCAGACCGACGCGCACATGCCCGCCAGCCAGCACCGCCGGGGCGATCAGCGGCGTGATGTCGACCTGCAGGCCCGCCACCATCCAGTTTGAGCCGGGTGCCTCGCGCTCCAGCAAGGTTCGATGCGCATCCAGAGCCCAGACTTCAGGCGGAAACCCGAAAGCGAAACCGTCGGAGAACATGAAGCGATAGATCGGTGCCGGACAGCCCGGTGCCGCCGCCCGCAGCGCCGCGCCCAACCGCGTAAAGCCCGGCTCGTAGATCGCGTAACCGGGATGAAACCCGTATTCCGCCGCCAGCCGCAGACCTTCGAGGATGTGGTCCCCCGGATTGGCATACAGAAACCCCGGATCGCCCCCCGCCAGTGCCTCATAGCCCGCCAGTTGCGCAGAACCCGGATCAACCACGGCGCATTCGATCAGGCCCCGCTTTGCCAGTTCTTCGGTGTGTGAAAAGCGCTGTTGCGCCGTCATCCCGTCAGGGTCACCCAATCCGCCCGGAAACGGGATCGTTGGATAGACGAGCGCATCGCTGGCATTGCGGATGCCCTCTATGATCCACGCATAGCTCTGCCAGTCATCATCCTGCCGCCCGGTCTCTGGATCATAGGCATGGACATGGATAATCCCCGCCCCGGCCTCAGCACAGGCAAGGCCATCAGCGATGATTTCTGCAACTGTGACCGGAATGCCGGGCTGTTTCGCGCGGGTCCATGGCCCATTCAGGGCCACTTCCAGCCATGTCGGGGCGGCAGTCATCATGCTCAGACCGTCCCGAAGCCGGACAGGATCGTCAGCAGCAGCGCTACGAGAACACCGATGCTGAGGATTTTCCGCAGCCGCCCGTACCAGACCGGAAACATCCCCGCCTTCACGGCCTTGTAATCGACGATATAGGCCAGGGCGAAGGCGATGATGAAACCGGTCGTGATCGACATCGGATCCGGCCCCAGCAACAAAATCCAGCCGATCAGGGCTGGCACGGTGGACCAGATCAGCCGAGGTCCACTGGGTCCATAGCGATCCCCGGCCAGCGCACGCCCCCAATGCACCCCACCCAGAAAGGACAGGATCACCGCAGCATAGCCGAATTGCAGCGTCAGCGCATTGCCCGCCAGCGCCGGATCACCACCCCATTGTACCAGAACCGGCACATAGAACGGGATCAGACCGAACAGGCCCAGAATCAAGGCAGGGCGGGGGATGGCATCGGTTTGTAGCATGGGTTATCCGGGGTTCGATTGTCGGGTCAGTTGTCAGAAGGGGGCAAATCCTACGGTACTGTCAAATGGAACCGACCTACATCATCTGGAACAGAAGGACATAGGTGATCGCCACAGCAATGGCGGTCGTGATCAGGGCCATGCGCCCGCGCGTCCCCGACCTGCGTCGCATGACGAGCCAGAGGAGGATCCCCCCGATGGCCAGCAGCCCGAAATAGCCAATTCCCCGATCCACAATCCCGGTTCCCTATCGTTCAGAAAGAGTATCGCCAATGACCACCATCCTGTCACGATCTCGCCGCAATTTCATGAAAAGACAGGGGCTTGATACATAGGACCCTGGCAGGATATCCCATCAGCATGAGACAAAAGCGTCATAAAATCCGCATGGACCGGGGCGACACGCTTGGCGGCACCGTCTCCCTGCTGCTGCGTGACAGTGTCACGCCGAACGGCACGCGCGGGCGGTTCCTGCACCGGGACCGGCGTGACGGCATCGGCTGGCGATTCTGGGGGATACTGCTGCTCGTCCTGTTGCTGGCCTCGGTTACAGCCTGGTTCTTCCTGCCCGACCTCGCCACCAATCTCGGCCTTCCCACAGCTGCAGAGATCGGCAGCCGGATCGATACCTTCCTCTCCGTGCCCGACGCCTGAAAAAAGGCATCACCCCATCCCTGCCGCTTCCTGTTGCGCACGGAATGCGGCGCGGCTACTCTCCGCCCCGTTCACGGCGTCGCGGGCGTGGCGAAATGGTAGACGCAAGAGACTTAAAATCTCTCGGGGTTTTCCCCGTGCCGGTTCGAGTCCGGCCGCCCGCACCATCTCTCTAGTTTTTTATTATCAATTAGTTATAGAGAGTGATGGGAGCAAATGTACTTCCATAATGTACTTCCCTTTGAAGCTTCCGAAAATCCAAATATAGAGCTGTACTAGATAACCTAGTCACCTGGATCAGAAGTTCATATCATATCGCCTCACATTTTAAGGAGGCGTATTGTGAAGGGTCGTCCGGCGGATTTGATTGAGTTGAGCGACGAAGAGCGCTCGTTTCTTGAGGGGCAGGTTCGCCGTCATAAGGTGCCGCGCTCTCTATCGGATCGCTGCCGCATAGTTCTTCTTTGCGCTGAGGGGCTCTGCCGCACTCTAGAGCGATTTGATCGTAATTTGACTCGCTACGGGGGATTCCCATGAGTTGCGAATTCTGATTCATTAGGTTCCGTGAAATCACGGAGGCGAAGATGGCGGCATCGTTGAGTGTTGACCTGCGTTGGCGGGTTGTACGGGCGATTAATGAAGAGGGTCTGTCGATCCGCGCGGCGGGCCGTCGGTTTTGTATTGGCGAGAGCACGGCGGGCCGCTGGCACCGGCTGTGGCGCACAAGTGGCGACATTGTGCCGGGACGTAAGGGCAATCCAGGTGGCTCGCGCCTGGACGCCCATGCAAGCTTCCTTCTTGGATTGGTCGAAGCGGGGGGCAAGGACATCACGCTGGCAGAGATGGCTGAACGGCTTCGGACAGAACGTAGCGAGGCGGTTGATCCGTCCACGATCCATAATTGGTTGAAGAAACGCGGGATCACTTTTAAAAAAAGACAGGCCATGCTGCCGAACAGGCTCGCGAAGACGTCGCTGCGGCCCGCCAAGCCTGGTTCGACGGCCAGCACGATCTCGACCCCGAAAAACTGATCTTCATCGACGAGACCGGGGCGTCCACAAAGATGGCGCGCTTGCGTGGGCGGGCACGCAAAGGGGAACGCTGCCGGGCTTCGCTTCCGCACGGGCACTGGAAAACCACCACCTTTACCGGGGCGTTGCGCCTGTCGGGCATGACCGCGCCGATGGTCCTCGACGGGGCCATGAACGGGGCCGCCTTCCTTGCCTATATCGAACAGGTTCTCGTCCCCACACTGCGTCCCGGCGATATCGTCATCATGGACAATCTACCCGCCCACAAACCGGTCGCCGTGCGCGAGGCCATCGAAGCGGTTGGGGCCAAACTACGCTTCTTGCCGCCCTACAGCCCCGACCTCAACCCCATCGAAATGGCCTTCTCCAAGCTCAAGGCGTTCCTGCGCAAAGCCGCAGCCCGCACCGTAGACAATCTCTGGAACGAAATAGCCAAAGCTATCGAAACCTACACGCCGCTCGAATGTGCAAACTTCTTCAGTGCCTGCGGATATGAGCCATATTAAACTCAAAATGCTCTAGCAATTGGGTTGGACCACTGATGCGGGGCAGGCCACCTTCAACGGCAGCTTCCGGAGGAGTGTTTGAACACGCACTGGTTCATCAGCCTTGACGATGCACAGGAGATACTGGAAGTCTGGCGTAGAGACTACAACGAGGGTCGACCACATAGCGCCATCGGCAACAAACAACCGATAGCCATGCTATCCGGCTCATGCGGGCAATTGCCCACATGAACCATAACCCCGAAAAATTACACAGCCGGGTGGTCCAAATACGGGGAGCACTTCAGCAGGTCACCGACCATTCCGCGTCTCTGTTTGACAGAAATATGCCCAATACCGCGCGGAATCGTGGCGAGGTATCTGGCGCTGGGTTTTCGGAGTGGGAATGGTGGGCCATGTAAGATTCGAACTTACGACCTGCCGATTAAGAGTCGGATGCTCTACCAACTGAGCTAATGGCCCCATGCCGTCATTCGTGTGACGGCGGCGGGATATACCGTCTGTGGCAGGGCTTGTCGAGCCTTTATCTTAATCCCGTCGCAGAGCATCCCGTCAGACGCTGCCACCCTCGCCCTGTCGACCGATGCGCAGGTCACGATGAACATAGACATTCATGATCAAACCGAATCCGAACATCACCGACATCAAGGCCGACCCGCCATAACTGACCAGCGGCAGGGGCAGTCCCACGACCGGGATAAGGCCCATCACCATGGCGATATTGATGAAGGCATAGAAGGAAAAGGTGAGGATGCAGCCCATCGCCAGCAGACGCCCGAACTGGCTGCGCGCCCGCAATGCGATGATGAACCCATACACCATCAGCAGCAGATAAAGCCCCATCAGCGCCAGACAGCCCATCAAACCGAACTCCTCTGCCAGCATCGTGAAAATGAAGTCGGTCTGCTTCTCCGGCAGGAAATTGAGATGGCTCTGGGATCCTTTGGTAAAGCCACGCCCGACAATGCCGCCCGCCCCCATCGCGATCTTCGACTGAAGAATGTGATAGCCGCTGCCCAGCGGATCGGCTTCCGGATCGAGCAGGACAAGAATCCGGCGCTTCTGGTAGGGATGCAGCACGCTCCAGATGAACGGACTTGCTGCCAGGGCCGAAATCCCGATCAACACGAATTTCCACCATCGCACCCCAGCCAGGATGAACATCACCGCGCCGCCACCGCCCAGCACCAGAGCGGTTCCCAGATCGGGCTGACGGAGCACCAGCAGCATTGGTGCCACGACCATCAGCGCGGGAACGATAAGAAAACTGATCCGCCCCACATCCTCATAGGAGAGTTTGTGGAAATACCGCGCCAGAGCCAGAACAAGGACGAATTTCATCAGTTCCGAGGGCTGGAATGTCCCGAGTACGGGAACGGCGATCCAGCGCGTGGCCCCGCCGCCCATCGCCCCCTTCACTTCGACCACCAGCAGCAGAACGAAATTCAGGGCATAGAGCAGATAGGCATAGCGCAGCACAACGCGGATATCGGTCAGCGCGAGCACCAGCATACCGACCGCAAAAATCGCATATTTGGTCAACTGACTCTTGGCCCAGGGATCCCAGTTACCATTGGCGGCTGAATACTGCATCCCGAGACCAATCGCGACGCAAAGCCCGACCAGAAGCCAGAGCAGCCAGTTGATCTGCCAGATCTTCTGACCCAGCGTCATCTCGGGCTGCCGCAATTCCCCATGGCGAATCGGCATCAGCCCGTCCCTTCGTCAGTCGGGTTGGTCGCTGTCGGGCCTACCGTTGCAAGGCCTTGAAGGCGCAGCAGTTCCTCCAGCAGATCCCGGGCGATGGGCGCGGCTGCAGTGGATCCCCCTTCCGCATGCTCCACGACGACGGAAACAGCGTATCGCGGCTCATGCACCGGCGCGAAGCCGATGAATAGCGCATGATCCCGCAGCCGCCAGGCGATATCCTCACCCTTGCGGATTCCGGCATCCCGCTCGGCCTGAGAAATCCGCCGGACCTGGCTGGTCCCTGTCTTTCCGCCCATGGCGATATCAGTGAACCGCAGGGCCGATTTGCGCGCGGTACCGCGATCATGATTGACGACCTCATCCATGGATCGCCGCAATATATCCAGATGCTCCTTTCGAAATCCGAGATCGGGAAAGTCCGTATGGGCTGGGTCCGAAATCGCGGTAACCGCAGCCCCGGCTTCCGTCGCTGCAGCCAGCGTGTTTTCCGGCGATTGTTGAAGAACAGGATCAGCAGTATGAAGCGGGGATCCGTCTGTTCTGAAACCCGGCACCGGAAATGCCAGTCTTGGCGTTACGGCCTTCCCGCCATTTACAATCCGAGCCGTCATCACGGCAAGCTGCAAGGGGGTCGTGAGTACGAAACCCTGTCCAATACCAACCACCAGGGTTTCGCCCATATGCCAGGGCTGCCCGCGCGCGTCCCGCTTCCACTGCCGGGTCGGGATAAGCCCGCCCCGCTCCCCCAGCAATTCGATCCCGGTCGGTTCGCCCAATCCCAGCCTGCGACTGACCTCCGCGATGCGGTCCACGCCAACACGGCGGGCGACATCGTAGAACCAGACATCACAGGACTGCGATATTGCCGAATTCATGTCCATCATGCCATGACCATGATGTTTCCAGCAGTGGAATCGCCGATCCCCCAATTCGGTATAGCCGGGGCAATACACATTGTGGTCCGGCTGGATTCCATTTTCCAGTGCGGCCAGCGCAACCGCCATCTTGAAGGTAGAACCCGGAGCATACTGTCCGGCAATGGCCTTGTTGGTCAGCGGCCCATAGGGATTCTGGACCAGTTCCTGCCAGTCTTTCGCACTGATCCCTTCGCTGAAGGAATTCGGATTGAACGACGGGACGGAGACCAGGGCCAGGACGTCACCGCTATGGACATCCATCACAACAACTGCCGCCGCCTTCTCCTCCCGCAGTCGATTGGCGGCGTATTCCTGCAGTCGCATATCCAGCGTCAAACGCACTTCACGTCCCGGATCGCCCTCCTGCCTATCGATCTCGCGGATGATCCGGCCCAGTGCATTCACCTCAACCTTGCTGGTACCGGAAGTGCCGCGCAGGGCCATGTCATAATGCTTCTCGATACCGTTCTTTCCGACCCTGAATCCCGGCAGTTCGAGCAGCGGATCGCCGGTCAGTTCCTTCTCCGACACCGCCGCGACATAGCCCAGCACATGCGCCATGTTTTCCGCATAGGGATAGTGCCGGGTCTGACCGACATCGATGCTCACCCCCGGCAAGTCCGGCTGATTGACGCCGATGCGCGAGACGTCCTCCCAGCTCAGATTTTCCGCAACCGTGATCGGCACGAAGGCAAGGCGGCTTTCGGTTTCGCGCAGAACCCGTGTGATCGTGTGTTCGTTGAGCGAAATCAGCCGCGCCAGCTTCCGCAGCACCGCCTCCACCCCGCCGGCCGCCTGGGCCTGCTCACGCACCAGAACGACACGGTAGTTCTGGACGTTGATCGCGAGATAGTCACCATTGCGGTCAACGACAAAACCACGCGGTGGACCGAGCAGCCGAAAAGCGATGCGGTTCTCCTCCGCCAGCATGGCATATCGATCACTCTCCACCACCTGGAGATAATAAAGCCTGGCAGCGAGCGCGGACATCACCACGCATTGCCCGCCCATGAACAGGGCGGCGCGGCGGCTGAAAACGCGGGTACGGGTCTTTTCCGGATTCATCGCCTCTGCACCCCCTCAACCATCCGCATCGCGTGCGGGTACTACCCTATGAGCCTGCGACAGCAAAGCCGCGAGAAGTGGGTACAGCAGGATCGTCAGTACCAGCCCAATCATCGCCCCGGTCGCATCAATAAACTGATTGCTCAGGATCACATGGGTCAGCCAGGCAAGCAGGGTGGCCCCGAGGGCAACCAGCATGAAACCCCACCACACCACGCCAAAACTCTTACCATGAAAAAATTTACGTTGCGAGACGACGACAAGGTAACTGATCAACAGGACGAAGGACGTAACGCCGGGCGGCGACCCGATCAGCAGATCCTGCAGAAGACCGAGCAGCAGGATGAAAAACCCGTTTAACAGATCAGGTCGATAGATCGTCCAGTAATAGATCGCGATCAGGGTCAAGGTCGGGGCGATCAGGGTCAGCATGGGCAACCGCGTCGGAACCGCGCTCAACATCACAATGGCAAATGTACACAGAAGCGGGACGAGGCCGCGTGCGAAATGGTCCATTCTCTGAAAAATTCCGGTCCTCATTCAGGAACCCTTTCCGCCCGCCCGGATCGTCCGGATCGTCCGGATCGACCGTCACTCCCGTGCCTGGAATGTGCCACCATCCAGAACGCCCTCCAGGCCGAAATCCATCAACCGGACAAGTTCGGGTCGCTCCGTCCCGGCATAGGGCTGGACGCGCATCCTGTTTTCATCGACGGAGGAAATGATTCCGACCGGCAGACCCGGCGGAAAAGCATTGCCATCCCCCGAGGTCACGACCCGCTGTCCGGGTTTCAGTTCCGAATTCGCCGCGCCGAATATCAATCTGGGTAGGGCGGTATTATCCCCGGCGAGAATCGCCCGTGCGCGCGTTTCCTGGATCATGACCGGGATCCGGCTGTTCAGATCGGTGATCAGCAGAACCCGTGACGAGCGGGATCCGACTTCCGCCACGCGGCCGATCAGTCCCTCCCCAGTCACCGCAACCTGACCCTTGCGCACATTTTCCAGACTGCCCACGTTCAGCAGCAGGGCGCGCACGAAGGTTCCACCCGAACCAATGACGCGACCGGTCACAAAACGCTGCACGTCCCGGCGCTCGAATGCCAGGAGTTCCCGCATCTGGGTATTCTCGACTTCAAGCGACCGGGCAACCGACTGCCATTGCTGCAACCGCTCGACTTCCTGGCGCAGCCGGCGATTGTCCTCATAGACATGCAGGAAGGCATTCATCCGCTCGACAGCGTCATTTGCGGCATCAACCGGGCGCGAAAGAGTGTCCAGGATCGGGGCGGCGGCATCGGTAACCTGCATGCGCGCGCGTTCGAACGCTTCGGGGTCTGTACGCCCCAAAACCATCAAGGCGACGGCGGATCCCAGGAAAACGAGAAACAGAAACCGTTGCGCTACCGTCCGAAGCGGCTGCGCCGTTCTGATCTCAGGCCCTTTCGCGCGTTTCGCCAAGGTGCCCCACCCTTCCAATCTTAGCATCAACCGATCATTGTGCCAGAAACCATAACCAATTCATCAGGACCGGATCAATTATACATACTGATCAACACGTTCTTCAATGTCCGCATTTCCTCAAGGCATCGCCCGGTGCCAAGAGCGACACAACTCAGCGCTTCATCAGCAATGGAAACCGGAAGGCCAGTCGCATGACGCAGCACATAATCAAGATTGCGCAGCATGCCACCGCCGCCGGTGAGCACGATCCCCTTGTCAACAATATCGGCGGCCAGTTCCGGCGGCGTCTGCTCCAACGCCACCTTGACGGCCTCGATGATCGCGCCGACAGGCTCGGCCAGACTTTCCGCGATCTGTCGCTCGGAGATGTTCAACTCCTTCGGGACGCCATTCATCAGGTCGCGACCCTTGATCTCCATCATCTCGCCATCGCCCTCTTCCGGCGGACAGGCGGAGCCGATCTTCTTCTTGATCCGCTCGGCGGAACCTTCCCCGACCAGAAGGTTATGATTACGACGGATATAGGCAATGATCGCCTCGTCCATCTTGTCGCCACCAACACGCACGGAACGGGAATAGACGATACCGCCCAGTGAAAGCACTGCGACCTCTGTCGTACCACCGCCGATATCGACAACCATGGAACCGGTTGGCTCCGTCACCGGCAGGTTGGCGCCGATCGCGGCGGCCATCGGCTCCTCAATCAGGAAAACCCGTCGCGCACCCGCGCTTTCCGCCGATTCCTGGATCGCGCGCCGCTCAACGGCGGTGGAGCCGGACGGCACGCAGACAATGACCTGGGGACTGGCGAAGCTGCGGCGGTTGTGGACCTTGCGTATGAAATGCTTGATCATTTCCTCGGCGACTTCGAAATCGGCGATGACCCCATCTCTCAGCGGGCGGATCGCCTGGATGTTGCCCGGCGTGCGACCTAGCATCATCTTCGCCTCATCCCCGACGGCAAGAACCTGTTTTTTGCCCTTCACATCGGCAATAGCCACAACAGACGGCTCGTTCAGAACGATCCCGCGCCCCTTCACATAAACGAGCGTATTCGCGGTACCAAGATCGATTGCCATGTCAGCGGAGAGAAAACCGAGTAACCGAGAGAACATAGTCTTTGCCTTTAGCCTCTAACACGGAGTGAACTTGCCGCACCCGACGCGATTGTCTGGTATCGGATTGCGGGAGCTGACATCACGAACCTGCCTACTGAAATAAACGGAAACAAGCAGTAATCATGTGTGCTGGACTTACGCTGATTCAGCCGCTCCGGCAATTCTTTTTTCCCCGAAAATCGGGCTAAAGTAAGGCATTCACCAAGTTTTTCGGCATTCGCCGCTGGATGGAAAAGCAACGCTATTCGCGTTCCAGTACCGGAACGGTAGGGCGATCATCGGTGCGCAGGATACCAAATGTGTCATGGTCCTGCCAGCGACCGTTGATGCAGAGATACTTCCGGGCCCGTCCTTCCAGTTGAAATCCGGATTTCAGCAGCAATTCCCGGCTTGCCTCATTATGCACCAGACAGGCCGCTTCGATACGGTGCAGATGAAGTTTTCCAAACGAGAAATCAAGCATGATTTGAAGTGCTTCGGCCATATAGCCCTTCCGGGCATGCTCTGCCCCGGTCCAGTAGCCGATATTGGCTGATTCGACAACACCGCGCCGGACATTCGCCAGCGTGATCCCGCCCAGCAGCGCCTGACTGTCATTTCTGAAGATGAAAAACCCGTAGCCGTTTCCAGCACGCCATTCCTGTTCGATCCGCCGGACCCGCCGTCGAAAGGCCGCCGGTGTCAGCGCATCGCGCGACCACGCCGGCTCCCATGGTTCCAGGAAAGATCTGGATGCGCCGCGCAGGCTGATCCAGGCCTGCTGATCACTCCAACGCGGAGGGCGCAGGAAAACCCGCGGGCCGGAGAAAATACACCGAGGCGGCGTGCTTTTGAAAAAGTCGAGCATGGATCGCAATGTAACGGTCAGTGGGCCTTGAAACGATCCGTGATCCGATCATAGTTTTCAAGTCGCGAAACCGGACCGATTGCCGCCAGCGTGAGGGGGGTGGAAAAAATCCGGCGTGCCAGAGCCTCCAGAGCCGGACGGTCTACCGCATCCAGTGCGTGCACCTGTTCCTCTTCCGACAGCGCGCGCCCATGCACCAGTATCTGGTTTCCAAGCTGGTCGCAGCGACTGCCGGTACTCTCCCGCGACATCAGCAGCGATGCCTTGACCTGGGTTTTGGCTCGCGCGATCTCTTCCTCGGTCAGACTGTCGGCGAGGGACCGGATTTCATCTCCCAGCACCGGAATCAGTTCAGCCACATCTTCTTCCCCGGTACCGGCATAAATACCAAAAAGGCCGCTATCCGCGAAAGTCCAGCCAAAGGAATAGATTGTATAGGCCAGTCCCCTTTCCTCGCGCACAGACTGGAACAGGCGTGAGGACATACCGCCACCGAACAGGGCGGACAGGACGCTGGACGTATAGTGATCCCGCCCGGCGAAGGATGCCCCCTCGAATCCCAACAGCAGATGGACCTGTTCGATGTCCCGGCTTTCGCGATACTCGCCCCCCTTGTATTCGGCCGGGGCAAGCGCATGCACCGGGGCAGGGCCAAGCCCGGCAAACTTCTCTTCCGCCAGTTCCACGAAACGGTCATGATCGACCCCGCCGGAGACCGAGAGAACCATGCTCTCGACCCCGTATCGCCCGGATTTGAACCCATGGATCGCATCGCGGGACATGCCCCGCACCGTCTCCACCGTGCCCAGAACGGGACGGCCCATTGCCTGATCCGGATAGGCAGCCGCCTGGAAATGGTCATGCACGATATCGTCCGGCGTATCTTGGCTTTCCCCAATTTCCTGCAGGATGACACCGCGTTCCCGCTCCAGTTCCTGCGGATCAAAGGTCGAGTTCTGTAGAATGTCCGCAACAAGATCGACGGCAAGCGGCAGGTCTTCCGCCATGACCTTGGCATAATAGGCCGTGCTTTCGCGTGAGGTATAGGCGTTCAGGTGGCCGCCGACCGCCTCGATTTCCTCCGCGATCTGGCGCGCATTGCGACGCTCCGTCCCTTTGAATGCCATGTGTTCCAGAAAATGGGCGACGCCGTTGATTTCCGTCGGCTCGACCCGCGCCCCCGCCCCGACCCAGACACCGACACTGGCGGTCCGGACATTCGGCATCGGATCGGTCGCGACCCGAAGCCCGTTGGACAGGACGGTCATGCGCGCGGTGGGTTGGGTCATGCCGCACCTGCCCGGTTCGATCCACGCTGCACGAAATCCTGTACCGCACTGACCGAATTCGGCAACCGCTCATAGCGCTCCTCCCGCTCGAACAGATCGGCAAGACGGGGCGGAAGCTGCGGATGGATGCCGGTCGCGGCCTTCACCACATCCGGAAATTTGGCAGGATGCGCGGTCGCCGCGACAACCAGAGGGATACTGTGGTCCTGACGTTTGGTCCAGCCCGCAACGATACCGATGGCACTGTGCGGATCGACCAGTTCACCGGTCGATTCAAGCACCGCCTTGATCGCGGACACGGTCTGTTCGTTCGACAGCCGGTGGCCGGAGAAGAGTTGCAGCGCACGCTGCCAGTGGTCATCGTCGAGGGTGAGGATGCCCGAGGCCCGGAACGACTGCATCAGATGCGCGACTGCCGACCCGTCCCGATCCATCAGTTCGAACAGCAGGCGCTCAAAATTGCTCGACACCTGAATATCCATGGAGGGCGAATGGGTCGGCACCACCCCCTGCATCGACATGTCGTTGCTGTCCAGAAAGCGAGTCAGAATGTCGTTCTCATTCGATCCAACAATCAACTGACGGATCGGCAGGCCCATCTCCCGCGCCGCATAGGCAGCGAAGACATTGCCGAAATTCCCGGTCGGAACGGAAAAAGCGATATCCCGATCCGGCGCGCCCAGCGACAGGGCGGCATGGGCATAATAGACGATCTGGCCCATGATCCGCGCCCAGTTGATCGAATTCACTGCCGACAGGTTCATCCGGTCGCGGAAATCCAGATCATTGAACAGCGCCTTCACGACGTCCTGACAATCATCAAACGTCCCGTCCAGCGCGATATTATGGACATTGGTGGACGGCACCGTCGTCATCTGCCGCCGCTGCACGTCTGAACAGCGCTGATAAGGATGCAGGATGAAGATATCGATGGCATCTCGATCTCGACAGGCCTCAATCGCCGCCGAACCGGTATCACCCGAAGTTGCGCCGACGATGCAGATACGCTGTCCCCGCCGGGTCAGAACATGCTCGAACATCCGACCGACCAGTTGCAGGGCATAGTCCTTGAAGCTGAGCGTTGGGCCATGGAACAGTTCCATCAGCCAGGTGTCGGCGCTCAACTGCTTCAGCGGGGCCACCGCATCATGATCGAAACCGCTATAGGCATCGGCTGCCATATTCGCGAAATCGTCCTCGGCAATCGCATCCCCTATGAAGGGCAGGCAGACCCGGGTCGCCAGTTCGTCATAGGGCAGACCCCGCATGTCGCGCCATTCCGCCGCTGTGAAACGCGGCCAGTCCGCCGGAACGTATAGCCCCCCATCCCGGGCAAGCCCCGTGAGGAGCACATCGTCAAAGCCCAGATCCGGGGCCGTGCCACGGGTGGAGATATAGCGCATATCGGTCTTCCTACTTGGCAACGGCCTGCTGTGGGGGTGCGGATGTCGGGATGAAATGGACATCCTGCTGCGGGAACGGAATGCTGAGGCCGCCCGCCTCAATCTGTTCCTTCGACCAGCGCGTCAGGTCCCAGCGCAACGCCCAGAAATTGCCACTTGCAGCCCAGAGACGCATTGTGATCTCGACCGAACTGTCGCCCAGAGTGGTGACCATGCATTGCGGCGCCGGATCCTTCAGCACCCGATCATCCTTCTCCATCAGCCCGGACAGGATGTCTATCGCCTTGCCGATATCATCCTCATAGGAAATCCCGACCACGATATCCATCCGCCGTTGTCCATTGCGCGAATAATTCGTGATCTTCGAATTCCAGAGACTACTGTTCGGGCAGGATACATAAACCCCGTCCGCCGTCGTGAACTGGGAAGTAAACAGCCCGATCTCATCCACAGTCGCCATGACTGGCCCGGCCTCGATGAAATCACCCACCTTGAAAGGCCGCAGGATCAGCAGCATGATTCCCGCCGCGATATTCTGCAACGTCCCCTGCAGCGACAGGCCGATGGCCAGACCGGCGGCACCCAGAATGGCAATAATGCTGGCAGTCTGGACCCCGAACTGGTTCAGGATCGCGATGATCGTGAAGATGATGATCAGGTATCGGATCAAGCTGGCGAAAAGCGGCTTCAACGTACCGTCGATACGCTGATATTTGCCAAGCGACCGGCGCATCCAGTTGGACATCCGCTCCGCCAGCCACAGACCGACGACCAGAATCAACAGGGCACCCAAGATATTCGTGCCATAATCCAGCGCGGTCGGAACGATCCATTCCCAGACCTCGCGCATCTGTTTTGTTGTCTCTTCCATGTCCGCTACTCCTCCAGATATCTGCGGTGCAGATGGCGTTTGAAAGCCACCGCATCCAGGGAACGACCCGTCGCGGCCTGTACCAGCGCATCGGCCTCCAGATATGAACCCTTGGCATGAATGGCATTGCCAAGCCATGCCATCAAGGGGGAAAACTCCCCGCGTCCCAGCGCCACCGGAATGGATGGATCGGCGGCATGGGCGGCCTCAGCCAGTTGCGCGGCCAGCATCGCGCCCAATGTATAGGTTGGGAAATATCCGAATGCGCCATCATACCAGTGGATGTCCTGAAGGCAGCCACGCCGGTCATCCGGCACCGCGATCCCCAGCAGCGTCGCCATCCCTTCATTCCAGGCCCCCGGCAGATCGCGGACCGGCAGTTCACCCGCCAGCAATGGCCGCTCCAGCCGCGTGCGCAGGATGACATGGGCGGGATAGGTCACCTCATCCGCCTCGACCCGGATGAAATCAGGCTTCACCCATTGCTGTAACCGCCGAAAATTCTCCGGCGCATAGGCGGGATCCGGACCCAATACAGCCTGTGCCTGCCCCGCCAACCAGGTCAGGAACGCACTGGACCGGCTGGCCTGCATTTCGACGCTCAAGGACTGGCTTTCGTGAAAGACCATGCCCAGCGACTGGCCGACCGGTTGTCTCGTCCATTCCGCCGGAAGACCCGCCTCATAGGCGGCATGGCCGCATTCATGCAGCACCGCCATAACCGCATTCATCGGATCCTCATCACGATAGGCAACCGTGATGCGCTGATCGCCGCGATAACCGGTGGAGAAAGGATGGGCACTCTCGTCAATCCGCCCGTTCGCGAAGTCGAAACCTGTCGCCGACGCAAGAATGCGGATCAGCGCCTTCTGTCGTTCCGCCGGAACCGTCTGCGGGGCTATCGGCGTACACTGCCGCTCCTGCCGCTCCAGAACCCGCGCCAGGAAATCCGGCAGGAAGGCGGCATAGTCGTCGAAGACAGGATCGATCTGAGCTACCCGTACACCTGGCGCATAGGTTTCCAGCAACGCATCATAGGGGGAAAGCCCCAGCACATCGCCATAGGCATCCGCGCTTTCCCGAACCAGGGCGATCAGGGCTTCCAGTTTCGGGGCGACGCGGGCGAAATCGGATTCCGACCGGGCGTCCCGCCAGACATGCTCGCAGGCACTGCCCGCCGTGCTGAGCGCCGCGACCAATCGGTCATCCAGCGCGGTCGCCAGACGATGCTCACGGGTCATTTCCCGCAGATTGGCACGCTGCCAGTCATCAAGGGTTTCCGCCGCTGCCGTATCAAGCAGACCCGTCATTGCAGGGTCCGTCAGCGCCCTGTGCCGCAGCACCCGCATTTCGGATAGTTGCTCACCGCGCGGATCGGCTCCACCAGACGGCATGACGACCGCCGCATCCCAATGCAGCACGCTGCCGATCTCCCCGTAGAGGGCGATCTGCCGAAAGCGTGTCTCAAGCTCCCGATAGGCGGACACCAGCCTGCCTCACTCCGCCTTCTTCGGGCGGTGATAGATCCAGAAGATGACGGCCAGCGCAATCGCCAAGAAGAACCAGGTCAGCGCGTAGTTGAGATGATCGTTGCGGATATCCAATGTCCATTGCTTACCGACAGGGTAGAGGCCAGGCACCGCATCATTGCCATCAACGATATAATAGTTGGCAATATCAGACCCGATCTGCGCACTCATCTCATCGTGATCGATAGCATACCAGACGTTTTTCCCCGGCTCATTCTGCGGCAGGAAAACACGTTGCAAGCCGGTGATCGGGCGCTGGAAACGGATAATGCCCTCAATCGCGACCTCCCCCTCGACAAGCCCATCCGGACGAGTCGCCGGATCCTTCAATTCAAACGGTACCCATCCCCGGTTCACCAGCACGACCGGGCCCCCCTCAACATCGCTGCGCCGGAAGGGTGTGATCACATGCAGGCCCGGATTGCCGTTCAGCGAGCGGTTGAGGAGATGCATCTCATCTTCGTGCAGGAATTCACCCATCATCGTGACGCGCAGAAATTCCCAGTCCTCCAGGGCAAGGTCGCCTTTGGGCAGCACTTCCGGGACCGCGGTCGACCGGGACTGCAACTTGTCGATCAGATCCTGCTTCCACTCCAGCCGCTGCAACTGCCACACGCCAAGCGCGATCAGGGTGACCAGGGCCGGCAAAGTAATCAGCGTTGGAATCAGTTTGAAGCGCGATGCCATGACGATCCTTACTCAATGTAACTGGAATGAAATTCGTGCGGTCAATGATCCTCTCCGGACCCGGTGCCGCTGTCACTTGCCGAATTGACATATTGCAGGGCGATCAGAATGCCCTTCGCGCGAGGCATCAGAATCAGGACCAGCAGGATCACCACCGGCACCGTGACCAGAATCGGGACCCAGACTTCAGTATCAAAGGCCAACAGAATCCAGGCCCCCAGACCAACGCCGATGGCACCGATGATCAGGATCAAGAAGGGCACCGCCCCATCGCCGACATTCTCGAAGCCGTATTTCAGGCCGCAGAATCCGCAGCCATCGGCAATCTTCAGGAAGCTGGAATACAGCCGACCTTCACCGCAGCGCGGACACCGGCCCCGAAACCCGGTCTGCCAGGGAGATAGGCCATCCATCCATCAACCCTTTTCAGCGACCGAAACCGTTCGAAGACCTGGTGCCCGCAACTTGCGGTACCACAGTGGGAGTGATCAGGAAGCCCACCAATAGACGCAGACGAACAGGAACAGCCAGACCACATCGACGAAGTGCCAGTACCAGGCAGCGGCCTCAAAGCCGAAATGCTGCTTGGGAGTGAATTCACCCTTCTGCGCCCGGAACAGGCAGACCGCCAGGAAGATCGTCCCGACAATCACGTGAAAACCGTGAAACCCGGTCGCCATGTAGAAGGTCGAGGAATAAATCCCGTCCGTGAAGCCAAATGCTGCATGGCCATATTCGTAAGCCTGCAACGCGGTGAAACTGGCACCCAGCAGCACCGTGAGCGCCAGACCCTGGATCAACTCCTTACGCTTGCCTTCACGCAGGGCGTGGTGCGCCCAAGTGACCGTGCAGCCCGACAGCAGCAGGATCATCGTATTCATCAGCGGCAGATGGAACGGGTCGAAGGTTTCGATATGTGCGGGCGGCCACTGACCGCCATTCGCGGCAACGCGCGCGAACTGGATTTCCTCGGTGCTGAACAGGCTGGCATCGAAAAAGGCCCAGAAGAAGGCCGCGAAGAACATCACTTCTGAGGCGATGAACAGCGCCATGCCATAACGCAGGCCAAGCTGCACAACCGGCTTGTGATCCCCGCCATTGGCTTCCTTCACGACGTCGCGCCACCAGAAATACATGGTGCAGATCACCATGATCAGTCCGATGAAGGTGCCCGTCAGACCAATCGAGAAACCACCGAGCATGTCCGGATGGAGATACCATACCGTTCCGAAGGCGAGCACGAAGGCACTGAGCGCGCCCAGCGCCGGCCATGGGCTCGGATTTACCAGATGATAGTCGTGGTCGACCGCGTGATGATCGCCTGCCATGGTCTTAAAACCCCCATAGTGATCGGTAACGGGTCAATCCCGGTTCCGACATCGTGTTTACGCCCGACTGAACGCCCGACTATCGCGGTGTCCAGACCATACTCCCATACTCGCATTCACACCGACCGCTATCCGTATCGGCTGTCGGCGGTCAGTTGACCGGTGCAACACCGGATACTGCTGCTGTTTCACCACTGCGACCTTCTTCCTGTTCCGATTCAGGCAAGCGAAAAAAGGTGTAGGACAGGGTGATTGTATTCACATCATCCAAATTTTTATCGTCCATGATCGCGGGGTCAATGTAGAAACTGACTGGCATGTCGACGATCTGGCCCGGTTCCAGCGCCTGTTCCGTGAAACAGAAACATTCCGTCTTCGCGAAATACTGCCCGGCCTTCAGCGGCGTGACATTGAATGTCGCTGTTCCGACCGTTCGTTCCGCCGACCGCGACTGCGCCTTGTAGAAGGCAAGCCCAGTCTCGCCAACCCTCACCTCCATTTCCCGCTGCTCTGGATGAAACTGCCAGGGCAGGCCCGTATTGGTCGAGGCATCGAAGCGGATCCGGATGGTGCGATTAAAGACCTCTTCCGGCGCGGCGCTGCTGACCTGTGTCGTGCCGCCATAGCCGGTGACGCGGCAGAACAGATCATATAGCGGCACAGCGGCAAAGCTGAGCCCCACCATGAAGGCTACGGCGGCGACGCAACCGATCATTACGCGCGTATTCTTTCGAGTCAGATCACGGGTGGTATCGGACTGCTGCATCGGTTCAGCCCCCCGCCCCTGCATCGATTCCCGCCTGGATGCGGATGATCGAAACGAAAAAGATCACAACGACCAGCGCCGCAACCGAGAGGGCAACCGCGATGTTCCGGCTGCGTTGACGGCGCCGAATTTCTTCATCGGTCATCTGCATCTGATCGCGCGTATCACGGGTCACCGACAGTATCTCCCCTAGCCCAGCAGGCCGGTACCGCGATCCAGGATCATCGCCCCGAATATCGCGAACAGATAGAAAATGGAATAACCGAACATGCGCTTTGCGGCCCTGTCACCCGCATCCCGCCAGACGGCGATGGCCGACAGCAGGAACAGCCCGCCCAGCACGGTCGCCGCCATGCCGTAAAGCGGCCCGGCAACACCCAGCCAGTAGGGCGCGATGGCCAGCGGGAACAGTAGGACTGTATAGATCAGCATCTGCTTCTTGGTTTCGCGCACGCCCGCAACGACCGGCAGCATGGGCACCCCGGCATCGGCATAGTCACCGCGCCGATACAGCGCCAGCGCCCAGAAATGCGGCGGCGTCCAGAAAAAGATCAGGCTGAACAGGACCAGGGATTCGACCGAAACGCCGCCGGTCACCGCCGCCCAGCCGATCATCGGCGGAAACGCGCCCGCCGCCCCGCCAATCACGATGTTCTGCGGCGTGGAGCGTTTCAGCCACATCGTATAGACGAAGACATAGAACAGGATCGCCACCGCCAGAATCGCGGCGGCGACATAGTTGACCGCCAGCGCCATGATCAGAACCGACCCGATGGACAGCACCGTGCCAAAGGCCAGCGCATCCTCCGGCGCGACCTTGCCGCGCGGAATCGGACGGCCCCGTGTGCGGGTCATGATCGCATCGATATCGCGGTCGTACCACATATTGACGGCCCCCGCCGCACCGGCCCCAATGGCAATGCACAGCACGGCGACGGCGGCCAGCAACGGATGCAGCGTGCCCGGCGCGACGAAAAGACCGGCAAAGCCGGAAAAGACCACAAGGGACATGACGCGCGGTTTCAGCAGGCGCAGGAAGTCACGGACCTCCGCCCCCTTGAAGACATCTGTCTGGCCGAATTCGGCGGATTGCAGGCTCATATCACTCACGCGGTCGGTATCCCGGATACAAAGTTTCTCAAGGCTTCCCTAAACAGGCCGCCCGGTCGGCGGCGATCCGCTTCTACAGGCGGACCGCCGGGCCGGGATCAGTGGCCGCCACCCCCGCTGATGCGCGGCAGCGTATTGAAGGTATGGAACGGCGGCGGTGAACTGACCGTCCATTCCAGCGTCGTCGCCCCTTCACCCCATGGATTGGCAGCCGCCTTGCGGCCAGCAACCAGGGTGTAGATCAGCACGATGATGAAGAACAGGGTCGAGGCGAAGGAGAGATAGGCCCCCAGGGACGAAATCAGGTTCCACATCTCAAACCCGTCGGCATAGTCGATATACCGGCGCGGCATCCCGGCAAGACCCAGGAAATGCTGCGGGAAGAAGGTCAGGTTGACGCCGATGAAGGTCGTCCAGAAATGAATCTGCCCGGCCCAGTTCGGAATCTCGCGCCCGGACATTTTGCCCATCCAGTAATACATGCCCATGAACAGCGCGAAGACGGCACCGAGCGACAGCACGTAATGGAAATGCGCGACCACGTAATAGGTGTCGTGAAGCTGAAGGTCCATGCCCGCATTGGCCAGCACGACGCCGGTCACACCACCGAGCGTGAACAGGAAGATGAACCCGATTGCCCAGAGCATCGGCACGGTGAAGCGGATCGACCCGCCCCACATCGTCGCGATCCAACTGAATATCTTGATGCCGGTCGGCACCGCGATCACCATCGTCGCGGCAGTGAAATAGGCGCGGGTATCGACGTCGAGGCCAACCGTGTACATGTGGTGCGCCCAGACGATGAAGCCGATGGCTCCGATAGACACCATGGCATAGGCCATGCCGAGATACCCGAAAACCGGCTTCTTCGAAAAGGTCGAGACAACATGGCTCAGTATCCCGAAGGCGGGCAGGATCATGATGTACACTTCCGGATGTCCGAAGAACCAGAACAGATGCTGGAACAGGATCGGATCACCGCCGCCTTCCGGACGGAAGAAGGAAGTCCCGAAATTCCGGTCGGTCAGCAGCATGGTGATGGCCCCGCCGAGCACCGGCAGTGAGAGCACCAGCAGGAAGGCCGTGACCAGCATCGACCAGGCAAAAAGCGGCATCTTGTGCAGCGTCATGCCCGGCGCGCGCATGTTGAAGATGGTGGTGATGAAATTGATCGCACCCAGGATTGAACTGGCCCCGGCAAGATGCAGCGCGAAGATCGCAAGATCGACCGCCGCCAGATCATGGCCGGTGAACAGCCCCTGCCCTGTATTCGACAGCGGCGGATAGAGCGTCCAGCCGGTCCCGGCCCCGCCGCCAATCACTGCGGAAAGCAGCAGCAGCGCGAAGGCGGGAATGAGCAGCCAGAAGGAGATGTTGTTCATGCGCGGGAAAGCCATGTCCGGCGCACCGATCATCAGCGGCACGAACCAGTTTCCGAACCCGCCGATCAGCCCCGGCATGACGACGAAGAACACCATGATCAGGCCATGCGCCGTGATCACCGTGTTCCATTCGCTGCCGCTGGCCATATACTGCACCCCCGGCGCCTGAAGCTCCATGCGCATATAGACCGATGCGGCACCCCCGATCACCCCGGCAACGATCGAGAAGATGAGATACATCGTCCCGATATCCTTGTGGTTGGTCGAGAACAGCCAACGGGCGATGCCCGTCGGGGTACCATGATCGTCATGATGCGCTGCTGCCGCATATCCCATCAAACTTCTCCGTCTTCCCTGATCGGCCTCGGGCGATACCGCAGACCGCAACGTTTCATCCAGTCGCCGATGCGATCACTCAACCGTAATGGTCGGCGATGTGGCCAATTCATTGGTGGTCGCAGGACCGATTGCCTCTTCAACGGGATCATACTTTTCCCGCGCGCCCTCAACCCAGACCACGAAATCCTCTTTCGAAACGACCTCGACCTGGATCGGCATGAAAGCATGGGCTTCACCGCACAGTTCGGAGCAGAAGCCGTAATAGGTTCCGGTGCGCTCCACCAGCGTCCAGGCCTCGTTCAGCCGCCCCGGGACCGTGTCCATGCGCACGCCGAAATCACTGAGCGACCAGTTGTGCAGCACGTCGGCAGAGGTCATCTGGAAGCGGATCTTGGTATCGACCGGCAGCACCAGCACTTCGTCGGTCGACATCAAGCGCACCACGTTCTGCTCAGCGGCTTCCTCATGCGTGGCGGCCAGCAGGCGGGATTCCATATAGAAGTTACCGTGATCGGGATACTGATACTCCCAGAACCACTGATGCCCGACGATCTTGATCGTCATTTCGGAATCCTCAACCGCATCCGTTGCGTACAGCAATTTCAGCGAGGGGAAAGCCATGACGACAAGAATCAGCACCGGAATCCCGGTCCAGAGCACCTCAAGCAGGGAGTTGTGCGTCGTTTTTGACGGCACCGGATTCGCACTTTCACGGAAGCGCCAGCAGACATACAGCAGCAGCAGCAGCACAAACACCGTGATCACGGTAATGATCGGCATCAGCCAGTAATTATGAAAATCCGCCATCTGACGGGCAAGCGGCGTCACCGGTTCCGGCAGGCCAAGCTGCCAGGGTTCCGCCTTGGCCGCCAATGCATGTCCCGCACTGGACACCGCGCCATAAGCGACTGCGGCCAATCCGGACAAAGTCGTAAAGAGCTTGCGCACCCTTGATCTCCCGTTTTCCCCCGCGATCCGGTCCGCCCGGTCAGGGGGTGGATTGCGCGTTAATCTGTTCACAGCAACGGTCAATTTCCGATCCCAGGCTCAGGAACCCGACACACCGGAAAGAAGGCCACGCTGATACATCCGTATTCTACCCCGCTGCGCCCCGCGTTCAAGGCGGCACGGACCGGAGTCATTCCGCCAGCCAGAGCATCAACCCAGTGTTCGGGTTAAACACCAGCGCGTCCGCCAAATCAACGGAAATCGCCAAAATCCTGCGGAATTCAGGCATTTGCACATGGTCCAGGCCCACCATCCACCCGTTCTTCAGGCAAGTTTTCTGCGCCCATTCCCCATCAGCGACAGATTGTAGCACCCATCGCGCCCTGCTCCTCAATCGTCCCTTTCCATGCGGTCACGCGCCCGCCTCAGACCGAACCATACCGCCAGGGCCACGACCGGAACCGCGATCCCCTGCACCAGCGGAGCATGGACCGGAACGCCACTTTCCATCAATCCCTTCGCCGCATAGCCGACGAGACCGACGGCATAATAGGTGATTGCAGCGACCGACAGGCCCTCGACTGTCTGTTGCAGACGCAGTTGCAGCTTTGCCCGACGATCCATCGAGCCGAGCAGCCCCTGATTCTGGCGCTCCAGCATGAAATCGACCCGGGTGCGCAGCAGGTTGGCCGCCCGTGTCGCACGGCGGGACATATCCGCCATGCGGCTTTCCACCGATTCACAGGTCCGCATGGCGGGGGCAAGCCGCCGGTCGAGAAATTCCTGAATGGTCTGGTAGCCTTCGTGACGCTCCTCCCGCAATTCGGCAAGTCGCGATTTCACCAGCGCAAAATAGGCACGCGAGGCGGAAAACCTGTAGCTGTGAAGGGCATTCAACCGCTCGATCTCGGCGGAAAGCTGCATCAACTGAATCAGCAGATCGGCCTCACGCCGGACCCCGTCATCGGTCTCGGCCTCGAATTCGACCAGGGCAGCGATCTCTGCCGTCAGTGTAGCAAGACCGCCATCGATCCGCGTCAGTTCCGGCCCAACCTCCCGCGCGGCAGGCAGACCCAGCAGGGCCAAATTGCGATAGGCGGCGATCTCCTGCAACCGTTGCACCATGCGTCCGGCTTTGGCGGGGGGCAGGTCACGGGGTTTCAGCAAAACGCGATTGTAACCGTCGCCATGGATGCGCAGATCCGTCCAGACCTGTGCCGACCTGCCAGCCAAAGTGCTGGTGACCAGACCTTCCGGCACGAACAGATCCGACAGTTCTTCCACTGTTGGATCGTCCCCTTCCAATGGCAATACCGCGACATGGACAGCCACCAGAACCTGACCCGGCATGGAATCGAGCCAGTCCTTCGGCAGGTAATCGGACGCCGGCTTCTCAAACGGTCTCTCAAACCGCCCCCGGCGCAGCACGGTATAGGAGACGAATTCCGTATGTTGTTCGAAGCGCAGGCGAAACGGGCCGAAATCGGCTGAGAAATGATTCATGTCCGGCGTCGGCGGGTTAACACCGTGTCGTTCGCACAACAGGCGCAGATGATCATGAACGACGGTGCCGCAGTTTTCCCCCAGAACGCTGGCATACATTGTCGCCTGAACCGGCGGCACCAGCATTTCGAAGGGACGCGCATGCAATTCGTTTGTCAGGGCATAGCGCAGCGGATGTTCCTGCGGGAAAGAACCCGTGCGGACAGACCCGCCATCTGTTGCCTGGACCATCTTGCTGGGCTCGCCGGTCGGTGGCTGGGTCTTGCCCATGACGTTCGCATCCCTATCTGACATTGTGAAAGACAAACCCGTCCGATCCAGACCGCAGAGGGTTGCATAACCCGAACCATCGGATAACGCTATGCCACACGGCAGGCATCCTTTGATTTGGACGCCCATTTGTTACATGTATGCCACGTCGCACAAGCAAGTCCGCGACACAGTCTGGAAAATCTGAACCGAAGGAAACCCTATGTCCGATCTCGCCACCACCGACGCCCTGTTCTATGGCCGTACCGAGCTTGACCAGGGACAGGTCGCACAGCTTGTGGCCGACAGTCTGCATGGTGCAGAAGACGGCGAACTTTATCTGGAATATCAGCAGAGCGAGAGCCTGGTTCTGGATGACGGGAAAATCCGCAGCGCCAGTTTCGACACCTCTCAGGGATTCGGCCTGCGCTCCGTCATCGGCGAGGTTTCCGGCTATGCCCATTCCGGGGAATTGAGCGAGGCGGCAATCAAACGCGCCGCCAGTGCCGTGCAGGCGGTGCATGGCGGTCATGGTGGCATCTTGGCCGATGGCCCGCCGCGCACCAACAGCGCACTCTATTCCGATGTAAACCCGCTGGAAACCCTCGGCTTCGACGCAAAGGTCGGGATTCTGGGCGAGATAGATGCCTATGCCCGCGCCAAGGATCCGCGCGTGAAACAGGTGACCGCCTCCCTGTCAGCGGAATGGTCGGCGATCCAGATCGTCCGGCCAGACGGCGCGCGAGCGGCAGACATCCGCCCGCTGGTCCGGGTCAATGTCAGCGTTGTCGTGGAACAGAACGGGCGCATGGAAACCGGCAGTCAGGGCTGCGGCGGACGCGTCGATTTCGCAACCTTCATCGCCCCGGAACAATGGCGCGCCCAGGTAGACGAAGCACTGCGCCAGGCGCTCGTCAATCTGGAGGCCATCCCTGCCCCGGCGGGAGAAATGACTGTTGTCCTGGGTCCGGGCTGGCCCGGCGTGCTGCTGCACGAAGCGGTTGGGCACGGCCTGGAAGGCGACTTCAACCGCAAGAAGACCTCCGCCTTCGCCGGTCTGCTGGGTGAACGCGTGGCCGCGCCTGGCGTCACTGTGGTTGACAATGGCACCCTGAAAGACCGCCGCGGATCCCTGACCGTTGATGACGAGGGAACCCCGACCAGCGAGACCGTGCTGATCGAGGATGGCATCCTGAAAGGCTATATGCAGGACCGCATGAATGCCCGTCTGATGGGCGTCAAATCCACCGGCAATGGACGTCGCCAGTCCTATGCCCACCCGCCAATGGTGCGCATGACCAATACCTACATGCTGGACGGCGACAAGGATCCGGGGGAAATCCTCGCCTCGGTCGCGAACGGCATCTATGCGACGAATTTCGGCGGTGGGCAGGTCGATATCACCAACGGCAAGTTCGTCTTTTCCTGCACCGAGGCCTATCGCATCGAAAACGGCCAGATCGGTGCGCCCGTGAAGGGGGCGACCCTGATCGGCAACGGGGCCGATGCCCTGACCAAGGTTTCGATGATCGGAAACGATCTGAAACTGGATGATGGCGTCGGCACCTGCGGCAAGGAAGGCCAGGGCGTTCCCGTCGGTGTCGGCCAGCCGACACTGCGGCTGGATGGACTGACCGTCGGTGGCACGGCAAATTGATCGTGATGCAATGGACAGCATTCGGCGACGCGCATATAAGGGTAATCATTACTGGCCGATGCGGGTCGTTGAAAAGGGTACTGTCGGATGCGTTCATGGATACCCGCCCTATGGGCGCTGATGCTGTTGCTTGGCCTCGCCGCCTGTGACGAATCGCAGGATACCCAGAAATCCGATACCTCTGCGGTCCCAAGTGTGCCCGGTGCAGCCTGCCTGCGGGATATTCCAGAACCCAGCGTCGTGTCGGATGTTCCGGCCCGTGTTGCCCTGACCTTTGAGGAATTCAGCTATTCCTTCGAGGAGGGGCGTCACCGCTTCACCCATAACCGGCGCTTCAAGGAGACGGCGGGGATCGGTCTCTACATCTATCGCGGCAAGGTCTGCGTCGAGGATGCGAAATCCTGTGCCGATGCCTGCGTGCGCTATCGCATCGAGCCGAGCGGCAGCCTGACCCAGCGGGAACATCATTTCGCTACCCCAATCGATCCGGACCGGATCACGCTGCAATACTGGGCACGGGACGATGCGGGCAATCTATTCGACCTGACGCGGGAGGTCCGCACCTCGGGGCAGACCGCCACCGTCGTTTCGGAATGACCGCTCAGCCCTTGCGGAACCGCCTATAGATCACCGGGATCAGGGACAGCAGGGCAAGCCCCAGCAGCGCGATCACGATTTCCGGTGTCAGCACCCCGCCCAGGGTGAAACTCTCCCCCCGATCAAAGACACTGCCCAGCCCGGTTCCAACCTGTGCATAGACAAAGGTGCCGGGAATGATCCCCAGAAACGTCGCGGCGACATAGATACGCAGCGGTACCCCGGCAAAGGCGGGGGCGATATTCACCAGGAAGAACGGGAAAAGAGGAACCAGACGCAGCACCATCAGATAGCAGAACGCATCATCCCGGAATCCGTCCAGTATCCGGTCGAGCCGCCCGCCCGCTTTCCTGCGCAGACTATCGCCCAATGCGCCGCGCGCGATCAGGAAAATCAGGGTGGCCCCCAGAGTGGCCGCGAAAACGGTGTAGAACGTCGCCAGAATGCTGCCGAACAAAAACCCGCCCGCCACGGTGAAAACGGTTGCACCGGGCAATGAGGCTGCCACGATCACGACATACAGTGCGGCATAGATCAGAACCGCCAGCACGGCATTCGCGACGACAAAGGCCTGCAACGTTTCACGATGCTCACGCAGCACCTCGAAACTGACGAACCGCCCGAGATCCAGTACGAAAAAGGCGATGAACAGCCCTGCCAGAATCAGAAGCGGCAGAAGACGCTGCCAGAGCGGTTTTTTCGGTGGGGGCGTTTCATCGATCACGGTACTGCTCATGGCTCCTCACAGAGGTCTGATTCGACTGTACCTCTGCTCATAGTCGATCCGCCAGCAGACCACCATTGACGTTCCATGACAATCGCGTGAGCGATGTCAGAGGTAATCCGGTTCAATCGCGTGAGCGATGTCAGAGGTAATCCGGTTCAATCGCGTGAGCGATGTCAGAGATAATCCGGCTCAATCGCGTGAGTCGCGATTTTCCGTTTGGAGAGGAATATGGAAAACCGCTATCCCAGCGGAACGAGCGATTCCGGACCCCAGCCAATCCGGACCTCATTGCCTTCCGCCAGAATGCGCCGCCCGACGGTGTTGCGCATGGAGACGGTGACGGGAGCCTCGCGTCCGGGCAGGGTAATGTCGTAATAGGTCATGTCGCCGTAATAGGAGGCATTGGCGATACGGCCCGGCAGTTCGCGTTCTGCCCTGTGGTCCGGTTCATAAAGCAGGGTCAGGCGCTCCGGCCTGACGCCGACGGCAAAGTCGCCATTGAATTGCTGCCTGTAGGGATTGCGCAGCGTCACCTGACCGAAAATGGCTGCATCGACAGTCACGGTCTCTTCATTCTGGTCCGTGACCTTCGCCTCGATCACATTCATACCACCGATGAAATTGGCGACCGTGGTGCTGATCGGGTGCTGGTAGATCTGTTCCGGCGTATCGCACTGGATGATCTTGCCACCGAACATCACCGCGATCCGGTCGGACATGGTCAGCGCCTCCTCCTGGTCATGGGTGACCAGAATGAAGGTGATGCCGACCTGACGCTGCAACTGCCGCAGTTCCACCTGCATATGCTCACGCAGCTTCTTGTCCAGCGCGGACAGCGGCTCGTCCAGCAGCAGCACCTTCGGGCGCATGATCAGCGCACGGGCCAGCGCGACTCGCTGGCGCTGGCCGCCGGAAAGCTCGGTTGAACGGCGATGGCCGAGCCCGCCGAGGCCGACCTGCTGCAAGGATGCTTCGACCTGCTCATCCCGTGCCGCGCGGCTCAGATTCTGGCGGCGCAGGCCATAGGCGACATTCTGCGCCACCGTCAGATGCGGGAAGACAGCATAGGACTGGAACACCATATTCGTCGGGCGGCGATTGGCCGGGACGCCCATCATCGGCTGCCCGTCGATCAGAATGCGTCCTTCCGTCGGGTCGTCGAACCCGGCAATCAGGCGCAGCAGCGTGGTCTTGCCGCAGCCGGACGGACCCAGCAGGGAGAAGAACTCGCCCGCGCGGATGTCCACGCTGACCCCGTCCAGGGCGGCCACATCGCCGAAGCGGCGCCAGACCTTGTCGATTTGAATGATCGGCTTGTCGCTCATATTACGCTTCCTTGGATTCCAGTGCGCCGTTGTGCCCGCCGCCGCATCAGTTCTGCCAGACACAGCAGCAGGAAAGATGCGACCAGCAGGATGCTGCCCAGGGCCACGATATTGGGCAGTTTCGCGATGAAACGAAGCTGCCCCCAGATATAGATCGGCAGGGTCGGCTCCGTCCCGGTAAGGAAGAAGGCGACGATGAATTCATCCAGCGAGATCGTGAAGGTGATCAGCAGGCTGGAGACGATGCCCGGCGCGACCATCGGCAGAGTTACGCGCAGGAAGGTCATGAACGGCCCTTCGCCCAGGTCCATCGATGCTTCCTCCAGGCTGCGGTCGAAGCCTTCGAAGCTTGAGATCAGCACGGCGGTCGCGAAGGGAACGGTCATCAGGATATGACCCAGTGTGACGCTGAACAGCGACAGGTCGAAGCCAAGCCAGAGGATCACCACAAGCAGGGAAATCGCGACGATGATCTCCGGCAGGACCAGGGGCAGCATGACAAAGGCGGTGATCGGTTTCTTGGCGAAGAAATTGTAGCGCGTGACCGCCCGTGCCGCGCTGATGCCAAGCAATGTCGAGACGACCGCAGTGGCGCAGGCAACCTTCATGCTGTTGAAGAAGGCCTGGTGCATCGTGGTTTCGCTGAGCAGGTTTTCATACCATTGCAGCGTGAACCCTTTCAGCGGAAAGGCGACGATGGTGCTGTCGTTGAAGGAGAACAGCGGCAAGAACAGGACTGGCAGATACAGGAACACCATGAAGCCGACGGCATAGACTGTCAGGAATTTGAAGCGCATTCCGTCCCCTTTCCCGCTTATCGCGCCCGACTGGCGAGCCACCGCAGCAGCAATACGACACCCACCGCTGCCAGTGTGACAGCCACCATGGTGGTCACTGCGAGCGCCGCACCCAGTGGCCAGTTGTTTGCCTTGCCAAACTGGATCTGGATCATGTTGGCAATCATCAGCCCGTCGGTGCCGCCGACCAGCATCGGCGTGACATAGTCCCCGACCGTCGGAATGAAGACGACGACAGTTGCGGCGATGACGCCGGGCAGGGACAGCGGCAGCGTCACCCGCAGGAACCGTCGCACCGGCCCGTCGCCCAGATCGGTCGCGGCCTCAAGCAGACTGCGGTCGATCTTTTGCAGTGAGACAAAAATCGGCAGGATCGCGAAGGGCATCCAAGCGTGGGAGAGTGTCAGAATGACCGCATTCAGATTGTAGAGGATGAAGCTGAGCGGTTCGTCGATCAGGCCGAGTTCCATCAGTGAGGTATTGACCACACCATTATAGCCCAGGATCAGCTTCCAGGCGAAAATCCGCAGCAGGTAGCTGGTCCAGAATGGAATGGTGATCAGGAAGATCCAGAGCCCCTGACGTTCCTTCACGTGGAAGGCAACGTAATAGGCCAGCGGATAGGCCAGGACGACGGTAAGCAGCGTCACCGTCCCGGCAACGAAGAGCGAGCGGTTCAGCAGTGCGCCATAGATCGGCTTGGTCCAGACATCCACATAGTTCTGGAGCGTCAGCGTGGTATCGATGTCGAGATAGTTCTGAGTCCAGAAGCTGAAGGTGATGATGACGGTGATCGGCACCGCCAGCAGGGCGAGCGCGAACAGGAAGGCCGGGCTCATCAGCGTGAAGCCGCGCACCCCGTCGCGTCGGAAGAATTCCGACAGCCGCGCCTTCCGATGTGCCGCGCTGCCGGTTGGTGGGGACGGCTCGGCCGTGTCCGTTGTCACGCCCGGCTGCCCCCGTCGCTGCGCCTCGCAGGCTCCATTCCCGTATTCTCCCCCTGTATCGTCCCTGAAATCGCCAACCCTGAAACCATAATCCCTGAAATGGCCCTTACCGGGTCCTGTTGTTTTGGGACTCTTATTCCTGCATCATTTCCCTGTTCACTGTCGCCATTGTATTCGGGGCAGGTGCCCGGTCCAGTTTCATCACCGGCACCTGATCCCGGAATGCATCATGGTAACAGCGTACATTGTATTCGCGATCTGACAAAATGATACCGTCATAAGCGCTCGAATCCGTCGCCTCGCAGGACCATTTGATCAGTTGGATATCTTCTTCCTGGGTCTCCCGGTCAATCCGCTCGGCCAGATAGCGCGAGACGCGCATCTCGCGGGATTCCTCCGCATAGCGATAGGTCGCGCCGCGCTGGAGTGTGCGCCGGGCGGAAATCGGGAATTCCTGGTAAAAGATCACGCTGGTCGGATAGAAGCCGATGACCGCGTTGGGGAACAGGCCCAGATAGAGCCATGCACGCTGGCTTTCCGGCGGCAGATGCTCCACCACCGGCAGCATGGCCTTGTAGTTGCTGACGCTCCAGCTCTTGCCCGGATGGTCGCTGAAGGTTCCGAAGGACCGGCTGGTTCCATCGGAGAGCGGTTCGTCGAAATAGTTGCTGCCATAGAGCGCCTGAAGACCGGGATGCGCCTTGGCGACGTGATAGCCCTCATTGTCGACATCGCGCACGGATTTCCAGTTCACCGCCATTTCATGTTTCCAAAAGCCACCATGGGCCGGCACCATATCCGCCATGCGGTACGGCGCGACCTCGGCTTCGTGGCGGGCGAAAATCTCGGCGACAGACGGCTGGTCGCCCGGCAGGAAGCGCAGGAAGACAAAGCCGTGCCAGATTTCACACTCGATCTGCTTCAGTCCGTGTTCGACCGGGTCCAGATCAGGCAGACTGTCCGGCACCGCCGCGCGACGCAGGGTGCCGTCCAAATTATAGGTCCAACCATGGAACGGGCAGGTGATGACATGGGGACAGGTTCCCTGTGCCTCCCCCAGAACACGTGCACCGCGATGGCGGCAGAGATTGTGGAATGCCCGGATGCCCCCCTCCATGTCGCGCATGACGATGGCGCGTTCGCCGCACATGTCGAAGGCGATGAAGTTACCGGATTCAGGAACGTCGGAGATATGGCAGGCAATCTGCCAGTGACGACGGAACAGCGCGTCCTTTTCAACCTCCACCAGTTCCTCACTGTAATAGGTCCAGGCGGGCAGGCCCGACCGGTCCCATACCTCCGGAGCGGCATTGGGAGAGGTGTCGGAAAATTTCTGCATAACGGAATTCATGACGAGTGCCTTATTTTTCTAAACGCTCATTTAAATTAAATGATTTTACCGTTCCTGTCACCTGAAATTCCTGCCACCCCTGAATTTTCGAGTACTACGCCCCCAGTCGCCGAATTGGTTTGAGCGGGTATTCAAAAAAATGCTTGGATTGACAGTGGGCAATGGTCTACCCTTCTGAATATGGGCTTCGTTGCGCAGGGTGCATGGCCCTGCCGTCGTCGGATAAAGAGTCTTTCATGCCACAATGGACATGAACCAAGACCTGGAGACCGCGTGACATCGACAGAAAAGACAGTTTCAGCCCCCCCGGCAGGCGCGGATTATTCCGCCCCCGGTGCGGCGAGCCGAAGGCGCAGCCTGCATATGCAGCGGCTGCTGCTGATCGGTCCGGCGGCGGGTGCCATGACCATCTTCATGGTCGGGCCGCTGCTGCTGATGGCCTGGATATCGGTCCAGACTCGGGACTTCTCCGGCAGTGTGGTCTGGCACAGTTATTCGGCGGAGGCCTATCTGAGGTTCCTGTTCGAACGCAATCTGGACGACTCGCTGTCCCTGAGCTTTGACTATCTGAAAATCATCTGGCGGTCGATGTGGCTGGCGGCGATCACAACGGCGCTGTCCCTGCTGGTCGGATTTCCAACCGCCATGTTCATGGCGACCCGTGATCGTAAATGGCGCGCCCTTCTGGTCTTTCTCGTCACGGTGCCGTTCTGGACCAATCTTCTGGTCCGCAACTATGCCTGGATCCTGCTGCTGCGCGATCATGGCACGATCAACTCCTTCCTGATGGCGGTCGGAATCATCGATTCCCCGCTGCCGCTGCTGCACAATGATTTCGCGGTCTCGGTGGGGCTGACCTATTCCTTTCTGCCCTTCATGGTGCTGCCGATCTATACCAGCCTGGAAAAACTCGACATGCGGCTGGTGGAAGCGTCCTTCGATCTCTATGCAACCCGGTTGCAGACCCTGCGCCGCATCGTCCTGCCATCGGCGGCACCGGGCATGATTGCAGGCTCAATCCTGGTATTCGTGCCGTGCCTTGGCTCCTATGTGACGCCGGAACTGCTGGGCGGCGGCAAGACGATGATGATCGGCAACCTGATCGGACTTCAATTCGGGGCGGCCAGGAACTGGCCCTTCGGGGCGGCGCTGGGCTTTCTGCTGCTGGCCCTGGTGCTGCTGGCGATGACCCTCTATGCCCTGAAGGCCGGGCGAGAGCAGCGGGTGAAGGTGACGGCATGAGGGGACTTGCCGCCATGATGCCGGGCCTGTTCGGAAACCGGAAGACCGCAGGCGACGCACGGCACTGGCCGGGAATAGCGACGCTGACCATGCTGTTCTTCGCCTATGTCTATCTGCCGATCCTGGTGCTGATCGTGCTGTCATTCAATAAAAACGAACTGGTGACGATCTGGACCGGATTTTCCGTGGATTGGTACGTCAAGGCATTGCAGAACGAGGCGATGCTGCAGGCCGCATGGAATTCGCTGCTGATCGCGACCGTTGCCTCGTTATCCGCGACCGCCCTGTCCACCCTGGCGGCGGTGCATATGGCGCGGGATCGGTTCCGGGGCCAGGGCGCGGTGAATGCGCTGGTTGCCCTGCCCCTGACAGTGCCGGAAATCGTGACTGCGGTGGCGTCGCTACTGTTCTTTGCCACGCTGGGCATAACCCAGGGTCTGCTGACCGTGATGATCGCCCATACGATCTTCTGTATCCCCTTTGCCTATCTGCCAATCCGTGCCCGTCTGGAAGGGCTGGACCCGAAACTGTTCGAGGCGGCAGGCGACCTTTATGCCAGCCCGTCGCGCACGTTCCGGCATGTCACCCTGCCGCTGATGATGCCGGGGATCCTGTCCGGCGGCGTTTTGGCCTTCATCATTTCGCTGGATGATTTCGTCACCAGCTTCTTCGTCGGCGGTGCGGGATCAACGACGCTGCCGATCTATATCTACGGACTGATCCGTGTTGGTGTCTCACCGGAGGTCAATGCGATCTCGTCGCTGATGCTGATCTTTTCCGTTGTCATGGTTTCAATTTCACTTCTGCTCGGGAGAGGACACGAGCGGAAGTAGCACCGTTTCACACATGTCCTCGCATTCAAAAGAAACAGGGAAGGGAGTATCAGTCATGACACGCATATCCCATTGGATGATCGGACTGACCACGGCGGTCGGCCTGACCGTCGGTGCCGCCGGTGGCGCATCGGCTTCGGGTGAGGTCACGCTTTACAACTGGTCGAATTATTTCCCACCAGAACTGCTGGAGAAATTCACGGCCGAGACCGGCATCAAGACCAGTATCGACAACTACGCCTCCGAAGAGGACCTGCTGGCCAAGCTTCAGGCCGGGGGCGGCGGCTATGACGTCATCTTTCCAGGTCCGACCACGCTTGGCACGATGATCCAGAACGGCCTCGTCGCCGATATCAAGGTCAATCAAATGTCAAATTTCAGCAATGTGCTGGAACCGTTCCAAACTCTTTCCGTTGATCCGGATCGCAGCTATTCCGCTCCCTATATGTGGGGCACGACCGGCTTTACCTACGACCCGGCCATGGTCCCCGGCGGCGCACTGGAGGATAGCTGGAAGGAACTGTTCGAGCCGCGCGCCGAATTGCAGGGCAATATCGCCATGCTGAACGAGATGAGCGATGTCTGGAATGCCGGTGCCTATTATACCGGAGTCAGCAAATGCACCGAAGACCCTGCTGAGGCGCAGAAAATTCTGGACGTGCTGATGGCCCAGAAACCGCATGTGAAGGTCTATTCGAATGACGGCACCATCGACCGCATGTCAGCGGGGGAGGTTGCCGTGCACATGCAGTGGAACGGTGCCGCGCACCGGGTGAAGGCGAACAAGCCCGGCGTCGTCTATGTCTATCCGAAGGAGGGCGTGACCTTCTGGACCGACACGATGGCGGTTCCGGCCAATGCGCCGAACATGGAAAATGCCAAGACCTTCATCAACTGGATGCTGCTGCCGGAAAATGCGGCTGCCGCGTCGAACTACACCGGCTATTCCAACGCGATCAAGGGGTCCGGTCCGTTCCTGAAGGAAGACCTGTCCGCTGATCCGGCGGTCAACATGCCGGAGGAGTATGCTGATCGCCTGCGGGGCTTTGAGGATTGCAGCCCGGCCTCCAAGACCCTGCGGGAGCGGGTCTGGACCAAGCTGAAGTCCTGATCATTAGAATTGTGATAAGCTGGAAAGGCCGCGATGGGAAACCGTCGCGGTCTTTTCCTATCCGATCTCTCGCGTCATGCAAACGCTGACCGGATCGATCCGATAGCTGCCGAAGGGTGGACAGGGTGCGAATCCGAAACCGGAATAGAGTGCGCGCGCCGGTGCGAAGCCCGGTGTGGTTCCGGTTTCAAGACTCAGGCGGCGATAACCCCGTTCCTGTGCAACGGTGATCAGGTGGGTCAGCAGTCTGCGACCGATCCCCCTGCCGCGGGCTTCCGCCACCGTGTGCATGGATTTGATCTCACCATGATCTGCTGACAGTGCCCGCAGCGCGATGCAGCCAAGCAGGCCGTCGCCTTCCCAGGCGCTCCAGAAGGTGATTTCCGGAACCCGCAGCCGCTCGATATCCAGTGCATGGATACTTTCGGGCGGGGTGTGTTCATGAGCGAAATCGAGATGGCGTTGAAGGAGCCGCGCGATTGCCTCGCCCCTCAAATCATCCTCGCGGATCGCAATGGTCATGACCTGCCACTCACGCTAAAATGGAAAATGGATTTATTGGAGAGGTGCGATGGAAATCAAGAAGATTCATAAGGCAACATGCCATTGCGGCGCGGTGGAACTGGAACTGACCCTGCCGAACGGGCTGGAGAATCCCCGGCGCTGCGATTGTTCCATCTGCCGCCGAAAGGGAGCGGTCGTCGCCTCGGTCGCACTCGACAATCTGAAAGTGGTGAAGGGGGCGGAAGCATTGACCCTGTATCAGTTCAACACCCGGTCGGCGAAGCATTACTTCTGCCGGATCTGCGGAATCTATACCCATCACCAGCGCCGATCCAATCCGACACAATACGGCATCAATGTCGGATGCCTGGAGGGCGTCAATCCCTATGATCTGGGATCGGTTCCAACCATGGACGGTGTCAATCACCCAGCAGACCGCCCATCCGGAAAGGACATGCCATGACCGACCAGACCAGATCCGAAAGAAACAACGAAAACGTTGCGCTCGTTACCGGTGCGGCGCGTGGCATCGGAGCCGCTGTCGCCAGCGCCTTCCTGAACGATGGCTGGCAGGTCGCACTGCTCGACATCGACGGACCGGGACTGGCGGATCGGATGGCGGTGATCGATGCGCCTACCCGCACGCTGGCGCTGACCGCCGATGTTTCCAACCCGGATCAAGTCGCTGAGGCCATCGCAGCGGTGCAGGCGCATTTCGGGCGACTCGATGCCCTGGTCAACAATGCCGGCATCGCGGTATTCAAACCGATCCTGGAAACGACGGCGGCGGAATGGACGCAGGTGCTGGCAGTGAACCTGACCGGGCCGTTCCTGATGAGTCAGGCCTGCGCGCCGCTAATGCTGTCGGGTGAAGGGGGTGCGATTGTCAATATCGGCTCGATCTCCGGCCTGCGCGCCAGCACGCTGCGCGTCGCCTATGGCACCAGCAAGGCGGCCCTTATGCATCTGACGAAACAGCAGGCGGCGGAATGGGGTGGTCGCGGCATTCGCGCCAATTTGGTCGCGCCCGGACCGGTCGAAACCGCGATGGCGAAACAGGTTCATACCCCGGACATACGCGCCGACTACCATGATGCCATCCCGCTGAACCGCTATGGCACGGAATCGGAAATCGCGGATACCGTCATCTTCCTCTGCGGCGAGAAAGCCCGGTATATCAATGGTCAGACCCTGGCGGTCGATGGCGGCTTCGACGCAACGGGAATCGGCCTGCCAAGCCTGCGACGGACCAGTATTGCCGATACTTAAGACGCCGACTTCACATACCACCGCGTCAGTGTCGAGTTGCTCCATTTTCAATTGGTCTTGTTCGAATCGTGCGATAAGAAATATTACAGATTTATGACAAGTCTGCTTTCGGGAAAGGATTTGAGGCGTGGCAGGCAAAGGGAAACCGGCGCAGCAGGTTGCGGCACTACCCTATATCTGGGTCGGGGCGGAGGCGCATATCCTGCTGATCACCTCGCGGGAGAGGGCGCGCTGGATCGTACCCAAGGGCTGGCCCATGAAAGGGAAAAGCCCAGCAGAGACGGCTGCGCAGGAGGCGCTTGAAGAAGCAGGGGTACGCGGTCAGGTGCATTCTGCGCCGGTGGGATATTTCAGCTATCGAAAGATTCTTTCCGAGAACAAGTCCGACAACGACGTGCTGTGTCGTGTCGCGGTGTATCCGCTGCATGTCACCGATCACCTGATCGAATGGAAGGAACGCGGCGAACGCAAGCTGCACTGGTGTGCCTTGCAGGATGCGCGCGGACTGGCCGATGACGACGGGCTGGCCGATCTGCTGCACGCGCTGCATCTGGCTGCCGGAGCCCCCCTGCGCTGAGTCCCCGACGCGGGTCCAGCAATGGGCCAGGGGCGGGCCAGGGCCCGGGATTGCCCAATCGCGTCGATGCCTGTATCACCGCCCGATACGGTTCGGTTCAGGCGGAAATTCACAGGAGACCTTCCATATGGCAGAGACACGCTATGACGTCATCGGGATCGGCAATGCGCTGGTCGATATTCTGGTCGAGGTCGATGACACGGCGCTGAAGGCCGCAAATCTGCCCAAGGGCGGCATGATGCTGGTGGAGCGGGAAGCATCAGACGCGCTCTATGCAACACTGCCGCCGGGTGTTGAGAAATCCGGGGGTTCCTGCGGCAACACCATGGCGGGCCTTACCGCGCTGGGCGGACGCGGTGCCTATATCGGCAAGCTGCGCGATGATCCGTTCGGGGATGTCTTCCGTCATGACCTGACCGCACTGGGCGTGGATTTCCGCACCTCCGCTGCGACCTCTGGACCTGGCACGGGCAAATGCCTGGTGCTGGTAACGCCGGACGCGCAGCGCACTATGGTGACCTATCTCGGCGCGGCATCGGATTTCACCCCACAGGATGTCTCGGCGGAGGCCGTGGCAGCGGCGAAAGTTCTTTATCTGGAAGGCTATCTGTTCGATCGGGATGCGGCGAAGGCGGCTTTCATCTCGGCGGCGGATGCGGCCCATGCAGCAGGGCGGGAAGTCTCCCTGAGTCTCAGTGATGGGTTCTGCGTCGACCGGCACCGGGATGCGTTCCGGGCGCTGGTGCGCGATCATGTTGATATCCTGTTCGCGAATGAGCAGGAAATCCTTTCGCTCTATCAGGTCGATGATTTCGATGCCGCGTTACAGGCCGCCCGGCAAGACTGCCGGATCGCCTGTCTGACCCGCTCTGAAAAGGGCTCCGTGATCCTGTCGGGAGAGGAAGTCCATATCGTCGATGCCGAACCGGTTCGTCAGGTTGTCGATACGACCGGGGCGGGCGACCAGTATGCCGCCGGCTTCCTGTATGGTCATACCAGGGGCCTTGGTCTTTCGGACTGTGCGCGAATTGGCGGCATCATGGCCGCCGAAGTGATCTCCCATTATGGGGCCAGACCGGAAACGGATGTCGCCGCACTGGTTAGAGCGCGACTCTAAAAACCTTCCTGAACCCGAAGATGGCTGTGGCTGTGGGCCTTGCCTGGGCCGTGTTCGTGGTACTCGACCTCCGTCTTTACCGGGATGAGCGACAGTTGCCCGTGCCGGATGCCGCGTTCCAGGAACAGGCTGTCGGCATAGCTGGTGACATCCCCCACCGTGCCACGCATGACCGCCACCTCCAGCGCCACTGAATGGTCGAGCGGCACCGACATTGCGGCAATGGCACGGTCATGGCGTTCGTGGCGGCTCTGGGGCACACGCCGCCCAAGATCGCGCACTGTCGGGTCCAGTGTGTAGCTGACGATACCAACACATTCCGACCGCTTGCTTCCAGGGGACTCAACCGTCAGGCCGCGTCGTACCAGATCGCGCAATGCCTCCGACCGGTTGGTGGCACCGGACTGGTTCATGAATGAATCGAGCTGTTTCAGAAGCTCGGATTCGATGGTGATGGTGATCCGCTGCATCCGTTTTCTCCCTGATACCGGCATTGCCGGGCTAGAATACCGCAGCTTGCCGGACTGTTATACTCTATGGTTGTGACTGATCCCGATATGAGGAACCAGTGAATGCGGTACTTCCTGGCCATGGCGGCGCATCAGTGCCGCATCGCCCAGGACCGTGCGGGCCTGATCGTCCGCAACAATCCGCCCCTCATCGATCAGCACCACGCGCGGGCAGAGTTCCAGCACCAGTTCCAGATCATGGCTGGCGATCAGCATGGCCTGATCCATGCCGCGCAACAGGTCGATCAGCCGCCGACGGTTGCGCAGGTCAAGGGCGGCAGAAGGTTCGTCCAGCAGCAGCAGGCGCGGAGCCATTGCCAGCACCCCGGCGAGACAGGCCAGCCGCTTCTCCCCTCCCGACAGACGATGGACCGGTCGATCAGCAAGAGCGGCAATGCCGACGCGGTCGAGGGTCTGGGTCACTTTCTGGTCGAGGTCTGCCCCGGACAGTCCCAGATTGCGGAGACCGAAGGCCACATCCTCGGCCACGGTCGGACTGAAAAGCTGATCCTCGGCCTGCTGGAAGACCAGCCCGATTTCCGGCATGAAGCCGCCGGGTACCAGTGTCTGGCCATTCAAACACACCTGCCCGGATGTCACCGCGAAAACGCCGGTCAGGGCGAGCATCAAGGTGGATTTCCCCGCACCGTTCGGGCCGACCAGCCCCACCCGTTCACCCGGTGCGATCTGCAGAGTCACGCGGTGCAGCACCTCCGCCCCGCCAGGATGGGTCAGCGACAGGTCGATGGTTTCCAGCAGCGGTGCCGTCATCCGAAATGCTCCAGCGCGACCGGCAGGGCACCGACGGCAAGAAGGAGGATCATCGCCGCCATGTCAGACCGGGATGCCCGGAATGGCGGTGGCGGGGCTGCACCGGGGGCACCATGTCCGCGCAGGATCATGGCACGGTAGATGCGGTCGGACCGGGCATGGCTGTGCAGGAGAAGACTTGCCAGCGCCCAGCCCATGATACGGAACTGGCTATGCCGGAAACCGGGTGCCGCGCCGCGCAGGCGCATCGCGATCCGCATCCGGCCGAGGTCGCGGCGCAGATCCTCGATATGGCGCAGAGTCAGAAGCGCTATATCGGTCATGATGCCTGGCAGGCCCAATGCCTGCAATGCAGCGATCAACCGGGGCATGGGCATTGATCCCAGCAGCGCGATCACCAGGGCGAAGATACACAGAAACCGGAGTGCGACACCCGCCGCTGCGGCCAGCCCTTCCGCCCGCAGGGTCAGCGGTCCCAGTGTTGCCAGCACCGTATCGCCGGACGTGAAAGGGAGAATGGCGACCAGTGCGCCGACGACCAAACCCGGCAGTCGAAGGCCCTGTAGCAATGCGCCGGGTGACAGGCCGAAGGCCCATGCGGCAGTCAGGGTGACGAGGACCATGAGCGCCAGCGCGCCCGGTGCATGCAGAGTCGAGAATCCGAAGGCCAGAACCAGCAGGGCCATGATCCGGAACCGTGGATCGGTGATCGGACCTTCGGAAGGATCAGTGCGCACGGACCATGTCCGGGCTGACGCGATTGAGGAAACCCAGAACAGCGGCGACGACCAGTCCCTCAACAACCGCCAGCGGCAGATGCGCAACGGCTAGCGCGAATATCGCGGCACGTTCCGACCCGGCATCCAGATGCGCCGGAAGTCCGGCCAGAAGAATTGCCATAAAGAGCACCGCGCCCAGCATCACCGTCCCCGCTCCGACCGAGAATACCAACATTCCCTGTATGAACCGGCTGCCATATCCTCCGAACAGATGAGCCAGGCCGAATCCTGCAAGTGCCGGAAGCCCCAGAATGACGCCATTGACCCCCAGCGTGGTCAATCCGCCATGACCGAACATCACCGCCTGAAAAAACAGTCCGATCAGGATCGCAGGCACGGCATACCAGCCGAGCATCAGGCCCATAAGACCGCTCAACATCAGGTGAACGCTGGAGGGTGGCACCGGAATATGGACCAGCGACCCGGCGAAGAACACGGCCGTCATCAAGGCGGCACGCGGAATTCCGGCCCGTGAATCCGGGCGCATGCCGATCCGCTTCAAGCTGAGCGCCGTCATCGCCGCCGCACAGGCCCAGCCCCCCAGGGCGATGTCGAGCGGCAGAATGCCGTCTGGTATATGCATCAGCCCCTATACCCCATCACGTCTCGCTCCTGCGGCGAGGGCGTCGGAAATAAAGCGCGGTTCCGATGCAGCCCCAGACGATACTGGCCCCCATCAGCAGCCGCTGTAGCGTATCCGATCCCTGCGAATACCCTGTCCCACCCGCTGTAACGGTCGTCATATCATCCCGAATCTCGACATACCCCATCGCGCCATGCCCGGCCTGCCGCGCCTGAATGGCCCAGCGTCCGGGCCGGGCATCCGGAACGAAGCTGTAGCGCCCTTGTGAATCCGTCGTGCCGACTTTCCAGGGCTGAGCCGGGTCATCAGGGGCAAAGATCGAGACCTGGGCCGCCACCATCGGTTCCCCGGTATCATAGCGCGCCTCTATCTCGACCGCAGTCACCACCGTCGCGTCCAGGAAGGCCCCATGCCCGAAGGCGTTGCCGGTCAGCGGTCCCAAACCGAGACCCGGCCCAAACAAGTCCAGCAAAACCACGCAGACAATCAGGCGCATGCAGGTCGGTCGGAATAACCTGCTAACGATAGGTGACGGCACAATGCCCCTCCCCGACATGACCGATATGCAGACCCGACAGATCGATTGCCTGCACACCCCCTGATGCGAAGGCATCAAAGCCCAAAGCGCCGGTATTCATCGGATTTGTGGCAGCCTTGTCTTCCCGTCCGAAGACGTGGTCCAGATGGAATGTCAGTTCCAGATCGGCCACGCCACCATCCTTCAGGAACCCCTTGCGCATGTCGCCGACATATTCTCCACACACATAATCATGGCGATTGGTGCTGGTCAGCGTGAAGGAAACACTCCGCCCCTCTTTCATGGCGGTGCCGATGAGAACCATCGACTGACCTTCCCAGGCACCCGACGGCGCGGGCACCACGGACCAGGCGACCGCGCTATAGTGCCCTTCTGGGGCGTCGCTGCTACCGATACGGACCCGCCCATCGGAATCCACATTGGCCAGATCGATGGTCAGCGGCCCATGCGTATCGATGCCGATCGTGACCGATGCCTCCGGCGCGCCGCCAACCTCCGCATCATAGGGCGGGTCGGTCTGCATCGCGGTGATATCAGACAGGGTGAAGAAAACATGATCAAACTTCAGTTCCCACCCGTCGCGGGTCCGTTCCGGAGCCAGAAATCCCTCCGTCGCCAGTTCCTCACCATTGGCGAAAACCGTCAATTCTCCCGCTATGGCCTGCGACATCGCCCCGACCGGGATGAATGCAGTGGCAAGGGCGGCAGCAAAAGTGGCTTTTCGGATCGAGTATTGATGCATTGAGGACTCTCTGACGGAAGGGTGGTGAATGGCATGTATGACTTTATTTCAAAAAAGTTATACTTCAGCTTCCTTCGGCAATCAACCGGTATGAAACGGGGCTTTTCGGGGATCGCGGGTTGAGGCACTGTTTGTTGAGGGGAATTCAAAAGACGGGGCGGGCATATGACATCGGCCTATGAGACCGGACTAGACCGGAATGCGGCGAATTATACCGCGTTGTCGCCGTTGAGCTTTCTGAAACGCGCGGCGCATGTCTTCCCAGCACGGGAGGCGGTGGTGCATGGAACACTGTCCTATAGCTGGGCCGAGACTGAGGCGCGGTGTCGACGGCTGGCCTCTGCCCTGGCGACACGCGGGATCGGGCGCGGCGATACGGTCGCCGTGATGGCCCCGAATGTTCCGGCGCTGTATGAGGCACATTTCGGTGTCCTGATGCTGGGCGCGGTGCTGAACGCGATGAATACGCGCCTCGACGCCGCGACCATCGCCTTCATCCTGGATCACGGTGAGGCGAAGGTACTCATTACCGATCGCGACTATGCCGGGGTCGTTGGCCCCGCTTTGGCCGAACTGGGGCGGGAAATTCTGGTGATCGATATCGACGATCCGCTGGCCGCCGCACCGGGCCCGCTGTTGGGTGAAATGGATTACGAGGCCTTTCTGGCGACTGGCGATCCGGATTTCGCCTATGGCCCACCGGAGGATGAATGGCAGGCTGTGGCGCTGAATTATACCAGCGGCACGACCGGCAATCCCAAGGGTGTTGTCTATCACAGCCGAGGGGCCTATCTGCTGGCGCTCGGCAATATTGTCACCTGGGGAATTGGATCAGGTGCGCGCTATCTCTGGACGCTGCCGATGTTTCACTGCAACGGCTGGTGCTTTCCCTGGACGCTGGCGGCCATCGGCGGGACCAGCCTGTGCCTGCGTCAGGTTTCAGCTAAGGCGATCTTCGATGCCATCGCGGATCAGGGAGCGACGCATTTCTGCGGTGCGCCCATCGTCCTGAACATGGTGGTGAATGCCAGGCCGGAGGAAAAGCGCCCGCTGCCGCATACGGTCGAGGCGATGACCGCCGCCGCGCCGCCCCCCGCCGCCGTCCTGCAGCGGATGGAGGAGGAAGGTTTCCACATCACCCATGTCTATGGCCTGACTGAGGTCTACGGCCCGGCCGTGGTCTGCGACTGGCATCCGGAATGGAACAGTCGGACGGCGGAGGAACGCGCGCGACTGAAAGCACGACAGGGGGTGAACTATCACGTGCTGGAGGGTTTGATCGTCGCCGATCCCGAAACGCTGGAACCGGTGCCACAGGACGGGGCGACGATGGGTGAGGTCATGTTCAGAGGCAATGTCGTGATGCGTGGCTATCTGAAAAACGAGGCGGCGACCCGCGCGGCCTTTGCGGGCGGCTGGTTCCATTCCGGCGATCTGGGGGTCTGGCATCCGGACGGCTATATCGAACTGAAGGACCGTTCCAAGGACATCATCATTTCGGGCGGTGAGAACATTTCCACCATCGAGGTGGAGACGGTGCTCTACAGTCATCCGCAGATCCTGGAAGCGGCGGTTGTGGCGAAGGCGGATGAGAAATGGGGTGAGACGCCCTGTGCCTTTGTGACGCTGAAAGATGGTGCCGAAGCGACGGAGTCGGAGATCATTGCCTTCTGCCGCGCGCGTATGGCGCATTTCAAATGCCCGAAACATGTCGTCTTCGGGCCGCTGCCCAAGACATCGACCGGGAAGGTCCAGAAGTTCCTGCTGCGGGATCGCACGGACATCATCGGATAGAGGAAAGTCGGACTATGGAAACGCGGGCGAATGAGCGCTGTGTCTACCTGAATGGAACCTTCGTGCCGGAAAGCCGGGCATTGCTGTCATTTCGCGACAGCGGTTTCGTTTATGGTGATGCGGTCTTCGATACAGCCCGAACCTTCAAGGGCAAGCTGTTCTGCCTGAAGGAGCATGTCGACCGGCTGTACGAAAGTCTGGCCTATACACGGATCGAAATCGGGCTGGATCGTCAGGAGATGATGGATGCGACCGAGGAGGTCGTGGCCCGCAATCGCGCGCTATTGGGTCCGAATGAGGATTACTGGGTATCCCAGCGGATTTCCAACGGCGTAACGGCACTGGATGGGGAACCGCCGATCCAGGATGGTCCGACCGTGGTCATCGAATGCACGCCGCTGCCGCTACGGGCACGGGCGGCGATGTTTCGGGATGGGATAGAGGCGGTGATCGCACCACTGAAACGGGTGCCGCCGGAAGCATTGAGCCCGAACGCGAAGATCAACAACTACATGAACCCGATGCTGGCACAGCGCGAGGTCACGGCGATCAGGCCGGGGGCCTGGGCCTTGCAGATGGATATGAACGGGAATCTGGCGGAGGGAGTCGGCTGCAATGTCTTTTTCGTGAAGGACGGGATCGTCCACACACCGAAGACAGATTATATCCTGCCGGGCATCACCCGGTCGGTTGTGCTGGATTTGTGTCGGGAATCTGGGATCGAGGCGCGCGAGACGGATATCTCCTTCCATTTCGCAACAACCGCGTCGGAGGCATTTTTCACTTCCACCAGCTTGTGCATCTGTCCGGTTCGGAGCCTGAACGGGCGGACCTATCTGGGACATGCGGGTCCAGTGGCGAAGCGTTTGATGTCAGCCTTTGCTGAGCAGGTCGGATTTGACTATGTCGCGCAGTATCTTGCTCATCTGCGGAGTGGACCGACGCGCACCGGATTCTGAGATTATTCATCCCGTCACCGGTCCCCACCTGCGCGTCGTTGCGTCCGTCCCGGGGCATGTCGCGGTCAGCCGCGCGACAGGGCCCGCATCATTTCGGCGACCTTGGTCTGCAGGCGTTCATCCCCGATACGCTGCCAGTCCCTGGCGACCTTGGAGGCTTTCACGTTCAACGGTCCTTCCTCACCAACATTACCTGCTGTATTCTCGGATTTGCCGAGGCCTTCGAAGAAGGTCGAAACCGGGACATCCAGCACATCGGCAATCTGGATCAGACGGGAAGAACCCATCCGGTTCGTGCCGCGTTCGTATTTCTGGATCTGTTGAAAACTGACGCCGACCTGTTCCCCGAGGGCCTGTTGTGACAGCCCCTTGCGGATGCGCATTTCGCGTACTCGATTGCCGACGGTTACATCTACGGGATGAGGCATCATTCCACCTTCTTGCTAGAGGTTGCTTGCGCAACTGTTGTTGGCTCCAAAACATCAGGAACGAGCGCAGGGAGCCTCACACCAAATGCCAAGGAGCATCAAAATTCTAAGGTTACAAAAATTTCACACTGTATTCAGACTAGGTTTCGCCTGACTTTTCAAATTGTTTTAATTTTCACCGCACTATCGAAAGATTTACGGTATTTTATTCAATTAAAGCTTACAAGCACCTGAAAATTGATTGTTCTCCGGGATTGAAGGATTCACGCGAATATCACTCCCGAACACCATACGACTATATACTAAAGAGATATTAAAGACATGCTTTGTGCAGAAATTTCTACCAATCGTCATTATTTACTTATTATATTTGATCTCTGATAAATTGTCCAAATTTTTAAATAACGCGCAATGGGCGATGAAATTCAAACTCCAGACACCCTGATGCGGGGCCGGATTGTTCCACCTACTCATCCTTAGATTTGGAGATAGGCGTTGCAATGCCATGATATTCCTTCCCCTGCGACAATAAGAACCACCCTCCATGGAGCAGGCCATTGCACCATGCATGCCGAAACAGGGACGGTATGCGCCGAATCAGGGCGCGGCGGACAATTCCGGGGGCCGGAAACCCGTTGCCCCCGGAACCGTTTTGTCGCCCTATTGCGCGGCTAGGGACTGGATCTCGTCCTTGATCTGGAGCTTCTGCTTTTTCAGGGCCAACAATGTGGATTCATCCGGCATCGGTCGTGCGCTCTCGACCGTCAAGCGTTTGTCGATCTGAGCATGTTTGGTTTTCAGGCTTTCGATGCGGTGCAGTGTGCTCATTGCGGACGATCTCCCAATACAAGTGGTTGTAACCGTATCGGTCCGACATGTGTCGTTTTACCGGCGGGACGGCGAACCATGTACGAATGATCAACCAGCAGGAAGACGATGGGGAATGAACGGACGCTATTCGAATATCCATCCAACACCAGCTCTATGGTCGCGGCGACACGTTCCTCCTTTCCAATGTGTGGGCGATCAAATGCCTTCCTTTCCTGATCTGGCCTCTTCGGAAGAACTCCCCGACAGGCCGATATCAATGGCACCCTTTCGATCCAGACCCGGTGAGGGCAGGACCATGTCCCGCGAAGTATCCCGACCTGAAAAATCGGACCGCTTCACGAAAGTCCGTCTGCGGGTTCAGTCTCCCGACTTGATCGAGTGCTGGAATTCCCCGGCAGACGCAGTATGGTTGAGCGTACTACAGGTTTTGTGAATGTGAAGGAAAATCGATGCTGCGACGCAAACTCGTGATCGGGATCAGCGGTGCCTCCGGCGTGATCTATGGTATCCGGATGCTGGAAGCCCTGCGGCAGGCAGATGTGGAGACACATCTGATCCTCTCAAAGGCAGCTGAGATGACACTGGCTTACGAGACCGATCTAAAACCGAAGGATCTGCGTGCACTGGCCGACATGACCTATGCCATCGGCGATGTCGGGGCTCCCTGTGCCAGCGGGTCTTTTCCGTCCGACGGCATGGTGATCGCACCCTGTTCGATGAAAACGCTGGCGGAAATCGCAACCGGCGTCACGGCAAATCTGCTGAGCCGCGCCGCCGATGTCGTGTTGAAGGAACGCCGCCGTCTGGTCCTGATGGCGCGGGAAACGCCACTGACCCTGGTGCATCTCCGCAACATGACAACAGTAACGGAGATGGGGGGAATCATCGCCCCGCCCGTCCCCGCATTCTATGCCAGGCCAGATACGCTGGATGCGATGGTCGACCATACGGTGGGGCGGGTGCTGGACCTGTTCAGCATCGATACGAATCTTGTGCGGCGCTGGAAGTCGGAAGATCCGCAGGCGGAGAGACCCTCAGGCGCGGGTGGCTGATCCGGTCATCCCGCCAGGGTCCGGTTGCGGATCAGTTCAGCAAGGCAGGTGCGTCGCGCCATGCTGTCCAGGCTGGCCCCACGCAGTTCCACATGCTTCACCGCCAGCGTTCCATCCTGGCCCTGCGGATACAGGAAAAGATCCAGCGTGCAGGCACCCCCCTGGAACTGTCGCACCTCCACACCGCTGTCACGCCGGATCAGGTCCGGCTGGCCCAGTTTCTCGGCCACACGCGCCTCGACAAGCCCCATGAATTGCAGCGGGTCATCATTGACCACGGTCAGGGTCGGGACCGCGATCATTGCCCCAGATACCGAATTGCGGGCAATCACATCTGCTAGCGTGCTTTCAGATGCGGTTCTACCACTCGCCGTTGCGATGCCATCGGCACCGGAATCGTCATCCGCCGTGAAAACCTGACAGCCAGGACTCAGCATCAGGGCTGAAAGCGCCAGCGCAGCAGCAAGAAACAGGGGTAGGCGAAGGGTCATGATACAGAAATCCTAGATTTTTGAATGGCTGGTGCCATTCGTTATGGCTTCAAACTCCGCCTTACGGGGGAGTGATTCGTAAAGATGGACCATCGCCGCCGCCACAAGCACCGGCGCAATCAGGTTCACCAGCGGCAGTGACATCAGAAAAACCGACAGCACACCGAAAATCATGAACTTGCCGGCATAGGCCTTGCGCAGCCGCCGGGCCGGGGCCGGATCCATCCGCCGGGCGGCGACCAGTTCGAAGAATTCACGACCGACAAGATAGCCGTTGACCAGCAGGAACAGGAAAGCGCCGGTCCCGAATGCAACCAGCAGCACCAGATAGACCGGCAATACCAGCAGGTTCAGCGCAACAGTAATGCCAAGAAACTTCAGTGCGCCATAGACCGCTTCCAGGATCGGCTGGCTGCGCGCGTCGCCCCGATTCGGATAGTGCTTTGCCTCCACCGCCTCGCAGATGCTGTCAAGGAACAGGCTAATCACCGCGACGGCGGTTACCGGGAACAGAAGCCAGGTCAACCCGCCTGCTCCCAATGCGAAGGAAATCCAACCGATATCATCCGCAGCAGATCCCAGGGCCTCGATTGCCCCGCCGATCAGCCACAGATCCCGCCAGGCAATCTGTTGCAGGGCCCATCCGGCGACAGTCCAGAGCAACGCCAACGTGATTCCCGCACCAATGATTCCCATCACCACGACGGTTAGGAACCGGCGGTCAGGCAATTGCTCAAGGGCTTTGCCGAATGCACTGAACATGGAACGATCCGACCTTACCAATTGTATCAGACAAACTGTACCAGCGGTGGCTTGGAGGAGGGGGATCGGCGCCAGCCCAGATCGGTTCCACGCGCCAGCGCGGAACAAGCCCCTGCTCATCTGGGCGGTATCTAGCGGTGTTCGCCGGGAATTACAAGCGTCGCCGGATCGTCTTCGGTCGCCGCCAGATCCGCGTCGCTGACATAGAGGTCGCGATAGGCATGCCAGGAGGCAAAGCCTATCAGTGGCAACGCGACGATGAGCCCCAGATAGAAGGTTACAAGGCCCAGTGTCGTGACGCCGACCACGATGGCAGCCCAGAGCAGCATCGGTCTTGGGTTACGAAAGACGGAGACGGCGCTGAGCGTTACGGCTGAGAAGATGTCGATCCGTCGGTCCAGCATGGCGGGAAGCGAAATTACTGCAGAGACAAAGGCCAGCGCCGCAAAACAGGCCCCGACAGTGGTGCCCAATGCCAGAAACCCCCAACCTTCCGGTGTGAACAGCGCCTGTTCAACCATGGTCGCGAAGGTCAGGCTGACATAAGGAAAGGTCAGCGCGAAGACAATGACTGCGATCCGGACCCAGATCATCATGAACAGCATCAGGATCACGCCCGCCGTCATCACGTGATAGCCATTGCGCCGCCAGGCCAGAAAGACCGATCCGGGGCTCGGCACTTCGCCCCGCTCAAGATGCTGGCTGATCTGATACATGCCGATGGCCAGTGCAGGGCCGACAATGAAGAACCCGCCCCACATCGGGGCGATCAGGTAGCTGTGATCCAGCAGGACCAGCCCGACGGTGATCGCCAGACTCAGCCCGGAAAACATCACGCCATAGGCAATTGCCAGAGCTTTCGCGCGGCGGTAATCCTGCCATCCGGCAAGAAGCCATTGGAACGGTGCCGCCGTCGATACTTTGCGAATCCGCCCGGCATGCGGCAACCCGGCCAGCCCGTCAGCAATCGGCGGATCAATGCGATCCTGACCCTGCATGCCACACCCTCCGCATTCCCGCATATTCTCTGCTTTTTCAGACTGCCTGCTTCCATCAGTCAAGATCATGACCACCGGTCCGGCATTGATCCGAATCAATTGCAACGCGGGAAAGCCTGTACCATCCTTGTGTCATGGACTGGGTTATCCGCCTTGCTGTCGCTACCGATAAAGCTGCCATTCTGCAGATCGTGGAGGCTGCCTATACGCCTTACATCGCACGGATCGGGCGGGCACCATCGCCGATGCTTGCCGACTATACCGCCTTCATCGCGGCGGACCATGTCCATATTCTGGAACAGGGTGGAGTACTACAGGGCCTCGTCGTCCTTGTTCCGGAACAGGGTTCCCTGTTGCTCGACAATATCGCTGTCGCGCCCGCCGCCCAGAGGCGCGGATATGGCCGCACCCTTCTGGAATATGCCGAAAGGCAGGCGCGTCTGGCCCGGTATCAGTCGATCCATCTCTATACGCATGAATTGATGACGGAAAATATTGCCATCTATTCTCGCCATGGCTACCGCGAAACCCATCGTGTCGAAGAAAAGGGATTCCCGCGCGTCTATATGTGCAAGACGCTTTTGGATGACTGAATCTGCACGCCCGGTGCCGGTCGATCCCCAAACATGCCGAATTTCCACGACATCCATTTTATCCTTTTGCAGTGCTCGTGATTTTTGTATACAGAATACAGTATTGAATTGAGGAGTTCTCAGCATGTCTGGAATTGAGCCACTGGCGGAGCGGTTGAGTCTGGTTGATCAGGTGCATGCGCGGCTGGTTGATGCAGTCTGTTCCGGCAGTCTCCCGCCTGGAACACCGCTGCGGCAGGAGCGTCTGGCGGAGGAACTGAATGTCTCCCGTCAGCCGATCATTCAGGCGCTGTCCATGCTGCGTCGGGACGGGCTGATCGAACCTGCGGGCAAACGCGGCTATCGCGTGACGGTGGTGGACAGCGAACTGGCCCGGCATGTCTATGACCTGCGCGCCGCTTTCGATGGCATGGCGGCGCGGCTGGCGGCAGGACGCCCCCCGAAATTGCGACAAGCCGCATTGGAGCCTGCACTGGAAAAGGGGCGCGCGGCACTGGCGCTTCAGGACACAACCGCCCTGGTGGAAGCAGACATCGCGTTTCATCAGGCAATCTATGACCTATCCGGCAATCCGCTGCTGCCCGATGCCTCGGCCACGGCCTGGCGTCAGATCCGGCGGGTGATGCATGCGGTGCTTGAAAACCGCACTGCCCGTGGATCGGTCTGGGAAGAACATGCCGCTATCGCAGCGGCGATCCGACAGGGTGCGGCGGAAGAGGCCGAGCGTCTGGCGGCGGCCCATGCCCGTCAGGCCGCAGATCAGTTGATTGGCTGGATGACCCGGCCCGTCTGAAAAGGACCTGAATCAAAAAATTCTTTCGGAGGAAAAGGAGACCACCATGAAACTGAGCAAAACGGCCCTGGCCGATTTCCGGGAAAAAGGCTTTGCCTTCCTGCCCGAACTGTTCACCCGCGAGGAAGCGGCCCTGTTGCTGGCGGAAGCGAAGGCGATCTATGCCACCGACCGGGAGGAAGTCTGGCGCGAATCCAATGGCGTCGCCCGCACCGCCTTCGCTGCCCATACCTACAACGAGGCGCATCGCCGCCTGGGCGCACATCCGCGCCTGATCGAGCCGGTGAAGCAGATCCTCGGCGAAGACGTCTACATGCACCAGTACAAGATCAACGCGAAGGCTGCCTTCGATGGCGATGTCTGGCAATGGCATCAGGACTACGGCACCTGGCAGCGTGACGACGGCATGCCAGAGCCGCGCGCCTTCAACATTGCCCTGTTCCTGGAAGATGTGACACCCGCCAATGGCCCGCTGCTGTTCATTCCCAAGAGTCATGAGGCGGGCGTGCTGGAAGCCGGACATGATCTGGAAACCACCTCCTACCCGCTGTGGACGCTAGATCGGGAAACCGTGACGCGCCTTGCCAAGGAGGGCGGTGTCGAGGCCCCGGTCGGCCCGGCCGGGTCCGTCATCATGTTCCATGGTAATCTGGTCCATGCCAGCCCGCCGAATATCAGCCCGATGGATCGCACCATCGTTTATCTGAGCCTCTGTGCGGTCTCCAATCATATCACCCGGTTCAAGCGTGCCGAATGGATCGCCCATCGTACCTTCGACCCTATTGTGCCCTTGGCTGACAATTGCCTTGATGACCTTGTCGCCGTGCGCACTGCTCAGGCTGCGGAGTAATCGGCGATGAACCTGGATGCAAAGCTCCGTCGCCGTGCGGCGGAGGGTAAGCCTGTTCGTGTCGGCATCATCGGTGCCGGTAAATTCGGGGCGATGTTCCTCAGCCAGTGCGGTCATCATCCCGGCTATCATGTGCTGGGCATCGCCGATCTGAGTGCCGACCGCGCCCGCGCCACACTGGAGCGGGTCGGTTGGCCGAAGGAGAGGTACGACGCGCCCGACGCCGCCAGCGCGCTGAAACACGGCAAGACCTGGATCACCGAGGATGCAGCGGCGCTTATCGCTGCTGACGGGCTGGAAGTGCTGATCGACGCGACCGGAAACCCGGCGGCAGGCATCCGTCATGCCCTGATGGGAATCGAGCATGGCCGCCATCTGGTTATGGTGAATGTCGAGGCGGACGTTCTAGCCGGTCCCCTGCTGGCGAAAAAGGCAGAGGCGGCGGGTCTTGTCTACAGCCTGGCCTATGGCGATCAGCCAGCCCTGATCGCGGAAATGGTCGACTGGGCGCGGGCCGTGGGACTTGACGTGATCTGTGCCGGGAAGGGCACGAAATACCTGCCTGCCTATCATCACGTGACGCCGGACGATGTCTGGACCCATTACGGCCTGACACCGGAACAGGCGAAGGCGGGGGGCATGAACCCGCAGATGTTCAACAGTTTCCTCGACGGTACGAAATCGGCAATCGAGATGGCGGCGGTGTCCAATGCCTGCGATCTGGTGCCCCAGGATGACGGCCTCGCCTTCCCGCCCTGCGGCGTCGATGATCTGCCCCGCATCCTCTCCCCCCGCAGTGACACCGGAATCCTATCGCGCAAGGGAACGGTCGAAGTCGTCTCCAGCGTTGAGCGGGACGGTCGCCCGGTCTTCCGCGACCTGCGCTGGGGCGTCTATGTCACCTTCGAGGCACCGAGCGATTATGTTGCCCGCTGCTTTTCCGAATACGGCTTGTTGACCGATCCGACCGGGCGCTATTCGGCGATGTACAAGCCCTACCACCTGATCGGACTGGAGCTCGGCATTTCCGTCGCCAGCGCCGCTTTGCGGCAGGAAGCAACCGGCGCGCCGCGTGCCTGGGCCGGGGATGCCGTCGCCACGGCGAAGCGTCCGCTGAAACAGGGCGATTCACTGGATGGAGAAGGCGGTTATACCGTCTATGGCAAGCTGATGCCCGCCGCCGCGTCCCGGACCAGGGGGGCGCTGCCCATCGGACTTGCCCATGGCATTACGGTGAAACGCTCTGTTGCACAGGATCAGGTTCTGACCTGGGATGATGTTGTGCTGGATGAATCGGATCCGACACTGCGGTTCCGCCGAGAAATGGAAACCACATTCTCAGGATGAAATAATGGTAGGTGGGATTCCGGTTGAGACCTGAAATGGCTGCTGGAATTCCGCCTGCTACGCCGCGTGGCTGGTGGCGGACGGTTCGGTCAGCAGGCCATAAAGCGCATCCGAACAATCGGAACCGCGCAGCTTTTCACAGATATCCCGGTCACGCAGCAGGCGAGAGACACGGGCCAGCGCCTTCAGGTGATCGGCCCCGGCATCGGTCGGTGCCAGCAATGCAAAGATGATATCAATCGGCTGATCGTCAATGGCATCAAAATCGATGGGCTTGGCCAGGCGCGCAAAAATGCCGAACGGGCGTTCTATTCCCGGCAGTTTGCCATGCGGAATGGCAATTCCATGTCCCACCCCGGTGGTGCCCAGACGTTCCCGTTCCAGCAGGGTATCGAAGATCGCCCGTTCATCCAGACCGGTCACCGATGCGGCACGCCTGGCTATTTCCTGAAGGGCCTGCTTCTTCGACGTTACGTTCAGTTTTTCGAATACCGCATCGGCGGACAAGAGATCACACAGTTCCATGTCGTATCGCTCTGCTTCCAGTTTCACATCTGCCGCCGACTCCCCTACCCGGGAAGGTCAACGGCAGGTTCAATGCCTGCCAGGAGTATTCAGGCGGTGCATCATCGGGCACCAATTCCTATCGACCATCTGATTGTATCAGGCACCAGACTGTGGGTCGACCCAGCCAATATTTCCATCTGGACGCATATAAACCATGTTAATGCGGCCATTCTTGGTGTTCCGGAACAGATAGGCCGAATGGCTTGCCAGATCCATGCGCATCGTGGCCTCCCCGACGGTCATGGTTTCAACTTCCGTCGGCATTTCCGCAACGATGATCGGTTCATCCTGTTCCGGCATTTCTTCTGCCCGACTTTCCGGTTCCGCCTGCAGAACATATTGCAGGGCAGGCATCGCCTCTGCGGTCGACAGTTTATGCTTGTGGTCCTTCAGGCGACGCTTGTAGCGGCGCAGACGCTTGGTCACATGCTCAGTGGCTTCTTCCAACGCACCATAGGCATCCCCACCCGCACCATGGCCATGGACCAGCACGCGCTTCGAGACATGGACTTGGATATCAACGACAAAGCGCCCGCCATCTTTCGACACCGTGACTGTGGCATCGGTCGTATTGTCGAAATATTTCCCGATGGCATCCGGCAGATTGGTTTCGATATGGCTGCGCAGGGCATCACCGATATCGACTTGCTTACCTTTGACTGATAGTTGCATCGTGCGTCCCGTTACCCTTTCCCGGTTCTTCTCTGCCGCTCCATCGCATATCCTGCAACAGGCGCCGACAGTTATTTTTGACGGCCCGCGTATCGGAGAGACCCTTTATTCATTCGGGCCGCCCTCTGACCTTATATGCTACTGCGAAATCTCGCCGCCCCGCATCACATTTTTTTCATCGGCGCGAGGAAGGTTCGCCTAGCTGGCTGGCTGGACCATCGAATGCGGGCGGAACCTAGTGGCACACCCGGTCAGTGTCAAGCGTCCGGTTCAATGCCGTTAATTTCTTATAACATATTGATTTAAATAATAAATCAAAAGATCACAAGCTTACACGCTTCTGGCGGCGGCGTTGAACAGAAGAGGCGATCTTCATGGCTTCGCGGTACTTAGCTACGGTTCTCCGTGCAATGTCGATACCGCCATCATTCAGCAATTCCACCAGTCGGTCGTCGGAGAGCACCGCATTCGGACTCTCCGCATCAATCAGGGCGCGTATTTTATGGCGCACGGTTTCTGCTGAATGGGAATCTCCTGACGTCCCGGCAATGGCTGTGGTGAAGAAATACTTGAGTTCGAACAGACCGCGCGGCGTTGCCATGTACTTGTTGGAGGTGACCCGGCTGACCGTCGATTCATGCATCTCGATCGCCTCAGCGATGTCACGCAGGATCAGCGGTTTCAGATGGCTGACGCCATGATGCAGGAAAGCCGATTGCTGGCGCACGATTTCGGTCGAGACCTTCAGGATCGTTGTCGCCCGCTGCTGCAGGCTCTTCACCAGCCAGTTCGCGGTGTGGAACCGCTCCGCAACGAAATCGCGTTCGGTCTTGTCACGGGTTCCCTTGGCGACGCGGGCATAATAGCGTTCATTGACCAGAACCTTCGGCAGGGAATCCTGATTCAGTTCGATCATCCAGTCCCCATCCGGTCCGATCTTCACAATCACGTCAGGGATAACAGGCTGGGACGGCTCGAAGCCATATCCCGATGCCGGTTTCGGGTTGAGTGCACGGATTTCCGCCACCATTTCCGTCAGGTCTTCAGCATCAACACCGCAGATCTTCAGCAGTTTCGAGACTTCCTGCCGAGCCAGCAGTTCCAGATTGTCCAAAAGCGCCGCCATGGCGGGATCAAACCGATTCCTGTCCTCCAGTTGCAGGCGTAGGCATTCCTGCAGGGAGCGGGCGAAAATGCCGGGCGGATCAAATCGTTGCATCCGTTTCAGCACCGCCTCGGCCTCGGATACCGGGCAGCCCAGACGGTCGGCGAGTTCCGCCAGATCGTCGATCAGCCGCCCGTTCTCGTCCAGACCATCAATCAGATGCCGCCCGATCAGGCGTTCATGCGGCGTATCGAGGTCCATGAGCAACTGTTCTTCCAGATGCTCCGCCAGGGTCTTTTCCCGACTGAGGGTCGCTTCAATATCGGGCAGTTCCTCATCGAACCCGCGACGTGAGAAATCGGTACCGCCGCTGGAGGCGGTATAGGCCCCGCCCGGCTCGACGCCCGGTCCTGCAATCTCGCCATCGTAATTATTGCTGTAATCCGTATCGAGCGGGCTTTCGCTTCCCGCGCCCGGCATTGCATCGGGGGACAGCAGGTCGGCGCTGTCGGTACGGGATGAATCGAGTGCCGGGATATCGTCGACATCCCTCTGTCCGTCGCGGTCAGCCGTGCCACCCTCATCCCGCTCCAGCATCGGATTCTGCTCAAGCTCGGTCTCGACATAGGCGGCGAGATCCATGCTGGAGAGCTGCAGCAACTTGATCGCCTGCTGCAATTGCGGCGTCATCACCAGGGATTGGCTTTGCCGCAGGTCCAGGCGCTGGGTGATTGACATGATCCCGCCCCCCGATCCCCTCGTTACAAGGAGAAGCGGTCCCCGAGATAGACCCGCCGCACCTCCTGGTTCGCGACGATCTCTTCGGGGGTCCCTTCCATCAGGACCTTGCCATCGTGCAGGATATAGGCGCGATCAACGATATCCAGCGTCTCGCGGACATTGTGATCGGTGATCAGCACCCCGATACCCCGGTGCTTCAGATGGCTCACCAATTCCCGGATATCCCGCACGGCAATCGGGTCGATCCCGGCCAGGGGTTCGTCCAGCAGCACGAAATTCGGCTGGCTGGCCAGCGCGCGGGCGATTTCCAGCCGCCGCCGCTCACCACCCGACAATGCGATGGCGGGTGTACGACGCAAATGGCTGATCGAGAATTCGGCCAGCAGCGCCTCCAGCGTCAATTCACGCTTTTCCCGGCTTTTCTCGATCAGTTCCAGCACCGCCATGATGTTCTGTTCAACCGTCAATCCCCGAAATATCGAGGATTCCTGGGGCAGATACCCGATCCCGAGGCGGGACCGGCGGTACATCGGCAGTTCGGTTATATCCTCGCCATCCAGTTCGATCTGGCCGTAATCGGCTCCGATCAGGCCGGTAACGATATAGAAGCACGTCGTCTTTCCGGCACCGTTCGGTCCCAGCAGACCGACAGCCTCTCCGCGTTGAACGCGCAGGGAGACGTCCCGAAGCACAGGCCGCTTCTTGAACTGCTTGCCAAGCGAGGTGACCACCAGGCCCTCATTGCTGGCAATCAGAACCGGCCTTGGCGGCGATGTCCTGCGGGGAACATCCCCGGAAGGCCTGGCAGGTTTTGCGACCGGTACTGGTGATGACACCGATGGCGAAACCGGGGATGAGGCGGCTGGGGGCGAGGCTGGGGACGAATTCTGCACTGGTGATGCAGATCGACGGGATTCGTCCATCCGCTGCGTCGGTGCATTCTGCTGATTGGACCGCGCCGGGACCGGTTCATCCCGAAGGCGGGGGCGGGGAGGCTCCGGCAGATCGCTGAAATCGCCTTTCGGGCGTGACGGCGGGATGGTACCAGCAGCTTTCGAAGAAGCCGGTTTCGAAGGGGGCGACGGATTGGTCAATACCGTCCGGTTTTCCGGCCTCGATGTCTGCGCTGGTTGTGTCTGCACTGGTTGCGATTTTTGCGGTGTCCCCTGTGGGGTCGACCCTTGTTGTGCTGCCCCCAGTGGCGGTTTCTGTTCCTGTTTCAGTTGCTGCTTTTGAGATTCTGCTCTGGGCGCATCCGTTGCCTGCACCCGTATCACGGGCCGAACGACCGGGCGCGGCGGGATCGCATCCTGCGGGAGCGGCGGCGGGTTCTGTCCGCGCGGTGACTCCGTTCGTAGCGACTCCGGTCGATCAGGTCTCTCCTGTTTCGGCGGCCCGACTCCAGAAGAGACATCCTGTGGAGCCGCAGAGGGGGAATCCCGTCGCGATGCAAACTCGGCCGGGCGGCGCAGAGGGGGCGGCGTGCGCCCGAACTGCGACCCGCCAGAGGAGGATGCCGGCGTGGGAGAACCAGGGGAGGGGGAAATCGGCGACGCGCTGGAAGGGGGAACCGACAGGCGCGGGCGCGCAGGCGCTTCCTGCTTGTCCTGACGGGTATCCGCCGGGCGGTTTTCCAACCGAGACAAAGTACCGGCTCGTGATAGCGATGGATCGCGGGGAGGTGTCTGGCCACCGGATGACTTTTCCGGAGGACGCGTGATCAACCGAGGTTGACGCAATGTCGGTTCACCCGGTTGGGCTTGCTCTCCGCGCCCGCCCATTGGCAGATCAAACTGAACGCTATCCCGTGTCCGCGAACCTGATTCGGTCCCTGCCGGATCGGACCGGGATGGTGTGGGCATGGCAGGTTCAGACCGGTCGGGGCGGCCTCTGCGGCTGGCATCATCTTCGTCGCGATCCGACATCCGGTAATCCGTATATTACTACTGGTAACATCAACAGTCTGGCACGGCAGACCGTGCGGATAAATCCGAGTCTAGACGCTTTCAATGGATTCGCCAAGTCGCGAAACTATATTTGGCACTGGAATTGCATTAATTATCGAAGGCTTCTGCCAATAAAACTATTGCGTTGGCAAAATCAACCCCTTGACCTTGTCACCTGAAGACTTGCCCTGAAGCGTGCTGCGTCCGGTCAGCATATTCACCACCGCACACTCGCCGTTCAGTTGGTTGTTGCCTCGGGTGATCTTGACATCCCCGCAGAGCGTCACCTTTTCCTCTGCAACCATATAGACACCTTCCTTGCCGGTCACGATATCGGTCGGTGTCGAAAGATGCACACCCCCGGTCGCGTCGATCCGGGTAACTCTTGAGGATTCGCCATTCTCACCTGGCTCGATGAAGGCCGTCAGGACGCTGGCTTTCAGCCGCCTGTCCTCCTGAATCACCAGGGCGTCGCCCCGAGCAACGGCAATCTGTCGCGCTTCCCAGTATTCGATGCTTTCCTCTGCCGTGATCGTGCCGCGATCCGTGACGACCTGAAGATTTTCGCCGACCAGCACGGCAACCTGCTTGTCCAAATGATAGACCGCCTTGTCACCCGATGCTTCTGTCGCTTCGGAGGTGAGGATCACATGACCTTCCGCGTCGAGGCGGAAAATCACCTGCCGCCCATCCTCTTCCCGGTAGTAGGCGATCAGCGTATCGGCCACGACGGTCATCGTGCCGCGCCGCGCGGTGGCGTTGCCATAGGCGCGGTACTGCTGAAGGTCCCGCATCCACTCGATCCCATCATCTGCATCGATTTCGATCGGGCCGTCCTGATCGTTCGAGACAATACCGTCCTGAGCCCGCAAATCACCGCTGATCGCGACCGTTCCCATCAGGACGAGAGCCAGCAGGAAGTGGGAGTGAAGACGCATCGAAAACTGGCGCAGACGCATGGGAAACCCGTTTCAGTCGGAGTTATATATGATAACGCGGGATTTACCGGTCAACTGGACCATCTCGCCGCGATTGATGATCTGGAAGCCCTCCGCTTCAAGATAACCGAAGGGACCCTGCCCCTCCACCGGATCAAACCCAAAGGCATTGCCCCCCATCAGGTCCAATGTCGCGCTTTCGGTGCGGAATTCATAGCCCAGATCGTGAAACAGATTGACCGTTTTCCGCAACTCCAGGACATGGGTTTCACGATCCATCGTCCCCGTCTCGGCCGTGACGAGAACCCAACTGCCATCGTTCAGGTTGATATCGGCACGGGGCTCGATGAAATCGACCATCCGCGCAGTCGTCGATTGCTGCTGTACAGTACGTGAGGTGACGGTGTAGCGCTGACCATCCTCACCCACGCCCGCATAGCTGGCCTGGCTGACCTCCAGATGTTCGCTGACCAGTTCCCCGGCCCCGGTCAGCGTATCGGTGATCCGTCGTCCTTCCTCCTGAATATAGGGCCAGGCGACCACCAATGCGATCAAGGCGACGGCAACAGTCGGAAGCAGCACCTTGAGCCATCCGACGACCCGACCATAGGACTGATTCAATGCCCGTCTTCCGATGGAAACCGGGATGCTCGCACCCCGTACCGGTCCTCCACTGGTTTCCGTACCTGCCATGCCCGCGGATTTCTCCTCTGCCCCGATCACGCAACGCCCGCCCGCAGGAAATCATGAACATGCATGATACCAATGGGCCTATGCGCATCGTCGACAACGAATATCGCCGTAATCTTCCGATCATCCATGACTTTCAGCGCCTCGGCGGCCAGAGTCGTTTCCGAGACCGTGATCGGTCCCGACGTCATGACACTGCGAACCTCCTGTTCCGTCAGGTCGCTGGCCATATGGCGACGCAGATCGCCATCGGTGATGATTCCAACCAGCTTTCCGTCAGCGTCGACAATGCCGGTACAGCCAAAATGCTTGGACGTCATGGTCAGCAGGGCATCGTGCATCCGGCAATCCAGTGCGACCAGCGGCAGTTCCGCATCCCGGTGCATCAGGTCGCCGACTTTCGAAAGCTGACGACCCAGCTTGCCGCCCGGATGAAAGACACGGAAATCGGCGGCAGTGAATCCCTTTCGCTCCAGCAGGGCAATCGCCAGCGCATCGCCCAGTGCCAGCGTCATGGTGGTCGATGTCGTGGGGGCCAGTCCAATGGCCCCGGCTTCCGGGTGGTCAGGCAGGATCAGCGCAACACTCGCCGCCTTCGCCAGCGTGCTGCCGGATCGGCCGGTGATGCCAATCATCGGAATTGCGAACCTTGTCACATGTCCGATCAGATCGGTCAGTTCCGATGTCTCTCCCGAATTGCTGATTGCCAGGACCGCATCCTGTTCGGTGATCATTCCCAGATCGCCATGGCTCGCCTCGGCCGGGTGCACGAATTGCGCGGGCGTGCCGGTGGAGGCGAAGGTGGCGGCGATCTTGCGTCCGACATGACCGCTTTTACCCATGCCACTGACGATCAGCCTACCGGCAGAACGCGCTACACCAGCAACATCGGTGACCCGCGCCAGAATATCCAGCGCGGCGGTGAAATCCGCATCCAGTTTGGCAGCCATATCCGTCAGCGCCGCCGCCTCGGTCAGCAGCACATTGCGGCCCGACGCGATATCCCGCTCCAACCGGTCGGCATCCGCATCGCCACGGAACATCCCCTGCGCCCTGCTCTTCATTGTCGCGTTACTCATTTTCCCGGGTCTTCCCATCCGGCCAGGGTTATCCTGTCAGGAATGGGCGAAAATATCGGTCTCGTCCCAGCCCTTAAGATCCAGCAGCGCCCGAGTCGGCAGAAAATCGAAACAGGCCTTTGCCAACTCCATGCGACCTTCCCGCGCCAGCATGTCATCCAGAATCTTCTTGATGTCATGCAGATACAGCACGTCGGATGCGGCATAGGCCAGTTGCGCCTCGCTCAGATCAGGTGAGGCCCAGTCCGAACTCTGCTGCTGCTTCGACATATCGATACCGAGAAGCTCTTTCGCAAGGACGGAAAGCGAATGACGGTCCGTATAGGTGCGCACCAGCCGAGAGGCGATCTTGGTGCAATAGATCGGCCCCATCGTCACGCCCAGCCATTGCTGGCAGATTGCCACGTCGAACCGGGCGAAATGCAGGATTTTCAGAACCGCCGGATCGGCCAACAGCCGTTTCAGGTTGGGGGCGTCATAGGCACCAGGTGCGAATTGCACCAGATGACTGGTGCCATCCCCCGCCGAAAGCTGCGCAACACAGAGCCGGTCCCGAAGCGGGTTCAGACCCTGGGTTTCGGTATCGATCGCGACCGAGGATCCGAAATCGAGATCGGCGGGAAGATCGCCGTGATGCAGATGAATGCTCAAACGAAGACTCCTTACTCCGATGCCAAAACCGCATTGCGGCGATGGTTCGACCTCTGGCCCGACCCGAACGGACCCCCAATATCCCGGATTCTACCAAGATTTCGGCCCCAGCGTACAGCCTTTTGGCTGATTGCGCCGGAAAACATCCCGATCAGATCGGGATACCGTGGTCGCGGGCGAAATTCGCCATCGCACCGCGCAGGGATCGGTCGGTGCGTTGGCTCAGCGAACCGGTGAAATCAGCCAGTGCGCTCACCATACATCCACGCACTGCATCACGCACCGGACCAATATTGGCGGGGGACATGGACAATGTTCGAATGCCAAGACCGATCAGCGCCAGCGCTTCCAGCGGATGGCCCGCCATCTCGCCGCAGACAGAGAGTTCCAACCCGCATGCCGTCGTCCGCCGGACGATTTCCTGCACCACGTTCAGCACCGGTGCCGACAGCGCGTCATAACGCCCGTCCAGACGCGGATTGCCCCGGTCGCTGGCGAACAGAAATTGCAGCAGATCATTGCTGCCGATGGAAATGAAATCGGCCTTGGTCGCCAGAGCTTCCAACTGGAAGATCAGGGAAGGCACTTCCAGCATCGCGCCGACCTTGACCTCCGATGGCAGGATGACGCCGCGCTGAGAGGCGCGGCCAAGCTCCCGGTCCAGCATGGCGCGGGCCTGCACGAATTCGTCGGCATTGGCAATCATCGGGAACATGATCCGCAGCGGTCGCCCCTTGCAGGCCATGATGAGGGCGCGCAGCTGGCCCCGCATCAGACCAGGCCGGTCGATAGCGATGCGGATCGCGCGCCAGCCCATGGCGGGGTTTTCCTCCACCGCCTCCTGGAAATAGGGCAATACCTTGTCGCCACCGATATCCAGCGTCCGAAACGTGACGGGCTTGCCCTCGGCCTGGTCAAGAATCTTGCCATAAAGCTCCGCCTGGGTCGCCGTATCGGGAAAGTCAGACCGAATCATGAAGGGAACTTCGGTACGATACAGGCCGATTCCCGCCGCACCGGATTCATGCAGATGGCCCATATCGATCAGCAGGCCCGCATTCATCATCAATGTGATATCGACCCCATCCTTCGTGACTGACGGCAGATCCTTCGCGGCGCGATAGGCGGCGCGCTTGGCCTCGAACATCTGCATCGAGGCATTGAAGGCGGAACGGACTTCATCCCCTGGGCGGATAAAGCAGATGCCGTTACTGCCATCGACCAGGATCGGATCCATCGGCTCGACCCGGTCTAGCACATTCCGCACCCGCCCGATCACCGGAATCTGCAATGCACGGGCGACAATCGCGACATGAGAGGTGGAGGAACCTTCCTCCAGGATCAGCGCCTTCAGATGGCTGCGATCATAGTCCAGAAGATCCGCCGGACCCATGTTGCGGGCGATCAGGATCGTCTCTTCCGGCAGGTTCTGTGCGCGGTCCCCGTCCCCTGTCAGATGCTGGAGCAGGCGAAAGGCGAGGTCTTCCAGATCCAACAGCCGCTCGCGCAGATAGGCGTCCTCCACCTTCTTCATGCGAGCGCGGGTATCGTCCTGAACCCGGACGACGGCCCCTTCGGCGGTCAGACCATTGTCGATATTCTCCACGATCCGGCGAATCCAGCCGCGATCCTCCGCGAACATGCGATAGGTCTTCAGGATGTCAATATGATCACCCGGCCCGTGGGCATCGGCGACTTCCAGCATCTCATCCAGTCGCCGATGCATGCTGGCCAGCGCCTCCTCCAGTCGACGCTTTTCGGTCTCGGCATCTTCGGCGACGGTCCGGCCAACCGGGATCTGCGGGCGGTGCAGCACCGCATGGCCCATTGCCAGCCCGCCATTCAGCCGCACCCCCTCCAAACGCAGCGGGGCGATGCCGATTCCATCCGCCGGACGCTGTTCCGACGCCTGGATCAGTTCACCACCCAGCACCATCTCCGCAACGACCATGGAGACGGTTTCCATCACCTCCACTTCCTCGTCAGTATAGTGCCGTTCGGTGCGGTTCTGGATCGCCAGCACGCCCAGCATGCGCCCGCCACGCAGGATTGGAACCCCCATCATGGAGGTATAAATTTCCTCTCCCGTTTCCGGGCGATAGGCGAAATTCGGGTGCTTGCGGGCATCGGCCAGCGCCATAGGGCGACTGTCCGCTGCGACCGCGCCGACGATCCCCTCGCCGATGCGCAGCCGCGTATTGTGGACGGATTCCGGTTTCAGCCCCTGGGTAGCAAAAAGCTCCAGCACATCCCCGGCACGGCGCAGATAGATCGAACAGACCTCTGCCACCATGTCGCGGGCGATCAGACGGGCGATCCGGTCAAGCCGCTCCTGCGCATCGCCAGGTCCAGCCATGACGTCGCGCAGCCGCCGAAGCAGCTTGCGCGGGCCAGCCCATCCGCCCGCGCCTGCCGTCATTCCTGATTTGGTCTCCCTGACCATTGACCGTCCCGTCCCGGTGAAGTCGGCGCACCCAGTGCGCCGCCAATCTCAAACCCCGTCGGCAAAATTCCCTAAACCGCATCCAGACCATAGGCCGTATGCAGGGCGCGAATCGCCAGTTCGGCATATTCCTCGGCCACCAGCGTTGATATCTTGATCTCACTGGTGGAGATCACCTGAATGTTGATGCCCTTTTCTGCCAGTGTCTTGAACATCGTCTGGGCAACGCCCGCATGGCTGCGCATGCCGACCCCAATGACGGAAATCTTCGCCACCGCCCCGTCGGACAGAAGCATTTCATAGCCGATCCTGTCGTGATTGCTCTTCAGCACCGCGACAGCCCGGTCCAGATCGGCACGGGTCACGGTAAAGGTCATATCGGTGCGTTCCCCATCGGGGGATACCGATTGCACGATCATGTCGACATTGATCGACGCATCGGTCAGCGGGCCGAAGATATGGGCAGCGACGCCCGGCTTGTCGGCAACCTTCACCAGGGTAATCTTGGCCTCGTCCCGGCTGTAGGCGATGCCGCTTACGACTTGCTTTTCCACGATCTCATCCTCATCGACGACCAGCGTGCCCGGCTTGTCCTCGAAGGAGGACAGAACCTGCAGGCGCACGCCATGGTTCATGGCAATTTCAACACAACGGGTCTGCAGGACCTTGGCACCCAGCGATGCCATTTCCAGCATTTCCTCATGACTGATCCGCGCGATCTTGCGGGCCTTGGGCACGATGCGGGGATCGGTGGTGTAGACCCCGTCCACATCGGTATAGATATCACAGCGATCGGCTTTCAGGGCAGCAGCCAGCGCGACCGCCGTCGTATCGGACCCGCCGCGCCCCAGTGTCGCGATGCGGTTGCGCGGTGAGACCCCCTGGAATCCCGCAACAACGGCAACCTGACCTTCACCGAAACGGGAAATCAGGTCATCGACAGCGATATCCTCGATCCGCGCCTTGCCATGCATCTCGTTGGTGCGGATCGGAATCTGCCAGCCCAGCCAGGAGCGTGCGGAAATGCCCATCTCCTGAAGCCGCAGCGCCATCAGCCCGGCAGTCACCTGCTCGCCGGATGCGACGATGGCATCATATTCCCGCACATCATAGATGCGCGATGTCTCCTGAACATAGCCGACCAACTGATTGGTGACGCCCGACATGGCGGAAACGACAACCGCGACTTCATGTCCGGCATCGACCTCGCGCTTCACGCGCAGGGCGGCATTGGCAATGCGACTGATGTCGGCGACAGAGGTTCCGCCGAATTTCATAACGATACGCGCCATCTCTTCGGGATCGCTTTCTTCGAAAAATGACCAGAAATGCCGTGGCTGCTGCGGCATTCGACCGCTTGCCCCGCGCGGGCGGCGTATCCATACTCGCTGACGCTTTCAGGTGCAAGAACAACCAACCGCCGAGCAGGAGTGCCGCCCATGGTTGCCCAAGCTCAAACTTCCGCCCAATCGACCGCCGGTTCCACCGTTGATCCGGCGGAGATCGAGAAGTTCGCCGCCATCGCCGACCAGTGGTGGGATGCGGAGGGGGAATTCAAGCCGCTGCATATGCTGAACCCGGTGCGGATCGGCTATATCCGGGACCGGCTGTGCGGGCGTTTCGGGCGCGATCCGCTGGCACCGAAGCCTTTGAAAGGGCTTGCGATCTGTGACATCGGCTGCGGCGGCGGATTGATCTGCGAACCCCTGACTCGCCTCGGCGCGACGGTCACCGGGGTCGATGCGACCGGGCGGTCGATTGATGTCGCACGCAACCATGCCGACCGCATGGGCCTCGATATCCGCTATCGCCACGCCACCGCCGATGATCTGGTGGCGGAGGGCAAGACTTTCGATGCTGTGGTGAATATGGAAGTGATGGAGCATGTCGCGGACCTCGACACCTTCCTGACCGATGCCGGGGCACTGGTGCACGACGGCGGGGCAATGGTGCTCTCCACCTTCAACCGCACCCCGAAATCCTTCGCGCTGGGCATCGTCGGGGCGGAATATATCCTGCGCTGGCTGCCGCGCGGCACCCATGACTGGCGCAAATTCGTGAAACCCTCCGAACTCGCCGCCGCCCTGCGCCCGGCAGGTCTCCAGATCGCCGATCTCTGCGGCATGGCCTACAACCCGATCCAGGACGAATTCCACCTCGCACCCAGGGATCTGGACGTCAACTATCTGGCCTTTGCGGTGAAAGGATAACGGCTCAAGGACAATGAGGTGTCCTGACGGCGCTTGCAGGTCTGGCCCGCTCCATGCGCGACTTCTTTGAACCCAGCACGCCCTGCCGAAAAAAGCGGGGGCGGTTCTTGAGGCTGTTCATTATAGAGGTGAACTCACTCGTGGCGACGTTCCCAGACTACTTGGCATGACGGATCGGCATTCACGGCGCATTACGTCACCGCTCCTGAAGACGGAGATCTTGACCACCGACAATGATCGTACCCCGCTCCGGCTCGCATTCCCGACCTGTCTGGCCGCCCGGTGAATCCCGGGACTCTTCCCGGAACAGACCCGCGAATAGCACAAAATTCTGCACAATCACTCGGGCTTCCCCAGACTGCGTACGCAAGGATTTACAAGACTCCTCGACGGTTGACGTTGATTCCGGACAAGAGGTTGCGCAATCGGAATATCGACAGTGAAAATACATTCTATGGTTTTAAAGTTCAACATGTTCGGCTATTTTCGGGACTGACTATGATGGTATCGGGAGAGGTCGGTGGCTGGGGGCCGGCGACCGTTCACGCCGAATTTATAGAGGCGCATATGACTATTCTCCGAATTCTGTTGATCATCGCATTCTTCGCGACTGGATTTGCCGCGTCTGGGTCGGCAAATGGCATCGACGAACTGCGCAACAACGCCGAGCAAGGGGATGCCTCCGCGCAGCTCGGTCTCGGGTTTGCGTACGCCAATGGCCAAGGTGTTCCGCAGAACCTTGCCGAAGCCGTCCGCTGGTTCCTGCTGGCCGCCGAGCAGGGGTTTGCCCTGGCGCAATTCAATCTTGGGGTTGCGTACGACTATGGCCGAGGCGTGCCGCAGGATTATGTCGAGGCCGCGCGCTGGTACCGGCTCGCCGCCGAACAGGGGCTTGCCGAGGCGCAGGTCAATCTCGGGTTTCAGTACATCAATGGCCAAGGTGTCCCGCAGGACCATGCCGAGGCCGTGCGCTGGTTCCAGCTCTCCGCCGAGCAGGGGTTTGCCCAAGCACAGGTCAATCTCGGAATTATGTACTTCAATGGTCTAGGTGCTCCGCAAGACCCTGCCGAGGCCATACACTGGTTCCGACTGGCCGCTGAGCAGGGGGATGCCAAGGCGCAGTCCAATCTCGGGCTTGCATACGCAAATGGCACAGGTACCCCGCAGAATTTCGTGCAAGCTCACAAATGGCTCATTCTCGCCGCCGCACAGGGGGAAGAAATCGCCATAAAGGGCCTGGATATAACTGCTGGTTTGATGGTCCCTGCCCAGATTGCCGAAGCCCGGAAGCTGGCGGCTGAATGGACCAACCGCTTCAAGGGGAATTGATCCGCTTGCGTGCCTGTGGACGATCCTGCGGGACAAGAAAACCCACCCTGACATTAGAGTTTTGGCCGTTGCCTATCCTTGTTTTCCGGGGCCGTTTTGCTATAGCAAGCAGGAAACGGACGTCGTGATGGCATGAAGTGACGCGGCTAAATCCACTTCCTTCGTCGAAGAACCCTTCATAATCCATGGTCGGAACGACTCAGACTGAGAGTTGCATCGCGCTATACCTGACAGGGTGTCACTGAAATTCCTGAAGGCGATCCAGGACGAATTCCACCTCGCACCCAGGGATCTGGACGTCAATTATCTAGCCTTTGCGGTGAAGGGATAGCCCTCCTCGAAAGCAAAAACGCCCTCAAACCGCAAGGTTGAGAGCGTTTCTACCGTAACAATCAACCAGTTCCCTAGGGGATCTGGTGACAGGTCCGTCTGATCCTAGAACCCTTCACGCTCCAGGCGCTTCCGTAGAAGTTTACGGTGGCGCCGCTGCGCTTCCGCCTTTTCCCGGGCTTTCTTTTCCGACGGCTTTTCGAAATGCCTACGAAGTTTCATTTCCCGGAAGACGCCTTCACGCTGCAACTTCTTCTTGAGCGCACGAAGGGCCTGATCGACGTTATTATCGCGTACGATGACCTGCACTTGCTTTCACCCGCCTTTCAAGCGATTGAAGTTTGGTTGGCCACAAAATGCGTGGCCGACGGGAGCGAATCCCCCGAAGTCGAGGGCGGCGTATAGCACCTGACATCGGGTTTGTGAACCCTTATTTGCAGAGGTTACGGAGGGATAGCATCCATGGCGATCCTGAAAATCGCGCGAATGGGACACCCGGTCCTGCGGGCCGAGGCGGCGCGCGTCCCAGACCCCCACAGCCCGGCGATCCGCCGCCTGCTGGATGACATGGTGGAGACCATGCACGATGCGGAGGGGACCGGTCTTGCCGCACCGCAGGTCCATGTCGGTCTGCGCCTTGTCGTCTACTATGTGGCGGCCGGGCGGGCGGGGAAGGATCAGCCCGCGATTCCACTGACCCGGTTGATCAATCCCGTGATCACACCCCTGACGGCGGAAATTTCCTATGACTGGGAGGGCTGCCTGTCCGTGCCGGGCATGGTCGGCCTGGTGCCGCGACCGCAGGAAATCCGGTTGCAGGCGCAGGTGCCGGACGGGCCGGATATCGACCAGAGGGTGACCGGGTTCCATGCCCGCGTATTGCAACATGAATGCGATCATCTGTCGGGTATCCTCTATCCGCAGCGGATGGATGACCTATCCTTACTGGTCTTCCGCGAGGAGTTGCGCCATGGTATGCCGGACAGGGCACGGGCGCTGATGGGCCTGCCCCCGAAGGGCGAGGACGAGGACGAACAGGAGATGTGTATCCATGACGACTGACGACCGGACTCCACCACCAGACCCACAGCAGGACGATCTCCGCACCCGGCGCGACCAGTTGATCGACGCGGTGCTGACTCATGTTCCCTTTGATGGCTGGACCCGCACCGCATTGCTGCGCGGGGCCGCCGATATCGGCCTGTCGAAAGAGGATGCCGATGCGCTGTTCCCCGGTGCGGCCCGCGACCTGATCGCCTGGCACAGCCAGCTTGCCGACCGGCGGATGATGGCAGCATTGCAGGCTTCTGATCTTGGCAGCCTGAAAATCCGGGAGCGGATCGCCTTTGCGGTGATGACGCGCCTGGAGCAGAATGCCAACGACCGGGAGGCGGTTCGCCGTGGCCTTGCCATCCTCTCCAGGCCGGGAAATGCACCACTGGCGCTGCAGCTGCTCTATCGCACCGTTGATGATATGTGGTTCGCGGCGGGGGATCGCTCCACCGACTGGAATTTCTATTCCAAGCGCCTGCTGCTCAGCGGTGTCTATTCCTCCACCCTGTTGGTCTGGCTGAATGACGGGAATGAGGATTTTGCCGAGACCCGCGCCTTCCTGGCCCGACGGATCGAGAATGTGATGCAGATTCCAAAGGTGAAGGGCCGCATCGAGTCGCTGGCCAGCCGCCTGCCGATGCGCGCCAAGGCCTTCCGCTCCTTCGGGCGCGGTGCGGGCGGCATGCGCGGCGCACCATAAACGGAAGGGCGAGGGATGCTGGTCAAGCATATCCGGGAGGAACTGGAGGACGCGAAGGTTAAGGGATGGCGGGAGGAGGCGCGCCTTGTCTCCCGCAACGCGATCCTTGTGGCCGCCGCAGCGCTCTGCCCGGTCGGGGTGATCATGGGGGTGCTGACCCTGGTGCTGTGGGACCGGGTCGGAAATCTGCCCGCCCTGATGTCCTACAGCGCCTTTTACTACCCGATTGCCGGTCTGGTCGGCATCGTCGTCGCCGTCTTCCTGCACAGCCGCAAGGTCTATACCCCGGCCATGGTGATCGCCCTTCTACCGCTGCTCTGCATCCCGACCTTCATTCTGTCCAGCCTGGTCTGGGCGGTTTTCTAGGGTTCAACTCAGTTGAACATATCCGGTCTGGTCGCTTCCAGCCGGTCATAGATCGGCTGGAAATGAAGCCAGCCGATATATTCGCTGCCGACATGTTCGCGGCTGTAGCGGGCGCGGTCGTCGGGGATGCGGATCGGCGTATGGCCGGTGGCGTCGATCATCAGCTGCTGCTGGCAGCAGCGTTCCAGGGCGATGAACCAGAAGGCGGCGGAATCGATGCTGTGGCGGCTGGCGGTCAGCAGGCCGTGATTCTGATGGATTGCCGCCTTCACACCGGTGAAGGCCTTGCAGACATTGGACCCTGCCTTTGCCTCGACCGCGACCTGACCGGCTTCCTCCAGGATCACCGCATGATCCTCAAAAAATGCGCAGGCATCCTGAGTGATCGGTTCCAGCGGGCGACCCAGGGCGGCAAAGGCGGTGCCGTAGATGGTATGGGCATGGCACATCGCCAGAATGTCGGGATGATCGGCATGAACGGCGGCATGCAGGACGAATCCGGCACGGTTCACGGCATAATCGCCTTCCACCACCATCCCGTCATGATCGACCAGGATCAGGTTTGACAGCGACACCTGATCGAAATGCACCGCCATCGGGTTGGTCCAGTACAATTCCGGATTTTCCGGATCGCGGATCGTCAGATGCCCGGCAAAACCATAATCGAAGCCTTCTTCGGCAAAGGCACGGCAGGCCGCGACCAGCCGCTTCTTGCGATAGAGGCGCAGTTCCTCGGGCGAATTGAATTTCGGCTCCTCGGGGAAGATGCGGCCTTCCTGCTCAGGCTGATAGATGGAGGTGCGGTTGCCAAGGTCGATCATCGGATCCTCTTCCTATTGTGTCACAAACCGGGGTGATAACTCATTCGTCTCTCTGATAACGTTACAGGCAGTGGCGTTGCCTTGACAGCCCTTACAGACAGGTCAGCCTGTCCGCGCCGGAAAAACCGTTATGAAGAAAGGCCGTACCGCACCGGCTCCGGTCTTCTGTCGCTGCCATAGAGTCAGTCGTCCAGATACCGGGATGCGCCGGATAAGCGGGTGGTCGCTTCCTCCACCATGCGGGTGAGGATGTCAGCGGCGGGTTCGATGGCATGGACGAGGTCTATCGCCTCGCCGACAATGACCGCCGCTTCCTGAAAGTCACCGTTCTCCAGCGCATCGTGATAGGATTTGCGCGCCGTCTCCCCATCCGCGCGAAGAGCCTCGGCCCGTCCGTGCCAGCGCGTGGAGAAAGCATTCTCAAGCGTGCGCAGCGTGTACTCTTCGGGCCAGTTCTTCGCGCGGGCGATATCGAAGACCGTGCTGCGCAGGGTCGCGTCTCCCTCTGCTTCCGGCAGCAAGCGTCTGGCCGCCGTATGGACCAGCGATTCCTCAGCCGCGCAGAAGGCGGTGCCGCAGACGACGCCCTGCGCGCCCAGCATCAGCGCGGCGGCGAGACCGCGCCCGTCGGCGATCCCGCCCGCCGCCAGGACGGGGCGATCCGGCACCGCATCCACCACGGCGGCAACCAGCGGCAGAGTTGCGCGCGCACCGCCATGGCCACCCGCCTCCGTCCCCTGGGCGACGATGATATCCGCACCCGCCTCCACCGCCTGCCGTGCGCCCGACACGGTCTGGACCTGTGCGATCAGCCGCGCGCCCGCGCCGTGGACCGCCCCGACATAGGGTGCGATATCGCCGAAGGAGAGAAACACCGCCTCGGGTCGGTAAGAGAGCATGATGTCGAGCACATGCGGGGCCTCGTCCAGTGCCCAGGTGATTGCCCCGACCCCGAACCGCCTGCCCCGCAAGGCATCGAGTTCCTGACGAATCCAGGCGCTGTCGCAATATCCCCCGCCCAGCAGCCCGAAGCCGCCCGCCGCCCCGACCGCTGCTGCAAGCTGCGCCCCGCTGACCCCCGCCATGGGGGCCAGCAGCACAGGATGGTCAATTCCCAGCATCTCGGTCAGTCCGGTTTTCAGTTTCATGCCATCCATTCCATCAGCCCTTGCGATCCGCTCAGGGAACGCCCGATTCAACCGGATTTCAATGCCCGGCTTTACCCGCACGAATTTCCCGAACGGACAATCGGTTCAATCCCCAATCATCCGGATCGACCGTGTCGATGACAACGAATGTGGTCGCCGGATCCTTGTTCAGCACCCGGACCAGCAGGTCGGTTACACCGGCGATCAGGTCCTTTTTCTGGTCCGCCGAAGGGCCGGTTCCGTCAGGGCCGCCCTCCCGGGTCACCTTGATATTCACATAGGGCATCATCGTATCCTTCATGTTTCAATGTCAAAATGGAAGACCTTGGCAGTTATCGACCATCGGCCACGGTCGAAAACCAGGGTCAGGAAATCGGTATAGACCCGGCCCATCATCGCCATCTCCACTCTGGCGAAGGCCATGTTGGGACCGCCGATTTCCACCGCCAGCACCCGGTCCCGCCGGACCTGACCCTGTTCTGACGGTGGGATGCGGGCATCGACGAGGGCGAAATAATCCGGTACCGCCAGATTTGCGCGATGTCCGTCGACCGTATTCACATAGCGGGCTTCGGGATGGAATATCTCGGCCAACCGGGTGGTATCGGCGTGGTAAAGTCCATCGAAATAGGCCTGCAACAGATCAAGTATGGCGCGATGGGCCACAATCGTTTCCATGATCAGACCAGTCCTTCGGCCGCCAGCGCCGCCCGTACCGACGGACGGGCGGCAACCCGCGCCAGGAAGGCGGAGAGTTTTGGCCAGGGCGTCAGATCGATACCGACGAAATTCGCCCAGTTCGAAACCACGAAGAGATACGCATCGGCCACGGAAAAATCCGTGCCCAGAAGATGCGCCCGCCCGTCGGCGAACAGGGATTCGACATAGTCGAATTTCCCGGCGACTGACTTGCCCGCCGCCTGCTTCGCCGCATCGTCATGACCCGGATGAAAGTAAGGGCCGAAAGACTTATGCAGTTCTGAGGCGGTATAGTTCAGGTATTCCTGAAGCCGCGCCCGCGCCACGGTACCGGGTTCCGGTGCGAGCCTGCTGCCCGGATGCGTATCGGCGATATATTGCAGGATCGCCGCCCCCTCGGTGAGGATATCGCCATTCTCCAATTCCAGTGCGGGCACATAGCCTTTCGGATTGATCCGGGTGAAATCCGCGCCGGTCGATGTTGTCCTTTGCACTGTATCGACCGGATCCAGGTCGAAGCGGGCTCCGACCTCACGCAGAACGATGTGGGAGGCGAGCGAACAGGCCCCCGGTTTCATGAAGAGTTTCATAGCTGTCCTTTCTCTTTTCGATGGCACCCCGAAGGGTCGACACCGCTTGTGTAGAGAAAGGGATGATTAGAAGATAATGATAGTTTATCATGATAACGATAAATAAAATTTATTGAAAAGGATTTGGCGTGATCACCATCGAACAGCTTCGCGTCCTGCATGCCGTCGTCAGCGAGGGCACCTTCCGGGCGGCGGCGGAGAAACTGCACAAAACCCAACCGGCGATCAGCCATGCGATCAAGCAACTGGAACTAGTGGTCGGCAGTCGCCTGCTGTCTCGATCCGGTTACCGTCCGGAACTGACGGCGGCGGGACAGGCCTTCCATCGGCAGGCCCGCCTCGTGCTGATCCAGATGCAGGACCTGACGAATCTTGCCGGTCGGCTCGCAGCGAAGCAGGAAGCGGAGGTCGCCCTGTCCGTCTCCGCGACCTGTCCATTATCGCCAATCCTTGCCAGCGTCGGGACGGTCGGGCGGCACTTTCCCCAGACCCATATCAGACTGTCCACCGACGTTCTGGGCGGCGCGGCGGAACGCCTGATGACGGGCGATGTCGATATCATCGTAGCACCCGACAACAGCCTGCCGCTCGAAGACGTCGAAACCGCGCCTTTCATGGAAATAGACATCGTCCCGGTCGCACGGCCCGATTACGGCCCGGCGCGGCAAACGGGTCCCGTCGCGACCGAAAAAATGCGCAGTTTTGTTCAGGTCGTCGTCGCCGGAACCGGGCATGGCCCCTATGCCCAAAGCCGGGATGTCTTGCCCGACGGATTGCGCTGGACGGTATCGGATTTCACGGCGAAGAAGGAAATCCTGCTGGCCGGGATGGGCTGGGGCGGCATGCCGGAGCACATGATCCGCGACGAACTGGCCACAGGTGATCTCCTCCGGCTCGATCTTGTCGAATACCCGATCCGCCGCTCGCGGCTGATGGTCATGCGCCGCCGCGACCGTGAAATCGGCATCGTCCGGGAGGCGCTTTGGCACAGCCTGACGGACGTATCGGAATCCGCGCCGACGAACACGCAATCCGCTTGATTTTTCCGCTGATGCGCCCCTTCTTTCTGCAATGCAATAATCGGAGCTTCCTGTCCGGGAGAAGGATCTGTCGTGATCGCACAATTAAAGACATTCATTGAATCGAAACGGTTCCAGTATGCGATCACGGGGGTGATCGTCCTCAATGCGATCATCCTGGGTATGGAAACCTCCCCCAGCATCATGGCGGTCGCCGGGGACCTGCTAAAGGCACTTGATACGATCGCACTGGCAATCTTTGTCGTCGAGATCCTCCTCAAGCTGATCGTCTATCGACTGGGATTCTTCCGAAATGCCTGGAACGTCTTCGATTTCGTGATCGTCAGCATCACCCTGCTGCCAGCGGGAGAGGGCGTCTCCGTCCTGCGGGCGCTGCGCATCCTGCGCGCCCTGCGCCTGGTGTCGATGGTCCCATCGATGCGTCTGGTCGTGCAGGCACTGCTGCGGGCGATTCCCGGCATGGGATCGGTGATCATGCTCCTCTCGCTGGTCTTCTACATCGCCGCCGTGATGGCGACCAAGCTGTTCGGAGCATCGTTCCCCGACTGGTTCGGGACGCTGGGCGAGTCGGTCTATTCGCTGTTCCAGATCATGACGCTGGAAAGCTGGTCAATGGGCATCGTCCGCCCGGTGATGGAGGTCTATCCCCAGGCCTGGCTGTTCTTCGTCGTCTTCATATTGCTGACGACCTTCGCCGTGCTGAACCTGTTCATCGCCATCATCGTCGACAGCATGAGCCAGGAGCACAAGGCCGCCGAAAGCGAAACCCGTGGCGAACTGGGCAGCGAACACGACCAGATCATGGCGGAACTGAAAGCCCTGCGCTCCGAAGTGAAGGCCCTTCAAGATAAAGGCTAGGCCGAAAATGCGAAAACCCCCGGTTTCCCGAGGGTTTTCGATGGTGGAGCCAAGCGGGATCGAACCGCTGACCTCTACACTGCCAGCCGCGAAAAAACCTGGGAAAAACAACAACATAAAGCCCAAGTAGCGACAAACGACAACAGCGGTTTTCCGCATGTTTCGACAAGTGACGACATTCAATCGGGACCGCAGTCCCGAAACGTCGCTCCGCTAGGCCAATTTAAGCCAGGCTCAATTTGGCCGTGTCGTGCCCCCAGATCGGGAGGCCGCGACGATGGTTAATCGCGAATTCGATATCTCGCGCCTGCCCGTCAACCTGGAACCTGTTCCGGGCGATGCGATGCGGTACCGGCTCACGATTGAGCTTCATGCGGATGAACTGTCGGCGCTCATCGAGCCTTTCCTTGGCCTGGTCAAAGGCCGGAAGCGCCAGGCGCAGGACAAACGCCGCATTGATCGGGATTTTCAGCAATCGATCGATGTTCGCCGCGCAGCCACCCAGGAGCGCGGCAAAGCCATTTCGGATGCGGTGGACGCTCTTACCCTGTCCGGCCTGTCCAAGTCCGAAGCGCTGAAAACGGCTGCACGGGATCTCGACATCTCGACAGAGATCGCGCGCGGCTTCATGAAGCTGTATCGAGCGCAGCGCCGCCAGGACCGCAACGCTAAAATCGAGCGGCTATTTTCCCGCGGGCATTCAGCAGCCGAGATTGCAAAGCGGTTCGGTATCTCCCGGCAAACAGTCTACACGGTACTTCCGGAAGCCAAGGGACCGCAAAAGGCCCCTAGCCTGCCCCTGCACGTTGCCAGAGGGGCGCACGGCGCTGGAGGGGGGTCAAGGTCCTCCTCGGGAGACCGTGAGCGTAGCGAGCGGCGGGAGGGCCTTTACGCCACGGAAGCGCCCTATCCTCTCGCGCAGGGGTCAGGAAAGGAAACAAGGAGCGAAGCGACGACTTCCTCTCCTGCACCCCTGCCCACCGGCGAGGTGCGGGGGTGTGGGGGCAAGGCCCCCACCCTGCGCGGAGCGCGTGGGAAAGGGCGGCGATAATGATTATCGTTCATGTAAAATTGATAATCGTTCAAAGGAAGTTACTCACTTCTTGCAAGTTGAAGTGGAACAACAAACGTAACACGGCTTGCAGAACTGTATTCACTGGAAGTCTTTACGTCTGTACCAACTCGGAATGCCTCAAGCACCTTAAGACCAACCCCTGCATCTGTTTGATCTCCAGATACGGCGGTTACTGCTATATTAAACTCAATAGGCATTATTACTTGGCCTTGCCACGCCTTTTCTCCGCCTTTTCCTTTGAGGTATTCTCCGTTTTCATCTCGAAAGAAAACCTTGCCAATCGTATACGGAGAATTACCGCTATTCGCTGCAAGGGTGCTGATAATAGGAAACGGTGTGATATTTCTACCGTTTTCCTTTTGAGACTGTTCGAAGTCCTGGAGGGCCTCAGATACGTCTCGCAGGGAAGCCATGACGAATTCCTTAAGCGTGGTCATTTCTTTTCCTATATTTTGATCGTTCGACCGGGGGAGCGCGCGCTATGACGCCTCCCCTTGATACTCACGCAAGTTATGTTTCACCCGCAAGCGAAAAGGCAAAACCAGCCTTCAAAGGCAATCCTAACGCGTTGCCAGTTCCTAAACTGAACACGGCCAAGGATAATTTTGGATGGAAGGCTGGACCCAAGGAAATCAGCATCAAGGAAATTGGGGAAGCTCTTATCGGGCGAGAAGTCTCGCGGGAGGGTTTTATCGATGGGAAAAGCCGGGAACGGCAACTGATAGAGCAGACCGAAGACTTAATTGCCCGTCTGGAACGTGTCGGCATTACCGGGACCAATGAAGGGCGGGAGACAATGGTTGTTGGGCTTGTGAGCGGCCAGACAGACACGATCCGGCCATTTCGTAACTGCAACATGCTACCGGCCCCGCAATCTCGGAACGTCCACGATATGCTGAAAAGCATTCGTTACCTGTTCGACGTCACGAAATTCGGTCGATTGAGAATGCTGGTCGTATCGGGCGGCTGGACGCCTCTCCCGCACTATCGCCGGTATCATAAAGCCCATACCCGGCGCATGTCGAAGTTTGCCAGTCATCCGACACTCAAGACGTTCGGGATTGATATCGAATTTTACAACGTCGAGAACACGATCAAACGCGACGAGTCCGGCGCAGCGATGTTGAACATGCATAGCCATGTTCTCTTTAAATGCCGTCGCCATTTGGGATCGAAGCGCTGGAAAGAATTTCTTGAATTCGCCCGGAACTTTTTTCCAAAGGGCTATGTTCATGACAGCAAGATCGAAAAACCAAACGAGGTTGTAAAGTACGTTTTCAAGCCGCAGCAGTTCGACCTTCTCAGCGATGAAGAACTTGGAGAACTCTTTTTGCAGATTGCCGGTGGTCGGCTCAAATTTGATCCGGACACAGGTGAAGTTGAAATGCGTGTGACGGACGAGGGGCAAAGGGTCCCAGTGCGCGAAAAGGGCCTCAAATTTTTTCATCCACTAGGTTCACTCAGGACATTCCGACGGACGCTTCGAGAGAACGGCCAAAAACTCATCATGGTGCCTACTGTCGATGATCGATGGATATGGCGCGTGACGGAAAAGAAGGACGCTGAAAAGCGACCAGAACCGAGTGAACCACGCCAAGATGAGAACCGAGTTTTAGCAATCACGCGTCCGATGCCGAAATTTACTCGGCGTATGGAGCCCTGCGTGATCGTTATGAACTACGATGGGGACTTTAATGACCTCGTTCGCCGCAATGGGCTTCATGACCAGGTCACCGATGCCAGAGCGATATTCAGAGCGCGTATAGAGGCTGAGAGAATAGCTGCGACGGTCGCCAAAGGCGACGGCGACGCAAGTCGCCCCCCTATGAAGCACACTACAACGACAACTGTCCGAGCAGATGGGGGAGGATACCTCGATACAAGGCCCCCTCCCAACCAAGGTTCACCGCCTTTCGATGAAGGGAGGCGGCTCCAATGATCGGACTTCGGAAAATCGGGACCGTTAACGTTAACGGAATGCCCCCCCTTTTCCTTCATGCACAAACTCCCGGGGAAAACTTTGAGTGGCTTAGAAACTCGGCTTCTAAGGTTGGACAGGCTCTCGGGGAATATCTCGGGGAACCTCTCCGAAGCACCAAATTTCCTTTAGCTATAGCTAAAGGAAACGTTCCTCGGGAATGATCCCGGGGACTTCACCGGGGAACAGGAAAGACCCTGTCCCTACCTACGTATAGGTTTACGAAAAAGGAGCGTGTTATGAGTGATGTCGAAATGACGCAGGAAGAAATCGGCAAGCGTTTGCGGGCCGCTCGGGATGCGGCAGGCCTGTCGCGGGCCAACTTGGGCGAGAAGACCGGCATCAGCCCAAAGAGTATCGAGAAATTCGAGGCCGGGACGCAGGAAGTGTCCGTTATGCGTCTTCGCAAGATTTGCGCGGTGTTGAAGGTCGACCCGGAAATCATCGTGGAAGGTATGGCGGAGAACAATCCGTCGGCAGATCGGACTTCGGAGTTGCTCCCGCCCTTCGATGTCGACCCGATCGATCATGCTGCACTAATCTTAGAGGCGATTGACGCCTTGCGCGAAGATGGCTTCGAAGGATCAGTGCGGAAGGCGCTCGCAATGGCTGACGATGCAAAGCGGGCTCTGTCAGAGCTAGAACCGCGTGATTTGGCTATCCTTGCCCATCAACGTGGTTTGACCCGGACCAATGCGCTGGACGGGAACACGATCCTCGACATATTTGAGGGCAATCCCTGCGACGCGCATGACTATTGCTCGGAAGTCGGGGGCCGGATCGTGGATACGGCGGTAATTGGTCTTGATCTGTGGAGTGTGGACTTAGGCGCGCTCAAGGATATTGCCGATAGGTTGAGTGAGGAAGATCGGATCAATGAACCCAGTTTCTTTGAGGGGTGGGGCGGATACAAAAAGTTGACCCCGAAAGTTCGCCCGTTCCTCTGGGGGATGGCAACGGCGGGGAAACTGCCGGAGAATTTCTCCGAGTCAGCCTCCGAACGGTGACCAAAGGTTTGCGCTGAGCCATGTGTTACTTCATGGCTCAGCGCGAATCTGTCTACCTTCTCAAATCGTATCTTCACAAATGATTTCAGGATGGGCGGCGTGGCTTTTTACTATTCGACTGAAAAATCCCGGATGCTGTTGTCCATCAGCATCCAAGGAAAAAGGTACTACTACACGCACCACGTAGATTGCGTGGCTCGTATGTCGAGCGACCGTAACAAGGCGGCTGTTTTGACACGAAATGAAGCAATCCGAACTCGGGAAATGTTTAAACAACCAAGCCGTTGGCGTTTCGATGTGTTGCGATAACGCAAAGTTAAATTCAATATTTTGAGAATTATCCAGATAGTCCACGATATCTAGATTTTTCATTTGACCTATAAGGCAAATTAGGACTAAATTTGCCCTTATGAGCGATGCTGATGATTTCAACTTTCAGTTTGTCGGCCTAGGGGGGCGGCTGGAGCGGGAACGAATTTCCCGCAAGCTTTCGCGTGCCAAACTCGCTGAAATGGCCGGAGTTAGTCCAAACTCATTGGCAAAGTGGGAAAAGGCTGGACAGCCAGACGGAAAATATCCTCCGCTGCCAAAACTAACGCGTCTTTGCAAAATTCTCGAAATTGATCCGAGAGAAATTTTCAACACTGTTTACCAGCAAGAAGAATGCCGTATCGATCCCTCCCTCAATGAGGAAATTCCGTTCAACAATCCTGACTACTTTGACTTCGTAGATCACTTTGCATCTGACCTAGATTGGACGAAATGGTCACTCCCGGTGAAAGACATTGAGGATTTAAACGGGACACTCGATTCAATTCACGGTGAGCTTCACTACTACGGTCAGCGGCTCTTGAGGCTCGAACGCTCGTTGAAAAAAAACGGCTCGGATCATGAAGACCCGAGCCGCTCCTTGCAAAACCACCCAGCGGCTGTTGGCGCAGCCCCAACCCTCAAGAAACAGGAGGATCAGACGTGAGTCGTTTATCTGCGAAAGAGTATATCCCTCTCCAGGTTTTTCCACAAGAAACTAACGGCGTAACGATCTTCGGGAGGGCTCTGCTATGGGCCTCCTGACAATGCGTGAAACGGCGAAGCGGTTGAATGTCTCTTATGAGACTGTTCGGCGTATGGCGGCGTCAGGCCATCTTCCAGTCATCAAGTATCCGACCGGTTCGATCCGAATCGATGAAGATTGCTTGTCTAACTGCCTGGAGACATGGACATGCCGCGACAACGGAAACCACCCCGACTTATCAAAAGACCGGGATACCGGTCTTGGTACATCCGCGATGCGGGCCGTACCCTCTGCACTTTCACGGCGGATCGACGGGAGGCTGAACGATGTTTAGCCCTTCATGTCGCATCCAAAACGGCGTTACCGCCAGAGCCGACCGTTCTGGAGCTTCTGCGCTGGCGGCTCGCCATGTCCGAGAAGAAGGGGCAGGCGCGGGCCAAGAGCGTTACCAGAGGCTATCACAAGCCCCTGGAGCCGTTCTTTGGGCCGTTACTGCCCGAACAGATCACACCGGAATTGGTGGCGCAGTACATAGTGGAACGCAACGCGGTTGGTGTGAGTGGTCGCCACGAGCTAGTGGAGTTGAAGGCAACCTTGAATGCCGCCGAACGGCGCAAGGCAATCACCAAAGCCCCTCATATCGATTTGCCAGCAGCCGGACGCCCAAGAGAGCGTTTTCTGACCCGTGGCGAGTTTCACCGACTGTTGGAGTGTGCGGAATATTCGCACACCCGCCTGTTTATCCTGATTGCCGGGACGACAGGGGCACGAAAGGGTGCCGTTCTGGACTTGACGTGGGATCGTGTGAAACTGGGCGAACAAGGAACGGGTTGGATCGATTTCGACAATCCCGACCGTCCGGAGACACACAAACGCCGTACAATAGTGCGGATTACAGGTGTGCTTGTTCGAGAGCTCCAGAAAGCCAAAAAGCAGGCGCAGTCAAATCATGTGATCGAGTGCTACGGCGAACCGCTCAACGATATCAGAACGAGCTTTATGAACGCGGCTGCGAAAGCGGGATTAGGACCGGAAGTGACGCCGCATGTTCTGAAACATTCGGTGATTTCCTGGCTTGCGCAGGAAGGTGTATCCATCGACCGAATTTCCTATATGACGGCCACCAGTCCCAAGATGATCGAGCGGGTCTATCGCAAGTACAATCCGGATCATTTTGCAGAAGAAGCGGCCATTTTAGCGAACGGATTGGATTATATCGAGTCTGTGGACTCGAAACGTCTTGCTCACACGCGGAGGCCCAACAAGCGAAAACCCCCGGTTTCCCGAGGGTTTTCGATGGTGGAGCCAAGCGGGATCGAACCGCTGACCTCTACACTGCCAGTGTAGCGCTCTCCCAGCTGAGCTATGGCCCCTTCTGACTGACCGATCCGGGTTCCGGGGTCGGCGGCGCGTTTTATACACGCCCCGTCCGGTCCCGCAAGCGATTTTCCGAATGCGGCGGTCAGATATCAGATGTCGTCATCATCCTTGCCGGCACCGACGACCGGCACATCGTCGTCGTCGTCGAGATCGGAGGTATCCTCCAGGACACCGTCATCGTCGTCATCGTCCAGAACGTCGATGTCGTCATCATCGTCATCCGCGACCTCGGCGACCTTGGCTTCCTTTTTCACCTTCTCTTCCGGCACATGGCCGCGCCCGCGCTTCAGCTTCGTCGCCGCTTCGGGATCAAAGACCGCCTCGCAGCTGGGGCAGATGATCGGCGATTTCTTCATATCGTAGAATTTCGCGCCACAGCTGAGGCACATGCGCTTGAAGCCCCATTCCGGTTTCGCCATGTCGCTGTCCTCCTTCGGGATCATTGGACGGATTATCTGGGTGGTGCATCCGTTGCCGGATCACCAATGCCATTCCGGCCGGGAGAGGAAAATTAAAAACGCTTCGCCAACACCCGGTCAGCGCGCGCCTTTGCCAAATTCCGGGGCCCCTGTCAAAAGGTTATTCGTTCCGCCGGACGGGAAAGGCGCTTCTCCGCCCCGCCGAAAGCGAGAATGGGGGTTTGTGAGGTCGCGCGGCAGCGTGTAAAACTGCCCGCGCTTCCTGGCCGATCCCGCAGACCGGCCGTCTGTTTTGCACCCGTGTTTCCAGGATTTTGGCCGCATGACCGATAGCGCAATGCCTGAAGATGCCCTGACCGTTTCCGCCTGCACGGCCCTGGTCGGGACCGCCCGCGTTCCAGGCGATAAATCGATCTCCCACCGCGCCGTGATGCTGGGCGGGCTTGCTGTCGGGACGACGCGGATCGACGGGCTGCTGGAGGGCGAGGACGTGCTGGCCACCGCCCAGGCCTTCCGTCAACTGGGCGCGGTGGTGGATCGCGATGCCACCGGGGTCTGGCATGTCAGCGGCGTCGGGCTTGGCGCGTTGCGGGAGCCGGAGGATATCCTCGATATGGGAAATTCCGGTACGGCTGCGCGGCTGCTGCTGGGTATTCTGGCGGGGCATCCGATACGGTGCTTCATGACCGGCGATGCCTCGCTGCGATCGCGCCCGATGCGGCGCGTGACGGACCCCCTCTGTGCCATGGGCGCACGGATCGAGATGCGTGAGGGCGGGCGGCTGCCGCTGATGATCGAGGGCGCGGAGGCGGTGCTGCCGATCACCTATGAACTGCCGGTCGCGTCGGCCCAGGTGAAGTCGGCGGTGCTGCTGGCCGGGCTGATGGCGCGGGGTGAGACCGCCGTGATCGAAGCCGTCGCCACCCGCGACCATACCGAGCGGATGCTGACCCATTTCGGCGGCACGGTGACGCGCGAGGATCTGGCCGGTGGCGGCATGCGCATCGCCGTCGGGGGCGAACCGGAACTGATTGCCGCCGATATCCAGGTACCTGCCGATCCGTCCTCCGCCGCCTTCCCGATTGTTGCCGCCCTGCTGGTGCCGGGATCGGAGGTGCGTCTGCCGAATATCGGCATGAACCCGACGCGAACCGGACTGATCACGACATTGCTGGAGATGGGCGCGGATATCACAATCGAGAATGAGCGGATCGCCGGGGGCGAGCCGGTTGCCGACCTGATCGCGCGGCATTCCAGCCTGCGCGGCGTAGAGGTCCCGCCGGAGTGGGCGGCCAGCATGATCGATGAATATCCGATCCTCTCTGTCGCCGCCTCCCAGGCGGAGGGGCGCACGCGGATGAACGGCGTCGGTGAATTGCGGGTGAAGGAATCCGACCGGATCGCGGTCATGGCCACGGGCCTGCGCGCCAATGGCGTGACTGTAGCGGAGGGCGAAGACTGGATGGAGGTCGAGGGCCGCCCCGGCGAAGTCGCGGGCGGGGCAACGGTCGCGACCCATCTGGACCATCGCATCGCCATGAGCTTCTATGTGCTGGGCCTTGTCGCGAAACACCCGGTCACGCTCGACTCCGCCGCCCCAATCCGAACCAGCTTCCCCAACTTCCTGGATCTGATGCAGGGATTGATACGATAGTTTGGTGGGGATCGTTCAGGCGATTTCCGCGTACAAGTCATAGTCATCGGCATCGGTGATCATCACCCGCACCCGGTCTCCCGGTTTCAGGGTTTCGGTGCCGGGACCTTCGATATGGACATTGCCATCGATCTCCGGCGCGTCTGCGGCGGAGCGCGCGGTGGCGTAACCATCCTCGCCCTGGGCTTCGTCGAGGAGGACATCCATCTCCTGGCCGATCCGGCGCTGCAGCTTGGCGGCACTGATCTCCGCCTGGGCGGCCATGAAGCGGTGCCAGCGGTCTTCTTTGACCGCTTCGGGCACATGGTCGGGCAGGGCATTGGCCGCTGCACCGTCGACATTCTCGTATTTGAAACAGCCGACGCGGTCCAGTTGCGCCTCTTTCAGCCAGTCGAGCAGGAAATCGAAATCCGCCTCCGTCTCGCCGGGGAAACCGACGATGAAGGTGGAGCGCAACGTGATATCCGGGCAGATCGAGCGCCAGGCCTGGATGCGCGCCAGAGTCTTTTCCTGGTGGGCCGGGCGGCGCATCAGATTCAGGACCGACGGGCTGGCATGCTGAAACGGGATGTCGAGATAGGGCAGGATCGTGCCGTCTGCCATCAGCGGGATCAGCCGGTCGACATGCGGATAGGGATAGACATAGTGCAGCCGCACCCAGGCACCGAGCGAGCCGAGCTCCCGCGCCAGCGTCTCGATATCGGCACGGATCTCCCGACCGTTCCAGCGGCTGGCCTCGTATTTAAGGTCGGTGCCATAGGCCGAAGTATCCTGGCTGATCACCAGCAACTCCTGGACACCCGCCTTCACCAGCCGCTCCGCCTCATAGAGGACTTTCGCGGCAGGTCGGCTGACCAGCTTGCCGCGCATTGAGGGAATGATGCAGAACTTGCAAGCGTGATTACAGCCTTCCGAAATCTTCAGATAGGCATAGTGGCGCGGGGTCAGCTTGATCCCTTGCGGCGGCATCAGGTCGAATTTCGCATCATGCAGCGGCGGCAGGACGTCGTGGATCGCGCTCACCACCTGCTCATACTGCTGCGGGCCGGTGACGGCCAGCACATTGGGATGGACGGCGCGGATCGCGGCTTCGTCCTTGCCCATGCATCCGGTGACGACAACACGTCCGTTCTCCGCCAGCGCCTCGCCGATGGCCTCCAGCGATTCCGCCTTGGCACTGTCCAGGAAGCCGCAGGTATTCACGATAACCACATCCGCGCCCTCATAGGAGGGGGAGAGGTCATAGCCCTCTGCCCGCAGACTGGTCAGGATGCGTTCGGAATCGACCAGCGCCTTCGGACAGCCCAGGCTGACGAAGCCGACCTTGCCGGGCCCGGTTTTAGCGGGCTGGGTTCTGGATGCGGTGTTCATGGCGCGGGTGGTACTCCAGTTCCGCCCGTCGCTCAAGCATCATGCACCGGCTCCGGCTTCCGGTCCCGCGCCAGCTTGCGGCAGACGGTGTAGAAGACCGGGGTGAAGATCAGCCCGAACAGGGTGACGCCGACCATGCCGGAAAAGACCGCCGTGCCCAGTACCTGCCGCAGTTCCGCCCCGGCCCCGGTCGCGATCACCATGGGCGTCACGCCAAGGATGAAGGCGAAGGAGGTCATCAGGATCGGCGCAGTCGGGTCTGGGCTGCCGCCGCCGCGGCTTCGAACCGGGTCATGCCGGTATCTTCCGCCTGCTTGGCGAATTCGACGATCAGGATTGCGTTCTTGGCGGCAAGACCGACCAGCACGACCAGGCCTATCTGCACCAGGATGTCGTTTGACATGCCGCGCAGGCTGACCCCGACCATGGCGGCCAGCAGGCACATCGGCACAATCAGGATCACCGCCAGCGGCAGCAGCCAGCTTTCATACTGTGCCGCCAGCAGCAGGAAGACGAACAGCACCGCCGCCGCGAAGACATAGAGTGCGGTATCGCCGGCCTGTTTCTCCTGAAAGGCGATATCGGTCCATTCAAACCCGAATCCGTCCGGAAGGACGTCCTCCGCCAGACGTTCCACCGCCAGGATCGCATCGCCGGTGGAATAGCCCGGCACCGCCGATCCCTGCAGTTCCGCCGCCGGGAACAGGTTATAGCGCGGCACACGATAGGGGCCGGTCCGATCCTCGAAGGTGGCAACGGCACTGAGAGGGACCATCTCGCCCGCCTCATTGCGGGTCCAGAATTTGCCTAAGTCGGAGACGTCGTCCCGGAATTCTGCATCGGCCTGCATCCGCACACGGAAACTGCGCCCGAACAGATTCAGATCGTTGACATAGCGCGAGCCAAGGAAGGTGGAGAGTGTGGAGAAGACCCTTTCCAGCGGTACGTTCAGCATCTCCACCTTCTGCCGGTCGATATCGGCATAGATTTTCGGAGTCGCGGTGTTGAAGAATGTGAAGACCTGGGTCAGGCCGGGATCGGCATTTGCCGCCGCCGCCAGGGCCTGGGTCGCCTGTTCCAGAGCTTCGGGGCCGCGCCCGCGCCGGTCCAGCACATAGAGCTTGAATCCACCCCCGGTGCCGATGCCCTGAATCGGGGGCGGCTTGATCACGAAGACCATCGCCTCTTCGATCTGGGAGACGATTCCCCACATCTGCCCATACAGGGCATTGCTGTCGATTCCGCGCCGGGTGCGTTCCTGAAAGGATAGCAGCGGCGTGAAGATCACCCCGGTATTGGAGGCATTGGTGAAGGTCGCGCCGTCGAACCCGGCAAAGGCGACGGTATTGGCAACCCCGTCCAGGGTGTTCAGTTTCTCCGAGAGCGAGCGGATCACGGCATCGGTGCGCGACAGTGACGATCCCGGCGGAAGCTGGACCACGGTGATGAAATATCCCTGATCGGCCTCCGGAATAAAGCCACCGGGCGTGCTACGGAAGGTTTCGACCGCCAGAAAGATCAATCCGCCATAGACGACAAGCACCAGCAGTGGCAGCCGCACCAGCCGCCGAACCATCCCGCCATAACCGTTGGACAGCCAATCGAAGCTGCGGTCGAACAGGCGGAAGAAGGCATGCACGGGGCGCATCAGCAGCGAGGGTTTCTCCCCGGCATGCTCCTCGCGCAGCAACAGCGCCGCCAGCGCCGGGGACAGGGTCAGCGACACGATCAGCGAAATCACCGTGGAGGCGGCAATAGTCACCGCAAACTGACGATAAAACTGTCCAGCAATGCCGGTAACGAAAGCCGTCGGAATGAAGACCGCCAGCAATACCAGCGAGATCGCGATCAGCGCACCGCTGACCTCGTCCATCGTGCGGTGGGCGGCGGCGCGGGGAGTCATACCGAGCCGCAGGTTGCGCTCCACATTCTCCACCACGACGATGGCATCATCGACGACGATCCCGATTGCCAGCACCATCGCGAACAGCGACAGATTGTTCAGAGAAAAGCCGAGCGTCGCCAGAATCAGAAAGGTGCCGATCAGCGAAATCGGGATCGCGACAATCGGGATGATCGCCGCCCGCCAGGTCTTCAGGAACAGAACGATGACGATGATCACCAGCACCACGGCTTCGAGTATCGTCATGATCACGGCGTCGATGGACTGCTGGATGAACTCCGTCGTGTTGTAGACCACGGCGAAATCGAGGCCCGGCGGGAAATCCACTTTCAGGCGCTCCAGTGTCGCGATCACCGATTGAGCGGTGGAGAGCGCGTTGCTGCCGGGACGCTGAAAGACGACCATGGCCACTGCCGGGCGGTCGCCAAGATAGGAATTGGTGGAATAGTCGTATCCTGCGATTTCCGCCCGTCCGATGTCCCGGATGCGGGTCACGCTGCCGTTGTCGCCCCGTTTGACGATGATGTTCTCGAATTCACGCGGCTCCACCAGTCGCCCCTGGGCCTCGACATTCAGACGCAGATCGATGCCGGATGCGACCGGTTCCTGCCCCAGGACACCGGCGGCAACCTGGACATTCTGCTGTTCCAACGCCTGGGTGATGTCCTCGACGATCAGGTCGAGTTCTGCCATTCGCTGCGGGTCGAGCCAGATCCGCATGGAATATTCCCGCGCGCCGAACAGTTGCACGTCACCAACACCGTCGAGACGCGCCAGTTCGTCCTTAACCTGCAGCAGGGCATAGTTGGATATATAGAGCTCACCAAGCGACTGGTCGGGCGAGAACATATGCGCGACCATCATCAGGTTCGGAGAATTCTTGCGTGTCGTCACACCGAGATCGCGCACCGCCTGCGGCAGTCGGGGCAGTGCAATGGCGACCCGGTTCTGGACCAGAACCTGTGCCGCATCCAGATCGGTTCCCAGCTCGAAGGTGACGGTGATCGTGACATTACCGTCACCCGTTGCCTGGGAAACGATGTAGAGCATGTTCTCGACACCGTTGATTTCCTGCTCGATTGGGCCTGCAACCGTCTCGGCGACGACTTCCGCAGAGGCACCGGGGAAGCTGGCCGCAACCTGGATTGTCGGCGGGGCGACTTCCGGATATTCCGCTATGGGCAGGCTGAAATAGGAGATACCGCCCAGAACGAGCAGCAGGATCGAGAGCACCGACGCAAAGATCGGACGCTCGATGAAGAAATGGGTGAGTTTCATGCCGGTCAGCCTTTAGTTCGCGGCGGCGGGAAGGTCGATTTGGCCTTCCTGGGCGGTAACGGGCTGGCCGGGCCAGGCGCGCTGCATTCCGTTGATGACGACGCGATCCGTCGGTTCCAGCCCGGATCGGATGATCCGCAGGCCCAACTCACGCGGACCCATCCGTACCGGTTTCGCTTCCACGATCCCCTCGGCATTCACGGTCATCACGATTTTCTGCGACTGGTCGCTCAGGACTGCCGAATCCGGCACCAGAATCGCATCATAGAGCGGTGATCCCGGCAGTCGCAGCCGTCCGAACAGACCGGGCGTGATCACCCCATCCGGATTCTTGACTTCGGCCCGCAGCCGGATCGTCCCGGTGCCCTCATTCAGCACGTTGTCGACAAAGGTGATGCTGCCCTGTCGACCCCAGTCCTGTTCGTCGGACAGTTTCAACTCGACGGCCACGTTCTGGTCGCGGGCCTGCGCCATATCGCCGGTCATCAGGGAGCGCTGATACCCCAGATAGTCCCGCTCACTGACATCGAAGCTGAAATACATTGGGTCCATGGTCACGACGCGGGTCAGTTCCGTTGGGTTCGCATCACCCAGAACCAGGTCACCGATATCGACGCGGGCATAGGAAATGCGGCCTGAAATTGGGGATTTTACGTCGGTGAATTCAACATTCAGGCCCGCGCGGGCCAGTGCGGCCCGGGCCGATTCCACGGCGGCATCGGCGGCCGCTTTTTCCTGCCGGGCGATATCAACGGCGGATTCGGTAATTGTGCGCCCGGTGGTCAGTTTATTCAGCCGTTCCAGTTCTGAACTGGCCAGTTTGCGCGAAGCCTCAGCGGAGATCAGGTCTGCGCGGGCGACGGCGACATCGGCCTGATAGCTGCGCGGATCGATGGTGAAGAGGGTTTGACCCGCCTCAACCATCTGGCCATCGCGGAAATGGATTTCCTGCACATAGCCGGTCACGCGTGCGCGGATCACGACATCCTGCACCGCCTCGAACCGCCCGGTGAATTCATCCCATTCGATCAGCCGCTCCACCCTGGGCGTTGCCACGGTGACGGAGGGCGGCGGCGGGGCCGCATTCTGCTGGGCGTCGGCCTGAGGTTCGTCACAACTGGTCAGGACCACCGCCAAAAGGAGTGCCACCATGGTGGCAGGGAAATATCGCAACCCACGCATGGGGAATCCTTTCCAACGGAAACTAATTTGAATGTGCCGATATGTGCAATGTATTGCTGCGGCGCAACATACTCATTTTTGCCACTCAGGATCAACAGTCATTCTCATTCGCAGCAAAGTCGAGTTAGGCTTTGCGGACTTGCCGAACCACGTCCTCCCCCGCACACTATCACTCTCGCGCAATGCGAGCCATATCAGGGCGATGCGGGACAGAGGAGATTTTGGGTATGTCAGTGGACTCGGGCGATATCGAAGGCGATCAGGCATTCCGGGTGGATGGCCTGATGGGGCGCGGGCTGGATGCGACCTATTCAGGGGCGCTGAGCTTCCTGCGCCGGAAATACACCCGTGATCTGACGGGGGCGGATGTGGCCGTTGTCGGCATTCCATTCGACCTCGCCACCTCCTACCGCCCCGGCGCGCGACTGGGTCCGCGAGCGATGCGGGCAGCCTCTGTCCAGTTGTCGGAACTGAAGGCCTTTCCCTTCGGCTTCGATCCATTCGAGCGGCTGGCCGTCGCTGATTGGGGGGATGTCTATTTCGACTGGGGCTATGGCAAGGATGCGCCTGACATCATCACGGCGGAGATTGCGGCGATTCTGGCGTCCGGTGTGAAGACACTCTGCCTCGGCGGGGATCATTTCGTCACCTATCCGATCCTGCGGGCACATGCGGAACGGCACGGGCCGATCCATCTGATCCATTTTGATGCCCATTGCGACACCTGGCCCGACGACGGGGTGCGTCTGGATCATGGGTCGATGTTTGCCCGGGCAGCGAAGGAAGGCATCGTTATTCCGGAGAAATCAGTGCAGATCGGCCTTCGCACCTGGAACGATGACAGTTATGGCTTCGTGGAGATGAACGCACCCTGGGTGCATCGCAATGGTGTCGATGCAGTGATCGCCCGCACACTTGAGGTTGTCGGAACCGATGGACCTGCTTACATGACCTTTGATATAGACTGCCTTGATCCGGCTTTTGCACCCGGCACCGGAACACCGGTGGCTGGGGGCTTGTCGAGCGCCCAGGCACTGGAAATCGTGCGGGGACTCTGCACGTTAAATTGGGTTGGAGCGGATGTCGTTGAAGTGGCCCCTGCCTATGACCACGCGGAAATCACCGCCATCGCCGCCGCCACGATTGCCCATGACTGGTTGTGCCTGCTGGCGGAAAAGATGCCGAAACAGGGATGACGCCGCCCCCGAAGCTTCGCTAAGATTGATGGTACTATGAGCGGATTGAAATACAGCACCATCCTGATCGTCGAGGATCAGCTCCAGATCCGCGGATTGCTGGCATCTGTCATGCGTACCTTCGGCGTCGGCAATATCCTGCGCGCCTCCAGCGGGGCAGAGGCGATCGAATTGCTGCGCACCGTATCGCGTGATCCGAATGCGGCGGGTGCAAGCCGGGTTGATGCCATCCTGTCCGACTGGGTGATGCATCCGGTTGATGGTGCGATGCTGCTGCGCTGGGTCCGCAAGCATCGGGAATCGCCCAATCGGTTCATGCCCTTTGTCATGATCACCGCGTTTTCCGATCCTGCACGGGTGCAACTGGCCCGGGATCTGGGCGTGACGGAATTCCTGACCAAGCCGTTTTCCGCGCAATCAGTTGCAACCCATCTGATGTCGGCACTTCAGGACAAACGCCGTTTTGTTCGGATCGGCAGCTTCTTCGGCCCCGACCGACGGCGGCGTGAAGCGCTGAACCCGGAGGAGCGTAGGGATGCCGAAGAATCGGACATTGCCAAGGGCGTCACCTTCTATGACCCTCCACCGGACATGCGCCGCCGATTTTCCTCCGCCAAAATCGACATGCAGAAGGTTCTGGATGTCCAGCGGGAAATGGACAGCTGGTCCGAGGATTTCCGCGACTGGACACAGGATTACATCAAGCAGATCGAGGGTGCGCTGGCCGCCTGCCGCGCCTCCGAGACGGCGGATCGCCGTCGCCCGTTCAATTCAATCAATTTCCTGGCCCATGAGATGCGCGGCCAGGGAGGTACCTTCGGCTATCCGCTCGTTAGTCAGGTCGCCCGTTCCCTGTTCGACCTGACATTGCACAATCTGGACAGGTCCGATTCCTGTTGCGATCTGATCGGCGAGCATCTGCGCATTCTGAAAGCGGTAATGCGCGATAAGATAAAGGGCGATGGCGGCATCGTCGGGCGGGAACTGCTGACCGAGTTGCAGCGCGCGAATGCCAGGTTCCTTCGCAATTCCGCAGGGCTGAAATATGTCAGCCGTGCCTTCCAGGAATCTAATCTGGATAATCTGGGGGAAGAGCCGCCGCCGAAACCGAAAAAGGCCCCAGTGCAGAAACATCTGCTGTCAGATGCTGTCCAGGATGTGGAGGTCGACGTGATCGACCCCGATGGCGACGATACCAGAGAGTGATCCTCAATGGTGATGATATACCATGACAGCGATTCCACTGTCATCGTCGTGACACTCTTTTACGCCATTTTCAACCACGGCACTTCTATGCAATAGTTCGTATCTGCGTAGTGTGTTGAACATGAAATGCGGACCGGGGGCACGGGGGGCGCGGCACCGGGATAGGGTCTTTGACCGTGACGGTCGCCTACCCTCGCTAAATCAACAAACGCCTTGTAGGGAACCATCGCAAAGGCATGATGGTCGATGCCGTGTGCAATCCGAGAGGATGGGGGAGAGACAGCATGGATGGTCCTACACGCACCGGGCGCGGCGACAATGCCCGCGTCCTGATATATTCCCACGATACATTCGGTCTCGGTCACCTTCGCCGCTGTCGCACTATTGCGCATCATCTGGTGGAAATGAACAAGGACGTCACCGTCCTGATTCTGACCGGTTCCTCGATCATCGGCAGTTTCGATTTCCGCAGCCGGGTTGATTTCGTGCGCGTGCCGGGGGTGATCAAGCTGCGCAATGGCGACTATACACCGTTGCAGCTCCATATCGACATCGAGGATACGCTGGCGTTGCGGGAATCCATCATCCGCCACACCGCCAGCATGTTCGATCCCGATCTTTTCATTGTCGACAAGGAACCGCTGGGCCTGCGCGGTGAAGTGGAAGACACGCTGAAGGTTATGGTGGATAGAGGCGTTCCGACCGTACTCGGTCTGCGCGATGTGATGGACGACCCGGACCTGCTGGAGCCGGAATGGGAACGCAAGAATGTCATGCCAGCCCTGGAGTCTCTCTATGACGCGATCTGGGTCTACGGCCTGCCGCAGATTCACGACCCGCTGGCCGGTATCCGAATCCCCGAGCCCGTCCGTCGCAAGATGACCTATACCGGCTATCTGCGCCGAGAGGTTTCCGAGGATGGCAACCTCTACCAGACGAACAAGTTCGACGGCCCCTACATTCTGGTAACACCCGGTGGCGGCGGCGATGGCGGGATGATGGTCGATTGGGTCATCCGCGCCTATGAGGTCGACCGGGCACAGCCTTATCCTGCCCTTGTCGTGCTGGGGCCGTTCATGCCGTCGGAAATCCAGGCGGAATTCATGGAGCGGGCGAACGACCTGCCGGATGTCGAGGTAATCACCTTCAATGCTCATATGGAAAGCCTGATGGCCGATGCCGTGGGCGTCGTTGCCATGGGAGGATACAATACATTCTGCGAAATCATGAGTTTCGACAAGCGTGCCCTGATCGTGCCGCGCCGGATACCGCGTCTGGAGCAGCATATCCGTGCCTCCCGGTTCCAGGAACTGGGACTGGTTTCGATGCTGAGCGATGAATTCGGCAACGAAGTTGCGGCAATGGCAACGGCCCTGCGTCAGCTGCCGCAACAGCCAAAACCATCAGAAGTGGTCGTTCCGGGATTGCTGGACGGGCTGGATAATGTCGACCGGCTGGCCCGGCAATGGATCGAACGGCCGCGCCGGGCGCTGACCCTGGCGGAAAAACGGGCCTGATGGCGGGATGCGCGAACCGGTCGCATTTGTCCTGAAAGGCTATCCGCGCCTGTCGGAAACCTTCATCGCCCAGGAAATCCTGGGGCTGGAGCGGCGGGGACTGGATATCCGCATCATCTCCCTGCGGCATCCGACTGATACCACCACCCATCCGATCCATGCCGAGATTCAGGCTCCCATCCATTACCTGCCGGAATATCTGCATCAGGAACCAATGCGGGTCTGGCGTGGCTGGCGGAAGGCTCGGAAACTGCCTGGCTATGCTGCGGCCAAGGCGGCCTGGTATCGGGATTTGCGGCGGGATTTGACCCGTAATCGCATCCGCAGATTCGGGCAGGCCTGTGTGCTGGCGGCGGAACTGCCCGCCGATGTCGCCCGGCTGCATTTCCATTTCCTGCATACGCCTGCATCGGTCACCCGCTATGCCGCGATCATGCGTGGCCTGCCGTGGAGTGGATCGGCCCATGCCAAGGATATCTGGACATCCCCCGACTGGGAAATTCGCGAGAAGCTGGCCGAATGCGATTGGCTGGTGACCTGTACCGCCAGCGGCGCGGCCCATCTGAAAACCCTGGCCGCCGATCCCCGGAAAATCGCGTTGCAGTATCACGGGCTCGATCTCGCGCGTTTTCCCGAACCGGACGGGCGGGTTGAAAGACGGATCGGTCCACTGACGATCCTCTCTGTCGGGCGCGCCGTTCCGAAAAAGGGATATGAGGACCTGATCGATGCGCTGTCTCGACTGTCGGCAGACCTGAACTGGCAATTTGTCCATATCGGTGGCGGCACATTGTTGCCGGAGCTGAGGCGACAGGCGGAATTGGCCGGACTGTCGGGGCGCATCGACTGGCGCGGGGCGCAGCCCCAGGATGCCGTGCTGGCGGCGCTGCGGCAGGCGAATGTCTTCGTCCTGGCCAGCAAGATTGCCAAAGATGGCGACCGTGACGGATTGCCCAATGTCCTGATGGAGGCACAGAGCCAGGGTGTGGCCGTGGTCGCCAGTTCGGTTTCCGCCATCCCCGAACTGATCCAGGATGGCAAGACGGGGCTGCTGGTTCCGCCCGGTGATCCAGCCGCCCTTTCCCATGCGCTGGAGACGATGCTGCGCGACGATGCCCTGCGTCACGCCCTGGGGCAGGCCGGTGCGGTCCGGGTGCGGGCGGACTTTAATGCCGCACGGGAACTGGATGATCTCGTCCAGCGTTTCGCGCGGGTTTCGGATACTGTCCGATAATGGTGGAAGCCATAGATCGGGAATCCCGCCATATCGCCTTTTATGCGCCGATGAAGCCGCCCGGACACCCGATCCCTTCCGGCGACCGGCGGTTTGCCCGGCTGTTGATCCGTGCCCTGCGGCGGGCGGGCTTCCGGGTCGATCTTGCCAGCACCCTGCGCAGCCGCAATCCGGACGGGGATCCGGGGCGGCAACGGTTGATTGAGGGCCGCGCCACGCGAAGCCGCGCCCGGCTGGAAGCCCGGTATCGCGACAGGCCGCCGGATATCTGGTTCACCTATCACCTTTATCACAAGGCACCGGACCTGATCGGCCCGTCGCTGGCAACGGCGCTGTCGATACCCTATGTCGTGGCAGAGGCGAGTCATGCCCCGATACAGGATGCAGGACCCTGGGTCGACGGTCTGCGACAGGTCGAACAGGCATTGCATCGTGCCGATCTGATCCTGCAACCGAATCCGAAAGATTTCGCCGGTATCGCGGCATTCCTGGGCGGGGATGCGCCACAGATTTCGCTGCCACCCTTTCTGGATGCCGGTTTGGAAGCGGCGGAATGCGCTCATCGAGAGGCCCATCGATCCGTCTGGGCCAAGCGCCTGACCCTTGATCCGGCGCGACCCTGGCTGATCGCGACCGGCATGATGCGGGCGGACAGCAAGCGGCGGTCCTTTCTGCTGCTGGCCGATGCAATGAGACGCCTGAATGGGTACAACTGCCACCTGATCCTGGTTGGTGACGGACCGGCGCGGGCAGAAATCGCGGCGGCGTTTCAGGCTGATGACCGGGTCCGCTTCACCGGGTCACTGCCTGCCAGGAATTTGCGCGGCCTGAATGCGGCGGGCGACCTTTTCGTCTGGCCCGCCATAGGGGAAGCTTTCGGCATGGCGCTGCTGGAAGCACAGGCGGCAGGCCTTCCTGCCGTGATCGGTGACAGGCCGGGGACCCGTGCAATGGTCCGGGACGGGGAAACGGCCATCCTGACGGCTGAAGGTGATGCGGGGGCACTGGCATCCGGGATCGCCGCCTTGCTGGACGATCCCACCCGGCGCATGCAGATGGGATCGGCGGCGCGGACGCATATTGCCGAGTATCATGACATCGGTGCGGCGGCGGACTTGCTGCGGTCTGTCCTGAACCCCTTGATCGGGCGGAGGAGAGGATGACGGGTATTCAACTCGCCCTGTTGCGACATGGTCCGACGCTCTGGAACGTGGAGAAGCGCCTGCAGGGTCATACCGATACGAAGCTGAGCGCAGAGGGCAGAGCGCTGGTCACCCGCTATCGCCTGCCGGACGCGATTCGGTCCTGTCGGGTTTATTGCAGCCCGTTGCTGCGGGCACGGGAAACGGCAGCACTGGCATTGCCGGATTGGCCCGTCACGGTAGCAGCGGAACTGATCGAAACCGATCTTGGTAACTGGGAAGGCCAGCGCCTGCCCGATCTGCGTGCGCGTCTGGGTGCGGAAATGGTGGCAAATGAGGCACGGGGGCTGGATTTCATGGCACCGGGAGGCGAGAGTCCCCGGATGGTGCAACAGCGCCTGGCCCCGTTGCTGCAGCGCTGGGCAACGGCGGGAGAGGATGTCATCGGCGTCACACACAAGGGGGTTATCCGCGCCCTCTATGCCTGGGCGGCGGGATGGGATATGACAGGCAAAAGCCCGGATCGGCTGCACTGGGACGCACTGCACCTGTTCCGGCTGACGGCGGAGGGCGTTCCCGTTATCGACCGTCTGAACGTGATGCTGCTTCCCCAGAAAAATCACCCGGAAGGGGAAATTCACCCGGAATGACCGACAGACCGCGCCTTCTGTTTCATGTTCAGCATATGCTGGGGATCGGCCATCGCGTCCGGGCGGAACGTATCGCCCGCGCCTGTGTGCTGGCGGGCTTCGACGTCACGCTGATCGAGGGCGGGGTGGCCGGGCAATGGGCGGGGCAATCCGACATGCCGGGCCTCACCCGCATCCAGCTTCCCCCCGCAAAGGCCGCAGACGCGGATTTTTCTCATGTCCTGGATGCGGAGACCGGCCTGCCGATCAACGATGTCTGGCGGGCAAGACGGCTGGAGGCCAGTCTGGCGGCGATGCGGGCCTGCCGCCCCGATATCTTGCTGGTGGAGGGCTTTCCCTTTGCCCGACGAGCCTTCCGGTTCGAACTTGTTCCCCTGATCGAGCAGGCCCGCGCCATGAATGTCCGCACGGCCGTATCGATCCGCGATATTCTGGTCATCCGGCCGGACAGACGGAAAAATGCGGAGATCGCTGCTCTGGCGCGCGACCTGTTTGATATCGTGCTGGTACATGGTGATCCGGGTTTCGTCCAACTGGCCGACAGCTTCTCCGCCGCTGCCGTGATTGCCGACAGGGTGGTCTATACCGGGATCGTGTCCCCCGAGACCCCGGCAGACGACCAGAGCGGGGTGGGCGAGGATGAAGTGATTGTTTCCGCCGGCGGAGGCGCGACCGGCGGGGCGCTGATTCGTGCCGCGCTTGGTGCGCGCCCCCTGTCCCGTCTAGCGAAAAACCCCTGGCGCATCTTGATCGGCCCAAATCTGCCGGAGGCGGATCGCATGGCTATCGGAACCCTTCCCGAAGGTGTGATCATGGAACCGGCACGGGAAGATTTCACCGGCCTTTTGTCCAGGGCAGCCCTGTCCATCAGTCAGGCAGGATACAATACCGTGGCTGACCTCGCGGTAACCGGCTGTCCGGCGATTCTGGTTCCCTTCGAAGGGCCGATGGGGAAGGAGACGGAACAACCGACCCGCGCCCGGCTGATTGCGCGCGCCGGGCGGGCCGTCACCGTGCCGGAACCGACCCTGACACCGGAATCACTGGCTGGTGCTGTCGACCGCGTCCTCGCTTTGCCGCGCCCGTCAGACAGCCCTTATCGGCTGAACGGCGCTACCTGCACCGCAGCGGCCCTGCGACGGTTACTGGATCGGAGAGGCGCATGACTGATCCCTGGCAGGAATTGCGGGCCGAACTGGATGCCTGGCGTTCTGTGGGGCGCGAGGCCCTGATCTGGTGGCGTGACGATGATGCGGTAGGCGCGACACCGGCGCTGGATCGCCTGCTGGACTGCGCGGCGGGTCGTCCGCTTGCCCTGGCGGTCATTCCGGCCCGGCTGGAGCCGTCGCTGGTGGGGCGTCTCACCTCCATCACGACGGTGGATGTTCTGCCGCACGGGTTTGCGCATACCAATCATGAACCAGAGGACAGGAAAAAGGCAGAGGTCGGATCGGCCCGTCCGATCAATGCGGTCCTGCCGGATATTCGTCAGGGAGCCACTCTTTTGCAGCAGGCATTCGGGTACCAATACCTGCCGCTTTTCGTGCCACCCTGGAACCGGATCGCACCGGATGTGGCTCAGACCCTGCCGACACTTGGCATACGTGGTCTGTCAGCCTTTACCGACCGCGCACCCTTGCGGCAGTCCCCGCAGGTGAATACCCATGTTGACGTGCTGGACTGGTCAGCGAAGAAAAAAACCGGGGCGGCAATTTTCGCCGGAGAGGCGGCTGTCCTGTCCGTACTGGTGCAGGCCTTACAACGGCGGCGGCTGAACGCCGATGGGACCGATCCAGACGAACCGGTTGGATTGCTGACCCATCATCTGGAGCATGATCGCGCGACCTGGGATTTTCTGGCACAGTTGGCAACCGTGATCGATCGGCATCCCTCCGCCGGATGGATATCGGCCCGAAACGCCCTGGAACGGGAGGAAACAAGGCCATGACGATTTTGCGCTATGATCGCGGCGAATTGCTGACCGACGGGCTGCGTGGTCTCGCGGGGCTTGTCGTTACCCTGGGGCCAATCCTGTTTCTGGACAATATCCTGCTGCCCGTCGCAATCGTGCTGGGACTGGCTGCGCTGCTGTTCGGGTTCTTTCTCATCCGCATCTTTCTGCGTCATAAAACGACCATCGAACTGTCGCAGGATGCCATCGCTGTGGTATCGCCGGTTCGAACCAGACGTCTGGCCTGGGATCAAGTGACTGCGGTGCGCCTGTCCTATTTCGCCTCATCCCGCTTTCGGGCGGGGACGGGGGTGACAACGCTGAAACTGAGCGGAGGTGATGGAGACATCACCGTCGAATCGTCGCTTTCCGGTTTCGATGAACTGCTTGCCGCTGCTGCGCGAGTCAGTGCCCGTTCCGGTGTTGCGGTCGATCCGGCAACGGTGCACAATTTTGAAGCGTTGGGCATACCGATAGCCTGGGAACGCGATGATGGGGATAATGGTGAGAGGGGTTCAGGTAAATTGGGGGATCGAGGGACCATATGACCGGTGATCTGTTGCGGGTGGAGGCCCTGCGAGTCGGTTTCCGCATGATGGAAGGGTCCGTCGATGCCGTGAAGGGCATTTCCTTTCGCGTGCCTCGGGGTGGCACCGTCGCGCTGGTCGGGGAATCCGGTTCCGGCAAGTCGGTCGTCAGTCAGGCGATCATGGGGATATTGCCAAACATCGCCGATATCACCGGCGGGTCGATCCTGTTCGACGATCCGCGCCTCGACGGGCCGCCGGTCGATCTGGCTAAACTGGACCGCGATGGAGAGGCAATGCGCCGGATTCGCGGTGGACGGATATCGATCATCTTCCAGGAACCGATGACCGCGCTGTCTCCGCTGCACACGATCGGCAACCAGATCGGCGAGGCGGTGGATCTGCACCGGAATTGCAGTGCCGCCGAAAGTCTGGACCTGACCCGCGACATGCTGCGGATGGTCGGATTTCCTGACCCGGATCGGGCCTTGCGGACCTATCCGTTTGAACTGTCCGGTGGGTTGCGCCAGCGCGCGATGATCGCGATGGCGCTGGTCTGTCATCCGGCCCTGCTGATCGCCGATGAGCCGACGACCGCGCTGGACGTGACGATCCAGGCGCAGATCCTGAAGCTGATGCGGGATTTGCAGAAAGAACTGGGGATGGCGATGCTGATGATCACCCATGATCTGGGGGTTGTCGCCAACATGGCCGAGGAAATCGTCGTGATGTATCATGGCGAGGTGATGGAATCCGGTACGCTGGACCACATCTTCCGCGATCCGAGTCACCCCTATCTGAAGGCGCTGCTGCATGCTGTCCCGCGCTTCGACATGAAACCGGGGGAGCGGCTGGTCCCGATCCGTGAGATCGAAACCAAGGCAGAGAACCTGCATGCCGAGCGCGCCCCGCGCCCGGTAGCCGATCCGGCAAGGCCGATCCTGAGCATCCGCGACATCACCAAGACCTTCACCATCCGCAAGGGCGGGCTGATCGGCAAGCCGACCCCGATCCGAGCCGTGGACGGGGTCAGTTTCGATGTGAAGCGCGGCGAGTGTCTGGGGTTGGTCGGGGAAAGCGGCTGCGGCAAGACGACGATCTCCAAGATGCTGATGCGGGCATTGCCGCCGGACAGCGGGTCGGTCACCTATTACGATGGCGCATCGGATATTGACCTGCTGACTCTGGAGGGGGCACGGCTGTTCGAATTCCGACGCACCATGCAGTTCATGTTCCAGGATCCGTTTTCCTCTCTCAATCCGCGCATGACGGTGCTGGATATCCTGACCGAACCGCTGACCATCCACGGGATCGGAACGATGGAGGAACGCCGCCGCAAGGCCGCGACGCTGATGGAACTGGTCGGCCTCGACATGCGCCATCTGAAACGCTACCCGCACAGCTTTTCCGGCGGCCAGCGCCAGCGTATCGGCATCGCCCGTGCGCTGGCCCTGAACCCGGAAATCATCATCTGTGACGAGCCGGTCTCAGCGCTGGACGTGTCGATCCAGGCACAGATTCTGAATCTGTTGAAGGATCTGCAGCGCGATCTGGGCCTGACCTATATCTTCATCAGTCACAATCTGGCGGTGGTTGATTACATTGCCGACCGGATCGCGGTGATGTGCCGGGGGCGGTTGGTGGAGATCGCGCCGCGCGCACTGCTGTTCCAGAATCCGATCCATCCCTATACCCAGGGCCTGCTGCGCGCGGTACCGGAACCCAATCCCGACCGGCCGCTGGATTTTGCGCAACTGATGGACGACAAGGCCTCCGATCCAGCCCGCTGGTCCGCCCCCTTCACCGATGACGGCAACGGCCAGCCGGTCTTCCATGATCTGGGTGACGGTCATCTCGTGCGTGCGCTCGCCGGAGCGTCTTTTGGAAGGGATGCGGCATGAGGCGGATTCTGATTGCCCTACTGATCTGGCTGCTTCCGGTTTCCGCAGTCGCTGAATTCGTCGAACCGCCCTATCTGACAGAAGCGGTGACGGATGGAAAACTGCCGCCTATCGCGTGGCGACTGCCCGCTGAACCGCTGGTCGTCGATCTGGCCGCGCGGGGTCAAGTGCCGGGCCGGTCGGGCGGCAGCCTGACCATGCTGATGAATTCGGCAAAGGATACGCGCAATCTCTATACCTACGGCTATGCACGGCTGGTGAAGTATGATCTGGATTTCAATCTGGTCCCGGACATATTGAAGGATTTCGAAGTATCAGAGGGGGGGCGTACCTTTACGCTCACTCTTCGCGAGGGGCATAAATGGTCGGACGGACATCCCTTCACGACCGAGGATTTCCTCTATTTCTGGTACGACATGGCCCATAATGAGGATCTGTTCGCCAGTGGCCCTCCTTCCTATCTGAAGATCATGGACCAGTATCCGGAGGTTGAGGTTCTGGGTCCGACCGTGATCCGCTATCGCTTCCCGGTACCGAATCCCGATTTTCTGCCCGGTCTCGCTCAGGCCCGCCCGAACCAGCTTTACGCACCGAAACACTATCTGAGCCAGTTCCACCCGAATTACCGCCCGCTTGAGGAACTGACCGCTGCCGCCGAGGCCGCCGGTCAGCGGAACTGGGCCGCGATCCATATCAAGGCGTCACGTTACTACCGTTTCGAAAACAAGGATCTGCCGACGCTGCAACCCTGGAACGTGACGAATGAGGCACCGGCGGACCGGTTTGTCTTTACCCGCAATCCCTATTACCACAAGGTCGATGTCAACGGATTGCAACTGCCCTATATCGACGAGGTGATCTTCAATATCACAGAGGAAAAGCTGATTTCCGGCAAATCGGCGACGGGTGATGCGGATTTGCAGGCGCGTTATCTGCGTTTCGACGATGTCACGCTGTTGAAGCGCAATGAGAAGAAGCACGACTATACGACGTTGCTCTGGCGCATCGCCAAGGGTTCCCATCAGGCGCTCTATCCCAATCTCACCAACAAGGATCCGGTCTTCCGGGAACTGATCCGTGATGTGCGGTTCCGGCGCGCGCTGTCGCTAGGCATCAATCGCCATGAGATCAATCGGGTGATCTATTTCGGTCTCGCGCTGGAGGGGCAGAATACGATGCTGCCGCGCAGTCCGCTGTATCGGGAGGCGTATCGCACGGCCTATGCGCGGTTCGACCTGAAACAGGCAAACGCGCTGCTGGATGAGATGGGGCTGAAACGGAACTGGGAAGGCCAGCGAAAAGGACCGGACGGCAAGCCGATAGAGATCATTGTCGAGACGGCAGGATCCACCGAACAGGCCGATATCCTGGAACTCATCACCGACAGTTGGTGGGAATTAGGGATCAAGGTCTTCATCAAGCCGCTGGGCAAGGAAACGCTGCGTCGGCGCATCTTCTCCGGCCAGACCCAGATGACCATGGAGTCCGGTTTCGAGAACGGTCTGGCGACGGCGGACATGGCCCCGAACGATCTGGCCCCGGTCACTCAGGTCCAGTATCAATGGTCCGAATGGGGCGAGTATTTCGAGACCAACCGGAATGGCGGCAGCCCGCCGGACATGGATATCGGTACCCGGCTGATGGATCTGCGCCGCGCCTGGTACGAGGCGGAGGATCGGGAGGGTCGGCTTACCGCCTGGCAGGAGATGCTTGCGATTCATGCGGAGGAACTGCCCACGATCGGGCTTGTTGCGGGCGTGCTTCAACCGGTCGTGGTCACGGCGGGACTGCGCAATCTTCCGGTCGAGGGCTTGTGGAACTGGGACCCCGGTGCGCATTTCGGTCTGTATGGACTGGACTACGTGTTCTGGGATAAGGATTCGATCACCGCGCAGGCGGCGGATTAGTAGGTTTTGGGGTCGTGCCCGCTGTCCGGGTGCGTGTGGGAAAGCAAGCACAATGTTGGATTACATCGTCCGCCGCCTTCTGGTGATGATACCGACCCTGCTGATCATCAGCATCCTGGTCTTCATCATCATTCAATTGCCACCCGGAGACTATCTCACCACCCTGATCCAGGAATACCAGGATCGGGGTGAGCAGATCGGCGAGGAGGTTCTGGCCTTCTATCGTGAAAATTACGGCTTCGGCGAGCCGATGTGGAAACAGTATCTGCTGTGGATGAAGGGCATATTGCTGGAAGGCAATCTCGGCTATTCCTTCGAATATGAACTGCCGGTGTCGGATGTGGTCGGCGACCGCATGTTCCTCACCATCCTTGTTTCCTTCGTCACCATCATCTTCGTCTATGTCGTCGCCTTCCCCATCGGGGTCTATTCGGCGGTGAACCAGTATTCGCCGGGGGATTATGCGCTGACCTTTCTGGGCTTCATCGGGCTCGCGACGCCGAATTTCCTGCTGGCGCTGATCCTGATGTATCTTGCGAATGAATGGACCGGGGCGTCCATCGGCGGGCTGGTCGACGACCATCTGCGCGATGCGCCTATGAGCTGGGAAAAGTTCGTCAGCGTGCTTCAGCACCTCTGGGTGCCGGTGATCGTGATCGGGACGTCAGGTACGGCAGGCATGATCCGGCGGCTGCGCGCGAACCTGCTGGACGAATTGCACAAGCAGTATGTCGTCACCGCCCGCGCCAAAGGCGTGGCACCGCGCAAGGCATTGTTCAAGTATCCGTTGCGGATGGCCCTCAATCCCTTCATCGCCGATATCGGCAACGTGCTGCCGGAAATCATTTCCGGCGCCGCCATCGTTTCCATCGTGCTGAGCCTGGAGACGACCGGGCCGATGCTGCTGCGTGCGCTGGAAACGCAGGATATGTATCTGGCAGGGTCCTTCCTGATGGTGCTGGCCCTGCTGACGGTGCTGGGCAATCTTCTGTCGGATCTGGCGCTGGCGGTGCTTGACCCGCGCATACGTCTGGGTGCGGAGGCGTCGATATGAGCGACAGTCCGAACCGCGAGCCACTGCCGCATTTTGTCAGCGAGGCCCCCTTTGATCCGCATTCGGCCACCCGTCTGACGCCGGAGCAGGAGCGCTATTACCTCTCCTCGCAATGGCGTTTGATGTGGCTGAAATTCAAGCGGCACAAGCTGGCGGTCTGGAGCGGTATCTACCTGCTGCTGATCTATGCCTCAATCCTGATATCGGAGATGGTCGCCCCCTACAGCTTCACCCATCGCCATACGGATTTCATCTATGCGCCGCCGCAGGAAGTGCGGATGTTCCATGATGGCCAATTCGTCGGGCCTTTTGTCTATCGATACGATGTGGAACTCAATCTGGAAGAATTGCGCTGGGTCTATACCGAGGATCGCACCGAGCCCCAGAAACTGAGGTTTTTTTGCGTCAGTAACGATTACGACGGGGCACGATACGAATTCTGGGGGCTGGTGGAGATGAATTTCCATCTGGTCTGTCCGGCGGCTGGGTCGCAGTTCTTTTTCCTGGGTACCGACCGGCTGGGCCGAGATATCCAGTCCCGGATCATCCAGGGCGCGCGGATATCGCTGACCGTCGGCCTGATCGGGGTGACGATCAGCTTCGTTCTGGGAATCGTGCTGGGTGGCATGGCCGGATATTTCGGCGGTGCCGTTGACTGGTGCGTCCAGCGGGTGATTGAGGTCATCCGCTCCTTCCCCTCACTGCCGCTCTGGATGGCGCTGTCGGCGGCAATGCCGGTCAACTGGTCGCCGATCATTGTCTTCCTCGGCATTACCGTGATTCTCGGGCTGCTCGACTGGCCGGGACTGGCGCGGGCGGTGCGCTCCAAGCTGCTGGCATTGCGGGAGGAGGATTTTGCCGTCGCTGCGAGGCTGATGGGGGCCAGTCCGACCCGGATCATCGGCAAGCATCTGCTGCCCAGTTTCACCAGTCACCTGATTGCCTCAGTCACATTGGCGGTGCCCAGCATGATCCTGGGGGAGACGGCCCTGAGCTTCCTCGGTCTTGGATTGAAGCCACCGATCACAAGCTGGGGCGTGCTGCTGAACGAGGCGCAGAACTTCAATGCCATCGCCCTCTATCCCTGGCTTCTCTGGCCCGCCGTCCCGGTGATCATGGTCGTTCTGGCCTTCCAGTTCCTCGGTGACGGAATGCGTGACGCGGCGGATCCCTATAAATAGAAGTCCTCAATAGTGGAAGTGGCATTCGAAGCGCCCAAAAAATCGTGCGCCCCGGAAGACGCGCAGGAGCTGTCCGGAAGGTCTCGGTGTTTCACTCAGCAAGGGCGTAACTGATGGTATGTGGGTAAGAATATGGCGCTTTCTTCGTCACCCCGTACTCGATACGGGGTCCAGAGCGGCGGGCACTCCTGGCGCATGCAGCCCTGGATTCCCGCCTTCGCGGGAATGACGATGGAAGTCTTTTTTAACAAAGAGGGACGCGAAAGGCGCAAATGCCTCCGTGACCTCTGCGCTAAAATCTTCTCTTCTCCTCCACTCTCCCTTGCCAGCGGGGCAGATCAATCCGGCGGTTGCCCGGCATGTTCCGTCCCCTCACCGGGCGTGACGAAAAGCGCGACGGTGGGCGTATCGCACAGGGCGGTATGCCAGACACCGCGCGGGACGGTGACATAGCGTCCCGGTGCGTCCAGCGCGATGGTGCGGTCCTGCCCCGCCTCGCGCAGGACGATCCGGGCCGCACCGGAGACAAGATAGATGGTCTCATCGCCGTGCGGGTGGCGTTCCCACATGCCCCAGTCCGACTCAAACGCATATTCCGAGATCAGGACATGGCCCTTGAAACTGTCGAAATCCGCATCGAGCTTTTCATAGAAGCCGGGCATGGTGAAGTCCCGCGCTTCCGTCGTCATATCCGGTTTCAGGACAATCGGCTTTTGTGCCAGCGATTGTGCATCGGTCATATGCAGCGCCCCCCGTCCACTTCCATGCAGACCCCGGTAACCAGTGCGGCATCCTCGGAGCAGAGATAGACCGCTGCCCCGGCGATATCCTGGGCGGTGGAAAGGCGGCCCAGCGGAATGCTCGCCTTGAAGGCTGCGCGCTTTTCCGGCGTATCCTCCCCCATGAACCGTTTCAGCAGCGGTGTCTCGCCTGCCACGGGATTGATCGCATTAACCCGGATCTGCTCCGGAGCCAGTTCGATTGCCATGGAACGGGTTATGCCGATGGCCGCCGATTTGGAACTGTTGTACCAGACGAGGCCCGGACGGGGCCGCACCCCGGCGGTTGAGGCAATATTGAGGAACTGGCCGCCACCCTGAGCCCGGAAGACAGGAACAGCGGCATGGGCGGAGTGGAAAAGCGACTTCACATTTACGTTATAGACACGATCATATTCCGCCTCGTCCACCTCCAGCATCGGCTGGTTTAGATGGGTGTAGCCGGCATTGTTGACGACGATGTCCAGCCCCCCGAAGACGTCGACCGCCTCCTGAACCAATGCCTTCCAATCCGATGCGGACGTGACATCAGCCCGCATGAAACCGGCGCTTTCACCGATATTCCGGGCGATGGCGAGACCGTTTTCCGCATTGATGTCGGCCAGCAAAACCTTCGCGCCCTCGGCGGCGAACCGGCGCGCGATCCCTTCCCCGAAGCCCGATGCCGCCCCTGTCACGATCGCGATTTTACCCTTAAGACGCATGCCGGTTCTCCCTTGGCGTGTATTTTTTTCAATGGTTTGCATTTTGCAAATATGATCATTTGTACTGCGATAGTGCAGCCGAAAAGGCCGGACGACAAGTTTGTCAGAACACGGCCATAGGGGAGCTTCAATGCTGGCTGGCCGGATCATTCTGTTGATCGAGGACGATGATCGCCTCGCAACGTTATACGAAACCCAGTTGACGGCACAGGACAGCCAGGTCATCCGCGCCAAGGAAGGCCGGGCGGGCCTGTCTATGGCACGCAGCGCGGAACCGGCGGTGATCCTGCTGGATATCCAGCTTCCCGATATCGACGGGTTCGAGGTGTTGCGGCAGTTGAAGGAGTCCGGCAGTTCGGTTCCCGTCGTTGTCATCACCGCCCATGGATCAGTCAATCGGGCGGTGGAGGCGATGCGGCTGGGTGCCTATGACTTTCTGGTGAAACCTTTCGATGGCCAGCGGTTGCTTGTGACACTTTCCAACGCCGTGGAACGCCATGAACTGGCGGAAATCGTTGAATCGGTAACCCGTCCGATTTCCGGACGGTTCCATCAGTTCATCGGTGATTCCAGTGTCATGCAGAGCATCTATCGCACCATTGCCGCCGCCGCTGCGTCCAGGGCCAGCGTCTTCATTACCGGCGAGTCCGGTACGGGAAAGGAGCTCTGCGCCCGTGCCCTGCATGACGAGAGCCCACGCCGCCGTCGGGCCTTCATCGCCCTCAACTGCGGGGCGATTCCCAGCGAATTGATGGAGGCCGAAATCTTCGGTCATCGCAAGGGGGCGTTTACAGGCGCGGTCGCGGATCGTTCCGGTGCTGCGGATCTGGCCGATGGCGGAACGCTGTTCCTGGATGAAATCGGCGAAATGGATATCGACTTACAAACCAAACTGCTGCGCTTCATCCAGACCGGTACCTATACCCGGATCGGCGAGGCTTGCGAACGCCAGGTCGATATACGCTTCATCTGCGCGACCAACCGGGACCCGCATCAGGCGATCCGGGAAGGGCGGCTGCGCGAAGATCTGTTCTATCGCCTGAATGTGATCCCGATTCGCATGCCGGGACTGCGTGAACGCCAGGAAGATATCGAACCGATTGCCCTGGAATTCCTGTCGCATTTCGCCGGCGAAGAGGGAAAGCACTTCTCCCGCTTCGACGACTCCGCCCTGCGTCGGCTGCGGGAGCACCGCTGGCAAGGAAATGTCCGGGAATTGCAGAATGTCATCCGCAACATCGTCGTGCTGAATGCGGGAGAAGTTGTGACCGATGACATGGTCATCCCGGCTCTGGGTCCCAATGCCGAAAGCTTCCGGCAAAGGGCGACCGACATCCCCGGCAGAACGGAACCCGATCCGATCCATGCAGGTGCCATCCGAAAGCTGGCCGATATCGAACGCGATGCGATAGAAAGCGCCATCCGGACATGCCAGGGCAATATCCCGCGTGCCGCCGCCGCACTCGGCGTTGCCCCCTCCACACTGTACCGCAAGGTGCAAACCTGGGAGATCAGCCCCGCTTCCTGAAACGCATGGCGAAGAATCCGTCCATGCTTCCTTGTTCCGCCCAAAGGCCGGGATGAGTGCGCAGGGTTCCGTCCGGCGTGATCGCCTGCGCCAGTTCAGGCAGTTCCGACGGATCTATCGGATCAGAGACCAGGGCTGAAATTGACAGAGCATGGCGATGGAGCGCCGGTCCCTCCGCCTGTTGCAGGGAACACGTGGCGACCATCAGACGGCCACCGGGTTGCAGCATCTCCACGGCGGCGGATACCAGCCGCTTTTGCAGGCCCGCCAGCTTGGCGACATCGACCGGACCCCGGCGATGGGCGATTTCCGGATGTCGGCGCAGGGTGCCGGTTGCACTGCACGGCGCATCCAGAAGAATCGCCGCGACCGGTTCCGGTGGACGCCACCGCACCGCATCCGCCGTGACGATATCCGCCTGCATGCCAAGACGGCCAAGGTTCTCCACCAGCCGCTGAAGCCGGGGGGCAGAACGGTCAAGCGCGGTGACCGCCGCCCCGGCGGCGATCAATTGCGCGGTCTTGCCGCCGGGCGCGGCGCAGAGGTCCAACACGCGCTCCCCCCGGACATCCCCCAGCAGGCGCGCCGGAAGGCTGGCCGCCGCATCCTGTACCCACCACGCCCCCTCCGCAAATCCGGGCAGATGGGGAATATCCCCCGCATCGACCAGACGCAGGCTACTCCCCATGCCAATACGCGCGCCCAGGGTTTCCGCCCAGACCCCCGGATCACGGGCTACAGTCAGGTCGGTTGGCGGTTCGTGGAGATGACTATCGGCGATGGCGCGGGTTGTCGCCTCACCGAATTGCGCGATCCAGTCCTGCCACAACCAGTCCGGCGTGTTCAGACTCGGTGCGTCCTGGGCGGCAACCAGATCCGCCCCTTCCCGGCTGGCCCGGCGCAGGACGGCATTGATCAGCCCCGCCATCGCATCCAACCGCTCCAATCGGGCCAGTTCGACACAGGCATCGACGGCGGCATGGGCGGGGGTGTCCAGGAACAGCATCTGAGCAAGACCAATGCGCAGGATATTCAGCGCCCGCTGCGCCCGCCCGACCGGGGGCCGGTCCAGAAACCCCGCGATCAGGGCATCCAACTGGCCCAGGCGTCGCAAGACCGTCAGGGTGGTCAGGCGCGCAAAGGCCCGGTCGCGGCTGTCGAGATCGCGCAGGGAAGCAAGTTCCAGGCTCGCCTCCTCCAGAGTGCGATCGCGTTCCAGCACCGCCTCCAGCAGGGCCAGAGCCGCCCGTCGGGCAGGAATACCATCGCTCATACTTCATCCTCTATTGCGTGCATGGCGTCATCGCTGAGGCCGAAATGATGACCGATTTCATGCACCAGCACATGACGCACCAGATGTTCCAGTTCCTCCCCCGTCTCGCACCAGAAGTCCAGTATCGGGCGGCGGTAGAGATAGATCATGTCGATAGTCGGATGTGGATCGGCGACGGATTTGGACGCCATATCGATGCCGTGATACAGTCCCATCAGTTCGAACGCAGAGTCCAGGTCCAGCGCCACCAGCGTTTCATCGTCTGGGAATTCCTGAACCCGGAAGACGATATCGCCCAGATGGCTCCGGAATTCCGGGGGTAGTTCCAGAAGCTGTCGGGTTGCGATCTCTTCGATTTCGTCCAGGCTTGGCGGGGTCGTGTATCGTGTCATGGCGCTGATATACTGAAGCACAGACCAAAGCGCGAGAGGAAGCGAGCGGAAATGGCAAAAAAACTGGCATCGGAGGAACGGGACGCCCTGTTGAGGGAACTGTCCGACTGGACCCTGGCCGAGGATCGGGAAGCGATCCGACGCTCCTTCCGCTTCAAGAGCTTCAATCAGGCTTTTGCCTTCATGACGCGGGTCGCGATGCAGGCGGAAAAGCTCGATCATCATCCGGAATGGTTCAATGTCTACAACCGGGTCGATATCACCCTGACCACCCATGACTGCTACGGCCTGTCGGAACTGGATGGCCGACTGGCGCGGTTTATCAACAGGATCGCGGCGTCATAGGCTCCAAGTGGGACCGATACGGGCGAGACCAATCAGGCGGCCTCCAGCGCAGCAAGGGTTGAGAGCAGTCCGTCCTTGTCGGCATAGCAGCCCTGGAGCCAGCGGCGGCCCTCCCCGGAATAGCCCTTTCGCGCATGCAGGACGCGCGTATTGTCGACAATGAATGCCTCACCGGGATCCAGTCTGAAGGTCACCTCCATTTCCGGATCGTCAATGATTTCGGAAAATCGGCGATAGGCACGGTAAAATGCCTCCATACGATCGAAAGGCACATCCGTCGCCGGTGCCGCCGAACGGGCATTGAAACGGATCGCCAGCAATTCACCATCAGGGGACAGTTCGATCAGCGGCCTGCGCGACGACAGGGCGACCCCGGCCGATCCGGTATAGGAAAAGCGCATGCAGTGGCGGGTCAGCAGGACGAACCCCTCGGGGTCTTCCGCCTTCAGACGGCGGGCAGCGGCGAAGCCATCGACCACCATATTCTCGCCGCCCGTAGCCGTATTTTCCAGACAGGCAAGCACCTGAAGCGTTGGAACCGGATCACGATACGGATTGTCGGTATGGGCCTGAAGGCCAAGGCCGGTATAGGCCAGATTGACCGGGTTCACTTCCGTCCGCACCTCGAAATGCCGTCCATAATTGGTCTCGCGCACATACCCAAAGAGCGCGACGATCTCGAACAACTCCTCCGGTTTGACACGCATTCCCGTCACTCTGGCAAACCCAAGACGGCGGATATCGCTCAGCCAAGTCCGACGGGCGGTGCTGTCGACCTTGAGCATCGATAACCGACCAGTGGGTATGCGACCGGACAATGCCGCATTCCAGGCCTCGGCCTGCGGGGGAAGGCGACCGGACTCGTCGGGCTGCGGGCGGTCATAGGCATGGGCGGTCAGCCAGGAAACCGGAAAGGCCACCGCCTTTCCGTCCGGTGCAAAAATGCAGTGCAGGATGTCGCCTTCGATTCGGGCGGCACCGATCCGGACCCCGGCTGGAATATCCGCCAGGGTGATCAACCGCTGACCATTCCGTGCATCCCGCGTGTCCGGGTCGAGCGCATTGTCGCGCAGCCAGACCGCATGAAAACGATGCGCCCGTCCCCGACCTGACAGGGTCAGATGACTTCCAGCAGGATCAACGACAACCTCAACATCATCGACCAGGAATTCGCCGATCTGGGCCATATGCATTGCTTTCCGTTCCGGATGATAATCCGCGCATTATGCAGCGGTATTCCGGATCCGGTCCAGAAGTCTTATGACCTCGTCCCGGCACATCGCGGGCTCCTCCAGTTGCAGGAAATGCGTCGTGCCGGGAATGCTGATGTAATCGATCCCCGTCTCCCCACAGAGCGCCCGACAGATCAGGGCGGGTGGCAGTTGACCCGGCAGATCCGGGTCGGCACCGACGATCCGGATCGGCAGCGGCACCGGTGCCATCAGGGCGGGCCACAGGGTTGAATCCGTGTTGCTGGCAAAAACATGCGCCTCGTATTCCCGTGGACAGCTGAGTGTCCAGGAGTTGCCATCCGCAACCGGATGCAATGTGGCCTGCGCCATGTCCAGATGCGCCCCCTCGACCCACAGTGTGGCGCGCCGCTTGAACTGGGCCGCCAAGGCCGATGGCGCGCTGTAGGAGACCGGACGGCGGGTGGCCCGATCCGCCATGTCGCGCATATGCTCCGACTGCAACGGTTCCAGCGCATGACCAGCGCGAGGGAAAACCGGCGGATCGAACAGCAAAAGCCCGTCGCATCGGGGTCCGTGCGCCAGCAAGTGCTGAAGGCTGACGACGGCGGAAAGCGAATGGAACACACCGATCATCGGCTTCACGCCGTAGAGCCCGTCAATCGCGTCCCAGATTTCCCCCAGATCAGCAACGAAGCGCAGCCAGCTATGCCGAGACAGGTCATCAGTCGGGTTCATGCCATGATTGCGCATATCGAACAGAATCACATCACAGTCGGCACAGAGCAATTCCCAGAAAACCGCGTAGCCCTGGATGGCAAGGCCATTGCCATGTGACAAGACGACACGCGGCCCGGACGGGATACCATGACGCCGCAGACGGATGACTGCCCCGTCGGACAGGGTCAGATCATCGACCTGGAAGGCTGCCCGAACGTCCTGCATCTCTGCCATGCGTGTCACTGGGCCCCCCCCTGCGGGGCAGGAACGAAGCGGTCGGCATGGATATCGACGCTGTCCAGACCGACCCCTTCCAGCACGATAATCGAGGCATCGATCATCGGTGGCGGGCCGCAGAGATAGGCCTCAACCCCGAATCCATCATAGAGGGTTTGCGACAGCAAGTCCGGAATCAACCCGCGCGCACCCGGCCAGCCGCTTTCCGCCGGTTCGTCGGACAGGGCAACGTGATAGCGGAAAGTTTCATGCTGATCCGCCCAGTCCTGCAACTGGTCGATATCATACAGATCCTCCGCCCGGCGCGCGCCATAGAACAATGTGATGTCCCGGCCTGATCCTGCGGTGAATTCCGTTTCGATCATCGCCTTGACCGGTGCCAGTCCGGTGCCGCCGACGATGCAGACCGCCGGGCGATGCGGATTGTCGGAAAATCCGAAATGGCCATAGGGACCGACCAGTTCGATCACGCTTCCCGCCGTCAGTTCGGATGCGACGAAGCCGCTGACACGGCCACCGGGATAGATCCGGATATCGAAGACGAGTTGGCAGGTTCCCGATGGATTGGCTGCCGAAAAGCTGCGATGGGGCGCTATTCCCGGCAGGACCCATTCGAAATACTGACCGGCGCGATAGGCAATTTCCCAGGGCGTTTCGACGGTCACCTGATAGACGCTGGCACTGACCCGCTCGACGCTTTCCACCAGCGCATTCACCCGCTCGATCTTGAAGGCCGATCCTTCAGCACGCAGGGTCAGGTCCAGCGCCACATCCGATGTCGGACTGCACAGGCAGGTCAGGATATCGCCCTGCGCCCGATCCGAATCGGAAAAGACGGCGGGATCGGCACCGGGGCTTTCCCGCACCGTGCCCGCCCGCAATCCGGCACGGCATTCGGCGCATTCGCCAGATCGGCAATTATACGGCATCGGAATTCCTGCCTGAAGGCAGGCATCCAGAATGCTCTGATCCGGCGCACAGGCGACCGCACGCCCGTCCGGCAGGGTGATACTGTATGCGCTCATCGCCGGTCAGCTCATTCCGCCGCCGATGCGGTGACGGTATTGGATACCGGCGGAGTCATGAACCGGCTGGAATCCTCTCCGATATCGATCCCCCAGTCACGGGTGATGAAGGCATGGACCTGCTTGAAGAAGGCGTCGCGCATGTTCCGGTTGGTATCAGTCTTGAAGCCCCAATAGCGATAGCGCTCGTTGGTCCGCGAATTGTCCGATCCGAAGGACCGCAGCGCCACACCCAGCCATTTCGGCACGACAGCCTCCACTTCCGCGCGACCTTCCGGCGTTGCCAGCAGATCCTTCACCCCGTCCATGCCCAGCCCGACATGGCCGTATTCCTCGTTCAGCGTATCCTGGGACGCCTTGCGGAACGGGGCATAGGGGGATTTCACGAAATGGCGGAACTGATGGGCGGCCGCCCGGTCGACCAGGGCCAGAAAGACCATCTGGTCGGCCCAGCTTTCAATCGGTGTATCGAAGGTCGAGAGATGCTGCTTGCCGTCGCTGGTTTCGCGCCAGTTGAGCCCCAGACCGTCCAGCAGATCGCGATAGCGCAGGTGATGGCCGTATTCCTCCATCACCGTCTTTGCCATGCGCATCTTAAATTCCGGGGTCGGTGCCCGCAGGATCGAAGCCTCGAAACAGTCGGCACCGAATTCCTCGCTGACGACATGAATCTTGATCAGGTTGAGCTGCAACTCGCGGAATTCCTCATCCTGCGCCCAGAATGTTTCCGGCGTGACGGAGGGGATATTCGCTTCACCATATGTACCACTCATGACCTTCTCCTTATCGGTGTCGGTGTCAGTTGTAAAAGCTGCGCCGTGAGGGGGCGTAATCCATGATGACATTCTTGGTCTGAGTAAAATCGAGCAATGTCTCGAATGCATCCTCGCGCCCGAATCCGCTCGCCTTCGTGCCACCAAAGGCAGAGCCGGAGGGAAAGAGATTGTAGCAGTTGACCCAGATGCGTCCGGCCTCCAGCGCCTGGGCGGTGCGGTGGGCGCGCCCCAGATCCTGGGTCCAGATCCCGGCGGCAAGGCCATAGTCCAGGGAATTCGCCCGGATCACTGCTTCGTCTTCGTCATCAAAGACGTGGATCGTCGCAACGGGACCAAAGATTTCCTGCTGCGCCAGGGTCATGTCATCCTCGACCCCCGCGAACAGAGTCGGCTGCACGAACAGGCCCTTGGGATAATTCGCGACTTCCAGCCTGTCGCCCCCGCACAGGATTTCACCGCCTTCGGCGCGCCCCTGCGCGATATGGTGCAATACGCTGTCGTAATGTCGGCGATAGACCATGCTGCCCATGGTCGTCGCCTCGTCGAATGGATTGCCGACCTTCAGCTTTGGAATCAGCGCCACGACGCGCCGCTGCAAGTCATCGACAATGCTGCGATGGGCGAATATGCGTGATCCGGAGGTACAGACCTGCCCCTGGTTCATGAAGGCCCCCAGCATTACGCCCTGGGCAGCGGCGTCCATATCGGCATCGCCATAGACGATCTGCGCATTCTTGCCGCCGAGTTCCAGTGTCACGCGCTTCAGACTGCGCGCCGCATTCGCCATGACGATGCGCCCGGTGGCCGAGGACCCGGTCAACGATATCTTCCTGACATCGGGATGTGCCACCAGGGCTGCCCCCGCTGTTTCCCCCCGTCCGGTGATGACATTCACCACACCGGGCGGCAGGATGTCGCCCATCAGTCGCGCCAGTTCGAAGGTCGTGACCGGTGTCGGTTCCGGGGCCTTGTAGACAACCGTATTGCCCGCTGCCAGGGCCGGGGCGATCTTGCCAGCGAACATGTTGAGCGGGAAGTTCCAGGCCCCCATGATGCCGACAACGCCCAGCGGCTCTCGGAAATCCATGCTCATGATATTTCGGGCGACCGGCATGGTATGGCCTTCGAATCCTCGCACCACTCCGGCGTAATAGCGCAGGCGGTCGGCTGCCGTATGCACGTTGGCGACACTCTCGCGCCATGGTTTCCCGGTATCAGTCGTCTCCAGCCAGGCGAAGCGTTCAGCCTCCGCCACCAGCCGGTCGGCGATCTTCAACAACAGGGCGGAGCGCTTCCTTGCGCCCAGATCAGCCCAGCCGCGCGTAGCCAGCCGCGCCGACTGCACCGCCTTCGCGACATCCACGGCATCCGAATCCGGCACGGTGCAGATCAGGTCATCGGTCAGAGGCGACCGGCTTTCCAGGACATCCGGGCTGTTCGGTGTCACCCAGCCATTGTCGATGAACAGATCGTATTTTTCGGGAATGTCAAAACCAGTATCTCTCGACATCATGCGCCTCTATCGTGTCAGAATGTGAACCGTGGCAACGGCGGAATCATGTCCCAGCAGGCCGCCCGCCATCTGTGCCAGTCCGGTTTTCGCGCCTACGACCTGTCGTTCTCCGGCACGCTCGGTTAATTGTTCGGCAATCTCGACGATCTGGGCGACGCCGGTCGCGCCGACCGGATGCCCGCGGCTGGTCAGCCCGCCGGAGGTATTGACCGGGATGCGCCCGCCAAGCGAGGTTTCAGCCGCCTCCACCAGGGCGATGGCACCGCCGCGCTCCACCAATAACAGATCCTCGATATCGAACAGTTCCTGGGGGGAGGTTGGGTCATGGACTTCGGCCAGTGCGATATCGGCGGGTCCAAGCTCGGCCATTTCATAGGCCTGCCTCGCGGCCCGGACCGTTGCATTTTCAGCCCCGCCCTCAGATGCGCCGGAGGTGACGACGGATGCCGCGATCCGGGGTCCCGCGATACCATGGCGTCGGGCAAATCCTTCCGATACTAGTATAATGGCAGCCGCACCGTCGACGATTCCTCCGCACATGGCACGGGTCAGAGGGGCGATCACTTCCGGGCTTTCCAGAACCGCCTCGACGGTGATCGGCTCCCGCAGGGCGGCACGGGGATTGAGGCTGGCATGCTGCCGGTTCTTTGCGGCGCAGAGAGCAAAATGACGGGGCGTTGCGCCATGACTTTCCATATAGGCAATCGCGCGGGCCGCATTCACATCCATGAAAACGGACCGGCCCTCGGCGGTCGGCAGGCGGTCGGTCGCGGTCGCCAGCGCGGCGAAGGTGCGGCGGCGATCCTCATGGCTCAGCTTCTCCGCCCCCAGTGCAAGTGCGCAATCGACCTGGCCATAGGCGACGGCCATCCAGGCGAGATGCACCGCATCGGAGCCGCTGGAGCAGGCATTCTTGACGGTATGGATCGGAATGCCGCCAATCCCGGCGGCTTTCAGCAGGATCTGCGCCAGCACGGATTCCTGATCGTGCAATGTGCCAGCGAAGGCATTGCCGACAAAGGCGGTCTCGACATCACCTGCGGTCAGCCCGGCCTGTTGCAGGGCTTTCAGCAGAACCGGTCGGGCCAGTTGTGACAGGTCGGCATCCGGTGCCCGCCCGAATGTCCCGACGGAGCCGCCTGCAACAATGACATTGTGGGGAGCCTGGCGCATGTCAGACCCTGAACCCGGCTTCCGCTTTCGCGGTCAAAACGCCATCCGGATTAGTCGCGGTCAGGGCGCAAGTCACGACACGGCCTCTCTCCTCGGCGCCATTGACGACGGCGGTCAGTTTCAAGGCCTGATCCGGATAGACCGGTGCCATGAAGGTGACGTCCAGCCATTTCAGATTGGCCTGACCCACTTTTTCCACCAGCAGCCGGGCAAAATGCGCGGTCGTCATCGGTCCCTGCTGCAATACGGTGGAGAATCCTGCCGCCCTGGCAAACTCCTCATCCACATGAATCGGATTCGGATCTTCCGTTCCTTTCGAAAAAGCGGCCAGACGCGCACGATCCGCGCCGGGAAGGACGATATCGAACAGAATGTCGCCAATGGTATGTGGCATGCCGCTACTCCCGCTCGATCAGGCGTGTTGTTTCACGGATCGCCAGGGTGCCGTCCGCGCGGACATAATCATAGATGATATTGGCAAACCAGATCCGACCGCTGCGGCCCTGCTTTTCGACGACACTGTCAATCGTCGCGGTAACCGTCAGATCATCGTCCCAGCCGATCGGAGCAAACCACTCATAGCGCTGTCCGCCATGCAGGGCGCGCTGTCGGGGGATTTCCAGATCCGTGAACAGATCCACCCCCCGGGTCTCGCCGCGCAGGAAGATCATGTAGGTCGGCGGCACGAGGTCGGTTGTAGATTCTTCCCCCTGACCGGCCAGGAACAATCCCGCAAGCGCCCGATCCGGGCGGAGTGGAAAGGGGGGGTACACATGGCCCTGCAAGTCTGTTTTCATGACTGTCGCGCTTTCGGTTTCCCAGTTCTGTCTGACTCATTTTTTACGTTATTGTAAAAAATGAGTCAAGCGCAATCGACAGATCATTGATCGGGGGCCTGCAATCCCCCCGCCATCAATTCGGAATAGGACTCAATCAGTTCGTCGATTGTCACCGACTTGCGTGGGTCATACCATCGGGCCAGCCAGTTGCAGGCCCCGAGCACGCCATAGGCGAGCATCTTCGGGTCGCCGATCTTGCGAAACGACCCGCTTGCCTGACCATCGGCGATCAGTTTTTCCCAATGGGTCTCGTATTCCTTCCAGATTCGGATCATCACCGTCCGAACCTCCGGCTCGCCCTCAAAGCGCCCGTCGCGCATGCTGACCGTCATTTCCAGACAGTAGCGGTCGAACCGCTCCAGGTGATTGCGGATCGCTAGACGAAACTTCTCGGCGTCGCTGGTTGTCGTGTCCGCCATGATCTCGGCAATCCCGTCCACTAGCGCCACGCTCTGCGGTTCGATGATCTGAAGGAGGATCTCGGCGCGATTCCGGAAATAATAGTAAAGCCCCTCGCGCTTGATCCCGACGGCCTTCGCGATGTCGTCCAGCGTCGTATTTGCATAGCCGCGCCGGTCGAAACATTCGGTGGCGCGCTGGAGAATCTCCAGACGCCGCAATTCGGACTTCGACCGGGCGTCGCCGCCCCGCCCACTGTCCCGAGTCGTATCCCGCTTTGCTGGCGCTCCTGTTCCTGTTGACGCCATGACGACCCTCCTCCCGGTCATGCCTGCCGGATCGACTATTCCGTGCGGAGACGGAAGCGCTGGATCTTGCCCGTTGTCGTCTTCGGCAGTTCATCCACGAAATCAATCCAGCGCGGGCATTTGTAATGCACCATGCGCGACCGGACATGGTCTTTCAATTCCTCCCGCAGCGCATCGTCGCCGCTGATCCCGGAACGCAGGATGACATAGGCATGGGGCTTGATCATCTGTTCCTGATCCGGGCGGCCGATCACGGCGGATTCCAGCACGCTGTCATGCTCCGCCAGCGCGGATTCGATTTCCGTCGGGGAGACCCAGAGACCGCCGACCCGCAGCATGTCGTCGGATCGCCCGACAATGAAGTAGTTGCCGTCCGCGTCCTGATAGAACTTGTCCCCGGTCAGCACACCTCCCGCGCGGAACACCATTTCCGTCCGCTCCGGCTTGTTCCAGTACTGGGTCGCCGCCGACGGACCGAAGGCATGCAGGTTGCCGATCTCGCCGCGCGCCACCGGAACGCCGTCATCATCGACGATTTCCGCACCAAATCCCTGAACGAGCCGCCCGCAACTGCCCGGCACCACCGCACCCGGCGTGTTCAGCATGAACATATGGGTCATTTCCGTGGTGCCGACCCCGTCCAGGATCTCGATCCCCAGGCGCGACTTCCACCGCTCGAACAGCGAGGGCGGCAGCAACTCCCCGCCGCTGACCGCAAAGCGCATCCCCCGGCACGCCGCCTGAACCGAATCCATATCCATTTCGTTTATCGCCATCTGATACATGGCGGCATACAGCGTCGGGACCGACATGACGATGGTCGGTTTGTGGCGCAGCCACATATCCCAGCTTTTCTTCGGACTGATCGGGCCGCTGTTGATCAGATTCGCCGCCCCGGTGCGGATCGGGAAATAGACCTGATTGCCAAGTCCGTAGGCAAAGAACATCTTCGGCAGGCAGAGAACGGTATCCGCCGCCGAGATTTTCTGGGCCGCGATGCCGAACAGTTCGGTCGCCCAATAGATATGCTCATGGGTATGGACGACCCCCTTCGGATCACCGGTCGAACCGGAACTGTACAGCCAGAAGGCCATGTCCGTCGGCTTCTGGGGGATGCTGTCGAGGTTATCGGGGAAATCCGCAATCGCATCGCCCAGAAACGGATAGCCTTCGACCGGCTGTCCGGCGACGATGATATGCTCGACCTGCGTGAACTGATCGCGGATTCCCTCGAATACCGGGACTAGACTGTGGTCGATGACGACGACACGACAGCCGCTGTCATTGACGTAATAGACATAGTCGCGCGGTTTCAGCCAGGTATTGATCGGGATCGTTACCGCCCCGATCTTCATACCGCCGAGAAACAGTGATTCGAAATCGGCCCCATCCATGACGCTGAACATGACCCGATCATCCGGTCGGATGCCAAGCGCTCGCAGGTATCCTGCCGTGCGGCAGACCTGCGCGTAGAGTTGGCCATAGGTGACGACCGTGGCCTCCTCATCGTCCAGAATCAGGGCCGGTCTGTCTCCGAAATCCGGTCTGCCCGAAATTTCAAACAGATAATCGACGACATTTCCAATCGGTGCCGGACCGACAATGGGGATTCCCTCCACGATTCGCTTCCTTTTGAGATGGTGCGTTTCGGGAAGGCTCAAGTTTTTTTACGTTTACGTCAAGGTAAAAAATATCAAACCCTGATGATCCCCCTTCCCCCTGCTAAAGGAAAAGTGTCAGCACGCCGGTATAGGCATAAAGCCGATCACGGCTGAATTCACCATTGGCAAAAAAACCGGTAAGGGGAAAGTGACCGAAGGCTTCGGCGATCAACTGGGTTTCCAGCGCGGGTTCGCTGAACTGATGCGGTCCCCGTGCGGCACAGGACACATAGAGGCCGCCGCGGATCGGCTGGTCCCCGATGCGTCGCTTCAGATCGTCGAGCATCCGGCGCATGTCGGCGACCGCTGTCGCCGGGTCGCGGCGGCAGAACAGCACCTTGCTGCCGGGGGCGACGGGGGCGGCGATGGCGATGGCCCCCTGATTCGGATCGATCGCCATCAGATTCCGCACGGTATAGTCGCCCTTGTCCGAACCTTCGACCGGCAGTCCGGCGAAGATATAACCGGCGCAGCGATTGAGATCCCGCGCCAGGATGTCACCGATATCTTCCTTGAACACATCCAGTGCCGGACGGTCATCAAGTTCCAGAAGGACGTTATCCTCTCCTTCCGTAACGGTATGGACCGGGCCGATGGGACTGCACCCCTGACTCAGCGCCGTCTGAACCGGTATCCGGTCAAGCGCCAGCAGCGCACCGCTCAAACCCTGCCCATCCGGCCCGTCGGCAATCTGGGAGCCCGGACCCTGCGCCGCACTCAACCCACCGATCAGGAACCCGTCAGTCTCCTGGCTGATATCGTCAATCAACCCTCCAAGCAGCCCGTTGCCGGGGTCACCATGGGCCAGAATCATCGGCGGGACCGTCGATCCGAGCCAGTCCGCATGGGTTTCCGTGATTCGCCCGGACCCGCCGCGCAGGCCGGAGAAGATGCGGAAGCCATCGGATTCAAACGGACAGATCAGCACCGAAAGGCCGGGGGTGCCGAACTGCTCCGCCAGCAATCCGTCAGGATCGGTTCCGATGGTGCCGTGGCCGATGGTGCCGATCCAATGCGGCACGCCGGTCGATTGCCGAAGCAGAATCTCGATATCGTCGGCATGAGCGGCATAATGGGGCGTCATGTAGAGGATACCCAGGCGATGCTCCGGCCCGATCCCGCGCAGCAGAGGCAGGATCGTGCCAACCGCCTTCTGCCAGGTATCCCCACCAGCCAGACCTGACAGAAAGGAGGCTCCCCGTGCTGCCCCTTCGCTCATGATCCAGTCGCGGCATCCAGCGCCTCCAGCACCGTGGGCAGGATGCGGGCAACGATGACATCGACACCCGCCCCGTTCGGATGCATCCCGTCGGACAGGTTCAGGTCCGGTTCCGCTGCAACACCATCCAGGAAGAAGGGATAGAAATGCGTCCCGTATTCCTCTGCCAAATCAGGGAAAACCGCATCGAATTCCGCACCATAATCGCGACCCAGATTGGGGGGGGCGAGCATGCCGGTCAGCAATACCGGCACATCCGCCGCCTGCGCCTTTTCGATGATTGCGGCCAGATTCCGCTTCGTATCGGCGGGCGGCAAGCCGCGCAGTCCGTCATTCGCGCCCAGTTCCAGCAGCATCAGGTCGGGCTTGTCGGCGAACAGCCAATCCACCCGCGCAAGCCCGCCCTTGGAGGTATCCCCCGAGACGCCGGCATTGATTACCCGCACATCATGCCCGGCCTCCTTCAACGCCGCCTCCAGCTTTTCCGGAAAGCTTTCGGCCTTGGACAACCCGTATCCAGCGGTCAGACTGTCGCCCAGTGCCAAGATGGTTGTTGTTTGCGCCGCAGCAATATTTCCCATCGACAGAACCAGAAACAGCCCGAAGCCGAGAGCGGCGGCATTGATCACATGGGCGAGAGCGCCATATAGACCCCTGAACCTGATTTCATTCCCGGTAACAGTCCCGGCATTCGAAAGGATTTTCATGGCACCCCGCGCGGTTGGAAAGGAAACGGCATCGAATGCCGACCCGATGATAGCACTCACCGATGTCCACCTTACACTTGGGTCTTTGGCGGGCGAGGTCAACATCCTGCGCGGGATAGATTTATCCGTGGGCCGGGGCGAAACCGTCAGCATCGTCGGCCCTTCCGGTTCCGGTAAAACCTCAATGCTGATGATCGTTGCGGGCCTTGAACAGGCGACTTCCGGGCGGGTCGTCATCGGCGGTCAGGATTTCGGGCATCTGAATGAAGATGGTCTGGCGGAATTCCGCCGTGACAATCTCGGGATCGTCTTTCAGAGCTTTCATCTGGTCTCCACCATGACAGCAGTCGAGAATGTCGCGATCCCGCTGGAACTCGCGGGTCGCCGTGATGCGTTTGAACAGGCATCGGCCGTCCTGGAACAGGTCGGGCTGGGCCACCGCCTGACCCATTATCCGGGTCAGCTTTCCGGTGGGGAACAGCAGCGTGTGGCCCTGGCGCGAGCCTTCGTCGGCAGTCCGAAACTGATCCTGGCGGATGAACCGACCGGCAACCTGGACGCCGATACCGGCGCGCAGATCATCGACCTGATGTTCTCCCTGGCACGCGATCATGACACCACCCTGATGCTGATCACCCATGATCCCGGACTGGCGGGGGAATGCGACCGGACGGTGGAAATGCGCGACGGGCGTCTGGTTTCCGCCGCTGCAGCCCTCAAAGCGGCGGAATAGGCGATGCTGTCAGTCTCTGCACGGATCGCGCGGCGGGAGCTGCGCGGCGGATTGAAAGGGTTTCGCGTCTTCCTGGCCTGTCTGGCACTGGGCGTTGCGGCAATCGCAGGCGTCGGTTCGCTGGCATCGGCCATCGAGGCGGGGCTGAAGGCCGATGGCCGGGTTTTGCTGGGCGGCGATGTCGATCTGCGCCTGTCCCACATGCCCGCCGGCCCGGTTGAGCAGGACTGGCTGCGTGCCAATGCCGAACGGGTATCCGAAGTCGTCGAAATGCGCGCCATGGCGATCCGCAGCGACGGAGAGGAACGCCGTCTGGTCGAACTGAAATCCGTCGACGACGCCTATCCGCTCTATGGCGAGTTGATCCTGTCTGAGGGCGCGTCCCTCGATACGCTGGAGAAGCGAGGCGATGCCTGGGGCCTGATCGCGGCACCGCAACTGGTCGAGCGCATGGCGCTGGCCATTGGCGATACGGTCACCATCGGAGAGGCCCGGTTCGAGTTGCGCGGAACTTTCCTGTCGGAGCCGGACAAGGGCACACAGGCCTTCGATCTGGGACCGCGTGTTTTCATTCCCCGTGAGGCGCTGGCGGAAACCCAACTGGAACAGCCGGGCAGCCTGATCCGCTATCACTACCGGATCGCGCTTCCGCCGGAAACAGACGTTTCGATCTGGATCGAACGATTGCATGAGGAATTTCCGGGGGCCGCGTGGCGTGTCCGCGCACTGGATGATGCCGCGCCGAACATCCAGCGATTCGTGGACCGGGTCGGGCTGTTCTTGACCCTGGTCGGACTGACCGCCCTGCTGGTCGGCGGGGTCGGGGTTGGCAATGCGGTGCGGGCCTTCCTCAACCAGCGCACATCAACCATTGCGACGCTGAAATGCCTGGGTGCGTCGGGCAGCACGATCTTTTCCATCTACATCATTCAGGTCGGTGTTCTGGCGATTGCCGGGATCCTGATCGGGCTGCTGATCGGTGGGGTTGGACCGGCGCTGGTCGTGCCGATGCTGGCGGATCAACTGCCTGTGGCCGCGCGGGTCGGGTTCTATCCGGCACCGCTGCTGCTGGCGACAGGATTCGGGCTGTTGACGACACTGGTCTTCACCCTCTGGCCGCTGGCCAAGGCCGCAGGCGTGCCTGCCGCGACGCTGTTCCGGGATATGCTGAACCCGATTTCCGGCAGGCCCGGCCCCCGGATGATGGCGGCGATCCTCGCCTCCGGCCTGGCGCTGGCCGCATTGGCGGTGTTCTCGGCGGATCAGCCGGTGATCGCGCTAGGCTTCGCGGTTGGATCGGTCGCAACCCTGCTTGCCTTCCGGGGTGCGGCCTGGGCAGCGATGGCCGTGGCGCGCAAACTGCCGCGCGCCCGCAATGTCCGGGTCGCCCTGGCGCTTGGCAATCTCTACCGGCCCGGTGCGCCGACCGGCAGCGTCGTCGTGTCCCTCGGCCTCGGCCTGACCGTGCTGATCGCCGTTGCCATGATCGAAGGCAATCTCTCGAAACAGGTCTCGGAGACATTCCGGGGGGAAGCGCCCGGCTACTACTTCATCGATGTCCAGCCGGATCAGATCGACGATTTCCGAGCCCAGCTTGACGGTTTCGAGGGGCTGGACCGCTATGAGACCGTGCCGATGCTTCGGGGCCGGATCACCGCCCTGAAAGGTGTCCCGGTCGAACAGATAGAGCCGCATCCTGATGTCGCCTGGATATTGCGCGGAGATCGCGGCATCACCTGGTCGCGCACGGAACCCAGCCGGGGCAGCGAGGTTGTCTCCGGCCAGTGGTGGCCTGCGGACTATGCAGATGCCGGTCGCACGCTGGTCAGTTTCGATGCGGAAGCCGCCGGTCACCTGGGCCTGTCCATCGGCGATTTGATCACGGTGAATGTTCTGGGTCGGGAGATCGAGGCTGAAATACACAATCTGCGGGAAATTGACTGGACGACGCTGGGGATCAATTTCGTCATGGTCTTCTCCCCCGGTCTGATCGAGAGCGCCCCACAGATGTATCTGGCGACCGCCTATCTGACCCCGGAGCGGGAGGTTGCGCTGGAACGGGAAGTAACCGACCGCTTCCCCAATGTCTCCGCCATCCGGGTAAAGGAAGTGCTGGAGGGCGTTGATAAGATCCTGAAGAATCTTGCTGTCGCCGTCACCTCCATCGCCGCCATCGCCATTGTTGCGGGTGTACTGGTGCTGGCGGGAGCCGTCGCTGCCGGGCATAACCGCCGGATCTACGATTCCGTTGTCCTGAAGGTTCTGGGCGCGACGCGGCGCGATATCCTGGTCGCCTATCTGCTGGAATTCGGAATACTGGGTCTTGTGACAGCCCTGATCTCCGGTCTGGTCGGCGGTCTGGCAGCCTATGTCGTGATCGAGGTCGTGATGGAAGCACAATGGATTTTCGTCCCCGAGGCCGCCGCCGTGACCGTCATCGTCGCTCTGTTGGCCACGCTCTCAATGGGCTTCGTCGGCACCTGGTCCGCACTGGGCCGAAAGGCGGCACCGCTGCTGCGCAATGAATAGAGAGTAGTGGGAAGTTCGCATTCATAGATATAATTGACAAAGTCAACTATATCATGTCATGAGCAATTATGACTGATGCGCTCCCCTCTTCCTATCCCGTAGACGGCGACCAGATTTTGGCGGTACGTCGGTTCAATCGGTTCCATACGCACCTGGTCGGGGCTCTGGGGGAGCATCTGCTGGCCTCCGATCTTTCCCTGCCGCAATGCCGGGTTCTGTACGAAATTGCCCAAGCTCCAAAAGACGATCCACCCTCCGCGACGGAGCTGGGGCGAGCCTTGCGCATGGATGCGGGGTATCTGAGCCGACTCCTGTCCGGACTGGAGACGCTGGGGCTGATCCGGCGGGAAAGCGTGCCGGAGAATGCGAAGCGGCTGATTCTGTCCCTGACCGATCAGGGGAAAGCGCAATTCGATGTGCTGAATGCGGCATCCTCGCAGGAGGTGGCGGCGCTGCTCGCCCCGCTGGCAGTCGAAGACCGGCGGCGGCTGGTCGGCGCGATGGGCTGCATCCGGCAGCTTCTGGGGGATAACCCGGGGGACCTGACTTTCGTGCTGCGGGCACCGGAACCCGGCGATCTGGGTCTGATCATCCATGGCCAGGCGCGTCTCTATCACCGCGAATATGGCTGGGACTGGACCTTCGAAGCACTGATTTCACAGATCATTGCGCAGTTCGTGCAGGATTTCGTGCCGGAGAAGGAGCGCTGCTGGGTCGCGGAACGGGATGGCGGTATTGTCGGGTCGGTCTTTGTCGTCCGACAGGACGATACGACGGCAAAGCTGCGCATGCTCTATGTCGATGAGACGGCACGGGGACTGGGGCTGGGGCGCAGGCTGGTCGATGAGGCGATCCGCTTTGCCAGGGCGAGGGGGTATCAGCGCATGGAATTGTGGACGAACGACATACTGGTCGCCGCCCGCCGGATTTATGAAACCAGCGGCTTTGAGTTGCTGGAAGAGGAGCCGCATCACAGCTTCGGCAAGGATCTCGTCGGGCAGGTCTGGGCGCGCGATCTGTAGTGCTGGACAAATGTGCGCATTGTCAGGTCCGTCCATGAAACCGTAACCGACTATTCGCACGATTCATATCCGGTTGCGGTTGAAAATACTGCGAAACATGCCAATATGCTTATCGGAAAATCGCGATCCGGACCTCATTGGGGATACCCTCCACCTATGAAGCATTCCGGGCGCGGCCAAAGGTTTCAACAGGGTAACTTTAAGGGGCAACGAGCAATGGCTCTCAATCCGAATCGCTATGCGGCGCAGACCGGCACTGCAAGCCAGACAGAAGTGGATGCCGGTCTCCGATCCTACATGCTGCGTGTCTACAACTATATGGCTCTGGGCGTCGCCTTTACCGGCGTATTGGTCCTGTTCATGGCCAGCAATCCGCAGATCATGGTAACAATCGCAGTCGGCCCGATGAAATGGGTGCTGTTCGCGGCACTGATCGGTATGGGGTTCTTCTCTCACCGGATCGTCTCGATGCGTTCGACGGCGATGGCGCATGCCTTCTACTGGGTCTATTGCGCACTCTGGGGGGCGATGATCTCCCCGATGGTCGCCTATTTCCTGCAGACCGAAACCGGGACGATGGATGTGGCGCGGGCCTTCTTCATCACGGCGGGCATGTTCGCCGGCGTCAGTCTGTTCGGCTATACGACAAAGAAGAACCTCAGTGGTTTGGCGACCTTCTTCATGATGGCCGTAATCGGCTTGGTTATCGCGATGCTGGTGAATGCGTTCCTGGTGCAGTCCACCGGATTCAGCCTGCTGATCTCCGTCGCGGTCGTGCTGGTTTTCGCGGGCATCACCGCCTACGAAACCCAGATGATCAAGAACATGTATATGGAAAATCTGGGCGATGCGCAGATCACCAAATTCGCCCTGTTCGGCGCGCTGATACTCTATGGCAGCTTCGTTACGCTGTTCATTCACATCCTGAGCATCATCGGGATCATGCGCGGCGAATAGTACGCAGCTTGCTTTCAATACCGAAACGCCCGGCGGGAAACTGCCGGGCGTTTTTCTATGGGGCGCGATGAAGGCCAATCACTGCGCCTGGAGATAATCCGCTGCTTCCAGTCCAACCGCCCGGCCCAGGGCGAAACAGGCGGTGAGGAGATATCCACCGGTCGGGGCTTCCCAATCCAGCATCTCACCGGTCGCGAAGACACCGGGCAGCGCCCGGATCATACCGGTTCCCTGCACTGCGTCGAAACTCAGGCCACCGGCGCTGCTGATCGCCTCCGACAGGGGGCGCGGACGCAGCAGGCGAAGCGGCAGTGCCTTGATCGCGGAAGCCAGCACCATCGGGTCCCGTGCTGTATCCAGGTCCAGACATTCGCGCAGCAGACCGGCCTTCACCCCGGACAGGCCGGTCGCCCGGCGCAGGCGGTCGGAAAATGACGGATTGCTGCGTCCTTTGGCAAGATGTGCCACCAGCCGCTCTCTGGATCGATCCGGCGTCAGGTCGAGCATCAGGGTTGCCGATCCATCCAGGTCCAGCTGGTCGCGTAGGGGGGCGCTGACGGCATAGACCCCACTCCCCTCAATCCCGGTTTCGGTGATGACGAATTCGCCCTGTCGGCGGAGAGAACCGGCAGTGAGGGTGACCGCCTTCACCGGTTCCCCGGCAAAGCGGTTGCGGAAGTGATCGGACCAGTCGATGTCGAAACCGACATTGGCCGGTCGGAACGGGATGACCGCCGACCCCCGTTCCCGCAGCAGGGAACACCAGGCCCCGTCACTGCCAAGCTGTGGCCAGCTTGCTCCGCCCAGCGCAAGAATTGTGGCCCCGGCATCACAGGAAACCACGCCGCCGGGCGTCTCAAAGCTCAATTGCCCCGCTGCTGTCCAGCCGACCCAGCGATGGCGGGTATGGGTCTTCAGCCCCTTGGCCCGCATTCGGCTGAGCCAGGCCCGCAACAGGGGGGCGGCCTTGAACTCGGTGGGAAAGACGCGCCCGGACGAGCCGATGAAAGTCTCGATCCCCAATCCGGCGGCCCAGTCCCGTACGGCCTGATTATCGAAGGTATGAAGCGCCGGTGCCAGCGCCTCAGCCCGGTCCCCGAAGCGCGACAGGAAGACATCCATCGGCTCGCCATGGGTCAGGTTCAGGCCGCTCTTGCCCGCCATCAGGAATTTCCGACCCAACGAGGGCATGGCATCGTAAAGATTGACCGCAACGCCCCGGTCCAGCAGGGTTTCCGCCGCCATCAGACCGGCAGGACCGCCGCCGATGACGATTGCGCTCACAGGGCCATGACCTCCGCTTCACTGATTGGGCCGGAACGCAGGATACGCGGGGTCTCACCGCTGGCATCCACAATCGTGCTGGGCCTGCCATGCAGGGTCGCCTCCTCCAGCACACAGAAGACCTGATCCGGGTTCAGCACCGCCGCGAATTCCTGCGCCGCGATGCCCGTCACAGCCTCCGTCGTGCCGCTGAGATTGGCACTGGTCGCGGTGATCGGGCGGCCATAGGCCTGACAGAGGGCAAGGCAGAATGGATGGTCCGGCACCCGAAACCCGATCAGATCAGAGTCCGGTGCCAATCCGCGCAGCCTGTCGCCCTGTCGGCGTCCCAGCAGGGTCACCGGGCCGGGCAGCAGTGCAGTGGCAAGCCGGGTCAGCAGTTCGCTTTCCTCACATTCCACCAACGCTTCCTCCATGGATGGGAAACAGGCGGCCATGCTCTTCGCCCGGTCGCGCCCCTTGGCGGCGAACAACATCTCCACCGCCCCCACGTTCAGCGCATCCACGCCCATCGCGAAGGTCGTATCGGTCGGATAGAGCAGGATTTTCCCGAGCATCAGGGCTTCGCAGGCTTTCTCTACGGCTTCGGATATCGGGGTTTCGGGTAGCCAGAGTGCAGTCACGATCAATAGCGCTCCCGATAGCGGCCCAGCACAGAACTGGGCGTCGCGTCCCAGAATCCGGTCTCGGCCTCTCCGGCGGCCAGCTTGAGTGCGGCGGTATAGGCGACCATGGCGGCATTATCGCCGCAATAGGCGCGCTCCGCCGGTTTGAAGGTAACCCCCAGTTCGGCGCACATCGCCGCCAGCCGCTCCCGCAATTCGGAATTGGCCGCGACGCCCCCCGCCGCTGTGAATCGCCTGCGCCCGGTCCGGATCAATGCCTGGCGCGATTTCTCCGTCAGGACATCGACGATGGCCCCCTGAAAACTGGCCGCGATATCGGCCTGTGCCACGCTCAATGCAGCCGCATCCAATTTGCGGATGGCCAGACGCACGGCGGTTTTCAAGCCGCTGAAACTGAAATCCAGATCCTTGTCGTGAATCTTCGGGCGCGGAAAGGCAAAGGCCATGCGATCTCCGTCCCGGCTCAGCCGGTCGATCTGCGGCCCGCCCGGAAAACCCAGACCCAGTTCGATAGCGACCTTGTCGAAGGCCTCCCCGGCACAATCGTCCAGGGTGCGCCCGATGATCCGGTAATGGCCGAAGCTTTCGACATCAACCAGCAGATTGTGCCCACCCGCGACAGCCAGGCACAGGCCCGGCTGCAACGGCATGTCCGATCCGATTTCCGGCGACATCAGATGCGCCTCGACATGATGGACGGAAATCAGGGGGCGACCGAGTCCGGCGGCGATCCCGTTGGCGAAGGCGACGCCAACGGCAACGGAGCGCACCAGCCCATGGCGATTGTTCACGGCAACGCAGTCGATCTGGTCCGGTGTCAGCCCGGCCTGATTCAGCACGTCCAGATACAGTCGGTCGATGAAGGCCAGTTGCTGGCGTGCCGCCAATTCCGGAACGATGCCACCATAATCCTGATGCATCTGGCTTTCCGTCACGACCTTCTGGGCCAGGACCCGATGCCCCTCCACGATGGCAATGGCACAGTCGTCGCAGGCGGTTTCAACCCCCAGAATGATCGGTGCTGTATGGGTCATCGGTGATCTCTCGCTCATTGCTTCGGCGGATAGGAGGGCATGAAGGGGGTCTTGAGACCATGCGCGTCACAGGCACCGTCCTGCGCCTGGGCAATCGCCATCGCCCGCATCAGGACGACATCGTCGAAAGGTTCAGGCAGCAGGACCTCGCCATCGCTCGGGCTCAGCAGGATATGGGTCTTGCGGTCGAACCGCCCTTCCAGTGTGGTCTCCGGGTTCCAGTCGCCGGGGGGGATCGGTGCGACTGCCGCGATCCGCCGCCCCTCTTCGTAATGGGCAATCCAGGGCTCCCGCTCCGCCGCCCAGATCACCAGACTTCCAGATTGCGGCTGCGGCCTGCTAGCCCAGACCAGATCATGGGTCGGGATCATGGTGCTCTGGCAGCCGGTCGCCAGGGCCATTCCCTTCGCCGTTGCAATGGTGATCCGCGCCCCGGCCCAGGAACCGGGACCAACCACCACGCCTATCGCATCCAGCCCACCCATCTGGCGCACGGCCCGATCCGCCTCTCGCCCGATGATGCTGGATGTGGTTCGCGCGGCGGTTTCCACCGTCATCAGAACCGGATCGACCCCGTCATAGGCACAAACATAGACCCGTGAGGAAATCGCGGAAATCAACAGCTTTCGCATATGCCCGCCTCTATTCCAGAAATTCGAGCGGCTGCGGGGATGTCACGGTGATCACGCGATCCCCGTCGCCCTCGCCATAGGCGATTTCGACCGTCATCGCATCCTCGGGCATGACATCTGCGATCCGTTCCGCCCATTCGATGGCCTTCACCGTCTCTTCCTCATTCAGATAGCCGATCAGCCACTCGACATCCTCGGCGCTCGGCTGGCCCAGGCGATACAGATCGATATGGACCAGACGGCAGGGATCTCCATGTTCATGCACCAGATCATAGGTCGGGCTGATCACATGGTCCTGCTCCGCCACGCCCATGCCAGCGGCCAGCCCCTTCACGAAATGCGTTTTGCCCGCACCCATGACCCCGGTCAGGCGGATGACCGTTCCAGCCGGAATCCGTTGTCCCAGCTTCCGTGCGATGTTTATCGTTTCTGCCTGGGAATGCGTGTGTGTGATAGATTTGTGCATTGCCGCCTTTGCCTCAACGCTGCGCGGGTGCCTTAGCCCCTTGCCTTGCACGCTGTCAAGCATGCCACCGATTCAATATACGAGACACTGTATATGTCGAGCGTCTACGACTGCAGACTATGGGCCGATTCCCCTTGCATCTTCCGCCCCCGCGCCGATATAACGCGGCAGGAAGGCCGGCGGTGGACGGGCGCCTCGCCAACCCGGTCAGGTCCGGAAGGAAGCAGCCGTAACGAGATTTTCGCCCGGGTCGCTTAACGTCGGTCTTCCGCCTTTTCACGCTTTCACGCGATACCCCCAAAGCCTGGATCAAGATATCCTGCCTGTGCGACGACGGTTTTGACGGTTGTACAGATCGGGTCGCCTTGCGATGATGTCACCCATGAGCGACGATACCGACCCTCCCTTCGATCTCGACGATCCGGACGGCCCTCCCGATCCTGCTTTGTTAGGACCGGGCCTGGGCCTGGATGAACCGCCGCAGCCGCAGGCGGTGCAGAAGCCTGTGGCGAGTCAGGAGACCAGCAAATCATCCGATGCGAAAACTGCGGATAGCAGGGCCTATCGCGTGCTGGCACGCAAATACCGCCCGGCCGATTTCAGCGAGCTGATCGGTCAGGAGGCGCTGGTCCGGACCCTGACCAACGGGATTGAGGCCGGGCGCATCGCCCAAGCCTTCATGCTGACCGGTGTGCGCGGCGTAGGCAAGACAACGACGGCACGGATCATCGCCAAGGCGCTGAACTGCATCGGGCCGGACGGCACGGGTGGCCCGACCGTTCATCCTTGCGGGGTCTGCCAGCACTGCACTGGTATTGCCCAGGACCGCCATGTCGATGTGATCGAGATGGATGCCGCCAGCCGTACCGGGGTCGACAACATTCGCGAATTGATCGACGGGGTCCGCTATCGTCCCGTCACTGCCCGGTACAAAGTCTATGTGCTGGATGAGGTCCATATGCTGTCCACGAATGCGTTCAACGCACTTCTGAAGACGCTGGAAGAACCGCCGGAGCATGTGAAATTCGTCTTCGCGACGACCGAGATTCGCAAGGTGCCCGTCACCGTCCTGTCCCGCTGCCAGCGCTTTGATCTGCGCCGTGTGCCGGTCGATCAACTGGCCCGACATTTCCGCTCGGTCGGGGAAAAGGAAGGCGTCGCCGTCGAAGACGATGCGCTGGGCATGATCGCGCGGGCCGCAGATGGCTCCGTGCGTGACGGGCTGTCCATACTTGATCAGGCGATTGCGCTGAGTGCCGGAACGGTGAAGGCGGAACAGGTCCGCGACATGCTGGGCCTCGCTGATCGAGGGCGAATCTACGATCTGTTCGATGCCACGATGAAAGGCGATGCGCCGACCGCGCTGACCCTGCTGGAAGAACTCTATGGCGTTGGTGCCGACCCGGTCGTGGTGATCGAGGATCTGCTGGATATCACCCATTTCCTGACCCGTGTCCTGCTGGCACCCGCTGCACTGGACCGCCCGACCACGGCGGAACTGGAACGGACCCGTGGGCGGGATATGGCCAAAAGCCTGACCATACCGGTGCTCTCCCGGACCTGGCAGATGCTGCTGAAGGGATTGGGGGAGGTCCGCGCCGCCCCCTCCGCGATCCAGGCTGCGGAAATGGTGATCATCCGTCTGATACATGTCGCTGATATGCCGACGCCGGGCGATCTGGTCGCGAAGCTGAAGGATGCGCCTGCGGGGTCCGGGGGCGGCGGGCGTTCCGGGGGTGGCAACTCGGGTGGCGGCGCATCTGCGGCGTCCCAGATACAGCCGACCGTGGTGCATCGTGGCGGCGGGGCAATGGCAGCACGACAGGCAGAGACCGCCCGTGCCGCACCCGATCCGGCGACGGGAACACTGCCGACCAGCTTTCTCGACATCGTGAAACTGTTCGAGGAAAAACGGGCGGGCATTCTGGCCAGCAATCTGAAGCGCGACGTGCATCTGGTGCATTTCGAGCCGGGGCGGCTGGAATTCCGGCCCGGTCGCAACGCACCCCCCGACCTGCATGGCCAGATCGGTAAAATCCTGGGGGACTGGACCGGCACGCGCTGGATCGTCAGCATTTCAAATGAGGAGGGCGCGCCGACCCTGGCCGAACAGGAAGCCCAGGCCGATCTCGACCGGCGGGGTCGGGCAGAGCAGGATCCACTTGTCCAGGCCGTCAGAAAGGCATTCCCCGATGCCCAGATCACCCGCGTGACCAGCGCCGGACCCGACCCATTGTCGCTGCCAACCGCCGATATCGGGGGCGGTGCCGATGATATGGACGGAACCCTGCCGATTGATCCGGAAGACGCATTCGACCCGGACGAAGATCTATAGCAACAAGGACAAGCCTGCGATGAAGAATCTCGGTTCGATGATGAAGCAAGCCCAGGAGATGCAGACCCGCATGCAGGAAATGCAGGCGGAGATGGAAAAGCTGGAAGTTCAGGGCACGTCCGGCGGCGGGCTGGTCAATGTGACGATCACCGGCAAGGGCGAATTGCGCCGCCTGTCGGTCGATCCCAGTCTGGTTGATCCGAATGACAAGGAAGTGATGGAGGACCTGATCGTCGCAGCCGTCAACGATGCGAAGGCCAAGGCTGATGAGCGGATGCGCGACGAAACCCAGAAACTCATGGGCGGTCTGCAACTGCCCCCCGGCATGAAACTGCCGTTCTGAGGGGCCGGGATGGTCAATTTTATCATTATTGATGAAATGCCGATGGTCCTGAGCAATGGCATGCTGACGGTCGGAGTTCTGCCATGCAGGAAATAGAACGCTTGATCCAACTGCTGGCCCGACTTCCGGGGCTGGGACCCCGATCAGCGCGGCGCGCGGCACTGATGCTGATCAAGCGCAAGGAAAGTCTGATGCAGCCGCTGGCCATGGCCCTGGCCGAGGCGGCGGAGAAAATCCAGACCTGCCGGACCTGTGGCAATCTGGATACGGCAGAAACCTGCTCGATCTGCCGCGATCCGGCGCGGGATACAGCACTGCTCTGCATCGTGGAGCAGGTTGGCGATCTTTGGGCGCTGGAACGCACCGGCGTGTTTCGCGGGCGCTATCACGTACTGGGCGGGGTTCTGTCCGCCATTGATGGCGTCGGGCCGGAAGACCTCAATATCGCCTCGCTGCTGCACCGGGTCGGTCCGGACTCTCCAGTGCGGGAGGTCATCCTGGCGACCAACCTGACGGTCGATGGACAGACGACGGCGCATTACGTAACCGAACGGCTGGAGCAATCCGGCGTTGCGGTCAGTCGCCTTGCCCATGGTGTTCCGGTCGGCGGCGAGCTGGATTATCTGGATGACGGGACGCTGGCAACGGCGCTGAAATCCCGCCAATCGGTCTGAAACGAACGAGAGAACCCCGCATGACAACCAGGAAACCCATCATCTGTTTTCTCGGGCAACTGGGCGCTCCAGGGCGCTATGACCCGGCGATCTTTCAGAATCAGCCGGGTGGCGATGACGAGATTTTCTGGTTCGAGCGGATGCTCGACGGATTGGGCATTCTGGACCGTATCGACTATCGCGGCCATCGCATCTGCCATGGGGAGGGCTTGCCAAACCTCGACGATGGCGATGCCTTCATCATCGGCGGCAGTTTCCATTCGGTCCATGACGAACTGCCCTGGCAGCGGAATCTGCGCGCCTGGCTTGCCGCCCAGCGTGACCGGGCGCGCCCCGCCCCGGTCTTCGGCATCTGTGGCGGGCACCAGATCATAAGCCAGACACTGGGCGGCACGGTGGAGATGCTGCCGGACGGACCGACAATCGGGACGCTTCCCGTCTCCCTGACCGAGGCGGGCCGAGAAAGCGCAATCTTTGGTGACATTGTTCCACGCTTCAATTTCGGGAATGAGGAACATGTCAGCCGCGCGCCGGAGGGGGCGGTGGTCCTGGCGACCACAGCGACCATGCCCCATTGCGCACTGGATTATGGACGTGGCTGGGTGTCGGTGCAGTTCCACCCGGAAGCGACGGATCGATGTATGGCAGAGTCATGGGGCCCGAAAGCCGCCACAATTGCGGATCATTATACGCCGACGCCGGAAGCCCCCGGCCTGTTCGCGAACTTCCTCAAAACCAATGGACTGCTATGACGATACAAAAAACTGCCCTGATTACCTGCTTGACCCTTTTTACCGGCATGACCGCTGCCCATGCCCAAACCCGGATTCTTGCCGCCGACCCGGCGGATGGCGCGGCAATCGCCGTCTATTCGGACGGTCTCTCCGTCGTGGGAGAGACGCGCAGCGTAACCCTGCCCGGCGGCCCGGCTTTGGTCTCGCTGCCGGACCTGCCGGAGGGGCTTGATCTTTCCAGCCTTGCGGTACGGATCGGGGGCGACCCTGCGGGGAGTATCACCATTCGCCGCGACAGCCTGTCACCGCAGACGCTGCTGCAACGATCCCTTGGTCAGGAGATTTCCTGGCTGGTACCGGTCGGGGACAGCGGGGCGGAGCGGGAAATTCGCGGAACCCTGATCAATGTCGATGGCGGACTGATCCTCAAGGTCGGTGATCGCTATGAGGCAATGCCGCCGAATGGACGTCTGGCGCTGGATTCCTTGCCGCCCGGCATGACCGGCGGGTTGGAAGTCACCGCCCATACCGGCGCTGCGGCAGGATCGCAGCCGGTGGACCTGCGCTATGTCACACCGGATCTGCGCTGGTCAGCAGACTACACCGCCTTCCTGACGCCGGATGAGAGCGGATTGACCCTCAGCGGGCACTATCTGATCGACAACGGCACGGCGACCGGTTTCACCGGTGCAACGATCCGCCTTGTCGCGGGGGAAACCACACGGGTTCATCCGATGCCCAAGGAAATGATGGCAACGCGCATGTATTCCGCCCCGGCCATGGCCTCATCGGACAGTGCCGGATATGCCGCGCCGGAAGAGGCAACGCTGGGTGACGTTCATGTCTATGATGTCGCCGGGCGGATCGACCTACCCGCGCGCCAGACGGTGCGGCGCGTGCTGCTGGCCCCGGTGACAGTCCCGGCGGAAAAGCGCTATCGGCTGGAGGGCAGTGGTCTCGTCTTTCCGGGACAGCGGCAAGGCAGGGTCGATGGATTGCGCCCCTCCGTCACCCTGACACTGAAAAACGACAAGGACGGACCGCTTGCCCGTGCCCTGCCAGCGGGGCCGGTGCGGGTTTTCGGTACTCTGGCATCGGATGACGCCAATGCCCCGGCGGTGATCCTGGGCGAGGATCATTTTTCCCATCTGCCGGTTGGTGGCACGGCGGAACTGAGCCTCGGACGGGCCTTCGACGTAACCGGGGAACGACGCGTGCTGGACTACGAGACCACCGGCAGCGGGACCGACCGCCGACAGCATCCCTATCGCGCGCGCCATGAAATCACATTGCGAAACGGACGTGCGGAGGCGGTGACCGTGGAACTTGCCGAGGCCCTGTCCGGCCAGACCTGGTCGATCACCGAGGCCTCCACCGAACCTGAGAGCCGCGATGCCAGGAGTGCCACATGGCAGATCGACATTCCGGCGGGCGAGGCACGGACACTGACCTATACCGTGCGGGTTACGCCCTGATCTCAGTACATGTTGGAAGATATTCGGTCAGGTCCGAATATCTTCCATCCCCGCCGCACCGAAAACCTCTTCAAAGGCGCATTCCAGCGCGACGTCCAGATCGTGCATCGTCACCGGCAAACCCAGATCAACCAGCGAGGTAACGCCGAGATTGGACTCGCCAATGCCGCAGGGGACGATGCCGTCGAAATGGTCGAGTTCCGGCTCCAGGTTTATCGCGATACCGTGGAAGGTGATCCAGTGGCGCACCCGCACGCCGATGGCAGCGATCTTGTCCTCGCGCCCGCCGCCCCGGTCAACCCAGATACCGACCCGACCGTCGCGGCGCTCCCCTGTGACATTGAACCGGGCCAGCGCACGGATCACCCATTCCTCCAGGTCGCGCACGAAACAGCGCACATCCGCGCCACGCTGACGCAGGTTCAGCATGGTATAGGCGATGCGCTGGCCCGGCCCGTGATAGGTATATTGTCCGCCCCGCCCGGTCTTGTGCACCGGAAAGCGGTCGGGGCGCAGCAGGTCGGCAGGCTTCGCACTGGTCCCGGCAGTATAGAGCGGTGGATGCTCCAGCAGCCAGATCAGTTCCCGTGCGCTCCCGCCATGGATCGCCGCCACCCGCGCCTCCATCTCGGCAACCGCGAATTCATACGGGACCGGTGCCGCACTCACCCGCCATTCCGGCAGGGGAACACCGGCCGCTGTCCCCGTCCGGCACCTCGTTTCAGGGATCCCTGTTTCCGCCATGACGAATTCCTTGGATAATGCGCAAAGCCCCGCTTGATCGGGACCGGTCGATTGGCTATACCATCGGCCTCGCAGAGGCAAAAGCCCCTGCGGTTCGGCATGATGTGCGGTCGTGGCGGAATTGGTAGACGCGCAGCGTTGAGGTCGCTGTCCGGTAACACGGGTGGAAGTTCGAGTCTTCTCGACCGCACCATTTTCTTTGAATTTATTGATATATATTAGTGATTTAGGTGTGTGGGACACATTTGAACCCACCCCTTAATCCACCTTTGTGTTTCGGTAGAACACTATTGTTTAATGGGTTAGGCCAAGTTGCGAAGCCCCTGATTTGCCGCTAGTCAGTGCCTTAAAGAAGAGACGGTCCAAGCTATTGGAGGTTCGCCTCGTACCCTGATAGCCTATATTGCACCTTAGCTCTCCAAAAAACTATTGGGGAACCTCTCATGAAACTGGGAGCGGTACTGTCGCCTTAAAAAATTTGGGGCTGTCCCAGATAACCCGGTTTGGGGGTTATCATGGGGTCCATGCGCAAGAGCCGTCTGAGTCACTACAAGCAGGATCGTTTGATCGAGCATTTTGTCGCCGGGACGACGGCTCGTACGGCAGCTTGTCTTTGTGGCGTGAACCGCAAGACAGCGGCGTTCTATTATCATCGGTTGCGCGAGGTCATCGCCTATGAGCTTGAGGCCGAAAGCGAGGCGATGTTCGGTGGCGAGATCGAGGTGGACGAAAGCTATTTCGGCGGCAAGAGAAAGGGCAAGAGAGGTCGTGGTGCGCCGGGGAAAGTCCCGGTTTTCGGGCTTCTCAAGCGTGGCGGGAAGGTTTATACGAAGATCATTCCCGATGCTTCCGGCGCTACTCTGTTGCCGATTATTGAGGGCAAGGTCATCCCCGACAGCATCGTCTATTCCGACTGCTGGAAGGGCTACAACGCGCTCGACGTCTCCGACTTCAAACACTTTCGGATCAATCACTCGGAGCTGTTCGCCGACAAGCGGAACCACATTAACGGGATCGAGAATTTCTGGAACCAGGCCAAGCGTCACATGCGTAAATTCAACGGTGTCCCGAAGGCCCATTTCGGTCTATTTTTGAAGGAGTGCGAGTGGCGGTTCAACAACAGCGATCCGTCAGATCAATTAGCTCAACTCAGACAATGGGTTAAGCGTCAGCTCAGGTAGTTATCTGGGACAGCCCCAAAAATTTTCTTCGTACCATAGAAGTCGTTGGTCGATAGCTTGAGCATGTTTTAGGACGGTTTTGAACTTCCTGCACTTACTGGCAACGGTCAGTGCATCTTCGAGGATGTCTGACGTTGCCGGCGCAATATTCGAAGCACCTTTTGTCAGCAAGGTTTCATAAAGAGGAAGCGCTTTGGTCAGGTCTCCTGTTTGGACCAGAAAACGCGCCTCTCTGAACATTCTAGCATAATGGAACCAGGGGCCACATTGGGTGACCAATTCCTTCAACCTTGCGAGACACACCTCGGTTCGTTTTCTATCGCCCAGTCGTTTGTTACGCCGAATATCTGTTAGATAGTACCCTTCCAGCGTGAGTCCGGCGCTTTCTAGGATCACTCCGGCCTCACTGTTGGTTGCACGTTCTAGAGCTTCCTTAAACCGAACGGACCATATCGGGTCATCATCGAGCGGGAAAATGCCGTCGTATATACGCTGCGCGACACGGCCATGAAGGATACTGTGACTTTTCTGTTTATGCGGGGATTGGATGTACCTTAACCACTGCGTGATTAAGTCATCTTCATTTACGATCTCGATGATTTCCCAAGCACTGCGAAGATGTTTCTGGGCCTCCTTCATGGCATCGGCGATGTCGTTTGGTTCGTCAAAATCCAGGGACAGGTCACTCAACTGTTTTGGTTCCAGACACATTGCTTCCGCAGCGAGGTTGAGCATCGAATGGATGTTTTGCCTTACCACCTGCTTAAAAAGCTCTTTTGGGTCCTCTGTTACGATCGGCAAAAGGTCATTTTCGTAGCTGTTCGGGAAGCGCCAAATGTAGGACAGCGCCAAATCTAAGAATTCATCAGAACCTGGGGCGTCGAAGACGATAGGAAAATGCCTTCCAAATTGTTCGGAGAAACGCTCTCTCAATTTTTGAACCTCTTGGTAATCCGACGTTTCGCGAAGTTCGATGGTCAGATTGTAGGCAATGCGAAATATAACGCTGAGCGCATGAGCTTTTTCTTCGCCAAAGCGATTGGATATTCTTGAAAACAAATCTTGAATTGTTCGCGCGAGCAAAAGCCGGACGCGTATTTGAGCGATTGTTGGCTTTTGCCACCGCCGGATCATAAAACCTACAAATTTCTCCTGCGTCGCCTGTTCAAGATTGGTGGATCGGTCTTCAGCAACTGAAGTAAGTATCTCTTCAATTTGCTCAACACGCGTTGGGATTTCTAACGAAAGTGAATGCGCATCATAACCTCGCGCGACAGCGAACTCTGCGCACCGACATACTCGCCCCTGCAATGGGCCCTCGTTTTGGAGCTGCGTAACATCATCCGAAAATGGGACTTCCATAGCCACATGAGCAATTTTTTCAATCTTCTCAACAGACGGTAGTCCGGGTTTTCTGGATACCCACTTGGCGATTTCGTCCGAAAGGTTGTTCCAGTCGTCTTCTGGATATTTTGCTTCCAGTTTCTCCCTGAGTAACTCAGACAAGGCACTTCGATCCGCCATTCCACAAAGATCAACCCACCATGCAAAAAAGGTTGCCAATGGTGAGGTAACTCTTCCATTGGCGTGTCGTTGCGGCAGAAACCAGAAGTGTCCGCCAGGCATTCCCTCATCAATGGAAGACAAAGATTGAACCACGATGGCCGCGTTTTTGCCCGCCCATGGAACGACCAATCTGGAAAGTACAAACCAATCAATCGCAATCTGTGAGGCGTGGGAGGTTGGTATTCGCTCTCTTAGAGGGTTTATTCGACCCTCAAGATCGACAATTTGTTGAACAAAATTTTCAGTGGATAGGTCTGCGAATGCTTTTGCAAACCCCTCAATCACATCCATCATTAAACGATCACCAGAGAACGGAGTTTTTGCGTAAGCACCGTTCAGGAAACGCTCAAACCTCTTGGCGGCGGCCTCTTCAGTGTCATCCGTCCGGCTCAAAACGAACTGCTCTTTAACTTCTGATATAAGGCCTGAGGCATGCAGGAGTGCTTTGATTAACCGTTCTGGCAACGGCCATTCCACAATATCACCTGAATAAGAATGGTCTCTCATCATCTTAGCCATCACGTAAGAAAGTGGGGCGCGCTGAACCCCACTTTCTCGTTGTTCCAATGTTTATTGTTCTTGATTTTTCTGGTTCCGGTCGGCCGCTTTCATTGTTCGAGCCCCAGGACCTCCTTTCTCTGTTACTCCACCGTTCCTTTTGGCTTCGTAGGACTGAATTTTGGACGCGACTGTCTTCGTCATTGTGTTTTTTTTCAGGCTCATCGTCATCTCCTTAATATGTGTAAGCAACACCACGTTGCTTACACCAATAACTCGCATGACATAGAAGAAAGCCAAATGGCGAGAGACCGACACCGATTTGCTCGTGACCACTACATCCAACCCGGACGGGTTCGCTACTTGCATTCGGCTCTACAGCGATTGCGTCGTCAGTTACGCTATTGCTCAAACCAAATGAGAAACAGCGGTCTCAAAGTTTTCTAACCGTCCATCTGCACATCAAACACGGGTTTCCTCAACCGCCTCGACGCCATTCTCTCGCGCGTCTGACGAAAAAAATAACTTGTACCCAGGTTTAAACCCCGCCCCTCATGCAATGCGTGCTCCCGCCCTGGCAGTGAGGGTTGTTCGCACGACTTTTCAAATTTGGCTTTAGTCATCAGCATTTGAGCCTCCTTACGTCAAAGCATTGACAGGTTCCGAAAGCGGAACTATAAAGTTCCGATATCGGAACCAAGCCCTTCAATCGAGCTTAGCTAAAGAAAACAGGCGCTGGAGTTTCCATGGAAGCCAGGTACGCAGTCATTTGCTCATATCTTGGTATATCCGCACGCGATCTCGCTGAGATCGGTGAATTCTCGGATAGGTTCGCCCGTGATCTTCTAGCAGGTCGCCGGCCTTTCCCTGAAAGTGTCCAGACTGAGCTTCAAGAGTTACGCCGATACACATCAATGATACATGAAGCGATGTATCAGGACGTCGTGGCTGGCGAACCGATCATTTACATCTATCGCACCATCCAACAGCTAAGACGTTCTCCTGTCGCTCGTGTGTGGCCTAGACCCTATCTCGGACCTTATCGCGTGGCAGCGTTTCAAGTCATGGAGAGGTGTCTCAACGAAGGGCACAAGGTCCGTCTAGTTTTCGCCGAAACACCTAAGGTGCCAGGTGACCAGAATGCTTAGACAGACAACATCCGTTCGGGGCTGGCACCTCCAAGTCATCTTACGCCAACCGAGCGACGCACTGATAAGAACCCTCTCAGGGCCGTTAGGTGGTGCGGGGATTTATCTGATCGGGTGCGCGAGGGAAATAGTTTACGTTGGTCAGTCGTACAATCTTCGAACCAGGCCAATCGAAAGCCTCGGTAAGTGCTACCATCAAGTACCGGATATAACGTTGCCTTGGTCAATCGCGTTCGCTCGTTGTCCGCCGGAGGAGATGAACGAGCGAGAAAGCACAGCCATCCGACGCTACGCACCGAAATTCAACACATCGATACCAAGTGTACCGCTCAGCGAAGGTCGGATGCCCGAGGTAACGACGATGGCACCTGTGTTCAAAGATCAAGAGCAGACCTGCGCGGCGTTTGAACCTGAAAACCTACTGCGCCAGAGTGCTGTAGCCCAATCCAATCCATCGCCCCCCTGGAAACGAAAGAGAACCCGTCGAAAGACACATTCTCAGGCAAGGCGCACTCCCAAGGTAAACCTGGACAGGTCTAAGTCTGATTTTGTAGAGCCAGATTTCCCTCGTCGCTCCTTTGCCATTCCTCGCCACAAACCGCTGCCATTCAAGATCAACCTGTGCGAAGGCAATGAGGTCATTACCAGGGATGGGGTAATTATTGGCACCTGGATTGAGGCAGGAGACAGGCAAATTTCCTTTCAGCCCGATGGTATATCAAAGCCAATCTTTGGCGACGACGACATGAGACTGTTCTGTGAACGAATTAGAGAATGGTATGAGTCCGAAACGGGGGGTGCAATTTGAAGAACCGGGGTTGCTTCAGTCGTTATCGGTAGAGGTAGCACGCCGAGATTTTCAGACTTCTTTTTCCTGTACGCTAAGGTCTCCAGAACTCCATGGCGCCATACCAACTTTAGTATCCGACGAAAGTCCAAACACGTACATTTTCTCAGCAGTCGTGCCCGAACCGCTTAACCAACCGTGATACTGTTGCTGGATACCATTTCCCGCTTCCACTTAATGTTGGTTCGCGTCGATCATTCAACGCAGCGGCAATCGCGTAGTCAGTTGAACAGCCGTCCCGCTTAATCTCACAAATGACGTTCTCCAGGTCCTTTGCCCGCTCGTCTGCAAATCGAGACCGAGCCTCCGACGCGGCGACAACACCCTTGGCACGTGCCTCGGTCGTGAGGTTCGATTTTGTACCGAGGTTCACACCCCGAGCCTTCGCCGCAGCCAACCCGGCCTTGGTGCGTTGACTGATCTGCTCCCGCTCGTACTCCGCCATAGCTGCCAGGATATGGATGGTGAGGCGATTGGCGTGCGGGTTGTCGCAGCACAGGAATTCTACACCGCTGTTCATGAGCCGTGCGGTGAACTCGACGTTCCGCGCTAGCCGATCCAGCTTAGCGACGATCAGCGTCGCTCCGTGCCGACGACAAGTCGCTAGCGCTTGAGCAAGTTCAGGGTGGTCAGTCCTGCAGCCGCTTTCGATCTCGGTGAACTCAGCTACTAGCTTCGTAGGACTAATATTTAGATGCTGAGTGATTGCTGAGCGTTGCGCCTCAAGACCAAGGCCAGATTTATCCTGTTTCTGTGTGCTCACACGGTAGTATGCGACATATTTTGCCTCAGTTATATATGAACATTATGTTGAAGGGTATTTTAAGGTATTAATCATAAAAGAAAAGTATGTTTGTTGCACTATAAATTTCATTCTCTTGCATTAATGCAAGTTGAGTGCAGTATACTTGATTAGACAACCTTACCCATATGCGTATCTAGCATGTACCAGGACATCCTCGGGGGAATCGCCATTCTTGACGATCCACCGGTCAGGCGAGGCGTACAGAAATGGATCCGGTTGCATTATTGGACTATGCAGGTGTTGCGCTATTCTCTGCGACGGGGGCTCTGGCGGCGTCACGCAAGCAGCTCGACATAATCGGGTTTCTGTTTCTGGGCGTGTTGACAGGCATTGGTGGTGGCACCGTTCGCGATCTTATTCTTGACGTTCCGGTCTTCTGGATAGGGCAGAACGTCTATGTTCTGGTCTGTGCGGCAACCGCCATTGCAGTGTATTTTACGGCCCATCTGATTGAATCCAGATATCGCCTGCTGCTGTGGCTCGACGCCGTGGCTTTGTCGGCCTATGGGGTCTTTGGAGCGTATAAGGGGCTTATCGTGACGGAGTCCGCGACCGTTGCGGTGATAATGGGTATGATGACCGGTACACTGGGGGGAATCCTGCGGGATGTGCTGGCAGGAGAGCCCTCCGTTCTCCTGAGGCGGGATATCTATGTAACGGCGGCAATGGTGGGCGCCGTGGCTTTCGTGTCCGCCGTTGGCGTTGGCATGGGGCTTTCCGTAGCGGCCGGATTCGGCTTCCTTCTCGCACTCGGGGTCCGGAGCGGGGCACTGCTTTTTGACTGGTCTTTTCCGCCCTATAAGTCCCGGCCCGGGCGCGATCCGGACGGGCCTGAATGATTTAGGCGAGTCGGACTTTGCCTGCCCCCTTGCCCCAATGAAGGACTTGCGGTAAACCCCGCGCCATTGCGAATGTGTAGAGCGACATCGACAAGCCGCCCTTGGTTGGGGCGAGGCGATGCCGGAACAGACTGCGTGACAGGTTGTGGGGGCGGCCCTTCCCAAGGAGCAAGGCCGAGATACCCACGATCCGGAAGCGGTCCCCGTTTGGTGGACGGGACCCCAGAAGGAGATGACGAAAATGGTTACGATTACCCTCCCCGATGGCAGCGTGAAATCCTATCCAGGCCCGATCACGGCACTGCATGTGGCAAGCGAGATCGGCCCCGGCCTTGCAAAGGCCGCCGTGCTGGCCCGCGTCGACGGTCAGGACTGGGATCTGAACCGACCCATTGAACGCGATGCGAAGCTGGAACTGATCCGCCGCCAGGACGAGGCGGCCCTGGAACTGATCCGCCACGATGCCGCCCATGTGCTGGCGATGGCGGTACAGGAACTCTATCCCGGCACGCAGATCACCTTCGGCCCCTCGACCGAAGACGGTTTCTACTACGATTTTCATCGCGAAGAGCCGTTCTCCACCGAGGATTTTGCGGCCATTGAAGCGCGGATGCAGGACATCGTCGACCGCGACGTACCGATCGTGCGCGAGGTCTGGACCCGCGCGCAGGTCGCCGATTTCTTCCAGCAGAAGGGCGAGAGCTTCAAGGCCGAATGGGTGCACGAACTGCCCGAAGGCGAAGAGATCAGCATGTACCGCCAGGGCGACTGGATCGACCTGTGCCGCGGCCCGCATCTGCCCTCGACCGGGCGTCTGGGCAAGGCGTTCAAGCTGTTGCGTCTCGCCGGTGCCTATTGGCGCGGTGATGCGCGAAATCCGCAGCTCCAGCGCATCTATGGCACGGCCTGGCGTGACGAGAAGGAGTTGAAGGCGCATCTGCATCGCATTGAAGAGGCGGAAAAGCGCGATCACCGCAAGATCGGACGGGAACTCGACCTGTTCCATATGCAGGAAGAAGCGCGCGGATCGGTCTTCTGGCACCCGAAGGGCTGGGCCGTCTACCGCGCCTGTGAGCGCTATATGCGCGCACGGCTGGAGGATGCGGGTTATGTCGAGGTGAAGACGCCGCAGCTCGTCGACCGTGCGCTGTGGGAGAAGTCTGGCCATTGGGACAAGTTCCGTGATCATATGTTCATCGCCGAGGTGGACGAGGTCGAGACGGATTCCGATGGCGGTCAGAACCGCCGCATGCTGGCGCTGAAACCGATGAACTGTCCCGGCCATGTCCAGGTCTTCCGCCAGGGCATCAAATCCTATCGCGACCTGCCGCTGCGCATGGCGGAATTCGGCTCCTGCCACCGCTACGAACCGTCGGGCGCACTGCACGGGATCATGCGGGTTCGCGCGTTTACGCAGGATGATGCGCATATCTTCTGCACCGAAGATCAGATCGAGGCGGAGACGCGGGATTTCATCGCCCTGCTGTCCTCGATCTACCGCGATTTCGGGTTTGAGGAATTCCGCATCAAATTCTCCGACCGTCCGGCGGTGCGGGCCGGGTCCGATGCGACCTGGGACAAGGCCGAAGCAGCGCTGAAAGCGGCAACGGAAGCGGCGGGCGCGGCCTATACGCTCAATCCCGGCGAGGGTGCCTTCTATGGGCCGAAGCTGGAATTCGTGCTGCGCGACGCCATCGGCCGTGACTGGCAATGCGGCACGCTGCAGGTGGATTTCGTGCTGCCCGAGCGGCTGGACGCCACCTATATGGCGGAAGACGGCAACCGTTATCGCCCGGTCATGCTGCACCGCGCGATCCTGGGCTCTTTCGAGCGGTTTATCGGCATTCTGATCGAGCAGTATTCAGGCAGGTTCCCGATCTGGCTGGCCCCGGTGCAGGCGGTGGTCGCGACGATCACCAATGATGCTGATGGCTATGCTGCCGAAGTACTCTCGAAGCTGAAGGCAGCGGGCCTGCGGGCGCAGAGCGATACGCGGAATGAGAAGATCAATCTCAAGATCCGGGAATTGTCGATGCAGAAAATTCCCGCCGTGCTGGTCGTCGGCAAGCGCGAGCAGGAGGAAGGAACGGTGGCGCTGCGGCGTCTTGGCGGCAAGGATCAGGAAATCCTTGCGCTTGACGACGCAATCCATATCCTAGAGAGAGAAGCGCGTATGCCAACTGGTACGGCCTGAGGGTCAGAAATCGAACGGAATGCGCGGCTCTGATGCAGAGTAGAAATGACCATTAACGACAGCGACCGAACAATCGGTTGAGGAGGCTCCAATACGCAGACCCCACTACGCACCTCCCAGCAACAAGGAGGGCCCCCGCGTCAACGAGGAAATCACCGCGCGGGAAGTTCGCGTCATCGGCGCGGAAGGCGAACAGATCGGCGTTCTCACCCCGGATGAAGGCATCCGCATGGCCGCAGAGGCTGGTCTTGATTTGGTTGAGATTTCTCCAAATGCCGATCCGCCTGTCTGCAAGTTCCTCGACTATGGCAAGTTCAAGTACGAGAACCAGAAGCGCAAGAACGAAGCCCGCAAGAAGCAGAAGGTCATTGAGGTCAAGGAAATCAAATTCCGACCCAATATCGAGCAGCATGACTACGAGGTCAAAATGCGCTCGCTGCACAAGTTCATCGACGAGGGCGACAAGGTAAAGGTCACACTCCGGTTCCGGGGTCGTGAAATGGCGCACCAGAATCTGGGCCTGGACGTCCTGAACCGCGTGAAAGCGGAGATGGAGGAAAAGACCAAGGTCGAGATGTACCCGAACCTTGAAGGCCGTCAGATGGTCATGGTACTGGCACCGCGCTAGAGCATCATGCGTTCGCATGAGCTCACTCATGATGCTCTAGCCTTTGTTATTTCAGCAAATACGTCGTCGCAGACGATTCCGTCTGTTTGGGATTTGCTCTAAGCCCACCCCGTCGGACCTTCCGTCGGGAACCATCAGATGCCCAACTTAAAAAGCCACCGGGTCAATCCCGGTGGCTTTGAGTTTTTTTAAGACAAGTGACTATCGTATTCCGACCAGATCAGATTACCATCCGCAATCAGCAGGCGGATCAGTGCAGGGTGACCGGTTCCAGTTCCAGATGCTCGGCGGCAAACAGGGCGGCGGCTTCGGTTTCGGCAGTGGCAAGCTGGCTGCCATCGGCCCCATAGAGCTCGTACTGGATGCCTTCATCCGTTTCGATCTCGCGGATATAGCCGACATGGCCATTGCCCAGCCCCGCCAGTTGCGCGGCGGTCAGGGTTTTCAGATCCTCATATTCAATTTCCCGATCTTCCATATCAGACATCCTCTACATCCAGCATCCTTGTCATGCGGCCCGACTTCCCGGTAGCCGCTGCGTTGATTGCGATCTTCTGTACCCTGGTTTCCGGTTTCGGACGCCGCAGGTCAATATCCAGCAGACCGTTACTCAGACTCGCCCCTTCGATCTCAATTCCCTCGGCCAGCACAAAGCGGCGCTGGAATTGGCGCGCGGCGATCCCGCGATGCAGGAAGACCCGTTCCGGAGCATTCTCCGCCATCGCCTGCCGCCCGATCACGACCAGTTGGTCATCCTCGCGCTGAATCGTCAGGTCATCTTCCGAAAATCCGGCGACAGCAAGAGTAATGCGCAGACAGTCTTCGTCCAGTTGCTCGATATTATACGGGGGATACCCGTCCGAAGACATTTTGGCAACCCGATCAAGAGTCCGTTCGATCTCATCGAATCCAAGCAACAGGGGGCTGTTGAACAGCGTCATGCGCGCCATGGGGCTATCTCCTCATCGAAATTCAAGCGAGCGCCATCTTCCGAGCCGGACCCTCATCAAGGCATCACGGCTTCATGGACCTTATTTTGGGCGGATGCGGGGGAAATTCAAGCGCAGCGGTATTTCCCGATCCGGACGGGGCGGGCATACTGCGCCTCCAATCGACACCTCCGCACCACAAGATCAAGGCTCCGCCCCATGCCCGACGCGCCCAAGCACCTCTATCTCGTTGACGGATCGGGGTATATTTTCCGCGCCTTCTTCGGCCTGCCGCCGATGAACCGGGCTGACGGGACGCCGACCAATGCCGTATTCGGTGTGACCGGCATGCTGCTGAACCTGATCGAGCGTACCGATGCCGACCATGTCGCAGTGATCTTCGATGCCAAGCGGATCAATTTCCGCAATGATATCTATCCCGACTACAAGGGCCACCGCCCGGATGCACCGGAAGAACTGATCCCGCAATTCCCGCTGATCCATGAAGCCGTCGCGGCACTGAGCCTGCCCGCAATCCAGATGGAGGGCTTTGAAGCGGACGACCTGATTGCGACCTATGCCCGGCAGGCAAAGGCGCTAGGCGCTCGGGTCACCGTCGTTTCCTCCGACAAGGACCTGATGCAACTGGTCGACGATCAGGTGACCATGTGGGACCCGATGAAAAATGTGGAAATCAAATATGATCAGGTGATGGAGAAATTCGGTGTCGGACCGAACCGCGTCGTCGATGTCCAGTCGCTGGCCGGGGATTCCTCTGACAATGTGCCGGGCGTGCCGGGAATCGGCATCAAGACCGCCGCGCAACTGATCAACGAATACGGTGATCTGGACACGCTGCTGGCGCGGGCATCCGAGATCAAGCAGCCCAAACGCCGCGAAAGCCTGATCGAATTCGCCGATCAGGCCCGCATCTCCCGCCAGTTGGTGACGCTGAAGGACGATGTCGATGTGCCTGTGCCGCTGACCGAGTTGATCCGGCAGGAGATTGACAAGGACCGGCTGATGTCCTTCCTGCAGGCGAATGATTTCAAGCGCCTGATCGCCCGCATCAGCGATGGCAACGAGGTCGGCGGTGCGAAGGAGCAGGCCGCAGCCCTGCCGACCCCGACTGACTCGCACTACGATCTGGTGCAGGATGTCGAGGCACTGAAGGCCTGGATCGCGAAAGCGGTCGCGGTCGGAACGGTCGCGGTCGATACCGAAACCACCAGTGTCAACCAGATGCAGGCGAAACTGGTCGGCGTCTCCATGGCCGTGGAGGCGGGATCGGCCTGCTATATCCCGCTGGCCCATATCGCGCCGGGCGGCAGCGGCGACATTTTCGATACGGTGGGGGAGACCCCGAAACAGATCCCGAAAGACGTGGCGCTGGAATTGCTGAAGCCGATGCTGGAGGATCCCGGCACCCTGAAGATCGGCCAGAATATCAAATACGATGCGGTCGTGCTGGCCCAGGAAGGCATAGCGGTCGGACCCATCGACGATACCATGCTGATCAGCTTCGTGCTGGACGGTGGCAGGCATGGTCATGGCATGGACGAATTGTCGGAACGGCATCTCGATCACAAGCCCATCGCCTTTTCCGAGGTGGCGGGGAAGGGCAAGTCCCAGATCACCTTCGATCAGGTCCCGCTGGAGCAGGCCTGCAACTATGCCGCCGAAGATGCGGATATCACGCTGCGCCTCTGGCAGAAGCTGAAGCCCCGTCTGCTGGAAGAAAAGCTGACCACGGTCTATGAAACCATCGAGCGCCCGCTGGTGCCTGTGCTGACAGCGATGGAGCGGACCGGGATCAAGGTCGATCCGACGGTCCTGCGCCGCATGTCGAGTGATTTCGGACGCCGCCTTGCCGATCTGGAAGCGGCAATCCATACCGATGCCGGACGGGAATTCAATGTCGGTTCCCCCAAACAGCTTGGCGAAGTCCTGTTCGACGAACTGGGCCTGAAGGGCGGCAAGAAGACCAAAGCCGGAGCCTATTCAACCAATTCCGATACGCTGGAGCCGCTTCGCGACGCCCATCCGATTGTCGGGAAGCTACTGGACTGGCGCATGCTGGCGAAGCTGAAAAGCACCTATACGGATGCGCTGACGGAAGACATCCATCCCGTCACAGGCCGGGTTCATACCTCCTACATGATGACCGGCGCGCAGACCGGGCGGCTGAGTTCGACTGACCCGAACCTCCAGAACATCCCGATCCGCATGGAGGAAGGGCGCAAGATCCGCCAGGCCTTTGTCGCACCGGAAGGGTCAGTGCTGGTCTCGCTGGACTATTCCCAGATCGAACTGCGTCTGGTTGCTCATGTCGCAAGGATCGAACCGCTGATCCAGGCCTTCCGCGACGGTCAGGACATTCACGCCGCCACCGCGTCGGAAGTCTTCAACGTGCCGATGGCGGAGATGACGGGCGATATCCGCCGCAAGGCTAAGGCAATCAATTTCGGCATCATCTACGGCATTTCCGCCTTTGGCCTGGCCAATCAGATCGGTGTGTCGCGGGGCGAAGCCCAGGCCTTCATTGACCGCTATTTCGAGCGTTTCCCGGGCATCCGCGCCTATATGGACGAAACCGTCGCCTTCTGCCGCCAATACGGGCGTGTGGAGACTCTGTTCGGGCGGCGCATCCATATCCCGACGATCCTGGACAAGAACCCGATGATGCGGAACTACGCCGAGCGCCAGTCGATCAACGCCCCGATCCAGGGCACGGCGGCGGACATCATCAAACGCGCGATGATCCGCATTCCAGGTGCGCTGGCGGCGGCAGACCTGACCGATCAGGCGGTGATGCTGCTGCAGGTCCATGACGAACTGGTCTTCGAGGCGAAAGCGGATGCCGTCGAGGCCACCATCGCCTGTGTGAAGCAGGTCATGGAATCCGCCGCCGATCCCGTCCTTACCCTCTCCGTCCCCCTGGTCGTCGAAGCAGGAACCGGTGCCAACTGGGCGGAGGCGCATTGAGGCGCTCTGCTCAGGCTCTTCTTTCCAGTTTCAGCACGTCGCGCCATTGTCCCGCCATGGGTCCATACGGCATCTGTCCCGCGCCACGCTGGCGGCCAAGGCAGCGGAAGCCATGGGCGGTGTGCAGGAGGAGACTGGCGGGGTTCTCCGGGAATATTCCGGCGGTGAGGGTCCATATCCCGGCGGCCTCGCTGTCGGCAACGAGGCGCGCCATCAAGGCGTTGCCGACACCCCGGCCACGGGCATGGTCGGCGATGTAGATCGAGACTTCGCAGATGCCGCGATAGATCGGACGGGCGGAAGTGGGGGAGAGGACGGCAAAACCCGCAATCCGGCGATCCGGCGGGGCGTCCGGCAGTTCGGCGACAAGGCGCGGGCTGGCGAGTTTGCCGGTCGAGAAGGCTTCCCAGGTGCCGGGTGTGTCCTGGAACGTGGCATGGCCGGTCGCGATCCCGGCAGCGTAGATCGCCATCACCGCCTGTGCGTCTTCCTCCACCATCGGACGGATCGTGCCTGACCAATCCAACCGTGGGGGCGTTCCGGCGAGGGCGGCGAGATCACAGACCTGACCGAACAGATTCTCCTCCGACGCGATCAGGTCGAGTGCCCGGTCGTGATCGTCCAGTTGCAGCGCGGCGCAGCAATCGGCGACGGTCAGACAGGTATAACCCAGATCCACCGCCGCCCGCAGCGTTGACTGAACGCAGCAGGATGTGGTGACGCCACAGAGGATCAGATGCGTGATCCCGGCCCGTTGCAGATCAGCATGCAGCGCAGTGCCGTGGAAGACACTGAATCCTGGTTTGTCGATGATCCACTCACCGCTTTCGGGTTGCAGCGCATCGATGAAATCATGGCCCGCCTGCCCCCTGATCAGGAACCGACCGAGCGGCCCCTGATGCACCTGCGCCGCGGAGTGGCGCGTGCGCTTGGCTGCATGCATGTCCGACAGGTCAGGGGCATAGCCTTCCCGCGTATGAATGACAGTAAGACCCTGTTCCCGCGCCCAGTCGGTCAGCCGCCTCACGCGGGGGACGATGGCGCGCAGCAAGGTTGGATCCTCGCCCAATACCGCGCACATGCCCTGGGGGTCGAGAAAGTCCCGCTGCATGTCGATCACCAGCAGCGCGGTCCGCCCCGCCGCCAGTTCGAATTCCTGCCCGCCCCGGCAGGCAATCGTGTCCCCCGCATTCGTCATTCCCCGTTCAGCTCCTGTGCTTCCGCCTCCAGGACTTCCGGCGTCTCCGCCTCGACGACCTTTCGCGCGATGTCATAGCCGAAACCCTGCCGACCCAGCGCGGCAAGGTCCCGATCCCGATACTCATCCCGTCCCGCCCGACGCCAGGGACCGATCCGCCGTCGCCTGGCATAGTTCACGGCGGCGGCAAGGTCGGGTTCCGCGCCGATCTCCTCCCGCAGATCATCCAGCGCCGCGCCGACGATATCCTCTTCCACCCCTTTGATCGAGAGTGTCTGGCGGATTGCACGGGTCGATTTCCCCTGTCGGTGCAGGCTGGCCACACGCATCCGGGCATAGGTCCCGTCATCCAGCAATCCGGCGGACAGATAACGCGCAATCAGTCGGTCCACCACCGCCACCCCCGCCGTCGCATCGGTCCCGTGCAGCATCGCCGAGCGCTGCACCCGGCGCATCAGCACCTGGCGCAGATTCTCCGCACTGCTGGCATAGCGTTCAAGGTAATGGAGGGCGGCCCGCTCCAACCGTTCCGGCGTCGCTGGCTTCGGCCCACTGCGTTTTTTTGCATCCCAAGGAGAATTTTCTTTCTTATTCATTTCAATGATTTATCAGAAAAATATCAGGCAGGGAAAAAAATTTTCAATTTCTGTGACCATCATCACAGCCGATTTGCAGTGGGTAACATAGTATAACAACTGTAAGGACGGCGAGGCCAAAAGGTGACACCGTCCAGCAAGTTCCGGAGGACCGAGGCCAAAATCCTGCCCCTCCCATCCGGTCTCGGTCCTACGGTTCAGGCGGCGACGGGCACCCCCCGTCGCCGCTCTTGTTTTGGCCTTATTCCAACCCTGCTTTACGTCAATCCAGCATTATTCCAACACCGTTCCAAAATCCGATTTTGATCGATCTATCTCGCCTTCCGGATGCGGCGGTACCGGTTCGCTGGCCCCGATCATGCCCTGCGGCAGACAGGGTTCGCGCGGCGGGTGATAGCAGTCGGCGGTGCGGGCCCGCAGCTTCGTCAGGGCCAGAACCGTATCCAGTGTCGGTGTTGGCTGACCGGTCAGTCGGCCCAGTTCCTGAACCGATCCAACCAGCGCGTCGATTTCCATCGCCCGTCCCCGTTCCAGATCCTGCAACATGGAAGTCTTGTGTGCGCCGACCGCCGCTGCACCATCGATCCTTTTTTCAACATCCACCGGAAAGGTGACGCCCAGCGCTTCACCGATAGCCTGGGCCTCCAGCATCATTGCCCGGGCGACGGCCCGTGTCCCCGCATCACCACAAATCGCTTCCAGCGTGGCCCCGGTCAGCGCGCTGATCGGGTTGAACGACAGATTGCCCCACAGCTTCACCCAGATCTCGTCACGGATGCGCGGCTTCACTGGTGCCTTCAGCCCGCCCCGCCGCATCGCATCCGCCAATGCAAGCACCCGTTCGCTCTTCTCGCCCGAAGGTTCCCCCAGGGTGAAACGGTCGCCTTCGATATGCTGAATAACCCCCGGCTCCGCCACCTCACAGGCGGGATAGACGACGCAGCCGATGGCCCGCTGCGGCCCGATTCCGTCCCACTGAACCCCGCCGGGATCTACGCTCTGCAACCGGGTTCCGACCAGTGGCCCGTCGATGCCGTGGAAATACCACCAGGGCACACCGTTGACGGCGGTGACGACAGCAGTGTTCTCATCGAACAGACTTTGCATCCGTGTCACCGTTGCGGGGACCGAATGGGCCTTCAGCGCGACGATCACGTAATCCTGCGGTCCCAGTTCCGCCGGGTCTTCCACCGCGTGGACCTCCGCCCGGCGCACGCGGTCGTCCATTCGCAGTTCCAGTCCCCGCGCCTGGATCGCTGCAAGATGCGGCCCACGCGCGACCACGCTTACCGCCACCCCCGCTTCGGCCAGCGCGACGGCCAGATACCCGCCAATCGCACCCGCCCCGTAGATACAGACTTTCATGATGCTTCCTTTCCAGGTCGCCATCCGACCAGGAGGGAACCATAAAGCATGCCGCCGCCGGATCAAAGGGTCTGCGGATCAGAAGATACACATCCAGGGCATGGTCAAATCCCAAAAGCCCGCTATCTTAGCCTTGAATGACCGCAGCCATGAGGAACCCAGCCGATGTTCTCCCGTCGCCGTTTCCTAGCCACCGGTGCCGCACTTGGTGCCGGGCTGGCTTTGCCGACCTCGGCATATCCGAACACTGCGCCGATGGCCCTGAGGGCGGAGACGGCATTGGCCGAACTGGCGGGAGGCGAAGGCCCGGCCACGGCGGTCTGGGCCTATAACGGGACGGTGCCCGGCCCGGTTCTGCGATTCCGCCAGGGGGACCGGCTGGATATCGATTTTCTGAACCGATTGCCGGATCCGACGACCGTCCACTGGCATGGTCTGCGTGTGCCGGTCGCAATGGACGGCGTGCCCTTCCTCAGTCAGGATCCCATCGCACCGCAAGGCCGGTTCGCCTATCAGTTTCCCCTGACCGAATCCGGCACCTACTGGTACCATCCGCATATCGATGGTTCGCGCCAGGTCGGGCAGGGCCTGCGCGGAGCACTGATCGTGGAGGAGAAAACCCCGCCGGACGTAGATCGGGAAATTACCTGGACGCTCGACGACTGGCGGATGGATGAGGATGCACAACTGACCCCCTTCGGTGGTATGCACGATGCCAGCCATGCCGGGCGTGTCGGCAATGTGGTGACTGTGAACGGATCGCTGGAAACGCAGGAGCCGGTTCGGGCGGGTGAGCGCCTTCGCCTGCGGCTGATAAACGCCGCCAATGCCCGGCTGTTCGCCCCGGAATTCCCCACCGACCGGATCTGGATCGTCGCCCTGGACGGCCATCCCGTCCCGCCGACAGTGCCGGAGGACGGGCGGATCTGGCTCGCTCCCGGCCAGCGGGTCGATGTGATTCTGGATATACCCGGGAAGCCGGGGGAGGAGATCAAAATCCTGGATGGTGCCTATGGTGAAACCCGGCGCTATCACCTGATGAGCCTGAACCTCGACGGGCAGCCCCCGCTGCGGGACGCATCCGCAGAATCTTCGCCGGAGGCTCTGCAACCCCACGATCTCCCCGAGCCGGATATCGCCCAGGCAACCCGGCACGAACTGATCTTCGAAGGGGGCGCAATGGGTGGCATGCAAGGCGCGCATATGGGGGACAAGTTCCTGTCGATGCGCGAACTGGTCGCCGCCGGACGGCTCTGGGCGATGAACGGAACCGTGCCGCATCACCTGCATGGTGGGGATCCGCTGTTCCGCTTTGCCCTTGGCAGCAGCCATGTGCTTCAGATGGCGAACCTGACCGCCTTTCCGCATCCGATCCACCTGCACGGTCATGTCTTCCGGGTTTTGACCCGCAACGGCAAGCCGGTGCCACACCAGCCCTGGCGTGACACGGTCCTGCTCTGGCCTGACCAGACCGTGGAGATCGCCTTCGTCGCCGATAATCCGGGGGAATGGATGCTGCATTGCCATATTCTGGAGCATCAGGATGCCGGGATGATGGCGACGGTCGCGGTTGAATGATTCGTTTGGTAATACCAGTTGAAGGGGCTGGACGCAGGTCCTAGGATGCGACAGCCTGAGGACCGCATAAAAGAACGGTTCCGAAAAAATGATGGGATGAAAGGATTGCGCATAGATGGTCGACCTGATTGATCCGTTCGGGCGCACAATCGAATACCTCCGCATTTCGGTCACGGATCGTTGCGACTTCCGCTGCGTCTATTGCATGTCGGAGGATATGACCTTTCTGCCGAAATCGGATCTGCTGACACTGGAGGAACTGGACCGGGTCTCCTCCGCCTTCGTGCGGATGGGCGTCCGGAAACTGCGCATCACCGGTGGCGAGCCGCTGGTACGGCGCAACATCATGACGCTTTTCAAGTCGCTGGGGCGGCATCTGGAATCGGGGACGCTGGAGGAACTGACGGTCACGACCAATGGCAGCCAGCTTGCGAAATATGCCGATGACCTGCATGCCTGCGGCGTGCGTCGGGTGAATGTATCCATCGATACGCTGGATCCGCAGAAATTCGCCGACATCACCCGCTGGGGCAAGTTCGATCAGGTCATGACCGGCCTTCAGGCAGCCAAGCGTGCGGGGCTGAAGGTCAAGATCAATGCCGTCGCGCTGAAGGGCGTGAACGATACGGAAATCCACGACCTGGTATCTTGGTGCGGCGGGGAAGGCTTCGATCTGACCTTCATCGAGGTCATGCCGATGGGCGACATCGGTAATGAAAACCGCATCGACCAGTACTGGCCGCTGAGCATGGTCCGTGCCGACCTCGCCAAGCGCTGGACCCTGGAGGAGAGCGCCTATGCCACCGGCGGTCCCGCGCGCTATGTGACGGTGAAAGAGACCGGCGGTCGGATCGGCTTCATCACACCACTGACCCATAATTTCTGCGAAAGCTGCAACCGGGTGCGGCTGAGTTGCACCGGAACGCTATATATGTGCCTGGGGCAGGAGGATGCGGCTGATCTGCGCGCGCCCCTGCGTGCATCGGAGGCGGACCATCTGCTGGACGAAGCGATCCGCGAGGCAATCACCCGCAAGCCGAAGGGGCATGATTTCATCATTGATCGTCGTCACGGGGCGAAGAGCGTGTCACGCCATATGAGCGTGACCGGGGGCTGACCGGACAATGGCAACGCCCCCTCTTCCCGGTAAGATGCGGGTCTTTGCGCTCGACTGCTATCCCGATCCGGACGCCGATCCCAGTGTCGTGATGATCGTCTGCGCGATCAGCGAACAGATGGCGATACAGCATGCCTTCGACCATCCGAATGCCAGCCAGTACAAGGCCGTCGCCCTGCATCCGGGAAAGAAGCACCGAAAGGCACCGGGGATGCAGGCGGGCATCCATGGTTTCGTGAACTGGCAGGCCTTCAAGTTCCTCGGTTAGAAAGCGAATCAACCAAATGAAGCTCGGCGAAAAGACGGTTCTGATCTGTGACTGCGCAGGCAGCATGCCGCTGGATGGCGATGCCATCGCCAAGGCTTTCGGGGCGGAGGGTTGCACCGTCAGCCGCCTGCTCTGCCGCGACCAGATTGCCCGTGTCGCCCAGGCCGGGCGTGGCAGTGACCTGATCATCGGTTGTACCCAGGAGGGTGCGGCCTTTGCCGAGGCGCTGGAGGAGAACGGCCTGGAACCAGGCCTGCAACTGGTCAATATCCGGGAACGGGCGGGTTGGTCCAGCGAGGCGAAATCCGCCACGCCGAAGATCGCGGCCCTGCTGGCGGAGGCCGCCCTGGCCCCGCCCGACGTATCCACCGTCAGCATGAATTCCGGGGGAATCTGCCTCGTCTACGGTGCCGGTCAGGTCGCACTGGACGCCGCACGGCAACTGGACGGGCGCATGACCGTTTCCCTGTTGCTGACCGATCCGGGGGACCTGCTGCCGCTCGGCATGATGGATCTGATGGCCGCCACCGGGCGAATTGCCAGCGCCGCCGGTCATCTGGGCGATTTCGAAATCAATGTGAACAGTTATGCCGCCCTCGATCCGTCCTCCCGCAGCGGGATCGGCTTTGGACTGCAAAGCAACGGGGCGGCGGCGAAATGCGATGTCATCCTGGATCTGAGCGGGCGCGCACCGCTGTTCCCCCATCACGAGCGCCGCGACGGCTATCTGCGCGCCGATCCCGCCGACCCGGTCGCGGTTCAGAAGGCGATCTTCGCCGCCTCCGATCTGGTGGGAGAATTCGAGAAGCCGCGCTATGTCAGCTTCCGCGATGAACTCTGTGCCCATTCCCGCAGCCGCGTCACCGGCTGCACCCGCTGCCTCGACGTCTGTCCGGCGGGCGCGATCCAGCCGGATGGGGATCACGTTGCCATCGACCCCTATCTCTGTGGCGGCTGCGGCAGCTGCAATGCCGTCTGCCCGACCCAGGCCGCCAGCTATGCCTATCCCACTGACCGGCATCTGCTGGACCGGGTGCAGACCATGCTGTCGGTCTATCGCGAAACCGGCGGGGCACGCCCATTGCTGGTCGTCCATGCGGATGAACACGGGTCCGGTCTGATCGAAGCGAGCGCCCGGTTCGGGCGCGGCCTGCCTGCCCGCGCGATCCCGCTGGCCCTGCACGAACCGACCCAGATCGGCGCGGAATTCCTGCTCTCGGCCCTCGCCTTTGGGGCGGAGCGTGTTGTTATCCTGGTTGCGCGCAAGCATCGTGACGAGTTGGACGGCCTTGCCCAGCAGGTCGGACTCGCCGAATCCATCCTGACCGGCCTCGACTACGAATCCGGCCTAATCGCGGTGGCGGTGGAGGATGACCCGGATGCGCTGGAAGCCCTGCTCTATGATGCGCCGAAATCCAGACGTGACCTGAAATCCCCCGCAACCTTCCTGCCCCAGCCGGAAAAGCGCACCAATATGCGCCTTGCCGCCGAGCATCTGCGCAAGCACGCGCCGACGAAAGCGCCTGTCGAGACCGTCTCCCTGCCGCCGGGCAGTGCCTTCGGTCAGATTGTGGTGGATGTGGAAGGCTGCACCCTGTGCCTTGCCTGCGTCGGAGCCTGTCCGACCAATGCGCTGTCGGACAATCCCGACAAGCCGCAGCTCTCCTTCCAGGAAAGCGCCTGCATCCAGTGCGGGCTGTGCAAAAACACCTGCCCGGAGAAGGTCATCAAGCTGGATGCCCGCTATCGCTTCGGCGAAAAGGCCAATGACCGCGCCGTGGTGAAGGAGGAAGAACCCTTCGAATGCATCTCCTGCGGCAAGCCCTTCGCGTCGAAATCCACCATCGAGAAGATGATCGCGACCCTGGGCGGAAAGCATTGGATGTTTGAAGGCGCGGGTGCCGACCGCCTGAAGATGTGCGAGGATTGCCGTGTCCAGTCCGTCTTCACCGACTCCCCCCAGATGGCATCAGGACAGCGCCCGCGCATCCGAACCACCGAAGACTATCTGAGCGCCCGCGACCGGGGCGAAGAATTCGATGGGGATTGAAACCGCGCTGACGGTCCCGCCAAACGCTTCATAGCATCTTTTGCAGATCGCTCGGCGTCAGGATCGGGATTTCGAATGTATCCGCCAGGACCAGCAAATCCTTGTCGCCCGTTACCAACCCATCGGCCTTTGCCGACAATGCGAGTGCCAGAAAGGGACGATCAAACGGGTCGCGGCAGGTCGGGACATCAAAACCATGGGGCACGGTTACGGTTTCGCACCAGGGAAGATAGTCGCCCAGCAGATCCTGCTGATCCTCCTCGGTCAGTTTGAATTTCGGATAAGTGAGGACACGGATCAATTCCTGGATCGTGTCGCGGCTGGCCAAGGGGCGAAGGGCATCCGATTGCCAAGCGTGGAGCAGCCAGGCCAATGATCCCGTTTGAAACAAAAGCGACGATAACAGGACATTGGTGTCGAGTACGATGCGCGGTCTGATCATCCCGCCTTCCGGTTGGTATTGCGCGCCCATGAGACCGCGGCGGCAATATCGCTTTCGTCCAGCCCCAGATCAGCGAGTTTCGAGCGAACGGCATTTGCCCGGTTTATCCGCACAGGGGTCAGAACGATGCGGCCATTCTCCTCCGTCACCTCGAAATATTCCGTGCCTTCACAGAAGGTCAGGACAGACTTCGGCAAGGTGAGCTGATTCTTTGACGTGAGTTTCGCAAGCATGGGAAATTCCTTTTATAAGGATGTAAGATTACAATGATTCCTTTACATCCCGATTTCAATACGATTCTCGATCAAAGGCATTGGCGCATATCCGGTCCCTCTCTTGACCCGGACGGGTTTGCGGATTACCTAGCAGGAAGCAGATGACATTTTTCTGAGTGGAAATTGGGCTATGGCGATTTTGCCGATACTGGTGGCACCGCATCCGGTTCTGAAACGGAAATGCGTGCCGGTCGAGGTGGTGGATGACAACGTCCGCCGCACCCTCAACGATATGCTGGAGACGATGTACGACGCACCAGGCATCGGCCTTGCTGCGCCGCAGATCGGCGTGAGCAAACGGATGCTGGTGATCGACTGTGCCGGACACGGGGAAAAGCCTCAGCCGATGAAGATCATCAATCCGGAAATCATCACCCGATCCGATGACCTGACGACCTATGAAGAAGGCTGCCTCAGCTTTCCGGAACAATACGCCGAAGTGAAACGTCCGGCCCGGATCACACTGAAATATCTGGACGAGACCGGGGCTGGACAGCAGATAGAGGCCGACGGATTGCTGGCGATCTGCATCCAGCATGAGATCGACCATCTCGACGGGATCGTCTTTGTCGACCATATTTCCTCCCTGAAGCGCGGAATCATCCTGCGCAAACTCCAGAAAATGATGCGCGGCAAAGATCGCGGGGCGATGGCGGCGGAATAGCCCCGTCCGGGTGCCCTGCGGCAGGGCCGTCGGCGGAGCATGCATGGCCAGTCTCAGAATAGCCTTCATGGGCACTCCTGTTTTCTCTGTCCTGGCGCTGGATGCGATCCAGCGCGCCGGGCATGAGATAGAGGCTGTTTATACCCAGCCGCCCCGCCCGGCGAACCGAGGCAAGCAGCCAACCCTGACACCGGTGCATCAGGCGGCGCAGAAAATGCGCATACCCGTACGCCATCCTGACGGCCTGGGAACCGAGGAGGCGCAGGCAGCTTTCCGGGATCTCAATCTGGATGTCGCGGTTGTCGCTGCCTATGGCCTGATCCTGCCGAAACCGATCCTGGAAGCGCCCCGTCATGGCTGCCTGAACATCCATGCCTCGCTGCTGCCACGCTGGCGCGGGGCGGCACCGATCCAGCGGGCCATTCTGGCGGGGGACGAGGAGACCGGGATTTCCATCATGCAGATGGATGAAGGCCTGGACACCGGCCCGGTCCTGCTGGAAGAGCCGGTCCCGATCTATCCACGCAGCACCGCCCAGGAAGTCCACGACGCATTGGCGACATTGGGTGCGCGACTGATCGTCGAGGTTTTGGACGGCATCGCCACCGGCATGCTTAAACCCCGCCCGCAGCCTGCCGAAGGCGCGACCTATGCCAGCAAGCTGCAGAAAAGCGAAGGCTGGATCGACTGGACAAAGGAAGCTTCCGATCTTGATCGCCGCGTCCGGGCGCTGACCCCCTGGCCCGGCTGCTATTTCGAGCATGGCGGTGAGCGGATCAAACTGCTGAAAGCCTTGCCCGCCTTCCCTGACGGCACATCGCCGCCCGGCACGATACTGGATGCAGAGGCGACCATTGCCTGCGGCATCGGCGCGCTGAAACTGGTGCGGGTCCAACGACCGGGACGCGCCGCCGTCTCCGGCGCTGACTTCCTGCGCGGGTTGCGACTGGTGCCGGGTGCTGTCCTGGGGTAGGACTGAGACTCTGCCCTTTTCCAGGTTTGCGATCATGCCACCGCGCCCGACACCAATCACCGCCAGCCTGCCGCCATTGCCACTCGGCGAATCCGCAGTTCCCGGACTATCCCGGATCATCGGATTGGCGAATAACGAACTGGCCCATGCGCCTTCTCCCGCCGTGCAGGCGGCCTGTGCCGATGCCGTCGGCGGGATCAATCGCTATCCCGATACGATCCAGGCAGATTTGCGCCGGAAGATCGCAATGCGATATGGCGGCCTGAATCCGGACAGGATTGTCTGCAGCATTGGCTCCAGCGAATTGATCGGATTGATCGCCCAGGCCTATTCCGGGCCAGGGACGGAGGTGCTGATCGGGCGACAGGGTTATCTCTATTTCCGCATCGCAAGCCTGGCCGCAGGGGCAACCCCGGTCCTCATCGGGTCCGATACCTTGGGGAATCGGCCCGGTTTCGATCTCGGGGCCGCCTTGGAGGCTGTGACTCCCGCGACCCGCATCGTCTTCATCGACAATCCGAGCAACCCGCTCGGCACGATCCTGTCACGCGCTGAACTGCACCGCTTCCGGGCGGAATTGCGGGAGGATATCCTGCTGGTGCTGGATGCAGCCTATGGCGATTTCGTCACCGATCCTGATTACAGCGCAGGAGACGATCTGGTTGAGGCCGGGGAGAATACGATCTGCCTGCGCACCTTCTCCAAGATTTATGGATTGGCGGGGCTGCGGGTCGGCTGGGGGCATATGCCAGTTGCCATCGCCGAGACGATCCGGCGCGTCATGCGACCCGGAAACATCGCAACTCCCTCTCTGGCCGGTGCCCTTGCGGCATTGGATGAGCCTGACCTGATCGCCCGCCGCGTGGCGGAGAATGCCGAGATCAGAGAGGATTTCACCATCGCCCTGCGCTCTCTTCCGGGTGTGCGCGTGATTCCCAGCAATACGAATTTCGTCTTCACGCGTTTTGATCCTTCGGCCCCCACGGCCCTGTTCGAGGCGATGAAGGCGCGCGGCATTCTGCTGCGCCCAATGGCCCCCTATGGCCAGCCCGACAGTTTGCGGATCACCATCGGCACGGCGGAGGAAATGGCGATAACGATCCAGGCCCTGCGGGAATTGCTGGATTGATGGTCCAGCGCATTGTCGCCTTCCTGGCAAAGCGTGCGCCCCTGCTGCTGGCGCTGGGCGTGTGTCTGGGGCTGCTGTTGCCCGACCTTGCTACCCTGAGCCGCCCGCTGCTTGGCACTTCTGTCTGGCTGTTGCTGTTTCTTGCCGCGCTGCGCATCGATATTGCACGGTCGCTGGGTCATTTGCGGCGGCCGGTACCGATTCTCGGCACCACGATCTGGATGCTGCTGCTCACGCCGATACTCTGCTGGGGGATCGTCACTGTGTTTTCTCCGGGACCGGGCCTTGCCATCGCCCTGATCCTGATGGCCGGTGGCGCGCCGCTGATGTCAACCCCGTCACTGGCGCAACTGCTGGGTCTCGATGATGCCCTGGCGATGCTGGTGATGATCCTGTCGACGGCGCTGGTACCCCTTACCCTGCCGGTGATTGCACTAACGGTTCTGGGGCTTGATCTCGGAATCGACCCGCTGGCATGGAGCCTGGATCTCGGGCTCTTCATCGGCAGTGCCGTCGCTACCGCCTTCCTGGCGCGCCGACTGCTGGGGCAGGGCCGCATCATGGCGGCAAGGCACGGGCTGGATCTCCTGATCGTCGGATTGCTGTTGCTCTTTGCCGTGGCGATCATGGATGGCGTGGCCCTGCGCCTGCTCACCGAAACCGGATTTGTGCTTCGGGTCATGACGCTCGCCTTCGGGGCCTATCTGCTGTTGCTATGCGTCAGTGGTCTGGTCGGTCGGATGTTCGGGCACGGGCTTGGACCGACCGTCGGGTTCATTTGCGCGAACCGGAATGTCGGCATTCTGCTGGCCGTCCTGCCCGCCGGATCACATCCCGACATCTTTCTCTATTTCGCGATCTGGCAGATGCCGATGTATATCATGCCCGCCCTACTGGCCCCGTTCTATCGACGGGGATAATGGTCGGTATCCACCCCGATCATCGCTGCACACCGCCCGCTTCCGGCGGTTCCCGGCCCAATTCCTCATACAGCCACAGACGGAAGGCGGCGATCCTGGGGTCAGCCTCCGCACCGGGCAGCATCAGCAGGCGATAGCTGGCCTCCGACTGGATCGGCATGCCGAAGGGGGCGACAAGGACACCCGACGCCATCGCGTCGGAAATCAGCGCGGATCGACCGATCATAACTCCGCGCCCGGCGATGCAAGCCTGAATCACCATATGGCTGTCGCTGAAGCGCGGCCCGCGGCTGGCATCGATCCCGGATTCGTTCAGCCGCTCCAGGAACTTGTCCCAGGCCAGCGGACTGTCACCCCGAGCATCGGCATCATGCAGCAATGTATGTCGGCACAGATCCTGATAGCTGCGGATCGGGTATTCCGGATGATCGCGCAGATCGGGACTGCAAACGACCCCCAGATCGTCGCGCATCAATTCCTCGACCCGCAGATTGGGATAGGCCCCAACGCCATAGCGGATGGCAAGATCGACATCCTCCGTCTCCAGATCCACGACCCGGTCAAAGGTCGCCAGCATCACATCAATGTCCGGATGAAGCATGTCAAAACGGTGCAGCCGGGGGGCCAGCCATTGTGCCCCGAAGGAGGACAGGCAGGTGACAGTAAGCGCCCGGCCTTGCGGGCCGGTACTGACCGCGCGGGTCGCCTGATCGATCCGGTCCAGTGCCTCTGTCAGGCTTGGCAGATAGGACTTCGCCGCATCGGTCAGCACCAGGCCACGCGGCAGACGGCGGAACATGGGACGGCCCAGCCAGTCCTCCAATTGTTTGACTTGCTGGCTGACGGCAGACGGCGTGACAGCCAGTTCGTCGGCGGCTTCGACAAAGCTCTGATGCCGCGCGGCGGCTTCAAAGGCGCGGATCGCTTTCAACGGGGGCAAACGACGGCGCATCGCGATAACCTCACCATGGCATAGGGTTTCTAACTCTCAGGGTTCGATCTTCGCGTTTGTGCCAATTCCGCACAATCCTTAATTTGAAAATCAACGGGGCCCGAAACCCACAGGAATGAAGGATGACGACGATGAGCGACAGTACTTGCAGCACCAGCTATACCGCCTATGCCCATAAGATGGAGCGAGACGGGCTTACGCTCGGCGCGCTGATCGCCCGCTGGCATTTCCGCTGGCAGAGCCGCCGCCAGTTGGAGGCGATGGACGATCATCAGCTTCGCGATATCGGCCTGACACCGGAGCAGGTCCGCTACGAAATCAGCAAGCCGTTCTGGCGGCCATAATATTGCCATGCCCTGCGGAAAGGGCTTCCCCCTATTCGTCCTTTCCGGGCGATCCAGGCGGGCCGGGGGTGATCTCCGGTCCGCCTGTCATCATTAGAGACTGAGTATCTTGCCCGGATTCATGATGTTGTCCGGGTCCAGCGCCTTCTTCATCTGGCGCATCACCGCCACCGCCTCGCCATGTTCGGCGGTCAGGAAATGCTTCTTGCCATAGCCGATGCCATGCTCGCCGGTGCAGGTGCCGCCATAGGCGATGGCGCGGTGGTTCATTCGCTCCACCAATGCCTTCGCACGGCCCATTTCCTCTTCATCCGCCGGATCGAACATCAGGCAGAGGTGATAATTTCCATCCCCGACATGCCCGACGATGGGGGCGAACAGGCCAGATTCCTCGATATCGCGCTTGGTATCCAGGATGCAGTCGGCCAGTTTTGAAATCGGCACACAGGCGTCGGTCGCCATGCCTTTCTTGCCCGGTACGGCGGCGCAGGCGGCATAGAAGGCATTATGGCGGGCCTCCCAGAGGGCGGTCCGCTCCTCCTGCGCCACGGCCCAGCGGAAGGCGCTGCCACCGTGATCGGTGGAGATATCCTGTACCTGCTCAGCCTGTTCCGCCGTAGCAGCCTCGGTCCCGTGGAACTCGAAGAACAAGGTTACCTTCGGCTCGAAGCCTTCCAGCTTCGAATAGGCGATGCAGGCCGCCATCTGAACCTCGTCCAGCAATTCGATACGGGCGATGGGAATGCCAAGCTGAATCGTCAGGATCACCGTATTGACCGCACTTTCCAGATCCGGAAACTGACAAACGGCGGAGCGCACGGTTTCCGGTATTCCATAGAGGCGCAACTGCACTTCAGTGATGACGCCCAGCGTCCCCTCGGACCCGACGAAAAGCCGCGTCAGATCATAGCCTGCCGCCGATTTCCGCGCCCGGCCGCCAGTACGGATAATGCGCCCGTCGGCGGTCACCACGGTCAGACCCATGACGTTTTCGCGCATCGTGCCATAGCGCACCGCATTGGTACCCGACGCGCGGGTCGAGGCCATGCCGCCCAGGGACGCATTCGCGCCCGGATCGATCGGGAAGAACAGGCCGGTATCGCGCAGTTCCTCGTTCAACTGCTTGCGGGTGACGCCAGCCTGGACGCGGCAGTCGAGATCGTCGGCATTCACTTCCAGCAGCCTGTTCATGCCCGAAACGTCGAGGGAGACCCCGCCCTCCAGCGCCGCGACATGGCCTTCCAGCGAGGTGCCGGTGCCGAAGGGAACGACGGGAACCTTGTATTCGGCGCAGATCTTCACGATCTCGGAGACTTCTTCCGTGGTTTCCGCGAAGACGACAAGGTCCGGAGCCGCTGTCGGATACCAGCCTTCACCCCGGCCATGCTGGTCACAGATCGCCTGACCGGAGGAGGCGCGGTCCCCGAAACGCTGTTTCAGGATGCCGATTGCCGGGCTGTCCGCGAAGCCATCGCCGATCCGTTCCATTGTCACTGCCATTGTCGTTCCGCTCCCCGGAATGGTGTTTAGGGTGTTTCTGATGATGTTCAGGCATTTATGAAATTTTGCCCACCATCTTGTAGGATGGGGTCAGGTCATACCATTTCGGGAAGGAAAGATCACGGACAAGATCGAAACATCCGGATCCGGATAGGCCGCATATCCGGTCGTTGAGCCAATCGGTCGTTGCCTGTAACCCATTTCACGATATGGTGCAGGTCCCGAAATAACAGTCGGGACCTGTCCTTAGTATCAAGCCTGCTGGAAAGACAGCCACCTGCCATGGCGAAAACAGAGCCACAGCGCCAGATACCGCCGTCTGGAACCGAGTTTCCTGGCGACGGTGACACACAGAATGGCGAACCCAGACGCCGCCTGACCGGGCTGGCGCGGCTGTTCCGGTATCGCATGATCATGCCGATTGCGCGCGGTCGACATGACGGCGTTCCCACCGCACGGGGGACCGCCATCGGTCTGGCTTTCGGGCTGACACCGACAGTCGGCATACAGATGCCGATGATCGCAATCTTCTGGGCGCTGGCGAAATGGCTGCGCCCGAAATGGAAGTTCAACCTGATCGTCGCCTTCGCCTGGACCTGGCCGACCAATATCCTGACCGCACCTGCCTATTACTATCTCTGTCTGATCACCGGGCGGCTGATGATGGGCGATACAACCGAACTCAGTTTTTCCGACTTCCGCGCCCATATCCACGGCGTTCTGGCTCAGGATGCAGGTTTCTTTGAATCTCTCTGGGTCTATACGGTGGAGATTTTCCGGGTCTGGGGCGTGCCGCTGTTCATCGGCAGCATCCCCTGGGCGGTTGCCGGAACATGGGCCGGGTATGTCCTGACGCTGAGATTCATCGCCGCCTTCCGCGACCAGCAGCGCCGACAGGCCCATCGCCGCCACGAACGCCTGGCCCATAAGCATGCTCTGGAGCGGCGCCGCGGGGAAAACCGAAGCGACCCGCAATAATTCATGCCTCTATTCCCGGTTCTGGTCTCAGCCCTTGCCCCTGAATTTTGCATCAAGCTGCTCCTCAAGATGCTTGAGGTCATCGGGGACGGGAAGACCCTCGGCGCGCATCGTGGCGATGATGCCGTGCAGGCGCATCTGGATTTCGTGCTCGTCGCCCGGATCACCGCTGATCTGGGACAGAAGCAGGGCGATTTCCGCTTTGTAGTCGTCAAAGGCCATGGCGTGTTACACTCCTGTTTTGGTCTCATCAGTTTACACGACCCCTGTCCGGGCTGTATGACCTGCGTCAACCATGCTTAACATACCTGGAAACAGATGATGTCGGATATCGCGCAACTCAATGATTTCCTGCCCGGCGGTGCGTTTGCACCGGAACCGGATGCGCGGATCAATCTGATCGGGCTGGACCGCGACGGCCTGCGCGATGTCGTGACCGGCATGGGGGAACCCGCCTTTCGCGCGAAACAGCTCTATGGCTGGATCTACAATCGAGGTGCCACGGAATTCGCTGCGATGACGGACCTGTCCAAGGGATTCCGCGCCCGACTGGAAGAAACCTGCCGCATCGACCGTCCAAAGGTCTCGCTGCACCAGAAATCTATCGACGGGACGGAGAAATGGCTGCTGCGCTTTGAGGACGGGAACGAGGCGGAGACCGTCTTCATTCCAGAAGCGGATCGCGGCACACTCTGCATCTCCTCCCAGGTCGGCTGTTCCCTGACCTGCGCCTTCTGTCATACCGGCACCCAGAAGCTGGTGCGCAACCTGACCCCCGGCGACATCGTCGGACAGGTGATGCTGGCCCGCGATCACCTGAACGACTGGGGGAAGCCGGAGGATGATGGGCGGCGGATCACCAATATCGTGCTGATGGGCATGGGTGAACCGCTCTACAATACCGACAACGTGTTGGACGCGATGCGCCTCGTTGCCGACGGGGATGGCATCGCCATCGGTCGGCGCAAGATCACGCTCTCGACCTCCGGCGTGGTACCGGAGATCGTCCGGGTCGGCACGGAGATGGGCCTGTCGCTGGCTATCTCGCTGCATGCCGTCAGCGATGAATTGCGCAACCGGATCGTGCCGATCAACCGCAAGTATCCCATCGCGCAACTGATGGCCGCCGTGAAGGGCTATCCGGGCCTGACCAATTCCCGGCGCGTGACCTGGGAATATGTGATGCTGAAAGGGATCAACGATTCTGACGCCGATGCCCGCGCCTTGCTGCGCCTGACACAGGATATTCCGTCGAAATACAATCTGATTCCGTTCAACCCCTGGCCCGGCAGCGACTTTGAATGCTCTGATCCGGATCGCCAGCAACGCTTCCTCGATATCCTGCACAAGGCAAGTGCCGTGGCGACAGTGCGCAGGGCGCGCGGGCAGGACATTCTTGCTGCCTGCGGTCAGCTCAAATCCGAGAGCGAGCGCATCGGCAAGCGCGAACGGGATCGCCTCGCCTCAATCCGTGCCGAAAAGGAAGCAGTCGTCGGGCTTTAACCGACTCTGTATCAATCGCACTGCCGGAACCGCTGGCATCCCGACCGGATGCGGCATACTCTCGATTGATGCTGCGCGCCTTCACCCTTCTTCTGGCCTGCCAACTGGCAGGTGAAGCAACGGCGGTTCTGGTCGGTCTGCCGATACCGGGACCGGTCGTCGGGCTTGCCTTTCTGCTGATCGGGCTGCTGGTGATGCGGCACTCCACGCCCTGGCTGGACGAGACGGCGGGGGGACTGCTGAAACATCTCTCTCTGCTCTTCGTCCCGGCCAGCGTCGGGCTGATCCAGCATGCCGACCGTCTACGGGCGGAATGGCTGCCGCTGCTGGCTGCGGTGGTGATCAGCACCGTTGCCGCGATTGCCGTCGGTGCCTTCACCTTCGTCCTGGTGGCGCGGCTGACCGGTGCCCCTGCCGAAGGGGAGGATCGGAAGGCATGACTCCGGCGGCCCCCGAAGATATCTGGGTCTATCTGGCGGAAACACCGCTGCTCTGGCTTACCGTGACGCTGATTGCCTATGGCATTGGTTATGTTGCCTTCAGTCGCTCTGGCTCGAATCCCATCGTCAACCCGGTCGCGATTGCCGCGGCACTGCTAATCGGGCTGCTGCTGCTGACCGACACCGATTATCAGACCTATTTCGAAGGCGCGCAGTTCGTGCATTTTCTGCTGGGTCCGGCGACGGTGGCCCTGGCGGTGCCGCTCTACAATCACCTGCCACGGGTCAGGCGGGCGGCACTGCCGATCCTGGCAGCCCTGACGACCGGTGTCATTACCGCTGTGCTGGTGGCGCTGGGCGTCGCTGCGGCACTGGGGGCGGAGATGGAAAGCCTGCTCTCGCTGGCTCCAAAATCGGTTACCACCCCGATTGCCATGGGTATCGCGGAACGGATCGGCGGCCTGCCTTCGCTGGCTGCGGGTCTGGTGATCGCGACCGGTATTGTCGGGGCAATCACGGTAACACCGCTTCTCAATCTGCTGCGCATCCGGGATTGGCGGGCGCGAGGCTTTGCCGTTGGCATCGCCGCCCATGGCATCGGCACGGCGCGGGCGTTTCAGGTCAACCAGATTGCCGGTGTCTTCGCCGCCGTAGCGATGGGGCTGAACGGGCTGACGACTGCGATCCTGGTGCCGCTGCTGGCGCTGATCTTCCTCTGACTGTTCCACTGACTGCCCCCTGACCACCCCTGGGCCGCGACGATTTGGCGTCTTGAGATGCAGGGGTGCCCTCCTTTAATTTCAGGAATACCAGTAGGGTAACCTGAACCGAAATCGGACATCATGAATCGCAAAGCCTTACCCATCATCGGTGTGATGCTGGCGGCGCTGGCCGCCATTGGACTTGCCGCGCTGATCGCCTGGAACCAGTTGGCCGGTCGCGGCCAGGATGCGGGTAGCGTGCGCAACGGCGAAGCGGTTGTCGCGCCGGGCATTTCCGTTGGTGGCGAATTCGACCTGACCGATGGCAGTGGCGAAACCGTCTCTGAATCCGCCTTTCTGGGCCGCTACATGCTGGTGTATTTCGGTTATTCCTCCTGCCCGGATGTCTGCCCCACGGAACTGTCCAGCATGGCAACGGCTCTTGATATCGTTGCCGAGTCAGACACCGCGCTTGCCGAACAGGTGGTTCCAGTCTTCATCACCATCGATCCGGAGCGGGACACGCCAGACGCGATGAAGGACTATGTCGCCGCCTTCCATCCCCGCATGGTCGGCCTGACCGGCAGCACCGAGGCCATCGCCGATATCGCCCGAAAATACAAAGTTTTCTATTCCAGAGGCGCGGCGGTTGATGAGGATTTCTACCTGATGAACCATTCAGGCTATGTCTATTTCATGGGCCCGGAGGGTAAATTCATCACCATGTTCCATGGTGGCACATCGCCCGACAGCATGGCAGAAGCCATCCGCCGTTATGTTGGAGGTCGCAAGACGAGCTGAAGGTTGCGACGTGTCCAACCGCTTCCATTCACTCAAGACAATCCCGACAGGAGAGTCACCAACGTGGCAAGCCACTGTTCCGGGCATTGCCTAAACCCTGCTGGACGGATGCCCCGCGCTCCGCTACAAGCCGCGCCAAGCGCACAATCGATTGATGAGGACCACTATGCGACTCGGCATTCTGGAGGCCGGGCGGCCGCCCGCCCCGCTGGACGATAAACATGGCACCTATCCGGCCATGTTCGCGGACCTGTTGCGCGCGCATCTTCCTGCCGGATCGGTGATCGAAGGTTATCCGGTCATCGAAGACGGATTTCCGCGTTCCGTCACCGAATGCGATGCCTGGCTGATCACCGGCAGTGCCTTTGGTGTTTATGATGACATCCCCTTCATTCCGCGCCTGATCGACTTCATCCGGGAGGCCCATGCGGCCAAAGTCCCGATGGTCGGCATCTGCTTCGGCCACCAGATCATCGCCCAGGCGTTGGGCGGCAAGGCGGGCAAGTCCGACAAGGGCTGGGGCGTCGGGGCACATCAATATACGTTGAATGATGTACGCAACTGGATGGACCGCGTGGAAGCCCCGCAGGTCTTTGACACCTATGTCTCGCACCAGGATCAGGTAACTGTCCTGCCGCCGGGCGCGACCGTTCTGGCCAGCAGCCCGTTCTGCGAGAATGCCATGCTGACCATCGGCGATACGGTGCTGACCCTGCAGAGCCACCCCGAAATGCCCAGTGCCTATGTCACCGATCTCTACAATCTGCGCCGGGCGCGGATCGGCGATGACGTGATCGACGCGGCACTGCCCACCATTGCGGAAACCAACCGGGCACCGGACGCCGACCGCGTCGCCGCCTGGATCGGTGCCTTCCTGACCCAGGCGCTCGCGCCGCAAAATACCTGAAAGCTGAGACTGACTATGGACCTTCGTAATATCGCAATCATCGCCCATGTTGACCATGGCAAGACGACCCTGGTTGACAAGCTGCTGACCCAGTCGGGCGCGGTGCAGACGCACAGCGCGCTGACCGACCGGGCGATGGATTCGAACGAGTTGGAAAAGGAACGCGGGATCACCATCCTGGCGAAATGTACCTCCGTCGAATGGCAGGGAACCCGCATCAACATCGTCGATACGCCCGGTCACGCTGATTTCGGCGGTGAGGTGGAACGCATCCTCTCCATGGTCGATGGCGTCGTGCTGCTGGTCGATGCCGCCGAAGGACCGATGCCTCAAACCAAGTTCGTGCTGATCAAGGCGCTGGATCTGGGTCTGAAACCCATCGTGCTGATCAACAAGGTCGACAAGCCCGATGCGCGCGCCGACTGGGTGATCGATCAGGTTTTCGATCTGTTCGTTGCGCTGGAAGCCACCGAGGAGCAACTGGATTTCCCGGTCCTCTATGCCTCCGCCAAACAGGGCTGGGCTGCGGAAGCGCTGGAAGATCCGCACACGGATATGTCGCCGCTGTTCAACCGCGTGCTGCAGCATGTCGCCCCGCCAGTCGCCGATCCGGACGGGCCGTTCAAGATGCTGGTGACGACGCTGGAAAGCGACCCCTATCTGGGCCGGATCCTGACCGGGCGCATCCTGTCAGGCACGATTGCGGTGAACCGCACCGTGAAGGGCCTTGGCCGCGACGGGAAGTCAGTGGAACAGGCGCGCCTGACCAAGCTTCTCGCCTTCCGGGGCCTGAAGCGCGAACCGGTGGAAAGCGCCCATGCCGGGGACATTGTCGCCGTCGCAGGTCTGGGCAAGACGACCGTCGCCGATACAATCTGCGACCCTGTCGTCACCGACCCGATCCCGGCCCGCCCGATCTCACCGCCGACCATGGCGATGACCGTCTCCGTCAACGACAGCCCGCTGGCCGGGCGCGAGGGCGACAAGCTGACCGGGCGCATGATCGGCGACCGCCTGCTGCGCGAGGCCGAGGGCAATGTCGCCATCCGCCTGACCGAAAGTGCCGAAAAGGATGCATTCGAGGTCGCCGGGCGGGGTGAATTGCAGTTGGGTGTGCTGCTGGAGCAACTGCGCCGCGAAGGGTTCGAAATGACCGTCGGCCCGCCCCGCGTGCTGTACCGCCAGGACGAGCATGGCAAGCGGCTGGAGCCGATGGAAGAAGCACAAATCGACGTGGACGAGGAATTCGCCGGCGTCGTTGTCGAGAAGATGGGCCTGCGCAAGGGCGAGATGTCCGAAATGCGTCCGTCCGGTGGCGGCAAGACGCGAATCGTCTTCGACATCCCGTCCCGTGGCCTGATCGGCTATCAGGGTGAATTCCTGGCCGATACACGCGGGACCGGCATCCTGTCGCGCCTGTTCAAGGGCTTCGCCCCGCATAAAGGCCCGATCCCCGGTCGCCGCGAAGGTGTGCTGATTTCTGCCGAACAGGGCAGCGCCGCCCCCTATGCGCTGACCAATCTGGAAGGACGCGGTGCGCTTTTCGTCGATCCGAGTGATCCCGTCTATGTCGGCATGATCATCGGCGAGCACAACAAGGGCAACGATCTGGAAGTAAACCCGATCAAGGCAAAGCAACTGACCAACTTCCGCGCGTCGGGCAAGGAAGATACGGTGCGCCTGACCCCGCCGATCCGTCGCACGCTGGAAGAGGCCCTGGCCTATATTCAGGATGATGAGCGGGTCGAGGTGACGCCCAGTTCCATCCGCCTGCGCAAGGCGATCCTGGACCCGAACGAACGCAAGCGCGACCGTCGCCGCCGGGAATCGGAAGTCGCCTGAATTCCTGTGATGCATTATCCCCGTTTAGCGGGGCGCAGATAGACGAAGTAATAGACCAGTGCCACGAAGACGCTGCCACCGATGATATTGCCCAGAGTCACCGGGATCAGGTTGAACAGCAGGCCGACCGTATCCCAGTTTCCCGCCGTCAGCATGCCGATGGGAATCAGATAGAGATTGGCGATACTGTGTTCGAAACCGATGGCTACGAAAGCGGTGATCGGGAACAGGATGGCCAATATCTTGTCGGTCACGCTATGAGCCGCGAAGCAGAGCCAGATCGCCAGACAGACCAGCGCATTGCATAGCAATCCGCGCAGGAATCCCTGAACCGGGTCCAGGGCGATCTTGCCCTCCGCGATCCGGATCGCAGTTTGGGCGACGGCACCGTCCCCGATCTGCAATGTTCCGGAATAGTGCATCAGGATTGCCGCTCCGAAGGCCCCGACCATGTTCCCGGCAAGAACCAGCCCCCAGTTGCGCAACAGGGCGCGGGTGGTTACCCGGCCATCGGCCCAGGCCATCACGATCAGCGCATTGCCGGTGAACAGTTCCGCCCCGCCCACCACGACCAGAATCAATCCCAGACAGAAGCCCAGACCACCCAGCAGCCGCGTCGGGCCATAGCCCAGTTCCGATCCGGTAATCACAGTGGTAAAAACCATCGCGCCAAAAGCGATGAAAGCACCGGCCAACACCGCCAGAACCAGCAGTTGCACCGTCCCCGCCGCCGCCTTCGTCATACCGGTATTGGCAAGACGGGCCGCAATCTCTTTTGGCTGATAGGCATCCACACCGACTGGATGATCCGTCATGGTTCCCCTTTTCAGGCCCGCTTCGGGACCGAATCTTCCGGCACCAGAGCCAGTGCCTGTTCGACAATGTCCGGTCCCGCTCCGGCCCCATAGGCATTCTCGCTGAGGAATCGACGCCAGCGCCGCGCACCCGGCAGACCATTGAATAGGCCAAGAATGTGCCGGGTGATATGATGCAGCGCAATTCCGGCCCCGACCTGCGCCTCGATATAGGGCAGCATCGCACGCGCAATGTCATGTCGGGTGGGAATGATGGCATTCGTGTCACCAAAAATGAGACTGTCCGCCTCCGCCAGGCAATAGGGATCATGATAGGCGGCGCGCCCGATCATCACCCCATCCAGATCGGTCAGATGCGGTAGGGCCTCGTCCAGGGACTGAATGCCGCCATTGAGGGAAATCGAAAAATCCGGAAAGTCCTGCTTCAGGCGATGCACGAAATCATATTTCAGAGGCGGGATTTCGCGGTTCTGCTTAGGGCTCAGCCCGGACAGGATCGCGATGCGGGCATGCACGATGAAGGTATCGCAGCCGCTTTCCGCGACACAGGCGATAAAATTGCACAAATCCTCATAAGATTCCCGCCCGTCGATACCGATCCGCGACTTTACCGTCACTGGGATATCCACCGCATCCCGCATCGCCGCGATGCAGTCGCGGACCAGCAGCGGGTCGGCCATCAGGCAGGCCCCGAACTGTCCATTCTGCACCCGGTCGGACGGACAGCCGACATTCAGATTGACCTCGTCATACTCGGCCTGCGCGACAAGCCTTGCGGCCCTCGCCAGATCATCGGGCGATGATCCGCCAAGCTGGCAGGCAACCGGATGCTCCGCCGGATCGAAGGCCAGAAACCGCGTGGCATCGCCATGCAGCAACGCGCCTGTCGTTATCATTTCCGTATAAAGCAGGGTATGTCGGGTAATCAGGCGCAGGAAATAGCGATCAAACCGGTCGGTCCAGTCCATCATCGGCGCAACGCTCAGTCGCCTGGCCGCAGCGGAAGTGAAGGTCGGTCGGATTTCAGAGAACGACATGATGGCAGGTATCCTGTTCATGATGTCCCGGTTCTACAGGAAGGCGCGCCCGCAACCAATCCCAGAATGCTTGACCAATCCAGCAGGTACTGATGGAGTCACTGTAACAATTCCATCGGATGCCCTGACACTCCGATACCTATGGGAGCGGCTGCCTGTGCGGCATATGTTGACTGCGGGATGGTTCTGGATAGCGCTCGCGGTCGCTTGTATCGGTGTTGGCGGCGGCTGGCTTGCCGCCTGGCAGGTCGACAGAACCGCCGATGCACATTGGCACCAGATGGCGGAAGACGATGCCAGGGACGTGATGAACGCCCTGGACGCCGCCCTTCAGCGCGCGCAACTGCGACTTTATGCCTTCGCCATGGGCCTGCCAGATGACAGCGGTGACCGGGTGGCCCATTTCCCTGTGGGCTTCGCGGCAGCATCGGCGGCCCTCAGCCGATCCGACACATCTGCCCCGTTCGACGAACTGGCTTTCGCGCAGTGGCTGCCGCCGACCGGCCGTGCCGCGTTTGAGGCCCGTCATGGCATCGCCATAACCGGACAGGAATCCGACGGGACTGAACAAAAAGTGACAGAGAGTGGATTCGTTATTCTTCATTCGGATACCCTAAACCGCACGAATGCTGAAATGAGACTCCCGCCCGGTCTTGACGTGAATTCGATATCTAATCTTGCCGCAACGGCACTATCGGGGTTTCAAAGCGAAAGTGATCCGGTGGTCGGGTCGATCTGGCAGGCCGGTGGTAACGAGACCGGAACGGCCCATCTTGTGCCAATGGCTCTGCAGCATGGCAAAAACGGTGTCATTCTGGGACTCTTGAATCTGGATCGAATGCTGGCAACCACTCTGTCCGCCACCCTGCCGGAGGGATTATCCGTCACAGTCCGTCCGGTAAGCGGAACATCGAACGATTCCGTGATTTTCAGCATCGAGCCCGGCACAGGCAAGATTCTGGAATGGGAATCCCAGTATCAGCGGGGTGCGGTCGAACTGGATATGCACTGGGGTGCCGATGACAAGTTCCAGGGTGGCATTTCACACAATCTGGGTGATGGAATCCGCGTCGGCAGCATCGTCTGCGCCCTGCTGATTGTGGCGATCATCGGCTTCGCCAGCGCAACACGCCGTCGTGAAGATGCGCTTGGCCGGGAACGCGCCTTGATGCAGACCATGGTTGAACGCATGTCGGAGGGGATCACCATCGTCGACCAAGATTTGAACATGGTGGCCTGCAACGACCACTTCTTCTGTCTCTATGACCTGCCGAAAGACGTATTAGGTGGGCCGATCCCGGTTGCCCACATCACCCGGTTCAGACTGGAGCGGGGTGACTTTGGCAATGTCCCCGATCCGGAAGGTTTCATTGCGGACCGGATCACGATGTTTCGGGTCGCAGGTACTGAAACAACCGAAGAAATCCTTCCGGACGGGCGCGTGATTGAAATCCGTCGGATGCGCTCGCCTGACGGATTCCTAGTATCGCTCTATCTCGAAGTCACAGACCGGCGCAAGACCGAGCGGGAGCGTACCGCCGCCGCCGCCCTGATCAAGGCCACATTCGACCATATGGGGGACGGCCTGACTGCCATCGACCGCGATGGCAATCTGCTGAACTGGAACACCCGCTTCCTGGATCTGTTCCACATCCCGGAATCGGCAGTCGGGGTCGGGCGGAACCTGACCGGCATCCTGCGCACCGCCCTGTCTGAAATCGACGCCGATGCGCTGATCCGGGCATTGCAGGAAATGGCGGCGGCACAGGAAATGGCGGGGGCCGGGAACGATGCCGGTGCCCAGGACGGCCCGACCGCCGAGGTGGTGCCCCTGAACGGCGATCAATGGGTGCAGCTTTCCAGCAGTCCGATGGAGGATCAAGGTTCCGTCATCACCTATACCGATGTCAGCGAGCGGCTTCGCATCAGCGAGGCCTTGCGCCGCTCGGAGGAACGCTATGCGCTGGCCGCTGCTGGGGCGAATGACGGATTGTGGGACTGGAACATCGCGGAAAACCAGCTCTACACATCGCCACGCTGGCGGGAAATGCTGGGGATTGGCCGCGATCCGGTTTCGGACCAGCCGAACGAATGGTTCGACCGGGTCCACCCCAAGGATATCGAGGAACTGCATCAGGATATCGACGCGCATCTCCACGGGCGCACCGATCACCTGCAAGCCCGGTTCCGGATACTGCACGCCGACGGATCCTATCTCTGGGCCCTGGCCCGGGGCATTGCGGTACGGGACGATGCCGGCAAATCCGTTCGCCTGACCGGGTCGCTTACCGATATCACGGAACGAAAACGGACGGAAGAAAAGCTGATCCGCGATGCGCTTTACGATACCGTCACCGGGCTTCCGAACCGGGCACTGTTTCTGGACCGCATCGAGCAGGAACGTCGTCGCCATGCCGACCCGGTCGAGGATCGCTATGCTGTCCTGCTGCTGGACCTTGATCGTTTCAAGGTCGTCAATGATTCGATGGGCCACGATCTCGGGGATGCATTGTTGATCGAAGTGGCGCGCCGGTTGGAAAAGGCCCTGAAAGCCGGTGATTCCCTGGCTCGACTGTCGGGCGACGAATTCGGTATCCTGCTGACCGGCATCACCTCTGAGGAAGAGGCGCAGGACGCCGTCCACTGGCTGCAATCGGATCTGTCCGCCGCCTTCGTCATCGGCGAGCAGGAGGTCTTTACCTCCGTCTGCGTCGGCATCGCCATGCCCCGGCAGGATTTCTCCGATGCGGAGGAAATGCTGCGCGCCGCCGATATCGCGATGTACAAGGCCAAGGCGAAGGGCCAGTCCTCCACCGCCGTCTTCGACCCGCAGATGCAGACCCGCGCGATCACCCAGATGCAGTTGGAAAACGATCTGCGCCGGGCCGTCGACCGGGACGAGATCGAAATGTACTATCAGCCGATCATCAGCTTTACCACCGGCAGGATGTCAGGTGTCGAGGCACTGGCCCGCTGGCGGCATCCGGATCGCGGCACCGTGGTTCCCGCCGATTTCATTCCCCTGGCCGAGGATACCGGGCTGATCAATGCCATTGGAACCACCGCCCTGCGCCTTGCCTGCCGCCAGTTGAAGGCCTGGCAGATGGAGCTGGGAGACAAGGCACCGGAGACGATCAGTGTCAATCTGTCCGGACGTCAGTTGCAGGATCCCGATCTGGTCCGCGAAATCGAGCTGATCCTGGCGCGCGAAGGCGTTTCCGGGTCTCAGTTGAAGCTGGAAGTGACGGAAAGCATGATCATGATGAATCCGGAAATCACCTCCCGGATACTGATTGAGTTGAAGGATCTTGGCGTCGCCCTCTCGATTGACGATTTCGGCACCGGCTATTCGTCGCTCAGCTATCTTCACCGATTCCCCTTCGATACGTTGAAAATTGACCGCTCCTTTGTCGTCAGCATGGACGAGAAGGTCGAGAATATGGAAATCATCCGCTCCATCGTTCTGCTGGCCCATAATCTGGGCATGGATGTCATTGCAGAGGGCGTGGAATCAGAACGTCATCTCCATCGCCTGAAGGCGCTGGACTGCGAATTCGGTCAGGGTTTCTACTTCGCCACACCCCAGCCCGCCGACCGCGTCTCGGCCATGGTCCTGGATGGCACTACCTGGGACATGCCGGACTGATTCCTGTTCCAGATGATGAAGCGGAAAGGTGTCGGAACCTCTCCGTTCATCGCCGGATCAGGCTCTCCAGCAGGGGGCGATAGGTTTCGATATCCGGCAGTTTGAGGTTCTGAACCTTCGCGCCCTCGTCACAGCGCCGCAGGGTGATCGTGTCAGCAAGATAGGGAGAGGCGGCAAAACGGTCGAGTTCTGCGCCCTGCATCGGCCCGCCCTGAAGCTTCAGGCTCAGGATCGAGGCTTCGGACAGGCGGTCATAGTAATCGGGCTCGACGGTGCAGAGATAGCGCTTGGCATCGACATGCATCCGGACCGGCTCGCTGACCGCCGGTCCGAAATACCGGGCTAGAAAATCGGCCCCGAAATTCTCGTGACGGGAATCGATTCCCGCAGCGGCGCAATCCGGGGCGCAGGCATGCAGGAAATGGCCAATGTCGTGCAGCAGCGCAGCGGCAGTCAGACTGTCCTTGCCCTCAAGCTGATCGGCCATGATCGCACATTGGATCGCGTGTTCCCCCTGACTGATGCATTCACCGAGATATTCCTGCTCTCCCATATCCCGGAACAGGGTGACGATGAAATCAACCACCGTTTCAGATGTCACCTGATCGGGATGGGTGGGCAGACTGTCGCGCATAGCAATCATGAAGAAATCTCCGCTGGTCGGAACAGGCATGAATGCTATCACCACAGCCTGCCCCAGGCGACCGGATTTTCCATGATAAACACTCGACGAATTTGCAGGATCATCAACCATTCCGCACGAAACCTTGTGCGACGGAAGTCAATTACCCATATCCTGAATGAAGGTGATGCTGCTTGTCAGGTCCCTTCACTTGGCACGAACTCCAATCCCGATCCTGCCTCATGAGAGGGGGACGGACATGAGAGGTTGACGATAATGAACATCGAGAAATTCACCGAACGCGCGCGCGGATTCATCCAGGCGGCCCAGACAATCGCCGTGCGCGAAGATCACCAGCGGCTGACCCCGGAACACCTCCTGAAAGCCCTGCTGGACGATAGCGAAGGAATGGCGGCCAATCTGATTGCGGCGGCGGGGGGCGACCCGAAACTGGCGCTTGCATCGATCACCCAGGCGCTTGGCAAGCTGCCGAAGGTGCAGGGGGCCGGGGCCGGCGGCCTGCATCTGGACACCGCCCTCGCCAAGGTGCTGGATTCCGCCCAGCAGACGGCGGAGAAGAATGGCGACAGCTTCGTTACGACCGAAATCATGCTGCTTGCCCTCACGCTTGCGACCGGAACCGAGGCGGCAAAGATTCTTGCCAGCGCACAGGTCAAGCCGCAGGCGCTCAATGCCGCGATCAAGGATATGCGCCAGGGTCGCAGCGCCGACAGCGCCTCCGCCGAAAGCAAATATGATGCGTTGAAGAAATATGCCCGCGATCTGACCCAGGTGGCGCGGGACGGCAAGCTGGACCCCGTGATCGGGCGCGACGAGGAAATCCGCCGCACGATCCAGGTCCTGTCCCGCCGAACCAAGAACAATCCGGTGCTGATCGGCGAGCCGGGCGTCGGCAAGACCGCGATCATCGAGGGCCTGGCCCAGCGGATCGTCGCGGGCGATGTGCCCGAAACCCTGCGCGACAAGCGGCTGATGGCGCTCGACCTCGCCTCCATGGTCGCGGGATCGAAATTCCGCGGCGAATTCGAGGAGCGCCTGAAAGCGGTGCTGGGGGAAATCGAGTCCGCAGCCGGGAGCATCATCGTCTTCATTGATGAATTGCACACACTGGTCGGGGCGGGCAGCGCGGAAGGCTCGATGGATGCCTCCAACATGCTGAAACCCGCTTTGGCGCGGGGAGCATTGCATTGCGTTGGTGCGACGACACTGAACGAGTATCGCAAGCATATCGAAAAGGACGCGGCTCTGGCGCGGCGTTTCCAGACCGTCTTCGTCGCAGAACCGACGGTGGAGGATACGATCTCTATCCTGCGCGGACTGAAGGAGAAGTATGAACTTCACCACGGGGTTCGCATCACCGATGCGGCCATCGTGGCGGCGGCAACCCTCTCCAACCGCTATATCACCGACCGGTTCCTACCCGACAAGGCCATTGATCTGGTGGATGAGGCGGCATCCCGTCTGCGTATGGAAGTGGACAGCAAACCGGAAGCCATCGATGAATTGGACCGACGAATCGTCCAGTTGAAGATCGAGCGCGAGGCATTGAAGAAGGAAACCGACAAGGCGTCGAAGGAGCGGCTGGAAAAGCTGCAATCCGAACTGGTCGATCTGGAGGAGCAATCCGCCACCCTGACCGCCCAGTGGCAGGCCGAAAAGGGCAAGCTGAATGCGGCCCAGGGCCTGAAGGAAAAACTGGATGCCGCCCGCAGCGAACTGGCCACGGCGCAGCGTCAGGGTCGCTATGACCGGGCCGGTGAACTCGCCTATGGTGTCATCCCGGATCTGGAGGCGAAGCTGAAAGAGGCGGAGTCACAGGAGAACAACGGTTCCATGCTGGAAGAGGAAGTCCGCGACCAGCACATCGCATCCGTCGTCTCCCGCTGGACCGGCATTCCGGTGGACAAGATGCTGGAGGGTGAGCGCGAGAAACTGTTGCAGATGGAAAGTCTGATCACCCGGCGTGTCATCGGCCAGGGCCAGGCGGTTGCCGCCATCGCCAGCGCCGTGCGGCGCGCCCGTGCCGGGTTACAGGACCCGCAACGTCCGATCGGCAGTTTCCTGTTTCTCGGCCCGACCGGGGTTGGAAAGACGGAACTGACCAAGGCGCTGGCCGAATTCCTGTTCGACGATGATCAGGCCATGGTTCGCATCGACATGTCCGAATTCATGGAAAAGCATTCCGTTTCCCGTCTGATCGGCGCGCCTCCCGGCTATGTCGGCTATGATGAGGGAGGGGCGCTAACCGAGGCGGTAAGACGCAGACCCTATCAGGTCGTGCTGTTCGATGAGGTCGAGAAGGCGCATCCCGACGTCTTCAACGTCCTCCTCCAGGTACTGGATGATGGGCGGCTAACCGACGGTCAGGGGCGAACAGTCGATTTCCGCAACGTGCTGATCATCATGACGTCCAACCTCGGTGCCGAGTATCTGGCCGAGCAGAAGGATGGCGAGGATGTGGAGGATGTCCGGCCCCAGGTGATGGAGGTGGTGCGCCATGCCTTCCGCCCGGAATTCCTGAACCGGCTGGACGAGATCCTGCTGTTCCGTCGGCTGACGCGGGAGAACATGACCGGCATCGTCGATATCCAACTGGAACGGCTGCGCGCCCTGCTGCGGGATCGCAAGATCACGCTGGAGGTCACCAAGCCCGCCCTGATGTGGCTTGGCAATGCGGGCTATGACCCGGTCTATGGCGCGCGTCCGCTGAAGCGCGTGATCCAGAAGCACCTGCAAAACCCGCTCGCCAACATGATTCTCGACGGCAGCATCGCCGAGGGCGACACGGTCACCGTTGCCGCCCTAGACGGAAAACTCATCCTGAATGGTCAGGCCATCGAAGGGGATGCCGAAGCAGCCTGAGACCGAACCGGATGCGCGTTTTGATCGCTGGATTGCCAATCCATTGCCCCAAGGTAGTGGGTTGGCATTCTATCTCAATGACCCAGTGGGTCCATCTCCAGGTTTAGAAAATTGGTTTTGTTTCAACTATTTACACTTTATAATTGAATTTTAAAGCCTTGATCCGCATACTTACCCCCTATTCATGATGTTTTCACTGGGGGTGGATCATGTCGGAACAGTTGCGCAGGTGGCAGCTAATCCCCGTCGCCCTGTCATTCATTCTGATGGCTTGCGGCACCAATCTCAACGAAGGGTCGGTCTATCCGACAACTCTGCCTGTCGGCACGGATGCGGCGAATGGGACATCCGCACTGACCCGTTATGGACAGATGTTCTATGCGGCGGACACGGTCCGTCCGGGAAATGACGGCACACTGATCGGGAAAGATGAGAATTTCTCCGTCACGCTGGTATCCGGGTTCATCTGCGATTTCCGCGAGGATTTCCTGCCATTCTTTCTTGATACAACGAATAAAGGCGCAACTCCGTGCGCAGGTGGGGATGGCGGGGCCTCTGCGGGCACACGGGGCGAAATCGCCGTGATCGCCAATGTCGTAGAACGCAATTCGAGCAGTGGCAACAGCATTAGTCAGGTTTACGATGACCGAACGCGTGCGGGCCGCGTTATCTATTATGGGGAGGATGTCCGGGAGACCGGGCAACTCATCAATGCCCGGAACATGCCGCTATATGGCCCTGTACGCTACGGCAACGGTTCGCTCTACATGAAATTCTCGATCCTCGAATTCGACGAAACCGAAGCCAAGCAGACTCGCGAAATGCTCAAGCAACTGGCTGATATCGGTACCCAGAGCGGGATTTTTGCGTCCATCCCAGTCCTGCGGGTATTGCATCAACTTGGCGATGCGCTCGTTTCCCAGAACAGGGACGATGTCGAATTCCTGTTCGAAATGCAGTTGGACTCACCGAGCAAATTGGCGACGGTCCATCGTGCACCCTTGCGGGAAGGATATCTCGTGATGCTGCGCCAGGAAAACCGAAGCGCGGATCTGGCAACGACCCTAGCAGGAACAGAACTGCGATTCTGTCCCGAATCCGGGATTTTGGCAACAGATGCCGATTGCACGAAAATCTTCCGCGATACGACATGGCTGGTCCTGCGGGTCAGCCGGGAAGATGCCGATGTCGCGCTTGCCAACAATGCGGGACAGGCCTTCGATGTATTCAATCAGCGCCTGCTTGAGCAGGCACAGAACAATGCCACAGCCCTGTCGATTGAAAATGGCACGACCCAAGCCGCACTCGCAGATCTCCTCAAGAAGCTGGGTGCCCTGGAAGACAATGTTCCGGTGCAGGGTTCGCAGGTCCCGGATATAGAAGAAGTACCGCTTGTCAGTCCGTCCGATCCGGAAACACCTGTCCAGGAATAGCGGCGGGCAGGATTCTGACCTCCCGCATGCGGGCATGGTGGGAACCCTGCTCCCGCCCGTTCCCGAATGGCAGGGTCCTTGAGCATGCCACCGAATCGGCGTAGTTCCACCAGCATCGGATATTCTGCCTGCATCTGGTGGAGAACGGATTTGTCGGATTCAGGAAACAGTCTTGGTGTGGCTGTCGCACGGGGGGAACGGCTTTCTGTCGTGCTGGAGCCCGAAACGCGGAACAGCGACCTCAAGCACCGCCGACCGCGCTATATCGAAACCTATTCATTGCCGCATGTCTGCGTTCAGTCCGGTCAGGTCTGGGGTGCAACCCGGCGCACGCATCTGGTGCATAAACCGAAGGATCGGATCGATTCGGTCGTTGGTTTTCTCTATACCGACGCGATGCCGCTCTATGGTCTTTTCAGCTATCTTGACGAGATGAGTGCAATCGAAAAGAAGGCTCTGATCGTCAAACTGCTCAGCACCCGCCAGTACCGGTCGCTGATACTGGTGACCCGACCGGCAGGGGCCTGCGTCTGGACCGATGTCGAACCGATGCGGACCGATGCGCTGGACGCCTCGATCCGGGCAGGCAATTCGCATTACATCACCTTCACCGATCCGGACGGCATCCTGCGCAGCCATCCGCTTGATCTCGCCTTTCTGTTTCCGGACAGCCATGGGGTGGAATTCCGGACCGAACATTGCGTCCTGCCGGAAGTCTTCCTGTCACCCGCCGCCTTTACAGACAAGCTGCACCGGTCGACAAGTGATCTGGACGGATTGCTGGAGCGCCCCGATTTCAACGCTCAGAGCGCCATGCGCGCCTATCTGGGATTTCAGTGTATTGATGGATCGGGGCGTGCCTATGGCACCGACGATATCCGCCAGGACACCCGTCATCATTGCACCGGGATCAGTGTCTATGCCGTTTAAGCCGCCTGTGTCTCCATGATCCGGCGCAGGAACAGGGTCCCGAAATCAGCCAGTTTCTTCGGGCCGACACCACTGACCATCGCCATCTGATCCAGGGTCTCCGGGCGCAGACGGCACATGTCATGCAAGGTCGCATCGGCGAAGATGACATAGGCGGGGACATTGCGATCCTTCGCCAGATCGCGCCGCAGCGCCTTGAGGGCGGCGAGCAGGTCGCCATCGACGCCTTCCATCGAAACGGTATCGCGCGCCGCACGGGCGGGTCTGTCGCCCCGTGTCGATTTTGGGATTTCCCGATAATAGAAAACCTCCTCCCCCCGCAGCACGGCCTGCCCCTTCTTCGTCAGTGTCAGCCCCCCGAAGCCTTCGATATTGATCGACAGATAGCCCCCGGCGACGGCCTGACGGATGAAGGCCTGCCAGTAGGGTTTGGGATGGTCCGCACCCGTGCCATAGGTCGGTAGACTGTCATGGCCGCGCTCTTCAATCTTCGCCGTCTTCGCCCCCCGCAGGATATCGATGATATGCGCAGTACCAAAGGATTCTCCAGTGCGCAGGATCGCCGACAGCAGCATCTGCGCCTCCCGCGTGCCATCGATCACGACGGGCGGATCAAGACAGACATCGCAATTGCCACAGGGGCCGGATTCGTCCCCGAAATAGGCCAGCAGGGAGGATCGGCGGCATTGCGTTGCCTCGCAATAAGCCAGCAATGCATCCAGCCGCTTGTGTTCCCTGCGCCGGTGATCCTCATCCTGACCATCCTGATCGATGAACTGGCGGCGCATCCGCATATCGTCCAGACCGTACAGCATCAACACCTCGGACGGCAGCCCATCGCGCCCCGCCCTGCCGATTTCCTGATAATAGGCCTCCATGCTGCCTGGCAGATTCAGGTGAAAGACATAGCGGATGTCCGGCTTGTCGATTCCCATGCCGAACGCGATGGTGGCGACCATGATGACGGCGGTTTCGGACATGAAGATGTCCTGGTTTTCCTTGCGCTGTTCCGGCGACAGACCGGCATGATAGGGCAAGGCGCGAAACCCCTCCCCACTCAGGGCATCCGCAACCTCATCGGTCAGCCGCCGCGACAGACAATAGACGATCCCCGATTGATCCTGCCGTTCGGCCAGAAAGGCGAGCAACTGTTTGCGCCAATGAGTCTTGGGCACCACCGCCAGGGTAAGATTGGGGCGGTCGAAACCATGGACGACGGTATCGCCCCGCCCCCGGAACAGCTTGGCCGCGATGTCGCGCCTGGTGGCGACATCGGCGGTCGCGGTGAAGGCCCCGACCGTGGCGCGCGGGAAATGGTCCGGCAGGGTGGACAGCAATTCGTAATCGGGACGGAAACTTGCCCCCCATTTGGAGATGCAATGGGCCTCGTCGATCACGAACATCGCCGGGTCGAGCTTCTGCAATGCAGCGATCATGCGCTCTGTCAGTAATCGCTCCGGCGACATATAGATCAGCCGCGCCTTGCCGTCGCGCACCCGCAGCCATTCCTCGACATTCCGCTCCCGGCTCTGGCCGGAATGGATACAGGCGGCATCAACGCCGTTCGCGCGCAATGCCGCGACCTGATCGTCCATCAACGCCACCAGGGGGGAGATCACCACGGTCGGGCGCTCGAAGATCAGGGCGGGAACCTGATAGCACAGTGACTTCCCCGCGCCGGTCGGCATCACGGTCAGGGTATGCGTTCCGGCCAGCAGACGATCCACGATCTCCCGCTGCCCCGGACGAAAATCCGGGAATCCAAAATAGCTGGAAAGAACCTCTTCCGGAGTACGGACGCTCACGACAGGAACCGCTCCACTGCCTGAATGAACAGGCGGGGCTGTTCGGCATGCAGCCAGTGTCCCGCCTCCGGAATCGCCTCGATCTCCGAATTCGGGAACAGGCGGTCGATTTCCGAATGGTGGTGCGGCTGGACATAACCGGAATTTGCACCGATCAGATGCAGGCATGGTCGCGCGAATGCCCGGTCGCTGTCGATATCCGGGAAATCCTCAATTACAGGCATCGCCGTCTCGATAACATCCAGGTTGATCTTCCAGGTCAGGCCACCCCCTTCAACGGGGGCAAGATTCTGTGCCAGGAAGGTGCGGATCGCCTTTTCCGGTATCTCCGGAGCCAGCGCATCCTCCGCCTCTGCCCGGCGCGTCATTGCGGCAACATCCAGCGCCTGCATCGCCTTTACATAGGCAAGCAGCCCGCTGTCACGCGGGGCGGGTGGAATATCCGCAACAATCAATCGGTCCACCAGATCCGGTCGATCCAGGGCCAGCAGCATCGCGGCCTTACCGCCCATGGAATGACCGATGACATGGGCAGGTCCACCAACCACGGTTTCGATCAGCCCTGCGATATCCCCCGCCATCGCCGGATAGGTCATCTCGTCCGACCAGGATGATTCGCCGTGATTGCGCAGATCGGCGCAGATGACCCGATAACGATTGGCCAGATGGCGCGAAATCGCCCCCCAGTTCCGCTTGTTCCCGAACAATCCGTGCAGGATTACCAGGGGCGGGCCTTCGCCCGATTCCGTCCAGGATAAATCCAGTACCGCCATCATCACTCCAATAGAATTGACCAACCCACATCGTGACCCTAGCCTGCGCGCACGATGGAAGGAAGCGCTCTGCTCCTGTTCGCGCTGGGCGCGATTGTGGCCGGTTTCGTCGCCGGACTGACCGGCCTCGGCTCGGCGCTGGCCGCGCTTGCCTTCTGGCTGCATGTCCTGCCGCCGCAGATCGCCGTTCCCCTTGCCGCCACCGTCGCCGTGACCAGCCACATCGTGACGCTGGGTTTTATCCGACACGGGATCATTTGGAAACGCCTGAAGCCCTTTGCCATCAGCGGATTGGTTGGATTGCCCTTCGGCATCGCCGCACTTGCCTATGTCAGCGCCGATGCCGCCAAGGCGGGTCTCGGCCTATTCCTGATCCTCTATTGCAGCTACGGCCTGATGATAAGGACACCGCCCGTCATTTCCGGCGGTGGCCGGATAGCGGATTCCCTGATCGGGTTCCTGGGCGGTTTGATGGGCGGACTTTCCAGCGCCTCCGGACCGATCCCGACAATCTGGGCCGGGCTGCGCGGCTGGCCAAAGGACGAGCAGCGCGGCGTTTTCCAGCCGTTCAATCTGATCATCCTGGGTATTGCGATGATCGCCCATATTGTCCTGGGTGCCTTTGCGCCCGTCGGGTCAACCCTGATCCTGATCACCGTTGCGGGGGCCGTGCTGGGTGCGCTGGGCGGGATATTCGTCTATCGCCGGGTCAGTGATCTCGGCTTTCGCAAGATCGTGCTGCTGCTTCTGCTGGTCGGTGGAATATCCCATCTTATCTCCTGGTTGTCCGGGAAAGTCTGATCTGATCCCGGCACGACGAATTGACAGCAGCGCCGGGGGAGCGGATATATCGGATCAAGTTGTCCATTGTTCGGAAAGTCGCCTGCCATGTTTGAAAATCCTACCGTCTCTGTCATCGGTCTCGGCTATGTCGGCCTGCCCCTCGCCGTCGCCCTGGCGCGACATGTCGAGGTCCTCGGCTTTGACATCAATGCTGAGAGAATAGCCGAACTGCGCGCGGGCCACGACCGCACCGGCGAACTTTCCAAGGGTGAACTCGCGGATTCACAACTGGTCTATATCGCCGACGAAAGTTTCCTTCAGGATGCGCATATCCACATCGTCACGGTGCCGACCCCGGTGGATGCCGACAACAAACCCGATCTGCGCGCCATCGAGTCCGCCAGCCGCATGGTCGGACGGCATATCCGAATGGGGTCTGTCGTCGTCTATGAATCGACCGTCTATCCAGGCGTGACGGAAGATTTCTGCGGTCCGATCCTGGAGGCCGAATCCGGACTCGTTTCCGGCCAGGACTTCTTTCTCGGCTATTCGCCGGAGCGCATCAATCCCGGCGACAAGGTCCATCGCGTCGACCAGATCACCAAGATCGTGGCCGGACAGACGGACAAGGTGAGCCAGCTTCTGGCCCGGCTCTATGGCACGATGAATGGCAACAACATCTTCATCGCCCGCGACATCCGCACCGCCGAAGCATCTAAGGTGATCGAGAACGCCCAGCGCGATATCAACATCGCCTTCGTGAACGAGATTGCGACGATCTTCCAGAAAATGGGGATTTCCGTGCATGACGTGCTGGAGGCTGCGGGAACGAAATGGAATTTCCTGCCCTTCACGCCGGGTCTGGTCGGCGGCCATTGCATCGGGGTTGATCCCTATTATCTGGCCCATGCGGCGGAAATGCTGCACATCGAACCAAAGGTCATTCTGGCGGGTCGGGCGATCAATGATGGCATGGCCCATCGCATCGCCGACGGTATTCATGCCCAGTTGCCGGGACCATCGCGGATTCTTGTCCTCGGTATCGCCTTCAAGGAGAACGTGCCGGATATCCGCAATTCGAAGGTCGCCGATCTGATTGCGCGCCTGACCGAACTGGGCCATGGGGTGGAGGTTCACGATCCGATGGCCGATTCCGCTGAAACGCGGCATGAATACGGGATCGACCTGATTGCGGAGCCCGGCACAGGGTATGACGCCGTGGTCGGTGCCGTCGCACATTCCGCCTTTGATACCCTGTCGCTGCGCCATCTGGTGAAACCCGATGGTTTTATCGCCGATATCAAGGCAATCTGGCGTCAGCGCGGCGTACCCCAGGGCATGACCTACTGGACATTGTAGATATGTCGGATACCGAAGAAAGGGCCATGCCATCTTGACCTCCACCCATCGCACCCAGGTTGGAATCGTAGGCGGCGGTCCGGCGGGATTGCTGCTGTCGCAACTGCTGCATGTCAATGGTATCGAGTCGGTGATTCTGGAACGTAGGGACCGCGCCTATGTCGAGGGGCGCATCCGTGCGGGCGTGCTGGAACAGGGCACGGTCGACATGCTGCGGGAGGCCGGTGTCGCGGATCGCCTCGACCGGGAAGGCCTGGTGCATACCGGGGTCGAAATCGCCAGCAATGGCCAACGCCACCGCATTGCGCTGGACGAATTGACCGGTGGCAAGACGGTTACCGTCTATGGTCAGACTGAAGTGACGAAGGATCTGATTGCGGCACGGCTGGCTGCGGGGGGTGAAATCGTCTTCGATGCGCAGGACGTGACGCCACAGGATAGTGCCAATGCCACGCCCTCCCTGACCTATCGCAAGGACGGCACCGACCATCGCCTGCAATGCGATGTGATCGCGGGCTGCGACGGGTTCCATGGCGTCTGTCGTGCCAGCCTTCCCGATGATGCCGTGCGTGTGCTGGAACGGGTCTATCCCTTCGCCTGGCTCGGCATTCTGGCCCGGGCGAAGCCGGTGGCGGAGGAACTGATCTATGCCCGCCACGACCTGGGTTTCGCGCTTTGCAGCATGCGGTCGGACTCAGTGTCGCGCCATTATCTGCAATGTCGGGTGGATGAGGATCTGTCGGCCTGGTCTGATGCCCGATTCTGGGACGAATTGCGCCTGCGCCTGGGGGATGCCGACGGGGTGCTGGTGAATGAAGGGGTGGTTTTCGACAAGAGCATCACGCCGATGCGCAGTTTCGTCGCCGAACCGTTGCGCCACGGCAATCTCTATCTGGCGGGTGATGCCGCCCATATCGTGCCGCCGACCGGGGCGAAGGGCCTCAACCTCGCGGTCTCCGACATCCACTATCTCTCACGGGCCTTGATTGCCTTCTACAGGAATGGGTCGAGCGATCTGCTGGACGGTTATTCCGACCGGGCGCTCGCCCGTGTCTGGAAGGCGGAGCGGTTCTCCTGGTGGATGACCAGCCTGCTGCACAATTTCCCCGGCGACCGCGCCTTTGAAGACCGCATGCAGGTGGCGGAGGTTGATTATCTGTTCTCCTCCCGCGCCGCTCAGACCGCGCTGGCGGAAAACTATGTCGGGCTGCCCTTCTAGAAAGCATGTTGCGCCTGCATTAGGTTTTTTCAAGAAACAATAATATTCCATTTCTCCGGATTATGCTCTGATCGGATTTATCCCATCTTCAGGTCCAAGACGCGCGTCCCTCCGATAATCGGGGTGTATGTCGCGCGAACCGGATGGAGATCACGATCATGACGACAGAAACACCCTTCTCGCAGAAACCTCTTGCCGTGCTGCGTGTGGATTCCTCAGCTCGGGGAGAGGACTCGACCTCCCGAACGCTGACCGACGCTCTCATCGGGCGATTGCGGGAAACCCATGATGCGCTCACGGTCACCCGCCGCGATGTCGCAGACGGCCTTCCCTTTGTCACCAGTGACTGGGTCGGCGCGAATACCACTGACCCGGCGGAGCGCAGCTCTGACCAGGCCGCCACCCTGACCATATCTGACAGTCTGGTCGCAGAACTGGCCGCTGCCGATATTGTTGTGATCGGGGTGCCGATCTACAATTTCAGCATTCCTGCAGCGCTGAAGGCCTGGATCGACATGATTGCCCGCGCGCGGGTCACCTTCGCCTATACCGAAAAAGGGCCGGTCGGTCTGCTGAAAGACAAGAAAGCCTATCTGATCGTCACATCCGGCGGGGTTGAGGCCGAGTCCGGCTATGATTTCGCAACACCCTATCTCAAGCATGTGCTGGGCTTCATTGGCATTGATGACGTAACCGTGATTGCCGCCGACCGCCAGATGCTCGACAGCCAGGCCGCACAAAAGGCGCGAGAGGCGATCAGCGCCCTAGCCGCGTAACGTCGAATGGATCATGGACGACTCCCCATCCGATCCGGGTCCATAACAGCAACGTGAGTCGAGTTGATTCCTGTCGCGCCGCGTTCCGGGATACCGATACTGAGAGATCGGTTTCCTGGATGCGGCGCGACATCTGTATTCGGACCGCTCTCGAACCAGGCGGGCACCTCCTCATCCAGGGCGGGTGTTCAGAACGAGACACAAAACAGATGTCAGGGAATCCAGACCATGAGCTTCAAATCCACCCTTCTGTCGACGACCATGGTGTCGTTGCTGGCCGGAGCCAGCCTTGCCGTCAGTGCACAGGCTGCCCCCGGAGAAATCGAAATGACCGATGCGGTTTCCACAGCCTCGGTTCTTCCGGATGCGCAAACAGATGGCGGCGGATCCTGCAATCCGTGCGCAGCCAAGGCCTGCAATCCGTGCAATCCGTGCGCAGCCAAGGCCTGCAATCCGTGCAATCCCTGCGCAGCCAAAGCCTGCAACCCGTGCAATCCCTGTGCGGCCAAAGCCTGCAACCCGTGCAATCCCTGTGCGGCCAAAGCCTGCAACCCGTGCAATCCCTGCGCGGCCAAGGCCAAGAACCCTTGTGGCAGTGGGTCCTGCAATCCGGAGGCACAGGCTGCAATCGGGATGCTCCCGTCCGCAATGGCGCTGCCGGATCGCTTCAGGCTCTAGAATACGTTTCGAGACAGGAAGGGGCGCTGTCTGCCTATCGGTCAGCATCCCTTCCGGATTTTGGCTTGAACGACTCCAACCCCGATGAAACACTCAATGATCAGGGAATCACGCATGCCCGAAGGACAGAGGATCATGCTGGAGAGAATTCCAGATTCCGGGCTGGAAAACGAGCGCGTGATCGACGCGACCCGCGCGCTTCCCGCCGCACTGAGCCAGCTTGCCCGCTCGGAACTGGAACGCATGCTGGCAGCGGGCGCGGAAGTACTGAACTGCCAGCGGGTCCTGCGCAAGACGTCCAGCAATGTCGTGGCGGAACTGCTGCGCCATCAGGGCACGTTCTATGAATGGAACCATTTCCCGAAGGGCGATGCCATCGACTGGGATACCCATTCGCAATACTACTATCATGCCCATCCGAAAGATGAGCGCCCCGGCGAGCATGGGCATTTCCACACATTCCTGCGCTATGCCGGCATGCCGGCTGGCGTCTCACCACTGCCACTCGACCATCCCCAGTCGCCGAATGAAAACCGGATCGGCGCGCATATCATTGCCGTCAGCATGGACAAGAAGGGATACGGGACGAAACTGTTCACCGTGAACCGCTGGGTCACCGATGAGACCTGGTATCCGGCACCGGAGGTCGCTCGGATGATCGAGCGGTTCGAAATCGACCACACCTTCCCTTCCTGGGCGTCGAACCGCTGGCTGAGCCATGTCCTGATCCTGTTCAAGCCGCAGATTCTCTCCCTGCTCACGCAGAGGGATGCCCGGATCGCAACCTGGAAAGCCCGTAATCCCGGTACTGACGTATTCGAGGACCGCGCGCTGGAGGTCACATCCGAATGCACCATCGATGTTGACCGCCAGATTAAGGCAATCAAGGCCGCTCTTGCGTGAGGCTGTCCCGAATTCGGGATCTCGCTGGAGCTCATTGGAAGATCGGGGGTTATCCCGTCTCCGCTGTCGGAAACTGCAGAATGAAATGACTTCCACCGTCACTCCCGCGCAGGCGGGAGTCCAGAGCGACAGGTTCGGCTCTCTGCCGGTTGCTCTGGACCCCGGACAGCCGCTCTGCGTCTTCCGAGGAGACGAGGATTTCGGATGCTTCCAATTCCACTTTAAACATCGAAGAGCCAGAATTGACAGGCACCGGTATACCTTTGCACTCCACTATGCCGCTCCGACAGCATAATTTTCCAGGAATGCGGCGCTGGGCGGGATCGGTTTTATGATGTCGATCAGAACGCCGTTCGGATCACGGGTGATGAAATGGCGCTGACCGAAATCCTCGTCGCGCAGGTCCAGCAGGATCGGAAGTTCGCTGGCCTTGGCCCTGTCGTATTCGGCATCGACATCCTCGACCTCGAAATTCAACAGCAGACCGCCCACCTGGCCCCGCCCAACTTCCGGGATCGTCTCATGGCTGCCGTCCAGTACTGCCAGATTGATGCCAGTATCATCGACCGATTGCAGATGCACATACCAGTCACTTTCGAACAGTGCTGTGAACCGGAAATGATCCTGATAGAACCGCGCGGTCGCAGCGACATTGTCGGTCATGATGACCGGATAGAACTGTGTGCATTTCATGGCTTTCTCTCCTGCTTTTATTAACATACACTCTGAATGTAAATTCAAATAACATACAGGCTGCATGCATGCAAGAAACAAAAACACGCCGGAGCAATGCAGACCGCCGCGAAGAGACTCGAACGGCCCTGATCACCGCCGCCCGTGCCCTGTTCGCTGAAAAGGGCTATACTGAAACCGGAACGCCGGAGATCGTGGCGGCTGCACAGGTCACGAGGGGCGCGCTCTATCATCATTTCGCGGACAAGGCGGCTCTGTTCCATGCCGTGGTCCGACAGGAAGCCCGGGCAGTTGCCGAAGAAATCGACAAAACCGCACTGGCCGCAGCGAATCCGGTTGAGGCCCTGTCGCAGGGGGCTGCCGCCTATTTCCGGGCGATGACCCGCCCCGGTCGCGCCCGGCTGATCCTGTTGGACGGGCCTGCCGTATTGGGAATTGCGGCAATGCAGGCGCTGGACCGAGAGACCGGCGGTGCGACCCTGCTCGAGGGATTACGCGCGGCATTGCCAGATCGGGGCATACCGGAAGATCAGTTGATCCTGCTTGCCGATATTCTGTCCGCCGCCTTCGACCGCGCCGCCCTGTGTATTATAGAAGGTGCCGACCCGGATGCTGCGCGGCAAAGCCTGGACCGACTGTTGCAGGGTTTGCTCAGGCCATGACGTGAATGCCTGTCGCCAGCAGGGAAACCGTCGCCGCAACACCGGGAGATATCTCATTCCGCCGGGCGGTGTGGAGCGGGATCGTGAAATGCAGCGGCAGGTCCGGCGCGTGATCCGGGCGCAGTGTCACCTGCGCCGACTGACCGATGGTCAGAACCGCCTCGACAATGCCTGGTACCGGATTTTCATGCTCCCCGCGTGAGGGCCGGTCGCGGCGATGCAGAACGACGAAAGCCTCCGGCACCACCCAGCTAACCCTCGCCCCGACCGTCAGGGCCTTATCCGATGTTACTTCCAGGCCAATCCCGGCCCAGTCGAGGTGGAATCCGGCATCAGATACGGCCTCGATGCGTCCCTCGAAGATATTGCGCAAATCCACCAGACGCGCGACCTCCGGGGAGACCGGCCTGGTCATCACCGCGTCCGGCGTACCGGTCTGCAAAGTCTGACCCCGATGCAGCACGGTCATCCGGTCAGCCAGCATCGCCGCCTCGTCCAGATCGTGGGTGACCAGCACGACCGGCATGTTGAGACCCCGCCGCAGGACTGCGATTTCGCGATAGAGGCGCTGGCGCGTCGCCTTGTCGACGGCAGAAAACGGCTCGTCCAGCAGCAGCACTTTCGGCTCCCGCGCCAGTGCCCGGGCGACGGCGACACGCTGTTGCTGTCCGCCCGACAGTTCCGCCGGTCGGCGGGACTCCAGGCCGGGCAGATGTACCAATGCCATCAGCTCCTCCGCCCGTGCCAGCCGGTCCGCAGGATTGCCGGGGGGCAGGGCGGCAAGGATATTGCCCAACGCAGTCATATGCGGAAACAGCGCATAGCTCTGAAACACCATGCCGACGGCCCGTCGATGCGGGATGACATGCAGGCCCCGCGCACTGTCCAGCCAGTCCTCGCCATCGACCGAAACGCGCCCCGATCTGGGTCGATGGCTGCCCGCAATGCTGCGCAGGATGGTAGTCTTGCCGCTGCCCGACGGCCCGACCAGCGCCAGAACTTCACCCGGCAGACAGGCAAAATCCACGTCCAGCGGGATCGGGCCGCTCTGCCGCAGGGTGACGCGAAGACCGTTCATCCGATCCGCCGCCCGATGCGCCGGGAGAAGGCGAAGGTCAGTGCGATGGTAACCAGCGACACCGCCAGCAGGAAGGCCGACATCTGCGCTGCACCGAGGTCATCGAAGGCCTGCACCCGGTCATAGATGGAAATCGCAATGGTCCGGGTCTCCCCGGGAATCGAACCGCCCACCATCAGCACAATCCCGAATTCCCCTAACGTATGGGCGAAGGACAGCACCATGGCCGTCAGGATACCGGACCAGGCGAGTGGAAGTTCCACCCGCAGCAAGGCATGCCATGGCGACATGCCGCAACAGGACGCGGCCTCCCGGATATCCGGCGGGATCGATTCGAAGGCGCGCTGCATCGGCTGGATGGCGAAGGGCAGGTTGAAGATGAGGGAGGCAAGCAACAGCCCTTCGAAGCTGAATACCAACTGCGTGCCGAACAATCCCTGCCAGATCTGGCCCAGGGGTGAGGCCGCGCCAAAGGCCACCAGCATGTAATAGCCGAACACTGTCGGCGGCAGGACCAGCGGCAGGGCGACCAGAGCCTCGGCCAGCCCCTTGCCGGGAAAGTCATGATAGGCCAGCAGCCGCCCGATCAGGATACCTATCGGGAGCAACAGCAGCACGGTAAACCCCGCCAACCGCAATGACAGCCACAGCGCCGTCCAATCCATGTCCGCTCTCACCCCTCTCCCGGCAGATCGTATCCATACTGCTTCAGAATCGCACGGGCAGTTGGTTGCTGAAGATAGTCATAGAATTTTGCTGCCACCGGCCCGGCACTGGTCAGCAGAACCATACGCTGGCGCAGCGGCGCGTGCCAGGATTCCGGTATCAACACGAATTGGCTGCGCGTCTGAAGGGACGATGACAGGGCGAGGGAATAGGCGATAATCCCGGCCTGCGCATTGCCGGAAACGGCGAACTGGGCCGCCTGACTGATATTCTCCCCCAACACCAGGAACGGCTGGATCGCATCCCAGAGACCCCGATGACGCAATGCTTCCATGGCCCGCTGGCCATAGGGTGCATGGTTCGGATTGGCGATGGCGAAGCGCTGCAAACGACCGTCCAACAGCGCGGCGGCTAGATCGTTCATCTGCGCATCCGTCTGTATCGGTGTTCCGTTCGGGATGACCAGGACGAGGCGACCGGTAGCATAGACCATGCCCTCATCTCGGGTCAGGCCATCCCGCGCCAGCCCCAGCACATAATCCTCATCCGCCGCCAGCAGCATCTGGAACGGGGCCGCCTGCCGGATCTGGCGGGACAGATTGCCCGATGCCCCGAAGACCAGCGTCACAGCCTCCCCCGTATCCTGGGTGAAGGCTGTGGCGATCTCCTCCGCCGCGTATTGCAGTGTCGCCGCGACGGCGATCACGGGGCGCTCCCGGGCCAGAACTGGAGTCGGAGTCAGGGCCACACCCGTCATGATCGCCAGCAAGGTGAGGATAAGTACTACGCCAAGAGTCTTGTTGCCTGCTTTCATGCAGCGATCATAGGGAACTGCTATACTGCTGTCATGCCTGACTGCTGAACAGGGCAAGGGTCGAAGCAGGCAGGTTGATGAGGTCTGTCAGCGCCCCGAACGGTCCGAATCCACCGGATTCTTTCTTGTCCCGGCTGTCGCGCGACGAATCCATCTGGGCATAGAGCGCTTGTTCCGCCCGAAGCTGATGCAGTTGGCCCAGTACCGCTTTTGCCCCTCGGATGGCGCGCGGGTCGGCATCATTTTCCGTCAGATAGCGAATCTGCTCTTCCTGCTGGCCGATCAGATCGAGCGTGCGGTCGGCGGCGGAAGAACGGGTGCCGGTCAGGCTGCGTGCGAAATCAGCGACGGGGGATCGACTGAAGACAGAATCCTGCGCGAAGGGTAATGCGTCGAGGTGATACCCCATCAGATCGGCATCCCCGGATTCCAGCCGCCCGGACCCGCGCAGGCTGTCGGCCAGCGCCAGGATTTCGTCAACCGACATGGATTGCAGGTCGTAGCGTTGTTCCGTATCAGGATCATCGGGAAAGGCTGATCCGCCGAGCCCTGAAAGCGCATCGCCTGGCAGACCATAACGTCCGGCAAGGGCATCATAGAACCGCGCCCGCCCCAGATCGCGGGTTGCCGAGGCTGCATCCGGTGCGACGGTCTGGGCTTCCTTCGCCGCCTCATAGGCTGTGGCGACGCGATAGATACTGGCATTATTGGTCGGCAGCATGAGCCTGTCCTCGATTCCGAAAGGTGTCATCCAAATTCAAAGCAAGCGCCGTACCAGTTTCAGAGCAGGACCAGCGTCGCGAGACCCAGGAAGACGAAGAATCCGACGACATCAGTGATCGTTGTCAGGAAAACCGTGGATGCGATGGCGGGATCCTGACCGAACCGGTCGAAGGCGAGCGGGATCAGCACCCCGCTCAGTCCGGCGATGATCAGATTCAGAACCATCGCCGTCGCGATAACCCCGCCCAGCACCGGATCACCGAACCACAACCAGGCGATGATCCCCATGATGATGGCGAACAGAAACCCATTGGCGCATCCGACCAGGACTTCCTTCACCATGATCCGGACCGCATTCTTGGCGGTCAATTCGTTCGTTGCCAGGGCGCGCACCGCAACGGTCAGGGTCTGGGTACCCGCATTGCCACCCATTGAGGCGACGATGGGCATCAGTACCGCCAGAGCGACGATCTTCGCCAGGGCATCCTCAAACAGCGCGATCACCAGCGATGCGACGATGGCCGTCCCCAGATTGACCAGCAGCCATGAAAACCGCAGCCGTGTCGTCTGCATGAAATCGGAATAGAAGTCATCCTCGCTGACCCCACCCAGCTTCAGGATATCGTCCTCATGCTCCTCGTCCATGACATCGACGATATCGTCGATGGTGACGACCCCGACCAGTATCCCGGTCTCGTCGACCACCGGCGCTTCGACAAGGCCATATTGACGGAACAGGAAAGCCACGTCCTCCTGATCCATATCGGCGCGCATCACCTTGGGATCGGATTCCATGATCGCGGAGATCGGCACCACCCGTTTGGTGCGCAGCAGCTTGGAAAGCTGAACCAGCGCCACCGGCTTACGCCCCTTGGTCACCACGATCAGATTATAGAAATCGTCGGGAAGATCGACATCCTCGCCACGCATGAAGTCGATGGTCTGGCCGACGGTCCAGAATTCCGGGATCGTCACCGTCTCCCGCCGCATCAGACGCCCGGCGGAATACTCCGGATAGCTCAATCCCTTTTCGTAATGCGCCCGGTCTTCAGCGGGGACGGTATCGAGGATTTCCCGTTGATCCTCCTCGTCCATATCCTCCAGAAAATCGATGACGTCATCGGATTCCAGGTCACGCACGATATTGGCGAGGACGGAATTCGGTAATTCGTCAACGATCGTCTCGCGCACCGACTCGTCGATATAGGAGAAGACGTCGGCGTCGAGTTCCTCGCCCAGCGCATGAATGACGGACAGCCGGTCGTCCCGCGGCAGCCGCTCCAGCAGGTCCGCCAGGTCAGCGGCATGCAGCGGGACGACAATTTCGCGGATGGTCTCGGCGGGCGCACCTTCATCAAGCGCAGACTCGACCGCCGCTACGGTCTCATGGGAGAGACCATAGAGTTCATCGAAGGCATCGCTGTCTTCGCTTTCCGTCTTGTCCAAGGCCTCCGACATGCCGTTTTCCGGTTCCCATCGCTATGTGTTGCCCGTCCGTCCCTCACGCCGGTTTGCGGGATTCCATCTGTGCATCAACAACCGCAACGGCCGTCATGTTCACGATGCCGCGCGCGGTCACCGAGGTGGTGAGGATATGGACAGGCCGCGCCGCGCCGACCATGATCGGCCCGACGGACAATCCATCGCCCAGCATCTTCACCGCATTATACGCGATATTCGCCGCATCCAGGGTCGGCATGATCAACAGGTTCGCCGCCCCTTTCAGCTTGTTGTCAGGCAACAGTGTCTCGCGCAGCACTTCATCCAGCGCCGTATCCGCATGCATTTCGCCTTCCACCTCAAGATCGGTGTTGCGCTGCAAAATGGTAACTGCCTGACGCATCTTTATTGAGGACGGTGAATCCGAACTGCCGAAATTGGCGTGGGAAAGCAGGGCGATCTTTGGTTCGATCCCAAAGCGGCGCACTTCCTCCGCCGCCAGAATCACCATCTCGACGACTTCCTCGACACACGGATCATAACTGACATGGGTATCCGCGAAGAAATAAATCCCCTTGTTCAGAATCAGCATGTTGATGGTGGAGAAATCCCGTTTCCCGGCTCGCACACCGATCACCCGACGAACATGCTTCAGATGATCCCGGAACCGCCCGTTGGTGCCGCAGATCAGCGCATCCGCCTGACCCAGCCGAACCATCAGCGAACCGATCACCGTCGTTCTGGTCCGCACCACCTCCCGCGCCAGTTCCGGCGACACGCCCTGACGACCGGTCAGTTCCAGATAGGCAGTCCAGTACTCCTTGTAGCGAGGGTCATCCTCCGGGTCGCACAACTCGAAATCCCGGTCGATTTTCAGCCGCAGGCCCAGCCGCTCTATGCGCTGTTCCACCACCTTGCGCCGTCCGATCAGGATCGGCTGCGCGATCCCGTCATCGACCAGGATCTGCACCGCGCGCAGCACCCGCTCTTCCTCACCCTCGGCATAGACGACCTTGCGCGGGTCGGCGATGGCCCGGTCGAAGATCGGCTTCATCACGGTGCCGGATCGATAGACGAAGGATTGCAGGCGCGCATTATAGGCGACAAAATCCTGAATCGGTCGGGTGGCGACGCCGCTTTCCATGGCTGCACGGGCGACCGCCGGGGCAATTTCCAGGATCAGACGCGGATCGAAGGGCTTTGGGATCAGATGGTCGCGTCCGAACCCACCCTCACTGCCATAGGCCTTGGCCACAACCTCGGAAACCTCGCGCCGGGCAAGGGCCGCAATCGCCTTGACCGCCGCAACCTTCATCTCCTCGTTGATCGTCGTCGCACCGACATCCAGCGCACCGCGAAAAATGAAGGGAAAGCAGAGCACGTTGTTGACCTGATTGGGATAGTCCGAGCGCCCGGTGGCGACGATGGCATCGGGACGCGCTGCAATCGCGTCCTCCGGCAGGATTTCCGGATTGGGATTGGCCAGCGCCAGGATCACCGGGGCCTTGCCCATGCGCTTCACCATCTCGGGTTTCAGCACATTGGGGGCCGACAGGCCCAAAAAGACATCCGCCCCATCGATCACGTCGTCCAGCACCCGCATATTGGTCTGCTTGGCATAGATCCCCTTGTAGGGGTCCATCTGTTCGCGCCCCTCATAGACCAGACCGTCGATATCGGTGACCCAGATGTTCTCGCGTTTCGCCCCCATCGTCTCCAGCATCGCCAGACAGGCCAGTGCCGCCGCCCCCGCGCCGGAAGTGACGATCTTGATATCCTCGAAATTCCGATCCACCAGTTCCAGGGCGTTATAGACCGCCGCCGCGACAATGATCGCGGTCCCGTGCTGATCATCGTGAAAGACCGGAATGTTCATCGTGGCGCGCAGGCGCTTTTCGATCTCGAAGCATTCCGGTGCCTTGATATCCTCCAGGTTGATCCCCCCGAAGGTCGGTTCCAGCGCCCGCACGACGGCGCAGAACTTGTCCACATCAGTCTCATCAACCTCGATATCGAACACATCGATTCCGGCGAATTTCTTGAACAGGACCGCCTTGCCCTCCATCACCGGCTTGGAGGCCAGCGCGCCGATGGCCCCCAGACCCAGTACCGCCGTCCCGTTGGTGACAACACCGACCAGATTGCCCCGTGCGGTCAGGTTTGCCGCCTCCGCCGGGTCGCGCTCGATCTCCCGACAGGCCGCTGCCACGCCTGGCGAATAGGCCAGGCTCAGATCCCGCTGGTTCGCCAGAGGCTTGGTCGCCACCACGCTCAGCTTCCCCGCCGGGGCCATGCGGTGATAATCCAGCGCCTCCTGGTCGAAATTCTTCGCCATGCCTGACAGTCTCCCTGATTGCAGATGAAGCAGCGCCATTTGCGCCGCATTCCAAGGTCGTTTGCCGCCATCTTATCCGATTTTACAGGGCGCGAAAGGGCTGTCGGTGGATTTGGGGAGGAATGTCAAACTGGCCCTTGAGCATACAACGTAACGACATTCCAATTTCTTTGACGCTCGGTGCGGGAGTGTAAAGTAAGCTTGAATAAAGTGCGATTTCGCACTATTTAGTACGATATCGAACTTTAAGGAGATGGATATGTCAGTTTCACGCCGCAAAATGATCTTCCTTGTTGGTGGGGGTGCGGTTCTCGCCGCAGGTGCTACCTTTGCATACACGGCAACACGTCTACCCCGAACCGCAAGCACTCCATGGCAGACGGCGGGCGATTATGAAGACCCACGCATGCGCGCCCTTTCCTGGGCTTTACTCGCCCCAAACCCCCATAATAGACAACCCTGGATCGCCGATCTTGCCGAGCCGAATATTGTTACACTCTATGCGGAACCGACCCGGATGCTGCCCCACACGGACCCCTTCAATCGCCAGATTACAATTGGTCTCGGCTGCTTTCTCGAACTGATGCGAATGGCGGCCGCCGAAGATGGTCAGAGAGTGCAAATGACGATGTTCCCGGAAGGAAGTAATTCGGAGGCTCTGGACTCGCGCCCCGTAGCCCGCGCAGTCTTCACAGCCGATGCACATGTCCCCCGCGATCCACTGTTCAAAAGTGCCTTGGATCGGCGGTCGAACAAGGAACCGTTCGACACGTCCCGAACCATAGATGCTGGCGCCATCGCCCGCATCGGCAAAGCTGTCGCCAATGGATGTCAGTTTGGTGGTACTGTTGAGCCTTCCGAAATCGCCGAGTGGCGGGCGTTGACCCGCAACGCACTGCTCATCGAGATTGAAACCCCCCGAACGTTTCAGGAGAGCGTCGACCTGTTTCGTATCGGACGGCAGGAAGTTGACAAAAACCCAGATGGTATAGACTTCGCGGGGCCGATGTTCGAGACACTCCGTATGACAGGCATGTTCACTCGAAGTTCAGCGGCAGATCCTTCTTCCATGGCATTCCAGGCCTGCATGGATGCGGTTTTCGCAAACACCGATACGGCAATGGGGCATCTTTGGCTGATTACAACAGGCAACAGTCGTGCCGATCAGCTTGCAAGCGGTGCGGATTGGATGCGTGTTAACCTTGCATCGACCGCCGAGGGGTTGGGCTTTCAGCCCCTGAGTCAGGCCTTGCAGGAGTTTCCGGAGATGGCCGCGCTATACACCGCCGTGCATAAACGTCTTGCCGCTGATGGCGGGACCGTTCAAATGCTTTCGAGAATCGGCTATGGTCCCGATGTTAGGCCCAGTCCGCGCTGGCCGCTGGAGACAAGAATCCAGAATGGTTGATAGCATGCTTGGTACCTATTTCCGGCTTTTCAACGAAATCGCCATAATAGAGCAATTGTCCCGCACGATCTTCGAGACCCGTCTGCCACCGGGTTTCGTTCTCCCGCAATTCGGTGTTCTGAACCATCTCATTCGCGTAAAGGATGGACAGACCCCCATTGCGCTGGCGCGCGCATTTCAGGTTCCTAAGACTTCTATGACGCATACTCTTTCGGTCCTTGAGCGTGCTGTGTTAATCGAATTTCGTGCAAACCCGAAAGACCGACGATCCAAGCTAGTATACATCACAGAAGCAGGGCGCGCATTTCGTCAGTCCGCGATTGAATCTCTTGAACCGGATATCGCGCGTATCGCTTCTGCTATTCCGCCTGAGCGTGTGGCAAGATTACTGCCTGATCTTGAAGCACTGCGCGCCTTTTTAGATGAGGATCGAAATGCTTCACCCTAACGTATTGAACCGACCCGGGAGTGCCGGTGGCTCCTACTTCTGAGAAGAAGGAGCCATCAAGAGCAAGACAACGAGCAAGTTTTTACCAGAGGTGCGGGCGTGAGCGGTACGTGCGGTGCTGGATCACGAGGACAAGCACGCATCTCGCTGGGCATCCATTGTTTCGATATCGGAGAAGATCGGCTGTATACCGCAGACCCTGCATGAGTGGGTGGAGAAGACCGAGAGCGACACCGGCAAGCGCGCCAGCGTACCGACGGAATATTGATCTCTTCATTAAGCTGCGCCTTGGCAAGATGAAGGTGGCCGAGATTGAACGCTCAGACGTCGCGGGCCTGCACCATACCCATTAAGAGATATGGGAAAGCTCCCTGGCACCCATCTAACCGACATGCAGCGGCCGTGGCATCGCATACGCAGGAGAGCGGGTTAATCGATCCGAATGAAACCAATCTTGGGGTCTATCGTGTCGAGGTGAGGTCAGGGAGACCCTTTGTGATCTTGGCGAGAACCTGTCGTTAGGATGTCGGATTTGCCCGAAAATGGAAGTCGATTTCAGCTTCTGCCGCATACAGCTCATCTGTAAGTTCAGCTTTCAGAGGCCCTCGCTCCGACCGGCCTGTATCAGCTCCATGTCTCACGAGAACAGCGGCTGCAGCTACAAATCCACAGTTTCCAAGCAAGCCTCGCAATGCATGCGCAATCGCGGATAAGTCCGTGTCAGAAAGTTGTTCATTTATCTTTTCAGCCTCGGTGAGCGCGTATTTGATCGTGTCACGCTGCATTTTTAACAGGGCGTCCTCGCCCAGAGCCTCGGCAATGGGGACCAACGAGGGCCAGTCGATGATCATTGATCTGCTCTCAGTTCGTTGTGTCTCGAACTGCGCGCGCGCCTTCTCAATCTTTTTGAAGAGATCCAGCCATACGATCGGCTTCGCAACACAATCGTTGAACCCTTCCCGAACATACTCTTCAACCTGCTCGGGCATCGCATTGGCTGTGAGGGCGATCACGCTGGTGTGTTGCACAAGATCACGTCTATGCAGCTCGCGAATGGTCTCTACCCCGTCCATTACCGGCATCTGGATGTCGAGGAGTATCACATCGAACCGTTGCTTGCTGATCTGCTCGATGGCCGCCTGCCCGCTGTCGACGGCCACAACAGAATGTCGGGACGCATTGAGCATCCTACTGATCAGGTCGCGATTTATCTCATTGTCATCGACAAGGAGGATATCTGCCGGCTTACCTGCCGGATCCTCCGGCTTGCTCGGCAAACCTGCCGTAGAGACCACGGTATGCTCAGCCAACTCGACATCAAACCAGAACCTGCTGCCCTTGCCCTCTATCGACTCTACGCCAATGTGCCCGTTCATTGCTTCGATCAGGCGCTTGGAGATGGAAAGGCCGAGACCGGAGCCACCCGAACGTCGAGCCCGCGACGACGTGAGCTGTTCGAACGGCTGGAACAACAGATTGATCTTATCAGCAGCTATTCCAGGGCCGGTATCGGTAACATTGAAGCTCAAGGTGCGCATGCCTTTGTGCGACAAACTAACATGTGTCGTGAATCTAATCTCTCCTTCAGTCGTGAATTTAACTGCATTTCCAAGAAGATTGATCAGGACCTGACATAATCGCATTGGGTCGCCAACAAAGTGAAGCGATGGGTCCTCGGGAAGCTCGACCTCTATCTTCAGGCCTTTTTCGGCGGCCTGAGCTTGGACGGTGGCAGTCGCTTGCTCGATCAAGGTGCCAAGCTCAAATGGGATCGCCTCAAGTGTGAGACGACCAGATTCCAGTCGTTCGGAGTCAAGAATGTCATTGATGATCTCGAGAAGTACTTTGCTAGCACCGTTTGCGACGCGCAGATTTTTTTGGATGATCTCCACATTTTCCTCGTGACGGCAGAGATCGTGCATCCCCATTATCGCCGTGAGAGGGGTCCGGATTTCATGGCTCATGGTCGCCAGAAAGTCTGATTTGACTCGAGCCAGCCGTTCCGCCTCCTGCGTTCTGCTTTCCAGAGCACAGTTTATATCTTCAAGGTGTAGGCTATGGTCGCGGCGAAGCCGCGCGTCTCGCAGGAACGCAGCGGCCACAACAACCATTAATATGACGAGGAGAACCGACATTCCGGCACTGACAGCCGCCAGTTTCCGCCAATTGTTCAGAACCGAAGTTAACGGACGGGATGATGAGATGACGAGATCGTTATTAAAGAACCTGTGCGCGGCGGCAATACGACTCTCACCAGTAAATATATTGATAAATGTACCTTCAACGGTTCCGCTTGGTGACGCGGCAAGGGCTTTGAATAGCTCCGCATTTTCAAGGCTGCGTCCGACATCCTCTGGTCGGGAGGGAAACCTATCGATTAGAATGAAGTTCTCATCCAATAAAGTCAGATATTCGGTCGCGTCTGGGCTCACATATCCTGATATTCCCAGGTGATCTACGTTGATGACGGCTGCCAGAACGCCCCAGAGTTTGCTATTTAGAAAAACCGGTTTGGACAGGGAAATCTGCCATAGTCCGTCGACAGCATTGTTCACAGGACCCGAAAGAAACCATTCTCCACTTCCACCAGAAAGCCAGTGGGAAACATAATCTCGATCCTTTAGATTTACCTTCGGCGGTTCGACTGAGCGTGACGAATATCGAACGAACCCATCGGTATCAAACATTCCAATTACACGAACCAAAGGTACTGCGTCGATCGCCGTCTTAAGAGTCTCGTGCGCGGTCTGCGGTGTAATTCCAGCCTGTGTCAGCACCCTGGCCGAGTTTTCCAATAGAAGCTGTGCGGTCCGAAGGCGCTCCATGGTCAATTTGGCAACATTTTGGTTCCTTGCATTCAATTGAACCAATTCTTTAGTTATAATCTGGTCCTTGAGTGTGGAAAAAATATAGTAGTTTAATGCAGTAAGACCCAAAAACATCATTGGGAGGACGCCAAGCACGATGCGGTTAAACTTTTTCATACCTGATTGCTCGTTAATTGATGTATTATAGTTGGAACACAGGGATCTCACATCCGCTAAAATTGTTCCTTTCAAACAGTAAGCCGTGCATGCCTACTACATCAATATTTAATTCTTGAGGAGTCAGGATGCTGAAGCACTGAACCTCTTGGGAACAGTTGGTAACATATTCTCGTAAAATCTTAAGGATTATTGCTTCTAAAATTGCAACTCCATAAAACTCCTAACGAGCCAAACGTATTATTTATTCCTTAATTATTTATAAATGTAAAAAATTTTTACTGAAAAATACTTTATGGTCATATGAGGCTTGCGTTATCTATCTGTTTGGCCCCGGCTACCGTTTCAGACTTCTACTTACGGAGGGTACACTGAACGCCCGGCCTGAGGTGGTTCGGCTGCATTCGTGCAAATGTTCATGCCCCCGCGTGCTTCCTATATGCTTCCTAAAGCGGAAGCCCCGCTGTGTGGAGCGGGGCTAAGTGTATGATTTGATTGGTTGCGGGGGTAGGATTTGAACCTACGACCTTCAGGTTATGAGCCTGACGAGCTACCGGGCTGCTCCACCCCGCGTGAGGGTGTGGTTTGTTGGGTGGGTTGTTTCATGGTGATTTGTCCTCATGGAAGACCTGGCGGCGACCTACTCTCCCGCAGCTTGAGCTGAAGTACCATTGGCGCTGGAAGGTTTCACGGCCGAGTTCGGGATGGGATCGGGTGTTGGGCCTTCTGCTATGACCACCAGGTCATCGATGAGGACGTCCTGTCCGGGTGAGCCGAGCCTTTTGGGGGTCTGGTTCATCCGGTCAGGATTGAAGGGTGTTTTGAAGCATTTGGTTTTGTTGATTTGAGGATGCTGATCACTGTCCAGTGTTGGGTCCTATCTTTGGGACGGGACTTTCGTTTGGAGTGTGATCGGCGGATCTCTCGCGATTGTAGTCTTGATATTGGTGTTGTCACCTGTGGCTTGATCCTCTTTGGACGCATTGGCGGCGTTTACCGTCATGCGAAGGGAGGATTGGAAGCCGATCGAGCAATTAGTACCGGTAAGCTTCACGTGTTACCACGCTTCCACACCCGGCCTATCGACGTGGTGGTCTACCACGGCTCTCAGGCGAGACCTGGTTTTGAGGGGGGTTTCCCGCTTAGATGCCTTCAGCGGTTATCCCGTCCATACATAGCTACGCGGCAGTGCCACTGGCGTGACAACCGCTCCACCAGAGGTATGTCCATCCCGGTCCTCTCGTACTAGGGACAGATCCTCTCAAGTCTCGTACACCCACGGCAGATAGGGACCGAACTGTCTCACGACGTTCTAAACCCAGCTCACGTACCTCTTTAAATGGCGAACAGCCATACCCTTGGGACCTGCTCCAGCCCCAGGATGAGATGAGCCGACATCGAGGTGCCAAACACCCCCGTCGATGTGGACTCTTGGGGGGTATCAGCCTGTTATCCCCGGAGTACCTTTTATCCGTTGAGCGATGGCCCTTCCACTCGGGACCACCGGATCACTAGGACCGACTTTCGTCTCTGCTCCACCCGTCGGTGTCACAGTCAGGCGAGCTTATGCCCTTGCACTCAACGAGCGATTTCCGACCGCTCTGAGCTCACCTTCGCGCGCCTCCGTTACTCTTTGGGAGGCGACCGCCCCAGTCAAACTACCCACCACGCAGGGTCCCGGACCCGGTTTCACGGGCCGCGGTTAGACAACAAGACAGTCAAGGGCGGTATTTCAAGGGTGACTCCACAAGAACTAGCGTCCCTGCTTCAATGTCTCCCGCCTATCCTACACATGACGGTCCTGTTGCCACTGCGAAGCTATAGTAAAGGTTCACGGGGTCTTTCCGTCTGACCGCGGGAACTCCGCATCTTCACGGAGAGTTCAATTTCGCTGAGTCCGCGTTGGAGACAGTAGGGCAGTCGTTACGCCATTCGTGCAGGTCGGAACTTACCCGACAAGGAATTTCGCTACCTTAGGACCGTTATAGTTACGGC